>NZ_LMHS01000005.1 GCF_001428485.1 Microbacterium sp. Root180 | reverse complement strand
CGGTACCGCCGATCGTGGGAACTTCGCCCGAGCGCGCGGCGACCGTCAGGACTGTCGCGAAGGCGTCGTGCTGCCGCTGCGTGCGGGTGCGCGGATCRGCCTGCTCATCGACCGGCGCGTGCGGATCAGCGGCCACCGTCTCGACGAAGTGCGGGCCCGCCGGCGCCACTGGGCCATCGCCCTTGGGGTTGAGGATCGCGTGGAACAGGGTGTTCAGCTGCCCGGCGACTTCGGGCAGCAGCTGACCGCGCACCGGCACCAGCCCGTCCCGGCATACCCCGAGGGTGAGTCCTCGTTTGCGGAGCGCACGTGCCTCACGTGGCTCGGTGCCGTCTTGATCGAGGAACATCGCCCACACCTGCGCCTGCACCCGCAACACGTCCGCGCACGGCGCCGGCCCGCCATCGCACCCCGCCCCCTGCGCGGCAGCGGCCAGCTCCGCGTCGGCTGCCAGCCGCGCCTCGGGTGCGCACCCCGCCCCCTCCAACGCGCCGACCACCGCGACCAGCCCGTCGATGCCGACCGCGCCCGAGGCCAACGCTTCGCGCATCGCGGGATACGCCGCCGGCAGCACCTCACCCGACATCGGTGCCACCGGCCTGGAAACGGCCCGCGCACCGCGCAGCACCTCCCCCACCGACCGGGACGACTGCCGTGTCACCCGCTGCACCAGCTCCTTCACCGACCGGCACCCGTGCACGGTGGTGATCCGCTCCGCGTGCGGGGCAGCATCCGCCCGCCACCACCGCGACCAGCAGCGCATCAGCCAGACGCGACACCGCCGAAACCCGCGCCGCCACCGCCAACAGCTCCTCGTCACCCGACAGCCGCAACTCGCCCTCCGCGAACACCCCCGCCACGGCGCCGCCGAGCACACGCTCCACCTCACGAAGAGTGTCGACGAGGGCTTCCATACCCGAAGCCTGCCACCACCCACCGACATTCCTGGCGCGGAAAACCCCCAGATCAACGAACCAAACCAGACCTGCGGAAAGCCCGCTCTCACCCATCCTGTGGAGGAATCGACCGACTCGCAGCGACCCGGCAGCGGCTCCGCGAAATCAACCCTCCGGGCGTGAACGGTCTCGCAGTGCTGGCGCTCGCAGCGCCGCGCAGCGGCTGGGACGTGCTGCGCTTCCTCGTGCTCCCTCTCGCGGGCATCGCGATCAACATCGTGCTGTGGATCGGCATCGATCCCACCGCGAAGCTGCTGGGCCTGGGCCGGCTGCTGATCGGCGCGATCTACCTCGCCGCGATCACCCGAGGCTTCCGCCGGTAATCGCAGGCGATCCACGAGGATGAAGAAATCGGCACGCTCACGCACGGCGGCGCCGAGGTCACCGCGACTCGCTCCTCGTGATCTCCCTGCCCACCCTGCCCACCCTGCCCACCCTGCCCGCCCCGTCCGCCTCGCCCGCCTCGCCCGCCTCGCCGAGATCGTCCAGCAGCGCGAGTCCACGCTCTGCCCACGCGATCTCGAGATCGGCGCGGTCGATGAAGCCCTCGTAGGTGAAGACCTTGAAGGCGACGATCGCGTCGGGCGAGTGACGCGTGTCGGACTCCAGCCGACGGGCGAGGATCGGATGCTGCCGCGCCCGGATTCCGTCGAGCTGCGCCTGCCACTGAGCCCGGCGCTGGGCGTAGTGCTCGATGTGCTCCCGCAGACGCCGGCGCGCGGCATCCGGATCCGCCCACTCGAAGTAGGCGGCTCGCAGATGAGCAGGATCCCGTTCGTGCGGGTACTCGACGGGCTGCTCCATCCACTGCCCGAAGGCGTCGATCCCTTGCTCGGTGATCGAGTACTGAGTCTTGGTCGAGGTCGCCCCCCACGGCACGGCCCGATCCTCGATCACCCCGTCGGCGACCATGCGCTTGAGCTCGGGGTAGATCTGCGAGTCCGGCGCGTGCCACACGTGGCCGACCGAGACGTGGAACGCCTTCGCCAGGTCGTATCCGGTCATCGGCTGCGCGGTCAGCAGCGCGAGGAGCGCGTATCGCAGGCTCATGTGTCTCCCTCGGACCCGGATGGGTTGACATCCACACTAGCTTCGAAGGAATATCTATCTCGATAGATATTCGGACGAGGAGGTTCCGATGCAGGAGACGATGGCGGCGAAGCTGCTCGACCACCCCCGCAACGCCTGGTACGTCGCCGCGTGGGACCACGAGGTCGGGCGCAAGCAGATCCTCGCCCGCACTGTCGCCGGCCGGCCGCTGGCCCTGTACCGCGCCGAGGACGGGCGTCCCGTCGCTCTCGCCGACGCCTGCTGGCACCGTCTCGCGCCGCTGTCGCTGGGCACCCTGATCGGACCGGAGGACATCCGCTGCCCGTATCACGGCATCACGTACGACGCAGCCGGACGCTGCACGTCGATGCCGGCGCAGGAGACGATCAACCCGAGCGCGCTGGTTCCCTCGTTCCCGGTCGTCGACCGCTACCGGTACGTGTGGGTGTGGGTGGGCGACCCCGCGCTGGCCGATGCCGACACGATCCCCGACATGCACCAGATGACGGATCCGGAGTGGACCGGCGACGGGCTCACCATCCACGCCCCGTGCAACTACCAGCTGATCCTCGACAACCTCATGGACCTCACGCACGAGGAGTTCGTGCACTCGAGCAGCATCGGCCAGAAGGAGCTCAGCGAGTCCGAGTTCGTCACGAGCCACACCGACACGACCGTCACGGTGGAGCGCTGGATGCGCGACATCGACCCGCCGCCGTTCTGGCGCAAGAACATGCGCGACAAGTTCCCCGGCTTCGAGGGCCGCGTCGACCGCTGGCAGATCATCCACTTCGAGGCGCCGTCCACGATCCGCATCGACGTGGGAGTGGCGAAGGCCGGCACCGGGGCCCCTGAGGGGGACCGCTCGCAGGGCGTCAACGGCTACGTGATGAACACGATCACGCCCGAGACCGAACGCACCAGCCACTACTTCTGGTCGTTCCAGCGCAACTACCGGCTCGACAGCCAGCTCATCACGACGCAGCTCCGCGATGGCGTCCACGGGGTCTTCGGCGAGGACGAGGCCATGCTCGCCGCCCAGCAGGCGGCCATCGACGCGAACCCCGACTACGAGTTCTACAGCCTGAACATCGACGCCGGCGGCATGTGGGTGCGCCGGATCCTGGAGCGGATGCTGGCTGCCGAGGGTCGAGCCCGGGTTCAGCACGCCGCGAAGAAGCCGGGCGCCACGATCATCCGGCAGTCGGTGGCCTGACGTGGCGGCATCGCACTCGGAGGTCTGGCAGGGCGGCACGGTCGCGGCCACACACTCGCTCACCCCCGAGATCCGGCGGATCGAGATCGACGTCGACGATCCGGTGCGCGTGGATGCCGGCGCTCACGTCGTCGTGCGGATGCCGATCGCCGGCGAGATCGAGCGACGGTCGTACTCGGTCGTGGATGCATCGCCCGACGGCATCCGCATCGCACTCAGCGTCTTCTCGTCGCCGGTCAGCCGTGGCGGCGCGGCGGTCATGAACGCGCTGGCACCGGGCGATCGCGTCGAGCTGACCCGGCCGCTCAACGACTTCCCGCTGCGGCTCGGCGCGCCGCGCTATGTGCTGGTCGCCGGTGGGGTCGGCATCACCGCGATGATCGGCATGGCCGAGCGGCTCCGCGACGCGGGTGCCGACTACCGCGTCGTCTATGCCGGCCGCAGCCGCCCGCTGATGGCGTATCTGAATCAGCTCGAGGAGCGTCACGGCGACCGGCTTTCGGTTCACGTGCGCGACGAGGGCACGTCGATCACGGTGCCGGCGCTGGTCGAGGAGCTCGCACCGGGCACCGAGGTCTACGTGTGCGGGCCCATCCGGCTCATGGACGCCATTCGGCGTGCGTGGCTCGATCGGGGGCTGCCGATCGCGTCGCTGCGCATGGAGACGTTCGGCAACAGCGGATGGTTCGATGCGCAGGAGTTCACGGTGCGCATCCCGGCGATTGGGCTCGAGACGCGTGTCTCGTCGACCCAGTCGATGCTCGAAGCCCTGGAGGCCGCCGGAGCGGACATGCTCTACGACTGCCGCAAGGGCGAGTGCGGGCTCTGCGAGGTGCGCGTCCTCGGCCTCGTTGGCGAGATCGACCACCGCGACGTGTTCTACAGCGAGCGCCAGCGCAACGCGAGCGAGAAGATGTGCTGCTGCGTCTCGCGCGTCGTCCCCGCGACCGCCGGGGACGCGGTCGTCACGATCCTGACGACGTGAGGCGGGCGCCGCCACCCGCCGCTCAGCCCGCGAACGCGACCTTGCGCAGCAGCTCCGCCAACACCGCGCGATCGTCGTCGGCCAGCTGCGAGTGGAGCGCGCGCTCGGCGCCCAGCACGGCAGCACGCGCCTCGGCGAGGAGAGCGCGACCGGCCGGGGTGGCCACGACGACGTTCGCGCGACGGTCGCGCGAGTCGGGGCGCCGCTCGACGAGTTCGCGCCCCTGGAGGTCATCGACCAGCGCGACGACCTGGCTCGGGTCCAGTCGGAGGTGGTCCGAGATCTCGCGCTGCGAGGGTCCGGCGGTCTCGGCCGCCATCGACAGCACGGAGTAGGAACGCACCCGCAGCCCGAACTCGGCGAGCGCGGCGTTGCCGGCGGCGATCGAGAGCGCGTTGGCGCGTGCGATCAGGAAGCTCAGGTCGTCGTCCAGCCGGGTCGTCGAATCTGGCTCGTCCGTGCCCGCGCTCGTCATGCGTCGATGCTAGCAAGGATGAGTCCTGCAATCATTGACTTTCTCAATCATTGTGTGCTCGAATGGTTCGACACCCGAGAGGACCGCCATGTCACTGCAGGACAAAGTCGCCATCGTCACCGGATCCGGCCGCGGGCTGGGCCTGGCCTACGCGCAGGAACTGGCGCGGCAGGGAGCATCCGTCGTCATCAACGACGTCGACGAGGCCACCGCGGCCGAAGCCGTCGCGTCCATCGAGGCACTCGGCGGCCGGGCGGTCGCCGTGGTCGCCCCGGTCGGTCCGACCGAGACCGCGCAGAAGCTCGTCGCAGCTGCGGTCGAGACGTTCGGCCGCCTCGACATCCTCGTGACCAACGCCGGCGTGCTGCGCGACACCGTGCTGTGGAAGATGAGCGACGACGACTTCGACACGGTCATCGGCGTGCACCTCCGCGGCACCTTCACGTGCGTGCGCGAAGCGGCGACCTGGATGCGCGAGAACGAGGTCGCCGGCCGCATCATCTGCATCGGCTCCCCCACGGGTCAGCGCGGCAACTTCGGCCAGACCAACTACGCCGCCGCCAAGGCCGGCATCGTCGGGATGGTCCGCACGTGGGCGCTCGAGCTCAAGCGCGCCGGCATCACCGCGAACGCCGTGATCCCCGTCGCCGCCACCGCGATGACCGCGACCGTCCCCTACTTCGCCGCCGCCGTCGAGGCCGACGCCGCCGGTGAGCCCATGCCCCCCTTCTTCCGCCATGACCTCGGCTTCGGCACGTCGGACGACGTCGCCGGGCTCATCGCCTACCTCGCATCGGATGCCGCCGCCGGAATCACCGGCCAGGCGATCGGCATCGGCGGCGACCGCCTGCAGCTGTGGTCGCACCCCGAGGCCGTCTTCACGACCTACCGCGACGGCGGCTGGTCCGCCGAGGCGCTCGACGAGGAGGGCGCCGAGATCTTCGACGGCCGCCAGCAGTCCGTGGGCGAGAAGTTCCCGCCGCTTCCGGCGGAGCTGGACCGCACCAAGGCCTGACATGACCCGCTACGAACCGGCGATCGACGTCGACGCGCTCACCGCGATCGACGTCCACGTCCACATCGAGGTGGACGACCACGGGCACCACTCGCTGCCCGCCGACCTCGTCGAGGCCGCGTCGAAGTACTTCTCCGCCGACAGCCCCCGCCCCGACCTCGACGCGGTCGCGGACCACTACCGCGAGCGCGGCATGGCCGCCGTCGTGTTCACGGTCGATGCGGAGACCCAGCTCGGCCACGCGCCTGTCTCCAGCGAGGAGATCGCGCAGGGCGCCGCGCGCAACAACGATGTGCTGATCCCGTTCGGATCCGTCGACCCGCGCCGCGGCGACGCCGTCGACCGCGCGCGTCGCCTCATCGACGATTCCGGGGTGCGCGGCTTCAAGTTCCACCCCACCGTCCAGGGCTTCGACCCGAGTGACACCGCCCACTATCCGCTGTACGCGGTGCTGCAGGATGCCGGCATCCCGGCGCTCTTCCACACCGGCCAGACCGGCATCGGCGCCGGACTCCCCGGCGGCCGCGGCCTGCGCCTCGGCCTCTCGAACCCGATCCTGCTGGACCCCGTCGCCGCCGACTTCCCCGAGCTGCAGATCATCATGGCCCACCCGTCGGTGCCGTGGCAGGACGAGGCGCTGTCGGTCGCGACCCACAAGCACAACACCTGGATCGATCTGTCGGGGTGGAGCCCGAAGTACTTCCCGGACGCGCTCGTGCGCGCGGCGAACTCGTACCTGAAGAACCGGATGCTGTTCGGCAGCGACTTCCCGCTGCTCACCCCCGACCGGTGGCGCGCCGACGTGGCACAGACCGCCCTCAAGCCGGACGTCATGCCGGGAATCCTCAAGAACAACGCCGTGCGCCTGCTCGGCCTGGCGTCCTGACCGAACGGAGCACCAATGACCACGACCATCGCCTACGACGCGGTCGCCGGCCTCACCGGGACCGACCTCGGCTGGTCCGAGTGGCTGGAGATCACGCAGGACCGCGTGGACCTCTTCGCCGATGCGACCGACGACCACCAGTGGATCCACACCGACCCGGAGCGCGCGAAGGACGGCCCGTTCGGCGGCGCCATCGCCCATGGGTTTCTCTCGCTCTCGCTCGCGGTGAAGTTCTGGACCGAGCTGCTCGACGTCACCGACGTGACCACGAAGGTCAACTACGGCCTCGACAAGGTGCGCTTCGTGTCGCCGGTGAAGGTGGGCGCGCGCGTGCGGATGAACGCCGTCGTGGCCGAGGTCACGGAAGTCGCCGGCGGGTACCAGCTCGCGGTGGACCAGACCATCGAGGTCGAAGGCGGCTCCAAGCCCGCCCTCGTCGCGCGCGGACTGTACCGCTTCTACGCCTGATCCCGGGCCGGCGGACCGCCGGCCCTCCCCTATCCTCGCTTCGGGACATCGCGCCCCGCATCCTCGATGAAGAGAACCATGCAGATACACGGACTCGGCTCCTGGCTCCCCCGCCGCCGTCTCAGGAACCCCGATAAGACCGCGCTGATCTACGGCGAAGGCCAGCGAATGTCGTACGCCCGGTTCGCGCACACCGCAGAGCAGATCTCCGCGATCCTGGCCGAGCACGGCGTCACCGACGGCGACCCCGTCGCCTACCTCGGCGAGAACAGCCCCGAGTTCCTGGCCACGCTCTTCGGCGCGGCGCGACTGGGCGCCGTGTTCGTCCCGGTGAACACCAGACTCGCCGCCCCGGAGGTGCGCCACGTGCTCTCCGACTCGGGCGCCCGCGTGCTGCTGCACGACCCCGAGTTCGCCGACCGACTGAGCCCCGTTCTCGAGACACTCGAGCTGCAGGCGATCGAGACGGGCGTGACGGGCCGCAACGGCGCGCCCGGGCTGGGCCGACTTCTCGCCACCGTGCGCGAGGTCCCGGCAGCGGCGGAGACTCCCCCCGAGCATCCTGCCGCCATCGTCTACACGTCGGGGACGACGGGCCGCGCGAAGGGCGCCGTCCTCACGCACGGGAACCTCACCGCCGTCGCGCTCAACTGCATCGTGGACTATGACGTCGTCTCGAGCGACGTCGCGCTCATGATCTCTCCGCTCTTCCACGTCGCCTCCCTCGGCATGGGGGCCCTCCCGGCCGTTCTGACCGGCGCGACCCTCGTGCTGGAGAAGGGCTTCGAGGCCGGGCGCGCTCTCGATCTCATCGAACGGCACGCGGTGACGATGATGTCGGGCGTGCCGACCACCTACCAGCTCATCGCGGACCACCCCTCGTGGGCAACCACCGACCTGTCGAGCCTGCACAAGCTGACCTGCGGCGGCTCGGCTGTGCCCTCGCGCATCATCGAGGCGTTCGAGGCGCGCGGCCTGGCGTTCACGCAGGGCTACGGGATGACCGAGACCTCTCCCGGGGCGACGTCGCTGTCTCCGGCGATGACCCGCGAGAAGAGTGGAAGCGTGGGGCTGCCCCACTTCTTCACCGACGTGCGCATCGCTGCCGAGGACGGATCGATCCTCCCCGCGGGCGAGATCGGCGAAGTGCAGATCTCGGGTCCGAACGTGTTCGCCGGCTACCACGGACTGCCCGAGGCGACGGCAGCCGCCTTCACTCCCGACGGGTGGTTCCGCTCCGGCGACCTGGGCCGCCTCGACGACGACGGGTACCTCTACATCGCGGACCGGCTCAAGGACATGATCATCTCGGGCGGAGAGAACATCTATCCGGCGGAGGTCGAGAACGTCCTCGCCGGACTCGACGGCGTGACGGGCGTCGCGGTCATCGGCGTCCCCGACGAGCGATGGGGTGAGGTGCCCATCGCCGTCGTGACCGTGCGCGACGGCGTCCGCGTCGACACCGACACCGTGCGCGCCGCGCTGGCCGAGCGGATCGCCCGCTACAAGATCCCCAAGCGCGTGATCGTCGTGGGCGACCTTCCCCGCACCGCGTCGGGCAAGGTGCGCAAGCACGAGCTGCGCGAGCGGTACGCGGCGGACTGAGACCCGCCGCCCTCAGCGCGCGAAGACGACCTCGCCGGCGACCAGCGTCACCGCTGTCTGCAGCGACACGATCGCCTCGGCGGGAAGACGGAACGGGTCGGCGGTGGCGACCGCGATGTCGGCGCGCTCGCCGACGCGGATGCGGCCGGGGCGGCCGAGCACCAGCTCGGTCGATCCGTTCGTGTACGCGCTCAGCGCCTGGGTCAGCGTGAGCGACTGGTGCTCGGCGTCGAGGGTAGGCGGCGTCGCGCCGGCGGGCAGCGGCGGCGCCTCGATCCCCGGGGGCAGCGGCGCCCAGCGATTCACGGTCACATGGATGGCGAGCCACGGGTCGGCCGGCGACACCGGCCAGTCCGAGCCCATCGCCAGGTCGGCGCCGCCGTCGGCCATCGTGCGGAAGGGGTAGCCCTGCAGCATCCGCTCCTCACCGATCAGCTGGACGACGAAGGGGTCGGGCGCGGCCCACAGGCCCTGGATGTTCGCGGTGATCCCGAGCGGCCCGAAACGCCGCGCGTCGTCGGGCTGCACCATCGACAGGTGCGCGATGTGGTGGCGCCGCCGCGCGCCGTTGACGGCACGCGCCGCTTCGATCGCGTCGAGGGCCACACGGATGCCGCGATCGCCCATGATGTGCAAGTGCAGCGCGAACCCCGCGGCGTCGAGCTGGAGCACGAGGTCACGGACGGTGTCCTCGTCGAAGTGCAGCTCGCCGGTGAAGCCGTCGTGGGAGTGGTTGGAGTAGGGCTGGAGCAGAGCGGCGGTCTCGCCGTGCGGCACGCCGTCGATCATCGCCTTGGCGGTGCCGGTGTCGAATCCCGCGGCGGCGTTGCGCTCGCGCAGCTCGACGAAGCGTGCGACGAGCGCCGGCACGTCCTCGCGCTGCAGGCCGGGCGCCACCCACAGCGCGCCGGAGGTCTGGTCCTTGAGCGTGCCGTCGGCGATGGCCCGGAGGAACGCCGGCGTGCAGTCGGCCTTGCCGTTGTACTCGCCGAGGATCGCCTCGTGCCAGCCGGTGATGCCGAGGGTCCAGAGGTGCTCCTGCGCGTTGAGGAGTCCCGCGTACATCGCATCCTCCGACTCGGGCGGGATGACGCGACCCACGAGCTCCGCCGCCGTCTCGTTGAGGTAGCCGCTCGGATCGCCGTCCTCGTCGAGGTGGATGTGGCCGTTGTGCGGCTGCGGTGTGGTGCGGTCGACCCCGGCGAGCTCGAGCGCGCGCGAGTTCACCCACAGCGTGTGGTGCCCCGCATCGCTGAGCGCGACCGGGCGATCAGGGACGATCTCATCGAGCTGCTGCCGGGTGGGGAGCGCGAACAGCTCGTGGCTCCACCCGCCGCCGGTCAGCCATTCGGCGTCGCTGCGCTGCGCACCCTGGCGGATGAGGTCGAGGGTCTCCTGCACGGTCGTCGCGGACGTGAGGTCGATGCTCAGCCGCTCGACACCCGCGAACACGGCGTGCGCGTGCGCGTCGACGAATCCGGGGTGGATGAGCCCGCCGCGGGCATCGACCACGCGGGTCGAGGCATCCGCGGTCTCCCGGACGGCCGCATCCGATCCGACGCGGACGATCCGGCCGGAGCCGACCGCCACCGCGGTGCTCGACGTGAGCGTCTTCCCGTCGAAGACGCGCCCGTTCACGATGATGGTCTCGGCGATCATTGGTCTCCTTCGGCGGTGGGGGGATCGGCGGCGATGGCGGGGCGGTCAGACGAGCCGGAAGACCCGGATGACGACGTGTCCCGGTTCGGGCCGGGCGTACCCGACGAACTGGGACTCGGTGAGCCACTGCAGCTCGGGATGCTCGGTGCGGAAGACGAAGGCGGTGCGGTAGTAGAGCTCCTCCTCGCCGACGTCTTCTCCCGCGAGCATGCGCTCGAAGGTGTCGGCATCCGTGCGCCAGATGCCGCGGTTCACGACCTCGATGCCGGCGAATCCGCCGGTCACCTCGGCCTCGATGACGTAGCGTGCGTCGAGCGTCACGGTGAGACCCCGGCCGTGCCACCAGTCGCCGCCGCTGTCGAGGATGCGTCCCCGCAGCCGCGGACCGTCGAAGTCGCCGCCTGAGACCCGGGCGAAGTGGAGACCCTCACCGGGTGTGGCGCCGCCGAGCGGCACCTCGTCGTCGACGGCGCAGCGCAGCTCGAAGCAGTACTCGAAGCCGGGGGTCATCAGTTCGTCAGGCATGGCACTCGTTTCACTCGGGGACGACGGCGCTGCTGCGCGTCACGGTCGGGAGGGACTGCGTCCGCCCGAGCCGGCGGCGCTTCGGCGTCCATCCTTCCCGAGGGATGGACTCCAGCAGCAGACGGGTGTACTCGGCCTGCGGATCGTCGAGGATCTTCGCGGCCGTGCCGAACTCCTCGATCCGGCCCGCGCGCATTACGACGACGTGGTCGCACAGGCGACGGATCACCGTCAGGTCGTGCGTGATCATGAGCAGGGCGACTCCCGTCTCCCGGCGGATCCCGTCGAGCAGCGTGAGGATCTCGACCTGGGTCGTGACATCGAGCGCGGAGACCGCTTCATCGAGCACGAGCAGCACCGGGTCCGCTGCGAGCGCACGGGCGATCGCGACGCGCTGACGCTGGCCGCCCGACAGCGCACGCGGCCGCACGTCGAGCAGCGCCTCATCGAGACGCACCTGCGCCACCAGCTCGCGGATGCGCGCGTCCACGTCCTCCTTGGCGGCACCTCGACGATGGACGCGCACCGCCTCGGTGAGGCACTGCCGCACCGTCTGCCGACGATCGAGCGACTGGTACGGATCCTGGAAGACCATCTGCGCGATCTTCGCCCGATGGCGGCGATCCCGCCCGCTGCGAGCGGGGACGCTCCAGTCCTCGCCGCCGACCGTGATCGTGCCGCTGTCGGCGCGCTCGAGCCCGAGGAGCACGCGCGCCGTCGTCGACTTGCCCGAGCCGGACTCGCCGACGATCCCGAGGGATCCGCCGGCGGCGAGCTGCATCGACACCGCGTCCACCGCGACCAGCGTCTCGCGGCCGCGGTCGCCGCGCACCTGATAGGACTTGCGCAGGTCCGCGATCGAGAGGATCGGCGCCTCGTCCGCGGCATCCGCCCCGATGGGCGTGTCCTCGTCGAGGGCGGCGGACATGAGGAGCTTCGTGTACGGGTCCTTCGCGTCGCGGCGCATGGTCGCCGCCTGCAGGGTCTCCACGATCCGACCGTGCTGCATGACGTTGACCCGGTCGCAGACGGCGCCGGCCAGAGCCAGATCGTGGGTGATGAACAGGAGCGACAGGTCGCGGTGGGCGCGCAGATCCGCGATGACCGCCATCACCTCTTCCTGCGTCGTCACATCGAGGGCGGTCGTGATCTCGTCGGCGAGGAGGATGTCGGGATCCATCGCGAGGGTCGCCGCGATCATCATGCGCTGCAGCAGCCCGCCCGACAGCTCGGCGGGGAACTGCCGCATCCGCCGCGCAGGATCGGTGATCCCCACCTCGTCGAGGAGCTCGCGGGCCCGTCGATCGGCGGTCGACGCCTTCACTCCCGCGACGTGGACGAGCGCCTCCGTCAGGAAGTCGCCGATCGTCCGCAGGGGATTGAGGTGTGCGCGCGGCGTCTGGAAGATCATGCCGATCCGCCGGGCGCGCACGTCCCGCAGCGCGCGGGTGCTCATCGAGCCGATGTCCTCGCCGTCGATCCTGATCGTGCCGGCGGTGGTGAAGCCGTCCGGAAGCAGACCCGCGACGGCGCGCACCGTCAGAGTCTTCCCGGAACCTGACTCGCCGACGAGGCCCACGGCCTCGCCGCGGCCGACCGACAGACTGCTGCCGAACACGAGCTGCCTCGGCCCGGGAGCGAAGATATCGAGATCCTGGATCTCGAGCACGGCATCCGTCATCGCTCACGCTCCTCGACCCAGATGGTGACCCTCGCGCCGATGACCCCGACGGCGAGCACCGTGGCCACGACGAAGATCGACGGGAACAGGGACTGCTCGGGCGCCCCGGCGAGGATGCTGGCCTGACCGGCGGCGATCATCGAGCCCCAGTCAGGAGCGGGTGGCTGCTGCCCGAGGCCCAGGAACGAGATCGCGGCGAGGTCGAGCATCGCGTAGCCGAACCCGACGGCCATCTGCGCCGCGACGAGCGGGATGAGCGCGGGAAGGAGGTGGCGCAGCAGCATCGCGGCGCTCGACACGCCCTGAACCCGGAGCGCCGCGAAGTACGGCTTCCCGAGTTCGCGCGACGCGGCGGTCTGGGTGAGTCGTGCGACCACGGGGATGTACGCGATGGACAGCGCCACGATCGGCGCGATGAGCCCTTTCCCGAACATCGCGACCGCCAGCACTGCCAGCACGAGCCCGGGAATGGCGAAGATCACGTCGATCACCCGGGCGAGGGTTCCCGAGACCCAGCCGCCGAACCATGCCGCCGTCACCGCGAGGGAGAGTCCCAGCAGCGTGGACAGCACGACGACCATGATCGGGGCGAACACGCTCGCCTGCGCGCCGACGAGCACGCGGGAGAGGATGTCGCGTCCGACGTCGTCGGTCCCGAACAGGTGGGCGAGGCTCGGCGCGCCGTTGACAGGACCGACATAGAGCTCGTCGGCGGGGTACGGCGCGATCCAGGAGCCGACCAGCGCGATCACCACGACGATGCCGAAGACGACCAGCGCGAGCACGAACGTCCAGTCCTTCTTCGCGACGCGGCGTGCGACGCCCGGCACGGCGCCCTGCGCGATCTGGCCGACGCTCATGCCTGAATCCCCTCGGACAGGCTCGTCGGATCGATCGCGAAGCTGATCAGATCGGCGACGGCGTTGAGCACCACGAAGATGACGACCAGCAGCAGCGACACGATCTGCACGACGGGAAGATCGGCGCGCGAAGCCGCCTGCACGAGCAGCGAGCCGATCCCGCCGAGCCCGAACGCCACCTCGGCGATCGCCGATGCCGCGAACAGGCCCGCGATGGTCGTTCCCGAGATGGCCAGGAGCTGGGGTGACGCGTTGCGGAACACGTGGACGCCGAAGATGCGCCGTGCCGGGATGCCGCGCACCCGTGCGGTGTCGACGTGCTCGGAGTGCAGCTGTGCGACGAGGGCGCTGCGGGTCACGCGGCTGATGTACGCGATGAAGAGCACCGCCAGGGATACCGCCGGGAGAATGAGGTGCCACAGGCGGTCCCAGAACCCCTCGCCCGCGCCGTACACCGGGAACCACCCGAGCGTCTTCGCGAAGATCCAGATCAGCAGAATCGCGACGACGAACGTCGGCAGCGCCATTCCGAGCGAGGTGAGCACAGCGACCGTCCGGTCGGTGCGGGCTCCGCGGGTCGCGGCGAGGATGCCGGACCCGACGCCGAAGATGAGGATCAGGGTGAATGTCAGCAGCACGAGCTGCAGCGTGATCCCGAAGCGCGGCGCAACCAGCGACATCACGTCCGTCTTGTAGACGAACGACTGGCCGAAGTCGCCCTGGAAGACGCCGGTCAGCCACATCCAGTACCGCTCCCACACGGGAGCGTCCAGGTGGTAGGCGGCGCGGATCTCGGCGATGAGCTCGGGGGTCGGCTTCGCACCGCCGGCGAGCGCGGCGATCGGATCCCCGGTGAGCAGCACCGCTGAATAGATGACGATGCTCGCGAGGACCAGCGTCAGCAGCAGACCGCCGAGGCGTCCCAGCAGCGTTCGGGTGAGAGCGTTCACGTCCCTGTCCTCCTTTCTCCACGCCCGGTCTTGCCATCCTGCCGGGGTCGCGGCCGCCGCGTGACGGGCGCGGCCCCGGCAGGTCCTGTCACTTTCCGCCGAGGTGCAGCGCCCAGGGGCTGCTGTACGCGGCGATCGAGGTGACGACCCCGGTCAGATCCTTGCTGAGGTAGGTGAGCTGGTAGGTGCCGGCGAGGGTGACCTGCAGGTAGTCCGGCGCGAAGATCTCCTGTGCCGCGACGTACTCCTCCGCTGCGGTCGTGGGATCTGTCGCATTTCGCGCGGCCGCCATGTGAGCCGTGACCTCGGGGTTGTCGTACCCGCTCCAGTTGAAGAAGCCGCCGAGCTGCTCGGGAAGGAGGAACAGCGATGGGTAGCCGAGCACGCCCGGGGTTTCGAGGTAGCCCTGCGTCGCGACGAAGTCGACGCCTTCACGCTTGCTGGGGTCGTAGAACAGCGCTCCGAAATCGGATGCCTGCATCTCGTTGATCTGGATGTCGAGGCCGATCTCCTTGCCGGCGCTCTGAATGATCGCCGCGGTCTGCTGGAACTGCGTGGCCCCGGCGGGCACCGCGACGACGAGCGGAACGCTGAGGTCCTCACCGCTGGATTCGACGAGCTTCTTCGCGCCCTCGATATCGACAGTCGGCTCCGCGAGCGCCTCGTATCCGGCTTCGTAGATCGATGCCGCATCCATCGACTGGAAGGAGAAGGGCGGCACCAACGTCTTCTGCACGTAGCCGAGCCCGTTCACGACGGTGTCCAGATACTTCTCCCGGTCGATCGCCATGCTGAGCGCCTGGCGGATCTGCGGATTCGCGGCTGCACTGGTCGAGGATGCGGGGCCGAAGCTGTACGACGCGGTCGAGTTCCCCACCGTCAGGGTTCCGGCGCCATCGCCCTCGAACGCCGCGCGAGAGGACGGCGGAACGTTGAAGGCGCCGTCGATCTCGCCTGCCGTGAGCGCACTGGTGAGTGTCGAGCCGTCCGATACGAACGTGTAGGTGAGCTCCTTCACGAGCGGCGCACCATTCCAGTAGTCCTCGTTCGCCGTCGTGACGATATCGCTGCCGGGCGTCCAGCCGCCCTCTTCGAGCTTGTACGGACCGGTGCACATGAGGCCGCCGTCGGAGGTGCCGAGAGCATCGCCGACGGCCTCGCCGAACGCCTTCTGCATGACCGCGCCGCCCTGCCCGGCGAGCGCGTCGCGGAAGGTGGAGTCGGGGGCGACGAAGCGCACGGTGACCTCGTTCGGCGCGGTGGCGACGATGCCGACCGCGGGGTCCGGCACGACGAGGGCGAACGCGCCGTACCACTGCGAGGCGGGGTTCGTGCTCTGCTGCAGGCTGTAGACCACGTCGTCGGCGGTCACGGGGCTGCCGTCCCAGAACGTGACGTCGTCGCGCAGGGTGATCACGAACGTCGTCGGATCGACGAACTCCGCCGTCTCGGCGATGCCGGGCTCGATGGAGAAGTCCGGCTGGAGCGAGAGCAGGTTGTCGCACAGGTTCGGGATGATCAGGTTGGCCGAGCTGGCCGGGTTCAGCGTGGCCGGCTCGCCCTCGGCGATCGCCCAGGTGACCTCGTCGACGGGCTGTGTGCCCGCGGGCTGGGCATCCACGAGGGTGATCTCGCCGTTGCCGTCGCCATCGTCGGTGCCGCCCCCGTCTCGGGGCGCGCAGGCGGTGAGCACGAGCAGCGATGCGCAGGCGACAGCGGCTGCGGCGATTCCGATTCTCTTCATGCTGTTGTTCCGTTCGGATCGGGTGGTGATTTCGGGTGGTGGTGGTGGTGGGTTACTGCAGGAGGAAGACCCGGATGGCGACGTGGCCGTCGTCGTCCCGTGCCATGCCGATGAACTGGTTCTCAGCGAGCCAGCGGTGGGCGGGAGCATCCGTCTGGAAGACCGGAGCGGTTCGGAAGTACAGCCCGTCTTCGTCTTCGGGGATGTCCTCGCCCTTCTCCATCCGGGCGAGCTGTGCGCTCGTGGCGCGGAAGTAGCCGCGGTTCAGAATGTCGATCACGGCCCCGTCGTCGGCACGGATCAGGTACCGCGCTTCGAGCTGCGCCGTGCCGAACCGCTCGACGGCCCAGTCGCCGCCGCCGCTGAGGACTTCGCCGTTGAGCCGCGGACCGGCGACGGTGCCGCCGGACACCGGGGTGAACGAGAGCTTCTCCTCGGGCCCCCGGCCGATGTCGTAGTGCGGGTCGATCCGGGCGCGGATCTCGAAGACGAACTCCAGGGTGGGCTCGAGCATCACGACAGGTCTCCTTCGAGGACGGTGAGAGTCAGCGAGAAGGCGTCGCCCCCGCCGATGACCAGGGACTGGGTGTTGGCGCGCGTCTCCCCCCAGGTCCAGGGGTCGGCGCCGGTTCCGGTCTGCGGCAGGAACTCGGGGTAGTCGCTGCTGCTGACGTGCACGCGCAGGCGGTGCCCGGCGCGCAGTCGGTAGCCGATGTGCCCGAGGTCGACGTCGAGCGTCTCGGGGCGGCCGGCATCCAGGAGCTGGAGCTGGCCGCGGGCGATGCGCAGTGCGGTCCCGTCGGGCGCGACATCCAGCATCCGCGCGAACAGGTCCATCACCGGGCCGTCCGACGTCACCCTCGCCCGCGCCCTCACCGGTCCGGCCAGGTCGACGTCGGCTGCCGCCGGAGCGGACTCGAAACGCAGCACGTCGTCGCGGTCGCCGATCGGGGCCTCGTCGGGCTTGTGCAGCAGGTACGAGAAGGCGTCCGGGACGCTCGACGGAACGAGGTCGGCGGGATCGTGCACCCACCGAAGGGTCGCTTCGTCGTGCGGCCGAGCCGACGACAGCTCGCCCGCCGCGGTCGCGAAGAGCTCGACGGTGCGGGTGCCGGCGGGCGGCCACGACGTGCTCTCGCGCATCTCCGTCGTCCCGCCGAGGTTCCAGGCGACGCGCGGCACATCGGCGGGAGAGCCGTTGCCGCGGACGAACACCTCGAAGAAGGCGAGGGTCGGGTCGAGCGTGCGCGGCAGCAGTGCGCGGATCTGCGCTTCGCTGCGGTCCCACACGCGATCCTCGTCGGCGTCGAGCAGCTCGAACGCCTCGTGGTCCATCGGCTCGATGCGCAGGTAGTGGTGGGCGTCCCAGTTCGGGCGGGCCTTGAGCCGTTCGACGTCGGCCCACGAGAGCGGCGCGCAGTTGTCCCACCAGCCGATGGTGTGGAGCACGGGCACCGAGCGCCCGGCGAACGGGTCGCCCTCCGGGAAGCGGGGCAGGTGGACCGGGCGGGGGTACCACTGGTCGTACGAGAGACCGCGGTAGCCGACCTGGGCGATGAACTCCTCGGCCTGCGCGGCGAAATCGCGGCGAGACCAGTCCGGCTCCCACAGCACCATGTCGTTGTCGAAGAACTGGGTGAGCGGGTACATGTAGGTCACGCCCCACTCCACCCGGCGCGTGCGGTCGCTGCTGTCGCGGCGGACGGGTTCCCCGAGCGTGGTGCCGGTGACGCGGGGCGAGATGGCCTTGAGAGCCGGATGCCCGCTGGCGGCGGCCGCCCACTGCGTGTAGCCGTAGTAGCTGTCCCCCCACATCGCGACACGGCCGTTGGACCACGGCTGCTGGACGATCCACTCGATCGTCGCGTGGCCGTCGTCGACCTCGTTGACGAACAGCAGCGCGTCGCCGCCGGAGCGGAACTTGCCGCGCACGTCCTGCGCGACGACGCGGTACCCGTGCTGCGTGAAGTACTCGGCGATCAACGGGATGAAGCAGTACACGCCCGACTTGTCGTACGGCAGGCGGATGAGGACGGTGTCGCCGGGGGTCTCATCGGCGGAGTCGGGTGCGCCGGGAAGGTAGACATCCGTCGCGAGGAGCACTCCGTCGTTCGCGCGAACCCGCGCCGGGAACGAGAGCGGGCTCTCCGGCATCGGGGGGATGCGCACAACCTCAGGCATGTCTTTCCTTCCAGATCGCGGCGACGTCGCCGGTGTTGAGACCACACGTTATGCATCCCGCCCAAGTTAGTCAAGTCCGACTAGACTAGAATTAATCGCGTCGTTACACTGGCGATGAAATGGCACATCCGCCGGCACCCCGGCGGGAGAGGAGACCGTCGATGGCACGCCCGTCCGTCGCCGTCGAGCGTCGCGAGCAGATCGTGGACGCGACGATGACCACGATCGCCGAGTACGGCATCCGCGGCGCGACGCTCGACCGCATCGCCGACACCGCCGGCATGTCGCGCGGCCACGTGCGCCATTTCGTCGGCAACCGCGATCGCCTCCTCCTCGACACCGCGGTGGCCGTCTTCGCCGACGCGAGCGGAGAGCCGGGCTCGCTCCTCCCCGCGGAGGTTGTCGACATCGACGGCGCCATCGACTACCTGTTCGGCGTGCCGTTCCTCTCCCCCGACCGCGACAACGCCGTGGTGCTGGGCCTCGTGGAACTGTCCCGCACCACGCCCGAGATCGCCAACGTGCTCACCGTCGCCTACACGGCGACCCGCATGCAGCTGGCGCAGCTGGTGGCGCAGGAGCATCCGGATGCCGCACCCGACGCGTGCGTCACGGTCGCCTACGGCGTGCTCACCTGCGCGCTCGGCTCGGTCTTCCTCGGCGACTTCGACGCCGACCCGGCGCGCATGACGCAGTCCCGCGCCGCCGCCGAGGCGCTCCTCGCCACGCTCTGACGCAGAGCTGGGTCCGAGTCACCCCTCGGAGCGCGGGGGGCGTTCGGCCTTGACCCGCATCTTCGCTTCACGCTCCGCGAGCACGGGCACGAAGTCGCGGACCTTCGCCGTCGTCATCTCCGCGCGGACTTCGTCCACGATCGCCGTGACGCGCTCTGGCGGGACCTCGGGATACTTCTCGCTCAAACGCGCGAGGATCTCCCGGAACGCGGTGTCCTCATCGATCCCCTTGTCTGCCACAGCTCCTCCTCGTGCTCGGTGACCGAAGGCTACCCCGCGGCGCTCCGACCCGGCCAGCGCGCCATGCCCCGAAAACGCGTCACCGGGCAGGTCAGCGGACCTCGGCCATCGCCTGTCGTTCGGTCACCTCGGCGGGGGGCACGGCCAGCGCATCGAGGTGGCGGGCTGCGGCATCCGCATCGCTGATCTCGGGCTTGCGCGGCCACCAGAACCGATCTCGCGTGATGAACGCCATCGCCGGCACGATGACGGTGCGCACGAGCAGCGTGTCGATGAGGACGCCGATGCAGACGATGACGCCGATCTGCGTGAGCGTGATCAGAGGGAGCACGCCCAGCACCGCGAACACCGCCGCCAGCAGGATGCCGGCGCTGGTGATGACGGCGCCGGTCGCGGCGAGACCCCGGATCATGCCCTGGGTGGTGCCGAGGGTGCGCGCCTCCTCCTGCGCCCGTGTCACGAGGAAGATGCTGTAGTCCACGCCCAGCGCGACGAGGAAGAGGAAGCTGAACAGCAGGACGTT
The DNA here is from genome assembly GCF_001428485.1 of Microbacterium sp. Root180. Taxonomy (GTDB): domain Bacteria; phylum Actinomycetota; class Actinomycetes; order Actinomycetales; family Microbacteriaceae; genus Microbacterium. The sequence continues at coordinate 76,912 of NZ_LMHS01000005.1, read as the reverse complement.
GGTGTCGATGGCAGGGAAGCCGAAGAGCGGGGACTGGAAGAGCCACCAGCTCGCCCCGACGGCGGAGAAGTAGCTGGCGACCACGGCCAGGAGCAGCAGCAGCGGCGCGACGATCGCGCGCAGCAGGATCACCAGCACGATCAGCACGACCACGAGGATCAAGGGGATGATCAGCGCCTGATCGCGCGCCTGCGCCTGGGCGACGTCGAGAGATCGGGCGTCCAGCCCGCCGACCAGGGCACCCGACGCATCCGACTCGGCGAGCGCGTCGCGCATCCGCTCGACCGTCGCGAACGACTCCGGGGTCTCGGCAGCGTCCGACAGCACGACGTCGATGCGGGCGAGATCGCCCGACTCCTCGCTGACGGCGGCCGTGTCGACCCCGTCGACGTCGAGGAGCGTCGCGACAGCGTCGTCGGCGTCTTCGGCGGCCACGACGACGGTCGCGGGCGAGCTGGTGCCCGCCGAGAAGGTATCGGCCAGGACCTCCTGACCCTGCACCGCCTCGGGCTTCTCGAGGAAGCGGTCGCTCTGCGACAGGCCGGTCTGAACGAAGAAGAGCCCGCTCGCGAGCGCCGCGAGCACGGCGAAGCCCCCGACAGCGACGATCACCGGGCGACGCGAGACGGCGCGGCCGAGGCGCCCCCACGGGCTGCGGGAGATCGCATCGGGCGAGCCGAACTTGGGAACGTAGGGCCAGAAGAGCCCCCGGCCGAACAGCACGAGGGCCGCCGGCAGCACGATGAGTGCGAACGCCATCGCCACGAGCACACCGACCGCGCAGGCGAGACCCAGCGCACGGTTGCCGGCGATCTCGGCGAACAGCAGCGTTCCCAGGGCGAGCGCGACGGTCGACCCGCTCGCGATGATCGCGGGTCCCGCACCGCGCAGCGCCCGGCGCATCGCCTCGCGGCGGTCGCTGTGCAGTCGCAGCTCGTCACGGTACCGGGCGATGAGCAGGAGCGCGTAATTCGTGCCGGCTCCGAAGACGAGCACGGAGAGGATGCCGGAGATCGAGGCGTCCAGGACGATGCCGGCGGCGCTCGCCACTCGGGCGGCGACGATGCCGGCGACCGCATCGGCGACGCCGATGACGACGAGCGGCACGATCCACAGCCACGGGCTGCGGTACGTCACGATCAAGAGGATCGCGACGACGATCACCGTGGTGAGGAGGAGCGTGAAGTCCGCTCCCGCGAAGACCGCTGCGACGTCGACCTCGAAGCCCTCCGGGCCTGTCAGGTACACCCGCACGTCCTCGAGGTCCGCGGCGGCCGCCTCGCGGATCTCGCCGGCGCGCTCGGCCTGGCGGTCGACGTCGGCTTCGGGATCGAGCGGAACCACCAGAAGTGCGACGGTCCCGTCATCGGATACCTGGGCGGGAGGCACGAAGCCGTCAGGGGTGAACTCCGCGAGGTCGCCGGTCGCCTTGGCACCGATCAGCGCGAGGGTCTCGGGTGAGAGGTCGCCCTCGTCTGCGGCGAAGACGAGCAGCGCGGAGGTCGTGTCGGCGCTCGGGAAGTCCTCGAGGAGGTCGTCCACCTGCGCGGACTCGGCGGAGTCGGGCAGGCCCGCGGTCGGGGCCGTTTCCGACTCGGACCCACTGCCGAGCGCGAAGAAGCCGCCGGCCACCAGCGCCGCCAGGACGAGGACGACCCACGACGTCTTGGCGGAGGTCACGAAGCGAAGAAAGCCGTCCACGGGCCTGCCTTTCCTAGTTTGCCTTGTTACTAGATTGTCTAGTAACTAGGCAGACTTCGCAAGCGGCGATACAATCGGATCATGGACGGCGAGGCATCGATCCCGGTGAAGACCGCCTCCGAGCCTCTCGGAGACCGCGGGCCGGCCGTGCGCGAGGCCACCATGCTCCTGCGGGCGGTCATCGAGATGAGCGATCTCTTCGAGAAGCGACTGCAATCCCACCTGACCGTGAACCCCACCGACCTCGAGGCCATGGAGCATCTCCTCTCGTCGGGCCCACTGGGGCCCAGCGAACTCGCGCGACGGCTGCACGTCTCGACGGCATCGACGACGACCGTGGTCGATCGGCTCGTCGCCCTCGGGCACGTCACGCGGGAGGCGCATCCGACCGACCGGCGGGGCGTGCTCGTGGTGCCGACCGACGCGTCGCGCCGCCGCGCGATGTCGGTGCTCATGCCGATGATCCTCGACATCGACGCGGTCCTCGACCGCTACCCGGCCGAGGAGCGGTCGGTCATCACCGACTACCTCGCCCAGGTGGTCGATGTGTACCGGTCCCACACGACACCGGACCACGACTGATCGCTGCGCCGCTCAGCGCGGGTCGTCGTCATCCCCCTCGCGCGCGTCGGCGGCGCGGGCGATGAGCACCGGCTCCTCCTCGAGCGACAGGTCGATGAGGGCGCGGAGCAGCCCTCCGAGACGGGTCGACGTCAGCAGGCGGAATCGGTCGTACTCGCCCAGCGGTGCGATCGCGGCGAGCTGCCAGGACGACTCCACAGGGTCATCGGAGAGCGGCGCGTCGGGATCCCATCGACCCTCTCCGAGAATCGACGCGAGCGTCGCGATGCGGCGAACGACCCGCTCCGCTTCACGGCGCAGCGGTTCGAGTGCGTCGTCCCAGACGAGCGAGGGGATGATCGACACCTCGGCGATCGGGTACGGGTCGTCCTCGCGCCACCTGTCGACGGAGATGCGCTCGCCGCCCACCGCGACCACGTACAGGTCCTCGGCACCCGCCTCGATCTGCAGGATGCGCGCCATGGTGCCGACCGGGCTCCGCTGATCCCCGCCTCCGGCCTCCAGTCCGCGCTCGATGAGTACGATCCCGAACTCCGGGTCCTCCTCGTCGAGCAGCCGCCCCATCATGGTGAGGTAGCGCGGCTCGAACACCCTCAGCGCGACCGGGGTGTACGGGAACAGCACGCTGCCGAGCGGGAACATCGCCACGGCGTCCATGCGCACCAGTCAACCAGCCGACGCTCGACCTCGACTGATCCGCGCCCCCCAGCTTGCCGAGAACGCGCTTGTGTCCTCGACACGGCGAGTTGGGCGGACACAAGTGCGTTCTCGGCAAGCGGGCGGGTCAGACCAGGCTCTTCGTGTGCCAACCAGCCGACGACAGGTGCGGGGCCGACGGCAGGAGGACACTGGGACCGATACGCGCGGACGAGACGCGTGGGGAAGGTGGCGTCGTCCGTGAACCTTTTCCGGGCTCGCGGACATTCAAGGGTATGGACGAACCCGACGCGACGGACTGGGCTCGGGTCTGCGCAGGCGACCCGGCCGCCCTGGGTGCGCTGTTCGACCGCCACGAGGCACGGCTGTTCCGCCACGCACGGCGGCTGCTGACGGCTCGCGAAGATGCGAAGGATGCCGTCACCATCGCGTTCTTCGAGCTGTGGCGAAAGCGCGCCACCGTCCGGCTGGTCGACGGCTCGCCGCTCCCGTGGCTCCTGAACACGGTCGCGCACTCTGCCCGCAACCTCGAGCGGTCGAGCCGCCGGTACCGCACCCTCATCGCTCGCGCACCGCGACCGCAGGCGGACGAGGGCCCGCACGGGCCCGATGAAAGCGGAGTGCTGGCAGCGCTTCGGCGACTGCCTGCCAGGGAGCAGAGCGTCGTCGTCCTGACGATCCTCGAGGGCTACCCCGAGCGCGATGTGGCGCAGACCCTCGGCATCCCCGTCGGCACCGTGAAGTCGCGTCTGTCACGAGCGCGCGGCAAGCTCCGCGATGAGATGACCGCGTTGGAGGCATCATGAGCATTCACGACGACAAGCTCACGGCCCGAGAGCACGACGACATGCGCGATCTCGTCATGGCCGGCACCCAGAGCATCCCGCAGGCACGATCCACCCGTGCGCCGTTCGTCGCCGGCGCCGTGGCCCTGCTCCTGGTCGGCGCGCTCACCGGCGGCATCCTCACCGCGACGCTGCGGGAGGACGGCACCACCGTGCCGATCGCGACCCCGAGTCCGAGCCCCGAGGCGGACGCCCCCGCCTCCCCGGTCGCGTACTCGTCCGGCTTCTTCGAAGGAGACATCTACGTCGTGAACCCGGGCTCCGCTCCTCGCCGCATCATCGGCTCCGACGTCGACGCGCTCGATCAGATCTGTCCCGCGTTCTCGCCCGACGGCACGCGCCTCGCCTCCGGGCAGGCGATGGGAGACGGCCAATCCGGCTGGCAGAGCGCGGCTCTCGTCATCAGCGACCTCGGCTCCGACGGTGAACCGACCGGCTCCGTGCAGATCCCTGTCGACGGCGTCGGGCAGCCGCCCTGCCCGATCTGGTCGCCCGATGGCCAGTGGGTGGCGTTCGGCGGCGGCACGACCGACGCGCAGCTCCCGGCGAGCTTCGACCAGGTCTGGCTGGTCCACGTCGACAGCAGAAGCACTCGCGTGATCAACGTGAACACCACCGACATCGAGTGGTCCGCCGACAGCACTGGGTTCTACGTCGCCGGCGACAGCCTCCGCCGGTACGACATCGGCGAAGCAGACCTCGGGCCCCGCATCCCCGGAACCCAAGGTGTGGTCGCGCTCACCGCCTCGCCCGACGGCGCCGCCCTCGCGGTCGAGCGGCAGCAGCCCGGCTCGATGGAGCGAGTCGATCTGGTGCTGATGGGCACGGACGGATCCGACCAGCGAATTCTCGCCGAGGGATACACCCGTGCGCGCGGCATCGGGCCGGTGTGGTCGCCCGACGGCGAACGGATCGTCTTCCAGCGCACGTGCACACGCAACTGCGCCGACCTCTCCGCCGAGCTCCGCCAGGACGAGATCGTCATCATCAGCGTCGCCGAAGACGACCCCTCGGGTCCGATGGGGACGCCGACGGTGCTCGCTCCCACCCAGACGACCGAAGGCAGCGAGCCGCGGCTGTGGATTCCGGTCACCCTGAGCTGGGGGCCCGACAGCAGCACGCTCCGCTTCATCGGATGGGAGCTGAGCCCCTCGGGCGAGATGGCCTCGGGGTCCGGTCTGCTGACCGTGCCCGTGGACGGGGCCGCCGCGCCGGCCGTCCTCTGGGAGACCCCCGAAGGAATCGGCGCGTACTCCGCGATCCCGCAGAACGACTTCCAGAGCTGGAGGAAATGATGAGCGCACGATCGGTGATGATGAGCGCAGGCGCTGCCGCGCTGCTGTTCACGCTGGCAGGCTGCGCAGGCTCCGCCCCTCCCCCCTCCGCCTCTCCCACGCCGGACTCCGTGAGTTCCGTCGACGGCGGGTCGCGCACCGACCCGGCCGGCGGCTGGATCGCGCTGTCGGCCGGGTGGGAGGCGGGCGACATCATGCTCGGCAGCGGCGGCGGCGACGCCGCGCATCGCATTGTCGGGGCGGACGGCGACGGCATCCTGCGTCAGTGTCCGGCGTTCGCGCCCGACGGGGTGAGGCTGGCGTTCGGTTCGTCGGCGGGCACGGACGGCGACTGGCATGATGTCGCGCTCGTCATCGCGGAGGTGTCCGCCGACGGGCAGGCATCCGTCACACAGCAGTTCGCCCTCGACGGCCTCACGAACGGGCCGTGCCCGATCTGGTCGCCGGACGGCCAGCACATCGCGTTCGGCGCGCTCACCGACGGCCGCCGTCCGGTGGTCCCGGCGTCCGAGGTGTGGATTCTGGACGTCGGCACCGGCGAGATCGAACGGGTGACCGGCCTGCGCACGACCGATATCGAATGGGATCCCGACGGATCGCGGCTGTACATCGCCGACGACAGCGGCATCCTGGCCTATTCACTGACCGACTCACGCACGCGCACCATCGACGACACCGCACCTGCGAACGCGCTCACGGTGTCGCCCGACGGCGGGATGCTGGCGGTCGAACGGCGGCGGGTCAGCGCGGCCGACCGGTACGAGCTCTGGCTGATGGACGAGGACGGGTCCGGCCAGCGCAAGGTCGTCGAGGAGTACCCGCGGATGCACGGCATCGGACCGGTGTGGTCGTCGGACGGCGCGCACATCGTCTTCCAGCGCACGCGTGAGACCTGCGCGACGACGGGAGAACCGACGGACAACTGCCCGGAGCAGCACGAGGTCGTCGTCCTGACGCTCGGCATCGCCGATTCGGCGGTTCCCGCCGTCACCGAAGCCGTCCTCGCGCCCCCGCAGACGGGTGAAGGCGACGACGCGCTGCTGTGGTTCCCCTACAGCGTCGTCTGGTCACCGGACGGCTCCGCTCTCCTCTTCCTCGGCTGGCCGGAGGCCCGCGACGCGCTCGGCGACGTCGTGCTGGGTCCGGAAGGAGTGCTCGTCACCTCGGTCGACGGGACGGCACCACCGGTGATCGTGCACCAGGGGGACGGTATCCGGGTGTACTCGTCCAAGCCCATGAACACGTTCCAGAGCTGGGCTGTGGGGTGAGCGGGCGAGTGCTCAGGCCGTCGATCCTGCCAACGGTCGTCGTTCAGGCGCCCTCGAGTTCCTCCCGCCACGGCGGATCGGCTCCTGGTCGCGAGACCGTGACCGCGGCCGCGCGGGCGGCGCCTTCGAGCATGCGCGTAAGGCTCTGCGGGCTGATCTCCCGGAGTGCGCTCCGCGCCTCCGCGCCTTCGCAGCCTGATTGCACGAGTCCGTCGATCAGTGCGCCCATGAAAGTGTCCCCTGCCCCGACGGTGTCCACGACGTCGACGCGTTCGGCGGCGACGCGCACGCGGCCGCTGCGCGTGAGTGCGACGGCCCCGCCGCCTCCGAGCGTCACGACGACGACCGCCGGCCCCGACGCGAGCCACGCCTCAGCCGTCTCCAAAGGATCCTTGTCGGGGCAGAGCCACGCGAGATCCTCGTCACTGGCCTTCACGAGGTCGGCGACGGCGACCCAGGCTTCGACGCGGGCACGGGCCTCCTCTCGACTGGGCAGCAGCGCGGGGCGGACGTTCGGGTCGAAGGTCAGCAGTGCGCTCTGCCGCAGCGAGCGGACCAATCGCGTCACATCGGTCGCGCCGGGCTCGAGCAGCGCCGCGATCGATCCCGTGTGGATGATGGATGCCGGGAGCCCCGCGCCTGCGCCCAGGAGAGCCCAGTCGAGGTCGAACTCGTACGTCGCCGAGCCGGAGGCATCCAGCCGAGCCGTCGCCGTCGCCGTCCGCGGGGCGTCCGCTGCGACGACTCCGACCCCCGACTGAGCGAGCCAGGCCCGGACCCGTTCACCCCGCTCGTCGTCGCCGAGTCGGGTGAGCAGAGTCGGCGTGTGACCGAGGCGGCCGAGGGTGAGAGCGACGTTGGCGGGGCTGCCGCCGGGTGACTCGTCCACGCCGCCGTCCGCTCGTCGCACGACATCGACGAGCGCTTCGCCGACGACGAGCACCGACGTCGACCCGACGGCGCTCACCTCCGAGTGGCCTTGAGCTCGCGCACCGTCAGTCCCCGGAACGTCGCCGTCCCCTCGTGTGCGTACAGCCGGATGCGATCGTCGCCTTCGAGCGGGAACACCCGGTGCGAGTGCACGATGCGTCCGTCGCCCACGAAGACTTCCACACTCGTCCGATCGACCAGCACGCGGATCACGAGACGTCCCGCCGACGGGTCGATGGGCGTCTGCGACTCGCCGCCGGTCGGGTTGATCGTCGGCCGGCGATTGACGTAGACGAACGGGCCGCGCAGGAAGGCGCCCGCCGCGACATGGCGGCCGCCACCCGGCGCACGGCACACCTCGATGCCGATGTTCGCCGGCGGAGCGGCGGGATCCCACACCAGCTCGCAGGTCAGGTCGTACGCGAGTGATCGCACATCCAGGTCGCGGGTGCCCGATACGGTGACGTCACCCAGCCGATGGGTGCGTCCGGCGTAGTCGGCGAGCGCGGCGGTGGGCGTCGACGCGAGGTAGTAGCCGTCGCTTCCGGCCCTGAGCCGCACGTCGCGCACGATCATGTCGTCGCCGTTGTAGCCGTCGGTGGCGAGGGTCGGAGTGTTGTGCGGGTAGTCCCAGAAGTTCGACCAGCCGATCGCACGCCGGAGCGAGGCATCCTCGGCCCCGGAGGCGTCGTGATGCGGGTAGGTCACCGCGCCGTAGAAGTCGAACCCGTGATCGAGCCACTGCGGCTCGTCGTAGTCGGGCGCGAACGCGACCCCGTCGAAGGACCCGGTCCAGTAGGCGTAGGTCGCCGGCAGTCCGCGACCCTTGCCGTTCGCGCTGGTGCCGAGCACCCAGTGCGACGTGCCGTCGTCCGCCGTCATGAGGAAGAGGTCGGGGCACTCGAGCAGACCGATGTCGGTGCGGACGAACTCCCCCACCCGCGTCCAGGACCGAAGATCCGGCGACGCGTAGAACCCGAGCTTGTGCCCTTCTGCATTGGCCATGAACCAGCGGCCGCGGTCGGCATCCCAGATGACCTTCGGGTCGCGGAAGTCGTGAACGCCGGGGTTCGGCAGCACCGGGTCGGAGCCGCCCGCCCGGAACGTCGCACCGCCGTCGGTGGAGTACCAGAGGTACTGCGCCTGGCGACCGTTCGGCGCCTGGGTCACGAGCGCGATCACCGCCCCCTCGCCGTAGCCGGCGGTGTCGTGCTCGTCGACCACGAGACTCCCCGACCAGCAGTCGCCGTTGCCGTCGGAGAACTTCGGGATCGCCACGCCACGGTCGCGGAACGTCACGTGGTCGCGCGTGGTGGCGCGTCGCCACGACGTGCCCCCGCCGCCCTGCAGGTAGTCGGCGTTGTACAGGTAGTAGTAGTGGTACTCGCCGCCGACGTAGATGGGACGCTGCGGGTCGTTCTTCCAGTTGTCGGGAACGCTGAAGTGGTAGACGGGCCGCATGCGCGAGCGCCCTTTCGTCGGGGTGCTGGAGGAGGACACGGATGCCGAGGCACCGCCGGTCTCGGCCATTGCGAGCGAGGCGCCGAGAGCGGCGGCTCCCGCGCCGGTGAAGAGAGCGCGGCGCGAGACCGCAGAGGACTCCGTCATGAGTCACCTTCCTGTCGCGGCGGCACCGACGCCGCCTGGGAGTGAGCGCCCGCCGTCATCGTGCGGACGCCATGGGCCACGCGCGCATCGACGCCGACGCCCGGTCGAGTGCCACCGCGACGCCGACCGCGTCGGCGCGCGTCGGATAGACGCGGGCGGCGAGCGGCACCCCGTTCGCGAACGCCTCCAGCGCGGAATGGTCGATGAGGATGCGGAACCGCACGATCTCGTCGTCGCCGAGCGGCACGGTCCCCGACAGCGGCAGGGCGTCCGTGGTCTGGTCGAGGCTGGACGCGGCGCGGTCGAGCGACAGCTCGATCGCGTCGCCGCGCCGCTGCAGCCGGTACACCGTGCGCTCGGCTCCGTCCGCGGTCGCGAGGAGGGCAACGTCGACGGAGCCCCCCTCGTCGAGCCGGACATCGAGTTCGAGGTCGAGCTGATCCCCCGACACCCGGTCGCCCACCACGGCGGCGTCGCCGTCGAACTGCGCGGCGAGCCGCAGACGGTCGATCTCGGGTGCCACGGCCTGGTGGAGGGAGCCGTCGGCGCGTGCCGTCACGACGCGAGGCAGCGACATCACGCCGGACCAGCCGGCGACGAGGGTCGCGGCATCCGATCGTCCTTCCTGCATCCAGCCGAACATGACCCGCCGACCCGCCTCGTCACGGAACGACTGCGGGGCGTAGAAGAACCGGCCGCCGAGGTCGAGCCGGTGCAGCTCCCGCGGCTCGAACGAGTCACCGCGGTACTGCCCCGTCCAGTAGAGAGGGTGATGAGTGACGCCCTCATCCCATGCGGAGAACACGAGCACGTCGGCGTCGTCCACACGGAACAGATCGACGCACTCCCACATCGTGCCCGTCCAGTCGGCGGCGGCGCGGTCCTGCGCGGTGTGGTCGCCGACGAGCAGGGGCCCGACGTAACGCCACGACCGGAGGTCGTCGGAATCGTAGAGGAGAGCGGTGCCGCCCACGTCGCGGATGCCCGAGCCGATGATCTGACGCCACCGGCCGTCCTCCCGCCACACGCAGTGGTCGCGGAAGGCGACGATGTCGAGGTCGGCGGGGGGTGCGGCGAGCACGGGGTTCGCGGCATCCTTCGTCCATTCGACGAGCGCGGCGTCACCGGTGGCGACGCAGGGCAGCTCCCTGCCGTCGTGGCGTCCGGAATAGACGAGCGTCGGCACTCCGCCGTCGTCGACGAGCACCCCCGACCAGCAGCCCTCGGCGTCGGGGCCGACGCTCGGCTCGAGAGCGATCGGCAGGTGCTCCCAGTGCACGAGGTCGCTGCTGCGCGCGTGCCCCCAGTGGATGCTCTCGTGCACCGGCGCGTAGGGGTTGTGCTGATAGAAGAGGTGAAACCAGCCGTCCCGCTGCGTCAGCCCGTTCGGGTCGTTGAGCCACCCCGCCGGCGCCACGAAGTGGAACGCCGGTCGGTGCCGGTCGCGCTCGGCGCGACCCGCGAGGTCGGGCGCGATCGTCGTCGTGGTCAGTGGATGGGCGGTCATGCGGCGTCTTCCTCATCGTCGGCTGGCAGTTCGAGCGCGGTCCCCGGCGCATCGGCGGGCGGGGCGTACCGCCCGCAGCGCACCCAGTGCTCGGGCGTGTCGCTCAAGCGGTGGAACACCGGCTCCTCGCTGGAGCAGGGCTCCGTCGCGGTCTCCGCCCAGGGGCATCCGGTCGGCGTGAGCACCTCGCGGCGCAGACGGGCCCGCTCGACGGGGTCGAACGGCGCGATGCGCTTCGGGTCGGGAACCGCCGAGATGAGCAGCCGGGTGTAGGGGTGGGCGGGGTGGGCGAGCAGCTCCATCGCGTCTCCGCCCTCGACGAACTCGCCGGCGAACATCACGACGATGCGATCGGCGAGATAGCGCGCAGACGCGAGGTCGTGCGTGATGTAGAGCATCGAGATGCCCTGCTCCTCGCAGAGGCTGCGCATGAGGTTGAGCACGCCGATCCGAACCGAGACGTCCAGCATCGACGTCGGCTCGTCGGCGAGGATGAGCCGGGGGTTCACCGCGAGCGCGCGAGCGATGGCGATGCGCTGCCGCTGACCGCCCGACAGCTCGTGCGGGTAGCGGTCGAGCATCTCCTCCGGCAACCCCACCTTCGCCATGAGCCGGCGCTTGGCCTGCTCGATCGCTGCGCGGCCGGAGGCGGCGCCGTGGATGCGCAGCGGGCGCTCGAGGAAATGCCCGATCCGGTGGACGGGGTTCAGGGACCCGAACGGGTCCTGGAAGATCATCTGCACCGCCGAGCGGTACTCTCGGGTCGCGCGCCGCTTGGAGGTGGCGATGATGTCTTGGCCCTCGAAGAAGAACGTGCCGTCAGACGGCTGCTCGAGGCGGGCGATACAGCGGGCGAGCGTGGACTTGCCGCTTCCGGACTCGCCGACGAGGGCAACGATCTCCCCGTGCGCGATGTCGAGGTCGACCCCGCCGAGGGCTCGGACCTGCTTGCGTGAGAAGGAGCCCCCGATCGTGAAGGTCTTCTTCAGGCCGCGTGTCGAGAGCACCGGAGTGTTCTGGTCGGTCATGCGATGCCCTCCGAGATCAGTTCGTCTTCCGTGTGCGGCGCAACCCAGTGGGTCGGCGTCACCGGTTCCAGGTCGGGGATGTCGCGGAATCGCACGCCCTCGCCGAGGCCACGAAGACGTGTGCGCGGCCCCGACATCGGCGGGAACGCGTTCATCAGCGCGCGGGTGTACGGATGCTCAGGCGCGTCGAGGATCTCCTTCGCGGGCGCGGTCTCCACGAATCGGCCGGCATACATGACGGCCATCCGGTCGGACAGTTCGACCATCAGCGAGATGTCGTGCGTGATGAAGAGGATCGCGAATCCCAGCTGCTGCTGGAGCTCCTTGATCTGCGCCATGATCTCCTGCTGCACGACCACGTCGAGCGCCGTCGTGGGCTCATCCATGATCAGCAGCGGGGGCCGCAGCGCGGTCGCCATGGCGATGACGACACGCTGCCGCATCCCACCGGAGAGCTGATGCGGGTAGGCCCGCAGGCGTTCCTGCGGGATGCCGACGAGATCGAGCAGCTCACCCGCTCGCGCCAGCGCGGACTTCTTCGATGCGCCCTCGTGAGTGGTGAAGATGTCCGCGATCTGGTCGCCGATCGTCATGACGGGGTTCAGCGAGTTCATCGCGCTCTGGAACACCATCGCCACCTGGCGCCAGCGGAAGTCCCGCAGTTCGTCGGCGTTCAGTGCCAGCACGTCGGTTCCGGCGAAGCGGATGGATCCCCCGGCGATGACGGCGGGGTCGCGCAGGAGGCGCAGAATCGCATTGGCGATGGTCGACTTGCCGCAGCCGGACTCCCCGGCCAGGCCGAACACCTCGCGTTCGGCGATCGAGAACGTGACCCGATCGACCGCGCGCACCGTGCGGGCCTCGGTGACGTACTCGACGCTGAGGTCTTCGACCTCGAGGAGGGGAGTGCTCATCGGGTCTTCTCCTTCTGCGATGCCGGCGCTGAGGGGTTCCCCGCGGATGCCGCCACCCGCGTGGGCTCGTCGGGGGTGGTGCGTCGTCGAGGCCGGCGCAGGCGGGGGTTCGTCGTCTCGTCGACGCCGTAGTTGATCAGGGCGAGGGCGAACGCGACGAGGGCGATGCAGACGCCGGGAGGGACGAACACCCACCAGGCGCCGGTGAGGAGGGCGCCGTCGTTGCTCGCCCAGTAGAGGTTCGTTCCCCAGCTCACGGTGCTGATGTCGCCGAGGCCCAGGAACTCGAGGCCGGCCTGGGCGCCGATGCCGAAGATCACGCAGGCGAGGAAGGTGCTCATGACGATGGACGCCATGTTCGGCAGCATCTCTCGGAACATGATGCGGAGGCCTCCTTCACCGGTCACCTGCGAGGCGCCGACGAAGTCCTTGCCGCGGATCGACAGCGCCTGGGAGCGCAGCACCCGCGCCGACCCCGCCCAACCGGTGATGACGAGCACCAGGATGACGGTGCCGAGTCCCTGCGGCAGGAATGCCGCGAGGATCACGAGGAGCGGCAGGCCGGGCAGCAGGAGGAACACGTTGGTGACGAGCGACAGGAGGTTGTCGACCCAGCGCCCGAGATAGGCCGACGCGAGGCCGACGACGAGGCCGACGAGCAGTGCCAGGATCCCGACCGAGAAGCCGACGAAGAGGGAGGAGCGAGAGCCCCAGATGTTGAGGGCGAGGACGTCCTGGCCTTTCGCCGTGGTGCCGAGCCAGTGCTCGGGCGACGGCGGCTGGGAGCCCAGTCCCGTGATGAGGTTGGGGTCTCCGGGCGAGATGACCGGCGCGAACAGTGCGACCAGCACGAACACGACGAGGATCACGATGCCCGCGACCGATTTCGCATTGCTCACGAGGCCCCGGAGGAGCCCGCCGCCACCGCGCCGGCGGGGCGGAGGCGGAGCGCCCTGAAGCTGGCCGTCGGGGCCGGGTCCCGTGCCGAGTTCGAGCTCGGCCATCGCCTGGGGATTCTGTGCGAGTGACATCGCGCGCTCCGTTCAGCTCACGCGCACGCGCGGGTCGAGCCGCACGTACACGATGTCCACGAGGAAGTTGGCGATCAGCACGAAGGTCGTGATCGTCAGGAAGAGCCCCTGCATCAAGGGGTAGTCGAGGTTCTGCACTGCCGAGAGGAGCGTGTAGCCGATCCCGGGGTAGGCGAAGACGACCTCGGTGAGGAGTGCGCCGCCGACGAGGAAGCCGAGCGACATCCCGAACGCGGTGACGGACGGCAGCAGCGCGTTGCGGGCGGCGTAGTTCGTCCGGACGCGGTTGGGGCGCAGGCCCTTCGCCTCGGCCATGACGATGTAGTCCTCGGCGTTCGTGGCGATCATCGTGTTGCGCATGCCGAGCATCCAGCCGCCGATCGAGACGAGCACGATCGAGGTGGCCGGCAGGACGAGGTGGTAGGCGACGTCGCCGATGAACGCGAGGGAGAACTCGGGAGTCATCCCCACGCCGTAGGCATGCCGCACCGGGAACCAGCCCAGGGTCACGCCGAAGACGTAGAGCAGACCCATGGCGAGCCAGAAGTAGGGGAACGAGCCGATGAAGATGAGGAACGGCGGGACGTAGGAGTCGAGCACGCCGCCGCGGCGCCAGGCAGCCAGCACACCCAGCACGTTGCCGAGGATGACCGCGATGATGAGCGAGACGAATCCGAGGAGGAGCGTCCAGCCGATGACACTTCCGATGACGTCGATCACGGGCGTCGGGAACCGCGAGATCGAGAATCCCAGATTGCCGGTGAACAGCTGCCCGAGGTACCGCAGGTACTGCTCCCACAGCGGAGCGTCGCTGAGCCCGAACGACTCCTTCAGCGCCTCGATCTGATCAGGGCGCAGCTGACCCTGCAAGCGCGCGACCATGCGCGAGACCGGGTCTCCCGGCATGAAGCGGGGGAGGAAGAAGTTGAGGGTGATCGACACCCAGAACGCGACGAGGTAGAACCCGAAGCGTCGAAGCATGTATCCCATGGTGTGACTCCTTGGCCGTCCTGCTGCGCCGCCGCGGCGACGCAGCAGGACGACCCGTATCTCAGCCGCCGGTGACCGGCTCGAGGGTGGTGAGGACGAGGACTGTCGTCCGCGAGCGCGTCGACAGCGTCGCGTACGGGTTGTCCTCGGTGGGCCAGCCGGTGAATCGCTCATTGCTGGCCGCGCCCCACTCGGGGCCGGGGAACAGCGGTGCGACCGGAGCGTCCTCGGCGAAGAGCGCCTGCAGCTGGTTCGCGATCTCGTGCTGCGCGTCCTCGTCGGAGGCCGCGGCGAACTCTGCCAGCAGAGCGTCGGCCTCGGGGTTGCCGTAGCGGTGGTAGTTGTCGAACGTCTGCTCGCCGACCGGCTTGACCGTCTCGGTCCCCATCACGCCGCGATAGAACTGGTACGGCGTGGGCGCGTTGGCGCTCCAGACGATGCCGGAGTCGAACGTGCCGTTCTCGTACCCGGCCACGACGTCGCCCCAGTCCTTCGCGGCGACGGTGACGGTCACGCCCAGCTCCGCGAGGTTCTGCGAGATGACATTGCCCACCGACACCCAGTCGCTGGAGGTGGAGCCGACCGAGAAGTCGAAGGCGAACGGCGTGCCGTCGGGCAGCACGCGCGTGCCGTCGGCACCGAGAGTGATGCCCGCGGCATCCAGCAGGTCCGCCGCACCTTCCAGGTCACGGTTCGTCCACGTGCACGACTCGACGACCGCGTCGTCGCGCCACGCGTCGTACGAGCCGCTCAGTCCGGTGCAGTCGGCCGGATAGGTGTAGCCCTGCATCCCGATTTCGGTGACCTGCTCACGATCGACGGCCATCGAGAGCGCCTTGCGCACATCCGGGTCGTCGAACGGCGCCTTCGTGGTGTTGAACTGCCAGTTGATCATCGAACCCGTGGGCGGGAACCAGTAGAACCGGTTGTCGGGGTCCTTCGCGACGTAGGCCTCCTCGATGTTGGGGATGAACTGCGGCGCCCAGTCGACGTCGCCGTTGGCCGCGGCGAGGTTCGCGCCGTCGTTGCCCGCGAATGCCAGCATGCGGATGCCCTCGATCTGCTGCTTCTCGGGCTGCCAGTACTCGGGGTTCTTCCCGAGGTCGAAGGACTGCGCCTGGAAGCTGGTGACCTCGGTGTAGGGCCCGGTGCCGACCGGCTCCTCGTTGGCGAACTTCGTGGGGTCTTCGACCTCGCTCCAGATGTGGGCCGGTGCGATGATCTGCTGCCCGATGTCGAGCAGCGCGGGCGAGAACGGCTGATTGAAGTCGAACTGCACGGTGAGCGGGTCGACCGCGGTGACGGTCTCGATGTAGTCGAAGCCGCCGCGGATCTCACGCTGCAGGTCGAACGACATCACGACGTCGTCGGCGGTGAACGGCTCGCCGTCGGACCAGTTCACGCCGTCGCGCAGCTGGTAGGTGATCCCCATGCTGTCCGGGGCCACCTCCCATTCGGTCGCGAGCCAGGGGGTCGTGGAGCCGTCCGCCGGGTTGTATATGAGCATCGACTCGTAGATCGCCTGCTGCGTCATCGGGAACTCGGGGTTCGAGAACGGATTGAAGTTGCGATCGAACGTTCCCATGTCCTCGCGCGGAATCGTGAGGAGCTGAGTGCCGTCCGAGGAGTCGGCGGAAGTGCTTCCGCCGCCACTGCAGCCCGTCAGCACGAGTGCCGCCGACGCCGCGAATGCGGCGGCGATGAGCACCGCTTTCCGGTGAACTGTCATGATGAGGTGTTCCTTTCTTCATTGAAGCCAGGGGCTGCGCGTCGGACGGGATGTCCAGTCACACCGACGCGCGTTCGAGGAGCGGGCAGTCGACCGTCACGGTTTGCGTGGCGGTCGACTGACCCGCGATGATGCCGGCGAGGAGTTCCACGCCTTTTGCGCCCATCGTGTCGAAGGGCAGCGCGACCGTCGTCAGTCCGGGTCTCAGGTACGCAGCGATGAGTTCCTGATTGTCGAATCCGATGACGGCAACGTCGTGGGGGATGCGCAGTCCGCGCTCCTTGATCGCGTCGTAGGCGCCCATCGCCATACGGTCGTTGGCGCAGAAGAGCGCCGTGGGCGGGTCGGCCAGGTCGAGGAGGGCGGATGCCGCGTCGTAGCCACCGTCGGCGGTGGCGTGCCCCGAGATCTCGAGGCTCTCGTCGGCTGAGATGCCCGCCTCGCGCAGCGTCTCGTGGAAGCCGATTCGCCGGCCGACGGCAGCCGGGATGCCGGGATCGAGGTTGACGAACCCGATGCGGCGATGCCCCGCCGCCAGCAGGCGCTCCGTGGCCCGGCGCCCGCCGGCGCGCTCGTCGGGGACGACCGCGGGAAACCGGCCCTCGCGATCGAAGCAGTTCACGAGCACGGTGGGCACCTCACGGGCGATGTCGGGGAGGGTCACCGCGCGATGCCACGTCGCCGCATAGAGGAGACCCTCGACCCGCTGCTCGAGAAGCCGCTCGATCACCGCGGTCTCGGCGGCGGGGTCGGATTCGGTCGATGCGATCAGCAGGTACTTCTGGTCGACGAGAGCGCGGTCTTGCGCGCCCTTGATGATGTCGACCGCGAACGGCGCCGTCACGATCTCGGTGACGAGTCCGTACCAGTCGCTTCGCTGATTCGCGAGCGCGCGTGCGCCGGCGTTCGGCCGGTAGCCGAGCTCCGCTGCGACGGCCAGGACCCGGGCACGCGTCTCGTCAGCGAGCGCGACGGAGTCCCTGCCGTTCAGCACCAGCGAGACCGCCGTGCGCGAAACGCCGGCGTGACGCGCGACGTCCTTCATCGTGACCGGGCGGGGAGTCGTCTTCGACATGGGTGGTGCTTCCGTCTGCGGGTTAGCGGCACTAACACGGGTTAGTAGGCTCGGAAGGAAGGCTAACTCGCGTTAGTGAAGCCTGTCAAGGATGACTTTCTGTGGGCTGGGCCCGCCGCGCGCTAGCTGGCGCGCTAGACACGAACAGATGAGGGCAGGCGCCCACCCGCTGGTTGACTCAGCCGACGGGCAGTGGCATAGTTAGGTATATGCCTAACTATCCGGAGGATGTGGATGCTGTGCTCCGCGCCCTCGCGGACCCTACTCGTCGCGCGATCGTCGAGAGGCTGTCGGTGTCGCCGGCGGTGGTGTCGGAGCTGGCCGCGCCGTTCTCGATGGCGCTGCCCTCTCTGCTCCAGCACCTCCGCATCCTCGAGGCCGCTCGCGTGATCACCTCCACCAAGCAGGGACGGGTGCGCACGGTGACGCTCCGCCCCGGGGCACTCGACGTCCTGCACCTGTGGCTCGACGAGCTCAGGACGCCGGCCGAGCAGCGCGCCGACCGCCTCGGCATCCACCTCGCTCGCACCCTCCCGAAGGAGACCTGACATGACTCGCGTTCGCATCGACCTGTTCGCTTCGCTCGACGGCTACACCGCCGCCCCCGATCCCGCAGTGGCCAATCCGATGGGTGAGGACTGGGGGCCGCTGACCGCCGCCTACGCGGCGACGAGGACATTCCGCCGCAAGGTCTTCGGCGATACGACCGGTGCCGGGACGACCGGAATCGATGACTCCTACGCGATCGCCTTCTTCGAGGGGGTCGGGGCGGAGATCATGGGCGCCGCGATGTTCGGGCTCCACGCCAATCGTGATGATGAGGGCTGGAAGGGGTGGTGGGGCGACGAACCGCCCTTCGGCTGCCCCGTCTACGTCCTCACGCACTCCGCGCCGCGTCCCCGCATCGAGATGGCCGGCGGCACGACCTTCCACTTCCGCAGCGGAGCGATCGAGGAAGTCCTCGCCGAGGCCACCGACGCCGCCGAGGGTCTCGACGTGCGCGTGGGCGGCGGCATCCGCACCGCCCGCGAGTTCCTGCGCGCGGGACTCGTCGACGAACTCCACGTCGCGATCGCTCCGATCGTCCTCGGCCGCGGCAACCGCGTGTGGGAGGACCTCCGGGGACTCGAGCACACCCACTCGGTGACGACCGTCGTCGCCGAGAGCGGCACCATCCACGTGACGTTCGCACGATGAGCGACGATCACCGCCTCGCCCACTCCAGCTTCACGCTCACGCGCGACTACCCCGCCCCCGTCGCACACGTGTGGCGCGCGTTCGCCGAGGAGGACCGCAAGCGCAAGTGGTTCGGCGACGGCGACACCTTCGATCGCCGCGCGTGGGCGTTCGACTTCCGAGTCGGCGGCCGCGACATCGACGAAGCGAAGTTCCACGGCGGCCCCGTCTCGCGCTACGAAGGCGTCTACACCGACATCGTCGACCAGGTCCGCATCGCGAGCACCTACGACATGTGGCTCGACGGCATCCACATGTCGACCTCGATCGCCACGTTCGAATTCGAGCCGGTCCCCGGAGCCACGCGCCTCACGCACGTCGAGCACGGTGTCTTCTTCGACGCCTTCCACGCAGACGCCGCGCAGCGCGAAGAAGGCATGCGCGGTCTCCTCGAAACGCTCGCGCTGCACATTCGCTGAGGGGAACCTACAGATTTCGCTAGCTTCTCTAGCGAAACTCCGCCGAGCTACTTACCATCGAGAACGTCACTCGCGACGGATGAAACAGGATGCTGGAAGCCAGCTCGCCCCCAGGAGACGAATGAACACGCCGCTCATCTCAGTCCGGGACGTGCACAAGTCCTATGGGCGAGGCCAGAACCGCTTCGACGCGCTCAAGGGAGTGAGCTTCGACATCCACGAGGGCGAGAGCATCGCGATCGTCGGCAAGAGCGGATCGGGAAAGTCCACGCTCATGCACGTGCTCGCGCTGCTCGATGCCCCTACGTCCGGCACGGTCGAACTCGAAGGCGTCGACACCTCCACGCTTCGTGGTGGACGGCTCAATCGCACGCGGAACAAGACCTTCGGGTTCGTGTTCCAGCAGTTCTTCCTCACCGGCAACTCCAGCGTCCTCGAGAACGTCATCCTCCCGCTCAAGATCGCCGGCGTGGGCCGCTCCGAGCGACGCCGCCGTGGTCACGCCGCGCTGGAGCAGCTGGAGCTCGATGACAAGGCGAAGAACAAGGCCGTGAATCTGTCCGGCGGCCAGAAGCAGCGCGCGGTGATCGCGCGCGCACTGGTGAACAACCCGCGGGTGATCTTCGCCGACGAGCCGACGGGGAATCTGGACACGACTACCGGCGCGATCGTGGAAGACATCCTGTTCGCACTGAACCGCGAGAACGGCATCACCCTCATCGTCGTGACCCACGATGATGAACTCGCTGCTCGATGCGATCGCCGCCTCTTCATCCGCGATGGCCTGCTGGTCGAGGACTCGGCGGCGGTTGCCGCATGAGAACCGTCGACCTCATCGGCTCCGCCGTCTCCAACACCTTCCGCTCCAAGACCCGCACGATTCTGACGATCCTCGCCATCTTCGTCGGCGCCTTCACCCTGACGCTCACCAGCGGACTCGGAACCGGCATCAACGCGTACATCGACGACACTGTGGCCTCGATCGGCGCCTCCGACGTCATGACGGTCACGCACACTCCCGAAGGGGCGACCGGAGTCGATGCCACCGACCCCGTCGAGTACAACCCGGACGCCATCGCCAGCGGCCAGCCCGGCCCTCCCGGCACGACGGTCGTGGCCCTCACCCCTGAGGACCTCGAGACCGTCGCGGGGATCGAGGGCGTGACCGACGTCGTGCCGACGCTCTCGATCACTCCCGACTACATCCAGGCCGGCGACGGCACGAAGTTCGTGATCGGCGTCGGGACGCTCGTCGCCGGGCAGACGATCCAGCTGGTGTCGGGCGCCGCGCCCGACGACGGCTCCTCCGAGGCGCAGGTGGTGCTGCCGATCGCTTTCGTCGAGCCGATGGGCTTCGACGACGCCGAGAGTGCGATCGGGCAGACAGTGTCGATCACGATCACGGATGCCGAGCGCACGCAGCACGTCGTCGATGCGACGGTCGTCGGCATCGCAGAGGAGGGCCTGGCCACCCCGACGGGAGCGAGCATGCTTCCGAACACGGCGCTCAGCGATGAACTCTACGCCGCGCAGAACATCGGCCTGCCCGCCGAGGACGTGGAGCGCTACGCACAGGCGAGCGTCTTCTTCGACCCCGCCGCCACCGACGACGAGGTCGCCGCGCTCAAGGACCGCCTCGCCGACGCCGGCTTCACCGGGTCGACCGTCGCCGACCAGCTCGGCCTGTTCAAGACGGTGATCGACGGGATCGTGCTCGTGCTGAACGCCTTCGCCATCATCGCGCTCCTTGCCGCGAGCTTCGGCATCGTCAACACGCTCTTCATGTCGGTGCAGGAGCGCACCCGTGAGATCGGACTGATGAAGGCGATGGGCATGGGCAACGGTCGCGTCTTCAGCCTGTTCAGCCTCGAAGCGGCCTTCATCGGGTTCCTCGGCAGCGCCATCGGAGTCGCGATCGCGATGCTCGCCGGGTCAGCGCTCAGCTCCGCCCTCTCGACCTCTCTGCTGGCGGACCTGCCCGGACTCACCATCATCGCCTTCGACCCGCTGTCGATCGTCGGGATCATCGTCGTGGTCATGCTCATCGCCTTCCTCGCCGGCACCTTGCCGGCCGCGCGCGCAGCACGCGCGGACCCGGTCGACTCACTCCGCTACGAATAGGAGTCAGCGGGCGCGTGGGTCGACCCCGAAAAGCCAAGAGGTGAGCGCCAGACGACTAGGTCGACGACTGGTCCGAGGTCTACCTGTCGCGGTTCCCGCGCTCCTTCGCGGCATCTGCGGGCTTGCCGTTCGCGGGCTCCCGCTGGGCGGGCCCGTCGACTGCCTCGTTCTTCTTGGGCTTCGGCTCGACTTCGGGCTCCGCTTTCGGCTCGTCGTCTTTCGGCTTCGGCCCGTGCTCGACCTTGAGCGGGTCAGTGTCGGTTCGTGTCACCGAGCCGGGATCGACGACCTCGTTCGAGGATGGGGTGTCCGAGGCAAGCTCGACAGTTGCCGGGGACAGCGCGGGGTTCAGGGCCATTTCTTCGGCGAGACGGTCGACAACGAGACGCGGGGCGGGCGTCGTGCCGGTCGATCCCGCCACCATGCCCGGGATGCACACCAACGCGACCGCGAAGAAGGATGCTGCCGCGCCGGCGCCGATCCATGCCCCCGGACGATGGCGGCGGCGAGCGACTTGGGTGGGCGTCGGTGCAACCGGGCGACGGCGCATGGGTGCAGTGTCGGCCGGGACCACCGACTGCGGGAGCACAGCGGTCGATGCGGGGCGGGCGGCGCTCGCGGGCAGCGTCGAGACGGTGTCCAGGACCTCGAGAGCCGTGGGGCGTGCCGTCGGGTCGGACAGGGTCATTCGTCTGACCAGATCCGCCCAACCGGGGTCGACGTCGCTCGGGATGGCGGGCGGCTCCAAGAGCCTCGCCATGACGGCGCCGATTCCCGACGCGTGCCCGAACGCTCGCTCCCCGGTCAGGGCTTCAAGGAGAACCAGGCCGAGCGCGTAGGTGTCCGAGGCTGCTGAGCTGGCCTCACCTCGGACCTGCTCCGGCGCGAGGTAGGCCGCTGTACCCGTCACCATTCCCGGAGTGGTGACGGATGTCGCATCCGCCAGCTGCGCGAGCCCGAAGTCGGCGAGCTTCACCCGGAAGAAGGTGTCGGGTCGCGGGGCGGGAGCGAGGAGGATGTTCGACGGTTTGATATCGCGATGCACCAGTCCGGCGGCATGAACGACCGCGAGTCCGGAACCCAATTCGCGGGCCAGGTGCGCCACCTGCGCCATCGAGAGTGGCCCGTCCCTCAGGAACCGGGAGAGGTTGGGGCCGTCGATGTACTCCATCACCAGGTAGCGACAATCGCCGGGAGCGAGGTTCGCCTCCAACAACGTCACGAGGGAGGGGTGATTGAGTCGGGCGAGCGCGCTGACTTCCCGATGCGCGCGCACCGGAGAGGCCAGCACCTCCGCCTCATTCCTCAGCAGCTTGATGGCGACAATGCGTCCGAGAAACGTGTCCTCGGCTCGGTACACCGTGGCCATCCCGCCCTCGCCGACGCGCTCATGAAGCTGGTAGCGGGCGTCCAGAAGAGCCACCGTCTGGGGCGGTTCCATCGGAAGTGTCACGCTGAAGTCCTCCCCCCGCTCTGCAGCAGCATTGGCGCCGACTGCCGCAAAAGTACACGCCGAGGGCGCGGCGAAATGCCGGGTTGACAGCGGACCCGGGAGCACTCCGGCAATCGGCGCGCGCAGCCCGGTCGGTCGGTCTCGGGATGAGCATCCGGCAGCGATGCCGTTCGCGGCGTGAGTGGGCCAAGATATGCGCATGGCGACTGTTTCAGGAATCCTCGGGACTCTGGTCCCGCCGAGTCAGCGTCAAACCGCTGCCGACGTGACCGAGGCGCTCGATCTCGGCTCCGGCGACCGGGTGGGAAAACGCAGCGGCTTCCTCATCATGCTCACGCTCGCCGGCATCGTGGCGATCGCGGGCGTCCTGACGGACTCCACGGCGACGGTCATCGGCGCCATGATCATCGCGCCACTGGGAACACCGATCCTCGCGATCGGCCTCGGCATCGTCACCGGTCATCTGAGCCTGGTGGTGCGATCGATCCTCTGGGTCCTCGGAGGCGTGGCGATCGTCATCGTTCTCGGCTTGTTCTTCTCGATGTTCGTGGCCACACCGCAGAGCCTGGAGAGCAACTCGCAGGTGCTCGGGCGCACGTCGCCGAGCTTCATGGACCTCGTCGCCGCACTCGCCACAGGATTCGCGGGCGGATTCGCCATGTGCCGCAAGGACCTCAGCGCCGTCCTTCCCGGGGTGGCCATCGCGATCTCGCTCGTTCCCCCGCTGGGCGTTGTCGGCGTGTGCGCAGGTCAGGGGCTGTGGGCCGACGCGGCCGGCGCGCTGTGGCTGTTCCTCTCGAATGTGGTCGCGCTCGTCATCGCCGGCAGCATCGTCTTCACCCTCGCCGGCTACGCCCGCGAGCCAGGTTCGTCACGGGTCGCCAACCGCCGCCGCGCGTACCTGATCGTCAGCGCGTTGATGGTCGTCATCGCCATTCCGCTCGCCGTCAACTCCGTCGTGTCGATCGCGCTCGCACGCTGGTCGGTGACGATTCAGCAGGCCACGACCGACTGGCTCGCCGACGAGGCCGGCGCGCGGGTGTACGGCGTCGACTGGTCGGGAGCGAATGCGACGGTCGAGATCACGACCGAAGACGGCTCGACACCTTCCATCGAGGCGCTGCGCACATCGCTCGCCGGCGTGCTCCCGGGAGTCGTGGGCGTCTACATCGACGTCGGGCAGGGCACCGAGATCAAGATCCGATAGGTTCTGTTCTCCGCACGACGGCGCGTGACGGAGCATCCGTGCAGTCGGGGCACCTCCGCGTCACCATCACCGGACCTCTTCGCGTCGGTCCACTCCGGTGACCAGGCGAAGGCCGGCGCGTGCGGGGCGGACGTGCGGCCCCTCAGCAAGGAGCCAGCTCGCGGACGTCTGATTCCGCTCGATCGCCCCTTCGTCTACGGATACTCCGTGCCCCGGAGTGTCGCCGAGCACGATGCCGCCGTCGACGATCTCCTGATCGATCGTGAGTCCGAACGGGGAGCCGAGATCCTGCACTTCGATCGAGAGATGATTCGGAGCGGATGCCGCGGCATGCGCGACGGCTTGATTCGTCGTGAGTCCGACCGGACTGATCGGGAGGTCGCGCGAGTGCGCGACGGCCGCGACGCGAAGGAAGTGAGTAACCCCCCACGTGCATCCGACCTGTACGACGTCGACGCCGTTCGCGTCGAGGAGCGGGCGAAACTGCTCGAGCCCCGAGAGGTTCTCGCCTGTGGCGACGGCGGCTCTGATGGAGTTGGACAGCCGCGCATGCCCTGGGGCATCCCACCGGCGCAGCGGCTCCTCGATCCACGTGAGGTCCATCTCGCGCTCGATGTCAGACACATAGCGGACCGCCTGTTTGAGGTTCCATGACTCGTTCGCATCGAGCATGAGCGCAGGTTTCGGGGTATTGCGCTTCAAGGCGTCACGGACGATCCGCAATCGCCGCAGGTCGGCATCGAGGTCGAGGCCGCCCTTGAGTTTGCCGCTCGTGAAGCCGCGGTCCGCCATGACGGAGTAGAACTCGGCGAGCTGTTCGTCGTCCAGCGCGATATCCAGACCCGAGGCATATCCCTCGACGAATCGATCTCGGGCACCGAGCAGGCGCCACAGCGGCTCTCCGGCGATCTTGGCCTTGAGATCCCAGAGCGCCATGTCCAGAGCGCCGATCGCCCCGAAGGTCGCCCCGTTGTGGCCTGCCTTGAACACGCGAGCGAGCATGCGGTCGTACAGCGCTGCCACCGCGCGCGGATCCTCGCCCTCCAAGGCGGGGAACAGCTGGTCGAGATTCTGGTCCGATCCCATGCCGATCCCCTCGATCCCCTCGTCGGTCTCGAGGATGACGATCGGCACGTCCGTGACGCCGTTCTTCAAGAAGCCGTTGACGTCCCCGATGGGCCGCCCCCAATCGCGAAATGTGCGGAGACATCGGTAGCCGGTGATCTTCATATCGTCCTTCATTCGTGAGCGCGGGAGAGGAACGGATGCCGCCTCGCTCGGCCCGGATCATGGAGCGACCGCACCGCCGCTCACTCGTCCCGGTAACCCAGCAGCGGGGAGTGACGGAAGTGGGCCGTCGCCGCAGCGACATGTTCGAGTTCGAGGATGACGAGGTGATTCGAGCCCGCACGGGTGACGGGAGCGGGGACGTAGAGCGTTCGCTGCGGTCCCTCCGACCAATACCGCCCGAGGTGGAATCCGTTCACGAACGCGAACCCCTTCGCCCAGCCTGTGGTGTCCAGAAACAGGTCCGACCGCTCCTCGAGCACGAAACCGCCGCTCAACGCGACCGGGCCGACCACGGGGCTCTGCGTTGCCTCATCCGCCGTCCGGCAGTCGTCGACCTGGACCTGGCGGGCCATCGACTCGACATCGATCGTGGTGGCCCGCCACCCCTGCAGCGGCTGCCCACCCAGATGCACCGATCCGATCAGTCCCTTCGGCTCGCCGATGTGGCTCGCGTAGTTGACCCGACCCTGATCCTCGACGAGCACCGTCAGAAGGCGACCCGGGGCAACGGCGACCGCCCGATCATTGCTGCGTCGGCTCAGCCGCTGCGGGGGCCCGTCGTCTACGCGCACCCACGCGAGATCACGCACCTCACCGAATTCGAGCAGCTGAGGCGATGTCATCTCCGGCAGGTCGACCTCGTACCTGACCAACGCACCATCGAACCCCAGCTCGTCGAAGGTCGGCGGCGAATCGGACCGGGTGCCGGATTCCCCGGCGACAGGCATCCAATCTCCTGCGGGGTGCAGCTCGACGGTGACCTGCGGTGAGGGAGACCCTGTCGCAGGCAGCTCGTCAGGCACGCTCGCATACCGAGCGATGACCTCACGGAAGGCGAAGTACTTCGCGGTCGGGCTGCCGGCTTCATCCAGCGGCCCGTCGTAGTCGTAGGACGTGACGATGGGGTGGTAGCGACCATTGTCGTTGGCGCCGTTCGTCAGTCCGAAGTTGGTCCCACCATGGAACATGTAGAAGTTGACGGATGCACCGGCGGCGAGCATCGACTCGAGCTCCGCGGCAGCCTCGGCGGGATCGGTCGTGTGGTGGTGGCCGCCCCACCGGTCGAACCATCCGTCCCAGAACTCCATGCACATCAGGGGCCCGGTCGGCTGGAACTCGCGGAGAGTGGCCAGCCTCTCGGATGCACGGGACCCGAACGAGCCGGTGAGGTGGACGCCGGGCACGCTGCCGTCACGGAGCATCTGCGGCTGCGGTTGATCGACGGTCGTCAGCGGGACGGTGATCCCGGCGTCGCGGGTGACCGCGACCAGTGCCTCGAGATAGTCCTTGTCGGCGCCGTAGGCTCCGTACTCGTTCTCGATCTGCACGAGGACGACGTTCCCGCCCCGATGGATCTGGCGTGGGCCGACGATCTCGTAGACGCGCCGGAGAAAGCGGGACGCCTCGGCAAGATAGCCGCGCTCAGAGCTTCGCAGGCGGATCCCGTCGTCGGCGGTCAGCCAGACGGGCAGTCCGCCGTTCGCCCACTCCGCGCAGATGTACGGACCCGGCCGCACGATCGCATACAGCCCCTCTTCGGCGACGGCATCGAGGAACGCGCCGAGGTCGTTCCAACCCGAGGCATCCCACTCGCCCCGGATCGGCTCGTGTGCGTTCCACGCCACGTAGGTCTCGATCGAGTTGAGCCCCATGAGGCGCGCCTTGCGGATGCGGTCCGCCCACTGGTCAGGATGAACGCGGAAGTAGTGGATGGCGCCGGACAGTACGCGGAACGGCTCTCCATCCAGCAGGAAGTCGGTGTCCCCGATGGTGAAGGATCGGCCGTTCGCCGATGCGTCGTCAACGCCGCGCATATCAGCCCTTCACGCTGCCGGTCGCCAACCCGGACTGCCAGTAGCGCTGAAGGAAGAGGAAGGCGACGATCAGCGGGACGATGGCGACGAACGACCCGGTGATGACCGTGGAGAACAGCGCCTGGGTTCCACCGCCGGCCGTGGCAGCGGCCTGCAACTGCGCGAGACCGACGGTGATCGGGTAGAGCTCCGATGTGTTGAGCATGATGAGGGGCAGGAAGTAGTTGTTCCACGTCGCGACGAGCGAGAAGAGAAAGACCGTCACCAGTCCAGGCCCGAGCATGCGCAGACCCACCTGCCAGAAGATGCGGAACTCCCCTGCTCCGTCGACACGCGCCGCCTCGATGAGAGTGTCGGGGATGGCGTCCGCAGCGTAGACGCGCATGAGGTACACCCCGAACGGGCTGACGAGGGAGGGAATGATCACCGCCCAGGGGGTGTCGGTGAGACCGGCCTGTGAGAACAGCAGATAGGTCGGCAACGCCAGAGCGGTGAGCGGGATCATGACGGCGCCCAGGGTCGCGCTGAACAGCACCTTCTTGCCCGGAAAGTCGTACTTCGCGAACGCGTAGCCGGCCATGGCCGAGAGGACGGTGGCGCCGAAGGCGGCCGTCACGGAATAGACGACCGTATTCAGGAGCCACCGGGTGTAGAGGCCGCCGCGGATGGTGAACAGCGTCTGCAGGTTGTCCCAGAGCGAGAGCTCCGGAGCGAACCACAGCCCGAACGTCGAGAACAGAGCGGAGTTGTCCTTGGTCGAGGACACGAACAGCCACCACAGCGGAACGATGAAGTACAACACGCAGAGCCACAGCAGCACGGTGAGCAGGATGCTGCGCCGACGCGCTGGGTCGTAGTGCCGGCTTCCGCCGCGACGATGACGGGGCGTTCCGGGAGCGACGAGAGCCCGGGTCTCGGTGACTGTCATCACGCCCCCTTCCGCTCGCGGCGCGCGCTGCGTTCGGAACCGAGTTGGACGAAGTACGAGATCACCGCGATCACGAGTCCGAGCAGGAACGCGACAGCGGCCGCGTAGTTGAGCTCCTGGTTGACGAACGCGAGGTTGTACGCGTAGTAGTTCGGAGTGAAGGAGTTCGTGATCACGGTCGGTGCGATCGTGTTCAGGAGGCTCGGTTCGGCGAACAACTGGAACGAGCCGATGATCGAGAAGATCACGGTGAGCATGATCGCGGGGCGGATGGCGGGGATCTTGATACTCCACGCCAGGCGGAACTCGCCGGCGCCGTCGATTTCGGCCGCCTCGTACAGTTCTCCGGGAATGGCACGGAGGGCCGCATACATGATGATCATGTTGTAGCCGATGAACTCCCACGTGACGATGTTCATCATCGAGAAGAGGATGTTTCCGGGCGACAGGAAGTCCGGTGTGCCGAGGCCGACCGCCCGTGCGATCTGGGCGATCGGGCCGAAGTCCGGGCCGTAGAGGTAGCCCCACATCAGCGTGGCGACGACCGCGGGCACGGCGTACGGCATGAAGATCAGCAGTCGGATGCCCTTCGATCCCCTGGCCCGCATGGTGTCGAGCGCCAGGGCGAAGAAGAGCGCGAGGCCGAGCATGATCGGCACTTGGACGATGAAGAACAGCCCCACCCGGCCCAGGCCGCCGAGGAACTCCGGGTCGGTCAGCGCGCGGGCGTAGTTGTCGAGGCCGGCGAAGACCTCGCCGCCGATGAGCTTGCTCTCGAAGAGGCTCAGATAGCCGGCGTAGACGAGCGGGATGACGAGCATCGTGATGAACACGACGAAGAACGGGACGAGGAAGAGGTACGCCGCCAGGTACTGCTTCCGCTTTGTCGGACTGGTGCGCCGCGTCACTGCGGACTTCCCGGTGGTGCGCGCGACCGTGAGCCTCGATGCATCCGACACGGTGACTCCCTCGAAGAATCGATCTGGATCCGGTTGTGGGGCGCCCGCCGCGCTGCGACGGGCGCCCAGTCCTGGTTTACTCCACGGTGAAGCCCTGGTCCTCCGCGTAGGAGACGATCTGCTCCTGCCACGCATCGAGGGCGGCAGCGATGTCGCCCTTCTCGGCGATGACCGTACCAACCGTCTCCGCGTAGGCGGAGTCCACGTAGTCCATGAACGGCAGCCACTGGAAATCAGGGTCGACTGTCGTCGAGATCTCAGCGAACAACGCGTTCACCTTCTGTCCCCCGTAGAACTCCGACTCCTGATCGATGAACGCCGGGTCCTCGAGCACGGAGACCTGCGGGGGGAAGAGGAACTGCTCCGTCGCCAACCTCAACGCGGACTCGGGGTCGTTGTTGACGAACTTCGCAAGCTCGTAGGCGGCGATGGGGTTCTCGGTGTCAGCGAGGACCGCATCCGAGGAGCCGCCGAAGTTGCCCGACACCTCGGTACCGGCCTCCCACTGCGGCAGCGGCGCCGCGCGCCACAGCCCAGAGGTCTCCCCCGCTGTGCCCGACAGGAAGACCGGCGCCCAGGCGGCCGTGAGCCACCCGGCGTACGTGCCGTTCGCGAACTTCTGGAACCACTCGTCCGTGAAGTCGGGATCTGTGGAGATGAGGTCGTCCTGGATCAGCCCGGCCCAATAGTTCGCCACCTCCTTGGCCCGATCGCTGTTGACATTGATGCTCACTGTCTCCTTGCCGTCGTACGAGAACGGCTTGACTCCGGCCTGCCAGAAGAAGCCCTCCATCTGGGCAGCTGACGTCGGGGCGACGTTCGAGATGTACGAACCGGTCTTCTCCTTCACCGCCTTCGCCGCCGCAGCGTAGTCGTCGTATGTGGCGGGGGGTTCGGTGATCCCCGCCGCGGCCAGGATGTCCTCGCGATACAGGTTGCCCATCGGTCCGACGTCCTGCGGAATGGCCCACACCTCATCGGCGGGCGACACCTGGTCCCACGACCAGCCCACGTAGTCGTCCGCGAGGTCATCGGCGCCGTAGGGCGCGAGGTCGAGCAGCGACTCGGTCAGCACGAACGAGGGGATGTACGGG
The DNA here is from genome assembly GCF_001428485.1 of Microbacterium sp. Root180. Lineage (GTDB taxonomy): Bacteria > Actinomycetota > Actinomycetes > Actinomycetales > Microbacteriaceae > Microbacterium. Next base: position 47,231 of record NZ_LMHS01000005.1, on the reverse strand, counting down.
TACTCGATCTGTGCGACATCGGGTGCGCCTTCACCCGCTTCGATGGCGGTGCGCAGCTTCTGGTAGTGCGCGAGGCCCTGGCCCACGTTCTCGACCTTGACCGTGATGGCGGGGTACTTCGCCTCGAAGAGATCGACCTGATTCTGGATGTCGGGAACCCACGTCCAGAAGGTCAGCTCGGTCGGGGTGGTCATCGCCTCGTCGATGTCGGCCTGGCTGATGCCCGTGGCGCTCGGGGTGGTGTCGCCCCCGCCGCCGCTGCAGCCGGCGAGGACCAGACCTGTGACCGCAATGCCTCCCAGCAGCGCCATCGCTGTTCTTGGTGCCTTGTTCATGGTTGCTCTTTCTTGTTTGGGTGTCGGATCTCGTGATCCCGGAGTCTCACCGGCTGACGAATGCTCGCGTCGACCATCCCTCGAGTGAGAGTGCGGTACCCGCCTCGAGCGGGCCACCCGTCACCAGATCTGTGACGGGACGTGAAAGTGTCACTTCTTGTTGCGGCCATCCCCAGTTGAAGACGAACCAGGCCCGGCCGCCGTCGGGCAGGGCTCCCGACGACACCGTGACGGGGAGGGATGCTGAACCCACCAGTTCCGATGCGATCGCCGCGGGGACGATCCACTCGATGATGCGAGCGGCCAGCTCCGGCGAGGGCACAGTGCCCACCACCGTGATGCGCCCGGAACCGAAGCGATGAGTCGTCACCGCCGGGAAGTCGCCGAATCGTGGGTGCTCATAGGTGGCGAGCACGTCCGCGCCTTCCGCGATGAGACCGTCGATCCACAGTTCCGCGGCCGCGGCATCCGTCTGCAGCCGATCGGTGCCGACGACGGGGATCCTCGCCTCGAGGTTGGAGTACTCGTCGTAGCGAACTCCGGCTGCCTCGTGCAGGCCCGCTGGCGACACGGCGATGCGTGCGCGTGCCTCGTCATCGGCGTAGCCGGTGCGGATCCCGAGGACGAGATGACCGCCGTGCTCGGCGTACTCGCGGAGGAGCGCGAGGTCGTCGTCCGTCGAGATGTAGAGTCCTGCCGCGATGAGAACCGGGAATCGCTCGGCCAGCTGCGCCGCACCCATCCCGCGGGCCTGATCGACGTGGAGGATGCGCGCTTGACGGCCGGAGTCGACGACTCCCCGGTGGAATGCGTCGATGATGCGCTCATAGGCCGCGTCGTCGACCTCGCCGGCGAGGCGGAACGGCGGGGCGAACTGCAGGGCGAATCTGCTGTCGTTCGACCACAGGATGGCCACGTCGGCATCCGGCTCGTACCCATCCAGGGCGTTGCCGATCTTCTCGAGCGAGGAACCGAGCTGCGAGAGTTCTTCGTAGATGCGACCGGGAATGAGACTGTGCGGCAGAACTCCGCCCCAGTAGGTTTCGGCTCCGTAGTGCAGGGTGTGCCAGTGCCAGTACTCGATCATCGCCGCTCCGCGGGAGATCAGCGCGAACGCGGACTGGGCGAGCTGGCCGGGGTACGGCGGGAAGTTCGTGTCGGACCCGCCGATGGACTGCGCGTTCGTCTCGGTGACGAGGAACCGCGACTGCTGAGACGAGAACAACCGGTCTGCCTGTCGGAACAGGCCCGCCACGCCTGTGGTCGGCCAGCTGAGCGCGGGCACTTCCTTCATTGCATCGAGGCGATCCTGCATTCCGTAGTACGGGTTTCCCGCTGTGATGTCCAGCCGCTCGTTGAGCTTCTCGTCGTCGACGGCAGGACGGGGGTACTGCAGGCAGGTCATCACGAACTGGTCGTCTCGCCGGTATTCGCGCACCAGACCCGCCTGCCAGGCGATGAACTCGGTCGTCAAGCTGGCCTGGAAGCGACGCCAGGCGAGGTCGTACTGGGGGAAGGAGTTCCCATCGGGCCGCCAGAGCTCGGTCCAGTCATCGAGCCTGTGTGACCAGTACGTCAGGCCCCACTCGTCGTTCAGCGCTTCCACGTCCAGGTATTGCCGCTCCAGGCGATCCCGGAACTCCTGGAAGACGTGCTCGTTGTGGAACAGTTCGAGCCCAGGCTCGTTGTCGACCTGGAACCCGATGACCGCCGGGTGGCGGGCATGGCGGTCGAGAATCGCGCGAATGACCCGCTCCGCGTAGACGCGGAAGACCGGGTGCGCGAAGTCGATCTCCTGACGGGCACCCCAGGCAACCCGCTGCCCTGTCTTGCGCTCCGCGGCGATCTCGGGGTGCGCGACCTGCAGCCATGGGGGCACCGCGTAGGTCGGGGTGCCGAGAATCACTCGGATGCCGCGAGCATGCGCACCGTCGAGGACCGGCTGGAGCCACTCCAGGTCGAACTCGCCGTCGCGCGGTTCCCATGTCGACCACACCGACTCGCCGACGCGAATGACAGTGAACCCTGCCGCCTTCATGAGGTCCAGATCGAGGTCGAGACGCTCGCCTACGTGGTACTCCGCGTAGTAGGCGGCGCCGAAGAGGACGCCGGTCGGGCGGTAGGCGGCGGAAGACGAGTCCATCGAGGCAACTCCGTTGTCACTGGCGGAACGTGTGTGTGTGGAATGTAGCGCGAGATGTTTTCGAAAACAACGGTCTGGGACCAGAATGTTATCGATAAACTCCAGATTGACGTTTGGCCATCGCAGAGCCGACACGTCGGATGATGACGCCTGCGCGACGGCTAGGGTGGATCAACCCCGGAGGAAGTCATGGATTCGGAGCTCGCGGACACATCGAGTCAGGCCGACGCGTGGGAAGCCGCCGCAGATGAGACGAGCGGTGCGTCCTCGCTCTCCAAGCCGGCCACGATCTACGACGTGGCAAGGCGCGCCGGCGTGTCTCACCAGACGGTGAGTCGATTCCTCAAGGGCTACCAGGGAATCCGGCCGGCGACACGGGACAAGGTCGTCAGTGCGCTGGATCAGCTCGGTTATCGGCCGAACCTCACAGCCCGCTCTCTGAAGAGCGGGCGATCGCACCGCATCGCTGCGCTGACGCACGAGATCAACCAGATCGGGCCGAGCAGGATCGTGCAGGGCGCGAGCACGGCTGCACGTCAGGCCGGCTACCTCCTCGACATCATCGCCCTGGACATGGGCGATCCGGCCGCCATCCAAGAGGCTCTCGATCTGGCGGCTCAGCTGGACGTCGCCGGCGTCCTGGCGTTGGCGTCAACCGACGAGATGGCCGAGGCATTTCAGCACACGGACTTCCGGGTCCCGGTCGTGTTTGCGACGGAGGTGAGCGACTCCGTGGCGGGGCAGCCGAGCGAGCTGACGTCCGCGGGCTTTCCTGCTTTGATCTCGCACCTTCGGGATCTGGGGCACGAGCGAATTCTCCACATCGCCGGCCCGGCAACGTGGTCCGCGGCGCGCAACCGCACCCAGGCCTTCGATTTGGCACTGAGCGCCAGCGGGCTTCTCCCCGTCGGCCAGGTGAGCGGCGACTGGTCGGCATCCTCTGGCTACCGAGCGATCCGGGACGCCCCCCACCTGTTCGGTGCGACGGCCGTTGTGGCGTCCAACGACCAGATGGCGCTCGGTGCGATTCTCGCGCTGACGGAAGCGGGTCTGAGAGTTCCGGATGACGTCAGTGTGACGGGCATCGACGACATCCCCGAGGCGGCGTTCTTCCGCCCACCGCTGACCACACTCAGACTCGACTTCGAGGAAGCCGGCGCGATCGCCGTGGACAAGCTTCTCTCCTCGATCGAGGAGATTCCCCGCCCGACGAGCGATCCCTCACGGATGGCGCCCCTGATCGTCCGGGAGTCCACAGCACCTGCACGGACATGAATCTCAGACGTCAGCTCTCTTCTCGCACGCTCGCCGAGATGACCCCAGACGCGACGTGCGGCGAGCGTCGGCATCAGGCATCCTGAGTCAATGGCGACCGTCCGGCGTTCCATCGGCAGGCGCGCTGCACGCGGCGCCCTTCTGGGGTTGGTCACGTTGGCCGTGATTCTCAGCGGGTGCAGCTCGAAGCCGGGACTGGAATGGACCCGCGTCACACCAGGCGGGGACTGCCAATGCGCCGACGGAAGCGAATTCGCATTCTGGGAGTGGCGGGCCGACCCCACCAGGGTGGTGATCTTCCTGAACGGAGGCGGCGTCTGCTGGGACGCCGCGACGTGCGCGCTCACGGGCGACCACGGCGAGAGCGACTTCTACGACTGGAGCATCCAGGGGACGGAACCTGAGAATCGCAGCGGCATGTTCGACATCACCCGAGGCGACAATCCCTTCTCCGAGTACTCCTTCATCTACGTCAGCTCATGCACCGGCGACGCGCATCTCGGCAACGTCACGCAGGACTACTCGTCGAGTCTGACCGTCGAGCATCGTGGATATGTCAACGGCACCGCTGCGCTGGCCTATCTCGCCGAGAACTACCCCGACGCCACCGAGGTCATCGTCGTGGGCAAGACCGCTGGATCCGTAGCGGCGCCGATCTACGGGGGCCTCGTCGCCGACCTCCTCCCCGACGCCACGGTCACCGTGTTCGGCGCCCAGTCCGGCGCCTGGCCCGACGACCAGCGTTTCAACGCCGACATCCTCGAGGGGCAGTGGGGCGCGTACAGCGCGATGCCCGACTGGGCGGTCGCCGGACTCGGCGTGCGGGAATGGGGCGTGCCACGATTTTGGAGTCAAGCCGCCAGACACGATCCGCGACTCGTGTTGGCCCGCTTCGACTTCGCCTTCGATCCTCAAGCCGCCTCCGAAGTGACCCGCTGGATCGGCGCGGAAGACTCAGATCTGCTGGAGATCATCGACGACAACGAGGCGACGATCGAGGCGAGCGGGGCGACCCTTCACAGTTACACAGCACCGGGCGCCGACCATCAGATCTTCGAGCCGAACAAGTTCTACGACCTCGAGGTGAACGGCGTCCGGCTCGTCGACTGGCTCGACACACTGGTCACCGCCGATCCGCCTGCCGACGTCCACTGTGACCAATGCGGACCATGACTCGGGACCCAGTTCCGACCACACCGCGGACGACGACGCCACAGCGAGTAAGGAGCAGCACGATGCACACACGCACCCTCGGACAGGGCCTGCAGGTCTCCGCCATCGGACTGGGCTGCATGGGCATGTCACAGAGCTATGGCCCCAACCCCGGCACCCGCGAAGACATGATCGCGGTCCTCCGATCTGCTGTCGACCTCGGCGTCACCTTCTTCGACACCGCCGAAGTGTATGGGCCGTACGTCAATGAGGAACTCGTCGGCGAAGCCCTCGAGCCGGTCCGCGACCAGGTCGTGCTTGCGACGAAGTTCGGCTGGGACATCCAAGACGGCGCCAGCGTGGGCCTGAACAGCCGTCCCGAGCAGATCCGACGCGTCGCCGAGGCATCCCTCACACGGCTCCGCACCGACGTGATCGACCTGTTCTACCAGCACCGCGTCGACCCCGACGTTCCCGTCGAAGATGTCGCCGGCACCGTCGGCGACCTGGTCGCTGAAGGCAAGGTGCGCCACTTCGGGCTGTCCGAGGCATCCGCTCCCACAATCCGCCGCGCCCACGGTGTCTTTCCGGTGACCGCGTTGCAGAGCGAGTATTCGCTGTGGACCCGGGACCCCGAAACCGAGGTCCTGCCCACCCTCGCTGAGCTCGGCATCGGCTTCGTCCCGTTCAGCCCTCTCGGCAAGGGGTTCCTCACCGGCACCGTCGACACCTCCACCACGTTCAGCGACGACGACATCCGCCGCCGTGTGCCCCGTTTCGAGGAAGAGAACCTTGCCGCGAATCGGGCGGTCATCGATCACGTCAAGGAACTGGCCGCCGCCAAGGATGTCACTCCGGGCCAGATCGCCCTGGCGTGGCTGCTCGCACAGCACCCGTGGATCGCGCCGATCCCCGGCACCCGCCGCACGTCCCGCATCGAGGAGAACGCCGCGGCGACCACCGTGGCGCTGTCGGCGGACGAACGAGACGACCTCGACGGTCTCACCCGCCGACTCACCGTCCAGGGCGATCGGTACAACGCCCAGCACATGGGCTACCTCGACCGCTGAAGGCCGGTGACGAACGCCCGTCGAATCGCTGCACTGCGTGCCACGATCTAGGGCACCTTGATCGATGAACGGCGGCTCGTTGACCCGAAGAACGGCCTCGTGGCCGGGCGGACAGGCGAACTGCCCAGGTGTCAGCCGCCGGCGGAAAGTGCCTCGTCGTAGCCTCGGCGCGCCGCGCGGATGAACTGCGCCGCGGCATCCGTCGGCGACGCCGCGCGCAGCACTCCCGACGTCGATCCTGTCCCCTGCGCACCGCTGCGCATGATCCGGTAGGCGTCCTCCGGGACGGCGACGCCTCCTGCGTGCATCATGAGGACCTCGGGAGCGACCTCGCGGACTCGCCGGTCGATCGGGCGGATCCAGGGACGGTCGCCGCCGCCGGCTCCGCCGATCAGCTCCGGTGGCTCGTAGAGCACGATCGTGGGATCGAGCCGGGCCAGATCGAGCGCCTGCTCATCGGTACCCGCGCACACCATCGTCATGAGTCCGCTCTCGGACGCACGGCGGACGGTTCGCGCCAGCGTCGTGGGATCGAGGGGACTGCTGTCGTGGTTCAGCATGACGCCGCGCGCGCCGGCATCCACGAGGGACTCCGCCGTGATCCGGCCGACGCTCGGCCCGGGCTCATCGTCATCCATCGTCTGCGCGAACACGAACACGTCGGGCACCGCGCGCTGGACCTGCGCGATGAGCGGCGCCGGTACGGTGACGATGACCGACACGCCGTTCTCGTCGCCGGCGCGAACGGCGGCGAGGGCGACCTCGATGATCGCCGGCAGTCGGAGCAGGTTCTTCGGGCCGATCTCGAAGAACGGCGCGGAGAGCCGGGAGTCTGCCGACATCACGGCCTCACGCCGTACGCACGAGGGCCGGGCTGGGCTTGACGATGACCACGCGCACCGTCGCGGGCATCGCGGCGATCGCCTCGTTCTCGGGCTCGGCATCGGTGACGACGACGTCGACATCCTCAAGCCCAGCTACGCGAGACATCAGCACCCGGTCCAGCTTGGAGTGGTCGAACGCCAGCACGACGCGGTCGGCCCGCTCGAGGGCGAGACGCTTGCCTGCGCTCTCGTCGGGGTCGTAGTCGGTGAGGCCTCGTGCGGGGTGTACGCCGCTGATCCCCATGACGTACGTGTCGACGTTGTAGTGCCGCAAGTCGTCGGCCATTGTGGAACTCGTGGTGACCATCTCGGACGACTTCACGCGTCCCCCGAGGAGGAAGATATCGACGGTCGGCTCGTGAGCGAGCTCCGCGGCGATCAGCAGACTGCGGGTCAGCACTGTCAGGGTCTTGCCCGTCCCTCGGAGTGCGTGAGCGACGGCGAGTGCCGTGCTCCCGCCGTCGAAGTACACCACCTCGTCGTCGGCGATGAGCTCGGCCACGGCGCGTCCGATGTGAGCCTTCGTCTCGTGTGCGGTGTCAGCGCGGGCCGAGAGTTCTGGTTCGACGCTCTTCGGGTCGACCATGACGGCGCGTCCGCCGACGAGACGGCGCACGACGCCGTCCTCCTCAAGTGCCTCCAGATCGCGACGGATCGTCATCTCGGAGACGCCGAAGTGCACGGCGAGGCTCGGGATGTCGACCTCGGCGCGATCGCTCATCAGCGACTCGATCGCAGCACGCCTGCGCTGCGGTGCACGACCGCTCATCGGATCTCCTGCCCCTGTCTGCCCGGCGTCGGAGGGAGGCTCCGGCACCTGTCCGAGAAACTATCACACCGGGTCAGGTGATTGTAAATGAATCACACATAAATCCGGATGCTTGCGCTGTATTTGTGATCCTGTTACATTTACCCGTAACAGCCTCACACTGGTTCCCGGCATAAGAGGCAGTCCGCTCACCCGACCGGAAGGACGACGATGTACCTCTTCTCCCATTCCAGCCCCGATGCGCGAGCGAAGAGCACAGGCCGCGCGCTGGCGCTCCTCGCCGGCTCCGCTGCAGCCACACTCGTGCTCGCGGGCTGCGGCTCGTCAGGGTCCGACGTCGATCCCGCGAATGCCAACGGCTGGTCCCAGGAGTTCGCGGGCACCGAGCTGAACGTGCTGGCCGAAGCGACGCTGAACTCCGACATCCTCAACGAGCTTCTTCCCGAGTTCACCGAGATGACCGGCATCGACGTGACCATCGAGACGGCACCCTTCGCACAGCTCGTGCAACGTGCGACCCTCGACTTCTCAACGTCGCAGGGAGACTTCGACGTGGTCTCGATCCCCTACGACTACCTCGGTGCGTACGCCGGCAGCGGATACCTCGAGGAGATCACGCCGCTCATGGACGCCAACGCCGACAACGTGAGCGACGAGTTCAACCAGGAGGATCTCCTCCCCGGCCTGTGGGACACCGCGGCACTGTGGGACGGCAAGTACTACGGCATGCCCTCGAACAGCGCCGTCACGATGATGCTCTACCGGTCCGACCTGCTTGAGAACGAGTCCGAGAAGGCGGCGTTCGAAGCGGAGTACGGCTACGAGCTCGCCCCCGCGACGACGTGGGACCAGTACTACGACATCGCCGAGTTCTTCACCCGGGATGCCGGGGAGGAGCTGGCTGGCGAGACGCTCACCGACCCGATCTACGGTGTGACGCTCGCCGGCAAGCGCCACGAGGCAGCCGTGTTCGAGTGGATCAACTACGCGAACTCCTTCGGTGGCGGCATCCTCTCGCCCGAAGGCGAGCTGATCGTGGACAGCGAGGGCTCGGTCGCCAGCCTCGACTACATGAGCTCCCTCGGCGAGTTCGCCCCGCCCGGCTACACGTCCGCCACGTGGGACGAGGTGACCGCGCAGCTTCAGCAGGGAGTCGCCGTCCAGGCGATCTCGTGGGGCGACACCGCGGGCGCGATGGAGAATCCGGAGCAGTCCGCGGTCGTCGGCAAGATGGCCTACGGCGACGTCCCGGTCCTCGCGGAGGGCGACGACCCGCACGCGCTGCACGGCGCCTGGACCTATGGCATCAGCACGCAGGCGATCGACGCGAATGCCGCGTACCTCTTCACCGCGTGGGCACTGTCTGAATCGGTGCAGAAGAAGATCGGCGAACTGGGCGGCGTCCCGGCGACTCGCTCCGCGTTCGAGGATCCCGAACTGGTCGCCTCGCTCCCCTCATGGCCCCAGCAGCTCAGCAGCCTCGAGAACGCGCTGGCCCGCCCCCGCAACGCGGAGTGGCCCCAGATGCTCGATCAGCTGATGCTGCAGGTCTCCAACGCGCTGGTCGGTGAGTCGACGTCGGAGCAGGCTCTCACCGACGCCCAGGACGAGATCACGAACATTCTGGGCGACAAGCTTCCGCTGAAGGCCTTCTGATCCCCATGTCCACGCAATCTGGCACGCTCCCGCAGGCGCCCACCCGGCGCCTGCGGGCAGCCAGGCGGCTGCGATGGACCCGAGTCGGGATGCAGGCGCCGAGCCTGATCATCCTCGCCCTGGTGCTGGCGTTCCCCCTGGTCTACAGCCTCACCTTGAGCTTCCAGTCCTACAGCCCCGTCGACCCCACCGCGAACGGGCAGTGGATCGGCCTCGACAACTACACGCGCATGTTCCACGATGCGCAGTTCGGCCAGGCGATCCTCATCACGATCGCCTACGTCGTGCTCGCCGTCGCGATTCAGACAGTCCTCGGCACAGCGATCGGAGTGTGGCTGTCTCGACTCATCCGCACCCGGCGCCTCGTCACTTCGTTCCTGCTGCTGCCGATGATCGCCACGCCGCTCGTGGTGGGCCTCATGTTCAGCTTCGGCCTGAACCCGCAGTTCGGGTACATGACATCCGTGCTTCAGACCCTCGGCCTCGTCGGCGAGGCCGGTGTGCTCGACAGTCCGATCGGCGCGTTCTCGGCACTCGTCGCGATGGATGTCTGGGAGTGGACGCCGTTCATCGCCCTCATGGTGCTCGCGGGGCTATCCGCTGCGCCTCAGGCGCAGATCCAGGCCGCCGAGCTCGACGGCTGCAACACGTTCCAGCTCTACTGGCACGTCATGCTGCCCATGATCCGTCCGGTCATCGGCGTCGCCATCCTCTTCCGTGCGACAGAGGCGATCCGCATGTTCGACCAGGTCTACATCCTCACCGGCGGCGGTCCGGGCGCAGCGACGACGGTCAACGACATCTTCCAGTACCGGGTGAGCTTCACCGCGTTCGACATGAGCTATGGCGCCGCGCTCGGCATCGCGACCTTCGCCGTGGTGGCCACCATCGCGTGGTTCCTGTTCCGGTACCTCAGCAGAAAGGGCGTGAACGGATGAGTACGACAACGGTCACCACCACCCGCGCCATCGTGACCAATGGCCGAGGCTCCACCCTCCCGCTTCGGCCGCGGTCGGCCGGCCGGGGTGTCGTCAGGGTCATTGTGGCGGTCGTGGCGGTCGCGATCATCGTCGCCTATCTGTCACCGATCGTGTGGCTCGTCCTGACGTCGTTCAAGGACCGCATCGACATCTTCTCGTCCGCCCCGACACTCTTCTTCACGCCGACGCTCGACAACTACGTCGAGGCCTTCGTCGACAAGGGGTTCGCCGACAACCTCGTCAACTCGGCCGTGGTCGGTGTCGTCTCGACGCTTGTCGCCATGGTCGTCGGCGTTCCCGCTGCCTACAGTCTCAGTCGCATCAGCAAGGGTGAAGGCTTCATGATGGCGCTGCTCGCGGCCCGTCTCCTTCCGGCGATGGTGCTCGCGGTTCCCCTGTTCGTGCTGGCCTCGAATCTCGGGCTGCGGGATACCTACGTCGGGTTGATCGCCGCGCATCTCACTTTCGCCCTGCCGTTCACGGTGTGGATGATGCGGGGATTCTTCCTCTCCGTTCCCACCACCCTCGATGAGGCGGCGCGACTCGACGGGTGCGGGGAGTGGGGCACGTTCCTGCGCGTCATCCTCCCCATCGTGAAGCCCGGCCTCGCGGCGACTGCGATCTTCTGTCTCATCAATTCGTGGAACGAGTTCCTCTTCGCGCTCGTCCTCACGGGCCGCCACACGCAGACCCTGCCCGTCGCGATCCCCAGTCTCATCACGCCGATCGGAACGTCGTGGGGTCAGGTCGCCGCAGTCGGCACGGTGACGATCCTGCCCGTCATGATCGTCGCCTTCATCGTTCAGAAGCACATCGTCGCCGGCATGACCGGGGGGGCGATCTCCGCCGAATGACCGAGTCGACGCCCGCTCAAGCCAGCGAACCGACGGTCAGCGACCGTCCCGGAGCCATTGCAAGGAGAAACAGCATGCTCGTCCAGTCACGTTCCTTCATCGTGAGCACCCCTGCTCGTCAGGAGTTCTTCGACGTGACCGACCGGCTCACGCAGCTTGTCGCGGAGTCGGGGATCGAGGAGGGGATCGCGATCGCCTACACCCAGCACACGAGCTGCTGCGTGTTCATCCAGGAGGAATCCGAGGACGTCACGTACTACGGGACCCAACTGATCCTGCAGGACACTTTGAATGTGTTCGCGAAGATCGTCCCGCCCGCCCGCAACGAAGGCCAGTACCTCCACCCCGGCCCGATCCACATCAAGAACGCTGCCGACCTGCGCGGCGAACATCCCTCATGGGGACTCAACACCGACGGGCACATCATCTCCTCGATCCTGGGAAGGTCGACGACCGTGCCGGTCGTCGCCGGCGAGGGCGTCCTGGGCGAGTTCGGCCGGATCTACTTCGGCGACCTCGACTCCGTGCGCACCCGCGAGCGCACCGTCTTCCTCACTGTGATGGGGCGATGACGTGATCGTCTACGCCGTCGATCTCGGCACGACCAACATCAAGGTCGTCCGGTACGACGAGCGCGGGCGACTTCTCTCCGCGGCGCAGGCGCCGATGCGATATCTGCGCGAAGGGAGTCAGGTCGTCTTCGACCCCGAGTCCGTCTTCGACAGCGTGCTGGACCTCATCCACCGCGCCGCGCCGGAGGCGAGCGGCGTCGACGCCGCGACCATCGTCTTGACAGGTCAGGCCGAGTCCCTCGTGCTGACCGATCACGCGGGTCGCCCGGTCGGTCCGGGTATCTCCTGGCTCGACGAGCGCTCGACCGCGCAGGCGCGCGAGATCGCCGAGGCGTTCGACCCGGTGGCGGCCTTCGCGATTACCGGCGAGCCGGAACCTGTCGCGACCTGGCCCGCCACCAAACTGCGGTGGCTCGCCACCCACCAACCTCAGGTGCTGGAGGCGGCCGCGCAGGTCCTCATGCTCAAGGACTTCGTCCTCATGCGTCTCACCGGCGTCTCGGTCGGCGAAGAGACCACGCGAGGGTTCACCTACCTCTACGACGTGCCCTCGCGGGCGTACTGGTCCGAGATGGTCGACTTCTGCGGCATCCGTCTGGAGATGCTCCCCGAGCTCGTGCCGGCCGGCACCGTCTTGGGGCCCGTGCGCGACGAGGTCGCCGTTCGTCTTCCGCCGGCGACCTCGTACACCGTCAATGCAGGAGCGCTGGACCACTTCTGCGCGATGGTCGGCACCGGCACCTACGCCCCGGGATCGGTCAGCGCGTCCGCAGGCACCGTACTCGCTCTCTCGGTGCTTGTGCCGGAGTGGACGTTCGACCCCGCCATGAGGGTGTCGTTCCATGCCGGCCTTCGTCCCGGCGACACGGTGCTGTTCGCCTGCGCCGACAGCGGCGGAGTCGCGCTCAACTGGTTCCAGGAGCAGATCGCCGACGGACTGTCGTACGACGCGCTCGAGCACGAGCTGCGTGAGCGGACGTTCGCCGATGCTCCCCTGTTCCTCCCTTACCTCACCGGCGTGAATCCCCCCGACTTCAACGCCGCGGCACGCGGAGCCTTCATCGATCTGCAACTGCAGCACGACCGCGTCGATCTCGCCTATTCCGTGATGGAGGGCGTGGCGCACCTTCTCAAGCGCAACCTGGACGACCTCGCTGCACACGGCCACCCGACGCGATCGGTCACCTCCGCCGGCGGCGGGACCGCCTCGGGCTTCTGGAACCAGCTCAAGGCCGACGTGACGGGGATCGAGCTCCGTGTTCCGGCGGAGCCCGAAGATGCCTGCCGCGGCGCCGCGATGCTGGCGCTGACGGGCGCCGGGGTCATCGATTCCCTGACCGAGACCGACGGGCTGCACACGCCGCCCACACGCACCTACCGTCCTCGTGCGGACCTGGCGCGCCGCCGACGATACGACGCGTTCGACAGCGCTCTCGCGCGGCTCTACGGACCGTAGCCCCTACCAACGACTCTCCGAAGGAGACCCAACGATGATCCTGTGCTGCTCGAGCCCGATGGTTCCCGGCGCGACCCTTACGTCGAAGGCGGAGCTGCTCCGCGGGTGGGGCTATGACGCGATCGCCGTCTTCCAGCCGCTCGCCAGCTGGAACGACTCCGTCCGCCGCGAACTGACCGAGTTGGAATCGCGCACCGGCATCCGCCCCGTGGAATTCGTCCTGACCGACGACATCTACGGCAAGGCCATGTCGACGGACTCCGCGCTCCGGGCCGCCTGCAGGGACATGTACCGCCAGGCGGCCGATGTGTGCGCCGAGCTCGGCCTCGTCACCGAGATCGAGTACGAGTACGGCCCGCAGGACCCGATGCCGCTGTTCGACCCCTATCAGCAACTGAGCCCGCAGCAGGAGTCCGACTTCCTCGAGTTCTACCTCGAGCTCCTCGACCGCGTGGCAGGGTCGAATGCCTCGATCCTGCTCGAGCCCCTCAATCGCTACGAGAGCCGGTACCTCAACTCGGTCTCCGACAACCTCCGCCTGCTGGCGAAGGTCGCCCACCCCAACGCGGGCCTGCTGCCCGACACATTCCACATGTCGATCGAAGAGGCGAGCATCCCCGACGCCCTCCGCGCGGCCGAGGCGGAGGTGCGTCACGTGCACCTCGGAGACAACAACAGACTTCTTCCCGGCAATGGCTCGCTCGACTGGGAGGCGATCTTCGAAGCGCTGCGAGACATCGGCTACGACGGGGCGGTCAACCTCGAGTGCTCCACGAACGGCGACCCGCACCGGACACTGCCGGCGAACGCGGGCCTCCTTCGACGGCTCGCGGCCTGACCGCGCCCGACCAACACCCACGATCAGGAGAAGAACATGGAACTCAACCTTGCAGGAAAGACCGCGGTCGTCACGGGCGGCGCACGCGGCATCGGCCTCAGCGTCGCGCGGGCTCTCGCAGCCGAAGGCATGAACGTCGCGCTGCTCGACCTGCTCGACGGCGTCGGTGCCGCCGCAGATCGGATCGCCCAGGACTTCGGCGTCCGCGCTTACGGCCAGCGGCTCGACGTGACCGATCAGGACGCGACGAACGCCGCCTTCGACGCCGTCCGCGACGAGCTCGGGACCCCGCAGGTGCTGCTGACGGCGGCGGGCATCGAGATCAACGGCGACTCCATCGACGTCGCTGCGTCCGATTGGCGCAAGGTCATCGATGTGAACCTGACGGGGACCTTCTTCGCGTCGCAGGCATTCGGCCGCGGCCTCCTCCAGGCCGGGCTCCCGGGGAGCGCGATCCTCATCGCCTCCATGTCGGGGCTCATCGTGAACGTGCCGCAGTGGGCGGCCTCCTACAACTCGTCCAAGGCGGCCGTCGCGCATCTCGCGAAGTCGCTCGCGGTCGAGTGGGCAAAGTCGGACATCCGCGTCAACGCGATGTCGCCCGGATACGTCCTGACCGACCTGACCCGCCAGATCATCGAGCGCGAGCCCGAGCTCGAGGCGGACTGGGTTTCGCTGATCCCGCAAGGCCGTATGGCGACCCCCGAGGACCTGACCGGCCTGGTCGTGTTCCTCGCCTCGGACGCCTCCCGCTACATCACCGGCCAGCAGCTCGTCATCGACGGGGGCTATACCGCCGTGTAGCGCGCCGATTCTGGAGGACCAGTGCGCTGAGGCAGCTTGTCCTGGGCGATTGCGACCCGCAAACCAGAGCCGGCGGGATCACGCTTCAATTCCGGGAGGCTCCCTCAGCTATTGGTGCTGGCTGGCGCATGATTTCGCCTGAATTGAGAGCACGTCACGAGGTCGTGCCCGACGGGGACCCGGCGGGGCTCGCCGCCCAGGATGCCAGCAGCCGCAGTCGTTCGGCGGAGGCCGACCCGGGCTCGGCGCTGTAGATGAGGAGCACCTGGCCGGGGTTCGCGGTGATCGCGAGCTCCTCGTATACCAGGGTGAGATCACCGACGACAGGGTGATGGAACCGCTTCGTTCCGGTGCCGTGAGTGCGCACGTTGTGCGCTGCCCACAGCGCGCGGAAGGTATCGCTGCGGGTGGAGAGCTCGCCTACGAGGTCCTGGATGCCCTTGTCATGCGGGTCGCGGCCGGCCTCGGCGCGGATGACGGCGACGCACATGTCGGCGAAGAGGTCCCAGTCGGGATAGAACTCCCGAGCGGCCGGATCGAGGAACTGGAAGCGGGCGAAGTTCGGGGTCCTCCCCCCGTCGCCGATCAGCGGCGAATAGAACGCCCTCCCCAGCTCATTGAAGGCGAGCAGGTCTTGCCGCTGATCCCGGACGACCGCAACGGCGTCCGTGACGGCGGCGAGCGCCCACTGCAGACTCGGCCGGGGCGGACCGGACTTGGCGGCGCGCCGCCGGTGGCGCCCGGAAGACGGAATGCCGTCGGCGTTGCGGGCGAGATCCAAGAGGTGCGCGTGCTCGGCATCGCTCAGCTGGAGTGCTCGCGAGACCGCATCCAGCACTGCCCCCGAGGCACCGGCGATGCTTCCGCGTTCGAGCTTGGCGTAGTACTCCACGCTGACTCCGGCCAGCGTCGCGACCTCGCTGCGACGCAGCCCTGCGACGCGCCGGTTCGAGCCCGCGGGGATGCCCGCGGCATCCGGCGACACCGCGGCGCGGCGCGTCATGAGGAACTCGCGGACCTCATCTCGATTGTCCATAGCCCCAACGTTAGAGCGACCGAGTCCGGCGAGGGGTGCCCTCTCGGTACACCCTCCGCCAGGGACTCCCCCGTGCGACGCAGCACGCGAAGACTGGATCCATGCCTCAGAACCCCTCATCGCCCGGGACCGCAGCCCGCCCGCTTCTGCCGGCGCTGCTCCTGCTGCTGACGGTGTTCGGGCCGATCTCGATGGACCTGTACCTGCCGGCGCTCCCAGCGCTGACCGCCGAGCTCGGCGCCGTCACGTCCGTTGCTCAGCTGACGGTCACCGCGTGCCTGATCGGGCTCGCGGCCGGACAGCTCGTCGCCGGGCCACTGTCGGACCGCTTCGGCCGTCGCGGCATCCTGCTGACCGGCATCGTGGCGTACATCGTCACTTCGGCCCTGTGCGCCGTGAGCCCGTCGATCGAACTCCTCATCGTCGCCCGCCTCGTCCAGGGCCTGGCGGGGGGCGTCGGGATCGTCATCGCGATCGCCGCGGGAAGGGACGTGTTCTCCGGGAGGAAGCTGATCCGCTTCTACGGCAGCCTCACCGTCATCGGCGGGTTCGCGGCCATCGTCGGCCCGCTCCTGGGCGGACTGCTGAGCGCCTTCACGGACTGGCGGGGTCTGTTCGTCTTCCTCGCCGTCATCGGCGTCGCGATCCTCATCGCCACCCTCCTCGGCTTCGACGAGACCCTCCCCGCCGACCTCCGCGTGTCGGGAGGTTTCGGGCAGACGCTCCGCGATTACCGCACCCTCCTCACCGATCGGACCTTCCTCGGCGCCGTCCTCAGCCAGGGGTTCCTGTTCGCCGCCCTGTTCGCGTACCTCGCCGGCTCGACCTACGTGCTGCAGGACATCTACGGCCTGTCGCCGCAGTGGTACGCCGCCGCCTTCGGGCTCAACTCCGCCGGGCACATGGTCTTCGGCTACCTCGCGGGCCGCGCCGCTGAGAGATGGAGCATCCTCGGCACCCTCTGGATCGGTGTGGCCATCACCGGTCTCGGCGCACTCGGCCTCCTCGCCGCGGGCATCGCCCCGATGCCGCTCTGGGTGGTCATCGTGTCGCTGTTTGCCCTTTCGAGCGGTGTCGCCGTGACCGCACCGCCGTCGACGACCCTCGCGATGACGGACTACCCGCAGATGGCCGGCACCGCCTCCTCGCTGCTGGGGATGGTCCGATTCGGGTTCGGCGGGATCGCCGCGCCTTTCGCGGGAGTCGCCGGCGCTCTCAGCATTCTTCCGCTCGGAGTGACCACCACCGTCGCGGTGCTCCTGGCCGCGGCATCCTGCCTGCTCCTCCTCCGGCATGGAGGGGCGGATGCCTCGTCCACCACCGTCGCTGCAGCGACCACTCCTGTCCACACCTCGTAGACCTCAGAGAAAGGACACCACAATGCGTGGAGTCATCATGTACGCCCCCGGCGACGTTCGCGTCGAGGACCGGGAGAGCCCCACGATCGTCGAGCCCACTGACGCGATCATCAAGCTGTCGGCGTCCTGCATCTGCGGCTCCGACCTGTGGCCGTACCGCGGTGCCGAGCCGGTCGACCACACGCCGATGGGCCACGAGTACGTCGGCGTCGTCACCGAGATCGGCGCAGACGTGAAGACCATCAAGGTGGGCGACTTCGTCGTCGGATCGTTCTTCGCCTCCGACAACACCTGCGAGATCTGCCAGGCGGGATACCAGACTCACTGCGTGCACCGGCAGCCCGGCGCCGCAACCGGCGCGCAGTCCGAGTACTGCCGCATCCCGCTCGCCGACGGCACGCTCGTCGCGACCCCGGGCCAGCCCGACGAAGACCTGATCCCCTCGCTGCTGGCCGCCTCCGACGTCCTCGGCACCGGATGGTTCGCCGCCGTCGCGGCCGAGGCCGGCCCCGGCAAGACGGTTGCGGTCGTCGGCGACGGCGCCGTGGGCCTGCTGGGTATCCTCGCCGCCAAGCAGCTCGGCGCCGAGCGCATCATCGCGATGTCCCGCCACGCCGACCGGCAGGCGCTGGCCCGCCAGTTCGGCGCGACCGACATCGTGGAGGAGCGCGGTGACGAGGGCGTGGCGAAGATCAAGGAGCTCACGGGCGGTCTCGGCGCGCACAGCACCATCGAGGCCGTCGGCACGCAGGAGTCGATGATGCAGGCGATCCACGCGACGCGCGCGGGCGGACACGTCGGGTACGTCGGCGTCTCGCACGACGTCTCCCTCGACGGCCTGGAGCTCTTCTTCTCCGGTGTGCATCTGCACGGTGGCCCGGCGCCGGTGCGCCGGTTCCTCCCCGAGCTGATCCAGCTGATCTGGGACCGCCAGATCGACCCGGGTGTCGTGTTCGACCTCACCCTCCCCCTGGAGGATGCCGCAGAGGGCTATCAGGCCATGGACGAGCGCCGCGCCACCAAGGTGCTGCTCACCGTCTGATGCACCGGGAATCGCAGCAAGGAAGGAACCCGCTTGTGGCCCCCCGTCAGCGTCTCACCGTCGTGAGCGCGGCGATCGCCGCCGCACTCACGCTCGGCGGATGCGCGCCCGGACCATCCGGAATCGAATCCGAATCGACCGCCGCGTCCGCGACCCCCCGCGCGACCGATGCCGGCAGTCCGACACACACCCCGATTCCGCCGACCCAGACTTCGGAGGCACCCGTGACCGAGACGAGCATCACGATCACCGTCAATGACACCACCGTGACGGGAGTTCTGCGGGCCAGCGCGGCAACAGCATCTCTGCTGGAGCAGCTCCCGCTCGAGCTCTCGTTCGCAGACTTCGGCGGCCAGGAGAAGATCGCCGCACTCCCCGCGCCCCTCGCGCTGGACGGGATGCCCTCCGGCAGCAGCGCCGAGCCGGGCACCATCGGCTACTACGCCCCTGACCAGGCGCTCGTCCTCTACTACGACACCGTCGGCTACTACAACGGCATCATCCCGCTCGGCACGTTCGACGACGTCGCCACCGTTCGCGACGCACCGGCCTTCACGGGCACCCTGACCGCGAACTGAGCCACCCGCGCCGCCCCGAGCTCAGCCCTGCTCTTCGTCTACCAGCGCTCAGACCCGGACGGCATCCGACCCGTTGATCCACCGAATCATCCGCTCGACGGTGCGTCGCGCGCCCGGCACCTCGGGGAAGTTGAGGTGACCATGCTCGACATCCTTCTCCCGGACGAGAGTGACATCGACCCCCGCGACAGCGAGTTGGGCCGCAAACGCCTCACCGGATGCCCTCAACTGGTCGCGCTCGCTGTTGATGAGCAATGTGGGCGGCAGGCCGCTCACTTCGGCGTTGGCAGGGAATGTGTAGGGGTGCGAGAGCATCTCGACGGCGCCGACGTAGTTGAGGTTCATCTCACGCACCACCTCCGGGGAGTAGATCGCTTCGGGAGGAAGAAGCTCGAGCTTGGTGCGCAACTCGGCAGACGGCTCCGGCAGCTCGGGGTGATAGACGCCGTAGACCAGCACGAGCGACTTCGGCAGTGCACGACCTCGGTCGCGGAGCTGCAGGGCGACGGTTGCCGCGAGGTTCGCGCCAGCGCTTCCCCCGCCGATGTGCCACTCCCACGCCGGGACGCCGAGGTCTGCAGACACAGCCCACTCCCATCCCGTGAGGCACTCGTCTGTGAGGACCGGGAAGTGGATGCCGTCTTTCGCGAGCCGGTAGTCGATGGCAACCGTGAGGATGCCGGCATCCGCGAGCAGGCCCGCGACCCAGTGGGACTCGGGAACGTCGATGTCATTGTGCGAGAACGCCCCGCCGTGGAGCCAGACGAGGCCGGCGGTCGACGGCCCGTCTGGTCGATAGACGCGCAGCGGAATCTCACCGTGCGGGCCGGGAATGGTTCGGTCGACTTCAGAGTGCATACGGCCGCCCGGGCGGTCGGCACCGGTCCGGGCTACCACGCGACCTCGACTTCACCGCTGATGTCGGTGCTCGAAAGGCCGACAAGAAGGGCGAAGACTCCGGGTTCGACGGACCATGCGCCGTCCCAGTGCGCGAACCGTCGACGCGGGATCTCGATGGCGACATCCACCGACTCTCCGGCCTCCGCGGAAACGGCATCGAATCCGGCAAGCCACTGCACCGGACGATCGACGTGCGAATCCGAATCGCGGCGGAGATAGGCCTGCACGACGGTCGAACCTCGCCTCGAACCGGAGTTCCGCACCCTGACGTTCACGCGCGTGGATCCGTCCTCTCCCGCGACGCGCTCGATGCCCTCGATGGCCCAGGTGGTGTAGCCGAGACCGAACCCGAACGGGAACGCCGGCTCGACCCCGGACCGCATCCACGCGCGGTAGCCGACGTGGATGCCCTCCGCGTAGTTCAGCACCCCCTCCGTCGGGGTCACGGTCGACACCGGGATGTCGTCCTCCGAGTCCGGCCACGACATCGGAAGTCTGCCCCGCGGTTCGCTGGCTCCGACGAGGACGTCGCCGAGAGCGCTTCCGAACTCCTGACCGGGAAACCACATCGACAGGATCGCTCCGACATCGTGGCGCCATGGCAGGGTGACCGGCGCGCCGGCGTTGACGACGACGACCGTACGCGGATTCGCTGCTGCGACAGCTCGGACGAGCTCGTCCTGAGCGCCGGGGAGGCCGAGGGAGTCGCGATCGAAGCCTTCCGATTCCACCTCTGACGATGTCGACACGATGACGACTGCCACGTCGGCTGCGCGCGCGGCGGCGACGGCCTCGGCGATGAGCTCGCCTGCGGGCCGGTCGCTCGGAGGGGTTCCGATGCGGAAGGACATCGCGACACCCATGTCGCCCAGCTTCGGGGTGAATCGCACGGTGAGGTCGATCTTCCCGTTCTCCAGTGGCGCCTCGAAGGTCGCGGTCGGCGGATGCAGCACGGCCGCCGCCGGGTCGTCTGCGGCGTCGAGCCTCAACGCGCCACCAGCGATCTCGGAGCCCCCGACGAGGACCTCGTAGTCGCAGAGACCGGCGATGCCCAGGGCCACTCGATCCGACGCCACTTCTGGCGCGTAGGTCAGCGTGAATTCGATGAGGTCGGACCTCGCAGCGAAAGCGTTGGCATCGAAGGAGACGATCCCCGATGCAAGGCGGACCTCCTCCGCGATGAGGGTCCCACTGGAGTAGTACCGCACGGTCATCCCCGGCTTGCCCGCGGAGGAGTATGTCCCGTCCGCGAGGTCTGCGAGACCGCGCTGCACGACTGCCCCCTGGGCCCAGCGGACGGATGAGTGCGGGAACGCCGCCTGCACGCCCTGCAGCGGTGTGACGACCGACGAGGGGATCACGGTGGCGCTGCCGCCGCCCTGCGTTCGCGCGATCAGCGCGCCCTCGCCGATGAGCGCGATCGATGCAGGAGCGGCGAGCGGCAGGATGCCGTCGTTCTTCAAGAGCACCGTGCCTGCGGTAGCGGCCTCTCGCGCGAAGGCGCGCAGCTCGTCCTGGGGCAGCGGGTGGCGTGCCTTATCCGCGTGATCGACCTTCAGCGCCCCGACCCGTGCGGCGAGTCTGAGCAGCCTCACCACCTTGCGATCGATCACCGCCTCTGCGATCGCACCGTTCCGAACGGCATCCACAAGACCCTCGCTCCATGCGCTGCGCGGACCCGGCATAGCCAGGTCTTGGGGAACTCGCGCACTCTCCAGCGATCGGACGGCTGTCCAGTCGCTGACGACGAGCCCGTCGAAGTCCCATTCCGAGTTCAACGGAGTCTCGAGGAGGGGGTTCTCCGACGCGGAGGCTCCGTTGATGGAGTTGTAGGCGCTCATCACAACCCACGACCCACCGCGGACGACAGGCTCCTCGAATGCCAGGAGGTAGACCTCGCGAAGCGTCTTCTCGTCGACCCGCACGTCCACCGTGAAGCGCTCGGTCTCGGACTCGTTGGCAATGTAGTGCTTGACAGTCGCGCCGACGCCGAACGACTGCACACCCGTCACGTACTCCGTGGCGAGCGCACCCGTGAGCACGGGATCCTCACTGAAGGCCTCGAAGTGGCGCCCGCCGTAGGGCGTGCGATGGAGGTTGATGGTCGGGCCGAGGACGACGTGCACGTTCTTCCGCACCGCCTCGCTCCCCAGCGCCTCACCGTAGCGACGCATGAGCCGACGATCCCACGCCGCTGCCGCCGCGGTCGGCGAGGGCAGATTGATGGACGGGGAGCGCTCGTCCCACGTGTCACCCCGCACGCCCGCCGGTCCGTCCGACATCACAATCGACTGCAGACCGATCCGCTCCATCGGCCACGTCGACCAGGAGTCACGTCCGGTCAGCAGCTGAACCTTCTCCTCGAGCGTGAGCATGTCGCAGGAGGCATAGAGCTGCTCGTCGGTCGGAATGATCATGACGCACCTTTCGGACAGGTCGGACCGCACCGGCGCGCGAGAGCCGGCGTCGTCGACGAGGGTCGGGTCAGCCCTTGATGGCGCCCGAGGTCAGGCCAGCCACGATCTGGCGGTTGAAGAAGATGTACATCACCAGCGGCGGAATGGTGATGAGGAGGATGTCGGTGAACAACAGATTCCACGTGGTCTGGAACTGGCTCTGGAAGTTGAACAGCGTGAGCTGCACGGTCGCGTTCTCCTCCCCAGGGAGGAAGTAGAGCGGATTGGCGAAGTCGTTGAACACCGCAACCGACTGCACGACGATCGCCGTCACGATGACGCTCCGCAGCAGCGGGAACCCCACCTGGAAGAAGAGGCGGATCGGACCGGCTCCATCGATCGTCGCGGCCTCGTCGAGTTCGCGGGGGATGTTCGAGACGAACGCGCGGAACAGCAGGACGCAGAACGACATGCCGTACGCGACCTCGACCAGGGCGAGCCCGAAGATCGTGTTGAAGATCCCCAGGGATTGCATGATCCAGGCGGTCGGAACGATGGCGGGAGGCACGATCAGCCCGGCCAGGATGAAGAACGTGATGATCCCGTTCCATCGTGACGGCCGCCTGGCGAGGATCCAGCCGATCATCGCCGACAGCACCACCATGATCGTGACCGACACCACCGTGAGGATCGTGCTGTTCACGAACGCGGTGATCAGCATGTAGTCGCGCGTCTGGAAGACGGCGACGATGTTCTCCCAGAGGACGAAGTCGATCGGCCAGGTGAACGAGAGGCTCGCCGAGTCCGGACCGGTCTTGAACGACTGGACCACGATGAAGGCGAACGGCACGAGGAAGACGATGGCCGACACGGCCACGGCGATGCCGCCGATGACATGGCGCCTGACTGTCCGGCTCACAGCTCAGTCTGCTTTCTGTTGAGCCACCAGAAGAGCGGCAGGATGATGGCGCTGACGACGGCGAAGAGCACGACGTTCCCGGCGGTCGACAGTCCGTAGAAGCCGTAGGCGTACTGCTTGTAGATGACCGACGCGAGGACGTCGCTCGCGAACCCTGGGCCACCGCCGGTCATGACCCAGATGAGCTGGAACTCGCGGAGGCCGCCGATGAGGGACAGGATGATGACCGTCGTCGTCGCCGGACGCACGAGGGGAAGAGTGATTCCCCAGAACCGGTGCCAGGCGCCGGCTCCGTCGACCTTCGCCGCCTCGTAGTATTCCTGCGGTATCGCGACGAGGCCCGCCATATAGATGAGCGCGGCCAATCCGACTCCCCGCCAGACATCCACTCCGATGACCGAGTACAGCGCGAGATTGGGGTCGGTGAGCCATCCCGGCCCTTCTATCCCGAACACCGCGAGCGTTCTGTTGATCAGGCCGTCGTAGGGATCCATCAACGCCTGGAATGTGATGCCGACGCCGACGGTGCTGACGAGCACGGGGAAGAAGACCACCGCTCGCAGGTAGCCGCGCGCCGAGATGTCGGATGTCAGCAGGAGACCGATCAGCAGCCCGAGAACGACCTTCAACCCCGACGTCAGCGTGCCGAAGATCAGAGTGTTCGTGAACCCCTTGCTCAGCTGGGGATCGGAGAAGAACGTGATGAAGTTGTCGAACCCGATGAACTCGACTTCGAACAGCGTCCACCGCGTGAAGGCGTAGTAGAACGACGCGAACGTGGGTGCGATGAACAGCACGAAGAAGATCGCTGCTCCGGGAAGCAGGAACCAGTGCGGGTACATGCGATGCGCGTACCGGCGGCGAGGCGGTCTGCCACCGCGGACCGTGACCAGCGTCTCTGTCGAATCGGGGGGCGCAAGGGTTGCCATGGTGACACCTTCGTTGGTGCCGGGGGTCGCTGTCATCAGGTGACGGCGACCCCCGGGGTGAGTGTGGACCGCGGGTTACCAGCCGGGCAGCCCGAGCTGCTGAGCCTGCTTCGCGGCATCCGCGTCGTAAAGCTCCGCACCACTCTGACCGTCACGCACGCCGGAGCCGATCTCGACGTCGATCTGCATGAGGTTCGGGCCCTTTACCGGTGACAGGAACTCGAGCGCGGGCGCGATCTTGCCGCTGTCGAAGTACGGCGCGAAGTCGGCGACGATGCGCGGCGCCTCCTCCGGGACCGTGCAGCCTTCGACCAGGTATGCGCCCGTGGCTCCCAGCGCCTCGGTGATCGCGTCGCAGCCGGCCGGGCTCGCCACGAAGGCCATGAACTGCTTGACCTCGTCCGGGTGCTCGGTGTTCGCCGGCGCGTACAGCGCGGGCGGCATCCAGATCGTCATGCCGGCGTCTTCCGCCGAATCGCCCGGGATGCCGAAGAATCCGACATCCTCGACGTGCTCCGGCCAGTTCGTCGCGATCGTGGCCTGCGCGAACCCGAGCATCGGGTAGTGGCCGGCCTCGCCGGTCGCGACCGCCTCGAGACCGTCGTTCAGCAGCGCCGAAGCGAAGTCCTCGTTCAGATATCCCCCGTCGTAGATGTCCTGGAGCTTGGTGAAGCTCTGGACGGCGACCGGGTCGTCGGCGAAGTTGACCTCGTTGGCGGTGTACTGCTCCGCCCACTCGTTGTCGCTGGCCCAGATGTTGTAGAAGTCCGCGAGCGTGATGATCTGCGACGTCCACGAGTCGCCGTACGTCTGCTCGACGGCGGTGTAGCCCGCGGCCTTGATGGCGTCAGAGTTCGCGAGGAACTCGTCCCACGTCGTCGGGACCTCGAGGCCGAGCTCCTCATACATCGGGATGTTGTAGAAGATGCCGCCGCCGCCCGCCGTCTGCACCGGCACCCCGAAGACCCCGTCCGCGGTCGACACGGCCGAGATCCACGCGGGGTCGAGGTTCGCCACGAAATCCTCGTCGGCGATGTTGAGCATCGTCTGGTCTGGGTTGAGCGCCTGCAGCAGCGAACCGCTGTTGTACCAGAACATGTCCGGCATCTCGTTGGTGGCCAGTCGCGTCTTCATGAGGTTGTCGAGCTCGGCGGAGTCACTGGGCCCCGAGGCGTCGATCTCGACCACGACATCGGACTGGCTGGCGTTGAAGGCGTCGGCCAAGGCCTCTGCCGTGGCGATGTTCGTCTCGACGCCGGATCCCTGGAACCACTCCAGCGTCACGGGACCGTCTGCGTCGTCGTCGCCTCCGCCGGCGGAACAGCCGACGAGCACGGTGAATGCGGTGATGACGCCGGCTGCCGCAAATGCGCGCGAGCGTCGTGAAACTGCGGACATCACTTACCTCTCTGTAAGCCGTCTCTTGGTGCGACGGGAACCTGGTCGATGAAAACAGATCAACGATTGGTGTTTGAAACGATAAACACACAAACCACCCCTCGTCAATCCCTACCTGTGACTTGTGTTCAAACCGAGACGCCCACCCGCGGACCAGCCGCATGAGGGCTACCATGACGGACTATGGCGGAACGAGGGCCCTACGCGAAGGGCGTGGCGAAGCGGGAGGAGATCCTCACTGTCGCGCTCGAGCACTTCGCGCGACGTGGCTACGATCGCGCCTCTGTGCGGGAGATCGCGCGGGAGTCGGGCCTCAGCCAAGCGGGACTCCTCCACCACTTCAGCAGCAAGCAGGAGCTGTTCCTCGAGGTGATCCGGCGCCGCGACGACCGCGACGGCGACCCCGTGAATCACCGCCACCTCCACTCGGTCGATCACCTGATCGCCGCCGTCGAGCACAACGTCGACGAGCCGGGCCTCGTGCGGCTCTTCGTCACGATGTCGGCCGAGAGTGTCGATGAGCCGAGCGTCGCACGGTCCTTCTTCGAGTCGCGATACGAATGGCTCCGCGGTGAGCTGCGCGCCGACATCCGGGCTCGCCAGGATGCCGGTGAAGTGTCCGCGTCATTGGACGCCGACGACCTCGCTTCGCTGATGGTCGCGGCCGCTGACGGGCTGCAGCTTCAGTGGCTCCTGCAGCCCGAGAAGGTCGACATGCCGCGCAGGCTCAAGACTCTCTGGAGCTTGATGACGCAATCCGGCAGTTCGACTCAGTCGCCCGAATGACACCCCGCGACCAGATCGGTCGATGACTTTCGCGGCAATACCATTCAACGAATGGTATAGGGTGACACGCACCCGCCCTGTCGATCGAGGAGGATGACTGTGCTGGAGGCGACCGCCGATCCACGTTTCGAGAACATCTCCGCCAAGCTGCACGACCACGCAGCCGCACACCCCGGCTTCAGTGCTCAGCTGAGCATCCGCATCGGCGATGACCTGGTGCTCGACGATGTCGTCGGAACGCGCCTCGACGGCGGGTCGATCACCGGGGTCTACTCGGTGTCGAAAGGAGTCGCCGCTCTCGTCATCGCGCAGCTCGTCCACGACGGTGCGCTCGAACTCGACCGGGCGGTCATCGACTACTGGCCGGAATTCGGCGCCAACGGCAAGACCGCCATCACCGTTCGGCAGGTGCTGTCTCATCGGGCGGGGCTCCCGCTCGCGGCCCGCACATTGGCGATACAGGAGCTAGCGGATGCCGGTGCGGCGGCGGTGCTCGCGGAGCAGCGGCCACTGTGGGCACCGGGCAGCGCCTTCGGCTACCACGCCCTGACGATCGGCATCCTCATGGAGGAGCTCGTCCGCAGAAGTGCGGGCACGACACTTCAGCGGTTCTTCGATACACAGATCCGGGAGCCGCTCGGCGCGGACTTCTATCTGGGTCTGCCAGCGGATCTCGACCATCGATACCGATGGGTCGAGGACCCTCGCCTCGATCCGACGCAAGCGGCGGAAGTCGCATCGCGTCCTCCGGTCGACGATCTGGCCGCCGCCGTGTTCTCCAACACCGATGCGCCGGACGACCGCTCGCCGCAGGGGGTCTCCACCAACAATGTCGAGATCCGGCGACGCGGACCGGCCGCGATCGGCGGCGTCGGCAATACGCGCGGGCTGTCGCTGCTCTACGCAGCAACACTGCCGGGAACGCGACGACCTATCGCCAATCCGGAGGTCTTCGCCGACATGGCTCAGCAGCAGTCCTGGGGCATCGACCGCGTGCTCAACGTGGCCAACTGCTTCGGGACCGTGTTCATGCTTCCGCAGCCGCGGATGCCGTTCGGCTGCGTAGGCGCCTACGGCCACGACGGCGCCGGCGGCGCCCTCGCGTTCGCCGACCCGGCCACGGGAGTGGCCTTCGCCTATATCCCGTCACCCATGCAGTACCCGGGCGGCGCCGACCCGCTCTCCATCGAGCTCGCACGCGATGCGATGCTCGTCGTGCGCGCGAGCGCGTGAGCGATCCACGAAAGGACCACGAAATGTCGCCCACCCCTCCGATCGCCACCGAGCTGGGATCCGCACACTTCCTCGCAGCCGACAGCGACCGGGACGCCGTCGTGCGGTTCCGGACCACTGGTCGCCTCGATCGCCCCCGCGCGGACATCGTGCTGGCTACGCTCCGCGCGACCGCGCACGGCATCTACGAAGCATCCCTGGACGGACAGCCGGTGACCGAGTCGGTTCTCAATCCCGGCTGGACCGCGTACGAATGGCGGCTTGCGTACCAGACGTTCGACGTCACGGCGCAGCTCGCCGGCGGCTCCGGTGCCGATCTGCGCATCGAGCTGCTCCTCGCGAACGGCTGGTACCGCGGCGACCTGGGATTCGCGCGCGCCAACGCGAACTACGGCGACGAGACCTGCATCGCCGCCGAACTCGTGATCACATACGCTGACGGCTCCACCCAGACCATCGCGACCGGGCAGGACTGGATCGCCGAGGGCTCCGGCATCCGCAGTTCGCTCTACAACGGGCAGACGATCGACGCCCGCGGCGGCACGACCCCCCTCGTGACTCGCGTCACCGACATCGACCGGACCACGCTCTTCGCGCAGTCGGCACCCCCCGTCCTGCGCCACGAGATCCTGCACCCCACCGCGGTGTTCACATCTCCCACCGGCCGCACCCTCGTCGACTTCGGGCAGAACCTCGTCGGGTGGGTGCGGTTCACGCTCCAGGGTGAAGAAGGTCAGGAAATCGTCATCCGACATGCCGAGGTTCTCGAGGATGGCGAGCTCGGAACCCGCCCGCTTCGCGGAGCCGAGGCGACAGACCGGTTCATCCTCTCGGGTGGCGTCGACACGTTCGAGCCGACGTTGACCTTCCACGGGTTCCGCTACGCGGAGGTGGAGGGCTGGCCCGGCGACGTCGATCCTGACGCCATCGAGGCGGTCGTCGTCCACTCCCGGATGAACCGCATCGGCGCGTTCGAGTGTTCCGAACCGCTGGTGAACCAGCTCATCCAGAACTCGATCTGGGGTCAGAAGGGCAACTTCCTCAGCGTGCCGACCGACTGCCCGCAGCGCGACGAGCGACTCGGATGGACGGGTGACATCGCCGCGTACGCGGCATCCGCGGCATTCCAGTTCGACACGGCGGACTTCCTCGACGGCTGGCTTCAGGACCTGCGCGCCGAGACCGAGCACACCGAAGGACGCATCGTTCCCCTGACAGTGCCCGATGTCCTCAAGTACGCGAACTTTCCGGACGGGTTCACGCTCCCGTGGCACCGTGCGACGGCGGTCTGGGGCGATGCGGCGGTGTGGGTGCCGCAGGCCCTGTGGCACGCCTACGGCGATCGCGACAGGCTCGCGTCGCACTACCCCGCCATGGTCCTTCATCTCGAGTCCGCCGAGAAGGATGTCTCGCCGACCGGCCTGTGGGACCTCGGGAACCAGCTCGGCGACTGGCTCGACCCGGACTCACCGCCCGAGGATCCAGCCGCGGCGAAGGCTGACCCGTCCGTCGTCGCCACCGCGTGCCTCTATCGGTCGGCATCATTCGCCACAGAGGCCGCGGAGATCCTCGGTGAGGAGGTGGATGCTGCCCGCTGGAGACGGCTCGCCGAGACGACCCGAGCCGCTTTCAACGAGCACTACGTAAATCAGGGGATCGTCTTCTCGGACTGCGCGACGGTCTATGCCCTCGCGATCGCCTTCGATCTGCTGGACGAACCGGACCGCACCACGGCGGGCGACCGCCTCGCAGACCTGGTGCGCGACTCCGGCTATCGCGTGACCACGGGCTTCGCCGGCACTCCCTTCGTCACTTGGGCACTGTCGGAGACAGGACACATCGACGACGCCTATCGCCTGCTCCTCGAGCGCGAGTGCCCGTCGTGGCTGTACCCGATCACGATGGGCGCCACGACGATCTGGGAGCGCTGGGATTCGATGCTCCCCGACGGCACCGTCAACGCCGGCGATATGACGAGCTTCAACCACTACGCCCTCGGCGCGGTCGCAGACTGGATCTACCAGGTCGTCGGAGGAGTGCGAGCGGCAGAGCCCGGCTATGCGCGGGTACGCATCCAGCCCGTCCCCGGGCCGGGGATCACCTGGGCACGGACGCGGCTCGAGACCCCGCGAGGATTGGTCTCGTGCGACTGGCAGGTCGACGGGGACGAGTTCACGATCGTCGTGTCACTGCCCGAAGGGGTCCCGGGCGAACTCATCCTCCCCGATGGCAGCCCCACGCGCCTCGTCGAAGGCGAGGTCTCCGCTCACTGCGTCCTGGACGGACCGCGGATTGCCCGAGCGCGGTCTCACCAGTCGTGGACGGTGCCGTCGAGCAGTCGGTTGTAAGGGAGGTAAGCCTGCTCATACGGGTACTTGCCGGCCTCATCCACGTCGAGTTCGACGCCCAGGCCCGGCTGATCTCCGGGGTGCAGGTAGCCGTCGGTCCAGGTGAAGGACTGCTGGAACACCCGATCGGTCATCGCCCCGTGCTTCATGTACTCCTGGATGCCGAAGTTGTGGATCGCCAGTCCCAGGTGCATGGCGGCCGCCATCCCCACCGGTGAGATGTCGGTAGGGCCGTGCATGCCCGACTTGATCTGGTACATCGCCGCATAGTCCAGGGTCTTCTTGAGCGGGCTGATGCCACCCATGTGCGTCACTGCGCCGCGAACGTAGTCGATGAGCTGGTCGCGGATGATGTCCTTGAAGTCCCAGATCGTGTTGAAGATCTCGCCGATCGCCAAGGGCGTCGTGGTGTGCTGGCGCACCAGCCGCAGCGCCTCCTGGTTCTCGGCAGGTGTGCAGTCTTCGAGCCAGAACAGGTCGAACGGCTCGAGATCCTTCCCGAGCCTCGCCGCCTGGATCGGGGTCATCCGGTGGTGACCGTCGTGGAGGAGTGGGATGTCGGGCCCGAACTCGTTGCGCACCGCCTCGAACACCCCCGGCAGATGAGTGAGATACGCCCGGGTGTCCCAGTCCTCCTCGACGGGCTTGGCGCCGCGACGTGCGGGCTCATGGTCGTAGCGGACGGTCGCGTCACCGACATCCGCTCCCTGCGCGGCGATACCGTAGATCGCCTTCAGCGTCGGCACCCCGGTCTGCACGCGAATCGCCTTGTAGCCCTGCTCCTGGTGCGCGCGGATCGAGTCGAACAGCTCGGGGAGCTCCTTGCCCGAGGCGTGGCCGTACGCCATGAGTCCGGTGCGACTCGCACCACCGAGCAGCTGGTAGACCGGCATCCCGGCCGCTTTGCCCTTGATGTCCCACAGCGCCATGTCGACCGCGGCGATCGCCGCCATGGTGACCGGGCCGCGGCGCCAGTACGCCGAACGGTAGAGGAACTGCCAGGTGTCCTCGATGCGCGAGGCGTCCGCCCCGATCAGCAGCGGGACCACGTGCTCGCGCAGGTACGCCACCACCGCGAGCTCCCGCCCGTTCAGCGTCGCGTCTCCCAGCCCCGTCAGTCCGTCGTCCGTCGTGAGTTTCAGTGTCACGAAGTTCCGGTCGGGACTGGTGACGATGACCTCGGCCTTGTCGATGATCATGGGGTTCCTGTTCCTTCTGTGGACGATGAGGTGGACACTCGGGATGCCGCGAGCCGGCCGAACGCATCGGCGACGCGCGCCGCGAACGCGGCATCGGCCGACAGCCGCGGATCGAGAGCGTCGAGCAGATCCGCGAGGGTCTGAGGATCGAGGATGCCGCTCCCGTGCACGTCGACGCCAGCGGGGTGCGGGACCGTGCCGGCGCCCACGCCCACCATCCACGCAGCGATCGCGGCCGCGCATCCGTCCGCGGACCTCCCCGCCGCCAACTCGCCCAGCGCGACCGGCACGACCCGCAGCCGCATCTTGGTGGTGGAGTCGAGAGCGATCTGGGCGAGCCGATGCTCGATGCGCCGGTTCCTGAACCGCTGGACGAGCGCGACGCGGTATCCCGACAGATCCCGCATCGGCAGCTGGCGGGCCGCGTCGTCCCACAGCGCCCGCACCACACGGCGGCAGACGTGGTCGTCGATTGCGGCGCTCACCACCGTGTGCCCCCGCGCCTGCCCGAGTGCGGCGAGGACGGTGTGCGCCCCGTTCAGCATCCAGAGCTTCCTGCTCTCCCACGGGGCGAGGTCCTCTGCGAACCGGGCGCCGGCTGACTCCCAATCGGGGCGACCGGCGGGGAAGTCGCCGCTGAGCACCCAGTCCGAGAACGGCTCGGTCACGACGGGCGCCGCATCCAGCCATCCAGTCGCCTCGGCGACCGCCGCGGACTCGGTCGCCGTGTCGATGGCCGGCGTGATCCGGTCGACGGATGTCGAGACGAACGACACCGATTCACTGATCCACGAAAGGAGGTCGGGCGAGATTCTGGCGACGAGGTCGCACAGGGCGCGGCGCAGGACCCCGCCGTTGTCCGGGAGGTTGTCGCACGAGACGAGCGCGATGGGCCCGCCGCGGGCGAGACGGCGGGCGTGCAGGGCCAGTACGATCCGACCGAGCGCGGTCCGCGGATACGTCGCCTCCGCCAGCTCCACCGAGCCCGCGACGGCGGCGCGGAGAAGGCCGATGTCCGCCTTCGTCGCGGGATCACTCTGATCGAGGCTGCCGCTCGCGTCGACGCGATATCCCGCCTCGGTGATGGTGAGTGTGAGGATCGCGACGTCAGGACTCGCCACCGCGCGGACGAAGAGGGCGACGTCGTCACCGGCTTCCACACGGACGATGCTCGGCACCATCTCATATCTGTCGCGCTCGGCGCCGCGCTCGACCAGCGTGAACAGGCCCTGCTGCGGAGTCATCCGATCCACGAGGTCGCGGCTGCGTCCGGTGAACGCGACGATCCCCCACGCACCGGCATTCGACGCGTGCGCGGTGTACCACGCCTGGTGTGCTCGGTGAAAGGCGCCCAGGCCGAGGTGGACGATCCGCTCGGGCGGGCTGGGCACTCCCGCACTCGCTCGATCGAGGAAGGCGCCGAGAGCGGCATCGGTGCGAGGAGTCGTCGCACTCACAGCTTGAACACCTCTCGGGGGATGGCGTCGACGAGATCGCGCATGATCCGGCGCGCCGTCGGTGCGCTCACGCGACCTTCCTCCACGAGCCGAGCGAGCACGCCGGCGTCGACGCGGCGCGACGCATCGTGCCGCGCCGGGATGGACAGGAATGCCCGGGTGTCGTCGATGAATCCGCTCGACCGGTAGAACCCCGCGGTCTCCGTGATCGCCGAGCGCCAGCGGCGCATCGCATCCGGCGCGTCGAGGAACCACCACGGAGCGCCGATATAGACGCTCGGGTAGAACCCGGCCAGCGGTGCGATCTCACGGGAGAACACCGTCTCATCCACGGTGAACAGCACAAGGTGGAACCCCGGGACAGCGCCGAAAGCCTCGAGCAGCGGGCGGAGGTTCTCGGTGTACTCCGTCCGTACCGGGATGTCGTGCCCGGTATCGGGCCCGAAGACCTCCGAGGTGGGCCGGTGGTGGTTGCGCCGCACCCCCGGGTGGAGCGTCATGACCAGGCCGTCCTGTGTGCTCATGCGCGCCATCTGAAAGAGCATGTGGCCGCGGAAGAGTCGCGCTTCTGCGTCGCTGAGTCCGCCGGCGAGCGCTCCAGCGAACAGCCTGTCTGCGGCCGCGGCGTCGAGGTCGACGGTGAACGGCTTGAGCACGCCGTGGTCGGCCGACACCGCGCCATGGTCGACGAAGAAGCCTCGACGGTCTTCGAGCGCACCGAGGTACCCGTCGAAGGTCGCGCTGCGGCCGGTGGCATCGAGGAGTCGCTCGATGCGGTCGGCGAATCCGGATGCCTCGGGGTCGAGGTACGCGTCGGGCCGGAAGGTCGGCACCACCCGGCCTGTGAAGGAGGGGTCCGCCGCGAGGCGCGCATGCACGGAGAGATCATCGAGCGGGTCGTCCGTGGTGGCGAGGACCTCGATGCGGAACCGCCGGAAGAGCGCGCGAGGGCGGAACCCGTCGGTGCGCAGCGCCGACGAGATGCGATCGTAGACGGCGTCGGCGTTCTCCGGCGAGAGCTCCTCTGTCACTCCGAAGAGCGACTCGAGTTCGTCGGTGAGCCAGTAGCCGCTGGCGGTTCCGGCGAAACGGTGCCAATGAGCGGCGAGAGTGCGCCACGGCTGGCGCGGATCGACCGTGTGCGCGGGGTCCAGACCCAGGTCCTCGAGAGAGACACCGGCCGAATGCAGCAGCCGCGTGACGTAGTGATCGTGAGTGATGAAGAGCTCTGTCGGATCCGCGAACGGGATGTCGTCTGCCAGGATTCGGGGATCCACATGTCCGTGCGGCGAGATGATCGAGGCATCCGCGACCTCGCCGTACAGGTCTGCCGCGACCTCGCGCACGCGTGGTTCGGCAGGGAAGAGGCGGTGCGCACGGCCCGCGCGCGGCGGGGTGCTCATTTCGCGATGAGGTTGAGCTGAGCGTTGAGCGCCGCGACCTGCTCGATCGGCACCTCCCCGGCCTGCCGGAGGAGCTTCTCCACGCTCATGCGGTCGATGATCTTGAGCATCGACGGCGGGATCTGGACGCCCTTCCCGACCTCGCCGCGGCTGGTCGCCATCGCGTCCATCACCGACGCGATGAGGCGCGCGCCATCCTCGGACCGCTTGATGTCGGCGAGGGTGTCGCGGATGGAGTAGAACCCGGTAGGGCTGGGCAGTTCGGCGTCGTCGAACCAGTTGGCGATCGTCGTCGTGGGCATGACGCTGGCTGCCGGGACCTCGTCGACCTTGCGCAGGAGGATGGTGTCGGACACCTCGCCGGACCGGGCGGTGATCTGGTGCTGCCCGGCGATCGGCACCTGGAATCGGAACGCTCGACGCCCCTCGGTCGCCTCGACCTCCCTGCCATCGACCAGAAGCGTCACGAAGGGCTGGTTGGAGTACACGACGACCTCGGTCACCTCCTCCGCGCGGTCCGCCCTCCGCCGGCCCGCGATGTGCACGAAGGGCTCGGCCGACCATGCCGCCTTGTAGACGTAGAAGGCGTCCTTCTTGAGGGTGCGGTCGAACGAGACGAGCCCCTTCTGGTTGCGGCCGGCGACCCCGCCCTCATCACGACCCGCCGAACCGAAGTCGGCGAGGTTCCACACGTGGGTCGCCCAGAGCCAGGGCCGCTCCTCGATCATCTCGACCAGGTGCTCGTGGTACAGCGCCTGGTAGCCCTCCGTGTAGTCACCCTTCGCTGGATCGGCGGACTGGAACTGCGGGTTCGCGTCGGCGCCGTACTCCGAGAGTCCGATCGCGACCTCGGGGTGCGCGGCGTGGAAGTCGTCCAGCCACGCGTCGTTGTCGGGGGTCTCACCGACGTACCAGCCGAAGTAGAGGTTGTACGACATCACATCGGGCACGGTGACCAGAGGGTGGTCGGTCTCGAGCAGGAAGAGATGGGCCATCGCGGTGAGCCGCGTGGGGTCAAGCCGGTGCGCGAGGTCGTTCAGCTCACGGTGGGCACCGACGACGTCCGCGCCCGCGCCCGCGAGGGTGATCTCGTTCGACAACCCCCAGCACACGATGCTCGCGTGGTGCCGGTTCTGGACGATCAGCTCGGTGAGCTGGTCGCGGGCGTTGCCGGTCGCGCCGGGGAGGAACACCGTGATCTGCGGGATCTCCGCCCACACCACGATGCCCGCCTGGTCGCACAGGTCGTAGAAGCGCTGGTCGTGCTGGTAGTGCGCGAGCCGTACGGTCGTGGCGCCGAGCTCGCGGATCAACGCGAGATCGGTCTGCTTCATCTCCTCCGTGATGGCGTTGCCGACGCCTTCGAAGTCCTGATGGCGCGAGACACCGCGGAGCGGGTACTCCTCGCCATTGAGCAGAAAGCCGTGTTGCGGATCCACCGCGAATTCGCGGCATCCGAACCGCAGCTCGACCTCGTCGACTACGACGCCCGCGACG
Source organism: Microbacterium sp. Root180 (assembly GCF_001428485.1). Lineage (GTDB taxonomy): Bacteria > Actinomycetota > Actinomycetes > Actinomycetales > Microbacteriaceae > Microbacterium. Next base: position 11,964 of record NZ_LMHS01000005.1, on the reverse strand, counting down.
AGCAGCTCGGCGCGTGCGGTGTACAGGTGCGGGTCGCGCAGCCCGTGCCAGCGGCGCACGCTCTCGATGGGCATCGTCGCGGTCACCTCGTCGCCCGACACCGGGACGGTGACCGCCGACTCGCCGGCGACGAGGAAGCGCACGGATGCCTCACCCACGCCGGTGACGCGGGCGCCCATCTCCACGTCGGCGCGGTGGCCGTCGAGGCGCGGCGTGACTGTCAGGCCGGGACCACCGGCCTCGTCGAGCGCGAAGTGGGAGGAGCCGACACCGAGCAGCCGGACATCGCGGTATATCCCGCCGTAGAACGTGAAGTCGGCCTGCTGCGGGTAGACCGAGTCGTTCGCGGCGTTGTCGACGATCACGAGCAGTGTCGCGGGGCCATCCTTGAGGACACGAGTCAGGTCCACGCGGAAGGTCGAGTATCCGCCGTCGTGCCGGGCGAGGACCTGACCGTCGACGTACACCTCGGCGGTGGAGTTCACACCGGCGAACTCCACCCACGTCTCTGCACTGCCGGGCATCGCCGCGATGTGCCGCGCGTACGTCGAGCGCCCGCGCCGGTACCCGCCGCCGGACTGCCCGTCCGCCGCGTTCCAGGTGTGCGGCACGGTGACCGTCTCGCCCGCGGCGACGACGGCATCCCAGCTCGAATCCGTCGCGAGCTCGACGGGGGCGAACGCCCACTCGTCGAGGATCGGCATCACCCGTCGCGGGGGCGTGGTGGGAGGCGGCGTCATTGTGGTCTCCTTCGGCGCACAGCACCGGCGATTCCCGGGCCATTCCAACCTACGAACGCCGAAGAGGAGGATGATAGAACTGCTCGCGCACGAACAGAACTGATCCCGCACGGGTCCGCCGGCGAGAGGAGCATCCGTGACGACGACGACACCGACCGATCGCGGTTCGACGCTCGAGGCGATCCTGGCGGTGCTGGCCGAAGTGCTGAGCTGCCCCGTGGTCCTCACCGGAGACGTCGATGCTGCCCTGACGGCCTTCGAGCACGAGCACTGCCTGAACCCGCAGCTTCAGCCCGCCTTCACCGCCGCCGCCCTGCGCACGTTCGTCGACGAGATGCCGGGCCAGGTCGTCCACGAGATCGAGGAGCCACTCGGCATGGCCCTGGCAGTCGCACGCGGGAGCGATCGACTGCTCCTCATCGGCCCCTACACGCACGAGCCGATGTATCCGGGCACCGCGGAGGAGCTGATGAGCCGCCTCGCCATTCCCACCGCCCACCTCTCGCACTACAAGCTGTACCGCACCCGCTATCCGATCGTGGACGCGGAGTACGTGTACCGCGGTGCCGCCGCGCTTCTGCGTGCCGCCGGATTCGAGGATTCGCTCGGCAGCCTCCAGCACATCAAGGCGGAAGCGGGGACGATCTCGCCCGGGCTCGGGGACGCCCCGCAGTCGGCCTCGTTCGCGGTGGTGGAGGAGCGCTATCGGCGCGAGCAGGAGTTCATGGATGCCGTCGCCGACGGGTCGGCCGAGCAGGCTCTGGCCGCGCTGCAACGGCTGTCGGGGATGCCGCGGATCAGCGGCTATCTGAACACGCCCTTCCTCGGAGCGACGATCCTGCGGATCATGGCGCGCGTCGCCGCCCAGCGCGGAGGCCTGCCCGCTGTGACGATCGACGCGATCTCGCAGGAATACGCCCAGCGCCTGCATCGCATCGGCCATACGTCCGACCCTCGCCGCACGTTCGGCTTCACGGCGCAGATGGTGACCGACTTCTGTCAGGGCGTGCGGCGCCATCGGCAGCGCAGCTATCCCCCTCTCGTCCGCCGCGTCACCGACGAGATCGATCTGCACCTGAGTCACCATGTCTCGACCGCGGAGCTGGCCGAACGGCTCGGGGTCTCGACGTCGACGCTCGCGCGCCGGTTCAAAGAGGCGACCGGCACCACCGTGGTCGGCTATGTCGCCCGTCGCCGGGCGGAGCGTGCGGCGCGCCTCCTCGCGACCACCTCGCAGAGCGTCCGGGACATCGCGCTCTTCGTCGGCTACGACGATGCGAACTACTTCGTCAAGGTCTTCCGCGCCGAGTACGGGGTGACTCCGACGGCCTACCGGGAGCTCCACGCCAGGTGACGAGGCAGCCGGAACGTCAGGCGAGCGACTCGGCCGGCTGCTCCTCTGCCAGCGCTGCCTTGCGGTTCGCGACGCGCTTCTGCACCTCGATCATCTCGACACGATCCAGCTTGTAGCCGTGCATCGCGAAGAGCGTGCAGACCCAGCCGAGGATGGGGAGACCGAAGAAGAGGAGCATCGTCATCAAGAGGATCGCCTGGTTCGGGCTGTCCGTGGGCTGAGGCATGACCGTGGTGAATCCGATCAGCGCGACGGCTCCCAGGGCGAGCGTGGAGCCGAGCGACGAGATGATCTGGTCGACGATGTTGTACGTCGCGGTCACGGTTGCAGGCAGGTACTTGCCGGAGCGGTCGAGTTCGTAGTCGATGATGTCGGCGCGCATGGCGCCCGAAGCGACCGTGACGACCATCGACGCGCCGTTGAGAAGCAGGTAGACGAGGAAGAAGATGATCGTGAGCGGGAGGCTGCCGAGGATGGAGCGGGGGTCGATCACGACGCAGAACCCGGCGAGGACCGCGGCCAGGATGAGGCAGATCCACGTCCAGGTGACCGTGGCGGCCTTCGAGCCGTGCTTGCCGTTGTAGCGGGCTCCGAAGATCGCGAACACGATGCCGGGGAGGATCGCGATCAGGCTGAGGGTCGTGCCGAGCTGCATGTTGCCGAGCAGGATCCCCCACATCAGAGTTCCGATCACCGCCTGCGACCTGACGACCTGAGCGAGCTTGTCGGAGGCGCCGCTGATCAGGTAGCGCTGGAACGGCCCGTTGTGGGCGAGCACGTTCCACATGTCGCGCGCGGAGACCTTGGCATCCGTTTTGGTGATCGAGAGGTGCTCGAAGCTCCCGGGCTTGTCGACGCGGGAGACTCCCACGCAGGCGAGCACCTGGAAGAAGAACGAGCAGACGACGTAGATGATCGCCGTCTCACTGAGCATGGCGACCGTGAACTCGTTGCCGTGGCGCGGCAGGAAGACCACCGTGGAGATGATCGTGAAGATGGCGGGGATGAGGTAGGCGTAGACGGTCGCCCACACCTGCACGGTCGGACGCTGCCGCGGGTCGTTCGTCAGGACCGGACCGGACATCTGCCCGGCGATGTCGTTCATGGACGAGCCGACGATGTACACGAGGTACATCGCGATGAAGAAGACGGGGCCGAGACCGGTGTCCGAGCCCCAGACGAACAGGAGCAGGATCGCCAGCGAACGGATCGCCCAGCCGGTGAGCATGAAGAACCGGAGTTTGCCGAAGCGGAAGGTCACGCGCTCGATGACGATTGCGATCAGCGGGTCGATCAGTCCGTCGAAGACGCGGGTGACGGTGAGGATGATGCCCGCGACGGCCACCGCGATGCCGTATCCGGCGTTCTGCAGGTAGCTCATGAGCCCGACCAGCACGTAGAAGATCATGGCGGAGCCGTTGTTCAACTGGGAGAAGGCGATCTCCCACGTCCGGGCACGGCGGTACACCACGCCATCGGCTTCGCTGGCTGACTGCTTGGGCGTACGCGCCATCGCGTTCACACTCCTTCGGGTCATCGCCTCGGCGCCGTGGCCCATTCCACGACTCCATCGAGGCGATCGCAACGCTATGTCCGCCCGTACGCGCTGGAGTAGAACTGAAGCGGCAGCGTAAGTACAGATTCGGCGCGGATCGCCGGGTTACATCTCGAAGAGGATCTGATCCATCGCCCGGGAGACCGCCAGCGTGTCCGCGTGGGTGTGCCACGGGTGCTCGAGGAGCCCCGATTCGATCGCATCGGCGACAGCGATGAGCATGGGGCGGTACCCGTTGCCCGCCCGCGGATGCTCTACTGCTTGCGGCGACCCGAAGATCGACTCCACCGACCCTGCATGCACGGAGGCGCGCGTCCCTGCCCAGAACATCGGAGCAATCGTCACCCAGCCTCTCTCCCCGGCCACGGAGGCCGACAGATCGAGGAACTCCGTGCCGGACCAGGAGAGCTGCGCGAACCCGCTTCGGCCCTCGAGCGTCGCATGGCCCGAGACATCCACATCCGCCTCGAATGTGCCCGACGCCAGGATCCGCGACGGCTCACCGAGGAACCAGTGGCTGAGCGTGACCGCATAGATCCCGCGATCCCGCAGCGCGCTGCCTGCCTGGGCCGGCGTCAGAACGCGACCGCGGGCACGGAACGGAGTGCCGAAGCCCGCTCGCACGCTGCTCACCTCACCGAGCAGGCCCGAGCCGATGCGGTCGATCAGCTCGACGTGAAGGGGGTTGAACCGCATCCACATCGCTTCCATCGCGAAGCATCCTGCGGCGCGCGCCGCAGCGAAGATGCGTGCCGCATCGACGGCGCTCTCGGCGATCGGCTTCTCGATGAGGACATGCTTGCCCGCCGCGAGGGCTTCGATCGCGATGTCGGCGTGGGTGGCGGCGGGGGTCGCGATGTAGATCACGTCCACGTCTGCGCGGGCGAACAGCTCCGCACGGTCCTCGGTGGCGAAGCGGACGCCGTGGTCCGCCGCGAAGGCCTGCGCCCGCTCCGCCGTCCGCCCCCACACGCCTGCCACCGACGCCGGCTCGACCGCGATCAGGTCGGACACGACCCTGTCCGAGATGTCGCCCGTTCCGACGATCCCCCATCTGAGCATCGCGGCTCCCTTCGATCGGTGACCCGCTGTCAGCGTCAGATCGTCTCGCCGGCGTCCGCCAGCAGCGTGCTCCCCGTCATCACGAGCGACAGGTCACTGGCGCAGAAGAGCACGACGCGAGCGATGTCGTCGGGAGTGCCGACACGGCCGATGAGGCTGTACGACATGGCGGCAGGCATACTCGACAGATCGGTGCCGGCAGCCGCCATCTTCTCCATCGCCGCCGCGGCGGCGGCCATGTTCCCCTCGGTGGGGACGTAGGACGGCGCGACGCCGAGCACCCGGATGCCGCGGGGCGCGAACTCGAGTGCCATCTGCTTGGTCATTCCGCGCACGGCATGCTTCGACCCCACGTAGGCCGACAGGCCCGGGGCGATGCCGCGGAAGCCGGCGGTCGAGACGACGTTCACGACCACTCCCCCGTCGGTCATGCGGCGGGCGGCCTCGCGAGCGCCGTTGCGCACGCCGCGGGTGTTGACCGCGAACACGTGGTCCCACTGCTCGTCGCTCATCTCGAGCACCGGAGCGCTGGGGAAGACGCCGGCGTTGTTGACCCAGATGTCCACACCGCCGAGTACGCCGACCACGCGGTCCGTGGCCTCGGCGACCGACGCCGAGTCGGCGACGTCCATCGCGACGCCGACCGCCGCGACCGCATGGAGGTCCGCGATCGCGGTGGCTGCGGCATCCGCTCTTCCTGCATCGAGGTCGGCGATCGCAATGGATGCGCCGGCCTCGGCCAGTCGCTCGGCGATCGCGCGGCCGAGCCCCTGTGCTCCGCCCGTGATCACCGCCCGTCGGCCGGACAGCGACAGCAGGTCGGTCAGCGAAGCGGCAGAGACATCGGCGAAGGGAAAGGTCACGATGCCACCTCGGCAGGGACACCATTGCGCTGTGCGACCTCGCCGAGCCACGCGAGGCTGGGCTTGGGGGTGCGGACGAAGGTGTCGCGGTCGACGGCGATCAGGCCGAAGGTCGGCTCCCAGTGGCCCCACTCGAAGTTGTCGAGCAGCGACCAGTGCAGGTAGCCGCGCACGTCGATGCCGTCGGCGATGGTGCCCCGCAGGCCGCGCAGCGCTTCTGCCGTGTAGCGGATGCGCTGCGTGTCGTCCGCGGTCGCGATCCCGTTCTCGGTGATCACGATGGGCGTGTGCTCGCTGACCTCCCACGCGTGGCGCACCGCCATGGCGAGCGAGTCGGGGCGGAACGAGGTGCCGACGAGCGTGTTGTCGGGGTGCGGCGGGTGGGGCACGAGACCGTTGGCGTCCACCTGCTGCGAGGAGTAGGCCTGCACGCCGACGAAGTCGTCGCCGCGGCTCCCCTCCCAGTACACGTCCTCCTTGCCGTACCGGATCTGCCGCAGCTTCTCCTCCCCGCCGGGCGCGGCGGTCAGCGCCCCAGCGGCGATGGTCCAGCCGACCTTGGCACCGGTGCGGGCGCGCACGATCTCGCGCGCCGCATGGTGGATGCGTGTGAACAGACGGCCGATCTCGGGGTCGGCGTAGGTGAGGAACTCACTGTGGGTCTGCTTCTTCTCGTCGTCGCCGTCGGCCTCCACGGTCGGGCTGGTCCAGTCCGCGCCGGATGCGGCGAGGCGCCGCATCGCGGTCATGATCGCCGCCTGCATGTTCGGCTCGTTCATGGTCGCCACCCACTCGACGCCGTCGAGGATTGTGCACGCCTGCTCGACGTACGCGCAGAACAGCGCCTGGGCATCGGGCGCCTCCCACCCGCCGAGTGCGGCGAACCACTGCGGGGTGGTGAAGTGCTGCAGGGTGACCACCGGCGTGACTCCTCGCTCGAGGCAGAAGTCGATCATGCGGCGATAGTGCGCGAGCTCGGCCTGGGAGAAGTGGCCGCGGACCGGCTCGATGCGGGACCACTCGAAGCTGAATCGGTAGGACGTCAGTCCGGCGTCCGCGAGGAGTGCGATGTCCTCGCGGTAGCGGTGGTAGCTGTCGACCGCATCGCCGGAGAGCTCCATGCCGGGCATCATCTGCTCGCGCGCCCACCAGTCGCTGTTGACGTTGTTGCCTTCGATCTGGTGTCCGGCCGTGGCGGCACCCCACAGGAAACCGTCGGGGAAGCGGGTCTCGTTCATAGTCATGCTCTCTCTTTCACGTCGATGTGTGCGAATGTCACCGCGAAGCGGAGACGGGATCGGATGCCGGCAGTGCGGCGGATTCGGTGAACCAGCCCGGCCCGGCGTCGCGGGTCGTGCCGTCAGGGAAGACGATGCGGGCGGTCGTGCCTGCGGGGATGTCGGCGCTGATGCGGATGCGGCCGTCTTCGATGACCCACTCGACGGCGATCTCGCCCTGCGGCCCGTCGTGCGTCCCCCGAGCCCACGTCACGCCGGGCCCCGGGACCGGTGCGATGACGACGTTCTCCCACGCGATCGAATCGGCGTCCTGCCGGAGGCCCAGGGTGTGGGTGTGGAGGAACCGGATCACCGCACCCTTGCTGTAGTGGTTCAGGGAATCGTGCGCGACGCCGTGCTCGTCGATGCCCTCCCAGTCCTCCCAGATCGTCGTCGCTCCGCGGTCGATCATGTACAGCCACGACGGGGCCGTCCGCTGCGCGAGCAGCTCGTAGGCGACGTCGGCATGTCCCGCGTCGGCGAGCACGGGCAGCAGATCGCCCGTAGCGAGGAACCCGGTGCCGAGATGCGTGCCGGCGACGCGGATCAGCTCGACGAGGCGATCGACCGCCGCCGTGCGCAGCCCCTCAGGGACGAGGCCGAACGACAGGGCGCGGACGTAGGCGGCCTGCGTGTCCGTGACCGTCGTTCCGTCCTCGCGCAGGTAGGCCGCGCGCCAGGCGTCTGCCACGCGTCGCGCGGTGTCCGCGTAGCGCGCAGCATCCGCCTCCTGGTCCAGGATCGTCGCGATCCGGGCGAGCGTCGCCGCCGAACGGTGGAGGTACGCGGTGCCGACCTCGCCCTTGTCAGCCATGAACCAGGCCATCGGGTTGTGCGCGATCGGATCGATGCGCTTGCCGTCGGCGTTGCGCATTCTGGGCTCGGTCCACTCCCCCCAGTGGAAGGTGCCGTCCCACAGGTACTCCTCGAACGGCTCCGGCTCCGGCGACGCCTGCACCCGCGCATGGTGGCGAGCGGTTCGCGCGCTGGAGAGCGCCCAGTCGACCCATCGGGTCATGGCGTCGTAGTTCTCTGCGAGGACCTCGCGGTCACCGTATGCCGTGTACATCTCCCACGGCACCGAGACGATCGCGTCGCCCCAGCCCGCGGATCCCGTCATCATCGCGAATTGATCGTCGAGGTGGTGCTTGATGCGGCGCCCGTCGGGCGAGAAGTTGGCGATGCGGCCGTCGTCGAGCTGATCGTCGCGCACCGATCGCAGCCATTTGCGCGTGAAGCCGAGGACGTCGTACAGCCGCGTCGCGGTCGGGGCGAAGACGGCATAGTCGCCGGTCCAGGCGAGGCGCTCCCGCGTCGGGCAGTCCGTCGGAACGTCCACGGCGTTGCCACGGAAGCTCCACCGGGCGATCTCGTGCAGGCGGTTGAGGTCTTCGTCGCTGCTCGCGAACGAACCCGACGGCGCCAGGTCGGTGTGCAGGATCTGCATGGTGACGGATGCCGCATCCAGCGGCGCGCCCGTGCGGGTGATGCGCGCGTACTGGAATCCGTGGACCGTATGGCGGGGTTCGAAGACCTCGCCGAGCGCGCCGGCGATCACCTCGTCGCGCTGGACGAAGACGATGTCCTCAGAGCCGCGGCGCTTCGAGTCGAGGTGCGTGGTCGAAAGGTCACCTCCGGCATCCACGTACTCGCCGTACTCGATCACGGTGTGGGTTCCGGGGGTGCCGAGATCGGTGAGGCGGATCCACCCGGAGGCGTTCTGACCGAAGTCGACAACCCACACTCCGTCGCGGAGTTCGAGGACCGACGCGGGCACGCGCGATTCCAGGACCCGCACCGGCGGTGCGGGCGACCAGTCGATCGGCGGTGCGTCGGGAACAGCTCCGACTCGCACCGGGGTCGACCCGTGTACGCCGGCGCTGAAGTCGACAGTCTGGCCGTCCATCAGGTCGGCGCGCGTCGTCGCTGAGCGGGCGCTGGACCAGGTGCGGTCGCTCGTGAACACCTGCACGGTCCCGTCGCTCCGACGCGCGTGCAGTTCGACCCGGGCTGCGGTGGTCGTGCCCCAGCCAGCCGGGAGGCGGAAGGCTCCGACCTGGCCGCGATACCAGCCGTCGGAGAGCTCGATCTCGACGAGGTTGTCGCCGGGAACGATCGCGGCGGTGACGTCGTAAGCCTGTGCGTACAGGGTGCGGTCGTACGAGCTCGATCCCGGGGCGAGCTCGTCGCGGCCGACGCGGCATCCGTTCACCGTCGCGGTGTAGACCCCGAGCGCCGTGGCGTACAGCCGTGCCGAGACGACGTCATCAGGCAGTGCGAACCGACCGGACAGCAGATGGGACGGACGCTGCCCATAGCCGGGATCGGAGCCTTCGACCGGCGAGATCCATTCGGCGGTCCAGTCCTGATCGAGCAGGCCGACTTCGAACGTCGCCGCCTCCGACCAGGCGGCATCCAGCGTCTCCGGTCGCACCCGCCACCGCACGCGGCTACCGCTGCGCAGTTCACCGAACGGCCACTCCACGAAGCGGTGCCCGGTGACCTCGGCCGTCACCGGATCGGCGTCGTCGATGCTCGCTTCCACGACGTTGCGCAGGGCGGTTGCGTCGGGGTTCTTCCACGAGAGTCGAGGGCGGGCGCCGGTGACGGTGAACTCGTCGCCGCCGCTGTCGACGGAGAGCGCGTAAGGCGATGTGGGCGGCATGATGCTCGGTACCTTCTGGGCTGGCGGATCAGCGGACGGACTTGACCTTGAGCAGGATGATGAGTCCGCCCACGAGCGCGAACACGGCACCCACCAGGTAGAGGAGCGTGTAGTTCTTGTCGCCGCCGACCGCGCCGATGGTGATGATCACGCCGGCCAGCAGCGGGGCGATCGCGCTCGGGATCTTCTGCGCGAACTGGATGACCGCCATGTAACGGCCCGCCTGATCGCGCTCGGGGATGATCGCGAAGACGATCGCCTGATCGACGGTGGCGAAGACCGCGATCGCGAGTTGCATGAGGACGGCGCCGACGATGATCTGCGGCAGCGACCAAGCAGTGGCCTCGACGACCGCACCGGCGACGAAGATCAGCGCGGCGAGCATGACGAACAGGCGTCGTCGCTGCAGCTTGTCGGAGAGGAAACCGCCCACGAGTGCACCGGTGGCGGCGGCGAGCACGCCGATCATGCCGACCGTCGCGACGATGCCGGCGACTTCGCGCACGGGGAGGTCGAGTCGCTGGGCGTAGAAGAACGTGCCGAACGTGGTGTTGAAGTACAGGCCGACGAAGAAGACGAAGCGGCCGAGCCAGTTCCACGCGAAGTCCGGATACTTGCGCACGTCGAAGCCGTAGCTGGTGACGACCGACTTCACGGTCACGTGGTCGCGCGGGGGGATGCCCTTCGAGCTGCCCTCGGGCTTCACGAGCGGGAAGAGCGCGAGCAGCACCGCTCCGATCACGCCCGGCACGAGGAAGATGAGCAGCGTGCTGGAGGACACCGCGTAGGCGACGCCGATTCCGAGAACCGGCGCGATCTGGGTCATGAGCCCGGTGAGGGCCGATACCTTTCCGCGCTGCTTCTCGGGCAGCTTGTCGGCCTGCAGGGTCTGCAGGGCGGCACCGGCGATCGACCAGCCGACCATGCCCAGGACCCAGCCGGCGCCGACGATCAGCAGGTTCGGCGCGAGTCCGATGATGACGAGTCCGACCAGCCCGATGGCGGTGCCGAGATAGATGAACGGCGAGCGGCGCCCGAAGCGGGAACGCGTACGGTCACTCCAGATGCCGACGAGCGGGCTGATGATCAGGTAGACGAGCTGCGCGGCTCCGGTGATGTAGCCCAGCACCTCTTCGTGGCCCGGAGCCAGCTCGCTGATGCGCACGGCGATGCCGTACGACAGCGGCACCATCATCGCCATCGACGCACCGAAGCTCGCGAGCATCAGCCAGAAGATGTAGCCCTTGCTCATCGGCGTCGTCGGCTCACCCGCACCGGCGTTCGTCGCACCGTCGATCACGTCGAGCGCTGTCTCGTTGCCGGGCAGCGGCTCCGCGGCTGCCAATCCTTCGGCGAGTGCACGCGCGCGCGGCTCGTTGTCAGACACCATGACTCCCTTATCAGTGTGAGGATGCTCGCCCGCGGCCCCGCGGACAATCCCAGGCGGACGTCGCGTGTCCGCTAAAAGTAACCACGTCGGTAACTCTTCGTAGAATGTAACCGCTCCGGTTACACTTGGCAAGTCGCCTGGCGTCACACGTCAGGCGCGCAGCAGAGGGAGCCCTCCATGTCCGCCGTCACTGCCGACGCCGCATCCGACGGGCCGGCGCACGCCCGTCGTCGCCGCGGGCCGTACGCAACGACCCCGGCTCGCCGAGCCGAGATCGTCCAGGCCGCGTCGGCGAGCTTCGCCGAGCACGGGTACGAGCGCGCATCGCTGCGCGACATCGCTGCACGTGCGAACGTCACCCACGCCGCGCTGCTCCGGCACTTCGCCAGCAAGGACGAACTCCTGCTCGCCGCGCTCGCGCTGCGCGACGAGCAGGACGAGGAACTCGCCCGCCAGATCGTGGAGTCCGAAGTCCCCGCCGAACGCGTGCTCTCAACCGTCCTGCGCGAGGAGTTCGCGCATCCGGATCAGCAGCGCAACTGGCTCGCGATCACGGTGGCCGCCACGAACCCCGATCACCCGGCGCACGACTTCTTCCTCGCGCGTCGCGACCGGATGCGCGAAAGCTTCACCACCGGTCGCCTGGCCACCACGGAGGATCACGAGGAGCTCACCGCGGACGACAAGGTCACGATGGTTCTCGCCATGATGGACGGCCTGCGCATCCAGTCGCTGCTGAACCCCGGCAGGGACGTGCTGCCGCTGATGGAGCGGCTGATGCGGATGCTCGCCACGACCGGGGCCTCCTGAGCGTCGGCACTCGAGCGCAGATCAGCCTCACTGACACACTCTGCCCGGCGTGGGACCAACGGGGATCGTCCGCCTGCACCCCGGATGCCGCTGAACCCCCCCCATAGGATGGGTGGATGCCCTCCCCGGTCGATCGATTCTTCCGCCGTGCGCGCTTCTTCGTGCGCCGCGTGGTCTCGTTCGACTTCGATCGCGTGAACCAGTTCGCGGCCCAATCGGCAAAGCTCTCCCGTGCTCCGCGGTGGTGG
>NZ_LMHS01000004.1 GCF_001428485.1 Microbacterium sp. Root180 | reverse complement strand
CGCCGGCGCCACTGGGCCATCGCCCTTGGGGTTGAGGATCGCGTGGAACAGGGTGTTCAGCTGCCCGGCGACTTCGGGCAGCAGCTGACCGCGCACCGGGACCAGCCCGTCCCGGCACACACCGAGGGTGAGCCCTCGTTTGCGGAGCGCGCGTGCCTCCCGCGGCTCGGTGCCGTCTTGATCGAGGAACATCGCCCACACCTGCGCCTGCACCCGCAACTCGTCCGCGCACGGCGCCGGCCCGCCATCGCACCCTGCCCCCCGCGCGGCAGCGGCCAGCTCCGCGTCGGCCGCCAACCGCGCCTCGGGCGCACACCCCGCCCCCTCCAACGCACCGACCACCGCGACCAGCCCGTCGATGCCGACCGCGCCCGAGGCCAACGCTTCGCGCATCGCGGGATACGCCGCCGGCAGCACCTCACCGGTCGTGATCGCGACCGGCCGGGCCACCGCCGCCGCACCGCGCAGCACCTCCCCCACCGCCCGGGACGACTGCCGTGTCACCCGCTGCACCAGCTCCTTCACCGACCGGCACCCGTGCACGGTGGTGATCCGCTCCGCGTGCGGGGCAGCATCCGCCCGCCCGGGACGACTGCCGTGTCACCCGCTGCACCAGCTCCTTCACCGACCGGCACCCGTGCACGGTGGTGATCCGCTCCGCGTGCGGGGCAGCATCCGCCCGCTCCACCACCTCACCCACCACCGCGACCAGCAGCGCATCAGCCAGACGCGACACCGCCGAAACCCGCGCCGCCACCGCCAACAGCTCCTCGTCACCCGACAGCCGCAACTCGCCNCACCACCGCGACCAGCAGCGCATCAGCCAGACGCGACACCGCCGAAACCCGCGCCGCCACCGCCAACAGCTCCTCGTCACCCGACAGCCGCAACTCGCCACGGTCGAACACCCCCGCCACGGCGCCGCCGAGCACACGCTCCACCTCACCAAGAGTGTCGACAACGGCTTCCATACCCGAAGCCTGCCACCACCCACCGACATTCCTGGCGCGGAAAACCCCCAGATCAACGAACCAAACCAGACCTGCGGAAAGTCTGATCTCGACCATCCTGTGGAGGAGGCGCCCATCACGCGTGGCAGACCGATCCCCCCGCCGAAAACCCAGAAGAGCGGCCCCGGAGGACCGCTCTTCTGCAGTGGTGCACCCCCTGGGACTTGAACCCAGAACCCACTGATTAAGAGTCAGTTGCTCTGCCGATTGAGCTAGAGGTGCGTGATCCGCCGAGAGGCGAACCGAGGGTCAACATTAGCATCACGATTGCGTCACCGGAAATCGAGGTCACCACGAGCCGGATATCCTGGATCGCGTGACTTCCTCCCCCTCTGCGACGCCCTTCGACGCGCCGTACGAGGGTGATCTCGGCGCCGAGCTGGAGCTCGCACTGCGCCTCGCGGACGCCGCGGACGCGGCATCCATGAGCCGGTTCGACGCTCCCGACCTCGAGGTCTCGACGAAGGCCGATGCCACGCATGTGACCGAGGCGGATCTCGCCACCGAGCGCGCCATCCGTGCGCTGCTCGAAGCCGAGCGTCCGGGCGACGGCGTCTTCGGCGAGGAGTACGGGGTCAGCGGCGATGCGCAGCGCCAGTGGATCATCGACCCCATCGACGGCACTGCCAACTACCTCAAGGGCATCCCGATGTGGACGACCTTGATCGCGCTCGCGATCGACGGGATCCCGCGTGTCGGCGTCGCGAGCCAGCCGGCCATCGGCCGCCGCTGGTGGGCGGCCACAGGCCTCGGCGCCTGGACCAACACCCCGTCGGGAGAACCTCGTCGGCTCGCCGTCTCGTCGATCGCCACGATCGCCGAGTCGAGCGTCAGCTTCCAGAGCATCGGACAGTGGCGAGACGCCGGCGAGCTCGACGCTCTCGAGCGACTGACGGCTGCGGTGTGGCGCGACCGCGGCTACGGCGACGCCTGGCCGTACATGCTCCTGGCCGAGGGTCGCCTGGAGTTCGTCGCCGAGTTCGGCGTGAAGGAGTACGACATCGCCGCACTCGTGCCCATCGTGACCGAGGCCGGTGGCCGGTTCACCTCGTACGCGGGCAACGACTCGCTCTCGGAGCGCTCCTCGCTCGCCACCAACCGTGTGCTCCACGGCGCGTTCCTCGATCTGCTCCGCTCCCCCTGACGCACGACCTCCTCCCCCGAAACCCTTCCCGGAGACCGCTCGATGCCCCCACGACACCGACTCGGCACCGCGATCGTCCTCGCGCTCGCCGTCACGTCGCTGGTGACGGCGTGCGCCGGCCCGCCACCGGCTCCTCAGGTCACCGAGACCACAGCGGGCACTCCGACGGCCTCGGCGCCTGAGCCCTCACGGACGCCGACCGTGGACGCGGCAACCGAGGATCCGACGTGCGAGACCCTCATCGGCCCCGAGATCGTGGCCGACTTCGAGAGCGTCGGCTGGACCGCGCAGGCTGAGAGGCTCTACATCGGCGATCGGATGCTCGAAGACGGCCTCCAGTGCGTGTGGGCGGACTTCGAGGGACCGGCGGGCGACAATCTTCAGATGTTCGGATGGGGCACGATCCCGGCCGACGAGGCGTCCGAGTCTCAGGAGTGGCTGGTCTCCCAGGGCTGGATCCGCGAGGACTCCGAAACCGGCATCTACATCACCACGCCGAAGGGCACGGCGATCGTCGTCGACGACGAGGGCTACGGCATGACCTACCTCTTCGGCGACGGATGGGTGAAGTTCGCCGACACGAAGCAGGGCATCCTGCTCATCGAGTGGCCGAAGTCCTGAACTGAGCGGCGAACTGACCGCCGTCGCTTCCCCGGCTCCGCGGTCACGCCCCCGGCGACAGGTCGGGGAGCGCGCGTCGGCCGAACTCGTGACGCAGCGCGCTGCGCGCGGCGAACCAGCCCACGAGGCCGTGGACGCCGGGGCCGGGAGGGGCGGATGCCGAAGCCAGGTACACACCGGGAATGGGCGTTCGCCACGGATCGACGCTGAAAACCGGCCGCCGCACCATCTGCCACAGCGTCGGCGCTCCTGCTGCGATGTCACCTCCCGGGTAGTTGGGGTTGTGCCGCTCGACGTCGACCGCCGTGCGCGAGCTCGTCGCGAGGATGGTGTCGCGGAAGCCCGGCGCGAACCTCTCGATCTGCGCGGTCACGGCCTCGCGCCGATCGACGTCGCTGCCCGTCGGCACGTGCGTGTAGGTCCAGAGGACGTGCCGTCCGGCAGGAGCCCGGCTCGCATCGAAAAGGGAGGGCTGTGACACGAGCACGTAGGGACGTTCGGGCAGGCGGCCGCGATTGACCTGGTTCTCCGCGGCGGCGACTTCGGCCCGCGTGCCGCCGACGTGGACCGTTCCGGCGGCGCGAACGTCGGGATCGGCCCACGGCACCGGCGCGCTCAGCGCGAAGTCCACCTTCGCGACGGCGCCGCCATAGCGGAACGATTCGAGCGCGCGACGGTAGCGCGACGGCGCGGCGTCGCCCGCGAGTCGGAGCAGTGCACGCGGGGTGACGTCGAGCATCCTCAGCCGGGCCGGCGGCAGCTGGGCGAGCGACGTGATGTCGTGGTCGAGGACGAGTTCCCCACCGTGAGCGCGCAGATCGGCGACCAGCGCGTCGACGATCGCCTGGCTCCCGCCGATCGGGATCGGCCACCCCCGCGCGTGGGCGTAGGCACCGAGCGCAAGACCGGCACCGGCGGCAGCGACGCTGGGCTGAGAGAGGATCGTGTGCGCCGCCACTCCCGTCAGCAGCGCCGGCGCCGCGTCCTCGCGGAACCGGAGATTCCACGCCGCACTGCCCTGCTCGAGAGCGCGCACGCCGAACGTCGCGGCCGTCACCGGGTCGGTCGGGACGCGCAGGAGCGGCGATCCCGTGAAGTCGGCGACTCTCGTCGCGTGGCGTACGAGAGGCCCCATGAGCGATTCGTACGCGCGGCCGTCGCGGCCCAGCTCGTCGCGGGTGCGCGCCAGGTCGCGGTAGGCGAGCGCCGCGCGGCCTCCGTCCAGAGGGTGCGCGTAGGAGAGGTCGGGGGTGACGAACTCGACGCGGTCGCGCAGACCGAACTCGCGGAAGAACCGGGACTCGAAGGCGAGCGGATGCACCGCGGAGCACACGTCGTGGTGGAAGCCGGGGAGGGTGAGCTCGCGCGTCGCCGCTCCCCCGCCGGCCCGGTCCGCGCGCTCGTAGACGCGCACGTGCAGGCCCGCGCGGGCGAGCGTCACCGCGGCGGCGAGCCCGTTCGGGCCCGCGCCCACCACGACCGCGTCGAGGTCTGCGCCTTCTGCGCTCACGTCGAGTTCGCGTCCTCTCCGCTTGCCGTCATCTCTTGCTCGGCGGTCGTGACGCGCTGCGAGCGCACGGCCATCCCCTCAGCAAGGTACGCCAGTCGATGCAGTGTCTCGGTGTTTCGCCAGTGCAGCAGCACGTCCATGATCGGCGCGGGCACATACCGCCCGGGCCCGGCCACCGCCTCTTCCTGGATGCGGACGACGCACCCGTCGCCGCGCTCCTTCACGTCGATCGTCACGCGCGCCTCGCCGATCGGCCAGCCGCGCGCCCGCATCACCAGGTGCCTCGGCGGCACGCTCGCCTCCACGACCGTGCGGTCGTCGATGAGCGCCGGCCAGACTCCGAACGAGTGGTGCAGCTGCGCGCCCGGTGCCGGCCACGTGTCGTCGACCTCGCGCATGCGCGATGCGCCGACGACCCAGGACGGGTAGAGCCAGCCGTCCGCGAGGACGCGGAACACCTCCTCCGGCGTGCAGCGCAGCATCCTGGTGTTCCGTGACATCCGTTCGCCTCCTCGGGTGATCTGCTCCGACGGTACGAGCGACGGATGCTGCCGTGCAGGCGCTTGCGCAGGTGCCGGCCGTGTGCTCACGAGGCGTGTCGGACCCGGCCAGGGCGAGACAGGGATCGGCGATCCCTGGGTGAACCCGCCCTGAATCCGGCGGCGGTGTTCCCCGACGCTGGGATCATCCCACCGACAGACAGGAACCCCATGCCGAAGATCCTCGACATTCCCGTGCCCGACCTCTCCGGGCGCCTCGCCGTCGTCACCGGTGCGAGCGACGGCGTCGGCTTCGAGATCGCCGCGCGCCTCGCACGCGGCGGCGCCGACCTCGTCCTCCCCGTGCGCAACCGCGCGAAGGGCGAGGCGGCGGCGGACCGCATCCGAGAGCGCACGCCGGATGCCGGCATCCGGATCCGCTCGCTCGACCTCGCATCGCTGGAATCCGTCGCCGCCTTCTCGAGAGAGGTTCTCGACGACGGCCGCCCGATCGACATCCTCATCGCGAACGCCGGAGTGATGACACCCCCGACCCGGCAGCTCTCCGTCGACGGTCACGAGCTCCAGCTGGCGACCAACCACCTGGGCCACTTCGCGCTCGTCGCGCACCTGCTCCCGCTGCTCATCGCCGGTCGTGCGCACGTGACGAGCCAGATCAGCGTCGCGGCCGACCAGGGCGCGATCAACTGGGACGACCCCGACTGGGACCGGGGCTACGACGCCATGAAGGCGTACAGCTCCTCCAAGATCGCGTTCGGCCTCTTCGCGACCGAGCTGCACAGGCGATCGGATGCCGCCTCCTGGGGTCTGCGCAGCAACCTCTCCCACCCCGGCGTGACCCCGACCAACCTCCTCGCCGCACAGCCGGGCATGGGACGCCCCGACGACACCGCGGCCGTGCGATTCATCCGCGCGATGTCTCGGCGCGGGCTCCTCTTCGGCACGCCGCAGTCGGCCGCGCTCGCTGCAGTGCATGCCGCAACCAGCCCCGTCGCGCAGGGCGGTCGCCTGTACGGCCCGAGCGGCTTCCGGCATCTGAGCGGCCTTCCCGCCGAGCAGCCGCTGTACACGCGGCTGCGCAGCGAGTCCGAGGCGCAGCGCGTGTGGGAGCTGTCGGAGCGCCTCACCGGGGTGCGCGTCGCCGTCTGATGCCAGAGGCGGATCATCGATCCCTGGCTCGCGGGCGCGGCATGACGCAGACTCGAAACGTGGACAGAGCACAGCTGGCGGATTTCCTCCGTCGCCGCCGCGCGACCCTCCAGCCGGAGGACGTCGGCCTGCGACGGGGTCCTCGACGACGTACCGAGGGACTCCGCCGTGAAGAGGTCGCCGCTCTCAGCGACATGTCGACGGACTACTACAGCCGCCTCGAGCAGAGCCGCGGCCCCCAGCCGTCGGAGCAGATGCTCGCCGCTATCGCGCGAGGGCTGCGGCTGACGCTGGAGGAACGAGATCACCTCTTCCGCCTCGCGGGCCACACCGCTCCGGCTCGCGCCCTGCGCAGCGAGCACGTCTCCCCCGGACTCATGCGCGTGCTCGACCGGCTCGCGGACACCCCCGCACAGGTGATGACCGAGCTCGGCGAGACGCTCGCCCAGACGCCGCCCGCGCAGGCGCTCTTCGGCGACGAGACGCGCTTCGAGGGGTTCCGGCGCAGCGTCGGGTACCGCTGGTTCCTCGAGCCCGGCGCGCGCGACGTGTACCCGGCCGACGACCACCCGATGCACTCGCGGTCGTTCACCGCCGACATCCGCACCGTCTACGCGAAGCACGGTCCCCGATCGCGCGCCGGTCAGATGGTGCGGGCCCTCCTCGACGAGAGTCCCGAGTTCGCCGAACTGTGGGAGGCGCACGAGGTGCGCTCGACGCACCCGCGCGAGAAGCGGCTGCAGCATCCCGAGGTCGGCGTGATGGACATGCAGTGCCAGATCCTCCTCGATCCCGAGCAGGGCCAGACGCTGCTCGTGCTGACGGCGACGCCCGGCACCGAGAGCTACGAGAAGCTGCAGCTGCTCTCCGTCATCGGCACGCAGGAGGTCGGTTCGGCCCGCTGAGGCTCGGTAGGGTCGGGAGAGCGCCGCACTGCGCGCGCCCGAGCATCGGAGGTCGGCGATGGAGCATTTCGACACGATCGTGGTGGGCGCCGGCGTCTCCGGCCTCACAGCCGCCCGGCTGCTGACGCGGCACGGACGACGCGTCCTCGTGCTCGAGGCGCGGGATCGCGTGGGCGGGCGCGTCTCGACCGACCACCGGCTGGGGCGCGCGACCGACATGGGCGCGTCGTGGATCCACGGCGTCACGGACTCGCCCGTCGCTGCGGCCGCGGAGGCGTTCGGCATGCGCACGGTCGAGTTCACCGTCGGCGGCTATCAGCCCGACAGCCGCCCGATCGCGCACTACGGGCCGGACGGGGTGCGGCTCTCGGCCGAGGCCGCCGCGAGCTACGTCGCCGACATCCACGCGGTCGACGCGACCCTCCGCGACGTGGTCGCCGAGTCTGCTCCGGATGCCTCCTACGGCGACGTCACCGAGCAGGCGCTGGCCGCTCAGGGGTGGGACGAGGAGCGCACGCAGCGTGTGCGGGAGTATCTCGAACATCGCTCCGAGGAGCAGTACGGCGCCTGGATCGACGACCTCGCGGCCCACGGCCTCGACGACGACTCCATCGACGGCGACGAGGTCGTCTTCCCGGACGGGTACGACATCCTTCCCCGCCGCCTCGCGGAGGGCCTCGACATCCGCCTCACGCACGAGGTCTCGCGCGTTCTGTGGTCGCCCGACGGCGTGGTCGTCGACACCGACTTCGGCTCGTTCGGCGCCGACACCGCGATCGTGACGGTCCCGGTGGGGGTGCTGCAGTCCGACGAGTTCGTGATCGAGCCGCCGCTCCCCGAGCCGGTGGCGGGTGCGCTCACCGGCTTCGCGATGAACGCGTTCGAGAAGGTCTTCCTCCGGTTCGCGACGAAGTTCTGGGACGACGACGTGTACGTCATCCGTCAGCAGGGTCCCGAGGGACGCTGGTGGCACTCGTGGTACGACCTGACCGCGCTGCACGACGAACCCACCCTGCTCACCTTCGCCGCCGGGCCGGCGGCCGTCGAGACCCTCCACTGGTCCGAAGAGCGCATCATCGAATCGGTGCTCGAGCAGCTGCGGCGGCTGTACGGGGACCGCGTCCCGAAGCCGACGCACGTGCACGTCACCGACTGGCAGGACGACCCGTTCTCGCACGGCTCCTACGCCTACATGACCGTGGGGTCGCGGACCGAGGACCACGACACCCTCGCCACTCCGATCGGCGGCGTGCTCCATCTCGCCGGCGAGGCGACCTGGACCGACGATCCGGCGACGGTGCCCGCAGCGATGTTCTCGGGCCACCGCGCAGCGGCGAACGTGCTCGGGCGGGACGTGCCCATCGAGGATGCCTGGGCGGAGCGGACGGCGACGGACTAGTCGCTACCCGCGCAGGGGCCTCCGCGGCGGCCTCACGCGCAGACGCGGAAGCGGCGCCCCTCGAACCCGACGATGTCACCGAGCTGCAGCTGCCGGCCGCGGCGGCGATCGACCTCGCCGTTCACCGTCACGAGGCCGTCGATGATGACTTCCTTCACGTCACCGCCGGAGTCGAGAACGCCGGCGAACTTCAGGAACTGCCCCAGGCGAATCGCCTCGCCGCCGATCGGGACATCGTCGACGGGGGCGGGTTTCGTCATGCTCGAAATGCTAGCGGACAGGCGATCGCGCCCAGCCCCGGACCCCACCGGTGCGAGGATCGAGCACGCAGTCAGGGGAGGAAGTTCTCTCGCGCGAGCGGTGCGATCTCCAGCTCGTCGGCTTCCGCACGCGCGACCCACCGCAGCTCCTCGATCTCCGCGCCGATCACCGGCGACTGATCGCGGATGTCGACCTCGAAGACGTCTGCCACCACCAGGAATCCCGGCTCGTTGGCCGCCGCCGCGGTGAACAATCCGAGCGGACGCAGGTCCGCGGCATCCACCGACAACCCCAGCTCCTCGAAGAGCTCGCGGCTCAGCGTCTCGGCCGGAGTCTCGTCGGGCTCAGGCTTACCCCCGGGCTGCATGAGGGCCGTCGTGCCGGCCTTGCGCACCAGCAGCAGCTCGTCGCGGTCGTTCACGATGACCGCCGCAGACACGCGGATGCTGCGCGCCGGAGCGGGCGCCGGGTTCGAGGTGCTCACGAAGGCACGCTAACAGGAAGAGCCGAAGCGGCCCGGCGTAGAATCACGTGTGCTTCCCGATTCCTCCGCGCCTTCCGACGTGCCGCCGAGCGGCATCGACCCCGACGATCTGGCGACCACCCTCCAGGTGCTCGCCGGCATGGCCGGTGTCGACGAGAGCCACCCCGACTACATCGCCGTGCGTCGTGCGACCGCCGCGATGTTCAAGGCCGTGAAGAAGGAGCGCCGCCGCGAGATCCGCGAGGCGATCGCCATCGCCGACCGCGCGGTCGTCGCGGCCACGGCCACCGGCGCGCCCGACCGCATCGACGACGAGACGCGCGGCATCCCGATCTCGAGCTCGACCGACGCTCCGACGGCCGGCACCCTCCTCAAGGCGCGCCCCTGCTACATCTGCAAGCAGCCCTACACGGTCGTCGACGCGTTCTACCACCAGCTCTGCCCCACCTGCGCGGCGATGAGCCATGCGAAACGCAACGCGCGCACCGACCTCACCGGCAAGCGCGCGCTGCTCACCGGCGGTCGCGCCAAGATCGGCATGTACATCGCGCTCCGGCTGCTGCGCGACGGGGCGCACACGACGATCACGACCCGCTTCCCGCGCGACGCCGTGCGCCGCTTCAGCAGCCTGCCCGACGCGCCGGAATGGATCGACCGCCTCAAGGTCGTCGGGATCGACCTCCGGGACCCTGCCCAGGTGATCGGATTGGCTGAGGATGTCGCGGCCGCCGGCCCGCTCGACATCCTCATCAACAACGCGACGCAGACCGTGCGCCGCTCCCCCGGCGCGTATCAGCCGCTCGTGGACGCGGAGCTGGCTCCGCTGCCGTCCGGCCCGCTCCCGGAGCTCGTGACGTTCGGACACACCAACGACCGTCATCCGCAGGCCCTGGAGCGCTCGGTGACCGCGCACCCGATCCTCGCGGCAGCCGCCGCGCGTGCCGATGAGCTCACCGAGCAGGCGATGGCACCGGGTTCGAGCTCGCTCGAGCGCCTCGCCTCCGGTACGGCGATCGACGCGGGCGGGCTCATCCCCGATCTCGACCACTCGAACTCGTGGGTGCAGAGCGTCGAGGAGGTCGATCCGCTCGAGATGCTCGAGGTGCAGCTCGCCAACACCACCGCGCCGTTCCTGCTCGTGTCGAAGCTGCGCAGGTCGCTGGCGGCAAGCCCCGCGCGGCGCACCTACGTCGTGAACGTGAGCGCGATGGAGGGTGTGTTCAATCGCGGGTACAAGGGTCCGGGGCACCCTCACACGAACATGGCCAAGGCGGCCGTCAACATGCTCACCCGCACGAGCGCGCGCGAGCTGTTCGAGACCGACCGCATCCTCATGACCAGCGTCGACACCGGCTGGATCACCGACGAGCGCCCGCACCCGACCAAGGTGCGCCTCGCCGAGGAGGGCTTCCACGCGCCGCTGGACCTGGTCGACGGCGCGGCGCGCGTCTACGACCCGATCGTGCGCGGCGAGGCCGGCGAGGACCTGTTCGGCGTCTTCCTCAAGGATTACGCCCCGGGCCAGTGGTGAACCTGCCCGAGCCCGGCCATCGCGTGGTCGTGCGCTACATGCTGCCGACCGGGCAGGCGACCGACGCGCTGGGTGAGCTTCTGAGCGCGGATGCTGAGACGGTCACGGTCGACGGAAAGCGCGGCGTCGAGCGCATTCCCCGCAGCGCGATCATCGCCGCGAAGGAGGTCCCTCCCCCTCCGGCCCCTCGCCCGCGGCGCCATCCGTCGTCCCCGGCGTGAACCTCAACGTTCTACCGCTAGACCGCGTCCACGCGTTCATCCATGTCCGCCAGCGGGTGCGCGTGCTTGTCCAACCACAGCTCGATGTCATCCAGCGGCGGCGGCGCCTCTCCCGCGACCAGCCGAATGTATCGGTCGCCTTCGTCCGCGGTGGCATACAGGTCGTAACCGTTGAGCGCGTAGAACGCCCGCACCAGATACCAGCTCAGCCGCTTGCTGCCGTCCAACAAGGGGTGGTCGAGGTTGAGCGCGCGCAGGAGCACCGCGGCTTTTCGGTGCAGCCCCGGATAGATCTCCTCGCCGAACACCGGCAGCGGTGCGCCGAGCGCGGACAGCGCCAGCCCGCGATCCCTCCAGTGCCACCCCTCCGACTCGACGAGCATGTCCACGTCGTCGGGTCGAAGGTACTCCGTCACCGGCTGAGCCGGTCGAGCAGGTCAGCGTCCCGCACGCGCGTCTGATGAAACGACGCAGCGACCGCCGCCCTATGGGAGTTACGCGCAGCCATCTCGGCCAACGCGCTCTCGACCACCTGTGTCTTACTCTGCCCGGTGGCCGCCACGAGCTGGTCCAGGTTCTGCTCGCCCGTCTCGGACAAGCGAAGTGTCATCGGCATCGTGTGCTCCTTCCGTGCTTCCTAGGTATCACGATGATACCAGTCAAGTCCCTCAGTGGACTGGGGCGATTTGTGGGCGCTAGGGTCTCGCAGCGCATCGCCGAAAACGAACAAAGGCCTCGAAACCCGCGCGATTACGCGGCTTTCGAGGCCTTGTTCTGTGACAGCGGATCGTGGAGATGGGGGGAATCGAACCCCCGTCCATCGCTGGGATACTGCGTCTTCTCCGGGCGCAGTCTATGAAAGCGTTCTGCTCGGCTCCGACCTTTGTCACAGACACCTAAGTCGACGAGCCCAGTCTGGAAAGAGTCCCGCGTGACGTCCAGACGCCGTCACGCAGCAAGTCCCCTAGATGACGCCAGGGTCCGTAGCGGGAACGCCTACGGTCTGACGGAACTCAGGCTCGCTTAGGCAGCGAGGGCGAGTTCAGTGCGCTTTGGTTCGGCACTTATTGGTTTGCAGAGAGCGTTTACGAGATAACTCTGCATCCTCGGCCCGCTTCTCGCAGATTCGCAGGCGATGTCGAAACCGATCATCCCCATGGAACCTTCTCGCGAAGGGCCGCTGTCACACTGTGGAGTTTCCAAACCCGGAGCCGAAGCATCCGAGCACATCAGGATACAACGGATGCCGCGCCCCCGCCATTCCGCGCGGGCTCGACCGGGCTCAGCCGACGGGTTCGAGGACCACGATCGGCGTCTCGCGGGTGCGCAGGCGCGCCAGCGCGTCGAGGTCCGACCCCTCCTCCAGTCCGCGGAACACGTCCCACAGGCGCTCGCGCTCGGCGCCCGTCGCCTCCCGGGCGCGCACTCGTCGCTGCGAGCCGGGCAGGTCGACGGTCGCCTCCGGATTCGCGCGCAGGTTGATCCACCACGCGGGTGGCGGCTCGTCCCACCCGTTCATCGCCATCGTGATGAGGTCGGGACCGTCCTCGAAGTACGCGACGATCGCCACACGCTCTTTGCCGGTGCGGCGGCCCGTCGTGTGCAGCCGCATCATCCCGTAGACGGTCGGCGTGGGCCGACGCAGCCCGAACCTGCCGCGGGTCAGGCGATAGAGGCCGCGATGCACGACCCAGGCCGTGCGGATGAACCACCGCGGCGGGATCCGCGCGGAGCCCGACGGGGTTTCGGTCACGCTGAGCATCCTCCCGGGATCGCCGTCGCCGCACAACCGGCGAAGTAGAGTCGGCGGCATGAGCGAAGTCGTCATCACCGTCCGAGGCGAGCACGAGACCCGCATCGCCCCCGAGCGCGCGGTCGCCCACCTCACGATCCGCGCCGAAGGCCCCGAGCGCGGCGCGGTCGTCGAGCGCATGGCCGCCTACAGCGAGCCGGTGCGTGACGACCTGGCCAACCGGAAGGCGGCGGGGACCGTCGCCGAATGGACGAGCCAGCGCGTCTCGGTATGGTCCGAGCGGCCCTGGAGCGCGGACGGCACACGCCTCGCCCCCGTCCACTACGGAACGGTGGACTTCACGGCCACCTTCACCGACTTCGCGGTGCTGTCGTGGTGGGCCGGCGAGGTCGCCGAGCGTGAAGGCGTACAGCTCGGCTGGATCGACTGGCAGCTCACGCCCGGCGCCCGGGCCTCGGTCGAGCGCGAGGTCGCCGCCGGCGCCGTGGCGGTCGCCGTCGCGCGCGCGAACGCCTATGCCGGCGCGATCGGCCTCGGCACCGTGACGCCGCTCGAGATCGCCGACCTCGGCCTGCTCACCCGCCACGACTCCCCCGAGTCTGCGCCGGCGCCGCGGATGCTCATGGCGAAGGCGCAGTTCGCCGCCGACAGCGGCGGCGGCCCGGCGGTGCAGCTGCAGCCCGAGGACATCGTCATCACCGCAGCGGTCGAAGCCCGCTTCGCCGCACGCTGACCGTCTTCGCCGCGGTGCGGCGCGGCATCCGCTCTAGTCGCCCAGGCGGTTGCGGGCGCGCATCGCACGCTCCGCCTCGCGCTTGTCTTCGCGCTCGCGGATCGTCTGGCGCTTCTCGTACTCGCGCTTGCCCTTGGCCACCGCGATCTCGACCTTCGCGCGGCCGTCGTTGAAGTACAGCTTGAGCGGCACGAGGGTGTACCCACCCGCCGAGACCGCGTGCGAGAGCTTCACGATCTCGTCCTTGTGGAGAAGCAGCTTGCGGATGCGCTTGGACGCGTGATTCGTCCAGTGACCCTGTGAGTACTCCGGGATGTGCACCGCGTCGAGGAACGCCTCGCCGTTCGCGATGTACGCGTAGCCGTCCGAGATGTTCGCGCGACCCTGTCGCAGCGACTTCACCTCGGTTCCGGTCAGCACCAGGCCCGCCTCGTACGTCTTCTCTATCTCGTACTCGTGGCGCGCGCGACGATTGGTCGCGACGACCTTCTCCCCGCGTTCCCTGGGCATGACCGCTCCATTCCGGTTGCTGAGCTTGTCGAAGCACACCGTGCGGGCGCACGGCAGCCGTTCAGTCTACCCCTGACGACACGCCCGGCGTGCAGCCGAGTGAGATCAGGCGCGCAGCCAGCGCCGGATCGCGAAGCTCGCGGAGAGTCCCGCCAGCACGACGCCGATCACGATCAGCACGGGAACGACGAGCCAGGCATCGGCGAGCGAGACCCACGTGGTGACGAACTCCACGCGGCCGCGGAGGTACTGGTCGACCCCGAAATGCACCCCCGCGATCACGGCCGCGCTGGCCAGGAGCGAGCCGATGAGCGCCGCGAACACGCCCTCCAGCACGAACGGGGTCTGGATGAAGCGATTGGATGCCCCGACCAGGCGCATGATGCCGAGCTCGCGCCGTCGCGCGAAGGCCGAGAGCCGGATCGTGGTCGCGATCAGCAGCACGGCCGCGATGAGCATGAGCACCGCGATGCCCACGGCGATATAGGTTGCGACGGTCAGCGCCGAGAACAGCGGCTCGAGGTACTGGAGCTGGTCCTGGACCTCCTCGACGCCGTCGGTTCCCGCGAACGCTTCGATGATCACGTCGGACTGGTTCTGGTCGATCAGATTGATCCAGTACGTCTCGTTGAGCTGGTCGGCAGTGATGACGCTGGCGTAGTCCTCCCCGAGCAGCTCGATGACGTTCTGATAGGCCTCTTCGCTGTCTTCGAAGCGCACATCGCGGATGAGCGGCGACAGCGCGGGGCCTTCGAGCTTCTCCTGCACGGCGGCGAGCTGCTCCTCGCTCGCCACCCCCTCGGTGCATGTGGGCGCCTGCGAGATCGCGGTGCACATGTAGATCGCGACCTGGGCACGGTCGACCCAGAAGTCCTTCATCGTGCCGATCTGCATCTGCATGAGGATCGCGGCGCCGACGAACGTGAGCGAGACGAAGGTCACGAGCACGACCGAGATGACCATCGAGGCATTGCGACGCAGTCCCGTGAAGGCCTCGCCGAGAATCAGTCCGACCCTCATGACGTCGGCCCCACTTCTTCGTCGTCGCCGGTCTCGAGCCCGAGGCGATCGGCGAGGCCGAGCTCGGCGAGGTCGACCTCGGGGATATCGGCGACCGGGATCGGCTGCGTCTGGGTCGCGGGCTTCGGCGCGGGAGTCTGCCTGGCCGGCGCCGCGGCGGGAGCAGGATCGTCCGCGGAGGCGGGTTGCGGTGCGGGCGCGGGCTGCGCGGCCGGTGCGGGCGGGGGAACCCGCTCAGGTTCCGTCTGCGGCGCGGGTTCCGCTTCGGCCGGCGCGGCATCGGGTGCGCTCGCGCCGCCGGCGGCGGGGTCGG
This sequence comes from Microbacterium sp. Root180, assembly GCF_001428485.1. Classification (GTDB taxonomy): domain Bacteria; phylum Actinomycetota; class Actinomycetes; order Actinomycetales; family Microbacteriaceae; genus Microbacterium. The sequence continues at coordinate 83,418 of NZ_LMHS01000004.1, read as the reverse complement.
AATCGTGGGAGGTGCGAGCGGATGCCGCTGCCTCTGCACCCGCGGTGGGCGCGGCATCCGTCGACTCCTCATCGAAGACGAGTGTCGGATCGAGACCGGCCTCGGCGGCGGCAGCGGCCTCACGCTGCACCTCCAGGACTGCGGTGAGCGCCGCGACGGCGGCGGCGCCGCGCTCCTGCTCGGGAGCGAGGCTCGGCAGGCCGGATGTGTCGCCGTAGCCGCCATGGCGCTCGTCGCGCACGATCTCTCCGTGACGCAGCTCGATCACGCGGCGCTGCATCTGGTCGACGAAGCCGGCTTCGTGCGTGGCCATCACAACGGTCGTGCCGCCCCCGTTGATGCGGGCGAGCAGCTGCATGATGTCGACGGATGTCCCCGGGTCGAGGTTTCCGGTCGGCTCGTCGGCGAGGAGGACCTGGGGCCGGTTGACGAGGGCGCGGGCGATCGCGACGCGCTGCTGCTCGCCACCGGAGAGCTCGTGCGGCAGACGCTTCTCCTTGCCGTCGAGACCGACGAGTGCGAGCACCTCCGGCACCGTCTGCTGGATGTACCCGCGCGAGGACCCGGTCACCTGGAGCGTGAAGGCGACGTTCTGGAACACGGTCTTGCCCGGGAGCAGCCGGAAGTCCTGGAACACCGCCCCGATGTGACGACGGAAGTACGGCACCTTGCGGTTCGACAGTGTGCGCAGGTCGCGGCCGAGCACGACCACGCGCCCGTCGGACGGAGACTCCTCGCGCAGGACCATGCGCAGGCACGAGGACTTCCCCGATCCGGAGGCGCCGACGAGGAAGACGAACTCCCCGCGCAGCACCTCGAAATCAACGTTGTTCAGGGCAGGCCGAGAGGTGCCCCTGTAGCGCTTCGTGACGTTCTCGAACCGGATCATGGCCTAACGAGCCTAAGCGGGCGCCATCGCCACGGCCCCTGCGACACCCGGAGAGTCCGGTGGATCCCGTCCCGCTCTCCGCGCTGGTGCGGGTGCTGCGCCCGGCAGGTGGACGCGAAGGTGGCGGGATCTCGCAATGTCGTAGGTATGTTCTAATGTCGTGCGCATGGAGATGAACCTATCCACCCCTGACGACATGGCCGCGGATGTGCCGCCGGATCCCGAGTGGGAGTGGTGTGCGCGGTTGCCGGAGGTTGCGGAGTTGGTGGAGTGGGTTCCGCCGGTTCCGGATGATGTGGGCTTGGTGACCGAGGTCGCGGGGATGATGGCGGTGTTCGCGGCGGAGCAGTTCAGCCGTGTGGAGGGTCTGCGTCGCAACGCGCTCGCGGACGCGGGCCGGTATGGAGTCGTCGCGGGGATCGTGGAACGGTCGGTGCGGCTGGAGTTGGCCGCGGCGTTGCGGATCACCGAGCATGCCGCGGGGATGCTGCTGGCCCGCGCCGAAGCTCTGGTGCACCGATATCCGGCCGCGTTGGACTCGCTCGGGCAGGCGCGGATCACGGAGCGGCACGCGCAGGTGCTGTTGGAGCTGCTGGATGCCGCCACAGCGGACGTGCGGGAACGGTTGACCGGGCGGGCGGTGGAACTGGCGGAGGAACTGCCGGTGGGCTCGTTCCGGCGTGCTCTGCGGCGCCTCATCGAGACCGAGGAATCCGCGACACTCACCGAACGGCACAAACACGCCCTGATGCAGCGGCGGATCCTGGTCGAACCGGCCGCGGACGGGATGGCCTGGCTGCACGCCTTCCTGCCTGCGGTGGAGGCCCACGCCATCCACGGCCGGCTCACGGCGATGGGGAAAGTGATCGTGGGGCAGGAGACGGAGACCCGGTCGTTGGATGAGGTGCGGGCGGACATCCTCGGAGACCTGCTCATCGAGGGTGTCATGACCGGCCACCCGGTCGAGGTGTCCCGGATCCGTGCGAGTGTCGCCGTCACCGTTCCCGTGCTGGCGCTGCTCGCCGAGGACGACGCCGACCGGCACGACCAGGGCCACGCCCCCGCCACGGTCGACGGCATCGGGCCCATCCCGCTCTCCGTGGCCAAGGAATTGTGTGGTGGTGAAGAGTCCTGGATGCGGGTCCTCACCCACCCCGAAACAGGCATGGTCCTCTCCGTCGGCCGCACGCAGTACCGGCCCCCCGCCGCACTCCGGAAACTGATCCGGTGGCGGGCCGAGACCTGCATGGCCCCCGGCTGCGCCATCCCCGCCCACCGCTGCGAAATCGACCACAACATCGCGTGGCACCACGGCGGTCACACCGCGCTGAGCAACCACGCACCCCTGTGCACCGGCCACCACACCCTCAAACACCATGGCGGCTGGAGCGTCCAACACCTCCCCGACCACGGCGGCGCCCTTCAATGGACCTCACCCACCGGCCGGCAATACCTGGTCACGCCCCAACGACCCGTCCCCGTCTTCACACCCACTTCCGACGCGCACACCCGGAGCGCCCGCTACACAGATGCACCGTTCTGAGGCAGGGTCAACCAGGCAGCGTCAGCCAGGCAGCGTCAGCCAGGCAGCGTCAATCAGGCATATCGACCGGGCACCGTCGACGGGTCAGTCGTCGTCCTTGCGCTTGCGCCAGCGGATGCCCGCGGAGATGAAGCCGTCGAGGTCGCCGTCGAACACGACGGCGGGGTTGCCCACCTCGTGCCCGGTGCGCAGATCCTTCACGAGCTGCTGGCCGTACAGGAAGTACGAGCGCATCTGGTCGCCCCAGCTCGCCGTGATGACGCCGGCGAGCTCCTTCTTCTTCGCGGCCTCCTCCTCGCGCTGCAGCAGCATGAGGCGGGTCTGCAGCACGCGCATCGCGGCCGCGCGGTTCTGGATCTGCGACTTCTCGTTCTGCATCGACACGACGATGCCCGACGGAAGGTGGGTGAGGCGCACGGCCGAGTCGGTCGTGTTGACCGACTGCCCGCCGGGGCCCGAGGAGCGAAAGACGTCCACACGGATGTCGCCCTCGGGGATCTCGACCTCGACGGCCTCTTCCATCACCGGGATCACCTCGACGGCGGCGAAGCTCGTCTGGCGCTTGTCGGCGGAGCCGAACGGGCTGATCCGCGCGAGGCGGTGCGTGCCGGCCTCGACCGACAGCGTGCCGTAGGCGTAGGGGGCGTCGACCTCGAACGTCGCGGACTTGATGCCCGCACCCTCTGCGTACGACGTGTCCATGACCTTCACGGGGTACTTGTGGCGCTCCGCCCAGCGCAGGTACATGCGCATGAGCATCTCGGCGAAGTCGGTCGCGTCGTCGCCGCCCGCGCCCGAGCGGATCGTGACGACGGCGGATCGATCGTCGTACTCGCCGTCGAGCAGCGTCTGCACCTCGAGCTGGCTGATGATGTCCTCGAGCTCGGCGAGTTCGCGACGAGCCTCCTCGGCGGAGTCCTCGTCCTCCATCTCGTTCGCGAGCTCGATGAGCACGTCGAGATCGTCGAGGCGCTGCTCGATGTCGGTGAGTCGCTTGAGCGATGACTGCCGGTGGCTGAGCGCGCTCGTGACCTTCTGCGCCTTCTCGACGTCGTCCCACAGATCGGGTGCGCCGGCCTCCTCGCTCAGTCGCGCGATCTCGCTGGTGAGCGCCTCGACGTCCACGACCGCCTTGATGTCGGCGAACGTGGAGCGCAGGGCCTGGATATCGGCGGACATATCGAGTTCGAGCATGACACTCCAGACTAACGTGGATGCACGTGAGCGAACGCCCGGATTCCCCGCCCGTCCGGGAGGTCCTGTGGCGGTTCGCTCCGATGATCTACGGACCCACGGTGCTCTTCGCTCTCGGCGAGGGCGCCGTCATCCCGCTGATCCCCGTCATCGCGGCGCAGCTGGGAGCAGACGTCGCGACGGCGGCTCTCGTGGCCTCCGCCCTCGTCGTCGGCCAGCTGTGCGGCAACATCCCCGCCGGCTGGGCCGTGGCCCGCATCGGCGAACGGCTCACGATGGCGATCGCCGGCCTCCTCTCCCTCGGCGGCGCGATCGCCCTCGCCTTCGCGCCCTCGCTCGGCGTGTTCGCGGCATCCATCTTCCTGATCGGCTTCTGCGCGGCCGCTTTCGGCCTCGCTCGCCACTCCTTCATGACGACGCGCGTACCGCTGGCCTTCCGGGCACGAGCTCTGTCGCTGCTGGGAGGCACCTTCCGCCTGGGGATGTTCATCGGACCGTTCGTCGCCGCCGGCCTGCTGGCACTGTTCGGCGACCCGCACGCGGCGATCTGGTTCTTCGCGGCCTGCCTCGTCGCGACGATCCTGCTGGTGCTGCTCGGCCCCGATCCGGAATCCGCGATCCCCACCTCCGCCGCACGCGCCGACCGCAGGGGCGAGCCCGACCCGGTGGAGGACACCGGCGAGGCGATCACGGCCTCCCTGCGCGTCGCTCCCGGCGTCGACGGACAGCGCGCCGGCGTCTTCCGGACCATGTGGCACTTCCGGCGCGTGCTGTCCAGGCTCGGCCTGGCCGCGGCATCCCTCGCCGCTGTCCGTTCGGCGCGCCAGGTCGTGCTTCCGCTCTGGGGGGTGTCGATCGGCCTCGACGCTCAGACCATCGCCCTCGTCGTGGGCATCTCGGGAGCGATCGACTTCGCGCTCTTCTACGCGAGCGGCCAGGTCATGGACCGCTTCGGCCGGCTCTGGGCGGCCCTGCCCGCGATGGTCCTCATGGGGACGGGGTTCATCGCTCTCGCCTTCACGCACGACTCTGCCCAGAACGCGATGTGGTTCGCCATGTTCGCCGCGGTGCTGGGCGTCGGCAACGGGCTGTCCAGCGGCATCCTCCTCACGCTCGGAGCCGACGTCGCGCCGAAGGCCGATCCCGCGCCGTTCCTGGGTTCATGGCGCACGCTCACCGACGCCGGTGGCGCGGTCTCGCCCCTCCTCGTCTCGGGCATCGCCGCGCTGACCACCCTCTCTCTCGCGACGGGGGCGATGGGCCTCATCGGCCTGATCGGCGCGGTCGCGTTCGTCCGATGGGTGCCCCGGTTCGTCCCACGGTCCCGGCCGTGACCGAGCCGGTCCGGTTCTGCCGCAGCCGGAATCTCGGGCGTCGCTGCACGAGACCTCTCGACCACGCCGGCCTGCACCGGCACCGCACGATCATGTGGGCGGATGCTGCGTCCGACCCCGCCCGCTGCCCGGGATCAGGAGCCGTGGCGGCGCCGGCCGCCCCCTCCGCCGACGGCTACCCGCACGGTCGCGGCCTGTGCGCGCACTGCCTGCGCTTCGTCCCGCTCGAAGACGGGCACCTCCTCGCGCACGAGACCTCCGATCCCGGTGAGTCCGCGGACGAGACGGCGCGGCGCCGGGACTGGTTCAACACGGCCGGGTGAGTGCCCCGCCGACGGGCCGCGTCAGATCCAGGCTCTGCGCACGGCCTCCGCACCGAGCTGCATGCGAGTGGTGACGCCCGCGACCTCCATGAGGTCGGCGACGCGACGCTGGAGCGTGCGCAGCGAGATTCCCAGCTGGGCCGAGGCCGCGGCATCCGTCACCCCGAGCAGGAGCAGACGCAGCAGGTCGCGATCGACGTCCTCGGCGGTGTGGACGGCGGCGATCGGGAGGAACTCCGTCGCTGAGCGCCAGTACTCCTCGAAGATCGAGATCACGAGGTCGAGAAGGCCGCTGGGGTGGATGAGGAGAGCGCCGAACCCGGCCTCCTGAGAGTGGGCGCGCATGGGCACGAGGGCCATCTGATCGTCGGCGACGAACATGCGCGTGGGGAGCGTGGGAAGCACGCGCACCTCCTCGCCGATCGCCGACATCTCCCGCGCGGCGGCGAGGAAGCCGGGTCGCTCCAGCACCGCACTCTCGACGATCACCCGGTACCGCACGCCCCGCTCGAGCGCTCGATCCTCCTCGACGTTCTCCTCGCCGCTGAGAAGCGCGATCTCGTTCAGCACGAGCACGCGCACCTGCTGGCTCGCCGCCGCCTGCAGCTGCGCGACGCGCTGACGCACGGCGTCGTCGCCGAGCACGACCTCCACGACATCGGCGACGCTGCGCTGCTCCGCCGAGCGCCGGTAGAGGTCATTCAGCTCGACGAGCGCCTCATGAGCGCGCGTGAGACCGCGCTCGCGCTCGAGAAGCAGCGGCCTCAGTGCGACCGAAGGCGGGGACGCCACGAAACGGTCGCTGCTGGCAGCCTGACGCGCGAACAGGCCGAGGCGCTCGAGCTCCGCCACGATGGCCCGCACCCGCGGAGCCGACATGCTGAGCGCGGCCGCGATCTCGGGCACCGACGCCGACGTCTGCTGCACGACGCACCGGTACACCGCGGTGTGCGCGTCGTCGAGTCCGAGTACGTCGAGCATGGCGCCCTTTCTGGCGGATGGTGGCCATGTCACCTCTCCGCCATCACTCTAAGCGATTCCCCGTGTGAGGCTTCCAAGCGGATCCCCTACCCCCGAGAGGTTCAGCCATGCCCCGTCCCCTGACCACAGGCTGCCGCCTGCGTTCGATCGTCGCCGCCACAAGCGGTCTGGCGATCGGCATCGCCGGCATCGGCCTCACCACCCTGCCGGCGGCCGCAAGTTCCGTCGACGATCCCCCCGCCAGTCGCGCGGCCGCCGGCAGCTCCCACACCGTCACGCTGATCACCGGTGACCGCGTCACGGTGACCGATGCGCCCGGAGGCGCGCCCACCGTGCAGGTCGACACCGCCGTCGACGGCGCCGGCGTGCGCACCTACCAGGCCGGCGACGACCTGCACGTGATCCCCGACACGGCCATGCCGTACCTCGCGTCCGGCGTGCTCGATCAGGACCTGTTCAACGTGTCGCTGCTCATCGAGTACGGCTACGACGACGCATCCGTCGACGCCACGCCGATCATCGTCGAGCAGTCCGCTGCGCAGACGTTCTCGGCACCGCTGCCCGGTCTCGATGTGCAGACCGAGCTCGAGAGCATCGGCGCGGCCGGTGCGACCCTCGGCCACGCCGACGCCGCCGCGGCATGGCAGTCGCTCACCGCGGGTGCGAGCACCTTCTCGGCGACCCCGAGCCTCGCGGGCGGCATCGAAGCCATCCACCTCGACGGCAAGGTGCGCGCGACGCTCGACTCGAGCACCGACTACATCGACGCCCCCGAGGCGTGGGCCGACGGCTACACCGGCGAGGGCGTCACCGTCGCCGTCCTCGACACCGGCTACGACGACACCCACCCCGACCTGCAGGGCCGCGTGCTCGCGAACTCGAAGAGCTTCGTGCCCGGTGAAGAGGTCGCCGTCGACGCGAACGGCCACGGCACGCACGTCGCCTCGACCATCGCCGGCACGGGCGCCGCGAGCGATGGCACCCACCGCGGCGTGGCCGACGGCGCGCAGCTGCTCGTCGGCAAGGTCCTCGGCGCCGACGGATCCGGTCAGGACTCGTGGATCATCGAGGCCATGGAGTGGGCGGGTCAGAACGCCCCGATCGTCTCGATGAGCCTCGGATCCATGGAGGCCTCCGACGGCAAGGACCTCATGGCCGAGTCGCTCAACGCGATCGCCGAGGAGACCGGGGCCCTCTTCGTCGTCGCCGCCGGCAACGCCGGAGCCGCCGAAACGATCGGCGCACCCGGCTCGGCCGTCGAGGCGTTCACGGTCGGCTCCGTCGACGACCCGTCGGGCGAGCTGTCGTACTTCACCAGCCAGGGTCCGCTGTCGCGCTCGGGCGCGCTCAAGCCCGACGTGACCGGACCGGGCAGCGACGTCACCGCCGCCCGCTCGTCCGACAGCGGCGGAGAAGGCGCCTACGTCTCGATGAGCGGCACGTCGATGGCGACGCCGCACGTCGCGGGAGCCGCCGCGATCCTCCTCGGCGCGAACCCCGACTACACGACTGACCAGCTCAAGGCCGCCCTCGCCAGCACGGCGACCGACGTGGGCTATTCCGCCTATCAGGGCGGCAGCGGCGTCATCGACGTCGACGCGGCTCTCGAGGCTCCCGTCGTGGCCGACGGGTCCGGCGACTTCGGCATGCTCATGTGGGGCGAGGAGGCGACTCCGGTCGAGCGCGTGGTCGAGTTCACCAACCGGACGGATGCCGAGATCACGGTCACCCTCGAGGCGAGCCTCGTCGACACCACGCCGGGTCGCGAGGCCGGCCCGGCGGACGGCATCGCGTTCGACGCGCTCACGCTCGACGAAGAGTCGCTCACGATCGCCGCGGGCGCGACCGCCTCGGCGACGATGACCGTCGATCCGTCGAAGGTCCCCGCGGGCACGCAGCTGTCGGGCGCGCTCGTCGGCTCGGTGGACGGCACCGGCATCACCCGCACGGCGCTCGGCACGATCGCCGAGGCCGAGCGGTACGACCTCACGGTGAACGCGACCGACTTCGAGGGGAACCCCACGTCGACGTACGCGATGCTGTGGGACCCGGCGACGCAGTTCGCCGAGATGGTCTATGTGGACGGCACGACGACCCTGCGCCTCATGAAGGGCGACTACACGGTCATGTCCTACATGGAGCTCAACCGCACGCCCGACACCATCGCGATGGTGCTCACGGGTGAGCCGACGGTGAAGCTCGACCAGAACCGCACGGTGGCACTGGACGCGAGCAAGGCCGAGCAGGTCACGGTCGATGTGAAGCGCCGAGGACTCACCGCGGCCTACTCCCGCATGGACGTCAAGGTGAACGACTTCTTCGCCAGCGCCATGGCGCCGGTGTGGAACGACGAGCTGTGGGCCGTGCCGATGGTCGTCGACGACGCCGACTTCGGCTTCACCACGCGCTGGCGCCTGCAGAAGCCGATGCTCGCGGTGACGGCGGGCAAGGCGCGCCTCGACCTCATCGAGCAGATCGGCGGCACCTTCCGCGACCTCGAGCTGCGGTCGACGGCCGTATACGCGGGACTCGGAAGCGCGGCCGACTTCGCGAAGGCGAACGTGAAGGGCAAGGTCGCCGTGGTGGCCAGATCCGCCGAGGTGCCGGCATCCGAGCGCACCGCCAACGCGGCCGCCGCGGGAGCGAAGCTCCTCATCGTGGTGAACAGTGCGGACGGCGAGTTCAACGAGTGGGTCGGCTCTGCCGACTTCACCGCCAACGCGCCGATCCCGGTGGCGGGCATCAGCGGCGTGCAGGGCAAGGCGCTGCTCGACCAGATGAAGCGCCAGAAGGTCACCATCTCGGCCGTGGGCACGGAGTACAGCGACGTGATCTACGACATCGCCGAGTACGCCGACGGTGAGATTCCGACCGATCTGACGTTCGCTCCCAAGGACCTCGCGCGGATCGACACGCGATTCCACGGCCAGAAGGAGGACATGGCCGAGTTCCGGTACGACTACGTTCCGGGCGCGACGTTCGGCAACGGCATCCCGTACCGCGCCCAGCGCGGAATGGACCGGGAGGAATGGGTCAACACCGACGGCATCCGCTGGAACCAGTGGGTCGGGATCGAATCGGTCCGATGGGAGATGCGCGACAAGACCCGCAGCTACAAGGCGGGCCAGCGCACGGCGGCCGAGTACTTCGGCGGCATCGTGCGCCCGAACATCGGCGTCGGCTTCTGGGTCCCCTACCGCACGTCGGACTGGGCGCAGATCAACGTCCCGAGCTGGGCGGACGGCGGCAACGGCGACCGCACCGGCACGTTCGAGACCTGGGCCGAGCCGTCCACCGTCTCGCAGCTGACCGACATCTACATCGACGGCACGCTCGTCGCGCAGCGCGAGCACCAGGGTGCCAACCTGTACGAGCTGCCCGACGGCGAGAACCAGCTGTGGCGCGTGGTGAGCACCGCGACACACGACGGTTCGCATGTCGCAGGCTCGACGAAGACGGTCACCGACTGGACGTTCCGCTCGTCGGGCAAGCTCGGCGACTGGACGAACCGCCTGCTCCCGATGATGACCGCCTACTACGACGTCGACGTCAACGCGCAGAACAAGGTGGGCGAGGGCCGCAAGAAGGGCTCCGGCGTCTCACTGGGTCTCGAGGTCGGGCACGTCGCCGGGACCACCCCGGCCGGTGCGATCACCCACGCGACGCTCGAGGCACGCACCGCGGGTGGCCAGTGGAAGAAGATCACGCTGAACAAGGCGAAGACGGATGCCCCGACCGGTGCGGTCGAGGGAACCGGCGACATCTTCGTCCCATCCCGCGCGTGGGTCCGCGGCTTCTCGGCGCAGATCCCGGTGTCGGACAAGGGCGGCTGGGTCGACCTGCGGGTGACCGCGAAGGATGCTGCGGGCAACACGTTCTCGCAGACGATCGAGAAGGCGTTCCAGGCGACCCCTGCGAAGGGCGTCCGACGCTGATCTGAATACCCGGGGAGGGTCCCGCCGCTCTTCAGCGGCGGGACCCTTCCCGTTTCGTACTACCTCAGAGCCGTGCGACTCGTGGCCGTGGCTTCGAGTGCGACTCCGTCGGGCACGAAGAAGGCGAAGACGGGCGGATGCCACGACCCGGCCACCGTCACGCGTGCGGAGACGCCGTCCGGCGTCGCCGCGGACACGAGCGCCGCGCCTCCCCCGACCTCGGCGACGATGGCTTCGGCCTGAGCCCGCACCCCGGCGTCGGTGAGCACGATCACCGCCTCCCCTGCCTCGAGGTCGAACTCGAAGCCGTCCGCGGCGGCGAGCGCCGCAGCATCCGCCACCGAGTCGAGGCGCTTCTGCGCGAGGTACAGGCTGGTCGCGTCCACGCACACGAACACGACGGCGAGCGCGAGCACGGCGTAGCCGAGCGTCAGGATGAGAACGCTGCCCTCGTCATCGGCGGCACGCCGCGGTCGGCGGGTCACCCGAGACCCCACACGCGCGAGACCTTCTGCACCGCCACCGCTTCGATCGGGATGCTCGTGACGCGATCCAGACCGAGCACCGGCGGTACGAGCGGAAGCGTGACCGTCGCGCGCACCGTCACGACGAGCGTCGCCCCCGCAGCCGGGCACTCGGCGCCGGCCGGACGGCAGGCAAGCGACACGCTGACCGCGTCGGAGTCGAGGCCGTACTCCGCGACGACGGAGGCGCGCACCGCCTCGGCTCGCTGCTCGGCCTGGTCGGCATCGTCTGCTGTGGCGATCGCCCGCGCGATGTGCCGTGCGCCGGCCTCGGCGCCGAGCGACTGACCCTGGATCGAGGCGAGCGCCGCGATCAGGTACACGAGCGGCACCAGCATGAGCAGGCCCACCACGATGAACTCGAGAGCAGCGGATCCACGCTCGGCTTCGTCAGCGGCGACGCGATCCCGGGTCGCACCATCAGTCGAACGACTCCACGGGTGCATGGGCGGTCACCTCCAGCGTGCGGGGCGCGCCGAAGAGTCCCACGAGCGGCAGCACGGCCGTCACGCTGACCTCGACGACCGGATGCCCCAGTCGTCCGGACTCGCGCACCTCGACATCCGCGGCGTACTCGTCCCCGACGGTGCGCGCCACGATCTCCCTCGTGCGTTCGGCACCCTCCGCGAGGGAGGTGTCGGCCAGCGCCGCGTGATACGCCCCCTCGACCGCCGCGTCGTGGACGACGTTGCGGACGTACACCGCCAGGCCGAACTGCAGCACTCCCAGAGTGAGCACGGTGAGGAGGGCACCGACGAGCACGAACTCCACCGGACTCGAGCCCTCGTCGTTCACAGGAGCTCGCCGCCGGAACCGCCGGATGCCGGACACGTCCTAGAAACCGGACACCCGCGAGATCGCCTGCTCGAACAGCGACGCGAGCGCAGGGCCGGCCAGCGCCCAGATCACCACGACGAGCCCAGCCGTCATCAGCGTGATGAGGACCCAGCCGGGAACGTCGCCGCGTTCGTCGTCGTGAAATGCGCGGCCGCGGCCACGCAGTCGGGCCAGCGCGAGATCGAGGTGTCGACGGATCATTTCTCTCCTTAGGGGATGCGCTCAGCCGAGGCCGAGCCTGAGCATGAAGACTCCCGGGAACACGGCGAAGAGCACGCTCAGCGGGAGGATGAGGAACACGAGCGGCACGAGCATGTAGATCTCCTTGCGCCCGGCGCGCTCGATGAGCGTGCGCTTGGCGTCCTCCCTCGCGTCGAGCGCCTGCGCGTGCAGCACGTGCGCGAGCGGCGCCCCTCGATCGATCGCGGCCACGAGCTGGTCGACCGCTCGGGACAGCGCGGAGATCCGCAGGCGATCCGACAGCGCCGCGAGCGCCTCAGGCAGCGGGGAGCCGGTGCCGACGGCGACGACCGCCTCACGCAGCTCGGCCGTGAGCTCGCCCGCCCCGATGACGCTCACTCGCCGAAGCGAATCGAGGATTCCCTCCCCCGCCGAGAGGCACAGCGCGAGGAACTCGAGCACAGTGGGCAGCTCGTCCTGGATACGCGCGACCCGCGCGCGCGCTGCGTGCGCGAGCCAGGCGTCCGGCGCCAGCGTCGCGACGACCGCGAACAGCGGCGGGACAACTGCCAGAGCAGGCGTGGTGCGCCCGATCAGCACAGCGATGACCGCGACGAGCCCGCCGAGGGCGAGGCCCGCGATTCCCCACACGAGCTGACGCCCGCGGAAGGCTGCGGCATCCATGGGCGACCCCGCTTGGCGCAGACGTCCGCGGAGGGACTCGTCCCCGCCGAGCAGCCCCGCGAACCGCCGCTGCGCGGCGCGCCACACGAGCGAGACGTCGTGCGGCGCCGTCGCCGCTGCGAGGCCGGTTCCCCGGGGATCGGTGACATCCCGGATATACGGAGCGATGCGCCGGGCGAGCGAGGGGGCACCCCACCGCGGCGCCCTCGACAGGGCGAGGCATACGCCGCCGCCGAGCGCGCAGCCCAGCACGACCGCCGCCGCGAGATCGTCGATGCCGACGAGGATCACCCGAACCACCGCCGAGGCTCGGGAAGGCGCCCCAATCGCAGCATGATGCGATAGGCGACGAACGAGACGACGGCGCCCGCGACGATCAGCACGATGCCCTCGGGACTGCCGTACGCCCGCGCTCCCTCGGGACGCAACGCGAGCAGCGCGAGGATCACCCACGGCGCCGCGACGCCCAGCACGGCGGCGCCCCGGATCCACGACTGCCGGGACTCCACCTCGGCGCGGAGCGCGGCATCCGCGCGCACCGACGCCGCCAGCGCCCTCAGCACCGGGGTGAGCTCGGTGCCGCCGACCTGCCGCGCCATGCGCAGGGTCTCGACGATCCGGTCCGCCACCGGATCGGCGAGCGCCACCTTCAGCCGCTTCGTGCTCGAGTCGAAGTGACCGGATGCCGCGACATCCCGTGCGAAGGCGGCGAACGCCGGCCGCAGCTCGGGCGGCGCGGAGTCGGAGAGGCTCGCCACGGCGTCGGGAAGCGACATCCCCGCCCGAACGGAGGCGATCAGCAGGTCGCACACGTCCGGCCACAGCCCCCGTCGCGTGCGGAGCAGGCGCGAGCGCCGTGCCCGCAGCCAGACGAACGGAGCGGATGCCCCGGCCAGGGCCGCGACGGCGCTGAGGACTGCGACCTGCGCGACGAGCCACGCGCTTGCGGCGGCGACCAGCGCGCAGCAGAGGGCGACGGTCACGACGGAACCCGGCGACAGCCGGGCCAGACCGGCCGCCTCGAGCAGCCGCCCGAGACGGCCCGCCTCCTCTGCGCGGCGTGCGGCCGGTCGCGCCGGCCACACCCACGGCGATACGGCGAGCAGGACGCCCGCCGCGAGGACGGCGCCCCACACGAACGTCACGTCCCACCTCCGTGGACGGTTCGGGCGGTGATCACTCCATGCTCGACTCCGGTCGGCTCGACGATCTCGCCGACCCGGCGCCTGCCCGAGGCATCGCGTTCGCAGTGCACGACGAGGTCGACGGATGCCGCCACGGCCGGCAGAACGAAGGTGGCGTCGATGTTGCGCCCGGCCAGGAGCGGGAGCGCCGCGAGCTTGCCCAGCGCCTCCCGCGCGGAGTTGGCGTGGATCGTGGCGGTTCCGGGAACACCGGTGTTGAGCGCGAGCACGAGATCGAGCGCCTCGGCGTCGCGCACCTCCCCCACGACCAGCCGGTCGGGACGCATGCGCAGGGCTTCCTTCACGAGTCGCCGCAGCGTCACCTCACCGGTACCCTCGAGGCTGGGCTGGCGGCCCTGCAGGGCGACGAGGTCTGTCGCGGCGACGGCGAGCTCGAACGTCTCCTCGACGGTGACGATGCGGTGCTCGGGCGGGCAGGCGGCGATGAGTGCACCAAGCAACGTGGTCTTTCCGGCATGGGTCGCACCGGACACGAGCACCGACGCGCCGCGCGTCATCGCCTCGCGAAGAAGCGCCGCGGCGCCGCGCGTGAGGGCGCCCGCCGCGACGAGTCGCTCGAGATCGCGGAACGCCGGCAGGAACTTGCGAACGTTGACCGCCCAGTGGCGACGCGTGATGTCGGGGATCACGACGTGCAGTCGCGACCCGTCGGGCAGCGACGCATCGACGAAAGGCTGGCTCAGGTCGACGCGGCGTCCGGTGGAGTGCAGCATCCGCTCCACGAGGTCGCGCACCGCCGAGTCCGACAGGGCGAGCGGCGTGCGCTCCGGCACCCCGGCCCTCGCCACGAAGATGCGGTCGGGCGCGTTGATCCACAGCTCCTCGACCGTGGGATCGTCGAGATACGGCTGCAGCGGACCGTACCCGGCGACCGACGCCAGCACCTCGCGCACGCACGCGGCTTCGTCATCGACGGGCGCGAGACCGCGAGCGAGGGCGAAGTCGTTGTGCTTGCGCACCTCGGCACGCGCGACGTGGGCGGCGAACTCCGGATCACGGGCCGGGTCGGCTCGCTCGGCCCGCAGGCGCTCCCGCACACGCTCCGCGACGAGAGCGGTGGGGGCGGTGGAACCGGACACGCATGCATCCTTGCAAGACGGGCAAGCGTCATCCCGAAGTTATCCACAGGTGCGGCGCTCGGCCGAGCGGGGCGTCAGCGTTCGTTGCGCGTCATGGCTTGTTCGACCAAGCCGGCGAGCAGGTCATCGTAGGACGTGCCGGCCGCGGCTATCAGGCGGGGGAAGTGGGACTCTCGGCGAAGCCCAGGCAGAGTGTTGATCTCGTTGAGGACCGGCTGGTCGTCGACCAGGAAGAAGTCGATCCGAGACAGGCCGACGACGCCGACGGCGCGGGCAGTCCGCAGGGCCGCGTCGGTCAACTTCGTGGACGCCGGTTCGCAGATGGCCGCAGGGATCTCGAGCCATCCCCCCGCCCCCGCGTACTTATGCTCATAGCTGAATGCGTCGACGCCGGACGGCAGGTGCAGGAGAGAAGCTCCCGAAACTCGGAGAACCCCATCCGCTCCGCTCCACACTCCCACGCTGACTTCGGCGCCGACGATCAAGGGTTGCAGAAGCACGACGTCGTCGAGCTCGAATGCGGCGTTGAGCGCGTTTCGCATTTCGCGGCCATTGTGGACGACGTACACCCCGACGCTGGAACCCCCGCTGTCAGGCTTGACGACCAGCGGGAAACTCGCTGCTCTCGCCAAAGCGCTCGCAACGAGGCCGACATCAGCGAAGTACTCGTGTCGCCGGATGATTCGTGTGGGGATCGTGCGCACCCCGTGCTGGGCAGCGGTGCGCGCTGTGGCGCGCTTCGACATTCCGATCTCGCAGGCAGCGGAATCGCACCCGACGTAGCGGATTCCGCGATGGTGGAGTTCGCGCTGGAGGCCGCCGTTCTCCCCCCAACCGCCGTGAAGCACCGGGAACACGATGTCCTCCGGCTGTAGATCGATGACAGAGGACGGGGCTGGCCCTGGGTGGTCGGAGTTCCCGGCGAGCCACCTCCCGACAGGGTCGATGGTGATCGAGATCACGTCGTGCATCGTGCGCAGTGAGTCTGCGACGTCGGCTCCCGACGCCAGAGAGACAGCGTGCTCGGAGGTACCGCCTCCCGCGAGTACGACTACGCGGGCCATGCGCTGGTGCTCTCGACTCGCGCGACGCGGTCCCCGAGACCGGTGAGAATCTCCTGTTCGATGGTGTCCAGCGCATCGGCCCAGTCCGCGAGCCCAGGTTCTCCCCGGAGGGGATCGCCGATCAGCACCACCGCCTCCCCTGGTGAGACCTCCAGGTCCCCGATGTCGACGACCGCGTGATCCATGGAGATCGTGCCGATGAACGGCAGCTTGTGCCCGGTCCTCGTCAGCACTCCCAAGGTGGGTGACGCCCGACGCGGAACACCGTCCGCGTAACCGACGGGGATCAATGCCAGTCGTCTGGGGCTGTCGATTCGATGTCTGCCATACCCGACCAAGGCCCCCTCACGCACGTCATGGAGTTGCGTGATGTGTGATTCCCAGCGAATCGCTGGATGCAACCCGACGGGGTCCGCTCGCACGGGTTCGATGCCGACAAGCGATGCTCCAAGCCGAACGAGATCCAGGCGAGTGCGGGGGTCGATGGTGGCCGCGAGAGATGCCGCGGCGTGCACGCGCGGGCGCAACCCCTTCCGCCGGGCGAGATCCGCCGCACGTCCGAGCGTCTCGAGCGGTTCCGTGAAGTGCGCGGGGCTGCATCCAGACAAGTGGGTCCATACACCGATGACCCTCACCCATCCCGACGCCTCCGCTCGTCTCGCTTCATCGAGCGTCGCATCCCAGTCGGCTTCGCTGCATCCGGATCGGTGCATGCCCGTTTCGACCTCGAGTTCGATCTCCGCGACCACGCCCAGCCCCGCGGCCAGCCGAGCGACTTCAGCGACCTGCGCGCGACGTGTCAGAGAGAGACGGATCTTCGCGTCCAGTGCTTCTCCTACCCGTGCCCCGTCGTGAAGCATCCACGCGAGAATGGGCTCCTCCAGGCTCGCCGCTCGCAAGGTCAGAGCTTCGTCGATGGTGGCGACTCCCAACTCCGTCGCGCCACCGGACACCGCGGCTCGCGCGACGCGGATCGCACCAAGACCGAAGCCGTCGGCTTTCACGACTGCCATGATCGGGGTGCCACACACCTCGCGCATCATCCTCGTGTTGGCTCGAATCGCACTCAGGCTGACCGTCACGGTCGACGGGGAGGCTGAGGTCGTGAGTGGGGTCATGATTCGAGGCTCGCCGCTCGGATGCTCGCGAGCGTCCGCTCAGAGATTGATTCGAGTCATCCCCCAGGACGAGGTTCCCGCCGGCCGCCGCGGACTGGGGGCGGTCGGGTCGCAACCCGTTCGAGTCCTGAAGGCGTCCCCTCTCTCGCACGCCCCATCCTGATACCCCGGTGCGGTCGGGCGCCCGGCAGGGCAGGATGGAGGTCGACGGAAGGGACGCGACGATGACAGGCGACAAGAAGGAACTCGCTCCCGCGGGCAAGGCGGTGCTCGGGCTGATCGGCCTTGTGCAGGCGGCGTTCGCGTTCCTCGCGTTCTGGGACCTCGCTCACCGTGACCCCGACGAGGTGCGCGGTCCGAAGCCGGTGTGGATTCCGGCGATCCTCGTGAACTGGATCGGACCGGCGAGCTACTTCCTCTTCGGCATCCGCCGCTGACACACCCCGCCGCCGAGCCGGGGGTCAGCCCCACAGCCCGCGTCCAGCGCCGTCAGTAGACTGAACCCACTTGCGGGAGTGGTGAAACTGGCAGACACGCAGGATTTAGGTTCCTGTGCCTCCGGGCGTGTGGGTTCAAGTCCCACCTTCCGCACGCGGCATCCATCGCGCTGACTCCTCGCCGACCGCTCGACCGACGGGAACGACCCTTGCACTCCATCGCCCTCATCCCCTGGCTCGACCCTGCCGCGATCATCGAATGGGCAGGGCCCTGGGCACTCGTCGTCGTGTGCTTCATCGTGTTCGCCGAGACCGGACTGCTCATCGGCTTCCTGCTTCCGGGCGACACGCTGCTGGTCATCTCCGGACTCCTGACGAACACGAGCAACATCTTCGGCGTCAACATCTGGGTGGTGTCGCTGATGATCGGCCTCGCCGCGTTCGTCGGCGGGGAAGTCGGGTATTACATCGGCCACAAGGGCGGGCCGTCCGTCTTCGAGAAGAAGGAGTCGGGGGTCTTCAGCGTCAAGAACGTCGAGCGCACCAACGCGTTCTTCGAGCGCTTCGGCGGCCTCACGATCATCCTCGCCCGCTTCGTTCCGATCGTGCGCACGTTCGCCCCCGTCGCCGCAGGCGTCGGCCACATGAACAAGTGGAAGTACACCCTCTACAACTTCATCGGCGCAGTGCTGTGGGGATTCGGCCTGACGATGTTCGGCTACCTCATCGGGTTCATCCCGCCGGTCGCCGACTTCGTCGAGAACTACATCGACCTCATCCTGCTGGTGGCCGTCGGCGGCACCGCGGTCATCACGCTGTGGCACTACCTCCGCGAGCGCAGCAAGGCCAAGAAGGCCGCCGCCGAGGGCCAGGACGTGGTCACCGACCACCAGGAGGCCGAGGCCCTCGTCCTCGACGCCGACGTGTTCGACCGCGGCCCGGAGCACGGCCACCACGAGGGCGGCGACGCCCCGCGCGCCTGATCAGCCCCGGTCGCCGGAGCCGGCGTCAGGAGGCCTTGGCGGTCTTCTTGGCGGCCGGCTTCTTCGCCGCCGGCTTCTTCGCGGCGGTCTTGCTCGCTGACTTCTCCGCGGTCTTGGCCGCCGGCTTCTTCGCCGTCGGTTTGGCGGCGGGAGCGGCATCCGTCCCCTTGCCCTCGCGCGCGGCGCGCGAGCGTTCGACGCTCGCCCGGAGCGCGGCCATGAGGTCGATGACCTCGCCGCCGGTCTCCTCGTCCTCGCGGTCGCCGAACGTCTCGGAGGTGTCCAGCGCGTCGCCCTTCTCGAGCTTCGCGTCGATGAGGATGCGCAGCTCCTCCTGGTACTCGTCGGCGAACTCCGTCGGATCGAAGTCGCTCGCGAAGCTCTCGACGAGGGATGCCGACAGCTCGAGCTCCTTCGCCGAGATGCGCACCGTCTCATCGAGCGACGGGAACGCGGCCTCGCGCACCTCGTCGGCCCACAGCAGCGTCTGCAGCACGAGCACGTCGCCGCGCACACGCAGCGCGGCGAGGCGGGTCTTCTGGCGCAACGAGAACCGGACGATCGCGGTGCGATCGGTCTGCTCGAGCGTCTTGCGCAACAGCACGTAGGCCTTCGGCGAGGCCGAGTCCGGTTCGAGGTAGTACGCCTTGTCGAGCGTGAGCAGATCGACCTGCTCGCTGGGCACGAACTCGACGACGTCGATCTCGCGGCTCTTCTCCGAGGGGAGCGACGCCAGGTCCTCCTTCGTGAGCACGACGGTCTTGTCCCCGTCGTCGTAGGCCTTGTCGATGTCCTGGAAGGGCACGACCTCACCGTCGATCTCGCAGATCCGCTGGTACCGGATGCGCCCACCGTCGGCCGCATGCACCTGGTGCAGCGACACGTCATGGTCCTCGGTCGCCGAATACACCTTGACCGGGACGTTGACCAGACCGAAGGTCAGCGCACCCTTCCAGATCGCTCTCATCCCCCCAGTACACACCGGTCACGCCTGTCACGGCTAGCCTGAACCCATGTCCGGCGGCCCCAGCATGGTGAGCGTCGGCGGCCGCCGTCTGCGCATCACCAACCTCGACAAGGTGCTGTACCCCGAGACGGGGACCACCAAGGGCGAGGTGATCGACTACTACACGCGCATCGCGCCGCTGCTGATCCCCCACGTGATCGGCCGCCCCGTCACGCGCAAGCGCTGGCCCGAGGGCGTGGGCACCGACGACGACCCCGGCATGGTCTTCTTCGCGAAGGACCTCGAGCGCGGCGCGCCGTCGTGGGTGAAGCGGACGCCGATCCCCCACTCCACCGGCACCAAAGAGTATCCGCTGGTCGGCGACATCCCGACCCTCGTGTACCTGGCACAGGTCGCCAGCCTCGAGCTGCACGTCCCGCAGTGGCGGTTCACGCCGGCGGGCGAGCGCGGATTCGCCGACCGTCTGGTGCTCGACCTCGACCCCGGTCCGGGCGCCGGCCTGGCCGAATGCGCCGCCGTCGCCGGATGGGCGCGGACGCTGCTCACCGACATCGGGCTCGAGCCGTACCCGGTGACCAGCGGCAGCAAGGGCATCCACCTCTACACCGCGCTGCCCGACGGGCAGACGACCGAGCAGGCGTCGGCGATCGCGAAGGAGATGGCGCGCGCCATCGAAGCAGACCACCCCGAGCTCGTCGTCAGCAGCATGAAGAAGACCGAGCGGCACGGCAAGGTGCTCATCGACTGGAGCCAGAACAACGGCGCGAAGACCACGATCGCGCCCTACTCCCTGCGCGGCCGCATGCAGCCGACCGTCGCCGCACCCCGTGAGTGGGACGAGCTCGACGATCCCGAGCTGCGGCACCTGCGCTTCGAGGAGGTGCTCGAGCGCATGGAGCGCATCGGCGATCCGATGGCGCCGCTCGGGTACCACGCCGGCGGACGCGAGGCGGAGTCCGGCCCCCTCTCGTCCTACATCGCCAAGCGCAGCGCGTCCCGCACGCCCGAGCCGGTGCCCGGGAACCCGCTCGGCGCGCAGCCCCACGGGGAGCGTCCGACCTTCGTCATCCAGGAGCACCACGCGAGCCGGCTGCACTGGGATTTCCGGCTCGAACGGGACGGCGTCCTCGTGAGCTGGGCGGTGCCGCGCGGCGTGCCGCACTCGTACAAGCGCAACAACCTCGCGGTGATGACCGAGGACCACCCGATGGACTACGCGACGTTCGAGGGAACGATCCCCGCCGCGGAGTACGGCGGAGGCACGGTCACGATCTGGGACGACGGCCGCTACGACCTCGAGAAGTGGCGCGATGACGAGATCATCGCGACGCTCGAGGGGAGGCCGGGCGGCCCGCTCGGGCGCGTGCGCCTGGCGCTGATCCGCACCGAGGGCGAGGGCGAGAAGTCGTCGTGGCTGCTCCACCGCATGAAGACGGATGCCGCGGGCCGGCCGCAGCCCGACGGCGAGCCCGTCGAGCCCAGCCCTCAGGCGGATCGCGAGCCAGCCCGTCACTCCTCCGGGGTCGATCCCTCGTCGAAAGCGCATGTGAGTTCCGGCTCACACAGCACCGCAGAACCACCCCGGCGACGTGTGAGCGCGAATTCACATGAGAGAACGCACGGCACCGCACAGGCGGCGACCGGCGACGCGCACGACCTCCGCCCCATGCTGTCGACGAATGCGACCCCGGCACTGGCACGCCAGGCCGCCGCACGCTGGTCCGCGCCGTGGGTCGAAGGCAAGTGGGACGGCATCCGCGCGGTCGGCGTGTGGGACGGCGAGCGCCTGCGCCTGTACGCCCGCAGCGGCAACGACATCACGCACCGCTACCCCGAGCTCACCGACGTCGATGCGGGCCTCGGCGCCGAGACCGCAGTGGTCGACGGAGAGCTTGTCGCGCTCGAGCCGGATGGACGTCCCAGCTTCCCGCTCCTCCAGAGCCGCATGAACCTCGAACGGCCCGGCGAGATCGCCCGCGAGGCGCGTCGCATCCCCGTGCGGTACTACCTGTTCGACGTCCTCTCCCACGCCGGCCGAGACGTCACCGGCCTCCCCCTCCGCGAGCGGCGCGGCATCCTGGAAGCCCTCGCCGCCGACGCGATCCCGCCGATCTCCGTCCCGCCGGTCTTCGACGACGTGGATGCCGCGCTCGACGCGAGCGAACGGCTGCGACTCGAAGGCGTCGTCGTGAAGGATCCGGCGTCGCGGTACCTGCGCGGCGTCCGTTCGGAGTCGTGGCTGAAGGTGAAGCACACGCGCACGCAGGAGGTCGTGATCGCCGGCATCCGTCCCGGGAAGGGCGGGCGCAGCGGCACCTTCGGCTCGCTGCTGCTCGGCATCCCGACAGACGAGGGCCTGCAGTACGCCGGTCGCGTCGGCAGCGGCTTCAGCGACAAGACCCTCGCCTCGCTCCTGCGCACGCTGACTCCCCTGCGCATCGCCGAGAACCCGCTCGTGGGCGTGCCCGCACTCGACGCGCGCGACGCGCTGTGGGTGCGGCCGGAACTGGTCGGCGAGGTCGAGTACGGCGAATTCACCCCGGGCGGCATCCTGCGTCATCCGCGCTGGCGGGGGCTGCGCCCCGACAAGAGTCCCGCCGAGGTGCGGCGGGAGGACTGATCCGCGCTACGCGTGGGCGTCGTGCTCGACGTGACCCGCCGGCTCGAGCTGGAACGTCGAGTGCTCGACGTCGAAATGCTGCGACAGGCACGACTGGAGCTGGCTCAGGATGCTGCTCGCCCGCCCGTCCGCCATCGACGCGCCGTCCACCACGACGTGGGCGGTGAACACGGGCGCGCCACGGGTGAGCTGCCACACGTGGATGTCGTGCACGTCGACGACGCCGGGAGTCTGCAGGATGTGCCGGCGGATGTCCTGGACGTGCGTGCCCTGGGGCACCGACTCGGAGAGCACCGACACCACCTCGCGCAGCAGCCCCACGGCACGCGGCACGATCATCGCGGCGATCAGCAGCGATGCGACCGCATCGGCCTGCACCCACCCCGTCGTCACGATCACGATCGCGGCCACGATCACCGCCGCCGATCCGATGAGGTCGCCCAGCACCTCCAGATAGGCGCCCCGCACGTTCATGCTGCGGCGCTGGGCCGAGCTCAGCAGCCACATCGCCACCGCGTTCGCGACCAGGCCGACCACGGCGACGACGAGCATGAGTCCGCCCGCCACCTCGACCTCGCCCGGGTTCATCAGGCGCTGCACGCCCTCGATCGCGATCCACACGGAGAGCACGAGGAGAAGGACCCCGTTCACCAGCGCCCCGAACACCTCGGCGCGCTGGTAGCCGAAGGTGCGACGGTCGTTCGCAGGACGTGCGGCGACGGAGGCTGCGACGAGGGCGATGACCAGCCCCGCGGCATCCGTGAACATGTGCACCGCGTCCGCGAGGAGCGCGAGCGACCCCGACAGGAACGCCCCCACGACCTGCACGATCATCACGACGCCGGTGATGGCGAGCGAGATCGCGAGCAGCCGCCGGTTGCTCGCTCCGCGGATGCCGCCCTCGGGCGCATGGTCGTGCATGAGGCCAGGCTATGCCCGGGTCCGCGGGTGGAGTCGCTGATCCCGCTAGTCGGGAATGAGTCTGATTCTCAGTCGCTCATCGGCACCGGGGTCTGCAGCGACGGCTACAGCGCCTCGAGCAGCGGCACGAGGGCGCGAAACGCCCGGGAACGGTGGGATGCCGCGTTCTTCTCGTGCGCGGTCCACTCGCCCACGGTGCGCTCCGCGCCGGGCTCCTGCCCGTCGGGGACGAAGACCGGGTCGTAGCCGAAGCCGCCGCCACCGGACGCCTCGACCGCGAGCCGCCCTGGCCACACGCCCTCGACGACGCGCTCGCTCGACGCGTCACCGGGCACGACCAGTGCGATCGTCGAGACGAACTGGGCCGTGCGATACGGGTCGCCGATGTCGGAGAGCTGATCGAGCAGCAGATTCAGGTTGGCCGCGGCATCCTTCGCATGCCCCGCCCAGTACGCGGAGAACACGCCCGGTGCGCCGCCGAGCACGTCGACGCAGATGCCCGAATCGTCGGCCAGGGCCGGAAGGCCGGTGTGCGCGGCGGCTGCGCGCGCCTTGATGAGCGCGTTCTCGGCGAAGGTCACGCCGTCCTCGACGGGCTCGGGGCCGTCGTACGCGACGACCTGGAGGTCGGGCCGGGTCGCGGCGACGATCGCCTGGAACTCCTCGACCTTGTGCGGGTTGTGGGTGGCCAGGACGATCTTGCGCAGCACGTCCGTCACGGCGCGGTGGCTCCCGCGGGCGCCAGCACCGCGAGCTGCTGTTCGCGCAGCGATGCGCAGCCGGCGACGCCGAGGTCGAGCAGAGCGTCGAGCTCACGCTTGTCGAACGGAGCGCCCTCGGCCGTTCCCTGCACCTCGACGAACAGCCCGCGTCCGGTGACGACGACGTTCATGTCGGTCTCGGCGCGCACGTCCTCGACATACGCGAGGTCGAGCAGCGGCCCGCCGTCGACGATGCCCACCGACACAGCGGCGACGGAGTCGATCAGCACCTGCGAGCGCTGGGCGATGAACTTCTTCTCCCGTCCCCACTCGATCGCGTCGGCGAGGGCGACGTAGGCGCCGGTGATCGCCGCGGTGCGCGTTCCCCCGTCGGCCTGGAGCACGTCGCAGTCGATGACGATGGTGTTCTCGCCGAGCGCCTTGGTGTCCACGACCGCGCGCAGCGCCCGGCCGATGAGCCGGGAGATCTCGTGGGTGCGTCCGCCGACCCGGCCCTTGATGCTCTCGCGGTCGTTGCGGCTGTTGGTCGCGCGGGGCAGCATCGCGTACTCGGCCGTGACCCACCCCTTGCCCTTGCCCGTGAGCCAGCGCGGGACGCCGTTGGTGAACGACGCCGTGCACAGCACCTTCGTGCCTCCGAACGAGATGAGCGCCGAGCCCTCGGCCTGACTGCTCCACCCCCGCTCGATGGTGACGGGACGCAGCTGGTCGGCGGATCGGCCGTCCGCGCGGACGAGTTCGGTCATCGAAGGTGCTCCTCAGCTCGGGTGGGAAGGTCTATCGCGCCCGTCTGCACGAGACGGACGTCGGTCACCTCGCGCCCCATCAGGCGGTGCGCGAGTCGCAGGAATTCGTCGGCGGAGTCGCCGGTGGCCTCGTAGACGTGGCGGGAGGCGGCATCCGGGCCGGCCAGCAGGTCGCGGGAGACCAGCTGACGGTAGACGTCCTTCGCGGTCTCGGTGTCGCTCGAGACGAGCGAGACCTCCGGGCCCATGACATAGCTGATCGCGCCCTCGAGGAACGGATAGTGCGTGCACCCGAGCACCAGCGTGTCGACGGCGGCGTGCCGCAGCGGCGCGAGGTACTCCTCGGCGACGGCGAGCACCTCGGGCGAATCGGTCACGCCCGCCTCGACGAACTCCACGAAGCGCGGGCAGGCCTGCGCGAAGACCGTGAGCCGCTCGTTCACCTCGAGCATGTCCTGATACGCGCCGGACGAGATCGTCCCGGCGGTTCCGATGACGCCGATGCGTCCGTTGCGGGTCGTCGACATCGCGGTGCGCACGGCCGGACCGATCACCTCGACGACCGGCACGTCGTAGCGCTCGCGCGCGTCGCGCAGCATCGCAGCCGAGGCGGTGTTGCACGCGATCACGAGCATCTTCACGCCCTGGTCGACGAGCGTGTCGAGGATCTCGAGCGAGTACCGCCGCACGTCCGCGATCGGCTTGGGGCCGTACGGCGAGCGGGCGGTGTCGCCGATGTAGAGGATCGACTCGCGCGGCAGCTGGGCCGATACGGCGCGCGCCACGGTGAGTCCGCCGACACCGGAGTCGAAGATTCCGATCGGCAGGTCGGCGCCGCCCTGAGCCTGTCGAAGGGTCACGATCGTCCAGCCTACGCCAGGGGCGCATCCCGGCCCGCCCCTCATTAGGCTGACCCGCATGAGCGACTCCCGGAGCACCGCCCTGCACACCGATCGCTACGAGCTCACGATGCTCGACGCCGCACTGCGCGACGGCACGGCCGACCGCCGCTGCGTGTTCGAGCTGTTCGGTCGCCGCCTGTCCGGCGGGCGACGCTTCGGCGTGGTCGCGGGCACCGGCCGCCTGCTCGGCCTGATCCGCGAGTTCCGCTTCGGGCACGACGAGCTGCGCTGGCTCCGCGACGAGAACGTGGTGGATGCCGCGACCCTCGACTTCCTCGAGGAGTACCGCTTCACCGGCACGATCACCGGCTACCGCGAAGGCGAGCTGTACTTCCCGGGCTCGCCGATCCTGACCGTCGAGGGCAGCTTCGCGGAAGCTGTCGTCCTCGAGACGCTGGCGCTCAGCGTCCTCAACCACGACTCGGCCATCGCCACCGCGGCCGCGCGCATGAGCGTGGCCGCGGGCGACCGCCCGCTCGCGGAGATGGGCTCACGGCGTGCCGGCGAGTCGTCTGCCATCGCGGCGGCACGTGCTGCCTACATCGCCGGCTTCGGTGCGACCTCGAACCTGGAGGCGGGACGTCGCTGGGGAATCCCCACCATGGGCACGGCGGCGCATGCCTGGACCCTGTTGCACGACACGGAGGAGGACGCGTTCCGGTCGCAGATCGAGGCACTCGGCGTGGGCACGACCCTCCTCGTGGACACGTACGACACCCGCACGGGCGTGGAGACGGCCGTGCGGGTCGCCGGAACCGGCCTCGGCGGGGTCCGCATCGACTCGGGAGATCTGCCGCTGGTGGCCGCCGCGGTGCGGACACAGCTCGACGAGCTCGGCGCGACCGCGACGCGGATCACCGTGACGAGCGATCTCGACGAGTACGCGATCGCGGCGCTCGCGGCATCCCCGGTCGACGCGTACGGCGTGGGAACCTCGCTCGTCACCGGTTCCGGAACGCCGACCGCCGGCATGGTCTACAAGCTCGTCGCGCGTCAGGATGCCGGCGGCGGCTGGGTCGCGGTGGCGAAGGCCTCCACCGACAAGGGCTCCACCGGCGGCCGCAAAGCGGCGTTCCGCACTCTCGACCGGGGTACCGCAACGAGCGAGCTGATCGTGGTGTCCGACGGCTTCGAGGAGGTCGACACCGCCGCCGAGCATCCCGACGCACGTGCGCTGCAGGTGACCCTGGTCACCGACGGCGTTCCGGACGCCGCCTTCGAGGGGCGCGCCGGCGTCGAGGCGGCGCGCGAGCATCACGCGTTCGCGCGGGAGGAGCTGCCGGTGCGCGCCCTGGCGCTCAGCAAGTCCGATCCGGCGATTCCGACGGTCTATCAGGACGCGCGGTAGCGGTCACTGCAGGGATTCGTAGATCTCTTTGCACGTCGGGCAGACCGGGAACTTCTCGGGATCGCGCCCAGGAGTCCACTTCTTTCCGCACAGCGCTCGCACCGGCTTGCCGGTGAGCGCCGACTCGAGGATCTTGTCCTTCTTGACGTAGTGCGAGAAGCGCTCGTGGTCGCCCGGTTCGATGTTCTCTTCGCGGATGAGCTCTTCGAGCTCTCGGTCGAGAGTGGCCAGACCGCCCTGGTCCGGGCCTTCGAGGGGGGTGCTCATGGTGAGTCAGTTTAGCCCGCGGATCGGAGGACGGCGCCGGCGTCAGGTCGACTCCGCGAACTCCATCAGCCGTCCTCCGCGACGGGTGAAGATCATCGACCCGGCGGTGACGCCGACCAGCAGAACGCCGATGCCCGTCGCAAGGCCCGCCCACAGCGCCGGCATCGCCGCGTCGATGTCGGTGGTCAGCGCGATCCACCCGCACCACAGCGCGGGGACGCTCACGGCGATCGCTCCGAGCAGCACGAGGCCCTGGGAGGCCACGCCTCCCGCACCGGTGCGCTGCGGCTGCTGGAACGGACTCTCCCCCGGGCGGGAGACCGCGTAGGGCGCGGCGACCGACGACACGCTGGACAGCCCGAGGCCGGCGAAGAACAGCGACGCGCACACTCCGACCATGGCCGGCAGGAGCGCCCATCGGCCGTGCAGGGAGATCGCGACGGGCACGGCGACGGCGAGCAGGGGGATGCCGATGAGCAGCACCGGAACGAGGCGGCCGACACGGTCGGACATGCCGCGCATCCCGCTGGCGATGTGCATCCAGACTGCGGTGGAGTCGTACGCCAGGTCGTTGTGCGGCAGCCAGCCGAGCAGCAGGGCGGCGAAGGGCACGGGGACGAGAGCGGCGAGTTCCAGCGGCACCCCCGCGATGAGGAGGGGGACGACCGTGAGAGCGGCGGCGATCGGGATCACGAGCACGTTGACGACATAGCGGCGATCGCGGAACCAGTAGACGAGGCTGCGCGCCGCCACCGCACCGCCGGGGGTGCCGGGAGCGACCGCGAACCAGCCCAGCCCGGTGCGCTCGCGCACCGAGGCCGGCCGCTCGGTCGTGGTGAGAAGGCGCTTGACGACCCACACCCACAGCAGTCCGAGGACCACAAGCGTGCCGATCGCGACGAGCAGCGACATCACCGCCCGGCTGTTCCCGCTCGCGAAGAGCCCCGGGAACGCCCAGGCCGCACCCACGGGGGTGAGCGAGAGCGCGGACACCGCTTCCGCGAGCTGCGTCGGCACGGCCCCCTCCCACTCGAGCGAGGCGAAGAACACCCCGACCGGGACGACGACGACGAGGATGGCGAGCAGGAAGAGCCCCGACAGCTCCCGCGACCGCCGCTCGCGCAGGAACAGCGATGCGACGGCCATGCACACGCGCGCCAGCAGCGCGCACGTGAGGACGCCGACGACGACCCCGGCCGCGGCCGCCGGCCAGGCCACCCCGTGCTCGCCCCAGACGATCGCGTCGGTGATCGCGATGGCCAGCAGCGCGAACAGAGGCACGCTGATCAGCCCGGCCACCGCCAGGACGGCGGTCAGCGGCAGGCGTGGCAGCGCGAGCAGCGCGAACCGGCGAGGATCGAGGGGGTCGTTCGTCGCGCCGATCAGCGGTGCGAGGGCGAACCCCAGCGTGACCGCCGAGCCTCCCAGCACGGTGACGGCGAGCACGACGTCGGTGTCGGCATCCGACAGCGTCAGCAGCGCCCAGCACGCCGCGACGGTCGCCGCGGCCACCACGACCAGGGTGAGCACCGTGCGCACGACATGCCCACGGTCGCCGCGGAGGGCGCCGAACAGCAGCGCGACCCTCAGTCGGAGAACGTATGCAGCCACTCGAGACCCTCCACGTCGCTGAGTCCGCCGGCTAGCTCGATGAATCGCTGCTCGAGGCTCAGCTCACCGCGCACCTCGTCGACGGTCCCCTCTGCGAGCACCTGCCCCGCGACGATGACCGCGACGCGCGTGCACACCCGCTCGACGAGCTCCATGCCGTGACTGGACAGGATCACGGTGCCGCCATGCGCGACGTACGTGGAGAGGATGTCGAGGATGATCGCGCTCGAGACGGGATCGACCGCCTCGAAGGGCTCGTCGAGCACCAGCACGCGCGGAGAGTGGATGAGCGCACCGGCGAGCATCACCTTCTTCGCCATGCCCGCGGAGTAGTCCGACACGACGCGCCCGAGGGCGTCGGTGAGGTCGAACGCGCGGGCGAGATCGGCTGTGCGACTCTCCACCACGGCGGGGGCGAGTCCGCGCAGCACCCCGTAGTAGTAGAGCAGCTGGCGGCCGGTCAGCCGATCGAACGTGCGGAGCCGGTCGGGCAGCACCCCCATGAGGCGCTTCGCGCCGACGGGGTCGGATGCCGCATCCACCCCTCCCACGCTGATCGACCCGCGGTCGGGCTCGAGGAGCCCGGCGATCATCGAGAGCGTCGTCGTCTTGCCGGCGCCGTTGGGCCCGACGAGTCCGTAGAAGGTGCCGGCGGGGACGGTGAGGTCGATGCCGTCCACGGCATGCGTGTCTCCGAAGCGCTTGGAGACCCCGCGCAGCACCAGCACGTCCCCGGAGGCGGCCGGAGCGGTGAGGACCGCCGGAACCGCGATGACGTCTTCGGGCTCGGCCGCGGGCGGGGTGGGTGCGGGTTCGAGTTCGATCTCGGAGGCGGCCTCGGTCTCCGAAGCGGGCTCGCGCTCGGGCTCGGGCTCGGCGTCGGGAGTCGCGGGGACGATCTCGGTCTCGGTTGGCGTGGGCGCAGCCGCCTCCTCACGCGCGACCTCGACGTCCTCCGAGACGGGAGGCGGCGGCTCGGCACCCTCCGCAGGCGCCGGCGGCGCGTCTTCGGGAAGCGGAGGCTTCGGCGGGATGACCAGGTCGACGGCGGCACGCTCCGCGGTCTCGAGATCGGACAGCGGCGCGGACTCCGCCTCGGTCAGGGGAGGCTCCGGCTCGACCGGCGCCGGCGGCGCGGGCGCCGCTTTCGGGACGGCGTCCGGAGCGGGCTTCTTGCGCGCGGCGGTGCGAGCCGTGGCCCCGCGAGCAGAGGCCGCTCGGGCCGCGGGCTTGCGGGCGGGGGCCTTGGCGGGAGCCGGAGCATCAGGGCTCGATGGCAGCGCCACGACGGATGCACCCTCGTGACGGTCCGGCTCTTCCGGATCGATGTCGTTCGGCACCGGGAGGGAGGCTGTCACCAACCCAAGGTATCAAGCGCCTGCGGGACCGTGGCACCCACGAGACGCCGAGTCTCGACATCGAGGCGCATTCCCGCCGTTCGCCCGGGGCGTGTCGACGCGAACGGATTGTCACGAAACGACAACGTCGGTGCAGCGTTCTGCACGTTCCCAGGTGCCATCGCTAGCATGGTCCCGGCACGAAGGGGTGTCGAGTCGGTGAACCGACAGTGAAATCACGCACTTCAGGAGCAGACCTTTGACCCTTCAAACCGTCATTCTCGCAGCCGGAATGGGCTCGCGGCTCGGCCGCAGCCTTCCCAAGCCGTTGACAGAACTCAGCGACGGCCGCAGCATCATGCAGCAGCAGCACGACAACATCCGCGCGGCCTTCGGCGCCGAGGCGAAGATCACGACCGTGGTCGGCTACCGCGCCGAGACCATCGTCGAGGCATTCCCGTCGGTCGACTACGTCTACAACGACCGGTACGACCAGACCAACACGTCCAAGAGCCTTCTGCGCGCCCTTGCCAAGACCGGCAGGGCCGGCGTCCTCTGGATGAACGGCGACGTCGTCTTCGACCCGCGCGTCCTCGGCCGTGCCATCGACGCCATCGAGCGCGATCAGTCGTTCGTCGCCGTCAACACGTCGAAGGTGAGTGACGAAGAAGTCAAGTACACCGTCACCCCCGAAGGCTTCATCAAGGAGCTCTCGAAGACGGTCAAGGGCGGCATCGGCGAAGCCGTCGGCATCAACTTCATCTCGAGCCGCGACAAGAAGGCGTTCATGCGCCACCTCACGCGGGTCGACGACCAGGACTACTTCGAGCGCGGTCTCGAGCTCGCCATCGCTGAAGACGGCGTGCTGCTCGAACCCCTCGACATCTCCGACCTCTACGCGGTCGAGGTCGATTTCGCCGAAGACCTCGAGCGGGCCAACCTCTTCGTCTGACTCCCACCGAGCGCTCTGTCAACCCGGGGCCCTCGTTCAGGATCTCCCGAATAGGATCGGCCCGATGGTCGAGAAGGTTCAGCGCATCCACTCGCTGCCCGGGGACTCCCCGTGGCAGGGCGGCTTGCCGCCCACCGGCTCCGACGAGCATCCCCGTTCGATCCGAGCACTCGACCGGGTTCTCGCGGTCCAGCGTCCCGTCGTGCTCGCGCATCTGCGCAGCATCCGCCTGCGGCACCCGGATGCCTCGTCCGCCGACATCGTGCGGATCCTCGAGCGGCGCTACCTCGCCGCGGTCACCACGGGTGGCGCCGCCGTCGGCGCGACGGCGGTGGTGCCCGGCATCGGCACCGGCGTCACCCTGGCGCTCAGCGGGGTCGAGACGGTGGCCTTCCTCGAGGCGACCGCGCTCTTCGCCCAGTCCGTGACCGAGGTCCACGGCATCCCCGTGCCCGACCCCGATCGTGCGCGCGCACTCGTGCTCACGCTCATGCTCGGCAAAGAGGGCGTCGACCTCGTCTCGCAGCTCGCGGGGCAGGCGGTGGGCCGCGGCCCGACGCGGGACCGCTACTGGGGTGAGCTCGTGACGAAGACGATCCCCCGCGCCGCGATGGGACCGATCGTCGACCAGCTCAAGACGACGTTCATCCACCAGTTCGCCGCGCGCGGTGGCGCGTCGTGGATCGGCAAGGCCCTTCCGTTCGGCATCGGTGCGGCCGTGGGCGGCGCCGGCAACAACATCCTCGGGCGCCGCGTGCTGGTGAACTCCCGCCGCGCATTCGGCCCTCCCCCGACTCTCCTTCCGCCAGAACTCGAGCCCCGACCGGGCGCGACGCCCCTCGAGCGGGCGGCGACGCGCACGATCCGTCGGGCCGGCAGCGCGATCGCGGGCGGCGTCGCTCGCGGCGCCTCCACCGTCGGCGGCGCCGCACGTCGTGTCGGGGGTCGACGTAAGGCGCTCGACGCCGCGCCCTCGAACGAGCCGGATGGCCTCGGCGACGACTGAGACCTTCGCGCGAGCCCCCGAGGGAACGCGTGATCGCGGTGGGTCGGCGCACAATGGTGGCATGGGACTGTTCACGCAACGACCCGAGCACCATGAGGAATGGGCAGGTCTGCCCTCCGAGCCGGCACGGCCGGACACCGATGCCGAGCGCCTGGCGGACGCGGCTCCCGCCGTCGACGCGCTCGGGTTCGGCTCGATCGAGTCGATCGTGATCCCGGTCGCTCCCGTGGTGGACGTCGCTCGCGCCGCGGCGTCCGACGCCGACCCCGACCTCGACCTCGACCGCGACGCCGACGCCTGATCGACACGTCGGCGCGCGCGGGCATACGCTCAGTCCCATGGACAGCACCCTGGCGTGCCTGGCGGCGTGGATGCCCCGGCAGCGGTGGTACGCCGCGAAGGGGCGCCCGCCGAGCCTGCGCCTGGTCTCCTGGTGGGATCTGCCGCCGGTCACGGAGGCCGACGCGGGCGCACGCATCCGCACGTACCTGGTCGCCGACGAAGGCTCCCTTCCCACCGTGCTCTACCAGCTGCCGGTGGTGTCGAGGGCGACGGAGGCCGTGGATGCCTCACCCGACCACATCATCGGCAGCCCCGAGCCGGGAACGACGTTCATCGACGGCCCGCACGACCCGGCCTACACGCGAGCTCTCTTCGAGCTGGTGACGGCGGGCGGCCGGGGCGAAGGGCCGCAGACCGTCGCGACAGGTCACCCGGGACCTCGTGTGCGCACGCCCGACGCCCCGAGCGCCACCGTCATGAGCGGCGAACAGTCCAACACCTCGCTCGTCTACCGCTCGAGCGGCATGCCCGTGATCTGCAAGGTCTATCGACAGCTGCATCCCGGACTCAATCCCGACATAGAACTCCCCACCGCCCTGGCCGCTTCGGGATCGGTGCACGTCCCGCGCGCGATCGGATGGATCGAGGGGACGTGGCCCGATCTCGCGACGGCTCGGGGCACCGTGACCGGCTCCCTCGCCTCGGCGCAGGAGTTCCTGCCGGAGGTGGAGGACGCCTGGCGCGTGGCTCTGCGGGCCGCGGCGCGCGGCGACGACTTCCGCAGCTCCGCGCGGGCGCTCGGGGCGGCGACCGCCGAAGTGCACGTGTCGCTCGCCGATCTGTTTCCGACCCGCGAGACCTCGGCAGACGACCGCGCCGCCACCGTCGCCTCCTGGCGGCGCCGCCTGACCATCGCGATCGCGGAGGTGCCCGAGATCGCCGAGCGCCGACAGGCGATCGAGAGCGTCTACGAGCGGGCCGCGACAGCGCCGTGGCCCGACCAGCAGCGCATCCACGGCGACTACCACCTCGGTCAGGTGCTCCACGTTCCCGGCCGCGGGTGGGTGCTGCTGGACTTCGAAGGCGAACCGCTGCGGCCGATGGTCGAACGGACCCGGGCGGACCTCGCGCTGCGCGACGTGGCCGGAATGCTGAGATCGTTCGACTACGTGGCCGGGTCCATCCGTCTCGACGATCCCGACCGATCGCCCGAAGCCGCGCGGGAGTGGGCGCGCACGGCGCGCGAATCGTTCCTGGACGGCTACGCCATGGCCTCAGGCGCCGACCTCGATGTGGAAGGAGCGGTCCTGGCCGCACTGGAGCTCGACAAGGCCGTGTACGAGGCGATCTACGAGGCCCGCAACCGTCCGACGTGGGTCACGATCCCGCTGCGGGCGATCGCGAGGCTGGTCGAGAAGCCCGCGCCGGTCGGCTGAATCCGCCGGTCAGGCATCCTCGGCGTCGTCGAGTTCGGCCTCGTCCGGCTCTTCCTCGTCCTCGACGGAACGGGCATACCAGCTGTCCCACTCGTCCATGAGGTGACGGATCGCATCGTGGAACCGGCCGGTCGCGGCGCCCGGCGCCGCATCGCCGAAGTAGCGATGCACCCACTGCTCGAGCCGCGCCACCGCATCGGGGTCGCCGAGCAGACGCTCGGTCTCGGCGACGATCGAGCCTGCGGCCGAGGCATCCAGCCACTCGCACGCGGACAGATAGCCGTGGGTGTCGATCGCCGCCGCAGGGTCGGTCGGCCGCGTGATCATCAGCGGCTTGTCGGCCGCCAGCCGGTCGTAGACCATCGCGGAGATGTCGACGACGGCCATGTCGGCGGCGGAGAGCTGCCATCCCAGGTCGGGGCCGTCGTCGTAGACGTGACCGGCGGAGCGGTCGGCGGAGTTGGCTGCGGCGATCGCGGCGATGATGCGCCGGTTGGCGGCGCCGTACTCGGGATTCACGACTCCCGAGCGCGGGTGCGGCCGGTAGATCAGCCGGTGGCGCCCGGACGCGAGCAGCGCGGTCGCCAGCGTCTCGCCGTGCGAGACGACCGATCCGTAGTGCGCCGACGGACGGTCGCCCTCCCACGTCGGGGCGTACAGCACCACGGTGCGGTCGTCCGGCGTGTACGGCAGCGTGCCCGAGTAGTGGTCGGCCTGCGGACGGCCGATCGGGATCGTGCGCCGGTCGATGTCGTAGTCCCAGAGCACCCGTGACAGGCGCTCGCGCGCAGCATCCCCGGCGATCAGGGCGTAGTCGTACGCCTTGTACTGGTTGGTGGTCATGTACATCTTGTCGGACTCGCCGTGGTTGATGAACACGTGCCAGCGGCGCCCGTAGCGGAACATCTGGAAGTTGCGCGTGTTCTGGTTCACGTACAGGACGATGCGAATGTCCTGCGACGCGATGAAGCGCTCGAGATCTCGCACGGTGGGCACGAAGGCGACGGGTGGAGCGTCCTCGGCGAGCAGCGCGCGCGCTCCCGTGGCGGCACGGCTCAGCACGACGACCGGCCAGATCTTCGACAGCTCGGCCAGCGGCTTGTACCACTGCCGCATCTGGTACATGTTCACCGCGCCGTCGGCGAAGTACACCGCCACGCGGTAGTGGAAGAGCGGATGCTGCGGCCGTGCGGCGAGCGTACGCCGGACGTCGATCGCCGCACGGCGGTTCTTCACGGCCTTTCGGACCAGTGCGACCGCTTTCTTCCCATCGGAGACCAGACCCACCCGTCCAGACTACCCAGGCGACACGTGACATGATCGACGCGTGCAGGTCGATCAGCGCGGGCGCAGGGACGCACCGGAGGTCCCTCCCGGCGCCGGGGTCACCTTCGTCATGCCCGTTCTGAACGAAGTCGACTATCTGCAGCGCGCCGTCGAGACGGTGCTCGCCCAGGAAGTGGACGGGCCCGCCGAGCTCATCCTCGCCCTCGCACCCTCGACCGACGGCACCGACGAGCTCGCGCGGCGACTGGCGGCCACCCACGACAGCGTCGTGCTGGTCGACAACCCCGAGGCCGACATCCCGGTCGGCCTCAACCTCGCCATCCGCGCGGGCCGGTACCCGACGATCGTCCGCGTCGACGCCCATTCCGAGCTGGAGCCGGACTACACGCGCCGCGCCATCGGGACACTCGACCGCATGCGCGCGGCGAACGTCGGCGGCGTGATGCGCGCCGATGGCCGATCGCCGTTCCAGCGCGCCGTCGCCCGCGCGTACAACTCCCCCATCGGTCTGGGGGGCGGCGCGTACCACGGCGGCACGCAGGAGGGCGAGGCCGAGTCCGCCTACCTCGGCGTCATGCGCCGGTCCGTGCTCGACGAGGTCGGACTCTTCGACGAGTCGATCCGTCGCGGCGAGGACTGGGAGCTGAACCTGCGCATCCGCCGTGCCGGGTACCGGGTCTGGTTCGACCCCGCGCTGTCGGTGACGTACTGGCCCCGCGAGAGCTGGTCGCGCCTGGTGCGGCAGTTCTCCGCGACCGGCCGCTGGCGCGGCGAGCTCGTCCGGCGATTCGGCCGCGGCAACTCCCTCCGGTTCTTCGCCCCGCCGCTGCTCGTCGTCGATGTCCTCCTCGCGATCGTCGTCGGGCTGCTGCAGGTGACCGGCGTCCTCACCGGCTGGTGGTCGGCCGCGGCATCCGTGGTCTACCTGCCGATCGTCGCGTACGTGCTGCTCATCGTGGCGGTATCGATCGGTTCCGGCGGGGGCCACGGATGGCGCGACAAGCTGTGGACCGCCGCAGTGCTCCCCACGATGCACCTGTCGTGGGGCTGGGGATTCGTCGTGGGCCTCGTGCGCGGCGCCCACGACACGGTCGACACGTCGCGACTCGGCTCGCGCAACACCCCGCTGCCCTGAGCCCGACGGACGTCACTCCACCTCGACGAAGCCCTGGTCGAGGATGCGGGTCACGATGCGCTCGGCGGCCCGGCCGTCGTCGCGCGCGTTGAATCTCTGCCGCCATTCGGCGTAGCGGCCGGCGTACTCCCCCGGGCCCGCCGCGAGTGCGGTGATGAGCTCCTCCTGGCTGCGGACGACCGGCCCGGGCGCATGCGCGACCAGGTCGAAGTAGAAGCCTCGCAGCTCGCCGCGGTAGTGCTCCATGTCGGGCACGAGGAAGTACATCGGCTTGCCGGTCACCGAGAAGTCGAACATGACCGACGAGTAGTCGGTGATGAGCGCGTCCGCGGCGAGAAGCAGCAGCGACGTGTCGGGGAACCCCGTGACGTCCACGACCCGCGGGCCCTCGGCATCCTTGCCCGGCTGCAGCGTGCGGGAGTGCCCGCGCACCAGGACCACGGCGTCGGTCGCGGCGGCGAGCGCCACCGGATCCACGAAGTCGACGATCTCGGAGCGATCGTCGCGCCAGGTCGGTGCGTACAGCAGCACCCGCTCTTCGGGCCGGATTCCCAGCGCTGTCCTGGTCGCGGCGCCGTCCCCGGTCACGAGAACGTCGTTGCGCGGGTAGCCCTCCACCCACACGGGACGCGAGAGGAACGCATACGCCTTGCCGAGGATGCGCGCCGCGTAGGGGTTCTGCGCGAGAAGAACGTTCCACCGGCGGGACTCGCGCACCACGGCGGCCATGCGCCGCGGATCGAAGCCCGGACGGTGGAGGGCAAGACGCTTGAGCGGCGTGCCGTGCCACGTCTGGAGCACCACCTGCCCGCCGCGGCGTGAGAAGCGCCGGCGAAGCCAGTCGTTGACGACGAGCAGTCGCGCGGATCCTCTGGCGCGCCACCATTCCGGACTGCCCTCGACGATCGCGACCGCGCCCTCGGGGACCGCCACCGAGAGGTCGACGACACTCCAGTAGCGGGTCGCTCCCGGAGCCCGGCGGGCGAGCTCCCGATCGATCGCGAGGGGATTGCAGCTGGCGTTTCGGCCGTAGAAGCTCTCGAAGAAGACCGCGTTCTCGAGATGGGCCGTGCGGTGCGCGTACCGGCGCTCGAGCGCATCCTGCCCTTCGCCCGAATCGTACGCGGGGTCGATCGGAGGACCGATCCGCAGCGTCCACCCCGACAGCTCGGCGCGCAGTGTGCCGAGCTGTGAGAGTCCGATCGCCGCCGGCTCGTCGACCCGGACGCCCTCAGCTCCCACCACGCGCACCTCGTACTCGCCGCTGGGAAGCGGCAGCACCGGCCCGTCCCAGCGGCTCGCCCGCAGCGACAGGACCGCCCTCCACGTCTTGCCGCGCCCGGTCAGCGAGCCGGAGACCCGCGCTCGACGGCCGACGAGCTCCACGGATGCCGGACGCGGGCCGTCGCCGGTGAGGATGAGGGCCGCACCGCCGTCGGCGGTGAAGCGGGCGTCGGTCATCGTCGTCCTTTCCTGGCGGCCTGGGCCGCGCGCGTCGATCCGGCCAGGATCGCACGGTACACCCGCTGGGAGCTCGCGCCGTCCCGGAACTCGTGCACACGTGCGCTGAGGTCGCGTGCCCGCGACACGCGTCGCTCGTGCTCGGCCGGATCCTCGAGGATCGACGCGAGCTGCGCGAGCGCCTGCGTCCAATCCGTCGCCCAGTCCTCCCCCGCGACATCGGCGTACCGACCGTAGAAGCCGCGGCGCCGTGCGTAGTCGGCCACATCGGGTGCGAGGAACACGACCGGCAGCGGCACGAGGGCGGAGTCGTAGACCAGCGAGGAGTAGTCGGTGACCAGGACGTCGAGGCCCGGAAGGAGCGGCGTGACGTCCGACGCGAGATCGCTCCCCAGCGCCCTCACACGATCGCTGGGCACCGGCGGCCGGTACTCGCCCGCGCCGAGCGGATGCGAACGCACCAGCAGCACGGCGTCCAGACGCTCGAGCGTCTCGACGAGCGCGGTCCACTCGGCCGGCGACGGCACCGCGGGGTCGGGCGCGCCGTCCCTCCACGTCGGTGCGTAGAGCACGAGCCTCGCCGCCTGTCCGACGCTCCCGGCGGCCCGCTCGATCGCGGCGCGTGCGAGCGTGCGGCGGTCCGCGGCGGAACCGCGCGAGAGCCCGTCAACGCGCGGCTCCCCCGTGACAGGGACGCGGTCGTCGGGCAGCGCGAAGGCCGACTCGAGGCGACCGCGCACCGCGTGGGAGGCGGCCGGCAGGATCCTGATGCGACGAGCGGCCCCGCGGAACATCCCGCCGAGGATCGCGCGCAACGGCCGTGCCACCCGCATGCGGGCGAGCGAGCCGGGGAGCCGCAGCGTCTCGGGAGAGTCCAGGCCGATGCGCTTGAGGGGGATCCCGTGCCACAGCTGGACGACGAAAGCACCCGAGACGGCGTAGCGGTTGACGTCGCCGAATCCGTGGGTGATGACGATCACCCCGGCGCGAGCGGTGCGCCACACGCCCTGCGGAGAAGACTTCCGAACGGTGCGGATGCCGCGGGCTGCGGCATCCGTCGCCTCACGCCTCGAGCCGACCAGCCAGACCGCTCTCCGGCCGTCCGCGGCCGCGACCTCCCACAGCGCGAGGGCGCCATCGCCGATCCCGGCACCGCAGCCGAAGACCCATTCGTCGCGCGAACGCGGCACCAGGAGCGTGATCATGCGTCCGACGGCATAGAGCGGGAGGGCGGCGAGTTTTCGCGCGTTCCCCGCACCGAACGAGAAGGACGCCATCCCGCGAGCCTATCGCCCGCGTCTGCGGATCAGGCTGGTGGGATGGCGTCCTCGTGCTCGGAAGAGCGGTCGCCGATCGGCGGGTTACGGCTCGAGCGTGCCCAGGGTCACATCGACCGTCTTCGTCTCACCGTCGCGGACGAACGTGACCGTGGCGTCGCTCCCGCCGGCCGCGGCCCGCACCTGCGCGGTGAGGTCGACCGAGTCGGTGACCGGCACGCCGTTGAACGCCGTGACGACGTCGCCCTTGCGCAGGCCGGCGTCGGCGGCGGCGCCGCCCTCGACGGCCTCGTCGATGTATGCGCCGGTGATGGTCGAGCCCTCGACCTGCGCGGCCGAGATCACGTTGGCGCCGAGCAGCCCGTGGGTCGCCTCGCCGTTCTCGATGATCTCGTCGGTGACGCGCTGGGCGATGTCGGACGGGATCGCGAACCCGACGCCGATCGAGCCTGCGCCGCCCGACGAGCCGCCGGCCGTCGCGATGGCGACGTTGATGCCGATGAGCTTTCCTTCGGAGTCCACCAGCGCGCCGCCCGAGTTGCCCGGGTTGATCGCGGCATCCGTCTGGATCACGGCGATCTTGATCGACTCGCTCGGCGTCTGCTGGGACTGGCCCTGACCGAAGTCGAACTGGAACGGGCTGCCCTGCTCCTGCTGCTCCTGCGGGTCCTGCTCGTCCTGCGGCTGCTGCTCGTCGGCATCGCCGGACTCGGGCGCGGCCGACGAGGCGATCTCGATGGAGCGGTTGAGTGCGCTCACGATGCCCGTCGTGACGGTGTTCGCGAGGCCGAGGGGCGCGCCGACAGCGATGGTCGCGTCGCCGACGTTGAGGTCGGCCGACGAGGCGAACTCGATGGGCGTGAGATCCTCGGCATCCTGCAGCTTGATGACGGCGAGATCGTAGGTGGGATCGGTC
Source organism: Microbacterium sp. Root180 (assembly GCF_001428485.1). Lineage (GTDB taxonomy): Bacteria > Actinomycetota > Actinomycetes > Actinomycetales > Microbacteriaceae > Microbacterium. The sequence continues at coordinate 43,915 of NZ_LMHS01000004.1, read as the reverse complement.
CCGACGACCTCGGCGTCGAAGACGCGGCCGTCCGAGGTGGTCACGCGAATGGTCGCGTCGCCCGTGGCGCCGTCGAGGGTGACGACGTGCGTGTTGGTGACCACGTAGCCGTCCTCCGAGAGCACGACTCCCGATCCGGTGCCGCTGCCGGCGTCGCTCGTGGCCGCGATCGTCACGACGCTCGGCACGACCTTGGCCGCGATGGCGGTGGTCTGGTTGACCGAGTCGGTGTCGTTGACGGTGACCGTCGACGGGCCGGCGGCGGGCACCGTGCCCGTGGGCGAGAAGAGGTTGACGCCCGCGTAGGCGCCGCCGAGGCCCGCTGCGCCGCCCACGATGGCGGCGGCGACGATGAGCCCGACCACCTTGCCGGCGCCGGATGCCTTCTTCGGCTTGCGCGGTGCGGCGACGGTCGGGGTGGTGCCGGTGGCAGCCGGGCCGAACGCGGCGCCCTGGTTCTGGGGCTGGCCCGCGTAGGCCTGGGGGTACGGCGCGGTCTGGCCGGCGTAGCCCTGGGGGCGTGCGTAGGCCTGTGCGTGGGTCGGGTAGCCCGCCGGCGGCACCGGCTGGGCGCTCTGGGGCGCCTGCTGCGCGGCCTGCCAGGCCGCCGTCGTGGGAACGGCCGGAGGGGCCGGTGCGACGGGGACGGTCGGCGCGGTGTTCTCGGTCTGGGGCGCGACATCGGGCGTGCTCGCGGTCGCGTCCGCGGGAATGTGGTCTGCGGGGCCGTTGCCCTGGTTGTCGCTCATGATTGCTCCTTTTGCCAAGCACTCACCACATTGCCCACCGATGCTGTGCGTTTCTTATGCCGTGAATGGGACTCGACTATGCAATCCGCCTGAGGAGGTCGAGTACCGTGATCCGATGCGAGACATCCCCGGAGCATGGCATCGCACCGCGGCGGGTGCCGGACTCGTCGGCGCCGACGGATCCATCCACCCCACCATCTTCGCCGAGATGTCGGCCCTTGCGGCCGAAACGGGTGCGATCAACCTCGGCCAGGGCTTCCCCGACGAGGATCCACCGGCCGAGGTGCTCGCGGCGGCAGGCTGGGCACTCTCGCACGGGCTGAACCAGTACCCGCCGGGGCGCGGCATCCCGGACCTCCTCTCGGCGATCGCCGAGCACCAGGATCGGTTCTACGGGCTGCGCCTCGACCCCTCACGGGAGGTGCTCGTGACCGCCGGAGCCACCGAGGCCCTCGCGGCGACGCTGCTCGCGCTCATCGAGGGACCCGATGACGAGGTCGTCGTCTTCGAGCCGTACTACGACTCCTATGCCGCGGTCGTCGCGCTCGCGGGCGCCCGCCTGGTGACCGTGCCGCTGCGGTGGCCCGAGTTCCAGCCCGATCTCGACGATCTGCGCCGCGCGGTGAGCGACCGCACGCGAGCGATCCTCGTCAACGACCCCCACAACCCGACCGGCGCGGTCTTCTCGGCCGAGGTGCGCGGCGAGGTGGTGCGCCTCGCCCAGCGGCATGACGCCGTGATCGTGACCGACGAGGTCTACGAGCACCTCGTTTTCGACGCGCCGCATGTGCCGATCGCGACGCTGCCCGGGGCCGAGGAGCGCACGCTGACGATCTCTTCGGGTGGGAAGACCTTCTCCGCCACGGGCTGGAAGATCGGATGGGTGACCGGTCCCGCGGACCTCGTGAGCGCGGTGCTGGCGGTCAAGCAGTTCCTGACGTATGTCAACGGCAGCGTCTTCCAGCCTGCGATCGCCGCCGGTCTGCGCCTGGACGACTCCTTCTTCCAGGGCATCGCCGACACGCTCCGCGCCAAGCGCGACCTGCTCGGGGACGGACTGCGCGCCGCCGGCTTCGACGTGTCGACGCCCGCGGGCTCCTACTTCACGGTCGCCGACGCGCGCGCGCTGGGAGCCACGGATGCCGCGTCCTTCTGCCGCGAGCTGCCCCGGCGCGCCGGGGTGGTGGCCATTCCGCTCACCGCGTTCGCGAGGCCCGAACGGCGGGACGACTACGCCACGCTCGTGCGGTTCGCCGCCTGCAAGCGCGTCGATGTCCTGGCGGACGCCGCGGCGCGTCTGGGCGCAGCGCGCGAGCGGTGAGTCAGCTCTCGCGGGGCGTGACGTCGAATCGGCGCAGGCGCAGGGCGGGGTTCACGCGGCGCACGCGCCCGACGGCGGACGGGTCGAGGAAGGCGACCGCGACGTCTGTCGCGGTGCCGACCGCGGCGAGCTCGACCCCCTGCGGATCGACGACCATCGAGCAGCCCACGCCGAGGGGCGGCGGATGGTCGGCCGCCGCCGCGAACACCGTGTTCTCGATCGCCCGGGCATGCAGCAGGGTGCGCCAGTGGTGCTCCTTGAGGGGTCCGCGCACCCACTCCGCCGGGATGACGAACACGTCGGCGCCGGCATCCACCAGAGTCCTGCCCACCTCGGGAAACCTCAGGTCGTAGCAGGTCATGAGCCCGAACGTCAGGCCGTCGATCACGAAGGTCTCGGGCGCCGAGATCGCGCCGGGCTCGACCCAGTCCGATTCGCGCTGGCCGAACGCGTCGTAGAGGTGGAGCTTGCGATAGGTCGCCACCGGGCCGGACGCGTCCACGGCGACGACCGTGTTGCGTACACGGCGCTCATCGGCGGCCTTCTCGAGCAGCCCGGCGACGAGGTGCACGTCGAACTCGGCGGCGATCTCGATCAGTGCGCGGGTGAAGGGTCCGTCGATCTCCTGGGCGTTCTCGACGAGCGATCCGTCGAACGGGTCGACGAAGTAGCTGGAGTACTCGGGGAACACCACGACGCGCGCTCCGCGGGAGGATGCCGCGGCCGTGAGCTGCCGGATGGTGTGGAGGTTCGCCTGCGTGTCGGCCGTCGGCGCGAACTGCGCGACACCGATCCCGATCGCCCCCGCCGCGGTCATCATGGGGTTCCGTTCCGTCGGGCGCGGAGAATCGCCGGGACCACCAGCCACAGCATGATGATGACCATCGCCAGGATGCCGAGCGCCCACCATGCCGCAGCATCCCCCACGACGACGTCGAAGACGAAGGCGACCACCCCCACGATCAGCACCGACACGGTGAAGAGCGCGGTGATGAGCGCCGCGTGCCCGTAGGAGACGACCTCCGCCTTCGCGCGCTGCTGGAAGAGGACGCGGTGGAGGGCGACCGGGGCGAGGGCGATGATCGCGCTCAACGCGGAGACCACCACCAGGAGCAGGTAGATCGAGCGCTGACCATCGGTCAGGTCGGAGAACGCCGGCTGGAACGCGAGCGCGAGAAGGAAGCCGGTCAGGATCTGGGTGCCGGTCTGCAGGACGCGCAGCTCCTGGAGGACTTCGCTCCAGTTGCGGTCGGCGCGTTCGGCCGCCGTCTCGTCGCGCCCGTCCACGCGGTCGTCGAGAGGGTCGCGATCGCGCTCTGCCGGCATACGCTCATCCTCGCCCGCCGCGGGACCGCACAGCAAGCGAAGGCGCCCGACGGCGCGCCCCACTCCGAAACCGTGCTAGGCTAACTTCTTGTGCCGCGGGGTGGAGCAGTTCGGTAGCTCGCTGGGCTCATAACCCAGAGGTCGCAGGTTCAAATCCTGTCCCCGCAACAGAGAAAGGCCCGGAATCCTCGTGATTCCGGGCCTTTTGCGTGCCTCTGCGCTTTCTCCGCAGCCCCGTGAGGGGTATCCCGCCGCACCAGAAGCGGCGGGTCGCCCACATCGCAGGCGCTCAGGCTCATTCCGTCAGGACGTCCCCGAGCTCGCTCAGGAAGCGGGCGATCGTAGCGAGCTCGTCGTCGGTGTAGCGGTCCGCGACATTCCGCATCGCTTGCAGTCGCTCACTGAAGTGCTCGAAGAAGGTCCGCCGGGAGTGCGGGGTGAGCGTGATGATGCGCGCCCGGCCGTCGGTCGGGTGAGGACGGCGCTCGACGTGCCCGGCTGCGGTCAGGCGGTCGAGGAGCTTCGTCGTCGATGCCGTCGAGATCCTCAGGTGGTTCGCGAGGTCGTGCGGGCTCACCACCGCTCCGGCCTGCTCTCGCATGATGAGCATGCGCAGCGCCGAGAGGTCGGAGACGTTCATCTCCATCTCGTCCTTCATGCCTCCGTACATGCGATCCATCGCATCGCTGAATGCGCGAACGGCGAGGAGCACCTGCAGGACCTCGTGGTCGTGAGGCGTCGTGGGCGACCAAGGCTCGGCCATTGTGGACACTCCCTCGGTACCCTTGTATCATCGGACGCACCATATCGCTAGCTAAACTAGCGATTAACCGGGAGGACGCCGATGACTGATGCCGACTACGTGGTCCTTCTCGATGACGAGGGACGGGCGATCGGCACAGCCCCGAAGAGCAGCGTCCACGGCACTGACACCGCGCTGCACCTCGCCTTCTCCTGCCACGTGGTCAATGAGGACGGCCAGGTGCTCGTCACCCGGCGCGCCCTCGACAAGAAGACCTGGCCGGGAGTGTGGAGCAACTCGTTCTGCGGACACCCCAAGCCCGCCGAGCCGGTGCTGACCGCCGTCCACCGCCGGGCGGAGTTCGAGCTCGGGATCGCGCTCGAGGACATCGAGCTCGCGCTGCCCCTCTTCCGCTACCGGGCCACCGACACGAACGGGATCGTCGAGCACGAGGTGTGCCCGGTGTACACCGCGCTCACGCGCGACGAGCCGGTCCTCAATCCGCTGGAGGTCGTCGACGCCCGGTGGGTCGACCCCGGCGAACTGGCCGCCTCCCTCCAGACCACACCGTGGGCGTTCAGCCCGTGGCTCGTGCTCCAGGCCGAGCAGCTGCACCTCTTCGACACCGTCGCCCAGCGACGACGGGCGTCATGATCGCCCTCCCGGCGCCGCCGGGTGTCGACGCCGCCATCGACGAGGCCGTCTCCGGCGTCGTCACCCGCGCGGCCCGCCTCGGGCCGGGGTTCGGCGCGCTCGGCGAGGCGCTCGCGCGCGCCACGCGCGGGGGCAAGCGATTCCGGCCGGCCCTGGTGGCGGCATCCTTCCGCGCGTTCGGGGGCGATCCGGGCGCCGTTCCCGGTCTGTACCCCGTCGCCGCGGCGTTCGAGCTGCTGCACACCGCGTTCGTGGTGCACGACGACGTGATCGACCACGACACCGAACGGCGCGGCGTCCCCAACGTCGCCGGCGAGTTCCGCGAGCGGGCGAGGACGCGGGGAGCGGATGCCGCCGGCGCGGCGCTGCTCGGAGATGCGGCGGGGATCCTCGCCGGGGATCTGCTCCTCCACGAGGCACTGCGGCTCGTCGCGTTCGCCGAGGTCGACCCCGTCGCCCGAGAACGCCTGTACGCGCTCGTCGACGAGGCGGTCTACGTCTCGGCCGCAGGAGAGCTCGCCGACGTCGAGAACAGCGTGGGAACCACGCAGACCTCTCCCGAGGACGTCTTCGACGCCGCGTTCAACAAGACCGCCGTCTACTCGTTCCGCGCGCCCCTCCAAGCGGGCGCGGTGCTCGCGGGCGCCTCCGACGCCGCGATCGAGGTGCTCACCACGGCAGGCGGACGCCTCGGACTCGCCTTCCAGCTCGTGGACGACCTCATCGGAACTTTCGGCACGGCCGCACAGGCGGGACGCGAGAGCGGCGGCGACCTGCGCGAGGCCAAGCGCACGCCGCTGGTCGCACTCGCCAGTCAGACCCCGTCGTGGAGTCGAGTCAGCGATGCCCTCGCGGCCGCCCCCACAGGCCCCATCGCCGTGCGCGAAGCGCAGGTCGCCCTCGAGGAGAGCGGCGCCCGCGAGCGTCTGCGCGCCGTCATCGAGGACGCCCTCGACGAGGTGCGCACGGCATCGCTCGACCCCTCGTTGACGCCCGCGGCGGGCACGCTGTTGCGCGACCTCGCCGACGGGATGGCGAGGCGGATCCCGTGAGCGGCGCTGCGCGCGACCGCGTGGCGACCGGCCTCGCCCTCTACGACCAGACGGCACAGGATGCCGCGGCCACCGTCATCGCACGGTATTCGACGTCGTTCGGCCTGGCCTGCCGGCTGCTCGGCTCCCGACCTCGCCCTCACGTGCGGGTGATCTACGCACTCGTGCGGGTGGCCGACGAGATCGTCGACGGTCCCGCTGCCGCTGCGGGTCTCTCCGCCGAGGACGCACGGCGCGTGCTCGATGATCTGGAGACGGAGACGCTCATCGCGGTGCAGCGCGGCTTCAGCGCGAACCTCATCGTCCATGCGTTCGCACGCACGGCCCGCGAGTGCGGGATCGGCGAGGATCTGATCCGTCCGTTCTTCGCCTCCATGCGCACCGATCTCTCGACCCAGCAGCACGATGACGCCTCGCACGACACCTACGTGTACGGGTCGGCCGAAGTGGTCGGCCTGATGTGCCTGCAGGTGTTCGTCAATGCAGGGACGCGGCATCCGCAGTCTCCGTCCCCCGATCTCATCGACGGCGCCCGCCGCCTGGGCGCCGCCTTCCAGGACGTGAACTTCCTCCGCGATCTGGACCACGACGCCGCCGCTCTCGGGCGCGACTACCTCGGGCTCACCTCCGGGGCCACCACCCGGGACGACGTGCTCGATCGCATCGACGCCGATCTCGCGGCGGCAGCGGCCGTCATTCCCCGGCTGCCTCCGGACTGCCGCCGCGCGGTGACCGCGGCGCACGACCTCTTCGGTGAACTCGCCGCGAGGTTGCGCGCGACCGCGGAGCCCACGCGGCGCGTCCGGGTGCCCGATGTCGTGAAGGCCCGGCTCGCCGTCCGCGCACTGCTCGGACTGGCGCCGAAGGACGCACGGGCATGACCGCACTCCCGACACGCGCCGCGGGGCGCGCGGTGGTCGTCGGCGGAGGAATCGCCGGCCTCGCCACCGCGGCGCTCCTCGGCCACGAGGGCTGGTCGGTCACCGTGCTCGAGGCGCGGGACGAGATCGGCGGCCGCGCCGGGTCCTGGGAGCGCGACGGGTTCCGCTTCGACACCGGTCCGAGCTGGTACCTCATGCCCGAGGTGTTCGACCACTTCTTCCGCCTTCTCGGCACCACGACCGCCGAGCAGCTCGACCTCGTGCGGCTGGACCCGGCGTATCGCGTCTACTCCGATCCGGCCACGGGGCGCGGATCGCTCGATGTGCGATCGGGGCGGGATGCTGCCACCGCCCTGTTCGAGTCCGTCGAGCCCGGTGCCGGCGCCCGACTGGCGGAGTACCTCGACTCCGCCGGCGACGCCTACGACCTGGCCGTGACACGGTTCCTCTACGACACGTACGAGACGACAGCGGGACTGCGCGATCCCGCACTGCTGCGCCGCGTGCCCCAGCTCGCGCCGCTGCTCACCCGCAGTCTCGCCTCGCACGTCGAGCGCCGCTTCGAAGACCCGCGGCTGCGGCAGATCCTCGGGTACCCGGCGGTCTTCCTCGGCGGGTCGCCCTACGGCGTGCCGAGCCTCTACCACCTCATGAGCCACCTCGACCTCGACGACGGCGTGCTCTACCCCCGCGGAGGATTCACCGAGATCATCCGGGCCATCGCCCGCCTGGCCGAGGCATCCGGCGCTCGCATCGAGACAGGAGCCCGGGTCGCGTCGATCTCGACCGCCGGCGGTGTGGCGACCGGCGTCGCGCTGGCGGACGGCCGGCGTCTGGAAGCGGACCTCGTCGTCTCCACCGCCGACCTGCACCACACCGAGACGACGATGCTCCCCCGCGAGCTGCAGACCTACCCGGAGGAGTGGTGGGCGAAGCGGTCTCCCAGCCCGGGCGCTCTGCTCCTTCTGCTCGGCGTGGAGGGAGAACTCCCTCAGCTCGCCCATCACACGCTCCTGTTCGCCGACGACTGGCGGTCCAACTTCGACGACATCTTCGGGTCGCGGCCCCGCATCTCCGACCCGGCCTCGCTGTACGTCTGCCGCCCCAGCGCGACCGACCCCACGGTCGCCCCCGCCGGGCACGAGAACGTGTTCGTGCTCGTGCCGGTGCCCGCCGACCCCGAGCTCGGCCGCGGCGGCATCGACCGTGCCGGCGATGCCGCGATCGAGGCCGCGGCGGACCGCGTCATCGCACAGATCTCCACCTGGTGCGACGTGCCCGACCTCGCCGAGCGGATCGTCGTGCGCCGCACGATCACCCCCGGCGACTTCGCCGCGGACCTCGGCTCGTGGCGCGGGAACGCGCTGGGCCTCGCCCACACTCTGCGCCAGAGCGCGATGTTCCGGCCGCGCAACGCGTCGCGGAAGGTCGAGGGACTCTCGTATGCCGGCGGATCCGCTCTGCCCGGCATCGGCCTGCCGATGTGCCTCATCTCGGCCGAACTCGTCGTCAAGCGGCTCCGCGGCGACCGCTCCCCCGGCCCGACCGCCGAGCCGGCGAAGGTGTGACGTGCCCGGTCTCTACCTCGCTGCGATCCTCGTCTCGGCCGCCGGGATCGCGCTGCTCGACCGCCGGTGGCGCCTCGCGGCCTGGAGTGCACCCGGCCGGACCGCGGCCGCCGTGGCGATCGGCACGGCGTTCTTCGTCGTGTGGGACGCGGTCGGGATCGCGACCGGCGTCTTCGTGAAGGGCGAGAGCGTTCTGCTGATCGGCATCGACCTCGCCCCGCATCTGCCCCTCGAGGAGCCGTTCTTCCTCGCGTTCCTCTGCTATCTCGCCCTCGTGACGTGGGGCGCGGCACGCCGGATCGTGACGCCCGTCGCCGAGGCGGACAGTCCGTGACCTACGCTCTCATCGTGGTGCCGTTCGCCCTGCTGACGCTGCTGATCGTGCTCGCCACGGTGCGGCGGCCCGACTTCGGCCGCCGCATGGCCGCATCGGGCATCGCGACGGCCGTGCTCGTCGCCCTGACGGCGGTCTTCGACAACCTCATGATCGCCGCCGGTCTCTTCACCTACCCCGAGGAGCACCTCAGCGGACTGCGGATCGGTCTCGCCCCGCTCGAGGACTTCTCCTACGCCGTGTGCGCCGCCTTCCTCGTGCCCGCCGTCTTCGTGCTGCTCACGCCCCGCGCACGGCACGAGGTCGCCGCATGACAGCCGCTCCGCTCCGCGCGGGCGCGGTGGTGCGACAGCTCGTCCTGTCGTCGCGCCCGGTGAGCTGGATCAACACCGCCTACCCCTTCGCCGCGGCCTACCTGCTGACCGTCCGCGAGATCGACGCGACGCTGATCGTCGGGACCCTGTTCTTCCTCATCCCGTACAACCTCGCGATGTACGGGATCAACGATGTCTTCGACTACGAATCCGACTTGCGCAACCCGCGCAAGGGTGGGGCGCACGGCGCCGTCCTCGACCGCCGACTGCACCCCGTCACTCTCTGGGCCGCCGCCATCTCGTGCACGCCGTTCGTCGCCTATCTCGTCCTGGTCGGCTCACCGGCATCGTGGGCCGTCCTCGCGGCGAGCCTCTTCTTCGTCGTCTTCTACAGCGCGCCGCCGCTGCGGCTGAAGGAGGTGCCGTTCGCAGACTCGGTGACCAGCAGCATCCACTTCTTCTCCCCCGCCGTATACGGGCTCGTGCTCGCCGGCGCGATCTGGACCTGGCAGCTCGCCGCCGTCATCGCGGCGTTCGCGCTGTGGGGCATCGCCTCGCATGCGTTCGGTGCGGTGCAGGATGTCGCGGCCGACCGCGAGGCGGGCATCGCCTCGATCGCCACGGCGCGCGGAGCCCGCTGGACCGTGCGCTTCGCACTCGCGTGCTACGCGGCGGCGGGCCTGGTGATGCTGGCGACCGCGTGGCCCGGGCCTCTCGCCGCGCTCGTCGCCGTGCCGTACCTGCTCACGGTGTGGCCGTACCGCCGCATCACGGACGAGACGGCCACCGACGCGACCCGCGGGTGGGACCGGTTCCTGTGGCTCAACCAGCTCGCCGGCTTCGTGGTCACCCTGCTGCTGATCTGGTACTGGTTCCTCACGAACTGATCCCGGCCCCTCGCAAGGGACCGGGATCAGACTCGGTGGGAGTTACGGCTGCGCGCCGAGCTCGATGAGCTTCTCGACGGCGGCCGTCAGGGCGTCATCCGCCTCGGCGAACGCGGTCAGGTCGCCGGCCTTGAGCGCGGCGTCGCGCGCGATCATGGCCTCCTGAGCCTCCTGCAGAGCGGCCTGATACTCGTCGGACGGCACCGTCGGCTCGCCGGGTTCCGTCGGCGTGGGTGCAGGCGTCGCGCCCGGGGTCGGCTCCACATCGTCATCGCCGGCGCTCGCGCCCGAGTCGCCGCCGAACAGGGTGTCGAGCGCCTCGTTCAGGGTGTCCTCGAAGGCGATATCGTCACCGAACGCGACGAGGACCTTCTGGAGCTTGGGCAGCTTGGTCGCGCCCGAGGACTGCACGAACACCGGCTGCACATACAGCAGGCCGCCGCCGACCGGGAGCGTGAGCAGGTTGCCGTTCTGCACTTCGGACTGACCCTGCTTGAGCAGGTTGATCTGCGAGGAGACCTGCTGATCCGAGTTGAACGTGTTCTGCACCTGACCGGGACCGGGCACCGTCGTATCGGCGTCGATCACCAGCATCCGGAGCTTGCCGTAGTCCTCGCGTTTGTCTCCGGCCTCGCTTCCCGCGTTGGAGTCCACGGCGAGATAGCCCATCAGCACGTTGCGCGCGTTGCCCGTCGTCGAGGACGGGATGAACGACGTGAACATCGAGTACGTCGGCGAATCCTGTCCCGGCATCTGCATCGTCAGGTAGTACGGCGGCTGCAGCTGCGTGTCCGCCTGCGGGTCGTTCGGCGTCTGCCAGCGGTTGTCGCTCTGATAGAACGAGTTGGCGTCGTCGACGTGGTAAACGCCGAGCACGGTGCGCTGCACCTTGAACAGGTCGGTCGGGTAGCGCACGTGGCTCATGAGCTCGCCCGACATCTCGCTGATCGGCAGGACGGTGGAGGGGTAGACGTTCTGCCAGGCCCGCAGCAGCGGGTCCTCCTCGTCCCAGGCGTAGAGCTTCACGGATCCGTCGTACGCGTCGACCGTCGCCTTCACCGAGTTGCGAATGTAGTTGATGTCGTCGAGCGCGAAGCGCGGCGCGGGGTTGCTCGAGTCCGAGATCGCCGAGGCGAGGCTCACGGTCGACGAGTACGGGTAGTTCGCACTCAGCGTGTAGCCGTCGATGATCCACACGACGCGACCGTCCACGACACTCGGGTACGGGTCGCTGTCGAGCGTGAGGTACGGGGCGACCTTCTGCACGCGGGCGCTCGGGTCGCGATCGTAGAGGATCTGCGAGTCCTCGTTGACGTAGTCCGAGAACAGGATCTGCTCCGCCTGGAACTTCAGCGCGTAGATCAGGCGGTTGAAGACGCTTCCGAGGCTCGGCCCGCCGTCGCCCTCGAACGTCGTCTTGGTCTCGCCGCCGCTGTCGCCGCCGACCGGGTAGTCCAGCTCGACCGGGTCGGTGCCCTCAGGGGCTCCGACGATCGAATACGTCGGCGAGTACTCGCCGAAGTACACGCGCGGCTGGAAGTCCTCTTCGTCGGAAAGGAAGCCGGATGCCGGTATTCCCCGCTCGAGGAACACGGGGTCGCCGTCACCGGTGCGGTCGTTGCCCTTGGCCACGACGAGCCCGTAGCCGTGCGTGTAGACCACGGCGGTGTTCTGCCAGTCGGCAGCGGCGCCCAGTTCGTCGAGGTCGAGCTCTCGCACCGACACCACCGTGTCCTGCGAGACGCCGCCGATGTCGTAGCGGTCCACGTCCAGCGGGTCGGCGAACTGGTAGTACCCGCGGAACTGCTCGAGCTGGCGGACGTTCGGCGAGATGATCGCCGGGTCCATGATGCGCACCTGAGCGGTCGTGGCCGCGTCCTCGCGCAGCTGGCCGGCCTCGGCATCCGTCACCGCCTGGAAGTCCTGCTTCTCCAGGCCGTCGACGCCGTAGGCCTCGTGCGTCATGTCGACGTTGCGCTGATAGTACGGCTGCTCGAGCGCGAAACGGTTCGGCTGCACCTGGAACGTGTTGACGACCCACGGGTAGCCGATTCCGAGCACGATCGCCGACACGACCAGGAGCGCGGTGCCGATGAGCGGGAAGCGCCAGCGGCCGATGACCGCGGTGACGAAGAACAGCAGCGCGACGAAGACGGCGGCGAAGGCGAGGATCGTCTGGCCGGGGATGATCGCGTTGACGCCCGTGTAGCCGGGACCGGTGATGCGGTCACCGGGCTCGACGAGGGTCTTGTAGCGGTCCAGCCACAGGCTCGCGCCCTGGACCAGCAGGTACAGCCCGGCGATGACGGCGAGCTGGATGCGCGCGGCCTTCGAGATGCGCAGCTCGCGCTGCCCGATGCGGACCGAGCCGTAGAGGTACGCCACCAGTGCTGTGACCAGCAGGCACACCAGGAGGACCGCGGACACGAAGCCGACCAGTGCGCTGTAGAACGGCATCGCGAAGAGGTAGAAGCCGGTGTCCATGCCGAACTGCGGGTCCTTGGTCGCGGTGGCGACGCCATTGGCCCACAGCCAGGTGGTCTCCCACTGGGCAGAGGCGGCGAATCCGGCGAAGAAGCCGAAGAAGACGGGGATGCCCCACATCGCGAGGCGACGAAGGGGCTCGACGACCTCCTGGTAGCGGTCGAGCTGCGAGCTCAGGCGCGCGTAGACCGGACGGAGCCGGTACGCGAGCTGGATCGCCAGCCACACCGGCACGGCCATGCCGAGGAAGCCGACCGCGAACATCACCACACGGGCGATCCACTGCGTGAGCAGCACCGAGTCGAAGCCCAGCTGCTCGTACCAAAGGAAGTCCGCGTACAGGTTCGCGAACACGAAGAAGGCGGCCACGAGGGCCGCGATGATCGCGAGCGAGATCGCAATGACGCGTCGGGAGCGGGAGGGTGTGGCCGGGGTCGGCGCCGAGGTCGTGGTCACCGTTCCATCCTAGGTGCGCGGGTCTGAGCGGCCGCCGAGTCCGCGCTGGGCGAAATCCTTGAGAATCCGCGCGCGGACTCAGCTCGCGGCCGTGCAGGTGGGCAGCGCGTCGACATCGCCACCCTCGCGGACGACCTCGAGCGCGGCGAGCGCATCGTCGAGCGTCTCCACCGAGAACACCCGAAGCCCGTCGGGCACATGATCGACGACCTCGTCGCAGTTGGCCTCCGGCGCGAGGAACCATTCGGCGCCGGCATCCTTCGCGCCCCACAGCTTCTGACGGATGCCGCCGATCGGCCCCACCGTGCCGTCGGCGGTGATCGTGCCCGTGCCGGCGACGTTCTCGCCGCCGTTGAGCTGTTCCGGGGTGAGGGTGTCGATGATCCCGAGGGCGAACATCATGCCCGCGCTCGGACCGCCGACGTTGTTGAGCTGGATCGTCACGTCGATCGGGAAGTCGTACGCGGTCATGAGGGTCACGCCGAGGAGGAGCGTCGGCTCACCGTCGACCTCGACCTCCTTGGGGGTGATCGAGACGGTCGTCTGCTCACCGTCGCGCTCGATGAGCAGCTCGATGGGTTCACCGCCGCCCGCGTTGACGATCTCGCGGAGGGCTGCCGCATCCGTGACCGGCGTGCCGTTCGCGGCGAGGATCGCATCCCCTTCGACGAGCACCCCGACGGCCGCGGAATCCTCGACGAGGGAGTGCACGGTGAGCGTCCCCCCGACGTCGTAGCCGAGCTCGGTGAGCGCCGCTGCCGTGGCCTCCTGTTGGGAGTCGACCATCATGGCCGCGCTCTCGGAGTTGCGCTCCTCCGTCGTCTCGCCATCGGGGAAGATGACGTCGATGGGAAGAACCGCCTTGGTCGGGTCGAACCAGGCCATCGCGAGTTCGAACCACGAGGGCGTGCGCTCGCGGTTGCCGACCACCTGGACGGTCAGCAGGTCGAGCGCGCCATCGGTCGGGTAGGACTCCGCGCCCTCGACGGAGATGAGGGGCACCTGCTCGCCCTCCGCCGACGTCGCGGTGCCGAGCGTGTTGTACACCGGCCCCGGTCGCTGGATCACATACGACGTCGGGAGGAAGGTGATCACCAGCAGCACGACGAGCGCGACGGCGAGCGCCCACACGCCGATCAGCGTGGTGCGCGACATGCGTCGCCGAGGTTCGGGCGTGATGGTGACGTTCTCGTCGAACAGGGCCACGCGGGACCTCTCTCTGCCTGGTCGTTCGCGACCGGCGTAAGGAGTTCGGGGGCTCTGCCGGGAAGTGCGATGGATGCTGGGACTAGCGTAGAACGCACTCCCATGAACCGGCTGAAAGGCGGCAGAAGTGGCAGACGACGACCGCAGTCCCGAAGACGAGTTCCAGGAGCTGATCCGCCAGCTCTTCGGCGGCGGCGCGGGCGACATCGACCCGGAGCAGCTCTCACGCCTGTCCGGCATGAACATCGACCCGGCGATGATGCAGACGGTCATGCAGCATCTTCAGGGTGCCTTCGCAGGCGGGGCGGACGGCGGGATCTCCTGGGAGCTCGCGCAGCGTCAGGCGCTGCACATCGCCAATCAGGACGGCCTGGGGGTCACTGCCGGCCAGCGCACCGACCTCGACCAGGCATTCGCGCTGGCGACGCTGTGGCTCAGCGAGGCGACCACGATCTCCGAGCTGCCGAACCCGCCGAAGACGCTGACTCGCGGCGGCTGGGTGGAGGCGACGCTGCCGGTGTGGCAGCAGCTGGCCGAGCCCGTCGCCACGAGCATCGCCGACGCCCTCACCTCGGCCCTCAGCGAGCAGGCGCCCGACGATATGCAGGGACTCGTCGCAGGGGCCGGCCGACTGATGCGCACGGTCGGCGGGTCGCTCTTCGCGTCGCAGCTGGGCCAGGTCGTCGGCAACCTGTCCAAGGAGGTCGTCAGCGGCGGCGATGTCGGCATCCCGCTGATGCCCGACGGCGAGGCGGCGATCCTGCCGCAGAACTTCGCCGACTTCGGTCGGGACCTCGAGGTGCCCGAGGACCAGCTCGCGCTCTACGTCGCCACCCGCGAGCTCGCCCACGCACGACTCTTCCGTCACGCTCGCTGGCTGCGCCTGCACGTGATCTCGCAGGTCACCGACTTCGCACGCGGCGTCCACGTCGACACCGACGCCCTCGAAGAGCTCGCGTCGCGCTTCGACCCGTCCGAGCCGGAGGAGCTGCGCCGCGCCCTCGAATCCGGTGCCCTCCTGCCCGCGCGCTCCGAGGCGCAGAACGCCGCGCTCGCGCGCCTCGAGAACCTGCTCGCGACCATCGAGGGGTGGGTCGATGTCGTCACGGCCGAAGCCACCTCCCGGCTGCCCTCCGCCGACCGCATCGCCGAGGCGGTCCGCCGTCGCCGCGCCGTCGGCGGTCCCGCCGAGCGCGCGCTCGGATCCCTCGTCGGCCTCGAGCTGCGGCCGCGACGCATGCGGGAGGCCGCCGCCATGTGGCGAGCCGTGACGGATGCCGTCGGCCCGGCCGCGCGCGACGCGCTGTGGGACTATCCCGACCTCATGCCGGGCGCCGACGACATCGACGATCCGGCGACGCTCGTCGCCCGGCTCGAAGCGCGTGCGCGCGGCGAGGAGCCGGCGCGCGACGAGTTCGACGATGCCCTCGCGCAGCTGCTGGCCGGCGACGAGCCCGGTGAGCGGCCGGGGCCACCCGACTCCGCGGGCGAGCCGGGCGAGCCGGACGACGGCGGCACCCCCGACGATCACCGGCCGGTCTAGCCTCCTCCCCAGCTCGCGAAGCTGTCCGTCCGCTGACCGGCAGGCTGTGGAGAAGCGGGCGCGGGGCCGGATCCCGGCGAGACTCGGGCCATGCTGCGCATCGATCCCGCTCACCCTCCGCTGTGGCGCACGGCGACCTCGCTGCAGTTCGGCATCGACGCCGTCGCCGTGATCCCCGACCCGACCAGATGGCAGCAGCGACTCGTGCGCGAGCTCGAGCGCGGGCTTCCCGACACGGCTGCCGTCCCGTTCGCCGTCTCAGCGGGCGCCTCCTCTCGCGCCGCAGAGGCCTTCCTCCAGCTCATCGACCCCGCCCTGGTCCGCACCGGCGGGCCCATGCCCGGCGTGGTGCTGCAGGCTGCCGGCGAGATCCCGCCCCACCAGCTCGACGTCGTCGCGCGCGCGCTGACCGCCGCGGGCTGCGAGGTCGCACGCGCCCATCCGTTCGATCCGGCGGGAGGAGCGACGAATGCCGCTCCCGTCGTCGTCGTCGCGCATCGGGTCGTGCCGCCGGGATTCGCGGCCGCGCTGATGGCGCACGACCGGCCGCACCTGCCCCTCGTGCTCGGACCGGGAACGGCCGAGGTCGGGCCGCTCATCACCCCGGGCGAGACGGCCTGTCTTTCGTGTCTGGCGGCGACGCGTCGCGACGCCGACCCCGCCTGGCCCACGCTCGCCGCTCAGCTGGTCGGGCGCACCGTGGACGAGGTCGACCCCTCGGTGCTGTGGGAGGCGGGCATCGTCGCCGGCCGCATGCTCACCGCGAGCGCGCGCCACCCTGGGGCTCACGGCCACTCGCTGACCCTGCGCGCCGGCTCCCTCCACCGGGCGATGCGGACCCACCGACCGCACGAAGACTGCCGCTGCCGATCTCTCGAAGGAATCTCGACGGCTGACGCTCCCGCACGCCGCGCGCCCACGACGCCGAGAGAGTACGCGCTGCCCGCGTGATGCCGACGTAGGCCAGCCGGCGCTCCTCGTCGACCTGCTCGAACGTCGTCGCATACGCGATCGGCAGCAGGCCCTCCGCGACGCCCACCAGATGCACGTGGTCCCACTCCAGGCCCTTCGCCGCGTGGATCGTCGCGAGCGTGACCGTGCGCAGCGCGGGCTCGTGGTGCGACTTCGCGCGGGCGGTCAGCTCGTCGGTGAACACGCGCAGCGTGGTGCCCGGAGGCGCTTCCTCGGCAAGGCGCAGGAGCGCGGCCCGCAGCTCCCACGCGTCGCGCAGTGCTCCGCCGGCCTGGGGCGGCTCGTCGGTCAGCCCGAGCGAGCGCAGCACGTCGCGGACGGTGTCGACGAAACCGCTCTCGATGGGCGCGACCGACGCTGCGCGCAGCGCCATGATCCCCTGGCGCACCTCGGGCAGATCGAAGAAGCGGCGACCGCCGAGCACGGTCGACGCGATGCCCGCATCGGCGAGCGCCCGCACGAGCTCGGCCGACTGGGCGTGAGCCCGGTACAGGACGGCGATGCGCCGCGGATCCACGCCCGCGGCGATCTGCGCCGAGATGCGGGACGCGACCCCGCGGGCTTCCGCCGCGTCGTCTTCGTAGGCCGTGACCGAGGGGGTCTCGTCCGCCGTGCGGCGGTGGGGCTCGGCGACGAGGTGGAGCGCGCCGGGCCGATTGCGCATCAGCTGGTTCGCGACGTCGAGGATCGCGGCATCCGACCGGTAGTTCGTCTCGAGGCGCACGACGCGGGCGTCGTCGTGGCGGCTCTCGAACTCCAGCAGGTAGCGGGCATCGGCACCGGCGAACGAGTAGATGGTCTGGCTCGCGTCGCCCACCACGCACAGGTCGCGACGGTCTCCGAGCCACAGCTCCAGAAGGCGGTGCTGAAGCGGCGACACGTCCTGGAACTCGTCCACCGTGAAATGCCGGTACTGCTCGTGCACGGCACGGGCGACGTGCGCCTCCGCCTCCAGCATGCCCGCGCACGCGAGCAGCACGTCCTCGAAGTCGAGCTGACGGCGTTCGTCCTTGAGCTTCTCGTACGCGCGCTGGAGGTCCACGACCCGCTCGATCGAGAGCCGGCCGATGCCGCCTGGCCGCGCGGCGGCGTACGCGTCCACGCTGAGCATCGAGACCTTGCGCCACTCGATCCCGCTCGCGACATCGCGCAGGGTCGCGACGTCCGGATCGAGCCCGATCCCGTCGGCGGCGTGCGCGAGCAGCCGCACCTTGTTGTCCACGATGCCGGGCGCGGTGTCTCCGGCCAGCGTCGGCCAGAAGTAGTTCAGCTGGGCCAGCGCTGCCGCGTGGAATGTACGCGCGGACACCCCGTCCACCCCGAGTGCACGCAGACGACCGCGCATCTCGCCGGCCGCCTTCGCGGTGAAGGTGACCGCCATGACCCGCCCGGGAGAGTAGGCGCCGGTGTCGACGCCGTGCGCGATGCGGTGCGTGATCACGCGGGTCTTTCCCGTGCCGGCTCCGGCCAGCACGGCGACCGGTCCGCGCAGGGTCTGCACCGCCTCGAGCTGGCGCTCGTCGAGCCCCGTGAGTGCACGCCCGCTCACGCGCGCCCCTCATGCCAGTCGCTGATGAGGCGGTGGGCGATGGACGCCGCGCCCGGAAGCCCCAGGTCGCTCTCCCCGGCCAGTCCCGCCCCGATCTCTGCGCGGGTGAACCATCGCACGTCCACGATCTCCTCGCCGTCGGGGCGCGCGGCATCGTCGTCGACCGCCGTCGCGAGGAAACCCAGCATCAGCGATCGTGGGTAGGGCCAGGCCTGCGAGCCGCGGTAGCGCACGTCGGCCACGGCGATGCCGGCCTCCTCGGCGACCTCTCGGATGACGGTCGCCTCAAGCGACTCCCCCGCCTCCACGAAGCCGGCGAAGCACGAGAAGCGGTGCGAATCCCACAGGGCATTCGAGCCCAGCAGCAGCCTGTCCGGGTCCACCGCGCTCGTGATCGCGACGATCACCGCGGGGTCGGTGCGCGGGAAGTGCTGACGCCCGCACGACGGGCAGCGCCGCGACCAGCCCGCGTCCCCGAGCGTCGTGAGCGCACCGCAGGCAGGACAGTAGGGCGCGTCGAGCAGCCACCGAGCGAGGCTCAGCGCCTCAACGAACGCGGAGGCATCCGTCACCGAGAGCCCGCCCCCGACGGAACGGAGACCGCCCCACCCTCCCGGCGACTCGAACGGATCCGTCTCCGCGGCCTCGAAAGCGGCAGTGAGGAGCGCCCGGCCGGACCCGTCGCGGCCGAGGAAGGCCCATTCGGCGTTGGCAGGGACGGCGCCCGGAGCCACCCACAGCAGTGAGGAAGCGGCGGCGAGCGGTGCGCGGTCGCCGGCGACGACGAGCACCCGCGTCGAAGGGTCGGAGCGCGCAGCATCCACCGTCCCCGGGTGTTCCCGCTCCTGCGCCGCACGATCGACACCGGTTCCGGCAAGCGGGGGAAGCCGCGTGCTGTCGGGCGCCGTCATCGAGGATCTCCGCTTTCTCCGAGAGGGCGAGCCAGGGCGTGGCGCGGGGGTGGACGAGCGACGCCGACCTACCCTGGGCACATGGCACGCTCACCCTTCACTCTAGCCGCGTCGGTCACGTCGGCTCTCCCCCGGGTCGGCGTCGTCGGAGTCGGCGCACTCACCGAGGGCATCGCGGGTCGCTACGACTCGGCCGTCGCCGAACTCGACGACGGCCGTCGTGTCGTCGTCCGGGTTCCCGCCGACGCCGCCGTGCTGCCGGAGCTCGCCGCTGAGGTGCGGGCGCTGCGCGCCCTGACGCCCGGGGTTCGCGGACTCCTTCCCTTCCGTGCGCCGGAGCTGCTCGGGGAGGCGGGCCTCGGCGACACCCGCGCCGTCGTGCTCGACTTCCTCCCCGGCTACCGCGTCGACCCCGCCCACCTGCCGCCGGGTCGCGGCGCCGCGACCTCGGTGGGTGCGGCGCTCGCCGCCCTGCACGCCCTGCCCCTCTCGATCGTGCGCACCGAGGGACTCCCCGTCCGCACACCCCAGCAGGTGCGCACCGACGCGGCCCGTCTGCTCGACCGCGCGACCGCCACGAAGCGCGTTCCCGCGACTCTCCTGTCGCGGTGGCGCCGCGCCCTCGACACCGACGAGCTGTGGCGCTTCGAGTCGGCCGTCGTGCTCGGTGGCGCCGGAGCGGCGTCGTTCCTCTTCGAAGACATCGACGGAGCGCCCGCGGTGACCGGCCTGCTCGATTGGCACGGCCTGTCGGTGGGCGACCCCGCGACAGACCTGCAGTGGCTGGCCTCCGCGCCGACGGCAGCCGACGACGTGTACGCCGCCTACGTCGCCGGGAGCGGCCGCGCCCCCGACGCGCGCGCTCGCGAGCGTGCGCGCCTGTACGCCGAGCTGGAGTTCGCGTCGTGGCTCGTCCACGGCCACGAGACCGGTCGCGACGATGTCGTCGACGACGCGGTCGGCCTGCTCGAGACGCTCGCCGTCGGTGTCGCCGACGACGACATCCTCATGGATGCCCCGCTCGACGTCTCGGACGCGATCGCCCTGCTCGAGCGCATGCCCGAGGCCTCGGCCGTCGTCGTCGACACGTCGATGCAGACCGACGCCTACGACCCCGAGGAGCTGTCGCTCTGGGTCCCCGCGGACGAAGACGTGGCCGCTGACCCCTCGACGCAGGACACGGCCGAGCTCGACCTCGCAGATCTCGCGGACCTGTCGATGCCGATCGATCTCGCCTCGGCGCGCCCCGCCCCGGAGGCCGAGCGCAGGCAGGGAGCACCGGTGCAGGCCGATTCCTCGGCGCAGGACGAGCACGACGGCGATGCGGTCGCGGACGCGGAGCGCGCGTCCGAGGCTGCGCTGCGCCGCTGGCTCGCCGAGTAGGCCGCGCCTCAGCCCCGGAGGATCAGGTCCTCGGCGACGTAGTAGAGGGCGACGTCGATGTCGTCCAGCGCCACGCCGTGCTTGGCGTGATACGCGCGACGGTACAGCTCGAGCTGCAGCATCCGCTCCTCCCGCTCGGCCGTCGTGCGCGGTGCCGCCCCCGTCTTCCAGTCCACGATCTCGATGCGTCCGCCTCGATCTTCGCGTCGGTACACGGCGTCCAGTTTGCAGATGACGACGTGCGGGCGGCCGTCGAGGTCGGTGAGGGTGAAGTCGATCTCGGTCTCGACCTCGAGCGGCTGCAGGTGCGCCCACTCCGAGGCGAGGAAGCGCGTCCGCAGCGCGTCGAGGGACGCAGCATCCTCGGCGGACGACGTGGTGCCCGACGCGTCCTCGTCGCTCTCCCACAGGGCGTCGTCGATCGAGCCGCCGAGGCCCGGACGTCCGGCGCGCTGCTCGACCCAGGCGTGGAAGAGCGTGCCCAGTCGTGTCTGCCGGAACGGCCGCTCCGGCAGTGGCCGCGCGATCGCGGCCACCGTCGCGGCATAGTCGGACACGAAGTCCTTGTACCGCGAGGCCGCGATACGCGTCGGCGCCGGGTGCTCCGACGCCGCCCGCCGCGCCCGCCGTTCGGCGAGCAGAAGCGCCACGTCTCGATCGGGCTCTGCACGGGGGGCTTCGAGTGCCTCGGCGGCGATCGCAGCCGCGCGCTCGACGGCGTCCCGCCGCGAACCGAGCGGGTCGATCGGCCAGTGCAGCACGCGACGCTCACCGAGATAGGGATTCTCTCCCGCGTCGACCTCGGGGTGGACCACCCCGAGCGCCTCGGCGATCTCGTCGTAGAACGCGCTGCGCTCGCGCGGCCGCTTGGTCCCCGACCAGCTCGATCCGGTCAGCAGCAGGTGGTCGCGGGCGCGGGTCACCGCGACGTAGGCGAGCCGGCGGTCCTCCTCGAGCTGGCGTGACCGATTCGCGGCGATGAAGTCGTCGACAGCCGCCTTGAGTTCCTGCTGGGTCTGCGCCGATCGCCACGCGAGGGCGGGGAGCCACGCGGCGTCGCCGCGGAACGCGTAGGGAAGCACACCGAATCCCAGCCACGCCTTGGTGTCGCGGGGTGCACTGGGCAGTTCGTCCTTCACGAGGCGCACCACGGCGACGGCATCCCACTCGAGGCCCTTGGAGCCGTGGATCGTGAGGAGCTGCACCACGTCGTCCTCGGGCGGCTCGGTGCGGGGAGCGAACTCGTCGAGCTGCTCCGCGTGGTCGAGCCATGCCAGCAGGCTCGACAGCGAGCCGGACTCGTCCGCGGCGAGGAACGCGTGGAGCTCGTCGACGAACGCGCGCAGCTGCGCCGAGGCGATCCGCGACGGGCCCCGCGCCTCATTGGCCGCGAGTTCGACGTCGAGCCGGAGCTCCCCCTCGATCAACCGGACGAGCTCGGGGATCGGCATCCCGACCGCCTGCCGGAGCCCCGCGAACACCGCCCCTGCCTCACGCAGCCGCTCGCGCGCCCCCGCGGTGAATCCGGCGAGCCAGCCGTGATCGATCGGATGCCGCAGCACGAAGTCGAGCGCGTCGACGAGCGACCCGTCATCATCGCCCGCCCCCGACCGGATCCGCTCGACCACCTCGGGCGTCAGCGGCTGGAGCGCCGCGTCGTGCCGTGCGATACGGCGCGCGAGTGCGGCCAGCTCACGAAGGTCGGGGAGCCCGACGGCCCAGCGCGGCCCCGAGAGGAGCCGGATGAGGGCCGAGCCCGCGCTCGGGTCGCTCACGACGCGGAGTGCGCTCACGACATCCACCACCTCGGGCGTGGACAGCAGTCCTCCCAGGCCCAGGATGCGGTGGGGGATGCCGCGTCGGCCGAGCGCGTCACCGAAGCGCACCATGTGCTTCTTGCTGCGGAAGAGGATCGCGCCGGTGGTCATCAGCCCGGCGCGCCGGCGCTCGGCGCGCACCGTCTCGAACCAGGCCGCGACGCGCTCCGTCTCGCCGTCCAGGTCGGCGTCGAACGCGCACTGGACCGCTCCCACCGGCGCCCCGGGACGCGCGCGGAGCTCCTGCACCGCAACGGCGGCGGATGTCGCGAGCGGCGCGAGCACCGCGTTCGCGGCCGTCAGCACATCGGCGCTGTTGCGCCAGCTGGTGAGGAGCGCGTACTCGGCGCACTCTTCCTCTCGCGCGAAGGCACGGGGAAATCCGCCGAGGTTGCCGGCGCTCGCGCCGCGCCAGCCGTAGATCGCCTGGTGGGGGTCGCCGACGGCCATCACTGCGGTTCCGGCGAACAGCAGCGCCAGCAGATCGGTCTGCACGACGGACGTGTCCTGGTACTCGTCGAGGAGGACCACGCGATACCTGTCGCGCAGTTCCTCGGCGACGATGCCATGGCTGCGCACCACCTCGAGCGCGCCGGCGACCTGATCGGAGAAGTCGATCACGCCGATGCGGCGCTTCTCGGCGGCGTAGGCCCGCGCGAGGTCGGCGAGCATCGAGAGGGCGCCCACCTTCTCGGACGCCTCCGCGACGTCCGCGTAGACGACGGTGCGCGCAGAGGTCGACGGGAGCTCGAGCACGCGCGCGAACGCGTCGGGGAAGGCAGCGAGCTCGTCGAGGTCGACGAGGTTGTCGACCCCGTCCCGCGCGATGCGCAGCGCCCCGTCGATGATGGTGCGCACCGCCTCGACGCGCCCCTCGAGGCGCGGATCGTCGGAGGCGAACACGACACGGCGCATCAGCAGCCACGCCGCGGATTCCGAGAGGACGGCGGCCTCGGCATCCCTTCCGATGCGCACCGCGTGCTCGCGCACGATCTGGTCGGCGAAGCTGTTGTAGGTCGACACGGTCGGCCGGTGGAGGAGCGCATCGTCGTCGGCGTCCTGCGGAGCGGCGCCGACCGATCGAGCCAGCGCGTCCATGGCCTCGCCGCGCGTCAGCGTCGCGTGCGCGCCTTCGCCGCCGGCGCGCTCGAGCTCGCCGAACACCGAGAGCCGGCCGCTCGCGTAGAGGTCCGGCAGCGCGGGGACGAGCCCGCGACGCTCGAACTCGGCGAGACGCGCGAGGCGCCGCTGGATCCGCTCGGCCAGCTCTCCCGCCGCCTTGCGGGTGAAGGTGAGTCCGAGCACCTGATCTCGACGGACCAGTCCATTGGCGACCAGCCACACCACGCGCGACGCCATGGTCTCCGTCTTGCCGCTGCCCGCACCCGCCACGACGAGGGCGGGGCCGAGCGAAGACTCGATCACGGCGGCCTGCTCATCGGTGGGCGGGAACTGCCCGAGAGCGGCGGCGATGACCCGGGCCGACAGCGGCGCGGGAGCGGCGGACGACGTCACGACGCGCTCACCGCGCCGATCGTGTGGATCCGGCACAGCCCGTAGGAGTGGTCGTCGCGGCAGTGCTCCTCATAGGGCGCGGTGAACGAGACGCCGCGCATGATGGTGACGGCGGAGCGGAGTCGCGCGAGGAAGGCCTCTCGGCGCTCGTCGTCGAACGGCGGCTGCCAGGGCGTGACGTAGTCGGCCCGTGTCGCCGTCGGGCGCAGCACGAGCAGCTTCGCGCCGCCGGCCGGATGGTCGCTCGCCTCGGGGATCGCGCCGGCCTCGAACGCGAGCTGGTAGGCGCCGAGCTGGGGGTTGTCGACGACCTTCGCGTCGGTCTGCGGCTCGCGCTTGCCGGTCTTCAGATCCATGATGACGACGGCGCCCTCGGGCGTGAGCTCGACGCGGTCGATGTACCCCGAGAGGATCGCGCCGTGCTCGAAGGCCTCGGCATCGTCGAGCGGGATCGCGACCTCGAAGTGCGGTTCGGCGCCGATGAGCTTCCCGCCCGCGTCGTCGAACCGTCGCAGATAGAGGTGCAGGCGACGGACGAGGTCGCGCGCGCGGGTCTTCTCGGCACGCTCCCGCCAGTCCGCCTCGAACGTCAGTTCGCCCCAGCGGCCCTCGACCTGCGCCCACAGCGACTCCTCGCTGGCGTCGCTCGCGTGCTCGAGCGCGGCGTGGATGATGGTGCCGAGGCCGGCCGTCGTTCCGCCCGGATCGCCGCCCAGGTCGCCGATGACCCAGTTGAGCTCGCACTCCTCGAGCGTGTGGAGGCGCGACGGTGACACGCGCACGTCCTCCTTCGCGAGGTCGCGCAGCGGTCCCGTGGACGTCGGGGCCGGCACCCCGTACCACTGCCACGGTGCCGCTCCCGCGATGCCGGCGTCGGCCAGCAGGGCGAGCTGCGCGGCGGCGTGCGCCGTCACCGGCGTCCCGACGCGGCCCCGCTCGGTGAGTGTGCGTCGGTGACGCGCGACCAGCCCCCGCAGGGAGAGCGGGTGGTCGACGGTGTAGCGCTCGGGGTCGGGGAAGAACTCGAAGAAGACGCTCGGCCCGGTGTCGTCGTCGTCGACGGCGGTCACGACCACGAGCTCGGCGCCGCGCGACACGGCGCGTGCGAGAAGCCGCAGCTCATCGTGCATCGCGGAACGGCGCCGGTCGAAGACCCCCGGCGCATCGCCGGCGACGCGGGAGGCGGCATCCGCCAGCCGCCACGTCTCGAGGAGACTCCCCCGCAGCCGGGTGTTCGGCCACACGCCCTCCTGCACGCCGGCGACCACGACCGTGTCGAACTCGAGACCGAGCGCACCGGCAGGTGTGAGGATCTGCACCGTGTCATCGCGCACAGGTGCGGTCAGGCGGTCCTCGGCGACATCGGAATCCAGGATGCTGCGCACGAACACCCGCGGATCCGCGTCGAGCGAGCGCTCGACGAAGCGCTTGGCCGCCTGGAAGAGCGCGACGAGGGCGTCGAGGTCGCGGTTCGCCTGCTCCGCGAGCGGTCCGTGGCCGCGCGCGGACTCCGACCAAGCGCGCTCGAGCCCGCTGCGGTCCCACGCCGCCCACAGCAGCTCGTGAGCGGTCGCGCCGCGGGCGAGTTCGTCGCTCAGGAACGCGAGAGTGCGCGCCAGCTGCGCGGCCCGGCGCCCCTCGCGGGTGTCGAGGAGATCGAACTCGAGCGGCTGGCGCATCGCGGAGAGCAGCAGCTCCTTGCCCGGCCGGTCTCCGCCCGCCGCGAGCTCGGTGTGGCGCAGGGTGGAGCGGAGCCGGCGCAGCTCGATGGGATCCAGCCGCCCATAGGTGCCCAGGAGCGCCGATGACACATCGTCGAAGTCCCACTCCTCCCGCGCCGCCAGGTCGACCAGGCGCAGCAGGTCGCCCACCGGGCGCAGCACGCCGAGCGCCCGGCCCGGGCCGCTGGATCGCGCGGGCACCTCTCTCGCCGCGAGCTCGGTCTCGAGAACCGCGACCTGTCGCGTATCGTGCGCGATGACGGCGCAGCGTCCCCACGGCACGGCGTCGTGCACGTGCCGCTCGCGCAGGATGCGCGCGACCGCGTCGTACTCCTCTGCGGCCGAGCGCAGCAGCAGAGCCCGCACCGAGTCGTCGGGCTCCGCGCCCGAACCCGCACCGCGGTGGGACACGACCCCGACCGCGCCGATCCGCTGAGTGACGCGCCGCACCAGTTCGGCCTGCCAGGGCGTTCCCCGGTGCCGTTGCGTGAGCACATGCACCTCGCCGAGGGCCGCGGCCAGGCGTGCGAAGTTCTCGGGCGTCGCGCCGCGGAACGCCCCGGAGCCGACGTCGGGATCGCCGAACGCGAGCACGGGGATGCGGCGCCCGCGCGCGGCTTCGAGCAGCTCCACGCCCCCGAGGGTGAGCTCCTGCGCGTCGTCGACGAGGATCACCCTCACGCGATCGAGCGCCTCGATGCCCTCGCCCAGGGTGCGGACGAGACCGACGGCCTCGCGCACGAGCCCGGCCGCATCGCGATGAGCGCCCCGCATGCGGGCCCGCACGTCCAGATACTCGTCGAAGAAGGAAGCGAGCGAGACCCAGGCCGGATGCTCGTCGCGCTCCCCGAGCGCGCGCAGCCGGTCGGGGCCGATGCCGAGCGTCGTGCACTCGGCGAAGAACGTGCGCACTTCGGTGCGGAATCCCGTCGCGCCCCGGATCCCCGGAGCCAGCCAGTCCGGCCATCGGGAGGTGCCGGATGCCTCGTCTTCGGCGTCGCCGGCCAGCAGGTCGTGGATCAGCTGGTCCTCATCGCCGCCGGTGAGCAGCTGCGGCGGCTCGGCATCGCTCGCCACCGCGCGCGCCCGCACCAGCTGGAACGCGAACGACGCGACCGAGCGCGCCAGCGGGCCCGAGGTCGCGCGATCGACGGCGATGGCGAGCCGATCGCGCAGGGCGGTCGCCGTCTGCCGCGAGGGAGTCAGCACGAGCACCGCGTCGGGGTCGAGGCCACCGTCGACCAGAGCCGCGACGCGAGCCACGAGGGCAGTCGTCTTCCCCGTTCCCGGCGCCCCGACGACGACTCCCGATGCCGTCGACGCGAGCGCGACGACGGCGCGCTGGCTGTCGTCGAGCGCGGTCGCCGCTCCGGATCCGTCCCGCGACACCATGCCCTCGACCGTAGCGCGAGCGGCCGACAATCCCGTTCGCCGAGAGCGTTCGCCGCGCGGCCTGGCCGCCGGTGCCCGTGTCGTAGAGTTGCCATGCGTCCGGGAACCGGCGCGCAGAGCAGGAAAGAGGCAGTCACGTGGAGATCCGCATCGGCATCGCGAACACCGGACGCGAGCTCAGCTTCGAGACCAACGAGCCCGCGGCCGACGTCAAGAAGTCGATCACGACCGCGCTCGACGCGGGCGCGACCCACGTCACGTTCAGCGACGTCAAGGGGAACAACTACATCGTTCCCGCTGCCGGGCTGGCCTACATCGAGCTCGGGACCGAGGAGTCCCGCCGCGTCGGCTTCGTCGCCTGACAGCGATGCAGATCCTCATCGCGCTCATCGTCGGCGCCGCCCTCGGCGTCGCGGTGCATTTCCAGATCGGCGATCGCCGCACGCGCGGCGTCGTGATCGCCCCGATCGTCGGCGCGTTCTCGGCGGGACTGGTGTGGATGATCCTCACGTGGGCGGGGGTCGGGATCGACAGCATCTGGCTGTGGCTCTCGATGTTCGTCGCGCCGCTGGTCGTCACCTACCCCGTCGTGATCCTGCTCACCCGCGCGCGGGTCGCCCACGATGCCGCCGAGCGCGCACGGCTCAAGATCGGCTGACGACCGCCTCACGTCCGGCAGCGGTCAGGCCGCGAGGTCCATCGCGTCCATCCGCTTCGAGTGAGCAGCCATGAGCTCGGTGAACACCGGCTCGACCTTCGCCTCGTCCACTGCTCCGAGCGTGGCAGGGCGCAGCGCCGCCCGTGCGATGAGCAGCGTGTCGCCGACGAGACGGCGACCCCACAGCGCGAGCAGCGCCGCCCACTCCGGGTCGCGGTCGATCGTGCGCAGGATGATGTCGACGATCGCCCCGCGATCGTCGTCCGCCTGCAGGATCACCGCGACGCGCCGGCCGGTCTCTCCGTAACTCGCCGACAGGGCGAGATAGAAGTCGTCGAGCATGCCCGCGGTGATGTGCACCGAGAGGAGCGTCTCCTGCGGGCGCACGCCGTGCGTCGCCGCCCGGAAGGAGTCGAGCGGCTCGCGGAAGGGCAGCATCAGGTCGGTGGGGTCGTCGCCGCGCAGGCGGATCAGCGCGACCAGCTCCTCGTGCTTGGTGAGCGCGGCTCCCGCCGCGCGGGAGAGCGCCTCCTTGTCGGAGAGCTCGGGCGTGAGGGCGATGAGCTCGCTGAGCGTCTCGAAGTAGCCGAGCTGCAGGTACGCCGCCTGGCCGAGGAAGGTGTCGATCTCGGGCGCGAGCTCCTCGAAGTCGACGCGCGTCGCATCGCCGAGGTCCTCCCGTGCGCGCAACTGCAGCTTCCGCCGGGGCTCACGTCGCTGCCAGAACCACTTGACCACGCGCTACAGCCTAGAGTCGCGCGGCGTCGTGCGCGGCATCGGCCCCGTGAAATGCCGCGCGCAACGCTCCCTCCGGTATCGTGGACAGGTCCCCGGCGTCGGATCGGGGCTCCCGCGCCTGTGGCTGAGAGAGGGCGTGGATCGCACTTCCGCCCGCGCGACGACATCGACGGCGCCGCGCCAGGGCACGGACCCAGGCAGCATCTCACTGCCGGACAGGCACTCATCGTGACGACCTTCGCCGAACTCGGCGTGGACCAGGACATCGTCGACGCACTCTCCGTCAAGGGGATCGTCGACGCCTTCCCGATCCAAGAGCAGACCATCCCCCTCGGCCTCCCCGGGCAGGACATCATCGGCCAGGCCAAGACCGGCACCGGCAAGACGTTCGGCTTCGGCATCCCCGTGGTCCAGCGCCTCGGGCTCGACCCGGCACCGGGCGTCAAGGCGCTCATCGTCGTGCCGACCCGCGAGCTGTGCGTGCAGGTCTACGAAGACATGGACATGCTGACGTCCAACCGCTCCACGAGCGTCGTGGCCATCTACGGCGGCAAGGCCTACGAGGGCCAGATCGACCAGCTCAAGGCCGGCGCGCAGATCGTGGTGGGCACCCCCGGTCGCCTCATCGACCTCAACAACCAGCGCCTGCTCGACCTGTCGAATGCGACCGAGGTCGTGCTCGACGAGGCCGACAAGATGCTCGACCTGGGCTTCCTCGCCGACATCGAGAAGATCTTCCAGAAGGTTCCGGCGGTGCGCCACACCCAGCTGTTCTCGGCCACGATGCCCGGGCCGATCGTGGCTCTCGCGCGCCGGTTCATGACCAACCCGATCCACATCCGCGCCACCGATCCCGATGAGGGGCTCACGCAGGCCAACATCAAGCACCTGGTGTACCGCGCGCACTCGCTCGACAAGGACGAGGTCATCGCCCGCATCCTGCAGGCCGACGGTCGCGGAAAGAGCGTCGTCTTCACACGCACCAAGCGCGCCGCGCAGAGGCTCGTGGACGAGCTCGGCGACCGCGGCTTCAACGCCGCCGCAGTGCACGGCGACATGAGCCAGGAGGCCCGCGAGCGCTCGATGGCCGCGTTCAAGGCCGGGAAGCGCGACGTGCTCATCGCGACCGACGTCGCCGCCCGGGGCATCGACGTCGACGACGTGACGCATGTCATCAACCACACCATTCCCGACGACGAGAAGACCTATCTTCACCGGGCGGGCCGGACCGGCCGCGCAGGCAAGACCGGCATCGCCGTGACCTTCGTCGACTGGGATGACCTGCACAAGTGGGCGCTGATCAACCGGGCGCTCGAGTTCGGCCAGCCCGAGCCCGTCGAGACCTACTCCTCGAGCCCGCACCTCTACTCCGATCTCGACATCCCCGCCGGCACCAAGGGCCGCATCGCGACCGCTCCGAGGACCCAGACGGTGAAGACGACGGATGCCGCACCGCGCGAGGGCGGCTCCTCCGACGACGCGACGCGCCGGCGCCGGCGCCGCTCCGGAGGCGGCGCCCCGGGCGAGAGCGGCGCCCCGGAGCGCCAGCCGGCGGGATCGACCGAGCGCACCGCCGACGGCGGCGGCACGCACGACGGCGGCGGCAGAGAGCACCACGACGGCAAGCCCGCGCCGCGGCGCCGGCGTCGCCGTCGCGGCGGCTCCGGCTCCGGAGGCGGCGCCCCGACCATCGGGGCCTGACCCGCAGACGAGGACGCCCGGCGACATACGGACGGGTTCGCGCGACTGCGACCCCCGCGGGCGCTATCTTGATCGCAGGCGGTGCACGTCGCGTCGCCCTCTCGCATCAGAAAGGCACGTATCGTGCGATTCATCGACGCCGTCACCACCGGCTACGAGTACCAGGGCTTCTGGGGCTCCCTCGGGGACATCATCTGGTGGTTCCTGTGGGCCTTCGTCTTCGTGGCCTACCTCTTCGCGCTGTTCGCGGTGATCAGCGACCTCTTCCGCGACCACGAGCTCAGCGGCTGGTGGAAGGCCGTGTGGATCATCTTCCTGATCTTCGTGCCCTTCCTGACCCTGCTGGTCTACCTGATCGCCCGCGGCAACGGCATGGCCAAGCGCGGCGCGGCAGAGGCGCGGCAGGTCCAGGCCGCGCAGGACGCCTATATCAAGCAGGTCGCGACCGCCGCCAGCCCGTCCGACGAGATCGCCAAGGCCAAGGCGCTGCTCGACGCCGGAACGATCAGCCAGGCCGAGTACGACGCCATCAAGACGAAGGCTCTCAGCTGAGGCACTCGCTTCTCGTGTGAAGAAGCGCCCTCGTCCGCCTACGGGTAGACGGGGGCGCTTCCCGTTGCACGCTCGATGATCCGCGCGACCATGGCGTCGTCGGTCGTGTTCTCCCCGGGCTGATTCGGCTTTCCCAGACCGTGGTAGTCGCTCGACCCGGTCACGATGAGGTCGTGCTGTTCGCACAGCGCGCGGAGCGTGCGGATGCCGGAGCCCACGTTCTCGCGGTGGCCCAGCTCGAACCCTGCGAGGCCGGCGCGCAGCATCCGCTCCATCAACGGCATCGGCAGCAGCCCGGCCCGCCCTGCGGGATGGGCGATGACGGGAACTCCGCCTGCTCCTGCCACGAGCTCGACCGCGGTCACCGGATCGGGCGCGTAGAGCGCGACGTAGTAGTCGCCGCCGGGGCGGAGGATGCTCGAGAAGGCCTCGGAGCGGTCGCGGACGAGCCCCCGCG
Source organism: Microbacterium sp. Root180 (assembly GCF_001428485.1). GTDB lineage: Bacteria > Actinomycetota > Actinomycetes > Actinomycetales > Microbacteriaceae > Microbacterium. Next base: position 13,032 of record NZ_LMHS01000004.1, on the reverse strand, counting down.
CGACGAGGGCGTCGGCGATGTGGGGGCGGCCGATCGTGGCTCCGTCGGAGGTCTGGGCGAGGATGTCGTCCCACACCAGGTCGTAGTCGCGGGAGATGCGATCCGCCATCAGGCGGGCGCGATCCAGCCGCGATGAGCGGATGCGATCCGTCATCGCCCGGAGGTCGGGGTCGTCCGGGTCGATGAGGTACGCCAGCACGTGCACGCTGCGCCATTCGTGACGCGCCGACAGCTCCATGCCCGGGAGGAAGGTCATGCCGAGGGATGCCGCTGCCTCGGCCGCCTCGGCCCATCCCGAGGTCGTGTCGTGGTCGGTGAGTGCGGCGGTGCGCAGCCCGTGACGGTGCGCGGCGGCCATCACCTGCGCCGGCGACTCCGTGCCGTCGGAATGGACCGAATGCAGGTGCAGATCGCTCGGCCCCTCGAAGCGTTGCGAAGCCGGCATCCCACGAGATTACCGCGGCGACATGCGGCGCCGCGCTGACCGATCTCCCAGACTGCTCGCATAGAGTCGCCGTCGTGCTGCGCCTGCTGGGGATCCTCGTCACGGTGCTCTGCGCGATCGCGGCGGCGGTGCTGACCTGGCCGTCGTTCTTCCACGTGGAGCGCATCTATCCGGTGGCGCAGATCGTGTCGTTCCGCGGGCTCCTCGCGCTCGCCTTCGCGGCGGCGGCGGTCGTCTTCCTCCTGCTGTCCCTCGTCCGTCCGATCCGCGGATTCTCCCTCGCGCTCGCGTGCGTCACGGGAGTGGCGGCGATCGCGGGCGGCGTGATCCTCATGGGCCGCGGCGGCACCGGGACGGACGCGCTCCCCGCCAAGACAGAGACGGCGATCCGGGTCATGACGTGGAACACCGCCGGTCCCGCGACGCCCCCCGCCACGATCGCCAAGATCGCCGTCGCGATGGACGCCGACATCGTCGCGCTCCCCGAGACGACGATCGAGACCGGCGAGCAGGTCGCGATCGCGATGCGCGAGCTCGGGCACCGCATGTGGGCTCACCACGCCGAGGATCCGTCGACGGAATGGGATGCCGGATCGACCACGCTGCTCATCTCCCCCGAACTCGGCGACTACGCGATCATCGAGTCCTCCCGTGACGGGACGAGCAACACCTCGACGGTGCCGAGCGCCGTGGCGATGCCGACGAGCGGCGACGGGCCGATCGTCGTCGCCGCCCACGCCGTCGCGCCCCGCCCGAGCTATATGCAGGAGTGGCGCGACGACCTCCAGTGGCTGGCCGACCAGTGCGGCACCGCGAACGTGATCATGGCCGGCGACTTCAACGCGACCGTCGACCACATGACCGAGCTCGGCATCGACGGCGGAGACCTCGGTCTGTGCCGCGACACCGCGGTCGCCACGGGCAACGGAGCCATCGGCACGTGGTCGGCCGCCGTGCCCGCCCTTCTGGGCACGCCGATCGACCACGTGATGACGTCGCCCCACTGGGAGGCGACGGGGTCGCTCGTGCTGCGATCGATGGACGACTCGGGGTCGGACCACCGTCCCTTCATCGTTCAACTCGAGCCCGTCGACTGACCGGGCGCGCGTCTGCGGCCCATGCCAGACTGGACGCATGAGCACCACAGGCGAGAGCGACACGATCGCGACCCCCGACGCAGAGACCCCCGTGTCGACCAGCACCAACCGCCGGCAGCCGTACGGCCAGGGTTTCCTCGACACCATCTCCGAAGGCTGGGCCGAGCGCCCCGACACCGCACCGCCGGCCCGCGCGCAGGCCGCCTACACGGCAGCGCGCCGCGACGCCGTGTCGGCCGCCTTCCCCGGCAAGCGGCTGGTCCTTCCCGCCGGCGAGCTGAAGCAGCGCAGCAACGACACCGACTACCCGTTCCGCGCCCACTCGGCGTTCTCGCACCTGACGGGGTGGGCCTCGGATGCCGAGCCCGGCTCGGTGCTCGTGTTCGAACCTCGTGCTGCCGGCGGCCACGACGTCACGCTCTACTTCCGCGAGCGCGCCGACCGCACGACGGCGGAGTTCTACTCGGATGCCTCGATCGGCGAGTTCTGGATCGGCCCGCGCCCCGCGCTGTCGGGCGTCGCCGCCGACCTGGGCCTGGCCACCGCGCACATCGACGGCCTCGAGCTCCACGACGACGACCTGGTGCTCGATGAGAACGACGACCTCACGCGCTTCGTGTCGGAGCTCCGCCTCGTCAAGGACGCCTACGAGGTCGCGCAGATGAAGCTCGCGATCGACGTCACGGCGGCCGGGTTCGACGACATCGTCGCCCACCTTCCCGAGGTCGTGGCACACCCCCGGGGCGAGCGCATCGTGGAGGGCGTCTTCCATCAGCGGGCGCGCAGCGACGGCAACGCCGTCGGCTACGACACGATCGCGGCATCCGGTCCCCATGCGTGCTACCTCCACTGGACGCGCAACGACGGCGCCGTCGTGCCCGGCGACCTCATGCTGATCGACGCCGGCGCCGAGGTGGACAGCCTCTACACCGCCGACATCACCCGGACCCTGCCCGTGAGCGGTCGCTTCACCGACATCCAGCGGCGCATCTACGAGACCGTGCGCGAAGCCGCCGACGCGGCGTTCGCGGCCGCGAAGCCCGGCGTGAGGTTCCGGTCGGTCCACGAGGCGGCGATGCAGGTCATCGCCACCCGCGTCGCCGAGTGGGGCCTTCTCCCCGTCACCGCTCAGGAGGCGCTCGACGCCGACGCGGGCGGACACCACCGCCGGTACATGGTGCACGGCACGAGTCACCACCTCGGCATCGACGTGCACGATTGCGCACAGGCCCGCCGCGACATGTACTACGACGGCCTGCTCGAGGCGGGCATGGTCTTCACGATCGAGCCCGGCCTGTACTTCCAGATCGACGATGTGACCGTCCCCGAGGAGTACCGCGGCATCGGCGTGCGCATCGAGGACGACATCCTCATGACGGCCGACGGTCCGGTCAACCTGTCGGCCGGCATCCCGCGCACGGCCGACGAGGTCGAGGCCTGGATCGCCCGGCTCTCCGCGTGACCTTCACTCCCCCACCCGGTTTCACCACCCGGCCGACACTGTCGGGCACGTTCGGCATGTCGGCGTCGACCCACTGGCTCGCCACCGCGACCGCTCAGTCGGTCCTGGAGCGCGGTGGCAACGCCTTCGATGCTTCGGTGGCGGCGGCCTTCGTGCTCCACGTCGTCGAGCCCCACCTGAACGGCCCGGGCGGCGATCTCGTCGGCATCTTCCAGACGGCGGATGCCGACTCCCCGACGGTGCTCATGGGCCAGGGACCGGCGCCGGCCGGAGCCACGATCGCGCACTACCGCGCCGAGGGCCTCGATCTGGTACCCGGCTCGGGAGCCCTCGCGGCCGCGGTGCCCGGTGCGGTCGACGCGTGGCTGCTGCTGCTGCGCGATCACGGCACCTGGGAGCTGACCGACGTTCTGGCCTACGCGATCGGGTACGCGCGGGACGGGCATCCGCTGATCCCGCAGGCAGCCGCCACCATCTCCCGCGTGGCCGGCCTCTTCCGCGACGAGTGGACGACGTCGGGTGATCTGTGGATGCCGGGCGGCCGCCCGCCCGCCGCAGGCGACGTCGTGCGCAATCCCGCGTATGCCGATGTGCTGGACGGACTGGTCCACGCCTCGTGCACGGTCCGCGACGACGGCCCGGTCGGGCGGGCAGCGCGCGTCGACGCGGCGCGGCGCGAGTGGCGCACCGGCCTGGTGGCGCAGGAGTCCGCGGCCTTCGCCGCCCAGCCTCACCGGCACTCCGCCGGAGGACGACACGCGGGCGTGATCACGATCGACGACTTCGCCGGCTTCGAAGCCGGCTACGAGCCGGCCGTCACGCGCACGTTCCGCGGGCGAACGATCGCGAAGGCGGGACCGTGGACGCAGGGCCCGGCGCTTCTGCAGGCGCTCGCGCTGCTCGAGCCGTTCGACGACGACCTCATCGACCCTTCGACCGAGGCGGGCGCGCACACACTCCTCGAGGCGCAGAAGCTCGCCCTCGCCGATCGCGATGCCTGGTTCGGCGACGACGACGTAGACCTCGAGGCGCTCCTCGCCGACGACTATCTCGCCGAGCGCCGCGAGCTCATCGGCGACCGCGCGTCCACCGCGTTCCGGCCCGGACGCCTTCACGGCCGCGAGCCGTTCGTTCCGCCGCTGCGCACCGACTCCGCGGCGGACGGGGCATCCACGGGCGAGCCCACCGTCTCGCCCTCGGGCCAGACCCGCGGCGACACCTGCCATCTGGACGTGGTCGACCGATGGGGCAACATCGTCTCGGCGACGCCTTCGGGCGGCTGGCTGCAGTCCTCGCCGACGATCCCGGCACTGGGCTTCTGCCTCGGGACGCGACTGCAGATGACCTGGCTGGAACCGGGCACGCCGTCGTCTCTCACGCCGGGGCGGCGTCCGCGCACCACCCTCACTCCGACGCTCGTGCTCCGCGGCCACGAGCCGGAGTTCGCGATCGGCACGCCGGGCGGCGACCAGCAGGACCAGTGGCAGCTTCCGGTGTTGCTGCGCATGATCGTCGGCGGCTACACCGCGCAGGAGGCCATCGACTCCCCGACGCTCCATACGACCGCCATGCCCGAGTCCTTCTGGCCGCGTACCTGGACGCCGGCCGGCGCCGTCGTCGAGGATCGGCTGGGCGACGATGTCATCGGCGGCCTCGAGCGCCGGGGCCACCGTGTCACCCGCGCCGGCGACTGGTCGCTGGGCCGGGTGTCGGCCGTCGGACGGCGCACGGCCGACGGCACGCTGTGGGCCGCGGCGAACCCGCGCGGAATGCAGGGCTACGCGGCCGGGCGCTGACTCCGGCGGCGCATCCATTCGACGACGAGCGGGGCGATGCCCGCGCCGATGTCGTCGGCGGAGCGCTTGTGACCCTTCACCTCGAACGAGTGGCCGCCCCCGTCGATCCACACGGTCTCGGCATCCCGACACGACGCCACGGCCCGCTCGAACTGATCGAGCGGGTCGATGAACGGGTCCTTCGATCCCTCGACGAACAGCTGCGCCTGAGCGATGTCGGGAAGGTGCGCCGTGCGCGCCTTGTCGGGACTTCCCGGCGGATGCAGCGGGTAGCCGAGATAGACGAGACCCGCCGGCGAGATCGCCGACTCCGCCGCCGCCATCGAGGCCATTCGACCGCCGTACGATTTTCCCGCCGCCCAGAAGGGCAGTCCGGGGGCCTGCGCGTCAGCGGTCGCAGCGACCGCTGACCACGTCGCGATCGCATGAGCGGCGGGGCCTGGCATCCGTCGCCCTGCCTCGAGGTACGGGAAGTTGAACCGCAGCGTGGCGACCCCGTCGGCGTGGAGCGCGCCCACGAAGCCGGAGAGGAAGGGATGCCGCATCCCCGCGCCGGCACCGTGCGCCACCGCGACGAGCGCCCACGCACCCTCGGGAAGCGCGTACGCCGCGGAGATCTCGACCTCACCGGCCGGAAGCTGCACGGGGATGCGGAGGTCGCTCTCGTGCACGGCTCAGCGTTCCGTGGGAGGCGGATCGGCCGGCTGGGTGTCGGATCCGACCTCGGCCTCGGAGCCGGGAGCGGCGGGCGATGCCTTTCCCGGGCTCACGCGTTCGCCGTATCGCGGGGGCTCGGCAGCGTCGACCCGCACCTCGGGGGCGGGAGCCGCGCCGGGCGGCTCGGGCGCCGCCTGCGGTCCGAGGATCTGACGCGCACGGTGGATGCCGGCTGCGCTGACGGTCACCTCGTAGTGATCGGCGACGACCTGCATGACCGAGGCGTAGTCGCGGCGACGACGAACGAACGAGTACGTGATGATGCTGAGAAGCATGCCGATCGCGATGCCGACGAACAGCACTCCGACGAACGCCTGCATCGGGACCGTGGGCGATCCGATCACGAGGATCGCCGAGAACAGCAGCCCGAGCAGCACTCCGTTGATGGCACCCGACCGGGCCGCCGACGCATAGCCCAGCCGACCGGTGACCCGCTCGACGGAGCGCAGTCCCTGACCCACGATCGCGATGTCGCGCGCCGGGACATCGCCCGCGATCAGCGACGAAACCGCCTTCTGAGCGGCCTCGTAGGTGGGGAAGCTCGCGACGGTCTGACCGACCTCGTCCGAACCCTGCGGAAAGCGTCCGCCCATCATGGTCATCTCCCCATCCTCCCACGGTGTCCGGGCTACGCTGGGACGCGTGAGCACGCAGAGGGTATTCGTCGCGCGCCTGTCCGGGTGCTTCGTCTTCGACCCCGCCGGCGACCGTCTCGGCAAGGTGCGAGACGTCGTCGTCATCTACCGCAAAGACGATCCCCCGCGCGTGATCGGCCTGGTGGTGGAGATCCCCGGGCGCCGTCACGTGTTCGTATCGATCGGTCGCGTCACCTCGATCGCCACCGGCCAGGTCATCACGACCGGCCTCATCAACGTCCGCCGGTTCCAGCCGCGCGGCGGCGAGGTGCGCGTCATGGCCGAGCTGCTCGGCCGGAAGGTCTATCTCAACGACGGCTCGGGCACCGCGGTGATCGAAGACGTCGCGATCGAGCGCAACCGCCTGGGCGAGTGGGATGTCGGACAGCTCTTCCTGCGTCGGCCGCGCACGAGCGCGTCACCCTTCGCGAAGGGGCCCACGACATTCGCGGGCTGGTCGGATGTCCGCGAGCAGCAGAACCCCGGTGAGGCCCAGTCCGCCGAGCAGCTCGTCGCCACGTACTCCGACCTGAAGCCCGCCGATCTGGCGAACACCCTCCTGGATCTGCCGGAGGACCGACTGATCGAGGTCGCCGAGGAGCTCCCCGACGACCGGCTCGCCGACGCACTCGAAGAGATGCCCGAGGACGACCAGGTGCACATCCTCGAGGCGCTGGGCGACGAGCGAGCGGCGGACATCCTCGACGCGATGGAGCCCGACGACGCGGCCGACCTCCTGGGCCAGTTGCCCGAGGAGCGCTCGGAGGAGCTTCTCGAGCTGATGGAGCCCGAGGAGGCGGAGGACGTCCGTGCCCTTCTGAAGTACGGTCCCGACACAGCCGGCGGACTCATGACGAGCGAGCCCATCGTGCTGTCGGCCGACGCCACCGTCGCCGAAGCGCTCGCGCTCATCCGCCGCCACGAGCTCCACCCGGCGCTGGCCGCCGCGGTGTTCATCACCCTCCCGCCCTACGAGACCCCAACGGGCCGGCTCCTGGGCACCGTGCATTTCCAGAGGATGCTGCGCTACCCGCCGCACGAGCGGCTCGGCGCCATCATCGACGACACCCTCGACCCGATGCCCGCATCGGCCTCGGCAGCGGAGGTCGCCCGGCTCCTCGCCAGCTACAACCTGGTGTCGGTTCCCGTCGTGGACCAGGCCCACCGCCTGGTCGGCGCGGTCAGCATCGACGACGTCCTCGACTACCTCCTCCCCGACGACTGGCGTTCGCACGACAGCGATGAAGGATCGGCGTCCGCGAACGCAGCATCGGTCCCCACCGGCACCGCGAGCATCCCGCGGAGGCGCTGATGGCACGGCAGACGCGCACCACGCCACTCGACGCGCCCCGCGGGCGCGGAGGGATGCTCCAGCGCACCCCGCAGCCCTCGCGCGATCGCTTCGGCCGGTTCTCGGAGTCCTTCGCGCGCGCGATGGGCACCTCAGGGTTCCTCCTCGGCATGACGATCTTCGTGCTGGTGTGGCTCAGCTGGAACATCTGGGCGCCGCCTCAGCTCCAGTTCGATCCCGCCGCGACGAACTTCACCCTGCTCACGCTCATCCTGTCGCTGCAGGCCTCCTACGCCGCCCCCCTGATCCTGCTCGCGCAGAATCGGCAGGACGACCGCGACCGGGTGCAGATCGAGCAGGATCGCCAGCGCGCCGAGCGCAACCTGGCGGACACCGAGTACCTCGCCCGGGAGGTCGTGGCGCTGCGGATGGCGGTCAACGACTTCTCCGAGGAGGTCGTGACGCGCGAGGTGCTCCGCGCCGAGCTTCGCGTCCTTCTCGACAAACTCGAGCCGCGCGGGCCGCAGGAGGGCGCGTCCCGATGAGCGACGCAGCCGTCGAGGCGGTTCGGCGTGCCGTCGCCGCGGTCGTCGACCCCGAACTTCGCCGTCCGATCGGCGAACTCGACATGGTGCGCGACATCACCGTCTCCGGGGGCGTCGCCCACGTCGGCATCGCCCTGACGATCGTCGGATGCCCGGCCGCCGACCGCATCTCCGCTGATGTCCGTTCGGCTGCAGCATCCGTGGCGGGCATCACGGATGTCGCGCTCGACGTCGGCGTCATGTCGCCGCTCGAGCGCCAGGCGCTCACCGAACGCCTGCGCGGCGGCCGCGCCGCCCGCGAGATGCCCTTCGGTCCCGACTCGCTCACCCGCGTGATCGCTGTCACCAGCGGCAAGGGAGGCGTGGGGAAGTCGAGCATCACGGCCAACCTCGCGGTGGCGCTCGCGGCGCGCGGACTCGCGGTCGGGCTCGTCGACGCCGACGTCCACGGGTTCTCGATCCCGCCGCTGCTCGGACTGGTCGGGCCCGATGGCAGCGTGCCCCAGCCGACCCGCATCGACGATCTGATGCTGCCGCCCGTCGCGCACGGCGTGAAGGTCATCTCGATCGGCATGTTCCTGCGGCGGAGCGCGGACGAGGCTCCGCTGGGCGCCGTGGCGTGGCGAGGTCCCATGCTCCACCGCACAGTGCAGCAGTTCCTGACGGACGTCTACTTCGGCGACCTGGACGTGCTGCTGCTGGACATGCCTCCCGGCACCGGCGATGTCGCGATCTCGGTGGGTCAGCTGCTCCCCCACGCGGATGTGCTCGTGGTCACGACACCTCAGTCCGCGGCGTCGGACGTCGCGGTGCGCAGCGGACTGGTCGCGCGTCAGACCGGCCAGCGGGTGATCGGCGTCATCGAGAACATGTCCGCCATGACGCTCCCCGACGGCACCTCCTTCGCGCTGTTCGGCTCGGGCGGCGGTGCGGCCGTGGCGGCGGCTCTGACCGGTGTCGATTCGCCGGTGCCGCTCCTGGCCTCTGTGCCCCTCAGCCCGACGCTGCGCGCCGACGCGGATGCCGGCATCCCGGCAGTCCTCGCGCATCCGGACGATCCGGCATCCGTTGCCATCGCCGGCGTCGCTGCTGCCATCGCCGCCGAGCCTCGTGGTCTCTCGGGACGTTCGCTGCCCCTGCGTCCTCGCTGAGCCCCGTTCGCCGCGCAGCGGCGGAGGTCAGGTCGCCTCGGAGTCGAACGGGGTCGGCAGGTCGTCCGGCCCGCGGAACGGCGACCGCACCGGCGGCGGGCTCGTGCCGGTGGACGCCACCGCCGCCCCCGCCTGCGCCGCGCGGACGGTGGGCACCGGGGCGTCGTCGAGGAGCGCCTCGCGGATGATGCGCCGCGGGTCGTACTGGCGCGGGTCGAGGGTGCGCCAATCGACGTCGTCGAAGTCCTCGCCCATCTCGTCGCGCACGCGGGTGCGCGCCGACGACACCCAGTCGCGGGCACGACGCGTGAAGGTCGCGAGTGCCTCCGCGTATCGAGGCAGCCGCTCGGGGCCGACGATCAACGCGGCGATCACCCCGATCAGCAGCAGCTTCTCGATCGTGAGGCCGAAGAACATGAGATCAGGTTACCGCCGCGCCTGAGCAGTCCGCGCACTCGGCCCGCGTAGGCTTTCGCGTGGAGGCACGGCATGGGTGAGCAGAACGCGAATCAGCGGTTCGCCGCTGAGGTGACGATCGAACCGGAGCACATCGCCCGCGCGCGGGCCCACGCCATGGAGCTGGGCGCGACGCCGATCAGCGCCCCCGTCGGTGCGCAGTGCGCGGTGATCGCTGCGGCATCGCAGGCTCTCAACATCGTCGAGATCGGCACCGGCGCCGGAGTCTCCGGCCTGTGGCTGCTGCATGGGTCGCCCCGGGCGACCCTCACCACCATCGACAAGGAACCCGAGCATCTCGGAGCCGCGCGGCAGGCATTCGCCGACGCACGCATTCCGCCCGCGCGCGCGCGCTTCATCACCGGTCGCGCAGCAGAGGTGCTCCCGCGCATGAACGAGGCCTCCTACGACATCGTCCTCGTCGACGCCGACCCCGAGGGTGTCATCGAGTACGTCGAGCACGGACTCCGGCTCGTGCGCGCCGGCGGAACGGTGCTCGTTCCCCGGGTGATGGCGGGCGGCGCCGTCGCCGATCCGGTGCGACGCGACAGCGTCACGACCGCCTACCGCTCACTGATCCAGGAGACGCAGGCATCGCCTGCGGTCATCGGGGCTCTGTCCATCGTCGGCGAAGGCCTGCTGCAGCTCACGACCGTCAGCCAGGACTAGCGCCGCCGGACGCCAGGCAACGTCGAACGGCCGGTCTTCCGACCGGCCGTTCAGCGGAACGAATGTGCCTCAGGCGGCTGCGACGACTCCACCCAGAACGTCGTACAGCTCCTTCGCCTCAGCGTCGTTGACGGAGACGACGAGACGACCTCCACCTTCGAGCGGCACGCGCACGATGATGAGTCGACCCTCCTTCACGGCCTCCATCGGCCCGTCTCCGGTTCTCGGCTTCATGGCTGCCATTGCGGCTCCCTTTCATCGATGGTCTGCATCTACGAGTTTATCGTGAGGCTGGGACGCCGCGTCCCATCCTGGGGATTACGTCATTCCGGCGATTCGCTCACGGGATCTGCCAGATCGCATTCCCGAGCGCGTACATGTTGTAGATCCACCACCACTGTCCCACGAGGCAGGCCGTCAGCACGCCCGCGCGCCAGATGTTGGAGCGCGGCGCGGCGACGGCACCCCACAGCGGAGACAGCGGCACGAGCAGGCGGAAGATGCTCGACTGCGGGAAGAACACCAGAAGCAGGTACACCAGGTAGCTGGCACTCCACAGCCGCACCTCGACGCCGAGCCGCTTCACCTGCGGCACGAAGAGCAGGATCGCCGCGACAGAGAGGACGGATGCCGCGAGCACGACATAGCCGAGCACGGGACTCAGTCCCCACACCGAGCCGAACCAGAAGTCGGTCGCGCTCACGAAGCCGTCGAGCGGGAGGAACACCGCATCGCCGGGAATCCAGTTGCGGCGCCACGCCAGCTCCGTGGCGAGGTACGCACCGCTTTCGCCCGTCACCCAGCCCGCGAGCAGCTGCCATGAGAAACCCACGGCGACCGCCAGGATTCCCAGCGCGACGATGTGCACGACTTCGCGCGAGGACAGCGGCTCACGCGTTCTGGAGACGAATCGCCACACGCCGAACAGGGCGAGGAACAGCGCGAAGGCGAGGATCCCGGGACGCGTGTAGGCCATGAGCGGAATCAGCAGGTAGAGCCAGCCGTAGCGCCGACGCACGACGCACCACAACGCGAGGAACAGCCAGAGCAGGAACAGCGACTCGGCGTATCCCACCTGGAAGAGCGCAGCGAGCGGGCCGGCGGCGAAGAAGGCCACCGCCCACGCGGCCGCGGTCGAGTCGATCCTCTCACGCAGCAGGTAGTACAGAGCGACGGATGCCGCGTACCCGGCCGTGATCGAGACGATGAACGCGCCGACCGCCCACTGGCCGAACGGCAGCGCGACGATCTTCGCCAGGTATGCGTAGATCGGCATGAATGCCCATTGGTTCTCCCCCACGGCACCCGAATCGGTGCGAGGGAGCTCCGACGGATAGCCCGTCTCGGCCACGATCCAGTACCAGCGCGAGTCCCAGCCGAGCACGAGGTCGGCCAGACCCGCATCGGGACCGAACCGGGAACCGACGCCGGAGAGTTCGGCGGCGATCAGGAGGAAGATCGTCGTGACGACTCGGGCTGCGATGTAGATCAGCGCGACGCGGAGTGCGACGGTGGCGAAGCGCTCCCGCGTCGGCTGCTCGGTCAGCGGCTGCTGAGCCACGCGCGAAGGCCCCGCTCGACCGCGTCGATCTGCGCGATGGGGACGCGCTCCTCGTCGTGGTGCGCGAGGTGCGGGTCACCGGGGCCGTAGTTCACGGCCGGAACACCGAGAGCGCTGAAGCGCGCGACATCCGTCCACCCGTACTTCGGACGCGGTTCGGCTCCCACAGCCTCGACGAACTCCTGGGCGAGGGGAGCATCGAGACCCGGGCGCGCGCCCACGGCCAGATCGACGATGTCGACCTCGAAACCCGAGAAGACGTCGCGTACGTGGCGCTCGGCCTCCGCCGCGTCTCTGCTCGGGGCGAATCGGTAGTTGACCTCGACCTCGCAGAGATCAGGGATCACATTGCCGGCGATGCCGCCGCCGATGCGCACCGCGTTGAGGCCTTCACGATAGACGAGGCCCTCGACGGCGATGTCGCGAGGACGGTACTCGGCGAGACGTGTGAGGATGGGCGCGGCCTTGTGGATCGCGTTCTCACCGATCCACGCGCGAGCGGAGTGGGATCGCACGCCGTGGGTGCGCACGATCACTCGCATGTTGCCGTTGCACCCTCCCTCCACCTCGCCGTTGGACGGCTCCCCCAGGATGGCGAAGTCCGCGGCGAAGAGGTCGGGGCGGATCGCGGTGAGACGCGTGAGCCCGTTGAGATCGGCATCGACCTCCTCGTGGTCGTACCACATCCACGTGATGTCGACGCGTGGGGCGGTGAGCTCGGCGGCGAGCTTGAGCTGCACCGCCACCCCCGCCTTCATGTCGACGGTGCCACGGCCCCAGATGTAGGGCTCCCCGTCGACCTCGATGTCGCGGGTCGGCACGTTGCCGTTGATCGGCACGGTGTCGATGTGCCCGGCGATCGCGACGCGCTGCGCGCGGCCGGCGTTCGTGCGGGCGACGATCGTGTCGCCGTCGCGGAACACCTCGAGGTGCGGCAATGCCGACACCGCTTCGTGGATCAGGTCCGCGAGGCGGGTCTCGTCATCGGAGACGCTCGCGATGTCGCAGATGGTCCGAGTCAGATCCGCGGATGTCGCAGTGAGGTCGAGCGTCGGCATCCCTCGAGTCTACCGAGGGATGCACAAACGGCTGGTCGCCCCGGTGTGGAGGTTAACGCGAAATGGCCACCCTGCGTTGGGTGGCCATTTCGGTAATGGAAGTCCGGCGGTGTCCTACTCTCCCACAGGGTCCCCCCTGCAGTACCATC
>NZ_LMHS01000003.1:930921-1573493 GCF_001428485.1 Microbacterium sp. Root180 | reverse complement strand
GCAGCATCCCGAGATGGCCCGCCTGTACCCCGGCAGCGTGAACTCGCTGCGCGTCGTGACCTATCTCGATCCCGACGGCGAGGTCCACGTCCTGGCCTCGGTGCTGAAGATCGGCAACGGCGGAGTCATCGACAACTTCTCCAGCGGCGGCATGTACACGATGCTCGGCGACGACGGCCGTGCGCTCCACGCCGCCGCCGACGAGGAGGCCCACGCCTACGCGACGCATCCGATCACGGGCGTCGAGATCACCGGCTTCCAGGTACCGCTGTACGACGAGGTGCTCGCTCTCGTCGATCGTCTCTCCCGCCGCGTTCCCGCCCTCCCCTACATCGGGTGGGACATCGCGATCACGCCCGAGCGCCCCGTCGTGATCGAGGGCAACCACAACAGCGGCGTGTACCAGTCCAAGCCCACCGTGTCGGGCATCCGCCGGGGCCTGCTCCCGCGCTATCGTGCCGCGATGCGGTTCTAACCGCCCGCCTCGCGAAGCTCCCGGGTAGCGCGAACGCCGCGGTGCTGAGGCACCGCGGCGTTCGTCCCTATCCTCGGCGATCGTCCCCCGTGGCGGCGCGCCGCACGGTCTTCCCCACGAAGGCGGAGAGCTTCCAGGACCGGGCCGCACTAACCCCCAACCATCGGGGCGAGCTTGTTGGACTCCTTCACGGTGGCCGCCCACGCGAACTCGTTGTTGTCGCTGAAGACGTAGTAGCTCGATCCGTTGGGCATCAGCGTGACAGTGATGCCGCCGTAGCCCGACATGAAGGGTACCCAGAACGGGTTTGCATAGGCGGGGTCGTCGCTCGCATCGAAGTCGAGGGCCCAGAACCCGTTGTTGTACTTGAACGGCGTGGTGCCGCTCGTGGTGAGCCCGCGGTCGGCGGGGTCGCGTTGGAGACTCGAGTTCAGGAGGCCCGGGTGGAGAACCTGCTGCCCGCCGGTCACCCCATGATCGGCAACAAGCAGTTTCGCGACCTTCGCGATGTCGTCCTGGGTCCAGAACAGACCGTAGCCCCCGAACGGAACGCCGGTGGGAGAGTTGTCCGTGCGTACGGTGGTCAGCGCGTTCGGGCTGACTTTGGCGGGCTTCAGCACCTCGTCGCGCAGCATTCCGAACAAGTCGGCTCCTTGGCCCGCCCGGTCCTTCAGCACGTCGTCCATCGCCCGTGTCGCCAGGAAGGTGTCCGAGGTGTGATAGTTCCACCTGGTGCCGGGTGTCGTCTTGCGGGGGAACGAGAGCGCTATCTGCATCTTCGCGGAGTATGACTCAGCGTCGAAGAAGTCGAGCATGGTACGGCTCGACTCGTCACGCTCATAGAGGGCGGACTTGTAGTTCCCGGTGGCCATGTCGAGAGCGTTGCCGACTGTGACCCCGCTCCACGCGGTTCCGCTCGCCTCAGGTACATGCGCCGCGATGGACTCGTTCGCGACGGCCGGTCCGTATTTCTGCGCGAGTCGCATGAGTGCCATGCCTCCGAACGCCGATTTCGCCGTCGAGTACGAGGGCAGCAGCAGCTGACCGCAGAACGGGTAGGCACCCTGGCGAGTCGGGCAGCCGCCGACGTAGTTCACCCCGTCGTAGACGAACCCGAAGGTGCTGAGCGCACTGGGAGTGATCCCCGAGCCGAATGCCCCGGTGTTCACGCCCGCGCCGGGGTGGTCGGTCGCGAGGGCCGCAATCGGCCTGGTCGGGAGGCGGTCGGCCACCTCGGCGGCGTAGGCGTTGCGGACACCCTCGGCATCCGCGATACCGCCCAGCGCATAGGTTGCTCCCACCTGACCCCAGAGATCGAACTGGAAATACTCGCAGGTCTCGCTCGTCACCTGGTACCGCACCTGCGAGACCGTCGTCGCGGTGAACAAGAAGGAGAGCACGCCGTTATGTACGCAGTTCGCATTCCGCTCGACAAGGGCAAAGGGCAGGGACGCGCGGGTCTGGCTCCCGTCGGCGGTCTCGTTCCACGCTCGGCCCGCTCCCACCTCGAGATTCCACACCGGACTCCCCGTGAACTGAAGCCCTCGGGCGACGGGCACGAGGTGGCTCCCGTTCTGCACGAGCTGTACGGAGAACGGCGGCAGGTGCTTGCGGGCCTCGACACGGGTGTAGTTCGCCGAGTCCTTCACCTTGCGGAACCCGCCGGCGGTCGCGACGCCGTTCAGGGTGAGCGTCCCCTCGAAGCGGTGCGAGGGCGCCGCGGCGGCGGCCGGCAGCGCGAACGCATCGTTGGGCAACGTGGCGGTCGGGGCCGAGCTCGATGCGAGCTGCGCCGCGGTGAGCACCGAGCGGCTCACCGCGCCAGACCCGGCAAGCGGGTCGCCCGGTACCGAGGAAGCGGCTGAGGCAGGTGCGGCACCAAGGGCGGTGAGCGCGGTGGCTACGAGGGCGCCGCACAGAATGAGGGGGAGGAAACGACGCACGAGATCTCCTTCGATCCGTTCGTATGGGTGTGTTCGGGTCAGTGTGGCGCGTCCGGCGTCGGTTGCGTGCCGTTGCGCACGGGGGCAAGCGGGGTGGAACGGCGAGTCCTCATCCGGCTTGTGGGAGACGGGCTCACGCGCTGCTCAAGGCGAGCGGACCCGTCTGTCCATTGGGAGACACGACCTAGTGGCCGCCGCTCATCGGGGCGAGCTTGTTCGACTCCGCAATCACACTGCGCCAGGCGAATTCGTTGTTGTCGCCGAAGACGTAGTAGCTCGAGCCGTTCGGCATGAGCGCGACCGTTATCCCGCCGAATCCGGACATGAACGGCACGGAGAAGGTTGACGTGAATGCGGGGTTGTCTGCGCTGCTGAAGTCCTGCGCCCAGAAACCGTTGTTGTAGTGGAACGGGATTGCGCCGGTGGTCGTGACGCCACGATCGGCGGGGTCCTTCTGCAGCGTCGCGTTGAGAAGCCCGGGGTGGAGGACCTGGCTGCCGCCCGCCGCGCCGCCGTCGACGGTGAGCAGCTTTGCGACCTTCGCGATGTCGTCCTGCGTCCAGAACATGCCATAGCCTCCCCAGGGCGCCCCCGTAGGACTGTTGCCGGTGCGCAGCGTGGTGAGTGAGTCGGGTCCCACCTTCGCGGGCTTCAGCACCTCGTCGCGCAGCATCGCGAAGATCTCGGCATCGGACCCGGCGCGGTCCTTGAGCACGTCGTCCATCGCTCGCGTCGCCAAGAAGGTATCCGAGGTGTGGTAGATCCAGACGGTGCCAGGGGCAGCTCGATGGGGGAACGAGAGCGCCGCGGTCATCTTGTCGGCATACGACTCGGCGCCGAGGAATGCGGACATCGTCGGGCCGCCCTCGTCCGCCTGGTAGGCGGCCGAGGCGTAGTTGCCGGTCGCCATATCGAGAGCGTGATCGATCGTGACATCGTTCCAGGACGAACCGGATGCCTCCGCGACATGATCCCGCACCAGTTCGTCGGCGACCCCGGGACCGTACTTCTGGGCCAGACGCAGGAGTGCCACTCCGCCGAACGCGGATTTTGCCGTGGAGTACGAGGGCAGCAGCATCTGCCCGCAGAAGGGGTAGTCGCCTTGCCGAGTGGGGCAGTTGCCGACGTAGTTCACACCGTCGTAAAGGAACCCCTGGGTGCTGAGCGCACCGGGTGTGATCCCGCGGCCGAACGCGGACAGGTCGATGCCCGCGTCAGGGTGATCGGCGGCGAGAGCTGAGATCGGCTTGGTCGGCAGACGGTCGGCGACCTCAGCCGCGTAGGCATTTCGGATGTCTCGCGCCCCTGCGATGCCGCCGGGCGTGTACGTCGCGCTCACCTGGCCCCACATGTCGAACTGGAAGTACTGGCAGGTCTCGCTCGTGATCTGGTACCGAACGTTCGAGATCTTCTTGTTCTTGAAGAGGAACGTGAGGACGCCGTTGTGTACGCAGTTCGCGTTGCGTTGGATCAGCGCGAACGGGAGGGCAGCGCGTGTCTGACCGCGATCGCCCTTCTCGCTCCAGGCGCGGCCGGCTCCGACCGCGAGGTTCCAGTAGGGGCTGCCTGTGTACTGCACGCCGCGGGCGACGGGCACGAGGTGGCTGCCGTTCTGAACCAGCTGAACGGAGAACGGCGGCAGGTGCCTGCGGGCTGGCGCGGGGGTGCCACCTCGGACGGCTGTGAAGTCTCCGGCGGTGGCGACGCCGTCCAAGGTGAGGGTGCCCTCGAAGGTGTGGTGCGGTCTCGCAGCCTGCTCCGGGAGGGCGAACGCATCGTTGGAGACGGTCGCCGCCGGCGCGAGGTCCGCGGTGAGCTGGTCCGCCGTGAGTACCGAGCGGGTCACCGCGCCCGAGCCTGTGAGGCGGTCGTCGGGCACGGAGCTGTGGGAACGAGACGCCGGTACCGAGCTGGATGCGGTCGCCGCCGTTCCGGCGCCGACGGCCGTCAGCGCGGTTGCGGCGAAGGCTCCACACAGGAGCAGTGACACAGAACGACGCACGGAATCTCCTTTGATTCGTTGAGATGGGTGAACGCCAGTGTGAGCGTCATCGCGGTGATCGGTCCACGACCCGTTCGGTCCCGTTGTGATGCTCGCCGGGCATTGCCGCCCGCTCCCACCCCGCGTTCACCCGGTCGCGCCACTCGCCCCGAACTTCACCGTCTGCGGATAGAGCTCGGCATTGAAGGCGCTCAGCTCCTCCAGGCAGGCTGCAATGTGGGCGCTGGCATAGTGCATCTCGTCCCACACGCCGAAGAGGGTGATGATCAGCTCGCCGCCGGGCGCCGAGATCGGAACGGCGACGAGGTCGTAGTGCGGGTCGTCGGAGAGTACGCAGATGCCGCGACCTGCCGCGGCGAGTGCCTGGGCGAGCACAGGAGAGGCTGTCTCCACGGAGGCGGTGAACGCGAGCCCGGCCCGAGCGGCGGCGGAGTCGAGCATCTGACGCACTCCATGAGCGCGGCTCATGAGGATGAGCGGTTCCTTGATGAGTTCGGCGATGGGGATGCTCGGTCGGCTCGCGAAGGGATGCCAGGCGGGAATCTGTGCCCACAGGTACGCGTGCCCGAGCACCATCGAGCGCAACTCGGCGGGGGGGATGCGTGTGCCGACGGCGAAGTCCGCATCCCCGTGCTCGATCGCACTGTAGACATTCTCCGGCATCACCTCGATTGCGTTGCCGATGACCCCGTCGGCGCCGGAGCGCACGATGAACGGGGAGATGACATCTGCCACCGTGGTCGGCGCGGCGACGACGGTGAGATCGGACACGGTGCCGCGTGCGATCGAGCGGGCGGTGGTGGATGCCTGGGTCGCGCGGGTGAGGAGATCCTCGGCAACGGGGAGGAAGGCCCGACCCGCCGCGGTCAGGGAGAGTCCGCGAGCGGAGCGATCGAAGAGGGCGAAGCCGAGATCCTGCTCCAGTCTGCGGATCTGTCGGCTCAGGGAGGGCTGGGCGACGTGAACGACGGCGGCCGCGCCGTGCAGGGTGCCTGTCTCGCAGACGGCGACGAAGTAGCGCAATAGGCGAAGATCCATTGATGCCTCCGAGGTATCGAAATGACCGCAACTAAGTATTGGCGTGTTATCACTTCGCGTCCATACAATAGCCACACTTCGTCGCTGAAGATCCCCGAGCGGCGATCTCACAGCAGGAGGCAGACATGGCAGTCACCCGAGCGCGAGCACCTCGCGCCCTTTCATTTCTGGCGATGGGCGCCGTCGGTGCACTCGCCCTCGCCGGTTGCACCGCCGGCAGCGCGGACGGCGACGAATCGAGCGCTTCCGTCCTCAGCGTGGCCGCGTCCGCGGCCGTCACCACCTGGGACCCGGTGCGGTCCTTCTCGACGGAGGCGCTCTACCTCGGAAACGTCTACGAGCCGCTTCTGTGGAAGAACGCCGAGGGCGCTGAGGAGGAGTTCACGCCTGGAATCGCCGAATCCTGGGAGGTGAGTGAGGACGGTCTCACCTGGACGTTCACGATCCGCGAAGGCGCGACGTTCCATGACGGCGAGCCCGTCGACGCGGAAGCCGTCAAGGCGAGTATCGAGGCCGCGAAAGAGCGCGCCGGGGCATCCTTCATCTGGGCGCCTCTCGCATCGATCGAAGCGCCCGATGACACCACGGTCGTGATGAATCTCGCCTACTCCGCTCCGATGGACCTCGTCGCGGCCTCCACCTACGGCGCCTGGATCGTTTCGCCGGAGGCGCTCGCTGCCTCCGCGGACGACGAGCAGTACTTCGAGGCGGGCATCGATGCCGGCACGGGGCCCTACACCGTCAAGTCGTACACCCCCGGCGAGAAGGTCGTGCTCGAGGCGTACGACGACTACTGGAACGACGAGGCGGCACCGCACTACGACATCGTGGACATCGCCATCACGCCCGACGCGGTCACCGCACAGCAGATGCTGACGTCGGGCGAGGTCGACATCGCAACAAGCCTGCCGCTCGAGAACATCGACACCATCGCGGCGGATCTTGACTCCGAGGTCACGACGGCGAACTCGCCGTTCAACTTCCTCGCGTTCTTCAACACCACCCGGCCCCCGCTCGACGACCCCAAGGTGCGACAGGCCCTCAGCTACGCGGTGCCCTATGAGGACATCATCGAGGTCGGCGGCGCCGGGTACGGCACTCAAGCGCACGGGCCGGTGCCGAAGGGGATCTTCCCGTATTCGGAGGACGTGCCGCAGTACAGCCAGGACCTCGAGAAGGCCCAGGCGCTGCTCACTGAAGCCGGCCACGCAGACGGCCTCACTCTTACCCTGACCTATGCGTCGGAGAACCCGGCTGAGACCCGGTTCGTGCCGCTCCTCAAGGATGCCTTCGCGAAGATCGGTGTGACCCTCGACGTGCGCGCCGAGCTGTTCAACCAGCAGTGGGAGAACGCCAAGGCCGACCCAGCGAGCGCACAGGACATCTTCGTCGTGTACTACTGGCCGACCTACAGTGACGCGGGCGCCGACAACCTCTATTCCCTGTTCCACTCCAGCGATGAGCCGTTCTTCAACCTCAGCTACTGGAAGAACGCCGAATACGACGCCCTCGTCGATGAGGCGGGCCAGCTGACGGGCAGTGACCGAGAGGCCGCGCAGGCGAAGTACGAGGAGGCAATGGATCTGCTCGTCGACGAGGCACCGGGCGTCTTCCTGTACGACGCGCAGGCGGTTAGCGTCGTGCCGAAGGGGCTCGAAGTCGCGCAGTTCAACGAGAACTATCCGTTCACGACGTTCTTCGCGCCGATCCAACCGGCGAGCTAAGGCCGCCGGACATCGCGATCGGGTGGGGCGGCTCACCCGTCCCGCCCGATCGCATCCCATCTCAGGAGTCATCCATGTTGCGCTTCCTCGCCAGTCGGCTCGGAACCGCGGTGATCGTGCTGTTCGTGCTCACGCTCGTCGTCTTCGTCCTCTCACGCGTCATCCCCGCCGACCCGGCCGTCGTCTACGCCGGGCCGAAGGCGCCGCCCGAGGAGCTCGCCCGCATCCGGGAAGAGCTCGGGTTCAACGAACCCATCATCATCCAGTACCTCGTCTACCTTCGCGGGCTCGTCACGGGCGACTGGGGAAACTCGCTCGCCACGAAGCGTCCAGTGCTCGACGAACTCGCCGCCCGGCTTCCTGCGACACTGGAGCTGATCTTCGCGGCGATGCTGATCGCCGTGGTGTTCGGCATCATCCTCGGTGTCGTCGCCGCCAAGCGGCCCGGCGGGGCATTGGACGGGGCCATCCGCTTCCTCGCCATCGGAGGCGTGTCGATGCCCGCCTTCTGGCTCGGCCTCTTGCTGCAGGTCCTCTTCGTCGGACAACTGAAGCTGCTGCCCGCGACAGGGCAGTTCAGCACCGAGGTCGACTACGTCGCGCCGATCACCCCTGTCACCGGTTTCCCGCTCTTCGACAGCTTCATCACCGGCAACTGGGTCGCCTACAGTGACGGCCTCGCGCATCTGATACTCCCCGCGATCACACTGGCGGCCTATCCGCTGGGGCTCATCGCTCGCATGACCCGCGCTTCGATGCTCGAGGTGCTCGGTCAGGACTACGTCTTCACCGCCAACGCCTATGGACTGCGCGACGGATTGATTCGCTGGAAGATCGCGCTGAAGAACGCGATGCCTCCGACGATGACGATCATCGGGCTCGCTGCCGCCTACACGCTCACCGGCACCTTCTTCGTCGAAGTCGTCTTCAATTGGCCCGGCATAGGGCAGTTTGCGGCAGGGGCGATGCTCGCGGTGGACTACCCGGCGATCATGGCGATCACCCTCCTCGGCGCCGCCGGTTACCTTATCGCCAACCTCGTCGTAGACCTCGTGCAGGCCCGACTGGACCCGAGAGTGACCCTGACATGACCGCCACCATTGCCCTGCCCGCGTTCGTCCCAGTCGGCAGCCGCCCGCTGGGCCGGATCGGACGAGTGCTTCGCACCGACCGGCTGGCCGCGCTGGGCCTCGCGCTCATCATTCTGGTGGTCATCCTCGCGCTCTTCGGCCCCTGGATCGCCCCCTACCCCGCGCAGGGCTACGGCGCGACGAGCGTCGCCGATCGCATCCTTCCCCCCAGCACTGTGCACTGGTTCGGCACCGACCAGCTGGGCCGCGACATCCTCAGCCGCGTGATCATCGGCGCGCGCCCTGCGCTCACGATCTCGCTGGTCGTCGTGGCGATCGCGGCGCTCATCGGCATCCCGCTGGGAGCAATCGCCGGCTACCGCGGCGGCTGGCTCGACCAGGTCCTGATGCGGGTCACCGAGGTCTTCCAGGCCTTCCCACCGTTGCTTCTCGCCATGGTGACCGTTTCGATCCTCGGCCCCAGCCTCACGAATGCGGGCATCGCGCTCGCCATCTGCTGGTGGCCCTGGTATGCGAGGCTCGTGCGCGCGGAGGCTCGCTCACTACGCGACCGCCCCTTCGTCGAGGCCGCCCGCGCGATCGGGGTCCCCGCGTGGCGCATCCTCCCTCGACACATCCTTCGAAACTGCATGACTCCGGTGCTCGTTCAGGCGACGGTGGATGTCGGCAGCGTCGTCCTCGCCGCCGGTTCGCTGGCGTTCATCGGACTCGGCGCGCAGCCACCCTCACCCGATTGGGGCCTCATGGTGGCGGAGGGGCGAGGGCAGATCTTCACCGCCTGGTGGATATCGACCTTCCCCGGCCTTGCGATCTTCGTGACTGTGCTCGGCTTCAACCTGCTCGGCGATTCGCTGCGCGACTTCTTCGACCCCCGGCAGGTGAAGCGATGAGCGCAACAGACCTTCTTCGCATTGACGATCTTTCGGTAGCGTTCGAGGAGCGGGGCGCGCTCACGAACCGCCCCGTGCGCGGCATCACCCTCTCGGTCGCCCCCCGCGAGGTCGTCGGCATCGTCGGCGAAACCGGATGTGGCAAGAGCCTCACCGGGTTGGCCGTGCTGGGTCTGCTGCCGAAGGGCGCAGCGCCGAGCGGGCGGATCTTGCTCGAGGGCGTGGAGCAACCCTTCGACGGCCGCGGCTCGGCACGCGGGGACGCGATCTCGATCGTGTTCCAGAACCCGGGCACGGCATTCAACCCGGTCTTCACACTCGGGCAGCAGATGCGCGACGTCGTCGACCGGCACCGGCGGGTCGGCGGGCGCCCGCTGCGGCGGGCCGCCGCGAAGGATCACATCCTGCACTACCTCGAGCAGGTGGGCCTGCCCGACCCTGAACGGATCTACCGCAGCTACCCTCATGAGTTGTCAGGCGGCATGTTGCAGCGCGCGATGATCGCGATGGCGCTGGTGTGCGAACCGAAACTGCTCATCCTCGACGAGCCGACGACAGCGCTCGACGTGACAATCGCCAAGCAGATTCTCGAGCTGATCCTGTCGCTCCGCGACCAATTCGGCTTCGGGGTGCTGCTCATCACCCACAACCTCGGCGTCGTTCGCGAGGTCTGCGACCGCATCGCAGTGCTCTACGCGGGAAGGGTCGTCGAGACGGGCCCGACCGACGCCGTGTTGCGCGCCCCCAGCCACCCGTACACGCGCGGTCTGCTCGGCGCATTGCCTGGACGGCATCTGCCCGGCCAGCCTCTCGACGCGATCCGAGGCTCGGTGCCCGGCAACCTGCTCAACCTGACAGGCTGCTCCTTCCGCGACCGCTGCCCCATCGCCGTCGCTGCCTGCGCAGACATCGACCCTGCACTCGAGCCCGTTTCGCCGTTGCACGAGGCGGCCTGCATCTTGGCCGGCGGCGTGGAAGGGGGTCGCTCATGAGCACCATGCTGACGGTCGACAATATTGTGAAGGTCTACCGGGCGCACGGCAGCGAGGTGCGGGCCGTCGACGGCGTCTCGTTCGAAGTCGAGACCGGCACGACGTTCGGGCTGGTCGGAGAGTCGGGATCCGGGAAGAGCACCGTCGCCCGGTGTGCGCTGCGCCTGATCGAGCCCACCTCGGGTAGCTCGAGTATCGATGGCGAGCCGATCGGCGCGCTGCGCAACAAGGCGATGCGTCGCCTCCGGGCAAGCACAGGCATGGTCTTCCAGAACCCGGTCGCCGCGTTGGACCCCCGACTCACGATCGAACAGTCGATCGCGGAACCCCTCCGCACGCACACGAGCCTGCGTCGACGCGCCTTGGCTGCGCGAACACACGAGCTGCTCGACGAGGTGGGACTCGCACAGGCCCACGCCGAGCGGCTACCCCACCAGCTCTCCGGCGGCCAGTGTCAGCGAGTCGGCATCGCGCGGGCTCTCGCCACCCGCCCGAAGCTCCTCGTGCTCGACGAGCCGACAAGCGCGCTCGACGTATCGGTGCAGGCGCAGGTGCTGAATCTGCTGCAGGAACTGCGCCGTGAGTACGCGCTCAGCTACCTCCTCATCTCCCACGATCTGGACGTCGTGCGCTACATGAGCGATACGGCCGGAGTGATGCGGAAGGGCAGCCTCGTGGAGGTCGGCCCCGCCGCGGAAGTGCTCGTGAGCCCCCAGCACGAATACACGCAGCGACTGCTCGCGGCGATGCCCGAGACGCCAGGTGCCGTACCCCTGCCGCGCGCGCCGCGCATTCCGGTCGAGAGGGCGGCGCAGCAGCAATGGCCGCCGGATGCGCCGACCAGCGCATCCCCCACAACGCCGTCACTCAACGAGAACAGGATCACCTCGTGACCTCATTGCTGCCACAGCACGCTGGCCGCAGCGCCCATCCGCCGCGTGTCCCCGGCGGGACTGATGCCGAGCCCACCCTCGACACCTGGCAGGACGCGCCCCACAACCGCTGGGCGTTCGCGCATGTCGCGGAGTTCGTCCCCACGGCGCCGATCGCGCACCGGCCCGCCGAGGAATCCGTCCGACCGGTGATAGGACTCAGCGGGTTGGCCGCAGTCCCCGACCTGGTCAAGCGGCTCGAACAGAGCTACACCGACGCACTCGTCGTCGTGAGAGACGGCGCGATCGTCGCCGAGCACTATCGCGACGGCGTGGATCCCGACGGGGTGCACCTGCTGATGAGCGTCTCCAAGTCGATCTGCGGGCTGACTGTCGGCACCTTGGTCGACGAGGGGCTTGTCGACGTCGAGCGGCGCGTCGACGAGTACGTACCGGAGCTCGCCGGCAGCGCCTATGGCGACGCGACTGTCCAACAGGTGCTCGATATGACCGTCGATGTCGACTACGACGAGGATTACCGCAACCCCGCTTCAGAGGTCCAGGCACAGGACCGAATCGCCGGCTGGCGGCCCCGGGTGGCCGACGACCCGGCTGACATGTACTCGTTCCTCGCGGGGCTGCGCGGCGGTGGGCGGCACGGCGAACGGTTCATGTACTGCTCAGCCGGCACGGACGTGCTGGCGTGGATGGTCGAGAACGTGACTGGGCTCCGGTACCCCGACGCGGTCTCGCGGCGACTGTGGTCCAAGCTCGGCTGCGAGCACGACGCGCAGATCACGGTCGATGCCGTGGGCTTCGGATTCGCGAACGGCGGGATCTCCTGCACGGCGCGAGACCTGACACGCGTCGGCCGCCTCATGCTCGATGGCGGCGTCATCGACGGCAGGCGGGTGGTTTCGGCCGAGTGGGTGCAACGGACGCTCGAGGGCGGCGACCCGAATGCCGCGTCCGGAACCGTGTTCCACCGCGTTCACCCTGGCGGGGCCTACGCGAACCAGTGGTGGCTCACGAGAAGCGTGCGCTCCGACTACTACGCTGCCGGCATCCACGGACAGTTCATCTGGGTCGACCCGGGCACGCGGACGGTCGTGGTGAAGTTCTCATCGTGGCCAGAGCCGGTCACGGAGGCCTGGAACCGGCTGCACGCCCGACTGTTCCGGGACCTCTGCGACGCGATCGACTCATGACATGCGACCAGACTCGATGAGAGGCGCCGTGATGAACGGACTCCACGCAATCACCACACCCGGCCTTGATGAGGCCGGAGCGCAAGCCCTGGCGGACGCGCACTCGCAACTGGAGGAAGCGGTCGCTTTCCATCGCTACGACGAGGGCACGCACGCCATGCTCAAATCCAGTCGGCGCGAGCTCACCGTCAGCATCCCGCTTCGTCGCGACGACGGAACCGTCGAGGTGCTCACCGGCTACCGCATCCAGCACAACATCTCCCGTGGTCCGGCCAAGGGCGGCCTGCGCTACAGCGCCTCGGTGAACATCGACGAGGTGCGCGCTCTGGCGATGTGGATGACCTGGAAGTGCGCCCTGCTCGATGTGCCCTACGGTGGCGCGAAGGGCGGCATCGCCATCGATCCGCGCGCCTACTCGATTGCAGAACTCGAGCGGGTCACGCGGCGCTACACGACCGAGATCCTCCCGATGATCGGGCCGCAGCACGACATTCCAGCGCCCGACATCGGTACCGACGAGAAGGTGATGGCATGGATGATGGACACCTACTCCGTCAGCCAAGGCCACACCGTCCCCGGCGTAGTGACCGGAAAGCCTCTCAGCCTCGGCGGCTCGCTCGGCCGTTCCAGCGCCACGTCTCGCGGCGTAGTTCACGTCGCGCTCGCGGCGCTCAGGTCGATCGGACTCGATCCGGTCAAGACCACCGCGGTCGTGCAGGGGTTCGGTAAGGTCGGCCGTGATGCGGCTCGCTTCTTGGACCAGGTAGGGGTCGCCGTCGTGGCCGTCGCAGACCAGTACGGCGCGGTATTCAGGTCGACCGGGATCAACGTCGAGGCGCTGGGCCGCCACGTCGATATCACCGGTACGGTTGTCGGCTTCCCTGGCGCAGAACCACTCGACGGCGATGAGGCGCTCGAACTCAAAGTCGACCTCCTCGTCCCTGCCGCCGTGGAGGGAGTCATCCACGCCGGCAATGCCGACCGCGTTCAGGCGCGCATCGTCGTCGAGGGCGCGAATGGGCCCACCACGCGCGAAGCCGACCGGATTCTCGCAGAGGCGGGCGTTCTCGTCGTGCCTGACATCCTCGCCAACGCGGGAGGAGTGATCGTCTCGTACTTCGAATGGGTGCAGTCGAACCAGGCCTACCGTTGGAGCCTGGACGAGGTTGAATCGCGCCTCGCCGAGCGGATGCGATCGGGCTGGGACGATGTCACGGCCTTCGCCTCGCTCCACGGTCTCACCCTGCGGGCCGCGGCCACTGCTCTCGCCGTGAAGCGTGTCACAGAAGCCCACCGCCTCCGCGGTCTCTACCCGTGATCCTGAGGCTTCGCCTGACATCGTGGGAGTGTGAGGAAGCGGACTGCTCCTTCTGTCTCGGCCCGGAGACCGATTGATCGTTCCGCCCGCTTCTTCCGAGCGCACCCACAGGACGGGCCGCTCCCCGTCGTTACACGCCGCTGCTGGCGGTCTCACAGTGCGCCGAGGAGCTGACGCGAGTACTCGTCGGAGTGCGGTAGAACTGTCCGCTCGTGGGGGTTGTTTCCAGAGCGTTGTCACCTCGCGATTTCAGGCAAGAAGAGAGCCCCGCGATCCCCTGTTTTCCAAGGGTTCGCGGGGCTTCGACGTGGCGGTGACGGTGGGATTTGAACCGCATACCGGATGGAGTCGCAGGGATCAGAGTTCTCAAACGCTCCACTGAGTCACATCTAGTTCATTGCGACTGTTCCCGCTCCTGTTCCCGCTGGGTAGACGCTGAACTCCAGCTCCGGTCTCCCACGCCTGCGGCGAGGACACCGCAGACGAATATGTGCGCTAAGCGAGCACAGACCTCAGCCACTCGTTGCGCACCGAAACGGTTCCGCGCGAGATCGCGGCGTCCGGGGCGAACATCTCGTACGCGTGCACTCCGCCCGCCCAGACATGCAGATCCGCTGATCCCCCCGCTGCCCACAGAGCGCTGGCGTATGCGACGGCTTCGTCGCGAAAGACTTCGGCGCTGCCCACATCGATGAAGGTCTGTGGAAGTGCGGACAGGTCGTTCGCCCGTGCGGGAGCTGCGTAAATGGACACGTCATCGGTGCCACGCCTCTCGCCGAGCAGCGCCGCCCAACCCGTCCGATTGGATTCTCGGTCCCAGAAACCGACGCCATCTATCTGGGTGGCGGACAGAGTCTGATCGCGGTCATCGAGCATGGGGCAGAGAAGCATCTGAGCCAGGATCGGTGGGCGGCCGCGGTCTCGCGCGAGAAGAGTGACGCCTGCGGCAATACCGCCACCAGCGCTGACACCCACGATCGCGATCCGCGCGGGATCGACTCCGAGCTCATTTGCGTTGTCATACGTCCAGCACAGAGCGGCGTACGTGTCTTCAACGGGATACGGATCCGGGAATTCCGGGGCGAGCCGGTAGTCCGCCGCGACGATGACCGCGTCGTGCTCGACGGACCAGGGCGCGAGGAACTCCATCCCACTGAAGCGGTCCCCCGACACCATGCCGCCGCCGTGCACGTAGAAGATCACCGGGCGCGGCCGGACGTCACCCGGTGGTGTGAACACGCTCACTGGAATGAGCCCGTCGGCGAATGTCTCGACGACGAACTCCTCGTGACGCAGACCGTGGTGTGCGGTGCCCGCGAGGATCAGGTCGTGTGCGTCTGCAGATTCCTTGCGGGCCGCGGGGATCATCGCCGCAGTGAAGGTGGACGTGACACCGGAAGCCTCCAGCGCCGCTGCCACGACAGGGTCTATCGGGGGGGTCGGGGGGGTCGGGGGATGTTGCGGCATCATTCTCCTCGCATCAGTTCGAGACCACAGTGAGGTCTGTAGTGGGTACGGCGCAGCACGCATACGCCATCCCCGTGGGTGTGTCATCAAGAGGATCGACGACGTAAGCCACTTCGCCACGCACCTTCACAAGACAGGATCCGCAGACTCCCGCCCGACAGCTCGACCGAATCCCCGCACCCATGTTGTCCGCAAGATCGAGAAGGGTTCCAGAGCCCTCCCAGACTCCGCTCGCCGCCTCAGAACCCTCGAACCTCACCTGGAACGGACCTCTTGAGGGCGGCTCCCGCCACGTGAAGTCAACGGTCCGCGGGGAGTAGAACGGATCCGACTTGATCCGATCGGGCGGGACGCCGACCGCTGCCAGAGCTTCCCGCATCGCGCGATCGAATCTTGAGGGTCCGCAGAGGACTGCGAGGGTGGCGGTGGGGTTGCTGACGATCTCAGCAAGCGCGTCTTGGTCGGGACGCCCGCGGCGGTGAGTCGGTGCGTCCTCTCCCGTGAGAAACAGTTCGAAGCGCGCTCCGGCGCGATGGCAGGCATCGACAAGTTCGTCGAGGTGCGCGACGCCGCTGGTCGTTCGAGCGACGTGGAGAAATGTCGCGGGTCGCGGTGTGCGCGCAAGGTCGGCAGCGTAGGCGAGAGCAGGGGTGATGCCGATGCCGGCTGTGATCACGAGAAGCGGCGATGGGTCGTCGGGTGTCACCGTGACGTCGCCGAACGGGCCGCTGATCAGCAGCGCGCCCCCTGCCTTGACCTCATGGAGCCATGGGGAGACTCTGCCGTCCGGATCGCGATGAACCGAGATCCGCGGACGACCGCCGATCCGGGACAGTGTGTAGTTGCGCCACGCGGGAGCCGCGGTGTCTGGGTGGTGGACGCGCAGATGCTGGCCAGCCCTCGCGGTGAGGAGGTGACCGGTAGGGTCTTCGAGCTCGATGGAGACGATGTCGTTTGCGGACGCCGCCACCGTCAGCACCGTCGCCATCCGAGGGGTCGCCGCCCGGCCGGCGTCAGACCCGTCGGTATCCGGCGCCGCGAGCGGCGCGCCTGTAACTGTGATCGGATCGCCGACTCCGACCGATCCGGTTTTGACGACGCGGGCGTACAACCCGCAGAACGAGTGACCGAAGTTGGCGGCCAGCGCGGCGAGGACGTTGATGTCATTCGTCGGGTGATCGGGGTCAACCGTGATTGCTCGGCAGCGCTCGATGGGGCGGATGATCTCCACCTCGGCGTCGCCGATCCGCAGCGTCCGGCCGACGAGCGTGAATTCCTCCCACGGCTCCAAGCCGTCTAGGTACACATTGGCTCGGAACCGTCGCGGATCGAGTTCCCGGAGTCCGAGCGATTCGGCGACCCGGTTCAGGGAGGCGAGATTGATGAGGGAGATTGGGGAATCGGCGAGATCCCAGAGACCGGTACCTGCGGCAACAAGGCGTGCGGTGTGCGTGTGAGTGCCGAACCATTCGTTGACCGACTGATCGTCAGAAGCAGAGGTGGCACACATTCGTCGATCGTCGGATAGTGGAAAGGTGAGCCGTCGCGCGTCCGGCGAGGTCAGCTCGAGCCGTTTCTCGCCGGAGGTCTCCTCGATGCGCGCGCTGAAGCCGGCCAGGGAGGGGAATCCGTCTAGCGCCAGGAACGCCTCGTACGTGGTCCAAGAGCCGAAGGGCTCGAGCGGGACCCGATCGTGTGCGAGCGCGAAATGGCGGTCGAAGGCGATTCCCGCTTCCGAGAAGTGGACGCGCGGGAGGTCTTCGCCACCCAACCCCTTCACCGGGTAGCGGCAGACCCGAGCGACATGCACGTTCAGCGGATTCTCCTCGATGCCAACGGTCTCAGGGGAGTTCCCAGGCCGGTCGAGGGATTGCGGCGAGCAGCTTTCGTGCGTATTCGCTGCGCGGCCGATCCATCACCTCGTCGGTGTCTCCCGACTCGACAACGCGGCCGTCCTTCATGACGA
The DNA here is from genome assembly GCF_001428485.1 of Microbacterium sp. Root180. Classification (GTDB taxonomy): domain Bacteria; phylum Actinomycetota; class Actinomycetes; order Actinomycetales; family Microbacteriaceae; genus Microbacterium. Next base: position 1,556,507 of record NZ_LMHS01000003.1, on the reverse strand, counting down.
TCACGGAGTCCGATATCTGACGGACGACGGCCAGGTCGTGTGAGACGAACAGGTATGAGACGCCGATCCGGGCCCGGAGATCGATGAGCAGGTTCAGCACTTGAGCTTGCACGCTGACATCGAGCGCCGACACCGCCTCATCCAGAATGAGAAGCTCCGGCTCGACAGCGAGTGCCCGCCCGATCGCGAACCGCTGCCGCTGCCCACCCGACAGCGCTCGCGGCAGCTTGGCAAGGTGTGAGCCGTCGAGACCGACCATCTCCATGAGCTCTTCGGACCGCGCTGCCCGCCACCGTGAGCGTCGGCCGTGGTTGTGGATCACGAGGATCTCATCCAGTGACGCACCGAGCGATTGCCTCGGATCGAGTGAACCGAAGGGGTCCTGAAAGACCATCTGCACCTGGCGGGCGCGGGCACGGCGTTCCGCCACTCCCGCCGGCGTATTCCATTCCTGGCCCCGGAAGAGGATCCCTCCGCTCGTCGGCCGTTCCAGGCCTGCGATGATTCGGGCGGTCGTCGTCTTGCCGGAACCGGATTCGCCGACGATCGCAAGCGACCCACCCTCCGGTAGCGAGAATGTCACGCCGTCCACCGCGAGGAGTTCACCGCCGTCTCGGCCGGAACCGCCGATGCGGAACGACTTGGTGAGGTCCGTCACAGAGAGGATGGCGTCGTTCATCGGGCGCCTCCGAGCTGAGCATGAACTTCCTCCGCGCGATGGCAGGCAACGTCGGATTCGAAGACTTTCCGAACCGGTGGCACTTCGGTGCGACAGACGTCGACCGCGAACTGACACCGGTCGGCGAAAGCGCATCCGGTGGTTGCTTCGGCGGCCGAGATGGGGCGCCCCGGAATGCTCTCCAGCCTTTCGCGTGACGTCGGGTTCGGTCGAGAACGGAGCAGGGCTGCCGTGTAGGGATGTGTCGGCGACTCGTATACGTTTCGGGCAGATCCTCGCTCGACGACTCGACCTGCATACATGACCACGATGGTGTCTGCGACGCTGGAGGCCAGGTCGAGGTCGTGAGTGATGAAAAGGAGCGCGACCCCTCGACTGTCTCGAAGGCCGCGGAGCACGCGCATGACGTCCGCCTGCACGGTGACATCCAGCGCTGTCGTCGCTTCGTCGGCGATGATGAGATCTGGGTCCGTCATGAGTGCGGCGACGATCATGACGCGCTGAAGGAGCCCTCCGGACAGCTGATACGGGTACTGCAGCATCCGACGTTCGCCATCTGCGATCCCCACCTCCCCCAGCTGTCGCACCGCACGTGCTCGTGCATCGCGCCGCGACATGGCGCCGGAACTGACGACGCCTTCCACCAGAAAGTCGCCCACCGTCCACAACGAGTTGATGTGCGCACGCGGGTCCTGATAGATCATGCCCACGGACGAGGCGCGAAACGACGCCTGGTCCTTCGCGGACTGGGTGAGGAGCTCGCGCCCCTGGAATCGGATGCTGCCGCTGGTCCGTGCACCATTGGGGAGAAGGCGCATGATCGATCGGGTGGTCATGCTCTTGCCCGAGCCGGACTCGCCGACGATAGCCACCACCTCGCCCTGATGGGCCTCGAGAGTCACGTCGTGGAGGATCGGAACCACCCTGCGGGTGCGCTGATCCGTGATGCTGAGCTGAAGGCCCTTCAGCTCGAGCAGGGCTTCGTGTGCACTCATCGCGTGGCTCCGAATCGTCGGCTCACTCGCTCGCCGAGGACGTTGAACGCCACGACCGTCAGGACGATGACCGTTCCCGCCGCCATCGCCTGCTGCGCGTTCCCCGCCAGCAGCTCCGATCTTCCGGCGCTCACCATCGCTCCCCACTCCGCAGTGGGCGCGGGAACACCCAGGCCCAGGAAGGACAGGGCACCGAAGTCGATCAGTGCGGCGCCGAAATTCAACGTCGCCTGCGCGAGGATGAGCGGCTGAAGATTTCTGAGGATGTGGCGGGTGTTGATCCGCCATGCTGAGAGCCCCGCGAGCTGAAACGCCTCGACATACGCTCTCCGTCGCTCTTGGGCCGCGGCTCCCTTGAGTACACGAGAGACATAGGGGGTGTAGATGATGCTCAAGGCGATCACCGGTGGCCAGAACCCGGCGCCGAATGCCGCGACAGCGACGATCGCGACGAGGATTGCCGGCACCGCGAACAGGACATTCAGGGCCTTGTTCACAAGGCTGTCGAACCAGCCACCTACCCAAGACGACGTCAACGCGAGCACCACGCCGAGCGTCGTGCTCACAGCGACGATGATGGTCGGCGCGAGCAGGCTCAACCTCGCGCCGTAGAGGATGCGCGAGTAGATGTCCCGTCCGAGAGAATCGGTGCCGAGCCAATGCTCGGGGCTCGGTGGCAGATCGGCGGCGAGGATGTTCGTGGCGTTCGGATCGTAGGGCGCCAGCAGCGGTCCGAATACGGCCACGAGGATCATGAGGCCGCAGACCGCGGCGGCGACGAGCAGGAGCGGGTCAGACCCCGCCAGGCGCTTGCGACCCCACAGCTTGGAGTCCTCGGTGGCGACGAGTTGAGCGGTCACGAGGCACCCGCTTCACGGAGCTTGGGATCAAGCGCGACATGCAGGATGTCCACCAGTGTCGTCATGATCACGAACACAGTGACGATGATCAACGAGATCGCAGCGACGACCGGCTGATCCTTGGCGAGCACACTGGAGACCAGCAGCGACCCGATACCTTCGACCGCGAATGCGGACTCGACGATGATCGACCCGGCGAGCAGCGCCGCGAGGGTGAGACCGGATGCCGTGATCACGGGGACCCCGGCGTTGCGCAGGATGTGCTTGCGAAGGATGAGACCGAAGGGGAGTCCGCGACCGACAGCTGTCGTCACGTGTTCCTTTCCGTTCTCCTCGGAGATCGACGCCATCGAGATCTGCGCGAGATACGCCGTCCACCCGATAGAGAGCGCGATGGCCGGCAGTGTCAGGTGCCAGATTCTGTCCACACCTGGCTCGCCGGCGCCGAAGGTGGGAAACCAGCCCAGCCCGACCGCGAACGTTCCGATCAGGAAGGATGCGGCCACGAAGCTCGGGATCGAGATCATGAGGCCGACAAGCGTCGCGACCCACGGTCGCGCACGGCGATAAAGACCGCCGACGATTCCCATCGCGAGCCCGAGCACGAGGATCAAGATCATCGCCATCGCCACGAGAGTCAAAGTCGTCCCGAGCCTGGGACCCACGATCGACGCAACATCTTGTCGGAAGGTGAATGAGACTCCGAAGTCACCGGTGATAGCACCCTGCAGCCAGTTCGCGAATTGCAGCGGCAGCGGAAGATCGAGGCCGAGTCGCTCTCGCAGGGTCTCTCTCTGCTCTTCGGTCGCCTTGTCGCCCAGGATCGCGCTCACCGCATCGCCGGGTGAGACCGAGAGGAGAGCGAAGATGAGAAAGCCAGCAACCAGAATCGTGACCACCGGGCCGACGACCCAGCGAAGAAGGTAGCGGCCGTAGGGTCGCCTCCTGCGCGCTGAGTTGGAGGCGACCCGGACCGAGACTGTCGAGGTCATGAGACCCCGAGCTCTCTGATGGAACTCATTCGTCGAGCGCCCCGATGTAGCCCATCGCCGGCATGCTCAGGTAGGCGAATGATGTGATCGCGCCGCCGAGCGCGTTGTTGAGGAAGGTGACGGTGGAGGTGCTGACCAGCGGGATCGTGGGCGACGACTCCTCCGCGATGTCCGCGGCTTCGTTGGTCATCTCGGCGCGCTCCTGATCGTCGAAGTTCTGTCGCGCGCCGGTGAGGAGTTCTGTGACCCGAGGGTCATCGAACCCGGTGTAGTTGTAATACGCATCCGGCAGCAGGATGAAGCCGAGCGGCTCGAGGGGCTCTCGCGTCATGTTGAAGGAGGACCCGATGATGAGGTCGAGTCCGAGACTGTCCCGCGTCGCCTTGTCGTATCCGACAGTTGCGAACTCCAAGGGCTGCAGTTCCTTGATCTCGATGGTGACACCGGCATCCTTCGCCTGCTGCTGCACGAGCTGCGCGATCTTGTTCGTGGTTTCGTCACCGGCGGCCGTAGCCAGCACGATCGGCGTGCCGTCGTAGTCCGAAGCGGCGACCAGCTCCTTTGCCGCGTCGACGTCGAATGACCGTTCCTCAGTCCAACGATCGTAGGACTCCTGATAGATGGCCGTCACATCGGCTGGCCAGGTATTCGGCGAGAGGGTCGTGTAGAGCGGAGCGGCCGCGCCATGGAACACCACGTCCGCGATCCCCTCTCGATCAACCATGCGCTGCAATGCCTCGCGCAGACCGATGTCGGCGAGCGGACCATCGGCGCGGGCGATGCTCATGCTCACGCTTTCCATCGACGGCCCGAAGAACAGCCGCCCTTCATCGCTCCCCTCAAGTGCCGGGATCGCCGCAGGGTCGAGTTGGTAGCTTCCGTCGATCTCTCCCGTGGTCAGTGCTTGAGCCGCGGCGGAGCTGTCGGTGATGAACTGGAACGTGACGTTCTCTGCCAGAAGCGGCACGTCCTTGTTCCAGTAGTTGTCATTGCGCTTCAGCACGATGCTGTCGCCGGGTGTCCAGCTCACGAACTCGTAAGGGCCGCTGCACATCACGCCGGCGCTCGAGGTGCCGAACGCGTCACCGGCCTCCTCGGCGTACTTCTGCTGGATCACCATGCCTGGGAAGCCAGCCATCGTCGGGTTGAACATCACGTCGGGTTGGCTGAACTCGATCGTCACCTCGGTGTCACTCGTCGCGGCGATCGAGCTCACATTCACGAATGCGAAGGACACGATGGACTCAGGAGATGCAGCGCGCTGCAGGCTGTAGACGATGTCGTCGACGGTGACCGGTGTGCCGTCCCAGAACGTGGCGTCCGCTTCCAGGGTGTAGACGAGGGTGGTGGGGCTGACCTGATCCCAACTCACCAGGTTGGGACCGAGTTCGTAGTTCTCGTCGATCGTGACCAACGCATCGCAGAGATTGCTCACGACGCCGGCCCCGGAGTACGTAGCCGCGTTGGGGGGGTCGATGGTCGGCGGTTCGCCAGTGGGAAGGTTCCAGACCAGCTCGTCGACCACGCCGTTGCCGGCGGGAAGGGCGCGGGTGGTCAGCTCGATCGGCTGTGCGGTCTCCGCGGGAGCAGGGGTGGAGCAGCCCGCGATCGCGAGGCCGAGGACGGCGAGCGCCGCCGTCGCTGCGAGACCTCGCCGTGACGAGATCGGGGACGTTCCGGAGGTGCTGTCGTTCATGAGTACTCCTACGTGACGGGTCGACGCTGGTGCCGTTTGGAAGCAATGTATATCACTTGCTACAACAAAACAATGATGAGGTTCCGTCCGTTTGTAACGTTTACGTGAACCGCAATCCGAAGGAAACCCTGGCGCTTGAGCCATCACACGCCTCTTGCCATGACCCCGAGATACTTTGTATAGTCAGCGCTACACAACGCTTGCCATACGAACGAAGGCTTCCACCTTGAACGTCGAAGACCCGATCAGCCGACTGTTCTCCGCGCGCCGCATTGCGGTGATCGGAGCATCCGCGCGCTCCTCGCATGCCACAGGGAACAACGTCATTCGAAACCTGCAGAGGTCGGCGTTTCACGGCGAGATCTTCGTGGTTCACCCTTCGGCGGACCGCATTGAGGGAGTCCTCGCGACAGACCGGGTCCAGAAACTGGCGGACATCGACGTCGCGGTCGTGGCCGTCGCCGCGCCGAAAGTCGCGGGCGTGCTCGCAGAACTGGAAGCGGCGGGTTGCCGCTCCGCTGTCGTCATGAGCGTCGGGCTCAGTCCAGAGGATCTTCGTGGTCTAGCGCAGTACCGCGGGCCCGAGCGCATGCTCGTGCACGGGCCGAACTGCATGGGGATCATCAGCGTCGCAGAACCGTTCACACTGTGGGCGGAAGACGACAACCTCACCGGGCTCAATTCGGGTGATATCGCGCTCGTCTCACAATCGGGATCCGGCGCGATCTTCGTGGCCCGGGGCGTGCAGGGGGCGGGGTTCTCTCGCATCATCTCGACCGGCAACGAGGCCGCCACCACAACAGCCGACTATATTGCGTGGCTCGCATCAGACCCGCTGACCTCTGTCATCGGCATCGTTGTCGAGTCGATCAGCAGTGCCCCTCGCTTTCGGGAGGCGGTCGCCGCCGCCCGGGTGGCGAGCAAGCCGATCGTCGCCCTCAAGGTGGGGCGGTCGGAGAGCGGAGCTCGCGCGACCGCTGCACACACCGGCGCACTCCTTTCCAGCGACTCCGCGTACCAAGCGCTGTTCGACGAGCTGGACATCCCTCTCGTCTCCGACTACGACGAGCTGTCGAGCACATTGCAGCTCCTCTCCGTCCTCGGATCGCGCTCGATCGGCCAGGGGCGCGTCGGCGTCATCACGATCTCGGGCGGACAGGCGGCGCTGGCCGCCGACGTCGCAGCAACGGTGGGAGTGTCCTTGCCTGCCTTCTCGGCGACCACGCGTCATGATCTCGAAGCCATCCTGGCCGGCAGCGCGATCAACAATCCGTTGGATGCCGCCTCGCTCCCGGGCGTCGGCGAGGAGGAGTTCCAGTCGGCGATCTCCGTCGTCGGTGCGGATCCCGATATCGACGTCGTCATGGCCCTGCTGGACGCTCAGATCACCCTCAGCGCATCGGAACTCGCGTACGAACAGGAGTACTTCGATGCAGCGCTCACGGCGGACTGCGAGGTTCCCGTCGTGATCGCCTCGTGCTCCTCGCACACCATCGCCGACACCCGGGTCAGCACGGGCTCCGTCGGTGTGCTCCGCGGGCTGAGCGATGCACTCGTCGCAGTTCGTTCAGCCACCCGGAACGCGCGGCCGGTGCCAGCCCAAGCAGCGCGACCGATCGACCTGCCAGACGAGACCGAACTCGCGAGACTTCGAGCAAGGCTCAGGGACGCCGCCGGACCAGTCACCGGCCCTCTCCTAGCGGACCTCCTTGCCGCGTACGGCATCGATGCCGTCGAGTCGGGAACCTTCTCCTCGGGCATCGATGCCGCGGCCTTCGCTGACACGATCGGATATCCCGTTGTCGTGAAGGTGCAGTCGCCCGACATCACACACCGGACGGACGTCGGCGGCGTCGTGCGTGACCTTCGCAGCCCCGAGAGTGTGATGTCCGCGATCGCTGATATCGCCGCCTCCGTTCGAAAGCATCGGCCCGACGCGCAGATCGAGGGATTCGAGGTTCAGCGGCAGCTCGACAGGCATGTCGAGGGGTTCGCCGGATTCGTGGTCGATCCCGTCCTCGGCGCAACGGTAGGCGTCGGGCTCGGCGGCACGATGATCGAGCTCGTCGCGGATGCTCGCTACGCGCTTGCGCCATTGGGAACGGAGACGGCGGCAAGCCTGATCCGCCCCGGAATCCTCGGCCAGCTGCTTTCCGGCTACCGTGCGATCCACCCGCCAACAGCCCTCGACGGGCTGACGAACCTCACGAGTCGACTCTCCTGGCTCGGCTTCGACCTCGCAGACCAGCTCGAGGCGGCCGATCTCAACCCCGTGATGATCGAAGAGATCTCGGGGGAGGCGCGGATCGTCGACGCCCTGCTCATCGCGCGCGGGCCGGTCCCTGCCCTTCCACTTGCTCGCGAGTACGGATTTCAGGCAGGAACGTGACTGATCTCCAGAGACTGGATGGCCGTCTCGATGACGTCGAGCTGCCGACGCGGAGACCAGATATCGGGATGCTCCACGGTCGAGAGAACGATGCCATTGACGGCCGAGCGCAGGACGTCCACCGCGTGCGGGATTTTCGCCTGGGGCAGGAGCGTCTCGAGGTGGCTCGCCAGCAGCTCGCGGGCACGGCGCTCGTTGGCGACGAAGAAGTGGTCGATGTTCGCATCGTCGCGCATCGAGATGAGGGCGATTCGGCCGGCCTCCCGCTCGATGTCTTCCGCAGTCAGCGGAAGCATCCACTGCAGGAGTCGACGCAGCCGACCGGGAGCGTCATCTCCCCTTTCCAGCTCGGCCAGTTCGGCGTCGTAGGAAGCGACCATGTCGTCGACGATCGCAGCGAACAGATCATTCCGGTTGCTGAAGAAATGGGTCACCAGAGTAATCGAGCCGTCGAGCTCTTCGGCGAGGCTGCGAAGCGTGAGAGCGCTCGACCCCCCACGAGCGAGTATCCGCACAGCCGCGGATGTGATGGCAATGCGGCGTTCGGCGCTGTCCACTCGACGTGGCATGGCTCCTCCTTCAGCGTTTATATCTCAACCTTTACACAACATCGACCGATGAGTGTCGAGATCACCGTAACTTTCAAGGACTGCTGATGCCTGAAACAGAATCCCTCAAGCTGGCCACCACGTGGGACGAACTGCCGAGCACTCTCGGTCGATCCTTCCGCAGCGAGTATCTGCGAGTAGACCAAGACCGCGTCGACGGTTTCGAGTTCGGGACATACATCGACGAGAACGTCCACGCGATGGATGGCGACCTCTATCAGCCTGGGCTGATCGAGGGATTTCACTTGCTCGGTCTCTTCGACCATCTCGCGAACGGCGTGCTCTACGTCGAGGATCCGCATTGGGCGGGGTGGAACTATGGTTTCGACCACGTACGGTTCGTCAGCGAGGTCACCACACGTGACCGGATCCGACTCAGCGGAACGGTCTCCGCAATCGAGGCCCGCGGCCATCGATACCTGGCGACACTCGACTGCATCCTCGAGGTCGAAGGGCGTGAGAAGCCGGGTGCCGTCGCTATCTGGAAGGTGATGTGGACCCGTACGAGCGAGGAGAGCAACGGATGAGCGTCACTGACCTCGCATGAATGCCCGGCTCCGAAGACAACCGCGAGGGCGAGCTGCGTTGCGAACGCCTCTCCGGATGCCCTCAACTGGGGGTCGGGTGATCTAGTTCAGCGAAGCGCAGCACACCAGACCCGCCACCCAGGCGAATGGTCTGTGTGCTGGAACGCGTCGTCGTCGCCGACCATGCCTCTTCGCCCGTTCCCGGCTGCCGGAGGAATTCGGGATAGTCGCTGGACTGCACGTGCAGCTGCAGCGAGTGCCCGGCCCGAAGAAGGTACCCGAGATGCCCGAGCTCGATCTCGATCGACTCCAGGCCGTCCGCGCGGGGAACAGAGATTTGCCCCAGCGCGATCCGGTCGAGCCGGCCGTCCGGAGCCCGATCATATAGCCGAACGAACACATCGAACGCTGGCGCATCGCTGGAGACCAGAGCTTCGAATGTCACCGGCCCGACGAGCTCCACCGCCTCCGATCTCGCCGCCTCGGCGAATGCGAGCACATCCGCTCTCTGGGCAAGAGCCTGGTCGTCGGGGCGCTCGCCGAGGAAGGCGAACGGATCCTTTGCGGACGAAGGCACACAGTCCTCCGGGTCGTGAACCCAGGAGAGCGTTTCGTCGCTTCCCTGTTCCGGCGCGAGTGCCCGGTCAGCCGTCAAATGCCGGACTGCCGGTGTCGCGCCGGGCGGGGGCCACGCCACGGTCTCGCGATACTCGTCGGTGCCGGCCAAGCTCCAACGCACGCGCGGGATCGATTCGGGCCGAGCGAGGTTGCGCAGATAGACGTCGAAGAAAGCCAGGGTCGGCTCGTACACCTCGGCCATCGATGCGGGCTCGGCCACTCCGCCCGGGCGCAGGAAGATGTTCTCGTGATCGCTCGGTTCGATCAACAGATGGTTGGCCGCCGCCCACGCCGCCGACTCCTGCATCCGGTGCTGGTCGGTCCATGACCAGGTCGCACAATTGTCCCACCACCCGATCGTGTGCAGCACGGGAATGGCACGCTGTTCAAAAGGACTGCCGTTGGGGAAGCGGCGAATCGGCACGCGGTGTGGATAGTGCATGTCGAACGTGGTCGACCTCGCCCCGACCGCTTCCTGCACCGCCTCGAACTGAGCGGAGAGCGGAAGAGTCTCCCAGTCAGGACGCCAGTTGATCGAATTGCGAGACATGAAGATCGTTAGGTCGTACATGAGCCCGAAGCTCACTTCGACCTCGCGTCGATCGCCCTCATCGGACGGCAGAGCATTCAGGTCTGTGCCGGTGAAGCGCGGTGAGATCGCACGGAGCGCGGGGTGGCTGGTGGAGGCCGCGGCCCATTGGGTGTAGCCGTAGTAGGAGTCCCCCGCCATGCCGACCAGGCCGTCAGACCATGGTTGCTGGATGACCCAGTCGAGCGTGTCGGCACCGTCATTCGCCTCATTTACCCAGGCGACGGGCTCGCCCTCGGAGCGGAACTTGCCGCGGACATCCTGAACGACCATCCGGTAGCCGCGCGAGGTCACGTACTCGGCCGCCTCTCGCATCCGCATGTAATCGCTGTTCTTGTCATAGGGAAGACGGATGAGAACGGTGGGGCCAGGTTCGACGGGCCCGTCGGGCAGATAAATGTCGGTCGCCAGATGCACGCCGTCGCGCATCCGCACGCGCGCTGCCTGGCTCACTCCGTCTTCGGGGGCCGGGAGGACTTCTTCGAAGGCGATGGCGGCGACTTTCCGATGCTCGAGTCCCGACGCGTCCGCAAACCAGGAGCTCACAGACTCGGCCGCACGTTCGACCACGGGAGCACCTGCTCGATGACGGCCGCGGCCGCCAGCACGGCTGCGTCCGCATAGAGGGGGCCGACGATCTGCAACCCGACGGGCAGCCCGTCGCGCGTGAAGCCACAGGGGACGGTGATGGCCGGAAGCCCGGCGTGGCTGGGCGATTCAGTGAACCGGTGGAAGTCGATCGACGGAATCTTCGCGGGCACGCCGTTGACATGAGAGTTGCCGCCGAGATCCCCAGGATGCGGGAACGCGGCAACCGGCATCGTCGGGGTGATGAGCAGATCGTGATCGCTCAGCACTCGGTCGAACGCGGAATAGATCTCGCCACGCACCGGCCCCGCGGCATGGAGGTACGCCGAAGTCGTGATCTCCGCACCCCGTCGTGCCATCTCGATAGTCGCGGCCGGCACGCCCATCTCCGCCGCGCGATCAGGGTTCCCATCCGTCAGCAGGTCGATCAGCGCCGGGAAGGCCGGCGACCAGTAGTCGACGAAATAGTCCACCGGATCAGGGACGTCGAGCTCGACTTGGTCGACCTCGCACCCCGCGGCGGATGAGATCGCTGCCACCGCGGCGCTCACGATCGAGGCCACTTCATTGTCGACAGCGGCTCCCGCGGGATTCGGAGCGAACGCAAGGCGCAAGGACGAGAGGTCGCGTGCGGAGCGCACGGCGCCGACGTAGTCCTGACCCGACTGCTCGAGCGCAAACGGATCGCGGTGGTGGGGACCACTCGTGACCTGCAGGAGCAGAGCGGAATCGATGACGGTCCTCGTCAACGGCCCGTCGGAGGCGACCGACTCCCAGAGGATCTCAGTGGGGATGCGTCCGCGCGACGGTTTGAGGCCTACGACGCCGCAGCACGCCGCTGGAATGCGCACAGACCCACCACCGTCGGAACCCCATGCCAGAGCACCCACACCCGCCGCCACGGAAGAAGCCGCGCCGCCGCTGGACCCGCCGGCGGTGTGCGTGAGTTTCCAAGGGTTGTTCGTGACACCGGTCAGACCGCTCTGGGTCACGCCAAGACCCCCGAACTCAGGCGTCGTAGTTTTTCCGATGAGAATGCCACCGGCGGCCTTCAACCGCCCCCACGAGATCGAGTCCCGAGTGGGCACATGGTCCTTGTATGCCACGGCACCGTAGGTCGTGCGTATCCCCGCGGTGTCGGAGAGGTCTTTGACCGTGACCGGTACCCCGAAGATTGGAGGCAGGTCTTCGGGGGCCGTCGTCATGACGACCTTCTCTGCCGACCTCGCCTGCTCACGCGCCTGCTCGACCACGACCGTGACAAAGGCGTTGAGCTTGGGCTCGGTACGCTCGAGACGGTCCAGCACAGCGTCCACGAGCTCGACCGGCGATACTTCTCTCCGCCGAACGGCCTCGGCCATCGCATCGCCCGACATCCAGGCAAGTTCCTCCGACATCGTGGTCCTCGATCTTTCGCTCAATGGCCGATAGGTGAGAGTTCGCTCCCCTAGGGCACCTGCGGCGCGGGCGTTGTCAGCCCATGCTGGCTTATATGTAGTGATCACTATAAATAGACGCTGGCGGATGGGCAATGCCTAGTTGCCCGATTGGACCGGATGCGTGCCCTCCTCAACGGCGTCCTCGACTATGTCGCGAGGCACCGAGCCGCGCCCGCACTACCCAGCGCACGGTCATGATCGCCGAAGACCCCACTACGAGGTCGAGCGGATTCCTAGGTCCCCGCCTCGGCCGCGAGCTCAACTCATAGCAGGCTTGCGGCAAGCCGGCTCAGCGATCTGGCTTCTCAACGCATCACATGGGTCATATTCGTCTCACCCAGGTTTGTTCCCGCTCTTGTTCCCAGCGAGAAAGTGGGAGTGCACGTCGAGATGCGCGGTCGCGGGTCAACATGGTCAACGCAGCAGCCTCTCTGCCCACGGTGGGGATCGCGGGCATTCGGAGTCATGCTGGCGGCGGCTCGACCGGCCTGGCAACTTCCTTCACCCCGGCTTTCACCCTGAGGTTCGCAGCGGCGGGATGACTGGCGGTTTCGGGCAAAAACAAAGCCCCGCGATTCCCCTGTTTCCCAGGGTTCGCGGGGCTTCGACGTGGCGGTGACGGTGGGATTTGAACCCACGGTAGGGGGTTACCCTACACAACTTTTCGAGAGTTGCACCTTCGGCCGCTCGGACACGTCACCGCCGAAGAGTTTACGTCACGCCGCGCGAACCCGCCAATCGAGCGAAGCCGCGGTCGAGTGCTGCAACGTCCTGCGAGTGCTGCTCCGATCGACGCAGCACTCGCAGGAATCTGCAGCACTCGGCGACACACGGGCCACGGCCGCGCGAACACCGCCTCACGCGTCGAGGAACTCCCGGTGGTGGTACCCGTCCGGATCGAGCACGGCGACGGTCGACTCGGGCACTTCGAGGAACACCCCGGGCAGGTCGTTGAGCGGCTCCGAGACCACGACCTGGGCTCGGTCTCCGAAGGCGGCCAGGCGCGCGGCATCCGGGTACATCTGTCGCAGGGTCGGCACGTCCGCCGAGTGGAACAGCGTGCGCGAGCGTCCCTGGGTCGAGTACCGGAACGCCCACACGGTCGCCCCGTCGGTGACCGCCACGGTCCCCTGCATCGGGAACTGCACCCCGGCCGCACGCCCGGCCTCTTCGACCCGGCGGATCGCCGCGCCGACGGCCGCAACCGGATCGTCCATCAGTCCGTAGGTCAGCGCGAGGTGGAACAGCACCTCCGAATCGGTCGTCCCCTGGATCGACGGATACAGCTCGGGGTCGACGGAGAGCACGAGATCCCTCTTGTACGTGGAGAATCCCGAGATCGACCCGTTGTGCATGAACAGCCAGCGATCGTGGCGGAACGGGTGGCAGTTCGTCTGCTGGATCGGCGGACCCGCGGCTGCCCGCACATGCGCGAAGAACAGGGGCGAGCGCACCGCACGACTGAGCTCGCGCAGGTTCTGGTCGTGCCACGCAGGCTCGATCGACCGGAACACGGCGGGGTCGGCGCCGGGCGCGGCATCCGGATACCAGCCCAGACCGAAGCCGTCCCCGTTGACCGTCTCGGCGCCCAGCGGAGAGTTGAGCGACATCGCTACGACCGAGTGCTGCGGGTCGAGGATGAGGGTCGAGGGCGCCAGCGCCTCGCCCGTGTAGGCCAGCCATCGGCACATCGTCGGTCCTCCTCAGCGGTCGCGAACGAGGTCAGCGTAGAACGACGGGACGGGATGCCGCATCAGCCGCCGCGGGCGATCCGCACGCGACCTTCCACCGCGGGGCGCGTGTACGAGATGTCCGGCGGCGCGTCGACCTCGGTCGAGATCGCGGTGGGCTCGATGACCCCGCTCAACGTCCTGCCGTATTGACCCGGTCCTCGGCCTGGCCCGAGGCATCCGCTCACTGCAAGACTGGCGGCATGGCCGTCATCGAGAACTCGAAAGTCACCATCGTCGGCGCTGGGAGCGTCGGCTCGAGCGCCGCGTACGCCGCGCTGATCCGCGGATCGGCCCGGCACGTCGCCCTCTACGACATCGCGACCGAGAAGGCAGAGGCCGAGGTGCTCGACCTCGCCCACGGCACGCAGTTCACCGGCACGAGCGACATCATCGGCGGCAGCGACCTGTCGGTGGTCGAGGGCTCGCACGTGGTCGTGATCACCGCGGGTGCGAAGCAGAACCCCGGGCAGACGCGCATCGAGCTCGCCGGCGTCAACGCCGGGATCATGAAGAAGATGATGCCGCAGCTGCTGAGCGCGGCGCCCGACGCGATCTACGTCATCGTCACCAACCCCTGCGACGTGCTGACCGTGCTGGCGCAGGAGGAGACCGGCCTGCCGCCGGAGCGCATCTTCGCCTCGGGAACCGTGCTCGACACGTCGCGTCTGCGCTGGAAGCTCGCCGAGCGCGCGGGCGTCTCGACCTCGAGCGTGCACGCCTACATCGTGGGCGAGCACGGCGACACCGAGTTCCCGCTGTGGTCGGCCGCGACCATCGGGGCGGTGCCGATCCTGGACTGGGTGACCCCGGCCGGCGACCGCATGACGGTGGAGGAGCTCGACCAGATCGCGATCGACGTGCGAGACGCCGCCTACAAGGTCATCCAGGGGAAGGGTGCGACGAACTACGCGATCGGACTCTCGAGCGCCCGCATCATCGAGGCGATCCTCCGCGACGAGCGCGCAGTCATGCCGGTCTCGCCGGTGCTGCGCGACTTCCACGGCGTCGACGGGGTCGCACTGTCGGTGCCCTCCGTCGTGAGTGCGGCCGGTGCCGTGCCGATCCGCGAGACGCAATTCTCCGCGAACGAGCTCGAGCTCTTCCACCGCTCCGCCGGCGCCCTGCGCGAGGTCATCGACTCTCTGCGCTGAGTGGTTTGGGCGCTCGTGCCCGGCGGTCCGTGGGCGGATGCCTCACCCGCCCTCGACGAGGCGCGCGAGGTTCGCGAGCGACGACGCCATGCCGGCCGCGTGGTCTTCCGGGATGATGCCCGCCGGCACTCCCGTCGCCTCGATATCGACGTAGGTGCCGCCGTCACCCTCGGTGAAGATCCACGTCATCGTCATCGTGCCCGAGAACGCGGGGTCGTCGGACGGGAAGTCGATCTCCTCGACGATGAGCTCCGACGGCTCCACCCGCACGCGACGCACGACCGCGACATCCTCGTCCGCGCCCGCCTTGCCGCCGCCCTCGGGTGGCTGGAGATAGCGCAGCACCATGCGGTAGCCGACCTCAGGGTCGAACTCCTCGAAGCGCCCGGCCATGCCCTCGGGCGGAAGCCACGCCAGCATGAGCGCCGGGTCGACGAACACCCGGAAGACGTCGGCGGGATCCGCCGCGATGAATCGGGATGCCGCATCCACCCGCATGCCGTCACCCTACGCCGCGCCGCGAAGCGATGTCGCGGCCCCCACGTACGCTGATCCCATGGCCGCCGCCCGACGACCCACGCAGACCGCCCCGTACCGGTGCACCGAGTGCGGGTGGACGACGATCAAGTGGGTCGGCCGCTGCGGCGAGTGCCAGCAGTGGGGCACCGTGGTCGAGGCATCCGAGTCCACCGGATTGGTGCGTTCGGTCACGCCCATCGCCCCCGGCGCGGGCCGCGCGGCGCGCCCCATCACGAGCATCGACACGACCGACGCCCCGCGCCGCACGAGCGGGGTCGGCGAGTTCGACCGCGTGCTGGGCGGCGGCGTCGTGCCCGGGGCGGCGATCCTGCTGTCGGGCGAGCCGGGAGTCGGCAAGTCGACGCTCCTGCTCGAGGTCGCGGCGCAGTCGGCGAAGGCCGGGCGCCGCGTGCTCTACGCCTCTGCCGAGGAGTCCACGGCGCAGGTGCGGCTGCGCGCCGAGCGCACCGGCGCGCTCCACGACGAGCTCTTCCTCGCGAGCGAGACCGACCTCGCGACGATCCTCGGGCACGTCGACGAGGTGCGCCCCGAGCTGCTGATCGTCGACTCCGTGCAGACGGTGGCCTCGTCGCTGTCCGAGGGCATGGCGGGGCACCCGTCTCAGGTGCGCGAGGTCGCCTCGACGCTCATCCGCGTGGCAAAGGACCGCGGGCTCCCCGTCATCATCGTCGGGCACGTGACGAAGGACGGGTCGATCGCCGGTCCGCGCATCCTCGAGCACTTGGTCGACGTCGTGTGCCACTTCGAGGGCGACCGGCAGACCTCGCTGCGGTTCGTGCGGGCGCTCAAGAACCGCTTCGGCCCGACGGACGAGGTCGGATGCTTCGACATGACCGGCGCCGGCATCGCCGAGGTCCCCGATCCCAGCGCCCTCTTCCTCGGCCATGGCTCACCCGAGCCCGGCACCTGCGTCGCCATCGCGCTCGAGGGCCGGCGCGCGATGCCGGTCGAGGTGCAGGCGCTCACGATCACCGCGACCAGCCCCAACCCTCGCCGCATCGTGAACGGCGTCGACTCCGCGCGCGTCGCGATGGTCCTGGCCGTGCTCGAGAAGCGCGGCGGCATCAAGACGAGCGACAAGGATGTGTACGTCTCCACCGTCGGCGGCGTGCGCTTCACCGAGCCCGCGGCCGACCTCGCGATCGCCGTCGCCGTCGCCGGCGCCGTGAACAACGAGTCGACGCCGAAGACGCTCGCGGCGGTCGGCGAACTGAGCCTCGCCGGCGAGGTGCGCCCGGTGGCGCAGGCCGCACAGCGACGTTCCGAGGCGGCACGACTCGGCTACACCGACGTCATCGACAACCGGTCGGGCACCCTCCGCGGAGCGCTCAACGACGTCCGCACGCGGGTGCGACCCGGCCGCGGCGGCGACATCCCGGAGTTCTGAGCGGGGGCTCGCCGTCCCGACGCGGCCGGCTCCCCGTCCCGACGGAACCGGGCTCCCCGGTCCGACGCGGCCGGTCGCGGCGCGCCCACCTCGGCCGCCAGCCCGGTCGAGCGCACCCGGTCACCCCTCCGGCGGCGGAGCGGCACCCCACAGGAGAGCATCCGGGCAGCCGTCGGGGATGTACCAGTCGGCGCCGGCCTCGGGCGCCTCACCGCCGCCGATGTCGATCGTGTCGCCGTCCGACCAGGTCGCGCCGTACAGGAGGCGCCCGGCCTCCATCCGGGCGGAGCCGACCGGGAAGACCGGCACATAGGCCGCGTCCGCGGTCTCCACCCAGACGCAGTCGTCATCGATGTGCAGCGTGCCGGTGAGCAGCGCGTCGTGCCACGCCTCCGCGCGGGGCTGCATCGCGAGCGGCCCCCCGGTCGGCACGCACCCCGTCAGGCCGAGGGCCACGGCGGCGACGCCGGCGGCGATCGCGAGAACTCGGCGCATGCCCAGAGCGTAGCGGCGCGGCATCCGTCGATCTCGGAGGATCAAGCGAATCTCGGAGCCGATCCCCGGCAACCCTCCGAGATACGACCGATCCTCCGAGATACGACCGGTCCTCCGAGCGCCGCCACCGAGGCGACCCGACCGAGCGCGCGCCGCCTCAGGCGTCGAGGGCAGCGATCAGATCGGCGGGCGTCGCCTGCAGCGGGTGGGGACCCGCGAGATCGAAGAACACCGTGGTGATCTCGTCCTTGTGCGCGCCGAGGAACGAGCGCAGCCACGCGGGGGACTGCAGGGCCACGCCGGGCGGAAGCGTCTCGGGCTTGTTCGCGGCATCGCTGAAGAGTAGGAGGGCGATGTCGCCGTTGCGCGGATCGCGGTACGTCCAGACCTCGCCGACGTCGAGCGGATCGTCGCGCTGGCCGACGCGGACCAGCGGCACCACGGTCGGCCCGTGCCGGAGGGCGAACGCGACGGCGGCCATGTCCTGCGTCTGGAGGGCGTCGGCGAGCTGCGTGTTGCGGAACTCCAGTTCCTTCTTCGGGCGCTTCTTGCCGGCCATCGTTCCAGCGTAGACGGCCGCCCCGACCGGGCGCATAACTCCTGCACTTCGCGCCCATCGGAGTTCCGCGACGGCGTGTCGCGGCGCGGGAACACCGTTCTGCAGGAGTTATGCGCCGGGATGATGCGGCAAGCACCTGACGACCCCGGCCGACCTGGCCGACCCCGGCCGACGTGACGACCCCGGCCGACCGGCCGACCACGGTCGACCGGACGCCGCTAGAGCAGGAACCCGCGCAGCAGGGCCTCCGACCCGGCCATGTGGTCGAGGATCGCCGCCTCCGCGGCATCCGCTCGCCCCGCCAGGATCGCGGTGACGATGGACTCGTGCTGCGCGTTCGAGTGCTCGATGTTGCGCGGCAGCAGCGGGAAGGTGTCGAGCCAGGCATTCACCTGCGCCCGGTTCTCCGCGGCGAGCGCGACGAGCGACGGGATGCCGGCGACCTCGGCAATCGCGAGGTGCAGGAGGGTGTCGAGCCGGCGGTAGTCGGGTTCGGATGCCGCGGTCACCGCCTCGTACCGCGCCCACAGCTCGTCGCGCTGCGACGGCTCGAGGGTGCGCGACGCGGCGGCGCGCGCCGCTCCGGCCTCGAGCACACGGCGCAGGCCCAGGACATCGTGGAGCTCGGCCGGGTCGACCTCTCCGGGATGCGGCGGCTGCGGCAGCGGATCGGCGACGAAGGTGCCGCCGTACCGTCCGCGACGGCGTACCAGGTAGCCGGTGTCGGCGAGCTCGCGGATCGCCTCGCGCACGGTGTCGCGGCTCACGGCGTACAGGTTCGCCAGTTCGCGCTCCGGCGGCAGCGACTCCCCCGGGGCGACGACCCCGAGCCGGATGGTCTGCACGAGACGCGCGACCGTGTCTTCGAGGGCATTGCCCTCTCGCACCGGCCGGTACACAGCCCGGCGAACCCCCCGCAGCGGCGTCTCGGTCATGGCGTCACCCCCGCGGGGCGGGCACAGCGTCGGCGATCCGGGCGCTGGTGCGCCGCAGGACCCTCCGCCGCGAGCGATACGGCGCGAGATGCCGACGTTGTGCACACGGTCATGCTCAGAGCGGGGTCACGTAGGCGTTGGTGATGCCGCCGTCCACGACGAACGCGGTCGCGGTGATGAACGAGGCGTCGTCCGAGGCGAGGAACGCCACGGCGGCCGCCATCTCCTCGGGCTCGGCGAAGCGTCCGACCGGCACGTGGACGAGGCGGCGCTGCGCGCGCTCCGGGTCCTTCGCGAACAGCTCCTGCAGCAGCGGTGTGTTGACCGGTCCGGGGCACAGCGCGTTCACCCGGATCCCCTGCCGCGCGAACTGCACGCCCAGCTCACGGGTCATCGCGAGCACGCCGCCCTTCGAGGCCGTGTACGAGATCTGCGACGTCGCCGAGCCGAGCAGCGCGACGAACGACGCCGTGTTGATGATCGAGCCCTTGCCCGCCGGCACCATGTGCCGCAGCGCCGCGCGCGAGCAGAGGTAGACGCTCTTGAGGTTCACGTCCTGCACGCGATCCCACGCCGGCAGCTCGGTCGTCTCGATCGAGTCGTCGTCCGCGGGCGAGATCCCGGCGTTGTTGAACGCGATGTCGACGCTCCCGAGGTCGGCGGCCACGCCGTCGAAGAGCGCGTCGACGGATGCCTCGTCCGCCACGTTCACGTGCCGGTAGACGCCTCCCACCTCGGCCGCGGCAGCCTCGCCGCTGGTCGGATCGAGGTCGGCGATCACGACCTTCGCACCCTCCGCCGCGAACCGGCGGGCCGTCGCCAGGCCGATGCCCGATGCTCCTCCGGTGATGATGGCGACTCGGTCCTTCAGCCGCTGCGTCAGATCCATTCTGTGGTTCCTTTCATGAGCATGTCCCGATTTCCGCCGCTAGAGGGTCCATGAGCGGCGGATTCTGGGACACGAAGGCATGCGATCGGGACATGGGGGTCAGGCATCCGCCGCGAAGAAGACGTTCTTGGTCTCGGTGAAGTGCTCGGCCGCGTCCGGGCCGAGCTCACGGCCGAGACCCGAGGCTTTCATGCCGCCGAACGGGGTCCAGTACCGCACCGAGGAGTGCGAGTTGACCGACAGCACACCGCTCTTCACCCCGCGCGAGACCCGGATCGCACGGCCGAGGTCCTGGGTCCAGATCGAACCGGCCAGTCCGTAGATGGTGTCGTTGGCCAGGCGGATGCCGTCTGCCTCGTCGTCGAACGGCAGCACTGCGACGACGGGGCCGAACACTTCTTCCTGCGCGAGACGGTCGCCCGGCTCGGCGAGCACCACGGTCGGTGCGAACCAGAAGCCGTCGCCCTCGGGTGCGGATCCCCGGAACGCCACGTCGGCACCATCGAGGAACCCGGCGACGGTGTCGCGGTGGGCGGCCGAGATGAGCGGACCCATCTGGGTCGTCTCGAGTGTCGGCTCACCCACGCGCCAGTCGCGGACGGCGGGCTCGAGCAGTTCGAGGAACCGGTCGTACACCGACCGCTGCACGAGGATGCGGCTGCGCGCGCAGCAGTCCTGACCGGCGTTGTCGAACACCGCCCCCGGCGCGGCGGCGGCGGCCTTCTCGAGGTCGGCGTCCGCGAACACGATGTTCGCGCTCTTCCCGCCGAGCTCGAGCGTGACCGGCTTCAGGCCGCGCGCGCAGCCCGCCGCAACCTCGACCCCGACCTCGGTCGACCCGGTGAACACGACCTTCCGCACGTCCGGGTGCTCGACGAAGCGCTGTCCGACGACCGAGCCCGATCCGGTCACCACGGCGAAGAGGCCCTCGGGGAGCCCCGCCTCGACGGCGAGCTCGCCCAGGCGCACCGCCGTCAGGGGGGTGAGCTCGGCGGGCTTGAGCACGACCGCGTTCCCCGCGGCGAGCGCCGGCGCGAACCCCCACGACGCGATCGTCATGGGGAAGTTCCACGGCACGATGATCCCGACCACGCCGTACGGCTCGTGGAAGGTCACGTCCAGCCCGCCGCTGACCGGGATCTGCTGTCCGCTCAGCCGCTCGGGCGCACCCGCGTAGAAGTTGAGCACTTGGGCGACGTGCGACGCCTCCCACCGCGCCGACTCGATCGGATGCCCGGAATTGATCACCTCGAGCTGTGCGAGCTCCTCGACGTGGTCCTCGACCGCGCGGGCGAACCGGCGCAGGGCGTCGGCGCGGGCGACGGGAGCGATCCCGGCCCACGCGCGCTGTACAGCGACGGCACGGGCGATCGCGGCATCCACCTCTTCCACCGATGCGCGCGGCACCTCGCGGAATCCGCGCCCCGTCGAGGGGTCGATCAGGGTGAACGTCGCGCTCATGCGTGTCCCACTTCCGTCGGCACCATGTCCCACTTGTCGTCGGTTGAGGGCGCGCCATGCGGCAGATTCTGGGACACGCTCCCTGACCGCCCCACGCTCCCCGTCCGCTCCGCCCGGAACGCGGATGCCTCGCGGACGAGTCCCGCGAAGAGGCGGCGGTCCTCGGCGTTCTCCTCGGGGTGCCACTGCACGCCCACGAGGTACTGGTCGCCGTCGGACTCGAACGCCTGCACGAGACCGTCGTCGGTGCGCGCGCTCACGACGAGACCGTCGCCGAGTCGGTCGATGCCCTGGTGGTGGTAGCTGTGCACATCGAGCGCGCCGGCGCCGACGAGTTCGGCGAGCCGCGAGTCGTCGTCCACGGTCACCTCGTTCGTCGCGAAGACGCCCCCGCCGACGCGGTACCGCTCGGTGCCGAGCGCGTCGGGCAGGTGCTGGTGCAGCGTCCCGCCCTTGGCCACGTTCACGAGCTGGAGCCCTCGGCAGATGGCGAGCACCGGCATCCGTCGCTCTTCCGCGCCACGGAACAGCGCGAGCTCCCACGCGTCCCGGTCGGGCCGCGCCGGGTCGGTGAGCGGATGCCGCTGCGCGCCGTATAGCTCTGGCTGCACGTCGAGCCCGCCCGTCAGGATGAGACCATCGAGCCCCTCGAGCACGGCCGGGGCCGCGGCATCCGCCTCCGGCTGCGGCGGGAGCAGCACCGCGATGCCGCCCGAAGCGGTCACGGAGTCGAAGTACTGCTGCGGCAGGAACGCGGCACGCACGTCCCACACCCCCTGCTTCGCCTGCTCGAGGTAGGTCGTGAGGCCGATCACCGGCCGTCGTGTCTCAGAGGCGCTCAAAGCCCCGCACCCTCTCCCAGTCGGTCACCGCCGCGTCGTAGGCCTCGACCTCGATCCGCGCCTGATTCAGATAGTGGTCGACCATGTCATCGCCGAACGCGGCGCGCGCGATCTCGGACTGGTCGAAGAGCAGCGCCGCGTCGCGCAGCGTGGTCGGCAGGTGGTCGACGCCGGACGCGTACGCGTTGCCGGTGAGCGGTTCGGGCATCGGCAGCTCGTTCTCGACGCCGTAGAGGCCGCCGGCGATGATCGCCGCGGTCGCCAGATAGGGGTTCACGTCGCCGCCCGGGACGCGGTTCTCGGGGCGGAGCGAGTGCCCGTGACCGATCACGCGAAGGGCGCACGTCCGGTTGTCGAGACCCCACGCCACACCGGTCGGCGCGAACGAGCCCTTCGCGTAGCGCTTGTACGAGTTGATCGTCGGCGCATACAGCAGCGTGAACTCGCGCAGCGTCGCGAGGATGCCCGCGATCCAATGCTCCATGAACGGGCTGAACCCATAGGCACCGTCGCCCGCCATGACGGGCGTGCCGTCCTCACCGCGCACGGAGAGGTGGATGTGACAGCTGTTGCCTTCGCGCTCGTTGAACTTCGCCATGAACGTGATCGACTTGCCGTGCGCGTCGGCGATCGCCTTGGCGCCGCTCTTGTAGATCGTGTGCTGGTCGGCGGTCTCGAGCACCTCGGCGTAGCGGAACGCGATCTCCTGCTGACCGAGGTTGCACTCGCCCTTCACGCCCTCCGTGTACAGGCCCGCGCCGTCCATGCTGAGGCGGATGTCGCGCAGCAGCGGCTCGAGGCGTCCCGACGCGAGCAGGTCGTAGTCGACGTTGTAGTCGGTCGAGGGTGTGAGGTCGCGATAGCCCTTGGCCCAGGCATCCCGGTACGTGTCGTCGAAGACGATGAACTCCAGCTCGGTGCCCGAGTAGGCGACGAGGCCCCGGTCGGCGAGACGAGAACGCTGACGCTTCAGGATGTCGCGCGGCGACTGGACGACCGGGTCGCCGTTCTCCCACCCGAGATCGGCCATGACCAGCGCGCTGCCGGGCACCCACGGCACCCGGCGAAGGGTCGCGGGGTCGTTGAGCAGCACCATGTCGCCGTACCCCTTCTCCCAGCTCGACATCGCATAGCCGTCGACGGTGTTCATGTCGACGTCGACCGAGAGGAGGTAGTTGCACGCCTCCGCCCCGTGATCGCGCACTTCCTCCTGGAACAGGCGCGCCGAGACGCGCTTGCCCACGAGCCGGCCCTGGGCATCGGCGAAGGCGACGATGACGGTGTCGATCTCGCCGGCCGCGATCGCGGCATCCAGTTCGGCGACGCTCAGATTGCCCGGCATCATGCCCTCCTCCCGGCGCCCGGCGGAAGACCGGCGCCGCTCCACTGTAATCAGGAAATCTCCCTCAAAGGTAGACACAGCCCACCAATAGGCGCCACAATCATGCGCAAAGACGCACCCCGCGTCACACCCGAGTGCACGGAGGATCGATGTCTCAGTCGAGCGGTGGTTCGGCCAAGGTCGGTGGCGCGACCTATACCCGAGCAGGTCAGGAGTACTTCGACAGGCGCGGCCTGAGGCGGTCGGCCGGCATCTGGGGCCTATGGGGGCTCGCGGTCGCCGCCGTCATCTCGGGCGACTTCTCGGGCTGGAACTTCGGCATCGACTTCGCCGGCTTCGGCGGCATGCTGATCGCCTTCGTGATCCTCGTCGCCATGTACTACGGAATGATCTTCTCGATCGGCGAGATGGCGGCCGCCATGCCGCACACCGGCGGGGCCTATTCATTCGCGCGCTCCGCGA
Source organism: Microbacterium sp. Root180 (assembly GCF_001428485.1). GTDB lineage: Bacteria > Actinomycetota > Actinomycetes > Actinomycetales > Microbacteriaceae > Microbacterium. The sequence continues at coordinate 1,532,731 of NZ_LMHS01000003.1, read as the reverse complement.
TGGGACCGTGGGGCGGCCTGATCACCGGAGCGGCCGAGACGATCGAGTACGTCGCGACGACAGCCGTCATCGTCTTCTTCTCCGCGTCCTACGCCAACGCCATCACCGCCGAGCTGCTGGGCTTCGACCTGTCGCCGGCGGGCGCGAACATGATGTGGGTCTGGTACGTCGTGCTCTACCTCGTGTTCGTGCTGCTCAACGCAGCGGGCGCGAACATCTCGTTCAAGTTCGCGATCGTCGTGTCGATCATCTCGATCGGCATCATCCTGGTGTTCTCGGCGATGGCGATCTTCTCGGGAGCCTTCCAGTGGGCCAACCTGTGGGACATGGCACCGAATCCGGAGGTGGCGGGCTCGTCGACGTTCCTCCCCGAGGGCGTCTTCCCGATCCTCTTCGCGCTGCCGTTCGCGATGTGGTTCTTCCTCGGCATCGAGGAGCTGCCGCTGGCCGCGGAGGAGTCCCACGACCCGGTGCGCGACATCCCGAAGGCAGGCTTCTGGGCCCGCGGCACCCTGATCGTCACCGGTCTTCTCGTGCTCTTCCTCAACACCGGTGTCATCGGCGCTGAGGCGACGGGCCTCTCGCTCGAACCGCTGCTCGACGGCTTCCGTGCGATCGTCGGCGACGGCTGGGCCGCCGTGCTCGCCCTGTTCGCACTGGTCGGTCTGCTCGCCTCGCTGCAGGGCATCATGTTCGCGTACGGACGCAACATGTACTCGCTCTCACGCGCCGGCTACTACCCGCGCTTCCTGTCGCTCACCGGCAAGCGGCAGACGCCGTGGGTGGCGCTCCTCGTCGGCGCCGCGATCGGATTCGTCGCCCTCGTCGTGCTCGACCTGCTCGCGAGCCTCGACCCGGAGAACGTCGGAGCGGTCGCCGGAGCGATCGTGCTCAACATCGCCGTGTGGGGCGCGGTCCTGGCGTACTTCCTGCAGATGGTCTCGTTCATCATCCTGCGCAGGAAGTTCCCGAACGCGAGCCGTCCGTACCGCAGTCCGTGGGGCATCACGGGCGCGGTCATCGCGGCGGCGATCGCCCTGCTGATCTTCGTCGGCTTCCTTCTGAACCCGACGTTCCAGCCGGCGATCATCGCGATCGCGATCGTGTACGTCATCATCCTGGTCGGCTTCGGGCTCTACTTCCGCCACCGCCTCGTGCTCTCGCCGGAAGAGGAGTACGCGCTCTCGGGCGGCGAGCACCGCGATCCGCAGGCCGAGGGCTACGACGCCATGGAGTCCGAGGTGTTCGGCGACAAGCCCTAGCAAGGGGCCCGGCGGGGTCGGAGTGGTCCGGGGGGACGCTTCGGCCCCGCACTTGTGTGCGGGCGTCAAGCGGCCCCCTCGTGTGGTGATGACATCAACCGACCCGAGAGGGCCCTCTGCTCCCGTGAGGCCCGACTGCTCGTAGGGGATCGAGACTGCTGCTGGGGACAGCCGTCAAACCCTGTGAAGGAGCTGCTTTCAGCGTACGCCCGAGCGTGTCGCTGTTCTGTCCCCCGTTTGGGGGACAGATTTGCACGAAACTGCGGCAATCCTGAGCAATTTGTCCACCGAAGTGGGGACAGACAATGCAGGACGAAGAACGTAGCGTAGTACGCGAGGTGTCCCCAGCACCTCAGAGAGTGGTGTCCCCAGCACCTTCTCAAGCATTGTCGAAGATCAGCGCCTTGGGGGCGCAGTCTACATCGACGATGGCAGGCCCCCGGGAGTCCCCAACCCCGGGGGCCTTTTCCGTGCCCGGGGAAGCGGAGCCGCGGTCAGTACAGCAGGAACTGCGTCGTCTGCGTGGACGCGATCCCGCCGATCGAGACGGCCAGGTGGTACGACGCTCCCCCGCCCGCTGCGCGCGGTCGCGAGTCTTCGCCGCAGGTGGCGACGGCCGAGCGCGTGCGGTCCCACACCAGTGGAGCGGCACTCGAGACGGACTGGCCGGCTTCGAGCGTGACGATCATGTCGCTGGGCTCGCTCTGGCAGTCGGTGGACCGCCACCACGTGTCGTTGCCGCTCGTCACCGTGTAGACCTGGGTGCTCGTTCCCACGTTGAGCGTGCAGTCCGATCCGCCGCTGTTGGTCAGCCGGATCGTGAACGCCGGCTGCTGATCCGCAGCGTACGAGGTCTTATCGGTGACGGCCTCGACCGTCACATCGCTCGCAGAGCACACCGCGACGGTCGAGCCCGGCGTTCCCGACGGGCTCGGCGTCGCACCAGCGCCCGCGGCAGCGTCGCCCGTGGGCGTGGCCCCGGGGGTGGCCTCGCCGGTCGGAACCGGGAGGGACGAGGCATCCGGCGTCTGCGACACCTGAGGAGCGGAGGACTCGGATGCCGCACCCCGCCAGGGCTGGGCCACCAGCAGCCAGACGACCGCGACCACCACCACGACCGCGGCGATCAGCACGAAGAGCCTGCGACGGCGATACACCGCCGGGGAGTGCCGCTTGCGGGGGGACTGACCGGTCATCCTTCAAGGGTAGGCGGAGGCATCCTCCGCTCCCGCCCGGCGCGCCCTGTCTACCAGGTCAGGACGAGGATGAACTCGAGCACGCCCGTCACCAGGGCGAGGACGATCACCGAGAGCACCGGCATCGCGAGCACCCACCCGGGCGACATGCGCATCAGCCAGATCGCGAACGCCAGCAGTCCGATCCACGCAGCCGCGAGGATGACGATGCACCACGGTGGCAGCAGGGCAGCGGCGCCGACGTACAGGTACGCCGTTGCGACGAATGCGAGCAGACCCAGGGAGCCGAAGACGTACGACCCGACGCCGGGTCTCAACGAAGCGCCTTCAGCATGCGGGTGTTGCCGAGCGTGTTCGGCTTGACGTGCGCGAGGTCGAGGAACTCCGCCACGCCCTCGTCGGGAGAGCGGATGAGCTGCGAGTAGACGTCAGGATCGACGACCTGCTCGCCGATCGGCGCGAAGCCGCGGCGGGTGAAGAACTCCACCTCGAAGGTGAGGCAGAACAGCCGTGCGAGCCCGAGGCGCCGCGCGTTCTCCTCGAGGTGCTCGACGATGCCCCGGCCGACGCCGCGGTGCAGCCAGTCGTCGACGACGATGAGCGTGCGGATCTCGCCGAGGTCCTCCCACATGACGTGGAGCGCGCCGCAGCCGACGAGCTCGCCGTCCGAGTTCTCGGCGACGACGAACTGCTGGGTCGCCTCGTACAGCACGACGAGGTCCTTGCCGAGCAGGATCCGGCGCTGCACGAACGGCTCCAGCATCGCCTGAATGCCGCGCACATCCTGCGTCGTGGCCGCCCGGACCGTGAACTCGCTCATCCGTCCAGGGTAGGGCGTGGCGCGCGTCGGGAAATGAGGAGACTCGCCGCGGAGTGCGCCGGTCACGCAGACTCTCGCCCGGTTTCTCCTCGTTTTCCGACAGAGTTGCCGCGACACCCGGAAACGACGAAGAGCGGATGCCGCAGCATCCGCTCTTCGTTCGTTCAGCCGTTACGCGTTCGCCGCGAGGTCGGGGGTGGCGGTGATCTCGCCGCTGTGGACCACGCCCACCGCGACCTTCTCGCCGCGCGGGCCGTGCTCGAACACGAACTCGCCGTCCTCGACATCGACCTTCACGTGGTCGCCGGGGTTGAGCTCGCCGTGCAGGATCTTCTCCGACAGGCGGTCCTCGACCTCGCGCTGCATGGCGCGGCGCAGCGGGCGGGCGCCGAGCGCCGGGTCGAACCCGATGTCGATGAGCTTGTCCTTTGCGGCGACCGAGAGCTCCACCGTCATGTCGCGGTCGAGCAGACGCTCGCCGAGGCGCTTGGTGAAGAGTCCCACGATCTGGCGCAGCTCATCCTTGTCGAGCTGCGGGAAGACGATGATGTCGTCGACGCGGTTGAGGAACTCGGGCTTGAAGTTGCGCTTGAGCTCCTCGTTGACCTTGCCCTTCATCCGCTCGTAGGTGGTGCCGCTGTCACCCTCGACCTGGAATCCGACCGGTCCACCGGCGATCGCCGACGACCCGAGGTTCGTCGTCATGATGATCACGGTGTTCTTGAAGTCGATGACGCGTCCCTGACCGTCGGTCAGGCGACCCTCCTCGAGGATCTGCAGCAGCGAGTTGAAGATGTCGGGGTGTGCCTTCTCGATCTCGTCGAACAGCACGACCGAGAACGGCTTGCGGCGCACCTTCTCGGTGAGCTGGCCGCCCTCTTCGAATCCGACGAATCCGGGAGGGGCGCCGAACAGACGCGAGACGGTGTGCTTCTCACCGAACTCCGACATGTCGAGCGAGATGAGCGCGTGCTCGTCGTCGAAGAGGAACTCGGCGAGCGCCTTGGCGAGCTCGGTCTTTCCGACGCCCGTGGGGCCGGCGAAGATGAACGAGCCGTTGGGGCGCTTCGGGTCCTTGAGGCCGGCGCGCTGGCGGCGGATCGTCTTGGAGAGTGCGGCGATCGCCTCCTCCTGGCCGATGACGCGCTGGTGCAGCGCCTTCTCCATGAAGACGAGGCGGCTGGACTCCTCCTCGGTGAGCTTGAACACCGGGATGCCGGTGGCCTGGGCGAGCACCTCGGCGATCAGCCCCTCGTCGACCACCGCGTGCGTCGCGACGTCACCCGAGCGCCACTGCTTCTCGAGGCGCAGGCGCTCGGCGAGGAGCGACTTCTCCTCGTCGCGCAGCGACGCGGCCTTCTCGAAGTCCTGCTCCTCGGAGGCGACTTCCTTCTGCTCGCGCACGTTGGCGATCTTCTCGTCGAACTCGCGCAGCTCGGGCGGGCTGGACAGGATCGACAGGCGCAGGCGGGCGCCGGCCTCGTCGATCAGGTCGATGGCCTTGTCGGGCAGGAAGCGGTCGGAGATGTAGCGGTCGGCGAGGTTCGCCGCGGCCACGATGGCGCCGTCGGTGATCTGCACCTTGTGGTGCGCCTCGTAGCGGTCGCGCAGCCCCTTCAGGATGTTGATCGCGTGGGGCAGGCTCGGCTCGGCGACCTGGATCGGCTGGAAGCGGCGCTCGAGCGCAGCATCCTTCTCGAAGTGCTTGCGGTACTCGTCGAGCGTGGTCGCACCGATCGTCTGCAGCTCGCCACGGGCGAGGAGCGGCTTGAGGATCGACGCGGCGTCGATCGCGCCCTCGGCGGCACCCGCGCCCACGAGCGTGTGGATCTCGTCGATGAAGACGATGATGTCGCCGCGCGTGCGGATCTCCTTCGTGACCTTCTTCAGGCGCTCCTCGAAGTCACCGCGGTAGCGGGAGCCGGCGATGAGCGAGCCGAGGTCGAGCGAGTAGAGCTGCTTGTCCTTGAGCGTCTCGGGGACGTCGCCCTTGACGATGGCCTGGGCGAGGCCCTCGACGACCGCCGTCTTTCCGACACCGGGCTCGCCGATGAGGACGGGGTTGTTCTTCGAGCGGCGCGACAGGATCTGCATGACGCGCTCGATCTCCTTCTCGCGTCCGATCACCGGGTCGAGCTTGTTGTCGCGCGCGGCCTGCGTGAGGTTGCGGCCGAACTGGTCGAGCACCTGCGAGCCGCCCTGGGTGGTGCCCTGGCTCTGCTCGCCGGCACCGCTGGCGACGCCCGCGGGCTCCTTGCCCTGGTAGCCCGAGAGCAGCTGGATGACCTGCTGGCGCACCTTGTTGAGGTCGGCGCCCAGCTTCACGAGCACCTGGGCTGCGACGCCCTCGCCCTCGCGGATGAGGCCGAGCAGGATGTGCTCGGTGCCGATGTAGTTGTGGCCGAGCTGCAGCGCCTCGCGCAGGGACAGCTCGAGCACCTTCTTGGCGCGCGGCGTGAAGGGGATGTGGCCGGTCGGCTGCTGCTGACCCTGCCCGATGATGTCCTGCACCTGCTCGCGCACGGCGTCGAGCGAGATTCCCAGACTCTCGAGGGCCTTGGCTGCGACACCCTCACCCTCATGGATGAGACCGAGCAGGATGTGCTCTGTGCCGATGTAGTTGTGGTTGAGCATCTTCGCCTCTTCCTGGGCGAGGACGACCACACGACGGGCACGGTCGGTGAATCTCTCGAACATCGTCTTTCCTCCGGGGTGCTCGGCGTGCGGTGATGCACTTCTGGCTCCTTACAGACGAGGGTACGGGCGCGACGGATGCCGCAAGGGCGTGTTCGCCAGGGGCGGAGCGGGGTGGATGCTTGTGCCGCGGCATCCATTCGGGTTATCGTTTTTCGATAACAACGTTTATCGATATGGAGGTTCGTGATGGGTTCCGGATTCCTCATCCTCTGGGTCGCGCTGCCGATCCTCGTGGGCACCGCGCTCGTGATCGTGCTCGTCCGCAGCCGGCGCCGCACGGGCGAAGACGGACTGTCGCGCGTCGAGGAGTGGTCGGTCGCCCTCGTCGGCACGGGCGCCATGCTCGTCGCGGCCGGAAGCGCTGTGTTCCTCGTCACGAGCGCCATCCAGGTCTTCAGCGCCGAACCGTCCCGCATCACGGGGTTCCCCCTCGGGAATGCCGCCGTGCCGGAGTTCGCCGAGAAGTCCGACGCGATCGTCGGGGCCGGGTACGAGTCGGCGTGGCTCGAGGTCGCCGGCCTGCCCGACGGCACGCGGTGGCTGCTCTACCTCGAGTTCGCGCTGCCCCTGGCCGCCGGGATCGCGATCGGCACCGCCGTCGCGTGGCTCGCGGTCGCCGTGCTGCGGGGTCGCCCGTTCGTGCGGTCGCTGCCTCATGTGGTCGGTGTCGCGGCCGTGGCGGTCCTCATCGGCGGGCTGGGCTCGCAGGTGCTCGGCAGCGCGGCGCGAGCGTCGGTCGTCGCCTTCCTGGGCGAGCAGGTGATCACGGCGGGTGATGCCGGGGAGGGACCGTACGAAGGTCTCACGGGATGGTTCCTCACCCTCGACCTCGCTCCGGTCGGCTGGGCGTTCAGCCTGGCGCTCGTCGCCACCGCGTTCCAGCTGGGCGTGCGGATGCAGAAGGACACGGAGGCCCTGGTCTGATGATCGTGGAGCGAACGACAACCTGGTCGGCTCCCGTCCGGGGCCTGACGGTGCGGCGCGCATGAGCCCCGCCGACGACGAAGGCCCCTCCGGGGTCCACTGCCGGCTCGACGAGCTGCTCGAGGAGCGCGGGATGACCCTGACGCGCCTGTCCGAGCTCGTCGGCGTCTCGATCGTGAACCTGTCGATCCTCAAGAACGACCGCGCGCGGGCGATCCGCTACTCGACGCTGTCGGCGATCTGCCGCGCGCTCGACTGCGAGATCGGCGAGCTGCTCGTCCGCGCCGACTGAGCGCTCGCCGCTTCTGCGGAGATCGACGCTTCCGCGGACGGGACGCGGGGTTCGCGTCCTGAGAACGGGCGATCTCCGGAGAACGGCCGATCCGACGAACGCGAAGGGGACGGATGCCTCGGCCCGAGGCATCCGTCACTCCGGCGTCAGTTGGGGGAGATCGGGATCCGGATGTTGTCGAACTCGGCGCCGGTGAGGATCGCGAAGACCTGCGCGTCCTCGTCCTCGACCTCGAGGACCGCGGTCACGGTGCCGCGGGGAGCCATGTCCATCGTGCAGACCTGGTCCTCGGCGGGCGTCGCGAAGGTGACCGTGATCTCGGTGGCGCTCGTGGCCTCGGTGTTCTCGACCACGGGGACGCACGAGGACGATCCCCACGTGAGGATCACGAACTGGCCGTCGACGTCGGTCCAGCCGGCACTGGGCAGGTAGTCGGTCTCTCCGCCGACCGCCAGGTCGGGCACGCCCTCGAGGTCGGTGTCGCCGCTCCAGCCGTCGCCGGTCACCTCGATCTCGACGCCGGCCGCGGGGTCGACGCCCTCGGGCGTTCCGACGAGCGAGACGCGCGGGACGAGATCCTGCGTGCAGGCGGTGGCTTCCTCAGGCTCGGTGAGCGTCACCGTCATGACGTCATTCGCGTAGGTGGCCTCGGCGGTGGGGATGCACGTCGAGCTGCCCTGCGTGACGATGCCGATCATGCGGCCGCCGTCGAGCCAGGCCGCGCCGACCTCCTGCGATTCGCCGGCGTCATCGTCCGACGGCGTGCCCGCCGTGGACGGGTCGCCGCCGCTGCCGGTCGCGCACGCGGTGAGGACACCGGTGAGGAGGACAGCCAGACCGAGTCCGGCGAGGGTGATGCGGTTGCGAGGTGCCATGGGAGACCCTTCCGTGAACGGCGCAGATGCCGAGGCCGCGGCATCCGTCGTCACTATGGTGTCCCCATCACCCGCGGAATCTCAGGGACGGTGGTCACGGAAGGGTCACGATCACCCGCAAAATCACCTACTGCAGGGCCGAGGTCAGCCGGGCGAGGTTGTCGAGGACCGTCGACCGCAGCGGCTGCTTCTCCCACTCCTCGAGGGTCAGTTCGCGGCTGAGGGAGCGGTAGCCGTCCTCGACCGCGCGCATCTCGCGGACGAACTCCTCCCCGCGCACGAGCATCGAGATCTCCATGTTGAGACCGAACGAGCGCATGTCCATGTTGCTCGAGCCGACGATGGCGACCTCGTCGTCGATGGTCATGGACTTCGAGTGCAGGATGAAGGGTCGCTGGTACATCCAGATCTTCACGCCCGCGCGCAGCAGCGCCTCGTAGTAGCTCCGCTGCGCGTGGTAGACGAGCGCCTGGTCGCCCTCCTCGGAGACGAACAGCTCGACATGGATGCCACGCTGGCACGCCGTCGTGATCGCAAGGAGGAGTGCCTCGTCGGGCACGAAGTAGGGACTGACGACGATGATCTTGCGCTGGGCCGAGTAGAGGAGGGCGGCGAACAGCTTGAGGTTGTTCTGGAACTCGAACCCGGGGCCGGAGGGGATGATCTGGCAGTCGAGGTCGCCCGGGCCGGACTTCACGGCGAAGAGGTCGATCTCGTCGGTCAGCACCTCGTCGGTCTCGCTGTACCAGTCCGAGAGGAAGACGGCGTTGACGGATGCCACGACCGGCCCCTCGATGCGCACCATCAGGTCGACCCAGTGCAAGCCCCGCTTGATGTTCTTCTTCAGGTTGTACGTCGAGTCGGTGACGTTCTGCGAACCCGTGAAGGCCATTCGCCCGTCGACGACGACGAGCTTGCGGTGATTGCGCAGGTCGGGTCGCTGGTATTTACCCTTCAGCGGCTGCACCGGGAGCATCAGGTGCCACTGGGCGCCCATCGCGTCGAGGCGCTTGAGCGTGGCCTTGTAGAACGGCTTGCCGCGGTTGGCCCAGTGGTCCAGCAGCACGCGCACCGTGACCCCGCGCGCCGCGACCTCCTCGAGTGCGGTGAAGAGGTTGTCCGTCGCCGCGTCGGTCTGGAAGATGTAGAACTCCACGTGCACGTAGCGCTCGGCCTTGCGGATCGCGTCCGCCATCGAATCGAGGCTCTCCTGGTAGCCGCCGATGATGTGCGCGGAGTTGTCGCCGGCGAGCGGCATGGCGCCGAGATTGCGGTTCAGCGTCACGAGCGAGGTGAACCAGTCGGGCGCGTGTGGGCGCAGCGTGCCGAAGTCGAGGGACGCCGAGGTCTCGTGGATGTACTCGTTGATGTCCTCCTGCTTGCGGCGACGCTTGCGCGGCAGGCGCGGGTTGCCGATCAGCAGGAAGAGGAACACACCGACGATCGGGATGAAGTAGATCGCCAGCAGCCACGCCATCGCGGCGGTCGGGCGCCGGTTGCGCGGCACGATGATGATCGCGGCGATGCGGATCGCCAGGTCGGTCACGAAGACGAGCACCAGCCACCACGTCGCGTCGAACGTGATGCTGATCACCCTGGCTCCTCGCGCTCCCGGACGGCGTGTGCCCCAGCGTAGTGGGGACCGGGGTCAGCCCTCCGCGGCGGGCGAGGGCTCGGTGGATGCCGCGGCCGGCGGGAGACCGCGCTTCGCCCGCTCCTCGGCCTCGATGCGGGCGTACTCCCGGCGTTCGGTGCGATCCGCGCGGATGATGCTGCGGAGCACGAAGAAGAAGATCCCGCTGACGACGATCGTCGGAAGCAGCGTCCAGAGGACGGCGACCCAGTAATCGTCCATGCGTCAAGGATACGTGTCTTCTCGCGGTCCCCCGTCGGCCCCTTCCCCACAGGCACGTCGTCCGGGCGGCGACTCCCAGATCGCCGGATGCCGCTCCACCGCGCCGCCGGACCCCGCAGAGTCGATCGGCATGAGCACGATCGTCAAAGCGGCGGATGCCGCAGAGTTCCTCGCCCTCGTCCCGCGCATGCTGGGCTACGTCCCCACGCGCAGCCTCGTGATGATCCCGTTCGCGGGTTCCCGCAGCCTCGGCGCGATGCGATTCGATCTCCCCGCCGACGCCGAGGCGGTCGATGCCTACGCGGCGACCGTGATCGGCATGGCGTGCCGCCTCCCCGACGCCGACGCCGTCGCGGCGGTCGCCTACACCGACGCCCTCTTCGAGGGTGAGCGGATGCCGCATCCCGACCTCTTCGACGCGCTCGAGCGCCGCGCCGACGCATCAGGGCTGCGCGTCACCGACGCCCTGTGCGTCGCGGCCGACGGGTGGGGATCGGTGTTCGACCCGGCACTCCCGCGCGGGGGACGGCCGCTCGCCGCGCTCGAGGTCGTGCCACCGGGAGCGGAGGACGTGGACGACGTCCTCGACGGCGACCAGTCCAGCGGCGCGGAGCTCCCGACGACTTCGCTCGTCGAGACCGAGCGCGTCGGGCGCGCTCTCCACGCGTTCGCACGGGCGGCCGAGGTGCTCTGCGGAGACGGCGCAGAGCACGAAGCATCCGCCGCCGATGACGCGCGCGTCGACCCGCAGGCGCTGGCGGCGGTGTGCCGGTTGGAGGACTTGCCCGGCTTCTTCGAGGACGCCCTCCGATGGCCGGTCGACGACCCCGCACCGTACGACGCCGCCGCCCTCGCCTGGTGCCTGGCGCGGCCGTCGCTGCGAGACGTCGCCCTGGTGCAGTGGAGCGGCACCTTCGACGACGGCGACCGCGCGCTCGATGGACAGCTGCGCTGGGAATCGGGCGAGGAGTATCCCGCGCACCTCGCCATGCGGATGTGGGGCGAGGGTGACCGACCCGATCCCGACCGTCTCGAGCACGCCCTTGCTCTGACTCGCCAGATCGCCGCTCTCGCGCCCCGGGCGTCACGGCCCGGCGCACTCTCCCTGTGCGCGTGGCTGGCGTGGGCGCTCGGCCTTTCGACCCACGCCGAGAGCTACGCCCGCGCGGCGTGCGCGATCGAGCCCGAGCACGGTCTCAGCGAGATCGTGCGCTCGTTCGTGCATGCCGGCCACCTGCCCGACTGGGCGTTCCGGCGACCGGCGGCGCCGCGCTGAGCGTGCTACTTGACCAGCGGGAAGAGGATCGTCTCGCGGATGCCGAGCCCGGTGATCGCCATGAGCAGGCGGTCGATGCCCATGCCCATCCCGCCGGTCGGCGGCATCCCGTGCTCGAGCGCCCGCAGGAACTCCTCGTCGATGCGCATGGCCTCGAGGTCACCGCGCGCGGCGAGCTTGGCCTGCTCGACGAAGCGCTCCCGCTGGATGACCGGGTCGACGAGCTCGGAGTACCCCGTCGCGAGTTCGAAGCCGCGGACGTAGAGGTCCCACTTCTCGACGACGCCCGCGATGGTGCGGTGCTCGCGCACGAGCGGGCTCGTGTCGACCGGGAAGTCCATCACGAACGTGGGCCGGGTGAGGCCCGGCTTCACGAAGTGCTCCCACAGCTCCTCGACCAGTTTGCCGTGTGTCGCGTGCGGCGGGAGGTCGGCGCCGACCTCGTTCGCGAAGGCGACGAGGTCCGCGAGCGGGGTCTCGGGGGTGATCTGCCGGCCGGATGCCTCGGACAGCGAGCCGTACATCGACAGGCGCTCCCACTGCCCGCCGAGGTCGTACTCGGTGCCGTCCGCCCAAGTGACGGTGGTTGAGCCGGCGATGGCGACCGCGGCGTTCTGGATGAGCTCCTGCGTCAGGTCGGCGATGCCGTTGTAGTCGGAGTACGCCTGGTAGGCCTCGAGCATCGCGAACTCGGGGCTGTGGGTCGAGTCGGCACCCTCGTTGCGGAAGTTGCGGTTGATCTCGAAGACGCGGTCGATACCGCCCACCACGGCGCGCTTGAGGAACAGCTCGGGTGCGATGCGCAGGTAGAGATCGGCGTCGAAGGCGTTCGAGTTGGTGACGAACGGACGAGCGGATGCCCCGCCGTGCTGCACCTGCAGCATCGGCGTCTCGACCTCGAGGAAGTCGTGGCTCGCGAAGGTCGCACGCAGGCTCGCGTTCGCCTTCGCGCGAGCGATGACGGTCTCGCGGGCACGATCGCGGACGATGAGGTCGAGGTAGCGGCTGCGCACTCGGCTCTCCTCGCTGAGCTCGCTGTACATGTTGGGCAGCGGCAGGATCGCCTTCGCGGCGATCGTCCACTCCGACACCATGATCGACAGCTCGCCGCGACGGCTGGAGATGACCTCGCCCTTCACGAAGAGGTGATCTCCGAGGTCGACGAGCTCCTTGTACGCCTGCAGGGACTCCTCCCCGACGGCGGCGAGCGAGACCATCGCCTGGATGCGGCTGCCGTCACCCGACTGCAGGGTGGCGAAGCAGAGCTTGCCGGTGTTCCGGCTGAACACGACGCGGCCGGCGACGCCGGCGGTCACTCCGGTCTCGGCGCCGGCCTCGAGGTCGCCGAATCGCTCGCGCAATGCGGGGATCGTGTCGGTGATCGGCAGGCTCACCGGGTAGGGCCCGGCGGCGGCATCCGCTCGCTCCGCCATGAGTCGCTCACGCTTGGCGAGGCGCACGGCCTTCTGCTCGAAGACGTCCTCGTCGGTCGGTTCGAGCGCCTCGGCGGGCGGGGTGACGGGCGTGTCGGTCATCGGTGGGGCTCCTCGCGAAAGTCGCCGCCAAGTCTATCCGCGCCGCGTGAGCCCTCCCTGTTCAGCCAGAGCGGGCTCAGCCCAGCTCGATCGGCTGTCCGAGCGGTGCCCAGGTCACGCGATCGTGCACAGACGGGGATGCCGCCTCGAAGACGCGGGCGGCCGCCGCCTCCTGCTCGGAGAAGTGGCTCCACCCCTCGACGTGGACCGGCACCGCGACTCCCGGCTCGGCGAGACCGATCAGCTCGACCGCGTCGTGGGCGTTCATCGTGTAGGCGAGCGGGCCCGAGATCGGGAACTTCACCGATCCGATGTGGACGAGCGCGACGGCGGGCTGCATGCCTGCAGCAGCCGTGCGGAGGTCGCCGTAGAGAACGGTGTCGCCGGTCATCCAGAGCCCGGGGCGGGCCGCACCGTCCCGCGTGAGGGCGAAGCCCACCACCGGTCCGACGATCGGACGGGTGAACGGTGCGCCGTGGCGGCAGGGAGTCGCGTCCACGCGAATCGTCGGACGGCCCTCCGCCTGGAGTGTCGTGCTGTCGCCGGCCGCGAGCCCGCGGATGTCAGGGTGGGCGATCGCCTTGGCGCCGGCGCGGGTCGTCAGGACCGTCGTGACGTGGCCGAGCATCTCGGCCCCGGCGTCGTCGAGGTTGTCCGCGTGATGGTGGTGGCTGAGGAGCACGGCATCGATCCGACCCAGCTGGTCGAGCGGGATGGCCGGCCCGGTGGTCTTGGTCGACTTCGTGCCGAAACCGAAGGAGTAGGTGCGTCCCGGCGGGTCGAACGTGGGATCCGTGAGGATGCGCCAGCCGTCCCACTCCACGAGTGCCGTCGGCCCGCCGATCCGTGTGACCCTCATCGTCGCCCCCGTGTGTCAGCTGATGTAGATCAGCGCGTTGTCGATGAACCGGTGGCCGGCGACGCTCGCCGCGATGAGGGCGAGTGCGGGGCCCTGATGGCCCTCGTCGACGGGAAGGAAGGTCGTCGGATCCACGACGCTGAGGTACTCGAGTCGGATGCGCGTCTCCCCCATGAGCGCCGACTGGGCAGCCGCGATGCAGGCATCGACACCACGGTCGGCATTCGAAGCGGCTGCGTCGAGCGCGGCCGGAAGCAGGCCGACGGCGGCGCGGTCGCGGTCCTCGAGCATGCCGACACGCGTCGACACGGGAAGACCGTCGTCGTCGCGGACCGTCTCGACCGTGGCGACGTCGACACCGAAGAAGAGGTCCCGGATCATGCGCCGGACGAGGAAGACACGCTGCGGATCGCGTTCCCCGTAGATCGCGACATCCGGCCTCACGAGATTCAGCAGCTTCGCCTCGACCGTCAGCAGGCCGTCGAAGTAGAAGGGACGCGTGCGGCCCTCGTAGCGCAGGCCGAGATCCCCCGCGCTCACCTTCGTGGTCGCGGTCCCGTCCGGAAGCAGCTCTGCCGTGTCGGGGGCGAACACGACATCCACGCCGAGGGACTCGAGCAGGCGCTCGTCGTCGTCCGAGGTGCGCGGGTAGCCGGCGAACTCCGCCGTGGTCGCGAAGCGCAGCGGATTGACGAAGACCGATACGACGACGATCTCGGCGACCTCGCGCGCGCGGTGGACGAGGTCGATATGACCGTCGTGGAGTGCGCCGATCGTCGAGATGAGCGCGACCCGGGCCCGTTCCGGAGCGGCGGCCCTGGCCTCTGCCAGACGGGAGTGCAGCTCGTCGACGGTGCTGATCATCCGTTGATCGTAGCGGGGGGATCGCTCGGGGGACCGGACCCCGCTTCGGCGAGCGCGTGGTCGATCGTGGAGTGCACCAGCGCCGACAGATACGCCCCGGGGTTCGGCACCCCCGCCGCGGCCAGCAGGCCCGCCGACTGCCGCACGATCGAGCGCGAGAACTCCGTCGCCGCGCCGACCGCCTCGGCATACGTCGCGCGATCCTCCTCTGCGATCACCACGGGCTCGCAGCCCAGCTCGACGGCGAGCGCCTGCGCGATCGGAAGAACGGGAGCCGGCGCAGTGACCGCCGCGTACGCGGTCGCGAGCTGGCGCAGATCCATCGACGTCCCCGTGAACACGAGCGCCGGGTGCACCGCCAGGGGAATCGCGCCCTGCGCCATCGCGGGCGCGAGCACGCCCGTGCCGTACGCGGGATCGGTGTGCAGCACCAGCTGGCCCGGCTGCCACGCATCCAGCAGGGCGAGCCCGGCGACGAGCCCCTCCAGCTGGTCGTGCGGAACCGCCACGACCACCAGCTCGCTGCGCCGCAGCACCTCGGCCGGATCGAGCGTGGGCACACCGGGAAGGATCGCCTCCACGCGCTCCGTATCGGAGCCCGCGGTGATGCCCACGACCGCATGGCCCGCGCCGCCCAGTGCCGCCCCGAGGACCGGGCCGACCTTGCCTGCACCGATGATCCCGACGCCGAGACGTCCGTCCCGGTTCATGCGCGCTCCTCGGGCGCCACGGGAGGAGAGGCCTCGTCCGCCGCACCCGGCACGGCGCCCGCCGTACCCGGCACGGCGCCGACGGCATCCAGCGCGGATCCGACGGGTGCGGGCGATCCCCCGCCGACCGGCGACTCCTCGGCCCATCGATGCGAGCGATCGCCGGATGCCGCGAGCACGGCCGCACCGGACGCATCGGCGAAGAGCGCGAGCGCACTGTCCCGATCGATCGCGGAGAGGTTGGCGTACACGGGGCCGGTGACGACGTGCGCGCGCAGGGTCGCGACGCGCGACATCCGATCCAACGGCCCCTGGTGCAGGCCGAGGCTCTGCAGGCGCGGGAGAGGGAGGATCGCGAGCTTGCGCCAGATGACACCGCGCCGCAGCAGCAGCAGATCGCCGGTGAGGCGGAATCCGTTGCGACGGAACGACAGCGGCCGGATCCACCACGCGCGGCGAGGAGTGTTCGTGAAGCTGTCGGTCTCGCCGGGGCCGAGAACACCCTCCTGCACGATGAGCGGCCATTCGGCCTCGGGAACGTGCGGCTGCAGCAGGCGCAGCACGCGCTCGACGTCGGCCGCCGTGCCGACGGGGAGCACCGTCGTGAACTGGTCCGTCGAGGTGTCGCCGGCGCTGCGCCCGGTCAGCCGATTGATCCGGATCATCCACCAGCCGGCGGGGCGCCAGAGGATCGGCTGCGTCACCTCGAGGGCGTGGACGCGACCGGGCGGCACGATCTCGGTCACGGTCGTGAGCAGGCCGAACGTGATCCGCACCCCGTCGGGGGTCGGAGCGATCGAGTAGCGCAGTGAACGCACGATCGAGCGCACCCAGTACGCCCCGAATCCGATGAGCGTCGGGACCATCGCGAACAGCAGCCACGTCACGCCCAGCGAGACGCCGATCCCGACCGCGACGGCGGCCGCGATGAGGGCGATGGTCGACATGCTGACGACGTGGGATGCCACGAGCCGGCCGAACGGGATGTTCACGACGGACTCGGGCACGTCGACGGGTGCCTCCGGACCCTCGATGAGCCCGGTGATCTCGCGCCCGACGGTCTGGCTCAGCGCGGACAGCCGGCCGTCCGGCCGCGGGCTCGAACCGGGAGACGGCGCGGCGGCGGCAGCATCCGCCAGTCGCCTTCCCGAAGCGAGCCGGAGGATGTCGGCGCGGACCGCCTCGGCGTTGGACGTCGAGAGGTACTCGAGCTTCACGTTCGCGTCGGCACCCGCGCCGACCACCTCGAGCTTCGCCATGCCGAGCAGCCGGGCGATCATCGGCCGCGTGAGGTTGACGCCCTGCACCCGATCGAGGGGCGCGCGGCGCTGCGTGCGGAACAGGATGCCGCTGCGCACCTCGACGTCGTCGTCGGTGATGCGGAACGTGTGGAACCGCCACGACATGTAGAACACCGCGATGAGGATGACGAGCACCCCGAGCACCGCGAGCGCGGCCACCAGGTAGAGGTTGTTCGCGATGATGAAGTCGATCGGGTCGCCTCCGGAGCCCTCCCACTCGGACAGCTCCTCGTCGAAGTCGCCGCCGAGGTCGGGCGCGAGCCACGGCAGGAAGATCACCAGCAGCCGGTCGCGCAGATTCGCGACGACGATGCCGACGATGACGATGAGGAACAGTCCGCCGCGCAGCAGCGGCGTCAGCGGGTGCAGGCGATGCCACTCGCCGTCGCTGAGCGGCGAGCGCACGAGCCCGCGGGGCGGGGCGTCGGGCGAAGGAACGGGATCGGTCATAGGCCCGTGCGCCGGCTCTCCGCGACCGCGACGAGATGGTCGCGCAGGGTCTCGGCCGTCTGCTGCTCGAGACCGGGGATCACGACGCCGGTCGAGGCCGCGGCCGTCACGAACTTGAGCTGCGCGATCCCGAACCCGCGGTCGAGGGGGCCGTGGGTGATGTCGACGAGCTGCATGCGCCCGTACGGCACCGCGACGAAGCGCTGCCACAGGATGCCGCGGCGGAACACGAGGTCGTCGTCGCGGAGCTGATACCCGATCGAGCGGGCCTGCCGCGGCAGGATCGCCAGGGTCCAGACCATGATCACTGTGAGGATGCCGCCGGGGATCCACGCCCAGGGCTGATGCAGGACCAGCGCCAGGACGAGCGTCGCGGCGACGACGATCAGCAGGAACGATCCCGTGGAGATGAACTGCACCCGCACGTACTTCGGCGAGATCTGATGCCACACGCCCGACTCGAGCGCGAGGCGGTTGTCCGACCGCGGCTCGGCGAGGCTCTCGAACGTGGCCCCTGACGGCTCAGTGGCCGTGGATGCGGGGCTCGAGTCCGGGGTCGTCGCCTCCGGGCTGTTCGTCATCGTCGTCCTTCCGGATCGTGCACAGGTGCTCCGCGACGAGACCTGCGACCACCAGCAGCGCCGCGCAGACGGCGGTCGCGATCACCGTCCCCATCGAGCCTAGCGAGGGTGTGACGGGTCGGGTCGCGAGGAAGACGAGCAGTCCGAGAGCGAGGCCTCCCAGCGCGGCCCCGAGGATGCTGGACGCCTTCGCGAGCATCGCGACCCGGAGCGCGCGGAACGGGTTGACCGAGGACGTGCCCTGCCCGCGCGTCGCTCGCCGGATCGGCACGGCGAGCGCGACGATCACCGCGCCGAGGAGCACGAGGAGGATCGGCAGCGTCACTGCGGGAGTGAAGGTGGGCCGGCCCGCAGCGGTGAGCACCTGGTCGAGCAGGAAGCCGGCGGCCACGCCCAGCGCCGCGGCGACGACGAGGACCCCCGCACTGGTGCGCCTCATCCGGCGTCCTCGAGCCAGGCCAGCGCGGCATCCGCACGCCCCACACCGGGCAGGCTCGCGTCAGGGTCGAGCGACAGCCATGGCGCCAGCACGAAGTCGCGCTCGGCGGCGCGCGGGTGGGGAAGAAGCAGCGCCGGGGCCTCGCTCGTGAGATCGGCGTAGGTGATGAGGTCGAGGTCGAGCGTGCGATCGCCCCACCGCACGCGGCGTTCGCGGCCGTGGCGCTCCTCGATCGCGTGGAGGTACCCGAGCAGCACCGACGGGCCGAGCCGCGTCGTGAGGATCGCGACCGCGTTGAGATAGGCCGGGGCCGCGGCATCCGGTCCCTCGAGCGTCACCGCAACGGACTCGACGGGCTCGGACGCCCGCACGTCGTCGACCAGCGGCAGCCGGCGGAGCTCGTCGATCGCCGCCGCGAGGGTCTCGGCGCGGTCGCCGAGGTTCGCTCCGAGCGCCACCACGGCCTCGACCGGGGCATGACGCGAGGGCACCATGTCGCCCTGGAAGCCCTGCGCGAGACGCCGGTTCATCGGCCGCCTCGCCCGCGCTCGATCGTCACCGACACGTCGGCGAAGGAGAGCGGGATGGGTGCCTGAGGCTTGTGGACCGTGACGCGCACGCCGTCGACCAGCTCGTACCCGAGCAGGTGCTCGGCGATGCGCGCGGCGAGCGTCTCGAGCAGATCGACGGGCTCACCGCCGACGATCGCGGCGATCTGCTCGGCCATCTCGCCATAGTGCACCGTGTCGGCGACATCGTCGCTCGCGGCCGCAGGGCGGGTGTCGAGGCGCAGCGTCACATCGACGACGAAGTCCTGGCCGTCGCGGCGCTCCTCGTCGTACACACCGTGGCGGCCGAAGACCCGCAGCCCCGTCAGCGTGATCTCGTCGGCGACGCCCATCGGCTCTCCCCCTCCCAAGCCCGTGCGACCCGCAGCGCGTCGACCGTCGCAGCGACATCGTGAACGCGGACGCCCCACGCTCCGGCGTGCGCCGCGAGGACGCTCGTGACGGCCGTGCCGAGGTCGAGTCGATCCTCTCCGACATCCGTGTACTCGGCGCCGGCCTCGGCCGTCAGTGTCTCCGCGAGGAAGCGCTTGCGGCTCGTGCCGATCAGCACGCGCGACCCCAGACCCGCCAGACGCGTCGTTCCCCGCAGCGCCGCCCAGTTCTGATCGCCCCGCTTGCCGAACCCGATCCCCGGGTCGAGGATCACCCGCGACGGTGCGATGCCCGCGGCCGCAGCCGCCTCGATCCGCCGTGCGAGCTCGCCGAGGACCTCGGCGACCACGTCGCCGTACTCGGCCTGCGCGTACATGTCGGCCGACGGCCCGCGCCAGTGACCGAGGACGACGTCGGCGCCGGTCGGCGCGACGGCCGCCAGAAGCTCGGGATCGGCCAGCCCGCCGGAGACGTCGTTGACGATCCGCGCCCCGGCCTCGACGGCCGCGAGCGCCGTGGTCGCGTTCATCGTGTCGATGCTGACCACGACTCCCGCCTCGGCGAGGGCGCGCACGACCGGCACGACGCGATCCCGCTCGACGGCGGGCTCGACCCGCTCGGCGCCGGGCCGCGTCGACTCCCCTCCCACGTCGAGGATGTCGGCGCCCTGCGCGCGCAGCGACAGCCCGTGCGAGACGGCGGCCCCGGCATCCAGGTACCGCCCGCCATCGCTGAACGAGTCGGGCGTGACGTTGACGATGCCCATCACGAGCGTCATTCGCGCCCTCCGCCGTGACCGCCCGACAGGAGGGCGATCAGCTCGGCCCGCGCCACCGGATCGGCGAGCTCGCCGCGTGCGGCGATCGTCACGGTCGAGGCATCCGACTGCTGTCCGCTGCGCATCGTGACGCACTCGTGAGACGCGTCGAGGACGACGAGGACACCGCGGGTGTCGAGGGATGCCGCGATCACATCCGCGATCTGCTCTCCGAGCCGCTCCTGCACCTGCGGGCGCGACGAGAGCACGTCGACGACCTTCGGCAGCGCGCCGAGGCCGACGACCTGCTCGCCGGGGAGGTACGCGATGTGCGCGTGGCCCCGGAACGGAAGCAGGTGGTGCTCGCACACGGAGCGGAAGCGGATGTCGCGCAGCATGACGGCACCGGAGGGCAGCGTGTCGGGGGCGGGGCCGCGCGCCACCGAGATGGTGTGCGCGAGCGGAGCCGAGGCATCCGCGCCCACACCCGAGAAGAACTCGGCGTAGGCGTCGGCGACGCGCCCGGGGGTCAGACGCAGACCGGGGCGGTCGGGATCCTCACCGATCGCCTCGAGCAGTTCACGCACGAGCGCGGCCACGCGCTCACGATCGACGGCCACGGGCCGAGCCTACGCGGTCGCGGGACGCGCCTGACCGCTGGGGCGGCGCTGGGCGGCCTTCTCGGGCACCGGCTGCTCGGCCTCTTCCTGCACGGCCGCGCCGACGGGCTCGCCGCGCACAGGAACCTGCACGGGGGGCAGGACCGACACCGGGCGCTGCTCGCTGGAGAGCCACTGCGGCCGAGGAGGCAGGCGCGTGACGTCTTCGAAGATCTCGGCGATCTCGAGGTGGTCCAGCGTCTCCTTCTCGAGCAGCTCCAGCGCGAGCCGGTCGAGCACGTCGCGGTTCTCGTTGATCACGTGGTACGCCTCGTTGTGCGCCTGCTCGAGGAGTGCGCGCACCTGCGCGTCGACGCGCTCCGCCACCCGCTCCGAGAAATCGCGGCCATGACCCATGTCGCGGCCCATGAAGACCTCGCCAGAGGACTGGCCGAGCTTGACCGGTCCGACCTCCGTGGTCATGCCGTACTCGGTCACCATGCGGCGGGCGATGCTCGTCGCCTTCTCGATGTCGTTCGAGGCGCCGGTGGTCGGATCGTGGAACACGACCTCCTCTGCGACACGGCCGCCCATCGCCCACGCGAGCTGGTCCTGCAGCTCGTTGCGGGTGATGGAGTACTTGTCGTCGAGCGGCATCACCATGGTGTAGCCCAGGGCCTTGCCACGCGGCAGGATCGTGATCTTCGTCACCGGGTCGCTGTGGTTCATCGCGGCGGCGACCAGGGCGTGCCCGCCCTCGTGGTACGCCGTGATCAGCTTCTCCTTGTCCTTCATCACGCGCGTGCGCCGCTGCGGACCCGCGATCACGCGGTCGATCGCCTCGTCGAGGGCGCGGTTGTCGATCAGCTGCGCGTTCGAACGAGCCGTCAGCAGGGCGGCCTCGTTGAGGACGTTCGCGAGATCGGCTCCGGTGAATCCGGGTGTCTTGCGGGCGACGACCTCGAGGTCGACACCGTCGGCCAGCGGCTTGCCGCGGCCGTGCACCTCGAGGATGCGCTGGCGGCCGCGAAGATCGGGCGCGTCGACGCCGATCTGACGGTCGAAGCGTCCAGGGCGCAGCAGAGCCGGGTCGAGGATGTCGGGGCGGTTCGTCGCCGCGATCACGATCACGTTCGCCTTCGGGTCGAAGCCGTCCATCTCGACGAGCATCTGGTTCAGCGTCTGCTCGCGCTCGTCGTGCCCGCCGCCCATGCCGGCGCCGCGGTGGCGGCCGACCGCGTCGATCTCGTCGATGAAGATGATCGCGGGCGAGGTCTCCTTCGCCTGGTTGAACAGGTCGCGCACGCGGCTCGCACCGACGCCGACGAACATCTCGACGAAGTCCGACCCCGAGATCGAGTAGAACGGCACGCCCGCCTCGCCGGCGACCGCGCGGGCGAGGAGCGTCTTGCCGGTTCCCGGGGGGCCGTACAGCAGCACGCCCTTCGGGATGCGGGCGCCCACGGCCTGGAACCTGGCCGGGTCTTTGAGGAAGTCCTTGATCTCTTCGAGCTCCTCGATGGCCTCGTCGGCGCCGGCGACGTCGGCGAACGTGACCTGCGGCATCTCCTTGGTCACGAGCTTCGCCCGGGACTTGCCGAACTGCATGACCTTGCTTCCCCCGCCCTGGGCCGAAGACAGCAGGAACCAGAACAGCAGACCCAGCAGCAGGATCGGGATGAGCAGCGAGATGAACCCGTCGAACCAGGTTGCGCGCGGCACGGCATCGTCGAAGCCGTCCTTCGGGTCGGCGGCGTCGATCGCCGCGACCACCTCGTCGGCACGGGCCTGGACGTAGTAGAACTGCACGTCCTTCGCACCCTCGTACTCGTCGGAGAGCTTCATGTCGACGCGCTGATCGCCGTCGGTGTTCAGCACCTCAACGACGGTGTCTCCGCCGAGCAGTTCGAGCCCCTCCTGCGTCGAGATCTGCTTCGCGCCGTTCAAGCTCGAGATGAGCGAGAACCCCACGATGAGGAAGACCCCGATCAGCAGGACGTAGAAGAGCGGGTTGCGGGTGATCTTCTTGAAGTCCATGGTGCGGGCGCGAGCCCGGTCCCTTTCGTCGACGAACCCGCCTCGGGGCGCACGGATGCCTCGGCGACGGTGGATTCAGGGTATCGCGGCGTTCCTAGGCGCTGACTGTGCATTCGCCGACGGCGTAAGCCGACGCCGAACCGGTTGTTGAGCAGCGAGCGCCAGCGAGCGTGTCGAAACACGCCTCCGGCGTAATCGCGCCGTCGCGCCGCGGCGCTGCGCGGGATGCCCTGTCGGGCGAGACGCCGGGAGGAACCCGCGGCGGGTCGTTCTAGGAGTAGACGTGAGGCGCGAGGACCGCGACGTCGCGCAGGTTGCGGTACTTCTCGTCGTAGTCGAGGCCGTAGCCGACGACGAACTCGTTCGGGATGTCGAATCCCACGTACTTGCAGTCGACCTGGACCTTGGCGGCATCCGGCTTGCGCAGCAGCGCGAAGACCTCGATCGAGGCGGCACCGCGCGACTCGAAGTTCTCGAGGAGCCAGCTCAGGGTGAGGCCGGAATCGATGATGTCCTCGACGATCAGCACGTGCTTGTCGTGGAGGTCGGTGTCGAGGTCCTTCCGGATCTGCACGACACCGCTGGACTTCGTGCCGGCGCCGTACGATGACACCGCCATCCAGTCCATCGGCGCGGTCTTGGGCAGGGTGCGTGAGAAGTCGGCCATCACCATGATCGCGCCCTTGAGCACCCCCACGAGAAGAAGGTCCTTCCCCTCGTAGTCGACGGCGACGCGTGCGCCGATCTCCTCGAGCTTCGCCAGGATCTGCTCCTCGGTGACGAGGATCTCGGTCAGTTCGCTCTGGATGTCGGCCGCACGCATGGACAGAGTCTAGGCGGAACCCCCAGGATCCGATTTCGGTGTCCCGGTGGCTGGCGCGGCACATCCCGACGAGCGCGGCGTCGCGCGCCGCAGCGGTCGACGGGAACTGCAGCGCACGGCCGGTCGGTCAGTCGGATGCGGCCCGTGCGGTGAACTCGATGCGCCCGCCGACGCGTTGCGCGCGGCATCCGGGCAGGTCGATGGGCCCCTGCCCCGACCAGTCGGTCACCAGCCGTGCGACCTCGAGCGTCTGCACACGGGTGAGGCTCTGATGGAACTCGCTCGCGACGACGTGCCGGATGATCCGATGCCGCAGCGCCGCGGGGTTCGCCGCGAGCGCGCCGGCCGACACCGAGATGCCGGCCTCGACGTGCTCGACGATGTCCTCGATCGTCTCGTCGATCATCTCGTCGAAGGCCTCGGCGTCCTCGCGCAGCTGCGCGGCCGTGCGGGCCAGCGCCTCGGCGATGCCCGGCCCGAGCTCGGCCTCGAGCAGGGGCAGCACGGTCCGGCGCACGCGCACCCGCGCGAAACGCGGATCGGCATTGTGCGGGTCGTCCCACGGGACGAGGCCCTCCGCGGCGCACGCGGCGCGGGTCGTCACGCGGCGAACCCCCAGGAGCGGCCGCAGCAGCGCCACACCGTCGAGGTCACCGGCGGCCGCCATCCCCTGCAGGCTGGACGCGCCCGCACCCCGAGCCAGACCCAGGAGAACGGTCTCGGCCTGGTCGTCGAGCGTGTGGCCGGTCAGGATCGCGGCGGCGCGGAGAGCGGATGCCTCGTCCCGCAGCGCCGCGTAGCGCGCGGAGCGCGCCGCGGCCTCGGGACCGCCGCCGGCCTCGACGGTGACGCGCACGATCCGCGCCTCGATCCCGAAGTGCCGAGCCTGCGCCGCGGCGGCGGCCGCGGCATCCGCTGATCCCTCCTGCAGCCCGTGGTCGACCGTCACGGACACGACCCGCACGCCGGCCTTCGGGGCTTCGAACGCGGCCGCCGCGGCGAGCGCCAGCGAATCGGCCCCGCCGGAGAGGGCCACGACGACGACCGACCCTTCGGCGAGTCCGGTCAGCGCCTCTCGCACCGCGCGACGCACCTCGGCGACGGCGGGGTCGAGTCCGGGTCTGCGGTCGCTCACCCGCCCACCGTACCCGCGCTGCCGCGACAGCACGCCGCAGGGCGAGCACGGCCGATGTCGGGCGTCGCCTGCGCCGCCGGCGCATAACTCCTGCACATCCGGCGCCGATCGCGGCCAGCCGGCCTCGAACCGGGCCCCCGACCGGCCCCGGGGCACGAAAGTGCAGGAGTTATGCGCCGGGCGAGCGCGACTAGGCTGGGCGGCGGCATCCCACCGTCTTCCGAAGGAGTACCACCATGGGCGCGTACGACGCCGTCATCGAGATCCCGCGGGGCAGCCGCGTGAAGTACGAGGTCGACCACGGCACAGGCCGCGTGTTCCTCGACCGCATCCTCTACACGCCGATGGGCTACCCCACCAACTACGGGTTCTTCGAGAACACCCTCGGCGAGGACGGCGACCCGCTCGACGTGCTGGTCATCCTCGACGTCGATCTCGCTCCCGGCATCCTCGCGAGCGTCCGCCCCGTCGGCGTCCTCAAGATGAGCGACGAGGCCGGCGGCGACGACAAGGTCGTGGCGGTGCTCGCCAAGGACCCGCGCTGGGCGCACATCCAGGACGTCGGCGACATCTCCGAGTACCTCCAGAAGGAGATCGCGCACTTCTTCGAGCACTACAAGGACCTCGAGCCCAACAAGTGGGTCAAGGTCGACGAGTGGGCGGATGCCGCCGAGGCCGAGCGACTCGTCGGCGAGGCGTTCGACCGCTTCAAGGAGCACGAGGGCGAGACCCGCACGCAGGGCGAGGGCATCGCCCCCAGCACCCTCGACTAGTCAGTCGACGCGAAGAGCGGATGCTTCGGCATCCGCTCTTCTCGCGTTTCGGGCCCGAGCGTCAGACCGAGATGCCTCGTGCCCCCATGAACGGGACCGGGTTGATCGGGACGCCGTTGCTGTACACCTCGAAGTGGAGGTGGCAGCCGGCTGAGGCTCCGGTGTTGCCCACGCTGGCGATGAGCTGGCCGGCGTTGACCCACTGACCCGAGCGCACGAAGATCCCGCCGGGACGGATGTGCGCGTACCCGGTGCCGATGCCGCCGCCGTGCTCGATGCGGATGTAGTTGCCGTAGCCGCCCGCGTTCCATCCGGCGTAGAGCACGGTGCCCGACGTCGCGGCGTAGATGCCCGCGCCGCAGCCCGCGCCGAGGTCGACTCCGCGATGGAAACCCGAGGTGCACTGGCCGTTGCCGCAGATCACGCTGCGGGGACCGTAGCCGGAGGTCTGCCAGCCGGCGGACGGGCGCGCCCAGCCGGCGCCGCCGATCCCTCCGCCGCCTCCGCCACCGCCGCCCTGGTTGAGCTTCTCAGCCTCCTCGCGGGCGCGGCGCTCGGCCTCTTCACGTGCCTTGCGCGCCGCTTCCTCGCGGGCGCGGACGCCGGCCTGGTACTGCGCGACCGTGCGCCGGGTGGTGTCGCTGAGCGCGGCGAGCTGCGCCTCGAGCTCGACCTGCTTGCTCTGCTGCGTCTCGAGCGCCGCCTGGGCGGCCTCGGCCGCGCGCTGCGACGCGATCATCTTCTCCTGGGCGATCGTCTGCAGCCGGTCGCGCTCGGCGCGCTGGACCTCGGCCTGGTCGGAGAGGCTCTGGGCGGAGTCGCGTGCGGTCACCGCCTCGGCGTAGACGGCCTGGTTGCGCTCGACGAGCTTGTCCATCGTGCCGAGGCGGGCAAGCAGGTCGTCGGCGCCCGCGGCAGAGCCCGCGAAGAAAAGCTGCAGCGAGGTGTCGTCTCCGCCATTGCGGTAGAGCTGCGCGGCGACGCGTCCGGCCTTGTTGGCCGCGTCCACGGCGGTCCGGGCCTGTTCGTCGGCCTGCAGCTGGAGCTGCTCCGACCGGTAGGCCGCGTCGAAGTACGCCTCCTGCGCGACGTAGAACTCGGTGGCGGCCTGTTCGGCGAGCGCCTGCTTGGCCGCGACGTCGTCGGCGAGCGCCGCGATGAGGCCCTGGATCTTCGTGACCTGCGCCTTCTTGGCCGCCTGATTCGACTTGGCGCGAACGACGTCGTCCCACGACGGATAGTCGGCCGCGAACGCGGGAGCGATGAGCGGTCCGCCCAGCGCACCCAGCGTGGCGATCCCGATCGCGCCGAGGCCGAGCGCACCGCGACGGCTCATCTGCGGCCAGAGCTGTCGGCGCTCCCGGGGAGACGGTGCGCAGCCGCACTCGTCGAGGGCGTCATCCGTTTCCACCGGAACTCCCCTCGTGACGTCGACGTCTTTCACATTAGCAACATCAGTCACATTCGCAACCGGACCGCTGTCCTGCGTGTCGCCGCATCGGGAGAGCGGTCCCTCAGCCAGTGTCATCCGGCACCGGCATCCGCACAAGCACGCCACGCCCTCGATTGGCGCATTCCAGATCCATTGCGTATGCTTGACCCTCGGTAAGCGTGAGCCCCTGGGTTCACCCGGCCCCATCGTTTAGCGGCCTAGGACGCCGCCCTTTCACGGCGGTAGCACGGGTTCGAATCCCGTTGGGGTCACTCCGAACCACACAACTTAACAAGCATGGCCCTGTAGCGCAGTTGGTTAGCGTGCCGCCCTGTCACGGCGGAGGTCGCGGGTTCAAGTCCCGTCAGGGTCGCTCCACAGCGACGGGCCCTTTTCGAAGGGCCTTTCGTCTCGGACACGGCGATCGTGGGTTCACACGCCGTGCGGCTCTGTAGCTCAGTTGGTAGAGCGTTCGACTGAAAATCGAAAGGTCACCGGATCGATGCCGGTCGGAGCCACTGAAACCCTCTCCTAGCTTCTACATGGAGGGGGTTTCTTCATTTCCCGGCGACGCCGCCCGCCGCTCGAGCGAGACCGACGTCGCACCGGTTCGCGCCGCAGCAACCGGGTGGGCGACCCCCGTCGGATCGGGTGTACCGTGGGGCATTCGATCTGGGGGGATCACATGCGGTCACTGGGGGCCATGTTCGACCCACGGCGCAACGCGCTCAACTTCGTCCGGCTCACGCTCGCCGTGACGGTGATCGGTTGGCACAGTTTCCCTCTTACTGGCCATGACATCGAGTACGCGCCGCTCCGACAGCTCGTCGGGGAGATCGGGGTGGACGGGTTCTTCGCAATCAGCGGGTTCCTGATCGTCGCCTCTTGGGTGCGCGACCCGAACTGGGCGCGCTACCTCCGCGCCCGCGCCCTGCGCATCCTCCCCGCATTCTGGGTGTGCCTCCTGGTCACGGCATTCGTCATCGCTCCTCTCGCGGCCGGCGTGCTGGGCGGGGAGAACGTCACCTATGTCCTCTACAACGCGGGGCTGCGGATCTTTCAAGAAGACATCGCGGGGACTCCACTGGGAGTTCCGTACGAGGGGGTGTGGAACGGTTCGCTGTGGACCCTCTGGTGGGAGTTCCTTTGCTACCTCGGAGTGATGGGGCTGGGGCTGGTCGGAATCCTTCGGTGGCGTTGGACGACGACCATCCTGTTCGGCGTGGCGCTCGCCGTGGGAGTGGCAACCACCGCCGGAGTCGTGGACAACTGGTATGCGGCGCAGGGGTCCAGATTCGGACTGATGTTTCTGGCCGGCGCGATGGTGTGGCAGTGGAAGGATCGCATCCCCGTCAACGCGTGGACGCTGACCGTGGCCGGAGCGGTGCTCATCGCTTCGCTGCTGACCCCGAACTATCGGCTGCTCGCCGCACTCCCCGTGGCGTATCTCGTCATGGTCGCGGGAGCCAGCATCAAGACGCCGCGACTCGCGCTGCGCAATGACGTGTCGTACGGCGTCTACATCTACGCATTCCCCGCGCAGCAGGTCGTCGCCTACTCAGGCGTGGACGAGGTCGCGCTCATGGCTGTGGCTGCGACGCTGCTCACGTTCCCGCTCGCGATCGCATCGTGGTTCTTGGTGGAGAAGCCCGCGATGCGGCTCAAAGCCAAGCGACCCGAGCCTGCATCACCCGTCGCAGCGTTCTGACGCCCGCGCGTTGGCGACCTCCGTCTCGCTGCTGTCGCAACCTCAAGAAATGCTGAAATTCTTCGGATTTGGGGTGTCCCCCATATGGGGGACAAGGTACATTGTCCTTGATGCGGATCCCGGGCATCTGGGGACATGGCTTCTGGGGAGTCGGCCCGAGGTTCGCATCGAAAAGGGGGAACGCGGTCTGGGGCCGCGCGACTTTCCGCATGGGGATGCGGACGGCCCCCTCGAGGGCCCGGGAAGACCGGCTCCCGAGGGGGCCGACACCTTTTCACCCGAGGGTGACGTCGACCTGTATCTCAGCGCCTACGCGCTCGATCTCGGCCGCGACCGCCGCGACGTCGACATCGGCGGGAGCCGCAGCCACGACCGTCGCCTCGAAGAGTCGGCCGCCGGCCATCGCCGCATCCCGCGTCTCCGTCGTCATGCGATCGATGCTCACCCCCTGGGCGCTCAGCGCTGCGGAGAGCTCGCGCACGATGCCGGGATGATCGTTGCCCAGCACGCGGAGCACGAGCTGCTGCCGGGGCGAGGACGGCGCGTCCGCCCCCGCCTGCACGGCAACCGTGTGCAGCCCCTCGAGGCCCGAGAGCGCGGCGCGCAGAGCGTCCGCCCTGTCGGCGGGGACCGACACCTCGACGATTCCTGCGAACGCGCCCGCGAGCTCGGCCAGCTCGCTGGTCTCCCAGTTGCCGCCGTGCGCGGCGACGACGTCGGCGACCGCCGCGACGATCCCGGAGCGGTCACTGCCGACCACGGTGAGCACGAGAGTAGTCATGCGGCACAGCGTAGCGACCGGCGACGGTCGTGGTCAGACCCGCGGGCGAAGCTCCTCCGGTGCGGGGAAGGGCAGCCGGAACCGGTCGAGCACGGCACCCACCGCGGATGCCGCTCCGAACTCGTCTCCCACCACGGTGACGCCGCGCGGACTCGCCTCGGAGATGCGCACCGGACGCTCCGTGCCGTCGGCGAAGCGCAGCGTCCAGCGATCGGCGAGGTAGCCGATGCCGAGCTCTTCGAGCAGCTCCTCCGCGTCGAGCCAGTCCACCGGCGCCGCGGTGCGCTCGCGGCCCAGCAGGTCGAAGACGCGGAAGCCCTCGCCGTCTGCCAGCATCCATCCGAGCACCTCGCCGTCGGGGCGGCGGTGTTCGATCCAGTCCGGGGGAAGCACGGCCGCGAGCCTAGCAACGACCGAGGATGCGCCGCCCGCCGATTGCCTCTATCGGCATGTCCGCATTTCTGGCTAGAATCGACTAGCGTTCACTGACCGTTCACGGTTGCGCGACATTCGACTTGGGGCCGGATGACGCGTTGATGTATCAGCATCGCAGCCGATGAGCTCAGAGAACGTGTTCGTAGGGGGGCCTACGGACTACTGGGGACAATCTGGGGATGCATCGATGATTCGATGGCTGCGCGATTTCGCGCTTTTGCAAAATGAGGACAGGCTGTGAGCGCCGTCGAGAGCGCTCTGCCGACGGCATTGCGGGCGCTTCCGGTGCCCACGCTGACTGCCGTCGCACCGCCACTGCCGCTCGTCCGAGAGCTCACGGATGCCCGCGTGTCACCGCGGTCCACTCCGACGCTCGAGCGACGGCTGCTGTGGGAGCGCCGCTATGTGCGGCGTCTGCGTTTCACCGACGCCGCCATCGTGTTGCTCGCGACGGCGCTCACGCCTGTCTTCCAACTTCTGCTGGTCGCACCGGGCGTGCTCATCGGCGACCCGTGGATCGTGGCGCGCATCCCTGCGCTGACCGCGATCGTCTGGCTGTTCGTGCTCGCCGCGTTCCATACGCGCGACCGTGAGATCACGGGCTCGGGTGCCACGGAGTACAAGCGCGTCGCGCACGCGTCGGGCCTGACCTTCGGCATCCTCGCGATCGCGTTCGTCGTCTTCCAGCTGCAGGGCATCCGGGCGCAGCTCATCTTCGCCGCGCCGATCGGGCTGCTGGCGCTGCTGATCGGGCGGTGGTCATGGCGGCGCTGGCTGCACCGCCAGCGCCGATTCGGCCACTACGCCTCCCGCACCCTCGTCGTGGGCAGCCGCGATGACGTCGAGTACGTCATCCGCACCCTGCAGCGCGACGGTCAGCTCGGGTACCTCGTGGTCGGAGCGACCATCTCCGGCTCAGCCGAGCGCTCGATCACGGTGGACGACATGTCCTACGACGCTGTCGGAAACCTCGACGACGTCGCCCGCACGGCGAACGAGCTCGGCGCAGACTCGATCATCATCGCGAGTCGGCCCGACGCCGACCCGGAGTACATCAGGCGCCTCAGCTGGGAGCTCGAGGGCGCCGCGTCGGAGCTCATCCTCTCGAGCCGGCTGGCGGATGTCGCGGGTCCGCGCATCTCGCTGCGACCGGTCGACGGTCTTCCGCTGATCCATGTGAAGATCCCTCGGTTCGAAGGCGGGCGGCTCGCGCTCAAGCGCACGATGGATGTGGCGGCCGCGGCCGTCGCGCTGACGCTCTTCGCGCCGATCGCCCTGATCATCGGGATCGCGATCCTCCTCGAAGACGGCGGACCGGTCTTCTTCTCGCAGTCGCGTGTCGGACGGGACGGTCGCGAGTTCCGCATCCTCAAGTTCCGCTCGATGCGCACGGATGCCGAGCAGCGCCTCACGGCCCTGCTCGAGGCGAACGAGGGCGCCGGCCCGCTCTTCAAAATGAAGGACGACCCGCGAGTCACCCGCGTCGGACGGATCCTTCGCAAGTTCTCGCTCGACGAGGTGCCGCAGTTCTGGAACGTGCTGATCGGCGACATGAGCATCGTCGGCCCGCGTCCCCCGCTGCCCCGCGAGGTGCGGGCGTACGATGGGACGGTCTCTCGGCGCCTGTACATCAAGCCCGGGATCACCGGCCTGTGGCAGGTCAGCGGACGCAGCGACCTGTCATGGGAGGAGAGCGTCCGGCTCGACCTGCGGTACGTCGAGAACTGGTCCGTGATGAACGACCTCATGATCATGTTCCGCACCGCGCACGTCATGGTCCATCCGAATGGAGCGTACTGACCGATGGAGTCGGAGAAGACGGGGCTTCACACCGACTCTGAGCAACCCTCGCTGACGATCGCGATGATCGGCACCCGGGGCGTTCCGGCCGCGTACGGCGGTTTCGAGACGGCCGTCGAGGAAGTGGGGCGCAGACTCGTCGAACGCGGCCACCGGGTGCTCGTCTACACGCGCGGATCGGAGTCTCGCGAGCCGGAGTACCTCGGCATGCGCGTGGTGCACCTGCCGGCACTTCCGCAGAAGCAGCTCGAGACGCTCAGCCACACCGGATTCTCCACACTCCACGCGGCCGTGAACCGCCGCCCCGATGCCGCCTTCGTCTTCAACGCGGCGAACGCGCCGTTCCTGCCGCTGCTTCGGGCACGAGGCATCCCGACCGCGCTCCACATGGACGGGCTCGAGTGGAGACGGTCGAAGTGGGGTGCGCGCGGCAAGGCCTACTACCGCTGGGCGGAGCAGTTCGGCGTGCGAAAGGCTGATGCGCTGATCGCGGACGCCCCCGGGATCTCCGACTACTACGCCGACCAGTTCGGTGTGCCGACCGAGCTCATCCGGTACGGCGCGCCGATCCTCGACGCGGCGCCGACCGACGGCATCCACGAGCTCGGGCTGGAATCGAACGGCTACCACCTGGTCGTCGCGCGCTTCGAACCCGAGAACCACGTGCTCGAGATCGTCGAGGGCTATCACCGCAGCGACGCGCAGCAGCCGCTCGTCGTGGTGGGTTCGGCTCCCTACAGCGCCGACTACACCCAGGCGATCCGCGACGCGGCGGACTCCGACCCGCGCATCCGCTTCCTGGGCGGGGTTTACGACCAGGACCTTCTCGATGCGCTCTACTTCCA
The DNA here is from genome assembly GCF_001428485.1 of Microbacterium sp. Root180. Taxonomy (GTDB): domain Bacteria; phylum Actinomycetota; class Actinomycetes; order Actinomycetales; family Microbacteriaceae; genus Microbacterium. The sequence continues at coordinate 1,500,729 of NZ_LMHS01000003.1, read as the reverse complement.
CGCGACGACCTACGTGCACGGCCACTCGGTCGGAGGCACCAACCCGTCGCTCCTTCGCGCGATGGGCGCCGGAACGGCGACCATCGCCTACGACGTGCCTTTCAATCGCGAGGTGCTGGCCGACGACGCGTGGTTCTTCGAGAACGAACGCGACATCGCGATGCACTTCGCGGCGGTGGAGGCGGATGCCGCGCGCGTCGCTTCCCTCGGAGAGAAGGCCCGCACGCGCGCACGTGACAGCTTCCGCTGGGACGACGTGGCGACCGCCTACGAAGACCTCGCGCGCCGTCTGGCCGGTGGCGAGTCGGTCCACCGCACCGCGCGCCGCGCGACCCGTCGCGCTGAGGAGTGGGACTTCGGCGTGCGGAAGCCGGTCGCGGCGGGCTGACCGCCGGCGACACCGCAGCGTCCTCACTTCGGGCTGAGGACGCTCCCCGATGCATGATCCAGCGTCGCTGTGCCCGTAGGCTCGGAGCGCAGCGGGTCACGGACTCGCGGAAGAAGGAGTGGCAGGCGTCATGCAGACCGAGAGCGACCGCCGGCAGCCACTCACGTTCGTCACCATCACCTACCGCGCCGAAGACACCCTCCTGCTCCTTCAGGCGCGGTCTCTCGCGCTCTACGCACGGCCCGATGACGTAGCAGCGGTCATCGTCATCGACAACGGCAGCCCGCGGATGTCGCGCCGCGCGCAGCGCCGACTGCTGGACGCCTATGGACCGCTCTCCGATCGCGTGCGGATCGTCCGCCGATCCGAGCTGGGCAGCGACGTGGCTTCGTCAGGGTGGATGAGCCAGCAGGTCATGAAGCTCGCCGCGCATCGACTGGTCGAGACGCCGACCTACGTGCTGCTCGATGCGAAGAATCACCTGATCCGGCCCGTCGCCGTGAGCGATTTCCTCGCCGAGGACGGGCGCGCGCGAACCGGGTTCCAGAGCTACCTCAGCCATCCCCTGCTCCCTCGCCTGCGCCATGTGCTCGAGTACCTGGAACTCGATCAGAGCGCCGCCGGTCGATTCCCTCCGACGTCCACACCGTTCGTGGCCCACCGCGATGTGGTCGCAGCGCTCGTGGACGACATCGAGACGTCCTCCGGCAGGCCGTTCGCGACGGAGTTCGTGCGAGCCGACCTCACGGAGTTCCCGCTCTACTCGGCCTGGCTCCTCCGACGCGACGGAGGCTGGGACCCGACGTACGTGGACGACGCCATCCAGGCACCGACGGTCTGGGGCGGCAATGCGAGCCGCAGCGGGGTCGATCACGCGATCGAGCAGGCGAGGGAGTCGGACGCCCCCGCCTTCGGCGTGCATCGCCGGGCCCTGCATCGCATGGACCTCGACGGCCTCACGGCCCTCTCCGCATTCCTCAGCGAACGCCGGCTCGTCTCCGGTCCGGCGGAGTTCCGCAGGCTCCGCCGCACGTTCCGGCGACAGTACGGAGCGGAGATCCTCAGAGCGCGCGTGTCTTCGCGGCTGCGGCGTTCACGGGCCTGACAGAGGCGGCGCCGGCGATCTCATGCCCCGGCGTTGAGATGGTGGCTCAACTGGGAATGCAGCTCGCGCACGAGCTCGCGCGACTCCTTGAGCACGCGCGTGTGCCGACGAGTCGAGTCGTGGTGCACGTCGGGGACGTCCCGCGGATCGTCGTGCGCTGACCAGGGGAAGCGCACGCCCGTCTGCTGCGGCACCCGGATCCGTCCTCGGCGCTGATCGAGGAACTCCGCGTAGCCGGCGAGTGTCGAAGGAGCCTCGGTGAGGACGCGGCCGCGCTCACCCGCGTCGAGGGGCGGCCTCCCGAGAGCGACCGCCTCTTTGAGGGTGAAAGTGCGACTGCGAGTGCTCGGCTGCATGCGAGCGAGGCGTGCGCGTTCCTCCCGGGAGGCCGCGATGATCAGATCATGCTCGTCGAGGTCGGACTGGGCGATCTGGGTCGACACGTGGCTCGCCGCGGACGTCGCGTCCTGCGTGCTCGCGTCGAGCAGCGACACCGCAAGTCTGCACATCGGATGCTCGCGAACGACGGAGATGCCTCGGCTGAGGACAGTCCAGTCGATGTCGTCGCCCCTTCTGACGTGCGCTTCGCTGAAGGTCGCGGCCATGAAAGGGGACCGGCAGACATTGGCCGCGCAAACGAAGAGCACCCGGTTCGACAATCTTCCTCCTCCACATGTATGACGCCCACCGTACCCCGGCTGGTCCGCGGGGCGCCGATGCTCTGCCAAACTGAATCGATGACGCCGTCCACCGTGCTCGTCGCCCATCCGGGGTCCGAACTCTACGGATCCGACCGCGTCCTGCTCGACAGCGTCATCGGCCTCGTCCACGCCGGACAGCGGGTCGTCGTCACGCTTCCCGAGGGAGGCCCGCTCCGGGATGCGCTGCGCGAGGCCGGAGCCGAAGTGGTCGTCGCACCGGCGTTCGTCCTGCGCAAGCGCCTGATGCGCCCGTCCGGGTGGTGGGAGCTCGTCCGCACGGGCTGGATCGGCGCGGGCGCAGCCTGGGCGCTGCTCGGCCGCACCCGCCCGACGGCTCTCTACGTGAGCACGATCACGCTGCCCCTCTGGCCGCTGCTCGGAAGGCTGCGCGGCGTGCCCGTCGTGCTCCACGTCCACGAAGGGGAAGCGTCGGCCGGCCGGCTCACCAAGGCCGTGCTGTACGCGCCGGCACTCGCGGCGAGGCGCATCCTCGTCAACAGCGCCTTCAGCTCCGCGGTGATGACCTCGACCTACCCCCGGCTCGGCGCGCGGGCGGAAATCGTCCCCAATGCGGTCCCCGGGCCTCCGTCGCCCTCCGCGCCGCGCGAGGCGATCTCCGACGGGCTGCGTGTCCTCTTCGTCGGCCGGCTCTCACCTCGGAAGGGCGCCGACCTCGCGGTCGAGGCGGTGCGCCTCCTGGACGAGCGCGGCATCCGATCGACGCTCGACATCGTCGGATCGACGTTCGAAGGGTATGAGCCCTACGAGGAGTCGCTGCGCAACGAGATCGAGGCTGCCGGGCTCGGGGGTCGCGTCACGCTCCACGGCTTCCGGTCGGACATCTGGGGCTTCCTCGATCGCGCCGATGTGCTCGTCGTGCCCTCGCGACTGGACGAGCCGTTCGGCAACACCGCGGTCGAGGGCATCCTCGCATCCCGCCCGGTGATCGCGAGCGACACCTCGGGGCTGCGCGAGGCGACAGATGGAATCCCCACGGCGTGGCGGGTCACGCCGGACTCCGCCTCTGCCATCGCGGATGCGCTCGTCGACCTCGCCGCACGGTGGCCGGAGGTGCGCAGTCAGGTCGAGACCTCGCGCGGCATCGCCGCCGATCGGCACTCGCCGCAGCGATATCAGACCAGGGTGGCCGAGCTCGTCACGAGTCCGAGCGGTCGGCGGTGAGCCGCACGTCTCCTTCGACTCGGCTGAGGTCGAGGGCATTCGCGTCGTCCTCGGCCTCGCCGAGGTCGCTCGACACGTCTGGGCTCTGAACAGCGTCCGCACCCTCGGCCGACGGCGCGTCTTCGTGCCGAGCGTTGTCCTCGACCTCGATCTCGGGCGCGTCATCGGGCGGAGACGGGCTCGGCGCGGGCGCCGGCAGGCTCCCGGCCGGCGCGATGTCGAGAGGGACCGAGGTCGGGGTCGCCTCGCCCCGGCGCTCACGCCGCGTCAGCGGGACCCCCGTCCGCTGCCGTTTGCCGCCCGAGGGACCGTAGTAGTAGTTGTAGTCGTCGCCCCGCTGCCGCTTGACGCGGCTGAACAGCACGCCGGCCACCTCCGCGCGCGCCCGGTCGAGCGCTTCGAGGGACCGGGAGAGCTGGGCCAGATGGACCTTGCTGACGTCGGCGACGACGATGGTGGTGTCGACGCTCTGCGCGATGATCGTCGCGTCGGAGACGCTCAGCAGCGGAGCGGTGTCGACCACCATCACGTCGAACTTCCCGCGAAGCTCGCGGAGCAGCTCGGTCATGCGTGCCGATGCGAGCAGCTCGGCCGGATTCGGAGGAACCTCGCCCGCGGGAAGGACCCACAGCGAGGTGTCTCCCCACGGGAGGCTCGCTTCCTCGAAGTCGACGGCGCCGACCAGCATCGTCGTCAGGCCTACGGAGTTCTCCAGTCCCAGCGTCTCGGCCACCATCGGTCGACGCAGATCCGCGTCGACGAGCAGCACGCGGAGCCCGGCCTCGGCGTAGGTCAGCGCCAGGTTCACGGCGGTGGAGGTCTTGCCCTCCCCGGGTATCGACGACGTGACGGCGATCGCCCGGATGTCGTGCTCGACGGCGGCGAAACGCAGGCTCGATCGCACGCGCCGGTACGCCTCGGCGCTCGTGCTGTTGGGCTCCGAGACGACGAGAGCCCTCCGCTGGGCGTCCTTGCGGCGCGGGATGCCGCCGAGCACCGGGAGGTCGGTGATGCGCCGCAGCGCGTCCTCCGACCGCACACGCGTGTCGAGCAGCGTCCAGACGACGATCGCGAGGACGGCCAGGAGCACACCGGCGAAGGCGCCGAGGACGGCGTCTCGCTGCTTGTTAGGCGAGGACTGGAAGGCGGCGGGCGTCGCCGGCTCGATGACGCGCGCCACCACGGTGGCATTGCCGGCGTCGTCCTTGGGCGAGATCTCGTCGACGACCTCGGCGAGGTTGTCGGCGATGCTGTTCGCCAGCTCGGCGGCGAATTCGGGTTGGGTCGATGCGGCGGTGACGTCGAGGATGACGGTGTTCTGCGGGATCGTCACCGTCGTCATGTTGCGGATCTGGGAGTTCGTGAGGTCGGTGTCGAGATCGTCGCGCACGGCGTCGAGCACGACCGACGACATCGCGAGCTGCGCGAACGAGAGCATCTGGCTCTGCGTGTATGCGGAGCCCTGGTTGATGTCCGAACCGCTGCTGGCGGACCTCATCGAGAAGTAGGTGGAGGCCGTGGACTGGTAGATGGGAGAGAGCGTGCTGGAGTAGCCGAACGCGAGCAGCCCACCCAGCAGCCCTGCCAGCAGAATCACCCACCACGCGCGGAGGAGCACCCCGAGGATGCGCCCCGGAGTCACCTGAGATCTGATGTCGGCCACTCGCTCCCGCTCATTCCGCGCGTCACTCGAGTACGCGAACCGATCACGCGACGCATCGCCGCTTCTGCTGCCTGGTGTACCAGGGTACCGACTCCCGCGATTCTTGCTCTCATCGCGTCATTCCCGCCGGAAGTTCCACGTCACGTGCGTCGCGCGTGAACTCCGCCCTCGCGCCGGCGGCTGCCAGCTGGACGGCGTCGCGCCCGTAGCGCAGCGCGTAGGCGCTCACCGCGAGTCCCGCCGCGAACCAGACGAACGCGGCGTACTGAGTGATGAGCGCGACGGTCGCGAATGCCGGGATCTGCGCCACCAGCGCGACGCTGGCGGGTGTGGCGCGCCCGATCACGACGCTGCCGACGAGAATCGCCAGGAGGACGAGCACCACCCCGAGAGGGAGCAGACCGAAACGCAGCCCGATCAGGAGCAGCGCGCTGTCGATCGAGCGGAAGCCCGCCCAGTAGTCCTCACCCGTCGCCAGGACCTCGCGATCGGGGGAGATGCCCAGCAGCACCATCGAATTGGTGAGCCCGAGGAGGTCGACGCGGTAGTTGGCGCTCCCCTCGGCCTCCGAACCCGCCTCTCCGAAGACGTCGAGAATCGTCGGCACGACCGCTGCAGCTCCCACCACGAGGATGGACAGCACAGTGATGCGCAGGCCTCGCCCCGCGTAGGCGCCGAGGAGGAGGACGCCGATCACCAGCGTGAGCGCGAAGCCGATGATCCCCAGTCGACTGAACGTGAGCACCGTGGCCGCGCCCACGACGACCAGGGCCGCGACTCGAACCCACGGATGCCACCTCACCGTGAGGACGAACGCGGCAGAGATCGCGAGCGCCCCGCCGAGTGCGATCGAATGCCCGAACGCGCCCTCCACGCGCAGGAGTCCGCCGCGCTCCTGCAAGCCTCCCCACACGGACGAGGACGACCCGGGGAGGAGGAGAAAGAGGTTCTGGCTCGTGAGGAACTCGGCGATTCCCAGAATCGACGCCCCCACGGCGGCCACGGCGATGCAGGCGGCGACCCAGTTCTCGGTCACCCGTGCCAGGACGATCCGGCCCCACACGTAAGGCAGGAACCACATCACGACGCTGTCCTGCACATGCCCGAGGAGCGATCCGCCGACGGCGTAGGCGAGAAGGATCACGAGGAGCAGGACCACCATCACGGTGTCGACGTTCGACCACCGCAGGTTCGGGCTGATGCCCGAGATGATCGCGATCACGGTCATCGCGGTCAGACCGCTGACGAACACTCCCATCGCGCTCGCACCGAGCCAGATGGGCGTGAAGAAGAAGGCCACGGTCCACAGCGCCATGCCCCAGCGGGGCTGCCGGCGGATCAGGAGGACGAGCCCGAGGACGGCGACCATCGCCGCCGCGGCGAGCGCCACGAGCTGTATCGGATTCGATCCCACGCCGGGCCCCCTGAAGTCCGTCGCCCGATTCTACGCGCGGAGGGGGCCATGCGAGGGAGTGCGGCACGGTCCCCCATAAGATGAAGGGGGGTTGGGGCTCGGGTTGGCCGGCCGAAGGGGGATCGAACGAGTGCGCATACTCGTCGGCTGGGCGGGAGATTCATCTCCGAATCTGGGGGTGCGCGTGCTCGGCCGCGGATCGGCCGACCTCCTGCACGCGGCGTTGCCGGGTGCCCGTATCGAGTTCATGGACTTCGGCGCTCGCCCCGACGCGCTGCCCTGGGGTCGCCCCCGGTCGCTCGTGCGCGAGCGCTTCACCGGTCGCGCCGGGATGATGGAATGGCTCAGCCAGTTCGACCTCTACTGGGACACGCGCTCGGGCGACAGCTTCGCCGACATCTACGGCATCCAGCGCCACGCCAAGATGTCGCTCGTGCACGAGTTCGCCGTCCAGGCGGGTGCGAAAGCCGTGCTCGCACCCCAGACGATCGGACCGTTCCGATCGACCCGCGGTCGCCTGTTCGCGCAGCGCAATCTTCGCCGCTCGACCCTCGTCTTCGCGCGCGACCCTGCCAGCGCCCGCGCCGCCGAGGGGCTCGGCCGCCCGGCGGACCGCCTCACGACCGATCTCGTGTTCGGCATCTCTCAGCCGACGCCGTCCGGCGACCACGACGTGCTGATGAACGTGTCGGGACTGCTGTGGAAGACCAGCGACCACGTCGACCACGGGTCGTACCGCACGGCGGTGCGCACGATCATCTCCCGCCTGCTCGCCGACGGACGCCGGGTCACGCTGCTGCCGCACGTGCTCGACAGCCACGACGCCGACAACGACGTTCCCGTCTCGCACACTCTCCAGGACGAGTACGACGGGCAGATCGGCGTGCACGTCCCGCGCGATCTCGATGACGCGCGGTCCGTGATCGCCGGAGCGCAGCTCGTGATCGGCGCGCGGATGCACGCCTGCCTCAATGCGCTGTCGACCGGCACCCCCGCGATCGCCATGGCGTACTCGCGGAAGTTCCAGCCGCTCATGGCCGAACTCGACTGGCCGCACGTTGTGTCGCTGGCGGAGTCGGCGGATGCCGCTGCCGACGTCCTCCGGGCGGTGGACGCACCTGCGCTGGCCGATCGGGCGCGCAGCGCGATGACGCGAGGCCAGGAGCTGCTCGCCCCCGTGGGCGAGCTCGTCGGGGGCGTGGCATGACCGAGCTGCGCGACCGGGTCCAGGACGTCCTCGCGCGGGACGCGTGCTCCGGATGCGGTCTGTGCACCCGGCTCGACCGAGGGCTGGAGATGCGCCTCGACGCCGCCGGGTACGCGCGACCCGTCGAAGTCGGGTCGCCGGAGGAGATGCCGGACGCGGCGCGGATCTTCGCCCGCTCCTGCCCTGGCGTGCGCATCGATGCGCAGGACCCGGCCGGGTCCCGCCGCCATCCTCTGCTCGGCTCCTCCCTCGCCGCGTGGGAGGCCTGGGCGACGGACGAGGAGATCCGTCTCGCCGGGAGCAGCGGCGGTGTTCTGACCGCCCTCCACACGTGGCTGGTCACCAGCGGACGCGCGGCCAGGGTCGCCGGTGCCGCCGGCGATCCGAGCGAGCCGCGGCGCAGCATCCCGGTCACCATCACGACCCGCGAGCAGGCCCTCGCGGCCGCGGGTTCGCGGTACGCACCGGTCGCCGCGCTCACCAATCCGGATGCCTTCGCCGCCGGGAGCGCCGTCACGGCCAAGCCGTGCGAGATCGCGGCGCTGCGTGCGTCCCGCATCGAACCGGGCGGCGAAGCGCCCCTCCTGCTGTCCTTCTTCTGCGCCGGAACGCCGAGCCAGCGAGCGACGGACGCTCTGCTCGAAGGTCTCGGAATCGATCCCGACCGGAAGGTCGATTCACTGCGCTACCGGGGGCACGGCTGGCCCGGCCGCTTCGCGGCGCGCGCCGGCGACACCGAGGTGAGCGCCGACTACGAGGAGTCCTGGGGCAGCACGCTCGGACCCACCACTCAATGGCGCTGCAAGGTCTGCCCCGACGGCGTCGGAGAGTCGGCCGACATCGTCGCCGCCGACTCCTGGGCGACCGACGAGCGCGGGTACCCGCAGTTCGCCGAAGGCGCGGGTGTGAGCGCCCTCATCGCGAGGACGCAGCGCGGGCTCGACGTGATCGAGGCCGCCATCGCCGAAGGCGTCATCGAGGTCCGCCCGCTCTCGATGGACGCTCTCGCGAACGCACAGCCGCTGCAGACGGCGCGGCGCCGCTACCTGCTGGCGCGGCTGTGGGGATCGGCGCTCGCGGGTCGGAAGCCGCCGCGCTACCGAGGCTTCGGGCTGGCCCGGCTGAGCCTCGTGCATCCGAGGCGATTCGTGCAGGTGCTGCGGGGCACGGCGCGCCGGGTCCGGGCCGCCCGCGGACGACCCCGATGACCTCCGACCTCGCACACTCCGCGGCACGGGGCGTCTTCTTCACCCTGGCCGCTCAGATCGCCAAGCTGGTGCTGCAGCTCCTGTCGGTCGTCATCCTCGCGCGCCTGCTCACCCCGCACGACTACGGCCTGCTCGCGATCATCCTCGTCGTGGTCGGCGTCGGCGAGATCTTCCGCGACTTCGGCCTGACGACGGCATCCATCCAGGCTCCCGTTCTGACCACGGGTCAGCGCGACAACCTCTTCTGGATCAACTCGGCGATCGGCGTGGTCCTCACCGGCGTGATGTTCGCACTCGCCGGGCCGATCGAGGCCGTCGTCGACGAGCCCGAGATCGTCGGCATGGTCCACTGGCTCTCGCTGCTCTTCCTGCTCAACGGCCTCGCAACGCAGCACCGCGCCAACCTCGCTCGCGAACTCAAGTTCAAGGCGCTGGCGGCGATCGACATCACGGCGGCTGCGGTCGCGCTGGCCGTCGCCGTCGTCGCAGCCCTCGCGGGCGCCGAGTACTGGGCGCTGGTCATGCAGCAGCTCGCGAGCGGCGTCGTGGTCCTGGTGGGCTGCGTGATCGCCGGACGGTGGCTCCCGCGCTGGTACTCGCGGGCGGATTCCGTGCGCCAGTTGATCAACTTCGGCTGGAACATCGTCGCAACGAACCTGCTCGTCTACACCGGCTCGCAGATCGACACCATCCTGGTCGGCCTCAAGTTCGGCACGACGCCGCTCGGCCTCTACAACCGCGCCTTCCAGCTCGTCATGACCCCGCTCAGCCAGGTGCGCTCCCCCACCAAGAACGTGGCCCTGCCGGTGCTCGCGCGCGTGCAGGAGGATCCCCCGCGCTTCAACAACTACCTGGCGTCGGCCCAGCTCATGCTGGGATACGGGCTGGGCATCCCGCTGATCCTGGTGACGGCGCTGGCGGACCCGATCGTCCGGATCATGCTCGGACCCCAGTGGCTCGACGCGATCCCGATCGTCGCGCTCTTCGCGGTGGCGGGGCTCCTCACGACGCTCGCGTTCGTCGGGTACTGGGTCTACCTCTCGCGCGGGCTCGGCCGACAGCTCTTCCTCTACACGATCGTCACGACCACCATCAAGATCACGTGCATCGTCGTCGGCTCGTTCTACGGGGTGCTCGGCGTGGCCATCGGGTTCACCATCGCGCCCGCCATCTCGTGGCCCCTGTCGCTGTTCTGGCTCTCGCGCATCACGCCCATGCCGACCGCCCGGCTCTACGCGGGCGCCGGGCGCATCCTGGCCGTCTGCGCCTGGACCTGCGCCGCGGCGTGGGGGATGTCGATCCTGGTCGCGCCGTGGGGCGTGTGGGCGATGCTCGTCGCCGGCGTTGCGGCCGGCCTCGCCGCCGCAGCATCCGCGCTCGTCATCCCGATCTACCGCCGCGACGCCCGCAACCTCACGGCGTTCGCTCGCCTCATGGTCAAGCGCCGTCCGCGCACCTGACGGTCAGCGGACGTCTATGGCGTCCACGCTCACGACCACCGGCACGTTGGTCGTCGACCCGGACAGGTACGAGAGCACTCCGACCTGCCCCGCACCCTGAAGCTCGGCCTGCGCGTCGGTGATCGTCACGAACCAGCCGCTCGGCTCCGTGGCGCCGTCCGGCCAGACGTTCGCGTTCAGCGTCGTCACGCCGCCGACGGTCGAAGCGACCAGATGGAGCTGGAGCTTGCCTCCCGCCGTGTGCGTGTAGCCACCGAGGGTCCGATTCACGAGCAGCGTCTCCGTCGTGCCCACGAGCTTCGCGAGCGAGACCGTCACCACACCGCTCGCGGCGACCCGCAGCTTGAGCCGGTAGTCGCCGGCCGCGGTCTTGTGCACTTGATAGTTGAAGTGCACTCCGCCGCCGTTGGCGACGCTGGCCGTGCTGAAGAGCGCCCGTGCGTCGACATTCTGAGCGGCCACGCCCGCCAGAGTCGCACTGCGCGTCTGCCCCGCATTGAGCGAGATGAGGCCGGTGCTCCCATCGACCGAGAAGGCCGGGGCGCTGTTGACGGTCCACGCGCCGCCGACGGTGGCCGAACCCCAACCGTTCGCCACCGTGCGGGCGAAGGCGTCCTGCGCGACGAAGGTCTGTGGAGAGACGGTCACGGACTGCGTGGCGGGACCGCTGGTCGACCCCATGCTGTCGGTCACCGTCAGCGTGGCCGTGTAGGTGCCGGCCGCCCCGTAGGTCTTCGTGGGATTCGCTTGCGTGGACGTCGTGCCGTCCCCGAAGTTCCAGGCGTACCCGGTCACGGTCGCGCCTCCTGAGGCGGTGGAGCCCGTGCCCGTGTAGTTGACGGTCAGCCCGGACGCACTCGCCCCGATGACGGCGACCGGCGCCTGATGCGGGCCCGAAGCGTTCACCGTGCGCGTGGTCGAACCCGTCATCCCGGCACTGTCGGTCACCGTCAGGGTGACGGTGTACGTGCCGGGTGCGGCGTAGGTCCTGCTCGCGTTGACCCCGGTCCCGGTGGCCCCGTCGCCGAAGTTCCACGCGTAGGACGTGATCGTCCGCCCGCTCGGAGCGGTGGACGCGCCGGCGTTGAACGACCAGGACAGATTCGAGCCGGATGTCGTGAACGACGCGGTCGGCAGGCTCTGGCCGCGCCCGATCGCGTAGTGCGTCGAGATCTGCGAGGCCGTCAGGAGGTGGGGGTAGATGGCAACCTCGTCGAGCGCACCGTTGAACATGTTCGACGTGGGCCGGTTCGGCCAGCTGTTGAGATTGTCACCGCCGATCCTCCAGAAGCCGGAGTACAGCTGGCCCGCGGTCCCCGACGGGTCGGTGGCCACGAGCGTGCCGTCGACGTAGAGCTGGATGCCCGCCCACGGGTTCAGCTGTGCGACCGCATGATGCCACTGGTTGTCGCGATAGGTCCCCGGCGACGTGATCACCCGCTGGGCGCCCGGATTCACGCCGAACGCCAGGGATCCGTCGTTGCGCATGTAGAGGTGCCGGTCATACGTGCTCGAGTTTCCGGACGCCCCGTTGCCGTAGCCGATGAGCTTTCCGCCGGTCGTGGTCGAAGTCTTGAACCAGAGCTCGAGCGCGAACGCCTCCTCGACGACGGTGGTGTCGGTCGCGCGGGCGAAGCCGCTCGTGGACCCGTTGAAGGTGGAGGAGCCGTTCGTCTCGGCGCCGAGGGCATCGTCCGCGGTCGTCCCGACTCCGCCGAAGGAGACGAGGTTGTTGTTGCCGGCGAGGTCCGTCCCTCCGCCCGACGACCCGAGACGCCAGTACGTGGTCGCGCCGTCGTCGAGGACGGTGTCGGCGTAGGACGACGACGAGCTTCCGTTGACGGTGAGCGTGACGTTCGCACTCGTCGCGCTGTTGCCGTCGCCGTCGCGGGCGATGACGCGATAGGTCCGACTGGAACCGGAGGGGATCCCCTCGGCAGCGAGGGTGACGACCGGCGTGAACCAGTACGTCGACTTCACCACCTTCGTCGCGATCGGGGCCGCGCCCCCCTGCGCCCACAGCTCGTAGGTCAGGTCGAGATCGTCGCGGTCCCAGTTGGCCGGGATCTGCACGTGCGCGGTTCCGGCGCTCACGGAGCGGGCGGTGGGCGTCCAGTTCGCCCCGGACAGACGCGGGGCCTGGTTCGCCCCCGTCGAGGGCGTGCGGGCGAATCGCGCGATGCCCTGGTTGCGCTGTCCGTTCACCAGGGGGAACTCTCCGCCGAACACGACGTACTGGCTGTTGCCGGTGACGGTCCACGCCGCCTGCCCGGATCCGGATGCCGTGCCCGTCGTCCAGTCCGGGTACCAGTTCACCGCTGCCGGCGCCGGGTAGCCCGCCCAGTCGGCATAGATGCTGTTCACGGTCGGGGTGCGGGTCAGCGTGCCCTTCGCGGCCGCCGTGTAGACGCTGGAGTTGCGCATGTTGCCCGGCGACGGGTATGCCTGCGGCATCCCGCCCGCGGTCTGGCAATCGTGCTCATGACCGGTCGAATACACGTTCGTGCCGTCGGAGAAGACGCCGTAGTGGTCGCCGTGGCAATCGGCGATCCAGCTGACGGCACCGGTCTGCCCGTCGGCGGCGAACAGCCCCTCGAGGTTGCCGATGGTCTTGTTCGAGAACACCCAGCCCGTGCCGTAGACCTTCGAGTTGTCGGCGGAGAGCGCCCAGATGCCTGCGCGCCCGGCGAGCGAGCCCGTGGCCATGCCGTTCTGCACGACCGAGGTGACGGCCCAGGGGAGGAGGGCGCCGGTGGTCAGGTCGAGGGCGCCGAGACCGCGGGACGTCGTCCCATTGATCGTCTCGAAGCGGCCCGCGACGATGAGCTTGCCACCCCCGGGCGCCATCACCATGGAGTCGACCTGCAGATCGGGTTGCGGAGCCCACCCCAGCACGGCGCCGTTGGAGGCGCTGACGGCCGCCAGGTGCTTGCGCGTCACTCCGCCTGCGGCGCCGATCAGCCCGCCGACGTAGACGGTGCTGTTCGTCGCCACGATGGCGTTGATGTACGAGCCTCCGATGGCCGGCTTGACGGTCTCGAGCAGGGCGCCGGTTGAGGTGTCGAAGACCGCGAAGTTCCATCGCGTCAGGCCGTTGACCTGATTGAAGGATCCGCCGACGTAGAGCCGCGAACCATCGGGGGAGACGGCGAGCGCCTTCACGGTCCCGTTGATTGTGGGCGCGAACGAGGTGGCGACACCCGTGTTGATGTTGTAGGCGAGGATGTTGCTGCGCGGCATGAGGCTCTGACCGGCGCTGGTCCCGGCTGGACGCGCATTGGAGAAGCTGCCGCCGGCGTACACGGTGCTCCCTGCCACGACCTGCGCCCACACGATGCCGGAGTCGATCTGCACCGTCGGGAGCGGATCGGCCGTCACGGTCTGCGCGTTTCGCTGCTCGATCGGCGCAGGCCCCGGAGCGGCAGCGGCCGGATCGGCCACCGTCGCCACCAATCCTGCCGCGATCAGCACCGCGACGGCGAGAATGCCCGCCACTCGACTGCGAGGCCGCAATGACGTCGCCGATACCGCGTTCTGCATCAGGAACTCCCCTAGTTCCGGTGCCGCACGCAGCGGCAACCCCAGACTGCTCGCTAGCTCAGGAGTCGCCGCGTCTCCCAGAAATACAGCGGCGCTCTTCGGGCTGAGGCTAGCACCGCAGCGTGGCGGGCGCGAGGGGTCAGCTGATTCGCGGCGTATTCCCCTGACGGAATAAGACACCCGCCTCCGGCGTGGGACGGAGGCGGGTGCCTGGGTGCTCGATGCACGCTATGGGGGGTCAGCGCACCTCGAGGTCATCGACGCTCACCACGAGGGGAGCGTTGGTCGCGGAACCGGAGAGGTAGGCGAGGACGCCGACCTGCCCCGCGCCCTGGAGCTCGGCCTGGGCATCCGTCGCCGACACGAACCAGTCAGCCGGCTCGGCCGCTCCATCGGCCCACGCCTTCGCCGTGAGCGTCGTCGAACCGCCGACCGTGGTGGCCTGGAACCGAAGCCGGAGCTTCGATCCGGCGGCGTGCGTGTAGCCGGTCAGCGTCCTGTTCGAGATGATCGTCTCGGTCGAGCCCACCACCTTCGAGACGGACACCTGCACGACGCCGGCGGACGAGATCCGCAGCTTCACGCGGTAGTCGCCGGCGGCGGTCTTGTGCACGAGATAGTTCAAGTGCAGTCCGCCTCCGTTGGCCACCTTGTCGGACGAGACCACGAGCCGCGCGTCGACGTTCTGCGCGTTCACCCCGGTGAGGAGGTTCGTGCGGGTCTGCCCTGCCGCGAGCGCCACCTTGCCGGTGCCACCGGAGACCGAGAACCCTGCGGCCGTGCCCCACGTGCCTCCGGCAGGAGCAGTCCCCCACCCGGTCGCGACGGTGCGCTCGAAGTCGTCCTTCGCGATGAAGGCCTCCGCGCTCACCGTGACGACCTGAGATGTGGTGGCGCTGGAGCCGAGGCTGTCGGTCACCGTGAGGGTCACGGTGTAGCTCCCCGGAGCCCCGTAGGCGTGCGACGCGGTCGCGCCCGATCCGGCGGCGGTGCTGTCGCCCCAGTTCCAGGAGTGGGACAGCGTCGCGCCGTCGAACGCCTGCGAGCCGGATCCGTTGACCGAGAGCGTGAGCCCCGAACTCGAGGCCGTGAAGGCCGCAGCCGGGTTCGCGTGGCTGGCGCTGACGGCAGCCGTCTTTGCTGTCGACGTCGCCCCCGTGCTGTCGGTCACCACGAGCCTCGCGGTGTAGTTGCCTGCCGCGTAGGTGTGCGTCGGCTTGGCCTCGGTCGAGGTCGCCCCGTCGCCGAAGTCCCATGCGTACCCGGTGATCGTGGCGCCGCCGGATGCCGTCGAGCCGGTGCCGTCGAACGCGGTCGTGAGACCCGTCGAGGTCGCGCCGATCACGGCGACCGGAGCCTCGTGCGGCTGGGCCGCACCGAGCGAGGTCACCCGGATGTCGTCGACCGAGATCACCACGGGGACGTTGGTCACCGTGCCGGTGGCGTAGGCGATCACACCGATCTGACCGGCGCCCTGCAGGGAGGCGACGGAGTCGGAACCCGTCACCGTCCACGCCGCGGGCTCAGCGGTGCCATCCGCCCAGACCTTGCCGCGCAGCGTCGTGCTGGCGCCCGCACCCTCGGTCTCGAGGCGGACCCGCAGCTTCGCACCGGCGGTGTAGGTGTACCCGTTGAGGTTCTGAGAGGCGAATGTCGTCTCCGTCGTCCCGACGAGCTTGGTCACGCTGACCTGAACCGCTCCCGTCGCGAGCGTGCGCACCTTCAGCCGGTACTCACCCGCCGCGGACTTGTGCACCACGTAGCTGAAGTGCAGTCCGCCGCCGTTCGCCACCTTGTCGGCGGAGAAGACGAGGCTCGCGGAGAGGTCATCGGCCGAGGTGGCGCCGAGCGCCGGAGCGCGCGTCTGGCCGGCGACGAGGCTGATGCGCCCCACACCCGCTGCAACCGACATCGAGCTCAGCGACGTCCACGCGCCTCCGACGGTCGCGCTGCCCCACCCGGACCCGACGGTCCGGGCGAAGTCATCGCTCGCGACGACGGTCTGCGAAGCCACAGTGACGCTCCTCGAGGTCGTGGCCGTGCCGCCGAGGCTGTCCGTCACGGTCAGCGTGATCTCGAACGTGCCACCTGCGGGGTAGCTGTGGGTCGCGGTCTCACCTGATCCCGCGGCCGTGCCGTCTCCCCAGTTCCAGGAGTAGGAGAGCGTCGCGTCGTCCGAAGCGGCGGAGACCGAGGCATCCACCGACACATCCAGCATGCTCGTCTGGGCCGTGAAGGACGCCGTCGGGTCGGCGTGCGTCGCCGTGACCGAGGCGGTCTTGGTCGCTGTCGTCCCGAGGCTGTCCGTCACCGTGAGGGTGACCGTGCGCTCGCCCGCGGTGTCGTACCGGTGCGTGGCGGTCTTGCCGGTGCCGGCAGCCGATCCGTCGCCCCAGTTCCACGAGTAGGTCAGCGTTGCGCCGTCCGAGGCCGCGGAACCGGTGGCGTCGACCGACACCGAGAGCCCCGAGGCATCGGCGGTGAAGGCTGCCGTCGGAGCCGCGTGCTCCACCGTGACCTCGGCGGTCGCCACCGAGCTGGTGGATCCCTCCGAGTCCGTCACCGTCAGCGACACCGTGTAGGTGCCCGCTGCGCCGTAGACGTGAGTGGGGTCCGCCTGCGTCGACGTCGTGCCGTCGCCGAAGTTCCACGCGTAGTCGGCGATGGTCGCGCCGCCCGACGCCGTCGAGTCATCGGAGTCGAAGTCGACGGTGAGTCCGTCGACGTCGGTGCCGATCGCCGCGACCGGAGCAGCGTGCGGCGGCAGGATCACGATGGTGGACGTCGCCACGCCGGTGCGGCCGGCCGAGTCGGTGACCGTGAGCGTCGCCGTGTAGGTGCCCGGCTCGTCGTAGGTGTGCGACGCGGTCGCCCCGGAGCCGGTGCCGCCGTCGCCGAAGCTCCATGCGTAGCCCGTGATGGTGCGCCCCGGCGTCGGCGTGGAAGCCGTGCCGTCGAACGTGCGGGACGGTCCCGTGCCGGTCACCGAGAACTGCGCCTGTGTGGTGGCGAGGCCCTTCGCGATGCGGTAGTGGTCGTCGACCTCGTTCTCCGACAGCGTGCGGCTGTAGGCGGCGAAGTCGTCGAGCTGGCCGTTGAAGTAGTACGAGTTGGGCTGACCCGGCCACCCGCCAATGTTGTCACCGCCGATGCGCCAGTATCCGTCGTACTCCTGGGCGCCCTGGATGCCGCCGTCGGATGCCGCAAGCGCACCGTCCACGAACAGCCGCTCACCACCGTCGGGGCCGACCTGCGCCACCACGTGGTGCCACTGGCCGTCGTTGAACGACGCGCTCGTCTGGACGATCGCCGCGAAGCCCAGCCACACGCCGAACACCAGCCGGCCGTCGTTGGTCATGTACAGGTGACGGTCGTAGTTGCCCGAGTTGCCCTCGGAGGATCCGCCGTAGCCGAAGATCTTGCCGCCGTTGGTGGTGGTCGTCTTGAACCAGACCTCCGCCGCGAACGGCGTGCTCGCCGAGATGGTGCGCGACGTGCGGCCGAACGCCGAGCCGCCGTCGAAGGTCGCGGAACCGCCCGTCGTGACGGAGTCGGACGACGTGCCGACGCCCGGGGTGCCGACCATGTCGCGATCGCTCACCCAGTCGACGTTGCCGACCGGACCGCCGAGACCCCAGTAGACCTGGGCACCGTCGTCGAGCACACGCTGCGTGTACTTCGCCGTCGCGGTCGCCGGAGCGGCGATCGTGAGCTGCTTCGTGGTCACCGCGCTCACGGCATCCTGAGAATCGGTCACGGTGAGGGTCACGGTGTAGTCGCCAGCGCCCGCATACTTGTGCGTCGGGGTGGCTTCGGTCGAGGTCGCGCCGTCGCCGAAGGACCACGCGTACGACGCGACGTCGGCGTCGCCCGAGGAGGTCGAGCCCTTGCCCGAGAACGTCACCGTCTGGCCCGCGACCACCTCGTCGATCACGGCGACGGGCGGCAGGTGCGGCCCCTTGCCGATCTCGTAGTGGTTCGCGACCTGGGTCGCGGTCAGCGCAGACCCGTACACGGCGAACTCGTCGATCGAGCCGCGGAAGTAGGACGACGCCGGCTGGTTGGGCCAGCCGTTGATGTTGTCTCCGCCGAGCTTCCAGTAGCCGGTGTAGCTCTGCGCGCCGGTCACCGTCGACGAGCCGACGAGCTCACCGTCGACATAGAGGGCCTGCCCGTCCGCGCTCTGCTGCGCGACCAGGTGGTGCCACTTGCTGTCGTTGTACGACTTCGTGCTCTGCACGGTCGCGGTGTAGCCGGGGTAGGTGCCGAAGATCAGCTGACCGTTGTTCTTCATGTAGACGTGACGGTCGTAGCTGCCCGAGTTGTCGTTCGGGTTGTCGCCGTAGCCGACGATCTTGCCGCCGGAGGTCGTGTCGGTCTTGAACCACAGCTCCGCAGCGAAGGACGAGCCCACGGCGGACGTGCTCGTGGTGGTCGCGAAGCCGTTGCCGCCGGGTGTGGTGGCGGATCCGTTGTCCTCGCCGGCGAGCGCGTCGTCGGTCGTCGTCCCGACGCCGTTCTTGAACTGCGCGTCGTTGGTACCCGCCCAGTCGGCGCCGCCGTCGGTGCCGCCGAGGCGCCACAGGAGCGAGGCACCGTCGTCGAGCACCGCGTTGGCGTACGCGGATGCGTCGGCCGAGCTGACGGTGACGGTGACGTTCGCGCTGTTGGCCGAGTTGCCATCACCGTCGCGGGCGACGACCCGGTACGTCTTGGTGGCGCCGGCGGGAAGGCCGGTCGCGGTGAGGACGACGTTCGGGGTTTCCCAGAACGTCGACTTCTTCGTGGTCGTCGCGACGGGAGCGGCCTTGCCCTGCTCGTACAGCTCGTACGTGAGGTTCAGGTCGTCGCGATCCCAGTTGGCGGGGATCGCGACACGCGCCGTGCCGGCGCTCACCGATCGCGCGGAGGGCGTCCAGTTCACGCCGGAGAGACGGGGAGCCGACTTGGGGCCGCCCGCGGGCGTGGTCGAGAATCGCGTGATGCCCTGGCTGCGCTGACCGTTGACGAAGGTCTGCTCACCGCCGACGAGGAGGTACTTGCCGTTTCCGGTCGCGGTCCAGCCGGCCTGGCCGGAGCCCGAGGCGGTCCCCGTCGTCCAGTCCGGGAACCAGTTGACGGCCGCGGGGGCGGGGTAGCCGCCCCAATCGGCGTAGATGTCGTTCACCGAGGGCGACGTCGTGAGCGTGCCCTTCGCGGCGGCCGTGTAGACCGTGGCGTGACGGATGTTGCCCGGTGCCGGGTAGGCCTGCGGAAGTCCGCCGGCGGTCTGGCAGTCGTGCTCGTGACCGGTGGTGTAGACGTTCGTGCCGTCGGAGTAGACGCCGTAGTGGTCGCCGTGGCAGTCCGCCACCCAGCGGATGTCGCCACTGCCGGCCTCGGCGGCGAACATGCCCTCGAGGTTTCCGACCCACTTGTTGGCGAACACCCAGCCTGTGCCGTACACCGCGTTGTCGTCGGCGTTC
Source organism: Microbacterium sp. Root180 (assembly GCF_001428485.1). GTDB lineage: Bacteria > Actinomycetota > Actinomycetes > Actinomycetales > Microbacteriaceae > Microbacterium. Next base: position 1,481,396 of record NZ_LMHS01000003.1, on the reverse strand, counting down.
AGCGCCCAGATGCCGGCCTTGCCCGCGGAGCCGTCCGTCGCGGGGACGCCGTTCTGCACGGTGGCGGGAGCCGCCCACGGAAGAACGCTGCCGTCGACCAGGTCGAGGGCTGCGAGACCGCGCTGGTTCGCTCCGTTGACCTGACCGAACCGGCCGCCGACGATGAGCTTCGCGCCGCCCGGTTCCATCACCATGGTGTCGACCTGAAGGTCCGCCGTGGGAGCCCACGCGACCACGGCACCATTGGCGGCATTGGCCGCGGCGAGGTTCTTGCGGGTGTTGCCGCCGGCGGCTCCGATGAGCCCGCCGAAGTAGACCGTGGTGTTGGTCGCGACGATCGCGTTGACGTACGAGCCGCCGATCGCGGGGCGGAAGGTGGTGAGCAGGGCGCCGGTGGCCACGTCGAACGCCGCGACGTTGAAGCGGGTCTGACCGTTGACCTGGTTGAACGAGCCGCCGACGTACAGGGTCCTGCCGTCGGGCGAGACGGCGAGCGACTTGACGGTGCCGTTGATGGTGGGCGCGAACGAGGTCGCCACACCGGTCTCGATGTCGTACGCGAGGATGTTGCTGCGCGGCATGAGGCTCTGGCCGGGGGTCGCCCCGGCGGGTCGGGCGTTGGAGAAGCTGCCGCCGGCGAAGACGGTGCGACCGGCGATCACCTGGGCCCAGACGATGCCCGAGTCGATCTGGACGGTGGGCAGCGGATCAGCGGTGACGGTGGAGGCGCTTCGCTGCTCGATAGGCGCGATGCCCGGAATGGGGTCCGCGGCAGCGGCCGGCGCCGCAGCACCGAACGCGAGGCCGGCGACGACGACGGTCGAGACCGTCACGCCGACGACTGCGCCCCGAAGTCTCGATCCCCAGGTCGAGGCAAACGTCTTCCCACCCATGTGATTGCTCCCCATTTTCGAGACGTCTCCCCAGACGCCCATTCCCAGCCTGCTCTGTCGTGCCTGCGGCAGAGGCGGACCGCCGAGATCGGCTCGGCGGTCCGCCTCTTGCCTGTTACTTCACTTCGAGGTTGTCCACGTTCACCGTCACCGGCACGTTGGTGGCCGAGCCCGAGAGATACGTCAGGATGCCGACCTGGCCGGCGCCCTGCAATTCCGCCTGCGCGTCCGTCGTCGAGACGAACCAGTCCGTCGGCTCCGTCGTGCCGTCGGCCCACACCTTGCCCTTCAGGGCAGTGGTTCCACCGGACGTGACGGCCTGGACTCGCAGCTGCAGCTTGCCGCCCGCCGTGTGCGTGTAGCCGCTGAGCGTCCGGTTGATGATGAGGGTCTCGGTGGTGCCCACGACCTTCGCGAGGGACACCGTGACGACGCCCGAGGACGCGATCCGCAGCTTGAGTCGGTAGTCACCGGCCGTGGTCTTGTGCACCAGGTAGTTCATGTGGAGACCGCCGCCGTTGGCGAGCACGTCCGAGCTGAACACCAGCCGCGCGTCCACATCCTGTGCGGACACCGTCGTGAGCAGGTTCGTCCGGGTCTGGCCCGCGTTGAGCGTGGCCTTGCCCACCCCGTCCGCCACGGAGAAGCCCGTGGTCGTCCCCCACGGACCTCCCGTGACGGCCGTTCCCCAGCCGGTCGCGACCGTGCGCTCGAAGTCGTCCTTCGCGATGAACACCTCCGGCGGAGCGGTCACGGTGACCTGCTGCGCCGTCGACGCCGATCCGCCCATCGCGTCGCTGAGGTTCAGCGTCACGGTGTAGGTCCCTGCCATCGCGTACGTGTGGGATGCTGCTGCACCCGATCCTGCCGCGGTTCCGTCGCCCCAGTTCCAGGCGTAGGTCAGGGCAGCGCCCTCCGACGGAGTGGACCCGGAGCCATCGACGGTGACGCCGAGGTTGCTCGTCGATGCAGTGAACGATGCCACCGGGTTCGGGTGGACGTGCTCGCTCACGGTCACGGACAGCGTCTTCGTGGCGGTCCCACCGAGGCTGTCGGTGAGCGTCAGGGTGATCGTGTAGGTCCCCGCCGCCGCGTAGGTGTGCGATGGCGAGACGCCCGTGCTCGACGCGCCGTCACCCCAGTTCCACGCGTACGTCAGCGTGGCGCCGTCGGATGCCGAGGAGGCCGAGGCGTCAGCCGTCACGGCGAGCTCGCTGGGCGTCGCGGTGAACGAGGCGACCGGGTCGGCGTGCACCGGAGTGGCCGAGGCCGCGGTGTCGACGATCACGAGGTCGTCGAGCGAGACCGTGACCGGCACGTTCGTCGTCGAGCCCGAGAGGTAGGACAGGATTCCGACCTGCCCGGCACCCTGGAGCTCGGCCTGGCCGTCGGAGGTCGACAGGAACCATGCTGCGGGCTCCGTGGCGCCATCCGACCACACGTTCGCCTTCAGGGCAGTCGTCCCGCCGGTCGTCGATACGACCCAGTGGAGGCGGAGCTTGGCGCCGTCGGTGTACGTGAACCCGGTGAGGTTCTTCGTCTGGAGCGTCGTCTCCGTCGTGCCGACGAGCTTCGTGATGCTCGCGGCGACCACGCCCGTCGACAGCGTCCGCACCTTGAGGCGGTACTCGCCGGCGGTCGACTTGTGCGCCGTCAGGTTGAAGTGGAGGCCCCCGCCGTTCGCGAGCTTGTCGGCCGACACAGTCGCCGTGGCGTCGATGTCGCGAACGGACACAGCGGTGAGGGTGCTCGTGCGGGTCTGCCCGGCGTTGAGCGCGATCTTGCCGGCGCCGCCGGAGACCGAGAAGCCCGTCGTCCCGTTCCACGACCCGCCGGTCTGCGCCGCGCCCCATCCAGTGGCGACGGTGCGCTCGAAGTCGTCGCGCGCGGCCAGGACCTGCGACGCGACCGACACGTTCACGCTCTTCGTCGCGGTGGCGCCGAGGCTGTCGGTCAGCGTGAGGACGACCGGATAGATGCCGTTCGCCGCGAACGTGTGCGCAGGGCTGACCCCCGACCCTGCGGGCGATCCGTCGCCCCAGTTCCAGGAGTACTGCAGGCTCGCCCCGTCGGATGCCGACGACGTCGCCGCATCGAACGAGACCGTCAGACCTGCCGTCGAGGTGGTGAACGCGGCCACCGGTGCCGCGTGGCTCACCGTCACGTCGTGGCTGACGAGCGTGCTCGTCGCACCCAGGTTGTCGGTCACCGTGAGCGTCGCCGTGTATGTTCCGGCTGCGGCATATGCATGGGTCGGCGCGGCTTCCGTGGAGGTCGCTCCATCGCCGAAGGTCCAGGCGTATCCCGTGATCGTCGCTGCCCCCGAGGCCGACGACGCCGACGCGTCGAACGTGGTCGACAGCCCGGCGACGTTCGGAGTGAACGCCGCGACCGGAGCCTGGTGAGGCGGAGCCGCAGTCACCGACGTGGTCTTGGTCGCGGTGAAGTTCGCGCTGTCCTTGACCGTGAGGGTCACCGAGTAGGCGCCGGGGGCCGCGTAGGTGTGGCTCGCCGTGACACCCGTGCCCGTCGTGCCGTCACCGAAGTCCCAGGCGTATGAGGTGATCGTCCGGCCGGCCGGCGCCGTGCTCGCGCTCGCGTCGAACGACTTGGCCATCTCGTCGCCCGTCGCGGTGAACGCAGCCGTCGGCAGGGCGAGACCCGTGCCCAGGGCGTAGTGCTCGGAGACCTGCGCCGCCGTCAGCGTGCCCGGGTACACCGCGAACTCGTCGATGCGCCCGTTGAAGTAGTTCGAGCTCGGCGCGCTCGGCCAGCCGCTGACGGTGTCGCCGCCGACTCGCCAGTAACCCGTGAGCGAACGAGCGGTCGCCGTCGTGGTGTTGTCCGACGCAACCAGCGCGCCGTCGACGAACAGCTGCATGCCGGCCGTCGGGCTCAGCTGCGCCACAGCGTGGTGCCACTGGTTGTCGCGGTAGGTCGCAGGCGACTCGATCGTCTTGTTGCTCCCCTGCCAGACACCGAACACGAGCGCGCCGTTGTTGCGCATATAGAGGTGACGATCGGGGTTCGACGAGCTGCCGGACGTGGCGCTGCCGTACCCGACGAGCTTGCCGCCGCTCGAGGTCGACGTCTTGAACCACAGCTCCGTGGCGAACGACGCGCCCAGAGGAGTGGCCGACGAGCGCGCGATGCCGTTGGAGCTGCCGTTGAAGGTGGCCGAGCCGTTCGCCTCGCCGGACAGGGCGTCATCGGAGTTGGTGCCGACGCCGCCGCTCATCACCGCGTTGTTGCCGCCGGCGACGTCCGCCCCGCCCGTGGAGTTGCTGCCGCCGAGGCGCCAGTACAGGCTCGCGTTGTCGTCGAGCACGGTCGTGGCGTAGGTGGAGCCTGCCGCGCCGCTGATGGTGAGCGACACGTCCGCGCTCCGGGCGGAGTTGCCGTCGCCGTCCTTGGCGATCACGTAGAAGGTCTGCGTCGAACCGGGAGTGAAGCCTCCGGCTGACAGCGCCTGGGTGGGACGGTTCCAGAACGGCGCCTGCGCCGTGCTGGTGGCCAGCGGCTGCGCGGCGCCCTGCGCCCACAGCTCGTAGGTGAGGTCGAGGTCGTCGCGGTCCCAGTTGGCCGGGAACTGCACGCGCGCCGAGCCGGACTCGATCGACTTCGCAGTCGGCGTCCAGTCGACACCGCTGAGCACGGGTCCCATCTTCGCCCCGCCGGCGGGGTGCGCGGAGAAGCGCGCGATGCCCTGGCTGCGGATGTTGTTCACCAGCGGGAACTCGCCGCCGATGAGGAGGTACTCGCTGTTTCCGGTCGCGGTCCAGCCCGCCTGACCCTGTCCCGTCGCGACGCCGGTCATCCAGTCCGGGTACCAGTTGATCGCGGCGGGCGCGGGGTAGCCGTTCCAGTCGGAGTAGATGGAGCCGGTGGACGGCGAACGCGTGAGCGTGCCCTTCGCGGCGGCGGTGTACGCCGTGGCATTGCGCATGTTGCCGGGGTTTCCGCTGGCCTGCGGGAGGCCGTTCGCGGTCTGGCAGTCGTGCTCATGACCGGTGCTGTAGACGTTCGTGCCGTCGGAGAAGATGCCGTAGTGGTCGCCGTGGCAGTCGGCGATCCACCGGACCGCGCCGGTTTCGCCCTCGAGCGCGAACATGCCCTCGAGGTTGCCGACGCTCACGTTCGAGTACACCCACGCCGTGCCGTACACGCCGCCGGCGGTGTCGGTGGAGATGGAGTAGATGCCCGCGCGCCCGGCGAGCGAGCCGGTGGCGAGCCCGTTCTTGATGGTGGCGTTCGCGGCCCAGGGCACAAGAGCGCCGGTGGTCGGGTCGAGAGCAGCCATGCCGCGAGAGGTCGTGCCGTTCACGGTCTCGAAGCGACCGGCGGCGATGATCTTGGAGCCCGAGGCGTTGACCACCATCGCATCGACCTGCAGATCGGTCGTCGGCGCCCACGACAGCACAGCTCCATTGGACGCCTGGACCGCAGCGAGGTTCTTGCGGGTGATGCCGCCCGCTGCCCCGATCAGACCGCCGAAGTACACGGTCGAGTTGGTCGCCACGATCGCGTTGACGTACGAGCCGCCGATCGCGGGCTTGAAGGTGGTGAGCAGGGCGCCCGTGGCCGTGTTGAAGGCGGCGACGTTGAACCGAGTCTGTCCGTCGACCTGGTTGAAGGAGCCGCCGACGTAGAGCGTGTTGCCATCAGGTGAGACGGCGAGCGCCTTGACGGTGCCGTTGATCACCGGCGCGAAGGAGGTCGCGACACCGGTGTTGATGTTGTACGCGAGGATGTTGCTGCGCGGCATCAGGTTGGTGCCCTGACCGGCGCCGGCGGGACGCGCGTTGGTGAAGCTGCCGCCGGCGAACACGGTGTCACCCGCGATCACCTGCGCCCACACGACACCCGCGTCGATCTGAACGGTCGGCAGCGGGTCGCTCGACACCGTCGACGCACTGCGCTGCTCGATCGGCGCCGGTCCGGTGGTCGACACGGCGGACGCAGGTGCCGCGATCCCCACCACGGCACCGGCGGCCACGACGGCGGAGACCGTCACCCCTACGACGAACTTACGCAGATTCCACGCCCCAGCGCTCATCTTGTTTCCCCTACCCCAGTGTGAAGTTCTCTTCGCCTACACGTCGCCCGTGAAGAGCGCGATCGGCGCTCCGGCGACGTATTCGACGGTGACCTGCAGAGAGTCCCGCTCTTCAGCGGGAAGCCGGAACACATAGATCCCGGAAATCGACTTGCCCGGCTCGACGGAGCCGAGGAACGGGCTGTACGGCTCGGAGGTGGTCGGCTGTCCGAAGGAGTCCTTGGACCCCGTCACCGACACCATCGCCGTGCTGAGGTCGACCGACTCGTCGGAGTCGTTCTCGACCGTGAGAGTCAGTGCGACAGCAGGCCCTGCGATCTCGCCGGGGGTGACCGCCTTCACGTCGAGCTGCTCGACCTCGGACACGGTGACGTTGACACCGCCCTCGAGCTCGGCGGTGTCGCCCAGCTTCGCCTCGAGCGTCTCGCCCGGAGCGACCGGCGCGACCGTCTCGTCGATCGATCCGCCGTTCGGCGCGGGCACTGTCGCGCTCGGAAGAGGATCGGAGTTCTGGCTGCCGGGCGTCGGCTCCGGCGCGCATCCGCTGATCGCGAGTGCGCACAGTGCGGCCCCCGCGGCCACGGCACTCAAACGAATAGAAAGACGCCTCAGCGTCGCTGACTTCCCCACGCTCATCCCCCAGATGTGCACTTCCGCCGCACACGCACCCAACGCAATGCGACGAATCCCAGATGTGACGCAGAAGCCAGTTCCCGCTGGCCTCCGCAGATATGTCCCCGCGCTGACTATATCAGGGGGCGCCACGCCGCGAACCTCAGGAATTCCCTAAGGAATCTTCGTTCAGTGCATCGTGCGGACCGACGGGCGGAGCGGGTCCGAGACCACGCTCGGCCGGTCTTCGGGACCGAACCGCGTGTCCGGCGGCGTCATCGAGGTCTCCAGACGCAGCGACGGACCCGCGAGCTGCTGGGCGATCTCGGGAAAGCTGGAGTAGTGGGGCGCGAGCAGGTGCGTGCTCCCCGCGAGCAGATAGAGGTCGACGACGGACGACACGAGCGCGGCTTTCGTGTTGTAGCCGCCCTTGTCGCTCAGCGCGACGGTCCCGGGCACCGCGTCGATCACCTCCGCCTGCGCCTGCGCCGTGTCGGCCGAGAGGAAGAACCGCATGCCGGGATGCTGCGCGCTGACCTCCTTCATGCGCTCGATGTACCAGCTGACAGGCGAATGCTGGAGGGTCTCGGCGTTCGAGACGGCGTGGGCGCGCACCATCACGCCGACGTACGGCTGCCCCGCGAGGTTGTGCGCGAAGAAGGCTTCCGCGCGTCCGCCGATCGCCGGGACGGGGGTCAGCGACTGCAGCTCCTCTCCCCAGGGAGTGGCGTCCGGCGGCAGGTGCAGCGCGTGGGCGGTGCGCAGCTGCCAGATCCGATCGTCACGGGCGGCGTCGAGCCATTCGAGGTCATGCCGGCGATACGGATGCCGCAGCGAGAGCACGCGCGAGCGCGCGGTGCTGATCCGCTTCTCGCCGAACTGCCACAGCTCGTCGAAGGTGGCGCCGAACGCGGCGCCGGTCGGCCAGGTGTACGCGAAGTCGCGCGACGCCCAGCGGGCGAGCGAACGGGCCCCGAGGGTGACGCGGAGCCGGTTGCCCAGGCCGTGGAGCTTCTTGGTGACGGCGATCACCGTTCCCTCGGTCATGGCGCCTCCGTGCCCGCGCGCCGACTCTGCCGGAGATAGGCGAGCCCGGACATGGTCCCTCGCACGGCGGGGACGATCGTGCGCCCCGGATGCAGCAGCTGGCGTCGGCCGCCCCGCATCAGGATGTCCCACGCCGCGGGAACCGCCCGACGCGCCCACCGGCGCTGCCGGGCGCGATCGAGGTGCTGGGCGGCGAACACGAGCCGATTCCGGACGTTGTAGAAGTAGTACACCGGGGACTTGCCCGCGGCCTCACCGTCGTGGGACTGTGTGCCGCCGGCGCTGTGGACGGCGCGCACATCGTGGTCCACCCGCAGGGCGGCGCCGGCCCGAGCAGCGCGGACCGACAGGTCGATGTCCTCCCAGTAGAGGAAGTAGTCATCGTCGAAGCCCCCGGTGCGCTCCCACATCGGGCGGCTGATCGCGAGGCACGCGCCGCTCAGCCAGAGCGCGGAGTTCGCGTAGCGGCGGCCGTCGCGGATGCGGCGCACGGAGCCGGAGTCGAGATCCAGCTCCATCTCGGACGCGAAGTGTCGCCCGTCGGGGCGGATCACCAGCGGCGAGATCAGGGATGCCGGTTCGGCGAGGACCGCGGCCGAGAGTCTCGCGACGCCGTCCTCCTCGAGGTAGGCGTCGGGATTCAGGAGGACGTAGGCGTCGGCATCCGATTCCGCCGCTCGCTTCGCCGCCGCGTTCATGCCCGCACCGAACCCGAGGTTCCGATCGGGGCAGACGAGCTGCCAGCCCTCTCGGGCGGCGATCGCGCCGATGGCGGCCCGTTCGTCCTCGGTCGTGAAGTTGTCGACCACGACCACGACGGCATCGTCCGGAAGCGTCGTGCGCCGGAGGTTCTCCGCGACCATCTCGGAGGAGCCGTAGCTCACGACCAGCACGGCCGTGCGCCCACCCGTCACGGGGTGACGTTCTCGCGGTCGAGCCGCGCCATCTGACGGAACCAGGTGATGGCGGCGGCGACGAGGAACGCGGCGCACGCGAGGAAGAGCAGCGAGTAGATCCCGAAGAACAGGAGCGGCCAGCCCCACACCACGAACGTGAGCATCAGGATGCCGTAGTCGGTGGGCAGCAGGAGCAGCGAACGCAGGATGCCGCCGCCGCCGGTGCTGTGCGCCGAGGCGACGCCGCGCTTGCCCTTGAGCAGGTCGTTGAGGATCATCGCGAAGAACGTCGTGCTGGCGACGATCGTGAAGGCGATCGGCACCAGCAGCCACGTCTGCGGGATGTCGGTCGCCTTGCTGAGTCCCACGAGCACCGCGAGGTGCAGCGACGTGATCTTGGCCGCGTCGACGAAGTGGTCCAGCCACTCGCCCGCGAGCGAGCCGCCGCCCCGAAGGCGCGCCACCTGGCCGTCGGCGGAGTCCCACGCGTAGCCGAGCGCGAGGAGCAGCCAGATGACCACGCCGATCGCCGGTGAGGCGGGAACGATCGCGATCAGCGCGATCGCGGTGAAGGTGAAGACCGCGCTGACCAGGGTGACCTGGTTAGGGGTGAGCCCGATGCGGTACGCGACAGCCGCCAGCAGCCTTCCGACCGGCCGGTTGACGTACACCGAGTAGGCCGGCGCGCCACGCGCACGGCCCTTCTGCGCGAGCCGAAGTCGCGCGTATGTCTGTGAGATCGTTTCCACCCGGAACCTCCCCGAAGATGACGGGCGCCTATCGTGCCAGTATGCCCGTCCCGCGCACGACCTCTCGTCACCGCTAGATTAAGCGGGGGTGGTGCGGATGCGGCGGATCAGGGTCATGCAGTCGTTCGGCGCACCCCGTCCCACCACCAATCCGTACATCGTCATGCTGCGGGACGCCCTGCGGCGGACGCCCGGGGTCGAGCATCTCCCGTTCTCGTGGCGCACCGCGCTCTTCGGGCGCTACGACGTCTTCCACGTGCACTGGGGCGATACGCTGCTGGCCGCGGGCAGCGGCCTCACCCGCATCGGCAAGCGCGCCGCGATGGCCGCGCTCCTTGCCCGCCTCTCCCTCACCCGGACGCCGGTCGTGAAGACGGTGCACAACATCACGCCGCCGGAGGGCGGCCGGATCGACGTGGCACTGCTGACCGCGCTGGAGCGGCGTACGACGCTCCGGATCCGGTTGTCTCCGACCACACCCGAGGTTGCCGAGACTCCCTCCGCGCTGATCCTGCACGGCCATTACCGCGACTGGTTCGCCCCCATGAGCAAGAACGCAGCCACGCCGGATCGTCTGGCGTACGTCGGCCTCATCAAGCCGTACAAGGGCGTGGAGCAGCTGATCGCCGCCTTCGAGCGGGTGACCGCCGATCGCGGGGAGCTCCGGCTGACGGTCGCGGGGAGAGCATCCGACCCCGAGCTCGCACGGGCGATCACCGCGGCCGCCGCCCGTATCCCGGCTCTCGAGGCAGACCTTCGCTACCTCTCCGAGGAGGAGTTCGTCGCGATCGTGACCGCCGCGTCGGCGATCGTGCTGCCGTACCGCCACATGCACAACTCGGGCTCCGCTCTCGCGGCGCTCTCGCTGGATCGTCCGATCCTCGTCCCCGACAACGAGACCACCCGCCTGCTGGCCGCGGAGGTCGGGCCGGGCTGGGTTCACTTCTTCGGGGATGAGCTCTCCGCGGACTCGCTGGCCGGCCTGGCCGATGCCACCGGCCGCGGCATGATCGGTCGCCCCGACCTGTCGGCGAGGGAGTGGGATGCCGCGGGTGCGGCGCACGCCGAGGCGTACCGCGAAGCGCTCGACACGGCCCGCCCGCGTCGCGGTCGGCACGCGAACCGGAAAGGAACCTGATGATCGTCGTCGTCGCGATACCGACCTTCAAGCGCCCCGCCGCCCTCGAGGCGGCCCTCGCCATCGTCACCGCCCAGGCACGGGCGGTGACGGACGATCGCGTCACCGTGCGCGTGCTGGTCGTCGACAACGATGCGTCCGCCACCGGGCGCTCCGTCGCCGAATCGTTCGAGGTGTCCTACGCCGTCGAGCCCCGACCGGGAATCGCCGCGGTCCGCAACCGCGCCATCGACGAGTCCGCCGACGCCGATGCCGTCGTCTTCATCGATGACGACGAGGTGCCCGAGGAGTCGTGGCTGCGCAATCTCCTGCGTGCACACGCGGAGACGGGGGCGCACGCCGTCGCGGGTCGCGTCGTGACGCGATTCCCGGACGACGTCGAAGCGTGGGTACGGGCGAGCGGGGCCTTCATCCGCCCGGTGCGCACCGACCGCCAGGCGATGACCGAGGCGGCGACGAACAACCTGCTGCTGGACCTCACCCTCATCCGCCCGCTCGGTCTCCGCTTCGACGAACGGTTCGGGCTCACCGGCGGAAGCGACAGCATGTACACGCGCCTCCTGGTCTCGCGTGGCGGGACCATCCGCTGGGCGCAGGACGCGGTCGTGATCGAGCAGGAAGAGGCCGCGCGTTTCACTCGCGCGTGGGTGCTCATGCGCACCTTCCGATTCGGCAACACGGCCGCGCGGGTGAACATCGCCCTGGCGGGATCCGCGCCCGGACGGCTCATGGCGCGTGCCCGGATGTGCGTGCGCGGCGGGGTTCGCGTCGCCGGAGGTCTCGTGCGCTGGGCGTGGGGCACGCTCTCGCGATCCCTGGAGCACCGAGCGAGGGGTCTTCGCACCGCCTACCGTGGGGCGGGAATGGTCGGCGGCGCGGTCGGCTATGCGCACGACGAGTACGGCCGCCGCCGAGCATCCGCCTGACCCAGGAACGCCGATGGCCCCCGCTCTCGAGGAGCAGGGGCCATCGGCGGTCGAAGCGGTCTACTGCACGACGGTGAAGGTCGACATCGCCAGACCCGTCGCACCCCAGACGTTCGCCTTCAGGACGGGGGCATTCGCCGTCGGCGCGATGACCGCGCACGCCTTGTGAATGCGCTCAGGCCCGAAGACGTTCGCCGTGATCGCTGGAGCGAAGGCGCTGGGGGTGGGCGCGATGTTGACGGTGCACGCGCCTCCCTGCAGATAGTTGTCGGCGATCTGGATGCTGCCGAGCTTCGTGCGCGACGTGTCCTGCGAGATCATGATGGCCGCGTTGTGGGCGTCCTCCATGCGGTTGCCCTCGAGGACGATGTTCGTGCCCGCCTGGATCTGCACCGAGTCGTCATGCGTCGGCGTGCCGTTGCGCGCCGGGTCGGTCGCGTCGTACGTCGAGTCATGCAGCCACGAATCCTTGACGGTCACGTTGCTGCCGAGCACACGGATCGGGTCGACGACGCGGTGAACGTCGACGCGCAGCGCGGTGAAGTTGCTGCCGAAGATGCCGTTCCACGTGGTGTTCTCCACGGCGGCCGCGATCTCGGAGTCGACGATCGTGAACGAGGCTCCCGAGACGACGTTGTTGACCAGGCCGACGGAGCGTGCCGTCGACGTGCCGACGATCTTCGAGTTCTTGATGACCGCGCCGGGAGCGTTGATCGTGATGATCCCTCGCACCTCGAGTCCGTCGATCACGGTGTTGGGCTCGTTGATCGTGATGTCGCCGTTGTGCACCGTCAGCGTCACGCCGGCGGGAACGCCGGTGTTGGACGCATCCGGGTACCCGGTCGACGGCGTCTCCGGCGCAGGCGGCGGGGTCGGCGTCGGCGTGGGAGTCGGGGTCGGCGTGGGCGTCGGCGTGGGAGTCGGCGTCGCGGGGGTCGTCGGCTCCGGGGTCGGCGTGGGAGTCGGCGTCGGGGCCGGCTTCGCGGGGGTCGACGGGGTCGGCGTCGGTGCCGGTGCCGGTGCCGGCTTGGACGGTGCCGGCGCAGGGGCCACCGGCTTCGCGGGGGCCGCGGGCGTGGACAGCGAGGCCGCCCGCTGGGTCACCGTCGCCGACATTCCCGGCGTCGACGACGAGACGTAGAAGCTGTAGTCAGCCCGACCGGCGGTCGTGAGGGGCCGGCTCGAGTCGGAGAACCCGACGGAGACCGTCTTGCCGCCAACCGTGACCGTTCCGCTGAGCGCCGTCGTGGAGGAGCCCGAGATGCGGAACGAGAGCGCGATCGGCTTGCCCGCGGCGAGCTTGGCGCCGGCCACCTTGGTGGTGCCGAGCGGCGTGAGCGTCTCGGTCTTGCCGCTGCGCGTGGACTTCTTGAGCGACACGTGGACGACGCCGGTCGGGTAGACACGCGTCTGCAGGACGTAGGCGCCGGCGGTGTTCGAACGGAGCCGGAGCGCGGTGTAGGTGCCACTGCCGGAGCGGGGGAGCTTCGGGAGGACGTAGGTCATCGACGCCGTTCCCACCGTGCCGTTGCCTCCGATGGAGACGACTTGCGTCGAACCGGGCTTCAACGTCAGTGACGTGGATGCTGTCGCCGCGGTGGAGATGCCGAACACGCCGCCCGCCGCAAGAGCGACGGCAGTGAGGAGGGCGAGAACGCGGGACTTTCTTTTGGTCTTCTTTTCGAGTTTGCGAAGGGACGATCGAGTATGCACAGGCCACCTGGGGAGTGTTGTACACGCGGGGCTTAGGTGCTGCCTGGGGGGCAGACCTCACGTGTGGTCGGGTCCGGAAAGCGTAACTGAATCGTGACTATGAATCCAATATCTAAGAGCAATCTCATTGTCAAGTCACGTCACGGCGCGTCGCGCGAGACCCGCGGAGGGAGGCCCTTGGCGGCCTGTTCCGCCGGTGCTACGTTGAGCCCATCGGCATCCGATCACCCTGGGGAGGTAGGTCGATGCGACCACATCAGAACTGGCGTGCCCGTGCGGCAGGAGTCTTGGGGACTCTCGCTCTGTGCGTGGCGCTCGTCGCCGTGCCCGCGACGGCACAGGCGAGCGGAGCGCCGCCGGCCCAGCCGGTTCTCGTCGCACCCGTCGACGGCGGCACGACCGCCCCCGGGTCTCCACTCAGCGTGCGCGCCAACGATCCCGACGATGCATCGCTGCAGGTGACGTTCCACGCGGCGGCGCGCGGCACGGTCGAGCCCGGTGCCGGCGGGTCGCCCTTCACGTTCCTCGTCATCCCGGACACCCAGAACTACGTGCTCACCGCCGCGAACACCCCGCTGCTGCAGTCGCAGCTGCAGTGGATCGTCGACAACCGGTCCCCGCTCAACCTCGCCTTCGCCGCGGGGCTCGGTGACATCGTGGACAACCGGATCTCCGATGCCCAGTGGGGGCGTGCGACCACGAGCATGGCGATCCTCGACAACGCCGGCATCCCGCATTCCGTGATCCCCGGCAACCACGACTACGACCTGGCCACCGGCGACTTCTCGAAGTACGACCAGTACTTCCCCGTGAGCCGCTATCGCGACGCCGCGTGGAACTCGGCCAACGCCTCGTACGGCGGCTACTACGGGCAGAACCAGTTCGGGCCGGATGCTGCCGACCGCCAGAACATGAACAACTACGCGCTGTTCCAGGCGGGCGGCATGAAGTTCCTGACGGTGAACCTCGAGCTCAATCCGCCCGACGACGTGCTCGCCTGGGCGCAGCGCGTGCTCGACGCCCACCCTGACCGACGCGCCATCGTGAGCACGCACAGCTACCTCACCGTGACCGGGAACCTCAGCAGTCAACAGCTGCGGACGGATGTCGCCGGCAACAGCGGCGCGCAGATCTGGCAGAAGCTCGTCCGGTCCAACTGCAACATCTTCCTGGTCGTCAACGGCCACTTCACCGACGGACTCGACGGCGAGGCGAACCGCTCCGACCTGAACGACTGCGGCGACCCCGTCCAGGCGGCGCTCAGCGACTTCCAGGGCCGGCCCAACGGCGGCGACGGGTGGCTGCGCTGGTACACGTTCACTCCCTCCGCGGGCACGGTCACGGCGACCACCTACTCGCCGACGCTGAATCAGTACGAGACCGACGCGGACAGCGCGTTCACCTGGAACTACGACATGACGCCGCCGGCAGACCTGCCGGTCGTGGGACAGCAGACCGTGTCCGCCGGCGCCGTCGCGTCGGTCCCGGTACCCGATGTCCCGGTGGGAACCGTGCTGGACTGGTACGCCACCGTCAGTGACGGCACGAGCGTCACGCGGGGTCCGACGTGGTCCACCACCGTCCAGCCGCCCGCGGCGACGCCGCTCGCCGCCGACACCTTCACCCGCTCGGTCGCAGCGGGGTGGGGAACAGCCGAGACCGGCGGCGCCTGGACGGTCAACTCGACCACGAAGCTGTCGGCGACCGGAGGAGTGGGCCGCATCTCGTCGAACGCCGGTTCGACGCTCACGGCCACGCTGCCGACGATGGACACGGCCTCGGTCGACGCGCGGGCGACGGTCACCCTCGACCGGGTGCCCGATCGATCCCTGACCTTCACGACGGCGGCGCGCCAGGTCGGCTCCGCCGCGTACGCGGCGCGCGTGGTCACCAATCCGAACGGCACGTTCACGCTCCACGTCATGCGCGACGGCACCGCGCTCGCCGGCGGAACCGTCGTGGGCTCGACGCTGACGCCGGGCGCGAAGATCCGCATCCGGGTGCAGGCGGAAGGCACGAGCCCCACCACCATCCGGGCTCGAGCCTGGCTCGACAGCGCGCAGGAGCCGACGTCGTGGACGGCCACGGCCACGGACTCGACAGCGGCACTCCAGCAGCCCGGTGGTCTCCGTCTCACGAGCTACCTGAGCTCCTCCGCGACCAACGGCCCGGTCATCGTCTCGGTCGACGACGTCTCGGTGAACCGAATGGGTGTCGCGCCGCCGCAGAACGTCCCGCCGACGGCGGACTTCACGTGGCAGGCCGACGGACTCAGCGTCACGGCGAACTCGGCCGGCTCGACCGACACCGACGGCACCATCACCGCGCGCACCCCGCCGACGGCGGACTTCACGTGGCAGGCCGACGGACTCAGCGTCACGGCGAACTCGGCCGGCTCGACCGACACCGACGGCACCATCACCGCGCGCACCTGGTCCTTCGCCGGCACCGCCGCGACCGGCACCACCGCGACGCACACCTTCGCGGCATCCGGAACCTACCCCGTCACCCTCACCGTCACCGACGACGACGGCGCCACCGGCACCGTCACCAAGAACGTCACCGTCACCGCTCCGCCGCAGCCGAACACCCCGCCGACGGCGGACTTCACGTGGCAGGCCGACGGACTCAGCGTCACGGCGAACTCGGCCGGCTCGACCGACACCGACGGCACCATCACCGCGCGCANGCACACCTTCGCGGCATCCGGAACCTACCCCGTCACCCTCACCGTCACCGACGACGACGGCGCCACCGGCACCGTCACCAAGAACGTCACCGTCACCGCGCCGCCCACGGGCGGCCCGCTCGCGCGTGACCAGTTCGGTCGCACCGTCGCCGCCGGATGGGGCGTCGCCGATACCGGCGGCGCGTGGACCGTCAACTCCACGGCGAAGCTGTCGGTCACCGGCGGCATCGGACGCGTGTCGGCGAACGCCGGCTCGACGCTCACGGCGACGCTCGGGGGCGTGAGCTCGTCGAGACTCGACACCACGCTCTCCCTGTCGCTGGATCGCGTTCCCAACCAGTACCTCGACATCGCGGTGCTCCCGCGTGTGGTCGGCACATCGTTCTACGGCACCCGGATCCGAGTGAATCCCAACGGCAGCGTTGTGCTCCAGAACGTGCGTGGCTCCACCGCCCTCGCCGGCAGCTCGAACGCGGGCGGCCTGATCGTCGGCGCGGGCGCGAAGGTCCAGGTCCGCGTCCAGGTGGAGGGGACCTCGCCCACGACGATCCGCGCCCGGGTCTGGCTCGACGGCAGCCCGGAGCCCTCGACCTGGCAGGTCACGAGCACGGACTCGACCGCGGGACTGCAGGCGACCGGGTCCCCGCGGCTCTCCGCCTACCTGAGCTCGTCCGCGACCAACGGCCCGGTCATCGTCTCCTTCGACGACCTGACGGCCACCGCGATTCCGTGAGCGCGCCCGCGTGAGCGGAGCCGTCGGGATCATGCTGGCGGGATCATGCTGGCGGGAGGGCACCCGCACCCGCTAAGCTGGGGACAGCCGCGGTGGGGACCGTGGCCATCTGGGGAAATACGGCGATGGGGATCGCCGAACTGAGTTCTGGGGGCTCACATATGGCGCAGCGTATTGGTTATGCAGCCGGTGCTTTCGACCTTTTTCACGTCGGGCACCTGAACATCCTTCGACATGCGAAGGAGCAGTGCGACGTGCTCATCGCCGGCGTCGTCAGCGATGAGATGTTGCGTGCGGTGAAGGGCATCGACCCGGTCATCCCGACGCTCGAGCGCGCGGAGATCGTGCGGCACGTCCGCTTCGTCGACCGCGTGCACGTCGAGACCGTGCCCGACAAGATCGACGTCTGGCGAGAGGTCGGCTTCACGCACTTCTTCAAGGGCGACGACTGGCGCGGCACCGAGAAGGGCGACCGTCTCGAGCGCGAGTTCGCAGCGGTGGGCGTGGAGGTCGTGTACTTCCCGTACACCGTTCACACCTCGAGCACGGCCCTGCGGCGCGCGCTCGAGTCTCTGTCCGGGCCCGAACGTGGGGAGTTCGCGACGGTGGCCGGACACCGATAGTCCGCTTCCCGCGGAAAGCCCGTGGCGCGAGTCTCTCCGAGATTGCGTTCACGCCCGGGCGGCTTCACCCCGATGCCAGCACGTCGACCCCGAGTGCGTGCGGCAGATACCCCCATCCGGGGTGGGGCCGTCCCTCGGCGCGCGACGCGCGCCGGGCCGTGTCGTGCGGATGCCTCACCGAGGCATCCGCACGGCTACAGCTCGCCCGGCGACATCGCCTGCGCGTCGAGCTCTTCGACGAACCGGCGCGCGCGTGTGGGTTCGACGCCCCCTCGACGCGGGGCATAGACCACCAGCGAGTGGAAGACGAACCGCACGAAGAAGGCGACGATGAGCGTGAGGCCGGTCGCGACGACCGCGGAGATGTGCCAGGTCTCGACGAGGAGCGCCATGATCGGGATGCGGATGAGCGCCTCGGCGTTGTTGAAGCCGAATGACTTGCCGAACCGCACCCAGACGCTCGACGCCGCTTCCCGCATGTCGTGGAACACGAAGCGCTCCAGCAGCAGGAAGTTGCCGATGATGGTGACCTCGGCGGCGATGATCGCGGCGACGATGTAGTCGACCCCCGCCACCGTCAGCGCCCAGACGATCGCGAGGTTGACCACCGCGCCGAGTCCGCCGATGAGCGCGAAGAGCGACATCTTGCCGAAGCGCAGGGCGGTGAGCTGGGCGACGAAGTGCAGCCCCTGGTGCACGGAGGCCTTCGACTCGCCGGCGTGCCGCCCCGCGAAGTCGAACGGCACCTCGGCGACGCGGAGGTTCTTGCGCGCGAGGATCTCGAGCAGGATCTTGAAGCCCCGCGGGCGCAGCGTCGCGGCATCGATCGCCCGACGGTCGACGAGGAAGAAGCCCGTCATGGGGTCGGTGACATCGCGCAGCCGGATCGGGAACATCGATCGCGTGAGCGCCGTGGCCGCCTTCGAGACGAGGATGCGGCTGCGATCGGCCAGGCCCGTGGCCGTGCCGCCGCCGATGTAGCGCGACGCGATCACCACGTCGGCATCGCCGCGCTGGAACCGCTCGAACAGAAGCGGGATGTCCTCGGGCGGATGCTGCAGATCGCCGTCGATCACGAGGCAGGTGTCGGATTCCGCGAGCGCGAACCCCTCGACGACGGCGCTGCCGAGCCCGCCGGCACGCGAGGATCGGTGCACGAGACGCACGGGAAGGGACGCGGATGCCGCCACCTCGCGGATCACGTCGGGCGTCTCGTCCGTGCTGTCGTCCACGAAGACGACCTCCGCGTCGATGCCCACGACCGCCGCCGAGACACGGCGGATGAGCTCCGCGACATTGGGAGCCTCGTTGTAGGTGGGGACGATGATCGAAAGCTGCACTGCCCCCCATCGTCGCATGGCTCGCCCTGAGTGAGAATTCCTCGCCGTCGCCGGGCCCCGGCGCCCGGCGCCCACCCAGGTTCCATCCGGGAGAATGGAGGCATGAGCTCCCCCTCGACTCTCACGATGTTCGGCGCCGACTGGTGCCGCGACTGCGTCCGCACCAAGCGTCAGCTCGACTCGCTCGGCATCCACTACACGTACGTGGACCTGGTCGCCGACCCGGCAGCCGCCGACGTCGCACGTGAGATCTCAGGTCGCACGAGCATCCCCGTGGTCGTCTACCCGGATGCCTCGCACCACGTCGAGCCGTCGAACGACGACGTCGAGGCCAAGCTCCGCGAGCTGTCGCTCATCTGACCCGAAGCGTCGCCGGGCCTGACGAAGCGGCATCCGCTCTCGTTAGGCTGACGGCGTGAGCGAAGGCGTCGAAGGCAACACCCGCACGATCGAGGGCTCGGTCGTCACCGACTTCGCCGACCGCATGAGCTACGGGGGCTACCTCGAGCTCTCCACCCTGCTGGCGGCGCAGCATCCGCTCAGCGATCCCGAGCACCACGACGAGCTGCTGTTCATCATCCAGCACCAGACCACGGAGCTGTGGCTGAAGCTGGTGCTCCACGAACTGGGCGCCGCGTGCTCCCTGCTGCGCGCCGATCAGCTCGCGCCGGCGCTCAAGTGCATCGCGCGTGTGAAGCACATCCAGAAGACGCTGACCGAGCAGTGGTCGGTGCTCGCCACCCTCACCCCTGCCGAGTACGCGCAGTTCCGCGGCGTGCTGGGCAACGCCAGCGGCTTCCAGTCCGCGCAGTACCGTGCCGTCGAGTTCACGCTCGGCAACAAGAACGCCGCGATGCTGCGGGTGTTCGAGTCCGACCCGGGCGCCCACGCACTCGTGAAGCGGGCGCTGGAGGCCCCGAGCCTCTACGACGAGTTCCTCGGGATGCTGGCACGCTCGGGCTACCCGATCCCCGCCGAGGTGCTCGAGCGGGACGTCACGACGGCGTGGACCTTCACGCCTGAGCTCGTGCCGCTGTTCGCCGAGATCTATGCCGACCCCCAGGCGCACTGGGCCGCGTACGAGACCTGCGAGGAGCTCGTCGATCTGGAGGACAACTTCCAGCTGTGGCGCTTCCGGCACCTGAAGACCGTCGAGCGCATCATCGGGTTCAAGACCGGGACCGGCGGCTCCAGCGGCGTGCCGTTCCTGCAGCGCGCGCTCCAGCTCACCTTCTTCCCGGAGTTGTTCGCGGTGCGCACCGAGATCGGGCGCTGACGTGCCCGCCGACCCCCGGTTGTCGAGTAGCGCCGCCAGGCGCGTATCGAGACACGCGCTGCGGGGGCTCCTCGGCTCCGCGGCGCGGGTGTGCCGCCGCGCGCTCACCGGCGAGACCGGGGTGTCGCTGCCGCCGTTCGTCGACCATCACGTGCACCTGCATCTCATCGACGAGCACACGCTCGCCGAGGGCGGGATCGCCGGCGTCGTCGACCTCGGAGGCGATCCGGTCGAGCTGGCGCGCCGGGGTGACGGCCTCCCGCACGTCGCGTACGCCGGGGCGTTCCTCACGCCCGTCGGCGGATACCCGTCCGGGCGCGGCTGGGCGCCGGATGCCATCGTGCGCACCGTCACGGACGTCTCTCTGCATCCGGGGATCCCCGGCGGCGCCGGCACGGCCGTCGATGAGCAGGCCTCGTTCGGAGCGTCCGTGATCAAGGTGGCGCTCAACGCGTCGGCCGGACCGGTCTTCGACGCGAGGACCCTCGATGCGATCGTGGCTGCCGCGCGCATCCACGATCTGCCGGTCGTCGCCCACGTCGAGGGAGCCGGGATGACCGCGCTCGCACTCGACGCCGGCGTCGACGTCCTCGCGCACACGCCGTTCAGCGAAGCCCTCGACGCCGCGGTCGTCGCCCGGGCGGCGGCATCCGGTCAGCGATGGATCTCGACGCTCGACATCCACCACGCCGACCCCGTCGGCGCGCGCACCGCGTCAGCCAACCTGGCCGCCTTCGTCGCGGCCGGCGGGTCCGTGCTCTACGGCACCGACCTCGGCAACGGCGACCGCCCGATCGGCGTGCTCGCGGGCGAGCTGACTGCGCTCGACCACGCGGCCGTGCGGGGAGGCGCGCTCGTCGACGCGCTGTGCGACCCGTGGCCGGTGACCTCGATCACCGGGGTCTCCACGTTCATCCCCGGTCCGCCGCCCGCCTCGCTCGACGACGTCGCCGGGTGGCTGGTCGGCGCGACCGTCGTCCCCTCCGAGGAGTTCATCCATGACGACCACTGACCCGCACGCCGCCGTCGGGGCGCAGCTCGAGGGCGAGGCATCCGCTCTCGACGCCGCCGACCCGCTGCGGCACCACCGCGACGCGTTCGTCGGCGCCGACACGTCGCTCGTCTACTTCGACGGGAACTCGCTCGGACGCCCGCCGCGCACGAGCGTCGAGCGACTGTCGCGATTCGCGACCGAGGAGTGGGGCGGCCGCCTCATCCGAGGGTGGGACGAGTCGTGGATGCTGCTCCCCTTCGAGATCGGCGACACGATCGGCCGCGCCGTCATCGGCGCCGCCCCCGGTCAGACCGTCGTCGGCGACTCCACGACGGTGCTGCTCTACAAGCTCGTGCGGGCGGCCTTCGACGCGCAGCACGCCGCGGACCCCGCCCGGGTGGAGATCGTGGTGGACCGCGACAACTTCCCGACCGACCGCTACCTCGTCGACGGCATCGCGCGCGAGCGCGGCGGCCGGGTGCGCTGGATCGACGTCGACCTCTCGGCGGGCGTCACGGCCGAGTCCCTGCGGGCGGCGGTCGGCCCGTCCACCGCGGTCGTGCTGCTGAGCCATGTCGCGTACCGGTCGGGATATCTGGCCGATGCCGCGACGTTCACCGAGATCGCCCGCGACGCCGGGGCGCTCGTCGTGTGGGACCTGTGCCACTCGGCCGGCTCGGTGCCGGTGCGGGCCGACGAGTGGGGCTTCGACCTCGCGGTCGGCTGCACGTACAAGTACCTCAACGGCGGGCCGGGCTCCCCCGCGTTCGCCTACGTCGCCGCCCGGCATCAGGAGGCGCTCGCGCAGCCGATCCAGGGGTGGATGGGTACGGCCGAGGTGTTCGCGATGGGCCCGGAGTACCGGCCGGCCGAGGGGATGCGGCGGTTCCTGTCGGGCACACCGCCGATCGTCGGGATGCTCGCGATGCAGGACACCCTCGCGCTGATCGAGGACGCCGGGATCGACGCGATCCGGGCGAAGTCGGTCGCGCTCACCGATTTCGCCGTGCGGGTGGCGGACGTGCTGCTCGCCCCGCTCGGCGTCGAGCTGGCCTCACCCCGCGACGCCGCAGAGCGCGGCGGGCACGTGACCCTCTCGCACCCGGCGATGCGCGCTGTCACCGCGCGCCTGTGGCGCGACGACGTCATCCCGGACTACCGCGACCCGGGCGGTCTGCGCATCGGCCTCTCGCCGCTGTCGACGAGCTTCGCCGAGACGCTCGCCGGAATGCGCGCGGTCGAGGCGGCGGTGCGCGCCGAGGCCTGAGCCCGGAGCCAGGCCCAGGCCCTCCGTCCGTTCGTGCGGGAGAAAGCACGCTCAGGTCGGATGCGACTCACGCATTCGCCCGCACAAACGGACCCCTCCGCCGGCCCTACACTGGCGCGATGAGCAATGAGGCTCCCGGCTCGCCCGAGGCCGCAGCATCCCTCGCCCCTGCCCGACTCTCCCGCGGCACGATCGCCCGCTATGCCACCGGATCCCTCGGCACGGGCGGATTCGCCACGCTCCCGGGCCTGGTGCTGACCTACTACCTGACCGACTCGCTGGGCGTCGCGGCGCTCGCGGCCGGTCTCGTGATCATCCTCGCCAAGGTGTGGGACATCGTGATCGACCCCGTGATCGGCGCACTCACCGACCGCGACCTCGCACGCCACGGCACGCGCCGCCGCCTCATGCTCGTCGGAGCGTGCAGCATCCCGGTGCTGTTCGCCCTCACCTTCGCGGTGCCGCCGGCGATCGGGCCCCTCGCGGCGGCGATCTGGGTGTTCCTCGCGTTCACGCTCACCGCGACGGCGTTCAGCCTCTTCCAGGTGCCCTACATCGCGCTCCCCGCCGAGCTCACCCGGGACTACGACGAGCGCACGCGCCTGCTGACCTGGCGGGTCGTGGTGCTGACGCTGTCGATCCTGCTCTTCGGCGCCGGGGGCCCGGCGCTGCGGCGCACGAGCGAGGACCCGGTCACCGGCTACCTCGTCATGGGTGTGGTCGCGGGTGTCGTGATCGGACTCGGGATGCTGGTCGCGACCACGGTCGCCCGGCGCGCCCGCTCGGCCGTCTCCGGCGGAGGAGATGCGACGAGACGAGGATCGGACGCCTCGGATTCATCCTCCCCCGGTGACATCCCCTCCTCTCGCGACGCCGGCCCGGACGCCGGTCCGGCGCCGTCGATGCGGGAGCACTTCAGCGAAGGCATCCGCTCCCTCCGTCGCAGCGCTCCCTTCCGGGCTCTGCTGTCGACGTTCGTGCTCCAGGCGCTGGCGACCGGACTCATGCTCGCCGGCGCGCAGTACGTCGCGACGTGGGTGCTGCACTCCGAGGCCGCCGTCGAGCTGCTGTTCGTCGCGCTGATCGCCCCCGCCCTGTTCGCGGCGCCCGCGTGGGGCGTCGTCGCGCGCCGCATCGGCAAGGAACGCGCCTTCGCGATCGCGAGCGTCGTGTTCGGCATCGCGGCGCTGTCGATCCTCGGCGTGCTGTGGGCACCGGGCGAGTGGATCTACGCGCCGGTCGCCGTGGCGGGCATCGCCTACGCCGGCATGCAGTCCCTGCCGATGGCGATGCTGCCCGACGTCATCTCGCACGACGAGCGGACGCACGGCGCCGGGCGCGCGGGAGCGTTCAGCGGCGTGTGGACCGCGGGGGAGACCGTCGGGTTCGCCCTCGGCGCGACGGCGCTGTCCCTCATCCTCGCGGTGACCGGGTACGTCTCGTCGACGGCCGGTGAGACGGTGGCGCAGCCGGATGCCGCGGTCACCGGCATCGTCGTGAGCTTCAGCCTCGCACCCGCCGTGCTCATCGCGATCAGCCTGCTCACCCTGCGCCGGTATCCCCTGCGACGCGGCGACATCCAGTCGCAGCAGGCATGAGATCGCGTTCCAGCGAGCCGACGTAGACTGAGATCCCCGCCCGAAGGAGAGCGCTCGTGCCCCAGGCCGCCGCTGCGAAGTCATCCGCCCGCAGGTCCGCTCTGCCCGATGAGGAGTCGACGACGCTCGACACCGCGATCGCCGAGCTCCAGACCGGCTCCCGCACCTGGTCCCACCTCACCCTCGACCAGCGGGCCCGCCTGATCGGCCGTGTGCGCGCGGCCGTCGCCGCGGTCGCCGAGGAGTGGGCCGGCGTCGCATCCGCGTCGAAGGGCATAGAGCCCGGGCATCCGCTCGCCGGCGAGGAGTGGCTCTCGGGGCCGTACGCGACACTCGTCGCTCTCGACGCGTACCGCGACTCGCTCGCGGCGCTGGCGCAGGGCGAGAGCACGCTGAAGAGTGTGAAGACGGATGCCGCTCCCGGCGGCCGCGTCCGCGCGCACGTGTTCCCGCTGTCCGCGATCGACGGCATGCTGCTGTCGGGCTACACCGGCGAGGTGTGGTTCGAGCCCGGCGTGACCGAGGCCGACGTGCGGCGCGATGCCGGACTCGCCCAGCTCACGCCGACCGAGTCGGGCGGCGTCGGCCTCGTGCTGGGCGCGGGGAACGTCACCTCGATCCCCGTGCTCGACGTGATGTACGAGCTCATCGCGCACAATCGGGTGGCGATCCTCAAGGTCAACCCCACGCAGGACGCCCTGGTGCCGGTCTTCGAACGGGCGCTCGCTCCGCTCATCGAACCCGGCTTCCTGCGCATCGTGCGGGGCGGTGGCGACGTGGGCGGCTATCTCGCCGAGCACCCCGGCATCGCCCACGTGCACATCACCGGCGCCGAGCCCACCTTCGACGCGATCGTGTGGGGCCCATCCTCGGGTCCGGCCGCGGCGGCGACCACCCGGCGCCGGCGCGAGGACCGCCCGAAGCTCAAGAAGCCGATCACGGCGGAGCTCGGCGGCGTCTCGCCGATCATCATCGTGCCGGGCCAGTGGAGCGCGGCCGACCTGGCGTTCCAGGCCGAGCACGTCGCGACGATGCGGCTCTACAACTCCGGGCACAACTGCATCGCCGGTCAGGTCGTGCTCCTCAGCGCCGACTGGCCGCAGCGCGAGGCGTTCCTCGCGGCACTGCGCACCGCTCTGGATGCCGCCCCCGCCCGGCCGGTCTGGTATCCCCGGAGCGACGAGAAGCTGGCGGCCGCGGCATCCGACTATCCCGACGCGACGTGGTGCGGCGACGGCACCCGCGCGCTCGTCGAGACCGTGCCCGGCGAGGCGGCCACGGCGATCGAGACCACCGAGTACTTCGCGCCGGTGCTCGGCGTGGTTTCGCTGCCCGGCAACGGACAGGAGTTCCTCGACCGCGCCGTCGCCCATGCCAATGACGAGCTCGTCGGCACCCTCGGCGCCAACGTGCTGATCGACCCCGTCACGCAGGCGGCACTCGGCGACGGCTTCGAGCGAGCGATGGCCGACCTGCACTACGGGACGGTGGCGATCAACTCCTGGACGGCGTTCGGCTTCCTCACGCCGACCCTGCCGTGGGGTGGGTTCCCCGGCGCCACCCTGCAGGACGTGCAGAGCGGCCTGGGCGTCGTGCACAACGCCCTGCTGCTCGACCACATCGAACGAGCCGTCACACGAGGACCCTTCCGCCCGTTCCCGCGCGCGCTCGAGCCGAAGGCGCTGAACCGCTCCCGCGGCCGGTCGTTCTCGGTGCTGCCGAAGCCGCCGTGGTTCGTGTCATCGCGCACGGGGGCTGCGGTGTCGGAGGGCTTCACGCGGTTCCGCATCGACGGGAACTTCGCCAAGCTCGCCGGAACGCTCGCGCAGGCGTTCCGGGCATGAGAGCGCGCCGGTCCCCCGAGCTGGTCGCGGACTACATCGTCGTCGGCGCCGGCTCCGCGGGCGCGGCGCTGGCCGCACGCCTCAGCGAGGACCCGTCGGTGTCGGTCCTGCTGCTCGAGGCCGGCGGACCCGACTCGGCGCTCGAGCTGCACGTGCCCGCCGCGTTCTCCAAGCTCTTCCGCGGACCCTACGACTGGGGCTACGACACCGTGCCGCAGGAGCGACTCGAGGGCCGCACGGTGTTCTGGCCGCGCGGCAAGACGCTCGGCGGGTCCTCGTCGCTCAACGCGATGATGTGGGTGCGGGGATTCGCCGCCGACTACGACGAATGGGCCGAGACCGCCGGTCCGACGTGGTCGTGGCAGGCCCTGCTGCCCCGCTTCCGGCGCGTCGAGCGCACCGAAGGCCCGGTCGACGACGACCACGGCGCCGGAGGACCCCAGGCCGTGGAGCATCAGCGCGATCCGCGACCGCACACGGCGGCTTTTCTCGATGCTGCGCGTGAGGCCGGGCATCCGATCACGCCCGCAAACCTCCCCGAGGGCCAGGGCTTCAGCCAGACGATGGTCTCGCAGCACCGCGGCGCGCGCGCCTCGACGGCGGATGCGTATCTGAAGCCGGCGCGGCGGCGACGCAGTCTGCGCGTCGTCACCCACGCCCTCGTGCGCCGGGTGACGTTCGCTCCCGGCGACGATCAGCCGCGGGCAACCGGGGTCTACGTCGAGATCGATGGCGTCACCCGCCACGCGACCGCCCGCCGAGAGGTGATCCTGTCGGGCGGAGCCATCAACACCCCGCAGCTGCTCATGCTCAGCGGCATCGGTCCTGCGGCTCATCTCGCCGAGCACGGCATCGACGTCGTCGTGGATTCGCCCGAGGTCGGAGCGAACCTGCAGGACCACCTGGTCGCGGGTCTCGCCCCCGCCGCTCGAGGAGGCACGCTCTACGGCGCCGAGCGCGTCGCACAGCTCGGGCGCTACCTCACGGCGCGCAAGGGCATGCTGACCTCGAACGTCGGCGAAGCCTGCGGATTCGTGCGCACCGAGGTCGCGGAGCGAGCGGGAGTGCCCGGCACCCTGCCGGACATCGAGATCATCTTCGCGCCGGTGCCGTACGTCGGTGAAGGCCTGGTGCCGACGCCCGGCGAGGGCATCACCGTCGGCGCGATCCTGCTGCGCCCGAAGAGCCGCGGCACGATCCGTCTCGCGTCGGCGGATCCGGCCGCGAAGGCCGTGATCGACCCCCGCTACCTCACCGATCCGGACGGCATCGACGAGGCGACGATGCTGGCCGGCCTCGCCGAGTGCGAGCGCCTCATCGCCACCGACGCGCTGCGCGCGGTGACGACCGCCGGCTGGATCCAGCCCGAGGGCGGCGAGAGGCTGTCGCCGACGGAGCGTGCCGAGCTGTCGCTGCGTCGCTACTCCCACACGCTCTACCACCCCGTGGGCACGGCCCGCATGGGAACGGATGCCGCGTCCCCGGTCGACCCCGAACTGCGGGTGCGCGGGGTGAGCGGACTGCGCGTCGCCGACGCCTCCATCATGCCCACGGTGATCCGCGGCCACACGAACGCCCCCGCGATCGTCATCGGCGAGGTCGCCGCGGACCTCATCCGCGGGGTCTGAGCCGCGATGGTGCGACCGGCCGCACCCGACCTGCCAGGGTCTCGGGTGCGGCCGGTCGGGTCAGTCCTCCCGGCGCACGCGTGACCGCTGCACCAGGATGCCGCCCGCGATGGCAGCCAGAACGGCCATGCCGGTGACGGGGAGCGCCGGGAAGGCGGACCCTGTGGTCGCGAGGACGCGCGGCGGCGTCGGCGGTGTCACGGGCGGTGGGGCGGTGATCGTGTTCGTGACGATGACCTCCACGAGCGTGTCGCGCGCGATGGTGACGGTGCGGGTGGACAGCTGCGGCGTGTCCCACGTGGCTCCGTCCACATCGTCGGGAGTGAGCTCGGCGAGCGTGAGGACCGCGCCCACCGGGAGGGGCTCGGACGGCACGACGGTCCCGTCGGCGGGCAGCGTCAGCGAGCCGCTTCCGGCGGGGAAGCCCGCCCCTGCCGGGTAGGTGTAGGTCAGTGTGAACGTGGCGTCCGCCGGGACCAGGTCGACTGCGTTGCCGGTCAGCGCCTTGGCTGCGGAGAAGACGCCCGTCGCCAGGGCCGCCTCGTTGGTGAGCGTCACCGCCGCGACGGCGCCGTAGGGCACCAGGAAGTCGTTCATCGAGAACACCGGGGTGGCCCAGTCGAAGGAGGCCGGCTGCGTCGGAGCGAACTCCTCGAGGTGGATGACGGAGCCGCCGAGGTAGGGCTCGCTGGTCCACGTGGACCCGTCCTGCACGGTGAACTGGCCGTTCGTGACCGTGCCGTCCGGCGCGGTCACGGTGAACGTCCCCTCGAAGACCAGCGAGGGAATCGGGTCGGACGGCCACAGGACGTCCTTCGTGATCGAGAATCGGCCCACCCGGTCGCCGCCGCCGTTGCCGCCGCCGCCGAAGCGCTCGACCTCGTCCGACACGGTGACCGTGCCCTGCCCCGTGATCGTGATCTCGGCGTCGTTCGTATAGATCTGCTCCGCGCCACCGTCGGTGATGCGCGTCGTGTACACGACACGGTAGAAGTACCCGGGCTCGCTCACGAAGGTGACCGTGGAGTTGTCGGCCGAGACCGAGTATTCGCCCGCCGGCTTGGGGTGCCAGCCGATCGGCCCGGTCTCGCCGTCGGGCTGCACGCCGATCTCATCGGTGTGCCGGACGAACGTACCGGGGAGGATCTCCTGACCCGGGCCGGGGAGATCGACCACTGTCACCGTCTCACCGCCGGCCATGCCGGTCGCGGGCGCCTTGACGCCGACCACCCAGGTGATGGTGTCGGTGTCCGGGTCGTACTCGCCGCGCTTGTTGTTGTTGGTGCCGTCGAACACGCAGTCCGGGCACGCGCCGGGCGTGACGACGACCGTCGTGGAGGCGTCGCCGAAGTCGTAGGTCACCTCTTGGTCCTCGGTGACCACCGTGGTCACCTCCGCCCAGAAGTTGAACGAGCCCGAGATGTTGAGCGGATGCTCGGCCAGATAGGCGCTGTCGAGGTCGCAGACGATCTCCGTCTCGGTCACCGTGCACTGGCCCATCTCCGTCACGCCGTCGGGTGCCAGCAGCGGGAACGCATCCGAAAGACCCTGGAGCCCCTCCGGAAGCGGGACGACGAATCCGGCCGGCGTCGCCGGGTTATCCGGCAGCTCCCACGTGCCCTCGAGTTCCGCGAGCTGCCCGGATTCCACCGAGGACTGCACGAACGAGATCGACGTGAGAGTCGCCTCCGTCGCGAACGGGGGCGCTGCCTGCGCTCCGATCGCTCCGGAGACGCCCAGCACGAATCCGACAAGGGTGGCCAGCACCGCCGTGACGCGGCGGCGTACGCGCGAAGTCATGAAGCCCCATCTCTGGGACGTCCAGAACATCCCACAGACTTATAGACGCCCCGTGACCAGGAATCATGACGTTCGCGCGCAAGATTTCGTCGCGCGCGACGCGGGAGGTGTCAGCGACCGGTGCGGCGGTTGCCGCCGTTCTGACGCACGACCGAGCCGACCATCAGCTTGCCGGCGCTGCCGGAGGAGGCGCGGCGTCCCGGGGTGCGGGGGTTGCCCTGTGCCGGCTGCGATGCGCGCGCGTGTCCGGCGCTCTGGTCGGAGCGCTGGTGGCCCGACTGGGCGCGATCCGAACGGCCCGAACCCTGCGTGCGATCCGCGCTCTGCGAGCGACCGCCCTGGCCGCGACCGGAACCTTCGCCCTGCGAGCGGCACGAGGCATCCGCTGTCCGGCGCTGGCCGCCGCGACGCTCGCCGCCGCCGTTCTGATCGCGGGCCGCGCGCTTGCGCTGCGCGTTCGCGCCCTGGCTGCGTCCGCCGCCCTGGGCGTGCTGCTGCACCGGCTCGGGCTTGACGTAGGCCGCGACCTCGCCGACGAGCTCGGCGACCTGCGCCGACTCGGCGGTGACGGCCACCGGGGTGACCGAGATGGCAGCCTTGCGCAGGAGCTGCGCGACGTCCTTCTCCTGGCCCGGGAGCACGAGGGTCACGACGGCGCCCTCGGCACCGGCACGAGCCGTGCGGCCCGAGCGGTGGAGGTACGCCTTGTGCTCGGTCGGCGGGTCGACGTGGATCACGAGCTCGACGTCGTCGACGTGCACACCGCGGGCGGCGACATCGGTCGCGACGAGCACCTTGGCGGTGCCGGCCGAGAAGGCCGCGAGGTTGCGGTCGCGCTGCGGCTGCGAGAGGTTGCCGTGCAGGTCGACCGAGGGGATGCCCTGGGAGGTCAGCTGCTTGGCGAGCTTCTTCGCGTGGTGCTTGGTGCGCATGAAGAGGATGCGGCGACCCGTGCCCGAGGCGAGCGCCGTGACGACGTCCTTCTTGGCGTCGGTGTCGGTCATCGTGAAGACGTGGTGCGTCATCGCGGCGACGGGCGAGTGCGCCTCGTCGACGGAGTGCAGCACCTCGTTCTGCAGGAAGCGGTTCACGAGCTTGTCGACGCCGTTGTCGAGCGTCGCGCTGAACAGCAGGCGCTGGCCGCCGGACGGCGTGGCGTTCAGGATGCGCGTGACGACGGGGAGGAACCCGAGGTCGGCCATGTGGTCGGCCTCGTCGATGACGGTGATCTCGATCGCGTCGAGGTGGGCGTAGCCCTGCTTCATGAGGTCTTCGAGGCGGCCGGGGCACGCGACGATGATGTCCACGCCGGCGTTGAGCGCCTGCACCTGGCGGTTCTGGTTCACGCCGCCGAAGATCGTGGTGGTCGTGAGGCCGTAGGCCTTGGCGAGCGGCGCGAGCACCGCATCGATCTGCGTCGCGAGTTCGCGGGTGGGGGCGAGCACGAGTCCGAGCGGGCGGCCCTTGCGGCGCGGGCCGCCGGCGAGCGCGCCGCCGAGGCGTGCGACCATCGGGATCGAGAAGGCGAGGGTCTTGCCCGAGCCGGTCTTGCCGCGGCCGAGCACGTCGCGGCCGGCGAGGGTGTCGGGGAGCGTGTCGACCTGGATCGGGAACGCGGTGATCTTGCCCTCGGCTGCCAGCGAGGCGACGAGGGGCTGGGGCACGCCGAGCGTGCCGAAAGTGACGTCAGTCATGGATGAGATGTCTCCGGGCGCGAGTGCGCACCCTGGTCGGTGGCCGGTGGCGTATTTCGCCCACGGGTCGCCGTACGAAAGTTTTCAGCCGACGGCGTCTGGCGCGGGTGGTGCCCGGGGACGGCGGCGAGGGAAGCGTTCTACGACGCAAGAAGCGCGAATGCGCTGCAAGTCCTTCCACCCTATCAGGGCGAGCCGGGCACTTCCTGAACGGCGAAGCGGTCCGTTGCGGCGCGGAGCGCGCGGGCGATTCCGGGCTCGGATGCCGAGTGCGCGGCATCCGGAATCATCACGAGCTCCGCCTCGGGCCAGGCACGGTGCAGATCCCAAGCCGTCATCGGCGGTGTGCACATGTCGAATCGGCCCTGGACGATGACGGCGGGGATACCGCGGACGGCATCGACGCCGGCGATGAGCTGGCCCTCGTCGAACCAGCCCCCGTGCAGGAAGTAGTGGTTCTCGATCCGCGCGAACGCGGTCGCCGCCGCGGGTTCGGTCATCGTCTCGACGAGCGCGGGGTCGGGGAGCAGGGTGAGGGTCGAGGCCTCCCACTGCGACCAGGCGACGCCGGCCGGCGTGTGCACCGCGGGATCGGGGTCGAACAGCCGGCGGTGGTACGCCTCGATCATGCGCGAGCGCTCGAGCACCGGGATCGGAGCGATGAAGTCCTCCCACAGGTCGGGGAAGACCGCGGAGGCACCCCCTTCGTAGAACCACTCCAGTTCGTGCCGACGGAGGGTGAAGATGCCCCGCAGCACGAGTTCGGCCACGGCCTCGGGATGCGACTGCGCATAGGCGAGGGCGAGGGCGCTCCCCCACGACCCGCCGAAGACCTGCCACTGCGCGATTCCGAGGTTGCGGCGCAGCAGCTCCATGTCGGCGACGAGGTGCCACGTCGTGTTGTGTCGCAGATCGGCGCCCGGCGCGCTCGCGTGGGGCGTCGACAGGCCGCAGCCGCGCTGGTCGAACAGCACGATGCGATAGCGCTCCGGATCGAAGAACCGCCGGTGCCAGGAGGAGGTGCCCGCGCCGGGTCCGCCGTGGAGGAACACGACGGGCTTGCCGTCGGGGTTGCCGCTCTGCTCCCAATAGACCCTGTTGCCGTCGCCGACGATCAGCTGTCCGGTCTCGTACGGCTCGATCGGCGGATAGAGGATCTCGTCGAGGTGTTCGTTCATAGGCTTCCCCCCGGAATGCCGAAAGTCTGGCAGGCGCTCACCCCGCTCCGATACCCGGTCTCGAACCACTGCTGCCGCTGCTCGCTCGACCCGTGGGTCCAGCTCTCCGGATTCACGGCGCCGCCCGACTCCTGCTGGATGTGGTCGTCGCCGACGGTCTGCGCGGCGTTGATCGCGTCGGCGATCTGCTGCTGCGTGGGCGCCTCGAGGAAGGGTACCCCGTTCTCGTCCACCTGTTCGGTCATGTCGCCCACCCATGCACCGGCGAAGCAGTCGGCCTGCAGCTCGAGGCGCACCCCGTTGCTGTCCGGTCCGGTCCCGTTGCTCGGATTGTCCTGCATGATGCCGGTGATGTTCTGGATGTGATGTCCGTACTCGTGCGCGAGCACGTACAGCTGCGCGAGCGGACCCGCCGTCGCGTCGAACTGCTGACGCAGCAGGGCGAAGAAGGTGGGGTCGACGTAGACGTTCTGCTCGGACGGGCAGTAGAACGGCCCGGTCTGGTTCGAGGCGGTGCCGCACTGCGTGCCCGTCGCGCCGTCGACGATGATCAGCTGCGGGGCCTGGTAGCCCTGCACCTCGCCCTCCCAGTAATCGTCGAGGGCGAGGGATGCCGCGGCCAGGCGGCAGTCGTCCCGTGCGTTCGCGTCGGCGCCGGTCTGGCAGTTCTCGATCGCCGTCCCCTGGTCGTCGCCGCCCGCGGGGGCGCCGCCGCCGCCGACGAGGCCCGAGATGTCCGTGCCGGTGAACAGCTGGAACAGCAGCACCGCCAGCGCGCCGAGTCCGGCGATGCCGCCACCGGCGATCGCCGCTCCGCCACCGCGGCGACGTGCCGTGTTCCCCCCGACGCTGGCGTTGTCGTTGAACGTCATGCGCTCACGGTACCGTGGGCCACCTTTGCGGGCGGGGAGCCTTGACACGGCAATAGGCTCTGGGCATGGCGAGCGAACCCACCACCGTCACGATCACTGGCGCCGGCGGCCAGATCGGCTACGCGCTCCTGTTCCGCATCGCCGCCGGGGACATGCTCGGCGCCGACCGCCCGGTGCGCCTGCGGCTCCTCGAGATCCCGCAGGGCATGCGGGCGGCCGAGGGCGCGGCGCTCGAACTGCAGGACTGCGCGTTCCCCCTGCTCCACGGCGTCGAGCTGTCGGACGACCCGCGGGTCGCCTTCGACGGCGCGAACGTCGCCCTCCTCGTCGGCGCCCGGCCGCGCGGCCCCGGCATGGAGCGCGCCGACCTGCTCGCCGCCAACGCCGGCATCTTCGGACCCCAGGGTGCGGCCATCGGAGAGGTCGCCGCCGCCGATGTGCGCGCGGTGGTCGTGGGAAACCCCGCGAACACGAACGCGCTCATCGCCGCGTCCGCCGCCGCGCCCGGCGTGCCCGCCGACCGGTTCACCGCGCTCACGCGCCTCGACCACAACCGTGCCGTGGGCCAGCTCGCCGAGGCCCTCGACTCCCCGCCCGGCGACCTCGCCGGAGTCGTGATCTGGGGGAACCATTCGGCGACCCAGTTCCCGGATGTCGCGCACGCGACGGTCCGCGGCGAGCCGGTGGTCGATGCGCTGGCCGCACGCCTGGGCGGCCTCGCCGCCGCGCAGGAATGGCTCGACGACGTCTTCATCCCCCGCGTCGCGAAGCGCGGTGCGGAGATCATCGAGGTGCGCGGGTCGTCGTCGGTCGCCTCCGCCGCGAACGCCGCCATCGAGCACGTGCGCGACGAGCAGCTCGGCACCGCCGGCAGGACGACGTCGGCCGCCGTCGTCTCGCGCGGCGAGTACGGGGTTCCCGAGGGACTGGTGTGCTCGTTCCCCGTGGTGTCCGACGGCGACGGGTACCGCGTGGCCGACGGGCTCGAGCTCGACGATCGCGGACGCGCGCGGTTGGCGGCATCCGTCTCCGAGCTCGTGGCGGAACGCGAGGCGGTCGACGCGCTCGGGGTGCTGTAGCCCGCCATGGAGATTCTCGTCTTCGCCATCCTGGGCATCGTCGTGATCGCCCTGGCGACGGCGGTCGCGCCGAAGATCAACATCGCCGGGCCGCTGATCCTGGTGCTGATCGGGATCGGGGTCGGGCTGCTCCCGTTCGTGAGCGTGCCGCAGGTGAATCCGGACTTCATTCTCGTCGGCGTGCTGCCGCCACTGCTCTACTCGGCCGCCGTCGCGCTGCCCGCGATCGAGTTCCGCCGCGACTTCGGTCCGATCGCGGGGCTGTCCTTCCTGCTCGTGATCGTGAGCTCGATCGTCCTCGCCGTCTTCCTGATGCTCGTGATCCCCGGGCTCAACCCGGCAATCGCCGTGGCCGTGGGCGCGATCCTCAGCCCGACCGACGCGGTGGCGACCTCGATCGTCAAGCGCCTCGGGGTCTCGGGCCGCGTGGTGACGATGCTCGAGGGCGAGAGCCTGCTCAACGACGCCACCGCGCTCGTGCTGCTGCGCACGATGGTCGCCACCGCCGCGATCACGACCGTCGGATCGGCCACGGAGGATGCCGAAATCGGCGTGGGGTTCCTGCCGGCCTTCGCGTGGGGGGTGCTGGTGGCGGTCGTCATCGGCGCGATCGTCGGATACCTCAACCTGCGGCTGCGGTCGCTCATCGGCCACTCCGCCGCGAACACCGCGATCGGCTTCGTGATCCCGTTCGTGGCGTACCTGCCGACCGAAGAGCTGGGCGGCTCGGGTCTGGTCGCCGCGGTCGTCGCGGGCATCGTGACCGGTCAGGGTTCCGCGCGCTGGTTCACGCCGGAGCAGCGGATGTCGGACGAGCACAACTGGCGCACGATCGAGGTGATGCTCGAGGGCGCGGTGTTCCTGCTGATGGGCCTCGAGCTCAAGGAGATCGTCACCGGCAATGTCGAGCGGCACGACGGCCTCGGCACGGGCATCGGCGTCGCGGCGGGCGCGCTCGGCATCCTGCTCGTGGTGCGCGCCGCCTACGTGGCGGTGCTCGTCTGGGCGCAGAGCAGACGTGCGCGCGATCGCCAGCGCAAGCGCCTCGAGCAGATCGGCGAGCGCATCGACGCGATCGCCGCCGGTGACGCGATGCCGGAGCGTCCGGGCGGCCGCGGGCGGCGCGGCCAGGAGCTCTCCTCGGACGATCCTCGATCGCAGCGTCTGATCGCGTCGGGTCGGAGCCGCATCGCCCGCGCGCTGAGCGACCTCAACTACTACCAGGCGTCGCCGCTCGGGTGGAAGCACGGCGCCGTCATCGTGTGGGCGGGCATGCGCGGCGTCGTCACGCTCGCCGCCGCCCAGACGCTGCCCGCGGACACCCCCGAGCGGGCGCTCCTCGTCTTCGTCGCATTCGCCGTCGCGGTCGGCAGCCTCATGATCCAGGGCTTCACCCTCCCGTGGCTGGTGCGGATGCTCCGCCTGAAGCCAACCGGGGACACCCCGCTCGACCGCGCGGAGCAGACCGACCTCGACGACCGGCTCCGGGAGGCCGCGGCATCCGCTCTCTCCGATCCGGGCCTGCGTCGCCGTGACGGCAGGCCGTTTCCGGACGAGCTGGTGGAGTTCGTCGGGACGAAGCTGCTCGATCCGCCCGACGACGAGACGACGGCCGCCGCCCGCGATGCGCTCGAGCTGCGCCTGGTGCTCATCGAGGCGATGCGCCGGCGGCTGAACGAGCTCTCATCGGGCGGCGCCTTCAGCACGGCGGCGCTGCGCCACGCGCTGGCCGAACTCGATGCCGATCAGCTGAGTCTCGAGCTGCGGCTCGACGACGAGGCGTGACGCGGCCGCGCGGCCGCAACGCGTGGTTCCGGCCGCGAGTCGCCAAGACACGCCGCTGCCGCGGCCGCGCGACGGCGTGTTTTGGCGAGTCGTGAACGGGGAGGAGAGAATGGGCAAGCGAAGGGGCGTGACATGAACGGTGCGGGCGGGCTGACGGAGTCGGCGGCAGAGCCGTCGTCGACGGTGCGGGCGCCGGACGCGGCATCCGCTCAGACGAGCCCGATCCATCTTCCGCACGCGGCGGCGGAGTGCCCGAAGTGCTTCACCGAGCTGCAGCGCGACCGCGACTGGTGGCTGGCCCGTCCGGCCGGCGCCCGGCTCGTCGGGCTCGTCGTCTCGCGCGACGACATGCCGTCGGTCGTGGAGCAGCGCCGCGAGCTGACCCGCTTCGGGGTGCCGATCGAGGGCTTCCGGCATCCGGCCCCCGAGACGCTCGAGTCGTGGGAAGAGCGCCTCGTGCGTCTGTTCGGCACGCTCGGCCGCGGTGACGTGCTCGTCGTCGCGAACGTGCACGCCCTCGGTCGCGACATCGACGAGGAGACGCGCACCGTCGCGGAGCTGCACCGGCGCGGCGTCGTGGTGAAGGTGCTCAGCCACGGCGGCCGTCACCTCTACGACGCCGGTCGCTGACCCTGGTCTCAGGCGCCGGGATGCGGGCGCGGCGTTCCGAATCGCCCAACGGCCGGCCGGACTCCGTCGTCGTGCCGCGTCGATCGCGTCGATTTCGCATGTGAATTCGGGCTCACATGCATACGCCGGACGCGGGGCCAGCCGGGCCGTGTGAGCATGAACTCACATACGTTTCAGACGAGATGTCGATTCGCGCCGGGCACAGCGCGCGGCCGCTGACTCCGGCTCACGCGTCGTCGTCGGCGGCGGACTCTCGCTCCTGATCGAGCAGGGGAAGGTCATCGCGGGTGACCAGTCGCGCCGCGATCGCGTGCTCGACCAGACGGACGCGCCGGTTCGTGGCGTACGCACGGACCCCGCCGCGCATACCGGGAACGCCGATGCGGTCGAGCTTGTCGCACACGTTGTCGAGCTTGCGGTTGAAGCGCGTGAGCGTCCAGCCCAGACGCTCCGCCGCCTGCGCCGACGTCGGGAGCTCGCTCATCCCGGTGCCCTCGCGACGGAGCACCGGCTCGGCCAGCGCCAGGATCATGACCCGCTGGGACTGTGTGAGCGGCACGTCGCCGATCGTGCTGAGCCCGTCGTCGCCGCCGAACGACTGGGTCTCGCGGAATGCCGGCTCGGCGACGTGGATCGTCAGCTCATAGGTCGTCGGCCCGGCGCTGAAGATGACCGCCGTGGCCGCGAACACCAGGGGCAGTCGTGCCCCGGGGGCGAGCCATGCCTGCACCCGCCCGCCGGTGTCGGTGACGGTGGCCGACAGGCGGCTCCCGACGTTGGAGAGCAGCCACAGACCGCCGACGTTCTCGATCGTGAGGAAATGACGGTGCAGGAACAGGTTGTCGTCGATCGCGAGGTCGCCCTCGCGTCCCACCGTGAACACGGAGCCGGGTTCGACGGTGAACGCCTCCCCCGCGAATTCGACGGTCAGCTCGTCGGTCATGCTGGCGCTCATGGCGCGCACCCCCTCACGGGATCGGACGACTGGCCGTTCTCCCGCACGAGCAGCACCTCGACGCACGTCGTCCCGGACGCATCGGCGGGCACGGTGACCTCGGCCTCGGTGACGGGCTCGAACTCCGGCTCCTCGTCGGAGCGGTTGACGACGCCGACGAGATAGCGGTCGCCGTCCTGCGGATCGGGGTTCGTCCACGTGAAGCGCACCCCTCCGGTGACGGCGGCCCCGGCCAGATCCTCGGGTTCGGGAACGACGGCCGATACCGGATCCTTCGGGATCGACGACGACGTCGGCGTCGGCACCGCGTTCGCACCGCCGAGGATGCCCGGCAGCGACACCCCCACGATGATCGCCACGACCAGGACGAGGGCGCCCGCGCCGACGCCGACCCACAAGCCGGTGCGGGCGCGCTTCGGGCTCTGCCCACCTGGGACGGGCGGGGTCGCCGGCGACGCGGGTTCGGCGGAGACGGATGCCGGAGCCCGCGCGATCGTGCGATCGCCGGCGAGCGGCACCTCGACGGGGCCGCGCATGCGCGTCTCCGCTGCCGCCGGGGGCGCCGCCGACCCGCGCAGCACGGTGTGCTCGTCGGCCGGTTCGTAGACGGGGGGTGTCACCGGCACCGGGGACGCTCGGGTGGTCTCGGCCGACGGTCGCGTGCGACCGGCGGCGGGAGTCGTCTGCGGGTCGATGCTCACGACGCCGCGCACGCGGGTGAGCCCTTCGTCCTCATCCTCCACGACGTCCTCGGCGATGCCGTCGTCGAGGATGTCGATCGGGGTGACCGAATGGGACAGCTCGATCTGGACCTTCTGCAGCGCCCGGGCGAAGGCGATCGCCGATTCGTACCGGTCACCCGACGACCTGGCCAGTGCGCGCTCGAGCGCACGCTCGAGGGAAGCCGGGGCATCCGGTCTCCCGAGCGGCGGGAGCGGCGACGTCTCGATGCGCTGGATCAGCTCGGCGGCGGTGTTGCGCTGACCGGGGAGCTCGAACGGCGACCGGCCGGCGAGGAGCGTGTAGACCGTCGCACCGAGCGCGTAGACGTCCGAGCGGGGATCGCTGCGCGGCACATCTGCGAACGACTCGGGCGGAGACCACGGGATCGACAGCCCTGCGGACTCCGCCGCCGCGCTGGTCGTCGACGCGATGCCGAAGTCGGTGAGGGCGGGTCGGTTGTACTCGGTGACGAGGATGTTGGCCGGCTTGATGTCGCGGTGCAGCACGCCCGCGCGATGAGCGGTCTCCACGGCGGCGGCGACCTGCACGCCGACGCGCAGGGACTCGGCCACCGAGAAGGGCTCACGGCGGTACCGCACCTGCAGGTTGGGCTTGGGGCAGTACTCCATCACGAGGTACGGCCGGCCGTCGCGGGCGACGCCCGCCTGATAGATCGTGACGATGGCCGGGTGCGTCGAGAGCATCGCCATGACGTTGGCCTCGGCCGTGAACTCCGCGACGGACCCGCTCGACATGCGCTCGGTGAGCAGCACCTTCACCGCGACGCGACGCTTGGGAAGTGCCTGCTCGTAGAGGAACACGTCGGCGAACCCGCCGGATCCGAGGACGTCGACGTACGTGAACCCCGGCAGATCCGGCGGGGCCATCGGCGTGCGCCTGGTGTTCACGAGAGATCCTCGATGGCCACAGTGATGCCGTCGCCGAGGTCGATCACGTCGCCGGGGACGACGACCGTGCCCTCCCCCGGATGAAGCCGCACCGGATCCACGCCGGGTCGCAGGAGGGTCGTGCCGTTGGTCGTGTTGAGGTCGGTCGCCAGGATGCTGTCGCCCTCGACGCGCAGCTCGACGTGGCTGCGCGAGATGTCCTGCTGCGGGCTGTCGACCGCGACCAGGTGCGGCAGGTCGGTGCCCGAGACCCGTGTCGAGCGTGGGCGTCGGCCGATCACGACCGTGCGGTCGAGCAGCAGCACCTGTCCCGTCGAGACGCGGACGCGCCCCGGAGCCGGCGGACGCGGAGGCGCGAGCGGGGGCGGGACGGAGTCCCCGGTGCGCAGCGCGCGGGCCTCGGCGAGTGAGACGGTCGCGCCGTCGTGGTCTCCGAGGACGGCGGGCACCGGCATCGGCCGTGCGACCGTCGCGTCGACCGCGTCGTCAAGCAGGGTGGGCGAATCCGCGGGCGCCTCCGACTCCGCCTCGCGCTCCTGCGATGGGATGAGCGTGGACTCGGCCGGGAGCAGCGTGTCGGCCACCGAGAGCACGGCCGCCGAGTCGATCAGTCCCGATGTCGCGACGGGCGCCGGGACGACGGCCGGCGGGACGACGGCGACCCGGGCAGAAGGAGCGGAAGCCGCAGCCCCGCGCACCGGCGTCGGCGTGGGGGCGGCGGGCTCCGGCTCCGGCTCGGGCACGGCCGGGGTGGCGGGATCGGCCGCAGGCTCGGGTGCCGGTGCCGGTGCCGGTTCCGGTGCAGGCTCGGGTTCGACGGGATCCGGTGCCGGTTCCGGTTCCGGTTCCGGCGTAGGTGCAGGTGCCGGTTCCGGCGCGGGTGCGGGTTCGGGCTCAGGTGCAGGTACGGGCTCGAGGGGCGCGGCGATCGCCGCGAAACGGGGCTTCACGGTGGCGCCCTCCTCCGACGGAAGCCAGGCCACCGCGTCGGCGAGCACCACGCCGTCGCTCACGGGGAGCTCCGCGGGCGCAGCATCCGCCGCTCCGACGAGCTCGACCCGCGTGACGGCGGCGATCACGCGCTCGGTCCACGTGGTCACGCCCTCACCAGAGATGCGCTCGGATGCCTCGGCGGTCACCTCGAGCTCGAACGACCCGCGCACCGCGAGGCGTACGGCGCCGCGCTCCGCGAGCACGACCGCGAACGGCGGCACCGCCGACAGCGACGTGCCGTAGGCCCCGGTGAGCGCCTCGAGCACACCGCCGAGGCCCCGGCCGTCGGCGACGAGCGCATGGATGCGCGCCGCGAGCGCGGGCGACGTGTCGCCCGCCAGCACCGCGAAGCCGTGCGGCGTCACCGCGACCGGGCGCGCGCCCGGCGAATAGTGGACCGACATCAGAACCCCCCTGCGGCGACGGCACGGGGCAGCGTGTCGCCGTCGATCTCGTCGGCGACCGACGGCGACGGCGCCGTGTGATCGCCTGGGCGGCTCGCGCGTGAACTCACCGCCGTCGCGTCCACCACCAGAGCCGTGATGTTATCGCGTCCGCCGCGCAGCATCGCCTCGTGCACGAGTCTGGTGGCGGCGGACTGCGCGTCGATCTCCGCCATCAGGATCGCGTGGATCGTCTCGTTGGCGAGCTCGCTCGAGAGACCGTCGGAGCACACCAGGATGCGGTCGCCCGCCTCCGCGGGGATCAGCCAGTAGTCGGCGTCGCCGTCGCTCCCGGCGCCGATCGCCCGCGTGATCACGTTGCGCCTGGTGTCTCGCGAGGCCGCGTCCGGATCGAGCTGGCCCGCGTCGATGAGCTCCTGGACGACGGAGTGATCGACGCTCACCTGCTCGAGCTCACCATCGTTCAATCGGTAGGTGCGCGAGTCGCCGAGGTTGATCGCGAGCCAGTACCCCTCGCCGTCGACATCGGCGATCACGACGCCGCTGAGCGTCGTCCCCGCGCCCGCGCCGGCGCCCTCACCCGGCGGGAGCGCCTCCACGCGGCGACGCGCCCTCGCGAGCGCCCCGCGCACGTCGTCGATCCCGAGGCTCGGCAGACCGGCGAAGGCGGCGAACTCGTCGATCACCGTGGCGCTGGCGATCTCACCGGCGTGATGGCCGCCCATGCCGTCCGCGACGAGGAACAGGGGAGGTGCCGCGACGTGGGAGTCCTCGTTGATGCGGCGCCGCAGACCCGCGTCGGTGGCCGCGCCGAACAGAACCGTCACGGGCGGCGTCATGAGCCGATCCCCACGACCGCGGTGCGGTCGCCCAGCTCGAGCCGGTCGCCGGCTCGCAGCGTCGTCGGCAATCCGGCGACGAGCGGATGCCGCCCTCCGTCGCGCACGAGCACCGTGCCGTTCATCGAGTGGCGGTCGGCGATCCACGCCCCGGCGGCATCGCCGCCGATCTCGAAGTGGGTCCTGGACAGCGACAGCGTCTCGTCGCGCACCGGGATGCTCGCGAGCCCCCACTCCGCTGCGGGGTTGCGGCCGCACAGCGCCGGACCGTACACGGCGATGCGCGACCCGTCGTCCCACGTCAGCACGGCGAGCACGCGCGCGCCGGCGCCCAGCGACACCGGCGCGGCGGGCGGGAGCGAGCGGATGGTCATTCGGTCTCCTGGGGGCGGGAGTCGGGCTCGGGTGCCTCCGCGAGCGAGGAGCGGGATGCGCGGGGCGGGCGTGGTTCGCGGGGCGGGCGTGGTTCGCGGGGCGGGCGCGGCGTGCGGGCCGGCAGGGCGAATCTCGTCCCCGCGAGAAGCGAGCGCACGTTCAGCCGGGCGGCGAGTCGGGCCCACAGCGAGCGGCCGTCGCCCATGCCGCCCACGATCTCGTCGACCTGGCGCCAGAACTCCGACACGTCGTCGGCGCTCGGTTCGGTCGGACCGAACACCTCGAAGTCGGCCCGGTCGGCGAGCGTCGCGACTCGGGGTTCCGCGAACGCCGTGCCGACGACGCCCGCGTCCTCGCGCCGCGTGCCGCCCGGCCGCACCGGCGTGCCGTAGTCGGTGGCTCGGTCGATCAGCTCGTTCCATCCGCCGCTGATGCGATCGGCCGCGCGCTCGGCGTCGCGCCTCTTCCGGCGACGGGATGCCTTGAGGGCGCCGATCACGATGAACGGAGCGGCCAGCAGCGCGAGCAGCCCCGCGACGCCGACGACGATCACCACGATGAGCCCGAGGAGCGCCGCGTCGAAGCCGCTCTCGTCCTCGGACTCGCGGTCGTCGGGCACCGTCGGCGGAAGGTCGACCGGCTCCTGCGGCGGCGGCGGCGGTTGAAGCACCTGCGGCTTCGGGTCGGCCTTCGGCTTCGTCGTCTGGTCGTTGGGGACCTTGTCGTCCGGCGGAGTCGGGTCGAAGGTCACCCAGCCGTGCTCGGCGAACGCCACCTCGACCCACGCGTGCAGCGTGTCGCCGGTCGCGGTGAAGACCCCCTGGCCGGCGAGATCCTCGTCGGGGTAGAACCCCATCACGACGCGGGCGGGGATGCCGAGCTCGCGGGCGAGCAGCGCCATCGCCGTCGCATACTGCTCGTCGTCGCCGACCATCTGGTCGCTGCCGAGCAGCGTCGAGATGCGTTCGGCGCCGTGACCGGCTCGCGAGAGGACCTCGCCTTCGAGCCCGTGGCTGAAGAACCCGCCCTCAGCGAGCATGGTCTGCAGCGCGCGCACCTGCTCGACCGGCGTCGTCGCCTCGGCGACCGCCTGCGACGCGATCTCCACGAGGTCCTGGGGCACGCCGACCTGATCCGGCAGCGAGAGCGGTGCGAAATCGTCGTCGGCGAGCGCGTCGTCGCTCGGCGAGGCGGGAATGACGGTCTCGAGCGTGTAGGCGTCGCCGGTGCCGAGGCGCTCGGTCACGACGGCCGTCTCGGTGCCCTCGTTGTAGTACGCCGAACGCCGCAGATCCTCGGCGCGTTCGCCGTCGAAGGCGATGCTGCGCACGGCGCCGACCTCCGGCATCCACACCCCTGCCAGCGCTCCGATCTCGACGCGGACGGTCGCGGACGTGCCTTCGGCCTCGGCCGACATGTTCCCCCGCACCGGTCCGAACGCGCTCGAGGTGCCCGCTCCGGCATCCGACACGTTGTAGACGGTGCCGTCGTAGGCGTCCATCGTCGCCA
Source organism: Microbacterium sp. Root180 (assembly GCF_001428485.1). Classification (GTDB taxonomy): domain Bacteria; phylum Actinomycetota; class Actinomycetes; order Actinomycetales; family Microbacteriaceae; genus Microbacterium. The sequence continues at coordinate 1,438,630 of NZ_LMHS01000003.1, read as the reverse complement.
GTCGTACGCGGGCTTCCTTCGGCAGTCCGGACGCAGTGAACAGCGGCTCGTCGGGGAAATCGCGCACGTAGGCACGGAACGACTGCAGTGGGCTGGGGTACTCGCGCACGTCGAAGGGCGGGATGACGACGTCGCGCAGCACGTAGCGCGGTGTCTGCGGCGCAGCGAACGCGCTCGCGCCGACGCCGATCAGCGTCGCGACGACGACCACGGCGCCGCCCATCAGGATCCGGCGCATCGCGATGCCGCGCGCCGGGGTCTCGTCCTCGCCGAGTGCGATCGCCCCCGTGCCGTGCTCCCAGCTCTGCCGCACCGCCAGCCAGACCGCGGCGACCAGAGCGAACACGACGCCCTGCACGACCGGGACGGCCGGCTGCGAGGTGCCGAGGGCGATCTGCACGGCCAGGAAGGCACCCGCAGGGATCAGCGCCCACGCCGGCGTGCGCAGCCGCAGCGCGAGCGATGTGGTCAGCACACCGGCGACGAGGGCGAGCACGAACGGGACGAGGAGGTGACCATCGGATGCCGCCACCGGCGCCACCGTGGTGAGCAGCTGCTTCCACGACGTGACGATCCCCGTCGCCAGCCTGCCGAGCGTGTCGATGGTGGGCACGAAGCCGAGCACGGTCGTGTGAGGCAGGGCGAGCGCGCCGCCGAAGAGGAAGTAGGCCAGCACCGTCAGGCCCGCGAGGGGGAGGATGCCCCACCGCAGCCACGTGCAGAGCACCGCGAGCCCCATGCCCAGGAGCGCGCCGCCGACGGCCGCGGGCAGGTACGACGGGCCGCCGAAGGTCGGCCAGAAGCCCACGATGGGGACGGCGAGCAGCGCCGCGACGGCACCGAGGTCGAGGATCCAGCGCCGCGTGGACAGCGTCGTGGACGCGCCGCTCATGCCAGCACCTTCCGCAGCGCTGCCGGGAGCTGCTCGAGCGATCCGACGGTCACGACGTCCGCGTCGGCGATCCGGCGCAGGCTCGGGGAGGCGCCCGACTCGGCCACGACCGCGAGGGTGCGGGCGCCGAACGGCAGGCGCGCGCAGGCCGCGCGGAGGCTGTTGGCGTCCACGCCGCTGCCGCACACGAGGACGACGACGCTCGCGAGCGGCAGCGTTGCGGCGACCACCCCGGCGAGCTCGACGACGCCGCCCGCGCGCGGTCGCGAGTGAACGACGCCGCTCAGCGAGTCGAGGAACTGCTTTCCGGTCCCCGAGGGGAGAGAGCGCTCCTGCACGCGCACCTCGACCCGCTGGGAGTCGCGCAGGGCGCGCAGGCCGAGGGATCCCGCGGCCGAGATCGCCAGCTCGAACTCGTCATCGTCGCGGTAGTCCCCCGGGTGCGTCGACACCCCGATCACGAAGTGCGATCGCCGAGTCTCCTCGTACTGGCGGACCATCACGGTGCCCGTGCGGGCCGTCGACTTCCAGTGGACGTGGCGGAGATCGTCGCCGGGCTGGTACTCGCGCAGCGCGTGGAACGAGACGTCGTCGCGCGACAGGTCGGTCGCGGGCAGGCCTTCGAGGTCGCGCAGGAAGCCGAGCGACTGACCGTCGAACAGCACGGTGCGCGGGTGAACGAAGAGGTCGACGGGCTCGTCCTTGCGGTGCACGCGCTCGAAGAGGCCGAGCGGGTCGCCGCGCACCACGCTCACCGGCCCCACCGCCACGACGGCACGGCGCGTCGTGGGGATCGCGAAGAGCTCCTCCGCCGCGGCGCCGGGGGCGAGACGGGACACCTGGAACTCGCCTCGTCCCGCGCCGACGGGCAGCACCACGCGGGAGGGCAGGATGGCGCGCGCGCCGGAGTTCGACAGGGTGAGGGCGCCGACCGCGCGCTCGCCCACCACGACGCGCGTGCGGGTCAGGTCGAGCGTCACGTCGTAGGCCGTGCGGCCGATCAGGAACAGCGCGCACAGCGCGAGCAGCACCGCGAGGACGACCGCCGCGACGGTGAGCTCCCACCAGCCGAGCGAGGCGCCCGCGATCCACAGCACGGCGGCCCCGACGATGAGCACCCAGGCGGCGGGGCGCACGACGCCCAGCACGGCGCGCAGGCGTCGCCAGACGCGCACGGCGAGCTCCCCCCACCATTCCCGGCGGTCCCTCGCGGGAGCCGCCTGACCGAGTGCTTCCGTCGTCATCAGGCGGCGGACCTCGCCTGCGGAGCGGGAACGTCCTCGAGCACGCGCGCGATCACCGTGTCGGCGGTCGTTCCGGCGAATTCGGCCTCGGGGTCGAGCACGAGGCGGTGCGTCCACACCGCGGCGGCAAGCGTCTTGATGTCGTCGGGGGTGACGAAGTGGCGCCCCTGGGAGGCGGCCCACACCTTCGCGATGCGGATCATGGCGAGCGAACCGCGCACCGACACCCCCAGCCTGGTGGCGGCATCCGCTCGCGTCGCCTCGGAGAGCTGCGCCGTGTAGCGCAGGACCGCCGCCTCGGTGTGCACGGTCGCGGCGAGGTCGGCCATGTCGGCCACGGCGCCGGTCGTGATGATCGCCGACAGGCTGGCGGACGGATTGCGGTCGGCGGCGCCGGCGAGGATGCGCTCGGCCGCGGCGAGATCGGGGTAGCCGATCGATGTGCGCACGAGGAAACGGTCGAGCTGCGCCTCGGGAAGCTTGTACGTGCCCGCCTGCTCGATCGGGTTCTGCGTCGCGATCACGAGGAACGGGCGACCCGCGTCGTGGGTCACGCCGTCGACCGTGACGCGGGACTCCTCCATGACCTCGAGGAGCGCGGACTGCGTCTTCGGCGAGGCGCGGTTGATCTCGTCGGCCAGCACGATCGAGGCGAACACCGGTCCCTTGTGGAACTCGAAGCGGTGCGACGTCTGGTCGTAGATCGTCACTCCGGTGACGTCGGAGGGCAGCAGATCGGGAGTGAACTGGATGCGGCTGCTCGTTCCCTGCACGGTGGCGGCGAGCGCCTTCGCGAGGCTCGTCTTGCCGGTTCCCGGAGCATCCTCCAGCAGCACGTGGCCCTCGGCGAGCATGGCCGACAGCACCAGGCCCACCACCTCGCGCTTGCCCAGCAGCGCACGGTCGACGTTGTCGACGAGGCGGGCGAAGGTCCCCTGGAACCAGGCGGCCTGTTCGGGGGTCATGGTCATCGTCGTGTCTTCCTTCTCGTGGCGGCGCGCGGGCGCGTCACCATTGCGTCGTCTCGTATCTCGTCCCGTTCAGGACCACCCACACGTTCGCGCCGGGCTGCCCGTAGTAGCACTGCAGCTGCGTGGTGCCGTTCGCGGGGAAGTTCACGGGGCCCTCCCACGTGTTGAACTTGCTCCCGTTCCCCCAGCACTCGTACCGGTAGCTGCCGGCGGGGAAGTCTCGCGTATTGACTTCGAAGTACGCGCAGGAGGAATGGCTGCAGTTAGCCTCACCCTGGGCGCTCGCCCCGCGCTCCACCCACGCGCGCGGGTTGGGGCGCGGCGCGGTCGTCGCCGAGTCGGAGGCGACCGCCGAGACCTGGCCCGCGGTGTCGTAGGCCCGCACCTGGATCGTTCGCGTCTGGTCGTAGCCGTAGTCGACGCGGCGGGAGCCGTTGTTGGAGACGTTCTCCCACCCGCCGCCGGCGATGTTCACCTGGACGCGGTCGATCGCGCGGCCGTTGTTCGCCGGCGCGCTCCACTCGAACAAAATCGCGGTGCCGTCCCTCGTCGCCCGCGCGCCCGGGTTGAGCACCGGTCCGTAGGGGACTGCCTGGTTCGACGCGGCCGACGCAGGGCCGTCGTAGCGGACGCCGTCCAGCGCGGTGAAGGCGCGCACCCGGACCGTGTAGGTCTGACCGTTGTTGAGGCCGCCGATCGTTCGGCCGTCCCAGTCCGCGCGCCAGGCGTTGCCGTTGAGGGAGAACTCGTACCGCAGCTCCGAGGCGTTGGCGCCGTTGCCCGGCGCCGCGTTGTAGGTCACGACGATCGCCGAGTTGCCGCTCGGGGTGCTGGCCTGCACGTTCGTGGGCGCCCCCGGGGCGACGAAGGCCCGGCGCGGCGCGGACGGGGCGCTGTCGGCGCCCCAGCCGGCCTTGTTCCGCGCGGCGACGGTGAACGTGTAGTCGCTGGTGGAGGCATCGATCGCGAGTGCCTGCGACGTCTGTCCGCCCGGCACGCTCAGCGTGTTGACGACCGCGCCGCCGCGCAGCACGTTCAGGCGGTACTCCGCGATCGCGTCGCCGTTGTTGGCGGGAGCCGCCCACGACACGCGCATCTGCGCCTGGCTGCCGACCGGGTCGAGGCGCTCGGTCGAGGGGGCGGCCGCGGCATCCGGAGCCCGCGCGGGGATCTCGGTCGCCGACCACGCGCTCCAGCTCGAGGGCTCAGGCGCACGGTTGTGCGCCTGGACGCGCACCTGGTACGCGACGCCGTTCTCGAGACCGTCCCAGACCGTGCTGTTGCCGGTGAGGGCGGTCTTCTGAACGATGCCCGACGGCGGAGCGGGCGAGATCTCGAGCGTGAACGTCTCGACGGGCGATCCGGGCGTCGACGGCGTGACCCACGCCACCTGCAGGCTCCGGTCGCCGAAGACCAGCGTCGGGGGGTTCGGCGTGTCGGGACGGGCGTCCGGACGCGCCGTCTCGGAGGGCGCCGACGGATCGGACGGGCCGACGCGGTTCACCGCGACCACGGTGAAGTTGTACTCGACGTTGTTCGTCAGGCCGGTCAGTGTGCACGTCGTCGCGTCGCATCGCTGATCGAAGTTGCCCGCGGTGGACGACACCTCGTAGTGGGTGATGGCTGCACCGTTGTTGGCGGGCGGCGTCCACGACAGCACGACCGTGCGGTCCTGCACGCTCGAGACCACCGGCGTGCCCGGCGCGTCGGGCTTGCCCTGCACGGTGAGCCGGATGCGGCCCTCGACCTCGCGGTCGGGATCATTCGTGGCGTCCGTCACGCGATAGCGCACCACCATCGTGCCGAAGAAGTCCGCGGCCGGGGTGACGCTCACCTGGTCGCCGGAGACCTCGGCGGTCCCGCGTCCGGTCTCGGGGAACACGCCCACGATCCGCAGCGGCGTCTCGGGGAAGGGATTGACGTCGTTGCGCAGCACCGGCACCCGCACGGTGTCGCCCTGGTGCGCCTCTTCGACGATGTCGTCGTTCGCGGTCGGGAGCTCGCGGGTGGATGCCGTCACCCGCACGGTGACCGTTCCCTCGACGGGCTCGGTCTCGCCGTCGGATACGCGGATCGTGAGGCGCTCGGTCGTGCCCTTCGGCGCATCGGACCCGGCGCTCACCCGCAGCTCCTGGTCGGCGACGGTGGCCGTGAGCCCGCTGGGCACGCCGCCCACGATCTCGTACCGCATGCCGTCGATGTCCTCGGGGTCGGGATCGGTCGTGAGGGCGCGGAGGTCGAGACTCGTCGGGTCCTCGCCGGGGGCGACGTCCATCTGCCCGTCGACGAACTCGGGCTGCTGGTTCTCCGGCGGGAGCACCGTGATCGGCATGGTCAGCGTCGCCTTGCGCCCGTTCGGGTCGTCGGGACCCGACCCGGTCGTGACCTCGAACGTCAGCGCGTCCTGGCCGAAGTAGCCCTTCTTCGACGTGTAGACGAGCGTCGTCTGATCCTTGACGAGGTTCGAGCCGTCGGAGTTCACCGCGCTCACCTTCGCCGCCTCGGTGATCACGACGCTCCCGCCGCCTGCGGCGCGGACGTGCTCCTCGAGCGGGAGCTCGATGGTCTCGCCGCTGGGCACCTCGATCGCGTCGGTCGAGATCAGGGTCGGCGGCAGCGACGACAGCGAGGGGACGTGGATGAAAGCGGATGCCTCGGACCCGTCCCGGTCCGTGATCGTGTACATGAGGATGCGGTCGGTGTCGTCGAGCTCGATCCGCACCGTGCCGTCGCCGAGGACGCGCGCGCCCGAGCCGGCGACCGACACCGCGAGATCTTCGACCGTGCCGTCGGGGTCCTCGTCGTTCGCGAGCACCTCGATGTCGACCGACGTCCCCTCGACGTCGACCGCCTGCACGTAGTCGTCGCGAGCGATCGGACGCAGGAGCGGCACGTCCTCCGACACGGTGATCTGCAGGACGGCGGTGGCCTTCGCGCCCCGATCGTCGCGGATCGTGTACTGCAGCGACGTCTCGATCTCCTCCTCGGGCGCCGTCACGAGCACGCGGTCGCCCGATACCCGGGCCTCGAGGCCGTCGACGTCGGGAAGGATGAGCCCGTCCTTCAGGACCGAGAAGAGATCGCCGTCGGGGTCGGAGTCATTTGCGGCCACCGGCACCGCCACCGTGCGGCCCGGTCGCATCACGACCGCGTCCTTCGCGGCGTATGGAGCCTGGTTGGCGCTCTCGGCGGGCGCGACGCCGATGCGGATCGAGCCCGTGGCCTCGGCGCCGAGACGGTCGCGAACCCGATACGTGAACGCGTCGGCGCCGCCCGCGTCGTCGAACGCCTCGTAGACGATGTAGTTCGAGCCGATCTCGACCACACGGCCCTTGCCGGGCGGCGAGGCGATGCCCTCGAGGCGCACCGAGTCCCCGTCCGCGTCGATGCCGTCCAGCGGCACGGCGATCCGCACCTCGCTGCCGGCCAGGGCCCGGGCGACGATGTCACGGGGGCGGGGCGCGGCGTTGGTCTCCTCGTTGACCGGGAGGACCTGGATGGTCACGTACCCGGCGTCCTTCTGACCGCTGCTGTCGATGACCTCGTAGGTCGCGTACACGGTTCCGGGCTCATCGGAGGCCCGGAAGCGCAGCAGGTCCTGCGAGACGAACATCTCGCCGTCCTCCGGCTCGATGAGCGGAGGCACGAGGTCGGGCGCGACGTGGATCGCATCGCCGTTGGGGTGGTAGTCGTTGTCCAGGACGGGGATGTTCACGACGTCGCCGGCTCGGACGACGACCTGGTCGTCGTTCGCGACCGGGGGTCGCAGCTGCGCGGGGGCGGGGATCGGGATGACGATCACCTCGCCCTCGGCCGACCGCAGCCCGTTCGAGACGCGGTACGAGATGCGCACCTGCGTGCCGAGTGCGGCCTGGTCGCTGATGCGCAGCGTCTCGTGGTTGAGGACTGCCACCGAGATGCCGGCGTTCGGCTGGACCGTGACCGACTGCACGACGAGGATGCCGCCGGCCGGGTCGGAGTCGTTCGTGAGGACGTTCGCGAGCACCTCGCCGCCGCTCGGCAGGAGGGCGACATCCCGCACCGCGACCGGCGGAAGCGTCGTGTCGGCCTCGGCGAGCACGTCGACGCGGACGAGGCCCTCCGCGTTCTTCGAACCCGCGGCGACCAGGTACTGCACGTAGTACGTGCCCGGCGCCTCGGAGCGGAACGCGAAGGTCTTGTTCGCGAAGTCGGGCGTGATCGTGGCGCCGGGAACCTCGTCGACGCGCACGAGCCGCAGGGGCTCGCGCCCCGAGCTGGTGTCGTTCGCGAGCGGCGCCACGGTCGCGACCTGGCCGGCCTGCACGACGACGCGATCGGCGTTGGTCACCGGATCCGTCGAGCCGAGGGGCCGCACATCGAACCTCACGATGCCGACGGCCTCGTCGTTGCCGTCCGAGACGACGATCTCGACGTCCTTGCGGCCCTGCGTCCCTCCGACGGCGCGGTAGGTGATACGACCGTCTGACGTGAAGTCGGCCTCGTCGCCGGGTGCGGGCGTGACCGCCTGGAGGAACACGTCGTCGCCGTCGGGGTCGAGCCAGTCGGGCAGCACGTTGTAGGAGACGACGCCGCCGGCCTCGACCACGACGGTGGTCACGCGCTTCTGCACCGGCGCCGCGTTGACGCTCCAGTCGTGGACGCTGAGCGTGACCGTGCCGGTGTCCGTGCCCTTGCGGCCGTCGTCGATGTCGTACGCGAAGGAGGTCGTGCCGGACGCGTTCTCGGGCACCGCGATCTGCAGCGCGGCGCCGTCGTTGATCGCGGTGACCTCTCCGAACGAGGGTCCGCCGTCGGCGACCGACGCGATGAGCACGTCGCCGTCGGCGTCGCTGTCGTTGTCGAGCACGGGGAGGAGGGTCGTGCGTCCGGGGCGGACACCGAAGTCGTCGTCGGTCGCGATGGGAGGGGTGTTCTTGTCGGACCGCTCGGGCAGGGTCGTCTCCACCGTCTCCTCGGTGGTCTGCTCGTCCTCCTCGGCCTCGCCCTCGGGCGGGGTGATCTCGTTCCAGTTGTCGACGCGCTGCATGCTGTCGCTGGCCATCCAGGCGGCGCCGCCGATGACGTCGTTGAGCACGACGACGTCGCGGTTCACCCGGAAGCGGAGCACGGAGGTCTGGTCGATGCCGTCGATGTCGGTGGCGAAGTCGTCGGCGTCGCCCGCGCAGTCGCGGAGGAACTTCGCCGAGCCGTTCCACGCCGAGTAGGAGCATCCCTCGAGGAAGACCGGCGCCGCCGGCTCGCCCTGGGCGCCTGTGCTCTGGGAGACCGGCTCGGAGCCGTCGAGCGGCACGTGCACGAGGGAGGACGCGGTCGCGAGGGTCACCGCGTCGTTCTGCCCGGAAGGCTGCTGCAGCACGGCCGTCTGCCCACCCTCGACCTCGATGCGGCGTCCGTCCACGAAGACGGTGCCGCTGTCGGTGTCGAGGATCGCGGCCCGGTCGCCGACCGCCGTGATGGTGACCGGCGCTTCCGCCTCCAGCCCGTCGACGCCCGCGCGCTCGGGCTCGAACGGCGATCCCTCCGCGTCGGTGCGCACGGTGACGAGCTCGGAATCCTCCGGGGACACGGCGTAGACCGTGCCGTCGAGGCCGGCGGCGACATCCGCCCCCTCTCCCAGTGTCGCGAGCGGCTCGGTCGCCTCGACCGCGAAGGATCCCATGGCCTTCGCCGGCACGACCCACAGGTCGCCGGAGTCGCGATCGAGGATGCCGACCGACGTGCCGCCGAGCACGACCTTCGCGCCGGCCGGGATGTCGGCCGACTCGGTGAGCGCCACCATCGCCGGGTCGACGGCGGTCACGCTTGCGTCGCTCTCGTCGACCACGAGGACGTTCTCACCGGACTGGAGGATGTCGTACTCGCCGCTCGACGTGCGCAGACCGCCGTCGAGCACCTGCGACTCGTGGTTGAAGTGCCCCACGAGGAGGGAGGACTGCTTGGTCACCCACACGCCGCCGTCGTGCAGGTCGACCTCGGTCGTCGGGTTGCCCTGGTACACGAACGCCATGGTCGTGATGGCGACCGCCGCGACCGTGACGACCCCCGCCGAGGCCAGCGCCCGCGGGCGCGCACGAAGCCACGCGAATGACGTCATCGAACCTGGCCTCCTCCGGCGGTCGGTGCATGCGTGGCGAGCGCAGTGGCAGGGGGACGGTTCAGCCTAACCCGGGTGGACCCGGAGTCTCATCGCAGGATCCCCGCCTCGGAGATCGTATTCCGAACCTGGTGGCACCGCCCATGGGGACAAAGACCCATGGGCGGCACGGAGTCCTCAGCCGGCGATGTAGGCCCGCAGATGCTCGGCCGTGAGCGAGTCGCCGTTCGCAACGAGGTCGGCCGGCGTGCCCTCGAACACGATCGTCCCGCCGTCGTGCCCGGCGCCCGGTCCGAGGTCGATGATCCAGTCGGCGTGGGCCATCACCGCCTGGTGGTGCTCGATGACGATGACGCTGTTGCCGGCGTCGACCAGGCGGTCGAGCATCGAGAGCATGTTGTCGACGTCGGCAAGATGCAGGCCGGTGGTGGGCTCGTCGAGCACGTACACGGCGCCCTTCTTGGCCATCGAGATCGCCAGCTTCAGTCGCTGACGCTCGCCGCCCGACAGGGTGTTGAGCGCCTGGCCGAGCGTGATGTAGCCGAGCCCGACGTCGATCATGCGCAGAAGCGTCGTGTGCGCCGGCCCCTTCGTGAAGAACTCGGCTGCCTCGCCCGCCGACATCGCGAGCACTTCGGCGATGTTCTTCCCGTCGAGGGTGTACTCGAGCACCTCGTCGCTGAAGCCCGAGCCGTCGCACGTCTCGCACAGGGTCTCGACGGTCTGCGTGAAGCCGAGCGTCGTGATGATCACGCCGAGCCCCTTGCACGCGATGCACGCTCCCTCGGAGTTCGCGCTGAAGAGCGCGGGCTTCACGCCGTTGGCCTTCGCGAACGCCGCCCGGACGGCGTCGAGGATGCCGGTGTAGGTCGCCGGGCTGCTGCGCCGCGAGCCCTTGATCGCGGACTGGTCGACCACGACGACGTCGTCGAACGACGGAACGTTCCCGTGGATGAGCGACGACTTGCCCGATCCGGCGACGCCCGTGACCACGGTCAGGATCCCGAGCGGGATGTCGACATCGACCTTCTTGAGGTTGTGCTGCGTCGCCCCGCGGATCTCGAGAGCACCCGTACCCGCACGGGTCTCGGGCTTGAGCCGCGCGCGGTCGCCGAGGTGGCGGCCGGTGATCGTCCCCGACGCGCGGAGGCCTTCGACATCGCCGGTGTACTGGATCTCGCCGCCGTTGCGACCGGCACCCGGCCCGAGATCGACGACGTGGTCGGCGATCTCGATCACCTCGGGCTTGTGCTCGACCACGAGAACGGTGTTGCCCTTGTCGCGGAGCTGCTTGAGCAGCGTGTTCATGCGCTCGATGTCGTGCGGATGGAGTCCGGCGGTCGGCTCGTCGAAGACGTAGGTGATGTCGGTGAGCGCCGATCCGACGTGGCGGATCATCTTCGTGCGCTGCGCTTCGCCGCCCGAGAGGGTCCCCGAGGCGCGATCGAGCGACAGGTAGCCGAGGCCGATGTCGACGAACGAGCCGATCGTCTGACGCAGACCCACCATGAGCGGTGCGACCTCGGGGTCGTCCACCGTGTCGAGCCACGCGGCGAGATCCGAGATCTGCATGGCCGCGGCATCCGCGATGTTGACGCCCTTGATCTTCGAGGACCGCGCACCCTCGTTCAGCCGGGTGCCCCCGCAGCTGGGGCAGGGCATGAACTTGACAGCCCGCTCGACGAACGCCCGGATGTGGGGCTGGAGGGCTTCGCGATCCTTCTGGAGCATGGACTTGGTGATCTTCGGGACCAGACCTTCGTAGGTCATGTTGATCCCGTTGATCTTGACCTTCGTGGGCTCCTTGTAGAGGAAGTCCGCGCGCTCCTGGTCGGTGTAGTCCTGGATGGGCTTGTCGGGGTCGAAGAAGCCGGACTCGGTGAACCCCTTCACCATCCAGCCGTCGACGTTGTACCCCGGGATGGTGAGAGCACCGCCGGCGAGCGATTTGGTCTTGTCGTACAGCTCGTCGAGGTCGACGTCGCTGGCCTCGCCCAGTCCCTCGCACTGCGGGCACATTCCGCCGGTGATCTCGAAGCTGCGGCGCTCCTTGACCTTCTGTCCGCCCTTCTCGAACGTCACTGCGCCCGCGCCCTTGACGGAGGGGATGTTGAACGAGAACGCCTGCGGCGACCCGACGTGCGGCTGGCCGATGCGGCTGAACAGGATGCGCAGCATCGCGTGGGCGTCGGTGGCCGTGCCGACGGTCGAGCGGGAGTTCGCACCCATGCGCTCCTGGTCGACGATGATCGCGGGGCTCACATTCTCGAGTGCGTCGACCTCGGGGCGGTTGAGTTGCCCCATGAACTGCTGCACGAACGTCGGATACGTCTCGTTGATGAGCCGCTGCGACTCATTCGCGATCGTGCCGAACACCAGAGACGACTTGCCCGAGCCGCTCACCCCGGTGAAGACGCTCAGCCGGCGCTTGGGGATCTCGACGTCGACGTTCTTGAGATTGTTCTCGCGAGCGCCGACGACACGGATGACCTCGTGCGAATCGGCGATGTGGGGCTCGGCCATGGGTTCCTCTCGATCGAAGGCGACGCTACATTCTGCCGACCATCGAGGACACCCCGCTTCCTCATTCCTGCTCGAAGGGGTCTGCGGGATCCGGCCTGCCCGCCGTGCCCGACTCGACCTCACCCCCGGCGCATAACTCCTGCACTTCGGGGTGCGACCCGCGCCGCGCCCGCGGAATCCCGGGCTCGCGCCCCGGCAGTCGGCGAAACTGCAGGAGTTATGCGCCGTGGGACGGACGGGCGGATGCCGCGGCTCAGGCGGCGGTGACGGAGGCGAGCGGTTCGATCGCGAAGTTGTCGCGGAAGAGGCAGCCGGGATCGTACGACGCCTTGACGGCGCGCAGGCGTGCGAGCGTCGCGGGCGGGAACGCCTCGCCGATGCGCTCCGGTCGCAGCGAGGAGTCGAAGCTCAGGTACATCCCGTCGACGTGCTCGGCCAGCACCCGCCACTGCGCGTCGAGCCGGTCCGCATGCGACCCGAGGGCGGCGACCGAGAAGTTCGCCGAACGGTGGGCGTACGCCGTCGCGTCCTCCGCGACGTCGGCCACCGCGCCGCCGACCGCGCGCAGCTGGAAGAACGGGACCGCGCCGGATGCCAGCATCCGCTCGACCGCAGCCGCGAACGCGGGCGTCACGTGCTCGATGAGTCCCGACCGCGAGTGCGGCTCGCCCGCGCCGTGCTGGGGGCCGAGGTCGGCGTTGGCCATGACCTGCGCGTAGGTCGTGAGCTGCACGGACTGCTGCACGAGCGGCGCGAGGTCGGCGAAGGGCTGGAGGCGCGCGATGATCGTGTCGGGGTCGTCGGAGTCGACGATTCCGTAGAGCTGAACGGTCTGCGGCCGCCCGGGGCTCGGCGCGCCCGTCAGCAGGAACAGCGTGAGGTCGCGAGGGGATGCCTCGACGATCCGGCCGTAGCCCTCGAGGAAGTCGGCGAGGTCGTCGACCTGGAACGCGAGCTGCGCGTACCCGACCTCTCCGACCTCGTCGACCTCGAACTCGAACGACGTCACGATTCCGACGTTCGCGCCGGCCCCGCGGATCGCCCAGAACAGCTCGGGGAGGGTGGAAGCATCCGTCCGCACGATGGATCCGTCGGCGAGCACCACCTCGGCAGCGCGCAGGTGATCGATCGTGAGGCCGTGCTCGCGGGCGAGCAGCCCGATGCCGCCCGCCGTCGCCAGGCCCCCGACCCCGACCCCGCCGTAGTCGCCCGACGTGAGAGCCCAGCCGTGCTCGCCGAGTGCCGCCGCGACGTGCGCCCAGCGCGCGCCCGGTCCGATGCGCACGAGACGGCGCTCGGCGTCGAGCACCTCGATGCCGTCGAGCCTCCGCAGATCGATCACGATGCCGCCGTCGTTCGTGCTGCGACCGCTGATCCCGTGGCCGCCGCTGCGCACGGCCAGGGGGAGATCCGGATGCCGCCGCGCGAAGCCGATCGCCTCCGCGACCTGCTCGGCAGAGTCCGGCTGGAGCACGATGCCCGGCGCGCCGCCGCGCATGTAGGTGGCCCGCACGTCGCCGTACTCGAAGTGCCCCGGCTCGATCGCGCGCAGCCCCGCGGGCACGTCGTCGTAGGCGATGCCCTCGTGGCGCGCGGCGAGCGCCGCCGCCGACCGCACGGGAGCCTCGGACGTGCCGCGATCGCCTCGCTCGCGCGCGACGAGCTCGCGCACCGCGGGGGCGACCTCTTCACCGAACTCCTGCAGACCGCGCGGATCGTCGCCCGCGAGGATGAATGTGCCGATGCCGTCGTCGAGGGCGAGGCGCGCGAGGCGCTCGGCGAACTCTCCGGGATCCGTCGCGAGGCGTCCGACGTTCAGCAGACGCCGGATCTCGCGCGGGTCGCGACCCGCGCCCCGGGCAGCCTCGTCGATCGCGCGATTGCCCTTCGCGAGATCGCCCGGCTGCATGTACCCGAGCGAGGGCAGCCAGCCGTCGCCCTTGCGGCCGGTGAGCGCGAGCATGCGCGGCTTGTAGGCGCCGATCCAGATCGGGATGTCGTGCGCCGGCCGTGGCCCGCGCTTGGCGCCGTGGACGCGGTGATAGGTGCCGTCGGTGAAGACGCCGCGGCGCTCGGAGGTGTCCCACAGCTCCCGCATCACGTCGATCGCCTCTTCGAGCGCGGTGACCGCCTGGCCCGGCGTGAGCCGGCCTCCGCCCATGGCCTCGATCGCGTCCCAGAAGCCGCCGGCTCCCAGCGCGAGGTCGAAGCGCCCGCCCGAGAGCAGATCGAGGCTCGCGGCTGCCCGCGCCGTGACGGCGGGCGGGCGCAGCGGCACGTTGAGGACGTTCGGTGCGATGCGGATGCGTGCGGTGCGTGCGGCGACGAAAGACATCAGGGTCCACGTGTCGAGGAACGCGGGCTGATACGGATGGTCCTGGAAGGTGACGAGGTCGAGCCCCGTTGCCTCCGCGGCCTGCGAGAGCAGGACGGGGGCGTCGGGCGCGGCAGCGGTGGGGGTGATGAACGCGCCGAACTCGAGCGCGTGGCCGTAATCCATGGAATCCTCCGACTCGTCGAACGCCGGGGACGGGCCGATCATTCCTCGCCGGCCGCGTCACTCAGTGCGCGGGCGGGTCCGCGGTGTCCTCGGTTGCGAAGGATGCCGCGAGCGCGATCGAGTCGAAGAGGTTCAGCATGGCGCTGCGCAGCTCGCCGAGCGGCGTCGCGAAGCTCGCCAGCACGACCTGCTTGGATCCGGGCACCGCGAACCAGTACTCGGCCTCCAGCCGCGTCGCGACGGCGGTCACGCCGTCCTCCTCCACGTTCTCCTCGTGCAGCCGGTCGATACGGAGCATGCTCGCCCGCGGACCCTCGAGCCGCTGCGCCGTGTCGATCCCGGGGACGGCCAGCACGCGGAAGCTCTCGCCCAGCACGCCGAGCACGGCATCCGCCGACGTCCCGATCGCCGGGCTCATGCGCATGCCTTCGGGGGCATGGACCGTGAGCGAGGCGGGGGTCGCCAGGTCGGGGACGATCTCGATGCACAGGAACAGCGCATGGGCGGCAGCATCCCGCGCGGTATCGACCGCGCGCTGGAACGCCGCACGCAGGCGGCGCCGCGCGATCGCGGCATCGTCGGCCGGACCGACGAGGTCGCGGACGGCGGCGTCGACCTGCGCGGATGCGGCAGCGGGGTCGCGCGGGTCGACGGCGAGCCAGCGTCCCGGCAGCTGGAAGGTGAGGCGCGGCGTCGTGCGCGGCGCGTCGTCGACCGCCGTCACGAGCCGTCGGCGATGCGGCGGACGTCCTCCGCGGTGAGCGGGAGCCGCTCGCTTCCGCCGGGCATCGTGACCCCGAGGGACTCGGCGAGCTCCGGCGTGATGACGACGGCGTCGCGGAACGCCTCGGAACTCCTCCCATAGTCGCCGCGATCGCCGTCGACGAAATAGATGCTCACCTCGCGTCCGGCCGAGGCGGGGTCGTCGGCCAGCACCGGAGCGGCCGCCTGCGTCGTGGTGACGATGGTCTGGTCCGAGGGATCGTCGAGGAAGAGCACCACGACGACCTGGGTGTTCCAGGGGGCACCCGAGTGGGTCGCGTACGCCATCGATCCGTTGACGCCGTCGATGGTGGCGAGATCCTGCTCGAGGCCGCTCATGTCGGGGTCCGCGGCGCAGCCCGTCAGTGTCAGAGCGCCGATCGCCGCAGCGATCGCCAGGACGGTGCGAACCCGCTTCATGTGCACTCAGGAACCTCTCGTGTACTCGGCGACGTAGACGTCTTCGTAGCTGCCTGCGCCTTCCTGAGCGAAGAAGATCTCATCGCCGGGCCGCGGTGCGGGCAGATAGCGCTCCGCCTCTGCACCATACATAGTGGCGTCGTGGATCGGCCACGTGAGGGGCCGATACGTCTGCCAGTCCGTGTCGAAGCGCACGTAGTCCGCGGTGTCGAGGCCGAGGAACTCCAGGGTGTGCACAGGATCGATGCCGTTGTTGATCTGCGTCACCCGCACATCGGGCGGTATGTCGGTGTAGTGCTTGTCGATGGCGGATCCTGCCGTGAACACGGATTCCACGCGATCGGCGACGCGGGGGTTCGTCGCGAGCTCGCCGGCCATCATGCCCCCGAGGGACCACCCCGTGAACATGATCGGCGCGTCGCTCTCGAACACCCCGGCCTCGGTCATCGCGTCCCAGACGGCCTGCTCGTACTGCGTCGGCACGCCGGGGAACATCGAGAGCATCGCATCCGTGCGCGCGTCGTTGAGCGCGCCGTCGCTGTTGAACGGATCCCAGTTCTGCGTGCTCGGCAGCTGAACGCGCCACGAGATGACGTTGCCCTGGGCATCGCGGATGGCCACGACCCGGATCTGGGTGAGATCGTCCTGCTTGCCCTGCTCATCCTGTTCCGCGAGGTCGGTCATCAGGCCCTGGTAGTCGCGCGCCTCGAGGGCGTCGTCCCCCGGCTTCCGCTTGTTGTGGCTGCCCGACACCTGCTGAGGCTTCGCGATGACCTCGCCGATCGCCAGCGCCAGCAGCGCGATCGCGAGCACAGCGGCCAGCACGAGCAGTCCGACGACCCCGAACAGCACGAAGATCAGACCAACCACGAGAAGCCCGACGACGAGCAGCAGCGCCACCACCAGCGCCGAGACGAGTGCGCTCAGCAGCTCCTTCAGCACGTCGACCACGACCGAGAGCACCTGCGACGCCCACTCGCCGACCAGCTCGAAGAAGTCGCCGACGCCCTCCCAGAACTGGTCCCAGTTGTCGCCCCACGAGTCCGCGCCGTGCTCGATGGCGGTCTCGATCGCGTCGATCGCCCGGTCGGCGGCATCCCAGATGTCCTGCCGTGCCTGGTTCAGCGTGCGGCGGGCATCCTCGACCTGACCCGCGGAGTAGGCGGCGCCGTCGCTCTTGGACCACAGCTCCTCACGGAGCGCGTCGGTCGACGAACCCTGAGCCTCGGCCCGGGTGATGTCGTTGCGGAGGTCGTCGAGGTCGCCCTGCAGCCGGTACGACCGCGCCTGATGGAAGTCGGCGTCCTCGACGGCGGCCCGCGCCGTCGCCTGGATCGGCGCGAGCTCCACCGCGTAGGTCGTGAGCGCGGTCGCGGTGCCGCCGTAGCGGCGGCGGGCGCGGCGAAGCCCGGCGGATGCCTCGGCCGCCGACTCCTCGAGCGCTTCGGTCGCCCGGCTGTGCTGGTCGTCGACGAGGTCGCGCAGTGCGTCGGCCGCGCGCGAGATCGCCTCGGCGGTGGACTGCAGGCGCCGCGCGCGGCTCTCGAGCTCGGCAGGGCGGCCCTCGAAGACGTCCTCGAACTCGACCGCCAGACCGGAGCTCACGGAGCGTCCTCGTCGGTGTCGACGCCGTCGCCCATCGAGCGGTCGAGCTCGGTCATCGTCTCGTCGATCGCCTCGAGCCAGTCCCGCACCGCGACGAGCTGCTCCTCGAGCTTGCCCCTGTTGTGGTCCCAGTTGCCGGCGAAGTCGCGCACCTTGCGGGCGAGACGGTGCTCCCCGGTGAGCTCGGCGAGGTCCTCGCCGACCCGGTCCGCGCTGCGGAACGTCTCGAGCGCACTGCTGACTCGGCCCTTCGCCGTGCGCAGTGCCTGGAGATCGAGCTCGATATCGCCCACATCCGCCCCTCTCGCCGCAGCCTCCTCGTCAGCCTATGGCTCGGGGAAGCGTCATCCGATGGGGACAAATCCCCACTGTGCAGGACCCGTGCCACCCGCGCTCATGACGAGCGCCAGCATCCTTCGACGTGATCGTCGACCATCCCCGACGACTGCATCAGCGCGTACATCGTCGTGGACCCGACGAAGCGGAACCCGCGCTTGCGCAGCGCCTTGCTCATCGCATCGGACTCGGCTGTGGTCGCCGGCACCTCGGCGAACGACACCGGGCGCGGCCGGGCGGCGGGCGCGAAGGACCACAGGAAGGCGTCGAGCTCGCCCTCGTCGAGATCGAGCATGAGCTGCGCGTTGGAGATGGTCGCGAGGATCTTCGCGCGGTTGCGGATGATGCCCGCATCGCCCATCAGCCGCTCGACATCGGCCTCGCCGAACCCCGCGACGACCTCGGGGTCGAAGCCGGCGAACACCTCGCGGAAGCGCGGACGCTTGCGCAGGATCGTGATCCACGAGAGCCCCGCCTGGAAGCCCTCGAGCGACATCTTCTCGAAGAGCGGCCGGTCGCCGTGGAGCGGGAAGCCCCACTCCTCGTCGTGGTAGCGGCGGTACTCGGGGTCGTCGCCGACCCACGCGCACCGCGCGATGCCGTCGGGCCCCAGGCGTGTGTCGGTGGTCACGCCGCGACCCTACCTCCTGGGTACGACGCGTTTCGTCCCGCGTCGCTCGCTCAACGAGCGGACGCCCTACTTCTTCTTGAGCGACTTCTCGCTGACGGGCGCCTCACCCGACGTGGCGAGCGCGGCGTAGTACTCGCGTGCCTCGTCCTGTCGTGCGCGCTCGGCACCGGAGGCGATCGGCGCACGCACGTGCTCGGGGGCGAAGCCGTAGGCGTCGACGAGGTCCTGCGCGTGCGGGCGCAGGCGGGCGGCGAGGCGGTCGATGTAGCGGGTGACGGATGCCGCGCGCTGCGCCGAGAGCCGCCCGTTGATCAGGTACCAGGCGAGGTGCTTCTCGATGAGGTGGAGCCCGAACAGGTCGCGCAGCCACGACAGCACCCGGCGGGTGCCCTCGTCCTCGATGCGATGGACGCCATCGGTGAACGCCTCCCACTGCAGCAGCTCGGCGTGGGCGCGGGCGGCCTCGATCAGCTCGGCCTGGTGGCTGTTGAAGACGGCGGCGGCCTCGGCCGGCGACATCTTGGATGCCGGACGCAGCGCGGCGGCGACATCCGACACCATCTGCTGGACGCGGCCGGCGAGCAGGTCGTGCTGCTGGTCCTCGCGCAGGCCCAGCTCGACCGAGCGCGCCGTCGACCCCAGGTCGGCGACCGACTGGCCGAGCTGTCGCAGTCCCGCGCCGTGGAAGACCTTGCCGGCCGTCTGGCCGACGGCGAAACGGGCGAGCTTCGCGGCATCCGCACCCTTGAACTGCCGGGCGAAGTCCGCCAGCAGGCGCTTGCCCACCAGCTGCAGGAGGACGTTGTTGTCGCCTTCGAAGGTGACGTACACGTCGAGGTCCTGGTGAAGGCCCACCATGCGGTTCTCGGCGAGGAAGCCGGATCCGCCGCAGGCCTCGCGGGCCTCCTGGATGGTGTCGAGCGCGTTCCAGGTGCTGAGGGGCTTGAGGGCCGCCGCAAGCGTCTCGAGGTCCTCGCGCTCCTCGGTGGTGTCGGCCCGGCCCGAGAAGACGCCGTCGAACTTCCTGAGCAGCTCGTCGTGCGCGAAGAACTGGGCGTAGTTCTGGGCGAGGAGCGGGAGCAGTCGCCGCTGGTGCTTGCCGTAGTCGAGCAGAACCACCTCGGCGGTGCCCGATCCCGAGTCGAACTGGCGACGCTGGTTCGCGTAGGTCAGCGCGATGTGGAGTGCCAGGGCCGTGCCCGTCGTCGCCGCACCGTCGAGCGATACCCGGCCCTGCACGAGCGCGCCGAGCATCGTGAAGAAGCGGCGACCCGGGCTCGGGATGTCGGAGCTGTAGGTGCCGTCGGCGGCGACGTCGCCGTAGCGGTTGAGCAGGTTCGTGCGAGGGACGCGCACGTGATCGAAGTGCAGCCGGCCGTTGTCGATGCCGTTGAGGCCGCCCTTGACGCCGTCGTCCTCGCCGCCGATGCCCGGCAGGAAGTCGCCGTCGTCGTCGCGCAGCGGTACGAAGAAGCAGTGCACGCCGTAATTGACGCCGCCGGTGATCAGCTGCGCGAACACCGTGGCGGCCTTGCCGTGCACGGCCGCGTTGCCGAGGTAGTCCTTCCAGGCGCCGCGGAACGGCGTGTGGATGACGAACTCCTCGGTGTCGGCGTCGTAGGTGGCGGTGGTGCCGATCGCGGCGACGTCCGAGCCGTGGCCGGTCTCGGTCATCGCGAACGCACCGGGGAGGCTCATGTCAGCCACGGCACGGAGCCACTTGTCGTGGTGCTCCTTCGTGCCGAGCTGGAAGATCGCCGATCCGAAGAGTCCCCACTGCACGCCGGACTTGATCTGCAGGCTCGGGTCGGCGAGCACGAGCTCCTGGAAGCCGGCGAGATTCGCGCCGTTGTCGTTCCTGCCGCCGTACTCCTCGGGCAGCGCGCGGCGCGAGCCGCCGTGCTCGACCAGGAGGTGCAGCTGCGTGAGCACGCGCTCCCGGTGCTCGGCCATGGGCTGGCCCTCGATGCGCCAGAAGGCCGGATCCTTGATCATCTCGCGCGCCTCGCGGCGGGTGTCGGCCCACGTTCCGAGAAGGAGGTCGGTCACCGCGTCCACGTCGATGCGGGGCTCGGATGCCTCCTCCGCCGTGTGCGCAGCGGTCGGCGCGCCACCGGCGGGCGTGCGCTTGCTGGTCGAGGGCTTGGGGGAGCGGACGGCGGCGTCGGCCATGGGCGTCACCTCTCGGTCTGGAGCGGGGAAAGTCACTATCGACGGTAGAACTCCCACAACACCGCATCAAACCGATTGGAGCTGTTCGACAATCCATCCCGGCCCTCGCCCGCGGCGACGTTGTGCGCACCCCACACCCTGCGCCCGCGCCCCGGGCCCCGCGCACGCCCGCGCCCGGGCCACCAGACCTCCGTTTGTGCGGGCGGTTGCCCGCCCGCGTCCGCGCCCGGGCCACCAGACCTCCGTTTGTGCGGGCGTTTGCCTGCCTGCGCCTCCAAGGACGCGCGCATTCGCCCGCACAAACGGCCCCGAGGCGACGAGGATTGCAGGCATGCAGATCGTGACACTCGAGCCGTGGACGGATGCCGATCTCGACATCCTCCGGCGGGCGAACACGCCCGAGCTCACCGTCTACCTCGGCGGACCCGAAACCGAGGACGCGCTCGCCGCACGCCACGCGGAGTACCTCGCCGGCGGCGACGCTGTGGCCATGTTCCGCATCGCCGTCGACGGAGCCGACGCGGGGTACGCCGGCTGGTGGGAGCAGGACCACGACGGCGCACCCGCCTACGAGGTCGGCTGCGTCGTGGAGCCGGCGTGGCAGGGGCGCGGCGTCGCGGCGGCGGCGCTCGCCGAGATCGTGCAGCGGGCGCTCGCGGCGGGTGGCGGTCGCCCGGTCGTGGGCTACGCGAACGCCGAGAACGAGGCATCCCACGCCCTCTGCCGCCGGGTCGGGTTCTCGCTGGAGGGAACCGGGATGTTCCCTGGAGCCCATCCGGACGAGCAGCCCGTAGCCGTGAACGTGTGGGTGATCCGGCCGGGCTGACCCGTGTGCGCGGTGCCGGGCCGGGAGCCGTCGGACGGGCGGGTTGCCGACGTCGGAGGGCCTCCCGACAATGGGGAGCCGACGAGAGGTGGCGGGATGCTGGTCCAACTCCGACCGTGGGACGCGGGCGATCTGCCCGTGCTCATGCGGGCGAACAGCCCCGAGATGACGGCGCACCTGGGCGGGCCGGAATCGGAGGAGGTGGTGCGTGAGCGCCATGAGCGTTACCTGCGGCTCAACGCGACCGGAGAGGCGTGCATGCTGCGCATCGACGTCGACGGTGAGCCGGCGGGCGGAATCGGATACTGGGCCACCGACCACGACGGCGCGCCCGCCTTCGAGACCGGGTGGAGCGTCGAGCCGCGCTTCCAAGGTCGGGGCGTCGCGCGCGAGGCGCTGCGGCAGCTCTCGCGCCTGGCCGCCGCCGACGGACGCCGCACGCTGCTGGTCGCGTACCCGGGCGTCGACAACGTCGCATCGAACGCGCTGTGCCGCAGCCTCGGGTTCGAGGCCGGCGACACCGCGACCATGCCGTGGCGCGGCGGCGAGCTGACGTTTCGCGCCTGGGTGCTGGACGTGTCGCCGCTCGACGTGTCCGGACGCACGCCCGACGTCGACGAGCGCTTCGTCGGCGCCGCGCTCGACACGTCCCGCTGGTGGCCGTTCTACACGCCGCACTGGTCGTCGAAGGATGCCGCGGCCGCGCGCTGGTCGGTCGGGCCCGGCGGTCTGCGGCTCCGCATCGACGAGGACACGGCGCCGTGGGCACCCGATCTCGACGGCGAGCTGCGGGTGTCGCACGTGCAGTCGGGCCAGTTCTCGGGGCCGGTTGGAAGCACCGCCGGCCAGCACCGGTTCCGGCCGGGCCTCGTCGTGCGCGAGGAGCAGCCCGAGCACCGCGGCTGGCTCATCCGCCACGGCGTGATCGAGGTGCGCCTCGCCGCGATCCGCCACCCTGACGCGATGGTCGCGTGCTGGCCGATCGGCTTCGAGGAGCAGCCCGACGACTGCGGCGAGCTGTGCATCGCGGAGATCTTCGGGAGCGAAATCGACGACGAGGGCGGCTGGGTCGGTGTCGGCGTGAAGCCGCAGAACGACCCCCGCCTGCGCGAAGACTTCGAGAAGATCCGCGTCGACGGCGACCTCACCGCGATGCACGACTACGCCGTGGAGTGGTCGCCCGACCGCGTGCGGTTCTTCATCGACGGCCGCTGGGTGAAGACCTCCGTCCAGTCGCTCGACTACCCCGTGCAGTTCATGCTCGAGGTCTACGAGTTCCCGCGCGCCGACGGCACGCGCGACCTCGCCGCGCTCCCCCATGTGCTGCGGGTCGAGCGGGCGCGCTCGTTCCCGTCGGGGTGAGGCGGATGCCGCGCCCGGCCGAGATCAGGCGATCAGCCCTGGTCAGGACCATCCCGCGCACATCCTCCTGACTCGGGCGATCTTCCTGAGCTCGGCGACAGCGTCCGGCGACAGCGTCCGGCGGCACCGTGCGTCAGGCGGCACCGTGCGTCCGGCGGCACCGTGCGTCAGGCGGCACCGTGCGTCAGGCGGCGCCGTGCGTCAGGCGGCACCGTGCGTCAGGCGAAGCCGTGCGTCAGGCGGCGCCGTGCGTCAGGCGGCGCGGATGACGTCGAGCACGGCCTCGCCGTACGCCTCGCGCTTCTTCGCGCCGATGCCGGTGACGCCGTCGAGGCCGGCGAGGCTCTCGGGGCGCGTCTCGGCGAGCGCGCGCAGCGTCGCATCGCCGAACACGATGTAGGCGGGCACGCCGAGCTCGCGCGCGACGCCGGCGCGCCACTCCCGGAGAGCCTCGAACAGCGGCCGATCGCGTTCGGCGAGGGTGTCGGACGCCGCGACCTTGCGCACCCGGGCAGCACCGCCCGCGCGGCCGAGCACGTCGCGGCGCAGCGGCACCGGCATCTCGCCCTTCAGGACGCCCGCGGCCGGTTCGCCCAGCGCGAGGGTGCCGTATTCGCCGCGCGCGACGAGGATGCCCCGCGCCAGCAGCTGCCGGATGACGCTGCGCCAGTCCTGTTCGGACAGATCGGCACCGAGGCCGTAGGTCGAGAGCGAGTCGTGGCCCTGCTGACGGATGCGCTCCGTCGACGAGCCCCGCAGGATGTCGATGAGGTGCCCGGCGCCGAACGCCTGCCCGCGCTCGCGCTGCAGGCGCACGATGGTCGAGAGCAGCTTCTGCGCGGGGACGGTGCCGTCCCAGGTCTCGGGCGCCTCGAGGCACGTGTCGCAGTTGCCGCAGCGTTCCGCGGGTTCGCCGAAGTAGCCGAGGAGGTTCTGGCGGCGGCATCCGACCGTCTCGCACAGCGCCAGCATGGCGTCGAGGTGCTGGCCGAGCCGATTCTTGAACGCGCGATCGCCGGGGCTCTGATCGATCATGCGGCGCTGCTGCACGACGTCGCCGAGACCGTAGGCCATCCAGACGACCGCCGGGTCACCGTCGCGGCCGGCGCGCCCGGTCTCCTGGTAGTACCCCTCGACGGACTTGGGCAGGTCGATGTGGGCGACGAAGCGGACGTCGGGCTTGTCGATGCCCATGCCGAAGGCGATGGTCGCGACCATGACGACGCCCTCGTCGCGGAGGAACCGCGACTGGTTCGCCGCGCGCGTGGATGCCTCGAGTCCGGCGTGGTACGGCAGCGCGTCGAACCCCTGCGTGCGCAGGAACTCGGCGGTCTGCTCGACGGACTTGCGACTCAGGGCGTACACGATGCCGGCGGAGCCCTCGGGCTGGGCGCGGATGAACGCGGCGAGCTGCCGCCGCGGGTCGGTCTTCGCGTCGATGCGGTACTGGATGTTGGGACGGTCGAAGCTCGATACGTAATGTCGCGCCGCGGGGAGCCGGAGACGTTCCGTGAGCTCGCGGTGGGTGGCCGGAGTCGCCGTCGCGGTCAAGGCGAGCCGGGGCACTCCGGGGAAGCGATCGGCGAGATCGCCCAGTGCGAGGTAGTCGGGCCGGAAGTCGTGGCCCCACTGCGACACGCAGTGAGCCTCGTCGATCGCGATGACGCTCAGCCGGCCCCGCGCGAGGAATCGCAGCGTCGCCTCGGTGTTGAGCCGCTCGGGTGCGACGTAGAGCAGGTCGAGGTCGCCCGCGAGATAGGCCTGCTCGACCGCCGCGCGCTCGTGCGGCGCCTGCGTGGAGTTGAGGTAGGCAGCGCGCACGCCGTTGGCGAGGAGCGCGTCGACCTGGTCGTGCATGAGGGCGATGAGCGGGCTCACCACGAGGCCCGTTCCCGGGCGGATGAGGGCCGGCACCTGGTAGCAGACGCTCTTGCCGCCGCCAGTCGGCATCAGCACGACCGCATCGCCGCCGCCGACGACGTGCTCGACGATCGCGCCCTGCTCGCCGCGGAAGGCGTCGTAGCCGTAGACCTCGTGCAGCACGGCACGCGGATCCGCGCCGACGAAGTCGCGGCGCGGAGCCGACGCGAACGCGGGCTCGGGAGCACCGAGCCTGGGCGGCATCCCCCCGAAACGCGAGGACGGCTCGACGTACGGGGGCTCGTCGAACTCGGGCGGCGGCGCGAACTCGTCGGGGTCCCACTCGAGGTCGGCGTACGGGTCGCCGTGCGGAGTGCTCATCCCCTCCAGGGTAGCCGCGGCTCCCGACGCGGAACCCGATGATGCCCGGCCTGTGCGCACCGGCTTCGCGAGAACGCGCGTGTGTCTCGCCTCGCACCCGAAAAGGGGACACAAGTGCGTTCTCGGCGAGCAGCTCTCGATGAGCGGCGCTAGCATCCGAGAGGCATGTTCCTCTCCGACCACCTCCCCCTTCGCGGACGCACCGCGCTGATCACCGGGGTCTCGCGCCGGCGCGGCATCGGGTTCGCCGTCGCGCGACGCTTCGCTGCGCTCGGCGCCGATGTCTTCATCCACCACTTCTCCGCGCACGACACTCCGCAGCCGTGGGGCGGTGACGACCTCGATCTCGTGCGGTCGGAGCTGCGCGCGGCACTGGCCGACGGCGCCCGGTTCGGCGATATCGACGCCGATCTGCGCAACCCCACCGCGATCGAGCGGGTCATCGACGCCGCCCGCGCACTCACCGGCCGGCTCGACATCCTCGTCTGCAATCACGCGCAGTCCGGCGGCGACGGCGCGCTCCTGGACATGACCGCCGACCGGCTCGACTCCTTCTGGGCCACGAACGCGCGCTCCACGCTGCTGCTCACGCGGGCGTTCGCGGCGATCCATGCGGGCGATGCTCCCGGTGCCAGGCCGGGCGAGCGCACCGCGCGCACCGAGCCCTTCGCCGCGCCGGTCGGCCGCGTGTTCTGGATGACGTCGGGCCAGATCCACGGCCCGATGCGCGGCGAGGTCGCCTACGCGACGAGCAAGGCTGCTCTGGCGGGCATCACGCCGACGGTCGCCGCCGAGCTCCTCGACCTGGGCATCATCCTCAACACGATCGATCCGGGGCCGGTCAACACCGGCTACCTCGACCCCGAGACCACGGACCGGCCGCTCGACGAGATCCAGGACTGGATCCGCACGACGCCGTTCGGCCGCGTCGGGCATCCCGAGGACCCCGCGAACCTCATCGCGTGGCTCGCGACCGATGAGGGGGCGTGGGTGATCGGCCAGGTCCTGTCCTCGGACGGCGGCTTCAGCCTCGGCTGACCCCGGCTTGCCGAGAACGCGCCTGTGTCAGGTCTATGGGCCGATTCGGGGACACACGCGCGTTCTCGGCGAGCAGAGGGGGCTAGAGACGGACGACGTCGGTGATACGCACCACAGCGGTGCCGGCCTCCTCGGACGCGGGCAGGTCGACCTCGCCGCGGATGCGCCAGTCGTGGTTCCCCTCGGGGTCGTCGATCGTCTGCTCGACGCGCCAGAGACCGGATGCCGCGGCCGGCGTCTCATCGATGGTCACGAGCCGCGGCGACCGGGCGGGGCCGCCCGTCAGCAGCTCGTCGTGCTCGTCGAAGTAGGCGTCGAGCGCAGCCGGCCAGTCGGCGTCGGGGTCGAGCGCCACGAGGTCGTCGTCGCGCTGCAGCGCCGCCAGCTGCACACGGCGGAACAGCTCATTGCGCACGAGCACGAGGAACGCGCGGCGATTGGTGAGCACCGACGGTGGCGCGGGCGGCACCACCGGCTGGTCGGGGTCGGCTGCGGGGTTGATCAGCGCCTCCCACTCGTCCACGAGACTCGAGTCGACCTGGCGAACGAGCTCGCCGAGCCAGGCGACGAGGTCGTGCAGGGACTCGGTCTGCGCCTCGGCGGGCACGGTCTGCCGGATCGCGCGGTAGGCGTCGGAGAGGTACCGCAGCACGAGGCCCTCGCTGCGGGCGAGCTGGTAGTGGTTGATCAGCTCGGCGAAGGAGAACGCCCGCTCGAACATGTCGCGCACCACCGACTTGGGCGAGAGCTCGAAGTCGCGCACCCATGGCTGGCTCGTTGCGAACACCTCGTACGACTGGGCGAGGAGCTCCTCGAGCGGCTTCGGGTACGAGACCTCCTCGAGCAGCTCCATGCGCTCGTCGTACTCGATGCCCTCGCGCTTCATGGCGGCGACGGCCTCGCCGCGAGCGAGGAACTGCTGCTGCGAGAGCACCGGACGCGGGTCGTCGAGCGTCGCCTCGATCACGCTCACGACGTCGAGCGCGTAGTGTCCGGTCCCCGCGCCTCCCGGCGACTCCTGCGGATCGAGCAGACCGATGGCGGCGAGCGCGAACGGGGACAGCGGCTGATTGAGTGCGAAGTTGGGCTGCAGATCTACGGTGAGGCGGATGTCGCCCGTGGACCGGTCGATCTCGACGACGTCGGCGGCCAGCAGCGTGCGGAAGATCGCGAGGGCGCGGCGGGCGAGCTCGAACTGGCGGGCCCTCGGCTCGTGGTTGTCGCGCACGAGGGCGCGCACGTTCGAGAACACGTCGCCGCCGCGCGCGATGACGTTGATGAGCATGGCGGCCGTAAGTTGCAGCTGCGGCACCAGCGGCTCGGGCTCGGCCTCGATGAGGCGGTCGAAGGTCGACTCGCTCCAGTTGACGAATCCCTGCGGCGCCTTCTTGCGCACGATCTTCTTGAGCTTCTTGGGGTCATCGCCGGCCTTGGCGAGCGCGACGGCGTTGTCGACCTCGTGATCGGGCGCCATCACCACGACGGTTCCGGCGGTGTCGTAGCCCGCCCGCCCGGCGCGCCCGGCGACCTGGTGGAACTCGCGGGCGCTGAGCTGCCGCATCCGCTGTCCGTCGTATTTCGCGAGCGCCGTCACCAGCACGGTGCGGATCGGCACGTTGATGCCGACGCCGAGGGTGTCGGTGCCGCAGATCACGCGGAGCAGGCCGCGCTGGGCGAGCGTCTCGACCAGTCGTCGATAGCGCGGCAGCATGCCGGCGTGGTGCACGCCGATCCCGGCACGGACGTAGCGCGACAGCGTGCGGCCGAATGCCGTCGTGAAGCGGAATCCGCCGATCGCCTCGGCGATCGCGTCACGCTGCTCGCGCGAGACCACCCGGATCGACGAGAGGGCCTGCGCACGCTCCATGGCGGCGGCCTGCGAGAAGTGCACGACGTACACCGGAGACTGCCCGGTCTGCAGCAGCTCCTCCACGGTCTCGTGCACGGGAGTGCGCGCATACGAGAAGAAGAGCGGCACGGGGCGCTCGACGCCGGTGATGCGCGCAGTCGGGCGGCCGGTGCGACGCGACAGATCGTCGGCGATCGCGGTGACATCGCCGAGCGTCGCCGACATCAGCACGAACTGGGCGCGCGGGAGCAGCAGCAGCGGCACCTGCCACGCCCATCCGCGATCGGAGTCGCCGTAGTAGTGGAACTCGTCCATCACGACCTGGTCGACCGCGGCATCCGCTCCCCGTCGCAGTGCGAGGTTCGCGAGGATCTCCGCCGTGCAGCACACGATCGGCGCGTCGGGGTTCACCGACGAATCGCCCGTCACCATGCCGACGTTGGCCGCGCCGAAGATCTCGACGAGGGCGAAGAACTTCTCACTCACGAGGGCCTTGATCGGCGCCGTGTAGTACGTGCGCCCCCCGCGGGCGAGGGCGGCGGCGTGCGCAGCGACGGCGACGAGCGACTTGCCCGTCCCCGTCGGGGTGGACAGGATCACGTTCGAGCCCGACACGATCTCGATGACCGCCTCGTCCTGCGCGGGATACAGGGTCAGCCCGCGAGCGGCGGCCCACTCGACGAAGCCCAGATAGGCGGTGTCGTCGTCGGCGCCGCGCGGCACGGCGTCGAGGAGCGAGAGCATCCTCCGAGTCTGCCAGGCCGGGCGCCGGGGCAGACCCGGGAGAGGCGGATGCCGCGTCCTACGGAGCGAGCGCGGCGGCGATCGCGGCCGCGTACGCCTGCTGGCCCGCGGCGTTCGGGTGGAACGCCCCGTCGGACTTGTTGCCCGACGAGAGTCCGCTGATCCAGCGGTCGCCCGTGTCGCACAGGGCATGGCCGGCGAAGGCGCCGCTCACGTCCACCGGAACGACGGCGTCGAGCATGCCGCCGTGGGTCTGGGCGTAGAGGAACTGGTACCCCTGAAGGCCCTGGGCGATCTCGAGGTTGATGCCGTTGACGATGCTGTTCGCGATCGCGGCCTGCTGCGCGGTGACCTTGGCCGGCGCGCCCTGGTACCCGCCGATGGTGCAGGTGCCGCCCGTCGAGCCGAAGAGGCGGGGATACCCGGTGATCGCGATCACCGCATGCGGCGCCGCCGCGCGGATCGCCGTCAGGACCGCGACCGTGTCCGCGTCGAGGTCGCCCACGTCGGCGATGGCGGCGAGTGCCTGCTGGCACGCGACGGGGTCGCCGACGGCGCACACGGCGAGCGCGTTCTGCCAGCCGGTGTTGTTCGCACCGGACGTCACCGTCACGAGCCGCGTGTCGGTGCCGATCGCGCCGGCGGCATCCAGCACCGCGAGCTGCTGCAGGACTCCGGTCGTCGTCGCTCCCGAGCAGGCGGCGCTCACCGGAGCGGCGCCGAGCATCGACCCGAGCAGGTGCGGGTAGGCCTTCTTCGAGCGCAGGCAGGCGGCGTCGACGTAGGGCAGGTTCCCAGTGCCGGCGGCGATCGAGTCGCCTACGGCGACATAGGGAGCCCCGTCCGGCACGGCGGCCACCGCCGCGGACGAGGTGCCCAGCAGCGCGGTGGCGCTGAGAGCGAGGGCCGCGAGCGCGGCCAGAGCATGGCGCTTCATGATTTCCCCTTCGAATCCTGCAACGGATTGATCGATTCCCCCATGAATCGGCCGCTGATCGCCGATGAGGCTGACGTTAGACCTGCCGGTCACCCCGTGCCAGGGGGTCGGTGCACGCTGGCGGAACACGGTCGGTCGCCCGTACGTTGAACTCGACGACGAAAGGATGCCGATGCCCGCCTCCACCGACGAGATCACCGTCGCACGCAACGACGAGGAACGCCGCTACGAGATCCATGTCGGCGACGTCCTCGCCGGATTCACGATCTTCCGGCCGGACGCGCAGGGGCGCCTGCGCTTCCCGCACACCGAGGTGGATCCCGCCTTCCGCGGCCGCGGTCTGGCACAGGCCGTCGTGGCCGAGGCGATGGCCGATGCCGCCCGCCGCGGCGAGACCGTCGTCCCGCACTGCCCCGTGGTCGCGAAGTACCTCCGCGAGCACGACGTCCCCGGCCTCACCGTGGCCTGGCCCGAGCACCCGCACCCCGAGTGACTCCCGCGCCATGACGAGGCTCGACACCGACGAAGAGGTCGCGACCGCCCTTCGACAGGCTCAGGAATCGAAATCCGGAAGCGACGGACCTCGCAACCTGCTGCTCGAGGCGCGCGAGGTGCCGCTGGGTGGCGTCCGGGCGATGAGCGTGCGCCGTGCGCTGCCGCAGCGCGACCTGCCTCTCGTCGGCGCATGGTGCTTCCTCGACCGCTTCGGACCGCAGGTCACCCGCATGCGCGTCGACCCGCACCCGCACATCGGGCTGCAGACCGTCACCTGGCCCTTCGTCGGCGAGGTGCGCCACCGCGACTCGGTCGGCAGCGACGTCGCCGTCCGCCGCGGCGCGCTGAACCTCATGACGAGCGGTGAGGGCATCTCCCATTCCGAGTACTCCGTCGGAGCGGATGCCGCCCCCCTCGACGCGCTGCAGCTGTGGGTCGCCCTTCCCGAGTCACGGCGACACGGCCCGCCCGCGTTCGAGCAGCACGACCTGCTGCCCGAAGTCGCGCTCGTCGCCGGTGACGGCGACCCCGGGTCGGCGACGGTCGTGCTGGGTTCATTCGCCGGCGAGACCTCCCCCGCCACGACGCACACGCCGATCGTCGGCGCCGAGATCCGCGTGCCGGCCGGCTCCCGCGTCTCCCTGCCGCTCGACCCCGCGTGGGAGCACGCGCTGGTCGGCGTGGACGGAGACGCCGCGGTGCACGCCGGACCCGGCGGCGAGCCGACCGACCTCGACGACGCGCACCTGCTGTATCTCGGCATCCGTCGCTCATCGGTCGATGTATCGAGCGTCACCGGCGCGACCCTGTTCCTGCTGGGCGGCGAGCCCTTCGAGGACGACATCGTGATGTGGTGGAACTTCGTCGGCCGCACGCACGAGGAGATCGTCGCGGCGCGAGAAGCGTGGGAGTCGCGGGACGCCCGCTTCGGGCGGGTCGTCGACCACGGCGACGAGCGCATCCCCGCTCCACCGCTCCCGGCCGTACGGCTCACACGCCGACGCCGCCGGGTCTGAGCCGCGACGGATCATCGCCGGACGCACGGCAGAGGCGCCCGGGCCGAAGCCCGGACGCCTCCGCGTGCGCTCAGCGCCGGACGAGGAAGCCCGACAGTCCGATCGACGCCTCGACCGTGCCCGAGCCGGGGTACGTCGCCGTGACGACGTGGATGCCCTTGCTCTGCTTCGGCAGCGAGATCGTCACCGCTCCCCCGGTGAGCGTGCCCGAGTACTTCTTGGCGTTCACCCACACGGTCACGGTGCCGGCCGCCGCAGCGCCGCCCGAGGGCGTCACCTTGACGGTCACCTTGTAGTCCTGAGCCGAAGTGCCCACGTAACGGTTCATCGTCACGGCGGTCTTCGACGAGAACTTCACGAAGACGCCGGCGCTGTCGGCCGTGCCCGCGTTGATGTTGCCCGTCTGGGTCGCGGTGACCCGGACCGACAGCGTCGTTCCGACATCGGTCTTGGTCACCTTGTACGACGTCGCGGTGGCGCCCTTGATCGCCGCACCGTCGCGCAGCCACTGGTACGTGATCGCCACGTCCTTCGGCGTCCACGTGCCCGCCGTCGCCTTCAGCGTGGAACCCACCTTGGGCGATCCGCTGATCTTCGGCAGCGCGGTGTTCACCGGCGCCGCCGCCCCGGAGTCCACCGTCAGGATGGTGCGCACCGCCGAGTCGCCGTACTGCACGACGCCGTAGTAGCGCGTGTCCGCCTTCAGGCCGGTCCACGACAGCGCGTACTTCGCCGGCGTGCTCTCGGTCACCGGCAGCGGGTTCGGGGTCGCCTTCAGCGCACCCTCGCCCCCGGCGCCGACGACCGCGGTCGTGAGATCCCACGTGAACGGAGCCGTGTGGCTGTACACGTGCGCCTCGACCAGGTACGTGCCCTGGGTGGGAGCGTCCAGCACGACCGACTCGTCCGCCGCGCCCGAGGCCGACGACCACGTCTCGTAGTAGCGCAGGTCGCTCGGCGACACCACGCGGTACACGAAGAGGTCGAGGTCGGAGCCCTCATCGTCCGACGAGTCGAGGTCGAAGCGTGCGAGCTTCGAGTTCGCGGGCACGTCGACGATGTAGTACGAGTAGCCGTCCTCGTCACCCGTGTTCTCGTTGCCGGTGTGACCCGGGACCGGGTCGCCGTTCGGGAACAGCGGCGTCGTCTGCAGCTTCGCCGGAGCGAGGCCGCCGAGGTTCAGCGCGAGCTGACCCGAGACGCCCGGCGTGATGGTCACCTCGGTGCTGCCGGTGATGCCCTGGCCGCTGACATCCGCCGGTGCATCGGCGGTCACCGGGTACACGGCGATCGGCGAGCGCACCGTCTCGGGACCGGTCCACGTCAGGAAGCCCGTGGCCCACTGCTCGGCCTCGGCGGTGGTCTTCGTGAACGTCACCGTGAACTCCGCGCTCTGGCCCTCGGCGAGGGTCAGCGAGGCAGGCTCGACGACCGCCGTGAGGCCGGGGACCGAAGCGGTCGCGGTGTAGGTGCCGGCGGTCGTCGCACGCACGGTGCGCGTGACCGTCTGCGGGCCCGAGAGCGATCCGATCGCGATGGAGGCGAGGTTCAGGTCGCTGCCGTCGATCGGTTCGGATCCGGAGTCGTAGAGGCTCTTGCCCTGCAGATACTGGAGCCACTCGCCGGGGCCGTTGTCGTAGATCAGGCCCGCGTCGAAGAAGCGGGTCGGATCGACGTGGCCCGCGCCCTGCGCGAACGGGTCGGCACTGGCTGCTCCCGCGGCGTCGACGGTGTCGTACGCCGTGGTCATCATGGCCGACTTGACCTCACCCGGGGTGGCCAGCGGACGCTCGCCGAGGTACAGCGCGGCGAGGCCGGCGACCTGCGGCGACGACATCGACGTGCCGGACTTGAAGCCGAACGTCGGCTCCTCGCCCGCGGCGTTGTGCGTGGCCGCGAGGATCGCGACACCCGGTGCCGAGACGTCGGGCTTGAGGATGTCGCTGCCGTCGGCCAGCATCGGTCCGCGGCTCGAGAAGCCCGCGACCACCGGGGTCGGGGTCTCCACGCCGGTCACGTTCGCGCCCACCAGCGTCGCCGTGGCGCCCGCCGTGTTGCGCACGTAGTCGAGGAGCGCCGTGCGGTGCTGCGCATCGATGTGGACGGTCGGCACCGAGTGGAAGTCGTTGTCGAGCGAACCCGCCGTGACGTTCACGAGGATCATTCCGACACCGCCCGCCTCGGCCACGGTCTGGGACTTCTCCACGCGAGCGTTCGTGCCGCGGTCGCAGACGACGATCTTGCCCGCGACCTTCGCGGGGTCGAGCGTGCCGAGGAAGCACAGCGCGGCCTCCGCCGGGGCGGCTCCGCTCTTGGCGACGTCGCCGGAGTAGACCACCGGCCCGGTGACCGTCTCGCCGAACGGCACCGAGATCGAAGCGCCCGCCTCCTCGAATCCGTTGGGCAGCTGGACGGTGCCCTCGTAGGTCGGGATGGTCGAGGCGGCGACGGTGGTGTACCAGGGCGACGCGTGGTCGGCCGTGGATGCTCCGGGGCCGTCGTTGCCCGCGCTCACGGCGACGAAGATTCCCGCCGCGGCGGCGTTGAAGAACGCGGTGTCCTCGGTGGCGAACGTCGTCGTGGCAGCGCCGCCGCCGATCGAGTAGTTGATGACGTCGACGCCGTCGCCCGCGGCGGCGTTGATCGCTGCCATCAGGTCGCTCAGCGCGCAGACGTCGTCGGTCGTGACGAGCTCGTCGGGCCCGACGTAGCAGGCCTTGTACGCGGCGACCTTCGCGGCCGGCGCGACGCCCGAGACGGTCCCGAAGTCGATTCCCTCGACCGAGGCCGCGACGCCGTGGTTGCCCGCGGCGGTGCTGGCCGTGTGCGACCCGTGCCCGTCGGCGTCACGCGGCGACAGGTAGTCGGGGCCGAAGTCGAAGCCGGATGCAGCGGCACCGGCGCTGAAGTACTTCGCGCCGATGAGCTTCGTCGAGTAGTCGCCGGCGTCCCATTCCTCACCGGTCACCCGCGTGCTCTTGAACACGCCGCCGTCCGCCTTGGTGAACGTGATCGTCTCGCCGACCAGATACGGCTCCGCGCCGGCGGTCGTGCCGAGGGGCGAGCCCGCGAACGAGGGGTTCTCCGGTGCGATGCCGGTGTCGACGACGCCGACGACCGTGCCCGCTCCGGCCGCGCCGATTCCGCCGACGGCGTCCCACACGCCGCCGTCGCCCTCGAGACCGAGGAACTCGGTCGACGACACCGCGTCGGGGTGGAGGATCTCGTCGGGCACGACGGACTGCACACCCCTGCTCCCCGCGAGCTTGGCGGCCTGACCTGCGGTGAGGTTGGCCGTGAACGCGTTGAGGGTGATCGTGAGGTTGCCGTCGGGGGTCACGCCCGCGTCGGCCGCGACATCCGTCTGACGGTCCTGCAGGAAGTTCGAGTACTGCTTCGCGGCCTTGG
This sequence comes from Microbacterium sp. Root180, assembly GCF_001428485.1. Taxonomy (GTDB): domain Bacteria; phylum Actinomycetota; class Actinomycetes; order Actinomycetales; family Microbacteriaceae; genus Microbacterium. Next base: position 1,404,561 of record NZ_LMHS01000003.1, on the reverse strand, counting down.
ACGACGCGTCCAGCTTCTCGCCCTCCTCGGGCGCGGTGGGCGCGAGCCCCGGCTCGCCGCCGTCGTACGTGGCGACGGGCGCCTCGTCCAGTAGGACGATGTATCGGCCTGCCGGCAGATCGATGGGGATCGGGGAATTCACCTCCTCCGGCGCTGCTGCGAAACTGGCGGTAGCTGTGGTGCCGGTGAACAGGGCGGCGATTGTGACGACCGCTGCTGCTCTCACGGAGGTTCGACCCATGGAGTCCTCCATCTGGTGTGGGGAGTGTTGTCGCGCCACGTCTTCGGAGCGCAACAGGCTCAAAGCTAGCTGTGAATTTTGGAGGCAAAGATGAGGAAAGTGTGAGAAACGCCGAGGTGCCGAACACTACGCTTGGCATGTGGCCAACCCCTCCCGACTCTCGACGAGCGTTCTGCTCACCTGCGCGGCAATCGGTGTCGCGGCGGGGGTTCTGCAGGCCGGCGCCGGCGCCATCAGTGCGCCCATCTCGGCGGCCGCGCCGATCCTCTACGGCCTCGTCCTCGGCGTTCACGTCCTCCCCGGAGTGATCGCGCAGGAACTCCTGCGCGCCCCGTGGGTCGCTCTGATCACCCACCTCGTCGCGGCGCTCGTCGCCAGCGCGATCGTGCCGGTGTGGATCGGCCGGTACGTCGGCACCGCCCTCCTGATCGGAGGGCTGCAGGAGCTCATCGCGGCGACATCCCGCTACCGGCGCTGGGAGCCGTGGCGGTTCTTCCTGTCCGCGGTCATCATCGGTGCGGTGATCGCCGCGGCGATCTGGTTCGCCGCCGACGTCTCACGATTCCCACTGTGGGGCCAGGTCGTCTACGTCGCCCTCTTCATCCTCGGACCCGTGCTGTGGACTGCCGTCGGCCTCGCCATCGGCCGCGCCCTGCGCCGAGCGGGAGTGCCGCGGCGCGGCCGCACCTGATCGCGGATACTCAGACTCGGTAAGGGTCTACTAAGTTAGGAGACACTTAGTAGACGTCTCACCTGGAAGTCCCGTGACCGCAACAGAGCGCGACCCTTCCGCCGCGCTCGCGGCGGACGTCGCCGCACCCTTCGTCCGCGTGCGCGGGCTCGGCGTGACGCACGACGGCGAGTCGGCAGCGGCTCCGGCATCCGTGACCTTCGACATCGCCCCCGGCGAAGTCGTGCTCCTGCTCGGGCCGAGCGGATCGGGAAAGTCCACGCTCACGCTGGCGCTCAACGGCCTCATCCCCCACGCCGTCCCGGCCGAGGTGACCGGCACCGTCGAGGTCGACGGCCTCGACACCAGCGTCACCACGGTCGCGGAGCTGAGCACGCGGGTCGCCATGGTGTTCCAGGATCCCGACGCGCAGCTGGTGACGGGTACCGTCCTCGATGAGGTCGCCTTCGGGCCGGAGAACCTCCGGATGCCGGTGGCCGAGGTCCTCGAGCGCGCCGAGTCGGCCCTGCGCCGCGTCGGCCTCTGGGACCGTCGCGCCGAGAACCCCGACCGCCTGTCCGGTGGCGGCCGCCAGCGTCTGGCGATCGCGTGCGCGCTCGCGATGGGATCCCCGCTGCTCGTCCTGGACGAGCCCACGGCGAACCTCGACCCGCGGGGCATCGAGGAGGTCTACGCCGCGCTGGGCGAGCTCGTCGCATCCGGCGATCGCGCGATCCTCCTCGTCGAGCACAACCTCGACGCCGCCGTCGGCTTCGTCGACCGCGTCGTCGTGCTGGACGACGCGGGCCGTCTCGCCGCCGACGGCCCCGTCGACGACGTCCTGCGCGGCCGCGCGGACGACCTCCACGCGATGGGCGTGTGGCTGCCGGTGTCGACGATCGCCGCTCTGCGCCTGCGTCGGGCGGGGTACGTGCTCGATCCCCTCCCGCTCACCCCGGACGAGCTGCACGCCGCGCTCGAGGCGCAGCCCCCTCCCCCCTCGGTCGTCGAGCGAGCTGCGTTCCCCCCGGTCGTCGAGCGAGCTGCGCTCCCCCCGGTCGTCGAGCGAGCTGCGCTCCCCCCGGTCGTTGAGCGAGCGCAGCGAGACGAAACGCCGCGCGCTCCACTCATCGCCGTGCGCGGGCTCACCGTGCGCCGTGGACGCGCCGAAGTGCTGCACGGCGTCGACCTCGACGTCGCCGCCGGCGAGTTCGTCGCGATCGTGGGAGCCAACGGCGCCGGGAAGACGACCCTGATCCAGGCACTCGCCGGCGTGATCCCCCCGCCGCGGGGCACCGTGCGCGTCGGCGGACTCGACATCGGCCGGTCGGACGCCCGCACGCTGTCCTCGCGCATCGGATTCGTGTTCCAGAATCCGGAGCACCAGTTCATCGCACACACGGTCTTCGACGAGGTCGCGCACGGCCTCCGGCTGCAGCGCCTCTCGGACGACGAGGTGCGCGAGCGCACGATGGCCCTGCTGCGTCGATTCGGCCTGGAAGGTCGCGCGGAGGCGCACCCCTTCCTGCTCTCGGGCGGACAGAAGCGCCGGCTCTCGGTGGGCACGGCGCTCGTCGCGGGCGCGCCGGTGCTCGTGCTCGACGAGCCGACGTTCGGCCAGGACCGCGCGCGGGCCGACGAGCTGCTCGGGCTGCTCGGCGAGCTCAACGCCGAGGGCACGACGGTGATCGTGGTCACCCACGACATGCAGCTCGTCACCGAGTACGCGCACCGCACGGTCGTGCTCGATGACGGGCGGGTCGTCGCGGCAGGCCCGACGGCGGCGGTCTTCGGCGACGCCGACCTGATCGAGCGCTCGGGCCTGCGGCTGCCGCCGCTGCGGCGCGCGCTGCACGGCCTGGCGCAGCATCCGGAACTCTCCGCGGTGGCACGGATCGCCGACCTCCCGGGCGGAACGGCGGTGCCCGCATGACCGGTCCGCTGACCGCGGCGCAGGGCGTCCGCGCGGCCGTCGATCCCTATGCCGCCCAGGCGCCCGCCGCGCCGGTGCGGTTCCTCTACGCCCTGAACCCCCTCGCGAAGCTCGGCGCGCCCCTGCCCGCGATGGTGCTGCTCGTCTTCGTGCGCGATGCCGCGACCCCGCTCGCCTTCCTCGCCCTGAGCTACGCGATCCTGCTCGTCGGGGTGCGCTTCACGGCGCGACTCGCCGCCGTGCTCGTGGCGCTGCCCCTCGGCGCGGCGATCATCGGCATCGGCTTCTCGGTGTGGACCGACCCTTCGCGCGTCGACCAGTCCGTCGTCGTACTGCAGGTCGGCGGCTGGACGCTCTACGGCGGCGCGCTCGAGGTGGGTCTCGCGACCGGACTGCGCATCGCCGCGATCGTGGCGCTCACGCTCATCGCGGGACTGTCCACGACCGGACCCGACCTCGTGCGGGCGACGGTGCAGCAGCTGCGCGTGCCCTACCGCATCGGGTACACCGCGCTCGCGGCGTTCCGGTTCGTGCCGCGGTTCGGTCACGAGCTGGAGGTGATCCGCCAGGCGCATCGCGTGCGCGGAGCCCATGGCGGGCGCGGTCCGTTCGCCGCGGTGGCGCGCTGGTTCGGCTACATCGTGCCGCTCATGGCGGGTGCGATCCGGCACGCCGAGCGGGTCGCTCTCGCGATGGATGCGCGCGCCTTCGGCGCCCACCCCGACCGCACCGAGCGCCACCTGGTCCCGTTCCGCGCCCGGGACGTCGTCTTCATCGCGGTGCTGTGGGCGGCGTCGGCGGCGATCTTCTGGTTCTTCTCGCCCTTCGGGGCTCCGGCGTAGGCCGGGCCGCAGCATCCGACTCCCTATCCCGACGGAGGATCCATGGCACAGGCCAGCAGACTCGTGAAGCCCGAGACGCAGGGGCTCGTTCACCTGAAGGTGCTCCGGCGCGAGCCGCTCTCGCCGCACTGGATGCGGGTGACGCTCGGCGGTGCCGAGATCGGGAAGTTCCGCGCGATGGGCTACGACCAGTGGTTCCGGCTGTTCCTGCCGCTCGGCGGCGACGAAGGGCTCGATCGGCTGCCCGCCAAGGCCAACAAGATGTTCGGCTATCTGCGCTACCTCCGCATCCCCGACGGCGTGCGGCCGGTCATGCGCAACTACACGGTGCGCGCATTCCGCCCCGCGGCGGATGATCGCGGCGCCGAGATCGACGTCGATTTCGTCCTGCACGGATCGGCCGAGGACGGCACCGCCGGACCCGCTTCGCGGTGGGCTCAGACGTGCGAGCCGGGCGAGAGCGTCGTCCTGATCGACGAGGGCCTCGCCTTCAACCCCGAGCGCGGCACCGACCGCGTCGTGCTCGTCGCCGACGAGACCGGACTTCCCGCGATCGCCGGGGTGTGCGCGTCGCTCCCGGCCCACGCGACCGGGCTCGCCGTCATCGAGGTGCCCACGACCGAGGACGCGCTCGAGTTCGCGCACCCCGCCGGCGTGCGCGTGCAGTGGATCGTGCGCGACCACGACGTCAAGCCCGGGACTCTTGCTCTGGAGGCGCTGCGCGCGGCGTCGCTTCCGGATGCTCCCTTCCACGCCTACCTCGTCGGCGAGCAGTCGCTGCCGACCGAGGGCCGCCGCCTGCTGGTGAACGAGCGCGCGGCGCCGAAGGAGCTCGTGAGCTTCTGCGGCTACTGGCGCGTCGGCGCCGCCTCGCCCACCCCGAAGGCCCAGCTCGCGTCCGCCGAGGTGCACTCGTGAGCCGGGTCGCCACGTCGTACCTGCTCACGTGCGCCGCGATCGGCGTCGCCGGCGGAGTGCTCCTGTGGGCGGCCGGCTGGCTGTCGACCGTGCTGTTCGCCACCGTTCCGTTCGCGTCGGTGGCTCTTGCGGGGCTGTGGCTGCTGCCGGCCACGGTGGCGCTGCGCCTTCTGGAGCGGCCGCTCGCCGGCATCCTCGTCGGTGTGATCTCGGGCCTCGTCGCGTTCCCGTTCTTCGGCGCCGCGGTGTGGTGGGCGCTGTTCGCGGAGATCCCGTTCCTGCTCGCGATCTACCGCTCGTGGCGCACCTGGCAGTACTACGCCGGCGCGGTGTTCGTGGGCATCGTCTACCCGATCGCCGCCGCGGTGTCGTTCAACCTGTGGTCGATGCCCGCGTGGGCGGTGGTCGCGTTCTTCGCGCTGACGATCGTCGGATGCCTCGTCGGCGTCGGCCTCGGCATCCTGATCGCCGACCAGCTCAGGCGCGCGGGCGTCGCGCGGCTGGCACGGCGCCGCGGGCTCGCATCGCGCGGGCTCGGCCGCGGGGACGGACCGGCCGGCCAGCACTGAACCGGCCGCCGACGGCCGCGGAACGACGGATGCCGCGACCCCGAGCCTTCGAGAGGGACGGGGTCGCGGCATCCGGTGTCTGTTACCTCTTGCCGACGATCTGGCGCGCGACGAGATCGCGCATGATCTCGTTCGTGCCGCCGTAGATGCGGTGCACGCGGGCGTCGAGGTAGGCGCGCGCGATCGGGTACTCGGTGATGTAGCCGTAGCCGCCGTGCAGCTGCACGCCGACGTCGAGCAGCTCCGCCTCGCGGTCGGTGGTCCAGAACTTGACCTTGGCCGCCTCTTCGGCCGTCAGCTTCTGGTCCTTGTAGAGCATCATCGCGCGGTCGGTGTAGGCCCACATCACATCGACCGTCGTCGCCATGTCGGCGAGCTTGAAGCGGGTGTTCTGGAAGTCGGCGATGCGCTCGCCGAAGGCCTCGCGGCTGAGCACGTAGTCGCGTGTCCACACGAAGGCGGCTTCGCCGGCAGCCGCCGCGGCGACGCCGATCGAGAGGCGCTCCAGGGGCAGGTTCATCATGAGCTGGATGAAGCCGAGGCCCTCCTTGCCGCCGATGAGGTTGGCGTCGGGAACGAAGACGTCGCTGAACGAGAGCTCGGCGGTGTCCCAGCCGTGGAACCCCATCTTCTCGAGCTTCTTGCTGTGGTCGAAGCCCTCCATGCCGTCCTCGAGGATCAGCAGGCTGAAGGCATCGGGGCGGTTGCCCTCACCGGTCTTCACGAACGTGACGACGATGTCGGCGGTCTTGCCCGAGGAGATGAACGTCTTCGCACCGTTGACGATGTACCCGCCGTCGACCTTCTTGGCGGTCGTCTTGATGCCGCGCAGGTCGGAGCCCGCGCCGGGCTCGGTCATCGCGAGCGCACCGAGGATCTCGCCGGTCGCCATGCCCGGGAGCCACTTCTCCTTCTGCTCCTGCGTGCCCATGTGCACGATGTAGGGCACGGCCAGGTCGTCCTGGATGCCGAGGGCGCCGGCGAGCGAGCCGAGGCCGGCGCCGATCGTCTCCTCGAGCACGACCGCGCGGAAGCGGTAGTCCTGCAGCATGCCGGCGCCGCCGAACTCCTCGGGCACCGACAGGCCGATGATGCCGGCCTCTCCGGCCGCGAGCATCGTGGCCCGGTCGATCTCGCCGTCGGCGTCCCACTGCTTGCGCTTCTCTTCGGACGCGAAGCGCTTGATGAACTCCTTGACGACGTCGCGGAACGCCTCGTGGTCCTCGTCGTAGATGTCGCGCTCCATGTGCGCCTTCCTCTCGTCTTCGAGCGGACGCCCGCGTCGTCGAATGCGACGCAGACACGGGCGACCCCTCCTCGAATCCTAAGGGTGAGGACCGACGCCAGCGGGCGCGATGTGGGATCGGATCCTAAAGACTCTGGAACTCAGTACCGCGATTTGTGGGATGCCTCCACCCGGCATCCTCGGGCTCAGCCGACGTATCCGGGCGCGGGCGGAAGGCCGAAGAACTCCTCGAGCGAGGTCCAGCCGCCGTCGTGGTAGGCCCGGGCGAGCTCGGGTCCGATGTAGCGCAGATGCCACGGTTCGGGGAGGTATCCGGTCACATCCGTGGCACCGTCGACGTAGCGGACGATCCAGCCGTGCTCCCACGAATGCGCCTCGACCCATTCGCCCTGCGGGGAGGCCGCCAGGTCGTCGAGGGTTCCGCACGGCCCCGAGCACGGCACGACGTCACCGCTCAGTCCCGACTGATGCTCGCTGTAGCCGGGGCGGGCGCTCACGAGATCCGCGCCCTCCACGCCACGCGAGTCGACGTGGCGGCCGTACGTCGCCATCTGCGACTGGAACGACCGGAAGCCGCTCAGGAGTGCGATCTCGCCGACCCCCGCCTCGCGTGCAGCCGTCACCATCGAGGTGAGGGCGGCCGAGGCATCCGCGCGCAGCGACCCGCCTTCGAGACTGCGCACGCCCTCGGGGAACATCATGTCCGCCGGCCAGTAGTCCACGGGCTCGTACTGGCGCGTCTTGTTGATGACGGTCCACAGCCGGGCCGGGTCGGAGAGGTCGATGCACGACGCGTCGCCGCCCGCGACGGCGACGCGGAACCATTCGGCGCCGCCCGCCGCCTCGATCGCAGCCGAATCGTCGCCGGCCTCGAGAGCCGCGATCACTTCGGGTGCGGCGCAGATGTCGGTGGATATCGACGTCTGCTCGACGACGGGCACGGGAAGCTGCGAGACCGGGGGCGGTGCCTCGGCGACCACGTGGTCGGCGCCGGCAGCGGGTTCGTTGGTCGAGCCGGTCATCAGCGCCGTGACCCCCGCCGCCCCTCCGAGCAGCACGATGCCCCCCACCACGATGAGCGCCAGCGTCCTCGCGCCAGCGAACCGGCGAGGGCGGGCGTGGCGCCGGGGTGCGTTCGCGTCGTCGGCGGCGAGGATGTCGGGGGCTCGTGCCGCGCGCCGGGACGGGGGCGCCACCTCGGGACCGGTGAGTCCTGCGGGCAGCACGAACGGCGAGAACACGTCCGAGTGCGTCTCGCGGGCACGCCGATCGGCCTCTTCGCGCTGCACTCTGACCGCGCGGCGAGACACCGGGGAGTCGGGCGGTACGGGCACCGTCACAGATGCCATTGTGGCCCACCATCGCCTCGCGAGCGACTGGACGGGGCGGAGAGCTCGAACTTCGATCGCGCCGCCCCGAGGGTTGACACACTGTCGAACATATGTTCCCATGGACGCATGCGGTGGCAGGGGCAGGAGCTGGGGGTGGCGGATGCCGCGGCCCTCCCCGGCCTCGAGCACCTCAATGGCCTGGTCCAGTCGGTGACGACGCCCGATTTCGCCGGCGTCACCTTCCACGAGGTGCTGTGCAAGACAGCGCTCAACCACGTGCCGGGGGCGTCCGCCATGCCCTTCGACTGGACAGTGAACCCGTACCGCGGATGCAGCCATGCGTGCATTTATTGCTTCGCGCGGGGCACCCACGAGTACCTCGAGCTCGACGCCGGTCGCGACTTCGACTCGCAGGTCATCGTGAAGATCAACGTCGCCGAGGTGCTCGAGAAGGAGCTGCGACGCGGCAGCTGGACGCACCAGCCCGTGATGCTCGGCACCAACACCGATCCCTACCAGCGCGCCGAAGGCCGATACAAGCTCATGCCGGGCATCGTGGGCGCGCTCACCGAATCGGGCACGCCCTTCTCGATCCTCACGAAGGGCACGCTGCTGCGGCGAGATCTGCCGCTGCTGACGGATGCCGCGCAGCACGTCGACGTCTCACTGGCGATGTCGATCGCGGTGTTCGACGACGCCCTCCAGCATCTGATCGAGCCGGGGACGCCGACCGCGGCCGCGCGTCTCGAGACCGTCCGCGCCGCGACGGAGGCCGGCTTCCGCGTGACGGTGTTCCTCATGCCGATCATCCCGCACCTCACCGACTCGATCGCCGCGATCGACGACGCGCTCGGGCGCATCCGCGCCGCGGGTGCGGTGCGGGTCGTGTACGGCGCCCTGCACCTCCGCCCCGGCGCGAAGCAGTGGTTCATGCAGTGGCTGGGGCGCGAGCATCCGGAGCTCGTGTCGTCGTACCTCGGTCTCTACCCGGGTGCTTCGTCGACCGCGCCGAAGGCATACAAGGCATGGCTCGCCAAGCGCGTGCGCCCGCTGCTGCGCGTCCATGGACTCGACGGACGCGACGAGGACGACCAGCCGCGGGGCACGCCCGTGCCGGGGCTCGCCGCGCGGGCCGACGCACGGGCCGCGGGCGTCATCGCGACGTCGCGCGGGCGCACCGCGGCCGCCTCCGAACCTCGGCTGTTCTGACCCGTCAAACGGCAGCGCGCACGGTGCCGGGATGCGGCACGGCCGACCGCTGCGCGAGAAACTCGACCACCGCGTCGAGCACGGGATCCGCGGTGAGCACGCGGTTGTGCCCGAACCCGGTGGTGTTCACCACCCGCGCGGTCGGGTGAGCAGCCACGATCCGCCCGAGCTCCCCGACGGGGACCACGCGATCCTCCTCATCGTGGACGGCCAGCAACGGGACCGAGGGCGGCAGCGCGCGCTGCAGCGGCGACAGTCGCGCGAACGGATCCGCTTCGCCCGGGAAGTAGCGCGCGGCGAATCGCTCCCGCAGCGCCGCGGCGGTGCGGCCGTCATACCCGAGCATCGCCTGGAACTGGGAGAGCAGCAGGTCGGCGTCGCCTGGTGCGGCGATCGTCACCACGCGGTCGACCTGCACGCCGGCGCCCGCAGCGACGAGCGCCGCGAGGCCGCCGAAGGAGTGCCCGATCATGGCGTGGATGCGGCCGTAGCGGCGCTGCAGCCCGGCGAGCGCATCCGTCCAGTCGACGAGATACGTGCCGCCGCCGGGAGTCTCGCCGTGCCCGGGAGCGTCGAACGCGACCACGCGCCAGCCCTCCGACACCAGCTCGCGCACGAGCGTTGCGAATTGCGAGGCCCGGCCGTTCCAGCCGTGGGCGAGCAGGACGACGTTGGTCCCGCGGCCCCACTCGTAGACCGTGAGATCGACGCCGCGCCGATCGAGACCGGGGATGCGGATGCTGGACCGCCGCGCCCTTCCCATGGTGGGACGGTCGTCGGGGTGCACCGGCCGAGGCCGCGACACCCGCGCGAAGAGCGGCAGGGCGACGGCGGCGCCCCAGCGCGGGGACACGCGCCCGGCGGCGCGCACGGCCGAGCCGGCGGTGGAGAGTGCGAGATCCATGGCTTCTCCGATCGAGATGTACGTACGATCGTACGTATGAATACGAACGATCGTACGGTAACCTGAACTCATGGTGCAAGAGCCCCGCGATGGCCGCCGCGCGCGCGGCGACGAGTCCCGGCGCGTGATCCTCGCAGCCGCCATCGACGCCGCGTCGGTGGACGGTCTCGAGGGCCTCACCATCGGACGGCTGGCGGATGCCGCAGGCCACAGCAAGAGCGGCGTTGCGACGCTGTTCGGCTCGAAGGAGCAGTTGCAGCTCGCGACGGTCGCCGCCGCACGGGACGTCTTCATCGAGCGCGTCATCGCCCCGGCACGCGCCGGCTCAGAACGGGGACTGGGACGGGTCTGCGCCCTGATCTCGTCGTGGCTCGCGTACTCCGACGAGCGCGTCTTCCGTGGCGGATGCTTCTTCGCGGCGACCTCGGTCGAGTTCGATTCGCGGCCGGGTCCGGTGCGCGATGCCGTCATGGCCGCCTCGAGCGCCTGGGAGGACTACCTTACGGTGTCGATCGAGTACGCGATCGCCGCCGGCGAGCTTCCGGGCCTCGACGACGCGCGCCAGCTCACGTTCGAGATCGTCTCGTTCCTCGAGGCCGCGAACACGCGATCGCTCCTGCACGCCAGCGCCGACCCGTACGACCGCGCCGCCACCGCGCTGCGAGCCCGGCTGCTGTCGCTCGGCGCCGACCCCGCCGCGGTCGCCGGGATCGATCGCGTGCCCGCCGCGGCCTGACGCCCGGAACGCCGAACGACCGCCGGCGATCCGAGGATCGCGGGCGGCCGTCGCGGGCGGGGTCGTCAGGCGTCGACGTTCGCGAGCTGACGCCCGGTGAGCTCCTCGATCACGTCGTCGCCGGGGGCGGCATCCTCGAACGGCGCGTCGATCTCGGCGCGGTCGAGCAGCTCCGTCATACGGCGGCGACGCTGGCGCGTGATCAGCGTGACCACGGTTCCCGAGCGCCCGGCGCGACCGGTGCGCCCCGAGCGGTGAAGGTACGTCTTGTACTCGTCGGGTGCGTCCGCCTGGACCACGAGATCGATGTCGTCGACGTGGATGCCGCGTGCCGCGACATCCGTCGCCACCAGCACGTGGACCCGGCCGGACGTCATCTTCTCGAGGTTGCGCGTGCGCTTGGCCTGATTGAGGTCGCCGTGGAGCGCGAGCGCGGAGATCCCGGCGTCGTCGAACTGCTCGGCGAGCATCTCGGCGTACGCGCGGGTGCGGGCGAACACGAGGGTCTTGCCGTCGCGGTCGACCAGCGACGTCAGGATCTCGGCCTTGTCGCGGTGCTCGATGACCAGCACGCGGTGGTCGATCGTGCCGGAGTCCTGGTCCTCACCGGCCACCTCGTACACGGACGGGTCGACGAGGAACTCGTCCACGAGCGCCGCGACCTCACGGTCGAGAGTCGCCGAGAACAGGAGCTTCTGGCTGCCCTCCGCCGTCAGGCGGAGGATCCGCTGCACGGGCTCGAGGAAGCCGAGTTCGCACATGTGATCGGCCTCGTCCAGCACCGCGATGCGGATCTGGGAGAGATCGAGCTTGCCCTGCTTGACGAGGTCCTCGATGCGGCCGGGGGTCCCGATGATGATGTCGACGCCCTTGCGGAGCGCGCCCACCTGACGGCCCTGCGGCACGCCGCCGTAGATCTGCGTGGTGAACAGGCCGACGCTGCGGGCGATCGGCTGGATCGTGCGGTCGATCTGCAGCGCGAGCTCACGGGTCGGCGCGAGGATGAGCGCCTTCGGCGCACGCGCGAACTCGCGACGCTGGCCCGCCTGCGACTGGAGGACGCTCTCGACGAGAGGGGCGCCGAACGCGATCGTCTTGCCCGAGCCGGTGCGACCGCGTGCCAGGACGTCCTTGCCCTCGAGGATCGGCGGGATCGTCGCCGCCTGAATCGGGAACGGCGTCGCGGCGCCGAGCTCGGCGAGCGTGCGGACGATGTTCTCGCCCAGTCCGAGGTCGCCGAAGGTCACATTCGCGACCTCGCCGGCCTGCACAGCCTCGGCCTGCAGGCGCTCGTGGACGACGTCGACATGCGCCTCGTGTGCGGCCGTGCGGGCGGGAGCGTTCCAATCCGAGCGGGCCGGGCGGTCATCCCGGCGCGGGCGATCGTCCTGACGGGGCCGGTCGTCCCGACGCGGGCGGTCGTCGAACGAGCGCGCCGGACGGTCATCCCGACGCGGGCGGTCATCGCGACGCGGACGATCGTCCTGACGGGGCCGGTCGTCGCGACGCGGACGGTCATCGAACGAACGCGCCGGACGGTCATCGCGGCGGTACGAAGGGCGGGCGTCGCCGAACGAGCGCCGGTCGTCGCGATCGACGCGATCGAGGTGTGCCGGGCGCGCGGGCCGGTCATCGTACGAGCGACGCGGGCGGTCATCGAACGAACGCGCGGGACGGTCGTCGCGACGGGCCGGACGGTCATCGCGACGTGCCGGACGGTCATCGAACGAACGCGCCGGACGGTCATCCCGACGCGGGCGGTCGTCATACGAACGCGCCCCACGGTCATCCCGGCGGGGACGGTCATCCTGCGGGCGCGCCGGACGGTCGTCGCGACGCGGGCGGTCATCGAACGAACGCGCCGGACGATCATCCCGACGGGCCGGACGGTCGTCGAACGAACGCCGGTCGTCGCGACCCTGGCCGTGGGTGCGGATGCCACGAGACTCGTCGCGGCCGACGCGCTCCTGCGCCGTCCAGCGACGCTTGGGTGCGGCATCCGTCGTCTCGGGGCGGTGTCCCCGGTGACCGGCGCTCTTGCTGCCGGCCGTGCCGGCGGACGATTCTCCGGGCCGGCGCTTGCGGTCCTGGTAGTTCGTCTTGGCGCCGTAGCGGGGGTCGAAATTCTTGGCGGGGCGACCGCCCGCGGGCTTCTTGTTCTTGGGCACGGGGTGTCCTTCTGGGTTCGTTCTCGTGGGAACAGCACTCCGCGATCGCATACGTGCGACGCCGCTGGGAGCGGCAGGGAGAGACCCGGACTGTCGTCGGCCGGGGGCCATTCAGATGATGGTCGTCGAGACGGATCCGTCTCCACCATCGGCCCCTTGGACTCACAAACCCATCCGCGCACAGCGCGGTGTCCAGAGCCGACCACTCCAGAGTATCGGTGCATCCTGTGAACCGGCTCATGCCTGATTTCGGATACGCCCTGGGGAATTACATCATTGGGGCGTTATCATACTGGCAGCGGCAATACCGCTGATCTGGGGATCGCGTCCGCAAAGAGCACGACGATCCCCGAGGTAATCGACTAGGGGGGTCGGGGACTTCGGGGCTCGCCGCACCTGAAGAACGTGAGCCCGTTGACCCTCCTCGCCCCTCCCGAACGCTTGAGCGTCACCCCGATCGCCCGCGCGTCCGCGCCGCGACATCGGGCCCGTCACCATGCCCATCACTTCAGCAACGGAGCAATGGCCGCGCTTGCCGCCGGAGTGATCATAGCGATCCTCACGACGCGCGACCCACTGTGGTGGCAGTTGCACTTCTCCCGGCTCGGCAGCTTCGACGATCTTTCCGGACACGTCTTCAACGGCACGGCGATCGTATCCGGATTCCTGCTCGCCACCTACGGTGTTCTCGCCGTCACCGTACTCCCCACCACAACCGGACGCCGCACGGCGCGCGCCTTCCGCGTGTCCGTCGTATCCGCGGGTCTGCATCTGACCGTCGTGGGTCTGATCCCCATCCCGGTGAGCACCGTCATGCACGACATCGCGGCGGCCGGTCTGGGCCTTTCGCTTCTCGCGATCGTCGCGTCGAGCCTCGGGATCCCCGGATTCTCCCAGCGCTTCCGGGCGGTGTCCGCGCTCTGCGTCGTGCTGCTCGCGACGGGGATGGTGCTCCTCACTGCGGGCTTCATCACGCTCGCATGCTTCGAGTTCTTCGGCTTCGCGTCGGTCGGCGCCTGGCTGAGCACGCTCCCCCGCACGCTCGCCGCCTGCCCCGACTCGCCGGCTCACCACCGCGCCGATCTCGCGGCCGAGGTCGCCGAACGGCAGCACGATCCTGTGGAATGGGTGTCATGGCAGAACCCGTGGCCCACCCCATCACCGTTGCGATCGAACGACGCATCGACCCATCTCGCACGGTCGAGGCGACCAGTTGGATGCAGGCCGGCACAGATCTCGCGACCGGCTTCGCGGGTTTCCTCGGCTCGGGATGGGTACGCGCCGGCGAAGGCAGCGACCTCTGGTACATGCTCTACCGCTTCAGCGACATCCCGACCCTCGAAGCGTGGGAGCAGTCGTCCCAGCGGTCGTGGTGGCTCGATTCGGGTCGTGCCTTCGCGAGTGAAGTCCGCGTCGAGCGCCGCACCGGCATCGAAGGATGGTTCGACGCTCCCTTCGCGACACACGTCGAGACTCGCCACGCCGGACCAGCGGATGCCGCAGACCCGACCGGCCCGATTCAGCAGCCGATTCCCGCAGCGCCGCCCCGCTGGAAGCAAGCCGTCACGATCTGGCTCGGCTTCTTCCCCACGAACCTCCTCGCGTCGTGGCTTCTCGGCTTCGTCCCGGGTTTCGCGGATTGGCCGCTCGTACTCCGCGTCCTCCTCGCGACTGTCCTTCTGACGCCGCTCATGACGTACCTCGTTCTTCCGTGGGTCACGAGGATGCTGCGCCCCTGGCTCCACAGAGCGCACTGACGCTGACGCGTCTGGCGCGTCGCGGGGACGCGGCATCCGCCGGTTCTACACTGGCGCCATGACCTCGCCCAGCCCCGCGACGCTGCCCGACGGAACGCCCGCGCCGACGCGCCGCATCGAGTCCGAGGCGGTCTATCTCGCCTTCGCCGGCGGCGTGGTCGGCGCCGTGTACGGACTCGTCGTCGCCTTCATCGCTGCGCGGCTCACCCTCGCCGACGAGGACCCGTTCGCGATGTGGGCCTCGATCGGCGCGGCCGTCGTGGCGGCGGTCTCATCGACGATCGGCTACTGGCGGGCGCGGCGGCGTCCGGGGCAGGAGTGGCGCCGCACGCTTCCCTCGTGGAAGTTCACCGTGAACACGATCTCGGTCGTCATCGTGCACACCGTGCTGGCGTTCCTCGCCACCTACGCGCTCTATCGCGTGCTCGCTCTCGGCTTCATCGGACTGCCGGTGGTCACGTTCTGGGCCGTGGTGCTCATGACCGTGACGCTCGGCCTGACGACATACATCGTGTATCTCTCGGCGTCGAGCATGACCACGCAGCGCATGTCCTCGCTTCTGATGGCGTTCATCGTCATCGGCACGCTCACGGCCATGGTGACCACGCCCGACCCGGAGTGGTGGACGGTCCACTTCAGTCATCTCGGCTCGTTCGACGCGCTGTCGAGCTGGATCTTCAACGGCACGCTCATCGCGGGCGGCCTTCTCGTCACGACCTTCGCGGTGTATATCGCAAACGACATGGACCAGCTCGTCGCTGCCGGAGTGCTCGCGAACCCGCGCGGCGCCCGGGTCGTTCCGGTGCTCTTCGTCGTGATGGGCATCATGCTCGCGTGCGTCGGCATCTTCCCGGTCGACGTGAACCTCGCCCTGCACAACATCTCCGCGTCGGGCATGGCCGCGATGTTCATCGTGCTGCTCGTGAGCGGTCCGAACCTGCTGCGGGGGATGCCGCGCACCTACTTCGTCGCGTCGTGGTCGTTCTTCGCCGCGACCATCGCGTCGGTGATCCTCTTCATCCCGGCGGTCGGCTACTTCTCTCTCACCGCGTTCGAGATCATCGTGTTCGCGCTGATCTTCGGCTGGATCGCCGTCTTCATCCGCTTCCTCGAAGCCGCGGATCGCACCGACTGATCTGCCTCACTCGGCCTCGACGCTGAACACCGCGTAGTCGCCCGTGCCGGCGTAGTCCCGCACAGACACGTCGAGCATGAGCTCGGTGCCCGGCTCGATCGTCTCGAGGATGTACTCGAGGTTCTCGAAGTCCGACCAGATGCCCACCTCGCCGGTGCGCTCGTAGACCCACTCGCCGTCGGCGGTCGACACCAGGGCGACGGGGAAGAAGAGGCCGTCGGGGTCGGGCTCGAATCCCCCGAGCGTGCCGCTCGCGTCGCGCGCGAACAGGTCCTCCTCCAGGATCGTGCCGTCGTCGTCGAGGACGATGGACAGAAGGGCGTCCTCGAACTCGTCCGGGTCGTCGCCGGGCGCGACGTAATCCAGGGGGATGTCGATCACCGTATGACCGGTGCCGGGATCGATGCCGACGCTCTGGTACACCAGGTGCTCGTCCTCGCCGTCTCCGATGAGCATGTAGGTGAGGTCGTAGTCGGCCTGGATTCCGACTCGCCCGTCCTCATCCACGAGCTCGGCAGGCATCTCGAGCACGTACACCGAGTCGCCTTCGCGCTCGAATCCGACGGCCACGGATGCCTCGACCACCGACTCATCGGTGCCCTCTTCCAGAGGCACGAACACGCTGAGCCCGTCCTCCCCGAAGCTCGCCTCCAGCATCGCATCGTCGTCGAAGACAGCGCGGGACGACTCGTCGAGCAGCGCTCCGCTCGTGAAGAACTCCGCGAGCGTCGCCGGCCATGTCGGAACGCCCTGGAGCGCGAGATAGTCGTCGTAGAAGTAGCTCTGCAGCGGCGGAAAGTAGATCGACAGACCGGTCGACGCCGCCGTCGCCGGCCCCGCCACGTGCTCGACCACCATCGCGTCCAGGGCGTCCATCGCCTCGGTCGCCCGTGCGGCCAGTTCGCCGTCGCCGCTCTCGGCGAGGTTGGCGAGGAAGCCCCCGAGGTCGATCTGGTACATGCTGTCGGCCGGGTCCGGATCACGGCCGAACTCGAGCACATCCTGCTGCGCGGACGCCAGCTCCGGGGTGTACGCACCCGGATCGTCGATGTACGCCTCGGCCACGTCGCTCATCGCCGCCTGCAGCTCGTCGACTCCGGCGAGGTCGAGGATTCCGAGTGTGATGTCGGAATCAGTGCCTTCCTCCACGGCCTGCTCCGAATACCCGTCGAGCATCGCGGACGCGAGGGCCGGAGCATCGGTCTGCGGCTGCTGCTCGATCAGGGCGAGCTGCTGGTAGTTCCACCCGTGGCCGGGCTCGACCTCCTCGGACGCGACCATGTAGTCGGCGTAGGGCGCGAGCGTGCTCACGACCTCGTAGGTCGCCATGAGGCACGCGTCGAAGCCGATCATGTCCAGCTTGTCGACGCCGGTCTCGGCCAGCCCCGCGTCAATGCCCGCGGCGATCTCGTCGAGCCCGAGCGGATCTTCACCGTCGGTCTCGTCTGCGCCCATGCCCAACCAGCCCCCGCCGTGATCCCATAGCAACAGCGCATAGTTGTCGGCCGGGTACTCGGTGACAGCGGTCTCGACGAACGTCGCGAGCGTGTCGGGGTCACCGGTGTTGAGCTCACCCAGGTCGGCGAGCTCGACGAACTCGTCCTGCTGCACTTCGAGCAGCTTGGTGTCCTCCCAGTCATCGAGATCGAGCACGCCGTCCGACGAATAGTCGGGGCTGCGGTCCACCATGGCCACGATGTTGAGCTCGCCGCTCGAACCGACCGAGGCCATCTCGGTGAGGTCGTCCAGTGCGTACGGCTCGAGGTTCGTGTCGCCCATCATGTAGACCAGGAAGGTCCAGGATGCTTCGCCTTCGGTCTCCTCGTCGGAGTCACGGCCCACGGTCCCGGTGAGGATCAGGGCGATCACGGCCGCGACGGCGATGATCGGCATGACGACGAGCCACATGAATCGTTCCGGCTTCATTCCACTCCTTCGGTCTGCGAAGGGGCGGGACGAACAGACCCCCCCGATCCGTCGGCTGGAGCCTAGGACGAGCGGTCTGAGGCGGGCATCACCCGTGCTGGGGGAACCTCCGGGTCATTCGGTGCGTTCGGACTCGTCGGCCGGCTGATCGTATGCCTCGACCCCGTCGCCGTCGGGCGACTCGCCGTCGTGCGCAGGCTGGTCGGTATCCGCATCCGCATCCGCATCCGCATCGGTCTTGGGCTCAGCCTCTGCCTCCGCCTCCACCCCGGGCTCGACCTCGGGTTCTGCCTCGTCCCCGGCCTCGACCACCTCGACCGCGGATTCCGGCTCGACCTCGAACTCCGGTTCAGCCTCGGGCGCAGCATCCGCCACGACCTCCGAATCCGACACCTCGATGTCAGGACCCTCCTCGATCACCGGCACGTCTCCCTCGGGCGCGGAATCCGACACCTCGACGTCGGGACCTTCCTCGATCACCGACACTGCGACCGCGGCCGGCGAATCCGACACCTCGACGTCGGGACCCTCTTCGATCACCGGCACGTCGGCCTCGGTGACCGCCACGGCGGCGCCACCCGACTCGAGCAGGCGACGCTCCCGGCGGCTCAGGACGGGAGCCATGGCAACCGCTCCCGGCTCGGGTGCATCGGGGTCGGGGCCGTCCGCGACCACGGCGCCTCCGTCGCCGTGACGCCGGGCGATGCGACGCTCCTTGGCACCCTCGACGAGGTTGTAGAGCGTGGGCAGCACGAGGAGGGTCAGCACCGTCGACGACACCAGGCCGCCGATGACGACGATCGCCAGCGGCTGCGAGATGAAACCGCCCTGACCGGTGATGCCCAGTCCCATCGGGATGAGCGCGAAGATCGTCGCGAGCGCCGTCATGAGGATCGGGCGCAGTCGTCGAGACCCGCCGGCCACGGTCGCGTCATGGGCCGAGAGGCCCTTCTCGCGGTACTGGTTCACGAGGTCGACGAGCACGATCGCGTTCGTCACCACGATGCCAATCAGCATCAGCACGCCGATGAGCGAAGCGACGCCGAGCGGTACGCCTGTAATGATCTGCAGCAGGATCGCACCGGTCGCCGCGAACGGCACCGAGATCAGAAGCAGCAGCGGCTGGCGCAGCGACTTGAACGTCGCGACCATGACGATGTAAACGATCAGGATGGCCGCGAGGAGCGCGAGACCGAGCTGCGAGAACGAGTCCTGCTGCTGGGTCACGACGCCGCCGAGGGTGGCGTCGGCTCCGGTGGGCAGCTCGGCGCCCTCGAGCGCGGCGGTCACCGAGGCGGTCGCGGTGGCGAGGTCGTCGGTGGACGGCGTGACCGTCACCGTGGAGGTGCGCTGACCGCCCTCGGTGGTGATCGAGGTCGGGCCCTCGCTCTGCTCCACCGTGGCGACCTGCTCGAGCGGGATCACGCCGGCCGCGCTGGGCACGGGAAGCGTGCGGAGCGCGTCGAGCGAATCGGGGGTCTGTGACGCGGCCAAGTAGACCGTGAGCGAGGTGTCCTCGATCTCGACGACCCCGATCGACTGCGGCTGCATCGTGTTCGACACGAGTGCGCCGACGGCCACCTCGGACAGCCCGACGGCGGCGGCCTTGTCGCGGTCGACGATCACCGCGATGTAGGGCAGCGACGCCGACAGGTTGGTCGAGACCTGGCCCACGCCTTCGGCGCCGTCCACCGAGGCGACGACCTCGTCGGTCGCCTCCTGCAGCGTCGCCGAGTCGGGCGCGGTGACGTCGATCGCGATGTCGCTCGAACCGAATCCGCCGCCCGACGACGCGACGGTGATGGTTCCGGCGTCATCGAGGTCGGCGACGGCTCGCTGCACCTCTTCGCGCAGCGCCACCTGGTCGGCGGCGGGGTCGGTGGTGATGGAATACGTGATCCCGCTGCCGCCGCCCGAGAAGGCGTCGCGCAGGGCGGAGCCGCTTGAGCCGATCGACACCTGGACGGTTTCGATGCCCTCGATGTCGACGAGCGCCTCTTCGACCTGTTCGGCCGCCGCGCTCTCGGCTTCGAGGCTCGGGGACGCGCCGATGGACTGCGTCATCGTGAACGTGTTCTGCCCGGAGTCGCCGAGGAAGTTCGTCTTCAGGAATCCCTGCTGCAGACCCACGACCGCGAGCGCACCCGTACCGACGAGCACGAGCACCGCCAGCGTCAGCGTGGCCCACGAGTGCTTGAGCGTCCAGCGCAGCACCGGCAGGTACGACTTCTGCAGGCGGCTCGGCGGCGCATCGGGGTGCTCGGGATCGATCGGCGCCCCGCTGGCGTCGAGAAGCGGCTTGCCCGGACGGAGGAACCAGTATGCGAGAACCGGGACGATCGTCAGTGCGACGAACAGCGATGCCGTCATCGCGATCGTCACGGTCATCGCGAAGGGGCGGAACAGCTCACCGGTGACGTCGCCCACGAAGGCGAGCGGCAGGAAGACGGCGACCGTCGTGATGGTCGAAGCCGTGATCGCGCCGGCGACCTCCTTGACGCCCAGCAGGATCGACGCCTTCTTGCCGGCATCGCCCACATAGTGGCGCTTGATGTTCTCGATCACGACGATCGAGTCGTCGACCACGCGTCCGATCGCGATCGTCAGCGCGCCGAGGGTGAGGATGTTTAGCGAGTAGCCGAACGCCTGGATGCCGATGAACGTGATCAGCACGCTCGTCGGGATCGAGATCGCGGTCACGAGCGTCGCGCGCACCGACAGCAGGAAGATCAGGATCACCAGCACCGCGAAGAACAGGCCGAGCAGACCCTCCTTCGCAAGGGTGTCGATCGACTCCTGTATGTACGGGGCCTGGTCGAAGACGACCGTGAAGGTGGCGCCGTCGAGCGAATCCTCCAGCTCGGGCAGGATCGCGAGCACGCCCCGCGAGACGTCCACGGTGTTGGCGGCCGGGAGCTTCGTCACCGCGATCGTCAGGGCGGGCTCGCCGTTGACGCGCGAGACCGTCGTGGTCGGGTCCTCTTCCTGCGCCACGGTGGCGACGTCGCCGATGGTGATGGTGCCGTCCTCGAACTGCTCCGGGTCCGAGGGCACGAGCGGCAGCGCCGCGATCTCGTCGACCGACTCGATCTTGGTCCCGGTCTGGACGGTGAGCGTCTCGCCGTCCTCGGTGATCTCGCCGCCCGGGAACAGCACGCCGTTCTGGTCGAGCGCGTCACGGATCGCCTGCTGCGTGTACCCCGCGCCGGCGAGTGCCGCCTGGTCGGGGGTGATGGTCACGCGCTGGCCGACGCCGCCGACGATCTGCGCCTCGTTGACGCCCGGCACGTCCTCGAGGTCGGGGATGACGGACGCCTCGAGCTCGGCCTGGATCGTCTCCGGGTCGTCGTAGCCGGTTACGGCGAGCTGTATGACGGGGAAGTCATCGATGCTCGCGGTGATGACGTTCGGCTCGACGCCCTCGGGCAGCTGCGAGCTGATCCGGTTGATCGCCTGGGTGAGCTTCTGCTCCGCGGTGGCGAGGTCGGTGCCGTAGGTGAACGACGCCTGCACGATCGACGCGTTGGTCGTACTGGTCGCGGTGCTCGATTCAAGCCCGGGCACCCCCTGGATCGCGTTCTCGATCGGGGTGGAGACGTCGTTGTTGACCACCTCGGGCGACGCGCCCGGGTAGGCCGAGACGATGATGAGCGTGGGAAACTCGATCGACGGGATCAGTTCCTGCTTGAGGTTGACGAGTGCGAGCGACCCGAACAGGGCGGCGATGATCGTCACGAGCGCAATGAGCGCGCGGTTCTTGAGGCTGAGGACGGCGAGGTTCGACACAGATGCCTTCGAAGGAATGGGGCGGTCGGCTGCACGCGGAGCGGCGCACCGATACGGAGATGTATCGGCTTCAGTATCTCATCCGGCCCGCTGAACTCGGCCTGTGAGGGCAATCAGGTGAGCGATGCCGCGAGGAGCGATCCCAGCCCGATTCCCGCGGCGGCTGCCGCGACGGCGAGGACGAGCGTTCCGAGAAGGTTGGCCGCGGCATCCCACCACCGTTTCCGCTCGGCGATGAGCACCGATTCGACCGAGACGGTGCTGAAGGTCGTGAAGCCGCCGAGCAGACCGACGCCGAGCACGATCGCCACCTCGGGGGCGACCGCCGTCCCGAGTCCGGTGAGGACACCCAGCGCCAGCGAGCCCGTCACGTTCACCACGAGGATGCCGAGCGGGAACCCGCCGCGCATCGGCACCAGGCGATCGACGACGTAGCGCAGTCCGGCGCCGACGCCGCCGGCCGCCGCGAGCCCGAGGACGACGAGGAGGTTCATTCGGCGACCTCCGGCTCCGCGGCTCCGACCGGATCGCCGCCGACCCGACGGCCGATCGCGAGTCCGGCGACGGCGCCCGCGACGCCCGCGAGGACGGATGCCGCCGCCAGCCCCGCCGCGAGCCACGGTGTCGACAGCCACACAGCCGTCTCCACCGCGAACGCGCTGTAGGTGGTGAACCCGCCGAGCACACCGGTCCCGAGGAAGGCGCGCCACCGCGGTCGGCGCCCGTCGAGCAGGCCGACGACGAAGCCGAGCAGGAGGCTGCCGACCGCGTTGATGCCGAGCGTCACCCACGGCACGGCACCGGGATCGGTCATCGGTGCGAGCACGGCGGCCCGGGCGAGGACCCCCACGGCGCCCCCGGCGACGACCAGGCCGAGCGTTCGCAGGTCGACCGGCTGGGGCATCCCCTCACGCTACCCGGACGAGGTGCGCCGCTTCGGCCGGATCAGGCGGCGCTCAGTCGCAGTCAGCAGATCCTTCCACTTCCACGAGCCTGGAAGGGCTGTCCGGGAACCCCGCGGCAGCCAGTGCCTCACGAACCTGTTCTCTCACCACTTCGACCGGCGCTAGTCGTTCGAACTCCGCTTCCTTCTCAGCATCCGGCTCACCGAACTCAGCCACGTACTCCTCACGCAGCTGCGCCTCCCACATACGGATCTCCTCTTCGGTGATCGTCGCACCTGCCAACGCGTCCGACGCGACCTTCGTCGCAGTGCCCGCACCGGATTGTGGTTTCAGTCGCCACTCGACCGTGCACGTGACTCCTGACGCCAAGGTCACCTCATCGACTCGATCTGCAGGCTGTGCGCCGCATCCGGACAGCAACAACGACACCGCCAGTGTCGTGGCCGCGGTTCCAGAGAGGGACGCGCTCCGAAGCACCCGTGCTCTGCATCGACCCATGGCGTCTCGTTTCGTTTCGGACCTCATCACCATTCAAGCTGGATGTGAGGGGAGCGCAAAGGCGGCGCCCCCGGCGCTAGTGGTAGTAACCCTCCGGATAGTTGCACCGATAGGGCGCCTGACTCGGGTAGGACATCACCGGTCGCCACGACTCCAAGTTGAATACGGGGAGGCTGTACGGCAGACCAACCAAATGACAATAGTGCTGTTGCAGGATCGACGCGTTGTACTTGGAGGCGTTCGCGCCCAGCCTAGATTTGACCTCACTAATGTGCGCCCACCATTGCTGCGGTAAAGCGTTGTTGACACCCCACGGAGTGGGTTGCGTGTTTACCTTGTGGCCCTTGCTTTCCCACGTCACGTAGGCGTTGTAGTAGAGCGCTGCCCCGAGCCATGGGTCCGCGACGATCGGATAGATATAACCATCGGCTGCGTGGTCGACAACCTGGGTGAGGGTCGCGCCGGATACCTCGTAGCGGGTCGGCACAGCGTTCCCTGCGGCATCCACGGCCCAAGGGGCGCTCGCTCCACCCAGGAATGACCCGTCCCCCGCGATGAACATCGCTGCGCCGTCATCGGTGACCTCAATGCGGTGTAGCCCCTCAACGCTGATCTCGTACGGAAATGAGGTTGGCGCCGAAGGGGTCTCGAGGACGGTCGTGATCTGGACCGAGCCGTCCTTCTTGCCGACTGGAACCGTCACGGACCCATTGCGGTTGTCGTATGCGAGAGCGCTCGATTGAACTTCCACCCCGTCGGCAGCACGGGAAGCGAACGGAAGCGCCACCTGGAGCTCCCCATGTCGCGTGACCAAGGTCACGCCGACCGATGGGTCGTTCGGAATATTGAACTTGACCGTACGAGTCGCGTGCGCCTCATCGCGCAAGACACCGTACTCGGACGGGAGACGCTCAAGGGCGTTCTCGATCGCATCCGATCCATCGTCCGCATGCGCTGGACCCGCGAGCGCCACCCCAACAGCTAGCGCCACGATCACTCCAACGGCAGGTCGGCTTCGTGCTCGCATTCCTTGCCCGTTTTCGCTCACGGATCCATGCCTGCCCTCGTGCGCCGGCA
This sequence comes from Microbacterium sp. Root180, assembly GCF_001428485.1. Taxonomy (GTDB): domain Bacteria; phylum Actinomycetota; class Actinomycetes; order Actinomycetales; family Microbacteriaceae; genus Microbacterium. Next base: position 1,380,710 of record NZ_LMHS01000003.1, on the reverse strand, counting down.
CGGTGGGCAGTCAATTCGGACGCGGCCATCATTGGAACTTGGACCCTCACCCTCAAGACACCGCCCAGGGCGCGTCTATGACGCCGTCACAGGCTGGCATCTGCGGGAAGAGATCCTCGTGTGGCAGTTCCGGGATCGGTCACCGGTGCGAGTAGCGCGGCCCGGGCGAGGACGCCCAGGGCGCCGCCGGCGACCACGAGACCGAGGTTCGCAGGTCGACCGGCTGGGGCATCCCCCCACCCGACCCGCCCCGGTCCCGTTCGGTTGTGCGGGCGAATGCATCGATCCCCGCGCGATCTGGCGTGCAAACCCCCGCACATCCGGGCCGCGCGAACCCCGCACGACCCGAACCGCGCGAGGTCAGCGCCGCTTCGGCCGGATCAGGCCGAGGATCGCGGACTCCGGCGAGATGGAGAGGTCGAGCGTCTCGCCGCCCCGGTACCTGGCGAACACGCGGGGGTCGATGTAGGAGCCGCGCGCGACCGCCGGAGTGTTGCCGAGGGCCTCGGCCGTCGCCCGCACCGCGAGCAGCTCGGCACGCTTGCGGTCCTTGACGGTGTCGACGGTGCCGATGCGTGCGAGGGCCTCCGCGGCGAGGATCGTGCCGCGCAGCGTGCGGAAGTCCTTCGCGGTGAACTTCTCACCGGTCAGCGAGCGCACGTACGCGTTGACCTCGGCCGGGGTGAGCGCCACCCGTCGGCGACCGCGGTCCCATGCCAGCAGCGCCGACCGCGGGCGCCCCGCCGCGAGCAGCTCGACGACACCCGCCAGATCGGAGTCGTCGACCTCGAGAAGCTGGCGCTTGCCGCTCTTCCCGGGGAACGAGAGCGTGACGACGGATGCCGCCACCGTGGCATCCCGTCGCTGCAGCGTCGTCAGCCCGCGGCTGCCGTGCGCTGCCAGGTAGCGCTCCGAGCCGATGCGCGGTGCCGCCTGGTCGAGCAGCCGGAACGCCGTGGCCAGCACCCGTTCGCGATCGAGATCGCTGCGACGCAGCGACGTGGTGACCCGTCCGCGGGCGCGGGGCAGGGTCTCGGCGAGGCGAAGCGCGCGCGCGTACTTGCGTCGATCGCGCCCGGCCGACCAGTCCGGGTGGTACAGGTACTGCTTGCGACCTGCCTCGTCGGTGCCCACGGCCTGGATGTGACCGTCGGCGCGGACGCTGATCCAGACGTCCTCCCATGCCGGGGGAATCACGAGGGCGCGAATGCGGTCGATCTCGCTCTCGGGGACGGACGCGCCTTTCGGGTCGACGTATCGGAAGCCCGACCCTGCGCGCACACGGCGGTGACCGGGATCGTCGAACGGGCGGACGCGTGCGAGCTTCGGCATCCGTCCTCCCCTCGCGGTCGTGTCAGTGATTGCGGAGCATGTCGATGAGCTCGGACTTCTTCTTGCCCGAGTATCCCGTCAGACCGAGCTCCTTGGCGCGGCGGCGCAGGTCGTCGACGGTCCAGTCGTCGTACGAGCCCGATGCGCCACCACGCTCGCCGACCTTCTTCCGGCCGTCTCGCGCGGCCGCGTTCGAGATCCGCGCCGCCTTCTCCTTGGACGCCCCGTCGTCGCGGAGCTTCTCGTAGAGTTCCGGGTCGTTGAGGCTGTTCGAACCGCGTCCCTGGGGCATGGTCCCTCCTCGGTCGTTCGGTGCCTTCACGCTAGGTGGCGGCATGCGGCGAAATGGGGGGCTTGACAGCGACCCACACGACCGTCCGCGGCCGCCTCGCCCGGGAGGAAGGGGTGCGCCGGGCATGACTACACCCCGAAATCCGCGGTCGTCAAGCCCCTCCCCACGGGCGTGCACGGATGACAGCGTTGGTGCGTGTCCACGAGACACCCGGTATGTCACCCCGCGTACCGACGAAGGAGAAGGAGAACCTCCATGAACCTCGCCCTGATCATCATCATCGTCGTGGCCGTCGTGCTCGCCATCGTCGGCGGTCTCAACTCCGCGCTGAGCTGGCTGCTGTGGGTAGCCCTCATCGTCGGTGTCATCGCGTTGATCGCGTTCCTCTTCCGCGTCATCAGCGGAAGCCGACGCGCCTGACGCACGAGAGCCCTCGGGGATAACCGAGAGGACGGATGCCGCGACCCGATTCGGGTCGCGGCATCCGTGCGTCCGCGCTCAGAGGTTGCCCTCGGCGTAGAGACGCAGTGCGTCCCGGACGAACTCCGCGCCGGCCGTTCCGCCCGCGCTCGTCGCGTAGTTCGCGCCGAATCGCGGATCGGCGACGTACATCTCGCCGAGTCCGATGACGTACGCCTTCACGTCGCCGCCGGGTGCCGCGGCGGGGGTTCCGGGAATCCCGGTCAGCCACGCGACATGGCGCTTCGCCAGGGCCTGGGCTTCGCCGGACTCCGGCGATGCTCCGCTCTCGGCGGCCGCGATCCAGTCCCGGCCGAGGTCGGAGACCTGCTGCTGCCAGGCCGCCTTCTCGTCGGCGCTCATCGAGCGCCACCAGCGGTCGCTGTCGGCGTAGGCCTTCTTCCCCCAGCGCTCCTCGACCTCGTCCTTGTACTGCGTGTGGTCGAAGCCGTCGAACATGTTCTCTGCCATCAGTCGTTCACCTCCTTTCAGTGCCGTGATCGTGTTCTCAACCGATGCGACCTGACGCATCAGCCGTTCCTGCTCCTGCCGCAGCCACGCGAGGTGGCTCTCCAGCGCGGGGATCTCGGATGCCTCGCGCTCGAGCACGTCCGCGATCTGCGGCAGTCCCAGTCCGAGCTCGCGCAGCAGCAGAATGCGCTGCAGCCGCACGAGGGCGGTCTGGTCGTAGTACCGGTACCCGTTATGGCCGATGCGCGAGGGCGCGAGCAGTCCGACGTCGTCGTAGTGACGCAGGGTGCGGCTCGTGGTGCCGGCGATCTTGCCGATCTGCTGGATCGACCACTCGTTCTCGGTCATGAATACGACGGTAGAGGTTGACGCTGCGTCAATGTCAAGGCCGGTTGCGGCATCCGCTTGACCTGAACGCGATATATCGTGTTACCATCGACACACGCGATATATCGCGAGCAACCCTCAACCCCTGGAGAACACCATGACCCTGGAGAAGTGGATCATCCACCCGGGCGAGACGCGCGTCATCGACATCGAGACGGTGCGCTCGCTGAAGGTCGGCCTCATCGGAGGTCAGATCGACGTCATCGCCCACGACGAGCCCGGTGCCCGCATCGAGGTCCACGGCGTCACCGTCAAGGACCTCCGCATCGAGGTCGTCGGCGACACGGTCGAGATCGACCACCCGCAGCTGCGCTGGGACAACTTCCTCGAGGTGTTCCGCAACTTCACCGCCAGCGGACCGAAGGCCGAGATCAGCGTGGCCGTCCCCCGCGCGGTCGCGCTCAACCTCGGAGTCGTCAGCGCCAGCGCCCTCGTCGCCGGCCTGCAGTACGACGCCAAGCTCAACACCGTGTCTGGTGACCTCATGGTCGACGGACTGACCGGAGACCTCACCGTCAACGCCGTCTCCGGCGACGTGCAGGTGCGCGACCTGGTGGGCTCGCTCAACGCCAACAGCGTGTCGGGCGACGTGACGGCCACCGGGGCGATCGCGAAGGCGACCATCGACACGGTGTCGGGCTCCGCGCTCATCGACTCGGCGGGCGACCTCCACACCGTCAACGTCAACACCGTCAGCGGCGGCGTCACCGTCCGCGTCGACGAGGGCCACCCCGCGAACTACGTCGTGCGCAGCGTGAGCGGCAAGGTGCAGGTCGACGGCGTCATGCGCTCCGGCAACGGAACCGGCCCCACCACGAACTTCACCGGCTCCGCGGGCGAGCTCAGCGGCAGCTTCGCCGATGTGCGCGCCAACAGCGTGTCGGGCGACGTGACCGTGCTGCGCCGACCGGCGCCCGCGACGGATGTCCCGGCCGAGGCCACTCCCGCAGCCGAGGGCGCTTCCGCCGCCGGCGAGGAGCAGGGGCGATGACTCCCGTCTTCTCCCACGGCGACCTGCGCCTCTACCTGCTCAACCTCCTCGACGAGGGACCGCGGCACGGCTACGACATCATGCAGGCGCTCTCCGACCGCACCGGCGGCACCTACACCCCCAGCGCCGGAACCATCTACCCGCGCCTGGCCAAGCTCGAAGAGGAGGGTCTCGTGACCAAGTCCGTCGACGGCCGCAAGACCGTCTACGCCATCACCGAGGCCGGCCACGCCGAGGTACAGGCACGTTCCGGCGAGCTCGAGGGCATCGAGGCGGGCCTCGCCGACTCGGTCCGCTTGATCGCGGATGAGGTCCGCGGCAGTGTGCGCGAAGCGATGCGGAGCCTCCGCGCCGACCTCGCCGCCGCTCGCTCGCAGGAGCGCGAGACGGCGACGGCGCAGGGAGAGACGGACGACCCTCGCATCCTCAGCCGCATGCAGCTGCACCGAGCGGATGCCGCGATCAACGACTTCCGCGTGCGACTTCGCACCGACCTGCGCACCCACGTCGCCAGCGGCGGCGAGCTCGCCGCGACGCTGATCGACGAGATCACCGCCGACTTGGACCGCATCGCGCGCGAGGTCACGCGCACGCTGCGGGGCTGAGCCGAGCGTTCAAGGCCGGTCCGGGGGAAACCTGGACCGGCCTTCGCGCGGCCCGCGCGGCAGGAACCGGTCGCCGTCTGACAGGAACCGGGCGCGGTGTCAGGCCGGCCAGATCTCCTCGTCGTCGGGGACCGGCTCCCCGAGCGGGACCACGAGCAGCGAACGGTGCTGGCGGTGCGCGAGACGCGCGGCGACCGAGCCCGTGAAGAACTCCCGGATCGACTCGCCGATTCCGCGCTTGCGCGTGCCGACCACCAGCAGCCTCGCGTCGATCTGCTCGGCGAGGTGCTTGATCGCCATGGCCGGATCGCCGACGAGCTGCTGCACGCTCCAGCGCACGTCGTGTCCGCTGAGAAACGCGGACGCTGTGGCCTTGACCCGTTCGAGGTCACCCTCGCCCGCCGCGATGTTCATGTCGATCGGCGCCGAGTGCACGTAGCCGTCGGGGTCTTCGTAGGTGACGAACCGCGTCACATCGACGTGGACGACGACCAGCGGCGCACCGAGGAGCTTCGCGTACCGTGCGCCCTCGGCGAGAACGCGCGTGGACTGGTCGGGGATCACCCCGACGATCACCGCGCCGCGCACGTCCGCCGCCTTCGTCAGGGCGTCAGCCGGGTCGGATGCCTCGTCCGTCATGCGTTCTCACTCCTCTTGCGTCGATGCCACACCCAAGGAGGAGCCGGCCGGGGTGCGGAGGCTCCGTGTTATCCTGAATGCTACTCTTACCGGCCTCGAGCCGGCGTCGTTGCGGCGGGCATCCAGAAGCCCGCGACTCACATATGAGGGGGTCTCGCATGGGGCGTGGCCGTCAAAAGGCGAAGCACACCAAGATCGCCCGCGAACTCAAGTACGACGTTCACAGCGTCAACTACGGGGCGCTCGAACGCGAGCTCGGGCACCCGACTGAGGACGCATACGTCGACAAGTGGGCAGATCAGTACTCGGGCGAGTACGAGGACGAGAAGGCGTAGTCTCTCCGCACTCCTCCGGTGCCGCCTGAGCGGTCGCCTCACCAGGCGCCGTGGCGCCGTTCCCAGTCGTCCTCGACCGTGTGCCTGCGCGCCGCCACCGCTCCCGCGGGAATCGCAGCGGCGACCACGACGGCGAGGATCAGCAGCGGACCCGTCCAGGAATCGGTCCACCCGTGGATGAGACCGATCCCGAAGGGGAACAGCGCGACGATCGCGTAGCCGATGCTCTGAACGAACGCGCTGAGCGCGACCGCCGTCTCGTGCGTACGCGTACGAAGTCCGAGCAGCACCAGGGTGAGCGGGAAGAGCAGGGGGGCGATCCCGAGCAGCACCACCCACAGCCACGGCGCAGCCTGCGGGGCGAACAGGAGCCCCGCGATGCCGGCCAGCCCCGCGGCGACCGCCACCCCGAACAGGGTTCGCGTCGCGTTGAACCGCACGACGAGCACGGGCACGAGCAGCGAGCACGGCAGCCCCATCGCCGCGAACAGCGAGAGCAGGGCGCCCGCGGCGGCAGGCGTCACGCCGGCCACATCCTGGAGCATGGTCGGCAGCCACGCGAACGACGTATAGGCGAGGACGCCCGACACCGTGAACCCGACGACGAGCGCCCACGCGAGCGGCAGACGCCACATGCGGCGGAACGCCTGCGGGCTCGCCGCCTCGATATCGACGTCGGCCTCCTGCGACCTCGCACGGATCGACAGCGCGATCCACGGAATGGTCGCCACGAGGGCGAACACCGCCCACAGCCCCAGCGAGACGCGCCAGTCCGCGGCATCCGCTATCGGCACCGCCACCAGCGGCGGGGTGAAGGTCGCCACCGCCATCGTGGTCGAGTAGATCGTCGTCATGAGCCCGATGCGATCGGGGAAGTACTTCTTGACGAGGGGCGGCAGGAGGATGTTCCCCACCCCGACGGCGGCGAAGATCAGCGCGGTCGAGCTGAGCAGCGTCACCGCATCGACGGCGAGGGCACGCCACGTCATGCCGACGACGGCGACCACCATCGCGGCCACGGCGAGACGCTCCAGACCGAACCGGCGCTCCAGCTGGGGCGTGAGGATGCCGAACACGGCATAGCAGACGGGTGGCGCCGTGCCGATGAGACCGACGACCGCCGGCGTCACCGCGAAGTCGGCGCCGATGAAGGCGAGCACCGGCGAGAGCGAGGCGACGGCCGTCCGCAGCGAGAACGCGAACAGCACGATGCCGACGACGGCGAGGGCACGCCCCTGCCAGAGCGGGCGCGCAGGAAGCGCGGTCAAGACTCCTGGGACCCCTCGACCCAGGCCAGGTACTCCTCGGTCACCGTTCCGGTGACGTAGCGGCCGTCGAAGCAGCTCATGTCGAGGTCCTCCACGTCGGAGCCCTCGAGGATCGCCGCCTTCAGGTCTTCGACCTCCTGGTAGACCATGTAGTCGGCACCGAGCTCCTGGGCGATCTCGGGGATCGTGCGGCCGTGCGCGACGAGCTCGTGTCGGGAGGGCATGTTGATCCCGTAGACGTGCGGGAAGCGCACGGGGGGAGCGGCCGAGGCGAACGTCACGGTCTTGGCACCGGCATCCCGCGCCATCTGGATGATCTGCTTCGACGTCGTGCCCCGCACGATCGAGTCGTCGATGAGCAGCACGTTCTTGCCCTTGAACTCGCTCGACATCGCGTTGAGCTTCTGGCGCACGCTCTTCTTGCGGGCGGCCTGGCCGGGCATGATGAACGTCCGGCCGACGTAGCGGTTCTTGTAGAAGCCCTCGCGGTACTCGATGCCGAGCTTTCGCGCGACCTGCATCGCGGCGGGACGCGACGAGTCGGGGATGGGCATGACCACGTCGATCGTTCCGGAGGGGGTGTACTTCGCGATCGTGTCGGCGAGACGCTCGCCCATGCGCAGGCGGGCCTCGTAGACCGCGATGCCGTTCATGACCGAGTCCGGCCGCGCGAGGTAGACGTACTCGAACGAGCAGGGCACGAGCTTGGGGTCGACGGCGCACTGGTGCGTGTGAAGGTGCCCGTCGAGATCGACGAACACGGCCTCGCCGGGGTCGACGTCTCGCACGACCTCGAACTCGCCGTTCTCGAGCACGAGCGACTCGCTCGTGACGACCCACTCGTAGCTGCCGTCGGAGTTCTTGCGCGTGCCGAGGATGAGCGGACGGATGCCGTACGGATCACGGAACGCCAGGAGGCCGTGCCCGGCGATGAGGGCGATCGCCGCGTACGAGCCCTGGACGCGCTCGTGCACGCGGCTCACGGCCTGGAAGATCTCCTCGGGCTCGAGATCGACGCCCGAGATCGATGCCTGCAGCTCGTTGGCGAGGACGTTGACGAGCAGTTCGGTGTCGCTGGACGTGTTGAGGTGGCGGCGATCCTTGTGGAAGAGCTCGTCGGTGAGCTCACGCGTGTTGGTGAGGTTGCCGTTGTGCACCAGGACGATGCCGTAGGGCGCGTTCACGTAGAACGGCTGCGCCTCCTCCTCGCTCGAGGCCGTGCCCTTGGTCGCGTAGCGCACGTGCCCGAGACCGAGATTCCCGAGGAGGGCGCGCATGTCGCGCGTGCGGAACGCCTCGCGCACCTGCCCCTTCTCTTTGTGCACGTGGAAGACGCCGTTCGTCTCGGCGGTCGCGATGCCCGTCGAGTCCTGACCGCGATGCTGCAGCAGGAGGAGTGAGTCGTAGATCTCCTGGTTCACCGCTCCGCGGCCGACCATCCCGACGATTCCGCACATGGGGTGTTACTTCGCTCCGTTGTTCTCGCTGTATGCGCCGACCAGGCGCACCGCGCCGCCGTCGACGCCCTTCGCGCCCTGCTCGAAGTCGCCCGCGGGGTGCTGCCCCGCGCGGACGACGCCGACCTGCCAGGTCGCGAAGCCTTCGGCGGTGAGGGCGGATGCCGCAGCCTCCGCCTTGTCGGCGGCCACGACCGCCAGGAAGCCGATGCCCAGATTCCAGGTGCCCTCGGTCGCCTGGAGGTCGAGGTCGCCGAGGTCGGCGAGGACGCGGAACACCGGCGGCGGCGACCACGTCGAGCGGTCGACCTCCACCCAGGTGCCCAGCGGGAGCACGCGCGCGAGATTCGCCGCGATGCCGCCGCCGGTGACGTGACTGAGGGCGTGAACGGCGTCGCCGGTCTCGGCGATGAGGCGCAGGAGCGGCCGGGTGTACAGGCGCGTGGGCTCGAGGAGCGCCTCGCCCCAGGTGGTGCCGTGCGCGCCGAGGTCGGCTGCCCGGTCGCCGTACTGGATGCCCGCGCCCGCCACGATGTGGCGCACGAGCGAGTAGCCGTTGGAGTGAAGGCCCGAGCTCGCGAGCGCGAGCACCACGTCACCGTCGCGCACGCGCTCGGCCCCGAGGAGCCGGTCGGCTTCGACGACGCCGGTGGCGGCGCCCGCGACGTCGTAGTCGTTGATGCCGAGCAGGCCCGGGTGCTCCGCGGTCTCGCCGCCGACGAGCGCGGTGCCCGTCTCGGCGGCACCCCGCGCGATGCCGCGGACGATGTCGGCGATGCGCTCGGGGAAGACCTTGCCGCACGCGATGTAGTCGGTCATGAAGAGGGGCTTCGCACCCACCACGACGATGTCGTCGACGACCATGCCCACCAGGTCGATGCCGATCGTGTCGTGCTTGTCGATGGCCTGCGCGATCGCGACCTTGGTGCCCACCCCGTCGGTGCTCGACGCGAGGAGCGGCTTCGCGTAGGCGCGCAGCGCGCTCGCGTCGAAGAGGCCGGCGAACCCGCCGACCCCGCCCAGGACCTCGGGTCCGTGGGTGCGGCGCACGGCCGACTTCATCAGCTCGACGGCGAGATCACCGGCGGCCGTGTCGACTCCCGCTGCGGTATACGGGTTGACGGCATCGGGGGCATCGGGCGAAGTGGAGGCCACGACCCCCAGCCTACCGGCGGCGCGCCCACACGGATGCCGCGTGACGGGTGCTGCTGTGCCGTCCGGGTGGGGTAGGCCGGACCTACAATGTCGGCATGGGAGGCACCGGTGCTCCGGAGTGGCTGATCCGCGAGGACGCGGGTCAGCCGGTGCTGCTCGCGCTCTATCTGCGACAGGTGCTCGGCATCCGCTCGCCGGACGAGCTTCCGCCGCTGCGCGGCATCCCTGCCCGCGTCAACGACCGTGACGAAGAGTCGCAGGCGCTGCTGGAGCGGCAGTGGCGGGAGTACTGGGCGATGACGGTCGAGCCGCAGGCCCATCCGTCGCCCGTGCCGCTGGACCTCGTCGACGGGTTCGACACGATGCTGGCGCTGCCGTCGCAGGGCGCCGACGTGCTGCGGGCGGCCGCGACGCCCCACGCGGCCGAGGCGCTCGCCTTCGCCCAGTCCGCCCACGCCCGCTATCGCCGCGACGCCAACCCGGGCACCGGAACGGCCTACCGCGCGTATGCGAGCGCGATCGCCGAGCACGAGCGTCAGGTGGGCCGCCGGGCGCACTCGTTCGAGCTGAACGTGCAGGTGCTGCCACTCGCACAGCGCGGTGTGTGGTGGATCGGATCACTCACGATCGCCGTCACGGACGGACTTCGGGGGGATGTCGCGGCCTTCGATGCCGCGATCCATCCGATCATCGCCGAACTGGCGTAGCGCTACGGCGTCTCGTCGACCTGCACCGACTCGCGGTCGACCGTCACGCTGTGCGTGTGATTGCGCGAACGACGGTCGAGCAGCAGGGCGACGACCGCGGCGAGCGCCAGGCCCACCGGGACGCAGACGAGCACCAGGAACCCGAAGACCTGACCCTGCGAGTACACGAGACCCGTGTTCGGGCTGACGTCCTGGGAGCCGTCGAACGCGAACGTCAGGATCATCGCGACGATGACCCCGAGCGCGGCGCCGACCAGCAGGAAGACCGAGAACTTCGGAGCGCGTCGCACGCGCACGGTCTCGATGTGGTCCTCGACGTGCTCGGTCATACCTCCATTGTCCCACTCCCCGGCGCACCGGGACACAGAAGGGACGGCGCCCCGCGAAGCCGACCGCGTCAGGGCCGCAGCGGGAGCAGGTCGGAGATATCGGCGCGGGTGCCGGATGCTGCGATCCGGCCCTGGGCGGCGGCATCCGTCCAGCTCTCCGCGCCGGTCGCGAGTGCGACCCACGTCGCGGCGTCGGTCTCGACCACGTTCGGGGGCGTGCCGCGTGTGTGCCGGGGGCCTTCGATCACCTGTACCGCGCCGAAGGGCGGCACGCGCACCTCGACGGAGTTGCCCGGTGCCTTCTCCGACAGCAGCTGGAGCAGGTACCGCACCGCCGTCGCGAGATCGGTGCGGGAGGGGAGGGATACGTCGCCCGCGGCCCGCACCGCCTCGAGGGCCGCGCGGCCCTCGTCCGTGCTGATCCTCCGGGGCATGGCTCAACGCTACGCCGCGCGGGCCCGGCCGGATCCGTCCGCTCCGGCGCGGCGGCATTCGCCCGTCCGGCACCGGCGCATAACTCCTGCAGCTTCGCCCAAACCTGCGCCCACGGGCCCGGAAACCCCGGGAGATCCCTCAAGGTGCAGGAGTTATGCGACGGGAAGGCGAGCGGGACTCGGCCACGCCGGGCGGCCGCAGGCCCCGAAATGCGCCGGGGCACCCTCGGTAGGCTGGTCGGGTGAAGATCCTCGTTCTCGGCTCCGGCGCGCGCGAGCACGCCATCATCCTCGCGCTGCGATCCGAAGACGCCGCCCACGAGATCTTCGCGGCCCCCGGCAACGCCGGCATCGGTCAGGATGCATCGCTGGTCGAGCTCGACGCGAACGACCCCTCCGCGGTCACCCGCTTCGCGAACGAGAAGGCCGTGGACCTGGTCGTGATCGGCCCCGAGGCCCCGCTCGTCGCGGGTGTCGCCGACGCGTTGCGCGAGCGCGGCATCCCGGTGTTCGGCCCCGGCAGGGCCGCCGCCCAGCTCGAGGGATCCAAGGCGTTCGCCAAGCGCATCATGGATGCCGCCGGAGTTCCGACGGGGCGGGCCGTGCGGGCTGCCTCGCCCGCCGAGCTCGAGGCCGCGCTGGACGAGCTCGGCTCCCCGTACGTCGTGAAGGCGGACGGACTCGCCGCCGGCAAGGGCGTGATCGTCACCGAGGACCGTGCCGAGGCGATCGCCCATGCCGCCGCCTATCTGTCCGCGGGGCCCGTGCTCGTCGAGGAGTTCCTCGCCGGTCCCGAGGTGTCGCTGTTCTTCCTCAGCGACGGGGATCACGTCGCGCCCCTCAGCCCCGCCCAGGACTACAAGCGGCTGCTCGACGGGGACGCCGGTCCGAACACGGGCGGGATGGGCGCCTACTCGCCGCTCCCCTGGCTGGCCGACCGCTTCGGCGGCGAGGACGAGTTCGTCGACCTCGTCACGCGCGAGGTCGCCGAGCCGGTGATCCGTCGCCTCGACGCTGAGGGCACGCCTTTCATCGGGCTCCTCTACGCCGGGCTCATCCTCACGGACACGGGCATCAAGGTGATCGAGTTCAACGCGCGCTTCGGCGATCCCGAGACGCAGGTCGTGCTGCCCCGGCTGATCGACCCTCTCTCCGAGCTGCTGCTGGCCGCGGCATCCGGCAATCTCGAGTCCCGTCCGCGTCCGGCGTTCGCCGAGGCCGCCGCCGTGACCGTCGTGGTGGCCAGCGAGGGCTACCCGCAGGCGCCGGTGACGGGGCGCGCGCTGACGGGGACGGATGCCGCGGCCGCCGTCGAGGGCGTGCACCTCGCCCACGCTGCCACGGCCGAATCCGCCGACGGGCTGATCGCCACCGGCGGCCGCGTGCTCAGCGTCGTCGGACTGGGCAGCACCTTCGCCGAAGCCCGCGACCGCGTGTACCGCGCCGTCGCCGAGATCGGCCTCGAAAGCAGCCAGCACCGCACCGACATCGCGGAGCGCGTCGTCGGATCCTGACGGCCGCCCCCCAGCGCAGACTCGCCAAGACACGCCGCCCCGCGGTGCGCGGACCGGCGTGTCTTGGCGAGTCGTTGCTAGACCGCGTCCTCGGCGGCCTGCCACTCGGCGGTCGGGGTCGGCACGGGCCGGCGGAGGAACAGCACCGCCACGACGCCGATGAGCATGACGGCCGCGGGCAGCAGGATCGCCTGCGACATCGCCACCGAGAACGGTTCGGCGATCTGCGGCGGCAGCGCCCCGCCCGCGAACCCGCCGGATGCCTCGGACGCGCCGGGGATGTTCGCCTCGAGCCGTGACTGCATGAACACGGCGATCGCGGCCGAGCCCAGCACCGAGCCGATCGTGCGCGTCGTGTTGTAGATGCCGGCGCCGGCGCCCGCCTGGCGCGGTGCCAGGTTGCGCGTCGCCGTCGTGGCGAGGGGCCCCCACATGCCGGCGTTGCCGACGCCCATGATGAACGACGGGATCAGGAACATCCAGATCGGTGTGTCGAGGTTCATGAGGAAGGAGTAGAGCACCAGCGAGATCGTCACCAGCAGCAGGCCGGGAACGAGCAGCACGCGCGGGTCGGTGCGATCCAGCCACCGGCCGGCGAGCGGCGACAGCACGCCCGCGGCGATCGCCATCGGCACGAGCAGCAGCGCCGACTCGGTCGGGGTCAGTCCGCGCCCGAGCTGGATGAAGAACATCAGCGGCAGCGACATGCTCGTGACGGTGAAGCCGACGGTGGCGATGCCGAGGTTCGCGATCGAGAAGTTGCGGTCGCGGAACAGCTCGAGCGGCACGAGCGCCTCGCTCTTCGTCTTCGCCTGCTGCCAGATGAACAGGCCGAGGACGACGACTCCCGAAATGATCAGGCCCCACACGGTGATCGGGCCCCAGATGACACCCCAGTCGTACGTCTCGCCCTCCTGCAGGCCGAACACGATGAGGAACAGGGCGATGGCGCTGAGGAACATGCCGACGAGGTCGAACCGGTGCGGGTGCGTCTCGAGCTTGGGCACGAGGATCCACGCGAGCACGAAGCCGACGACGCCCACGGGGAGGTTGATGAAGAAGATCCACTCCCAGCCGAAGCCGTCGACGAGGAGGCCGCCCAGCAGCGGGCCGACGAGCATCGCGACACCCGACGTCGCTCCCCACAGGCCCATGGCCGCTCCGCGCTGGTTCGGCGGGAACGTGCGCGTGATGACGGCCATCGTCTGCGGCGTCATCAGCGCGGCGCCGAGTCCCTGCACCGCGCGGAAGGCGATGAGCGCCCCCAGCGTCGGCGACAGGCCGCACGCGAGCGAGGCGAGCGTGAAGACGGCGAGGCCGATCAGGTAGATGTTCTTCGGTCCGAACCGGTCACCGAGACGGCCGGTGATGAGCAGCGGCACCGCGTACGCCAGCAGGTAGGCCGAGGTGACCCACACGACGTTGTCGAGGTTGTTCGTCTCGGGGTCGAGGGCGGCCTTGATGGCGGGGTTCGCCACCGAGACGATGGTCGTGTCGACCAGGATCATGAAGAACCCGATGACCAGCGCCCACAGGGCGGGCCACGGGCTGCGGGGCTTGTGCCCGACGGCATAGGCGCCGGTGATCGGGTGCGCGGATGCGCGGGCGGCAGGACCGGATGCCTCCGCCTGCGTCTTCGGTTCGGTCATAGCCGTGCGGCCTTCCTCTGTGCGAGATATCTTTCCGAGGGCTCGGGGTCGAGCCCCCACGGGAATTCGGGTGAAGCGAGGCGGGCGAGCAGCCCGTCGAGCCAGGCGAGGTCTGCGGCGAGCATCGCCTCGTCGCGGTCGACCTCGAGCAGGTACTGCTCGGGGACGCCTTTGTGCTGCGCGAAGCGGTGCCCGTCGGCGAGTGCCGCCTGAGCCTGCGCCATGCCCTCACGACGTGTCATGAGCAGGGCGACGACCTCGTCGCGCTCCAGGTTGTGCGCCTCGGCGAGTGCCACGCGGAACTCGGCCGGACGATCGATGCGGGGAAGCTCGCGGCGGACCCATTCGCCGACGGTGCGGGCTCCGGCATCCGTCACGGTGTAGGTCGTGCGCTCCGGGCGATTGCCCTCGCGGTCCACACCGACTTCGGCGACGAGGCCGGCCCGCTCGAGTCGGCCGACCGTGTGGTAGACCGTGCCGTTGGTGATCGCGACGAGGCGATCGTCCCGGCGCATGCGCATCAGGCGGATCATCTCGTACGGGTGCATGTCGCCCTCGCCGAGAAGCGCGAGCACCATCAGCCCGAGGGGCGTGAGGGAGTCGACGGCGTCCTTCATGATCCTCCGTGTCGAATAGTCCACATGGACTATACATCGTCGTGAGACGGTTCTGGCACTCCTGTCATGTTCTGTGTGAGGACCGAGAAGAGGAGCACAGATGATGAGGGAATCACTTCATTCGGAGCTCGCGGCTGCTGATCCGATGGCTGGCGTCGACGACGCGCGCCTTCACGCGCTGGTGCGCCGCACAGCTCTCGCCGCCGAAGCCCGAGCGATCGCCGAGGCACCGTCGACGACGCCGCGGTGGAAGCGTCGACGGACGATGATCCCGCTGGGCATCGCCGGCGTCGTGGCCTTGACCGGCGCAGCCCTGGTTCTCCCGCTCACCCAGTTCGGGATCGGCGGCATGCTGGTCGATGCCGATGCGATCATCCCGATCAAGTACACGACCGACACCGGCGTGGACGTGAGCTGCCGAAAGGCCTTCTACTTCGGCGACCCCGCGGACCGTACGCAATCCGACCGGCAGATCGCCGCATTCGTGGCGGACCACGACTGGACGGGGATCGGCCAGGACATGTACGAGTATGCGATCGCGCACCCGTTCGTTCCGGGTCGTGATGGCGGCCTGCAGGTCGATACGCAGCAGGCTCGCGATGAGATGTCCTTGAGCATCGCGATCGACCATCACATCGCGATGGCGATCCCGCTTCATCTTCGGGATGAGCGAGGCGAGCTCATGCCCTCCGCCGTCACCGACTGCCAGGGACAGCTCCACTGATGCGCAACCGTCCCATCCCGTCGGCGCTGCGTGACTGGGTCGAGCTCGTCGTGGAGGACAACGCCGACGACCTCCTCCGCTACCTTCGACGACGAGTCGCGCAGCCGGAAGACGCCGCCGACCTCCTGGGCCGCGTCCTGCTGGCGATCTGGGAAAGTTCCTCCCGGCTCCCGACGACAGATCAGGACGCGAGAATGTGGTGTTTCGGCGTCGCGAGAAACATCCTCCGTGAGCACTACCGCCACGCAGCGAAACAACTCGCACTGGCAGAGGGACTCCGCGATCATCTCCGCGCGTCCGCGTCAGCGTACGACGGGGCTGACACGACCGCCGAAGCGAACATCAGGTCCGAAGCGGTCCGGCACGCCGTGGGAGCGCTCGATGATCGCTCGCGGGAGTTGATCATGCTGATCCACTGGGACGGCTTCAGCATCGCTGAGAGTGCGCGGATCTTGTCGATGAATGAATCCACCGCACGGACGCGGCACGCGCGGGCGCTGAAGCGGCTCGAAAAGCAACTCGGACGCGGCGCACTCGATCCGGAGGATACGCCGTCAACAGGTCGCCGGGATCAGCCCGGACCTTCACCACTGCTGATGACGCTGCACAACGTCTCGATACATGGTCACGGCGTCATCGACTGATAACTGACGGGTCCAAAACCCGGGAGTGCGCCGGTGTCGGCACGGGGGCGTAGCGTGTGCGCATGACCGATGCCGCGGCCGTCGAGCTCGCCCACGAGATCTTCGACCCGCTCGCCGCGTCCTACCTCGAACGCGACGGCGTCGACATCGGGCCGATGTTCGGGAGCGAGGGTCTGCGCATCCGCGGCAAGGTCTTCGCCTTCGTCGGGTACCGAGGAGCGCTGGTGGTGAAGCTCCCGGCCGAGCGCGTCGACGCGCTCGACGGCACCGCCGGCATGGAGCGCATGGTCATGCGCGAGCGGGCGATGAGGGAGTGGATGCTGGTTCCGGCGTCCGCCGGCGACCGGTGGGATCCCCTCCTCGCGGAGGCGTTCGCCTTCGTCGACTCGATCACACCCTGATCGGCCTGGATAATGGGCGGGTGACGACCCCCCTCGATCTTCCCGGCTGGCGCCATGTCTACTCCGGCAAGGTGCGCGACCTGTACGTGCCCGCCGACACTTCCGACGGCGGTCGCCCCGCGCGCATGCTGGTCGTCGCCAGCGACCGGGTCAGCGCCTTCGACCACGTGCTCGAGCCCGGCATCACCGACAAGGGCGTGCTCCTGACGACGCTCAGCCTGTGGTGGTTCGACCGGCTCGCCGGCGCGGACGGCGGGCGCAGCATCCCGAATCACTTGGCCGCTTCGCACGTGCTCACCGTCGGCGACGACGGCGAGGCGAATACCGCGGACGACCTGCGGTCGTTGATCCCGGATGCCGTGACCGGCCGGGCGATGGTCGTCAAAGGCCTCCAGATGCAGCCGATCGAATGCGTCGTGCGCGGCTACCTCGCCGGGTCGGGATGGGCCGAGTACCGCGAGAGCGGGACGGTGTGCGGCATCCCTCTCCCCGCAGGCCTGTCCGACGGCGACCGCCTGCCCGAGCCGATCTACACGCCCGCATGGAAGGCGCCGATGGGCGAGCACGACGAGAACATCTCGTACGAGCGCACCGTCGAGCTCGTGGGCGAGGAGCGCGCGGCCGAACTGCGCGACCTGTCCCTCGAGATCTACGCGCGGGCCGCGCGCACGGCCGAGAAGCACGGTGTGATCCTCGCCGATACGAAGTTCGAGTTCGGCCTGGACGACGACGGTGTGATGACGCTGGCGGACGAGGTGCTCACGAGCGACTCGTCACGCTACTGGGATGCCGCGGCCTGGGCGTCGGGACGGACGCCGGAGGAGCGCATGGCCAGCTTCGACAAGCAGATCGTGCGGGACTGGCTCTCGGCGAACTGGGACAAGCAGGGCGAGCCGCCCGCCCTCCCCGCAGAGATCGTCGAGCGCACCGCCGCGCGCTACCGCGAGCTGCTGGAGCGCCTCTCCGCCGCCTGATCCCGGTCTCGCAAGTCTCGTCAGGCGTTCTTCATCGCGCGCAGGCGTGAGAGGAGCATCGGCCCGGTGCGATCGAGGGTGCGACCGCCGACGATGATGCCGGCGGCGAGGATGCCGGTCCCCATCACGATGCCGACGAGCCCGGCGACAGCGCCGAGGGCCGCGTCCTCAGTGAGGATCGCGATCGAGCCGGCGATGATCGTCGGCGACGCCAGGACGAGCGCGCCGAGCGAGACGCCCAGGAAGACGAGGCTCTGCAGGAGCGTCGTGCCGGGGACGCGTTTGAACGGGTTGTCGTCGGACCCCGGCACCGGAACGACCAGCACCGCAGAGGTGAAGGCGCAGACGCCGTAGCCGGTCAGCAGGATTCCGACGGACATCCCGAGGATCCCGGGCGCCTGCGCCGCGTCTCCAGAGAGCACGGCAGGGATCGCCGTGCCGACGATGAGGGCGGGGAGGGCCACGGCCCCGGCCGCCAGCGCCCGCCCGGCGCGGTCCGCGCGCCCCGACGTGCCCGCGGCGAGCTGCAGACCGAACGCCGTGCCGTCGTACGAGATGTCGGCATACGAGACCATGCCGAGGAAGAGGGCGATCAGTGGTGCCGCGAAACCGAGCGGGACGACGTCGCCGTCCCGCACATACAGCCAGAGCATCGCGGCGACCAGGGGCACGACGACGAGCTGGCGGAGGTAGCGGGGATCGCGGATCCAGTACGTGAGCGTCCGCGCGAAGATCGCCCCGGTGGCGTTGGCCGGCACCCGCCCGAACCAGCCGATGCGCCCCGCCGCGAGGCTGCCCCCGGTACGCTGCCTCGGGCTCGCCAGCGCTCGACCGAGTGACCACCGCCACAGCGCCCACAGCGCCGTGAGCGTGCCGACGGCGACCACGAGCTTTCCGGCCGCAGCGGGCCAATCGCCCGCTGCGGCATCGGACGGCACCGCCCAGGCCGCCCCCAGGGGCGTCCAGCCCAGTACGCGGACGACGTCGCGCAGCGAGTCGATGTTCAGCGCGAAACCGGCCGTCATCCCGGCGAGGATGGGGCCGGCGAGGATCAGCGGGATGAAGACGAGGATTCCGGATGCCTCGCGCAGCCGCCGCCGGCCGCTCATCCCCGCGGCGAGCGCGGCGGTGGCTCGCGATGCGACGATCGCGGTCGCGGCAGCCAGCGGTGCGCAGACGAGCCACGCCGGGAGCGCGGCCGGCCAGTGCGCCCACGTGGCCACGGTGGCCAGCGCCGCGAGAGAGGTGATGATGCCGGGGACCCCGGTGACTCCCGCGAGGGCCAGTGCGATCATCATGTGCCGGAGCGTCATGGGAAAGGCGACGAGACGGTCGGGGTCGAGCGTGGCGTCCACGCCGAACAGGAGCAGCGGCCCGACCACCCAGCCCAGGGTGATGAGGCAGCCGACCCCCGTGATCACGACGGCCGCCGTCGGCAGGTCGCCGAACCCGAGGAACACCAGACCGATGACGACGCCGACCAGCAGGCCCACCCCGTACAGCGCGCCGATGATGAAGCCGACGAGCTGTGCGGGATGGCGGGCCAGCTGGTTGCCGAGGACGCGGAAGCGCAGTCTCAGGAGCGTCGCAACCACGCCGGTCCCTCCGTATGATGGCGGCCTCCGACCAGGTCGACGAAGCGGTCCTGCAACGACTGCCCGCCGCGCACTTCGTCGACCGGACCGGCCACGAGGAGCCTGCCCGCCGACACGATGGCGACGTGGTCGCACATGCGCTGCACGAGGTCCATGGAGTGGCTCGACACGATGACGGTGCCGCCGCCGGCGACGTACCCCGCGAGGATGTCCTGGATGTTCGCCGACGACACCGGGTCGACGGATTCGAACGGCTCGTCGAGGATGAGCAGGCGCGGTGCGTGGACCAGGGCGCAGGCGAGCGCGATCTTCTTGGTCATGCCGGCCGAGTAGTCGATGACCAGCGTGCCCGCGGCATCCGTCATGTCCATCATGGCGAGCAGGTCGGCCGTCCGCTGGGCGATCTCGCCGTGGCGGAGGCCGAACAGCAGGCCGGTGTAGGTGACGAGCTGCTCACCCGTCAGCCGGTCGAAGAGCTTGACGCCGTCAGCGAGGTTGCCCACCATCGCCTTCGCGGCGACGGGGTTCCGCCACACGTCGGTGCCGTGGACGAACGCGCTCCCCGCGTCAGGGGTGAGCAGACCGGTCGCCATCGAGAGCGTCGTCGTCTTGCCCGCGCCGTTGGGCCCGACGAGCCCGTAGAACGACCCGGCCGGAACGGTCAGGCTGATGCCGTCCACCGCGATCTTGTCACCGAACCGCTTGTACAGCTGCCGCAGCTCGAGTGCGGCGGGCTCGGACGGCGCCGCGGAGGAAGGAGAGGCTCCCGCCGAAGGGGGTGGTTCTGTCACGCAGGCTCCGTCGGCTCGATCACGTCCGTCGCCCATCGAGACCCGAGAGCGCGGCTCCAGCTTCTCGGAAGGGAGGCGGCGAGGGCAATGTCCTCCCGGGAATGAGGGGCCGGTGCACGGCGTTGTCCATTCACATGAATGAGAAGCTCGCGGCCGACACCGGCATGGGACCCGTGACGCTGCTCGTCGGCGATCTGGATGCCATGACGGCTTACTACCGCGACGTCGTCACTCTCCAGGTGCTCACGGCCGACGGCGACACCTTCACGCTCGGTCGTGCGGGCCGGCCGATCGTGGTGCTGCGCCACGAGCCCGCGCTGCGGCACGCGACGTCGGGTTCGGCGGGACTCTTCCACACCGCGATCCTGTTCGAGACGCAGGCCGCCCTCGCGGCCGCGCTCTACAGCGTCGCCCGGCACGCTCCCGGCACGTTCACCGGTTCGGCCGATCACCTCGTCAGCCAGGCGTTCTACTTCACCGACCCGGAGGGCAACGGCATCGAGCTGTACTGGGACCGCGCCCGCACCGAATGGTCCTGGACTCACGGCAGCATCGAGATGGGCACGCTGTTCCTCGACCCGAACGGCTTCCTCGGCGAGCACCTGACCGAAGAGGCGTCACTCGGCGCGACCGCCGGGGACGCGGCATCCGTCGGCCACGTCCACCTATCGGTGGGGGATGTCGCCAACGCCCGATCCTTCTACGTCGACGCCCTCGGATTCGACGAGACGGCGGCGCTCGGCGACCAGGCAGTGTTCATGAGCGCGGGCGGCTACCACCACCACATGGCGATGAACGTGTGGAACTCGCGCGGGGCTGGGCCGCGGATGCCGGCACTCGGCCTCGGCCGCGTCGACCTGGCGCTGCCCGACGACGACGCGCTGAACTCGCTCACCGAGCGGCTGCGGCACCACGGGATCGACGTGAGAGACGACGGTCGCACCGTGCGATTCGACGACCCGTGGGCGAATCTGCTGCAGGCGACCGCGCCCGGCCGCGGCTGAACGGGCCCACCCTCAGGAGGAGGACCCGTCAGACGGATTCGCGGACGACGAGCTCGGTCTCGAGGATCGTGACGTGGCGCGGATGCCGCCCTGCGAGGAGGTCGAGGAGCACGGTCGCCATGCGCTCCCCCTGGGCGAACGAGGGCTGACGCATCGTCGTCAGCAGCGGCTCGACCGAGGTCGCGACCGGCGAGTCGTCGAAGCCCATGATCGCGATGTCCTCGGGCACGCGCAGGCCGGCGGCTGCGATCACGGTGAGCGCGCCCCGTGCCATGAGGTCGCTCGCGACGAACACGGCGTCGGGCCGCTCCCCGGCCTCGAGGATGCGCCGCATCGCATCGGCCCCGCCGTCAGCGGTGAAGTTGCCGTCGGCGATCGCCCCTTCGGGCAGATCCCAGGCGCGCAGGGCGTCGCGGTAGCCCTGCAGGCGGTCGACACCGGCGGGCATCGTCAGCGGGCCGGTGATGCTGGCGATATTCCGGTGACCGCGCTCGATCAGGTACGTGGTCGCGTCGTGGCCGCCGCGCACATTGTCGACGTCGACGTAGTAGTCGCGCTCGCGCTCGCGCACCGGACGGCCGCCGTAGACCACGGGCACGGCGTTCGCGATGCGGTCGATGAAGAGGTCGCTCGTGTGGTGCGACACGATGATCGCCCCGTCGACGGCGCCGCTGCGCACGTAGCTGGTCGTCTTGTCGCCCGGATCGTCGTTGGCGATGAAGAGGTTGAGCACGTAGTCCGAACGGCTCAGCCGCGCGTTGATGCCCGACACGATCGCGGCGAAGAAGGGGTCGCCGAAGAACCGGGTGGTGTCCTCGGGCACGACGAGGGCGATCGCGTGGGTCTGGCGGCTCGCCAGCGAGCGCGCCGCCCGGTTGGGCACGTAGTTGAGATCGGCGATCGCCTTCGTGACCGCCTCCAGCGCCTCGGGACTGACGGCGGTGGAGCCGTTCACGACGCGCGAGACCGTCGACCGCGAGACCCCCGCGGCCGCGGCGACCTCCTCGATCGTGACCGTCCCGCGCAGCGCGTCCGTCGTCATGTCCCTGCTTCCCTTCCGGATGCTTCGACCCCTGTGGATGCTACGACCGAACGGCCGCCTCATTCCGGTCGAGCGCCCGCGCGGCGATGATCCGGCTGTACTCACGGCCGCTGTCCTTGACGGTCCGCAGCTGCGTGTCGTAGTCCACCCGCACGATGCCGAAGCGCTTCTCGTAGCCCCACGCCCACTCGAAGTTATCGAGCAGCGACCAGTAGAAGTATCCCCGCACATCCACGCCGGCTTCCACCGCATCGAGGATCGCACCGAGATGGGAGGTCACGAAGTCCGCGCGATCGGCGTCGTGCACCCGCACCTCGCCGCCTTCCACCACACGCTCGTCGTCGTAGGCAGCGCCGTTCTCGGTGACGAAGAGCGTCGTGCCTGCCGGCTGGGCATACTCGTCCCACACGCGCTTCAGCAGCCGGGTGAGCCCCTCGGGCTGCACCTCCCAGTGCATCGGGGTGCGCGGCAGCCCGCGCTCGTGCCAGTAGATGCCCTCATGCGAGGGGAAGGGAGAGCGGCCGGGCCGGTCCGTGGGCGCGTCGCCCCCGGTCGGGGGGACCGCCGGCGCATGACCTCCGACGAACTCGCCGTGGTAGTAGTTCACCCCGAGCGTGTCGATGGACGTCGAGATGGCTTCGAGGTCGCCCGGGCGCACGGCTGCCTGCAGCGCCTCGATCGCGCCCGCGTCGACCGCGCGGATGTCTTCGACGACGTCCGCGGGGTACTGGCCCCGGAAGATCGGGTCGAGGAACCACCGGTTGAACTGCCCGTCGATGCGGCGGGCAGCATCCAGGTCCGCGGCGTCGTCGACGTCGACCGGGTCTGCGACGGTCAGGTTCAGCGTGATCCCGAGGTTGAGCGACGCGTCGCGCGCGCGCAGCTCGCGCACCGCCTGGCCGTGACCGAGCAGGAGGTGGTGCGCGGCGAGCACGCCCTCCGTGACGCTGTAGTGACCCGGCGCGTGGAGACCGGCGGTGTAGCTGAGGAACGACGAGCACCACGGCTCGTTCAGCGTCGTCCACACGTTGACGCGGTCGCCGAGGGCGTCGTACATGTCGAGCGCGTACTCGGTGAACAGATCGGCGGTGTCGCGGTTCGCCCAGCCGCCCTTGTCCTGGAGCGCCTGCGGCAGGTCCCAGTGGTACAGCGTGAGCCAGGGCAGGATGTCGGCATCCAGCAGCTCGTCGACCAGGCGCTTGTAGAAGTCGATGCCCTGGAGGTTGAGTGCGCCGCCGTCGGGGCGCACACGCGACCACGAGGTGGAGAAGCGGTAGGTCTGCAGGCCCATCGACTTCATCAGCGCCACGTCGTCGCCGTACCGGTGGTAGTGATCGCACGCCACGTCGCCGTTGTCGGCGTTGATGACGGCTCCCGGAACGCGGCAGAACGCGTCCCAGATCGAGTCGCGGCGGCCGTCCTCGTGTGCGGCGCCCTCGATCTGGAAGGCGGCGGTGGCCGCGCCGAACAGGAAGTTCGACGGGAAGGCGCGCGCGGTGGTCGCGGTCATGCGGACGGCGTCCTCTCTGGGATGGTGATGTTCACAGGCGGAGGGATGCCGGGCTCAGCCCTTGACGGCGCCCGCCATGATGCCGCTCACGAGCTGCTTGCCCGCCACGGCGAACAGGATCAGCAGCGGAATGGTCGACAGCAGCACGCCCGCCAGCACGATGGAGTAGTCCACGAAGTAGTTCGACTGCAGCAGCGAGAGCGCCACCGGGAGGGTGGGGTTCTGGCGGTCCAGCACGATGAAGGGCCAGAAGAAGTTGTTCCACGCACCCACGAAGGTGAACAGGAACAGCATCGCCGCTGCCGGGCGAGCGGCGGTCACGCCGATCACCCAGAACGTGCGGATCATCGAGGCGCCGTCCACGCGCGCTGCTTCGATCAGCTCGTCGGGCACGGACTGCTGCAGATACTGCGTCATCCAGAAGACGCCGAAGGCACTCGTCAGCGCCGGGATGATGATCGCGCCGATCTGCCCGGTCCAGCCGAGGTCGGCGAACAGGATGTAGAGCGGCACCACGCCGAGCTGCATCGGAATGGCCATCGTCGCGACGACGAAGATGAGCAGCGCCTTGCTGCCGCGGAAGCGGAGCTTCGCGAACGCCCAGCCGGCGAGCGTCGAGGTGATGACGACGGCGGCCGCGATGAGCGTCGAACTGTAGATGGAGTTCCACAGCGCCGGCCAGAAGTTGACGGCCGGGTCGTTCACGACCGATGCGGCGTTGGCGATGAAGTTGCCGCCGGGGATCCACGACATGTTCGGGTCGTTGATCGTCGACGAGTCGCCCGAGCCGATGAGGAACGACCAGTAGTAGGGGAAGACTGCCGAGAGCAGCACCACGCCGAGTCCGACGTACACCCAGAACCCTGCGCGGTAGCCGCGGATCTTGGTGGTGCGATTGCGGCGCCCGCCTTCGGCGATGCCGGCGGTGGCGACGGTCTGCTCGACCATCGCGATCGGAGGAGTCGTACTCATCGGCGGAAGCCCTTTCTGCGCGGTGCCGTCACGCCTCGGCCGCCCTCGTCCCGGACGAGCCGGCGCGTGACCGCGAGGTTGATCAAGCCGATCACGAGGATGATGAGGAACAGGATCCACGCGAGCGCTGCGGCCCGGCCGAAGTTCCACTCGCGCCAGCCGATGTTGTAGAGGAACAGCGTGATCGTGAGCCACTGCTGCGCGGCGCCGCCCTCGCCGGTGTTGTCGTACATGCGCGGCTCGTCGAAGATCTGCAGACCGCCGATCGTCGAGGTGATGATCACGAAGATGAGTGTGGGTCGCAGCGACGGCACGGTGATCGCGGTGAACTGGCGGAACGCTCCGGCTCCGTCCACGGTCGCGGCCTCGTAGTAGTCCCGCGGGATCGCCTGCATCGCGGCGAGCAGGATCAGCGCGTTGTAGCCGGTCCAGCGGAAGTTCACCATCGTCGCGATGGCGACGTGGCTCCAGAACGGGTCCTTGTGCCACGGGATCGGCTGCAGGCCGATGTCGGTGAGGATGTTGTTCACCAGGCCGTGGTTGTCGCCGAACATGTTGCTGAAGATCAGCGCGACGGCGACAGGGGCCATGACGTAGGGGAGCAGGACGCCCATGCGCCAGAAGGTCTTGGAGCGGATGTTGCGGTCGAGCATCGCGGCGATGAACACCGCGAGGACCAGCTGCGGCACCGTGGACAGCAGGAAGATGCTGAAGGTGTTGCGCAGAGCCGTCCAGAACTGCGGGTTCTGGAGGATCCAGATGTACTGCTCGAAGCCCACGAACTCACCGGAGTTGCGGACCAGGTCCCAATCCTGGAACGAGATCACCGCGGTGTAGGCGATGGGGAAGAGACCCACGATCGCGAACACGATGAAGAACGGCGAGATGTAGAGGAAGGGCGAGAACTTCAGATCCCACTTGCTCAGGCGGTGGGAGAAGGAGATCACCCGGGGCTGGCGTTCGGGAGAGGGCCGACCTGTCGGCCCGGATGCCGCGGGGCGGGTTGCGGTCGAGGTCACCGGCTGCTCCGATTCGGTGTCGAGGTTCGAGGGGGGTGGGAGGAGTGTGCGCGGGCGGAAGGCCCGCACACACTCCTCCTCTCAGGCCTCGACCGGGCGAGCGGTCGAAGCTGTCAGTGCTGGCCTATCAGAAGGCCTCGACCTCGGCCACCCAGGTGTCCCACGACGTCTGCTGGTCCTCGACACCGTCGAAGACACGCGTGACGGCGTTCTGGAGTGCGTCGTGGTACTTGAAGTAGCTCGCGTCCTTGTAGGGGGCGACCGTCACAGCCTCAGCGCGCTGGCTGAGGATCTGACCGGTGGGAGCGTCGTTGAAGTACTCGTTCGTCGCGTCGGTGAGCGCCGGGTCCTCGTACGCCTCGATCTGGCTCGGGAAGGTGCCGGCGTTGGTGAACGCCTTGACCTGCTGCTCGGGAGCAGTGAGCCAGTCGGCGAGCTGCAGCGCAGCGTCGACGTTGGCGCCGTTGGCCGGAACGGTCAGGTACGAGCCGCCCCAGTTGCCGCCGCCGTTCGGGAAGACATCGGCGATGTCCCACCCGGTCACGTCGGGCGCGTTGCCCGAGATGACACCGAGCATCCAGCCCGGGCACAGCATGGTGGCGAACTCGCCGTTGGCCATCGAGGCGAACCAGTCGTCCGACCACTGTCCGGGGTACGCCGAGTTGGGCACGGCGCGCTCGGTCACGAGGTCGTACGCGGCCTCGATGTCAGGGTTCTCGGTCGCGATGATCGTGCCGTCGGGCTCGGTGTACGTGAACTCCATCTGGTTGACGATGCCCTGGAGCACCGAGTTCGCCGAGTCGATCATCGGCTTGC
Source organism: Microbacterium sp. Root180 (assembly GCF_001428485.1). GTDB lineage: Bacteria > Actinomycetota > Actinomycetes > Actinomycetales > Microbacteriaceae > Microbacterium. The sequence continues at coordinate 1,354,577 of NZ_LMHS01000003.1, read as the reverse complement.
CCGTGGCTGCCTTGTACTGGTCGGCGACGTCGAGGTAGTTCTCCCAGTCGCCGTTGAAGAGCTCGGCGACGGCTTCACGGTCGCTGGGGAGCCCCGCGGCCTCGAAGAGGTCGGCGCGGTAGCAGATGCCCTGCGGTCCGATGTCGGTGCCGAAGCCGACCAGTCGGCCGTCGCCGTCGGTCGCGGCGGCTTCCTTCCAGTCGAGCCAGCGGCCCTTGACGCTGTCGGGCGCCTCGGCGAGGAGGTCGGAGTACTGCATCGCCTCGGCGAACCAGTCGATCTCGACGGCTTCGATGTCGGCGAGACCCTCCTTGCCGAGCTTCTGGAAGTAGTTCGCACGTGCGTCGCCGGACTCGGCGGCGCGGTTGTGGACGATGGTCACGTTCGGGTTCTCGTCCATGTACTCCTGGAGGAGTTCATCGGTGTAGCCGAAGTCGTTGAACGTGGCGATGGTGAGCGTGATGGGCTCGTCGGGGTCGGCCGAAGGCTCACCGCCGCCTCCACCGGCGCAGCCGGCGAGAACGATGGCGGTGGCCGAGAATGCGGCGACCGCTACGGCGCTTCGGCGGAAGGCACGTGAGTTCACTGTCACTCCTTTGTGTTGTCAGATCAATGTGTGTTGCAGGGGGTTGCGCCCCGGGACGGGTTCCGGGCCACGGTGCCGTGGGAGCGTTCCCACCGGACGAAACCCGACGCTATGGGATCGCTCCCACGAAGTCAAGGGAGCGCTCCCATGGACGGGTCACGGTTGTGTCACGACTCCGGGATGCCGCGTCCAGACTCGCGACTTCGCTCACCACGCGGGGCCCGTAGACTGGAGCAGACCCCTGCCCGCGACATCCGGCGTTTCGACTCCTCGCTGCGCTCGTCGCTCAACGACCGGTAGCTGGCCGCCGGCGGCCGCCTGGAGGATCCAATGCCCACCATCGTCGTCGACGTCATGCCCAAGGCTGAGCTGCTGGACCCGCAGGGGAAGGCCGTGTCCGGCGCCCTCGCGCGTCTCGGCCAGGAGGCCTTCACGTCCGTCCGCATCGGCAAGCGCTTCGAGCTCACGGTCGAGGGTGAGGTCACCGACGAGGTGCTCGCCACGGCCCGTCAGGTGGCCGACGAGATCCTCTCCAACTCGGTGATCGAAGACGTCGTGGCCGTCGAGGTGGTGCAGTGACCACCCGCATCGGAGTCATCACCTTCCCCGGGTCGCTCGACGACCGCGACGCGCAGCGCGCCATCGCCGTCGCGGGCGCCGAGCCCGTCGCGCTCTGGCACGGCTCCCACGACCTCGAGGGCGTCGACGCCCTCGTGCTGCCCGGTGGCTTCAGCTACGGCGACTACCTGCGGGCCGGAGCGATCGCCGCTCTCGCGCCGATCATGGCGGAGGTCAAGGATGCCGCGGCACAGGGGATGCCGATCCTCGGCATCTGCAACGGGTTCCAGATGCTCGTCGAGGCGCACCTGCTCCCGGGCGGCTTGATCCGCAATGCCCACCAGCAGTTCATCCGCCGCGACCAGCGCCTGCGCGTCGAGAACAACGACACCGCGTGGACGAGCGATTTCTCCTCCGGCCAGGAGATCGTCATCCCGCTGAAGAACGCCGACGGCGGCTACGTCGCCTCCGAGTCCGAGCTGGACCGGCTCGAGGGCGAGGGCCTCGTGGCGTTCCGCTACGTCGGCGTGAACCCGAACGGCTCGCTGCGCGACATCGCCGGCCTCACCAACGAGCGCGGCAATGTCGTGGGCCTCATGCCGCATCCCGAGCACGCCGTCGAGGCCGGCTTCGGTCCCGACACCGCCGCGGCCATGCGGTCGGGAGTGGACGGCCTGCCGTTCTTCACCTCGGCGATCGCCGCGGTGGTCGGCGCCGCAGCCTGAGCCGCGGCATCCGGGAACCGCTCAGACGGTGCCGGCGGGCGGCCACACGCCGATGATGATCGCCATGATCACGATCGTCACCAGTTCGTGGGCGATGTTGAGCACCGTGAGAGAGGACGGCCGGCCCTCGAAGGCGTCGTGGGTGATGAACCGCGCCGCGGTGAACCCCGCCCACAGGATCACGCCGGTGCCGAGCGCGGCGAGCAGGTAGCCCCCGCCGTAGAAGTGCCACGCGATGCTGGTCGCCCCGGCGAGCACCCACGCGGTGATGAAGCTCACGAGCAGCGTGACGAGGATCGGCACCACCGCGCTCCCGCCGCGGTCCATATCGACCTTCGCGAGCTTCGCCCAGCGCGTGCCGAAGACCTTCATGGAGTACCAGATCGCGCCGACGGCCATGCTCGACAGCGTCGCGATCAGCACCGCCCAGTAGTTGATCTCGGGAACCATCCCGCACCTCCTCCATCGCGGCGGCACGGGCACATCGCCGCTCGTCGCGAGCGTATCGCCGGGCGCCGACGCCCCGCCCGCACCGCGCCGATAGCGTAGAAGGGTGAGCCGAGGCATCCGGAATCTGATCGTGAGCGTGCCGACCGAGGATCTCGCCGCCGACGTGGGGCCTCTCCCCGACGGCGTCGAGCTGGTCGTGTGGCCGATGGACGGACCCGCGCCGCGAGAGCGGTTCGACATCGTCGTGCCGCCGTACATGTCGATGGCACGGGTGCTCGATCGGCTCGACGGCGTCGAGGTCGCGCTCGTCCAGGGTCAGTCGATCGGGTACGACGGCGTGGCCGGCATCCTTCCCGACGGCCTGGTGTTCGCCAACGCTGCGAGCGTGCACGAGACCTCGACCGCCGAACTGGCCGTGGGACTCGTCATCGGGTCGCAGCGGCACCTCGACGTCTTCGCCCGCGACACCGCCGAAGGCCGGTGGGCGCCGCACTCCACCCAGAGCCTCGCCGACCGCCGGGTGCTACTGCTCGGGTACGGTGGCGTCGGCAAGGCGGTCGCCGCGCGCCTGGCTCCGTTCGAGGTGCACCTCACGGCGGTCGCCCGCAGCGCTCGCGTCGAGGAAGGGATGCCCGTTCACGGCGTCGACGAGCTGCCGGAGCTCCTGGGCGAGGCCGAGATCGTCATCGTGACCCTTCCGGGCGGCGCCGAGACGCGGCATATCGTCGACGACGCGTTCCTGTCGGCGCTGCCCGACGGCGCGCTCCTGGTGAACGTCGGACGCGGGTCCCTCGTCGACACCGACGCACTCGTCTCACATGTGCAGGGCGGGCGCATCCGCGCGGCGCTCGATGTGACCGAGCCCGAGCCGCTGCCCGCCGGACACCCGCTGTGGGAGCATCCCGGCGTGCTCGTGACGCCACACGTCGGCGGCGACTCGAGCGCCATGGCGCCGCGCATCGCGAAGCTCGTGCGCACGCAGATCGAGCGCATGGCGCGCGGCGAGGCACCTCTCAACGTCGTCCTCGGCGGCGCCAGCTCGCCGAGAACGCAAGAATGACCGGTTTTCGCCCCCCCAATCGGTCATTCGTGCGCTCTCGGCAAGCTCGGCAAGCTCGGCCGGGGGCGGGGCTGACTCAGGCGAGGAAGACGCTGACTCAGGCGAGGAAGACCGTGTGCACGTCGCCGACGACGGCGCGGCCGCCGAGCGCCTCGAGCTCCATCAGCACGGCGGTGCCGACCACCGATCCGCCCAGCGACTCGACGAGGCTGCGGGCGGCGGCGAGCGTGCCACCGGTGGCGAGCACGTCGTCCACGAGCAGCACGCGGGTGCCCTCGGTGATGTCGTCGTGCGCTTCGATCGTCGCCGTGCCGTATTCCAGCGCGTAGTCGACGGATGCCGCGGGCCGGGGGAGCTTGCCCGCCTTGCGGATCGGCACGAGACCGGCGCCCGACTCCATCGCCGCGGCGCCCGCGAGCAGGAACCCCCGTGCCTCCACGCCGGCCACGACGTCGAAGTCACCCTCGAACGGGGCGATCATGGCGTGGATCACGGCGCGGAGGGCCGAAGCATCCGCCAGCAGCGGGGTGATGTCGCGGAACATCACTCCCGGCTCCGGGTAGTCCGGGATGGTGCGGATGAGGGACTCGGCACGGATCAGGGCTTCGGACGGCACGCGCCCACGATAGTCCGCGCCACCGGTGCCCACGCGCGGAGACGCCGTCGACTCCCGTCGACGACGCCTGCGCGCAGCGCTCAGGTGATCCCGAGCTGGAACCATCCGGCCCAGCCGCCGGCGCCGTTCCACCAGGTGCTGTAGGCGAGATCGTCGGTGCCGGTGACGAACACGTCGATCTGCTCGGCGACCCGGCTGATGGCAGCCACCTGTCCGCCGGGTTTGCCGACGCCGCCCGACACGTTGAACCAGGCGGCCCAGTTGCCGCCCTCATGCCACCACGTCGAGTACACGCGGTTGTCGGTGCCGATGACGAACAGGTCGAGGTGGCCTGTGTATCGAGCGATCGCCGTGACGTCCGACCCCGGCGAGGCGACCCCGCCCGACACCTGGAACCAGCCCTGCGCCCAGCCTCCGGTGGAGTTCCACCAGGTCGACATGATGCGCCCGTTGCTGTCGGTCGTGAACAGATCGAGCTGATCGGGATGCCGCGCCACGACCGTCACGGTCGAGTCGGGCCGGCACGTGATGCCGTTGATGGGGAACCACCCCGACCAACCCGACCGCTGGTCCCACCACGCCGAGTAGACCCGGTTGTCGGTGCCGACGGTGAAGATGTCGAGGTGATGCGGGCGCCGGGCGACGGCCGTCACCGGCGCCCCGCTGGCAGCGATCCCGCCGCCGATGTGCACCCAGTCGCGGGCCCATCCGCCTCCGCCGTTCCACCACATCGTCATCGTGCGGCCGCTCTGGTCGGTCGTGAAGAGGTCGATCTGATCGGTGTAGCGGGCGAGGGCGGTGACGACCGAGCCGGGGCGACAACGGATGCTGCCGAGCGGGAACCAGTTCGACCACCCGGACGAGGCATCCCACCACGCCGAGTAGACCCGGTTGTCGGTGCCGACCGTGAACAGATCGAGATGGCGGTCGTATCGCGAGATCGCTGTGATCGGCGAGCCCGCCCCACCGGGAGCGGCGACGCCGCCCATGAGCGAGAACCATCCCGCCCAGCCCGACCCCGCGTCCCACCAGTCAGAGACGCAGCGACCGTCCGGCGCCACCGCGAACACGTCCAGATGCTCGGGATAGCGGGCGACGACCGACATGACCGCGCTCGCGCGCACGGGCTGGGTCATGAGCGGTCGGAACCGGTTCCAGATCACGGCCTTGCAGATGGCGCAGAACTCGACGCCGAGGTTGCGCATCTTGCAGTCCCACTCCGGGCGGTAGGCCCCCGCGTGGTAGTAGTGCGCGCCCTCGAACGTTCCGACCGTGCCGGCGGGCACGGGGCTCGCCGAGTAGTCCTCGACGGCCGGATTCGGGTTGGTCTGGGTGGGGATCGGCGTGTTCGCCGCGACCGCCCACCGCCATTTGAGCGTGTTGCGGTCCGTGTTGACCGTCACGTTCGGCTCGCCCGGCTCGACGGCGGGATGGTGCTGCCGATCCGCCTCGTTGCCACCGGCCCAGTAGGGATACTCGTCCGCCAGGCCGAACGCCGTGTGACCGGCCTCGTGGATGGCGATCTCGGTCGCGCCGCCCGCCAGCGAGTAGGTGCCGATCGCGCCTCCCGCGCCGCCGTAGACGGTGGAGTTGACCACAAGGAGCGCGAGCGTGAACTCGGGGACCTGTGCGGCCGCGGCCGTGAGCACGGTGGTGCTGTTCGCGAGGAGAAGGCGACGGATGCCGGCGCCGCCGAAGGTCGCATCGAAGTACGTGCGTGCGGTCGCCCCTGTCCCGCCCGGCCCCACCGGATCGTCGGCGCCGCTGTCGGTGGAGCTCACGTTCACCCGGAAGACGTTGATCACCGACTGGAGCTGCCCGAAGGGATCCGTGGCGAGCAGCGCGGTGACGAAGCTCGCCGCCGCGGTGTCGAACGCCCCCTGCTGCGCGGCGGTGAACCCGTCGCCGAGCAGCACGATGTTGAACGCCTTGCTGCGCGGCGCGTTCCCGTGGATCTGGGTCGTGCCGATGACGGCACCGTCCGCGGTGGTCATGACGGAGCCCCCTCGATCGCGTCATCCGAGAGGACGACTGGCCGTGGTGCTCGGAATGCCCGGTCTCCGGGTGGGGGTGCGGCCTCCGGTGACGGTGGACGCTGCAGCACCACGCGAGCCGCCGCCCGCGGCGCGGGCACCACCACGGTGAACGCGCCCCGGCGGACCGGATCGGGCACGCGCGAGATCGCCTCGCCCGGTTCGCCGAAGACCTCGACGGAGTCGGGGAGCGCATCTCGCACACGGACGCGGGAGAGAGGGACGCCATCGGCGTCGCGCACCTCGACGTGGTCGACACTCGGCGCTTCGTCGAGATCGAACCCCGGCACGGCGACGTCGACGCGCTGCTGGCTGACGAGGCGCACCTCGCCGTCTTCGTACTCGTAGATGAGACGGAGGGCCGAGCCCTGCTCGTCGTCATTGTCGCCGGGAGCACCCGGCACTTCAGGAGAGCTCATAGCTGCACCTTCGGATCGATGGATGGATGGTCGAGCGGATCGATGATCCGTACGCAGCCTGCCGATCCGACGGGCCGACAGACCCCGATGAAGGGTGAGAGGGGTGTGGGGGCGCGCGTGATACCCGGCGCGCGGCGTCCAGGGCCCCGATCGTCAGCGCGCGCCGGCTGATGTAAGCGCTTGCAGTACACTGGCCCGATGAATTCCCCGCAGACCGCCGAACGCGCCGACGCGCCGACCACCGCAGCCGGCCGCGAGTGGTGGCGCACCGCCGTGATCTACCAGATCTACCCGCGCTCGTTCTCCGACAGCACGGGCGACGGCGTCGGCGACCTGCCCGGGATCACCTCGCGTCTCGACGACCTGCGCGACCTCGGCATCGACGCCCTGTGGCTGAGTCCGTTCCAGCGCTCCCCGCAGAAGGATGCCGGCTACGACGTCTCCGACTACTGCGACGTCGATCCGCTCTTCGGCACGCTGGCCGACTTCGACGAGATGCTCACGCGGGCGCACGCCCGCGGCATCCGTCTCATCGTCGATCTGGTCCCGAACCACTCGTCCGACCAGCACGTGTGGTTCCAGGAGGCGCTCGCCGCAGCACCGGGGAGCCTCGAGCGCGCGCGCTACATGTTCCGCGATGGTCGGGGCGTCGAGGGTGAGCTTCCCCCGAACAACTGGGAGTCCGTGTTCGGCGGCCCCGCCTGGACGCGCGTCGTCGAGGCCGACGGCACCGCCGGCCAGTGGTACCTGCACCTGTTCGATTCGTCGCAGCCCGACTTCGACTGGTCGAACGAGGAGGTGCGCGAGGAGTTCCGCCGCGTGCTGCGCTTCTGGCTCGACCGGGGTGTCGACGGCTTCCGCGTGGATGTCGCGCACGGCCTCGTGAAGGCCGAAGGTCTCCCCGACTACAGCCCCGATCCCGACGCCGGCTCGATGGGCGGCGAAGAGGCGGACGTGCCGTACTGGGGCCAGGACGGTGTGCACGAGGTGTACCGCGACTGGCACCGACTGGTCGCCGAGTACGACGGCGACCGCGCCCTGTGCGCCGAGGCGTGGCTCCCCACTCCCGAGAAGACCGCCCTGTGGGTGCGCCCCGACGAGATGCACCAGGCGTTCAACTTCGCCTATCTCGAGACGGCGTGGGAGGCCCCCTCCCTCCGCGCCGTGATCGCCGAGTCGATCGCCGCCTACGCGGCCGTCGGCGCGCCGAGCACGTGGGTGCTGTCGAACCACGACGTCGTGCGCCACGCCTCGCGCCTCGCCCTCACGGCCGAGAACCCGCAGGGTCACGGCATCGGCCCGGACTCCCCCGGCAAGCCGATCCCCGAGGTCGGCCTGCGCCGCGCCCGCGCCGCGACGGCGCTCATGCTCGCGCTGCCCGGCTCCGCCTACCTCTACCAGGGCGAGGAGCTCGGCCTGCCCGAGGTCATCGACATCCCGGGCGACGCCCGCCAGGACCCGACCTGGTTCCGCACGAACGGCGAGCGCTACGGGCGCGACGGCTGCCGCGTGCCGATCCCGTGGGCCGCCGACGCGCCCGCCTACGGCTTCAGCCCGACCGGCGCCGCGTGGCTTCCGCAGCCCGCGGAATGGGCGACGTTCGCCCGCGACGCGCAGGCCGGCGATCCCGGCTCGACGCTGTCGCTGTACCGTTCGCTCATCGCTGTGCGCCGCGCACGCGGCCTGGGCGGCGGCACACTCGAATGGCTCGCGGGCTTCGGGACGGATGCCGTGGCCTTCCGCAACGGGAACGTCATCGTCGTCGGCAACACCGGCTCCACACCGATCCCGCTGCCGGACGGTATCGTGATCGCGGCGAGCGGTCCGCTGGGCGACGGCGAGCTGCCGGCCGACACGACGGTCTGGCTCACGAACGACTGAGAAGCGACGGCCGCAGGGCCGGCGCGAGGGGTGAGGGCGACGTGGTCAGCATCGACGAGGTGGCGCGCTATGCCGGCGTCTCGACGGCGACCGTCTCGCGCGCCCTGAGCGGTCGCGGCCACGTCTCCGATGCGACGAAGGCGCGCGTCGAGGCGGCGGCGAAGACCCTCGGCTACGTCGTGTCGGCATCGGCCTCGAGCCTGGCCTCCGGCCGCACCCGCAACATCGGCGTGCTGGTGCCCTTCCTCGACCGCTGGTTCTTCTCGACCGTGCTCTCGGGCATCGCGTCCGCGCTCATGAGACGCGGGTACGACATCACGCTCTACGCCCTCACCGCCGACCGCGGCGAGCGCCGCGACGTGTTCGACACGTTCCTGCGCCGGCAGCGCGTGGACGGCGTGATCGCGATCTCGATCGAGCTCGGCGAGGAGGAGACCGGCCAGCTGATCGAACTCGACCTCCCGGTGATCGCGATCGGCGGACCCAACCCGCGGCTCACGACGCTGACCGTCGACGACGTCGCGGTCGCGCGGCTGGCGACCGAGCACCTGCTCGCGCTGGGCCATCGCGAGATCGCGCACATCGGCGCGAGCCCCGAGTTCGATATCGACTTCCACATCCCCACGCATCGGCGGCAGGGTTTCGAGCAGGCGCTGGCGGATGCCGGCATCCCGGTGAAGCCGTCGCTGTTCGAGCCCGCCGACTTCACGATCGAGGGCGGCTTCCGCGCCGCGAAGCAGCTGCTCGGCAAGCCGGGCGGCCGTCCGACGGCGATCTTCGCGGCATCCGACGAAATGGCGATCGGAGCGCTGCTGGCCGCGCGCGAGCTGGGCTACCGCGTGCCCGAGGACCTCTCGGTCGTCGGCATCGACGGTCACGAGCTCGGCGAGTTCTTCCGCCTCACCACCGTGGACCAGTTCCCGCTCGGCCAGGGTGAGCGGGCCGCCGACGCGATCCTCGCGGAGCTCGAGACGAAGGACGCCGCTCCCCCCGTGCACGAGCCGGGCGAGCTGCCGTACGAGCTGATCGTGCGGGGCTCGACCGCGCGCCTGTCCGGCTGACCCCCTCCCCCTCCCTCTCCCCCTCCCCCTCCCCCGGGTCGGTTGTGCGGACAAATGCATGAGACATTGCCGGCGGAGGCGTGCATTCGCCCGCACAAACGGCCCGCATGAACCGCCCGGTTAGGCTCGGACGCATGACGATCGACCTCGAGGCCCTCTACATCGACCTGCACCGGCATCCGGAGCTCTCGTTCCAGGAGACCCGCACGGCGGGGGTCGTCGCGAAGCACCTCGAGGAACTCGGCCTCGAGTTCGAGGAGGGCATCGGCAAGACGGGCGTGGCGGGCGTGATCCGCAACGGCGAAGGCCCCGTGGTGTGGCTGCGTGCCGACATGGACGCGCTCCCCGTGCCCGAGCAGACCGGCCTGGAGTACGCGAGCACGGCGCGCGGCACCGACCCGGCGGGCACTGACGTCCCGGTCATGCACGCGTGCGGCCACGACATGCACGTGACGGCGCTCCTCGGCGCGCTCGAGCAGCTCGTGGCGACGAAGGAGGAGTGGAGCGGCACGATCGTCGCCGTCTTCCAGCCCGCCGAGGAGTACGGCGCCGGGTCCCAGGCGATGATCGCCGATGGCGTGCTCGACCGTTTCCCGAAGCCCGACATCGTGCTCGGCCAGCACGTGACCCCGCTTCCCGCGGGCACGATCGGCGTGCGCAGCGGCACCCAGATGGCGGCATCCGACGGGCTCACCGTGACGCTCCTGGGGCGCGGCGGCCACGGTTCGCGCCCCCACTCGACCATCGACCCGGTGGTGATGGCGGCGGCCACGGTCATGCGGCTGCAGACGGTCGTGTCCCGCGAGGTCGATCCGCGCGACGTGGCCGTGGTCACGGTCGGCTCGATCCACGCGGGCCTCAAGAACAACATCATCCCGGCGGAGGCCCGGCTCGAGCTGAGCCTGCGCTACCCCGACGACGAAGCACGCGCCCGCATCCTCGAGAAGGTGGAGCGCGTCGTGCGCGCCGAGGCGCAGGCATCCGGCGCCGAGGAGCCGCCGGTCATCGCGATCGACCACTCCCTGCCGCCGACGATCAACGACGTCGATGCGACCGCGCGCCTGCGCCTCGCCTTCGACGCGGCCTTCGGCGAGGGCACCGTGATCGACCCCGGCATGTTCACCGGGAGCGAGGACGTGTCGTGGTTCGCGCGCGAGGCCGGCGCACCGCTCGTCTTCTGGTTCTGGGGTGGCGTCGACCCGGCCGCGTTCCAGGCGGCCACGGCGGCCGGAACGGTCGAGCGCGACATCCCCACCAATCACTCGCCGTTCTTCGCACCCGTGCTCCAGCCGACACTCGACAACGGCGTGCGGAACATCGTCGTGGCCGCGCGGGAGTTCCTCGACCGCCCCTGACTGCGGGCCGCCGTCGGAGCCGCGCGTAGGCATCGGGCGCCCGGCATCGAGCGTCGACGTTCGCGCGGGCGCCGGGTGCATGGATTCCGTGAGGATGGCCCTCTGGATGAATCCTCACGGAATCCATGCGAGTAACATCGCCCGCCGTGACGAGTGAAAACCGTGAGCCGGTCGAGGAGTCGCCGCGCGCGAAACGCCTGATCCTCGGCGACCCCCTCACCTCCGAGAAACTCGATGACCAGCTGCTGCCCAAGCGCCGCGCACTGCCGATCTTCGCGTCCGACGCGCTGAGCTCGGTCGCCTACGCGCCGCAGGAGCTGCTCATGATCCTGCTGATCGGCGGGACGGCGTTCCTCGCGTTCGCCCCGTGGGTCGCGACCGCGGTCGTCGTCCTCCTCATCGTCGTCGTGCTGAGCTACCGGCAGCTCATCAAGGCCTACCCGTCCGGTGGCGGCGACTACGAGGTCGCCCGGAAGAATCTCGGGGAGAAGTCGGGCGTGGTGGTCGCCGCCGCCCTGCTCGTGGACTACGTGCTCACCGTCGCGGTCTCGGTCGCGTCCGGCGTGGACAACATCATCTCGGCGATTCCCGAACTCAACCCTGGGCGCATCGAGCTCGCCGTCGGCTTCGTCATCCTCATCATCATCGTGAACCTGCGAGGAGTGCGCGAGGCGTCGTTCGCCTTCGCGATCCCCACCTACGTGTTCATCGGCTCCGTCGCGGTGATGATCGTCGTGGGGCTGGCGCGCACCGCGCTCGGCGACCCGCCGGTGGCCTCCAGCGCGGAGTTCGCCGTTCAGGGCGAGGAACTGACCCAGGCCGCGATGATCCTGCTGATCCTGCGTGCGTTCTCGTCGGGGTGCTCCGCCCTGACCGGCGTCGAGGCGGTCTCGAACGGCGTGCCTGCCTTCCGCCGCCCCAAGGTGGGCAACGCACAGATGACGCTCGTGCTCATGGGCAGCATCGCGATCGTGCTGTTCGCGGGCCTCACCGCTCTCGGGCTCATCTCGGGCGTGCACTACGCGGAGAACCCCTGCAATCTCATCGGGTTCGACTGCGCGACACAGGTGCAGCCGAGCCTCATGGCGCAGATCGCCGCCGGAACCTTCGGCATGGGATCGATCCCGTTCTACGTCATCCAGGCGGCCACAGCGTGCGTGCTGCTCCTCGCCGCGAACACCGCCTTCAACGGCTTCCCCCTCCTGGGTTCGGTGCTCGCCCGCGACGGCTACGCGCCGAAGGCGCTCAACACCCGCGGCGACCGCCTCGTCTACTCCAACGGGATGATCATCCTCGGCATCGCGGCGATCGCGGTCCTCGTGATCTACCAGGCCAACCTCACCACGCTCATCCAGCTGTACATCATCGGCGTCTTCGTGTCGTTCTCACTCGGGCAGATCGGCATGGTGCGGCACTGGCGCAGATCGCTGCGCGAGATCGCGGCTCTGCCGCCGGATGCCGCCTCCCAGGAGTCCGCGGCCCTCACCCGGCGCTCCGCGTACACGGGTCTGGTGATCAACTCCGTCGGCGCGGCGATGACGATCTCCGTGCTGCTCATCGTGACGATCACCAAGTTCACGCACGGTGCCTGGCTGGTGTTCATCGCGATCCCGATCCTCGCGATCCTCATGGTCGGCGTCCACCGGTACTACCGCGACGTCGAGCACGAGATCGAGGTCGACGACACGACGCACTTCGGTGCCGAGGGCGACGTCGCGCTCATCCTCGTCAACCGGCTCCAGAAGCCGGTCATCAAGGCCATCGACTACGCGCTCGCGGCCAAGCACGAGAACACCTTCGCCATCCACGTCGCCGTGAGCGCCGAGGAGTCGGCCGCGCTGCAGCGGCAATGGGAGGAGCACAGCATCCCGGTGAAGCTGGTCATCATCGAGTCGCCGTACCGCTCGTATGCCGCGCCGATCGCGAAGTTCATCAAGAAATACCGCGAGTCCTACGGCTCGTCCGTGGTCACCGTCTACCTGCCGCAGTACATCGTCGGGCACTGGTGGGAGTCGCTGCTGCACAACCGCCGTTCACGCCGCATCGCGCAGCAGCTGATGCTCGTCCACGGCGTCTCAATCACGCTGGTTCCGTGGCTGCTCGACTCGTCCGAGCTCATCTACGGCCGCCGCTCGCGCCCCCTCCCCGGGGAGGATCGCGCGGGTCGGCCCTCGACCCCCGAGATCCAGCGCGCCGGCCGGCGCGCGACACGGCCGGCGGGTCCGCCGCAGCCCGAGAAGGAGTCGACGCCGGTCGCCTGACCCCACGCGGCGACTCGAGCGGCCAGCCCGCACACGGGCGGCACGGCGTAGCCTGGAAGGGTGACATCTCCCGCGCCCGTGCTCGACCTCGCGGCCATCCGCGCCGACTTCCCGCTCCTCGGCGAGCGCGTCGGCGACTCCCCTCTCGTCTACCTCGACTCCGCGGCCACGAGCCAGAAGCCGCAGGCCGTCATCGATGCCGAGGTGTCGTTCCTGACGCGATCGAACGCCGCCGTGCACCGTGGTGCGCACACCCTCGCTGCGGAGGCGACCGAGCTGTTCGAGGACGCCCGGACCGCCGTTGCGGGTTTCGTCGGCGCCGCGCCCGAGCAGCTGGTCTGGACGAGCGGGGCCACGGCGGGATTGAATCTCGTCGCGTACGCGATCGGCAACGCGACCGTGGGCCGCGGCGCCCCCGCGAGCCGCCGGTTCGCCCTGCACCCCGGCGACGAGCTCGTCGTCACCGAGAGCGAGCACCACGCCAATCTCATCCCCTGGCAGGAGCTCGCCGCGCGCACCGGCGCGGTGCTGCGCCACATCCCGGTCCGCGACGACGGGACGATCGACACGGATGCTGCGGCATCCGTCATCTCGAACCGCACCCGTGTCGTCGCCTTCCCGCATGTGTCGAACGTGCTGGGCATCGTCAACCCGGTGGCGCAGCTCGTCGCGCTCGCCCGCGAGGCCGGCGCGCTCACCGTGCTCGACGCCTGCCAGTCCGCCCCGCACCTGCCACTGGACCTGCCGGCGCTCGATGTCGATCTCGCGGTGTTCTCCGGCCACAAGATGCTCGGGCCCTACGCGATCGGCGGGCTCTACGGCCGCTCGGAGGTGCTCGAAGCGCTGCCTCCGTTCCTCACCGGCGGATCGATGATCACGACGGTGACCCTCGACGAGGCGTCGTACCTGCCGCCGCCGCAGCGGTTCGAGGCGGGCACCCAGCCGGTGTCGCAGGCCATCGGCCTGGCCGCGGCCGTCCGCTATCTCGCGGACGTCGACATGGCCGCCGTGCACGCGCACGAGCGCGCGCTCGAGGCGCGCATGGGCGAGGGCCTGCGCAGCATTCCGGGCATCCGCCTGCTCGGCGACGCCGAGGGCGTCGAGCGCGTGGGGCTGTGGGCATTCGACGTCGACGGCGTGCACGCGCACGACGTGGGCCAGTTCCTCGACTCGCGCGGCATCGCGGTGCGCGTCGGGCACCATTGCGCGCAGCCGCTGCACCGCCGCTTCGGCCTGACGGCGTCGGTGCGCGCGTCGGCCGCGCTGTACAACACCGCCGACGAGGTCGACGTCTTCCTCGAGGCCGTCTCGGGCGTACGCGCATTCTTCGGAGCCGGCTCATGAGCGGGCTCGAGTCGCTCTACCAGGAGCTCATCCTCGACCACTCCAAGCGCCGCGTCGGCTTCGGCCTGGCCGATGAGGAGGGGCGCTCGGCGACCTCGCATCAGCACAACCCGCTGTGCGGTGACGAGATCACGCTCCGGCTGCGGCTGGATCCCGACGGAGAGACCGTGCGCGACGTCACGTGGGAGGGCAACGGCTGCTCGATCTCGCAGGCGTCCGCCTCGATGATGACGGAGCTGGTCGAGGGGATGCCGCGCGGCGAGGCATCCGCTCTCATCGACGGCTTCCGCGAGGCGCTGCGCTCGCGCGGGACGATCGAGCTCGACGAGGACCTGTACCTCGACGCCGCCGCGCTCTCCGGTGTCTCCAAGTACGTCGCACGCGTGAAATGCGCGATGCTCGCGTGGGTCGCGCTCGAAGACGACCTCGCCCGCGCCTGAGCGGATCATCCTCCGGTCGTACGAAGATGGGCCCCGGGACGGATGCCGCGTCCCGCGCGTCTTCGTAGCGTCGAAGGATGATGCACTCGACGGCGACCACGACTCTCCCGAACGGTCCGGCGCGGCGCGTGTCGTCGCTCGGTGCGGCGCTTCTCGCGATCGCCGGGAACGTGCTGGTCCTGGTGATCCTCGGCGTGGCCGCGGTGATCGTGGCCGGTGCCGCGGTGCTCGTCTTCGGCGGAGGTCTCGCAGAGGCGCTGTGACGCCGCCGGCGTAGACGCAGCGTGAGGGCCGGCGCTTACGGCGCATGGATCTCGTGAGGGCGCGACGGCGGCGCCTGCGAGCGGTGTTGCATCGGGAGCTGCGGCCGTCGATCCGGCGGCCGCCCGCGCCCCTGCCGGGCGCGGATCCGGATCCCCTGGAGTCCCCGTGCTCGATGTCATCTACCTCGTCACGACGCTCGCGCTCTTCGCGCTCGTCGGGCTGATCGCGAAGGGAGCCGAGAGGCTGGTCGCCCGCGCCGGCAGCTCCGCCCCACGAGGGGAGGAGCGGTCGTGATCGTCCTCTCCCTCCTCGCGGCCGCCCTCGGTCTCGGCGCGATCGTCTACCTCGTCGTCGCACTCGTCGACCCGGAGCGGTTCTGATGACCGCGGCGACGGTGTGGACCGGCATCCTGCAGCTCGCGACTGTCCTGCTCGTGCTCGCCCTCCTCTACCGGCCTCTCGGCGACTGGATCGCGCGCACCTACACCGCCGAGAAGGACTGGCGCGCAGAGCGCGGCCTCTACCGGCTGGTCGGGGTGGACCCGCGATCGGAGCAGACGTGGCAGTCGTACGCGCGCGCCGTGCTCGCGTTCTCGGCCGTGGGCGTGCTGTTCGTCTACGCTCTCCAGCGCTTCCAGGCGGTGCTCCCCGCCTCGCTGGGCCTGCCCGCCGTCCCCGAAGGGCTCGCCTTCAACACGGCCGTCTCGTTCGTCACGAACACCAACTGGCAGTCGTACTCGCCGGAGCTCACCATGGGCTACACCGTGCAGCTGGCCGGTCTCGCGGTGCAGAACTTCGTCTCGGCCGCGGTCGGCATCGCCGTCGCCGTCGCCCTCGTGCGAGGATTCGTCCGCCGCGGCTCCGGCACGATCGGCAACTTCTGGGTGGACCTCACGCGCGGCATCACGCGGCTGCTCCTCCCGCTGTCGATCGTCGCGGCGGTCGCGCTCATCGTCGCCGGTGTCGTGCAGAACTTCACCGGCTTCACCGAGGTCGCCACGATCGGCGGCGCCACGCAGTCCCTCCCCGGCGGACCCGTCGCCTCGCAGGAGGCGATCAAGCTGCTCGGCACGAACGGCGGCGGCTTCTTCAACGCCAACTCGGCGCACCCGTTCGAGAATCCGACCCCGTGGTCGGGCGTGCTCGAGATCCTCCTGCTGCTGGCCATCCCCGTGGCGATGCCGCGCGCGTTCGGCCGCATGGTCGGGGACGACCGCCAGGGCTACGCGATCCTCGCCGTGATGTCGTCGATCGCGATCGTGTCGATCGCCGCCATCACCTGGCTCGAGTCGCTCGGGCTCGGCTCCGCCCCCCAGCTCGCAGGCTCGGCGATGGAGGGCAAGGAGGTGCGGTTCGGCATCTGGGGCTCCACGCTCTTCGCGGGCGCGACCACGCTCACCAGCACCGGTGCCGTCAACTCCATGCACGACTCCTACACGGCCCTCGGCGGCATGATCCCGATGATCAACATGATGCTCGGCGAGATCGCGCCCGGCGGTGTGGGATCGGGGCTGTACGGCATGCTCGTGCTCGCCGTGATCGCGGTCTTCGTGGGCGGCCTCCTGGTCGGCCGTACACCCGAGTACCTCGGCAAGAAGATCGGACCGACCCAGATCAAGCTCGCGAGCCTCTACATCCTCGTGACGCCCGCGCTGGTGCTCGCGGGAACCGCGCTGAGCTTCGGCATCCCCGCCATCCGCTCCGACGTCGAGGCGACGTCGATCTGGAACCCGGGCGTGCACGGACTCGGCGAGGTCCTCTACGCCTTCACCTCGGCGGCGAACAACAACGGCTCGGCGTTCGCGGGACTCACCGCCAACACGCCGTGGTTCAACACCGCGCTCGGCGTCGCCATGCTGCTCGGGCGGTTCATCCCGATCGTGCTCGTGCTCGCCCTCGCGGGATCGCTCGCGACGCAGCGCCCGGTGCCCGTCACCGCCGGCACGCTGCCGACCTACCGGCCGCAGTTCGTCGGCCTGCTGGCGGTCGTCGCCGTCGTCATCACCGCACTCACCTACTTCCCCGTTCTCACGCTGGGTCCCCTGGCGGAAGGTCTCGTCTGACATGCACACGTCTCTGTCCGCCCCCACTCCCTCGGCCCCCGTCGCCGGATCGGTGCCCCCGCCCTCTTCCCGCCGGTTGCGGGCATTCAGCGCCGCACAGCTCGTGCAGGCCCTGCCGGGCGCGCTTCGCAAGCTCGGCCCGGCGGCGCTGTGGCGCAATCCCGTCATGTTCCTCGTGTGGGTCGGGGCGGCGCTGACCACCGTCATCGCGATCGCCGAGCCGTTCCTCGGCGGCCCCGAGGACTCCGGGGGCGCCCCGGTGCCCCCCGGGTTCACGTGGGGCATCGCCGCGTGGCTGTGGCTCACCGTGCTCTTCGCCAACCTGGCCGAGTCCGTCGCCGAGGGCCGCGGCAAGGCGCAGGCCGCGACGCTGCGCAAGACGCGCACGAGCACGGCCGCCCGCCGGGTGGTCCACTACGACGCCGGAGCGGATGCCTCGGCACGGCAGGCGGAGTCCGTCGAGGTCGCGTCGTCCGAGCTGGGTCTCGGCGACGTGGTGGTCGTCGAGGCCGGGGAGCTCATTCCCGGCGACGGCGACATCATCGCCGGAATCGCGACGGTCGACGAGTCGGCGATCACGGGCGAGTCAGCACCGGTCGTCCGCGAGTCCGGCGGTGACCGGTCGGCGGTGACCGGAGGCACACGGGTGCTGTCCGACCGGATCGTCGTGCGCATCACGTCGAAGCCCGGCGAGACGTTCGTCGACCGCATGATCCGGCTGGTGGAGGGGGCGAGCCGGCAGAAGACTCCCAACGAGATCGCGCTCGGCATCCTGTTGGCGAGCCTCTCGATCGTGTTCGTGATCGTCGTCCTCACGCTCAATCCGATCGCGTCGTACGCCGCGTCACCGGTCAGCATCGTCGTGCTCGTCGCGCTGCTGGTGTGCCTCATCCCGACGACGATCGGCGCCCTGCTCTCGGCGATCGGCATCGCCGGGATGGACCGGCTCGTGCAGCGCAACGTCCTCGCGATGTCGGGCCGCGCCGTCGAGGCGGCCGGCGACGTGACGACCCTGCTGCTCGACAAGACCGGCACGATCACCTACGGCAACCGGCGCGCCTCCGACTTCGTGGGCCTTCCCGGCGTCGACCCGGCGGAGCTCGCGCGCGCGGCCGCGCTGTCGTCGCTCGCCGACCCCACCCCCGAGGGCGTCTCCGTCGTCGAGCTGGCGGCGCTGCGCGACATCCGCGTCTCCGCCCCTGCGGGGTCGGCCGCCGTCGCGTTCACCGCGCAGACGCGCATGAGCGGAATCGACCTCGCCGACGGCACGCAGGTGCGAAAAGGTGCCGCCAGCGCCGTGCTGGCCTGGCTGGAGGCATCCGGGGCCGACGTCCCCGCCCGCACCCGCGCCGATCTCGCCGCCGAGGCCGACGGGATCGCCCAGTCGGGCGGGACGCCGCTCGCCGTCGCCACGCTGTCGGCGGGCACCGCCGCCGTTCTCGGCGTGATCCACCTCAAGGACATCGTGAAGGAGGGGCTGAGGGACCGCTTCGACGAGCTGCGGGCCATGGGGATCCGCACGGTCATGATCACCGGCGACAACCCGCTCACGGCCGCGGCGATCGCGAAGGAGGCCGGCGTCGACGACTACCTCGCCGAAGCGACGCCGGAGGACAAGCTCGCGCTCATCCGACGCGAGCAGGAGGGCGGCAACCTCGTCGCGATGACCGGCGACGGCACCAACGACGCGCCCGCGCTCGCGCAGGCCGACGTCGGCGTCGCGATGAACACGGGCACGTCGGCCGCGAAGGAGGCCGGCAACATGGTCGACCTCGACAGCGACCCCACCAAGCTGATCGACATCGTCCGCATCGGCAAGCAGCTGCTGATCACGCGGGGCGCACTGACCACGTTCTCGCTGGCCAACGACATCGCGAAGTACTTCGCGATCATCCCCGCGATGTTCATGGGGATCTTCCCGGGCCTGGCGGCGCTCAACGTGATGCACCTCAGCTCCCCGGCCTCGGCGGTGATGAGCGCCATCATCTTCAACGCCCTCGTCATCGTGTTCCTCATCCCCCTCGCCCTGCGCGGCGTGGCGTATCGCGCGCAGAGCGCGTCGGCGACGCTCAGTCGCAACCTCCTGATCTACGGACTCGGCGGCATCATCGCCCCGTTCGTCGGCATCAAGCTCATCGACCTCGTCGTGAGCCTCATCCCCGGCTTCTGACCCCAAGGAGACATCGGAATGTCCACAGACACCCGCGCCACCGCGCGCACCACCGGCGTCGCCCTCCGCGCGATGCTCGTCTTCACCCTCGTGCTCGGCGTCGGCTACACGCTGCTCATCACCGCCGTCGGGCAGCTCGCCCTGCCCTGGCAGTCGAACGGCTCGCTCGTGCAGGACGCGCGCGGCGAGACCGTCGGGTCCGCGCTCATCGGCCAGGACTTCACGGATGCCGCGGGTGCCCCGCTCCCGGGCTATTTCCAGTCCCGTCCGTCCGCGGCGGGGGACGGATATGACGGAGGCGCGTCGAGCGGGTCCAATCTCGGCCCCGAGAACGCCGACCTCATCGCTGCGATCGAGGATCGCCAGGCGGCGATCGAGGCGACTGAGCACGTCCCCGTCGGCGCCATCCCCGCGGACGCCGTCACGGCGTCCGGGTCGGGACTCGATCCCCACATCAGCCCCGCCTACGCCGAGCTGCAGATCCCGCGGATCGCAGCCGAGCGCGGGCTCACGGAAGCCGAGGTGGGTGCACTCGTCGCGCAGCACACCGAAGGGCGCGACCTCGGGTTCCTCGGCGAGCCGCGGGTGAACGTGCTGTCGCTCAACCTCGCCCTCGACGAGCTCGAACGATGAGACGCGGTGGCCGCGGCATCCGTCCGCGCACGTCTCACCGGAAGTCGTAGGGTGAGCACGTGAAGCGCGGGAAGCTCAGAGTCCTGCTCGGCGGCGCGCCCGGAGTCGGCAAGACCTTCGAGATGCTCGAGGAGGGCAGCCGGCTCTCGGCCGAGGGCCGCGACGTGGTCATCGGCTTCGTCGAGACCCACGGCCGCGCCGCCACGGCCCGCAAGACCGACGGGCTCGAACTCGTGCCGCGCGCTCTCGTGTCGTATCGCGGAGTCGAGCTGCCCGAGCTCGACGTCGATGCGGTGCTCGCGCGTCATCCCGACATCGCCCTCATCGACGAACTCGCCCACACCAACGCGCCCGGCTCGCCGAACGCGAAGCGCTGGCAGGACGTCGAGCTGATCCTCGACGAAGGCATCGACGTCATCACGACCGTCAACGTGCAGCACATCGAGTCCCTCAACGGGGTGGTCGAGCAGATCACGGGCGTCACCCAGCGCGAGACGATTCCGGATGCCGTCGTCCGGGCCGCCGACCAGATCGAACTCGTCGACCTGGCCCCGCAGTCCCTGCGCGACCGGCTGTCCGGTGGGCTCGTCTACCCGGCGGACCGCATCGATGCGGCGCTGTCGAATTACTTCCGCCTGGGCAACCTGACCGCCCTGCGCGAGCTCGCCCTGCTGTGGCTCGCCGACGAGGTCGACAGCGCCCTGCGCAGCTACCGCGCCGAACACGGCATCGACGGCAGCTGGCAGGCGCGGGAGCGGGTCGTGGTCGCCCTCACCGGGGGCGACGAGGGTGCGACGCTTCTCCGTCGCGGCGCCCGCATCGCCGCGCGCTCGGCGGGGGGACGGCTCCTCGCCGTGCACGTCTCGGGCCAGGACGGTCTGCGCGAGGGCGACCCCGGTGCGCTCGCCGAGCAGCGGGCCCTCGTCGAGTCGCTCGGCGGCACGTACCACCAGGTGGTCGGGGACGACATCCCGCGCACCCTCGTTGAGTTCGCACGATCGGTCGACGCGACGCAGCTCGTGATGGGCGCGAGCCGCCGCGGCCGCCTCGCCACCGCCCTCACCGGGCCCGGCATCGGCGCCACCGTGATCCGCGAGTCCGGCGACATCGACGTGCACATGGTGACGCACTCCGCGGCCGGCGGCCGGCACCTGCTGCCCCGCCTCACCGGCGGCGCACTGAGTGTCAAGAGGCGGGCGCTGGGGTTCGCGGTCGCGCTGATCGGCGGTCCCCTGCTGACGTGGCTGCTCGTGGCCACGCGCACCGAGGAGACGATCACCAGCGACGTTCTCGCCTACCAGCTGCTCGTGGTCGTGGTGGCGCTCGTCGGAGGGATCTGGCCGGCGGTCTTCGCCGCCGTGATGTCGGGGCTCACCCTGAACTACTTCTTCGTCGAGCCGTTCCACACCATCACCATCGCCGACCCCCGCAACGCGTGGGCCATCGCGCTGTACGTCGTGATCGCCGTGCTGGTGAGCTTCATCGTCGACCGGGCAGCGCGGGCGGCGCGCGCCGCCCGCCGCTCGGCGGCGGAGTCCGAGCTCCTGGCGACCGTGGCGGGCAGCGTGCTGCGCGGCCAGAGCGCCATCCCGGCGATGGTCAGCCGCACGCGCGAGTCGCTCGGCCTCGCCGGGGTGCGACTGGTCGCCGCCGACGGGCGTGTGCTCGCGACCGACGGCGAACCGGTGCGCGACGGCCGGTACGAGCCCGTGTCCGTGGGCTGGATGTCCGGCGGCGGACCACGCGCGACGCTCGAGCTGCACGGACACACGCTCGACGCGTCCGAGCGTCGGCTCCTCGATGCGATCGTCGCGCAGCTCGCGGCGGCCCTCGAGCACACCGACCTGGCCGAGACCGCGCGTGAGGCGGGTGCGCTGGCCGAGACCGACCAGGTGCGCTCGGCGCTCCTGTCGGCCGTCAGCCACGATCTGCGCCGCCCGCTCGCCGCCGCCGTGGCGGCGATCGGCGGGATCCGGGCCGCCGGTCCTGGGCTGTCGGCGTCGGATCGCGCCGAGCTGCTCGAGACAGCGGACGAATCGCTGGGCACGCTCTCCGCCCTCGTGACGGACCTGCTCGACGTCAGCCGGGTCCAGGCGGGCGTGCTCGCAGTCTCGGTCGGCGAGGTGGACTCCGCCGGCGTCGTCACCGCGGCGCTCGATGAGCTCGGCGCCGGGCCCGAGGCGGTCGAGCTCGCGCTGGATCCCGGCCTCCCCGCCGTGCTCGCCGACGCGGTTCTGCTGCAGCGCGTGCTGGTGAACGTGCTCGCCAACGCCCTGCGCCATTCCCCCGTGGGTGCCCGGGTGCGGGTCGGGACCAGCCAGCTGGGCGGAACGGCGGAGATCCGTGTCGTCGACCGGGGCCCGGGGATCTCTCCGGAGCGACGCGAGGACATGTTCGCCCCCTTCCAGCGCCTGGGCGACGTCGACAACACCACGGGTCTCGGCCTCGGCCTGGCCCTGTCGAAGGGGTTCACCGAGGGCATGGGCGGTACGCTCACGCCCGAAGACACCCCGGGTGGGGGACTCACGATGGTGATCGCGCTCCCGGTGGCCGCATCCGATTCCGGAGGAGACCGGTGAAGATCCTCATCGCCGATGACGATCCGCAGCTCGTGCGCGCGCTGCGGATCACCCTGGCCGCGCACGGCTACGCCGTCGTGGCCGCCCCGGACGGGCAGGCCGCGATCGCCCTCGCCGCGAAGGAGCATCCCGACATCGTGATGGTGGACCTCGGGATGCCGCGACTCGACGGCCTGCGCGTGATCGAGGCACTGCGCGGGTGGACCGCCGTGCCGATCATCGTCGTGTCGGGTCGCACCGGCTCCGCCGATAAGGTGGAGGCGCTGGATGCCGGAGCTGACGACTACGTCACCAAGCCGTTCCAGATCGACGAGCTGCTCGCGCGGCTGCGCGCCCTGTCACGACGCACCGCGGCGAGCGCGAACGAGCCCGTGGTGTCGTTCGGCGACGTCAGCGTGGACCTCGCGGCGAAGCTCGTCACCCGCGACGGGGCGCCGGTCCACCTGACGCCGACGGAGTGGCGCATCCTGGAGTTCCTCGCTCGCAACGCGGGCGCCCTGGTGACGCGGCAGGCTCTGCTCAAGGACATCTGGGGCACGGAGCAGGTCACCGACACCGGCTATCTGCGGCTGTACCTGTCGCAACTGCGCAAGAAGCTCGAGGCAGACCCCGCCCATCCGCGGCACCTGCTGACCGAGTCCGGCATGGGCTACCGGTTGGTACTCGACCCCGCCTGAGTCGACGGGCGCGGGCGCCGGCGGCCTCGTCAGGCCAGCGCGCCGACGCCTGCCGACAGGCACACGGCTGCGAGTGCGAGCAGGATCGGCGCCGCGAGGATGCCCGACCAGAAGCTGGGTGCCGCGGTGCGCTGCGGCAGGAAGACCGCACCCACCCCGGCCGCCGTCAGCAGGACGGCCGCGATCAGCAGGATCCACTGCGCGAAGACGAACGCGAGTGGGACGAAGTGGAGCCCGACGACGGTCAGCACCAGCGGAGCGATGAGAGCGCCGCGGCCGGTCCTCACGAAGTAGATCGAGAAGCCGACGATCGCGATCACCTCGAGCCAGAACACCACGATGTACCAGACGAGAGCGTTGCTCGCGGAGGCGAGGGCAGTGGGGGTCTCCCAGTGCTGGACGGCGATCGGGATCCCGAACGCGAGGATCGCCAAGGCGATCAGCTGCAGCAGCACGAGGACGATCCGCCAGAGGGCGCCCCTCGGGGGCCGCTCCTGCGCCCACCCCGCCCATACGAACGCGGCACCGCTGAAGATGACGGCGATCATCACGAGATCGCGTCCGTAGTCGAGGTTCAGGATGGGGATCACCTCCCGACGCTCAGGCTAGCGGCATCCCGTCACCCGATGATGGGCGTCAGCCGAGGCCCTGGCGCTCCTCGTCGGGGGAGGGGGCATCCCCGGCCACCGGCTTGTTCGACAGTCCGACCGATCCGCCCGACGCCGCACCGGAGAGGGCGGCGTGCACCGCGACCGACTCGTCGACGTCGGGGTACTGCGGGCGCAGCTGCACGGCGTGGTGGCGCTTCTGCTCGCGCTTGGCCTTGCGGGCCGAGGAGGCCAGGTTGAGCGCCTCGACGAAGATCGCGAATGCCATCGGCCCGTAGATGAAGGCCTTGTCGATCTTGATCTCGAAGCCCTCGGCCACCAGGAACACGCCGATGAGCAGCAGGAACGACAGGGCCAGCATCTTCACGGTGGGGTGCTTGTTCACGAAGGTGAAGATGTACCGCGACGCGAACAGCATGATCCCGAACGACAGCACCACGACGGTGATGATCACAACGAGGCTCTCGGTCATGCCGACGGCGGTGATGACCGAGTCGAGCGAGAACACCAGGTCGAGCAGCAGGATCTGGATCAGCACGGAGCCGAACGTGACCGTCTTGCGCCCGACGCCGCCGTGCTCATCCTCGGCGCCCTCGAGCTTGTGGTGGATCTCGGTGACGGCCTTGTACACCAGGAAGAGTCCGCCCGCGATGAGGATGAGGTCCTTCCACGAGAAGCCCATCTCGCCGATGAAGAAGACGTCCTCCTTCAGCGTGATGATCCATCCGGCGAAGAGCACCAGGATCACGCGCATCACCATCGCCAGCGTCAGACCGAGGTTGCGGGCCTTCGCCTGCTGCTCCTTGGGAAGCTTCGACGCGAGGATCGAGATGAAGATGACGTTGTCGACGCCGAGAACGATCTCGAGGACGAAGAGCGTCACGAAGACGGCGATCAGGTCGGGGGTGAATTCGAGGGAGAAGTCCACGGAGCCATCGTACGCGGGAGGAGTCGGCACTCCGCGATCGCCGGCGGCAGATCGCCGCTGCGGCGGGCGCAGTGCACCCCAGTACGGCAGGATGATCACGCGCCCCCGCACACTGCGAGGGAGACAGGAGTCTGGCCGGGGATGAGCACGGTGCTCTGGTACACGCTGCCGATCGCGGTGGCGATCGCGCTGAGCGTGTTCCCGATCGTCGCGGTGCTGGTGCTGCTCCTCGCTCCTGACCCGATGAGGCGCAGCGTGGCGTTCACCAGCGGGTGGGCGGTCGGCCTGCTACTCCTCGTCGCGGTGTTCACCGTCAGCGCCAAACTCACACCGCACGAGGCACGCGTCCCATTCCCGCCGTGGGCGCATGTGGCGGAGATCGCGATCGGCGTCATCCTCCTCGGCACCGCGCTCTTCGCCGGTCGGCGCGGCGAACGGTCCGTGTCGTCCGGCCGCAGCAGCCTCTCCGGCCTCACCTCGATGTCGGGACCCCGCGCGTTCGCGTTCGGCCTCATGATGAACGTCCGGCCGAAGAACATCGTCCTGACGATCGCGGCGGGGCTGGCGATCGGGGCCGCGTCTCTCGATCTCGCCGCGAGCGTGACGATCGTCGTGGTGGTCACGGTTGTCGGCGCCTCGACGGTGGCCGGACTGGTGCTCGTGTACGCCGTCGGCAAGAGCAACGTGCGACCGGGGCTGGAGCGCCTCCGCCGCTATCTCGTCGAGCACGCCTCCACCGTGCTGCGCATCCTGGCCGCGCTGATCGGCGCCCTGCTCGTCGTGATCGGGACCGTCCAGCTGGTGAGCAGCTGACGGGTCTCCGGCGACTCCGTGATGTGTGCCGCCTCCGAGAGCTCGGTGAACCACCCGTGCATTCCGATCGGGCCATACGCACAGGCGTAGTGTGAGCCTCAGCGACGGCATCCGCCAGTGGCTCCGCGTCGACCAGGCGGTCGGCATCCGAACCAGAGCAGGTGCATCATCGCCACAATCACAGCAGTCGCACCGACCGAAGCTCGTCTCGGCGCCGTGCGCCAGACGTATGCCAGTGCGGAGACCTTCCCTCCCGTCGCACGCGCGTACACGGAGGTCTCGCAGGTCGTGCGCGAGACGGGGCTGCTGCAGCGTGCGCGCTGGTTCTACGCGATCGTCGGCGTCGCTCTCGTTCTCGCCTTCGGCGGAGCGGTCACCGGATTCATCCTGCTGGGCGACACCTGGTACCAGCTCCTCATCGCCGGCGCTCTCGGCATCATCTTCACGCAGGTCGCGTTCCTCGCGCACGAGGCCGCCCACCGGCAGATCCTCGTGTCCGGCCCCGCGAACGACCGGCTGGGTCGATTCCTCGCCGCCGGCGTCGTGGGCATCAGCCTCTCCTGGTGGAACAACAAGCACAACCGCCACCACGCGAACCCGAACCGGGTGGGCAAGGACCCCGACATCGAGGTCGACACCATCCGCTTCCTCGAGGAGGATGCCGCGAAGGTGAGCCGCCTCGGCGCGCTGATCACCCGCAAGCAGGGGTGGCTGTTCTTCCCGCTCCTCACCCTCGAAGGCGCCAACCTCCACGCCCTCGGCCTGAAGCACCTCTTCTCACGCGGCGAGGTGAAGGGCCGCTGGATCGAGCTCGGCCTCATCGCGATGCGGTTCTCGCTCTACCTCACGCCGATCTTCCTGTTCCTTCCCGTCGGCATGGCGTTCGCGTTCCTCGGCGTGCAGCTGGCGGTCTTCGGCGTGTACATGGGCGCGTCCTTCGCCCCGAACCACAAGGGGATGCCGATCATCGCCGCCGATGCGAAGCTCGACTTCTTCTCGAAGCAGGTGCGCACCTCCCGCAACATCCGCGGCGGGTGGTGGGCGACCACGCTCATGGGCGGCCTGAACTACCAGGTGGAGCACCACCTCTTCCCGAGCATGGCGCGCCCGTACCTCGCCAAGACGCGCGAGATCGTGATGGAGCAGTGCCGCACGCGCGGCGTGCCCTACACCGAGACCAGCCTGATCGAGTCGTACGCGATCGTCATCGCCTACCTCAACCGCGTCGGCCTCGCCGCGCGCGACCCGTTCGACTGCCCGATGGTGAACCGCTTCCGTCAGGCCTGACCCTCGGGGCCTCGGCGATCAGCCGAGGACTTCGCGCAGGCGGGCGGCGAATCCCGCCGGATCGCTGGGGTAGCCAGGCTGCTCCGTGAAGCCGCCGTGATGGCTCGGGAAGTCGGTCACCGGGACTCCCAGCTCCGCGGCGACCGAGCGTGCGCCGCGCGCCGCGAACGTGTCGCCGGACTCGACACCCGCCGCGACGACGAGGCGATCGCCCAAACGGCGCAGGGACTCGACGTCGATGGCGTACTCGATGGTCGCGGGCATGTTGCGCAGCAGCGGATTCGTCCGCGTGCCGTCGTCGGCAGCCGACATCCCGAACATGGCCGGGTCCGGGGCGGGCTGCTCGAGGTAGTCGTCGGGCACGGGCCCGTCGAGCATCACGAACGGGATGAACTTCGCCATCGCCGCGCCATCGCCCTGGTCCGCGTACGTGCGTTTCATGTCGGCGACCACGGCGAGCACCGCGTCGCGATCGGGGAGGCCGGCGGCGAGCGGCGGCTCGTGCACGACGGCGATCCGCACGTCGTCCGGATGGGCGGCGAGCAGGCCGAGCAGGTTGACCGCCCCGCCGCTGGACCCGAAGGCGTCCACCGGCCCGGCGCCGAGCGCCTGGATCACTCGGTGCAGATCATCGGCGTGCTGCTCGACCGTGATGTCTCTCGTCCCGAGAGGGTTGCGACCGGCTCCACGCGGGTCGTAGGTCACGACGGGACGATCGCCGAAGAAGCCGGCCAGTGTCTCGAGCCCCGACGCGTCCATGGGCGCGGCGAAGAGGAACAGCGCCGGCCTCTGGGCGGTCGCCGTGGCGAGGTCGCCGTGGACGTCGTAGGTGATCGCGTCGTCGCCTTCGCCCACGACGTGGGTGGTGCGGGTGCGCTCGGTGATGTTCCCCGTCATGCCGACACCAGCGTCCGCTCGAGCCGGGCATAGCTGGCCTCCATGCCGTCTGTCATGCCGGTGGCGAGCACCATGTCGCGCGTCTCCTTGTCGGGATACTCGATCAGGAGCGTGATGAGGGTGGCGCCGTCCTCCTCCTCGAGGTTCAGATCGTTCAGCGTCGACGGGAAGTCGGTGCCCGTCATGTGCTCCGTCGTCACGGCCCGGTGAGGCGCCTCCGACAGCAGCGTCTCGCCATCGAATCCGAAGGCCTGACCGTCCGCACCGCCGACCGGTTCCCACTCGTAGCGGTAGCGACCGCCGACCGCCGGGTCGACCTCGGCCACGGCGAGCCGCCACCCGTCGGGGCCGAGCATCCACTTCTTGAGCAGCTCGGGCTCCTGGTGGGCGCGCCAGACGAGCTCGATCGGTCCCTCGACAAGCCGCGTGATGCGCACGTGGGTGTCGTCGAGGATCTCGGTCTGCGTGCCCTTGCCGGCGGCGTACTCGCGAAGCCCGGCGAGCACGCGGTCCAGCTGGTTGATCGCCATCGTCGAGCCCTCGACCATGCCCATCGCCACGACCTTCTCGAGAGCCTCGGCCGTCTCGAAGTACGTCGTGTTGACCAGACGCGAACCGGTCGGAGTCTCATCGAACGCGAACACCATGCGCGAGGTGGGCAGGTCTGCGACCACGGCGCCGTCCTGATCGGCGAAGGAGTCGAGCGCGCTGAAACTGCGCGGATCGTCGATCTCGAGGAACTCCCACACTCCGTGGAACTCCTCGCCCTTCGGGCCGGTCATGTGGTACCTCGCCCGACCGCCGGCTGTCAGGTCGAACTCGGTGAAGGTCGCGGGATACCCGGGAGGTCCCCAGAATCGCTCCAGCTGTCGCGGCTCGGTGAAGGCCTGCCACAGGCGCTCCACCGAAGCGGCGAACTCCGCCGTCAGCGTGAAGGTGAGGGCTTCGGGGTCGGTCGTGACATCGGTGACGGGCATCTCATGCTCCTTGGGTATCGGTGTTGTCGTTGTCGTGGGGGATGTCGGGGGTGCCGCCGGCGGGCTCGGCCAGCAGCGCGTCGAGGCGGTCGATGCGCGCTCGCCACAGTTCCTCGTAGCGCGCGAGCAGGGCGCGGGCCCGGGCGATCATCGCCGGATCCGCTCGGACGAGCCGCTCGCGGCCTTCGGCCCGCTTGACGATGAGTCCGGCCGCCTCGAGCACGGCGACGTGCTTCTGGACCGCGGCGAACGACATGTCGTAGTCGCGGGCCAGTGCCGACACGGAGTGCTCCGTCTCGATGGCGCGGCGCAGGATGTCGCGCCGCGTGGCTGCCGCCAGTGCGTGGAACACGCGGTCGATCTCGTCATCGCTCAGCTCGTTTCGTACAACCATTTGGTTGTACGTTACGACGTGCCACAGCATCCGTCAACCCCTTCTTCGGTCCGCATGCAATATATTGCGTATCGCAGGCGTTGGACCTCTCAACAACCGCCCGGCTCCACCGAGCGGATCTGGAAAGGAAGAGTCATGACAACCACCGAACCGATCAAGAACGTCGTCCTCGTGCACGGGGCATTCGCAGACGGGTCCGGGTGGCGCCGGGTCCACGACCTGCTGACGGCGCGCGGGTACCGCGTCTCGATCGTGCAGAACCCGCTCACCTCGCTCGAGGCCGACGTCGCCGCGACCACCCGGGTCCTCGACCTCCAGGACGGTCCTGCCATCCTCGTCGGCCACTCGTGGGGCGGCACCGTCATCACCGAAGCGGGCGTGCACCCGCGGGTCGCCGGCCTCGTCTACGTGTCGGCTCTCGCGCCCGACGCCGGCGAGACGACCGCGCAGCAGTACGAGGGATTCGCACCGACCCCCGAGTTCGTCATCGACATCGGAGCCGACGGATACGGCTACCTCAACCACGACGCGTTCCACGCCGGGTTCGCCGCCGACGTCAGCGAGGCGGATGCCGCCTTCCTGGCGGACAGCCAGGTCCCCGTCGACATGGCCGTCTTCGGCACCGTCGTCGGCGCGGCCGCGTGGCGCGACAAGCCGAGCTGGGCCGTCATCGCCACCGAGGACAAGGCGTTCGACCAGGCGATGCTGCAGCACATGGCCAGCCGCATCGGAGCCGACATCACCAACGTGCCCGGCAGCCACGCCCTGTTCATCACGCAAGCCGACACGGTCGCCGACGTGATCGTGAAGGCATCCCTCAACAGCAGCCGCTGAGCCCGCACTGCCGGCCGGGGTCGGCTCGCCGCGCAGATGCGAGCCGACCCTCGCCCCCGCACGCGCGAAGGGGTGACCCGAGCGCGTCACCTCACTGCCGTTCCGGCACGCGCGGCACAACTAGACTGGGACGGTCCGGCGTCCCTCGAAATCCTGGAGCTGAGCCGCGTGACCACCCCCTCCCCGAAGGCCCTGGCCGACACCGTCGCGAACGCCGAGGCCACGCCCGAGAAGGAGCAGCCGTACGCGGCGCTCGGACTCAAGCCCGACGAGTACGAGAAGATCCGCGAGATCCTCGGCCGCCGCCCCACGTCGGGCGAGCTGGCGATGTACTCCGTCATGTGGTCGGAGCACTGCTCCTACAAGTCGAGCAAGATCTACCTCCGCAAGTTCGGTGAGAAGGTCTCCGACGAGATGAAGGAACGGCTCATGGTCGGCATGGGCCAGAACGCCGGCGTCGTCGACATCGGCGAGGGCTGGGCCGTCACGTTCAAGGTCGAGTCGCACAACCACCCCAGCTACATCGAGCCGTTCCAGGGCGCCGCGACCGGCGTCGGCGGCATCGTGCGCGACATCATCTCGATGGGCGCCCGGCCAGTCGCCGTCATGGACCAGCTGCGCTTCGGCGCCATCGACAACCCCGACACCGCCCGCGTGGTGCACGGCGTCGTGAGCGGCATCTCGTTCTACGGCAACTGCCTCGGCCTGCCCAACATCGGCGGCGAGACCGTGTTCGACGCGGTCTACCAGGGCAACCCGCTCGTCAACGCCCTCGCGGTCGGCGTCCTGCGTCACGAGGACCTCAAGCTCGCCAACGCCACCGGCGCGGGCAACAAGGTCGTGCTGTTCGGCGCCCGCACCGGCGGCGACGGCATCGGCGGAGCATCCATCCTCGCCTCCGACACCTTCGCCGATGGGGGCCCGACCAAGCGACCCGCCGTCCAGGTCGGCGACCCGTTCGCCGAGAAGGTGCTCATCGAGTGCTGCCTCGAGCTCTACAAGGACGAGCTCGTCGAGGCGATCCAGGACCTCGGCGCCGCGGGCATCTCGTGCGCGACCTCCGAGCTGGCCGCGAACGGGGGCTCGGGCATGCGCGTCGACCTCGAGAACGTGCTGCTGCGCGACCCCACGCTCACGCCGGAGGAGATCCTCATGAGCGAGAGCCAGGAGCGCATGATGGCGATCGTCGCGCCCGAGAAGCTCGACGCCTTCCTCGCCGTGGTGGGCAAGTGGGATGTCGAGACCAGCGTCCTCGGCGAGGTCACCGGCGACGGCCGTCTGCAGATCTTCTGGCACGGCGAGGAGATCGTGAACGTCGACCCGTCGACGGTCGCCGTGGACGGCCCGGTGTACGAGCGACCCGTCGCCTACCCGACCTGGATCGACGCGCTCCGCGACGACTCGGCGTCGGCCCTGCCGCGCGATGTCGACCCCGACACGCTCCGCCGCCAGTTCATGCAGCTCGTCGCGAGCCCGAACCTCGCCGACACGTCGTGGGTCACCAATCAGTACGACTACTACGTCATGGGCAACACCGCCCTGTCCTTCCCCGACGATGCCGGCATGATCCGCGTCGACGAGCAGTCGGGGCTCGGCTTCGCGATCGCGACCGACTGCAACGGCCGCTACTGCCAGCTCGACCCCTACCAGGGAGCCAAACTCGCCCTCGCCGAGGCATACCGCAACGTCGCCGTGACCGGCGCGGTGCCGACGGCGGTCACCGACTGCCTCAACTTCGGGTCGCCGGAGAACCCCGAGGTGATGTGGCAGTTCTCGCAGACCGTGGACGGACTGTCGGACGGATGCCTCGAGCTCGGCGTTCCCGTCACCGGCGGCAACGTCTCGTTCTACAACCAGACCGGTGACCAGCCGATCTTCCCGACGCCGGTGGTCGGCGTGCTCGGGATCATCGACGATGTCGCACGCCGCATCCCCTCGGGATGGCAGGACGCGGGCGAGAACATCTACCTGCTCGGTGTCACCTCCACCGAGCTCAGCGGCTCGCAGTGGGCGGGAACCATCCACGGCCACCTCGGCGGACGCCCGCCGGCCGTCGACCTCGGCCAGGAGCGCAAGCTCGCCGAGCTCATCCACGCCGCGTCGCAGCAGTCGCTCGTCTCGTCGGCGCACGACCTGTCGTCGGGCGGGCTCGCTCAGGCTCTCGCCGAGGGCGTGATGCGGTTCGGCGTCGGCGCGCGTGTGTGGCTGAACGAGATCCAGGAGCGCGATGGGGTGGATGCCGCCACCGCCCTGTTCTCGGAGTCCACCGGCCGCGTGATCGTCTCGGTCCCGCGCGAGGACGACGTGAAGTTCCGCGGTCTGTGCGAGGGACGGGGCTACCCCGTGCTGCGCATCGGCGTCACCGACGGAGCCGCCGACGGCGACGACCCCGCGCTCGAGGTGCAGGGCCTGTTCACCCTGCCGCTCGCGGAGCTGCGCGACCTGTCGACCGCGACCCTGCCCGCCGCGTTCGGCCCCATCGTCGCCGAGCGCACCGCCTGACCTGGGTTCGGGGCGCGCGTCGTCCGTCGGGGCGCGATTCGCACGCCCCAACGGACCGGGAGCGCCCCGAACCCGCGAGCTAGGATGTGAACCATGGCAGCCGAAGACGACGAATACAGCGGGATGAACGATACGCGGCAGAAGCGCATCAAGGTGGTCGCCTGGGTGACGATCGTCTCCCTCATCCTCGTCGGCGGCGGAGCCACCGTCTTCGCCCTCATCTTCGGCTGATCTCGATACACGGCGGCGGGCTGCGCTCGTCGTCGCACTCGATCCGGCGGATCTCGATACACGGCGGCGGGCTGCGCTCGTCGTCGCACTCGATCCGGCTGAGCGTTCGCCTCAGACCCGTGCCCGCCCCGGGCACCGCGGCTACCATGACAGGGTGGAGCCGATTCTCCTGATCATCGCGGGCTGGTGGTGGGTCGCTCCGGCCACCGTCGCGGCGGGGGCCGGCGCATACGGCGCACTGACCACCGGCCGTCGCCGCGCGCGACGGCTCGAGCTCGACGCTGCCCGCCACGAGGAGAGCCAGGCCTACCGTGCGCTCGTCGCGGCGAAGGCGCAGGTGCGCACCGCGCAGGCGGACGTGCTCGCCGCGCGGGCACGGTCGGGCGTCTCGGCGTCGCCCATTCAGACCAAGCGCGCGCTGAGTTCGGCCCGGGAGGCCGAGAAGTCGGCGTCGTTCGCGCTCCGAGCGAGTCGCGCACGCGTGAAGTCGTCGTACGCCCAGTACCGCGCACAGTCGACGGCCGAGCCTCTGCCGATCGAGCGCCTTTACGCCATGCATGACGCCGTGAACGCACGCTGGCTGTCGTATGAGACCGACATCGACAAGGCGCTGGCCTATCCCGCGGTGACCGACTCGCGGCATCCGGCGACCGTCGCCTTCCTGCGCGCTCAGCGCGAGGCGCAGTTCGTGCGGCCGACGGCGGGGCGGCGCGTGGCGCCCGCCCAGTTCGTCGCCTACCGCACGGCGGTGGCCGACCTCGACGCCGCTCTCGTGGAGGCGGAGCACCAGGCGGGCGTGCCGGGTGCGCCGCGTACGCCGCAGGGCGGTGTGGCCGGCGTGTTGGGTTCGGTGGCCGATGTGATCGACGCGGCGATCCCGGTGCTCGAAGGACTGAGGTCGGCGGTGGTCCTGCCCCGCCGGTTCACTCCGAAGCCGCCGGATTCCGCCGCCCGCTGACAGCCGCACCCTGTCAGCCCGCCGCGAGCCCGACATCGGCCGCCGCGCGACGGTTAGCATGACAGGGTGGACCAGATCTTCACGTTCCTGGGCCAGTACTGGTGGCTGATCTTCCCCGCCCTCGCGGTGACGAGCGCCGCCGGTGGTGCCTGGGAGCGCGGCGCACGCCGACGCCACAAGCGTCGGCTCGAAGTGCTGCACGCCAAGGCGGAGCTAAAGGCGGCTTCGCGCGGCACGGCGCCGGTTCCGATCGCCGGCAGCCCCGCCACCGGACAGCAGCCGATCGTCGCCCCGAAGACGGCTCCGGTGCCCACGGGCACCCAGCTCGAGCGCCTGTTCGCCGCCCACGACGCCGTCACGGCCCGCTGGCTCGACTACGAGCTCGACGTCGCCAAGATCATCGCGTTCCCGGCCATGAGCGACGGTCGGCAGCCGCTGACCGCCGCCTTCCTGCGCGCGAAGCGCATCGCCGACGGGCTGCGGCCCGCCTCGGCGAAGGCACGCCTGTCGAAGGACCAGCTCGCCGAGTACCGCAACGCGGTCGCCGACTTCGAGGTCGCCTTCGACGTGGCCGAGCGCGATGCGCGCCGCATCAAGGACTCCTCGTTCTCGGAGGTGGAGCGCAAGCGCCTCGACACCGCGAAGCAGCTCCTCTCCGTGGCGATCGACCAGGCGGCGACGCCCGCCGAGCGACAGCTCGCGTACCGCCGCGTGCGTCAGGAGCTCGACGGCCTCATCTCGCTCTCCGACGAAGCCATCGAAGTCCTAGAGACGAAGGTCGCCCTGGAGCTTCCGCCGAGCGCATCCACCGCGACTGCTCCGGATGCCGCACCCCGGCCGGTATCGACGACACCGCCGGCCGCGCCGAACGCCGCTGCGCCGACGCCCGCCCCCTGGCCGATCCCCGCACGCCCGCAGGCCGACCCCGCGCCGGGGCGCGTCATCCGCCCGAAGTCGCACCCCTGACGCGTCGCACTCAGCTCTCGGCGGCGGACGCCGCCCGCTCGGCGTCGATCCACGCGTCGATGCGCTCGAACCACGAGAACAGCCATTCGGCCTGCGCGTCGCGGTCCTCGGGGATCTCGGCGGCGGCCACCCGCCATGCCCGCATCGTGATGCGCTTGTCCATCGGCAGCTCGCGCCAGATGTCGCCGATCGTGATCAGCTGGTCGAGTCCGGTGTGCCCGATGAAGACCATGTCGGCGCCGGCGGCCGTCGCCAGAGCGGCGTGCACACCGCCGGGCTGCGGGGGCATGACATGGCGCAGCCCCTCCGCGCGCTCGGCGAGGTCCGCGCGTCCTGTCGCCCGGAACCGCTCGATGCGCGACTGGCGCCGGCGGGCCGACACCTGACCGCCCTCGGGGAAGATCACGAGCGCGTCGTCTGGGTCGAGCCCCTCTGCGAGGGCGGCGATGGACTGCTCGACGCGTGACCCGCCTCCCGCGACCTGCTTCCCGAAGCCCGTCGGAGTGATGAAACTGGCGGGGATGCGGCTCAGCAGCACATCGATGGCCGGATCCCATTGCAGCGTGTCCTTCAGCACGATGCGCGGTTCGCGATGCGCACTGTTGAGCAGGGTGTGGATGAGGATGAACGAATCGCCCGGGCCTCCGTGGCGCGAGGCCACCACGAGCGGAACCCCGGGCTCCAGCATCTGCTCGAAAGACTCGCCCTCGCCCGCCGTGGTGACGATCTCGAGGCGCAGGACTCCGCCGAACACCCGGAAGAGCAGGCGCAGCGCGGCGGCGCCGACACGATAGTGCGCGCGCACGAACGCCGGCGATCGCAGTGCCCAGCCGAAGCCCGAGGCGATCCAGAGCACGAACAGGACGATGACGAGCGCGGCATCCCACAGCAGGTAGACCGTGACCAGCCACAGCACGCGCGGCAGCCGGAACCGACCGGGAACGAGCGACGTGAGCGCGATGGCGACCAGGAGCCACACCGGCGTGAGGACGAGCATGACCAGCGCGGCCACGATCACGAGCGGCGCCAGCAGGATCCGGCGCACCCAGGTCGGCGGGACCCTCATGCGGCGTCTCCGATCCCGCGGTCGGCGAGGAACACGGCGCTCGCCTCGCGCGCCTGCGCGACGCGCGTGCGCACGGTGTCCATGCGGCGATAGGACCGCAGGGAGTCGTCTCCGGCGAGCGCTCCCCCGCTGGGCAGCACATGCAGCGCGACACCCTCCGGAAGCGTCTCGAGGTCCCGAGCGAAGCGATGACGCCGGGCGACTTCGAACGCGACGCGGGCCGTCTCGACTGCCGTGCGCGGTGCGACCAGCGGCGACTCGACGCGGCCGACCTGCAGCACGAACACCGTGCGGGCGCCGACGGCGATCGCCTGCTCGATCGGGATGGAGTTCACGATGCCGCCGTCGATGTAGTGCTCGCCGTCGATGCGGGTCGGCGGCAGCAGTCCGGGCACCGAAGCCGACGCGAGGATGGCGGGGATGAGCGGACCGGAGTCGAACACGCGCTCGGCAGCGCGCTCGATGCTCGCCGCGACCACGCGCAGCGGCACGGCGAGGTCCTCGAAGCGGGTGTCGGCGCCGAGCGCGCGCTCCAGCAGCCGGCGCAGCGGGGCCGGGGAGTTGAGGTGCGTCTTCGTCTTCACGAGGCGCGTCAGCTGCGCGGCGATCGAGTCGCCGTAGACGGCGCCCGCCTCGGGCGACATCCACGCCTCTTCGAGCGCGACGACCACGCGGGGCGTCGGGTCGTGGGCGACGAGGGCGCCGTTGATGGCGCCGATCGACGTGCCGACCACGAGATCCGGACGGATGCCGCGCTCCAGCAGCGCCTGCAGCATGCCGATCTCGACGGCTCCGCGCACGCCGCCGCCGCCGAGCACGAATGCGACCGGATGCTCCACCCGCACCTCCTCCGTCGACTCATCTTCGCGGGGCCGGCGCTCCGCGCGCCAGTCCGATCCGGGTGGGTATTGCATGGCATCCGGTTCTATGGTTACTTAGTCGAGTAACTAACCAAGGAAGCGGGTCGGTGTGATCGAAGAAGGCAGGGCGCTGTTCCTCCAGATCGCCGAGAGCGTGGAGGACTCTATCGTCGACGGAAGCCTCGCCGAGGAGAGCCAGGCGCCGTCCACCAACGAGCTCGCCGCCTTCTACCGCATCAACCCCGCCACCGCTGCGAAGGGGGTCGCCATGCTCGTGGACAAGGACGTGCTGTACAAGCGGCGCGGAATCGGCATGTTCGTCGCGCCGGGTGCGCGCCGGCGACTGCTCGACGAGCGCCGCGCCGCCTTCGCCGACCGATACATCGACCCTCTCCTGGCCGAGGCCCGCACGCTCGGCCTCGGCGCGGAGGACCTGTCCGCCCTCATCCGCGACCGCGCTCTCTCCGCCGTCGCGCCCACCACCGAAGGAGACGCCCGATGACCGCCGTGATCGAGGTCGAAGGCCTCACCAAGCGCTACCGCGAGACCCTCGCCGTGGACGACGTGAGCTTCACGATCGAGAAGGACACCATCTACGGCCTGCTCGGCCGCAACGGCGCCGGCAAGACGACCGTCATGTCGATCCTGACCGCGCAGAACTTCGCCACCCGCGGGGACGTGCGCGTGTTCGGAGAGAACCCCTACGAGAACGCCAAGGTGCTCGCGCGCATGTGCTTCGTGCGCGAGAGCCAGAAGTATCCCGACGACGCGAAGCCGCGGCACGCGTTCAAGATCGCGAGCCTCTTCTTCCCGAACTGGAGCCAGGAACTCGCCGACCGGTTGATCCAGGACTTCCAGTTGCCGATGAACCGGCGCATCAAGAAGCTCTCCCGCGGTCAGCTCTCCGCCGTCGGCGTGGTCATCGGTCTGGCATCCCGCGCCGAGATCACGTTCTTCGACGAGCCCTACCTCGGCCTGGACGCGGTCGCGCGGCAGATCTTCTACGACCGGATGCTCGAGGACTACACCGCGCACCCGCGCACTGTGATCCTCTCGAGCCACCTGATCGACGAGGTCTCGAACCTCATCGAGCGGGTGCTCGTGATCGACCGCGGCCGCATCATCATGGACGAGGAGACGGATGCTGTCCGCGACCGCGCCGCGAACATCATCG
Organism: Microbacterium sp. Root180; assembly: GCF_001428485.1. Taxonomy (GTDB): domain Bacteria; phylum Actinomycetota; class Actinomycetes; order Actinomycetales; family Microbacteriaceae; genus Microbacterium. The sequence continues at coordinate 1,316,908 of NZ_LMHS01000003.1, read as the reverse complement.
GCGACTCGGCCGCCGTCGAAGCGTTCGTGAAGGGCCGCGAGGTCATCCATCGCGAGAGCCTGGGTCGCGTGTCGTCCGTCACGGTCGTCGGGACGCTCACGTCCGCAGACCGCGAGCAGCTGACGGCGGCCGGACTCGAGGCCGGGCCCGTGTCCCTGCAGCAGCTCATCGTCCGCACCACCCAGCACGCCGGGGGGGCATCCGATGCGTCCCCGCTCGAGGAAGGAGTCCTGCGATGAGCCGCACGCTCAACGTCGTTCGCATGCAGCTGGTGAACCGGCAGACCTTCATCTGGATCCCGCTCATCATCCTGGGCGGCGCATTCCTCGTCACGCTGCTGATCTGGGCGATGCTGCCACCGGGGGCGACCAAGTACAGCGGCGGATCGCAGGGGCCGCTGTGGTACTTCGTCGCCGTCGGCGTCATGGCCTTCGCGTACACGTTCCCGTTCTCGCAGGCGATGAGCGTCACCCGGCGCGAGTACTTCCTCGGCACGCTGCTCACAGCGGCGCTCACGAGCGGCATCCTGGCGGCGATCTTCGTCGTCGGCGGACTGATCGAGCTCGCGACCGACGGGTGGGGGATCAACGGGCTGTTCTTCTACCTCCCGTGGGTGTGGGATCAGGGCGCCGCCGTCGCCGGGCTGAGCTACTTCGTGCTCGCGATGCTGCTCTTCATCCTCGGCATGTGGTGCGCGATCCTGTACAAGCGGTTCGGCACGGTCGTGCTCGTCACCCTCCTCGTCGGGATCGGCGTGCTGCTGGTCGGTGCGATGTGGCTCGTGGGGCGCCTCGATGCGTGGGGAGCGGTCGGGGAGTGGATCGGGGTCAACGGGGTCCTCGGAATCACCCTGTGCGGAGTCGGGGTCGCTGCGGTGCTCACCGTCATCTCGTACCTCACGCTGCGGCGCACCACGCCCTGAGAAGGCGCGGCGGATGCCTCGTCCCGGCGCCTCACTGTGCCGGGCCGGGGCATCCGTCAGTCAGCGGCTGTCGGCCGCCTCGGTGTGGTGGCGGATGACTTCGCCGACGACGAAGTTGAACCACTTCTCGGCGAACGCCGGATCGAGATCGGCCTCTTCCGCGAGGCGGCGCAGCCGCGCGACCTGCTGCTCCTCGCGAGCGGGGTCGGAGGCGGGCATCCCGTGCTCTGCTTTGAGGTGCCCGACCTGCTTGGTGGCCTTGAAGCGCTCGGCGAGAAGGTAGACGAGGGACGCGTCGATGTTGTCGATGCTGCTGCGAAGACGGGTCAGCGTCGTGGTCGGGTCCTCGGTCATGGCAACCTCCTCGGCCTCCGACGATACCCGAGCGGCCGCATGACGCCCGTCGCGCGAGCTATCGCCCGCAGTGGGTGAATTCGGCCGCGTGCGCTCGTCGCCGTCGCGGGCGCGGTTCTAGAGTGTGACGCATGACCGACGCCACCACTCCGCAGGGTCCCACCGACTCCGAGGCGCTCGCCTCGCGGGCAGTCGATCCGGTTGCGGGAACGGATGCTGCGCCCGCCCCTCGGACCGCCGTGCCCGATGAGGTCGCCGTCCTCTCCGGCGAGGCGCCGGCGTCGAAGACGTTCTGGACGAACCTCAACCATCCGTTCACCGTCGGCCTGCTGCTGACGCTCGGCGGACTGGTCGCGCTGCTGCTGGGCATCGCCCTGACCAACATCTCGACGATCCTCATCTACATCGGACTGGCGGCCTTCGCCGCGCTCGGGCTGGACCCGGTGATCAAGTGGCTCGGCAAGCACGGTGTCAAGCGCGGCTGGGCGATCGCCATCATCTTCCTCACGGGCGCCATCATCGCCGCGGGCCTCTTGTGGCTGGTCGTTCCGACGCTCATCCAGCAGATCAGTCAGTTCATCACCGGCATCCCCGACACCATCTCCAACTTCGAGAAGTCGGACTTCTACCACTGGCTCGAGGGGATCTTCGGGACCGGGCTCACGACCCTGGTCGACGAGATCGAGAAGTTCATCACCAACCCGTCGAACATCGCGGCCATCTCCGGCGGCCTGCTGAAGGTCGGCGCGGGGATCGCCACCGCCATCTCCGGCGGACTGATCATCGTCGTCCTCACCCTGTACTTCGTGGCCTCGCTCCCCGGCATCAAGGACTCCATGATGCAGTTCGCGCCGGCGCGCAAGCGCGTGTCGGTGCGCGCGATGACCGACCAGATCACCGACTCGGTCGGCGGCTACCTGATGGGCATGGTCATCCTGGCGTTCTTCAACTCCGTCATCGCGACGATCCTGCACGCGGTGCTCCAGCTGCCGTATCCGCTGCTGATGGGTGTCCTCGCTTTCTGCATCACGATCATCCCGTTGATCGGTCCCGTGCTGTACTGGATCACGGCCACGGTGATCGCCCTCTTCACCAACCCGATCGCTGCCCTGATCTTCTCGATCTGCTACCTGATCTACATCCAGATCGAGGCGTACGTGCTGACCCCGAAGGTGATGAACCGGGCGATCGAGATCCCCGGATCGCTCGTGGTGATCGGCGCGCTGATCGGTGGCACGCTGCTCGGCTTCATCGGCGCACTGGTCGCCATCCCGGTGACGGCCTCGATCCTGCTGATCATCAAACAGGTCTTCTTCAAGAAGCAGGACGCCAAGGTCTAGCCCCGCAAGCCCGGCCCCCCGCCCCCGCACCCGGCCGATTGTGCGGGAAGAAGCACGCGTCCGCGGGGCGTGCCGCATGCATACGCCCGCACAACCGAACAGGACCGGACGAGATGGGAGCCGGACGGGATGGGGGCCGGACGGGACGGGAACCGCGCGCCGGATCAGGCGAGCGGCATCACGCAGGTCGGCGACGGCGCCGCGGTGCGGTGCCGCACACGACCGGGAACGCCGGTGCGCAGGTCGAGCGTGAGCGAGACGACGTCGTCGGAGCGCTGGCCGGCGACGAGGAGCGTGTCGCGCACCACCAGGTGATGCCGCGGCCAGTCCACGCCGGAGTCCACGAGGGCCACCGGGGCGAGCGCGTCCCCCGCTCCTCGCACGCGAAGGGTCGCGATCGTGTTGCTGCCGCGCACCCCGGCGTAGAGGAACTCGCCGTCGCGTGAGGCCGCGAGCTCGGCAGCGGAGTCGCCGGGCAGCGTCCCCGGTCCGAGCGGGACCCCGCCGACGATCCGCCACGATCCGTCGGCTGCGGCGCCGAGCACGAAGACTTCGCACGAGTACTCGGTCACGACGAAGAGGTGGCCGCTCGGGTGATGGACCATGTGCCGCGGGCCGCTTCCCCGCGGCAGGGTGACCTGCTGGGCTGCTCGAAGCCCGTTCGGCCCCGCGTGCCAGAACCGCACGAGGTCATGGCCCAGATCGGTGGTCGCGACGACGCCGCCGGGCAGGAACTGCGTCTGGTGCGCACGCGACGGACGAGCGGATGCCTCGCCCGGTCTCTCGGCCACCGGGTCGAGGTCGGGCACGAGGTGCGCGTACTCCTCTCCGGCCGCGGCGCGCAGGGCACGCGCGGCGGCAGCGAGGTCGAGATCGCCGGCCACCGGGGCCTCGGCGCCCGGCCCGTACGGATCGATCGACACCGGGGCGATCACCGGAGAGTGCGGGCGGCCGGTCGCGTCGAGGCTCATCCGCACCACGCGGCCGTCGCCCCAGCACGCGGCGATCAGCGACCCGCCGTCGGGCGCCACCGCCACGTGGCAGACCGCCTCACCGGCATCGACGGCATCGCCGAGCCGGACGAAGGACGCCTCGCCGGTCCGTGCGAACGCCTGCACGGCGCCGCGATGCTCGAGCGTCGCGTAGACGACGTCGAGCGTCGGATGCTGCGCGATCCACGACGGCGAATCCGCGGCGGCGACCGCCCCGGCGAACGCGAGCGCGCCGCCGGCCGAACCCTCATCGGCGGCGCCGGCGAGCAGCATCCCGATCCCGCTCGCGGAGCCCTCCATATCGGCGGTGTACCCGCCCAGCAGGAGCCTCACCGGTCAGTCGACGAGGTCGTGCCGCACGATCACGGCATCGCGGGACGCACCCACGCCGATGACCGAGATGCGCGTTCCGCTCATCGCCTCGAGCGCCAGCACGTAGTCCTGCGCCTCGATCGGGAGCTCATCGAAGGTGCGCGCCGTCGAGATGTCCTGCTTCCAGCCGGGGAAGTACTCGAGGATCGGCCGGGCGTGGTGGAAGTCCGACTGGTTCACCGGCACCTCGTCGAACCGCTCGCCGTCGACGTCGTACGCGACGCACACCGGGATCTCGTCGAGACCGGTGAGGATGTCGAGCTTGGTCAGCACGAGGTCGGTGATGCCGTTGATGCGCGTGGCGTAGCGCGTGATGGGCGCGTCGTACCAGCCGACGCGGCGCGGCCGCCCCGTGGTCGTGCCGAACTCGAAGCCGCGGGAGCGGAGGAACTCGCCGTTCTCGTCGAAGAGCTCCGTCGGGAACGGCCCCGATCCGACGCGCGTCGTGTACGCCTTCACGATGCCGACGATGCGATCGAGGCGGTTCGGTCCCACACCGGCGCCGGTCGCGGCGCCGCCGGCCGTTGCCGACGACGACGTCACGAACGGGTAGGTGCCGTGATCGACGTCGAGCATCGTCGCCTGGCCGCCCTCGAAGACGACGACCTCTCCCGCGTCGAGCGCCTCGTTGAGCATCAGGCCGGTGTCGGCCACCATGGGACGCAGCCGGTCGGCGTACGACAGGAGATCCTCGACGACCTCGTCGCACGTGATCGCGCGGCGGTTGAACACCTTCACGAGGAGGTGGTTCTTCTGGTCGAGTGCGCCCTCGACCTTCTGGCGGAGGATGTTCTCGTCGAAGAGATCCTGCACGCGGATGCCGACGCGGTTGATCTTGTCCGCGTAGGCCGGGCCGATGCCGCGACCGGTTGTTCCGATCTGGCGCTTGCCGAGGAAGCGCTCGGTGACCTTGTCCAGCGTGCGGTGGTACTGCGTGATGATGTGCGCGTTGGCGCTGATCTTGAGGCGCGAGGTGTCGACGCCGCGGGCGTGGAGAGCCTCGAGCTCGTAGAAGAGCACCTCGAGATCGACGACCACGCCGTTGCCGATGACCGCGTTGACGCCGGGGGACAGGATGCCGGAGGGCAGCAGGTGCAGCGCGTACTTCTCGTCGCCGATCACGACCGTGTGACCCGCGTTGTTGCCGCCGTTGAACTTGACGACCCAATCGGTGCGCTCACCCAGGAGATCGGTGGCCTTGCCCTTGCCCTCGTCTCCCCATTGGACTCCGACGATCACGATGCCTGGCATGGGCTACTCCCCCGTTATCGGACGGTTACACCCCATCCTATCGGGGGTCCCGTCGCGCGGTGATGCCGCCACTACTGTGGCGGAATGGACCTGATGCACGCGGTGATCCCGGCTGGGTCGTACACCTCACCGGACCCGGACTCCTTCATCGCGCTGGCCGTGCTCGCCGGATTCGGCGTCGTCATGTACGCCGCGGTCACGGTCGTCGTGGTCGTCGGCGTCTATTGGCTCATCCGGCTCGCAGTGCGTCACGCCGGCATGGACGTCACGCGCTGGCAGCACGCCGGCATGCCGGCGCGGATGCCGAAGAAGTACAAGCCACCGCGCGGCTACTCGGGTGGCACGTACCCCCAGGCCTGACTTTTCGCGAGACGACATTTCCTCGCCGCGACATCCCTCGCCGCCGATAGGGTGGCCGCATGCAGACGAAGGCATGGGCCCGTACCTGGTCGATCATGCGCCTCGCGATGGCGGCGCTCATCGTCGCCGCGATCGTGGCGCAGCTCGCGGCATCGCTCACGACCGCGGCCGATCTCGGCCGCGACGTGGGAACCACGTTCGTCAACTTCTTCAGCTTCTTCACGATCCTCTCCAACGCGCTGTCGGCGATCGTGCTCACGTGGGCGGCGCTGTGGTTCTTCACCCGCGGCCGGCACGCGGTCGCCGAGCCGCCCGCGCTCGCCCTGTCGCTGGCGTGCATCACGACGTACATGGTCATCACGGGCATCGTCTACAACGCGCTGCTGCGCGGAATCGAGCTGCCGCAGGGCAGCGAGCCGATCCCGTGGTCGAACGAGATTCTGCATCTGATCGGGCCGCTCTTCCTGCTCGCCGACCTCTTCGTCGGTCCGCTCCGGCGGGCGCTCCCGTGGCGTGCGGTGTGGGCGGTCATCGCCTTCCCGATCCTGTGGGTCCTCTATACGATGTTGCGCGGACCGTTCGTGACGAACCCGGTCTCGGGCGAGCAGTTCTGGTACCCCTACCCGTTCCTCAACCCGAACAACGAGGGCGGTTGGGGATCGGTCGTGTTCTGGATCGTCGTCATCGCACTCACCTTCCTCGTCGTCGCCTCGCTGGTGGTGTGGTGGGGACGTCGGGTCGGCGCCGAACGCGAGCTCGATCACATGACGGGCGACCACGTCGAAGCGGAGTGGGAAGAGGCGCGCGAGGCCGAGGCCGACGACCGCTGACGCTCAGCGCGGCGCGGCGCGGCTTTGCGCCGTCGTGCCGCCTAGGGAAGTTTGCTGAGGTCGTCGAGGTCGCGCTCGCCGGACCCGTCCTCGGTCGCGGGCGCCGCCCATTCACCGGAAGCGGGAGCGGATGCCTCCGCCTGTGCCTCTTCGTCCGCCGGCGCCTCGATCGGCTCCGGCGCCGCGATCCCAGCGGGCTCGTCGTCCGCTGCGGGCTCTTCGTCGGGTGCGGGCTCTTCGTCGGGTGCGGGCTCGTCGCGCTCCGCCGGTGCGGCTGCGTCGGACACCGTGCCGGACGCGTCCTCCACGGGAGTCTCCGCCTCCCGGGGCACGCCGGACCCAGCATCCGGCGTCGCCTCCACCGGCTCGGCGACATCGTCCGCGGCGCGCAGATCGGTGCGGCGGATGAGGTCGGGCACCTGCCACGAGCCGTCGAGGAACTCGGGGCGCGGGCGATAGAGGCGCACGAGGTAGTTCCAGCCCTCGGGGACGGGGATGCTGTTGGGCAGCGTCGCCTCGCCCGCCGGAGTGAAGTGGACGGTGATCGTGCCGTCCTCGTCGCGCACGCCGGTCACGCTGTTGACGGTGTAGCGGTTCTCGGCGTTGGGCTCGAAGTATCCGGCCGCGTTGTAGACCGAGACGGACCAGAAGGCGTCCACCGGGACGTCCTGCATCGTGAGGTCGTAGAAGCCGACCGGCTGCTGCGGGTCGACGCCGACGTACGACGCCTCGGAGATGGGAAGCCCGCCCCACCCGGCGGCGGTGCCGATGAGGTGGCGCACCTCGTCGACCTCGTCCGGCGCTCCGAACGTGCGGTCGAAGCCGCGCAGTCCGGCGGCGAGGCCGAGCAGGGCCGTCCGGGTGGCATCGAGCGAGGCGATGTCGTAGTCGGGCATCTCGTACGGACGGGCGGATGCTGCGTCGAGCTCGATCGCGTCCTGGAGCCGAGCGACTTCGGCGATGTCGGACGGGTCGGACGGGTCCACGAGCGTCCGGACGGCGACGAGGAGGTAGTCGGCGCCGGGTGCCAGCTCCGAGAGGTCGTGGGTGCCGCCACCGTGGAGCACGGCGCGGACGAAATGCCCCTGGTCGAGGAGCATGACGGAGAGATAGCGCTCGCCCGCCTCGGGAACGACGAGGGTCGCGCCCTCCGACAGATCCACCACCGCGAAGCTGTACAGGGTGTCCCGGTTGAGCCGGATCACCGTCTGCGCCTCGATCGCCGCGGGCTCGCGATTGTGGCGGAAGGTGTTCACGCCGCCCGCGTCGCGCTGGATGTCCGCGAACATGCGGTCCGTTTCCGCGCGCACGAAGTTGTCGGCGTTCACGTGAATGCTCATGCGTACACTCTGGCCCACGCCCCGCTCCCGCGCCATTCGACGCGGTCATACCGGACACCGCCTTCGCCCGGTGTCCCTGCCGACGGTGACCCGGCGGCCGCGCGCCGTCACAGCGGAACGCTCGGCGGAGGCCCCGAATAGACTGGGCCCATGTCGAAGGTCCTTCAGTCCCTGCCCATCGGCGAGCGCGTCGGCATCGCCTTCTCCGGAGGACTGGACACATCGGTCGCCGTGGCGTGGATGCGCGACAAGGGCGCCGTCCCCTGCACCTACACCGGTGACCTCGGACAGCCCGACGAAGACGACATCGACGCGATCCCCGACCGCGCGCTGCAGTACGGCGCCGAACTCGCGCGGATCGTCGACTGCAAGCCCGCCCTCGTCGAAGAGGGCTTCGGCGCCCTCGCCTGCGGCGCGTTCCACATCCGCTCCGGCGGCCGCACCTACTTCAACACCACGCCGCTCGGGCGCGCGGTCACGGGCACGCTCCTCGTGCGTGCCATGAAGGAGGACGGCGTCGACATCTGGGGCGACGGCTCCACCTACAAGGGCAACGACATCGAGCGGTTCTACCGCTACGGTCTGCTGGCCAACCCCGCCCTGCGCATCTACAAGCCGTGGCTCGACGCCGACTTCGTCACCGAGCTCGGCGGCCGCAAGGAGATGAGCGAGTGGCTCGTCGAACACGGCTTCCCGTACCGCGACTCCGTCGAGAAGGCGTACTCGACCGACGCGAACATCTGGGGCGCGACGCACGAGGCGAAGACCCTCGAGCACCTGAACGTGTCACTGGAGACCGTCGAGCCGATCATGGGCGTGCGATTCTGGGATGCGTCGGTCGCGATCGAGCCCGAAGACGTGACGGTGACCTTCGAGGCCGGTCGTCCGGTCGCGCTCAACGGCGTCGAATACTCCGACCCGGTCGAGCTCGTCTTCGAGGCGAACCGCATCGGCGGCCGCCACGGCCTGGGCATGAGCGACCAGATCGAGAACCGCATCATCGAGGCCAAGTCGCGCGGCATCTACGAGGCGCCGGGACTGGCGCTGCTCTTCACCGCCTACGAGCGCCTCGTCAACGGCATCCTGAACGAAGACACGCTCGCGACGTACCACGAGCAGGGCCGCCGCCTCGGGCGCCTCATGTACGAGGGCCGCTGGCTGGAGCCGCAGTCGCTCATGCTGCGCGAGTCGATCCAGAAGTGGGTGGGTTCGACCATCACCGGCTCGGTCACCCTGCGGCTTCGCCGCGGCGAGGACTACACGATCCTCGACACGTCCGGCCCCGGCCTGTCGTACCACCCCGAGAAGCTGTCGATGGAGCGCGTCGGCGACGCCGCGTTCGGGCCCACCGATCGCATCGGCCAGCTCACGATGCGCAACCTCGACATCGCCGACTCGCGCGCCCGCCTCGAGCACTACGCCGCAGCGGGCATCATCGGCGGAGCCGCGGGCGAGCTCGTCGGCCGCGTGACCGCAGGCGAGTCCGACGAGATCACCGAGCGTGCCGTCACGCCGGATGCCGCGACCGAGGCCCTCGACGAGGCCATCGAAGCGGCATCCGAATCGGCGATGTACGACGCCGGCACCGACTGAGCCGCACGGGCCCGGCTCAGTCGGCACGTCTGTGCGGCCTATGTGATCCTGCCGGTGCGAGCCCACACCTCGATCAGGTAGAGCGCAATCGCGCAGCCCGCGAACATGCCGAGCAGGACCGTGGGTTGCAACGGGTTCCCCTGCAGGAGGAACACGGCCGCGACGACACCCGCGACGAGGAGCAGAAGCACGACACGGGTTGCGCGCTTGCGGAGCCGTTCGCGTTTCATGCCTGGAGAGTCTCCGATCGTTCTTCGCCGACGGGGCGGACGAGGATGCTCGACTCCGCTGAGGAAAGCACGGCCCGACCCGTCAGACGATAGCACTCGCACCGGCAAAACACGCGGCTTCTTTCCTCTTGTGGATAACCGGCCCGGCAATCGCGTGCGCCAGTTCTCCGGAGTTCGGCGGTTCGCCGGAGCGCAGCATCCGGATTCCTCCGGAGAAGTGGCGAAATCCGGAGAAGTGGCGCCCCATCCGCCGGCACCGGGTGTCCCGCCCTCCCCGGATCCCTGCGCGGCATTCGCCGCCCCGCCCGACCCGGGTTACGATTCCAGACGGTGCGCGCGACCCGAAACGCGCGGAACCGGGGTCTCGCCGTGCACGACACGGCGTTCCACCCCTCGTCTGAGCTGAAAGACCTTCGATGCTGAAGACCTCCCCCGATCCCGTCGATCCCGGCGATCCCGTCGACGCTCCGCCGCGCCGCCGATCCCTCCGCCGCAGGATCGGCATCGCGTTGTTCAGCATCCTCACCGGCATCGTCGTCCTCGCGCTCATCGCGGTCGCCTTCGTCGCCTACACCGTGCAGCGCTCGTTCCCTCAGCTCGACGGCGCGATCTCCGTCGCCGGACTGAGCGAGGAGGTCACGGTGCAGCGCGATGCGCTCGGCATCCCGACGATCACGGCTGCCACGACCGACGATCTCTTCTTCGCGCAGGGATACGTGCACGCACAGGACCGCTTCTGGGAGATGGACTTCCGCCGGCACGTGACCAGCGGGCGCCTGTCCGAGCTCTTCGGGGAGTCTCAGCTGCCGACGGATCGGTTCCTGCGCACTCTCGGCTGGCGCGCGATCGCGGAGCAGGAGGTCGAGGCGCTCGACGAGGCGACACTGTCCTACTACGAGGCCTACGCCGACGGGGTCAACGCGTATCTGGCCGACCACCAGGGTGCCGACGTATCGCTCGAGTACGCAGTGCTCGGCCTGCAGAACAGCGACTACGAGATCGAGCCGTGGAGCCCGGCCGACTCGGTGGCCTGGCTCAAGGCGATGGCCTGGGACCTCCGATCCAACATCGAGGAGGAGACCGAGCGCGCGGTGATCGCCGCGGACTTCACGCAGGCGCAGATGCGCGAGCTCTACCCGGAGTACCCCTACGACCGCAATCCGGTCATCGTGCCGTCGATCTCGACAGTGCCGGCCGTCGGCACCGCCGCCGACCTCACGGCCGACGAGAAGGCGAGCGCGGCGACCGCATCGATCGAGTGGTCCGAGGTCGACGGTGTCGTCGAGGCGGTCAGCGCTCTGGTCGGCGGCGTCGGCGAGGGAATCGGGTCGAACTCCTGGGTCGTGTCGGGCGACCTCACCGAGACGGGGATGCCGCTGCTGGCCAACGATCCCCACCTGGGGGCCTCGCTGCCCAGCGTGTGGCACCAGGTCGGCCTGAAGTGCCGGGTGGTCTCCGAGGCGTGCGCGTTCGACGTCGCGGGCTTCGGCTTCTCGGGCGTGCCCGGCGTCATCATCGGCCACAACGACCGCGTCGCGTGGGGTTTCACGAACCTCACGACCGACGTGACCGACCTGTACGTGGAGAAGGTCGACGGCGACAGCTACTGGCGTGACGGCGAGCTCGAGCCACTCGATGTGCGCACCGAGACGCTGAAGGTCGCGGGGGGCGACGACGAGGAGCTCGTCATCCGCTCGACCGTCCACGGCCCGATCATCTCGGGACTGACCGACGACTACACCGCGATCGCGGAGGACCCGTGGATCGGTTCGGGCGGCACGGTCGAGCAGCCCGCAGACGCCCCCGAGGGCGAGACCGCCGTGAGCCTGCAGTGGACCGCCCTGGCCCCCGCGACGACGGCGACCGCGATCTTCACCCTCAATCTGGCGCGCGACTTCGACGACTTCCGCGCGGCCGCGCAGCAGTTCGCGGTGCCTGCGCAGAACCTCATCTACGCCGACGTCGACGGCAACATCGGGTATCAGACCCCCGGAGTCCTGCCGATCCGCGGCGCGGGCGACGGCTCGATGCCGCAGCCGGGGTGGGACTCCGCGTACGACTGGCAGGGCTTCATCCCCTTCGAAGAGCTCCCCGTCGTCTACAACCCCGACGAGGGCTACATCGTCACGGCGAACAACGCCATCGTCGACGAGGACTACCCCTACTTCCTCACGCGCGACTGGGACTACGGCTGGCGCGCGGCGCGCATCGTCGACCTCATCGAGCGCAAGTCCGCCAACGGTCCCCTCACGGCGGCCGACATGCTCGCGATCCAGGGGGACAACGGGTTCTTCCTCGGCATGCGCCTGTCCGCCGCGTACATGGAGCTGCAGACGGGCCACGAGGGCACGGATGCCGCGCTCGACCGGCTCCGCACGTGGGACGCGCAGAACTCCGCGAGCTCGCCGGCGGCCGCGTACGCCAACGTGCTTTGGGACGAGCTCGCCGACAATCTCTTCGTCGACGGGCGCGAGCATCCGGTCCCGCTGTCGGACCAGGCCCGGCTCTTCCTCGTGGTCGACGAGCTGCTCGCAGACCCGGGCTCGCCGTGGTGGACCAACGAGGCCCTCGGCGTCTCGGGCCAGGAGGAGATGCTCGCGCGCTCCGCGACCGACGCCTACGAACGGCTCGTGAAGCTGCAGGGCGAGAACCAGTCCAAATGGAACTGGGGGTCGCTGCACGCCCTCCCGCTCATGAGCGACACGTTCGGCGCATCGGGCATCGCCCCGATCGAGTGGCTGTTCAACCGCGGGCCGTTCCCGACCGGCGGCGGCTCATCCGTCGTGAACGCGACCGGATGGGTGATGGGCGAGGGCTTCTCCACGGTGACGGTGCCCTCGATGCGCATGGTCGTGGACCTCTCCGACTTCGACGCGAGCGGCTGGAACCACCTGACCGGCGCCAGCGGACACGCGTTCCACCCGAACTACATCGACCAGACGGCGACCTGGCAGGCGGTCGGGCTGACGCCGTGGGCCTACTCACGCGGCGCGGTCGACGATGCGACGACCGACACCCTGACCCTCGTCCCGGCCGACTGAGCCGCGGACTCCTCTGGCCGTCGCCGTGCCGAGGCGTCGGGTCAGCCGCCGGAGGCGGGCGGGGTGCGACGGGACTCGGCGAGGTCGTCGACGAACAGGCCGGTCTCGTCGATGGTGCCGTTGCGGTAGGCCTGACGGCCCACCACGTGCGCCGAGAGCGGCGCCGTCGCGAGCTGGATCAGCACGATCGGCACGAGGAACGCGACGACCGGCCACGACCGCAGCGACAGCGCCACGGCCAGGCAGATCAGGATCACGCCGAGCACCTGTGGCTTGGTCGCGGCGTGCAGGCGCGAGGGCACGTCGCGGAAGCGCAGCAGGCCGATCGCGGCCGTGAGGCACAGCAGCGCGCCGACCAGGATGAGGATCAGCGCCGCGAGGTCCAGCCAGTCGTCGAGGGTCATTGGTCCGTGTTGTCCCTTCGCGCGACGAACCGGGCGATCGAGATCGACCCGAACACCCCGACGGCGGCGATGATCAGCAGCACCGGCAGCGATCGCGTGTGGTGGTTGATCGCCATCTCGGCCCCGAGCACGCACATGACCTCGGTGAGAAGGACATCGGATGCCACGGCACGGTCGAGGATCGAGGGGCCACGGACGATGCGGAACAGCGTGATGAGCGCCGCCGCGCCGAACACGACGTAGATCGCGATGAGCAGTGCGTTCACGAGGCGCCTCCCGGGCGGCGGGCCGCGGCATCCGCTCGCACTGCAGCCACCTGCCCCCGTGAGCCGACCGCCATCACGATGCGGCGCTCCCACCGCTGCACGCTCTCGCGCTGGCGATCGACGTCGGCCTCGGACCTCACGCCGATGACGTGGAGGTAGAGGATGCGGCGGTCCCGGTCGACGTCCACGATGAGTGATCCCGGGATCAGGGATGCCGTCACCGCCGTGTGCGTCATGATCAGGTCGTCGTCAGTGACGAGCTGCACCGCGATGATCGCCGTGCCGGGCTGCCGTCGGAAGTCGAGCACTTGAGCGGCGACGGTGAGCGAGCCCCAGACGAGCGCCGCGAGGAACTCGACGACGAACCCCGCGCCGAACCACACGTTGACGCGGCCCGAGAGCTCGACCGGGGGGAGACGGAAGACCCGGGTCACGAACAGTGCGGCGATGAACCCGGTGAGGAAGGACGTCCAGGTGAGCTGGCCCCACAGCATCATCCAGAGTGCGATCAGCCACAGCAGAAAGGGGAGCTGACGCCACAGCTGCGTGAGGACGGTCTTCTTCCCGACGACAGGGCTGGCCGCGGTGTGCGGGGCGGTGGTCATGGCTGCACCTCCTCGCCCTTGACGACGCTCGAGCCGAGATCCTGCTCGAGCTGAACGAGGGTGACCGGTTCGAGCAAAGCGGCGCCGATCCGGGTGCACACGTCGTAGAGCGGTCCGGCGAAGATCGTCAGCGCGACGGTCAGCGCGACCATGCCGGCGGTCGAGGCCGTCATGATCTTCGGGATGACGCGGCGCTCGGTCTCGACCCCTCCCGGTGCGGCGCCGAGGTAGGAGATGCGTGCCTCCGTCTCGGCCGAATCGTCCTCCTCGCGCCAGAACGCCAGGTTCCACGCGCGCATCAGCGCGTAGAGGGTCAGCAGACTCGTCACGATGCCGCCGACGATGAGCACCATCATGATCGGCGTGCCGACCTCGGCGGCGGCATCGAAGAGGGCGAACTTTCCGATGAACCCTGAGAACGGCGGCAGTCCGCCGAGGTTCACGGCGGGGATGAAGTACAGCAGTGCGATCACGGGTGCCGCGCGCATGAGGCCCTTCACTCGGAGGATCGACGTGCTGCCGGCACGACGCTCGACGAGTCCGACGGCGAGGAACAGCGTGGTCTGCACGACGATGTGGTGGACCATGTAGTAGATCGTCGCGCCGATCGCGGCGGGAGTGGCGATCGCGAGCCCGAAGATCATGTAGCCGATATGGCTCACCAGTGTGAACGACAGGATGCGCTTGAGTTCGGCCTGTGCGAGCGCGCCCAGCACGCCCACGATCATCGTCGCCAGGGCGACGAGCATCAGCAGGAAGTTGACGTCGTTCTCGAGGAACATCTCGGTCTCGGTGCGGATGATCGCGTAGACGCCGACCTTGGTCAGCAGGCCCGCGAACACCGCCGTCACCGGTGCGGGCGCTGTCGGGTAGGAGTCGGGAAGCCAGAACGACAGCGGGAAGACGGCGGCCTTGATGCTGAAAGCCAGCAGCAGCATGAGGTGGAGCACGAGCTGCGTCTCCTGCGGCAGTTCGCCCATCCGTTGCGAGATCTGCACCATGTTCACGGTGCCCAGGGCCCCGTAGATCATTGCGATGGCGGCGAGGAACAGGATCGAGGACACCAGCGAGACCACGATGTAGACGACGCCGGTGCGGATGCGGGACTCCGTCGATCCGAGCGTGATCAGCACGTACGACGCGACGAGGAGGATCTCGAAGCCGACGTAGAGGTTGAACAGGTCGCCGGCGATGAAGGCGTTGAAGATGCCGGCGGCGAGGATCAGGTACGACGGGTGGAAGATCGTGACCGGTGTGTCATCGTCGCCGTCCGCGGCGCCCTGTCCCACCGAGAACAGCAGGACCGCGAGCAGGACGATGCTCGACACCAGCACGAGCAGTGCCGCCAGTCGGTCGACGTAGAGCACGATGCCGAACGGGATCGGCCACCCGCCGACGGACACCGCGATCGCCTGGTCGCCCGTGTCGACCACGTACAGCAGGATCGCCGAGATGACGAGCACGACCGAAAGGGTGCTCACCGACACGACCACCTGCGTGCGGCGGTGGCGGCCGGCGATGAGCGCGATCGCCGCGCCGAGCAGCGGCAGCGTCACCAGCAGCGGAACCAGCGCGGGGGCGAAGGTCGTCATTCGTCGTCACCGCCCCTCGTCGGGCGTTCCGTCGGGCGGTCCGTCGGGGCGTCGTCGCGCAGGCCCGCCACGTCCGTGCTGCGCAGCACGGTGATCGGCGACGTGTCGAGCCCGACGAAGTCGGTGGTCGCGTCGTCGTCCTCGTCTTCGATCTCGATCTCGTCGTCCATCGTCTCGTCGACGTCGGCGGTGCCCTCGCGCACGGCGCGGTCGGCCTCGTCGTCCTCGACCGTGTCGGCCTGGCCGAGCTGCCACGAGCGGTAGATGAGCGCGAGCAGGAAGGCCGACACCGCGAACGTGATGACGATCGCGGTGAGCGTCAGCGCCTGCGGCAATGGGTCGGACATCTCGTCGGGGGATGCCGCTGCGCCGAAGAACGGTGCGACCCCCGGCTGACCCATGACGATGAGCAGCAGAAGGTTGGTCGCATTCCCCAGCAGCAGGAACCCGATCAGCACCCGGGTGAGGCTGCGCTCGAGCATGGCGTAGACACCGCACGCGAAGAGCACTGCCATGACGATGATGAGCACGGTCGAGACGGTCACGGCGCGCTCACCCCCGCCATCCGGCTTTCGCGAGCCTCGTGCGCCTGGCGGTCGACCTCGGCGCCGAGACTGCGCAGCACGTCCAGCACGAGGCCGATCACCACGAGGTAGACGCCGACGTCGAAGAGGGTCGACGTCACGAACTCGACGTGGCCGATCACCGGCAGATCCGCCTCGAACCACGCGCTCGTGAGCGGCGGTGCACCGAAGAAGATCGGCACGATGGCGCAGGCGACGGCGATCGACATGCCGATGCCCAGCAGGCGCCCGGCGTCGGTGGGCGCCGCGGCCCCCAGCTCGAAGCGCCCGCCCGCGACGTAGCGCATGACCAGCGCCATGCCGGCGACGAGGCCGCCGGCGAATCCGCCGCCGGGGAGGTTGTGTCCGGCGAACAGCAGATACAGCGACACGATGATGATCGTGTGGAAGAGGATCCGCACGATCACCTCGAGCATGATCGAGCGGTCCTCCGGACGCACGCGCTGACCGCCGACCAGCCAGGCCGTGCGACCGCTTCCGCGCGCATCGCCGCGCTGCTTGAGTCCGTCCGAGGTCTCCACGAGCGGTTTGCCGGTGCGGGTCGCTCCGGCGGGCAGGGGGGCGATGAGGCGTGAGAGCGTGTCGGCGCGGTGGGTGACGAAGACGAGGGATGCCACGCCCGTCGCCGCGAGGATGAGCACCGACAGCTCACCCATCGTGTCCCAGCCGCGCAGGTCGACCAGCGCCACATTGACCACGTTCTTGCCGTGTCCGAGGTGGTAGGCGAGGTCGGGGAAGCGGTCGGAGATCGGCTGCGTGCTGCGGGCGGACGTGGCGACGAGGACGACAGCGGCCATGGTCGCGCCGACCGCCGCTCCCAGGACGGCCCGTGCAACCGGCCAGACGGACTCGTTGTGCTCGCCCATCCGCGACGGGATGCGCCGCAGCACCAGGGCGAACGCGACGAGGGTCACCGTCTCGACCAGGATCTGGGTGAGGGCGAGATCCGGCGCACCGCTCGTGGCGAACAGCAGCACCATGCCGAGGCCGGTCACCGAGACGAGCACAACGCCGGTGTAGCGCTTGCGTGCGCGCACCGCGATGAGCCCGGCCACGATCATGATCGGCGCGACGACGAGCTGCATGGGCGTCTGGAAGGCATCCAGCTGCGCCTGCCACTCGGGGGCGGCCAGCAGCGCCGTGCCCTCGGCGGCGACGAACACGACGAAGATCGTGCCGACGTACACGGGCAGGGAGCCGCGCTGGGTGAAGCTCGTCGTGACCACCGACAGGCGTGCGATGGCGCGCAGTGTGCCGTTGTACGCCCCGGCCGCGGTGAACGGGAGCAGCCGCTTCGACCAGCCCGCGCGGGCGGTGAGCCAAAACACGACGGCCCCGACGGCGATCGTTCCGAGCGAGATCCACAACGCGGGCTCGAGCCCGTGCCACAGGGCGAGGTGGGCGGGATGCTCCGAAGCACCGGGCGGCGCCTCGTCGGCATAGCCCGCCAGCGCCACATCGAGCGCCGGAGCCGCGAAGCCGGCCACGACGGTGAGCCCCGACAGGAGGACAGGTGCGGCGAGGAATCCGATGGGAGGGTCCGGCCACTCGGTCGCCGGTAGCGGCCGGCGCGCGGCATCCCGCTTCGTCCAGAAGGCTCCCCACAGGAATCGGATGCCGTACGCGGCGGTGAGCACGGATCCGAGCACGACGCCGCCGAACGCGACCATGCCCCACGGGGCACCGGCGGCCGCCTCGTCGAGGAGCGCGGTCAGCGCCCCTTCCTTCGCGACGAAGCCGATCGTCGGGAAGATGCCGACCATCGAGGCGACGGCGATGAACGAGAACGTCGCCATGACCGGGGCCTGGCGGCCGACGCCGCTCAGCTCGGCGATGTCGCGGGTGGACAGCTGGCGGTCGATGACGCCCACCACGAGGAACAGGGCGGACTTGAACAACGCGTGGCTCAGCAGCAGCGCGGCCCCGGCGAGCGCGGCGTCGCGGGTGCCGTAGCCGAGCACGACCGCCAGCAGGCCGAGCTGGCTCACGGTGCCGAAGGCCAGGATGCGCTTGAGGTCGGTCTCGCGCAGAGCTTGGTAGCCGCCGAGCAGCATCGTGAACACCCCGAGGCTCACGACGATCGGACGCCAGGTCGGCGCCGCAGCGAACACGGGCGCGAGGAGAGCGATGAGGTAGATGCCGGCCTTGACCATCGCCGCGGCGTGCAGATACGCACTCACCGGGGTCGGCGCCGCCATGGCGCCGGGCAGCCAGAAGTGGAACGGGAAGATGGCGGACTTGCTGAGCGCGCCGACGAGCAGCAGCACGAGCGCCGCGTCGACGACCGGGCCGGTCGGAGCCTCGGCGAGGATCGTCGAGATGCTCGACGTTCCGGCGTCGACGACGATGAGCACGACGCCGATCAGCATGACGAGTCCGCCGAGGGTCGTCACCAGCAGCGCCTGAAGTGCGGCGCGACGACTCGCCGCACGGCGGTTGTAGTACCCGATGAGGAGGTACGACAGCACGCTCGTGATCTCCCAGAACATCACGAGCACGACGAGGTCGTCGGTGAGGACGAGGCCGTACATCGCCCCGGCGAACGCGAGCAGAACGGCGGAGAACTGGCCGAGTCCCTCGTCCTTGCCGCGGAAGTACCAGCGGCAGTAGATCATGACGAGTGCGCCGACCCCGGTCACGATCAGCGTCATGAGCCACGACAGGGTGGTCATGCGCATCGAGAGCTCGATGCCGAGCGGGGGGATCCAGTCGTACGACTCGAAGGGGTCATCGCCGGCGAGCACAGCAGGGGTGGCGGCGACCGCCTGCGCGAACGCCGCGATGGGCAGCAGCGCCGCGACGAAGAACGCGCGTGCGCCGATGCGCCGGACAAGCCACGGGAGCACCAGCGGAACGAGTGCGAACGCGCCGAGGAGGAGGAGCATGGGCGGCCTCCTCGTGGTCGTCGGCCGGGGGCTCACGCGCGCGGCTCGGGCGATCAGGGTGTCGGGTCGAGTCTACCGGGACGCCCGGCCCTCTGGCCCCGCGCGTGCCAGAGTGGAGCCCGTGGCCGCCGATCCCGCCGATCTCCGCACGCCGCCCTGGGCGCGCGAGGCGATGGGTGCGGTGGTCGCTCTCGCGATCGCGATCGCGACGGTCGCGGTCGTCGCCTCGACGCCGCGCTCCGAGCTTCTGCTGCGCGACGGCGACTCACTCGTGACGACGCTCGTGGTGCGGTCGCTCGCCGCCGGCCAGCCGCAGGACTGGGCGATGTCATCGGTGCTGTTCGTCCCCGAGACGGCCGTGCTCGGCATCCTCTCGCTCTGGGGGCTCGGCAGCGAGGGCACGCTTCTCGTCGCCGGCGTCGCGAACCTCGTCGCGCTGTACGGCGCGCTGCGCCTCGTGGCCGGAGCACGCCGGCCCGGCAGTGCGCCCGTCGCGGGATCACTGCTGGCCCTCGCCGCCTTCGCGCTGCTCGCCGTCACCGAGGCATCGGCCGATCGCGACGCGCTCGAGCCCGCCTCGCTCCTGCTCACCACGACGTACTACAGCGCCACCGTGATCGCCGCGGTCGTCGCCTTCGGCCTCGCCCGCCGCGGTCTCGATGCGCCGCAGCGGCGTGCGCACGTCTGGGTGCTCGCGGGGGTGGCCGCGGCATCCGTCCTCACCAATCCGCTGTTCACCGCGTGGGCGACGGTGCCCCTCTCGGTCGTGCTCGTCGTCGTCGGCCTTCGCGCGCGGCGAAGGGAGGATCCTCCTTCCGCCACATCTCCTCCTTTCGCGACCCCCACGCGGGTCGGCTCCGCGGCATGGATGCTGCTCGCCGCACTGGTCGCCGGATCGGCCGCGGGATTCGTCGCGCGCGTGCCGCTGTCGCCCCTCATCGCCAACACCGGCGCCGGATACGCCGACCCGTCCCAGTGGGCGCAGTCGCTGGCGTACTACGCGGGCCTCGCGGCGGACCGGCTCGCCGAGCCCGCGGGCGCGGCCGCGGGAGTCCTCGGCGCGGTCTTGTGGGCGTGGTGCGCGGTCGCGTCGGTGATGCTCGCCCGGCGCGCGCACGTCGGAGCCGCCGTCGCCGCCGCGTGCGGCTGGCTCGTGCCGCTGCTCGTCGTCGTCGGCGCGATCGTGCTCGGCACCCACGCCGCACGGTACCTGCAGCCCGTGGCCTTCGCTCCGCTCCTCGGACTCGCGGTGCTTCCCGACCTCGCCCCGCAGCGCCTACGGCTCGGCCGGATCGTGCTCGCCGCCAGCACCGCCGGCGCGCTCGTGCTCGCGGCCGGGCTCGGCATCCCGCGCCTCGTCACGGCGGCGAGCGCGCCCGATCCCGACCTCGCATGCGTCGTCGCGTGGACGGATGCCTCGGGCCGCACCGGCGCGGGACAGTTCTGGACGGTCCGGCTGCCCAAGGCGCATGCGGCGGATCCGCGCGCGCTCGTGCAGGTGGATCACGAAGTGCGCGGCTACGCGTGGCTCGTCAACCGCGACGACTTCGCTGTGGGCGACGTGACGTTCCTCGTGCGGGACGACGAGAGCGTGCCGTTCGCCCTGCCCGGCGGCGTCACGGAAGCGGATGCCGCGTCCCTGGTCGATTGCGGCCGGTACACGATCGTCGACTTCGGCGATCGCACGCTGCCGCTCGGACCGCAGCGGTCCTAGTCGGCTGGCGGCGGGGCCGTCGTGTTGCCCTCGCGGAACTCGCACGTGAAGCGGATCGACGCGGCCTCGCCGCCGTCGAGCATCGCCGCGACGGCGTGGCCGGCGGCGCGTCCCTTCTCGGTCGCGGGCTGGACGAGCGTGGTGAGCTCGTACGGCGCGAGGCCGTCGACGACGATCCCGTCGAAACCGGTGACACTGAGGTCTTCGGGCACCCGCAGCCCCGCCTCTTCGGCTGCGCGGATCACGCCGGCCGCGAGAAGGTCGCTCTGGGCGATGACGGCCGTCGGCCGCATCGACGGGTCGGCCAGGATCACGCGGCCGGCCGCGAGCCCCTCGTCGATGAAGCTCCCCGCGGCGGCGTAGACCGCGGCATCCGGATACACCTCGAGCGCACCCGCGAGACGCTCGCGCGTGACGTCGATCGTGATCGCGGTCCCGTCGAGGAGCCAGCCCGCCTCCCACCCGCCGCGGGCGGGCAGGGTGACCACGGCCACGCGCCGATGGCCGAGGGCGCGCAGGTGGCTCGCAGCCTGCCGCTGCGCCTCGCGGTTGTCGAGACCGATGCGAGGCACGTCCTCTCCGGCGTCGCCTTCGATGACGACCACGGGGATTCCCCGCGCCTTGACGGCATCGAGCGACTCGCGCAGGTGCCCGCTGCAGCCGACGAGCACGGCGGCGTCCAGCGGAGCGGTCATGAGCGACGCGGCGGTCCCGCTCTCGGTCGGATCGTGGTCGCGCAGAAGGAGGAGCCCGGCGCCGAGCGGTGCGACCCCGTCCGTGAGCCCGTCCATCATGAGGGTCTTGACCGGGTCGAGGAATGCCGTCCCGAGATGCTCTTCGAACACCACGCCGACGATTCCCGATCGGCCGCGGCGCAGCGACGCCGCGCGCGGGTCGGGTCCGGTGTAGCCCAGGGCCGAGGCGGCGTCGAGCACGCGCCGGCGAGTGGCGTCGGAGACCGGGGTCTTGCCGCTGAACACGACGGAGGCCGTCGACGGCGAGACCCCTGCCTCGCGCGCGACGTCGGCGATGGTTGCCCTGCGCGTGCTCATTTGCATTGATGCTACCCCGGCGCAAGCACGGGCGTCGAATCGATTCGACAGCTTGGCCGCGACGGGCTACCGTGGTCGGGTGGATACGCCTCTCACCCGTTCTCAGCTCGTCAGCTGGCGCACCGCGGTCTTCACGATCTTCTTCGTCACCGGCCTCGGCTTCGCGTCGTGGGCGGCCCGCCTGCCCGCCGTCAAGCGCGATCTCGGGATCAACGACCGGGAGATCGGCATCCTGTTGTTCATCTCGGGGGCCGCCGCCATCGTCGGCCTCTCGATCGCGAACGTGCTCGTCGTGCGCTGGGGTGCGCGCCGGGGCATGGTCGCGACGATCATCACCTTCTCCGTCGGAGTCGCGGTCGTCGGGCTCGGCGTCTCCGTCCTCCAGTCCTATGCGGTCACCGCGATCGGTCTGGCCCTGATGGGGATGGGCATGAGCGCGACCGACGTCATGATGAACGTCGAGGCCGCGGCCGTCGAGCAGGCGTTCGAGAAGACGCTCATGCCCCTGTTCCACGCGTTCTTCAGCATCGGCACCGTCGCCGGCGCGGGCCTCGGCGTGCTCATGGCGATCTGGAGCATCCCGGTCTCCTGGCACCTGTGGGTGGTCGGGCTGCTGGTCCTCGCCGCCGGGCTCTTCGCCCTGCGCGCCGTGCCGGTGCGCGAGACCATGCACGACGACCCGGCGACCCCCTCGGACCGCCGCCAGCGCCTCGCCGAGACCCTCGCGGTGTGGCGCGATCCGCGCACCTACGCGATCGGCGCGATCATGCTCGGCATGGCCTTCGCCGAGGGCAGCGCGAACGACTGGCTCACGATCGCGATGGTCGACGGCCACGGCCAGACCGAGGCCGTCGGCGCCATCGCGCTCACCGTGTTCTCGGTCTCGATGACGGTCTTCCGCATCCTGGGCGGCCCGATCGTGGACCGCCTCGGCCGCGTCTGGACACTCCGGGTGCTCGCGGTCGCCGCAGGGGTCGGGCTCATCGTGTTCATCCTCGCGCCGAACCTGCCGATCGCCTTCGTCGGCATCGCGCTGTGGGGCGCCGGCGCCTCGCTCGGGTTCCCGCTGGGCATGTCGGCCGCCGCCGACGACCCCGCGAAGGCCGCGGCATCCGTCTCCGCCGCCGCGACCATCGGCTACCTGGCGTTCCTGTGCGGGCCTCCGATCCTCGGCTGGATCAGCCACGAGATCGGCATCCTCCCGACGCTGTGGATCATCGTCGGCCTCATCGCCCTGTCGGGCTTCGCCTCGGGAGCGGCCAAGCCGATCGCCGGGTCGAAGGTCGGCGCGGGGCACGCCCACCACTGATGCGCGGCTAGGCTTCTCGGGTG
Organism: Microbacterium sp. Root180; assembly: GCF_001428485.1. GTDB lineage: Bacteria > Actinomycetota > Actinomycetes > Actinomycetales > Microbacteriaceae > Microbacterium. The sequence goes on along the minus strand of NZ_LMHS01000003.1, from coordinate 1,293,849 downwards.
CGTCTCGTCATCGCCCGCTGCTCCGTCGATTACACCGGACGGCTCACCGCGCACCTTCCGCTGGCCACCCGTCTGCTCGTCCACAAGGGCGACGGTTCGCTGCTCGTGCACTCCGACGGCGGCTCCTACAAGCCGCTGAACTGGATGAGCCCGCCGTGCCGACTGGACGTCGAGGAGCCGGATGCCGAATCCGCCGCCGCGGGAGTGCTCGAGTACTGGCGTGTGACGCACGCGAAGACGGGCGACGCCCTCCTCGTGCGCATCTACGAGGTGCTCCACGACTCGTCGCACGAGCTCGGGATCGACCCGGGGCTCCAGAAGGACGGCGTGGAGGCCGATCTGCAGCGGCTCCTCGCGGAGCAGGTCGACGTCATCGGCGACGGGCTGACCCTGGTGCGGCGCGAGTTCCCCACGGCGATCGGACCGGTGGATCTGCTCCTGCGGGACCCCGCCGGCGGCACCATCGCGGTCGAGGTCAAGCGCCGCGGCGACATCGACGGTGTCGAGCAGCTGACGCGCTACCTCGAGCTGCTCGGTCGCGATCCGCACCTCGCACCGGTGACCGGCGTGTTCGCCGCCCAGGAGATCAAGCCTCAGGCGAGGGTGCTGGCGGCGGATCGCGGCATCCGCTGCGTCACCCTCGACTACGAGGGCATGAAGGGCATCGACTCCGGCGCTCCCCGGCTGTTCTGACGCAAGCCGGAGACGCGGCCGTGGCGTCTGCGTCGGGGTCGTCGTCCCCTCCGGTAACGCATGTGAGTTCATGCTCACACACCTCGTCGGCGCCGCGACGGACATTGTGTGAACGCGAACTCACACAGCCCGAGCACCCAAGATCCGACCGCCCACGACCGGAGCCTGTGTGAACCCGAACTCACATGCCGAAACGAGCGGGTGCGAACGTTTCGCTCGCACGCGATGCGTGACGCCGCAGGAGACGCCGCCCTCACCCCCTCCCCGTAGGGTGGATCCCATGCCGAGACGATCGCCCTGGACGTGCGTGCTGTGGGACGTGGACGGCACGATCGTCGACGCGTCCGACGGCATCCTGCGACGGCTCACCGTCACGCTCGAGCACTTCGGCAGGCGTCCGCCGACCCGCGCGGAGCTCGTGCACTGGATCGGTCCGCCCATGTACGAGTCCTTCCAGGTCAACGTCGGCATGACGCCGGACGAGGCATCCGAAGCCGTGGCCTTCTACCGCGTGCTCGGCAAGAAGGACGGCTACACCACGGGCGCGAAGCTCTTCGACGGGGTCGGCGAACTGATCCGGGATGTCGCGGCCGCCGGGATCCCGGAGGCGACGGCGAGCTCCAAACCCGAGATCCAGGTCGCCGCGCTCATGGACCACTTCGACCTCTCGCCCTCGCTCACCGCCGTCGTCGGCGCGACGCCCGACGAGAAGACGCTCAGCGCCAAGGCCGACATCGTCGCCGAGGCGCTGCGCCGCCTGCAGGCCGCGGGCGCGGACACCAGCAGACCCGTCCTCGTCGGCGACCGCCACCACGACGTCGAAGGCGGCGCCGTGCACGGCGTGCCGGTGATCTTCGTGCGCTGGGGCTTCAGCTGGCCGCACGAGGCGGACGGCGCACAGGCAGCCGTCGACGACGTCGACCAGCTCCGCCGTCTCCTGCTGGTCGAGGAGACCGATGCCTGAGATCGTCGGCTCGATCCTCGCGTGGCTCGTCCCCGCGGTGATCGTGTTCGGCGTGGCGGGGATCGCCCTGGCCGTCGTCGCGTGGACGGTCCGGCGCGCACGACGATCACCCCGGGCCCGCGCGGCGGCCGACCAGGATCGCGTGCGCGCCGGGGCCGTGCTCGTGCGGCTCGACGACGAGGTCGCCGAACTCGACCTCGAGGTCGGGCTGTCCGGCGCCCTCTACGGCGGAGGCGCCCCCACGTCGCTGCGGCGCGCGCGGCTGACCGCGCAGCACGTACGCGACGAGTCGTTCGACGAGTACCGCCGCCTCAGCGCATCCGAGGTCCTGCCCGACGACATCCGGCGCTCGTCGAGCCGCATCGAGCGGCGCGCGAGCGAGGCCCTGAAGGCGATCGCCTCGGCAAGATCCGAGCACTCGGCCTGGGTGCTCGCGAACGTCTCGGCGGCGAGCCAGATCTCGGCCGCGCAGCGCCGGCTCGACCAGCTGCGCGAGGGAATGGGGGATCCCGCCGCCCTCGTCGCTGAACTGTCCGCGCGGTTCGCCGAGGACGAGTGGGCGGATGCCTCGCGCGCCGCGCACGCCGCCCTCGCCGAAGAGGCCGAGGCGCGGCGCCACCTCGACGCGGCACAGGCGCAGGCGGCCGATCCGTCGCGCAGCGCGCTGGCGGAGCTCGGCGCCGCCGAGCGCGCGCTCCGCCAGGCCGAAGCCGACGCGCGCATCCTCGAAGAATCGCACCGCCTCGTCCTGCAGGCCGCGCAGGCCGTTCCCGGCGAGATCGACGCCGCCCGCACCGCGCTGCGGCAGGCCGGTGTGACCCGCGAGCATCTCGACGCCCCCGACGCCGCACGCCTCGGCGCAGAGCTCCACGCCTTCCACGCGGAGCTGGAGAGCATCGAAGCGGATGCCGCGCGCCGGCCGTCCCGCACGGTCGACCGGATCGCCCGGCTGCGTGATCGCCTCGACCTCGCGCTCGGCGACGCGCGCACCGCGCAGCAGCGCATCCGCGGAGCCCGCACCGCCCTCCCCGGAACGCTCGCCGCCGCCCGCTCGGCGATCGCGCAGGCCGAGGCATCCGTCGTCCACGCCCGCGCAGGCGCCGATGCGCGGGCGCGCCTCATCTCGTCCCAGCACGAGCTCGCCGCCGCGCGTCAGGCGCCGGACCCGGTCGCGGCGCTCGACGCCGCGCGACGCGCGCTGCGCGACGCCGAGGACGCCAAGGCCCTCGCCGACTACGCCCGCACCAGCGGAACGTGACCGGGCGCGTCGGTAGGGTGAAGCCCATGACCGACGCCGTGCCGCGCTCGCGCCATCCCTTTCTGTCCGCCCTCGCGCGGATCCCCGCCACGCTCGCGCTCATCGCCGCACTGCTGGCGATCGGCGTGATCTGGGGCGGGCTGTGGAGTCCCTTCGCCGAGAACCCGCTCTTCGAGTCGGTCGCCTACGGGCTCCCGGCGCTCGCCGAAGGCCGGTGGTGGACGCCGGTGACGGGCACCTTCTTCGTCGACCACCCGATCGTCTACCCGTTCGTGATCGCGAGCTTCGCCGGTCTCGCCTTCCTCGAGCATCGGCGCGGTTCCGTGGTCGCGCTGGCGTACTTCGGCATCGGTCAGCTGTTCGCGATCTTCGCCAGCGCGCTGTTCCTGTGGCTCGCGGCGATGCTTCCCTGGCCCTGGGCGCAGGTCGAGGCGACGATGCTCGACGTCGGACCCTCCGGCGGGACGATGGCCGGCATCGCCGCCGCCGTCGGACTGCTCGCGTCACCGTGGCGCGTGCGCGCATGGCTGATCGTTCTGGGATTCTCGTTCGTGACGCTCTTCTTCTGGGGATCTCTCGCCGACCTCGAGCACGCCTTCGCCGTGCTGCTCGTTCTGTTCGCGGACCGGTCGCTGCGCGTGCAACGCACGACCGTGCGCGAGCAGCGCCTCATCGCCTTCGTCGTCGTCCTCGTGATCCTGGCCGTCGAGCTGCTGACCCTCCTCGTTCCCACCGACGGTCCCTTCGGACACACCGATGCCGCGGACGGCTCGTTCCTCGACGTCGCGATCGACGTCATCGTGATCGCGGGCCTGGCGACCGGGCTCCGGCGGGGCCGGCGCTGGGCCTGGATCTGGACCATCGTGCTCGCGACGATCAACGTGCTCACGGGTGTGCTCCTGGTGACGCTCGCGCAGATCATCGGGCCGAGCTCGCTCTCAGCCCAGGTCGGCGACTACAACGTCGCCCTCGCGCAGTCGGCGATGTGGCTTCTGCTGCTCATCTACCTCGTCTGGGTGCGTCGCGCGTTCCAGGCGCGGCGCAAGTCGACGGTCGGCGTCAGCCCCGCACCCTCGATCGATGACGTCAAGGCCGCCCTCCGCGCATACGGGGGCGGGACGCTCTCGTGGATGACCACATGGGACGGCAACGACTACGCCCGCACGGAGGCGGGCGGCATCATCGCGTATCAGCGACGGGCAGGCGTGGCCATCGCCCTTGCGGATCCGCTGGGGCCCGAGGCATCCCGTGCGCGTTCCGTCGCGGAGTTCATCGCCTCGGCGGAGCACGCCGGCCTGATCCCCTGTTTCTTCAGCTCGAGCCAGGCGACCCGCGACGCCGTTCCGGCCGGATGGCGCAGCATCGTCGTCGCCGACGACACCATCGTGGACCTCGCCGGCCTGGAGTTCACCGGCAAGAGGTGGAACGCCGTGCGCACGTCGATGAATCGCGCCGGCCGCGAGGAGATGAGCTTCCGCATGACACGGCTCGCCGACGAGCCGTGGGGCATCAGGCAGCAGCTTCGCGCGATCTCCGAGATGTGGGTGGGCGACAAGGGCCTCCCCGAGATGGGCTTCACCCTCGGCACGCTCGACCAGGCCGAGGACCCCGAGGTGAGGATGGCGCTGGCGGTCTCGCCCTCCGGTGATGTCGACGGCTTCCTGTCGTGGCTTCCGGTCTACGCCGGCGACGGGAAGGTGCGCGGCTGGACCCTCGACCTCATGCGCCGCCGCGACGGCGGCTTCGGACCGGTGATGGAGTTCCTGATCGGGTCGTCGGCCCGGCACTTCTCCGACGAGGGCGCCGAGATCCTCTCGCTGTCGGGTGCGCCGCTGGCCCACGAGTACCCGCCGGATGCCGGCGCCATCGCCGCACTGTCGGACTGGCTCGCCGGCATGCTCGAGCCGGTCTACGGCTTCCAGTCGCTGCATCGCTTCAAGGAGAAATTCCACCCGCGCTACGAGACGATGTACCTGCTGTTCCGCGACGAGAGCGACCTCACCCGCATCGGCGCGGGGCTCACCCGGGCGTTCCTGCCGGACGCGACGCTGCGCCAGTTCGCGGGCGCCGGACTCGAGCTCGTGCGAGGATCCGGCGACTGAAAAGAAAAGCGCCCGATGTGCAACATCGGGCGCGACTGGGCCGCGGCATCCGCCTCCGACTCTGTCGGCGGAAGCAGGAGTACCGCGGCGCAGCTTTCGCTTGATGGGACCCGAAGGCCCGCATGGCTTAGATGGGGCGGATGTTCTCCGCCTGCAGGCCCTTGGGGCCCTGGGCGATCTCGAACTCGACCCGCTGGTTCTCCTCGAGGGAGCGGTATCCGCTTGCGGTGATCGCGGTGTAGTGCGCGAAGACGTCTGCGCCGCCCTCATCGGGAGCGATGAAGCCGAAGCCCTTCTCCGAGTTGAACCACTTGACGGTGCCCTGCGTGCTCATTACTTGCCGTTCTTTCTGGGTGCCCGCGCTCATGCCACGAGTCCAGTCCAAGGTAACGGTATGTGCGCCGTACGGCGAGAGTCGTTTCGGATGGTGACAGAAACGTTGCATTGTGCTCGGATGCCGCCCCCCGAAACCATCGGACGCCCGGGCTGAGCAGTGCTCGAAGCCCGGGCGTCGACGGATCCCCCCGGATAGGCCACGCGTAAGCGTGACAGGCTCATGCTACCGATATATCAGCGACGCGGCGAGAAGGACGTTCCGCCGGGTCCGAGGTCCGCGTGAGCGCTAACCGGACATGAATGTCCGGCGAAGATGAGAAAGGTGTATGCGGCTGAATCGGCCGACGTACACTGGTCGCACTCATGACGACCCCCCTCGCTCCCCTCGTCCCCAGCGGTGCGGTGCTCGGCGACGAGGTCTACGCCCGTGTGGGCGAGGCGATCCTCGACGGCACCCTCGCACCGGGCGCCCGCCTGCGCGATCACGAACTCGCCGACTGGCTGGGCGTCTCGCGCACTCCCGTCCGCGAAGCTCTGCAGCGCCTCGAGCGCGTCGGTCTCGTCGAGGTCTCGCCGCACCGCTACACGCGCGTGTCCACGCCGAACGACAAGGCGCAGGCCGACACGCTCGAGTTCGTCGCGTATCTCATGGGCAATGCCGCGCGCATGGCCATCGCGAACGCCTCGGACGACGAGCTCGAGGACGCCCTCCTCGAGCTCGACGCCGTGATCGCGGCATCCCGCTTCGACGACTATGCGGAGCTCATGCGCACGAGCCACATCTTCTTCGCCAGGCTCACGCGGGCGACCGGGAACGTCGCGATCCTCCGCTTCATGCGTGAGGCGGAGCTCGCGATCCGCCGCAACATCTCCACGTGGCGCCCGATCATCGAGTGCCCGATCGGCCGGACCACCGCGTACGAGGGATTCCGCGATGCGATGCGCGAGCGCGACGGCGTGCGCGCCGAAGCGCTGCTGCGCGAGCTCCACGGCCTCGCCTGACGGCGGGAGCCCCTCGATCGGCGGGCCTTCCGGTCGCTACGGTGGGGGTGTGAACCACATCGAGCTGCGCGATCTGGACGACGACGATCTCGACGCGATCTTCGAGATGATGCGCGACCCAGAGGGTGTCGCGATGGCCGCGTTCACCGCGGAGGACCCGAGCGACCGTGACGCGTTCGATGCGTGGATCGCGCGTCAGCGCGGAGACGGCGGCGTGCTGTATCAGGTGGTGACGGAGAACGGCGGCTTCGCGGGGACCGCTGCGGTCTTCACGATCGACGGCGACCGGGAGGTCAGCTTCTGGATCGCCCGCCACGCGTGGAACCGAGGCGTCGCGACCGCCGCGCTGCGGCTGCTCGTGTCGCGCGAGCCCGTGCGGCCGCTGTTCGCGCGGGCCGCCGCGCACAACGCCGGGTCGCTCGCCGTGCTGCAGCACTCCGGGTTCACCGAGGTGTCGCGCAACGTCGCCTACGCACCGGGGCTCGGCCGTGAGACCGAGGAGATCGTCTTCGCCCTTCTGCCCGCCCTCGACGGGGCATGAACCTGGAGCAGCGCGATGAGACCGCTCAGATACTCGATCAACGTCACTCTCGACGGATGCTGCCATCACGAGGCGGGGCTGCCGCCGGATGAGGAGTCGATGGCCTACTGGACGGCGGAGATGGAGAGGGCCGACGCCCTGGTCTTCGGCCGGGTGACGTACGGGATGATGGAGTCCGCGTGGCGGCGGCCCGCCACGGGCGCGTGGCCGGACTGGATGCGCGAGTGGGAGATCCCGTTCGGCGAGGCCATCGACCGGACGAAGAAGTACGTGGTGTCGAGTTCGCTCGAGAGCGTCGACTGGAATGCCGAGCTGCTGCACGGCGACGTGGTGAGTGCGGTCCGGCAGCTCAAGCAGCAGCCCGGCGACGGGCTGTGGGTGGGAGGCGTCACGCTGCCCCGGGCACTGGCCGATGCCGGGCTGATCGACGAGTACGAGTTCCTCGTGCAGCCGGTGCTCGCCGGGCACGGCCCGACGCTGCTCGCCGGTCTGCGCGAGCGCATCCCGCTCGAGCTGGTGGAGCGGCGCGAGTTCCGGTCGGGGGCGATCGCCCTGCGCTTCCGCCCCGCCTGAAACGGCGTGACGCGCCCGCGAACGTGACGATCTGGCGTCAGCCCTTGAGGTCTGCGGCTGTGAGAGCGTTCGGAAGCTGATCGCCTTCCTCGAACGGCCCATGCACGAAGCGATCCCCGTCGACGGAGTAGAGACCTGCGGAGCCTCCGGTGATGTAGTACTGAGCGAGTCCGTCCTTCTTGAGCACGGTGGGCGAGAGGAACAGCAAGTACTTTTCGCCGGACCTGAGAATTGCGTACGGCAGTTCCATCCCTTCAACTCCCATCTGTCGGACAACCACCGTCTCGCCCGCAAGGTGAGGCGTATCCGCGGGCACCTCGACGCCGAGACCGGCTGGGGAGAACTTCTCGATGATCGTCGCCGTGGAGAGCGTGTACTCGATGTCGTCTTTCACAACCTCTTGGTGATGCACATCGACCACCGCCACAACAGAGCTGTCCGCGACTATCCCCTTGACTGAGTCGTAAAGCTCGACTCTCGAGCCTTCCATGTGCACTGTCTGAGTCGCGGAACATGCCCCGAGGCACGCTATCGAAGCGGCAACGGCGGCGGCGGCAATGGTGCGTTGAATCTCATTCATCTCGATCTCCTCAGCGCGACGTGCTGACCGCGGAGCCCCTGTATCGAAGGACTTGCGACAGGCACCCAGAATGACGCTCCGGTGCGGAATCCGGCTACGGCCGCGGGCATCCCGGGCTCGCGACCGCCGCCCGGCCAGTTCGATGCCCGGATGTCGCGCGGAAAAGAAGAAGGCCCCCTTCCGGGGGCCTTCTTCTTCGCTGTGCGCGAGGGGGGAGTTGAACCCCCACGCCCTTTCGGGCACTGGCACCTGAAGCCAGCGCGTCTGCCTATTCCGCCACTCGCGCGAGCCGCGGCATCCGAAGACACCACGAAACTCAACTTGCCGAGGATATCACGCACCGCGCCGGCCCCCGAACCCAGGAGATCGCGGCTTCCACAGGACGAGACCTGGCCAGAATCTCCTGCACAACGCCGGAACTCCTGTGCAACGGGGTGCCGGGCCAGGGACTCGGGAGAGGGGGTTCACCGGCATCCCATGGTGTGCAATTAGCATGTACCAACCGGCACCCCCCGTCCGAGGAGCCCAGTGGGACTACTTGACAGCTTCGAGAAAGGTCTCGAGCGCGCAGTGAACAGCGCGTTCGCGAAGACCTTCCGCAGCGGCATCCAACCCGTCGAGATCGCCTCCGCCCTGCGCAGCGAGCTCGACAAGAAGGCTGCCGTGGTGAGCCGCGACCGCATCCTCACGCCCAACACGTTCGTCGTGCGCCTCTCGCCTGCCGACGACGAGAAGATGGCCGCGATCGGCGACGCACTCGTCGATGAGCTCGACACGCTGGTGCACAAGCACGCCAAGAAGCAGGGCTACTCGTTCGCGGGGCCGGTCACGATCACGTTGCAGCGGGACGAGCAGGTCTCGACCGGCACGCTGCGGGTCGATTCCGCGACCGCCCAGGGCGGCCGCGTGTCGTGGCGGGGAGTCGTCGACATCGAGGGGAAGCGGCATCCGCTCGTCAAGGGCCGCACGGTCATCGGCCGTGGGAGCGACGCCGACATCACGATCTCCGACGCCGGCACCAGTCGCCGGCACGTCGAGATCCTGTGGGACGGCGAGCGCGCGATGGTCCGCGACCTGAAGTCGACGAACGGCACGACGCTCGACGGCCGCAAGGTGGGGGAGGCGGCGCTTCCGCCCGACTCGACCGTGACCATCGGCCGCACCGACATCGTGTTCCACGTCGTCGCCCAGGCGGCGACTCCGCCGCGCCCGACGATGTCGGCCCAAGACGCCACGCGCGCCTACGACCTGCGCGACGGAGGCCCCCTGGCATGAGCGAACTCACCCTGCTCCTCCTGCGCATCGGCTTCCTGGTCCTGATGTGGGCGTTCGTGTTCGCGGTCGTGTACTCGCTGCGGGCGGACCTGTTCGGCGTCAAGGTGAGGCGGATGCCGGATACCGGTGCCGCAGCGGCACCGGCACCGGCGGCCGCGGCATCCCGTTCCGGGGCCACCGCACCTGTCGCCCCGGCCCCCGCCCCCGCTCCCAAAGCAGGACCGAAGGGCGGACCAGCGACCGCGGACGCGGTCTCGCGCATCGTCATCACGAGCGGCCCGAAGGCCGGCATCGAGCTGCCGCTCGGCAAGGAGCCCCTCACCATCGGCCGCTCGAGCGAGTCCGCGCTCGTCGTCCGCGACGACTACACCTCGAGCCACCACGCCCGCCTCGTGCTGTGGGGCGATCAGTGGATGATCCAGGACCTCGACTCGACCAACGGCACCTGGCACGACGGCTCCCGCGTGACAGCGCCCGCTCCCGTGACGATCGGCGCGCCGATCAAGGTCGGCGCCACGACCTTCGAGCTTCGGAAGTAGCGGGCGGACCCACCACCTATGGTCTTCCAGGGCTCGAGCGTCGCCATCTCGCACACCGGCAAGGTGCGCTCCAACAACCAGGACTCCGGGTACGCCGGGTCGAACCTGTTCGTCGTGGCCGACGGCATGGGCGGCCACGCCGGCGGCGACGTCGCGTCCAGCCTGGCGATCGCCCGTCTGCAGAGCCTCGACCGCCCGTACGAGTCGACGGCGGCGGCCGAGCGCGAGCTTCGCGATGCGATAGCGGATGCCGCCACCCAGCTGATCGACACGGTCGATGACCGTCCGGAGCTGGCGGGCATGGGCACGACCGTGAGCGCGCTCATCATGGTCGACGACTACGCGGTCATCGCCCACATCGGCGATTCGCGCATCTACCTCTTCCGCGACGGCGCCCTCACCCAGATCACCACGGACCACACGTTCGTGCAGCGCCTGGTCGACTCCGGCCGGATCACGCCCGAGGAGGCCAGGTACCACCCGCGGCGGTCCGTGCTCATGCGCGTGCTCGGCGACATGGATCCGGATCCCGAGCTCGACACGTTCATCATGCCGACGCAGCCGGGCGACCGGTGGCTGCTGTGCTCGGACGGGCTCTCGGGCGTCGTCGACGACCCGCACACGTCGAAGGCGCTCGCGCTCGGGCTCGCCCCGGGGCGCACCGCCGACAACCTGCTCAAGCAGGCGCTGGACGGCGGCGCCCCCGACAACGTCACCATCGTCCTCGTCGACGTCGGGGGGCAGCATCCACTCTTCTCGGGCACGCCCACCGTCGTCGGCTCGGCCTCCAACCCGATCGGCGTCGACGTCCCGGCGGCGCGCTCGGGACGCACGAGCTGGCTGCACCCCAATCGCCAGGCCGCGAACGAGCCGACGCACTTCGAACCCGCCGCCGAATTCCTCGAGGAGCTCATCGAGGAGGACCGCCGCCGCGTGCGACGGCGCCGCATCGGCTGGATCGCGGGCGTCGTGCTGGTGCTCGCCCTCATCGCAGGTGCGCTGTGGATCGGCTACCAGTGGACCCAGACGCGCTACTTCGTGGGCGCCGACGAAGACACCGTCGTGATCTATCAGGGCGTGCAGCAGAACATCGGGCCGATCTCGCTCTCGACGCCGTACGAGGACACGGAGATCCCGCTCGACTCGCTGCCCGAGTTCGCGCGCGCGACGGTCGAAGGCACCATCTCGGCAAGCTCTCTCTCAGACGCCCGGCGTATCGTCGCGACCATCGTCGAGACCTCGGGAGGAGGCGGATGAGCGGCCCCTCGAGCACGGTCACCGAGGCTGTCTCCACCGACACCGCGGTGGTGCGCGCGCTGCGGCGCATCCGCGTGCCGCAGACGCAGCGCAATCGCGAGCTCGGACTGCTGGTCTTCGCGTTCGCGATCAACGGTTCGGCGGTGGCGCTGGTCCAGCTCGGCGCACTCGGCGCGATCGACTGGACGTTCCTCGTCTACTGCGGCGGGCTGACCGCGCTGGTGGTCGCCCTGCACATCGTCCTGCGCCTGCGGGCGCGCGACGCCGACCCCTTCGTCGTGCCGATCGCGACGCTGCTGACCGGTCTGGGCCTCGCGATGATCTACCGCATCGACATCGCGCGCGAGCGGCACGGTTGGGAGGCCTTCTCGACACGGCAGCTCGCGTGGGCCGCGATCGCGCTGGTCCTGGCGATCGCCGTCGTGCTCCTGCTGCGCAACTATCGGGTGCTGTTCCGCTACACCTACATCTTCGGCTTCGTCGGCATCGCACTCCTCGTGCTCCCGATCATCCCGGGGCTGGGAACCGACGCGAACGCCGACGTGTGGGTGTCGCTCGGCTTCTTCAGCTTCCAGCCGGGCGAGCTGGCGAAGATCGCCCTCGCGATCTTCTTCGCCGGCTACCTGGTGCGCACCCGCGAGAGTCTCTCGTCGGTGGGCACGCGGTTCCTCGGCGTCACGTGGCCACGCGCCCGCGAGCTCGGCCCGCTGCTCGTGATCTGGCTCGTCTCGCTCGGCATCATCGTGATGCAGCGCGACCTCGGCACGGGCCTCCTCATCTTCGGCATGTTCGTGGCGATGCTCTACGTCGCCACGGGCAAGACGAGCTGGGTGCTCATCGGCGTGACCCTGGCAGCGGCGGGCGCTCTCATCGCGTCACAGGTGCTGTCGTACGTCAACGGCCGCTTCACGAACTGGCTGGATGCCTTCAATCCGGCCGTCATCGAAGCTCCCGGCGGCAGCTATCAGCTCGTGCAGGGCATCTTCGGTCTCGCCCAGGGCGGGCTGATCGGCACCGGCCTCGGCCAGGGGCGCCCGTACCTCACGCCCGTCTCGGAGAGCGACTACATCCTCCCCGCGCTCGGCGAGGAGCTCGGTCTCATCGGCGTCTTCGCGATCCTCTGCCTGTACATGGTCTTCACCAGCCGGGGCATCCGCATCGGCCTCGCCGGCCAGGACGACTTCGGCAAGCTCCTCGCGACCGGCCTCTCGTTCACGATCGCGCTGCAGGTGTTCATCATGGTCGGCGGAGTCACGCGCATCATCCCCCTGACCGGCCTCACGACTCCGTTCCTCGCTGCGGGCGGATCGTCGCTGGTCGCGAACTGGATCATCGTCGCGCTCCTGCTGGGGATCTCGGATGCCGTGCGCAGCCGCCCCCGGGTGGTGATCGGATGACCAAGGAACTACGGCGTCTCAGCATCCTGATGCTGATCATGTTCCTCGCGCTCTTCGGCTCGACGAGCTGGATCCAGGTGGTCAACGCCGAGGAGCTCGGGGCGAACCCGCGCAACACGCGTGCGCTCTACGACTCGTTCGAGGTGCAGCGCGGCTCGATCATCGCGAGCGGCACCGCCATCGCCTCGTCCGTGCCGTCCAACGATGTATACAGCTGGCAGCGGGTCTACACCGAGCCCGACATGTGGGCTCCGGTGACCGGCTACATCAACCCGGCGCTCGGCCGGGAAGCGGGAACCGGCATCGAGCAGGCGATGAACTCGTACCTCAGCGGCTTCGCCGGGTCGCAGTTCCTGTCCCGGATCGAGCGCATCTTCACCGGCCAGCCTCCGCGCGGCTCCAACGTCGTGCTGACCCTGGACGCCGCGGTGCAGCGCGCCGCGTACGAGGCGCTGGGCGACCTCCAGGGCGCAGTGCTCGCGATCGAGCCGTCCACCGGGCGCGTGCTCGCCATGGTGACCAGTCCCAGCTACGACACCAACCTGCTCGCCTCGCACAACACGAGCGAGGTCAACGCCGCGTACGACACGCTCGTCGCCGACCCCGGCAAGCCGCTCTCGAACCGCGCCATCGCCGGCGACCTGAACCCGCCCGGATCCACCTTCAAGCTCGTGGTCGCCTCGGCTGCGCTCGCATCGGGTGACTACACCCCCGAGTCGACGATCCCGAACCCGTCGAGCTACACCCTGCCCGGCTCCAGCGCCGTGATCTACAACGACACGAGAGGCACGTGCGGCCCGGGCGCGACGGTCACGATCGCCGACGCCCTGCGCCTGAGCTGCAACATCCCGATGGCGCAGCTCGCCGTCGAGCTGGGCGACACCGCCATCCGCGAGGAGGCGGAGAAGTACGGCTTCAACACCTCCTTCGAGATGCCGCTCATCTCGACGCCGTCGAGCTACCCGCGCGCACTCGACGACGCGCAGACCGCGCTGACGGGGTTCGGTCAGGGACAGGTGATCGCGACGCCGCTGCAGATGGCCATGGTGTCGGCGGGGATCGCGAACGACGGGGTCGTCATGAGCCCGCGGATGGTCGACCGCGTGATCGGTCCGGACCTGTCCGTGCAGGAGGTCTTCGAGGATGTCGAATTCGGACGGGCCCTCGACCAGGAACTCGCCGACGAGATGGTGGCGATGATGGTCGCCAATGTCAGTGAGGGCATCGCGACGGGTGCAAGAATAGACGGCGTCGACGTGGCCGGGAAGACCGGTACCGCGGAGAACGGTCCCAACCAGCCGTACACGCTGTGGTTCACCGGGTTCGCGCCCGCGGACAACCCACAGGTCGCCGTCGCCGTCGTCATCGAGGACGGTGGCGGGCAAGGGCAGTCGGGTAGCAGCAATGTCATTGCGGCTCCCATCGCAAAGAAGGTCATGGAGGCGGTGCTGGGAAGATGAGACCGACGCAGGGTGTGACTTTCGGCGGCCGCTACGAGCTGGATTCGCGGATCGCGATCGGCGGCATGGGCGAGGTGTGGGAAGCGACCGATCACGTCATCGGACGGACCGTCGCCATCAAGATCCTCAAAGACGAGTACATGGGAGACCCGGGTTTCCTCGAGCGCTTCCGCGCAGAGGCCCGGCACGCAGCACTCGTGAACCACGAGGGCATCGCGAGCGTCTTCGACTACGGCGAGGAGAACGGCAGCGCGTTCCTCGTCATGGAGCTCGTGCCCGGCGAGGCGCTCTCGACGATCCTCGAGCGCGACGGCGCGCTGTCGACCGACAAGACGCTCGACATCGTCGCCCAGACCTCCGCCGCCCTTCAGGCGGCGCACGCGGCAGGGCTCGTGCACCGCGACATCAAGCCCGGGAATCTCCTGATCACTCCCGACGGCCGCGTGAAGATCACCGACTTCGGCATCGCGCGCATCGCCGATCAGGTGCCGCTCACGGCGACCGGACAGGTCATGGGCACCGTGCAGTACCTGTCGCCCGAGCAGGCGTCCGGGCATCCGGCATCCCCGGCGACCGACACGTACTCGCTGGGCATCGTCGCGTACGAGTCCCTCGCGGGCAAGCGCCCGTTCACCGGTGAGTCGCAGGTCGCGATCGCCATGGCGCAGATCAACGAGCAGCCGCCGCCGCTGCCGCCCACCGTCGCCGTGCCCGTGCAGAACCTCGTCATGGCGATGATCGCGAAGAAGCCCGAGGAGCGCCCGGCCTCGGCCGCCGCCGTCGCGCGGGCAGCGACCGCGCTGCGCCGCGGCGATGTCGCGGCCGCCGCCGCTGCCGTCCCGGCGATCGCCGCCGCTGCCGGCGACGACGCGACGCAGCTGCTCGCCGCTGATGCCGATACCTCGACCGCGACCCAGCTGATGCCGGCCGCGGGCGATGAGGCCCTCGACGGCGAGGAGAAGAAGAAGCGCAGCCCGTGGACGTGGCCGCTCATCGCGCTCATCGTGCTGCTCCTGCTCGTGCTCGGAGGCACGATCTGGGCGCTTCTCGCGAACCAGGACGGTGGCGAACCCGAGCCGTCGACCAGCTCCAGCTCCGCATCTCCCACGCCGTCGGACACGCCGACTCCGACGCCGACCCAGACCACCGACGAGCGGGTCGACGTCGGTGCTCTCGGCCTGACCGGGAAGACCTGCGCCGACGCCCGCGCGCTCGTCGAGGGTGCCGATCTCGTCGCGAACTGCGTCGCCGGCAACGCGGCGCCGACCGCGGGCGACCAGGACCTCGTGTACGACGTGAACCCGACGGGCCGTGTTCCCGTCGGCACCACGATCAACCTGACCTATTACGGTCCGCAGACCGCCATGCCCGCGCCGACGGCACCGACCTTCACCGACCCGTCGGTGGCGCCGGGCGGAACGATCCAGGTCAACTGGGGCCAGTACGGCTGCCCGGCGGGGGAGGGCTCGGTGAGCGCCTACAACCTCACGGCCACCAACGGCACGTTCGCGAACGGTCAGTCCACCTCGGCCTTCGGTCAGGGGGATCGAGCGGCGCAGGTCACCGTTCCGTCCACCGCCACCGGCAACGTCACGGTGAGCTACACCGTGACCTGCACCGGCGGGCCCTCCGGTGATCGCACCTCCGGCGCATCGCCCGAGGCGACCGTCCCGATCCAGTAGGCCGACAGACGGAGAGCGCTTCCGACAGCGCGAGCGGGGACGAGTCGGCCGATGTCGGCTGCTCGTCCCCGCTCGGCTAGTCTGGCAGTTGTTCCATTCCAGGAGAGACTGTGACAGCTGAGCCGCGCGTGCTTTCGGGGCGCTATCGCATCGACGAGCCCATCGGCCGCGGCGGTATGGCCAGCGTCTATCGCGGCTACGATCTCACCCTCGGTCGCGCCGTGGCGATCAAGATCCTCGATCGTGAACTCGCCGGCGACAACGCGTTCCGCACGAGATTCCGGCTCGAGGCCCAGGCGGCGTCGCGCATGGCGCACCCCACGATCGTCCGGGTGTACGACGCCGGCGAGGACACCTCGACCGATCCCGACGGCCGTGTCCGCCCGGTTCCGTTCATCGTCATGGAGCTGGTCACGGGCGCGCTGCTCAAGGACATCATCGCGGAGGGCCCCGTCCCGGTGACCGACGCCGTGCGCTACGTCGACGGGATCCTCGAGGCCTTGGAGTACTCGCATCGCGCCGGCGTCGTCCACCGCGACATCAAGCCGGGCAACGTGATGGTCACCGAGGCCGGCCAGGTGAAGGTGATGGATTTCGGCATCGCGCGCGCGGTCTCCGACAGCTCGTCGACGGTGGCCGAGACGACCGCGATCCTGGGCACCGCGGCGTACTTCTCGCCCGAGCAGGCCAAGGGCGAGCCCGTCGATGCCCGCGCCGACCTCTACTCGGCCGGCGTCGTCCTGTACGAGCTCCTCGCGGGACGGCCGCCGTTCCGCGGCGAGTCGCCCGTCGCCGTGGCGTACCAGCACGTGAGCGAGGCCCCGCTCGCTCCGTCCGAGATCAACGAGACGGTCCCGCGCTCCCTCGACGCCGTCGCGCTCCGCGCCCTGGCGAAGGACCCGTTCCAGCGCTATCAGGATGCCGCGAGCTTCCGTGAGTCCCTCGACGCAACGATCGACGGCCGCTCGCCGTCCAAGCGACAGGTCGGCGCGCTCACGAGCGAGCTCTACGGTCCCAACCCCAAGCAGGCCGCCGAGACGGCTCGCTCGCTTCGGCAGCTCAGCACCGACACCACCATGAAGCGCACGCAGTCGGGTCCTCCCGTCGCGTGGATCTGGGCAGGCGTCGGCGTGCTCGCCGTGCTCCTCATCTCGGTGCTGTTCTGGGTGCTCTCGATCAACCCCGAAGACAACGTGCCCTCCAGCGCCCGCATCGTGCCCGACGTCTCGGGCATGACCTACGACCGCGCGAACCAGGAGCTCCTCGACACCGACCTCATCGCCATCCAGGTGGAGGAGGAGAATCCCGACGTCGCCGAGGGCATCGTCATCCGCACCGATCCCGCCTCCGGGGAGTCGGTGAACGTCAACCAGGAGATCCGCGTCTACGTCTCGCTCGGTCAGGAGATGTCCACGGTCCCCCCGCTCGAAGGACTGGGGCGGGATGCCGCGGCCGCCGCACTGGATGCCGCCGGCCTCGCGCTCGGCACGGTGACGCAGCGCAACGACTCGGCGCTCGCGGCCGGAACCGTGATCTCGGCGGATCAGACGGAGGGTGCCAGCGTCCCCGCCGGCACCGTCGTCAATCTGGTCGTCGCATCGGGCAAGGTCACGATCAACGACGTGCGCGGCTACACCGTGGAGGCGGCGCAGCGCGAGCTCGAAGACGTCGGCCTCGAGGTGTCCACCCAGGAGGACCCGTCGTGCGTCGGATCGGCGCCCCCCACGGTGTCGACGCAGTCGCTCGCCCCGGGCGACGTGCCGATCCACTCCCCGATCGTGCTCGGGTACTGCTCGGGAACCTGATCGTCCGGATCAGCGGCGCGGTCCGAGTCCTGCGCCGAGGGACGCGGCATCCGTGAATCCCGCCGTCGTGAGCCAGTTGCCCAGCAGGCGATGCCCGCCCTCGGTGAGCACGCTCTCGGGATGGAACTGCACGCCTCGGATCGGCAGTCGACGGTGGGCGACGCCCATGATCACGCCCTCGGCGGTGCGACTGGTGACGACGAGCTCCGTCGGGAGGGTCTCGGCGACGATCGCCAGCGAGTGATAGCGCGTCGCCGTGAACGGGTCGGGCAGACCGTCGTAGAGGTCGCTGCCGTCGTGATGCACGAGCGAGGTCATGCCGTGCATGAGTTCCGGAGCGGTCGCGACGGTCGCACCGAACGCCTCGCCGATCGCCTGGTGTCCGAGACAGACGCCGAGCAGCGGCATCCGCTCCGCTGCCGCAGCGCGCACCACGGCGACGGATGCCCCGGCATCGCCCGGTGCACCCGGGCCCGGCGACACGAGAACGGCACGGTGGAGCGCGAGCAGACCGCGCGGGTCTTCGATGGCATCGGCCTCGACGAGTTCGGTCGTCACGCCGAGCTCATGGAGATAGCCGACGAGCGTATGGACGAAGCTGTCGTGGTTGTCGACGACCAGGACGGATGCCGCGCTCATCGTCGCGAGGTCACTCGACGGTGCCGTCGAGCGGGTTGATGATCTCGCTGACCCAGGGGAACACGTAGAAGATGAGCCCGTAGACCACCGCCGCGGCCAGGATCACGAGAATGAGCGTGCGGACCCACCACGGACCGGGGAGGACACGCCAGAGGGCGCCGTACATCAGGCGACTCCCTCGGTGAGGGATGCCGGCGGCTCCGCCCCGCGCGGGGTGAACGACTCGAACACGCCGTAGGCGATGATGCGCTCCCACATCCAGTGGATCGGGCTGCAGCTCGTGAGGGTGATGTACCGCGTGCCCGGAGGCACATCGGGCGCCTGCGGAACGGGCAGCAGCACGTCGACCTGCGAGGGCTCGACGTATTGGAGCGTACGGAAACGGTAGGTGTACCAGCCGTCCTCGGTCTCGACGATGATGGGGTCGCCGATGCGAAGATCCGCGATCTTGCGGAAGGGCTCGCCCCAGGACGTGCGATGAGCCGCCAGGGCGAAGTTGCCCACCTCACCGGGCATCTGCGTTCCCATGTAATGGCCGATGCCGATGGGGTTGAGGGTGCGCTCGCGGGTCACGCCTCCGGCCATCGGCATCGCGTAGTCGGCGCCGAATCGCGGGATGTGCATCACGCCGAAACGCTCGCCGTCGGCCGGCTCGTCGCGGACGACCGGCTCGGCGGTGACCGGGGCCGCGCCGGCCTCGTTCGTGCTCGGGTAGGCGCCCGCCCACTCCTGTGAGAGCTCCTGGCCCTGGGAGTTGCGCTCGGCGCCGTAGATCATGTCGCCGAGGTACAGCTGCCAGGCGACGTACAGCAGGACGATCACGCCGGCGGTGATCAGGATCTCGCCGAGGACGCCGACCACGGAGGTTCGTGGGCGGGTGACGGGCGCCGCGCCGCCGGCAGGGGGACCCCCGTCGGGGCCGGCAAGCGCTTCATCCACAGCGGAATTGTAGTCTCAGCACGCTGTGGGGCGGCTGGCAGTTAGACTCTGTGCATGGCACGACCCGGCAAAGAAGACGACCCGCTCATCGAGCGCGCAGAAGGCGAAGCCGCACCCAACCCGGTGTGGTTCAAGCCGATCATGATCGGCCTCATGCTGATCGGGCTCGTCTGGGTGCTGGTGTTCTACCTCAGCGGCATGCAGTACCCCATTCCCGGTATCGAGGGCTGGAACCTGGTGATCGGCTTCGGCATCGCCTTCCTCGGCTTCCTCATGACCACACGCTGGCGCTAGTCGCAGCATCCGACTCTTCCCGAAAGCCCCGGTCTAACCGGGGCTTTCGCGTTCTCGGAGTTGTTAACAGGGCTGTTAACAGGTGTGAATTACACGCGTGTGATTCATCCCCAGGTGTGGATGAACCTGTGGATAACTTCAGGGAAGGACGAGTGCGGGCACCAGCGCCGGCACGAAGAGCAAGCCGATGAGCACCGCCGCCACCGCGACGAGCAGGGCGATCTGCAGGCCGCGCTGACGCGCCGAGCGCGTGCGCGTGAAGATGAAGCCCACCACCAGACCGACGACCAGTCCGCCGACGTGCGCCTGCCACGACACGTTGAAGCCGGGGATGAACCCGATCACGAGGTTGATGCCGAGCACGATGGCGATGCCGCTGATGTTCGCGCCGATGTGGCGTCCGATCACGAGCAGCGCGCCGAAGAGCCCGAAGATCGCTCCGGATGCTCCGACCACCGGCGTCAGGAACGAGAGCAGCGCGACCGCGACCGACCCACCCAGTGCGCTCAGCACATAGAGGGTGAGGAAGCGCCACCGCCCGAGCAGGGGCTCGAGACTGCGCCCGATCATCCACAGCGCGAGCATGTTGAGGGCGACGTGCACGAAGCCCCCGTGGACGAGCGCCGCGGTGAACAGCCGCCACGGCTCGAAGTGACCCGTCAGTCCGGGGTACAGCCACGGCGCGAAGAACTTGAGTGAGTCCTGGATCGCGGGCCCGACACCGGGGATGAGGGTGAGCAGGTACACGAAGACCGTGATCCCGATGATCGCGTACGTGACGATCGGCCGAGAATCGGCGGCCGACATCGCCCGGGGCCGTGACCACCGACGCTCGGCCTTGAGCTGAGCGGGCGACGCCGCCTTCTGCTGGTCGCGCAGGCACTCGGGGCAGATCACGCCGACGGCGGCAGGTGTCTGACACTCGGGACAGATCGTGCGCAGGCATCGCTGACAGAGCACGAAGCTCTGCCGGTCCGGATGCCGGTAGCAGAAGTTGTCGCGATTGCGCGCGAGGTCGTCGGCGGTCACGGCGGGCGGAGCCCCTAGGCTGCGACGATGTCGATCGACTGCAGCACGACCGGCTCGAGCGGACGGTCGCCTGCTGCGGTCGGAACCTCGCTGATCGTGTCGACGACGGCCTTGGAGGCGTCGTCGGCGACCTCGCCGAAGATCGTGTGCTTGCCCTGCAGCCACTCCGGTCCGCGGCCGCCCTGGCCGGGAACCGTGATGAAGAACTGCGAGCCGTTGGTGCCCTCGGCCTGACCGGTGATCGCGTTGCGGCGGAGACCGGCGTTGGCCATCGCGAGCTTGTAGGGCTCGGTGAAGGTGAGCTCGGGGCTGATCTCGTCGTTGAAGGTGTAGCCCGGACCGCCCACACCCTGACCGAGCGGGTCGCCGCCCTGGATCATGAATCCCGAGATGATGCGGTGGAAGACGATGTCCGTGTACAGCGGTCCCTCGCCCGGCTTGCCGGTGGCGGGGTGGGTCCACGACCCGGTTCCGTCGGCGAGACCGGTGAAGTTCTGGACCGTGCGGGGAGCGTGGTCCCCGAAGAGGTTGACGACGATGTCGCCGTAGTTGGTGTGGAAAGTGGCGACAGCGGTGGGAATGGGCATTGCTACATTCTTCCAGAGTTCTGTGCAAGCCCTCCCGCCTTCGCGCAGGTCTGGCAAGATGGGTCGAACCAGATCCCGGTTCGATCAGGAGGGCACATCGTGAGCCTCAGCCGCAAGCGCAAGAAGGAACTCCGCAAGCTCCAGACCCAGGCGAACAGCCTGTGGGAGACGCAGCAGGTCCTCGTGGGCGAGGCCGCGAGCGTCGCGCGTGAGGCAGGGCGCCAGTTGGGCCACCTGCACCGTGAAGAGGTCCGCCCCCGCGTCGCGGCGGGCTACGAGGCCTACGCGGCCCCATACGTCGACAAGGGCAAGCGCGTCGTCAACGACACCGTCATCCCCGCGGCGGGCGCCGTCATGGGTTCCGCTCTCTCGGTGTGGGATGCTGCCAACGACACCCGGGCACGTCTCGCGTCGGGTCGCGGCATCGATCTGCCTGCCAGCTGGCGCAAGGCACCGCCCGCGCCCGTGAAGTCGGGTATCGGCGCCGGTGGCGTCATCGCGATCATCCTCGGCGTCGCCGCCGCGATCGGCGTGCTCTACGCCGCGTGGCAGACACTTCGCGCCGACGACGAGCTCTGGGTGGCCGACGACCCGCTGCGCGCGCCGGACGCCTGACCGTGGCAGAGGCCGTCACCGGACTCGATCGAGTCAGGGACGCGGCATCCGCTCGATCCCTGGCGATCGAGATCCGTGAGCGACCCGTCGCGAACAGCCTGGTCGAAGCCGCCGAGCTCCTCGGCATCGCGCCGGCCGGCATCGTGAAGACGCTCGTCGTCAAGCGCAGTGACGACACCTTCCTGTTCGCCCTCATTCCGGGCGATCGCGCGATCTCGTGGCCGAAGCTGCGCGCCGTCGTCGGGGTGAACAAGCTGCAGCTGCCCGATCCGCAGCGCGCGCTCGAGGCGACGGGGTACGAGCGGGGCACCATCGTCCCGATCGGCAGCAGCCACGACTGGCCGATCTACGCAGACGAGCAGATCGTCGGTCAGCGCATCGCGATGGGGGCCGGCGCACACGGGTACAGCCTGTTCGTCGAGGCGGACGACCTCATCGCCGCGTACGGCGCGACGGTGGCCGACATCTCGCAGCCGGCCGGATAGCGGCATCCGCCCTACGTCTTCGTCGCCATCTCCAGTGCGATGTCGACGAGCTTCACGCGCTGGAGAGAACCGACCTCCGCGAGCGGGAACCATTCGGCACGATCGGTCGATCCGTCCTTCTCGTTGCGCAGTCTTCCGCTGACGATGTGGGCGCGGTAGACGATGCGCAAGGTGTGGAGCGGCTCCTCGACCCCCGGTGTCAGGCGGCGACCCGGCGGGATGACGCGGGAATGGATGCCGAGCAGCTCATCGATCGCGACTTTGTAGCCTGTCTCCTCCCGCACTTCGCGAACAGCGGCCCGCTCGGGGTCTTCACCGGGCTCGAGTCCGCCGCCGGGCATCGTCCATGCCGCGCGACGGCCCTCGTTCCAGTGCGCGAGCAGCAGACGATCATCGGCGTCGATGACGACGGCGTAGGCCGCGACGCGCAGATCCATGCTTCACCCTAACCGCGTGAGGTCGGGGGACGGACGCCTGCGCCGACCGACACACAGCACGACGGCCCGCCCCGATGAAGGGACGGGCCGTCGCACGTCAGGAGCTCAGCCGTGAAGCACCCCTGCTTCGACGACCGTCTCGTGACGCATCGCGCGACGCTCCCGAAAGCGTCCGATCGCGATGATCCCGGCCCCGATCGCGACGAACGCGGCGAAGATGCCCGCCATGTAGATCAGCACCGAGCCCCAGCCTCCGGCGCCGTGCGGGTCCAGGAACGGATACGGGTACCACCATGCCGCGGCACCCGACGGGTCGACGACCAGCTCCCCGCGCACCATCGTGTAGAGCAGCCACGACAGCGGATACACGGTCAGCACCGGCAGGCTCCACCACGGCAGCCCCCGCCGCCGCCCGGCGAAGAGCAGGTCCGCCAGGAGGTACAGCGGGATGATGACGTGCAGCACCTCGACCGCGTACGTGTCGAGCATCGCGATCCCCGCCGAGTCCGCGGCCGCGACCTCGGAGGGCACGCCGCGCAGGAGCACGTTGTAGACGACCCCCAGCAGCAGGACCGGTCCCGTCGTAGCGGCGAGCGCCACGGCGATTCCGAGCGGCTCCCGCGTCCGCTCGGGGTGCATCCGCGCCCAGGTGGCTGCGGCCACGAGCGCGCCGGCGCTGAGCAGCGTCGACACGATCGTGAACATGCTGAAGTAGTTCGCGAGCACGAGCGCCAGGCTCTGCCCCTGCCGTGTTGCGCGGTCCACATTCACGATGTAGCCCGCCGCAACCGCCGACACCCCCATGCCGGCAGCTGCGAGTCGCATCCATGACCAGTGCATGATGTCCCTCCCCAGTTCGATCAACGACGTTTGCGTTGATGAGGAAGGTCTATCGCCGCACGTACCTCCGAGGCCTGATTCCTGTCGCCGCTGCCAGAGGAAATCGACCCGGCAAACGCGGTCCTTTGTGTGGGGTCTACACACTGTCCCCCACTTGGGGGACGAAATATACAAACGCTTGCATCGAGGCGACGACGTGGGCTGCCTATCTCCGGAGATCGGCAGTATTGAGGACGGAAACGGGTCGGATCGCCCTCAGATCGGCCGATCTCCGGAGAACCGGCGACGACGGGCCGGGAGCCTCGCTTCGCTCCGGATTCTCCTCGAATCGCAGCGCCCGAATAACGTGGAAGAGGACCGACCCTTCGGGCCGGTCCTCTTCCGCGTTGTGGAGCCTAGGAGACTCCGTCGCCTCGCTTCGCTCGGCTCCTCCTCGAATCGCAGCGCCGGATAACCGCGAAGCGCCGCCCCTTCGGGACGGCGCTTCGCGGTTGTGGAGCCTAGGAGATTCGAACTCCTGACATCCTGCTTGCAAAGCAGGCGCTCTACCAACTGAGCTAAGGCCCCTCTTGAGATGACGGTGGGGCTACCAGGACTTGAACCTGGGACCTCTTCATTATCAGTGAAGCGCTCTAACCGCCTGAGCTATAGCCCCGTCTGGACCGGCGCTTTCGCGGCGATCAACCTGCAAGACTTTACCGGACGCCCGCCGTTTTCACGAATCCGAGAGGACGCGGCATCCGTCGGCCCTCTCGTGCGCCGACGCGCCTCCCGGCGGGAGCGCTTCCCGCGCGGTTGACTGGCCGCATGGCGGGAACTGCGCATCCGGGCGAACCGCACGGAACCGGGCTGGGTCAGCGGCTGAACTGGCTGCGCGCCGGGGTTCTCGGTGCGAACGACGGCATCGTCTCGGTCGCCGCGCTCGTCGTCGGGATCGCTGGAGCGACGACCGACACGCCCGCGCTCTTCCTCGCCGGTATCGCCGGGCTCGTCGGCGGCGCGATCTCGATGGCGCTCGGGGAGTACGTGTCGGTGAGCAGTCAGCGCGACAGCGAGCGAGCACTCATCGCGAAGGAGACCCGCGAACTGCGCGACATGCCGGCGGAGGAGCTCGCGGAGCTCACCCAGCTCTATCGGGACCGTGGCCTCTCCGACGAGACCGCGCGCCGGGTCGCCGCCGAGCTGACGGCGCACGACGCGCTGTCCGCCCACCTCGAAGTCGAGCTCCACATCGACCAGGACGACCTCGTCAATCCGTGGCACGCCGCGATCTCGTCGGCGATCGCCTTCACGGCCGGCGCACTGCTCCCGCTGCTCGCGATCCTGCTGCCACCCCCGGAGTGGCGCGTGCCCGTCACCTTCGCGGCCGTGCTGGTCGCGCTGGCGATCACCGGGAGCATCTCGGCACGGCTCGGCGGCGCGAAGCGAGGTCGCGCGATCGCACGTCTCGTCATCGGAGGTGCGCTCGCGCTCGGCGTGACCTGGCTCATCGGCACCCTGCTGGGCACCACCCTGGTGTGACGGGACCGGCCGGAGGCCGGCATCCGCGTCAGTTGGAGGTGAAGCCGACGAGCAGGCCGCCGGTGACCTTGACGGCGAGGTTGTAGATTCCGGCCAGCACCGCGCCCAGCACCGTCACGACCACGAGGTTGAGGATCGCGACGACCGCCGAGAACGCGAGCACCTGCGGCAGGCTCACGAACTGCGACAGCAGAATGGTGCCGTCGGTGAAGTTGCCGAAGAACTCGTCCGCGCGGGCGATGAGGCCCGTGGTCTGGACGACCAGGAAGACGAGGACGAACGACACCACCGTGACCACCGCGAGCGCGATGGCTGCGAGGAACGACAGCTTCACGGCCGACCAGAAGTCGACGTAGACGAGGCGCAGGCGAACCTGCTTGGCGGACGTCTTGTGGCTGGACTTCTTGGCGAGCTTGTCGGCTACCGTGCTCATGCGTCAACACTCTCTTCGGGGGTCTCGGGAGAAGCCTGGGGGGTGGCCGACTCGGGGTCGACGGCTTCTGCGTTCTCGGCCAGGCCCCGCTCTCCGTTGCGCGCGATCGCAATGATGCGATCTTCATCCGCCGCGCGGGCGAACACGACACCCATGGTGTCGCGGCCCTTGGCTGGGACCTCGGCCACGGCAGAGCGTACCACCTTGCCGCTGGCAAGAACCACCAGGACCTCGTCGTCCTCGGAGACGATGAGACCGCCCGCGAGAACGCCCCGATCCACGTTCAACTTGGCCACCTTGATGCCCAGACCGCCGCGATTCTGCACCCGGTACTGGTCGACCGCGGTGCGCTTGGCGTACCCGCCGTCGGTGACCACGAAGACGTACTCGTCGTCCTGGGCGACCGACGCAGACAGCAGGCTGTCGCCGCTGCGGAAGTCCATTCCCTTCACGCCCGACGTCGAACGGCCCATCGGTCGCAGCGCCCCGTCGGTCGCTGAGAAGCGCAGCGACATGCCGTGGCGGCTGATGAGCAGGATGTCGTCGCCCTCATCGACGAGCAGTGCGCTGACGAGCTCGTCGTCGCCCTCGGCATCCGCGTCGTCACCCTCTTCGGGGACCTGACCGCGCAGCTTGATCGCGATGATCCCGCCTTGACGGTTCGTGTCGTACTCCGTGAGGCGGCTCTTCTTCACCAGACCGGCACGGGTGGCGAGCACCAGGTAGGTGGCGACGCCGTAGTCGCGGATGTCGAGGATCTGGGCGATCTCCTCGCCGGGCTGAAGTGCGAGCAGGTTCGCGACGTGCTGGCCCTTCGCGTCGCGGCCGGCCTCGGGGACCTCATAGGCCTTGGCGCGGTAGACGCGGCCCTTCGTGGTGAAGAACAGCAGCCAGTGATGCGTGGTCGTGACGAAGAAGTGCTCGACCACGTCGTCGGCGCGCAGCTGCGCACCCTTGACGCCCTTGCCACCGCGATGCTGCGAGCGGTAGTTGTCGCTGCGCGTGCGCTTGATGTAGCCGTCGCGCGTGACGGTGATGACCATCTCCTCCTCGGGGATCAGGTCTTCGTTGGTCATCCCGCCTTCGTATCCGTGGAGGATCTCCGTGCGGCGCTCGTCGCCGAATTTCGCGACGATCTCGGTGAGCTCGTCGCGGATGATCGTGCGCTGGCGGGCCGGCTTCGCGAGGATGTCGTTGTAGTCGGCGATCTGCGTCTCGAGCTCGGCCGCCTCGTCGATGATCTTCTGCCGCTCGAGCGCCGCCAGGCGACGCAGCTGCATGTCGAGGATCGCCTGTGCCTGGTCGTCGTCGATGTCGAGCAGGCCCTTGAGGCCCTCGCGCGCTTCGTCGACGGTCGGCGAGCGGCGGATGAGCGCGATGACCTCGTCCAGCGCGTCGAGCGCCTTCAGGTAACCCCGCAGGATGTGCATGCGACGCTCGGCCTTGGCCAGGCGGAACCGCGTGCGGCGGACGATGACCTCGACCTGGTGCTCGATCCAGTGCGAGATGAACCCGTCCAGCGGCAGCGTGCGCGGCACGCCGTCGACGATCGCGAGCATGTTCGCGCCGAAGTTCTCCTGCAGCTGCGTGTGCTTGTACAGGTTGTTCAGCACGACCTTGGCGACGGCATCCCGCTTGAGCACGATGACCAGGCGCTGACCGGTGCGGCCCGAGGACTCGTCGCGGATGTCGGCGATACCGGTGATCTTGCCCTCGCGTGCGAGGTCGCTGATCTTCACCGCGACGTTGTCGGGGTTGACCTGGTACGGCAGTTCGGTGATCACGAGGCACGTGCGGCCCTGGATCTCCTCGACGTTGACGACGGCGCGCATCGTGATCGACCCGCGGCCGGTGCGATACGCCTCCTTGATCCCCTTGGTGCCGAGGATCTGGGCGCGGGTCGGGAAGTCGGGGCCGGGGATGCGCTCCATGAGCGCCTCGAGCAGCTCGTCGCGTGTGGCATCCGGATTCTCCAGCGCCCACAGCGCGCCGTCGGACACCTCACGCAGGTTGTGCGGCGGGATGTTGGTCGCCATGCCGACGGCGATGCCGACGGAGCCGTTCACCAGCAGGTTCGGGAAGCGCGCCGGCAGGACGACGGGCTCCTGCGTCTGACCGTCGTAGTTGTCCTGGAAGTCAACGGTGTCTTCTTCGATGTCGCGCACCATTTCGAGCGCGAGCTGGGCCATCTTCGTCTCGGTGTAGCGCGGGGCTGCGGCGCCCTGGTTGCCGGGCGAACCGAAGTTCCCCTGGCCCTGGGCCAGCGGATAGCGCAGCGACCACGGCTGCACCAGACGCACGAGGGCGTCGTAGATCGGCGCATCGCCGTGCGGGTGGTAGTGGCCCATCACCTCGCCGACGACGCGGGCGCACTTCGAGAACGACTTGTCGGGACGGAACCCGCCGTCGTACATGCCGTAGATCACGCGGCGGTGCACGGGCTTGAGGCCATCCTCGACCCGCGGGAGCGCGCGGCCGACGATCACGCTCATCGCGTAGTCGAGGTAGCTGCGCTGCATCTCCGCCTGCAGGTCGACCTGGTCGATGTGACCGTGGTTGTGCGCGGGAGCCTCGGGGCGTTCTTCGTCAGTCATGTGTTTCCGTAATCTCGGTTCGCTTCGTCGATCAGATGTCGAGGAAGCGGACGTCCTTGGCGTTGCGCTGGATGAAGCCGCGGCGGGATTCGACGTCTTCGCCCATGAGGATCGTGAAGATCTCGTCGGCCGAGGCGGCGTCGTCGATCGTCACCTGCTTGAGCGTGCGGGTCTCGGGATCCATCGTCGTCTCCCAGAGCTCCTTGTCGTTCATCTCGCCCAGGCCCTTGTAGCGCTGGATGCCGTTGTCCTTCGGGATGCGCTTGCCGCCGGCGACGCCGTCGGTGAGCAGGGCGTCGCGCTCGCGGTCGCTGTACACGTACTCGTGCGGGGAGTTCGACCACTTCAGGCGGTACAGCGGGGGCTGCGCGAGGTAGACGAAGCCGGCCTCGATGAGCCCGCGCATGTAGCGGAAGAGCAGAGTGAGCAGCAGGGTCGTGATGTGCTGGCCGTCGACGTCGGCATCGGCCATCAGGACGATCTTGTGGTACCGCGCCTTCTCGATGTCGAAGTCCTCGCCGATGCCCGTGCCGAAGGCCTGGATCATCGCCTGGACCTCTTTGTTGCCCAGCGCGCGGTCGAGGCGTGCGCGCTCGACGTTGAGGATCTTTCCGCGCAGCGCCAGGATCGCCTGGGTGTGCGGGTCGCGACCCTGCACCGCAGATCCGCCGGCCGAGTCGCCCTCGACGAGGAAGATCTCGCTGATCGAGGGATCCTTGCTGGTGCAGTCCTTGAGCTTGTCGGGCATCGCCGCGGACTCGAAGACGCTCTTGCGCCGAGCGGTCTCGCGCGCCTTGCGTGCGGCAAGTCGAGCGGTGGCGGCGTCGATCGCCTTGCGGATCACGTTCTTCGCCTGGACCGGGTTGCGATCGAACCAGTCTCCGAGCTGGTCGCCCACGACCTTCTGCACGAACGCCTTCGCCTCGGTGTTGCCGAGCTTGGTCTTGGTCTGACCCTCGAACTGCGGTTCGGAGAGCTTGACGGAGATGACCGCGGTGAGACCCTCGCGGATGTCTTCGCCGGTGAGGTTGTCGTCCTTCTCCTTGAGCAGGTTGTTCGCGCGGGCATAGCGGTTGACGAGCGTCGTCAGCGCTGCACGGAAGCCCTCTTCGTGCGTTCCGCCTTCGTGGGTGTTGATCGTGTTCGCGTAGGTGAACACGTTCTCGGTGTAGCTCGTCGTCCACTGCATCGCGAGCTCGAGCGCGATCTTGCGCTCGGTGTCCTCGGACTCGAAGTCGATGATCTCGTCATTGACGACATCCGCGTGGCGCACCTTGTTGAGGTGCTCGACGTAGTCGACGAGTCCGCGCTCGTAGAGGAAGCTGTCGTGCCGGGGCTTCAGGTCGTCCTCGCCCGGCTCACCGGGCTCGACCAGACCCTCGGGTCGCTCGTCGCGCAGGCTGATCCGCAGGCCCTTGTTGAGGAACGCCATCTGCTGGAAGCGAGTGCGGAGGGTGTCGTAGTCGAAATCGATCGAGTCGAAGATCGAGTCATCCGGCCAGAAGGTGATGATCGTGCCGGTCTCGCTGCTCTCCTCGCCCTGAGCGAGCGGAGCGACCGGCTGACCGCCGTCGCGGTACGACTGCCGCCACACGTGGCCCTGACGCCTGACCTCGACCTCGAGACGCGTCGAGAGCGCGTTCACCACCGACGAGCCGACGCCGTGCAGGCCGCCCGACACCGCGTAGCCGCCGCCGCCGAACTTTCCTCCGGCGTGCAGCACTGTGAGCACGACTTCCACCGTGGACTTGCCCTCGGTCTTGTGCATGTCGACCGGGATGCCGCGACCGTTGTCGATGACGCGCACCGCGCCGTCCGCGAGGATCGTGACGTCGATGGTGTCGCAGTAGCCGGCGAGGGCCTCGTCGACGGAGTTGTCGACGATCTCCTGCACGAGGTGGTGGAGGCCGCGGGCGCCGGTGGAGCCGATGTACATGCCGGGGCGCTTGCGCACCGCCTCGAGGCCTTCGAGCACCTGGATTTCGTCGGCCCCGTACTCGTTCGGAACGGTCTCAGCAGATCGGGCTTCGGGTTCCTCAGGAACGCTGTCGGGGTTCACGGACGTCATAAGTCAGGGCGCTCCAGATCGTTCGGTGGGGGCCCTGACAGTCTACCAAGTATGCCCATGCTCCGCGGGCTTATACGGCCCTGTGGAGGACGGAAATCGTTCCGGACGTTATCTGACGTGGATCAGCCGTAGGTATCGCGCGGACCACGCCCTGGAATCGTTCTGGGACCCCATTTCCAAGAGGGAACGTCCGGGCCGATGAAACGGATCGCGTCGACACCCGCGTCGGGGAACCGCCGGACGATCTCCGAGAGAATGTGCGCACGCATGAGCTGAAGCTGCTTCGCCCACGCCGTCGAGTCGGCCTGGACCGTGAGCGTGCCCTGTGAGAAGGCCACGGGCCGGGTGTGCCCTGCGGTGTCCTCGCCGGCGACATCGGACCATGCCCGCACCACGTCCTCGCGCGCGAGTTCCTTGTCCCACCCGGCCTCTCGCGTGAGCTGAGCCAGCACGTCGCCCATGCCGCGGGGGTCGCGACCCGGGGTGAAGGGCGCGTTCTCGTCGTCCGCGGTGCGCTTGCGCCGCTTGCGGAACGACCGCGCCGACGGCTCCAGTCCGCGCAGTCGGAGATAGGTCGCGACGGTCTCGGGAAGTGCCGACGGCGAGGGGGGCGGATCGGATGCCGCACCCTCCGCCTGCGGGCCGCGCTCAGGCATCCGTCGCCTCCAGGATCGTGCCGGCCTCGACGCGCACGACGCGTGCCCGCAGGGCGGCGGGGACATCCTCCTCCACAGCCGCGGTCACCACCACCTGTTCGTAGTCGCCGGCCAGGAGCGCGAGGCGCGCCCGGCGGTCGGTGTCGAGCTCGGCGAAGACGTCATCGAGGATCAGCACCGGGTCGCCGAGCCGGGACTCGGCACGCAGGAGTTCGGCGGATGCGAGGCGCAGCGCGAGGGCGACCGACCACGATTCCCCGTGGGAGGCGTACCCCTTCACCGGGAGGCCGCGCACCCGCAGCAGAAGGTCGTCGCGGTGCGGGCCGACCAGGGTGAGACCACGATCGAGCTCGGCGGTCCTCCGCTCGGCGAGCGCCTGACGGAACAGGTCCGCGATGCGGGAGCCGGATGCTCCTGCCGGCGCCGCGCCATCGAGGACTCGTGTCGCGTCGGGTGATGCGGGCGTCTCGAGATCGGGATCCGCGCCGGACACGGACAGGACCCACTCCGCTTCGGGATGGTGGTCGGCGCCGGCGATCGCGGAATACGCCGCCGAGAGCGGGGTCGCGAGGTCGGCCGCGAGCGCGAGCCTCGCCTCGATCACCTCAGTGCCGAGTGCGACGAGCTTGTCGTCCCATACATCGAGCGTGGTGAGGGCATCGCCGCGGATGCCCCGCGCCTTGGCGGACTTGAGCAATGCCGTGCGCTGCTTGAGCACGCGCTCGTAGTCGGCGAGCACGCCGGCCAGGCGCGGCGCGCGCTGGACGAGAAGCTGATCCGCGAATCGGCGGCGGGCCGACGGGTCGCCGCGGACGATCTGCAGGTCTTCGGGAGCGAACAGCACGACCTGGGCGTAGCGCGGCAGCTCAGAGGGCTTGACCGGTGCGCCGTTGACGCGCGCTTTGTTGGAACCCTGGCGATTCAGCTGCGCTTCGAGCAGGACGTGACGTTCGCCGTGGGCGAGCCGTGCCCGGATGATGGCGGCATCCGCCCCATCGCGCACCATCGGCGCATCGTTGGACACCCGATGCGAGCCGAGGGTCGCGAAGAACCCGATCGCCTCGGCGAGGTTCGTCTTCCCCTGGCCGTTTCGGCCGACGAAGACGTTCGGACCGGGACTGAGGGTGACGTCGGCGACCGCGTAGTTGCGGAAGTCCACGAGACTCAGCTGCTCCACGATCACCGGACAAGCCTAATGATCGCGTCGGACGTCAACGGAGCAGGAGGTTCGGCTGCAGCAGGTAGCGGAACGAGTCGGCGCCGGCCTTGTCGACCGACGTCTGGGGCGTGATCAGCACGGGGCTGAGCTTGTTGGCGTTCTCGCTCGACGTGAACGTGATCCGTACGAACTCGCTCTTGACCGCACTGAGGGATTCCAGCAGGTACTGCGGGTTGAGACCGAGAGTGACGTCCTCGCCGACGAGGTTCGCGTCGACGGACTCGGTCGCCCGTGCCTGCTCTGTGCCGGAGGCATCCATCGAGACGCTGTCGGTGGTGAACGTGAACCGCAGCGGAGCGGAGCGGTCGAGCACGAGCGACACGCGGCGCACGGCTTCGACGAGATCGGCCGTGTTGACGACGGCGTGGTGCTCGGTCGCCTCGGGGAAGAGGCGACGCACGGGCGGGAAGTTGCCTTTGATGAGCAGCGACGTCACGGTCTTGTTGCCGGCCGTGAAGGCGATGATCTCGCGATCTCCCGACCCCGAGAAGGCGATGGAGATGTCGCCGCCGTGGGCGAACGTCTTGCCGACCTCGGTGAGGGTGCGCGCGGGCACGAGTGCTGTCGTCGAGTCCTCGGACGCGACACCGCCGCCGTCCCACGGGATCTCGCGGAGCGCGACGCGGTAGCGGTCGGTGGCGACGAGACTGAGCGCGTTGCCGGTGACCTCCAGCTGCACACCGGTGAGCACCGGGGTGACGTCGTCACGGGAGGCGGCGAACGCGACCTGCGCGATCGCGGTGGCGAAATCCTCTGACGGCACGAGACCCGAGTCACCGGTGACCTCGGGAATGGCGGGGTACTCCTGCACCGGCATGGAGGCGAGGGTGAACCGCGCGGAGCCGCAGGTGAGCAGGATGCCGCCGTCCTCGTCGACCTCGACCTGGATCGGGGCGTTGGGCAGGCGGCTCGCGATCTCGGACAGGAGTCGACCGTGCACGAGGATCGTGCCCGGGTCGTCGACCGTCGCCTCGATCGTCGTGCGAGCGGATGCCTCGTAGTCGAACGCGGCGAGCGACAGGCCGGCGTCGGATGCTTCGATCAGCACACCCGCGAGGATCGGCTGCGGGTTGCGCTGCGGCAGGAGCTTGACGACGAACGACACGGCTTCGCTGAACACATCGCGGTTGACGTGGAACTTCACGAATGCTCCCTCGAGTGCTGGCTGGGGGTTCTCATGCTAGTGCCAGGCCGTACCGATGCTAGTGCCCGGGGGACGCGGCATCCGCCTGCCACTCTTTCCACCGTTGAGGTGATCGGATCCTTCTTCATCAAATACTTCTTGTCATGGTGTTAACCGCTGTGGAAACTGTGGATAACTCGGCCGATCCCACGCGGGACATGGGAACCACACGCGTGTGAGATGTGGATCGGCTGCGGAGGGCTCTCCGGACGGAGATTCCGCGGGCGACCCCGCATTCCGATTCATCCACAGGCTGTGACGCGCCGCCGACAGATTCTCCGCAGAGCCGGCGAGTTATCCACAGGTTTTCCACACTGTGAAGAACGCAAATGATGGCGCTCTCATCTTCCGGTGTCAAGAACTTTTCGCGGTATATCACCGCGGGTGATCTCAGCGGCCGTTGCGGCCGAGCTGCGTGGTGATCTCGGTCACCTGGTTGTAGATCGAGCGGCGCTCTTTCATGAGGTCGCTGATCTTCTTGTATGCGTACATCACGGTCGTGTGATCGCGGTTTCCGAACAGCTGGCCGATCTTCGGCAGCGAGAGGCTGGTGCGTTCACGACACAGGTACATGGCGATCTGCCGTGCGGTCGCGACGGACTGCGACCGGCTCGAGCCGTAGAGGTCGTCGACCGTGAGCTTGAAGTAGGCGGCGGTGGCCGTGATGATGTCGGTCGGCGAGATGACGTTCGCGTCGTCCTGATCGACGATGTCGCGCAGGACGGTCTGAGCGAGGGACATGTCGAGCGTCGAGCGGTTGAGGCTCGCGAACGCCGACACACGGATGAGCGCGCCTTCGAGCTCGCGGATGTTGCTGGAGACGACCGTCGCGATGTACTCCAGCACCTCGTCGGGGATGTGGAGCCGCTCGGACTGCGCCTTCTTGCGGAGAATCGCGATGCGCGTCTCGAGGTCGGGAGCCTGCACATCGGTGATGAGTCCCCACTCGAACCGGCTGCGCATGCGGTCCTCGAAGCCCGTCAGATGCTTCGGCGGCACATCGCTCGTGATAACGACCTGCTTGTCGTGGTCGTGCAGCGTGTTGAAGGTGTGGAAGAACGCCTCCTGCGTCTCCGCGCGACCCTGGAGGAACTGGATGTCGTCGATCAGGAGGATGTCGACATCGCGATAGCGCGCCTGGAACGCGGACCCGCGGTTGTTGGCGATCGAGTTGATGAAGTCGTTGGTGAACTCCTCGCTCGAGACGTAACGGACGCGGATGCCGGAATACAGGCTCATCGCGTAGTCGCCGATGGCGTGGAGAAGGTGCGTCTTGCCCAGACCCGAGTCCCCGTAGATGAACAGCGGGTTGTATGCCTTCGCGGGCGCCTCGGCCACGGCGACCGCGGCGGCATGGGCGAATCGGTTGGACTGGCCGATGACGAAGTTGTCGAAGGTGTACTTCGGGTTCAGTCGTGTGTCGCTGCGTGAGACGGGGGGCGCAGCATCCGCTGTTTCGTCCATGGGCGATCGTCCGGCCGGGGCCGACGCGGGAGCCGAGGGCGAATCGACGTGCACGGAGATCGGCGCGGTCAAGTGGGCGTCGGCGAGCTCGGGATTGACCACGACCCGGAACGTGCTCGTCGGCTGAGGGGAGTCCTGCTCGACGCGGGCGAGGGCCTCCATGATCGGTGTGCGCATGCGCTTGGTGAACTGCGCGGCGGTGAGATCGTTGGGAACGTCGAGGTAGAGCGTTCCGCCCATCACCCCCTGCGGCACGGCCAGACTCAGGAACCCCTGCAGCTGCGGCGTGATGCGCTCGTCGCGCGAGAGCTCGTCGAGCACGCTGGACCAGACCGGGACATCTGGAATTTCGTGCGGTGACATGGGTCCCCCGGGTTGTTGATGATTCCATCGGAACCCGCGGAAAGTACACGCCGGAGCCTGTGGATAAGTGCCGGGGACACGCTAGGTCAGCGGGCGCCTCCTGAGCAAACTCCACTGTAGATCGAGCGGGTGTGTCGTTGCCAGGCCGGATGCCACCTCCCCGGCATAATGCCGTTCACAGTGTTCTCGGTTTGAGTTCTCAGGCCGCTCGGCGTACGCTAAATCGGTTGACTTATGCCCATGTGGCAGTCCCCTTGTACGTACGTCTCCGGTCTCATCTTCCCGGTGACACCTGATCCGGAAGTGATCCCATGACCAAGCGCACCTTCCAGCCCAACAACCGCCGTCGCGCGAAGAAGCACGGTTTCCGTGCCCGCATGCGCACCCGCGCCGGTCGCGCCATCCTCTCGGCTCGTCGCGGCAAGGGCCGCACCGAGCTCTCGGCCTGACCTCCGAGCGGTGCTGGCGAGGCCGAACCGACTCACCCGCGGGGCGGAATACAAGGCCGTCGTCCGTCGGGGTCGTCGTTGCGCCGGTGCGCACACCGTCACCTATGTGAAACCCGCCGTGGCCGAGGGCCCGGCGCGTTTCGGTTTCATCGTCAGCCGCCAGGTCGGGGGCGCTGTCGTGCGCAATACCGTCCGGCGCCGGCTCAAGGCCCTGTGCGCCGAGGCGCTGCCGAGCGTCGCCGCGGGCAACGACATCGTGATCCGCGCCCTGCCGAGCGCAGCATCCGTGCCGTTCGGCGAACTGCGCGACGAGGTCGTGCAGTGCTTGGCTCGGAGGGCCGCATGAGCGTCCTGCCCGCCTATGCGATCGGCGACGCCGGCCTCGAGGCATCAGATCTGCCGCGCAGTCTGCCGCTGCTCCCGCGCAACGCGGTGCTCGCGTTCCTGCACGGATACCGCGCCACGATCTCTCACACGTACGGCGACGTCTGCAAGTACTACCCGTCGTGCTCGGCCTACGCCGTCGGCGCGGTTCAGCAGCATGGTGCCGTCAAGGGCGCGGCGCTCACCGCCGCCCGCCTGGCTCGCTGCCACCCCTGGGCCGTCGGCGGCGTCGACGACGTTCCGCCGCACTCGCACTTCCGGCACGCACTGACCCCTCACGGTTTCGTCGTGCCCGCCCCCACCGGAAAGGACTGATCCTCCGCATGGATCTTCTGCTGGCCTCCACCCCCACACCCGCGGCAGCCACGGGCGGTGGCTTCGATCTCATCGGGATCATCCTGTGGCCGCTCAAGTGGGCCGTCGAGGCCGTGCTCGTCGCATGGCACTGGCTCTTCACCGCGATCGGGCTTCCGCCCGCCGACGGCATCACCTGGGTGCTCTCCATCGTCGGCCTCGTGGTCGTCGTGCGATCGGCTCTGATTCCGCTCTTCGTGCGGCAGATCAAGAGCCAGCGCAAGATGATGGAAATCGCCCCTGAACTGCGAAAAGTTCAGGAGAAGTACAAGGGCAAGCGCGATCAGCTCTCCCGCGAGGCGATGAGCCGCGAGACCATGGCGCTGTACAAGAAGCACGGCACGACCCCGGTGTCGAGCTGCCTTCCGCTGCTCGTGCAGATGCCGATCTTCTTCGCCCTGTTCAGTGTGCTCAACGACGTGACCAAGCACTACAACGCTGGCATCGGCGGTGTCGGCCTGCTGAACGCGGAGCTCACGGCGGAGTTCTACAACGCCAAGCTCTTCGGAGTGGCGTCGCTGCACGAGACGCTCATCGACGCTGTCAACACCGGCAACACCGCGGCGATCGCCATCCTGGCGACCCTGGTCGTGCTGATGATCGCGTCGCAGTTCTTCACCCAGCTGCAGATCATTTCGAAGAACCTCTCCCCCGAGGCCAAGACCGGCCAGGCGTACCAGATGCAGAAGATCATGCTCTGGGTGCTCCCCTTCGCGTTCGTCTTCTCGGGTGTCTTCTTCCCGCTCGGCGTCGTCATCTACTGGTTCGTCTCGAACCTCTGGACCATGGGTCAGCAGTTCCTGGTCATCCGCGAGATGCCCACCCCCGGTTCGGAGGCCGCCAAGGAGCGTGAAGAGCGCCTGGCCCGCAAGGGCAAGGCCCTCGATGCGACCGGCAAGGTCGTGCCCATGGAGAAGTACGTCGCCGAGCAGCAGCGCCTGTACGAAGAGGCTGAGCAGGCCCGCGCGGCCGCACCGAAGCGTCAGCAGCCGGTGAGCAAGCAGCGCGCCAAGAAGCAGGGTCAGAAGCCGAACCCCAAGCCGGGCGGCGCCGATCAGTCCGGTGCCGGCAGCGGCCCGGCATCCTGATCCCCCTACTCAGCTTCGATCGACCCGAGGACATCATGACCAGCACCCCTGAGTACGCCCCTACCGACGTGCGCGCCGAGCGCGAGCCGGCGACCGTCGAGCAGCTCGAGCAGGAAGGCGACATCGCGGCCGACTTCCTCGAGGGTCTGCTCGACATCGCCGACATCGACGGCGACCTCGACCTCGACGTCAAGGGCGGTCGCGCCTATGTCTCCGTCGAGGCGCCGGAGGGTGGGTCGGTGTCACTGATCGCGGACCCCGACACGGTGCAGGCGCTGCAGGAGCTGACCCGGATTGCGGTGCAGAACGGCACCGGACGCTTCTCGCGTCTCATCCTCGACGTCGGCGGGTCCCGCGACACACGTCAGCAGCAGCTGGCGACGCTCGTGGATCGCGCGATCGAGCGGCTCGAAGGCGGTGCGTCGCAGGCTTCGCTGCCCGCGATGTCGAGCTACGAGCGCAAGCTCGTGCACGACATCGTCTCGGATCGCGGCTTCGTGTCGGAGTCATACGGCGAAGGTGCCGATCGGCACACGGTGATCCGTCGCGCGTGACGCGACGTTTCACGTGAAACATCCATGATCGAAATCGAGTCGGAGCCGGCTGCCGCAGCCCTCGTGTTCGGCGACCGTATCGACGTCGCGCGCCAGTTCACGGCGGCGCTGGGCGAGCACGGCGAAGAGCGCGGCCTCATCGGGCCACTGGAGCCGCCGCGGCTGTGGTCGCGGCATATTCTCAACAGCGCGATCATTGCTCCGCTGTTCTCCCCCGGCCGTGTCGGCGACATCGGTTCGGGCGCGGGTTTGCCCGGTCTCGTGCTGGCGATCGCGCGGCCTGACATTCAGTGGGTGCTCATCGAACCGATGGAGCGTCGCGTCGCATGGCTCGACGAGCAGGTCAACGCCCTCTCACTCGACAACGTGGAGGTCGTCAGGGCTCGCGCCGAGGAATGGAAGGGTGGGCCGGTCCTCGACGCCGTGACTGCCCGAGCGGTGAGCGCCCTGCGCACCCTGGTGCCGATCACCGCTCCCCTGGTACGGGACGGTGGCGAGCTGATCCTGCTCAAGGGCGCGAGTGCCGCGAACGAGATCGACGCGGCAGAGAAGCAGCTCCGCAAGTTCCGTGTGAGGGACGCTCGTGTCGAAGTGGTGGGCGAGGGCGTTCTCACCGAGCCGTCCCGCGTGATTCGCGCGACGGTCCGCTGACTCCAGGGGTTCCCCGGCGCGTTCCCGCCCCTCCCGGTGCCCGGCGCGTCCCGCCTGCCCCAGTGTCGCGCCCGATTACGATCCCGGGCGTCCACCCACTCCCTCGGTTCGAGTAGCCCGGAGGGCGTATCGAGATCCCGGGTGTGTGGTCTCGCTACGGCAGCTTCGCTGCCTCCCCGTCCACCGGGCGGGTTCGGGTGGATGTTTCACGTGAAACATGTCGCCGTGTGAGTGCCCGCCGGCCCGCCGTTCGTCGCTGCCTCCCCGTCCACCGGGCGGGTTCGGGTGGATGTTTCACGTGAAACATGTCGCCGTGTGAGTGCCCGCCGGCCCGCCGTTCGAGTAGCCCGGGGGCGTATCGAGATCCGCTGCGTGGTCTGGATGCGGCACCCTCGCTGCCTCCCCATCCCCGGGTGGGTTCGCGTGGATGTTTCACGGGAAACATGTCGCCGTGTGAGTACTCGCCGGCCCGCCGATCGAGTAGCCCGGAGGGCGTATCGAGATCCCGGGTGTGTGGTCTCGCTACGGCAACTTCGCTGCCTCCCCGTCCACCGGGCGGGTTCGGGTGGATGTTTCACGGGAAACATGTCGCCGTGTGAGTGCCCGCCGGCCCGCCGTTCGAGTAGCCCGGAGGGTGTATCGAGATCCCGGGTGTGTGGTCTCGMYACGGCAACTTCGCTGCCTCCCCGTCCACCGGGCGGGTTCGGGTGGATGTTTCACGTGAAACATGTCGCCGTGTGAGTGCCCGCCGGCCCGCCGTTCGAGTAGCCCGGAGGGNTCGCTGCCTCCCCGTCCACCGGGCGGGTTCGGGTGGATGTTTCACGTGAAACATGTCGCCGTGTGAGTGCCCGCCGGCCCGCCGTTCGAGTAGCCCGGAGGGTGTATCGAGATCCCGTGCCGGCGAGGTCCTCGGATCCTCCCCCCCACCCGTGTACGCCGTCTGATCCCCAGAGCGTCCGCGGTTGCCGATACGCGCTACGTCGAACGCCACTCTTGCCGGATGCCGTACATGTACATCCTCGAGTGCTCGGATCGGTCCCTCTACGTCGGAAGCACGCGAAACCTGGAGCATCGACTCGCCCAGCACGGTGATGGTGAAGGCTCCGCATACACACGCACCCGTCTGCCCGTGCGTCTGTTGTACTTCGAGACGTTCGACCGCGTGGACGAGGCGTACCGCAGAGAGAAGCAGGTGCAAGGGTGGGGTCGCGCGAAACGACTGGCGTTGGTGAAGGGGCAGCTTGAGATGCTCCCAGCGTTGAGCCGGAAGAAGTTCCGTGGCGCCGGGAAGTGCGCGCGGAGGGAGGCTGTGAGCGAAACACTGCCCGCGGGCGAGTAGCCAATTCACTGGAAGATCGAGGGTCTCGATATGGCCGCTTCGCGGCCTACTCGACCGGCGGGGTGGTGGTTCGGGCTYGACCGGTGGGGTGGTGGCGGTGGATGGGGTGGGCCGTTTCACGTGAAACATTCCGCGAATGCGGKGCTKGCGGAGCGGTGTCGGGGTGCRGGGTCTCGATACGGCCGCTTCGCGGCCT
Source organism: Microbacterium sp. Root180 (assembly GCF_001428485.1). Taxonomy (GTDB): domain Bacteria; phylum Actinomycetota; class Actinomycetes; order Actinomycetales; family Microbacteriaceae; genus Microbacterium. The sequence goes on along the minus strand of NZ_LMHS01000003.1, from coordinate 1,254,004 downwards.
ACTCGACCGGCGGGATGGGTGTGCGGGTGCGGTGGGGGTCTCGATATGGCCGCTTCGCGGCCTACTCGACCRGCGGGCGTGGCGCAGATCGAGGTTCGGGCATCGTTGGAAGCGGGAAGGGCGCGGGGTGGGGGCGGGATAGAGTAGGGGACGTTGTTGATCGGCTCGCGAGAGGGAGAGTGTTTCACGTGAAACAGCCCGACGAGACCGGCGCCGCGGCATCCTTCTCGTTCGACGACACCCCTCTCGCACGCGAACTCGCGGATCTTTCCGCTCGACGCCGCGCCCTCGAGAGCGCTGACGTCCAGCTTTCCGGCCGTACCCGCGTTTTGACGGTGTCGAACCAGAAGGGCGGGGTGGGAAAGACCACCACGACGGTGAACATCGCCGCCGCCCTCGCTGCCGTCGGCGCCCGCGTCCTGGTCATCGACCTCGACCCTCAGGGGAACGCCTCGACCGCACTCGGCGTGCCTCACACCGCCGACATCCCCAGCATCTACGACGTTCTCATCGACGACTTCCCCATCGCGGACATCGTCCAGACCAGTCCGGAATCGCCCAATCTCCTCTGCGCGCCGAGCACGATCCACCTGGCCGGCGCCGAGATCGAGCTCGTCTCGCAGGTCGCTCGCGAGCACCGCCTGAAGACAGCGCTCGACGAGTACCTCGCGAACCCCGATCACCGGCTCGACTTCGTCCTGATCGACTGCCCGCCGTCACTCGGCCTGCTCACGATCAATGCGTTCACCGCGGCCAGCGAGCTGCTCATCCCCATCCAGTGCGAGTACTACGCGCTGGAGGGCCTGAGTCAGCTGCTCGGAACCGTCCGCATGATCCAGAAGCATCTCAACCCCGGTCTGACACTGTCGAGCATCCTGCTGACCATGTACGACGGGCGCACCCGCCTGGCGCAGCAGGTGGCAGACGAGGTCCGCGAGCACTTCGCGCGCGAGGTCCTCGACACTGTCATCCCTCGTTCGGTGCGCGTGTCCGAGGCGCCCAGCTTCGGACAGACCGTCATCGCCTACGACGGACACTCCGCCGGCGCCGTCGCCTACCGCGAAGCCGCGGTCGAACTCATCCGCCGCGACGGCACCGTCGCCGCCGCACATGTCGACTCGAACATCGAAGGGAGCGCCTGATGGCCAAGCGCACAGGCCTCGGACGCGGTATTGGGGCATTGATCCCCACGGCAGAAGCCGCGGAGGACCGCCCGTCCGACGTGTTCTTCCCCCGTGCCGTCACGACGGCCGACGTTCCTGAGGACGACGGCGACGCGGAAGCGGTCGAGGCGCTGGTCCAGGTTCCCGGCGCTCGCCTCGCGCACGTCGATCCGCACTCGATCGTTCCGAATCCCCGGCAGCCGCGGACGCACTTCAATGCCGAGGATCTCGCGGAGCTCGTCCACAGCGTCCGCGAGTTCGGGGTGCTCCAGCCGGTCGTCGTCCGCGCCAACGAGGACGGGCAGTACGAGCTCATCATGGGTGAGCGACGCACGCGCGCGGCGCGCGAGGCGGGCCTCACCTCGATTCCGGCCGTCATCCGCGAGACGGCGGACGAGCATCTGCTCCGCGACGCCCTTCTGGAGAACCTTCACCGCTCCGAGCTGAACCCGCTCGAAGAGGCATCCGCGTACCAGCAGCTCCTCGAAGACTTCGGCATCACGCAGGAGGAGCTCGCAAGCCGCATCGGCCGTTCGCGTCCGCAGATCAGCAACACCATCCGTCTCCTCAAGCTGCCCGTTCCGGTGCAGCAGCGCGTTGCCGCGGGCGTCCTCACCGCCGGCCACGCGCGCGCCATCCTGTCGCTCGACACCCCCGAGGCGATGCAGCGCCTCGCCGACAAGATCGTGAACGAGGATCTGTCCGTCCGCGCCGCCGAGGCGGCGGCAAAGGGACCGGATGCCGCATCCGCTCGACCCTCGAAGCCTCAGGCCGGCGCACGGCGTGCACACCTCGACGAGGTGGCCGAGCGTCTCGGTGATCGACTGAACACGCGGGTGCGCATCTCACTGACGGCACGAAAAGGCCAGGTCAGCATCGATTTCGCCAGCATTCAGGATCTGAATCGCATCCTCGAGGAGATCGGCGAGACCGGCTACGGCTCAGCCTGACCCGAGTGCGGCCGCCCTTCTTCGCAGCAACGCCGCCTCGGGTTCATTTCCCGGGAGGGCGGCAGCCGTGACGAAGGCGTCGGCGGCGGCATCCGTGTCTCCCAGGCGTTCGAGCAGCTCGGCGCGCACCGCGTGGAACGGCCGGAAGTCGGCGAGCTCGGGCGCGAGTGCATCGACGTCGGCCAGAGCGGCCCCAGGGCCCTCCGCCATCGAGACGGCAACGGCGCGGTTGAGCCGGACGACGGGGGAAGGCGCGAGCTCGTCCAGCGCGTCGTAGAGGCGCACGATGCGGTTCCAGTCGGTCTCCTCGAAGGCGGGTGCGACTGCGTGGCACTCCGCGATCGCCGCCTGCAGGCCGTAGTACCCGAGGCCGCGGGGCGCGGCAGCCGCTCTCCCCATGGCCGCCCGCCCCCGTGCGATGGCGGATCGATCCCACCGACGACGATCCTGCTCGGCGAGCGTCAGCGGCAGTCCGTCGGCTCCCGCGCGGGTGGCGAAGCGCGACGACTGGAACTCCATGAGGGCGATGAGCGCATCGATCTCGGTCTCCCTGGGCATGAGCGCCCGCAGCTGACGCGCGAGCCGGACCGCCTCACGGGCCACTTCCGGCCGAATCGGCTGATCCCCGGCGGCGGCGGCGTACCCCTCGGTGAACAGCAGGTAGATCACCTGCAGCACGCTCGCGAGCCGCGCGGGGCGTTCTGCGCGCCCGGGAACCTCGAACGGCACGGATGCCTCGGCGAGCGACTTCTTCGCGCGGACGATCCGCTGCTGCACCGTGGGCACGGTCATGAGCAGCGCACGGCCGATCTGCTCGGTCGTGAGCCCTGCCACCGTGCGCAGGGTCAGAGCGAGACGGGCTTGCGGCGTGAGGATGGGATGGCACGCGACGAAGACGAGCCGCAGCACGTCGTCGTCGATGCGGTCGGGATCGCCGAGTGCCGGCACGTCATCGCTGCGCTCCGCCTCGAGCACGTCCGTCCCGAAGAGAGGCTCCCGCGCCGCAAGACGCTCGCGCCGGCGCCACCCGTCGATCGCGCGCCGCTTGGCGACGGCGAGCAGCCAGGCGCCCGGGTTGTCGGGGATGCCGGTGGCAGGCCACTTCGCGATCGCCTCGAGCAGGGCGTCCTGGGCGAGATCCTCTGCCCAGCCGAAGTCGCCCGTGTGGCGCGTGAGTGCCGCGACGATACGCGCGGACTCCTCGCGCCACACGGCCTCCACGGCCCGGCGGGAGTGGATGTCGACGTCGCTCATGAGGCCAGCGTAGGCGTCCGAACCCGCCCGAACAGCGGCCGGAAGTCCGCGACCCGTCGTACCCTGGATGAGTGCCGGAGGAACACCAGACCCCGCGACGACGGGCCAGTCTCGAGCTCTTGCGTGCCGAGGCGACCGATGAACTCGCGGTCGTCATCGCCGAACGCCTGCGCGGCGGCGAAGATCCGTGGGAGTTCATGGAAGACCTCCCGACGGTCGACGAGCTCGTCGTCCTCACCCTCCGGGCCGAGAACATCGCCGCCAACGGCGGCGCGCGACCGAATGCGGCGCGGCACTATCGCGTTCTCCGTCAGATCTCCCTCGACTACCCGCAGCTCACCCGCGCGGTGTGGCGTTTGCTCGGAGACGCCGACACGCACCGTCGCTGGGATGCGACGGTGCGTGCAGACGCGTCGTGAGGTCCTGTGCGACCTATGAGTTGGCCGCGCGCCACTCCTGCTCCTTCGAGATCCACTCGTTGTCGGGCATCTCGAAGTCGGACAGTTCGTTGACGCGGCGCACCTCGAGCGCGGTTCCCGGTCCGAGGGGGCACTTGCGGGCCCAGTGCTCCGCCTCTTCGCGGCTGGCCACCTCGAGGATCCAATACCCGGTGAACACCTCCCGCGCCTCGGCGTAGGGGCCGTCGGTCACCACCGGGGGCGTCGACGCGAAATCGACGCGGAAGCCTTCACTCGCATCGGAGAGTCCCTCCGCCGAAAGGAACACACCGGCCTTCTGCAGTTCCTCGTTGTAGGCGCCCATGGCCGCGATGACGGCGACCATGTCGAGCTCCTGCGCGGCACGCGCCGCCGCCTCGGGCTCCACCTGCATGATGAGCATGTACCGCATGTCGTTCTCCTCTCGTGACGAGCCTGGGGCCCGCGGGGCCGCTCGGCCGCCTTCAACTTCGTGCGTCGAACGAGAAGGGCCGAGATCGACATCCTCTCCGAAATCTCTTCAGACTTCGATCGCATGTCGCTGGTGGCATGCAAGAGAAATGCCCCCTGACCAGGCATCAAGCCGGATCAGGGGGCAGAAGACGTGCGTGGAATCAGCCGATGTAGGCGGCGAGATCCTTCTCGAGGGCGAACTTCGGCTTCGCGCCGATGATCGTCGTCTCGACCTCACCCTTGTGGAAGACCTTCATCGCCGGGATCGACGTGATCTGGTACTTCATCGCCAGGTCGGGATTCTCGTCGACGTTGAGCTTGAGAATCGTGATCTTGCCGGGGTGCTCCGACTGGATCTCATCGAGCACGGGGGCGACCATGCGGCACGGTCCGCACCACGCTGCCCAGAAGTCCACGAGCACGGGGCCCTCGGCCTGGAGCACATCCTGCTCCCACGTGGCGGACGTCGTCGCCTTGGCGGTCATCATCTTCTCCTTAGCTGGAAGCTGTCGTGGTATCGAACGCGGCTCTACGCGGAATCATTCCACCGCACAGCCGATGCTCAGGCCGCGTCGGCCTCGGGCAGACCCTCGATCTGGTCGCCCGTGGCGTCGGGCGCGCCCGCCTCGGCGAAGGACGCGAGGAAGTGCTCGACGTCCAGCGCAGCGACCGTGCCGCTGCCGGCGGCCGTCACGGCCTGGCGGTAGGTGGGATCGATGACGTCGCCCGCGGCGAAGACACCGGGGATCGAAGTGCGCGACGAGCGCCCGTCGACCCAGATCGTGCCCTCGGGGGTGAGGTCGAGCTTGCCGTGCACCAGGTGGGTGCGGGGGTCGTTGCCGATCGCCACGAACAGTCCGTCGATCGCCAGGTCGCTGCGGGTGCCGTCGACGGTGTTCTCGAGCACGAGGCCGGTCACGGCGTCGTCACCGAGGACGTCGACGACCTCGCTGTTCCACACGAACTCGATCTTCTCGTTGGCGAAGGCGCGCTCCTGCATGATCTTGGAGGCGCGCAGCTCGCCGCGACGGTGGATGACGTACACCTTCGAGGCGAACTTGGTGAGGAAGGTGGCCTCCTCCATCGCGGAGTCGCCGCCGCCGACGACCGCGATCACGCGGTCGCGGAAGAAGAACCCGTCGCACGTCGCGCAGTACGAGACACCGCGACCCGACAGGCGCTCCTCGCCCTCGATGCCGATCTTGCGGTGCGCCGATCCCGTCGCGTACACGATCGAGCGGGCCTCGTACTCCTTGCCGCTGCCGAGCGTGATCTTCTTGACATCGCCCTCGAGCTCGAGCGACACGACGTCGTCGTAGAGCACCTCGGTGCCGAAGCGCTCGGCCTGCTCCTGCATCTTGGTCATGAGGTCGGGACCCTGGATGCCGTCGGGGAAGCCGGGGAAGTTCTCGACATCGGTGGTTGTCATCAGATCGCCGCCGGCCTCGACCGAACTGGCGACGACGAGTGGCTCCAGGTTGGCACGCGCGGCGTAGATCGCCGCCGTGTACCCCGCAGGACCCGAACCGATGATGATGACGTGACGCACCTGCGCCCCCTTCTGTTTCGGGATCGAAGACCCCGGATATCTCAACACATGGTAGCCGCGGAGCATTCCTCCGAGCGGGTGGGTGTCGGGCTCGCCGCGACCTCGCCGCAGATCAGCCTCGGCCCGGGAGGAAGCGCCGCACGATCCGCATCGCCGTGTCGAGCTCCGGAGTACGCAGGAGCGCGAGGAGGCCTGCGTAGACGACCAGCACGACGATGCCGATGATCGCGGCGCCGAGGGCGCCGAGGAACTTGTCCGAGACGGTCCACCCGTCGACCCCGCCCAGCAGCTGGAACGTGAGCCAGCCGACGCCGGCGGAGGGGATCGCCGCCAGGGCGAATCGGCCGAGCGACAGCATCCACGATCCGAACGCCAGTCCGCCGAGGCGCCGCTGCAGCAGCCATGCCGCCACGACGACCTGGATGACGCCCGCCAGCGACTGGCCGAGGGCGACGGCGGCCGCGAGCTGCGAGAGCGGCAGCAGATCGGCTCCCACCGCCCACGAAGCTGCCAGCGCGGTGATGACGACGAGCACGCACTGGATCAGCGTGAAGATGAACGGCCGCACGACGTCGTTGTACGCGTAGAAGGTGCGCTGGATCACGAAGAGGAGGGCCAGCGGGATGAGGCTGACCAGGAAGCACAGCAGGACGCCCGCGGCGGCGACGGCATCCTCGGCCGAGTTGGTGAAGATGCGCGATGCGGGTACCGCGGCGACGGCGAGGGCGGCGGTGGCCACGATGATGAACAGCCCCAGGGTGCGGATGCTCCGGCCGATGTCGGTGCGGACGTCATCGTCGCGACCCGCGTGGGCGTGCGCGCTCAGCTCGGTGTAATAGGGGGTTCCGATGGACAGGACGATGATCGAGTACGGGAGCATGAAGATCAGCCACGCATTGGCGATCACGGCGATCGACGCGCCGTCGCCCGATGCGGCCGAGACGATCTGCGTCTGCACCAGGCCGGCGAGCTGACCGGCGAGCACCATCAGGAAGGTCCACCCCGCGAGACGGCCGATGTGACGGAGCCCGATGCCGCGCCAGTGGAAGTCGGGTCGCAGCCGGATGCCGGTGCGCCGCCAGAACGCGAGGAGCACGCCCGCCTGCACGATGATCCCCACGGTGGCCGTGCCGGCCAGTACCGCCACCATCTGCGGCGTCCACTCCTCGACCCCGGTGATGTCTCCGCCGAACAGGGCGATGAAGATCAGGAACCCGGCGATCGAGATCACGTTGTTCACGATCGGCGCCCACGTGTACGGCCCGAAGATGCGGCGCGCGTTCTGCGTCTCGCCCACGAGCGCGTACAGGCCGTAGAAGAACAGCTGCGGAAGACACCAGTACGCGAAGGCGGTCGCCAGCGCGAGCTGCTCGGTCGTGAAGCCCTTCGCGTAGAGCTGCACCAGCCAGGGTGCCGCGACGACGGCGATCGCCGTCGTCACCACCATGACCACGGTGCCCAGCGTGAAGAGCTTCGAGATGAAGCGGCGGCCGCCGTCCGGATCGGCGCTCGCCTTGACGATCTGCGGAACGATGACGGCGGTGAGGATGCCCGTGGAGATGATCGCGTAGATGTTGTTCGGCAGCTGATTCGCGACGGCGAACGCGTCGGCGGCCCGGCTGTTCACCGAGCCGATCGCGGTGACCAGGACGACCGTGCGCACGAAACCGGTCAGGCGCGAGACGATCGTGCCCGCCCCGATCAGCACGCTGGCGCGTCCGATGCTCACGTCGCGTCCTCCGACTCGGTCCCGGCGTCCGCGTCGCCGGGGGCGGCATCCTTCCCCCGTCGCCGCGCACGGATACGTCGCACCGTCCGCACGACGCCGAAGAGCAGCAGAGCGCCGACCACGATCCCGAGAGCGGCGAGGCCGAAGGTCTCCCACTCGGCGCGCACGCTCACCTCGACGGACTCGGGATCGCCGATGGCGACGCTCGCACGGCTGCGCAGCTGGAGGTCGAGGGTGACGTCGCCGTTTCCGACGCGCGCCTGCACGGGGACCTCGACGCGCGTGTTGCTGCTCGGCTGCGCGATCAGGGGATTGGCGCGCTGCACATCGAGCCGCAGATCGTCGGGGGTGACGTACAGCACCAGGTTGACCGGGTAGGGCAGGTCATTGCGCACCCAGAAGCGCAGGCCGACGTTCGAGCCGAACAGGCTGATGGGCGCGGTCGGAACGAGTCCTACGGAGTCGAGCGTCGTCGCCGTCTGGTCGCGATGCGCCGACACGGCCTCCGTCCATGCGACGTCGTCGACCAGCCAGGCGTTGCCGAGCAGCTGCAGGACCTCGGCGCGTTCGGGACCGGTGAGAAGGCTCGTGTCGTCGAGGATCGTCGAGAACCGGGCGAGCTCCGCCTCCTCGACGAGGAGAGCCGATGCCGCGGCCGACCGCGCGGACTGCTCGGGAGCGTCCTCGATCTCGACATCGGCTGTCGCGGAGTTGGCGAGTCCGCCGATCGTGAACGGGGTGACACCGGGGGCGTCGAGCGCGGCGCCGATGGTGGCTGCGAGTCCGAGGCGCGAGCGGTCGGGGTTGCGTCCGAGCGTGACGAGCAGCGGCGCGCCGTCGGTCTGCGCGGTGGCGAACGCGAGGTACGCGGTCGCCTGCGTGAGAGCGGCCCCGCGCAGCGAGTTGTCATCGAGTGCGGACGCCTTCTCGAGTGCGGCGGAGATGTCCGAGTCGTACACCAGGACCGAGGCATCGCCGGCGACGCCGTGCGCGCGGACGGTCTGGCCGCCGGCGCCCGCCGTGGTCGTGGCGGACGGGATCACCGTCAGAGAGCCCTGGTCGTCGACGGTGAGTCCGCCCAGCTGCTCCACCGCGGCGGGGCCGGCGCTGCCGGCGGTCGGCCAGTACACGCCCTCCCGGGTGTTCGGTCCGACCTCGAGCAGTTCGGCGAGGGTCGGCAGGACAGGGGCGTCCGGGTCCGCGCCCGGCGTGGGCGTCGGGGTGGGGGTCGGCTCGGTGTCGGAGTCGGGCACGAAGTTCTCGGGCACCATGTACGCCGTGAGCGAGGTCGGCCGCAGCGGCGCGGTGAGGCCGGTCTCGAGCTGGGCGGCGATGTCGGCGTCGCCGAACTGCAGCGCGAAACGGGAGTTCGGGAGCGCCTCGAGGCGCGCGAGCCATGCCGTCGCGGACTCCGGCGCCGACGAGCCGAGCACGCGCACGGCGGCGGGGATCGCGGGATCGATCGCGAGGATGGCGGCGGTTCCCTCGACCCCGTCGAGCTGCGCCGTGAGCGCGCCGTCCGGGGCGGTGAGCTCCCCGAGCTCGTCCGCGGTGAGCAGGCCCGCGGACAGCGGCCCGGCGGTGATCGGCACGAGCACTCCGAGCCCGATCTCGCCGGGGTCGGCCTCGGGAACGATCACGGCGCTGGTCGACGTGACGGTCCCGGTCGGCGAATCGTAGGCGGCGAGCAGCGGATAGACCCCGGGAGCGAGCCCGGCCAGCGACGGATCGTCCGCCTCGACGCGCGCGGCCGTCACCGCCTGCGAACGCGCCGGCACCGACTCCATCGAGGCGGTCGCCACCTCCTCGGTGCGCACGCCGCTCGTCGTGCCTTCGAGCCACGCCGAGAGCGATTCCCGGTCCGGCAGCGGGGTGCGGCCGAGCGATACGGTCGCGACGGCGGCGGCGGTCGCGGCATCCGTCTCGTTCTGCAGCGTCAGCGAGACCGCGAGAGCCTCACCCGGTGAGACGATGCCGTTCGAGATCGGCGCGAGGGTGAAGGCCGTCGTTCCGGCGGGGATCGGCGGCGTGGGCGTCGGGATCGGGGAGGGCGTGCCGGCGAACGCCGGGATGCCGGGAGTGGCCAGAGCCGTCAGGATCGCCAGCACGACCGCGACGGCGCGCGAAGCGCGGCGACGGGCGGGCGTTCCCGCGGGGATCAGGGTCATGCTGTGTGGTTCGCTCCTGTGCGATGTCCGGACCGCACGATCGTCTGTGATTCTACGGTTCGACCCTCGGAGGTTCCGGCACGGGACGCCGCGCGGCGGCGCACGATTGAATGGACGCGTGCTCCCCGAACCCGATCCCTCCCTGTGCCGCGCGCTCGCCGATGACCTGCGCAACGCCGGATTCAGCGCCGAGGCCCTGCGGTCCGCCTTCGGAGATGCCGCGGACGACGCGATCGCCCGGGGCCTGCGCGCACCGGCCGATCGCGCACTCGGCGCACGGTCCGACGCGCTCGCCGTGCTGGGGAGGCTGCTCGTGCTCGGGATGCCGCAGGCCGAGGCATCCGTCACGCGCGCCCTTCCGCGCACCGGCGCGGCCGGCCTCGCCGCGCTGGGGCTCGCATCGATCGGCGACGAGGTGCGTCCGCTCGCGGTCGTGCGCCCGCAGTCGTACGCCGACGCGGACGGCGCGGGGCAGTGGTGGATCGCCAGCGATCTCGACGAGGCCGCGCTGGGCGGGCCTCTCCCCGAGGACCACGTGCTCGGCGTGGGCGGCGCATCGCTCACCCTCGCCTCCCTGCAGCTGCCGACCCCCGCGGCGCGGGGACTCGATATCGGCGCGGGGTGCGGCATCCAGGCACTGCGCGCTCGCCGCAGCGTGACGCGTGTGACGGCGACCGACATCTCGGCGCGGGCGCTCTCCTTCACCCGCCTGAACGCGCTGCTCAACGGAGTCGACGGGATCGACGTGCGGCTCGGCAGCCTGTTCGCACCCGTCGCCGGCGAGGAGTTCGATCGCATCGTGTCGAACCCGCCGTTCGTCATCACGCCGCGAGTGGGGGACGTGCCCGCCTACGAGTACCGCGACGGCGGCATGGAGGGCGACGACGTCGTGGCGGCCTTCGTGCGGGGAGTGGGCGCGCACCTCGCGCCCGGCGGCGTCGCGCAACTGCTGGGCAACTGGGAGACCCGCGGAGGGATCGACGGTCTCGCCCGCGTGCGTGCGTGGGTGGCGGAGTCGCCGGTGCCGCTGGACGCGTGGGTCGTCGAGCGCGAGAGCCTCGACCCGCTGTCGTACGCCGAATTGTGGGTGCGCGACGGCGGCACGCTTCCGGGAACGCCGGGATTTGCGCGCCTGGTCGACGCCTGGCTCGACGACTTCGGGTCCCGCACGGTGACGGAGGTCGGCTTCGGGTATCTGCTTCTGCGGCGCCCTGCCGCCGGCGCGCCCACGCTCTCCCGCTTCGAGAAGCTGCATCAGTCGCTCTCCGGCGACAGCCTCGGCGCGCACCTCGCCGACGCGCTCGCCGCTCATGACAGGCTCGTGCGCCTCGACGACGCCGGGGTCGCGGCATCCGTCTTCGTCGTCGCGCCCGACGTGACCGAGGCCCGCCATCACGTTCCCGGCCAGGAGGATCCGACGGTCATCGAGCTGCGTCAGGGCGGCGGCTTCGGTCGCGCGCTGGGCGTCGACCCCGGTCTTGCCGCACTCGTCGGCGCGTGCGACGGCGACCTGCCCGCCGGGACGCTCATCGACGCCATCGCCCAGCTGATGGAGGTGGATGCCGCGCGCCTGCGCGCAGACCTGCTGCCCCGCGTGCGCGAGCTGGCCTTCACCGGGTTCCTCCGGTTCGCGTGAATCCGAGGGGAGATTCGGGGGCGACGGGCGCCTGAGGGGCCCTGAGCCGGCGTCTTCTCCCGCTGCTTTCACCGAGCGGCCCGGCGGTTCGTGTGATGCCCGCTCGGTAGGCTCGGAGCATGCTCAACATGGCCGAGGGCATTGCGCGCCTCGGCGCGCTCGCCGAGTCCCCCGTCGTCGACACGCTCGCGCGCGCGTTCGCCGACGCCGGCTTCGACCTCGCGATCGTGGGCGGTCCGGTCCGCGACGCCCTCCTCGATCGGACGACGAACGACCTCGACTTCACGACCGATGCGCGCCCCGACGACATCCTGCGGATCGTGAAGCCCATCAGCACCGCCCAGTGGGACATCGGCCGTGCTTTCGGCACCATCGGGGCGAAGGTCGCCGGCGAGCAGGTCGAGATCACGACGTACCGCGCCGACAGCTACGACGGCGTCACCCGCAAGCCGACCGTCGAGTTCGGCGACACGCTCGAGGCCGACCTCGTGCGCCGTGACTTCACCGTCAACGCGATGGCGCTGCGCATCCCCGGCCGCACTCTCGTCGACCCGACCGGCGGGGTCGAGGACCTCGTCGCCCGCCGCCTGCGCACTCCGGCCGAACCCGCGGTCAGCTTCGGAGACGACCCCCTGCGGATGCTGCGCGCCGCCCGCTTCTCATCCCAGCTCGGATTCGACCCCGATCCTGCGACGGTGGCGGCCATGGCGGAGCTGCGCGCGACGCTGTCGATCGTCAGCCCCGAGCGCATCCAGGGCGAGCTCGTACGCCTGCTCCAGACCGACGACCCGGTGCGCGGCATCCGTCTCCTCGTCGAGACAGAGCTCATCGGCGAATTCCTTCCCGAGGTCCCTGCACTGCGCCTCGAGGTCGACGAGCACCACCACCACAAGGACGTGTACGAGCACTCGCTCACCGTGCTCCGGCAGGCGATCGACCTGGAGCACGCGCGTCATCCGGATGCCGCTCCCGACGTGCCCCTGCGGCTGGCCGCACTGCTGCACGACATCGGCAAGCCCGCGACCCGCCGGCTGGAGCCGAACGGCGGGGTGACGTTCTACCACCACGACATCAAGGGTGCGCGTCTGGCCCGCAAGCGGCTCCAGGCGCTGCGGTTCGACGCCGACACCACGACCGTGGTGACCCGCCTGATCGAACTGCACCTCCGCTTCTTCGGCTACTCCGAAGGGGCATGGACCGACTCCGCCGTGCGCCGCTACGTGCGTGACGCGGGCGACGAGCTCGAGCGGCTGCACATCCTCACTCGTGCCGACGTCACCACGCGCAACGCGAGGAAGGCCGGGCGGCTGGCCAAGGCGTACGACGACATCGAGCGCCGCATCTCCGAGCTCGCCGCCCAAGAGCAGCTCGATGCGATGCGTCCTGCGCTCGACGGGAACCGCATCCAGGAGGTGCTCGGCATCGGGCCGGGACGTGAGGTCGGCGAGGCCTACCGGTTCCTTCTCGACCTGCGCCTTGACGAGGGGATCGTGAGCGAGGACGAGGCCGAGCAGCGCCTGCGCGAGTGGTGGGCCGCCCGCGGCTGAGCCCGGTGGCGTGCAGCGGACGGACGCCGAACTCTCGCATTTCGGCCTCGGACCAGCGGATTCGGAGGGCAGATCGCCCAGGCGAAGGGGCCGGGATGCGGCATCCGGCTCTGTCGCGGGCGGGTTTCGGTCTGGTTACGAATCGTTCACTCGATTGCCGTCGACGGACTTCGGGGTGAAGATAGCCTCCGGGCCGTGCCTACCCTGGCGGGGCCGACTTCACTCAGCAGAGGTAGCACTACATGTCACTGCACCACAGCAAGCGCGGCCGGATCGGCCTCGCGATCGGGGCCTTCGGCGCCTCAGCCCTCCTTCTCGCCGGCTGCGCCGGCGGCGGCGGTGGCGGTTCGACCGACGGCGGCGACTCCGGCGAGCCGATCATCGTCGGCACCACCGACAAGGTCACGACCCTCGACCCCGCGGGCTCGTACGACAACGGGTCGCTCGCGGTCCAGACGCAGGTGTTCCCCTACCTGGTCAACACCGACTACAACAGCAACGAGGTCGTTCCGGACCTCGCCGAGTCGGCCGAGTTCACTTCGCCCACCGAGTACACGGTCACGCTTCCTGCGGGCCTGAAGTGGGCCAACGGCAACGACCTCACGTCGGCTGACGTCAAGTTCTCGTTCGACCGCAACATCGCGATCGCGGACCCCAACGGCGCGTCGAGCCTGCTCTACAACCTCGAGAGCGTCGACACGCCCGACGACACCACGGTCGTCTTCAACATGAAGACCGCGAACGACCAGGTCTTCCCGTTCATCCTCACGAGCTTCCCCGGAGCCATCGTCGATGACGAGGTCTTCGCCGCGGACGCGCTGACCCCGGACGACGAGATCGTCGACGCCAACGCCTTCGGCGGCCCGTACTCGGTGACCTCGTGGGACTTCAACAAGACGGTCGAGTTCACCCCGAACGAGAACTACCAGGGTCTGCTCGACGCCCCGGTCAACTCGGCAGTGATCCTTTCGTACTTCGCCGAGTCCTCGAACCTGAAGCTCGCCGTGCAGGAGGGTGACGTCGACGTGGCGTACCGCAGCCTGTCGGCGACCGATGTCGACGACCTGAGCGGCAACGACAAGGTCCAGGTCATCGACGGCCCCGGCGGCGAGATCCGCTACATCGTGTTCAACTTCAACACGCAGCCGTACGGTGCGACCACGCCGGAGGCCGACGAGGCCAAGGCGCTCGCCGTCCGTCAGGCCGTGGCCGACCTCGTCGACCGCGACGAGATCTCGGAGCAGGTCTACAAGGGCACCTACACCCCGCTGTACTCCTACGTTCCCGAGGGCTTCGCCGGTGCCACCGAGGCGCTCAAGGGCCTCTACGGCGACGGTGACGGCGGACCGGATGCCGACAAGGCAGCCGCGACGCTCGAGGCCGCCGGTGTCGAGACCCCGGTCGCGCTGAGCCTGCAGTACAGCCCCGACCACTACGGCCCCTCGTCGGGTGACGAGTACGCGCTGGTCAAGTCGCAGCTCGAGGAGAGCGGCCTGTTCACCGTCGACCTCAAGTCGACCGAGTGGGTCCAGTACTCCGAGGACCGCACGTCCGACGTGTACCCCGCGTACCAGCTGGGCTGGTTCCCGGACTACTCCGACGCCGACAACTACCTGACGCCGTTCTTCCTCGAGAACAACTTCCTCGGGAACCACTACGTCAACGCGGAGGTCAACGACCTCATCCTGAAGCAGGCCGTGGAGCCGGATGCCGCGACCCGCACCGCGGACATCGAGAAGATCCAGGAGCTCGTGGCCGGCGATCTGTCGACCGTGCCGCTCCTCCAGGGCGCGCAGGTCGCAGTGGCCGGAACGGCCGTCGACGGGGTCATCCTCGACGCGTCGTTCAAGTTCCGCTTCGCGCCGCTGACGAAGTAGCCGATCGAGCTGTCGATGGGGCGGTCCGCACACCGGGCCGCCCCATCGGCACGATCCGCTGTCGCGCACAGATCCCCGCAGTTAGGCTCCCCCTATGTCGATCGACCCTTCCGTGGGGTACGGCGCGAGCACTCCCGCAGTTCCGGGCAGTCCCGCGGCGATAGATGAACCGCCACCCTTCCTTGCGAAGCGGCGCCCCAGAAGCGGCGGCACGCTCGGCCGCTACATCCTGATCCGGCTCCTCCTGATCATTCCGACCGTCTTCATTCTGGTGACGGTGGTCTTCTTCCTCATCCGCCTGACGGGCGACCCGATCACCGCGGCCCTCGGCGGTCGCCTGCCGGCCGATCAGCTGCAGGAGCGCATCCACGAGGCGGGCTACGACCGCCCCATCATCGTGCAGTACATCGAGTACCTCGGCCAGATCTTCACCGGAAACTTCGGCACGACTCTCACGGACAACCGGACCATCGCCGAGGTGCTCCTCAATTACGGCCTCGCCACGTTCGAGCTGGTCTTCTACGCGCTGATCGTCGCGTTCATCGTCGGCATCCCACTGGGTCTCGTGGCCGCCGCGATGCGCGACCGCGCGCCGGATGCCGCGCTCCGCGTCAGCGCCATCCTCTTCTACGCGACGCCGGTGTTCTTCGCGGGCCTCGTCGCCAAGCTCATCTTCTCGGTGTGGCTCGGCTGGTTTCCCGTCAGCGGGCGGGCGAGTGTCCGCACCGAGCTCGCCCTCACGCGGGAGGACGGCGCCACCGGCATTTATCTGATCGACGCCATCCGGTCAGGCAATCCGGCCTACGTGCAGGACGTCCTGCAGCACGCGTTCCTCCCGGCGATGGTGCTGGGCCTGGTCACGGCCGGGGTCTTCCTGCGCCTCGTGCGCACGAACGTCATCGCGACGCACAACATGCCCTACATCGATGCGGCCAGGTCGCGAGGTGTCAGCGAGTACCGCCTCGTCCGCCGCCACGCCTACAAGCCCGCCCTCATCCCGATCATCACGGTCATCGGCCTGCAGATCGCGGTGCTGCTCGGCGGCGCCGTGCTGACCGAGACCACGTTCGAATGGCAGGGCCTGGGCTTCCAGATCACGAAATATCTGGCCGCGCGCGACTTCGTGGCCGTGCAGGGGATCGTGGCGGTGGTCGCGATCATCGTCGCGCTCACCAACTTCGTCGTCGACATCATCGCGGCCTTCCTCGACCCGAGGGTGAGGTACTGACATGGCCAAGCGCAGCATCCTCGACCGCCTTCCCGTCGTCCACCAGCTCCGCCAGAGCGTCGGGCTCCAGCGCGGCATGCTCGTCGGCGGTCTCGTCATCACGACGCTCTTCCTCGTCCTCGCGATCCTCGCCCCGTGGGTCGCGCCGTACGGCTTCAGCCAGCTCCGTGGGCCCGACGGCCTCTTCGGCTCGCAGGTGCCGCCGAACCCCGTCAACCTGCTCGGCACGACCGTCGGTGGCTACGACGTCCTCTCGCGGGTGATCTGGGGGGCGCAGACGGCCCTCCTCGTGATCGTGGTGGCGATCCTGCTCTCGGTGTTCCTCGGCATCCTCATCGGTCTCATCTCGGGCTACCTCGGTGGCTGGGTCGACCGTGTGCTCGTGGTGATCGCCGACGCGATCTACGCCTTCCCGTCGCTGCTGCTGGCGATCGTCGCGGCCATCGCGATCAGCGGAGGTCAGTCGGGCCTCTGGCCGGGCATCATGGCGGCGGCGATCTCGATCACGGTCGTCTTCATCCCGCAGTACTTCCGCGTGGTCCGCGCCGAGGTCGTCCGCGTGAAGTCCGAGCCCTTCATCGAGTCGGCGAAGGTGATCGGCGTCCCCACGCGCCGCATCCTCTTCCGTCACGTTCTGCGCAACGCGACGCGCTCGCTCCCGATCATCGTGACGCTGAACGCGTCCGAGGCCATCGCGACGTTGGCGGCACTCGGCTTCCTCGGGTTCGGCATCGAGCCGACCGCGGCCGCAGAGTGGGGCTACGACCTCAACGCCTCCATCGGCGACGTGTCGGCGGGGATCTGGTGGACGGCGATCCCTCCGGGCGTCGCGATCCTGCTGACGATCCTCGGCATCACGCTCATCGGCGAGAGCCTGAACGACCTCGCCGACCCACGCCTGCGCGCACGGCGCCGGGCGGGCAACAGCCAGACTCCGGCCGACGCGGTGGCCGCGAGTCAGCCGATATCGCGCGAGTTCATGGGAGAGGTGGAGTGATGGCCGACCCGACCGATACCGTCGCCGTCGACATCGAAGACCTCAACGTCACCTTCGCCACCGATGGCGGCGACGTGCACGCCGTCCGCGGCGTCACGCTCGACGTGCGTCGCGGCGAGGTCCTCGCGATCGTGGGCGAATCCGGCAGCGGCAAGACGGTGACCGCACGCACGATCCTCGGGCTCTTGCCGGAGTCCGCGCACATCGGCGGCGCCGTGGTCCTCGACGGCGATGACATCGTGGGCCTCGACAAGAAGCAGCTCCGAAAGGTGCGCGGCACGAAGGCCGCGATGATCTTCCAGGAGCCCTCCACGGCGCTGAACCCCGTGTACACGGTGGGCTGGCAGCTGGCCGAGGGCCTGCGCGCCCACGGCAAGTACTCCAAGTCCGAGGCGAGGGCACGCGCGATCGAGATGCTCGGTCGCGTCGGCATTCCGGAGCCTGAGACCCGTGTCAACGACTACCCCCACCAGTTCTCGGGAGGGCAGAAGCAGCGCGTCGTCATCGCGATGGCCCTCGCCTTGGAGCCGACGGTGATCGTGGCCGACGAGCCGACGACGGCGCTCGACGTCACGGTGCAGGCGGAGATCCTCGAGCTGCTGCGTCGCCTGCGCGACGAGGACGGCACCGCGATCGTGCTGATCACCCACAACATGGGCGTCGTCGCCGATCTCGCCGATCGGGTCGCCGTGATGTACAACGGCGAGATCGTCGAGACCGCGACGGCCCTCGACCTGTTCGCCGACCCGCAGCACGAGTACACGCGCAAGCTCCTCGCCGCGGTTCCCCGCCTCGTGATCACCGACAGGCAGCTCGCCGTGCCCGAGACCCCCGTGGCACCGGTGGTCGAGGCGGTGGACCTCGTGATCGAGTACCCCGGACGATTCCGGCGCGCGGCGTTCCGGGCGGTGGACCGCGTGAGCTTCTCGATCGCGCCCGGCGAAGTGCTGGGTCTCGTGGGCGAGAGCGGTTCCGGCAAGACGACCATCGGGCGTGCGATCGCGGGCCTCACTCCGGTCGCGGGGGGCTCGCTGAGGGTGCTCGGCACCGAGATGCTCGGCGTCAAGGAGCGTGAGTTCCGCAAGCGCCGCCACGAGCTCGGCTTCGTCTTCCAGGACCCCGCGACGAGCTTCAACCCGCTCCTGACGATCGCCGACAACGTCGCCGAGCCGCTCATCGTGCACGGGGGCAAGCACGACGCGTCCGACGCCAGGGACAAGGTGGACGAGCTGCTCGAGGCGGTCCAGCTGCCGAAGGAGTTCGGCGACAGGTTCCCGCACGAGCTTTCGGGCGGTCAGCGCCAGCGCGCGTCGCTGGCCCGGGCGATCGCGCTCGACCCGAAGCTGCTCATCGCCGACGAGCCGACCAGCGCGCTCGACGTGTCGGTGCAGGCACGCGTGCTCGAGCTCTTCGCCGAACTGCAGGAGCGCTTCGGATTCGCGACGCTCTTCATCACGCACGATCTCGCCGTGGTGGACCTGCTCGCGCACCGGGTCGTCGTGCTGCATCGCGGCGAGGTGGCCGAGGCGGGCCGGACGGCCGAGGTGCTGGGCAACCCGACCGACGCGTACACCCGGCGTCTCATCGCGTCGCTGCCGGTGCCGGACCCCGTCGAGCAGGCGGCGCGCCGGGCGGCGTGGGAGGCCGAGCAGGAGAGCTGAGCGCTCAGCGGAAGAAGAGGCCGAGCACCCCGGTCTGCGTCGCGAGCCAGAACACGACGACCGCGATCATCACGGCCACCGACACCCACGAGAACCGCCGGGTCAGGCGCCGTCCCTGCGGCGCGACGCCCGGCGGCGGTCGCAGCATGGCGGCCGGCGCGGCGAACGGGACCGCCGTGCCCGCCGGGAGAGCGGATGCCGCCCCCGACGCCGCTGCGCCGGCAGCATCCGTCATCGCGACCTCCGCCAGGCGCTCGTCGCGCCACCGCGACCATTGCGCGAACTTGTCGAGCAGCGCCCCGACGACGGAGAACAGCCACGACCACGTCGCGGGGTCGACCGTCGAGAAATCGCGCTTGGCGTAGAGGAAGAGCCAGTCGTCGACGATCTCGACGTCGAGCGCGGCCGCGTTGTCGATGAACCGCGCCATGATGTCGGGCGTGAAGAGGTAGAGCGCGTCGCGCTCATAGCCCGCGGGGCAGTAGAGCGAGAAGTAGCGGTCGAAGTCGCCCTCGAGGCTCAGTCGCTGATCGCGGTCGAAGGTGGCGGGCAGGTTCGATCCGAAGAGCGCGTTGTTACCGGTGGCGTCGAGCACGATGTGGGGCAGCGGCACATCGAGCTTGACCGCGACATAGCCCCAGGTGTGCGTCGACTTGTTCTTGCCGGAACCGGTCGTGTAGCGGTAGTTCGCGAACTCCACGAAGCGGGGACTCTCCCCGCGGACGAGGTCGGTGGCCATGCGCGAGTCGCCGACCGAGAAGATCATCCCGGGGAGCCCGGGGGTCCCGAGCCCAGGCGTGCCGAGCGCGGGGAGGTACGACAAGCCGTTCGCGCGGGCGAAGCGGTCCAGGCGCAGCATCCGCTCGGCACTCGAGCGCTGAGCGGCGATGAACCCGATGACGCCGACCGCGAGCACGATCCCGAAGATCAGGAAGGGGACGACGGCGACCAGCGTGCCGGCGATCCCGCCGCCGGTGCCGGCGATCGAGCCCGCGATCGCCACGAAAATCGAGACGAACATCACCAGGAACACCGATCCGAAGGCGACCACGACCACGCCGACGACGACCGCGACGATGACGTTCGTTCCCGTGAACAGCCCCGGCAGCCGCCCGCGCTGCCGGAGTTCCTGCGCGAAGGCACGGGCGGCGCCGGGCTCGAGCGGTTCGACCAGGGGCCGGGCATCGAACGAGAGCGACGGGGCGACCATGGCCCCACGCTACCGGGGCCGGTCCGCACGACCGGCGTGCACAACGTCGGCACCTCGGCGGCTCGAAGGGCCGAATCCGGACCTTCCCTCCGGATCCGGGCCGGATCGCCGACACTGTGCGCGCGCGCTCCCGGGCACAATGGCAGGACGACCACCCTGAGGAGGCGGCGATGGAGCCCAGGAACCCCGACGACCTCGAGGCGCTGCGCGCGGCATCCGACGTCCTGGGCATCGACGCCCTGCTCAGCCCGGAGGAGCGCGCCACCCGCGACCGGGTGCGGGCCTTCGTCGATGCCGAGATCCGGCCGCACATCGCGGACTGGTTCGATCGCGCGCACTTCCCGGCCGAGCTCGCGCCGGCGTTCGGGAAGCTGGGCGTTCTCGGCATGACGCTGGAGGGGTACGGATGCCCGGGCCGGAGCGCCGTCGAGTACGGGCTGGCCGCGCTCGAGCTCGAGGCCGGGGATTCCGGCATCCGCACGTTCGTGTCGGTGCAGGGCTCCCTCGCGATGGGGTCGATCCATCGCTGGGGATCGGAGGAGCAGAAGCAGCACTGGCTTCCGCGGATGGCGGCCGGCGAGGTCATCGGCGCGTTCGGCCTCACCGAGCCGACCGCGGGATCCGACCCGTCGAGCATGAAGACGTTCGCGCGGCGCGACGGCTCGGACTGGGTGCTCTCGGGTGCGAAGCGGTGGATCGGCCTCGCCTCGATCGCGCAGCTCGTGGTCGTGTGGGCGAAGACCGACGACGGCGTGCGCGGGTTCCTCGTGCCCACCGGGACCCCCGGGTTCGAGGTGCGCGTGCTCGAGCCGAAGGGGTCGATGCGGGCGTCGATCCAGACCGAGCTGGCCTTCGACGAGGTCCGCCTCCCCGCGGACGCGCTCCTGGAGGGCGCCCGCGGACTGCGCGGTCCGTTCGCGGCGCTCAACGAGGCGCGCTACGGCATCGTGTGGGGCGCGCTCGGCGCGGGACGGGACAGCTACGAGGCCGCCCTGCGGCACGCGCTGCGGCGCGAGCAGTTCGGCCGGCCCATCGCCGGATTCCAGCTGACGCAGCAGAAGCTCGTCGACATGGTGGTCGAGCTGCAGAAGGGCGCGCTGGTCGCCCTCCAGATCGGCCGGGCGAAGGATGCCGGAACCCTGCGCCCCGAGCAGGTGTCGCTGGGCAAGCTCAACAACGTGCGGGAGGCGATCGCGATCGCGCGTGAGGCGCGCACGATCCTCGGCGGGGACGGCGTCCTGCTCGAGAACTCCCCGATCCGTCACGCCGCCAATCTCGAATCGGTGCGCACCTATGAGGGCACCGACGAGGTGCACACGCTCATCCTCGGTCAGCATCTGACGGGCATCGGGGCCTTCCGTTGATCGAGCCCGAGACGGACGCGGATGCCGCGCACGGCCCGCTCGCCGGCCTGGTGGTCGCCGACTTCTCGAGGGTGCTCGCGGGCCCGTACTGCACGATGCTGCTGGCCGACCTCGGCGCGACGGTCATCAAGGTCGAGGGTCCCGCGGGCGACGAGACGCGCCACTGGATGCCGCCGACCCATGAGGGCGAGGCGACGTACTACCTCTCGGTGAACCGAGGCAAGCGCGCGATCACGCTCGACTTCGCCGACGCCGAGGACCTCGCCATCGCTCGCGCGCTCGCCGCCCGTGCCGACGTCGTCATCGAGAACTTCAAGCCGCACGGGCTCGATCGATTCGGGCTCGGCTACGACAGCGTGCACCAGGCGAATCCCGGAGTCGTCTACGTCTCGATCAGCGGTTTCGGACCCGACGCCGCGCTCCCCGGCTACGACGTGCTCGCCCAGGCGCTGTCCGGACTCATGAGCATCACCGGCGCGCCGGACGGACCGCCGACCAAGGCGGGCGTCGCGATCGTCGACGTCGTCACGGGACTGCATGCCGGGATCGGCGCGCTCGCCGCCCTGCGGCACCGCGATGCCACCGGCGAGGGCCAGCGCGTCGAGGTGAACCTGCTGTCCTCGGCGCTCTCCGCTCTCGTGAACCAGTCGGGTGCGCACGCGCTCGCCGGCGTCGTGCCCGAGCGCCTCGGCAACGACCATCCGAGCATCTACCCCTACGGGCCCCTCCCGACCGGTGACGGCGACCTGGTCCTGGCGATCGGGAACGACGCGCAGTTCGGCCGGCTCTGCACGGTGCTCGGGGTGGCGGATGCCGCGGCCGACGCCCGATTCGCCCGCGCCGCCGATCGCAGCAGGACCAGGGACGAGCTCCGTCCCGTGCTGGAGGCGGCGCTGGCAGGCCGATCCGCCGAGGAGTGGGAGCGTCTCCTCGGCGAGGCGGGCGTGCCGTGCGGACCGGTCCTCGACATCGGTGCGGCGTTCGAGCGGGCGCAGGCTCTCGGCCTCGACCCCCTCATCCACGCCGGACCGGAGGGCACGGCCGGCGTGCGGCATCCGATCTCGCTCGACCGCACCCCCGTCGCATACCCGCTCGCGCCGCCGTCTCCCGATGCCGACCGCGCATGGGTGCTCGGCTTCCTCGGCGCATAACTCCTGCAGAACCGTAAGCCCCGGCCGCGACACGCGGCGGGCGGTCTGCGGTGCGCAAGAAAGTGCAGGAGTTATGCGCCGTGTCTGGCTTGATTCGGCCGTGGCCGCGGCATCCGGTACCATAGGAGGGTTGTCCGCACGCGCTCGATGCGCATTCAGTCGGATGACATGCAACACACCCTCCTGCTGCCGGGAAATGCCCGACAGCCGTTCAAGTCCGAAGGAGGTGGGTTAGTGACGCACCAGTACGAACTCATGGTCATCCTGAGCCCCGAGATCGATGAGCGCCAGGTCGCCCCGAACCTCGATAAGTTCCTCAAGGTCATCACCAACGATGGTGGCTCGATTGAGAACATCGACATCTGGGGTCGCCGTCGCCTGTCCTACGAGATCCAGAAGAAGACCGAGGGCATCTACGCCGTCGTCAACTTCACGGCGACCAGCGCGACCACGCAGGAGCTCGACCGCCAGCTGAACCTCAGCGAGCTGGTCATGCGCACCAAGGTGCTCCGCGCCGAAGAGGCGATCGCGATGATCGCCTCCGAGAAGCAGCGTGCCGAGGAGAAGGCAGCCCGCAAGGCCGCCCGCCCCGCCAAGCCCGTCAAGCAGGACGCGTAACGACGATGGCCGGCGAGACGATCATCACCGTCGTGGGCAACCTCACGGCTGATCCCGAGCTGCGCTACACGCAGAACGGACTCCCCGTCGCGAACTTCACGATCGCGTCGACGCCGCGCAACTTCGACCGTGCCACGAGCGAGTGGAAGGACGGCGAAGCGCTGTTCCTCCGCGCGAGCGTCTGGCGCGAGTTCGCCGAGCACGTCGCTGGTTCGCTCACGAAGGGCTCGCGCGTCATCGCGACGGGTCGCCTCAAGCAGCGTTCCTACGAGACGAAGGAAGGCGAGAAGCGCACGTCGATCGAGCTCGAGATCGACGAGATCGGTCCCTCGCTCCGGTACGCGACCGCTCAGGTCACGCGTGCCGCCGGCGGCGGAGGCCAGTCTCGTGGCGGTCAGGCGCAGGTCGCCGACGAGCCGTGGTCGACTCCCGGATCGGCGAACGCGGGCGGCAACGCCGGCAACGCCGGTGGTGGAGACGCGTGGGCCGCTCCCGGCGCCTACGGCGACGACACTCCGTTCTAACGACATCCGGATGCCTCGGCATCCGTTGAATCTCATCTCTCAGTAAGGAAACACCCATGGCTGGAAAGGCAACCGGCGATCGCCGGAAGCCGCGGAAGGGCGCGAAGAACGCCGCTCCCGCGAAGGCGATCCGTGTCGGTCTCATCGACTACAAGGACGTCGCGACGCTTCGCAAGTTCATCTCGGAGCGCGGGAAGATCCGCGCCCGTCGTATCACCGGTGTCTCGGTGCAGGAGCAGCGTCTGATCGCCAAGGCGATCAAGAACGCGCGCGAAATGGCGCTCCTGCCCTACGCCGGCGCTGGCCGCTAAGGAGCACCCGATGGCAAAGCTGATTCTCACGAATGAGGTCGCCGGGCTCGGAAGCGCCGGTGACGTTGTCGAGGTCAAGAACGGGTTCGCCCGCAACTACCTCATCCCGCAGGGCTTCGCGGTCACGTGGACCCGTGGCGGCGAGAAGCAGGTGGCGTCGATCCGCGCCGCCCGCGCCGCTCGCGCGATCCACGACCACGAAGAGGCTGTGGCGCTCAAGAACTCTCTCGAGTCCAACAAGGTGCGCCTGACCGTCAAGGCCGGCGCCGAAGGCCGTCTGTTCGGCTCGGTGAAGACCGAGGCCGTGGCCGACGCCGTCAAGGCCGCAGGCCTGGGCGAGCTCGACAAGCGCAAGATCCACATCACCTCGCCGATCAAGTCGGTGGGCGAGCACGAGGCGACGGTCCGTCTTCGCGACGACCTCACCGCCGTGATCACCCTGCAGGTGGTCGCTGCCAAGTAAGGCGCGATGCACAGAACGGATGCCGCGGACCCTCGGGTCCGCGGCATCCGTCTTCTCACGACCCACCGTCACGGGGCGACCGATCCAGGCATGGCGGCCGCCCCGCGAACGCTGGGCGAGGAATGTGGCGGGAGGGCCTCTGGGGAGCGACCCTCCCGCCGCGCTCGGCGTACCGGTGGAGACACTCTGGGGATGCCTCCGGGGTGCGCTACGCGGAGCGCCGCCGCGACATGAGCGTCATCGCGCCCACTGCGAGCAGCACCATGCTCAGCAGCAGCACGGGAAGTGCGCTCATCCCTCCCGTCGCGGCGAGTGCGGTGGCTCCGGCCGTATCGCCGGCGACCGAGCCGGTGACGTCGCCGGCCGAGCCCGTGACCGAACCCGGACCCTGCGGGTCCGCAGGACCCGTGGGGTCGGTGGGGTCGGTGGGGTCGGTCGGATCGGTCGGATCGGTCGGATCGGTGGGGACGACCGGCGACTCCGACGTGGTGTCACCGATGACCGAGACGGCGTTGCCGCCGACGGTGACCGGCACGGCGATCGGGGCCAGCACCTGCGTGCCGCCGAGGATCGCCTCGGAGCCGGAGGTCGAGCCGGCGGGGCCGGAACCTCCGGTGGCAGGCGTCGTCGTCATCGAGCCCGTCGACGAGCTGTCGCCGAGCACCGAGATGGCGTTGCCGGATGCGGTGATCGGCGCCGTGACGGGCGCGACGACCTGCGTGCCGCCGGCGATGGAGTCCGTGCCGTCGGTCGCGCCGTCGGCCGTGGAGCCCGTGCCGGCGCCGTCGGCGCCGGTGGTGGCGCCTTCAGTGGTGGAGTCGCCGACGACCGAGATGGCGTTGCCGCCGACGGCGATCGGGGCCTGCACCGGCGCGATGACCTGCGTGCCACCGGCGATGGAGTCCGTGCCGTCGGTCGCGCCGTCGGTCGTGGTGCCCGTGCCGGTGCCGTCGGCGCCGGTGGTGGCGCCTTCAGTGGTGGAGTCGCCGAGCACCGAGATGGCGTTGCCGCCGACGGCGATCGGGGCCTGCACCGGCGCGACGACCTGCGTGCCGCCGGCGACGGAGTCCGTGCCGCTCGTCTCGCCTGCGGCGGCGGTCACTCCGCCGCTCGTGCCGGATGACGTCTGCGCGTCCGAGCTCTCCGTGTCGCCGACGACCGAGATGGCGTTGCCGCTCACCGTGATCGGGACGGCCACCGAGACGAGGCCCTGAGTGCCCGAGAGGAGCCCGTCGGTGCCGGAGGTCGACGCGGAGCCCGACGAGCCGCTCGCCGGGGCGGGCGCCGCGGTCGAGGCATCCGTCGAAGAACTGTCGCCGACGACCGAGACGGAGTTGCCCGAGACGGTGACCGGAACGGACACCGTGACGAGCGCCTGCGTGCCGGAGGCTGCGCCGCCCGCACCGCCGGTGGAGGCGGCGGGAGCCGGCGCCGGGGCCGGAGCGGCGGTCGAAGCCTGCCCGCTGTGGGAGTCGCCGAGGACCGAGAGCGAGGTGCCGCTGACGGTCACGGGAAGTGTGACGTCGAGGACGGCCTGGGTGCCCGAGAGCAGCCCGTCGTCCCCTGTCGTCTCGGCCGCGTGGGCGACCGTTGCGCCGAGCAGCGTGATGCCGCCGGCGATGAGCGTGCCCAGGAGGGCGCGCGTGACGAATGTACGCATGATGGTTCCCCTTTGATCTGACTGATGGGTGTCGAGGCGCGGGAGAGCGCGCCGATGCTCAGCCGCCTGAGAGAGAAGGCGGCGGTGAGCCGATCAGTCGGGGGAGACGTCGGTGGATGCTGCAGGCGCCGGCGGCGCGTGCTCGTCCTCGGGTCCAGCGCGACGCACCCAGGCACGGAGAGCGACGAGCGGACCGAGGGCGACGAGCGCCCAGGCGCCGGAACCCGCACCACCGGGTCCCGAGGAGGATGTCGACGGCGGGCAGAGTGATCCCGCCGGAGTCAGAGGCCCGCGCGCGTCGGAAGACGCCACGGCCGCAGCCGCCCCGGAGCCCGGCGCAGATGCGGCCGGGGAGGCAGAAAGAGCGGATGCCGCACCCCACGTGGCCGCAGAGGGGATTCCGGCAGGAAGAACCACGCCGAGGGCGGGCAGCGGGTGGCCCCCGACGGGAATCGACGGAGCGTCGGGGGACGCCGGGAGGCCCGGGATCACGCCCGCGGGCAGTCCGAGGCCGGCTCCGGTGTCGGTGACGGTGCCGACCAGGTCGCCCAGCGTGTGGTCGACCGTCTGTCCGAGGTCGCTCACGGCATCGGCCAGGCCGAGACCAGACACGATGTCGCCGACCAGAGGCACCTCCGTCACGGCATCGACGACGGGTTGCGCGACGGAGCTCACCGCACCGCCGGAGACGGGCTTGGTCACCGTCTTGACGGCGGAGCCGACCACCGTGACGACCTCGCGGACCGGCTGCTGAACGGGAGCCGGTGCGACGTCGACGACCTTGTTCACGACCTTCGTGACGCTCTTGGTCGCGGTCGAAACCGTCTGGGTGACGGTCGTCGCCGTGCTGTCGACGAGAGAGGTGACGGCACCCAACAGGCTGTCATCGTCGGTCTCCTCCGCCCGCGCGTCGCCCGAGCCGAGCCCGAGCGCCAGCGAGAGGAGAAGCCAGGCGAACGCGGTCACGACCCCGACCAGGGCCGGTCGCCAGAGCGGCGACGGCGACTGCGAAGCTGCGATTTCCACGTTCACCTCCCACGACGAGTAACGCCACACGATCCGAGCGGAGCGTGCTGAGGGTGCCTGGACTCCACAGGCTAGACCCGCACCGCGGGCGGTGTCCAGGGGTGTTCTGAATTCTTCGCAACCTGGACGTCGGGGCCCGAGACCCCGGAATTGTGCACAACCGGCCGGCTTCCCGACCGAACCTTCAAGGCATACTTCAACCACATCCCTCTCCACAGGATGTGGATCCGAGAACTGCAGGTCAAGAGCTATTTTTACATCGATGAGATCTCCAATACCCGGAGTTCTCCACACCCGTTGTTCACAGGTCTTACGGCGTTTCACGCAGACTCTCCACACAGTTATCCACAGGTGCTGTTGCGAACGTGAAGTGGCGTCCTTACCGTGGGGTGCGGCCCATAGGGGCGAGGTGTGACCGGTATCGCAGCGAGGCGATGTCGGTAGTTCGTGATCCGCTTGACGAAACGGCGGTGCTTCCTTCGAGGCATCCGCCATCGAGTCCCGAGCGTGCCCGCACCCTGCCCCGACCACCGCGCCACCCGAATGCACTCTGGAGGATCCTGCACTTATGTCGATCGCCGACATCTCCGAAGAGCGCATGGGCGGACCGCGCGAGTTCGAACGCACTCCCCCGCACGATCTTCTCGCCGAGCAGAGCGCCCTCGGGGGAATGCTGCTGTCGAAGGATGCCGTGGCCGACGTCATCGAGACGCTCCGCGGCGTCGACTTCTACATCCCGAAGCACGAGCTGATCTTCGAGGCGATCCTCACTCTGTACTCCCACGGTGAGCCGACGGACGTCGTCGCGGTCACCGACGAGCTCATCAAGACTGGCGAGCTGCAGCGCGCCGGCGGCGCCGACTACCTTCACACGCTCACCTCGATCGTGCCCACGGCCGCGAACGCGGGCTACTACGCGTCGATCGTGTCGGAGCGTGCGCTGCTGCGTCGCCTCGTCGACGCCGGCACGCGCATCGTGCAGATGGGGTACTCCGGTCAAGGTGAGGCACTCGACCTCGTCAACACGGCGCAGGCCGAGATCTACTCCGTCACGGGCGCCGAGGCCGCCGAGGACTACGTGCCCCTCACGGTCGCCGTCGATGCCGCCGTCGAGGAGATCGAGGCCGCTCGTGGGCGCGATGGTCAGATGACCGGCATCCCCACCGGGTTCTCGGGTCTCGACCAGCTCACCAACGGCCTGCACCCCGGACAGATGATCATCATCGCGGCGCGACCGGCCATGGGTAAGTCCACGCTCGCGCTCGACTTCGCGCGCGTCGCCGCGATCAAGCACGACATGCCGACGATCTTCTTCTCGCTCGAGATGGGGCGCAGCGAGATCGCGATGCGACTCATGAGCGCCGAAGGATCGATCCCCCTCCAGGCGATGCGCAAGGGCACACTCGACTCCCGCGACTGGACGACGATCGCCGCCACGCGCGGACGCATCAACGATGCTCCGCTGTACATCGACGACAGCCCGAACATGACGCTCGTGGAGATCCGCGCGAAGTGCCGTCGCCTCAAGCAGAAGGCCGGCCTCAAGATGGTCGTCATCGACTACCTGCAGCTCATGACGAGCGGCAAGCGGGTCGAGTCGCGCCAGCAGGAGGTCTCGGAGTTCTCCCGCGCGCTCAAGCTCCTTGCGAAGGAGCTCGGAGTGCCCGTCGTCGCCCTGTCGCAGCTGAACCGTGGCGCCGAGCAGCGCTCCGACAAGAAGCCCGCGCTGTCCGACCTCCGCGAGTCGGGCTCGATCGAGCAGGACGCCGACATGGTGGTGCTGCTGCACCGCGAGGCCGCGTACGAGAAGGACAGCCCGCGGGCGGGCGAGGCCGACCTCATCGTCGCCAAGCACCGCAACGGTCCCACCGACACGATCACGGTCGCGTTCCAGGGTCACTTCTCGCGCTTCACCGACATGGCCCCCGGCGGCGACTTCCAGTAGTCCACGGGAATCCGGCGATGTCAGCCGGCCGGTGAGCCGCGGGTTCAGCGCAGGATGCCACGCTCTCTCGCTGCGGCTACGGCTGCGGTTCGTGAGGTGACGGCGAGTTTCGTGAAGATGTGGGCCAGGTGGGACTTGACCGTGGTCTCGCTGACGAAGAGAGCGGTGGCGATGTCGGTGTTGGAGTGGCCGGCTGCGACGAGCTCGAGCACCTGCATCTCGCGACTGCTGAGGTTCGCCTGGGGTGCTCGCATTCGTTTGAGGAGTCTCGAGGCGATCACGGGCGCGAGGGCGCTCTCCCCTGCGGCGGCGGCGCGGACGGCCGCTGCAAGCTCGTGCGGTGGGGCATCTTTGAGGAGGTAGCCGCTGGCGCCGGCTTCGACGGCTCCGAGGATGTCGGCATCGGAGTCGTAGTTGGTGAGGATGAGGACGTAGGGGGCCGCGTCGAGGGCCCGGATGCGCCGTGTGGCGTCGGCTCCGGTCGTTGCGGCTTGCGCGCCGAACTGGAGATCCATCAGGACGACGTCGGGGTTGCTGTGCTCTGCGGCGGAGACTGCTTCGTCGGGTGTGGCGGCTTCCGCGATGACGTCGATGTCCTCCTCGAGGGCGAAGAGGGCCACCAGGCCCGCGCGGACGATGGGGTGGTCGTCGGCGATCAGAAGCCGGATCATGTGGTCTGCTCCGCCGTGAGGTCGATGGTCAGCCGCGTTCCTTCGCCGGGGCGGGTGTCGATGGTGAGGCTGCCACCGAGTTGCTCTGCTCGTTCGCGGGTCGCCTGGAGTCCGAACGAATCCGAGCGACCGAGCGATTCGATGGCGGCCTGGTCGGGGTCGAACCCTTCGCCGTCGTCGGCGATGGTGAACTGCAGCCGATCGTGATCGGCGGCGAGAGTGATGGTCGCGGTGGTGGCGTGTGCGTGCTGGATGACGTTGGCGATGGCGCCCTGCGCGATACGCAGCAGCGCCGTCTGCACGTGCATCGGCAGATCGAGTGCGTCGGATACCCGCACGTTGACGTGAAGTCCCTGCGCAGCCCATTGAGAGTCGGCGAGCCTGCGCAGCGCTCCGCCGAGACCGCGGTCGTCGAGGTCGGGTGGCGTGAGTTCACGGATGAACCGCCGTGCATCGGCAAGGCTTCCGGCGGCCGTCTCTCGGGCCAGCCGGATGTGTTCGGCGCCAGGGCGTTCAGGGTCGGCCTTCTCAGCGGCATAGAGCAGCATCTGGATGCTGGACAGGCCCTGGGCGAGTGTGTCGTGGATTTCGCGGGCCAGCCGGGCGCGTTCGGCGAGGACTCCCGCTTCGTGTTCGGTCGCTGCGAGCTGGTCTCGCGTGGCGATGAGTTCGCGCATGAGGGCCTCGCGTTGCTCCGCCTCGCGGGCCAGAGCTTGGTAGCCGAGCCCGATCAGAAGGGCGACCCCCGCGCCGACCAGTGGCCCGATGACTCCGCCGAGACTCCATCCGCTGTGGATGCCGAGTGCGCAGATGGTCGTGGCGGTGGCGACGACGATCGCGGCAGCGCCCCACCAGGGGCCGAGGAGATGGAGGTAGAGGAAGAACAGCGGGAAGACGAGGTAGGCGGCTTCGGGTGTCAGCCAGAGGAGGACCACCCATTCGAGCGTGAGCGCCGCCAACCACAGCAGGCGCAGCACGCGGCCACGCCGACGTGCGGTCCGGGGGTTCGCCGCCCCGATCCCGTATGTGGCCATCATCACCAGGGTGAGAGCGACGATCGCGATGCTGCTCTCCGTGGGCGAGATCACCGCGCGGACGATGACGAGAACGGCGAGAGCGGCGAAGAGAACGTGCAAACCGGTGCGCAGACCCACGAATACCGGGGTGAGCGCAGCGTGGGGCATGGACCGAATCCTACGCATCGACAAGTCGGCGGCATCCTCCGAAAGGACGACTTGTCCACTCATCGTTCGGTCGGCGAAGCCTGTGCGGGCGGCCGATGAGATGGCGATTCGAAAAGGGAAAAGTGGTACGGGTCCCCGACTCGGGCGACAGGAAAGGACTCTCATGTTCGTCGCGCTCCGTGACCTGCGCTTCGCACGCGGCCGATTCGTCTTGATCGGGTCGGTCGTCGCCCTCATCACCGTTCTCGCGGGGTTCCTCAGCGGCCTCACCGGTGGCCTCGCCACCCAGAACATCTCCGCCGTCCTGTCGATCCCGGCAGATCGACTCGTCTTCTCTGCACCCACCACGGACGGCGCGGCGGCAAGCTTCTCCGACTCCACCATCATCGAACAGCAGACCACTGCGTGGGACACCGCGGACGGCGTCACCTCGGCGGAGCCGATCGGGATCAGCCAGACCCGGGCAGAGGCCGGAGATGCCCGCATCGCGATCGCCGTCTTCGGAGTGAGGCCCGGTTTCACCACCACCGCGCCCTCCCAGGACGGCCGGGTGAGCCTTTCCGCTCCCGCCGCCGACGACCTCGGCGTTGCCACCGGCGACGACGTGACGATCGCCGGGACCACCTACACCGTGGAAACGATCGCGGGTGATGCCTGGTACAGCCATACCCCCGTGGTGGAGATGACTCTGGCCGACTGGCAGACCTACTCCGCAGCCACCGGCAACCCCGACGCCTACGCGACGGTCCTCGCGGTCTCCGGGTCGCCGGACTGGGAGACCGTGGACACCGCGAACTCCACCATCTCCCATACCGTCATCGGGTCGTTGTCCGCGCTCAGCGCGTTCCGTTCGGAGATCGGGTCTCTCCTGCTGATGGTCACCATGCTGTTCGGGATCTCCGGCCTCGTCATCGGCGCGTTCTTCACGGTCTGGACGATGCAGCGCAAGGGCGACATCGCCGTGCTCAAAGCACTCGGCGCCAGCACCTCCTCCCTGGTCCGGGATGCTCTCGGGCAGGCGCTGTTCGTGCTCCTCCTGGGAATCGGCATCGGACTCGGTCTGGTCACTCTCTTCGGCACCCTCGCCGGCACTGCCCTTCCGTTCCTCCTCAGCCCCCTCACGACACTGCTGCCCGGCGCGATCATGATCACGCTCGGCCTCGCTGGAGCCGCGTTCGCGCTCCGCTCTGTGACCTCCGCCGACCCCCTTACCGCCCTCGGGAGCAACCGATGATCCGGCTCGACGACATCACCCTCACCTTCCCGGACGGCGACAATCGAGTCACGGCCGTCAACCGGGTCAGCCTCACCGCTCACCCAGGAACCGTCACCGGCATCACCGGCCCCAGCGGCTCCGGGAAATCCAGCCTCCTCGCCGTCGCCGCGACCCTCATCCGACCCGACTCCGGGCACGTCATCATCGACGACGTCGACGTCACCCGTCTCACCCCCGGCGAAGCGACCGAGACCCGCCGAAACATGATCGGGATCGTTTTCCAGCAGTCCAACCTCATCCCCTCCCTGACCGCGCTCGAGCAGCTGTCCGTCATGAACGAGCTCGGCGCACGTCAGTCCCGCCGAAGCCGCGCCAATGCGACCAGACGCGCCGACCAGCTTCTGGATGCCGTCGGACTCGCCGACCACCAAGGCAAACGACCCCACCAACTCTCCGGAGGCCAGCGCCAGCGAGTGAACATCGCCCGCGCCCTGATGAACGACCCCAGCGTGCTCCTCGTCGACGAACCCACCAGTGCCCTCGACCGGGAACGAGGCGCCAGCATCATCGAACTGATCCTGCGCCTGACCGACGAGTTGAACACCTCGACGATGCTCGTCACCCATGACCTCGTCCACCTGCCCCGGATGCACGGCGTCGTCAGCCTCGTCGACGGCAAGATCGTCGACGCCGTCTCTGCCGCGGCGTGACCCGCCGTCCCCGGGTGACGTGACCCTGCCTCCCCGCGGCGACCCCCACGTAAGGAAACGTGCCCGCCCGCGTCTCTCTGGGTGAGAGTCCGTACGTGTCAGCGTTGGCGCGTCTCGGTCCGCTCGAGAAGGAGCGCGCAGGTACCGAATTCCTGCGCGGGTTGCGGGGGTACGGCCCTGCTCACCTACGGAGGGTCATGAGGTCGGCACACTCGTCCACCGCGCTGAGGCGCCGCTCGGTCACTCTCTCCATCTCTCCGGCGTTGGCGACCCGCGGGAGTCATCGAACCGAAGTCGCGTCACTCTCGCGTGACTTGCGGGTCGCGCGGCGCAGGGACATGTGGCGCCGCACGTGGCCCGCCTTGGTGACCGCCATCGTCATGATCACCGTGCTTCTCGGGCTCGTGCTCGTCCTCACCCGGTAGCGCCGCCTTTTGCCGGATCTTGCTGACGGGGCAGGATGCTCGTCTCGTGTCGATCCGCGATCGGCGCCCGGTGCTCGCGTGGCGCCACCGCGCGCGTGAACGGCATCGCAATGACGAGTGCGGCAGGCAGGGCCGCCACGGCGACGACCGCGGGCCACCATTCACCCGCGCCACCGGCGACCGTCGCGAGCAGGCAGCCCGCAAACCATCCCGCGACGGGGATGCCCAGCCCGTCCGCACGCCAGAAGAGGAAGCCGACCGACGCGCACAGCGCGGCGAGCAGCGCCACGGCCATCCCGGTCAGTCCCATGGTGATGCTGAACTCGTCAAGGAATCGGGTGACGGGGAAGATCATGCTGTCTCCGGTTTCGCGTGGCTCGTGCGAGCCTCACCTGCAAGAGCCGTTCCGGGCGCAGTTCTGACGCGACCGACCCCTTCCCGTGGACCGGGGTGCCGCGGAGGGGTTAGCGGCGATCGGCGGTGATCTGCAGGGTGGCGTCGCCGTCGACCTCGACGACCTCGACAATCCACCCGCGGCCGTTCCAGGGAGGGTCATCCGGGGTGAGGAGATCGGTAGAGGGGGCGGCGCCGTTCAGCGGGCGGTGCAGGCCATCGGCCGACGTGCACGGCTGCCCGGCATCCGTGCCGCACTCCGCAGCGTCGGCGTCGACGAGAGTCACCGCCACTCCGCGCTCGGGCAGGAAGTCGTACAGGCCGGCGCGATCGAGGTACTCCACGGTCAGCAACTGCCCGGGGCCGACGGGCAGCACCAGCAGTTCATAGCCGCGGCCCGCGCCCGCCGGCGCCAGACTGAGCTGCCCGGCGGTGGTCGTCGTCTCGGGGTCCAGCACGGCGACCGCGGATGCGTCGAGCCAGCCGGCCGCGAGCCGGTTGATGCCCAGCGTGCCCTGGGCGTGCCGGCGGGTCGGGTCGACGGAGCGCGGTGCCGCGCTGTTGCTCATCACGTCCAGTGCGCTGTCGTACGACCCGGCCTCGGCGGAGCCCGAATGCGGCCAGCCCAGGAGGTGGCCCATCTCATGCTCGAGGAGATCCACCGCGGGCACCTCCCCCCAATCCGGGTGGAAGTCGCTGGCGCCGAGGTACACAGCCCGGCCGGACTCCGTCACGGGGCACTCCCCGACCGGATGTCCGCACGGCAGGCCCGTTCGGCTGAAACCCCCGGCGACATCGGGGCGGTGCTCGGCGGTCGCCACAGCGAGGACGGCGTCGGAGGCCTCGTTCGCGCGGCCGAGCGCCGCATCGAGGCATTGCGCCGGACCGTCACCGGGACCCATCACGATCGTCGAGCCCGCCACGAAGGACGGTGCGTACCTGCCGTCGGACAGCGTGTCCCAGTACTCCGGAACGACCCCCTCGAGGAGGGCTGCGAGAGCATCCGGGTGCAGCTCGAGCCGCAGGCTCGACGGGTAGTAGGTGGAGTCCGCGGTATCCACCGGGACGTCGCACACCCATACCTCGTAGACGTCGGCACCGACGGCGGGATGCTCCCGCGCCGCGTCGAGGAACCCCGCCAATACCGCCACCTGGGCGGCATCGCCCACCTGGGCGGGGTCGACGGATGCCGGCGGCGCGACCGCGCTGCAGCCCACG
The DNA here is from genome assembly GCF_001428485.1 of Microbacterium sp. Root180. Lineage (GTDB taxonomy): Bacteria > Actinomycetota > Actinomycetes > Actinomycetales > Microbacteriaceae > Microbacterium. The sequence continues at coordinate 1,219,266 of NZ_LMHS01000003.1, read as the reverse complement.
ACCAGGAGAACCACTCCCGTCAGGAGGAACCCGAGCCGCATCCGGGCCGCTGGGCGACCCCGGTCCGCGTCCATGGGGTGAGTCTAGGGATCGGCGCGGGAAGGGTGACAAGGGACCCGCGGTCAGGCACTCTGGGTGCGGTCGCACAGACCGGCCCGAGAGACGAGGAATCGACGTGGAACAGACGGACTCGATCGCGCAGGACGACACCGCACACGATGCCGCCGCCCCCGCGACCTCCCCCCGGCACGTGCTGTTCCGGATGTGGGACGGAGCGTTTCCCGAATCGGTCTGCCAGGCGGCGATCGATGAGTTCACCGACGACGACTTCGGGGACGCGTTCATCTCCCGGGCGGACGGCACCTCGGGTGTGGAACCGCTGACGCGCCGCACCCGTGACGTCTTCGTCGACCCGAACCACTGGATCGGGTCACTGGTAAGCCACTTCTCCCACCAGGCCAACCTCCTGTGGCGGCTCGATCTGACCGGACTCGGCACGGTCACGATGCTGAAGTACGAAGAATCCGGTCACTTCACCTGGCATGTCGACGTCCTGGCCAAGGAGCAGCTCGTCTACCCCCAGCTCGGCTCCGGACTCGAGCGGAAGGTCAGCGTCACCGTGAACCTCTCCGACCCCGACGACTACGACGGCGGCGAACTCCAGTTCGTCGACGGCACCGGGAACGTGCTGACCCTCCCGAACCAGCGGGAGCGCGGAAGTGTCATCGTCTTCCCCTCGACCGTCGGGCACCGCGTCACGCCCGTCACCCGCGGGGTGCGCTACGCACTCGTCGGGTGGATGGTCGGCCCGCCGCTGCGATAGGACCACCGTCTGGACCGTCGCCACCGGCAGGCGGCTCTGTTAGCCTCAGCGTCAACCGACGAGCTCCATCGGCGAGTAACGCCAGGAGGCGCACATGAAACGGGCCCGCAGCGCTGGTTACATCGTGACGACCGCCGGTGTCCTCGCGCTCAACGCGCTGAGCCCCGGCGCCGCGATGCCCAGCTACGCGGCCGACGAGGTCCCCATCTCCCTGAACTGCGCCCCCGGGCCGCGCGGGATGCCCGGTGCGCCGGGGGCAGCAGGCACGCCGGGAGCTCCCGGCGCGCCGGGCGCGCAGGGTCCTTCCGGAGCGCCCGGTCCCCAAGGCCCCAGTGGCCCAGCCGGGGCCCCGGGCGCACCCGGACCGACCGGCCCCACGGGCCCGACCGGCCCGACCGGTCCCACAGGCCCCGAAGGTCCACCCGGAGAACCCGGAGGACCCGGGCGTATCGTGCACTCCGCTTCGGACGGGGCCATCACGGCTGTTCCCGTCCGCAATATGGCTCTCGAGGACTGCCCACCGGTCTGCCTCGTCGGCGACCCCGGTCCCGCCGGCCCCACGGGCGATCAGGGACCCGACGGACAGGACGGCGCTCCCGGCATCGAAGGACCCCCCGGCCCCGACGGCGCTGCCGGGCAACCAGGAGGTCAAGGACTTCCCGGGGCCCCCGGACCCACCGGTCCGACGGGTCCGACCGGTCCCACGGGTCCCACCGGTCCTACCGGCCCCTCCGGCAACCCTGGGCAACCCGCTGTCGACGGACCCCGCAGGACGGTGCACGCCGCCGCCGGAATCGTCGGACTCATGGATCCGCAGACCACGACGTGGGCCCTCGTGGACGCCGACGACTGCCCCCCGCCCTGCGAGCCCGTCGTCTACAAGGGTCCTCAAGGCCCTGTCGGCGAAAAGGGGGAGACCGGCCCCGCTGGGCTCCCCGGCACGCCGGGCGAAGTCGGGCAGCCTGGCCCCGCAGGCGAGACGGGACCTGACGGGCCGACCGGCCCCACCGGCCCCGACGGGCAGACCGGACCCACGGGCCCGACCGGACCAACCGGCCCCACCGGCCCGACCGGACCCACCGGCCCCGACGGACCGGATGGTGTCGCACCCGGGCCCGGTCGGGTCGTGCACGCCGCAGACGCCGGGCTCGTCGGGATGATCGCGGCCCCCGCGCTGCAAGCGCAGGGGATCACCTGCGAGATCGTTGCGCTGAGCGACACAGGCAGCAACACACCGGAGCAGTCGAGCTGGATCTACGGCGCGGCCGGTCTCGGACTCGTCGTCGCCGGGGGCGCGCTTCTCCATGCAGGACGCAGGCGAACCACCGCGCAACCCTGAGTCACCCGTTCACGAGAAGCGGCGGGTCTCCCCGATCCCTCAGGAAGACCCGCCTAGCTGACGGGCAACGGCTGGAATGGGGAGAGCCGCTGCCTGGATCAGCCTGTGTGCCGGGTGAAGCAACGCCCGGCGGAATCAGTTCGCCGTCTCTGGAATCCGACGAACACGAGTGCCCGACCTCATCCGCTCTCGCAGCTGATGTGGACCCGAAATGCGCACTCAACCCACAGGACCCGTCTCAGCGCAATTGATGACGCGCAGCTCCGACTTTCCTGAGGATCCGCCCGCGCTCACGTTCCGATCGGCCATTCGGCGCGGTCGCGTCATGACTTCCGCCCCCCGCACTCTCCTTCCCAGGGGGCTTGTTCGTTCGCCCGGACGGGACTTCGGTTCGGAACGCGCGTGCACCGCGACGCGCCGGAACCTCCCCCGCGACTCAGAACCGACCGGGAGGTCGGGTTCGACCGCCGCACCGCGGCCCGGAAGGAACGACATGACCACCGCACGCAGCATCCGATTCGCGGTCGTCCCGATCGCCGCTCTCCTCGCTCTGGTCCTCGGGGGCTGCTCAGCGATCACCGACCTCCTCGCCGGTCAGAACGTGACACGCGACTCCGACACGCAGGAAGTGACAGAGGCGGGCGACGCCGACGTCTTCTCACTGCAACTCGGCGACTGCTTCAACGACGAGTCCGCTTCGGAGATCTCCGAGGTTCTCGCAGTCCCTTGTGCGGAGGCGCACGACAACGAGATCTACTTCCTCTTCGACATGCCCGACGGGGAATATCCCGGCGAGGACGCGGTCATGGCTGCCGCCGAGGCAGGATGCCTGCCTACCTTCGAGGCGTTCGTCGGGGTGGCCTACGACTCCTCGGAACTGGAGTGGTTCCCGCTGACCCCGACCGCGAGCGGCTGGGACGAGCTCGGCGACCGCGAGATCGTCTGTGCCGTCTTCGACCCCGCAGCGCTGGTCACCGGCACCCTCGCGGGCGTCGCCCGGTAGCCCGCGAGGTCCCCGGGCAGCGACTCGCGCCAGCCGATGGACCGGCCCCGGCCACCACGCGGAGGTGCAAGACACCTCACGAGTCTCGCGGGGTGAGGTCAGGGTGAGGGCAAGGTGTTTCACGGGCGAAGAGTCCCGCGAATCAATGCGGGCGGCGCGCGGTCCTGACACTGTCGTGGCAGCAGATGGGCGCCACGTCGGCGCCTCATGTGCACTGCCGGCGCTGGGCCGGCGACTCAGGGGGAGTGAGTACATGGCTGTTCAACGCGGGCGCGGTGGCGCGCCGAAAACGATGGGGCGCAGCGACGCGAGTCAGGCCGACTGACCGCCCGCCCCACTCCCACGCGGCGTGCTGACGCCGCATCCCGCATGCCCCGCTCCCAGCCGGCGAACTCGCCCTGGGCCTGCGTCATCGCTGCGGCATCCGATCCTCACGTCTGATCGGCTGCCTGAACTCCTGGAGATAGGTGCCATTGTGATGCCCGAAATCACGCTGGAACTCGACGAACCGACGACACTGCCCGACGAGCTGCTGATCGACCGCACCCGTGACGGCGACATGGACGCCTACGCGCAGCTGTGGGTTCGCCACGAGGCGTCCGCGCGCGGCGCAGTCCGCGGAATCAGCAACACCCTCGACCCCGACGACATCGTCTCGGAGGCATTTGCCGGGATTCTCAGCGCGATCCGCTCAGGCGGCGGACCACGCGGAACGTTCCGCCCCTACATGTACGCGGCGATCCGGAACATCGCGGCGACCAGCGGAAGCCGGCCACGCGATGTGCAGCTCGACGACATCAACGACTTCGCGCACCCGACCGCCGCGGACCCGAGCGAGGCCATCGCCGACACGACCCTGCTCGCCGACGCCCTCCAGACTCTCCCACCCCGGTGGCGGACCCTGTTGTGGTACATCGAGGTCGAAGGGATGAAGCCCCGTGACGTCGCCCCGCTCCTGGGAATGTCCCCCAACGCCGTTGCCGCGCTCCTCTACCGGGCCCGCCTCGGGCTGCGGCGTGCGTGGCTGACCTCCGCAGCCAAGGAACCCACAGCGAACGCCTCGGGGCGAGCGACGCACTGAACTGCGCCCGCCGAGTCGGCTGGTGGCGGATTCGCTTCGACATGCGGCGTCACGAAAGCGGCGATTCGGCGTCTATCTCGATGGGCGCTTTGTCTGTCATGCCGCTTGGCATGCGCAGACCGGCGCCGTCCGCACATCGAAACGAAGACAGGCGAAGTCATGACGCGAACCAGAATGGGCAGATCAATCCGCGGGGCAGCGGCGGTCGCGGTCGCGGTCGTCTTGGCCGCAACGGGAGTCGCATCGGCCAACGCCGTCGCCGGCGACGCCTACCTCCAGGACTACTCGGCGGGCAACGGCCAGATCCAGCAGGACAACGGCAACACCAGCGGGCTCGACGCCACTCAGTGCGGGTTCTCGTGGAGTGCGCAGTCGGTCATCGACACCGACCTGCCGAACTACTCCGTGAACGGGTTCCTCGAAGGAGTCGCACCACTCGCCGACACCAGCCTTCCCGGCTCGGGGTGGGCGCAGATCCAGCACTGGCACACACCGGACGGACAGGTCCTCAACTGGCGCATCCCCGTGGCCGTCGACCGGCCGCTCCTCGACGCCACGGTGACCATGGTGTTCGACGACCCGGACTGGAGCCCGAACCAGAGCAGCTTCCAGCAGTTCAGCACCTGGCCGGGTTTCCCGAGTTCATTCCAGCGCTTCACGGGTATCAGCGGTTACACCGCGCACGACGACACACAGGTCACGCCCTTCCAATGGGGCGATGACGGCGCCGGGCACACCACCCTCACCTTCGACCTGGGGGATCTGCAGGCCAGCACGTCCACCGTGCTGGCATTCACCGGCGTGCCCGCTGACGGACCTGCCGGCGTGCTCGGCGGGACATCGTACGGAGCGAAGTTCGTCCTGGACGGCACCCAGCCTCTCGCCACCTGCCTGAACCCGAGCTACGACGAGGCCACCGCGCTCACCGGAGACGTGGTGCAGCTTCCGGTGGCGGTCACCGCGGTGAACGGCGATGTCACAGCGGCGCCGAGCGGCACGACATACGCACTTGCCGCCGGCGCCCCCGCCGGCGCCACGATCGACCCGGTAGACGGCGAGATCTCGTGGACGATTCCGGGCTCGCAGCCCGTGGGCGATGTCTCCGTACCGGTGACCGTCACCTATCCGGATGGGTCGGTCGACACCACCGCGGCGATGGTGCGCGTCGGCAAGGAGCCGCGCCTCGGTCCGTTCGATGACCAGACCATCACCCTGGGCGACTCGATCGAGCACGTCGACCCCGTGCTGCGCGATCACCTCGGACAGCCGTACGGCGATGGCTCCAGCCTCTCGGTGACGGGGCTGCCCGACGGCGTCACCTTCGACGCGGCAACCGGGCGCATCTCGGGGACGCCGACCGCTTCCGGAGTGTTCCCCGTGACGGTGACCGGCCTCGACGCCGGCGGCGAGACGCTCATCAGCGCGGACTTCACGATCACCGTCACGGCGGTCACCCCGACCCCGACTCCCACGCCGTCGCCCACGCAGCCGACGCCGGAACCGACGACCTCCCCGACCGCGCCCGTCCTTGCGAACACCGGAGGTACGGCCCCTGGGCCCGCGCTTCTCACAGGTGTCGTTGCACTCGCAGCCGGCGGAGCCATCCTCGGCTGGTCGCATCTGCGGCGACGCCGCGTGTAGCGAACGGCTCGGTCAGCGATCACCGCTGAGCCCTGCCGACACCGAGAGGGGTTCCCGCTGAGCGCGGGGACCCCTCTCGGCCTTCGACGCCGGTGGCGCCCGATTCGGTCCCTCGCAGGCAGCAGGCGTACGAGGGCGGCCCGCCCGGGGTGCCGGACGACACAGCCACAGGCCGACCGCCGCGCGCCGACGAAGAAGGTGGGCCCGGACCGGTGCCTTGGGGGGCGCCCGGTCCGAGCCCACGCGCAGCGGGCCCGCTGCGATAGGACGGCACACGCTCGGTGGACCGAGAGCAGGGCCCCTGGGAGGGCCTTCCTGCTCCTCGTGTACCAGCGAGATCCGCTGCACACACCAGGCAAGACAGTGTCATCGCGAAACTATGACGCGCCTGTCCGAAAAACCTCCGTGACGCGTCTCGCGAGGGGAGTGAACGACGTTTCAAAGCTGAGAGTTCGCCGAGTCGCCGTCACGATCCGTCGCCCCGAGTGTCACGCCGAGTGATGGGGACGTCTGGGTTTCCCGGAAATGGGGAACTGTGTCTGTTGAGCCGGGGCCGCCCGATGGCGGCGATGACGACGTCCCAGAGGTCTCGGACGAGGACCTGATCGACGCCACTCGCGCCGGCGACCTGGACGCCTACGGGCTGCTGTGGACACGGCACGCGGCCGTCGGCACTCGGGCGGCGCGGGCGATCAGCTCGACGTTCGATCCCGACGACCTGGTATCGGAGGCGTTCGCGTCCATCCTCAGCGCGATCCGTGCCGGAAACGGCCCCAGAGACGCCTTCCGCCCCTACATGTTCGCGACGATCCGCAACCTCGCAGCGACCTGGGCCAAGAAGGGACGCGACATCTCCCTCGACGACCTCGACGACGTCGCGCACCCCTCCGCCGATGACCCCGGCGCACTCGCCGCGGATCGGTCCATGCTCGCCCAGGCGTTCCGCACCCTGCCGCCTCGGTGGAGGTCGCTGCTGTGGTACCTCGAGGTCGAAGGGATGAAGCCTCGCGAGATCGCACCCTTGATGGGCATGAGCGCCAACGCGGTCTCCGCCCTCGCCTACCGGGCGCGATCCGGGTTCCGCAAAGCCTGGCTCGACGCGCACATCGGCAACCCGAACGTGCCCGAAGAGTGCCGGTGGGTCTGCGAGCGACTCATCACCGATCACCGACTCCCGGAAGAAGAGCGCGAGCGCGTCGCCGAGCACCTCAGCACGTGCCGCGCCTGCCGGATCGTGGCCGCCGACATCGAGCACGTCTCGGACAAGCTGCGACTCATCCTCCTTCCGATCGCCGTCGGATCGCTCGCCGCCGCGGCGTATCTCACGGACATCCCCACTGCCGCGTCCGCATCCACCATCGACGACCCGGGCACCGTCGAGCCGACCGCGCTCGTCGCACGGCCGGTGGCCCGCCGGACCCCGACCTGGTCGGCCGCCGCCGTCGCCGTCGTCGCGCTGGCCGTCGCCGCCACGATCACCGGCGGCGTGGTGTGGGCGCTGTGGAACCCGCCCACCCCCGCACCGAGCCACTCCCCGCTCGCCGCCGAACCATCCAGCTCACCCGCACCGACCGCCACCCCGTCGGTCACGCCGTCACCGTCACCCTCGACGCCGCCTCCCCCGCCGCCGGCACCGCTTCCCGCACCTCCCGCACCCCCCGCCGCGCCTCCCGCACCGGCGGAACCCGCCCCCGCGCCACCACAGCCCACACCCACCCCGACCAAGCCTCCGACCCCCGTCGACACCCGCTCCCAGACGCCCGCGCTGACCCCGCTGACCCCGGGCGACATCTGCGTCCCCGACATCCTCGGCGGAACCGGAACACCGGGCTCGGTCATCTCGATCCGCGACGAACTCGGAACCCTCCTCATCGAGGCGAATGTGGACGACGACGGCCGGTTCACAGCCGTCCTTCCCGGAGACCTGCTCCGTCAGGGGATGCTGATCTCCGCCACCCAGACCACCCCCGGCAAGACCGCCTCACGGCCCACCGCCGCCGTCGGCCCTCTCGTGTTCGTCGCCCCGCAGATCGCACCCGTGGGTGGTGCCCCGACGGCGGTGCTCGTCGACGCGGATGAGGACGGCGAACTCGACGACGCGTTCCTCGAAGCGACGGGCGTCATCGGGGCCAGCATGATCGTCTCCGTGGACGGCGAACCCACGGACCGCGTGCACACCTTCGAGGAGGAGACCCTCACCCGCTACGTGCGCGACATCTCGGCCGGCGACCACATCATCACGATCCGCTACGTCGACCCGGAATCCGGTCGCACGGGAATTGCCGTCCCCTTCGCTTTTACCGTGTCAGCACCGCCGGCGGTCGACCCGTAGACCTGGGACCGGGAGCCGCGTCATGAACGCGCTCCCACGTGCTCTTTCCTATTGGCGGAACCACTTGCGCGGCAACGCGGAGTGATCGCCGTCTCGGCGTCCCGCGCCCTCGCAGGTGGTGACGAAGCCACCCGCGCACGCAGATCCGTCGTCGCCACGTGCCCCACCGACCGAAACAGGACCCTGCATGCTCGACCTCACCGTTGCGATCGCCCCCGCACCTGACACGGTGACGTCCCGCGCGGACACCCCGTTCCTGACCGTGAGCGCCGCCGCACAGCTCACCGGCGTCGCACACCCGACGGTGCTTCGACGCCTCCGCGTCGGGACGCACCCCGGGTACAGGCTCGGTGCGTCATGGTTCATCCCGGCGGAAGAGCTTCGCCTGAGCGTGCTCGGGTGCCCCGCCGGCCCCACGCGCCGGGTTCCCGTCGACGAAGCCGTCCGCGCGCTCACCTCCTCGCTCCCGCAGCTGCTGGACCTCGAGGACCTCGAGAGCTACCTCGGCATCCGACGCCCGTACGTCTCCCGGGCCGTCGGGGTGCCCGGTCTCTCCATGATCCCGTCAGGACACGTGATGACCCGTGCCGTCCTCGTCGCGATGCTCATCCAGGGACGCAACGACAGCGCGCCGCTGCACTGTGCCCACATCGGACGCAACGCCGGTCACGACTGAGCTGTTCGCAACGATCGTGAGACGGACCGATGCGCGGAACGCGGACGCTACGGGGAAGGCAGGATGCCGAGCCGGACTGCCTCGTCGAGCGCCTCGTCGCGCGAGCGGACTCCGAGCTTGCGGTACACCGTGCGCAGATGCGTCTTCACCGTGTTCGGCGACAGGAACAGCTGCTTACCGAGCTCGGTGACGCTGGAGTGGTCGGCCAGGGCGCGCAGCACACTCAGCTCGCGCTCCGTGAGGGGTGAGAGCGCCGTCGCAGGGGAGTGAGCGGGAAGCGGCGCGAAGGCGGCTTCGAACGACGCCCGACGCGCGGCCGGCAAGGCCTCGGCCAGCGCGGTGAGCAGGTCTCGCGGAACGGTTGTCAGCGGGCGGATGAGATCGTTGTGCTCGACGAGCTCCGCGATCTGGATCGCTGAGCTCGGCTCGGGTCGGCCCCGGTGCAGCCAGTCCCCCCACGAGATGAGCAGCATCGCCTCGACCCGCTGCGCGAGCGGCGCGCGGGGCGCGGTGAGCAGCCGGCGGGCGTCGGCCTGAAGCTGCCGGTGGGCGCCCCTCGCGACGAGCAGGCGCAATCGTGCCACCCGGACGAGCCATCCTGGTCGCTCACCCGTGAGCGCGTGTTGTGCAGCGGTCAGATCGCCGAGTTCGATGTAGGCGCTCGCCGTGAGCGAGGAGAGGACATCGTGGGTGAGCCCGGATTCGGGGTACGGCCCCGTGGCCGCTGCCGTCGAAGTGAGTTCGAGCACGAGCGCTGCCCGCTGATGTGCCAGCGCGTACCGGCTCTGCGCCAGGAGGAGTAGGGGCCAGTATTCGTCGGCAGCCTTGTTCACCGGATGATGCGCGGCGGCGAGGGCGTCTTCGGCGTCCGGTGCCATGGACTCGGTCGCGATGAGCGCTGCCGCGATCTCTGCGAACCGTCCGACGAACTCGCGCGGGGCGGGCGCCCACGACGCCACAGCATGGCTCTGAGCCAGTGCGGTCCGCGCCTCGGCGACGTTCCCGCGCAGCGCGAGGAGGATAGCCAGCTTGGCGTGATTGTCGGCCCGGATCGGGTCGCGCTCATCGAGCGTGCTCAGTCGGTCGGCCTCGCGCAGGTCGGCAATGGCCGCCGACGTGTCTCCCAACAGCGTCTCGGTCATCGAGAGCTGGTTGATCCAGACGGGCTCGGGGTCGTACGGCTGCGCGGAGTGGAGTGCGCGCGTCGTGCCCACCAGCCGGCGCCGCAGCTCCGCCCCCAGCGCGAGCGAATGCTCGGCCTCGCGTCGGTAGCGCGCGAGCGACATCTCCAGATAGATCACCTGGGTCTGCAGCGGATGAGACAGCGTCGGGAGGACCGCCTCGATGTCGAGACGCTCGGGTGCGGCGCCGCCGCCGGCCTGAAGGCCCGCCGAATCGCGGGCGAGCGTGAGCGCAGGATGCGCGGCGTAGTCATCGGCGGTGAACCGCATCAGTGCCATCCCGAGCAGCTCGGCGCGCGTGACCCAGATCTCGTACATGTGGTCGCGGACGATGACGGCGGCGGCGGCGGTGTCGTCGCGCGCCAGTGCGTCGGCGAGGCGAGTGATGACGTCGTCGTCTGCGTGCTCGGGGGCTGAGCGGTCCATTGACCGAGAGACAACCACCGCCGCACCGTGGGCGCAGTACGCCGCGCCGCCCGAGGGTGAGATGAGGGTGAGACGAGGGTGAATTCCGCGGAGCCCTGAGTGCGCGGCATCCGTTCCCGCACACGCCTCACACGAATGATGCCCCCGGTCGGCAGGGACCGGGGGCATCGCTCCTGGGGGACTCAGCTGCTGAAGGCGTCCTTGACGTCGTCGCCGGCCTTCTTCAGGTTGGCCTTGGTCTGGTCGGCCTGACCCTCAGCCTGGAGGCGCTCGTTGTCGGTCGCGTCGCCGACGGCCTCCTTGGCCTTGCCCTTCATGTCTTCCATGTTGTGCTTGATGTCGTCGCCCATACCCATGGCGATCCCCTTTCCGTTGCGGACTCGTGGTCCGGTGGCCGGTAGCCGGGCCGACGCTGTCGGCTCGTGCTTCGACGGTACGGCGGCACCCGGGCCGTTCGCAGACGGTTGCTTTTCGCGGATGGGGGGCGTAGCCTCCGCCGCCGCGCGACGGCTATGCGACGGCGGCCCGCACCAGTTCGGTGACCTTCTTCTCGACTGACGGCGTCCACGCTCGGACGGCGAACCCGATGGGCCAGAAGTCGCCGTCGTCGAGATTCGCACGGTCCTCGAAGCCGATGGTGGCGTAGCGCGTCTTGAACTTTTTCGCGGGCTGGAGGAAGACGACGATCTTGCCCTCGGCGTTCGCGTAGCCCGGCATCCCGTAGTAGGTCTTGGGCACGAGGTCGGGTGCGACCTCCGTGACGACCTGGTGCAGGCCCTCGGCGAGCGGCTTGTCCTCGGGCTCGAGCTTCGCGATCGCGTCGAGCACGGATTTCAGGCCGGCCTCGCGGCTCTTGCCCGCCTTCTCCTGCGCGCGCAGCTCCTTCGCGCGCTCCTTGACGGCGGCGCGCTCGTCGGCGGACAGTCCCTCGGACGTGGTCTTCTCGGCCATGATGTGGTCTCCTTCACCAATCCCGGTCGCTTCGGCGACCCGTATTCGTCACGCTACGCGGGGGTGCGCACGCCGCGCTTCTCCGATCCTGACCGATCGCCTCGACCGCCGCGCGGTCTGAGAGGCTGGAGGGGTGCTGACGGACGCCGCCCTCGAGTTCCTCGCCGAGTACCACCTCGCGACCCTGTCGACCCTCGGTCGCCACGATCGCGTTCACGCGGTGCCGGTGGGCTTCACCTTCGAGGACGGCATCGTGCGGGTGATCGGCACGGGCGGATCGCAGAAGTTCCTCAACGCCGAGCGCAGCGGGCGCGCTGCCGTGTGCTCGGTCGATCGCGCGCGATGGATCAGCTTCGAGGGTCCCGTCGTCGTGACGGACGATCCGGATGCCGTCGCCCACGCCGTCGCGCTCTACGCCGGCCGCTACCGCCAGCCGCGGGTGAACCCGCAACGCGTCGTGCTGGAGCTGACGGTCGAGCGCGTCCTCGGCTCGTCGCAGTTGCGGACCTGACCACTCGAGTCGCCAAGACACGCCGTTGGCCGGCACGCGGACCGGCGTGTCTTGGCGACTCGGGTCAGAACCCGATGGCGGCCTTGTAGATGGGCAGCAGGCCGGTGCGCACGCCCGATGCCGACGGCTTGGGCTGGAACACGCTCGAGTTGTGGTTGCCCTCGATGACCGCCGGACCCTCGGGCGTGATCGCGATGTCCCAGCCGACGTAGCGGATCTCGGGGATGCGGCGCACGATGTCCTCGAGCAGCACGAGCACCTCGTCGTACTTCGGCACCGCGAACCCGACGATCGACGTGCCCGTCTTCGGGTGCTCCACGTAGACGTTGCTGTTCTTGTCGACGCCGGGGTAGAGCGCGACGCCGTGCTCGTCGAGCAGCGTGAACATGCCGCCCGACGCGAAGTTGTCGATGGAGGCGCCGTTGCCGATGCGCAGCACCGCAGCGAGCAGATGCAGGGTGTCGGCATCCGGGTCGTAGTACGTGATCATGCGCAGCGTGTTCACGCTGTCGGGGTACAGCGACGACATCGCCTCGTGCTGCACGAGCAGCTCCTCGACGAGGGTCTGGTCGGCGGCGATGAGGCGGGCGCGGAAGGCCGAGGCATCCGTCGCCTCACTGGCCGGGTAGACCGAGATGCCCGAGCCCCCTTCGGAGGCCGCGGGCTTGGCGATCACGCGACCGTGCTTCGCGATAAACGCGCCGACCTCGTCGTCGGTGGCGGTGCGTGCGTCGATCCACTCGCGGTGGATCACGTCGGCGAACTCGCCGTAGAAGCTGATCTTGTCCTCGAACCGGTGATAGGCGGCCGGGTCGTTGTAGAGCTTCGTGATGCTGTTCGACTTCGGGTGGGTCATCCACGTCTTGCGCTCACGCGCGTTGAGAAGCCGGATGTCCCACACCGCGTAGTCGCGGAACCCCATGTCGTAGCGCACCGAGCACCACAGCATGTCGGCGATGATGACGAACTTCGGCGCCTTCGACACCCGCTGCACCTGAGAGGCGAACTCGATGAGGTTTCCCGGACGCAGCCGGCGGGCGCGATTGAGCAGATACCCCAGCTTGGCGCGGCGTTGACTCATGTCGCGAACCTTTCTGCGGCGGTCAGAACCGCATCGCGGCACGATAGCGCGGGAGCAGACCCCGGCGGATGCCTGACACGGTGGGCTTGGACTGGAACACGCCGCTGTTGTGGTTGCCCTCGATCACGACGGGGCTGTCGGGCGTGATGGCGATGTCCCACCCGATGTAGGGGAGGGCGGGAACGCGGCGGGAGAGACGATCGACGAGAGCGAGCACCTCGTCGTACAGCGGTACCTGGAAGCCGGTCGCGATGTCCCACCCGATGTAGGGGAGGGCGGGAACGCGGCGGGAGAGACGATCGACGAGAGCGAGCACCTCGTCGTACAGCGGTACCTGGAAGCCGGTGATCTCGACGCCCGTGATCGGATGCGTCGCGTAGGCGTGGGCCTCCTCGTCGGCGGCGGCGTGGAGCGCRCGGCCGTCGTCGCCGAGCATCGTGTACATGCCGCCGCTGGAGAAGTTGTCGATGACTCCGCCGTTGCCGATCTTCAGCACCGAGGCCAGGACGTGGACCTCGCCGTCGGGATCGAGATAGGTCACGACGCGCAGCGAGTTCACGCTGCCGGGGTACAGGCGGGCCATCTCGGGATGCTGCGACAGGAGCTCCTCGATGAGCGTCTCGCCCGAAGCGATCAGCTCATCGCGCAGGGCGGCAGGGTCGGAGATGCCCGCGGTCTCGCGCACGGTGATGCCGTTGCCKCCGACGCCGCGCGGGTTCTTCGTGATGACGCGATCGTGACGCTTCAGGAAGGCTCCGATCGCCGCGGCGTCGACCGCTTCGACGTCGAGCCACTCACGCCCCAGCTCGTCACCGAAGCGGCTCGCGAACTGGAGCTTGTCGTCGAAGATGCCCCGCTGGCTGTCGTCGTTRAGGCGCCGTGACAGGTGGAAGGACCGGGGATCGGTCATGTAGGTCTTGCGCTCGCGGGCCTTCAGGATGCGGAAGTCCCATTCCGAATAGTTCTCGAACGTCGTCTCGTACCGCACCGCGCACCACGCCATGTCGAGCATGACCCACCACCGCGGAGCACGGGAGAGCTTTGCCGATTGGGCCGCGAACTGGTTCACGCGATCGAAGTCGAACGAGACCACGCGGCGCACGAAGAAGCGCGCACGGCGGAAGAATCGATCGACCGGGGAGGGCATCCACCCATCCTATGGGGGGGGTTCAGCGGCATCCGGGGTGCAGGCGGACGATCCCCGTTGGTCCCACGCCGGGCAGAGTGTGTCAGTGAGGCTGATCTGCCACCACCGCGGAGCACGGGAGAGCTTTGCCGATTGGGCCGCGAACTGGTTCACGCGATCGAAGTCGAACGAGACCACGCGGCGCACGAAGAAGCGCGCGCGGCGGAAGAGTCGATCGACCGGGGAGGGCATCCACCCATCCTAGATGCTGGGTCCTCGCGCTCCCGGGGCGGCCGGACGCGGCATCCGCTCGGCTTGTCGTCACCGGCCGCGCGGCCTACCGTGAGTTGTCGACCCGACCCCGTGGAGCACACATGACCTCGCAGCCCGATCAGATGCACGCCATCTCGGAGGACACCCGTCACACCGTGGATGACGTCCTCGGGTACGCGCGACGCCGCGCGCTGTACGAGGACATCCCCCTCGACAAGCCCATGCGCCCGGGCGACCTGGCGCGTCTGGCGTCGGGCTCGATCACCGACGAGGGCATCGGCGCGCGCCGTGCCATCGCCCTGTTCGAGAACGTGCTCGCTCCCGCCTGCATCTCGACGGACCACCCCGGGTACCTCTCCTTCATCCCGTCCGCGCCGAGCAAGGCCTCCCTCGCGTTCGACGTCGTGGTCTCGGCATCCGCCATCTACGGAGGCTCGTGGATGGAAGGCGCCGGAGCCGTCTTCGCCGAGAACGAGGTGCTGCACTGGCTCGCGCGCGAGTTCGGTCTGCCCGCGACGGCCGGCGGCGTGTTCGTGCAGGGCGGCACGATCGGCAACCTCTCGGCGCTCGTGACGGCACGGGATGCCGCCCGCCGCCGCAACCGCGAGGCCGGGCGCCCGGACCCCGCGCGCTGGTCGGTCGTGTGCAGCGCCGAAGCGCACTCGTCGATCGCCTCCGCCGCCGCGGTGATGGACGTGGATGTGATCACCGCCGCGCCCGACGCGCAGGGTCGACTGCACGGCGACGCCGTCGCGCACGTGCTCGACGAGCACGGCGACGCGGTGTTCGCGGTGGTCGCGACCGGCGGCACCACCAACTTCGGCATCGTCGACGACATCGCCGGCGTCGCGGCCGCCACGAAGGAGCGCGACGTCTGGCTCCACATCGACGGCGCCTACGGGCTCGCCGCGATGCTCGTGCCCGAGATGCGTCCCGCGTTCGCCGGAGTGGAGCTGGCCGACTCGGTGATCGTCGATCCGCACAAGTGGCTGTTCGCGCCGTTCGACGCGTGCGCACTGATCTACCGCGAGCCGTCTCTGGCGCTGCAGGCGCACACTCAGAAGGCCGAGTACCTGGACACGCTGACCGACTCTCCCGACTGGAACCCCTCCGACCTCGCCGTGCAGCTCACTCGCCGTTCGCGCGGCCTGCCGCTGTGGTTCTCGCTCGCGACGCACGGCACGGAGCAGTACCGCGCCACGATCAGGTACGGCGTCGACCTGGCGCGGCGGATCGCCGACGAGATCGAGCGCCGCGACGGCGTCTCGCTCGTGCGCGAGCCGCAGCTGTCGGTCGTGGTGTTCGAGCGCGAGGGGTGGACGGCCGCCGAGTACCAGGCCTGGTCGGACCGGCTGCTCGAGGAGCAGCGCGCGTTCGTCGTGCCCAGCTCGCACGCCGGCCGGCCCGTGCTGCGGTTCGCGATCATCAGCCCGCTCACCACGTACGAGCTGCTGGTCGAGATCCTGGACTCGCTGGGCTGACCCGCGCGGGGCGTGCCGGTCCTCGGCGCGGCTCCCGGGCGCATAACTCCTGCACTTCGGCTCGGCGCTTCCCGCGGATCCCCGGAACGGCGCAGGGCGGCCCGGCCCGCGGTGTCAATCTGCAGGAGTTATGCGCCGTGCGCGCGCGCTGCCCCCGGCGCCCGGCGGCCGCGCTCGGTGCGCCGAACTAGACTGATGAGGTCCCTCCCGCTCCGCCAGGAATCCGTCGTGACCTCAGCTTCTTCCGCCCGCACGTTCGACGTGCGCCACGTGCAGCTCGCACGCGCGGCGTTCGCGGCGCTCGCGGCGATCATGATCACGTTCTCCCCCGACCACTCGGCCCTCGTGGGCATGGCGGTCTTCAGCGGGTTCGCGATCGCCACCGGCCTCGTGCTGCTGCTCGCGGTCTGGATCGTGTACCCCGCCGGCCGCCGCTGGCCGGCCGCCGCGCTGGGCGGCGTGACGATCGCGGCCGGCATGGTGAGCGGGCTCAACCCGGTCCGCACCGTCGGCGGCTTCTTCGCCGTGGTGATCGCATGGGCGCTGGTGAGCGGCCTCATGGAGCTGCTCGCGGGAGCACGGGGGCTGCGCGGCATCCGCGCCCGCCGTGAGATCGCACCCGGAATCGCCGACGCACGACCCGTCGTCGACCCGGGACCGCGCTCCGACAGCCGTGACGCCGTCGTCGTCGGCGCCGTGGGGATCCTGCTCGGAATCGGGCTCGCGCTCGTGCCGGCGGGCTACTCGCTGCAGTACACGATCGAAGAGGCGCAGCAGACCCTCACGCTCACCGGCATCACGATCGGCGTCGGCCTCTTCGGCGCGTACGCCGCGATCGTCGCCGTCTATCTCGGGATCGCCGGCTTCTCGCCGCGCAAGGACGCTCCGGTCACGGCCGAGGCCGCGGCATCCGTTCCCGCCGAACCGAAGGATCCCGCGTGAGCGACGACCGCCCCACCCGCCGCGACCTGATGAAGCCCGTGCAGCTGCTCGGGCTCGCGTTCGGCGCCGCGCTGTTCGCGGGCATCGTGACCCTCGTCTCGATGGGCTTCTTCCAGCAGGGCGGCGACGGCAAGGCGCAGTCGGCGATCGTGCTCGCGCTGATCATCGCCGGCGTGACGTTCATCGCCGTGCTGCTGATCGTGTCGCTGCTGCTGCTCGCGGTCGATCCCGCGCAGGTCACGAAGCAGGTCGACAAGCCCGTGCTGCTGCCCGAAGAGGAGCAGGACGGGCCGGATGCCGCGCCCGGCGACGACCCGAAGGCCTGACGCAGCGCACCGAGGGGTCCGCGCCGGTGCGGCTCAGCCGAGCTCGTCGACGAGCTGCGAGGCCAGTCCGTCGTAGGTCGCCGGCGTGAGCGCGAGCAGTCGCTCCTTCGCGGCGTCGCCGATGTCGAGGCCGCGCACGAACTCGGCCAGCTCGGCCGCGCCGACGCGCCGGCCGCGCGTGAGGTCCTTGAGCAGGGCGTAGGGATCGCTGATCTGCGAGCGGCCTGCGGCGATCTCGGCACGCACGACGGTCTGGATCGCCTCGGCGAGGACCTCCCAATTGCCGTCGAGGTCGGCCAGGAGCACGTCCTCGGCGAGCGAGATCTCGCCGAGCCCGCGCTGCAGGTTGTCCAGCGCGAGCAGCGAGTGGCCGAATGCGACGCCGATGTTGCGCTGCGTGGTGGAGTCGGTGAGGTCGCGCTGCAGGCGGCTGGTCACGAGCGTCTGCGAAAGGGTCGCGAGCAGGCCCGCCGAGATCTCGAAGTTCGCCTCGGCGTTCTCGAAGCGGATCGGGTTGATCTTGTGCGGCATCGTCGAGGACCCCGTGGCGCCCGCGACCGGGATCTGCGTGAAGTAGCCGATGGAGATGTAGGTCCACACGTCCGTCGCGAGGTTGTGCAGGATGCCGCCGGCATGCCGGACGCGGTCGTACAGCTCGACCTGCCAGTCGTGGGACTCGATCTGGGTGGTCAGCACGTTGAAGTCGAGGCCGAGACCCTCGACGAAGCTGCGACTGAGCTCGGGCCAGTCGACGTCGGGATCCGCGGCGAGGTGGGCCGACCACGTGCCGGTCGCCCCGGAGAACTTGGCGAGGTAGTCGCCCGCCTCGATCTGGTCGGCGACGCGCGACAGGCGCCAGGCGAAGACGCCGAGCTCCTTGCCCATCGTCGTGGGCGTGGCCGGCTGTCCGTGCGTGCGCGAGAGCATCGCGGCGCCCCGGTGCGCGACGGCCAGCTCGGTGAGGGCCGAGATCACGGACCGCAGCTTCGGCAGCCACACGCGCTCGACCGCTCGGCGCACGGTGAGGGCGTAGGACGTCGAATTGATGTCCTCACTCGTGCACGCGAAGTGGGTGAGCTCGGCGATGGACTCGAGACCGAGCGTCGAGAGACGGTCGCGCACGAGATACTCGACGGCCTTCACGTCGTGGCGCGTGACCGCCTCCTTCTCGGCGAGCCAGTCGATCTCGGCCTGGCCGAACTCGCGGTAGAGGGCGCGCAACCGGGCCTTGTCGTCGTCGGCGAGCGGCGAGGTGCCGAACAGCGAGCGATCGGTGAGGGCGATGAGCCACTCCACCTCGACCTCCACGCGCGCACGGTTCAGGCCCGCCTCGGAGAGGTAATCGCCCAGACCCGCGACCGCCGTGCGGTAGCGGCCGTCGAGGGGACTCAGCGGCTGCCACGGAAGGGCGGAGGAGGCAAGAGAGGTCACGGTGCTCCCGTCGGAACGCAAGGGCGGACCCGGCGTCAGTTCGCCGGGCGGATCGCGGGTTCGAGCTGCCGGAAGAGCGCCCGGCTCGCACTCTCGATCATACCGAGCACCTCGTCGAACATTCCGGGGCCGGCATAGTACGGATCCGGCACGTCGAGCGATCGCGCGACCGGATCGAACGACAGGAGCAGCGCGATCTTGTCGGAGTCCGCCTCCGCGCGTGCCCACCCGCGCAGGATGCGCTCATGGCTGCGGTCGAGGGCGACCACGAGGTCGGAGTGCGCGAAGTCCGAGTGGGTGAACTGGCGGGCGCGGTGGCGCGTGCCGTCGTAGCCCGCGCGCTCGAGGGCGTCCAACGTGCGCTGGTCCGCGCGCTCACCCACGTGCCAGTCGCCCGTGCCGGCGCTCGTCGACGCGACGCGGCCCCCGAGGCCGGCGGCATCCGCGAAACCACGGAACACGACGTCTGCCATGGGCGAACGGCAGATGTTGCCGGTGCACACGAAGACGACGCGAAAGGGATCGCCCGTGCTCGCAGCCATGCGCTCCATTCTGGCCCGGGCGGTCGCACCGCCCAAGTGGCGATTCACGCGATGTCCATCGGCTGCCACCGAACATTAACGAACTCTCCTCGAAGGAGCCTCGCGCCGCGGGAAGCGCTCGCCTAGCCTGGCGCGGAAGGCCTACCCGGCCTTTCTTCATGTCCAGGAGGTTCCGTGCGTCGTTCACATCGTGCAACCGTCGCCGTCATCGCTTCCGGTGCCATCGCCCTGACCGGGCTGATCGCACCCTCGGCGATGGCGGTCGAAACCCCGACTGAGCTGCTGATCAGCGAAGTCGTCGAGGGTTCGGGCAACAACAAGGCCGTCGAGGTCTTCAATCCCACGGCCTCGGCCGTCGACCTCAGCGGCTACTCGATCCGGCTTTACTTCAACGGGGCGGCCGCCTCGACCCTCACCGTCCCGCTCGCCGGCACCGTCGCCGCCCAGGACGCGTTCGTGCTCGTGAACGGTGCCGCCGGCGACACCCTCAAGGCCTTCGGCGACCAGATCACCTCCGGCAACTGGTTCAACGGCGACGACGTCATCGCGCTGTACAAGGGCGACACCCCCGTCGACTTCTTCGGCCAGGTCGCTGTCGACCCGGGCACCGAGTGGGGCTCGGGCGCGACCGGCGGCGCCGACGCGACCCTGCGCCGCCACGCCGACGTGTGCGTGGGCGACACCGACGGCGCCGACGCCTTCGACCCCGCGACCCAGTGGGACGGCTTCCCCGTCGACGCCTTCGACGGCCTCGGAGCCCATACGGCCGAGTGCGGCGCGGAGCCGCCGACGCCGACGGCAGTGATCAACGAATTCTCGGCGAGCACCGCCGGCGACGACGTGGAGTACGTCGAGCTGCTGTCGACCCCGGGCACCGACCTCGCGGGCTACCGCGTCCTCGAGATCGAGGGCGATGCGACCACGACCCCCGCGTTCGGCACGGTCGACGAGGTCGTTTCGTTCCCGTCCGCCGACGCGACGGGACGTGCGCTGGCGAACCTCGCGAACGGCGCCCTCGAGAACGGCTCGCTCAGCTTGCTGCTCGTCACGGGCACGATCCCGGCGCTCGGCAGCGACATCGACGCGAACGACGACAGCGTCATCGACGACGGCCTCGGGTTCGAGGTCGTCGACGCGATCGCCGTGCACGACGGCGGAGCATCCGACCGCACCTACGGCGGCACCGGGCTGGGCGTTGCCTACGACGGACTCTCGTTCGCGCCGGGCGGAGCATCCCGCATCCCCGACGGCACCGACACCGATGCGACGGCCGACTGGGTGCGCAACGACTTCGACCTGGCGGGCATCCCCGGTTTCCCCGGCACGCTCGCGGCGGGCGAGGCGGCGAACACGCCCGGGGCGGCGAACTCGCTGACCGTGCCGCCGGTGGAACCGCCGCCCGGCGAGGCCGGCTGCGATCTGGAGAACGTGTCGATCAGCTCCGTGCAGGGGTCGGGCACCGCGTCGCCGAGGGTCGGCGAGATCGTCCTGATCGAAGGCGCCGTGGTCGGCGACTTCCAGGTCGGCGGCTTCAACGGCTATTTCGTGCAGGATGCCGGTGACGGCGACCCCGCCACCTCCGACGGCGTCTTCGTGTATGCGCCGGGAGGCGCCGCCGTCTCGGCAGGAGACGTCGTGAGTGTCGCCGGTGAGGTCAAGGAGTTTGAGAACCTCACCGAGATCGAGGCGGCCGACATCGAGATCTGCGCGACGGGTGCCGCCCTGCCGGCGCCGACGGAGTTCCAGCTGCCGGCGACGCCCGCGCAGCGCGAGGCGCTCGAGGGCATGTACGTCACCCTCCCGCAGGACCTCGCGATCCTCGAGTACTTCGAGTTCGCCCGGTTCGGCACGATCGACGTCGGGGTGACCCGCCAGTCGACTCCGACAGCGAGGTACCTGCCCACCGACCCGGCGGCGACGGCACTCGCGGCGGCGAACCTCGCCGAGCGCATCACGATCGACGACGGGCGCAGCAGTCAGAACCCCGACCCGGCGATCCACCCGAACGGGCAGGAGTTCACGCTCGCCAACACCTTCCGCGGCGGCGACCTGGTCACCGATGTGACGGGCGTCTTCGACGAGCGGTTCGGCACGTATGCGATCCAGCCCACCACGGGCGCGACGTACACGGCCGCCAACCCGCGGCCCGAGGTGCCCGAGGTCGGCGGCGACCTCGTCGTGTCGAGCTTCAACGTCCTGAACTACTTCACGACGCTCGACGACCCGACCACGAGCGCCGACGACGACATCGCCCGCGGCGCCAACACGGCCGAGGAGTTCGAGCGTCAGGAGGCCAAGATCGTCTCGGCTCTCGCCGAGATCGACGCCGACGTGTTCGGTCTCATCGAGATCGAGAACAACGCCGACAGCCAGGCCCTGGCCACGCTGACGGCGGCGCTCAACGATCGGCTCGGCAGCGACGTGTACGACTACATCGAGACCGGCAAGATCGGCACCGACGTCATCACGACCGCGCTGATGTACAAGCCCGCGGAGGTGACGCCCGTGGGTGACTTCCAGCTCATGGACCAGGCGAAGGATCCGCGCTGGCTCGACAGCCGCAACCGTCCGGGTCTCACCCAGACCTTCGAGGACGCCGACGGCGGCACGTTCACGGTCGTCGTGGATCACCTGAAGTCGAAGGGATCGGCGTGCACCGGTGAGGCGGAAGACCCCCTGCAGGGCAATTGCAACCTCGTGCGCACGAATGCCGCCAACGCACTCGCGGACTGGCTCGCCACCGACCCGACGGGTCAGAGCACGGTCGGTCGCGAGCTGATCATCGGCGACCTCAACGCGTACGACAAGGAGGACCCGATCACCGCGCTGACGGCGAAGGGGTACACCGACCTCAACCTCAAGTACCAGGGCGAGGATGCCTACAGCTACGTGTTCGACGGCCAGCAGGGCTACCTCGACCACGCGCTGGCCGGGCCCGGTCTCGTCGCGGACGTGCGCGGCGCCTCGCCGTGGAACATCAACGCGGACGAGCCCAGCCTGATCGACTACGACATGTCGTTCAAGCTTCCGGCCCAGGACGCGCTGTTCGCCCCCGACCCTTACCGGTCGAGCGACCACGACCCGGTGCTCGTCGGGCTCGAACTGACGCCGCCGGACACGACGGCTCCGACGATCGAGGCGGTCGCGCTGCCCTCGTTCATCCTGGTGCCGAACAACAAGGAGCGCACCGTGCGGGTGTACGTCGACGCCGACGACGATCGCGGCGAGGTGACGGTCGAGCTCACGGACGTCAGCACCAACGGCAAGCCGCGCGCGAAGGTCACGCAGATCGACGACCGCACCTTCTCGGTCACGGCGGTCAACGGCGCGGTCTACCGGTTCACCTATACCGCGACGGATGCCGCCGGCAACACCGAGACCGACACGGCCTTCGTGGTGGTCGGCATCCGGGGGCTGATCGAGTTCCTCTGATCCGCAGCTGACTCGGACGCCGTCTCCCTTCTCGGAGGCGGCGTCCGCTCGTTCCTTCACAGGCGGGGCGGCGGCGGGCGCGCGCACAGTTCGCTGCGGCGTCGCGGGCCGGACCGTCGTGAGCGGACAGCATGGCCCGATGGCGCACTCCACTCTCGACCCGGCCACTGCGGCGT
The DNA here is from genome assembly GCF_001428485.1 of Microbacterium sp. Root180. Taxonomy (GTDB): domain Bacteria; phylum Actinomycetota; class Actinomycetes; order Actinomycetales; family Microbacteriaceae; genus Microbacterium. The sequence continues at coordinate 1,196,492 of NZ_LMHS01000003.1, read as the reverse complement.
CGCAGCTCGACATCGTCGCCCGCGAGCTCGCGGCGCTGTCCGAACGGCTCACGGTCGCAGCGACCGGGGCGCGCGGGCTCGCCGCGGCCACCGACTGGCGAGCACGCGCCGCCGAGGCCTTCCATCGCCTGGCCACCCAGTGGGCGGGTGAGGTGTCGAGCCTCGTGTGTCTGGCAGAGACGGCGCGGCTGAGCGCCGCGCGGGCGAGGGATGCGGCGCTCTGGCCGATCGAGAAGGGGTTCTGATGGGTTCGGATCTCGAGATCATCGGCGGGGGCGCGGTCGCCGTCGATACGGTGACGCTGCGTGAGATGGCCGGCCGCTTCCTCGCGGCGGGCAACGAGCTCCAAGACATCCGCCACCGGCTCGGCGCGCTGCAGAACATGCTGCTCGGCGAGCGCGTGCTCGCGGAGGAGGCCGCGAGCACGGCATCCGTCCTCAGCAGGCGTCTCGCCGAGACGCTCGAAGGCGCGAACCGCATCGCGAGCGCCCTGCGCGAGGCCGCAGCGATCTACGAACTCGTCGAGCTCAACGCAGAGCACCGTGCCGCGGTGCTCGCGGGAGACCGTGACGCCGTCGCCCGGCTCGATGTCGCCCGCGACACGCTCATGGCCCGCCACCCTGACGCGTTCGCAGCCGCGGTCGGGGCCGAGCTGGAACGAGACGTGATGTGGCCGTCCGACCTTCAGCGGCAGGCGACCGAGCTCGGCTACGCCGTCGGCGACCTCTTCGGGTTCCCGGCAGCCGTCGTCGGCGGCGTCGCGCTCGGCGGGCTCACCCTCGGCGCGGGCGCGCTCGCCGGGTTCAGTGGTCAGGGCACGCTGCCGGCGGGTTCTCGGCTCACCGGTCGCGGGCAGTCGGTGGTCCTCACGCCGGTCACGCCGGCCGCGTCGTCGACCGCGGCTCCGACCGGGCTGCGGTCGGTTGCGCAGCGGATGCCCGGAGCCGGGGAATCACGGGTGCGCGTCGAGCGATACACGATGCCCGACGGGTCGCGCCAGTTCGCGGTGTACGTCGCCGGCACCCAGACGCTCGCGGTCGGCGGTGACGAAGCATGGGACAACCGCTCCAACGCAGAGCTCTACGCCGGGCGGGCTTCCGCGTCCTATGAGGCGACGGAGGCCGCGCTCGCTGCCGCGGGCGCACGCCCCGGTGACGTGGTGCACGCGTTCGGCCACTCCCAGGGCGCGATGGTCACGGCGCACCTGGCGCTCGAGGGCGGCTACGACACCCGCACGCTCGTGTCGTTCGGATCGCCGGTCGAAGCCGACGTCGGCTCCGGCACCCTGAGCGTCGCCGTGCGTCACACCGACGACCCCGTGGTCGCGCTCGCCGGGGGTGGGCACATCGCGCCGGTCGGGTCCGCGGGCAGCTTCGTGGTGGAGCGCGAGTTCGATCCCGAGTCCGGAGTCCACGACGTGGCGGTCGCTCCGCATCGGATGACGTCCTACGCCGAGACCGCGGGCTTGGTCGACGCGTCGGGCGACCCGCGCGTGGAGAGTGTGCAGGCCGTGTTCGCCGACCTGTCGGGCGCCGTCGAGATCGAGGTCCTCGAGTACGCCGCCGCGCGAGGCGACGACGGGTGAGCTGTCAGTCCTTGGTCTTCGGCCGCAGGATGATGCCGAACACCCAGTTGATCAGCGAAATGATGATCGCGGCGACGAGCCCGAGCCAGAAGTCCTCGACCCTCAGGCCCCAGCTCCAGAAGCTCGTGATCCACGCAGTGAACCACAGCAGGAACGCATTGATGAGCAGGCCGATCAGCCCCAGCGTGAGGATGTACAGGGGGAACGCGAGCACCTTGATGATGGTGCCGATGAGCGTGTTCACGAGTGCGAAGATCGCCGCGACGATCAGCAGGGTGAGCACGAGCTGGAGCGTTTCGCCCGGGGGGAACGGGACGATCGAGACCTGCAACGCCGTGATCAGGGTGACGACCCAGATCGCGAACGCGTTGACGACGACGCGGATGAGGAATCCCATGGTCCGCAGTCTGGCACGGCCTCGCGACCGGTGCGAGGACGACGGGGCGTGTGTTCGGACGTCCACGCATCCTCCCGCGCGCAGCCGCGCCGCTCGTAGACTCGGCAGGGTGACCGACGCCTCCGACATCCCCATCCGCGTCCGCCCCGAGATCGCCGCGCTGCCCCCCTACAAGCAGGGCCGCCAGGCGGGGGCCGAGTCCTACAAGCTGTCGAGCAACGAGAACCCGTTCGATCCGCTGCCCGGAGTCCTCGAGGCCGTGCAGGCCGCGACCGCCGTGAACCGGTATCCGGACGCCTCGGCATCACGTCTGCGGGCGCGCCTGGCCGAGCGCTACGCCGTCGCCGTCGACGACGTCCACGTCGGAGCGGGCAGCGTCTCGATCCTCGCCCAGCTCGTCCAGGCCACCTGCGCGCCGGGTGACGAGGTGATCTACGCGTGGCGGTCGTTCGAGGCCTACCCGTGGCTGGCGGTCGTGGCCGGCGCGACCGCCGTGCACGTGCCGCTGACCGCCGACTTCCGCCACGACCTCCCGGCGATGGCCGCGGCGATCACCGACCGCACGCGCGTGGTGATCGTGTGCAGCCCGAACAACCCCACGGGGCCGGCGGTCACTCAGGAGGAGTTCGACGCCTTCGCGCTGACCGTTCCCGCCGACGTGCTCATCGTGCTCGACGAGGCGTACTCGGAGTTCGTCACCGACCCGGCTGCGGTCGACGGCACGCGCGTGCTCTCGGCGGCACGCCACCCGAACGTCGTCGTGCTGCGCACCTTCTCGAAGGCGTTCGGTCTCGCGGGGCTCCGGGTCGGCTACGCGATCGGGCACTCGCGCATCCTCGACGCCGCGCGCAGCACGACGATCCCGCTCTCGGTCACCGCGCAGGCCGAAGAGGCCGCACTCGCGAGCCTCGACGCCGAGGAGGAGCTCCTCGAACGCGTGCGGGCCATCGCCGAGCGCCGCGACCGCGTCGCCGACGGACTCCGCGGAGCCGGATGGCGCGTGCCCGACGCGCAGGGCAACTTCGTGTGGCTCCCCGCCCACGACGAGACGGTCGCGATCGCCGAGGCGTTCGATGCGGCCGGCTTGATCGTGCGACCGTTCGCCGGCGACGGCATCCGCATCTCCATCGGCGAAGAGGAATCGGTCGAGAAGGTGCTGGAGATCGCGGCATCCGTCGCTCGCGGCCTCCCCGCCGGGCATCGCGGCGTTGCGGGCGGCGGTGACGCATGACCACGCCTGAGGACGACACCACCGTCCGCTTCCTCGCCGCGGACGGGACGTTCGCCCCGTCCGCCGCGGCCGAGCCGTACCGGGAGCTCGTCGACAGCCTCACCGACGAGGCGCTCGAGGGCTTCTACCGCGACATGGCCGTGATCCGCGCGTTCGACGTGCAGGCCACCAACCTGCAGCGGCAGGGACAGCTCGCGCTCTGGCCGCCGAGCTTCGGTCAGGAGGCCGCGCAGGTCGGATCGGCCCGCGCCGCGCGGGCGCAGGATCACCTGTTCCCCTCGTATCGCGAGCACGTCGTCACGCGGATCCGCGGCGTCGATCCGGTCGACATCATCCGCCTCATGCGCGGCCTCACGCACGGCGGCTGGAACCCCTTCGACCCCAAGAACGGCAACACGCACCTCTACACGCTCGTGCTCGGCGCCCAGACCCTGCACGCGACCGGCTTCGGCATGGGCCTCGTCTTCGACGGGCGGTGCGGCACCGGCGACCCCGAGCGCGATGAGGCGGTCATCGTCTACTACGGCGACGGTGCGTCGAGCCAGGGCGACGTGCACGAGGCGATGGTGTTCGCGGCGAGCTACCTCACCCCCGAGGTGTTCTTCCTGCAGAACAACCAGTGGGCGATCTCGGTCCCCGTCGCCACGCAGTCGCGCGCGCCGCTGTACAAGCGGGGCGAGGGCTACGGGATGCCCAGCATCGCAGTCGACGGGAACGACGTGGTGGCGAGCTGGGCGGTCACCCGGGCCGCGCTCGATGAGGCACGCTCCGGCCTCGGACCGCGTGCCATCGAGGCGATGACGTACCGCATGGGCGCGCACACGACCAGCGACGACCCCACGAAGTACCGCACCGCCGACGAGGAGGAGTCCTGGCGACGCCGCGACCCGATCGCGCGGATGGAGGCGTTCCTGCGCGCCAAGGGCGCGTCGGACGCGTTCTTCGCCGACGTCGAGGCCGAGTCCCGCGCCGTGGCCGATGACGTGCGCACCCGCACGAACGAGCTCGGCGGGATCGAGGCCGGCCTCATCTTCGAGCACGTGTACTCCGAACAGCATCCGCTCGTCGACGAGCAGCGCCGCTGGCTCGCCGACTACGAGGCATCCTTCGAAGGGGGTGGCGCGTGAGCACCACGACCAGCACCGCTCCGGCATCGGCAGGCGATCGGGTCGCCCCCATCACCATGCCGATCAGCCGCGCGCTCAACGCCGGCCTGCGCGCCGCGCTCGCCGCGGACGACCACGTGCTGCTGATGGGCGAGGACATCGGCAGGCTCGGCGGGGTGTTCCGGGTGACCGAGGGCCTGCAGGCCGAGTTCGGCGAACGCCGCGTGCTCGACACCCCGCTCGCCGAGTCGGGCATCGTCGGCACCGCCATCGGCCTCGCGATGGCCGGATTCCGCCCCGTCATCGAGATCCAGTTCGACGGGTTCGTCTTTCCCGCGTTCGACCAGATCACGTCCCAGCTGGCGAAGATCACGAACCGCCACGAGGGCGCCCTGCAGATGCCGATCGTGATCCGCATCCCGTACGGCGGGCACATCGGCGCGGTCGAGCATCACCAGGAGAGCCCCGAGGCCTACTTCGCCCACACGCCGGGGCTCCGGGTGGTGAGCCCGTCGACCGCGAACGACGCGTACTGGATGATCCAGGACGCGATCGCCTCGGCCGACCCCGTGATCTTCCTCGAGCCCAAGAGCAAGTACTGGCAGAAGGGCGAGGTCGACACCGTCGCCCGCGCTCTGCCGCTGCACGCGAGCCGCATCGTGCGACGCGGCACCGACGTCACCCTCGTCGGGCACGGCGCGATGGTGACGACGCTGCTGCAGGCCGCCGCGCTCGCCGAGTCCGAGGGCACCAGCTGCGAGGTCGTCGACGTGCGCTCGCTGTCGCCGATCGACTACGGGCCGATCCTCGACTCCGTCCGCCGCACCGGCCGCATGGTCTACGCGCAGGAAGCCCCCGGCTTCACGAGCGTCGGCAGCGAGGTCGCCGCCACCGTCATGGAGAAGGCGTTCTACGCCCTCGAGGCGCCCGTGCTGCGGGTATCCGGATTCGACATGCCCTTCCCCCCGGCGAAGCTCGAGGGAGCATTCCTCCCCGACGCCGACCGCATCCTCGAGGCCGTCGACCGCGCCCTCGCTTACTGATGTACCGAGCGTTGAGTGACACGTGCGAGCGACGCGTTTCGTCTCGTCGCTGCGCTCCTCGCTCCACGACCGGACGACCCAAGGAGACCGAATGACCACGCAGACGTTCGTCCTGCCCGACGTGGGCGAAGGTCTCACCGAGGCCGAGATCGTGTCGTGGCACGTCGCCCCGGGCGACACCGTGGCCGTCAACGACGTCCTCGTCGAGATCGAGACCGCCAAGTCGCTCGTCGAGCTGCCCTCGCCGTTCGCCGGCACGGTGGGCGACCTGCTCGTCGGTGAGGGCGAGACCGTGAACGTCGGTGCCCCGATCATCACCATCGCGTCGGACGCGGCTGCCGCAGGCCCCGCGACCGTCGGGCAGTCCGAGCACGGCGAGCCCGCCGAAGCCGCGCCCGCATCCGCTGAGGGCGACGGAGCAGTACTCGTCGGCTACGGCACCGGCGGCGAGGTGAAGTCGCGTCGGCGCAAGCCCGCGGTCACCTCGCAGGAGCGCGTGGAGGCCTCCGTCGGTGTGGTCGCCAAGCCCCCGATCCGCAAGCTCGCGCGTGACCTCGGGGTCGATCTCGCCAGCGTCGCGCCGAGCGGTCCCGCCGGGGAGGTCACCCGCGACGACGTCGTGAGGCACGCCTCGCAGGCGAGCGTCTTCCGCAACATCGAGACGCCCGAGTGGGGCGATGTGCGCGAGGAGACGATCCCGGTCGCCGGGGCAGCGGCATCCGTCCCCTCGGCCACGCCCGTGCCCGAGGACGCGCGTGAGGAGACCATCGCGGTCAAGGGCGTGCGCAAGGCGACCTCGTCCGCGATGGTGCAGTCGGCCTACAGCGCACCGCACGTGACGGTCTGGACCGATGTCGACGCGAGCCGCACGATGGAGCTCGTCAAGCGGCTGAAGGCCTCGCCGGACTTCGCCGACGTCAAGATCTCGCCTCTGCTGATCATGGCCCGCGCCGTCATCTGGGCTGCCCGCCGCACGCCGATGGTGAACGCCGCGTGGGTCGACGCCGAGGGCGGCGCCGAGATCCGGGTGCGCCGCTACGTGAACCTCGGGATCGCCGCGGCGACCCCGCGCGGCCTGCTGGTGCCGAACATCAAGGACGCGCAGGACCTGTCGATGCGCGAGCTCGCCCGCGCGCTCGAGAAGCTCACGCTCACCGCGCGCGAGGGCAGGACGACTCCGGCCGACCAGCAGCAGGGCACGATCACGATCACCAACATCGGGGTGTTCGGGATGGATGCCGGCACCCCGATCATCAACCCGGGCGAGGCCGGGATCGTGGCGCTCGGCACGATCCGCCAGAAGCCGTGGGTCGTGGACGGCGAGGTGCGGCCGCGCTGGGTGACCACCGTCGCCGGCTCGTTCGATCACCGGGTCGTGGACGGCGATGGGATGTCGCGCTTCATCGCCGACGTCGCCTCGATCCTCGAGGAGCCCGCACTCCTGCTCGACTGAGCCTGGACCGGGCTGGACCGGCGTAGCATTCCGGTGTCGCGCCGTCGTCGACCGGATCAGTGGAAAGAAGCGGAGCCGTCATCTCCAGGACCCCTGCCTCGCTGCCCACGCCCCGCCGTGTGCAGGGGACGTACTATGCGCTCACGCTGGGCAACACGCTCGCCGCCTCGTTCATCTGGGGCATCAACACGCTGTTCCTGCTCGACGCCGGGCTGACGAACTTCGAGGCGTTCTCGGCGAACGCCTTCTTCACCGCCGGGATGCTGATCTTCGAGATCCCGACCGGCGTCGTGGCCGACACCCTCGGCCGACGGGCGTCCTACCTCCTCGGGACCCTCACCTTGGCCGTCACGACCGTCATGTACTGGATGCTGTGGGTCTGGCAGTCGCCGTTCTGGGCCTGGGCGATCGTGTCGGTGCTGCTCGGACTCGGCTTCACCTTCTTCTCCGGCGCGGTGGACGCCTGGCTCGTCGACGCGCTGCAGGCCACCCGGTACGAAGGCAGCCTCGAGACCGTGTTCGGGCGGGCGCAGATCGTCGGCGGCGTCGCGATGCTCTCGGGCTCCGTGCTCGGCGGCGTGCTCGCCCAGATGACGAACCTCGGCGTGCCGTTCCTGGTGAGGGGCGCCATCCTGCTCGCGATGTTCGTCGTCGCCGGGCTGCTGATGCGCGACCTCGGCTTCACCCCGGACCGCAGCGAGGGCCCGCTCCAGGCGACGCGCACCGTCTTCCGCGCCTCGGTGCGCTACGGCCTCGGCAATCCTCCGGTGCGCTGGCTGATGCTCGCGAGCCCGTTCATCGCCGGGGTCGGCATCTACGTCTTCTACGCACTGCAGCCCTACCTGCTGGAGCTGTGGGGTGACGACCAGGCGTACACCGTGGCGGGACTCGCGGCCGCCCTGGTGTCGGGTGCATCGATCGTCGGAGGGCTCCTCGCCCCCTGGGTGCGCCGACTCTTCCGCCGGCGGACGTCGACGCTCCTGCTGTCGGCGGTCGTCAGCGTGCTGGTGCTGATCGGACTGGGACTCGTCCAGAACTTCTGGTTCGCGGTCTTCCTCGTGGCGCTGTGGGGCGTCGCCTCGGCGATCGACGACCCGGTGCACCGGGCCTACCTCAACGACATGATCCCGTCCAAGCAGCGGGCGACCGTGCTCTCGTTCGACTCCCTGATGGGGTCGGGCGGCGGCGTCGTCTTCCAGCCGGCACTGGGACGGGTCGCGGATGTCGGAGGCTACGGAGCCTCGCTGGTCTGGAGCGGGGTGATCTCCGCGGCCGCCATCCCGTTCGTCCTGCTGAGCCGGGGACAGCGCCCGCCGGCCGACACGGCGCGCGAGGTCACGGCGGAGTCTCCCGCCTGAGAGCAACCTGCCGGGGCGACGGCCGGTGCGACCGCCGGCCCGGCAGGATGCCTCGGATCAGTCCAGGCCGTTCTCGGCGAGCCACGCGGCCGCGATGTCGTCCGACGACATCTGGTCCACGGTCGACTGCACGTTCAGCGCGACGAGACCCTCGGGGGTCAGCGCGGCACTCACGGCGTTGATGACGTCCGCGATCTCGTCGGCGATGTCGGCGCTGACGACCGGGACGACGTTCGACGCGAGGAACAGGCCCTCCGGATCCTCGAGGGTGACGAGGTCCTTCGTCTTGATCAGGGGGTCGGCGCTGTAGACGTTGGCGACCTGGATGTTGCCCGCCACGAGCTCGTCGACGGTCGTGTCGCCGGTGCCCTTGAACTTGACGTCGACGCCGTAGATGTCCTTCAGCCCGGTCGGCCCGTACGGGCGCTTCTCGAGCTCGGGGGCGCCGCCCAGCGTCAGGCCGTCGATGCCGGCGAGGTCGCCGATCGACACCAGGTCGTTCTCCGCCGCGAAGTCGGCCGTGACGTTGTACGAGTCCTGGTCGGTCGCCGGCGACTGGTCGAGCACGGCGAGGCCCTCCGGCAGCGCTTCCTGCAGGGCTGCGTAGACGTCGTCCGCGGTGGTCGCCGTCGCTTCGGGGTCGAAGAACTGCAGCAGATTGCCGGTGTACTCGGGGAACAGGTCGATCGACCCGTCCTCGATGGACGGCATGTAGGCGTCGCGCTGCCCGATGCTGAAGTTTCGCTTGACCTCGAAGCCCGCGCCCTCGAGGGCCTGGGCGTAGATCTCCGCGATGATCTCGTTCGAGTAGTACGCCTGCGAGCCGATGACGATCGTCGACGAGCCGCCGGGCGCTTCGCTCGCGCCGTCGCCGCCCGTGATCGGGTCGCTCGAGGCGCAGCCCGCGAGGGCGAGTGCGGCGATGGTGGTCGCGCTGAGAGCCAGCGCGAGGCGGGTGCGTGCTGTGGACATGTGGGGAACCTCCGGTTGTGGTGGTGGGTCAGGCGGGTGTGCTCGCGACGGCGCGCGTGCGCACCCCGGGGGAACGCTGCGGGGAGTCCGTCCTCGCGGTCACGCCGCGCGGCACGACGACGCGCTGCAGCAGCGCGAACATCGCATCGAGGAGCAGTGCGAGGGCGATGACGACGATCGAGGCGCCCAGGATCTGCGGGAAGTCCCGCAGCGGGATGCCCTGGATGATGTAGTAGCCGAGGCCGCCGAGGCCGACGAACGCGGCGATCGTGACGGTGGCCACCACCTGCAGCGTGGCCTGCCGCAGCCCGCCGATCAGGAGAGGGAGGCCGAGGGGCACCTCGATCTTCCACAGCACCTGCCAGGGGGTCATCCCCATCGCCCGGCCTGCGTCGACGACGGTCCGGTCGATCGCCTCGAACCCCGCGTAGGCGCCTGCGAGGATCGAGGGGATCGCGAGGATGACGAACGCGGTCACCGCCGCCTCGGTCTTGAGCGACACGCCGAGCAGGAGATAGAGCAGCACGATCAGCCCGAGCGAGGGCAGGGCGCGTGCGGCACCGGACAGCGACACCGCGAACTCGCGGCCGCGCCCGGTGTGCCCGATGGCCCAGCCGGCGGGGATCGCGATCAGTGCCGCGATCAGCACCGATCCGAATGTGAACGCGAGATGCTGTGCGATGGCCGTGGGCAGCGGCAGGGTACCCGTCAGTCTCTCGGGCGAGAAGATCCAGGCGAACGCCTCGAGGAAGTAGTTCATACCGTCACCGCCCGCAGGGCGCGCTCGCGGCGAGACGGCCGCCGCCGGTTCCAGGGCATGAGGACGCGACCTGCCACGACGAGGAGCAGGTCGATCAGCACGGCGATCACGACCACCGCCACGACGCCCGCCAGGACCTCGGGGATGATGCGGCGCTGGAACCCGTTCGTGAAGAGGTAGCCGAGGTTCTGGACGCCGATGAGGATGCCGACGGTCGCGAGCGAGATGGTCGACGAGGCGGTGACCCGCAGGCCGGCGAGCAGGACGGGACCGGCCAGCGGGAAGTCGACGGCCCAGAAGCGCCGCCACGACCCGAATCCGACGGCGACCGCGGCGGAGCGGGTGACGGGGTCGACCGACGCCAGGCCGTCCGTGACCGATCGGGTCATGATCGCGACCGCGTAGATGGTGAGGGCGACGACGAGGTTCGTCTCGGAGAGGAGGGGAATGCCGAACGCGGCCGCGAGCACTGCGAAGAGGCCGAGGGAGGGGATCGTGTAGAGCAGACCGACGGTGGCCAGCGTCGGTCCGCGCAGGCCGGTGTACCGGAACGCGGCCCAGCCGATGGGGATCGCGATGAGGAAGCCGAGCACGATCGCGATCAGGCTCTGCCGGAGGTGGTCGATAGACAACGCCCAGATCAGGTCGAGGTTGTCGAGCACCCAGCTCACGGGGCGTCCTCCATGAGCACCCCCTGCGTGCGACCGGCGGAGTCGACGACCACGACGCCGTTCGGGGTCTCCTTGCGACGCAGCGACCGCGCGCCCCTGTCGGCCCCGATGAAGCTGGCGACGAATTCGCTCGCAGGGTGCTCGGTGATCTCGTCGGGGGTGCCGACTTGAGCGATCTTCGCGCCCTTCTCGAGGATCACGACCTGGTCGCCGAGCAGGAACGCCTCGTCGATGTCGTGCGTCACGAACACGATGGTCTTGTCGAGCTCCCGCTGCAGGCGGAGGATCTCGGCCTGCAGCTCTTTGCGGACGATCGGGTCGACCGCGCCGAAGGGCTCGTCCATCAGCAGGATGTTCGGATCGACGGCCAGCGCCCGGGCGACCCCCACGCGCTGCTGCTGGCCCCCGGAGAGCTGAGCCGGGTAGCGCTCGGCGAGCGCGCGGTCGAGGCCGACCACGTCCATGAGCTCGAGCGCCCGCTTGCGGGCGACCTTGCGCGCGACCCCGGAGAGGACCGGGACGGTCGCGATGTTGTCGACGACGCTGAAGTGCGGGAGCAGCCCCGCGTTCTGCAGCACGTAGCCGATGCCGCGGCGGAGCGCCACCGGATCGCGACCCGCGATCGGCTCGTCGTCGATGGCGATCTCGCCGCCGGTCGGCTCGACGAGGCGATTGATCATGCGCAGGAGCGTGGTCTTGCCGCAGCCGGACGAGCCGACGAGGACGGTGACCCGGTGCGCCGGGATGACCAGACTGAACTCGTCCACCGCCAGCGTGCCGTCGGCGAAGCGCTTGCTGACGGATCGGAACTCGATCGCCATTGTGTCCTTTCGGCGGGTCTCCCAGCCTTCCACAGCCCGGGGACATCGGGGGCCCCGCGCGCGAAGTATTGACCGCGTCCGGAAGGTGTGCATTCTTCGGCGCGGACGAATGAACGGATTGCCGGCCCCGACGTCGGGATGCGCCGATACCGTGGAACGCATGGCAGCTCGGGAGTACGACCTCGTGGTGATCGGTGCCGGTCCGGTGGGTGAGAACGTCGCCGACAGGGCGAAGCAGGGCGGCCTCTCCGTCGCCGTCGTGGAGAGCGAGCTCGTCGGCGGCGAGTGCTCCTACTGGGCCTGCATGCCGTCGAAGACGCTGCTGCGCAGCGGTGCGGCGCTGCGGGCGGCGCGTGATGTGGACGGCGCGCGGCAGGCGGTCACCGGATCCGTCGACGTGGCGGCCGCGCTGCGGCGTCGCGATGCGATCGTGCACGACTGGGACGACACGTCGCAGGTCGACTGGCTCCGCGGTGCCGGCATCGATCTCGTGCGCGGGCACGGTCGCCTGACCGCCGAGCGGGAGGTCACCGTCACCGACCCCGGCGGCGAGGAGGTCGTCCTGGCCGCTCGTCACGCGGTCGTCGTGTCGACGGGATCGGCGGCGCTCCTTCCCGACATCGAGGGACTGAAGGATGCCGCACCCTGGACGAGCCGCGACGCCACGGGCGTGCGAGATGTGCCTTCGTCCCTCGCGATCCTCGGAGGCGGAGTCGTGGGGTGCGAGATGGCCACCCTCTTCGCGTCATTCGGATGCGCGGTCACGCTCATCGCACGGTCGGGTCTGCTCGGGTCGATGGAGCCGTTCGCGGGCGAGGCCGTCGTCGAGGCGCTGCGGAATGCCGGAGCCGAGGTGCGGACCGGCGTCGACGTCGAGACGGCGTCGCGTGAACCGGACGGCGACGTCGTGCTTACCCTGTCCGATGGGTCGCAGGTGCGGGCGGCCGAGGTGCTCGTCGCCACCGGACGCGTGCCGCGGACAGGCGACGTGGGGCTCGAGAGCGTCGGACTCGCGCCGGGCTCATGGCTCGACGTCGACGACACCCTCCGCGTGCGCGGCTTCGACTGGCTGTACGCCGTCGGCGACGTCACCCATCGCGCACTCCTCACGCATCAGGGCAAGTACCAGGCACGTGCCGCCGGCGACGTCATCGCCGCGCGAGCGCGCGGAGGCGACGTGGACGATGCCCCGTGGGGCCGTCACGTCGCCACCGCCGACCACTCCGCCGTGCCCCAGGTGACGTTCACCGATCCCGAGGTGGCGTCGGTCGGGCACACCGAGGCGTCCGCGACGGCGGCCGGGCTCGGCATCCGGGTCGTCGACTACGACCTGTCGTGGGTCTCGGGCGCGAGCACCCACGCCGATCACTACCAGGGCCGGGCTCGTGCGATCTTCGACGAGCGCAGGCGGGTGCTGGTCGGGGCCACGTTCGTCGGTCCCGACGTCGCCGAGCTCCTGCATTCGGCGACGATCTCGATCGTCGGCGAGGTGCCGATCGACCGCCTGTGGCACGCCGTCCCCGCCTATCCCACCGTCAGCGAGGTGTGGCTCCGCTGGCTCGAGGAGCTCGGCCGCTAGCCGGCCCCGGCCGTGCGGCGGCGACCTACGCTGAAAGGGTGAGACCTCCTGCCCCAGATCCCACCGCTCCCGGCCAGGAGTCCGTGTGGGACTATCCGCGACCGCCGCGCGTCGAGCGCATCACCCAGCGCGCCGTGATCCGCCTCGGAGGCGAGGTCGTGGTCGACACCGATGACATCGTGCGCGTGCTCGAGACGAGTCATCCACCGGTCTACTACCTGCCGATCGCGGCGTTCGCCGAGGGAGCACTTCTCGGCGCGGCGGGCAGTTCGTTCTGCGAGTTCAAGGGGTCGGCCCGCTACTTCGACGTGCGCGGCGGCGGGGTCACCGCACGAAGGGCGGCGTGGCACTACCCGAGCCCGTCCGCCGGATTCGAGGTGCTGACCGGACGCGTGGCCGTGTACGCGCGGCCGATGGATGTCTGCGAGCTGGGCGGCGAGGCGGTCACGCCGCAGCCCGGAGAGTTCTACGGCGGCTGGATCACGTCGGGGGTGGCCGGTCCCTTCAAGGGCATCCCGGGCTCGTTCGGCTGGTAGCACTCCGGCCGATTTGAGAACGATTATCAATAGCGTTACGGTGGAGGCATGACGCCGCTCCGCCGCTCCCTCCCGCTGCTCGGCCTGGCCGCGGCATCCGCCCTCGTCCTCGCGGGATGCGCGAGCGGAACCGCCGCGGGCGACGACGGGACCCTGTCGGTCGTCGCGTCGACCAACGTCTACGGGCAGGTCGCCGAGGAGATCGGCGGCGACCTCGTCGAGGTCACCTCGATCGTGACGAACGAGTCGCAGGACCCGCACTCGTTCGAGGCGTCGGCACGGGATCAGCTGACGATGGCGAAGGCCGACCTCGTCATCGAGAACGGCGGGGGCTACGACGCGTTCGTCGACGCGCTGATCGAGGCGAGCGGCAGCGAAGCGCCCGTCATCACGGCGGTCGAGCACTCCCATGACTGGCCGGAGAACGACGGTCACGAAGAGGAGTCGGCGGACGGCGACGCCCACGACGACGACCTCCAGGACGACGACTCACACGAGGACGACCACGCCGACGACCACGACCACGACCACGTCGAGGGGTTCAACGAGCACGTCTGGTACGACCCGCACACGATCGCGCACGTCGCAGACGCCATCGCCGCCGAGCTGTCGGAGCTCGATCCCACCAACGCCGCGACGTACGCGGCCAACGCCGAGGCCTTCGCCGCCGGGATCGAGAGCGTCGAGGCCGGCCTCGCCGAGATCGACGCGGCTCACAGCGGTGCCCAGGCGTTCGCGACGGAGCCCGTCCCGGGGTATCTTCTCGCCGCCGCCGGCCTCGAGGACGTGACCCCCGAGGCGTTCAGCGAGGCCGTCGAGGAGGGCCAGGACGTGCCGCCCGCGACGCTCCTCGAGTCGCTGAAGGTCCTCGACAGCGGCGAGGTGGCCGTCGTCGCCACCAATGCGCAGACCGCCGGCGCCGAGACCGCCCAGATCGTGGGCGAAGCCGACGGGCGCGGCATCCCGACCGTCGCGTTCTCGGAGACGCTTCCGAAGGGCCAGACTTACCTCTCGTGGATGCAGGCGAACGTCGACGCGTTGAAGGACGCACTGGACGCATGAGTGCGGCACCGGCCCTCGAGATCCGCGACGCCTCGCTGCGTCGCGGCGATCTCGAGCTGTGGTCGGGGCTCGACCTCACCGTGAGCCCCGGCGAGCTCGTCGCGGTGCTCGGCCCGAGTGGCTCGGGCAAGACCACCCTGCTGCGGGCGATCCTCGGGCTCGAGCCGTTGAGCGGCGGATCCATCGCTGTCCTCGGCGAGCCCGTCCGCGCCCGCGGCAACCGGCGGGTCGGCTACCTTCCGCAGTCCCGTCCGCTGCCGCCCGACACGGCGCTGCGCGGCCGCGACCTGGTGACCCTCGGGGTCTCGGGGCATCGCTTCGGACTGCCGGTCCCGCGCAAGGGCGACGCCGCGCACGTCGACGCCCTCATCGACGCGGTCGGCGCGCGTGCCTTCGCCGACCGGCCCGTGGGCGAGCTGTCGGGCGGGGAGCAGCAGCGGCTGCGCGCCGGACAGGCACTCGCCGACGAACCCGGCCTGCTGCTGTGCGACGAGCCGCTGACCAGCCTCGATCTCGCCAACCAGCAGGCCCTGATCGGGCTCATCGACCGCCATCGACGGGAGAAGGATGCCGCGGTCCTGCTCGTGACCCACGACATCAACCCGGTGCTCGGCAAGGTCGACCGCATCCTCTATCTCGCAGGCGGCCGGTTCACGCTCGGAACCCCCGACGAGGTGCTCACCTCGAAGACGCTGACGGACCTGTACGGCGCCCCGGTCTTCGTGCTGCGCGCCGGCGACCGGCTGGTGGTCGTGGGAGCACCGGATGCCGAGGCATCCCACCACCATCACCACGACGAGGACCACGCATGAACTGGGACGACGTCGCGGATGCCATGTTCGGCGGCCTGCCCGTCTACGGCGACATCCTCGCGCTGGTCTCCAACTCGGTCTGGGCGGGGGCCGTGCTCGGGCTCGTCGGAGGCCTCATCGGCGTCCTCGTGATGCAGCGCGACATGGCCTTCGCGGTGCACGGCATCAGCGAGCTCTCGTTCGCGGGCGCTGCCGCGGCGCTGCTGATCGGGTGGGACGTCGTCACCGGATCGATCGTGGGGTCCCTCATCGCCGCCGCGATCATCGGGTGGCTGGGTGCACGCGCGCGCGACCGCAACTCGATCATCGGCGTGCTCATGCCGTTCGGCCTGGGACTGGGCATCCTGTTCCTCTCGCTCTACGACGGCCGCAGCGCGAACCGCTTCAGCCTCCTCACCGGTCAGATCGTGTCGGTGCAGTCCGATCAGCTGGGCTGGCTCGTCCTGATCAGCGGTGTCGTGCTGCTCGGACTGCTCTCGATCTGGCGGCCGCTGCGCTTCGACTCGCTCGATCCGCAGTCCGCCGCCGCCCGCGGCGTGCCGACGACGGCGGTGTCGCTCGCCTTCATGCTCCTGCTCGGACTCATCGTCGCGGTCGCCGTGCACATCATCGGCGCGCTGCTGGTGATGGCGCTGCTCGTCACCCCGGCCGCGGCGGCCATGCGGATCGCGACCGGACCGCTCTCGGTGCCGGTGCTCGCAGCCGTCTTCGGGTTCGTGTCGGCCGTGGGCGGCATCCTGCTCGCGATCATGGGCACGCTGCCCGTGAGCCCGTACATCACCACGATCTCGTTCGTGATCTACCTCGTGTGCCGCGGCATCGGCTCGCGTCGCAACCGGGTGACGCCGGAGCCCGCTCACGCATGACGGTCGCCAGGCCCGCGCCGGGGCGACGTCCAGGGGCCGCCGGTAGACTTCCGGGCATGGCCCAGCGCAACACGTGGCAGCGCGATCGCGTGCGCGAGGCGCTCGCCGACGCCTCCGGCTTCGTGAGCGCGCAGTCCCTCCACGCGACGCTGCGGGACGAGAACACGGGCATCGGCCTCGCGACCGTGTACCGCGCGCTGGCGGGCCTGGCCGCCCAGGGCGACGCCGACTCCCTGCAGAGCCCCGAGGGCGAAGCCCTCTACCGCGCCTGCACGAGCACCGGGCACCACCACCACCTCATCTGCCGCAGCTGCGGACTGACCGTCGAGATCGAGGCGACGGACGTCGAGCAGTGGGCGCGTCGGACGGCCGAGAACCACGGCTTCCGCGACGCCGAGCACATCGTCGACATCTTCGGGCTGTGCGCGTCGTGCGCCCGAGCCCGGGACGAGCGTGACGCGAACTGACACCCGCTCCGCTGCGGCTCCGCCACGGACGGCGCGGCCTCTCGTCGCGCTCGCCCTCGGCGCGGCGGTCGTCGCGGCGCTGTTCCTGATCGACGCGTTCGCTCCGACGCTGTTCCCCGCCTCGCTCCCCACGCGTGCGCAGGACGGACTGACGCTCGCGATCAGCGTGCTCATCGAGTCCCTGCCGTTCGTGATCCTGGGCGTCGTGCTCTCGATCGTCGTGCAGGTCTGGGTTCCGCCCGGGGTGATCGAACGATGGATGCCGCGCCGGGCGTGGGCCCGCCGTGCCGTCCTGTCGCTGCTGGGCATGGTCGTGCCGGTGTGCGAGTGCGGCAACGTCCCGTTCGCGCGGGGTCTGCTGATGCGCGGGTTCTCGGTGCCCGAGACGATGACGTTCCTCATCGCAGCGCCCATCGTGAACCCGATCGTCATCATCACGACGCACCAGGCGTTCGGCTTCAGCGACGGCATCCTGATCGCCCGCCTCGTCGGCGGATACCTCATCGCCAACCTCATCGGCTGGCTCTACAGCCGCCATCCCTCGCCCGACGCCCTGCTGACCGATCGGTTCCGCGACACCTGCGAGCTCGTCGTGCACGAGCCCGGCGGCAGGGGCCGGCGCACGCTCGCGCAGTTCGTCATCGAGCTGCGCGCGGTGATGCCGGCGCTCGTGATCGGCTCGGCGCTCGCCGGCGCGGTGCAGGTGCTGATCCCGCGCGAGGCGCTGGTCGCGATCGGCTCCAACCCGGCGCTCTCCATCGTGGCGATGATGGCGCTGGCGATGGTCGTCGCGATCTGCTCGAACGTCGACGCGTTCTTCGCCCTGTCGTTCGCGTCGACCTTCACCCCCGGCGCGATCGTGGCGTTCCTCCTCGTGGGTCCGCTCGTCGACGTCAAGATGCTCGCGCTCATGCGCACGACGTTCACCACGCGCACGATCGCGGGGATCGTGGTCGTCGTGATTGTCTCGTCGTTCTTCATCGGGACGGTGGTGAACCTCCTTGCGTAGGGCGGAGTGGATCGGCACGCGGTGGCTCGGGGTCGGGCTGACGGCGGTACTCGCGGTCGTCACGATCACCCTCGCGGTGACGGGGCGACTCGCGCTCTACATCAACCCCGACTCGACGTGGTTCGCCGTGTCGATGTCGGTCGTGGCCCTCGTCGGCGCCGTCGCGTCCTTCGCGCTCCCGCTGGGCGCCGAGGCCGATCACGGCCACGACCACGGCCCTGTCGCGTTGAGTGTGGACACTCACGACCACGACCACGACCACGACGAGGTGGGGCATCCGCGCAACCCGTGGGGGGTCGCAGCGACCGTCGTGGGCGGGGTGGCGGCATCCGGCGTCGTCGTCCTCACGCTCGTGCTTCCTCCCGCGTCGCTGTCCGCCGAACTCGCGATGTCGCGCGACGTCGGCGGGACGCCGCTGTTCGCGGGAGCGGATGCGGTCACCCTCGCCGCGACCGGTGACACGTCGTCCTTCGGGGTCGGTGAGTGGGCGACGGTGTTCGCGACGGCGACGAATCCCGATGCGTTCGACGGCGATCCGATCGAGCTCACCGGCTTCGTCACACCCAGCGAGGGCGATGCGTTCGACCTGACGCGTCTGGTCGTCACGCACTGCGTGATCGACGCGCAGCCGGCGACCATCCCGGTGAGCGACCAGGAGATTCCCGACACGGGACAGTGGGTCACCGTGACGGGCACCGTGCGCTCCACCTCGGACGGGCGGCTCGAGATCGACGCCGACAGCGTCGAGCTCATCGACGAGCCCGAGGATCCGTATGAGTACTGAGCCGGCGACCCGCCGTGCCCGGGGTCGCCGCCGGCGTGGCCGCGCCTTCGCGGGCGCCTTCGTCCTCGTGGTCGGCGTGCTCGTGGTGCTGGGACTGGCCGGTGCGGCGGCCAGCGTGGCCCAGGGCCCGCGCGTGACGGACGTGCAGGTCGATCCGGAGGCGGCCGTCGCGGCATCCGGCTCCCGTCTGATCGTGACCACGACGCAGTCGCTCGCCGAGGTCGACCCCGCGCAGGTGACCGTCACGCCCGCGACGCCGTTCGCGGTGGACACCGCCGGCCGCAGTGTGGGCGTGCGCTTCGCGCTGCCGCTGTGGGACGACACCGAGTACACCGTCGTCCTCTCGGACCTCGAGGGACTCGGCGGCGGCCCCACGGCGACGCTCACCGAGACGTTCCGCACACCGCCGGTGCAGGTCGAGCTGCTGCAGCGCGGCCCCGACGGCGACACGATCTTCCGCACCGACCTGACGGGCGAGAACGCCGTCGCCGTCTACACGCATCCCCATATCGAGGACTTCCGGGCCACCGCCACCCACCTCGTGGTGTCCGTCCGCACGGAGGACGACCGCGCGGGGCTCATCATGACCGATCTCGACGGCTCGGATCCGCGCGACCTGCCGCTGCCCGGCGACGGGTACGTGTCGAACCTGCAGAGCGCCGACCGCGGAGACGTCGTGGGCTACACGTTCACCGACACCGGCCTCGGCGCCGAAGGTGGCCGCGAGAGCCGGCTGTTCACGTCGTCGCTGAAGGATCCGGATGGCGCCCCGCAGCCGGTCGTCGTCGACGGCGCCGATTCCCGCATCGCCGACTGGCGGTTCGTGCCCGACACCGACAGCATCCTGCTCCTCCCGTTCGACGGTTCACTGCTGCTGACGGGGCCTGCGGGCGAGGGGGCGACGCCGATCGGGACCGCGATCACGATCGAGGGTGTCGCCCGTGGGTCGTCCGAGGCCGTCGTGGAGCGTGTCGACGGCATGGCCTCCATCGACCTCACGGACGCGAGCGAGACGCCGCTCGTCGCGCCGGCGGACGACATCGGTCCGGTGACCACCGTCACCCCACTCCCCGACGGCTCGACGATCCGCGCGGCCGCAGTGCTCGATTCCGACGGCACGCCCACCGGGCGCACCGCCATCGCGCTCGTCGCCCCCGACGGTGCGACCCGCCTGCTCGCAGAGGTCCCGGAGACCGATGCCGTGCTCCAGGTGTGCGTATCGCCCAGCGCGCGCTACGCCGCGGTGCTGGTCGCGCCCGACGCCGTGTCGAACCCCTACGACACGTACCAGCTGCCCCTGCCGGAGCGCTCCGAGACGCGCGTGCTCGAGATCGCGGACGGCGCTGAGGTCGTGGCGCTCAGCGGGGCGGCGATCTCGTGGTGTCAGGTGCCGCCGGGCTGATCGACCTCTTCGTCGTCCCGCTCGCCGGCCGCCGCGGGTACGGGGATCGTCGCGGGCAGGCCGCGGGCGAGGACGATGCCGATGAGTGTCAGCGCGAAGACCAGGAACAGCGCCTGACGCAGCGACTGCACCTGCGTATCGGCGTAGGTCTGGGCGATCTCGGTGGCCGCCTCCTGGCTGCCGCCCGCATCGAGCACCGCCTGCTCCGCCTGTTCCTGCGAGATGATCGGCGCCCCGCTGGAAGTGCCCTCGGCGACCTGCTGCTTGACGTCGTCGCTGAGCGTGGGGCTGGCATCGATGGCCGCGCCGAATCCACCGGTGAGCAGCAAGATGAACACCGACCCGACGATGGCGGTGCCGAACGACGAGCCCAGGTTCTGGAACGTGCCCTGCAGTCCGCCGACCTCGGAGGTGTCCTCTTTGGAGACGGCCGACATGTTCACGTTGCCCAGCTGGGATGCGAGCAGGCCGAAGCCGGCGCCCACGACGAACATGCCGATCGCGAACAGGAGATCGGTGAGGTCGGGCTGCACGGCGACGAACACGAAGAAGAGCCCGAGGCCGAGCGTGAACTGCCCGATCCGGGCGATGTTCCTCGCCGAGCGGACCGTGGACAGTCTGGAGCCGATGACGGAGAAGATGATGAGGCCGATCGACAGCGGCAGGATCTTCAGACCGGTCTCGAGCGCGTCGTAGCCGAGGATCGTCTGCAGGTAGACGGGGACCACGAAGAAGAGCGCGGCGATCGCGAAATACTGCGCGAGGAACATCGTGAGGCCGCTGCGCAGCGCCGGGATGCGGAGCATGCTCACCTTGAGCAACGGCACCCGGCCCTCACGCTCAAGCTTCTGCTGGCGGCGAACGAACCACCACAGGATGAGGAAGGCGATCACGATCAGGTAGGCGACGGGCGAGATGCCGAACGGGGCGATCGTCACGCCGCCGATCTCGGGCGGGTCCAGCGGCACGAGCCAGCCCCAGGTCTTGCTCTGCAGCACCGCGAGCACGAGGATCGCCATGCCGGCGGCCGACAGCACGACGCTGAGGAGGTCGATGCGCAGCGTGCGGTCCCCGGGGGTGTCCTTGATCCGCCCCGAGACGATCAGCACCAGGACCATGACGATCACCTCGCCGACGAAGACGTACCGCCACGAGGCGTACGTGGTCATGAGCCCGCCGATGAGCGGTCCCGCCGCGGCCGCGAATCCGGTGATCGCGCCGAGCGCGGAGAAGGCGATCACGCGGTCCCGTCCGGAGTAGTTGACGGCGGCGAGGGCGGCGATCGCGGGGATCACGAGCACGGCCCCGAGCCCCTCGACGAGTGACCAGCCCAGCAGCAGCACTCCCAGATTGGGGGCGAGGGCGGTCGTCAGCGAGCCGAGCCCGTACACGATCGACCCGATGCGGAACGCCGTGCTGCGTCCCCACTTGTCGCCGAGCTTGCCGCCGGTGAGCATGAACGCGGCCATCGTGAGCGCGTAGAACGTGATCGCCGCCTGCATGCCGCCGATGTCGGTGCCGAGGTCCGCTGCCACGGTCGAGATCGAGACGTTCATGACGGTGCTGTCGAGCACCATGACGAACTGTGAGACGCCCAGGATGATGAGCACGAACCATCGCTTCATGCGCGAATGCTATCGGGGCGACGGTGCGGCGCGGATCGCCTCGCAGGGGTGAGTCGCCCGTGCGTAGACTCCCCGCATGTCCGATCCCGCGCTGCGTCCCGCTCGCCGCGAGGACCTGATGGGACTTCCCGCCGACGTCGCGCCGCGCCTGCTCGGCGCTCACCTGACGACCATCGTCGACGACCGCGTCGTCGTCGCCCGCCTCACCGAGGTCGAGGCCTATCACGGCCAGGGGACGGGTTCCGTCGCGGATCTCGGATCGCACGCCCGCATGGGGCGGACGGCGCGCAACGCCACCATGTGGGGCGAGCCCGGCCACCTCTACGTCTATCTCAGCCACGGCATCCATTCGTGCGTGAACGTCGTGTGCGGCCCGGAGGGGGTCGCGGGCGGGATCCTGCTGCGCGGCGCCGAGATCGTGGAGGGAGCGGATGCCGCGGCCGCCCGCCGACCGGCGGCCAGAACCGTCCGCGATCTGGCGCGCGGCCCCGGTCGCCTGGGCGACGCGGTGGGGCTGCGGCATCCGCTCCACGACGGGATCGACGCGATCGGCGGCCACGCACGTCACGGCGCCGTCGCACGCCTCGACCTGCGCGTCGCACCCGTGGCGGGCATCGCGGCCGGGCCCCGCGTCGGCGTGGCGGGCGAGGCCGGCACCGCGCTGTTCCCGTGGCGGTTCTGGATTCCGGGCGACCCGACGGTGTCGTCGTTCCGCTGGGGAAGGGGCGCTGCGGAGGCCGCCGTCGTCCAGGACGGGATGCCTCCCGTGCTAGACTGACTCTTTGTCTGCGCGCACTCCAGCACGCAGTTCGCGTTTCGTCTCGCTCCGCTTGCAACGACCGGAACTTCCGGGCGGTGGCAGCGCGCGTCGAAATGCAGACAAGGGATCTTGGGTGGGGCCGTCCGGCCTCACGGTACTAAGGAGACATCACTATGGCAGCAGTGTGCCAGGTGACTGGAGCAGTTCCCGGCTTCGGTCACAACATCTCGCACTCGCACCGCCGGACGAAGCGCCGCTTCGACCCGAACGTGCAGAAGAAGACCTACTTCGTTCCGTCGCTGGGTCGCAACATCAAGCTCAACGTTTCGGCGAAGGGCATCAAGGTGATTGACGCACGCGGCATCGAGTCCGTCGTCAAGGACCTCCTCGCGAAGGGTGTGAAGCTCTAATGGCGAAGAAGGCTCAGGACGTCCGTCCGATCATCAAGCTGCGCTCGACCGCCGGCACGGGGTACACCTACGTGACGCGCAAGAACCGCCGCAACAACCCCGACCGCATCGTGCTCAAGAAGTACGACCCGGTCATCCGCAAGCACGTCGAATTCCGAGAGGAGCGCTGATCCATGGCTAAGAAGAGCAAGATCGCGCGCAACGAGCAGCGTCAGGTGATCGTCGATCGCTACGCAGCCAAGCGTGCGGAGCTGAAGAAGGCGCTCGTGTCGCCGGACTCGACCGACGAGCAGCGCGAAGCCGCCCGTATCGGCCTGCAGAAGCTGCCGAAGAACGCCTCGCCTGTGCGTGTGCGTTCGCGCGACGTCATCGACGGCCGCCCCCGCGGTGTCCTCACGAAGTTCGGCATCTCGCGTGTCCGCTTCCGTGACATGGCGCACCGTGGCGAGCTGCCCGGCGTGACCAAGTCGAGCTGGTAAGCAACCGCTTTTCCAGAAGGCCCGGAGTTCTGCGGAACTCCGGGCCTTCTGCCATCTCGCCGAGAACGCACGAATGACCGATTCTCGGCGCGCTCGACGGACATTCACGCGTTCTCGGCAAGCCCAGGCACGGGTGAGGCCCGGGGCTCTGTCGAACCCCGGGCCTCGTGTCCCACCGCGGACACCGGCCGGGAGACCACCCGACCGTCGGAGCACCAGGCGAGCTGGTGCCCCGACGGCGGAGTGGTTCCCCGGCGGCGCCGGGGCGGGGCATCCGATTACTTCGCCGCCTCGGTCTCGCGCACCTGGTGGGAGGTCGCCCACTCGAGGGCGTAGTCCGCGATCTCCTCCCAGTCGTCCTGGCTCACCAGGCGGTGGGTGCGTCCGGCGTACTCCTTGTACTCCACGACGGCCGGGCTGCCGGTCTGCGTGTACTTCTTCACGATGGCCTTGCCGATGGCCGGCGGCACGACGTGGTCGATCTCGCCCGTGATCACGAGGAGCGGTGCGCGATCGGCGCGGGTGTAGTCGACGTGCGTGACTCCGCCCTTCTCGTTGAGCACCGAGGTGACGCCCTCAAAGAAGACGCGGTTGTAGGAGTTGACGGCGTACTCCTCCCACAGTGCGTCGGACTCGCCGCGGGGCAGGTCGTTGCCGAACGTGAAGTGGAAGTGGCGCTTGGACAGCGGCTTGGCCCCGTTCTTGCCGAAGGGGTTCGCGAGGATCGGCGTGCCGGTCCACAGGGTGGAGAGAGGGAGGGAGGTGACGCCGGCGGTCTGGCCCGGGGCGACTCCGACGTAGGCGACGCCGAGGCCGCGGTCGGCGAGCATCTGCGTGAGCACGCCGCCGAACGAGTGGCCGATGATGATCGGCTTCACGGGGAGCTCGCGGATGATGCGCTCGTAGTGGTCGGCGATCTGCTTCAGGCCGATCCCCTTGAGGGCGGCGGGGTTGTTGCGGATGTCCTCGACGGTGCGGTCGTCGATGCCGGGCCAGCCGGGGACGATGACCTGGTGGCCGGCGGCGCGGAAGCGGTCGGCCCACGTGTCCCAGCTCTTGGGCGTCATCCACAGGCCGTGGATGAGGACGATGGGGGTCTTGGCGGTGGTGTTCATTTCGATCTCCTGGGTGGTGGTGTTGCGGTGGGTGTTGCGGTGATAGAACCGATAGTAGACCGAACGTTCTATCTACGCAAGACTATTCCCAAAGAAAGTTTCTGGATGCCGCGAGATGGCACGATGGACCCGGAGGAGAACATGAGCACCACGCCCGCGCCGGCCGCGAACAGCCGCCCCTCCCCCGCGCGTCAGCGACTGCTGGATGCCGCGACCGACCTCTTCTACCGCGAGGGCATCCACTCCGTCGGCGTCGACAGGATCATCGAAGAGTCCGGGGTGACCCGCGCGACGATGTACAAGCAGTTCGAGGGCAAGGAAGGGCTCGTCCTCGCCTATCTGCAGGGCGAGGACCACCGCCTCCGAGAGCTGTTCGCCGAGGCCGGCACCGTCTCGGACGACCCCGACGTGCTGCTCGATCTGGTGATCGCCGGGATCGAGCAGGACATCCGCGAGCGCCATACGCGCGGCTGTCCGTTCATCAACGCCGCGGCCGAATACCCCGCCGAAGGCCCGGTGCGCGAGCTCATCGCCGACCATCGCGAATGGTTCCGCGCCACGCTCGAGCATCTCGCCCGGGCGGCCGGACTGACCGATCCGGCCGATGTGGCGGCGTCGCTCGTGCTGCTGCGCGACGCCGCGCTCGTGGGCGGCTACCTCGACGGACAGGACCGCGTCGGACCCGCTTTCGCACGCACCGCGCGCGGCGTGATCGCCTCGCACCGGGCGTGACCGCGGCGTCGCGGACGCGTCGCGAATCCGCGCCGAACGGCTGTCACAGGCGTCACATCCGCCACATTCGCACCCGACACGCCGTCGAGAACGTCCGAAAACCCCGGAAATCCGCGGATCCGTTCGCGATGTCGGGTACATTCGAGGCGGTCGAACCGACCAGCCGGGGGGCGCAACGCCAGCCGGTCCGAGCAATGAACGAGCGGCGACTCCGCCGCTCTCGGAGGACAATCCACATGGCCGACAAGTCCATCACCAAGACCGAACTCGTCGCGAGCATCGCCAGCGCGACCGGACAGAGCCAGTCCGCCGTGTCGGGCGTGCTCGACTCCCTCTTCTCCACCGTCTCCGAGGCGGTCGCCAAGGGCAGCAAGGTCTCGATCCCCGGCTGGATCTCGTTCGAGCGCGTCGAGACGTCCGCTCGCACCGGCCGCAACCCCCAGACCGGCGCCGAGATCAAGATCCCGGCCGGCCAGCGCGTCAAGGTCACCGCCGGCTCCAAGCTGAAGGCCGCCGTCAAGTAAGTCGACGACCACATAAGGAGGGGGATGCCGCGCGAGCGGCATCCCCCTCCTGCGTGTCCACGTAGGCTTGCAGGGTGATCCCCTCTCCCGCTCCACGCGGGGCTGACGCGCCGCGCGGAGCCTCCGGGAGCGTGGCCGCACCCCGCGTCCTGCGCGCTGCGGGGCCTGTCATCCTCGTCGTCTCGGCGCTCGTGGTGCTCGTGTGGGCTCTCGCCTTCGGCGGTGGGGCCGCCCCCCTCGCGATCGGCGACCCCGGGCCGATCGCCCGATGGGGACTCCCCGTCGCCAAGCTCTTCGTCAACCTCTCCGCGGCGGGGATGGCCGGTGCGCTCGTCGTCGCCCTCTTCGCCCTGAGATCGGGCGAGCGCGAGTTCGACGTCGCGCTGGACACGGCATCGGTGTCCGCCGCCGTCTTCACCGTCTCGGCGGCCGCGACCGGCTTCCTCACCTTCATCGACGCGTTCAACCCGGCCATCGATGCCGGCCCGGAGTTCGGCGCGCAGCTCGGGCGCTTCCTGGTGGAGACCGAGGTCGGCCGCACGTGGCTCATCACCACGGTCGCCGGTGCCGCACTGACCGTGCTGACCTTCGCGGTGCGGTCGTGGACGGCGACCTTCTTCGTCGCGATCCTCGCGCTGGCGGCTCTCGTCCCGATGGGCACGCAGGGCCACTCGGGCGAGGAGGCCAACCACCACGAGGCCATGACGGCCCTGATCCTCCACATCATCGGCGCCGCCGTCTGGCTGGGGGGCCTCCTGCTGATGGTTCTCGTGCGCCCGCTGCTCGGCCGCGACCGGCTCGCCACCGTGCTCGCCCGGTACTCGAGCATCGCCCTGGCCGCCTTCATCGTCGTCGCCGTCTCGGGGACGGTGCGCGCGGTGATCGGTCTGCGCGACTGGTCCGCCCTGCTCTCGCCGTACGGCGTCATCCTGATGGTGAAGATCGTCGCGCTCGTGCTGCTCGGCTTCCTCGGAGCCTGGTACCGCCTCCGGCTCATCGGGCGACTGCGCGAGGACGCGGCATCCCGCATCTTCTGGACGCTCGTGGTGGGCGAACTCGTCCTCATGGGCGCAGCCAGCGGTGCGGCGGCAGCCCTCGCCCGGACTCCCCCGCCCGTTCCGTCGGCGCCGCCCGCCGCGCGCACGCCCGCCGAAGTGCTCACGGGCGCCCCGCTCCCGCCGGAACTGACGCCGGATCGCTGGCTGACCGCGTGGAACGCCGACCTGCTGTGGGCGGTGCTGGCCGGGTTCGCGGTGTTCTTCTACCTGGCCGGCGTGTGGCGAATGCGCCGGCGCGGTGACGACTGGCCGCTGTACCGCACGATCATGTGGGTCGCCGGCATGGCGCTGCTGGTGTGGGTGACCGGCGGTGTGATCAACGTCTACCAGGACTACCTCTTCAGCGTGCACATGGTCGGGCACATGCTGCTGACGATGGCCATCCCCGTGCTCCTGGTGGCGGGCGCCCCCGTGACCCTGGCCGCCCGCGCGATCCGCAAGCGCGAGGACGGCACCCGCGGCGGCCGCGAATGGGTCCTCTGGGCGGTCCACTCTCCGGTGTCCCGGGTGCTCACGAACCCGTTCGTCGCGGCCGGACTGTTCATCGGCTCGCTGTGGGTGTTCTACTACACCGACCTGTTCCGGTGGTCGCTCTACGATCACCTCGGCCACGAATGGATGGTGGCCCACTTCCTGGTGACCGGCTACCTCTTCGCACTCACGCTGATCGGCATCGACCCGGTGCCGTACCGGCTGCCGTACCCCGGCAGACTGGTGCTGCTCATCGGGATCATGGCGATGCACGCCTTCTTCGGCATCGCGATCATGATGCAGAGCGGCCTGATGATCGCCGAGTGGTTCGGCTCGATGGGACGGACCTGGGGGATGCTGCCCCTCGAAGACCAGTACTTCGGCGGCGGCGTCGCGTGGTCGATCGGCGAGATCCCGACGCTCGTCCTCGCGATCGTCGTGGCGATCCAATGGAGCCGCACCGACGCGCGCGACCAGAAGCGCCGGGACCGCCATGCCGACCGCACCGGCGACGCCGAGCTCGAGGCGTACAACGCGCACCTGGCCGAACTCGCCGAGCGCGACGCGCGCAGTCCCCGCTGAGGATCAGGGTCCGTCGGGTCCGCTGACCATGATCGACGCGGTCCCGTCGGGCTGGACATCGATCTCGCCGCCGACGAGGAACGGCACGTCCTCGCTGACCTGGGTGATCGATCCGTCGAAGAGCGAGCGGATGTCGACCTCGATGTGCGCCACGGCCTCGCTCGGGACGATCTTCCATCCCGCGCCGTCGGGCTCCACCTGTACCGTCGGCTGCCGCGCGATCGACCAGGCCGGCAGGGAGTCGATGCGGTCCTGGACGTAGTAGCCGAACGGGCACGCGGTGGGCTGCAGCACCTCCTGGGTCGCGCACGACGTCAGGAACTCCTCCACCTTGTCCTGCACGACGGCGACGAACTCGTCGGTGGCTTCGGCCTGGACGGCGACGGGAAAGCGGTGGAACGGACTGTCCGACAGCACCGCGACCCCCGGCGTCGCCGAGATCGCGGTATCGACCGAGACGGCGTACAGCCCGGGTGAGAAGACGAGCATCGGCAGCGGCGCGAGCGGGTCGACCTCCACTCCGTCGGCGGAGACCTGCCGTTTGTCGACCTCGAACCCGTTCACCGCGAACTGCATCGACCCGCGGACCTCGAGGTCCATCACGGCGAGCGGGCTCGTGGCGAAGCGCCACGTCGGAGCGATGCCGATCGAGCCGTCGCGCTCGACGTCGAATGTGGTGGTGCCGCCGTGTCCCGCGGCCTCGTACTCGACCGTGACATGGGTGACATCGCCGTCGGGCTGCTGCGACACGACGCGGGCGTCCTCGAGCGGAGCGAGCGCGGCCGAGCGCAGCAGCGCCTCGGACGCGGTCGCCGGCAGCCCGGCCGCTTCGAGCTCCGCCGAGTCCACCGCGACACCCGGCAGGGCGAGCGCCTCGACGGCGCGCCCCGCCGAAAGCGCCGAGAGATAGCGCTCCACGAACGCGGAAGGACTGTAGAACTGCTGCTGCATCGCACCGACAGCCGCGATCACCGCAGCGATCAGCAGCACGCCGACGACGGCCAGCATCGTGAGATCGAAGGCGAGGCCGCGACGGCCATCGCGCACCCCCGCCTCTTGGTCCACGCCTCCAGTCTAGGAACTCCCCGTCCCAAGGCGAACCCGCCTGTCACGGATCGTCCACGGATCCGCGCTTCCGGGCCGGGAGGCGGCATCCGCTGGCTACCATGAATCGGTGAACACGCCCCCGTTGTCCGCCGAGCAGGAGGCGCTGTTCCGGCTCATCGAAGACACGCACGAGCACGTGTTCGTGACCGGCCGGGCGGGCACGGGCAAGTCCACGCTCCTGCAGCACCTGGCGTGGCACACGTCGAAGCAGATCGCGGTGTGCGCACCGACCGGGGTCGCCGCTCTCAACGTCGAGGGGCAGACGATCCACTCGCTGTTCCGCCTGCCGATCGGCCTCATCGCGCAGGGTGAGATCGATCAGTCCGACGCGGCGCGCAAGATCCTCAACGCGATCGACACGCTCGTCATCGACGAGATCTCGATGGTCAACGCCGATCTGATGGACGCGATCGATCGCTCCCTCCGGCAGGCGCGCGGGCGCCGGGCGGAGCCCTTCGGCGGCGTGCAGATCGTCATGTTCGGCGATCCGTATCAGCTGGCGCCGGTGCCGCCTCGCGGCGACGAGCTGCGCTACATCCGCGACCACTACCGCTCGTTCTGGTTCTTCGACGCGAAGGTCTGGGTCGGAGAGTCGGCCGGCGACGGCATCATCGACATCGGCTCGTACGGTGCCGATCTCCACATTCGCGAACTGGTCGACATCCACCGGCAGTCCGACCCCGCATTCAAGGCGATGCTCAACGCGGTGCGCTACGGGCGCGTGACCGCCGACATCGCCCAGATCCTCAACGACACGGGCGCGCGCACGCCTCCCGACCCGAACGACGGCGAGCATCCGATCATCACGCTCGCGACGCGCAACGACATCGTCAACAGCATCAACCGCCGCCACCTCACCGAGCTCGTCGGACGCGAGCAGACCGCGGTCGCCGACATCAGCGGCGACTTCGGGCGGGGGGATGCCGCGTACCCGGCCGACGTCGAGCTGAAGCTCAAGGTCGGGGCGCAGGTGATGTTCCTGCGCAACGACACGCAGTCCTATGGCGAGCCGCCGCGGTGGGTGAACGGCACCATCGGGACGGTCACCCGCATCGCGGGCGGCAGCGTGCGCGTCGAGGTCGAGGAGCAGGAGTTCGACGTCGAGCCGGCGGTGTGGGAGAGGTTCCGGTACGCCTACGACGCCGGATCGAAGTCGCTCTCCCGCGAGATCGTGGCGGAGTTCACGCAGTTCCCGCTGCGCCTCGCGTGGGCCGTCACCATCCACAAGTCGCAGGGCAAGACCTACGATCGCGCCATCGTCGATCTCGGGTCCGGCGCCTTCGCGCCCGGGCAGACGTACGTCGCACTGTCGCGTCTCACCTCGCTCGACGGACTCTATCTCTCGCGCCCGCTCCGGCCGTCCGACATCCGCGTCGACCCCGACGTGCAGCGCTTCATGGCCGGCGTGCGAGCCGGGCAGGCCGCGCAGGCGTGACTGCGTGCGTCAGGCGACCTGGGAGGCCTTCGCCGCGGCGAGATCGTCGAACAGCTCGGTGTTGAACCGGTAGGCGAGGAGCACCTCGTCGATCACGCGCTCCTGCTCCGCGGCATCCCAGGGCGCCGCATCCAGCTGGTCGCGGTAGACCTCCTTGAACGCCCTCGGGTCGGCGATGTCGTCGAAGAGGTAGAACCCGATCCCGTTGGTCTCGAAGCCGAAGCGCCGTGCCATCAGCCGGCCGATGAACTGGCCGCCCGACAGATCGCCGAGGTAGCGCGTGTAGTGGTGTGCGACGAAACCGCCGGCCCACGTCGCGCCCACCTCGTTGATGCGGTCGACGTAGCGCCGCGTCGTCGGGAGCGCGGTGATCGACGCGCGCCAGTCCGGCCCGACGAGGAACTCGAGGTCCGCCTCGAGGGCGGGGAGGCGAGTGAGCTTGTCGCTGATGAACACCGCGGCGACGGGATCGTTGCGCATCTGGTCCGCCGTGCGCTCGAGCGCCTCGTAGACGAACCAGTGCTGGGCGACGAGGGCCACGTAGTCGTCGCGGGTGCCCTCGCCCTTCATGAGGTCGGCCATGAAGCCCGCGTGCTCGCTCGACGAGTGGGCACGGCTGGAACGCTCACGCAGTGCGGTCGAGAACGGGATCGGGTCGCTCATGCGCCCATTGTAGGAGGTTTAGGGTGTCCTAACCCATGCGGATTTCGGATCACGCATGCGGCCGCGGCTCGACCCCCAGAAGTCGGCACGCCTCGTCGTACAGCGCGACGATCTCGCGGCGCACCTGGGGACGCTCGGAGATCGCCCCGCCCGGCCACGCCGCACGAACCTCGACCCGCCCGCCGTCGGGCACGGTCGCGAGCCACGTGCCGCCGTCGCCGTCGAATCCCGTCATCTCCGCGGCGACGATGTCGTCGCGGCCGAACGCGCGCGCGATGAGGAGGTTGTCGTCGGCGTGGTCGCCGTTCATGTGTCCGAGCACGCCGGCGCGCACCGCCTCGTCGAAATGATGGGTCATCGCTCCAGCCTAGGAGCGCAGTGCGGTCGGTACGGCGCGCGTGTGTTTGAATCTATGCAGATCATCGGGGGGTGAGCATGCGGGCCCAACCCAGGACGCGACGTGCCGTCATGGCGATCTCTGCTGTGCTCGCGGCGGCGTTGGCTCTCACCGCCTGCTCCCCCGAGCCGGATGTCGAGCTCGAGCTTCCGCCGCAGGCCGAGGTCGCGCTTCCCGAGGCCACGGTCGAGCAGCTTCAGGATGCCGTCACCAACGCGATGACGTCGGCCGGGGCATCCGGTGCCATCGTCGGGGTGTGGGCCCCATGGAGCGGCAGCTGGGTAGCCGGGATGGGCACGCAGGGACCGGCCGACGGAGCCGCCGAGGTCACCGCCGACATGCAGTTCCGCGCCGGCCGCATCACTCGGCCGATGATCTGCGACGTTCTCTACGGCGCGGCAGCCGAGGGCAAGGTGAGTCTCGACGATCCGGTGTCGGAATGGGTGGCGAGCGTTCCCGTCCTCGACAACGTGACCCTGGAGCAGCTGTGCGACAGCACGTCGGGCATCGGCGCGTACGCACCCCATCTGCAGCCGCTGTGGCTCTCGAACCCCGAACGAACCTGGAGTCCGCGTGAGCTCGCGAGCTTCGGACTCGGCGAGAAGCGCACGACGGAGCCCGGGGCCGCCTACCGCGATTCCGACGCGGGTTACGTGCTCCTCGGTCTCGCCCTCGAACATGCTCTCGGCGCGCCGGCGGCGGAGCTCATCGACGAGTACGTCGTGCAGCCGCTCAACCTCGACCAGACGCACCTCGGCGCTCTCACGAGCGACCGCGTGCTGGAGGGGCTCTTCTCGCAGCCCGTCGAGGGCGGCAAGCGCGACTGCATCGCACCGCTGGATGTCACGGACGTCTCGCCCTCGAGCGCGTACACCGACAGCGGTGTCGTGAGCGATATCGAGGATCTCGGTCGCTACGCCCAGGCGCTTGCGACCGGTGCCCTCCTGCCCGATGCGGACGATCGGTTCGCCGACCCGGTGCCTGCGGGCGCGAACGCTCCTTCGTGGAACACGGTCGCCGGAGGCGCCATGCAGGCGGGCTCGCTGATCGGTCAGTACGGCTCGGTCCCTGGGTATACGACCGCTGCCTTCTCCGACCCCGAATCCGGGCTCACCATCGCTGTGGTGCTCAACAACTCGGCGGGCGGTGCCGGTTTCGGCGCCTACCTGGCCTGGGAGCTCGCAGCGATCGCGTCGAAGGCTCCGGCTGCAGCCGGCGAGGCCGCGCCCGAGGCCGGACTGCCCTGGACGGCCGAGCAGTACCACGCGGAGATCGTCAAGCGCGCGATCTGCGCCCCGGCGGCGTGAGCGCTCGGGCCTCCACCGGCATCAGCACTCCGGCGATCCTCCTGGTCGTCGCGGGTCTCGCGTGCCAGGAGGTGGGTGCCGCGATCGCGGTCCTGCTCTTCCCGAGCGTCGGCCCCCTCGGCATGGTGATGCTGCGTCTCGTGTTCTCGGCTGTCGTGCTGCTCCTCATCGCGCGTCCTGCCCTCCGCGGGCACTCGCGCTCGGCCTGGACGGGCGTCGCGCTGTTCGGCCTCGTCCTGGCGACCATGAACGGGCTGTTCTACCTCGCGCTCGAACGACTGCCGCTCGGCGTCACCGTGACGATCGAGGTCCTCGGGCCGCTCGTCCTGTCGATCGTCGCCGCCCGTCGCGCATCGGCGTGGCTCTGGGCGGTCGTGGCGTTCGCCGGCGTCGTGGCTCTCGGCGGCGGCGGGTGGGACCGCCTCGACCCGCTCGGAGTTCTGTTCGCCCTCGGGGCCGCGGCGAGCTGGGCGTTCTACATCCTCGCCTCGGCCCGCGTCGGGCGGGAGTTCCCCAAGCTCGACGGCCTCGCGCTCGCGATGGCCGTCGGCGCGGTGATCGCGCTGCCCTTCGGCATCGCCGACGCCGGATCCGCGCTCCTGCGCTGGGAGATCATCGCTCTCGGGGCGGCCGTGGCCGTGCTGTCCTCGACGATCCCGTACGCATTCGAGCTCATCGCGCTGCGTCGCCTGCCCGCGGCGGCGTTCGCGATCCTCATGAGCCTCGCGCCGGCGACGGCCGCGCTCGCCGGGTTCCTCTTCCTCGGGCAGCACCTGTCGTGGCTCGAGCTGGTCGGCATCGCGCTGGTGATCGTCGCGAGCATCGGTGCGATCCGCTCCTCTGCGCGCGCTGCCCGCGAGACAGCGGAGCCGCTCGCCTGAGCACGCGCTCGCTCCACGGTGCTTCGGGCCGGCCACCGTCCGGGGCCGCAGCTATCCTCCCGTCATGGCCAAAGGCGAAGTGAAGCCCGAGCTGCACGTGGACACGGTCGCGGAGTGGGAAGCCTGGTTGCAGTCGGACCCCGATCCGGGTGGGGTTCGCCTGAGGCTGCGAAAGAAGGCGACGACCCGGCCCGGGATCACGTATGCCGAGGCGCTCGATGTGGCGCTGTGCTTCGGGTGGATCGATGGGCAGACCCACGCCCTCGACGCCGACTACTTCCTGCAGAACTTCACCCCACGCCGTCCGCGAAGCATGTGGTCGAAGGTGAACATCGCCCATGTCGCTCGGCTGATCGAAGAGGGCCGGATGCGTCCCCAGGGCCAGCATGAGATCGACCGGGCGAAGGCGGACGGGCGATGGGACAGCGCGTATCGGCAGCGCGATGGCGACATCCCCGTCGAGTTGCAGGACGCCTTGAACGCAGATCCGGAGGCAGCCCAGGCCTTCGCAGCGCAATCCGCGCAGAACCGATTCGCGATGGCTTTCCGCGTGGCCAATCTCAAACGGCCGGACTCGCGAGCCTCACGAGCAGCCCTTTACGTCGAGATGCTCAAGCGGGGCGAGACGCTTCACTGACGCCGACCGGTCGCAGGTCGCCCGGCACCGGATCGTCAAGCACCCGGCACCTCCTGCAGCGCGCGCACCTCGATGCGACCCTGCAGCGCTGTCGCCGCCCTGACCGTCCACTCGATCGCCGCTGCTTCGTCGGCAGCCTCGATCAACCAGAAGCCGCCGACGTAGGCCGGTGCCTCGACGAAAGGCTCGTCGAGCACCCGGGGCGCGCCCGACGAGACGTCGACTGTCTTCGCAGTCGACGGCGGATACAGGCCGCCCGCGAACAGCAGCGCCCCCGATTCCTCGAGGGCGGCATTGAACTCGGCGACAGCGGCAAGCGCGGCCTCGAGCTCGGCAGGGTCCATCGTTGCCATCGTCGGCTCCTCGACGGAGTCGTGGGGCACGGTGAGGAAGTACTTCGTCATCGGTTGATCCTTCCGTCGTGGGCGCTGTGTGCGTCCGCTCAATCAGGACGTCGAACGGGCGACGCTCAGATCGACATCCGGCCGAGTCCGATCAATGCATGCATGCTCACGCGGTGTGGAGGGGATGACGGGAATCGAACCCGCGCTATCAGCTTGGGAAGCTGAAGTTCTGCCATTGAACTACATCCCCGGCAGGCCTTTCGGCGTCCGGCAAGGATAACAGAGCGGATGCCGCGCTCATCCGCCCGACGCTCGCCTGCTCCCGCGAGGAGGGCGTTGGGTCGGTGCTGGTGGCGCGGGTGCGGAAGCGGGCGCCGCGGGCGCGAGGGTCGGTCGGAGAGGCTCCCGACCGGTCCGTCGTCGAGGTTCATCGCCCTCGGCTAGAACGGTGGTGGGTCGGTGCTGGCGCGGAAGCGAACGCTGCTGGGCGGTTCGTCGAGATGGACTCGGCCAGTGGGGCTGGTCCATTCGAGGGTCCCGTCAGACCGTTGCGTGACTGTCCAGTCGGTGGCGTGCTTGAGGGAGTGGTGCCGGCGGCAGAGGTGGGCGAGGTTGCACGTCGAGGTGGCGCCGCCGAGCGCCGCATCGGTGGTGTGATCGATGTCGCAGCGGTGCACTGGCATCCGGCAGCCGGGGAATCGGCATCGTTTGTCGCGGGCGCGCAGGTGGCGGCGCTGCTGTTCGTTGGGCCGGTAGCGGTCGACGGCGAGGACGGTGCCGGTGACGGGGTGGGTGAGGATGCGGTCCCAGCCTGCTGCGGTGCCGGCGAGGTGTCGTGCCGTTGCCGTGTCGATCGGTGCCTTGCCGACGAGCTCGGCGGGACCGGCGTGGCCGGCGGGGCCAGCGCGCTCGACGGGGCGGGCGGTCCCGTCGCGGTCGCCGAGCAGTGTCAGTACTGGGACGACGACCTGCACAGTGCCGGTGATGGGATCGGGGGAGCGCGGCACGGCGGTCGGA
This sequence comes from Microbacterium sp. Root180, assembly GCF_001428485.1. Taxonomy (GTDB): domain Bacteria; phylum Actinomycetota; class Actinomycetes; order Actinomycetales; family Microbacteriaceae; genus Microbacterium. Next base: position 1,161,034 of record NZ_LMHS01000003.1, on the reverse strand, counting down.
TCGGCCGCGAGCAGCAGATCGGCGAGCACATCGGCGCGGACCTGTTCGATCGTGCGGTGATCGGCTTCGACGGTGCGGTGATCGTCCCCGCTCGTTGCCGCGCCGGGATTCCCGGGCGCCGGGCGCGCGTCGACCACGGTGTGCGCGAACCGGGTGAGTCGATCGCGGATGGCGTGGGCGATCGCGGCGGGGAGGGTGGCGATCAGTTGCGCCATGCCGTCGTCGAGATCGACCACCCATACCCCGCGCCGGGTGCTGGCGTCGCGGCGGGGAGGGTGGCGATCAGTTGCGCCATGCCGTCGTCGAGATCGACCACCCATACCCCGCGCCGGGTGCTGGCGGCGGCGTGGCGCACGTCGATGGAGGTGGGGTGGAGTCGGGCGGCGAGGGTGCGCAGCAGCGGTCGCAGCCTGCCGGGGGTTTCCCGCTCGGCCAGCGCGACGGCGGCCGCTTCGAAGTCGGCGCGGGCCGCGGCATCGGTCATCATCGCGCCGGTCTCGAGGATCACGCCCACGTGGGCCCGGTCGATGCGCCCGGCGCCCAGCGCCCGGACGGTGAGGGGGAAGTCGCCGGTCAGCACCGATGCTTCCCCCATGCGCCGTTGCACGGTGCGGTCGCTGGTGCGGGTGGCGGTGCCGATCTCGGCGGCGATCGAGCGGCGTGGCATCTCACGTGCCCGGCTGTCGCCCGAGGTGAGCCGCGCGGTCTGCTCCTCGGCCAGCGCCTCGGCCGCCGCGAGGAACGTCAGCTCCAGCGCGTGCAGCGCCGCGATCGCGGTGCGCGTCTCGGCGATGCTCGTGACCAGCGAGTCGAGCACAGCGAGCTCGCGTTCGTCGATCGTGGCTGCGGTGGACATGACTCCAGCTTGCCGAGAGCCACCGACATCGGCGACAGAAAAGCCCAGGTCACCTGTCAAAAGTCACGCTACCGGCACTCCTGTGGAGGAGGCGGAAACATCGACCTGGGGAGGAAGCGTCGCCGGATCGCGGAGAAAGTGACTCCGGAACGGCGGGAGTCGTGTTCCGGTCCCACACGGCTTCCGTCATCCGCCCGGAACGCCCGCGCCCCCCCAGTAGGCTGGCCCCGTGCTGCTCAGTGACCGCGACATCCGGCTCGAAATCGACGCGGGCCGCATCGGACTCGATCCCTGGGACCCCGCGATGGTGCAGCCGTCGAGCGTCGACGTGCGGCTCGACCGCTACTTCCGGCTGTTCGACAACCACAAGTACCCGTTCATCGATCCGGCAGAGGACCAGCCCGAGCTGACACGCCTCATCGAGGTCGACCCGACGGAGCCGTTCATTCTGCACCCGGGGGAGTTCGCGCTCGGGTCGACGTTCGAGCAGATCACCCTGCCCGATGACGTCGCCGCGCGTCTCGAGGGCAAGTCGTCGCTCGGTCGCCTGGGCCTGCTGACCCACTCCACCGCCGGCTTCATCGACCCGGGCTTCTCGGGCCACGTGACGCTGGAGCTGTCCAACGTCGCGACGCTGCCGATCAAGCTGTGGCCGGGCATGAAGATCGGCCAGGTCTGCTACTTCCGGCTCACGTCGCCCGCCGAGAATCCCTACGGCAGCGGGCCGTACGGGAACCGCTACCAAGGGCAGCGCGGGCCGACGGCATCCCGCTCGTTCCAGAACTTCCACCGCACCGACGTGGGATCCACCGAAGCCGGTTCGCTCGGCGGGTGAGCTCGGCGGGTGAGCGCTGCGCGGCGGAATACGGCGGGGAGGCGATCGGGGCGGCTCCGCCGAGGTGGCGGAGCCACCCCGATGGCTGCCCCAGCATCATCAGGCGCAAGGCGACCACCGGTCGCGCTTACCCCAGTCCGCGGCCCGTGTCCCCACACGATGCGGCCGCGATCAACCCGATGGCTACTGCATTTCGCAGTATAGGGATCTGCGCGCCCCACGTCGACTATCGTTTTTTTCGACGGAGGATGCTGTACCAGACGGTGAGTTGACGATGACCGCCCAGCTCGCTCGGGGGCTGTCGGCACCACACGTGGGGGTGTGAAGATGGACGTCCGCGGCAACGATGAGCTCCGCGCTCTGCGCGAGCGCGCGTACGGACCCGACGCCGATATCCACCTCGATCCCGTCGCGCAGGCGCGGCTGCGCGAGCTCGAGACGGTGCCGCCGATACCGGATGCCGCGCCCCCGACTGCCTCGACGCCCGAGGACGAGCATCCCCCCGTCCGGGCCGACGAAACGTGGAATGTGGAGCCGCGCGACCAGGCGCCGTTCCCGACGTCCCCACCTCTGGCGGAGGCTGGTCGGCACGCGGGGACGGACGGTGCACAGGAGCCGGACGGTGCACGGCCGCCGGACGGTGCACGGCCGCCGGACGACGCGGAGCCGCTCGCGGACACCACGGTCGCCCGTGGGACCCTGTCGCGCCGCACGATCTGGGTGTGGGCGGCATCCGTCGCTCTCGCCCTCGTGGTGGGCGCAGGGATCACGATGGCGACGTCATCGTTCGGCGGCATTCCGGTGGCGGTGCTTCCCGAGGTCGAGATCACCGAATGGCCGACGAACATGTTCGGGGACCCGCAGGAGGGCGCACGCGTCTTCGAGGTGTTCGAGGGCACGCGGGTGCTGGTGGTGCCCAACGCGTGGGGAAGCCCCGACTCCGAGATCGTCTGCGTGTTCGTGGTGCGTGGCGAGAGCGAGGACGGCTCCGCGGCGGCGAACGAGATCCTCACCACGGGGTGCGGGGCCAGCGCCTTTGCGCCGACGGCGTCCTTCACCGTCACCGAGCGATCGCCCGCCGCGCTCCGCGACCGCTTCCCCATCGGCACCGGTGTGCGCGTCACGGTCGAGGGCGACGAGGTCCGCGTCTTCACGCGGTCGCCGTAGCCCGCTCAGACTCCGACGAGCAGCGCCAGCGACGTGTCTCCGCAGGCGAGCACGGCGCCACCGGCGATGGGGACCGGATCCACGGCAGCACGCCGGATGGCGTCGACGAGTCCCTCGGTGCGCAGGATGGAGCCCGGTTCGCGGCGGGCATCCGTCGACGTCACGACCCGGCCCGACGTGTTCACCAGCGTCGCGGGTGTCGCGCCGGCGCGCATCGCGGGCAGCAGCTCCCGCTCCAGCCGGTCCACCAGAGCGTCGGCGCCCACCACCCCGATGATCCGGCCGCCGACTCGCACCGGCGTCGTGACGGTGACGGTGTAGTCGTCGGTGCACAGGTAGTCCACGTACGGACCGGTGAGGTGCCTGCCGCCCGTCGCCGTGGGCACTCGCCACCATTCCAGCGTGGTGTAGTCGCGGAACTGCTCGTGCGACGGGTCGTCGATCGTCGCCAGGCGGCGCAGCTCCCTGCCGGTCCCGCCCAGCCACCAGGCAAGGTGCCACTCCGCGTCGTCCAGCACGCCGGGTGTCGCCACGAACCCGGCACCCGTGAGCAGGGTCTCTCCCGACACGGCCGGTACCGCGAAAGTCTCGACGAGCGGATCGATCTGGGCGGCCGTGAGCGCGGCATCCGTCAGCTCTGCTTCGAGTCGGTCCCGCCAGGCGTCGATCATGGCGAAGATGCCGTCGATCGTCGCGGCGACGTGTGCGACGACGTCGACGTGCGACCGGGTCGTGGTCGTGGTCATGGTGAGCCTCCCGCGTCGATACGTGCTCGTTCGTCGATCAGCCACTCGAACGCGCCGTCGATGTGCGCGATCGTCGCTGCGCGGGCAGCCTCCGGTGCAACGTCCTGGATGGCGGCGATGACCCGGGTGCGCGCGAAAGCGCTGCGGTCACGGTACTCCTGTTCACGCAGGCACATCCAGAGCAGCGGAGCGGCCTCGCTCTGCAGGCGCATCTCCTCGTGCACGAGGCGGGGCGACTGGCTGACGGCGGCGACCTCGAGCTGGAACCGGCTGACGGCACGCCGCGCGCCTCCTGCGGTCGCGAGGTCGGCACCGGCGGCCAGCCGCGTGAGGCTCTCGACATCGTCCTCGCTCGCCCGGCTCGCGGCCGTCTCCGCGGCGGCGCCGGCGATCGCGGACACGTGCAGGGCGAGGTCGCGCAACTCGATGCGGCTCGTGTCACGCAGGCGCAGCGACACCATCCGCGCCGCCGTCTCACGGTCGTAGGTGACGAAGCTGCCGCCATCGCGGCCGCGGCGCGTGAGGACGAAGCCCTTGTCGCGCAGGCCCTCGAGCGCTTCCCGCGCCGTCACGAGGGCGACGCCCAGGCTCTTGGACAGGTCGGATTCGTTCGGCAGGCGCTCGCCGTCGTGGAGGACTCCGCTCACGATCGCGTCGGTCAGTCGCTGCTCGACGAGCTCCGCGCGGCCCGTGCCGTCCAGCGGCGAGAAGACGACCGCGCGCGCCGCGTCGACGCGTCCTGTGGCGTGCGGCATCAGGTCCTTCCCGGTGCGAAAAGCCCGTCCTCTCCAACCGTGACATGACCGTAACACGCGGGGTGATCTTTTGACATATGGATCCATATGATTTAGTTGCATCGACATCGAAGGAGAGGTCAATGACCGAGCTGCAGCCCGCCATCCGGCTGACCGGACTCACGAAGGAGTTCGGCGCCGTCACGGCGGTCGATCACGTCGACCTCGAGATCGGCGCGGGTGAGTTCTTCTCCATGCTCGGCCCGTCGGGTTCGGGCAAGACCACGGTGCTGCGGCTCATCGCCGGGTTCGAGCAGCCGACGAACGGCACGATCGAGCTCTTCGGCCAGGACGTCACGAACAAGGCGCCCTTCGACCGGGACGTCAACACGGTCTTCCAGGACTACGCGCTCTTCCCGCACATGTCAGTGCTCGAGAACGTCGCCTACGGACTGCGCGTCCGCGGCGTCGGACGCACCGAGCGGCGGAGGCGCGCGATGGCGGCGCTCGAGGCGGTGCACCTGGAGCAGATGGCCTCGCGAAAGCCCGCGCAGCTGTCAGGCGGACAGCGACAGCGGGTCGCCCTCGCACGAGCCACCGTCGTGCAGCCGAAGGTGCTGCTGCTGGACGAGCCGCTGGGCGCGCTCGACCTCAAGCTTCGCGAGCAGATGCAGGTCGAACTCAAGCAGATCCAGCGCGACCTCGGGATCACCTTCATCTTCGTCACCCACGACCAGGAGGAGGCGCTCACGCTCTCCGACCGTGTCGCGGTGTTCCACGACGGCCGCATCGAGCAGCTCGGCACGCCGTGGGAGCTGTACGAGGAGCCCGCCTCGCGGTTCGTGGCCGACTTCGTCGGCACGTCCAACCTCTTCGACCACGACCGTTCGACCTCGCTCATCGGGCGGGCCGGCGAGCACTCGATCCGCCCCGAGAAGCTCACGCTGCGCGCGCAGGCGGCGACGGGCGAGGGCGAGCGCTCCGCCCCCGGCACGCTCGTCGAGTCGATCTACATCGGCACCGGCATCCGTCGTGTCATCGACCTCGATGCCGGGATGCGCGTGACGGTACTCGAGCCCAACGACCGCTCGCGGACCCCCGACGACCGCGGTGACCGCGTGCACGTGACCTGGCACGACTCCGACGTCGTGTCGCTGATTCCGCCCGGCACGTGAGCCGGCACAGACCGCGGGGCGCCGCCCCCGGAGAACACAGCAATTCCCGCACCGAGAGAGGAACACCCATGATGCACTCATCACGCGGTCGCCGCTTCGCCGGCACCGCGCTGGCGATCGGAGCGATCGCCGTCCTGGCGGGCTGCGGCACGTCGGGCGGCGGCAGCGCCGCACCGTCCGAGGAGGCTGAAGAGCTCGGCGAGTACGAGGGCTCGGTCTCGATCCTGGCGTGGCCCGGCTACGTCGAGGACGGCAGCAACGACCCGGCCGTGGACTGGGTCACCGGATTCGAGGAGGAGACCGGCTGCGAGGTCGCCTCGAAGACCTACGGCACCTCCGACGAGGCGGTCAACCTCATGAAGACGGGCGACTATGACGTGATCGCCGCGTCGGGCGACGCGACACTTCGCCTGATCGCCGCCGGTGACGTCGCCCCCGTCAACACCGACCTCATCCCGAGCTATGCGGGCATCTACGACTTCCTCAAGGAGAAGGAGTGGAACTCGGTCGACGGACAGTCGTACGGCGTGCCGCACGGCTACGGCGCCAACCTTCTCCTGTACAACACGGATGTCGTCTCCCCGGCGCCCACCTCATGGGACATCGTGTTCGACGGTGCGAGCGAGTACTCGGGCAAGATCACGGCGTACGACTCGCCGATCTACATCGCGGATGCCGCGGTGTACCTCATGGCGCACCAGCCGGAGCTCGGCATCCAGAACCCGTACGCCCTCGACGAGGAGCAGTTCACCGCGGCGGTCGACCTGCTCAAGGCCCAGCGCGAGCACGTGGGCGAGTACTGGTCGGACTACCTCAAGGAGATCCAGGCGTTCGAGACCGGTGACTCCGTCGCCGGCACGACGTGGCAGGTCATCCAGAACGTGCTCGCGGGGAGCGACGCGACCACCGAGGTCGTGCTGCCCGAGGAGGGTGCGACCGGTTGGTCGGACACCTGGATGATCGCGTCCGAGGCGAAGAGCCCGAACTGCGCATACGCGTGGCTCGACTGGATCGCCAGCCCCGAGGTCAACGCCCAGGCGACGGCCTACTTCGGCGAGGCGCCGTCGAGCCAGGAGGCATGCGACTACCGCGACGACTGCGAGGCCTACCACGCCGGTGACGAGGAGTACGCGTCGCAGATCTGGTACTGGACCACACCCATCGCGGACTGCGTCGACGGTCGCACCGACGTCGAGTGCGTCGACTACTCGAAGTGGACCGAGGCCTGGACCGAGATCAAGGGCTGACGCCCGACCGACCCGGGGGCGGCGACGCGAAGCCGCGCCGTCCCCGGTCTTCCCGACACGATGAGGAACCCGTGACGACCGACACCATCCCCTCCGCGCAGCCCGCGCGCACGCCGGAGCCGCCGACGCCGAAGCGCCCGTGGACGCGCGGGGTCTCGTCGTTCCTCACGACGCATCCGCGCACGCGGCTCTCGCTGCTGCTGGCGGCGCCGTTGTTCTGGCTCGTCGTGGTGTACATCGTGGCGCTCGTGCTGCTGCTGGTGACGGCGTTCTGGCGTGTGGACCCGTTCACCAACGAGATCGTCATCGACTGGACCCTCGACAACATCATCACGGTCGTCACGGGCACGCTGTATCAGACCGTGACGCTGCGGACGGTGGGCGTGGCACTCCTCGTCACGCTGATCGACGTGGCGATCGCGCTGCCGATCGCGTTCTACATGGCGAAGGTGGCGACTCCGCGGATGCAGCGCATCCTGGTGATCGCCGTGCTCATGCCGCTGTGGGCGAGCTATCTCGTGAAGGCGTACGCCTGGCGTTCGGTGCTGTCGCAGGAGGGGATCCTGGAATGGATGCTGGCACCCTTCGGTCTGCACACGCCGGGGTACGGTCTGCCGGCGACGGTCATCACGCTGTCCTACCTGTGGCTCCCCTATGTGATCCTGCCGATCTACGCGGGGCTCGAGCGCGTGCCGGACTCGCTGCTCGAGGCGTCGGCTGATCTCGGCGGCAGGACGTGGCGCACGCTCGGCAGCGTCGTCCTCCCGCTCGCGTTCCCGGCGATCATCGCGGGCACGATCTTCGCGTTCGCGCTGTCGCTCGGCGACTACATCACCGTCAACATCGTGGGCGGGGCGAACCAGATGCTCGGCAACCTCATCTACGCCAACATCGGCGCGGCGGGCAACCTGCCGCTGGCCGCGGCGATCGCCCTGATCCCGATCGTCATCATCTTCGGCTATCTGGCCCTCGTGCGGCGCACGGGCGCCCTGAACAACCTCTAGGACGGGGCATGCGACTCTCAAGGCCGGCGCGGGCGATCCTCGCGATCGTGACGGGCGTGATCCTGTTCGCCGTCTACCTGCCGCTGTTCGTCGTGCTGGTGAACTCGTTCTCCACGTCGACGTCACTCACCTGGCCGCCGCCCGGCTTCACCCTGGAGTGGTGGGGCAAGGCCTTCCAGAGCGCCGGAGCACTCGAGGCGGTGCTCACGAGCGTGCAGGTCGCGATCATCTCCACCGTGATCGCTCTGCTGCTCGGCACGCTCATCTCGTTCGCCCTCCAGCGGTTCGAGTTCTTCGGGCGCGAGTCGATCTCGCTGCTGATCATCCTGCCGATCGCCCTCCCCGGCATCATCACGGGCATCGCGCTGAACAACTTCTTCCGCACGATCATGGGCGTCCCGCTGTCGATCTGGACCGTCGTGATCGCCCACGCCACGTTCTGCATCGTGACCGTCTTCAACAACGTCATCGCCCGGTTGCGTCGCACCGGCACGAACCTCGAAGAGGCCTCGGCCGACCTCGGCGCCGGGGTCTGGACCACTTTCCGCCTGGTGACTTTCCCGCAGCTGCGCTCCGCCCTTCTCGCCGGCGGCATGCTGGCCTTCGCGCTGAGTTTCGACGAGATCATCGTCACGACCTTCACCGCCGGCTCCGGCGTGACGACGCTGCCGATCTACATCCTCAACAACATGTTCCGGCCCAACCAGGCGCCCATCGTCTCGGTCATCGCCGTCGTGCTGGTGCTGGTGTCGATCATCCCCATCTATCTCGCGCAGCGGCTGTCGGGCTCGGAGCAGACCCGGCGGTAGACGTGCCTCAGTGCGCGGTGCTCACGCCCACGAGGTCGTGCACGAGCACCGCAGCGGCACGCGCGCCCTGGCCGGCGGCGACGATGAGCTGCTGCGGACCGGGGGAGGCGGCATCACCGGCGGCGTAGACCCCGGGGACGGACGTGCGCCCGGACCGGTCGACGACCAGGGTGCCGTCGGCGTCGCGGGCGAGGTCGAGCCCGCTCAGGAAGTCCAGCGCCGGCGACCACTGCGGCCGCACGAACCCGCCGTCGATCTCGATGCGGGTGCCGTCCGCCAGGCGGACGGCCGACACGACGCCGCGGTCGCCTTCCAGGTCGTCGATCCCCCGACGCTCGATGACGATCCCGGATGCCGCGAGCTCGGCCTCCTCGACGGTGTCGACGACGTCGGCGCCGTTCGTGAAGACCGTGAGCCGGTCGGTCCAGCGCGCGATGAGCCGGGCGCGGGCGGCGAGATCGGGAGTCTCCCCGATCAGGGCGAGCCGGCGATCCTGCAGCTCCCACGCATCGCACGCCGCGCAGCTGAAGATCGTCATGCCGTAGAACGCGCGCAGGCTCGGCACGCGCGGGAGCGTCTCGCGCAGCCCGGTGGCGATGACGACGGACCGCGCGGCGACGGCGGGGGGAGTGCGCTCCGCACGCCCCTGCAGCGGAGCGATGAATCGCATGCCGTTCTCGGAATCGATCGGCAGCAGGCCCGTGACGACCGCCCGGTCGTACACCGAGACGGCGGGATACGCTCCCAGCTCAGCACGGGCGAGCTTGCGCAGCTCCAACGGCGGAATACCGTCGCGGGTGAGGAATCCGTGGGATCGCAGGGTGGCCGCATTGCGGGGTCTCCCGGCGTCCACCACGACGACCGAGGTCCGCGCACGACCCAGGTTGAGTGCGGCCGACAGCCCCGCCGGTCCCCCGCCTATCACCACCACGTCGACCTCCACAGACGGCGTCGGCGGTGTGTATGCCGATTCAGTCATGCGCCTCTCCCTGAGGCGGGAGCTCGGCGATGACGGGGTGGTCCATGTGGATCACGCCGATCTTGGCCGCGCCGCCGGGCGATCCGACAGCCGGGATTGAGCCTGTCGAAATCTCGAAGAACTCGACGTTGGCTTTGTAGTAGTCCTGCCACTCGTCGGGCAGGTCGTCCGGCTCGCAGGCGCCGCAGTCGACGCACTCGTCGGGATGGATGTACAGCGATCGTTCGCCCTCGTAGATGCAGTCGACCGGGCACTCGTCGATGCAGGCACGGTCCTTGACATCCACGCAAGGCAGCGCGATGACGTACGTCACGATCCGATCAGGGCTCCCGCGCGCGACACCGCGACCTGCTCGGCGCGCGGCACGACCTTGACGCGCTCGCGGGAGTGCACGTGGTTCTCGCCGAGCTCCCGCTCGTGGGCGTCCAGCGCGAGCCATCCGTCCCACGTCGTGTACGCGACGTCGCGCTCGTCGAGCAGCTCGAGCACGTCGACGTCGACCGTGGGCGCCCCGAGCAGGCCGGCGCCGGCATCCGCCACGAGGTGGGCGATCGTCTCCATCGCGTCCGACTTCGTGTGGCCGATGAGTCCGACCGGTCCGCGCTTGATCCAGCCCGTGGCGTAGAGCCCGCGCACGACCGGGGCGTCCGCGTCGCCCGTCGTCGCGGCATCCACGACCCGTCCTTCGATGTTCGAGACGACGCCGGCGCGCGCGTCGAAGGGCGCATCGACCACGGGCGTCCCGTAGTAGCCGACCGCGCGGTAGACCTGCTGGACGGCGATCTCGCGGAACTCGCCGGTGCCCTGCACGGTCCCGTCGCCGACGGGGCGGGTGCGCTCGAAGAGCACGCCCTCGACCCGGCCGTCGCCCAGGACCTCGACCGGCGAGTGGTAGAAGTGCAGATGCAGCCGGCGTGAGGCGCTCGTCGACTCGCGCGTGCGCCAGCCGTTGAGGATGCGCAGCATGACCTTCAGCTGGTTGTTCGGCGCAGCCGCAGGGTCCGCGTCGGCGAAGTCCTCGTCGTGCACGACGATGTCGACGTCGGGCACCTCGCCGAGCTCGCGCAGTTCGATCGGGGTGAACTTGATGTCGCCGGGGCCGCGGCGCCCGAACACGTGCACGTCGGTGACGGCGGAGGCCTCGAGGCCGGAGAGCACGTTGTCGGGGATCTCGGTCGGGCGCAGGTCGACGGCGTGCTTGGCGAGTACGCGCGCGACGTCGAGCGCGACGTTGCCGTTGCCGATCACGGCGACCGCGGACGCGTCGAGCGGCCACTCGGTGGGAACGTCCGGATGACCGTCGTACCAGGCCACGAAGTCGGCCGCGCCGTACGACCCGGGCAGGTCGATGCCAGGGATGTCGAGTGCGGCGTCGCGGATCGCCCCGGTTGCGAGGATGACAGCGTCGTAGCGCTCCTGGAGCTCCTCGAGCGCCACGTCGCGGCCGATCTCGACGTTGCCGATGAAGCGGATCGTGCCGGCGGCGAGCATCTCGTGCAGCGACGTGACGATGCCCTTGATGCGGGGGTGGTCGGGAGCGACGCCGTAGCGGATGAGGCCGTATGGCGCGGGCAGCGACTCGAAGAGGTCGATCGCCACGGAGCCGCCGCCCGCGGCGACCGTGTTCGCGAGGATATTGCCCGCGTAGATGCCCGCGGGTCCGGCGCCGACGATGGCGACGCGCAGGTGGGTGAGGGTCGAGGAGGTCACGTGGCGGGGGTCTTTCCGGTCGGGCGCTCGGCGGGGATCGCGAGCGGATCGAAGGTGGTGAGATCGAGGGTGGTGAGCGCGTCGGGCGCGTAGGGGCTGAGGCGCACGACGTCCCCGACGACGACGACGGCGGGGGAGCGGATGCCGCGCACGGCCGCCTGCTCCGCGATCGTGGCGAGCGTGCCCACGGTGACCCGCTGGCCCGGCCCGAAGCCGTCCTCGACGATCGCGACCGGGCAGTCGGCGCCGCGATCGCCGCGCGCGAGCGTGAGGGCGGAGTTGGCGAGCGTGCCGACGCCCATGAGCAGCACGACCGTGTGGTCGCGTCCGCCGCCGAGGTCGCGGATCTGGTCGTGTCCGGTCGCGACGGTGAACGCCGTCGCCACGCCGCGGTGGGTGAGGGGGATGCCGGCGATCGCGGGGACCGAGATCGCGCTCGTGATGCCCGCCACGACCTCCACCTCGATGCCGGCCGCCCGGCACGCGGCGCGCTCCTCGCCTCCGCGGCCGAACACGTAGGGGTCGCCGCCCTTGAGTCGCACGACGTTCTTGCCGTCGCGGGCGAGCTGCACCAGCAGGGCGTTGATCGCGTCCTGCGGCACCGCGTGATGTCCGGGCAGCTTGCCGACGTCGACGATCTCGGCGGTGAGCTCGACGCCGTCGGCGGCGAGACCGTCGAGCACCGAACGCGCGCCGAGACGGTCGGCCACGATCACGTCGGCGCCCTCGAGCGCGCGCAGGCCGCGCACGGTGAGCAGGCCCGGGTCGCCCGGACCCGCCCCCACAAGCCACACCTTCCCCCCGCTCCGACTTGCCGAGAACGCGCCGGTGTCCTCCTGGGCGCCCTCCGGGATGACATGAGTGCGTTCTCGGCGAGTGGGGCTCATCGGGTACCGCCTGAGACGAGCAGGCCGCGGCGTCGCAGCATCCGCCGCTCCAGGGGCCCGAAGAAGACGAGCTCGATCACCACGCCGATCACCAGGATGACGATGATCGTGCCGAGCACCCCGGCCATGTCGGCGAGCTCGCGGGACTGCTGGAGCATCGAGCCGAGCCCGAAGCCGATGGTGCCGCCCATCGCGATGATCTCGGCGGCCATGAGCGAGCGCCAGGAGAACGCCCAGCCCTGCTTGAGCCCGGCGAGGTAGCCGGGGAGCGCGGCGGGGAGGATCACCGCGGTGGCCAGCTGCCAGCGCGAGGCACCGAGCACCGTGCCGACCCGCCGCAGCTGGGGCGGCACCTGGTCGATGCCGGCGATGAGCCCGTTGACGATGGACGGGATCGCGCCCATGAGGATCACGAAGTACACCGTGGCGTCGGAGAGGCCGAACCAGATGATGGCCGCAGGCACCCACGCGACCGAGGGCAGCACCTGCAGTCCCGAGATGATCGGGCCCACCGCGCGACGGATCGGACGCACCTCGGCCAGGAGCAGGCCGATCGGCGTGCCGACGGCGATCGCGATGAGGAATCCGACGATGCCGCGCTCGAGGCTCGTCGCGACGGCCTCCTGCAGGCGTCCGGCCTCCCACGCGAGCCCGAGCGCGTTCCAGACGTCGACCGGGCTCGGCACCCGGTCGGGCCGCGGCTGCGCGATCACGACGTACAGCTGCCAGATGACGATGAGCAGGAGTACGAAGACGAGAGGCGGCACGACGCTCGACGCGAACCGGCGCCAGGGCCCGGGCGCGGGCGCGGCATCGGTCTGCAGGCGGTCGAGTCCGGCCTCCAGGGAACGGAGGTCGTCAGGACCGGATGCCGCGCCCGGCGTACGGACGTCGTCGGCGGTGGTCTCAGGCGGCATTGCGGCGGATCTCCTTCCGCAGCTGCTCGGTGATCTCCACCGAGAGGGCGGCGACCTCGGGCGACTCGATCCGGCGGCCCACGGTCTGCGAGATCCGCCACTCGCCGGCCACGCGGCCGGGTCGGCTCGAGAGCAGCACGACGCGCTGGCCGAGCCGGGCGGCCTCGCGCACGTTGTGCGTGACGAACACGATCGTGCGGCCGGTGGCGCGCCACACGCGCTCGAGCTCCTCGTGCAGGAGGTCGCGGGTGATGGCGTCGAGGGCGGCGAACGGCTCGTCCATGAGCAGGACCGGGCGATCCTGGGCGAGGGCGCGGGCGAGGGCCACGCGCTGGCGCATGCCGCCGGAGAGCTCGTGCGGGCGCTTCTGCGCAGCATCCGTGAGGTTCACCGTATCCAGCAGCGCCAGCGCCTTCTCGCGGCGCTCGCGGCGGGCGACGCCGCGCAGGCGCAGGGCGAGCTCGACGTTGCGCCGCGCGGTGAGCCACGGCATGAGCGCGGACTCCTGGAACATCACCGCGGCGCCGGCGGCCGGCGTCTCGATGCTGCCGGAGGTCGGACGATCGAGGCCCGCGATGAGATTGAGCAGGGTCGACTTGCCGCAGCCGGAGGCGCCCAGCAGGCACACGAACTCGCCGGGCGCGATGTCGAGCGCGACGTCGTCGAGCACGAGGGGGCCGTCCCCGAACCGCTTCGAGACCCCGTCGATCCGCACCGCGGGGGCCGCAGCCGGGGTCGGGCGGAGAACCGGTGCGACGCCGTCGAAGCTCGGGCCGAGCGGGTTCGGGACGCCGCGGCCCGGCGCCGCGTCACCCGAGGGTGACACGACGCCGGTCGCGCGGCGGGGGGTGGTGGTCACGGCGAATCTTCTCCGAGCCCTGCGGCCGAGACGGGCTCGGCTCCGGATGCCGCCAGCAGGCCGTTGAGGAGGCGCAGGTCGAACAGGCCGTCGATCGAGCCGTCCTTCTGCGTCCCGGCCTCGAGGCCGTTGGCGACGAGCGTCTCGAACGTGTCGGCGTGCGGGTCGGCCGAGAACGTCACGTGTTCGAGGGCACGCTGGATGACGGCATCCGACAGCGTCTTCCCGGTCTCGGCCTCCAGGGCGGCATTGATGACCGCGGGTGTCTCGTCGGGGTGATCGGCGATCCACTGCACGGCGGCGACGTGGCCTTCGAGGAGCTGCTCGACGACGTCGGGGTGCTGTTCGAGGAATTCGGCTCGCACGAGGAGGACGGTCGTGGGGAACTCGCCGTCGGGCCACAGCTCGGCCTCGTCGACGAGCACGTGCGCTCCTTCGTCGATCACGAGGCGCGAGACCCAGGGTTCGGGGACCCACGCGCCGTCGAGCTGACCGTCCTGGAAGAGCGTGAGGGTCTGCGCGTTCTCGGTCGGCGTGACCGCCACATCCCCGCCGCCCGAGGTGTCGGTCTCGTAGCCCTGGTCGGCCAGCCACACGCGCAGCGCGACGTCCTGGGTGTTGCCCAGCTGGGGCGAGGCGAGCGTCGTGCCGGCGAGGTCGTCCGGGCTGTCGATCCCGTCCGCGACCACGAGGGCCGCGCCCCCGGTGGCGGCGCCCGCCACGATCCGGGCGGACGCGCCGCCGGACTGGATGAAGGTGTTGATCGACGGGTTCGGGCCGATGTAGGTCGCGTCGATCGCGCCGGCTGTCAGTGCCTCGATGGCGGCGGGACCGGCGTTGAAGACCGAGGTCGTCACGTCGACGTCGCCCAGCGCATCCTCGAACAGGCCCTCCTGGAGGCCGACGAGCGCGGGCGCGTGCGTCACGTTCGCGAAGTAGCCCAGGCGCAGCTCGGTCACCTCGTCGGCGGTGTCGGGGGTGCCGGCGGCGGCGGAGGCGCAGCCCGCCATCATGGCGGCCACAAGTCCCAGTGTGGTGATCGTCGTCGCGGTGCGGATGGTGTTCACAGTTCGCCTCCTTCGTTCGGCGTTTCTCGGTGGGTGGTGCGGTGCGCGTCAGTCGCGCGCGATGCCGGCGGCGAGGGTGGCGCCGTCGGACGGATGGATGACGAGGAACGAGCCGCCGTGACGGCTGGACTCGTAGGACTCGATCGGCAGGTCGGCGGCGAGGCGCAGACGCACCCGGCCGATGTCGTTGGTCTGGAGCGTCTGGGCGGGCTCATGGGTGAGCAGATCGAGGTCGTAGCGCGACTCGATCTGGGCGACGATCGCCTGGACGGTGGTCGTGCCGTGCTTCACGAGCACCCGGCTGCCGGGGGTGAGGGGCCGTGCATCGAGCTGGAACAGCTCGGCAGCCACCTCGCGGCGCGCGGCCGGAAGCGTGCCCGCCGCGACCACGAGAGCTCCTCGGGCGGTGTCGATGTCGGCGTCGAACTCGAGCGACACGGACTGCGGTGCGACGGCCTCGTCGACGGGGGAGCCGGCCGAGCGGATGCCGGTGACCGTGGTCTGGATGCCGGACGGGAAGATCTCCACCGGGTCTCCCACGCGCACGGTGCCCGACGAGATGCGGCCGGCGACGGCGCGGTAGTCGCGCAGTCGCTCGGCGGCGGCAGGGTCGGCTGCGACGTCGGGGGCGAGTCCTCCCTGCGGCCGCAGCACGAGCTGCACCGGGAGCCGCAGCGGCTCGAGATCCTGTTCGAGCAGGTCGGCGCCGGGCAGCGTCTCCAGCAGCTCGAGCAGCGGCGACCCGTCGTACCACGGGGTGCGGGCCGAGCGCTCGACGATGTTGTCGCCCTCGAGGGCCGACACGGGGATCACGTGGAGATCCCGGATGCCGAGCTCGGCGGCGACCGAGCGGGCCTGGTCGGAGACGGCGGTGAAGGCATCCGCCGAGAACCCGATCAGATCGATCTTGTTCACCGCCACGATGACGTGCGGCACGCGCAGCAGTGCGACGACGGCGAGATGGCGGCGGGTCTGCTCCAGCACGCCCTTGCGCCCGTCGACGAGAACCACGACGGCGTCGGCGGTCGTGGCGCCGGTGACCATGTTGCGCGTGTACTGCACATGCCCGGGGCAGTCGGCGAGCACGAACGACCGCGAGCCCGTCGAGAAGTACCGGTAGGCGACGTCGATCGTGATGCCCTGCTCGCGCTCGGCGCGCAGGCCGTCGGTCAGGAGGGCGAAGTCGAAATCGCCGTGCGCGAACCCGCGCTCGGCCGACGTGCGCTGCACCTGCTCGAGCTGGTCGGCGAGGATCGCCTTGGAGTCGTGCAGCAGCCGTCCGACGAGCGTCGACTTGCCGTCGTCGACCGAGCCGGCCGTGGCGAAGCGGAACAGCGTTCCGGTGGAGGTGAGCGTCGCGGTCATTTTAGAAGTACCCGTCCTTCTTGCGGTCCTCCATGGCGGCCTCGCTGAGCCGGTCGTCGGCGCGTGTGGCGCCGCGCTCCGTCAGGGTGGAGCGGGCGACCTCGGCGACGATCGCGGTCAGGTCCGCGGCATCCGACTCCACCGCACCGGTGCAGCTCATGTCGCCGACCGTGCGATAGCGCACCGTGCGCACCTCCACGTTCTCGTCGTCGCGCGGTGGCGAGAACTCGCCGACCGGGCGCCACATGCCGTCGCGGGAATACACCGCGCGCTCGTGGGCGAAGTACAGGGGAGGGAGTGCGATCCCCTCGCGCTCGATGTAGCGCCAGACGTCGAGCTCGGTCCAGTTCGAGATCGGGAAGGCGCGCACGTGCTGCCCGGGGGTGTGACGGCCGTTGTACAGACTCCACAGCTCGGGACGCTGGTTGCGCGGGTCCCACTGGCCGAACTCGTCGCGCAGCGAGATGATCCGTTCCTTTGCGCGAGCCTTGTCCTCGTCGCGGCGCGCTCCGCCGAACACGGCGTCGTGACGCCCCGCCGCGATCGCGTCGAGCAGCGGCAGTGTCTGCAGCGGGTTGCGCGTGCCGTCGGCCCGCTCGGTGAGCCGGCCGTCGTCGATGTAGTCCTGCACGCGGGCGACTTCGAGGCGGATGCCGAGTCGCTCGACGGTCTCGTCGCGGAACGCGAGCACCTCGGGGAAGTTGTGGCCCGTGTCCACGTGCAGCACGGGGAACGGGACCCTTCCGGGTGCGAACGCCTTCGCCGCGAGATGGAGCACGACGACGGAGTCCTTGCCGCCGGAGAACAGCAGCACCGGGCGCTCGAACTCGGCGACCACCTCACGGATCACGTGGATCGACTCGGCCTCGAGCAGGTCGAGCGTGCTGAGAGACTGGGCGCGTCTCGTCTGGGTATCCGAGAGAGTCATTCGTGCAGCCCGCATTCCGTCTTCGAGAGCCCGGCCCAGCGGCCGGACCGGGGATCTTCGCCGGCGGCGACCGGCTGGGTGCACGGCGCGCAGCCGATCGACGGGTAGCCGAAGCCGACGAGGAGGTTCACCGGCGCCTTGTGCGCCGTCGCGTGGGCGAGGACGTCGTCGAAGCTCCACGCGGCGACGGGGTTCACCTTCACGAGCCCGTTGCGCTCGTCCCACGTCACGAGAGGCGTCGCGGTGCGCGTGGGCGCCTCGTCGCGCCGGACTCCGGTGAACCAGACCTCGTACCCGCCGAGCGCGTCCTGCAGGGGTGCGACCTTGCGTCGTGCGCAGCACAGGGCGGCGTCGCGGTCGTGGAGCTTCGCGCCGAACTCGGTGTCCTGCTCGGCGACGGTCTGCGCGGGGAGCACGTCCACGATCCGCACGTCCAGCGCGCGCTGCACCTCGTCGCGTGTCGCGTAGGTCTCGGTGAAGTGGTAGCCGGTGTCGAGGAAGAGCACGTCCACGCCCGGCAGCTGCTCCGCCACCAGGTGGGGGAGCGCCGCATCGGCCATCGAGCACGCCACCGCCGCCGAGGCCATGGAGAAGTTGCGCGCGACCCACGCGACGACGTCGGCAGCGGATGCCTCGTGGTCGGTCAGGCTGCCGAGCTCGGCGTTTCCCCGCTCGGCGAGGGCCCGCAGCTCCTCGGCCGGGCGCTTCTCCACGATGCGCGGTGCGAGGGCGACGCTCATTGCAGGGCCTCCTCTTCGGCGCGATGCGCCCACTGCGCGAATGTCTCGTCGGCCGCGGCATCCCGGTCCTCGAGGAACCGCTTCACGACCCGCTCGGTGTAGTCCGCGATGCCGTCCGCCGCGACCTTCAGGCCGCGCACCGTGCGGCCCAGGCCCGGGTCCTCGCGGTCGGCGTTCGCGAGGCCGCCACCGAGGTGCACCTGGTAGCCCGGCACCTGCTCGCCGTCGATCGTGACCAGCTGGCCCTTCAGGCCGATGTCGGCCGTCTGGATGCGCGCGCACGAGTTGGGGCATCCGTTCACGTGCAGGGAGATCGGATGCGGCAGCTCGAACTGGTCGAGACGCGCTTCGAGGTCGAGCACCGCCGCGGTCGCGAAGGCCTTCGTCTCGACGATGGCCAGCTTGCAGAACTCGATGCCCGTGCACGCGATCGTGCCGCGCCGGATGAGGCTCGGCCGCGCCTGGAGCCCGAGCTCGTCGAGGCCGGCGATGAGCGACTCGACGCGGTCCTCGGGGATGTCGAGGATCACGACCTTCTGGTGCGGCGTCGTGCGCAGCCGCGTCGACCCGTGTGCCTCGATGAGCTCGGCGAGCTTCGCGAGGTTCGGGCCTGACACGCGCCCGACGATCGGGGTCGCGCCGATGTAGAAGCGGCCGTCCTTCTGACGGTGCACGCCGACGTGGTCGCCCTGAGTGAGCGGCTTCGGCGCCGGCGGGCCGTCGGGCAGCGCATAGCCGAGGTACTCGTCCTGCAGCACCTGCCGGAACTTCTCGGCGCCCCACTCGGCGAGAAGGAACTTCAGTCGCGCCTTGTTGCGCAGCCGCCGGTAGCCGTAGTCGCGGAAGATCTGGGCGACCCCGTGCCAGGCATCCGCCACCCGCTCGGGCGAGATGAAGACGCCCAGGCGTTCGGCGAGGCGCGGGGTGGTGGACAGGCCGCCGCCGACCCACAGGTCGTAGCCGACACCGAGCTCGGGGTGCTCGACGGCCACGAAGGCGACGTCGTTGATCTCGTGCACGACATCCTGGCTGGGGTGGCCGGTGATGGCCGACTTGAATTTGCGGGGGAGGTTCGCGAGCGACTCGTCGCCGATGAATCGCGACGTGATCTCGTCGATCTGCGGCGTCGGATCGATCAGCTCATCGGCGGCGATGCCCGCGACCGGCGAGCCGAGCACGACGCGCGGAACGTCGCCGCAGGCCTCGGTCGTCTGCAGGCCGACGGCCTCGAGGCGACGCCAGATCTCGGGGACGTCCTCGACGCGGATCCAGTGCAGCTGCACGTTCTGCCGGTCGGTGAGGTCAGCGGTGTCACGACCGAACTCGACCGAGATGCCGGCGATCACGCGCAGCTGGTCGGTCGTGAGCTGGCCGCCGTCGATGCGGACGCGCAGCATGAAGAACTCGTCCTCGAGTTCGTGCGGTTCGAGGGTCGCGGTGCGCCCGCCGTCGATGCCGGGCTTGCGCTGCGTGTAGAGGCCCCACACGCGGAAGCGGCCGTGCAGATCGGTCGGATCGATCGAGGCGAACCCGCCCTTCGAGTAGACCTCCTCGATGCGCCCGCGGACGCTCAGGCCGTTGTCGACCTGCTTCCACTCCTCGTTGCCGTTGAGCGGCGCGAGGCCGTCGATCTTCCACTGCCCGTTGGGCTTGGACGACGGGCGCGGTGGACGTGCCGCGGCACGCGCCTCGTGCGGCTTCGCCGGGCGCGGGTCGGTGTCGCTGATGGTCACGGGTGGCCTCCGGATGACCCGGGCGTCCCCGGGGGACCCTATCGAGTCCATGCCGCGAGAGTAGAAGCGGCGCGGGCCGCGGCCTATCCGAGCGTCAAGGGGCGTCACCGTGCGTAACGGTGCGTCACAGAGGTTGCGGCGCGGGTATTCGGACCCGGTTCACCAACGCCTGAGCCGGAGTGTCAGGAGAGCGCGGCGCGGTACCGGTCGATGACGATGTCGACGAGGGATGCCGGGGGCTCGTCGTCGTCGAGCAGCGGGCGTGCGACGGGGGAGCCGTGGGCGAGGCGCACGGCGAGGTCGTGGAAGTAGCCAGGCGCCAGGAGGTAGTCCGCGACGATCACGCGATCGGAGGATCCCCCGCGAGCGTCCGCCACGGCGGCACCGAGGCGCGGGTCGGTGGCGGCGAGGAAGCCCACGGTGATCGCGCGGCCGAGCCGTTCGCCGAGCATCGCGCCGATCCGGCGGCAGTCCTCGTTCGCGCGCTCGTCGCTCGAGCCGGCGACGGCGAGGACGACGGCGTCGTCTGCCGTCACGTCGAGCGGCCCGAGTCGTGCGAGCAGGGCATCGACGAGCCGCGGGTCGGGTCCGAGCGCCGGCGCGATCGTCACGCCGGCGCGGCCGGCGGTCTGCTCCTTCAGGTCGACCCGCACGTGGTAGCCGGCCGAGAGCAGCAGCGGCACGATGATCACCGGCTGGTCGGCCGGGAGGGCGTCGAGCGACGCCGCGACGTCCGGCTGCTGCACGTCGACGTGGCCGAGGCGCACCGTGATGTCGGGCAGGCGTTCGGCGACCGCGGCGACGAGCGCCGCGACGGCTGCCCGCCCGTCGGACGAGGCGGTGCCGTGCGAGATCGCGAGGAGCGCGGGCGTGGTCATCGCGTCCATTGTGGCCTGGTCGCGCGGCCGGCGTGTGACGCCCGTCATGGCCGCGCGCCGACGGAAAACGAGGAAACACGCCGAGCAGGGGCGCTGTGCGCGCGGCCCGCCCGGCGTGTCTCCTCGCTTCTGTGCGGCGGCTGCCGGTCAGGCGGCCGAGTCCGCCGCGGGGGGCGGCGCCGTGAATCGACGGGGGAGAATCCCCCGTTCGGTCGGGGTCGCGGCCGCGGGAGCCGCATTGCTCCCCATGCTTTGACGGGGGCTGGGTGGTCAGGCCGCGGGGGAGCCCGGGACCGTCTGCGCTGCGACGCCGGCCGCGAACCCGCGCTCGTACGCGCGCTCGGCCTTGCGGGCACCGTGCCCGCGGTGGCCCTTGTGGCCGTGGCGGTGGCCGGCATGACCGTGCTCGTGCCCGTGGTGCGGCGCGTGACCCGGGTGCCCGTGAGAGTCCTGGCCGTGGAGCGAGCCGCCGCGCCCGTGCCCGTGGTGCCACTGCTCGTGCATGGCGTGGCCGCGGCATCCGTCACCCGCGTGCGGATCCTCGCCCCACGCGTCGTCGAACGACGCGTCGTGGTGAGGATCGGATCCGGGGCGTCCCGGGTGGTGGCCGGGCTCGAAGCCGCGGTGCCGGTTGGGCCCGAAGCCGAAGCGGATGTCGGGGCGGAACGGCTGCGGACCGCCGAAGCGCCCGGGACCGAAGCCGCGCCCGGGACCGAAGCCGCGCCCGCGGGGGAAGGGCTGGGTCTCGTCCCAGCCGAGGCCCCGCGCGATGGCCTCGAGCGAGGCGGTCATCGTGGCGTAGTCCCCGGGTGAGATCGCGTCGGCGACGCGCGAGCGGATGCCGCTCACGGCCTCGCCGAGGCGGTCCTTCGCCTCGCGGCCCGCAGTGGTGACCGCCCATGTGCCGTCGCCCTGCTCCTCGGCCCAGCCGAGCTGGTCGAGTCGGCGCAGGCGCTTGCCGCCCTTGCGGGCGAGGCGTTCGGCGAGTCCGGGTGCGTCGACGTCGCCCGAGAGGGCGTTGAGCAGCATCCAGTCCCTGCGGGTCACGCCCTCGCCCTCGAAGGCGGCGGCGAACTCGCGGGAGATGAGCCCGTCGACGAGGCGGAGCCAGTAGCCCAGCGGGCGCTGCGCACCGGCCTGCTCGTCGGGGGCGGAGTCTTGGTTTTCGAAGTCGTTGTTCATGAGAAGTCCTTTCCGGCGACCTGAGGTCGCGAAGTGCATGTCCTCATACATGCATATGTAGTGTGACATGGGTTGGCATTGCATGTCAAGTCGCATGTAAATTGGCGGTATGCCGCAGAAACCGACCGATCCTGCCGACGTCATCGCCGCTGCGCTCGCCCGGCTGCGGGGCCGGCGCGGACCCCGCCCGCCGTGGGAGGGCGGTCCGGGTCCGCACGGCCACGGCCCGATGCACCACGGGCACTCCGCCCAGCAGTGGGGCAGGGGCGGCGGGCATCACGGGCGCGGCCCCGGCCCCGGATGGGGCGGCGCAGCGCGCATCGGCGGCCCGGCGCGCATGAGACTGCTCGAAGCGCTCGCCGCAGCGGGCCGGGCGCTGTCCGTGGGCGAGATCGCCGACGCCGTCGGCGTCGACCAGCCGCGCGCCTCCCGGCTGGTGCAGCAGGCGTTCCAGCTCGACCTGGTGCGGCGCGAGGCCGACCCCGACGACGCGCGGCGCACGCGCGTGGCGCTGACGGATGCCGGCGCCGCCCTGGTCCGCGGATTCCGGGGGGAGCGGCGCGAGGCCATCGACACGGCCCTGTCGAGCTTCAGCGACGTCGAGCGCGCCGACCTCGCACGGCTGCTGACGAAGCTCGCCGACGCCTGGCCGGGCGCCTGATCCTCAGCGAGTTGCCAAGACACGCCGCCCGCGCGTCACCGCGCCGGCGTGTCTTGGCGACTGGAGGTGAGGGTGACTGGAGGAGTGAGGGCGAGCAGATCAGACCTCCGCGTGGCGGGGCGGTGCCTTCACGAACAGCAGCAGCACGAACCCGATCGCCAGAATGACGGCGATGCCGAGGATGCCGTAGAGCGTCTGGTTGCCGGACACCGCGATGAAGAGGCCCCATAGGAGCGGTGCCATCCAGCTCGCGGCGCGCCCCGTCGTCGCATAGAGACCGAAGATCTCTCCCTCCTGGCCGACCGGAGTGACGCGGGCGAGGAACGACCGCGACGCGGCCTGGGCGGGGCCCACGAGTGCGGCCAGGACGATGCCGGCCGCCCAGAACAGTCCCTTCCCGGCACCCGCGCCGATGAAGACGGCGAGGCAGCACGCGATGATCCCGCCGATCGCGATGAGGATCACGGCTTTGGGGCCGAACCGGTCGTCGAGGCGACCGGCGAGGATCGTCGAGATGCCGGCGACCAGATTGAGGGCGACACCGAAGATCACGAGATCGGTGAAGCCGAACCCGAACACGCGCGCGGCGATCACGGTGCCGAACGTGAAGACGGCGGCCAGTCCGTCGCGGTAGACGGCAGACGCCAGCAGGAACCACAGGGTCGGACGGTGCTCGCGCCACAGCCGCCCCACCGAACGGACGAGCTCTGCGTAGCCGGCGAAGAAGCCGACGCGCTTGGCGGCGGGCGAGGGCGGCGGCTCGGGCACGTTGCGGAAGATCGGGATGGAGAACAGGATCGTCCATACCGTCGCCCCGGCGGCGATGAGCTGGAACGTGATCGCCTGCGTGCCGTCGAGGACGCCGCTGAGGATGAGTCCGACGACGATCACCAGCGCGACGATGCCGCCGATGTAGCCGAAGCCCCACCCGAGCCCCGAGACGCGCCCGACGGTCTTGGGCGTCGAGACCGAGACGAGGAGCGCGTTGTAGTTGGCGCCGGCGATCTCGCCCACGACGCTGCCGAACGCGATCATGGCGACCCCGAACCAGAACAGCGACGGCGTGCCCGGGATGAAGGCCATTCCGAGCTGGCAGAGGATGAGCAGCCCGGTGAAGATGCCGAGCATGAGCTTGCGGCGCCCGGTCGCATCGGCTCGCTGACCGAGCACGGGCGCGAGCAGGGCGATGAGGATGCC
Source organism: Microbacterium sp. Root180 (assembly GCF_001428485.1). Lineage (GTDB taxonomy): Bacteria > Actinomycetota > Actinomycetes > Actinomycetales > Microbacteriaceae > Microbacterium. The sequence continues at coordinate 1,137,358 of NZ_LMHS01000003.1, read as the reverse complement.
GGCGACCATGATGCCCCAGCCGAGATTCGCATCGAGCCCGCCGAGCGCGCGGCAGAACTCCGTCAGCGCGTTCGCGGTCGTGTCGCAGTCGATCTCCTCACCGTTCACGATGCCGCTGGCGGCGATCGCCGGGTCGAGGAAGAACGACGAGACGAGGAAGCTCGGCACCCAGACGAAGGTGAGGAGGACGGAGTTGAACGGCTGGGTCGCCCAGTCCCACAGCGCCCACGAGAAGACCCGCTTGCGGGGGATCGGCTCCTCGGAGCCCGATTCCTGGAACACGTCGGCGAACGGCCGGATCGCTCCCGTGTTGGCCGTTGCCGGCGGCGGCGGGGTGCGGAAGATCGGCTCCTCGGCGGAAGGTTCGGGTCCCATGCTCGTCACGGTAGAGCCCTTCGGTGAACATGCGGTGCATCGGCGCGGCGACAGTGCGGTTCCGGATGCCGCGGGGCAGCGTCGCCCCGCGCGATCAGGCTACGCGTTCGCGGCCGCGCGTGATCTCACTCGCGACGGGGTGATTCCTGACGGAACTGTGGATGCCGCGGCATCCGCTGTGCTTCACTTCGCTGATGACCGAAAAGAAGGCCGTGCCCACCGCGTTCAACGGGCGCCTCGCCATCCTGCTTGCGATGGCGATGTTCGTGCTCGTCGTCGACACGTCGATCATGAACGTGTCGATCTCGGCGGTGGTGAAGGATCTCGGCACCACTGCGAGCGGCGTGCAGGGCGCGATCGCGCTCGAGGCGCTCGTCTCGGCGGCCTTCATCCTCATCGGCGGCAAGATGGGGGACCTGATCGGCCGCAAGCTCGCCTACATCCTCGGACTGATCGGCTACGCCATCGGCGCCGTCGCCATGACGTTCGCGCAGAGCCTCACGGCGGTCATCATCTTCTGGGCGATCATCGGCGGGATCGGCGCCTCGCTCCTGCTGCCCTCGATGCAGTCGCTGATCCACGGCAACTTCACCGGCGCCCACCAGAAGCGCGTCTACGCGCTCGTCGGAGCGTCGGCGGCGATCGCGGCGGCAGTAGGCCCGCTCCTGGGCGGGTTCATCACGACGTTCTGGTCGTACCGGGTCGCCTTCGCGCTGGAGGCCGTGATCATCGCGGTGGTGCTGCTGGGCGCGGGTCTCGTCAAGGATGTCAAGTACACGGGCGACCGATCGATCGACCTGGTCGGCGCTGGCCTGTCGGTGGTCGGCATGGGCGGCGTCGTGCTCGGCATCCTCGTGTGGCAGGAGGGCGGCGGCTATGTCGGCCTCATCATCGGCCTCGGCGTCGTCGCTCTCGGCGGACTCGCGTGGTGGCTGAACTCGCGCAAGAAGCGGGGCAAGCCGGTGCTGCTCGACCCCGCACTGTTCGCGTCCAAGCCCTTCCGCACGGGCGTGAGCGGACAGCTCCTGCAGCAGATCGCGCTCGGCGGCACGATGATCGTGCTGCCGCTGTACCTGCAGATGGTGCTCGAGTACAACGCACTCCAGGCCGGGCTCTCGATCGCGCCGCTCTCGTTGAGCATGTTCGTCGTGGCCATCTGGGCGGGTCGTCGGGCCAAGGGCCGCCCGGCGAACCTGATCCTGACCGGATTCGTGCTCGCCTTCGTCGGACTGCTCGCGATCGTGCCGCTGGTGCCGATCGCCGACTCCGGCTGGTACCTCACGCTCCCGTTGATCGTGGCGGGATCCGGGCTGGGCCTTCTCGTCTCCCAGCTCAACAACTACACGCTGTCGCCGATCTCCGACGAGCGCGTCAGCGAAGCGGCGGGCGTCAACTCGGCGGCCGGGTCTTTCGGGCTCTCGTTCGGTCTGGCCTTCGCGGGCGCCATCATGCTCGCGACCCTCGCTGCGTCGTTCACCTCGCTCGCCGACTCGAGCGAGGTGCTCACCACCGAGCAGCAGCAGCAGGTGTCCACGGTGCTGGAGGAGGACGCGGAGCTCATGTCGAACTCCGGTATGGAGCAGCTGCTGGCCGACGAGCCGCCGGAGGCCTCCGCCGAGGTGATCCGCATCAATACCGAGGCTCGGCACATCGCCCTCCAGGTCGCGCTGCTGATCCCGATCCTCGCGGCCGCCCTGGGGGCGCTCAACGGGCTCCGGATGCGGCGGCTGCCCGACCCGAAGGCCTCGTTGTCGGAGACGCTGCTCGGCTGACGGTCGCCTCGGCGCTCAGGCGCGCCCTCGGCTCTTCGCGCCCTCGGCTCTTCGAGCCTCTGCGGATTTCGCAGGTGAGTTCGCGTTCACATGGGGGTGCGTGACCCGCAACTCACATGGGGGTGCGTGACCCGCAACTCACATGGGGGTGCGTGACCCGCAACTCACATGGGGGTGTGTGACCCGCAACTCACATGGGGGTGCGTGACCCGCAACTCACATACGGAAACGAGAGGATCCTGACTTTCCGACCACACCCGCGGCCCGCAATCCCACCAAACTTGAGTCAAGTCATATCAACTTCATTTGACACGTTTCGGAGGCCGGAGTAGGGTTGAGTCATCGCGGCTCAACTCGTACGTCGAGCGGATGCCGCTCCCCGACTTCCCCCAACAACCACGGGCCGAGGCGATGTCCCCGGCCAGATGAAGGAGAGATACACATGGCACGTGCTGTCGGAATCGATCTCGGTACGACCAACTCGGTCGTCAGCGTCCTCGAGGGCGGCGAGCCCAAGGTCATCGCCAACGCCGAGGGCTTCCGCACGACCCCGTCGGTCGTCGCGTTCACCAAGGACGGCGAGGTGCTCGTCGGCGAGACCGCGAAGCGCCAGGCCGTCACCAACGTCGACCGCACCGTCTCGTCGGTCAAGCGCCACATGGGCACCGACTGGACCTTCGAGGTCGACGGCAAGAAGTGGACGCCGCAGGAGATCTCCGCGCGCATCCTCCAGAAGCTCAAGCGCGACGCCGAGCAGTACCTGGGCGACACGGTGACGGATGCCGTCATCACGGTCCCCGCGTACTTCAACGACGCCGAGCGTCAGGCGACCAAGGAGGCCGGCGAGATCGCCGGCCTCAACGTCCTGCGCATCATCAACGAGCCCACGGCGGCCGCACTGGCCTACGGCCTCGACCGCGGCAAGGAGGACGAGCTCATCCTCGTCTTCGACCTCGGTGGCGGAACGTTCGACGTCTCGCTGCTCGAGGTGGGCAAGGACGATGACTTCTCGACCATCCAGGTGCGCTCGACCGCCGGTGACAACCGCCTCGGCGGCGACGACTGGGACCAGCGTCTCGTGGACTACTTCATCAAGCAGTTCAAGGACACCACCGGCGTCGACGTCTCGGGCGACAAGATCGCGCTGCAGCGCCTCAAGGAGGCCGCGGAGCAGGCGAAGAAGGAGCTCTCCTCGTCGACGAGCACGTCGGTGAACCTGCCGTACCTGTCGCTCACCGACTCCGGCCCCGTCTCGCTCTCCGAGACGATCACCCGCGCCAAGTTCGAGGACCTCACCAAGGACCTCCTCGACCGCACCAAGAAGCCGTTCGAAGACGTCATCCGCGAGGCCGGCATCAAGGTCGCCGACATCGACCACGTCGTGCTCGTCGGCGGCTCGACCCGCATGCCCGCCGTGAGCGAGCTCGTGCAGCGCGAGGCCGGCAAGGAGCCCAACAAGGGCGTCAACCCGGATGAGGTCGTCGCCGTCGGCGCGGCCCTCCAGGCCGGCGTCCTCAAGGGCGAGCGCAAGGACGTGCTGCTCATCGACGTGACCCCCCTGAGCCTCGGAATCGAGACCAAGGGCGGCATCATGACGAAGCTCATCGAGCGCAACACCGCCATCCCGACCAAGCGCAGCGAGACCTTCACGACCGCCGACGACAACCAGCCATCGGTCGCGATCCAGGTCTTCCAGGGCGAGCGCGAGTTCACGCGCGACAACAAGCCGCTGGGCACGTTCGAGCTCACCGGCATCGCACCGGCCCCGCGCGGCATCCCGCAGGTCGAGGTCACCTTCGACATCGACGCGAACGGCATCGTCCACGTCTCGGCGAAGGACAAGGGCACCGGCAAGGAGCAGTCGATGACGATCACGGGCGGCTCGTCGCTGCCCAAGGACGACATCGAGCGCATGGTGCGCGAGGCCGAGGAGCACGCCGCTGAAGACAAGAAGCGTCGCGAGGCCGCCGAGGTGCGCAACCAGGCCGAGACCCTGTCGTACTCGATCGAGAAGCTCATCAAGGAGAACGACGACAAGCTTCCCGAGGACGTCAAGTCCGAGGTGCAGGGCGACGTCGACGCTCTCAAGTCGGCACTGGCCGGCGAGGACGACGAGGCTGTGAAGACCGCGTTCGACAAGCTCAACCAGAGCCAGGGCAAGCTCGGCGAGGCGATCTACGCCTCGAGCCAGGCCGCTCAGCAGGCGGCGGACGCCCCCGCTGACGAGCCCGCCGGCGACAGCGGTGCGACCGACTCCGACGAGGATGTCGTCGACGCCGAGGTCATCGACGACGAGGACGAGAAGAAGTAACCATGGCAGACAAGGACTTCGAAGAGCCGCAGGGCGACGAGGTCCGTCCGGGCGAGGGGTCGGAGGCGCACGCCTCCGACCCCGACCCGCAGGACGGGCAGGGCACCGACGACGAGCTGACGGTCGACGACATCCTGGGCGCGGCACAGAATCCGGATGCCGCCGCCGAGGACGCCGTCATCGCCGACCTCGAGTCGCAGCTGCTGAATGACCTCAAGCGACTGCAGGCCGAGTACGCGAACTACCGCCGCCGCACCGAGGAGCAGCGGGAGATCGAGATCGAGCGCGCCAAGGGCGCGGTGGCCAAGGGCCTCCTGCCCGTGCTCGACGACCTCGACCGTGCCGAGAAGCACGGCGACCTCGAAGAGGGCACGCCGTTCTGGGCGATCGCCGAGAAGCTCCGTGGCGTGGCCGAGCGCATGGGCCTCGTCACCTACGGCGCTGCCGGCGAGGTCTTCGACCCGCAGCAGCACGAGGCGATCTTCCAGGCGCCGACCGCCGGGGTCGAGACGCCGACGATCCTCGAGGTCGTCGAGACCGGCTACCGTCTCGGCTCCGTCGAGCTCCGCCCCGCGAAGGTCGTCGTCGCGGTGCCGGCCGAATAGGCCGGGGAGGAGCATCCATGGCCAGTCAGGACTGGTTCGACAAGGACTTCTACAAGATCCTCGGCGTGCCCAAGGACGTCGCCGACGCCGATCTCAAGAAGACCTACCGCAAGCTCGCGCGCACCTACCACCCGGACTCCAACGCCGGCGATGCGGCCGCGGAGGCGAAGTTCAAGGAGGTCAGCGAGGCGTACTCGGTGCTCTCCGACGCCGAGCAGCGCAAGGAGTACGACCAGATCCGGGCGATGGGCTCCGGCGCTCGCTTCACCTCGGGCGGGCAAGCCGGCAACGGCGGCTTCGAAGACGTCTTCAGCATGTTCAACCAGGGCCGTGGCGGTGGCACGCGATACCAGTCGGAGGACTTCGACGACATCTTCTCGATGTTCAACCAGCAGCAGGGGGGCGGGTTCGGCACCGGCCGGTTCGGTCAGTCGACCGGCGGCTACCGCGGGTACGGCGGCCCCACGAAGGGCGCGGACGTCACCGCGCGCACGACGATCGACTTCGTCACCGCGACCAAGGGCGAGACGATCTCCCTGCAGGGCGAAGACGGCCGCCCCTTCAAGGTGAAGATCCCTGCCGGCGTGTCCGACGGGCAGAAGATCCGGCTGCGCGGCCGCGGGCGCCCGTCGCCCGACGGCGGCGAGACGGGCGACATCGTCGTACAGGTCGCGGTACGGCCGCACCCCGTCTTCACGCGCGACGGCCCGAACCTGCGGGTCACCGTGCCCGTGACCTTCACCGAGGCGGCACTCGGCGCGACGATCGAGGTGCCCACGCTGGGCGGCGAGCCCGTCAAGCTCCGCGTCGCCCCGGGAACCCCGTCCGGCCGCGTCCTGCGGGTGAAGGGGCGCGGTGTCGCGACCGCCAAGGGCACCGGCGATCTCCTCGCCGAGGTGCAGGTGGCGGTGCCGTCGCACCTCGACGACGCCGCCCGCGAGGCGCTCGAGCGCTATCACGAGCTCGAACCCAAGGAGAACCCGCGCGCCGACCTGATGAGCAAGGCGCGCGGCTGACATGCTTCCCCAGAACAGGAGATCCGGCGAGAACAGGACGATTCCTCGCGAATCGTCCTGTGCACGGCCAGATCTCCTGACCTCGTGAACGAGAGGGGGCGACGGTGATGGCAGAGCAGCACGACATCGACGACGACGCGCCGATCTTCGCGATCGCCGTCGCCGCCGAGCTCTCGGGCATGCACCCGCAGACGCTCCGCCAGTACGACCGCCTCGGGCTGGTCGTGCCCGCCCGCACGCCGGGCGGCTCCCGCCGGTACTCGCTGCGCCATGTCGCGCAGCTGCGCGAAGTGGCACGTATGTCGGCCGAAGGCATCGGCCTTCCGGCGATCGTCCGCATCCTCGAGCTCGAAGATCGCGTCCGAGAGCTCCACGGCCGCGTCCGCGACCTCGAGGACCGCGTCCGCATCGAGCTCGAGCGACGCCCGGGCGCCCGCGTCTTCGCGGCCGGCGCGACCGGCGCCGTCGTGACACTGCGCAGCGGAACGCGCGTGCGCCGCGCCACCGAGCTCGTCGTCTGGCGGCCGCGCCACCAGCTCGAGCAGGGCGAAGGCGAAGCGGATGCCGCGCCCGGCGACGCGCGGGAGCCTTAGCGCGCAGACCCGTCGGCCGGTCCGGTGATCTCCCTGCGGGGGTGGCGGATGTCGCGCCCCCGCGCCACGATGAACGCATGGCGACGCTCGACCAGGTGAGGGAGCTCGCGCTGGCGCTGCCCGGAGTGCACGAGCGCGTCGACGGCCACCGCGGCGGAGCGACGTGGCGCACCGACGCCGGTGCGTTCGTCTGGGAGCGGGGTCCGGGCAAGGCCGACCTCGTCGCCCTCGAGAAGCTCGGCCGGTCGTGGCCGGACGGCGTCGTGGTCGGCGTGCGCACCGACGGGCTCGATGAGAAGGAGGCGCTCCTGGAGACGTTCCCCGACGCGTTCTTCACCATCCCGCACTTCGACGGCTACCCGGCCGTGCTCGTGCGACTCGACCGGATCGAGGTCGCACAGCTCCGCGAGGTCGTGACCGACGCGTGGCTGCTGCGGGCGCCCCGGCGCGTCGCTCGTGACTGGCTCGACGCCCACGCCTGACGCCGGCATCCGTCTCGCTCACCCGTCACGGCGCAGCGGAGTCGATGCCGACCGCCGACGAGATCGCCGCCGCTCTCGAATAGTGCCCGAGAATCGCTGAAATCGATTTCGCATTTCGGCCGTCTCCTCGTATCGTGACTCGCGACGATCGAGGAGGATCATGTCTGCTCACAACGCGCGCCCGCTCCACCGAACCGCTCTTGCGGCGTTCGCCCTCCTGGCCATCGCTCTGACGAGCGGCTGCGGGGCATCGGGCACCGGCGCCGTGCCGATCGGCACCGACCAGGACAAGCCCTTCGTCCTCGAAGGGGTGAGTGGACTGACCGAGATCGCACAGCTCACGGGACCCGACGCGATCAACGACACCGAGAGTGCTGCCGTCGCCGGCACCGACCTCGGCTCGATGACGACGATCGGCGATCGCACCTACTTCTTCTTCGGGGACACCTTCGGGGAGCGCGACCCCGACTCCATCGGAGGGCAGGGTGGCATCTGGCGGTCCAACGTCTCAGCATGGACGACCGACGACGACCCGTCCGACGGCATCACCTTCGACGGCTGGGCGCCTGCCGATGACATCGGCTGGGCCGAGGCGCTCGTCGAAGGCGACCACGACGCGAACAACGGGGAGGGCGAGGTCACGAAGATCCCGACCCACGGCTTCGCGATCGGCGAGACGCTGTACATCTCGTACATGTCGGTGAAGTTCTGGGGCGAGCCGGGCGCATGGGATGCGAACTACGCGGGCCTGGCGAAGTCGACCGATCAGGGGGAGACCTGGACGGCCCTGGACAGCCCGCAGTGGCCGGGCGACTCGAACTTCATCCAGGTCGCGCCCGTCCACGTCACGGAAGAGGGCACGGAGTACCTCTACTTCTGGACGATCCCGGCCGGGCGTTTCGGCGGCGTCGCGCTGATGCGGGTCCCCGCCACCGAGGACGCGGTCGAGGATGCCGACGCGTACACGTACTTCGCCGGCACCGATGACTCGGCGGATCCGATCTGGGAGTCGGATATGGATGCCGCGGAGCTCGTCGTGGACGGCACGATCGGCGAGCTGTCGGTGATGTGGTCCACGTATCTCGAGCGATGGGTCATGACCTACTCCGACGGGGGCAACGCCTACATCCGCGAGGGCATCACTCCGTGGGGACCGTGGGGCGACCCGATCGAGCTCGTCTCGAGCGCCGATTACCCTGGGTTGTACTCCCCGTATATGAGCCCGCGCTATGTCGCCGACGACGGCAAGCGCATCTACTTCTCGATGTCGCTCTGGGATCCGTACAACGTGTTCTGGTTCTCGGCGGACCTCGACAAGGTCTCGTGACCGGGCGGAGACGGGCGTCGTTGTGAAATCGATACAGAGCACCACAGCCGCGTTCCGCGGCGTTGCAGCGCTGCCGCACGAGGATTCAGGTCTGATTTCAGGCCTTCCGACGCCTGCGGTGGCCTCGGGCAGCACGCGAACGGGAGTGAACCGCTCTTGCACTTGAAATCGATTTCGCATAATCTCGCCACCAGACGAGATCAGTGACGATCCGCGGCGCCGCCGCGAAGCGCCGATCGACGTCACGACCGGGCTTCCTGACCGGCCACAGCGTCGGCTCACCGAAGAGCCGAGTTCCTGAGGAGGGACCAATGCACAAGAGAAACAGCAGGCTGGTGCTCGCCGTCGTGGCGGCCGCTTCGGCGGGCGCATTGCTCGCCGGTTGCGCCGGCAGCGGCGGCACGCCGACGACCGAGGACGGCAAGGCCAAGGTGATCTTCTGGCAGCAGAAGTTCGAGGACTACCAGCAGGCCTGGTTCAAGCAGCAGGTCGCCGACTTCAACGAGTCGCAGGACGAGATCGAGATCGAGTACACCGTCGTTCCGGCGGACACCTGGGACCAGAAGCTCAAGGCCGCGCAGGCCGCCGGCAAGGCTCCCGACGTCAAGACGACGAACTACGGAAACATCAAGCCGATGCAGGCCAACGGCCAGCTCGCCGACCTGACCACGCTGATGGACGACCAGGCGATCGCCGACATCAAGGAGAACGTCGCCGACTTCGTGACGGTCGACGAGGGCGTCTACGGCTACCCGATGCTCGTCGAGCCCTCGACCGTGCTGTTCTACCGCACCGACCTGTTCGAAGCGGCCGGCATCGACGCGCCGCCCACGACGTACGAAGAGCTCATCGAGGACGCACGCGCCCTCACCAAGGATGGCGTGTACGGCATGAACGTCGCGCAGACTGCTCCCGACCTCGGCTGGTCCTCGTGGGGTGGCCAGTGGAACACGGCCGGCGCGCTGCCCCTGCGCGGCGACTGGTCCGAGGCGCATGCGACCGACCCGAACTACGAGAAGCTCGCGAGCCTCTACCAGACGCTCTACATGGACAAGCTCATGCCGCAGGAGGCGACGTACGGCTACGCGGACTGCTCCTTCTTCGGCGAAGGCACTGTCGCGATGAGCGCCTGCGGATCGTGGGCGCTCGGCCAGATCGCCGGCAACCCCGACTGGACCACGACGCAGGAGAACTTCGCGGTGGCGCCGTTCCCGTCGTCGGACGGCGACGCCACCAAGCCGACCGCGACGCTCGGCGGATGGACGCTGACGGTCGACTCGAAGTCCAAGGTCCAGCAGCAGGCGGCCGACTTCGTCTCGTACATGCTCGCCGACAATCCCGAGAACCTCGTCGAGTTCTTCGCTGCGAGTGGTTTCTCGAAGTACGCGGCGACGACCAGTGTCGACGAAGCGCTCGCCGCGGACCCCGAAGCCGCGGAGAACCCTTATATGGCGATCATCTCCGAGCAGATCGTCGCGCACGCCAAGGGCGAGCCGGCCTACCCGTGGGACGTGAGCCTCGCGTTCGCGACCGCACTCGAGAAGGCCATGCGCGGTGGTGACATCGAGGCCTCGTTCGACGAGGCTCAGGCGGCGATCACCGACATCATCGAGAAGCAGAAGCTCGCAGGTATGGGCACCGGCGAGTGAGCCGCGTCGGGTGGGCGCCGCTGCGGCGCCCACCCGACGTACTCTGTCACCGCACACGCCGAAGGAGATCCCCATGACCATGTCGCCGCAGAACACGGCGCACCTGAGCCAGGTCGCGGACCTCGCTCTTCAGAGCGAGCCCGAGACGAAAAAGGGTCGTCGCGGTCGCAAAGAGCGCGTGCGTGTCGCCAAGCATCTGATGGACAACCGCACGGCGTATCTGATGATCGCGCCGATGGTGATCCTCCTGGGCATCTTCGTCTTCTGGCCGCTGGCGTACTCCTTCTACCTGTCGACCTTCGAGATCAGCTTCTACGCCGACCCCGTCTTCGTCGGCCTGCAGTTCTACCGCTACGTTCTCGAGGACCCGAAGTTCTGGCACTCGATTTGGATCGGCGCGCAGTACGCCCTCTACGTCGTGCCGGCCATGCTGATCATGGCGTTCCTCATCGCGAGCCTGATCCGCACGTGCGGGATCAGGCTGGCCGGTCTGCTCAAGACCACCGTGTACATCCCGACCGTGGTGTCGGCCGTCGTCGCCTCGATCATCTTCGTGTTCATGTACCGCTCGGACGGCGGCATCGTGAACTGGCTCCTGAGCTTCGTGGGTCTCGGACCGTACGCGTTCCTGTCCGACCCCAACCTCGCCCTGCCCGCGATCTCGATTCCGGGCATCTGGCTCGCCTTCGGCGTCACCACGCTCATCATGCTGGCGGGGATGTACGACATCCCGGAGAGCTACTACGAGGCTGCGCAGCTCGAGGGCGCCAACTTCTTCCAGCGCACGTTCTACATCACCATCCCCCTCATGAAGAACGTGATCGTCTTCCTGCTCGTCACCTCCACCATCGGCGCTCTCCAGCAGTTCGAACTGCCGCTCATCATGACGGGCGGCGGTCCGACGAACGCGACGATGACGCCCAACCTCTTCATCTTCAACACCTTCAAGGATCCGACGCCCTACGCGACGAGCTTCTCGCTCACCGCCGCGCTGATCCTCTTCTTCGTCCTCGGGACGGTGAGCGTGCTGATCTTCAGGCTCATCAACTCCGACAAGGCGATCGACGGCTAGAAAGACCAGGAACCGGAGTCATGAGAGAGTCGATCGGCAGTCGTGCCGTCAAGTGGGGCCTCGGCGCCCTGATCGTGGTCAGCACGATGCTTCCGCTCGCGTGGATGATCATCGCGGGCTTCAAGGGCAAGAACGAAGTGCTGCGCACGCCCTTCCAGTTCTTCCCCGACATCTGGATCTGGGAGAACTACGCGCAGATCCTGAACGACCCCGCCTTCCTGCAGGCGATGTTCATCACGTTCATCGGCGCCCTGATCTTCACGGTGCTGAGCCTCACGGTGAACTCGTTCGCCGCCTACGCGTTCGCGCGGCTGGACTTCCGCGGCAAGAGGCTGTGGTGGGCCTACTGCATCACGCCGATGTTCGTGCCGGGCATGGCGATCCTGCTCACGTCGTTCGTCGTCGTGTCGAACCTGGGCATGCTGAACACCCTCGCGGTGCTGATCATCCCCGGCATCGCCTCGGCCGCCCAGATGTTCTTCATCCGGCAGTTCTACCTGAACACCCCCGTCGCGATCGAGGAGGCGGCGCTCATCGACGGCGCGAGCCGCTGGAAGATCTTCTGGACGATCTTCCTCCCGCAGTCGCAGGGACCGTTCGTGGTCGTCGGGGTCGGCTCGTTCCTCGCCTACTGGAACGCCTATGTCTGGCCGATCCTCACGATCCAGGACCCCGGTCTGCAGCAGATCATGCAGTACCTCGCGAACTTCCGCTCCGACCGCGGAAACGAATGGGGCCTGCTGATGGCCGGGTCGGCGCTCGCCGCGCTGCCGACGATCCTCCTCGTGCTCATCTTCCAGCGCTACATCGTCAACGGGGTGCGCCTCGCGGGCATGAAGTAGGCGGGGGAGCCTCGGCGTCAGTAGCGGGGGACGTCGAGCATCCGGCCGCCCTGCAGCGCGGACTCATGGGCGACGATCCCGGGGGCGGTGATCGCGGCCGCCCGCGCCGGTCCCACGGCGGGTTCGCGGTCCGCGACGACGGCCGAGATGAACTCGTGCACGAGGTGAGGATGCGAGCCGCCGTGCCACGCGTGCACCTCGAGCGCGGGCCTGCCGCCCGGCGGCCGGTAGCGACCGGGACGCGTGTACGGACGCAGCGGACCGGGCAGGACCTCGGCACGATCGGGCACCTCGACCTCGCGCCGCTCGATCGGCCGCCCGCGGTGCGCGCCGTCCTGCGGTCCGGCGAGATGGACGACGGATGCCGCGCCCTCGACGGACGGCCACTCGATCGCTCCGAGATCGCCGTAGACGTCGAACCCCTCGGTGTACGACCGCGCGTTCTCGAAGAACGACAGCGTCACCTGGGCGGTGAGGGGAGCGGGGGTGTCGAGCCGGAAGAGCGCGGATTCGAGCGGGAAGGGATTGCTCCCGTCGCCCCGGTGCGCAGGGAGCAGCTCTCCCGATCCGAAGCACACCACGGACGCGGCGCGTGCCTCGGCGAGACCCAGCAGCGGCGCGACGATGTGCGTCGCGTACTGCATCGGCGCGTACCCCATCCAGTAGGGCGGGAAGCCGTCGAGATCCTGCATGTGCGAACCGCGCAGGTACGTCAGCCTGCCGAGCGCTCCCGTGTCGCGCAGACGCACGGCGTGCAGGTACTCGCGCTGGTAGAGCGCGGTCTCCATCATCATGTAGCGACCGGATGCCGCGGCCGCGGCATCCATCACCCGTTCGATGTCGTCGAGCGAGGTCGCCATCGGCACGGCGCTCGCGCACGAGCGTCCCGACGCCAGCACGGCCAGCGTCTGCGCGACGTGGAAGCGCACCGGCGACAGCAGGTGCACGGCGTCCCACCGGCCGGATCTCAGCGCTTCGTCCAGCGTGGCGTATCCGCCGTCGAGCCCGTAGGCGTCCACCGCCTCGGACAGGCGCCCGGCGTCGGGCTCGACGAGTCCGACGGCGCCGACGCCCGGGTGCAGCTGGTAGAGGTGGAGGAAGTCGCGGCCGAACCCCGCGCCGACGACGAGGAGGTCGATCATCCCGCGGCCCCCCGGTGCCAGACCTCGAGCTCCGCGATGGAGGTGTAGCGGAACGGTCCGCCGGCGGTGCCGGTGATCCGCACCCCGTCCGCGCACACCGCTGTGAAGTCGAACACGTACTCGTCGGCCTCGAGCGCGGTGTGGTCGTTCGGGTACGCGGGGGCGAGGGATGCCCCGACCTCCCGCCACGCGCCGTCCACGCGCACCTCGACGCGGGGACCGTCGGCGAACCATCCGCCGAGCGAGTCCTGGCGGCCCGGGACGTACACGACGCGATCGAACCAGCGCGGCGCCGGCCACTCGTAGCCCCATACTTCCGCGGACCCGCCGGGGCCGCGACCGGAGTCCTCGACCAGGTCGCGCCGTCCGTCGTTGAGCACCTCGGTGCGTCCGTCGCTCGTCCGCGACACCAGAGGCCACGCATCCGGATTCACCGGCGCCCCATCGACGATCGGCCAGCTCCGCGGGTTCATGCTTCCTCCGGAATACGCCGGGGCCGCCGCCGTGACGGCGACCCCGGCGGGGGTCAGCGCTGGATGACGGCGACGTCGTCCAGCTGCAGCCAGATGTCGCCGCTGTTGGTCCACACGCCGGCGAACACCTGCACGGTCTCGTTCGCGCCGCTGTCGAAGTCGACGGTGAACTTCGTCCACGCGCCGACCGAGACGAAGTGGGCCTCGCCGATCACGGTGCCGCCCAGCGTGCGGGCGCCGAAGTATCCGTTGTCGCTGTTGACGGACGTGCGCACGAAGCCGGTGAGCCGGTAACTGGTTCCGGGCTTCACGTCGACGTCCTGCCAGATGTTGCGCCACCCGCTGTTGAAGCGGACGAAGGCGTTGCGGTCACCCGTGAACGACTGAGGCGGCGCGGTGTCGATGCCGCAGTTGGGGTTGCACCCCCACGTGCCGTTCGTGCCGTCGCCCATGGTGGTGCCGCGCTCGAAGCTCGCGTTCGCCACGAGGTTCGGGTTCACGATCGTGCCCGTGCGGTCGATCTGCATCCGCATCAGATACGTGTTGTACGGGCTCCACTGCGACATCGCGAAATAGAGCTCGCCGTCCTCGCTCCACGGGTGGAAGTACCCGCCGTACAGCCCGGGGTAGTCGGCCGAGCTGGCCACCAGCTGGGGATCCGTCCAGGGTCCCGTCGGCGAGGTCGCGGTGCGCATCACGATGTCAGGCCCCGACAGGGTCATCAGCAGGTACCGCTTGCTGAAGGAGTCGTAGAAGACCGACAGCTCGCTCGCCGGCGCCTCGATGACCGGTGCGGCCGCCCCTTCGTCCTTCGACCAGCGCTTGCCGTCCCAGTACCGGTAGGCGGACTCGTCGAGCATCTTCTTGGCGGGCACCTTCGCCACGTGCACGGCGCCGTGCCGGCCGTTGGGCGTGCCGAACACGAAGACGTCGTTGCCCTTCTTCACGAACGCCTGCATCTGGAACGGGTTCTCGCCGTCGGCGTCGTTCTCCCACTTCACGGGTGAGACGGTCCAGTTCTCGCCGTCGTCGTCGGAGTAGGCCAGGCCGGCGTAGTTCGTGTCCCAGTAGCCGGGCTCGCCCCACTGCCTGACCGACATGAATCCCAGGTACTGACGGTCGCCCACCGAGATGCCGGCGGTCGGGATCGTCGTCATCTCGTCGCCGTTGACCTTCTTGGACGGGATGATCTCCTTCGCGATCCCCTGCGGCGACTGCGCGGCGCTCTCGAAGAGCATGCCGTCGGCCAGGTTCGTGTCACTCGAGCGCACCAGGACGTTGCTGCGCCAGTTGCCGTTGGGCGGCGCACCGCCGCCGGGGCCGGTCCAGGCGTTGCCGAATGTGTCGCCGAACGCCGTCAGCACACGGCCGTCACCGTCGTCCCACATGATGCCGAGGTCGGTCGCCTTGATGTCCCATCGGCCCCACGTGTTGTTGGGGGCGTCGGGACCGGTCAGCTTCTCGACGACCGTGACCGGCGTCGGGCCGTCCCCGGCGAACGCGGGCACGGCACCGAGCCCGAGCGTTCCGGCGACCGCGAGGCCGGTGGCCGCGGCGGCGGCCGTGATCCTCTTCAGAGGCGTCATTGCACTCTCTCCTTCGTTCGAGCCCGCTCGTTCGGCGGGCGCGTCATCGGGGTGCGGTCGGGTTCCGCGGTTGCGAGGGGCGGGATGCCGGCATCAGTCCACCGGCGCGAGATAGAGGGGGCGCAGCCCGAACCAGTAGGACGACATGCCCGCCGGCGCGCACGGGCAGACGTTGGACTGCACCCACATCGAGCGGTTGTCGTCCGAGAGGAACTTCGACGGGATCGTCGTGCCGTAGCCGCCGAAGCGCTCGTCTGTCCATGGGTACGGGCCGAAGTCCTCGGACAGGAAGAGGGTCCACGGGCCCCACGGAGTCGGCGACTCGTAGAACTCGAACGTGAGCTCGGTCCACGAGGTGTAGACGTACCGGTCGAGCTTCGGCAGGTAGGTCACCCCGCCCTGGGAGATCACGGTCAGGTTCTGCGCGCCGACGGTCTGCCCGTCCTCGCCGGCCCCGTCGCCCGGATGCACGACGCGCTCGTCGACGAGCACGGGACGCTTCGCCGAGATGTCGCCGGTCCACGTCGGCTCGGCGTCGCCGGGCTCCCCCGCGTAGAACTCCCAGGTCGAAGCATCCTGAACCGAGTCCACGGGCACCCGCGCGAGGAACAGCTCGGTGGGATCGGGTGCGGAGTCATCGAAGGAGTCTCGCCAGTTGCCGTCCAGGCCGTACGCGTAGGCGTAGCCCGGATCGGGCGCGTGCTCGCCCTCTTTGCCGTAGTCGGCGAACCACACGGTCGTGAACACGCCGTCGTCGAACATCGGCGCCGAGGTGTCCCATGTCCAGGTCGCGCCGTGGTCGTCGCTGCGGGCGATCGTCGCGGCGGGGGCCTCGTTGAAGTCGAGCCGGAGGTCCTGCACGGCGAGGTATAGCGACCCGCCGGTGCACAGCATCCCGGTCGGCTTGCGGGTGAATCCCTCGCCAGACCACACCTGTCCGATCGCGTCGCCGCCCGCGAGCACCTCGCCCTCGAGGCCGTCCTCGGCCGTCGGCGACCCGGTGATGCGGTTGACCGCGATGTCGAAGAATTCGTTGCCGAACCCCGCCCCGTCGCCGTTCGCGGCGTACAGCGCGTCGTCGTCGGACCAGCAGCTCGGCCACAGATCGCCGTCGGACACTCCGACCGCGGTCACGGCATCGTCGACGGCTGCGGCGAGTGCGGCGCCGGGGAGCGGGTCGTCGAAGTCGACGTCCGGCGGGACGCTCGGCCCCGCGCAGGCGACGAGCGCGAGAGCGGATGCCGCGAGCACGGCGGCCGCCGTCCGTCTCGCAGGCGGGAGGGCGAGCAACGGTCAGTCCTGCGGCGCCCGCGGGGGCATGGCGCCGATGTCGGGGACCGGGGCGGTCCCTAGGTGGACCTCCAGATCGTCGGCCGACGGGGTCTTCGGGCGCCGCGCCGTCGGGCGGTCCAGGTAGAAGAGCGCGGTCGAGGCGATGTCGTCACGCAGCGGCAGGTAGCGCCATCCGCTGCGCCAGCCGAGCGCCTGGATGTCGACCTTCGGGA
This sequence comes from Microbacterium sp. Root180, assembly GCF_001428485.1. Classification (GTDB taxonomy): domain Bacteria; phylum Actinomycetota; class Actinomycetes; order Actinomycetales; family Microbacteriaceae; genus Microbacterium. The sequence continues at coordinate 1,120,608 of NZ_LMHS01000003.1, read as the reverse complement.
TGCCGGTGGCGAAGAAGATCGGATCGAGCAGGTGCCAGCGGTACATGCCGAATCGCTGCTGGCTGACGTACAGGCCGTCGGGACGGATCACCTGCGGCATCCCCAGGTAGGGCGTCGAGAACTCCGTATAGCCCTTGCCGGGGATGTCGAAGTTCCAGGCGCCGCCGAAGTAGTCCTCGGTTCCGGTGCCGCAGATCGTGGGGTAGTCGGTGTCGTCGTCGAGGTAGAACTTGATCTCGCCCTCGCCCCACCACCCGTTGGAGTTCACGCCCCACGCGAGATAGGTGCCGACGTACTGACCCTGGCCCTCGATTCCCTCGAGGATCGTGTGCGGTACGAGCTCCTCGAGCGGGTGGGAGCGACGCCACTGGGCGTGGAAGTACCCGTCGTTCGAGTAGTCCCCGCCGATCTCATAGGTGATCTGGTAATAGACGCGCACGTCGACGACGGACGTGTTCTCGATCGTGAGCCGGGCGCCGTCGCGGAACGGCATCGGCCAGTACGAGTTGAAGCCGCCGTGAGGGTTCGCGGCGATGGGCTGCGAGTTGACCTGCGCGAACACGCCCCAGCCGTTGCAGAAGAAGTCTCCATACGGCACCTCGACTGCGGGCTCCTCGGCACCGTCCCAGTAGGCCCGCAGGAGCAGCGTGCGCCAGTTGTCGGTGTGCGTCGTGATCCAGATGTGGGTGATCTTGCCGGCACCCTCGATGTTCGCGAGGTCGAACGTCTCGCCCGCCTTGATGTCGACGCTCGGCGAGATCTTCCAGCCGGGACCGAGGTCGCGGGCGCAGGAGGCGCCGGTGCCATCGGTGGCCCGACCGCCTCCGCCGACCGCGCCGTCGAAGTTCTCCGGCGAGATCGACCGCGTCTGCAGGCGCCGCATTCCGGCGATCGACGAGAGGTCGGGGGAGGGGAGCTGTGGTGCGTTCATCGTTCGGCACATCCTCGTGTCGGCGCGCCGAATATCAGCGAGCTTCTGGAATCGATTTCAACACTGTATTGTTGGCGCACCGGCAATGTCAACGCGGACCGGCGCGGGGTGGGCGAGGACGCATGGCCACGATCTATGAGGTCGCGAAGCTCGCAGGAGTGTCCCCGGCGACCGTGTCGCGGGTCTTCAACGGCATCGGCGTGTCCGACGAGAAGACGGTCGCCGTGCGCGATGCCGCGCGCCAGCTCAACTTCACGCCGAATCGCATGGCGCGCTCGCTGCGCCGCCAGGCATCCGAGGTGATCGCGCTGGTGATTCCCGACATCGAGAACCCCTACTTCACGGAGATGGCACGCGGCGTCGAGGATGTCGCGTCCCAGGCCGGATACTCCGTCGTGCTCTGCAACACCGATGGGCAGATCGAGAAGGAGGCCACCTACCTCCAGATCGCGATGTCGGAGCAGATGGCCGGCGTGATCCTCGCCGCAGCATCCGATCACACCAATCTCGACGACGTCATCGCGACCGGCCGGCCGGTGGTCGCCGTGGACCGCGGCACCGGCTACGACATCGACGGCGTCGTGATGGCCAATCGCATGGCGGGCCAAGCGGCGACCGAGAACCTGGTGCAGGCGGGATACCGGCGCATCGCGTGCATCACCGGACCGCAGCAGATCGAGACGGCCTACGAGCGCGCGCAGGGCTGGCGCGCCGTGCTCGCGCGCCACTTCCCCGACAGCGACGCCGAGGAGCTGCTGCGCCATTCGACCTTCCGCGTCGACGGCGGGCGCGAGGCGATGGAGGAGCTCCTGGCCCTTCCCCACCCGCCGGACGCCGTCGTCGCGGGCAACAACCTGCTGGGGGTCGGTGCGATCCAGGTGCTCACCGAGCATGGCCTGACCCCACCCAAGATCGGGGTGGCCGTCGTCGGCTCGTTGCCCTTCACGACACTCTCGCCCAGTGCCGTGACCGTCGTGCGGCTCCCGGCCCGGCACATGGGGGTCACGGCGGCGAAGATGCTCCTCGAACGCATCAACGGCGACGACCAGCCGTCGCGGACGGTGGTGCTGCGCAACGAGGTGCAGCCCGCCCGCAGCGGCGCCGGCGGCTGACCTCCCGCGCACGCCCGGTTTCACGCCGTGATCGATTTCACGCGGTTGATCATGAAATCGATTTCGTCTAGAGTGAACGCGCTACACCGCCCACCGTCGCGATCAAGGAGGATGCGATGCCCCTTCAGTGCACGCTCGGTGTCGACATCGGCACCTCGAGCAGCAAGGGCGTCCTCGTCGACGAGGGCGGGCGCATCGTCGCCACGGCGACGCTCGCGCACGACGTCTCGCGTCCTCGGGCGGGCTGGGTGGAGATGGACGCGCACGTGTGGTGGAGCGAGTTCGTCGCTCTCGCGACCGAGATGCTCGTCTCGGCCCGCAGCGACGGACTCGAGCCCGAGGTCGTCGCGGTCGGCGTGAGCGGCATGGGCCCCTGCGTGCTGCTGACGGACGAGAACGACGAGCCCGTGCGGGCCGCGATCCTCTACGGCGTCGACACCCGGGCCGCCGCTCAGGTCGAGCGCCTGACCGAGGAGCTCGGGACGGCGGAGATCGTGCGCATCGGCGGCTCGCACCTCTCGTCGCAGGCGGCCGGCCCCAAGATCGCGTGGATCGCCGACGAGGAGCCCGAGGCGTACGCCCGCGCTCGCCGGCTCTTCATGCCCGCATCCTGGCTCGCCCGGCGGCTCACCGGCGCCTACGTCCTCGACCACCAGTCCGCCAGCCAGACCTCGCCGCTCTACGACGTCGACGCGGCGGCCTGGCACGACCCGTGGTGGCGGCGCTTCGCGCCGGGCATCGAGGCTCCCGCGCTGCTGTGGGCGGGCGACATCGCAGGAACGGTGACGGATGCCGCGGCTGCTGAGACCGGCATCCCGGCGGGAACCCCGGTCATCGCCGGCACGATCGACGCGTGGACCGAGGCGGTCAGCGTGGGCGCGCACGAGCCGGGCGACCTCATGCTCATGTACGGCACGACCATGTTCCTCGTCGCGACGGGCACCGAGACGCTGCGCACGCCGTCGATGTGGACGACGGTCGGAGCCTTCCCCGGTACGCGCAATCTCGCCGGCGGACTGGCGACGTCCGGCGCCCTCACCGCCTGGCTGAAGGACCTCACCGGCGCGGGCTATCCCACGCTCCTGGCCGAGGCGGAAGCCTCCGAACCCGGCGCGCGCGGCCTCGTGATGCTGCCGTACTTCGCGGGGGAGCGCACGCCGATCCTCGACCCCGACGCGCGCGGCGTGATCGCGGGCCTCACCCTCGGCCACGGCCGCGGCGACCTCTACCGCGCAGCGCTCGAGGCCACCGCGATGGGCGTGCGGCACAACGTCGAGACCATGCGCGCCGCGGGCGCCGACATCCGGCGCATCGTCGCCGTGGGGGGCGGCACCCAGGGGGCGCTGTGGCTGCAGATCGTCTCGGACGTGACCGGCCTCGTGCAGGAGGTGCCCGCCACCACGATCGGCGCGAGTTACGGCGCGGCGTTCCTCGCCGCCGCCGCTGTCAGCTCGCAGAAGCCGCGCATCGAGGAGTGGAACCCCATGACCGCGCGCGTCTCCCCCGACCGCGCGCTCGCGCCGTTGTACGACGAGCTGTTCGAGCGCTATCTCGACCTCTACGCATCGACGCGGGGCCTCGTCCACGACCTCGCCGCGGGGCAGCGTGAGCACGAGCCGCAAGAGGTGCGCGCATGAGCCGCCGTGCCCGCGGCATCCCGCACACCGCCGAGCGCGCCGCGTTCCCGCTCGGCGGCATCGGCACGGGCAACGTGTCGCTGGGCGCGCGCGGGGAGCTGCGCGACTGGGAGCTCGAGAATCTTCCCGACAAGGGCCGCGCGAACCCGTACTCGTTCTTCGCCATCCACGCGGCGCCTGAGGGGGAGGAGCCGGTGACGCGCGTGCTCGAGGCGCAGATCACCGGCCGCCGCGATCTCGACGCCGGGTTCCCGTTCGAGCGGCAGGCCGGGCTCCCGCGCCTCCGGGGCGCGACGATGCACGGTGAGTACCCCGTCGTCGACATCGACTTCGACGACGACGTGCTGCCGGTCGATGTCTCGCTCCGCGCATTCACCCCGCTGGTACCGCTGGACCCCGATGCCTCCGGCATCCCGGCGGCCGTCCTGCGGTACCGGGTGACCAACCCCGGCGACCGGGGCGTGCGCGTGACCGTCGCCGGTTCCGTGAGCCACACGGCCGGTCGCGGCGACGGCCCGTTCGGCATGCGGGCGCAGCAGACGGTGCGCTGGCGCGAGGACGGAGCCGTGCGCGGGCTCGACTTCGGCATCGGCCTTCCCGAGGACGACCTGGGCTACGGCACGCTGAGCCTCACCACGACGGATGCCTCGACCACGGCCAAGCCCCAGTGGGTCACCGGCTTCTGGCCCGACGGTCCGCGGCTGTTCTGGAACGATCTCGCCGACGACGGCCTGCTCGACCCCGAGCCCCGCCTCACTCTCGAGGACCGCCCGCGCGGGCTGTTCGCCGATTCGGACGGCGGCGGCGCCATGAGCGAGGAGGAGCTCTTCGAGAGGCTCCCGCGCCTGCGCACCGGTTCTCTCGGGATCGTGCACCAGCTCGCCCCGGGCGAGAGCCGCGACTTCGAGTTCGTGCTGGCATGGAGCTTCCCGAACCGGCATCGCTCGTGGCGCGGACACATCGTGGCCGACGAGCGGGCCGACGAAGGGGCCGTCCGCAATCACTACGCGACCCTGTGGCCCGACGCGTGGGCGGCGGCATCCCATCTCCATCGCGAGCTGCCGACCCTCGAAGCCGCCACCGGCGCATTCGTCGAGGCGCTCTACGGCGGATCGCTCGACCCGGTCGTGGCCGACGCCGTCGGCGCCAACGTCGCCGCGGTGCGCTCGACCACGGCGTTCGTCGTGGAATCGCCGAACTCCGAGCTGGGCGAAGGCCCGGTGTTCGCCGCATGGGAGGGGTCGTTCGACCACGGCGGCTCGTGCGAGGGCACGTGCACGCACGTGTGGTCGTACGCCCAGACCGTCGCGTGGCTGTTCCCGTCGCTCGAGCGCAGCGCGCGTCGCGTCGAGTTCCTGCTCGAGACCGACGGCGACGGCGCCCAGAAATTCCGCAGCAACCGGGTCTTCGGGGGTGCCTCGTGGTTCATGGGCCCCGCGGTGGACGGCCAGCTCGGCACCTTTGTCCGCCTGTACCGCGAGTGGCGGTTCTCGGGCGATGACGACTTCCTTCGTGAGCTGTGGCCGGCGGCGGTGCGCACCCTCGAGCACGCGATCCGCGACTGGGACCGCGACGGCGACGGCCTGCTCGACGGCGAGCTGCACAACACCTACGACATCGAGTTCCACGGCATCGACCCGCTCGCGAACGGCGTGTTCGCCGCCGCGCTGCGCGCCGGCGCGCGCATGGCCGCGCATCTGGGCGAGAACGCGCGGGCGGCGCAGTGGCTCGACCGCGCTGAGCGCACGGCGCGCGGCATGGATGACGTGCTGTGGAACGGCGAGTACTACCGCCAGGTGATCGACGACGTCGACGCTCACCGCTACCAGTACGGCGAGGGCGTGCTGTCGGACCAGCTGCTCGGCCAGTTCCACGCGTGGGTCAACGGTCTCGGCGACCTGCTGCCGCGCGAGCGCCTGCGCAGCGCACTCTCGGCGATCGTCACCCACAACCACCGGACCGACCTGACCACGCACGAGAGCACGCAGAGGGTGTACGCGCTGAACGGCGAGGGAGGCCTGCTGCTCGCGTCGTGGCCGCGCGGCGGACGTCCGGCGATCCCCTTCGTCTATTCCGACGAAGTGTGGACGGGCATCGAGCACCAGGTCGCGGCATCCCTCGTCTATGCGGGCCTGGCCGACGAGGCGCTGCTCGTGGAGCGCACCCTGCGCGCCCGCTACGACGGCGAGACCCGCAACCCCTGGAACGAGATCGAATGCGGCAACCACTACGCCCGCTCGCTCGCCTCATGGGCGCTGCTGCTGGCCTACAGCGGCGCGCAGTGGGATGCCCCGTCTCGAACGCTCTCGTTCGATCCGGTCGGCCACACGCCCTTGCGCGCGCTGTTCACCGCGGGCGACGCGTGGGGGCGCGTCGAGGTGGACGGCGACGAAATCACCCTCCGCGTCGACGGCGGCACGCTGACGCTCGACGCCCTCGTGCTGCGCGGCAGCGCGCTCGACATTCCCGCCCCCCTTCACCTGACAGCAGGGCAGAGCGCCACCGTACGCTCCGCCGCGAGCGTCCCCGACCCAGCACAACAGGAGATCCCATGACCGGCTACACCCTTCCCACCGCCAGGCGTCGCACCGCGGCCCCCGCGAACACCGCCTATCTCATCGCGTCGGGTGACCTGCGCGAGTCCGCGAACGCGGCGGGATGGCCGACGCAGGTCGAGCTCGAGGCGGCTGTCACGCGCGTGCTCGACGAGCTCGGCTGGGAGGTCGTGCGCGCCAACGGCGTCGACCCCGAGACGGGGCATGGCTTCATCTCCAGCCAGCGCATGGGCCTCGAGGTCTTCAAGACGATCCCCGTCGACGCGCCGCTCATCGTGGCCGAGGCCGTGTGGCAGTACTCCCACCACGTGCTCGCGGGACTGCGCACCCACGAGGGCCCGATCCTCACCGTGGCGAACTTCGCCGGCGACTGGCCCGGCCTGGTCGGCCTGCTCGGGCTCAACGCGGGCATGACGAAGATGGGCAAGGAGTACGCCACGATCTGGTCGGTCGACTTCACCGACGACTGGTTCCGGGACGGCTTGAAGGAGTGGACGCAGACCGGCCGAATCTCGCACGACGCGTCTCACGTGCGGCCGCTTCCGTCCCTGCCCGACAACCCCGAGGTCGAGCTCGGTCGCGCACTGGGCGATGAGCTCCTGGCGGACAAGGCGATCATCGGCGTGTTCGACGAGGGCTGCATGGGCATGTACAACGCGATCTTCGACGACGAGCTGCTCAACCGGACCGGCATCTACAAGGAGCGCCTGTCGCAGTCCGCGCTCTATGCCGAGATGCTGAACGTGACGGATGCCGAGGCCGACGCCGCGTACGCGTGGCTGACCGATCGCGGCATGACCTTCAAGTACGGCGAGGACGAGGCCACCGAGCTCACCCGCGGCCAGGTGCAGTGGCAGCTGAAGATGTACATCGCGGCGCTGCGCATCGCCGACGACTTCGGACTGGACGCCGTGGGCATCCAGTACCAGCAGGGCCTCAAGGACCTCGTCCCCGCGTCCGACCTCGCCGAAGGCATCCTGAATTCCACGGAGCGGCCGCCGGTGCTCTCGCGCGACGGCGCGCGCGAGCTGTTCGCGGGGCGGGCGTTCCCGCACTTCAACGAGGCCGACGAGGGAGTCGCGGTGGACGCCCTCGTGACCGACCGCGTGTGGACGGCGATGGGACTCGTGCCCGACAACACCCTGCACGACGTGCGCTGGGGCGAGGAGCACGATGGCCAGTTCGTGTGGGTGTACGAGATCTCGGGCTCGGTGCCCGCGTCGCACCTCGGCGGGTGGGACAAGGCCGAGGGCTGGCGGCAGGGACACGTGTTCTTCCCGGCGGGCGGCTCGACGATCAACGGCGTCTCGAAGCCGGGAGAGATCGTGCTGTCGCGCGTGTTCATCGCCGACGGGATCCTGCAGGCCGACATCTTCCGGGGCACGGTCGTAGAGCTTCCGGCCGCGGAGACCCAGCGCCGCAAGGACGCGACCAACCCCGAATGGCCGATCGCCCACGTGGTGCTGCACGACGTGTCGCGCGACCAGTTCATGGCCCGGCACAAGGCGAACCACGCGCAGCTGGTCTACGCGCCCGACGCCGAGACCGCCGATAAGGCACTCCTTGCCAAGGCGGCGATGTTCGACCGCATCGGCATCAAGGTCAACCTCGTCGGCCGCGTCCAGGGTCTCTGACGGAGTCGGCGATGGCGGTGGACAGCGAGGGCCACGAGTGGACCGAGGCCGTCGTCGAGGACGGCTGGCTGCGACCGGCCGACGTCTCCGGTCCGCGCGAGCCGCGCTGGGGGCATCCGGACGGAATGCAGCTCGGCCTTCATCCGCTGTCCGGGCCGCGGGGACTCCTGCGGCTGTTCACGCCGTACCTCGGCCAGCCGCGCGACCGTCTGCTCAACTTCATCGCCGTGGAGCCGATCCCGGCCGGTGCGTCCGAGCGCGGCTACTCCGAGCTGGAGCGCAGCAGGTTCGACGACGGGCCTGGGCTGCGGATGTGGGCGACGGACGACCCCGCCGAGGCGGAGCCCCGCGATCCCCGACACCCGGCACGGGGCACGATCGCGGTGGTCGACGGCGTCGAGCGGCTGATCGTCGACATCGCCGTGGAGTCCTTCGCCAACGGCGCCGCCGTCTGGGTGCGCGCCGAGTTCCGCCAGGACCGGCCGCATGAGATCTCGGTCGCGACGCACCGGCGAGAAGGCTCCGTGGAACTGGCCGCGTGCGTGCTGACGGCCACGATGGGCAACTGGGCACGGCTGCGGGCACTCGAGCTCGCGGACCGTCGCGTGACCGCCGGGGAGCTGTGGCCCGAGTATCGCGACATCCACTTCGCCGATCACGCGTCGTTCCCCGTGGACGAGCTTCGGCGCGAGGGCGACGGGATCGTCGTGTCGGCCGTGCCGGACGAGCTCGAGCCGCACCTCGCCGAGCATGCGCCCGGCACGAAGGAGCATTGGTTCTACGTGGGCGTTCGCGGCGTCCAGACCTGGCGGGCGTCCGACCCCGATCCCGGCCTGGTCGCGCAGGTGAACGGCCGTCACACCTACTGGATGAGCGAGGCGCCCATCCCCGGCGGCATCGCGTTCGAGAACTTCGAGCTCGTCGAGCCCTTCCGCGAGGGCCGCGCGTTCACGTTCTCCGCCGAGCCTCTCTGACCCGAGGCGACCAGTCCTGGGTTCGGGGCATCGAACCGCCGCGACGCGCCGCGCGCGGGGGAGTGGCACGCCGGATCGGCGCCCCGAACCCCGCTGGTGGGACGGATGCTCAGATCTCGGACTCGAGATGCTCATCGACTCCCTGCACCGCCAGCGGGAGCGCACCCGCGCGAGCTGAGGGCTTCAGCCCGCCTCGTCCACCCCGCGGTGGCGGCGGAACAGCTGCCAGTCGGCGCGCGACAGGTCGGCGTACGCGTAGGACCACTCCAGGATCGCCTCGCCCGCCACGCGCCCGCCCCCGATGTATCCGGCGACGACCGCGGCATTCGGCGACTGTCCGTGCGCCCGCGCGAGAGTCGAAGCACAGGCGTCCGCGTACCACCGGAATGCGGAGTCCTCGAGCGTGTCCATGTCGAACCCGCCCTTCTTGTCGTGGAACTGCCGCACGTAGAAGGAGCGATCGGGTCCGCCCTCCACGGGCTGCCCGGTGAGGTGGCCGAGGAAGGGGTCGGACACCGCCTGCAGGATGCGCTGCATGGCAACGACGCGGCCTCCTTCGCCCTCCCGCTCGATGTAGCGCGCGACCGACTCGGGCTGCTCCACGCCGCCGTACTCGATGAGCACGCTCTGGCCGGCCTCCTTCGCCTGCAGCAGCAGCGCGTTGTCGTCTCCGTCGGTCAGCGCGATGAGGTAGCAGCGGGTGCCGACGCTGCCGACGCCGACCACGCGACGGGCGACGTCGGACACGTGGTACTTCTGCAGCAGCACGCGGATGTCGATGTTCGCCGACTGCACATAGACGTCGACGTACTCGTTGACCCGCTCCTCGATGGCAGCGCCGACGTGCGTCATCGTCGGGGGCAGCTCGGTGAACACGAGCCGGCCGGAGTCCTCCCGCGTGGTGAGCTTGCGCACCGCGCGGCTCGCGGTGCGCTTCTCCGCATCCTTGACCGCCTGGCGGAGCGCCTGCGCGGATTCGGCGTCGAGCGCGTCCTCGGCTGCTTCGGCATCGAAGTGGTCGTAGTACCGCTTGAGCGGGCTGCGCTTCGCTCCGCTCAAGAGAGCCCGCGCGTACGTGCGCACGGCGCCGAGCGCGGCATCCTTCACCACGCCCTCGTCGCGGCCCGTCGACTGGCCGGCGATCACGATGCTCGTGACGAGGCGCTTGACGTCCCACTCCCACGGCGCCCAGGCCGACTCGTCGAAGTCGTTGAGGTCGAAGACGAGCGTGCGCTGCGGGGACGCGAACAGGCCGAAGTTCGAGACGTGCGCGTCGCCGCACGACCCCACCGACAGCCCGCTGGTGGGAGACCGCGCGAGGTCGGCGGCCATCAGCGCGGCCGTGCCCCGATAGAACGCGAAGGCACTCTGGGCCATGCGCTGCGTGCGGATCGGCACGAGCTCCGGCACGCGCACGGAATCCTGGCGGTCGAGGATTCCCATCGGATCGCGCTCGCCGTCGGGGAGGATCGCGAGGTCTTCGCGCGGCGCGAACGAGCGCGCTGCCCTCCCGTCCTCGAGGTGGTCCTCCAGGCTGGGCGGTGCCGACCAGGAATCCGCCAGTGGGCTGACGTCAGTCGTTGACATGGGCCCAGTGTGGCACCGGGCGGCGGCGCGCGGGGGTGACAAGCGGGGTGAAATCCCTGGCCGCGGCCCAGCCGTCGGTAGCCTTGCGGCGTGACCCGAGCCGCACCGCCGCCCGCCGCTCCCGCGCTGTCGCCGAGCATGCGGACCCTGCTCACGCTCGCCGCGGCGGTCGTCGTGCTCGCCGGGGTGTACTTCGCCCGGGAGCTCGTCGGTCCGCTCGCGCTCGCGATCGTGCTGGTCGTGATCTGCGAACCGGTGCGCCGACCCTTCGAGCGACGCGGCTGGCCGCGCTGGACCGGGACGACGGCCGTCATCGTGCTCGCCTACCTCGTGCTGGTCGTGATGGGGGCACTGCTGTGGCTCGCCGGCACGCAGTTCGCGAAGCTGGTCGGCGAGTTCGCCGACGACCTGCAGGACAGCGCGCAGGGCGTGCTCTCGTGGCTGACCTCGGTGGGCCTGGACGATCAGGCAGCGGATGCCGCGGCATCCGTCCTCGATCCGCAGACGCTGCTCGGTCTGGCCTCGAGCCTCGGCGGCGCGCTCCTGGGCATCGCCACCGCCCTGTTCTTCGTCTTCGCGTACATCATCTTCATGGCCGCGGATGCCGGGCGCTACCGCGACGCCGGACGCGTCTTCGGTCCGTCGAAGAAGCCCGTGCTGACCCGCATCCGGCATCTCAACTCCGGCGTCCGCCGCTACTACGTCGTCAACGCGTCATTCGGAGCGATCGTCGCGATCATCGACGGGTTCGCGCTGCTGTGGCTCGGCGTGCCCGCGCCGCTGGTGTGGGCGATCCTCGCGTTCGTCACGAACTTCGTGCCCAACATCGGCTTCATCCTGGGCTTGATCCCGCCTGCCGTTCTCGCTTTCGTCGTCGGGGGATGGCCGATGCTGCTCGCGGTGATCGCGATCTACTGCGTCGTCAACGTCGTGCTGCAGGTGCTCGTGCAGCCGAAGTTCGTCAGCGACGCGGTGGATCTGAGCCTCACGCTGAGCTTCTTCTCGGTCATCTTCTGGACGTTCGTGATCGGGCCGCTCGGCGCGATCCTGTCGATCCCGCTCACGCTGTTCGTGCGCACGCTCGTGCTCGAAGGCGATCCGAACGGCCACTGGCTGCGATGGCTCTCGGGCGATCGCACCGCCGTGCCGCCGCCAGACCCCTCCCCCTCGCCCCCCAGGAGACGTCCATGACCCAGACCGCGCCCGCAGACCTCGGGACGCGCCGCGAGCGTGCCCTCGCCCGCATCACGGAAGGAGGCAGCGAGCGCTCGCTCGAGACGCTCGCCCTCGGTATCGCCGCGGTCGCCTTCGTGCTGGTGGCCCTCGTCGCGCTCGTCGCCTTCGGCTTCCAGTCGGCGCCGATCGCCGGCCCGGGCTCGGTCGGTCAGTTCGCGGCGATCGCATCAGCGGTCGTGGCCTTCGCCGCCGTGCTGGGCGGCCGCTACCTCATCCACGAGCGGGGCTCCCACGGCCGCCTCCACGTGCTCGACCACGTCGACATCTTCGCGCTCGCGATCGCGCACGCCGTCATCGCCCTTCTCGGGTGGACGCTGATGGCCGTGATCCTCGAGCAGGCGTTCATCGGCGCGGAGGTCTTCGCGCTCCCCGTGCTGCTCCTCGCCGGTGCCGCGGCGGGGATGACCGCCTACATCGCGTTCTACTCCGCGACCCACATGGACCTGCAGCTCCTCGCCATGGTGCTGGCGGTGTTCCTCGTGCTCGGCGTGCTCTCGAGCATGCTCACCGCGAGCGACCCGAACTGGTGGAAGGACAACCTGAGCGCCCTCGGCATGACGACGAACGTGTCGGCGCTCGCCTTCAACCTCACCCTCATCGTCGCCGGGTTCCTCGTGACCACTCTCGCCCGCTACGCCACGCGCGGCATCCCGACGTCCAACCCGGTCGGAGTCGGCCGGGTGCGGGTGTGCCTGATCGTCGTCGGCGTCTTCCTCGCCCTGGTGGGCCTCTTCCCGGTGAACCTGTTCTTCGCTCTCCACACCGGCGTCGCCTCGGGGATGGTGGTGGCCTACGGCGTTCTCGTCATCGGACTGTCGCGGTGGATTCCCGGGATGCCGCGCCCCTTCGTCCTCCTCGGCTGGCTGTTCCTCGGCGTGACCCTCGTGCTCGCGGGATTCTTCTTCATCGGCTACTACACGCTCACGGCGGTCGAGCTCGTCGCCGGCATCCTCGTCTTCACCTGGATCATCCTGTTCATCCGCAACGCGGCGGCCCTGGAGCAGGACGCCCGGAGCGCCTGACCGTCGCCGTCCCGCGGCTGCGGGATGATGCGCGTGTGGATGAGAACACGTGGCATCGCCGTACTCAGGTGCTCCTCATGGTGGCGTCGCTCGTCTACCTCGTCGCTTATTCGTGGCGCGTGATCGGCGGTCTCACCGGAACCGCGAACGTGGTCGTGACCCTGGTGATCGGCGCGACGTGGGCGGTCTTCATCGTCGACTACCTGGTGCGACTCTCGCTCGCGCGCAATCGCTCGGCGTGGTTCCGCTCGCATCTGGGCACGCTCGCCATCGCGGTGATCCCGGTGTTCCGCCTCGTGCTGCTGCTGCAGGCGCTCACGCACGTTCCCGGCATGCGCCCCTCCGCGGGCACGCGGCTGCGTACGCAGATCATGGTCTACGGCATCGGTGCCGGCATCCTGCTCATCTACGTGTCTTCCCTCGCCGTTCTCGAGGTCGAGCGGCGGGCACCCGACGGCAACATCGAGACCTTCTTCGAGGCGCTGTGGTGGGCGTGCGTGACGATCACCACGACGGGGTACGGCGACTTCTACCCGGTGACGGCACCCGGGCGCCTGATCGGCGTCGCGGTGATGTTCAGCGGTGTCGCACTCGCGGGCATCATCACGGCGGCTCTGGCCTCGTGGATCCTGGAGCGGGCGGCGCGGAACAACGACGACGCCGAGCCGGCGACCCGCGCCCAGATGCGACAGCTGCTGGCGAAGGTCGACGCGCTCGGCGGGAGACGCCCGGAAGACGTGGACGGGGGCCCGGACGACGGCCCGGACTGACTCCGCGCCCCCGACGGAAGCAGGAAGAAGGGCCGCACCCTGAGGGGTGCGGCCCTTCTTCCTGCTGGTCCGATCAGGTCAGGAGCTTGGCCTTCGCGGCCGAGAACTCCTCGTCCGACAGGATGCCCTGCGTGTGCAGGGTGGCCAGCTGCTGGAGCTTGGCCATCATGTCGTCACCGGCGGCGGGCGCTGCCGGTGCCGGTGCCGCGGCCGCCTGGGCGTTCGCGACGGCCTGAGCCGCTGCCGCATCCATCGCGGCCTGCTGCTGCTGGGCCGCGGCCGCCTGATCCTGGTACTGCTCGTTGGCCTTGTTCTGCTGGTGACGTGCCACGCTTCCCGAGACCGCGGTCGCGGTGCCCGCGACTACGGCCGTGCGTGCCGCCATTCCGACGAGGCCGGGACGGCCCACTCTGCGCATCATGACAGTTCTCCTTACTCGACGTTCTCAGAGAGGAACGCGTTGACGATCGGCGCGGGAATGCCCTCACGGGCGATCACCGCGCCACCGGCGTCGAACAGGGCGGCGGCGAAGGCCTTCGCCCACAGCAGCTCGACCACGAGGATCGCGGCGGAGGCACCCGGAGGCACCTCTGCGGCGAGCGCCTCGATGTCTTCGAGGCCTGCGAGGCCGGCGAGGTCGAGCGCCGGCACTCCGGCGTCGTCGGTCGTGTCGGAGAGCTCCACCACGGTGAGCTCTCCCTCGGGCGAACGGGTCGCGTAGACCAGGTCGAGCACGTTCACGGTGCCGGCGGCGACGAGGTCGTCGATCGCCTGCAGCACTCCGGGACCGGGCTTGTCACCGTCGAACGCGATCGCGTAGAACTCGATGGGGCCGTAATCGAAAGTCGTCATGATGTCATCCTCCTCTTGCGGGACTCAGCCCGCGAGTGCCTTCGCCTTGAGCGAATCGAACTCGGCCTGCGAGATCGCGCCGGAGTCGAGCAGCGCCTTCGCCTTCGCGATGTCGTCTGCGGCGCTGGAGCCTCCGGCGGTCGCGCGGATGTAGGCATCCTGCTGCGAGCGCAGCTCCTGGGCCTGTGCGATCGAGCGCTTCGTCATACCCTGGCCGCGCGCGATCAGGTAGATCAGCGCCGTGAGGAACGGCACGAAGATCAGGAAGATGATCCAGACCGCCTTCCACCACCCGCTGAGGGTGCTATCGCGGAAGAGATCGCCCAGGATCGAGAAGAGCACCATCAGGTACGCCACGAACACGAAGACCCAGAAGAACCAGAGAACCAGGCTCCAGAGATCCATTTGCACAGCCAATCGTCCATGGGCGAACCGATGCGCTCGCCGCACTCCGAAAACTACGTTCGCCCGCAGGACCGGTCGTCACCCGCGCGGGGTGAGAATCAGAGCGCTTCGCGCGCAGGCACCGGATTGACCGAGACGACCTCGATGTGGAGCTGGTCGAGCATCTCGAGCAGGCCGATCAGCCGCGCCTGGTCCGGGATGGTGCCGACGACCCGCGTGCAGCCCTCCGGCGCCTCCTCCACGGCGAAGTCGTCCAGCGCGGCGACGAGGTCGTGGCCGAGCCTTCCTCGCACGACGATCTCCACCACCTGTGATCCGGTCATCGGGCCTCCTGGCGGGGGGCGGGGCCGGTACGGCCGCCGCTCGTCGTCACGGGAGTCATTGTGCGGTCCGCCGAGTCGCGCCGACGTCACCCGTGTGGGATGATTCCCCCGAGCTACGCGGCCGCTCGCCAGGGGAGGCAATGCTCGTGACCGAAATACGCCGGATCCCGGCGCATGCCGTCGATCGGCCTGCATTGAGACGACAGCTCGACGCCGGGGTGAGCGCACCGCTGTCCCTCATCGTCGCGCCCGCGGGCGCCGGCAAGACGGTGCTCCTGTCGCAGTGGTCGCACTCGCGTCCCGACATCGCGGTCGCCTGGTTCGACATCTCCGCCGCCGACCGGGCCCCGGCCGGATTCGCCCGACGGCTCATCGAGGGCATCACCGCGGTCGCGCCCGGTCTGACCGTGCCCGCGGCGCCGGTCGAGACATCCGAGGACCGACTCGGCGAGGCGTTCCTCGAAGACTTCACCGGCACGCTCGCCGATGCCGGGGACATCGTGCTGGTCTTCGATGACCTCGACCGGCTCTCGGGCAGCGCGATCCTCGCGGATCTCTGGCGCATGGTCGACCTGCTGCCCTCCAATGCGCACGCCGTCTTCTCCTCGCGCGTCGATCTGCAACTCGGCTGGAGCCGGCACCGGCTCGAGCACGGCCTCATCGAGATCCGCCAGCGCCAGCTCGCCTTCGACGACGCGACGACCGCGCGCGTGCTCGCGCGCATCGCCGGCAAGACCGTCTCCGACGAGGCCGTCGCAGCGGTGACCGCGCGCACGGAGGGCTGGGCCGTGGGTGTGCAGATGACGGCGCTGAGCCTGCGGTTCTCGGACGACCCCGAGAGGGTCGTCGACGAGCTCGCCGACACCGACCGGCTGGTGGTCGACTACCTCACCGAGGAGGTCCTCGACGCCCTGGAGCCGGAGCGCCGTGACGCGCTCATGCGGATCGCCGTCGTCGACGAGGTCAGCGCCGGCCTGGTCGAGGCTCTGGCCGAGGTCGACGGTGCGCGCTTCCTCGCCGACCTCGAGCGCGACTCCATGTTCATCGTGCCGGTCGCCGGGCGCGCCGGGTGGTTCCGCTTCCACCGGCTCTTCCGCGACCTGCTCCTCTACCGCCTTCGCGCCCAGGACGGCCTTGCCGAGGCGCAGCTGCAGGAGACCGCCGCGGACTGGCACCTCACGCAGGGTGGGGTCGAGATCGCCGTCGAGTACCTCCTGCGCGCCCGCCGATGGGAAAGAGTGCTCGAGCGGGTCCTCGCGAGCGGTCGGGATGTGTTCGAGGACGTCCGCACGGCGACGATCTCGAGCTGGCTGCGACGGGTCCCCGCCGAGGTGCGCGCCGAGCACATCGACGCCGAGCTCCTGTTCGCGATCTCCGAAGGCATGACCGGACGCGGCCTCGTCGCCGTCGACGCCCTGCGGGGGCTGCTCGCCACCGATCGGCTCACGGTGGGGCAGCGGCAGATCGCGCTCGCCTATCTCGCAGCGGCGGTGCAGTTCCACCCCCACCCCGAGTTCTTCGTCGACGCCGGACGCGAAGCCCTCGCCCTCCTGGATGCGCACCCGGATGCGCCGCTGCCCGATCTGCTGGGCCTGACCACACGGCCTCTGCTGCGCTTCCTCGCGCAGGGGTCGCTCGGGCGCGCCTACCTCTTCCTCGGCGAGCTCGCCCTTGCTCGCCGCGCGATCGAGGCCGTGATCGACAGCCCCGGCTTCGCGTACGCGCCCTACCGGATCCACCTCCTCGGCTCGCTCGCCCTTCTCAATGCGCTCGTGGGCAACCTCGTCACGGCCGCAGAGCAGGCCGACGAAGCGCTCGCCGCCGCTCGCGAGTTCGGCCTGCTGTCGCACCCGGCGCCCGGTGACGCCTATGTGGCACGCGCGGTCGTCGCGATCCAGCGGGGCGAGCCGGAGGTCGGCGCTCTCGCACTCGCCGAGGGCGGCATCCGCGCGGCATCCAATCAGCGCACCCAGCTCATGTGGGTCGCCTACGCCGCCGGGATGCTCATCGGCCCGTCCGACCAGCAGCTCTCCGGAACCGAGCCTCCGGGGCCGCCGCCGCCGCTGGTGCGGCAGGTGCTCGTAGCCGTCGGGATGCGGCGTGCGCGCGCGCAGGGTGCGCCGACAGCTCCGATGTCACCGGTGAGCGCGTGGTCGTCGATCGCGTTCGAAGAGGTGGCGGGCCTGCTCGCGGACGGGCAGTCCGCGACAGCGCACGGCCGGCTCGCCCAGCTGCGGTTCGAGTCCGACCCGCTCGTGCCGCTGGCGGACGTCGAGTTCGACCTGCTCCAGGCCTGGACGCGTGCTCTCGAGGGCCGCCGCCCGCAGGCGCGCGAGCGACTGTCCACGGCGATCGCGCTCGCTGAGCCCGAGTGGCTCGTCGACCCCTTCATCCGCGTCGGGCCGCCGGTCGTCGAGCTGCTCGAGGAGCTGTTCCCCGCCAAGACCGACTTCATCCGGGCGGTGATCTCGCGTGCGCGCACGGTGAGCGGCGGCAGTCGTCGCGCGTTGGCCGACGACCTCACGCCGCGGGAGCTCGAGCTGCTCGCGTTCCTGCCGAGCCGGCTCACGATCGCCGACATCGCGGCGCGCTGCTTCGTGTCGACGAACACGATCAAGACGCACCTCGGGCACATCTACCGCAAGCTGGGGGTCTCGGGACGGGATGCCGCGATCGAGCGGGCCGTCGAACTCGGGCTGATCGACTCCCGCGAGATCGCCCGCGTGGGATGACGACGACGCCCGTGCGCGCCGCCATGATGTGCGCATGGACGCGAACCCCCCGAGCGCGGTCGACCCCGTCGACGAACCGCACGATCACGACGACCCGGCGCTGACCGACGTGCTGGCCGCGCCGGAGCGTCCCAAGCGGTTCACCGGGGTGCTGGCCGCGCTGGACCGGCCGCTGGTGCTCGGATTCGTGACCACTCTGGGCGTGCTCGGCGCTCTCATTCTGGGGAGCGCTCTCGGGTCGATCTCGACGATCCTCGTCTACATCGTGCTGGCGATGTTCCTCGCGGTGGGTCTCGATCCGATCGTGCGGATGCTGGAGCGCCACCGGGTCAAGCGAGGCGGGGCGATCGCGATCGTGTTCGGCGCGTTCGCCCTCCTGTTCGCGGCGTTCCTCATCTGGGTCCTGCCGCCGGTCATCGCCCAGATCGGCGAGTTCCTCGTCGCGATCCCGGCCACGATCGCGGGCGTGCCGGAGACCCCGTGGTTCCAGTCGCTGGACGGCGACACGCAGGTCGCGATCCTCGCCGCGCTCGAGGAGCTCGCGCAGTGGGTCTCCAGTCCCGCGACGCTGGGCGCGCTGGGCGGCGGCATCCTGGCCGTGGGCGTCGCGTTCGTGAGCGGCATCTCCGCGTCGTTCATCGTCGTCGCGCTGACGCTCTACTTCCTGTCATCGCTCTCGTCGATGAAGCAGGCGTTCTACGCCCTGGCGCCCGCCCGCAACCGTGCGCGTCTCGAAGACCTCACCGAGCGCATCACCGCATCGGTCGGCGGCGCGCTGATCGGGTCGGTGACCCTCTCGTCGCTCAACGCCGCCACGGTGTTCCTGCTGCACATCTTCATCGGTCTGCCGTTCCCCGCGCTCATGGCCGTCATCGCCTTCGTGATCACCCTCATCCCGCTGTTCGGCTCGGTGATCTTCCTCGTCCTCGGCACCGGCGTGGCGCTCTTCACGAGTCCGACCCAAGCCCTGATCTTCGCGATCGCGTACCTCATCTACATCCAGCTGGAGTCCTACGTCATCAGCCCCCGCGTCATGAACAAGGCCATCGCCATCCCGGCGGCGCTGGTGCTGATCGGGGCGATGGTCGGCGGAGCGCTGATGGGCGTGATCGGCGTGCTGGTGGCGCTGCCCGTGATGGCATCGATCCTGCTCATCATCCGCGAGGTCGTCGTGCCGAAGCAGGACCTCAAGGTCTGACCCGGGCGCACCGCGCCCGCCCCCCGGGCTCCGCCCCCGCTTCGGGCCGTTTGTGCGGGAGAATGCGCGCGTCCGAGGTGCGTGTTGCGTGCAGACGCCCGCACAACCGACCGATGGGGGCCGCGCGGGCTCAGTTCAGGGCGGAGGTGAGGCGGGCGAGGCCGTCGAGGAACGTCGCCTTGCCGGGCTGGTTCCTCCACTCCTCGAGGGTGAGCTCGCGGCCGGCGTCGCGGTAGGCCTGCTCGACCTCGCGCATCCCGGCGACGAAGGATGCGCCGCGCACGAGGAGGGACACCTCCATGTTGAGGCTGAACGAGCGGATGTCCATGTTGCTCGACCCGATGACGGCGATGTCGTCGTCGATGGAGAAGTGCTTGGAGTGCAGGATGAACGGCGCGGGGTAGAGGAAGATCCGCACTCCCGCCTCGAGCAGCGCCGAGTAGTAGGAGCGCTGCGCGTGGTACACCAGGCCCTGGTCGCCGATCTCCGACACGAACAGCTGCACCTCGAGCCCCCGCTGGCAGGCCGTCGTGATCGCGTAGACCATCGCCTCGTCGGGCACGAAGTACGGCGAGGTGAGGATGACCTTCTCGGTCGCTCCGTAGATGAGCGACAGGAACAGCCGCAGGTTGTTCTCGGTCGGGTAGCCCGGCCCGCTGGGCACGACCTGGCACAGCAGGGCGTCGGGAGACGTCGACCGCTCGACCGCCGTTGCGGGAACGTGCTCTGTCGTGGTGAGGTCCTCGCCGGTCTCGATGAGCCAGTCCGACATGAACACGACGTTCACCGCAGACACGACCGGGCCCGTCAGGCTGGTCATGAGCTCTTGCCACTTGAGGCCGCGCTTGAGGTTCTTGGGGGAGTCGTAGCTGCGGTCGATGAGGTTCTGCGAGCCCATGAAGCCGATGCGGCCGTCGACGACGACGATCTTGCGGTGGTTGCGCAGATCGGGGCGCTGGTACTTGCCCTTGAGGGGCATCACCGGCAGCATCCATGCCCATTTCACACCGATGCGGTCGAGCTCCGCGAGGGTCGCTTTGGAGTTGCCCAGCCGCCGCGTCGCGACGTAGTCCGCGAGCAGGCGCACGGTGACCCCGCGGGCAACGGCGCGCTCCATCGCCGCGAAGAACCCCCGCGTGGTGTCGTCCCACCCGACGATGAAGAACTCGACGTGCACGAAGTGCTCCGCGGTGTCGATCGCCTCGGCCATCGCGTCGATGGATCCCTGATAGTCGGGGTAGAGGGATGCCTCGTTCCCCTCGCTGGCGGGGAGCGCCGTCAGGTTCTCGTTCTGCTGGATCACGCGCTGGAACCAGCGCGGCCAATCCGGCTCCTCGGTACGCAGCCCGCCACGGTCCACGCCGCTGCGGATGAGGCCGTCGATGCGCGTCTGCTCGGCGCGGCGCTTCTCGGGCAGGCGGAAGCTGCCGATGAGGAGGAACAGCAGGATGCCGATGAACGGCAGCAGGAAGATCAGCAGCAGCCACGCCATCGCCGCCGTGGGCTTGCGGCCCCGCGGGATCACCATCAGGGCGATGAGGTCGATGACGATGACGACGACGACCACGATGGGCCAGATGGGTCCCGCGTCGAGCATGCTGAACATTCGTTCCTCTTTCAGGCGGGGGTGACGCGGTTGACGGAGACGACTTCGATGTCGAGGTCGTCCAGGACTCCGAGCAGGCCTCGCAGCTCGGAGCGGTCCTCGAGGAGTCCCGTGATGCTCGTGGTTCCGTCGTCCCGGTCCGCCACATCGTAGCGATCGAGCGCGCAGGAGAGAGTGGGCCCGAGATGGCCGGTGATGACGACTTCGACAACGTGCGCGGACACGGCATCCTTCCTGCCCACGGGGGGAATCGGACTCTGCCAGGTTGGGGCAGACGGCCCTCCGGTGCCGTCACCCGCGGGGGATGATTCCGTTCAGAATCCGTTCACACGGTCGCGCCACGCGAGCAGCGGCGTGAGCGGCGAGAGGTCGTAGTCCGGTCCGTCGATGGCCGGGATGATCAGCCGGAACCCGAGTTCGTGGAGGCGCGTGGGCGCGTCCGATTCGAGCAGGGGGCCGAATCCGCGGATCGTGTACCCGGTCGACAGCTCGATCTCGGAGGGGTCGCGGCCCTCTCGCGCGCACCACTCGTGCAAAACGCCGATCTTGCGCGGGAGGTCGTCGAGCTTCGTGAAGGTGTGCCAGATGTCGGCGTGCTGGGCCACCAGCCGAAGCGTCTTCCGCTCACCCTGCCCGCCGATCAGGATCGGGATCCTCCGGGTCGGCGCAGGGTTCAGGCCGTCCCATCTCGAACGGATGCGCGGGAGGTCCGCGGCGAGCGCGTCGAGGCGGGAGCCGACCGTGCCGAACTCGTAGCCGTACTCGGCGTAGTCCTGCTCCGCCCAGCCCGAGCCCGTTCCGAAGATGAGCCGGCCGGTGCCCGAGCGGTGCGCGCTGATGTGGTCGATCGTCCGCGCCATGTCGGCCTGGAGATCGGGATTGCGGTACGAGCTGCAGTTGACGAGCGGACCGAACTCGACGCGCTCGGTCTGCTCGGCGATCGCCGCGAGCACCGTCCAGGCTTCGAAGTGCTCGGCGGCGAACGGCTCGGTGAGCGGGAAGAAGTGGTCCCAGTTGAAGATCGCGTCCACGCCGAGGTCCTCCGCCCTCAGCACGGCGTCGCGGTAGGCCGCATACGACCCGTGCTGCGGGGCGAGCTGCACGCCGATCCTGACCCGGCGATGCGATGCCGGATGCCGCGACTCCGCGCCGGAGCCGGGCCCGGTCACCGCGGTCCTCCGCCGGGTTCGATGCGCAGCACGCCCGGAGACTCGCCCACTTCGAGGTCGTCGGTCACGCGGACGGTGCGGGCGAGGTCGTCGACGGACCCGATCACGGTCCCGAATCGCTCGCGGTCGGAGCACACCGCCGTCACGGTGACGAAATGCGTTCCCGTGTCCCAGGTGTAGGTCGCGAACGGCGGGGTGCGCGGGTCGGCCGGCAGGGACATCTCGAGCTTCTCGCCGACGCCGAGGTGCGGGCTGCGGAAGCTCTCGGTGTCGTCGTACTCCATCGGCATCATCGCGCGGGCGGCGCGCAGCTGCGACGTCGCCTCCTGCACCTGCGCCATCACGACCACGAGCTCGGCATCCGCCTTCCACACCCACACCAGGACGCGCCCGGCGGCGCGCCGCATGAGGAACGGCGCGGCCTGGCTCATCGCCCACGCGGCGACCCCGCTGCCGGGGCGCTCGGCGGATCCCATCGCGGTGTTCGCCTGGGACAGCAGCATCCGGATCGCCGCCTTGCGGTGGCGACGACCCGTGAAGCCGAGGGACTCGGTCACCGGCACCCAGAGGGTGGCGTCGGCGTCCGCCTGAAGTCGAGGCATGCCTCCAGCGTACGGGGGCGTCGAAGGGCGCTCGGGTACAGTGGAGGGCGCGCGCACCCTCCTCTTCCGCCGCGCGTCCGCCGCACAGACAGGCCCCCGATCCCCGTGACCGAGTCCGCGACGCCCGACGACCATTCCGCCGAGGCGCGGCCCGCCGCCGCGAAGGCGCCCCTGAAGATCCTCATCGGCGCAGACACCTTCCTCCCGCACGTCAACGGGGCCGCCCGCTTCGCCGAGCGTCTCGCCGCGGGCCTGGTCGCCCGCGGTCACGAGGTGCACGTGATGGCCCCGAGCGATACCCACCGCAAGCACGGCCGCTTCACCGAGGTGATCGAGGGGCAGCCGATGACGATGCACCGCATCGCGTCGTGGCGCTGGTACCCGCACGACTGGCTGACGTTCGTGATGCCGTTCCGTGCGAAGTACTACTCGCGTCGGGTGCTCTCCGAGGTGCAGCCCGACATCGTGCACATCCAGTCGCACATCGTCATCGGGCGGGGCCTCTCCCGCATCGCGACGCAGCGCGGCATCCCCATCGTCGCCACCAACCACGTGATGGCCGAGAACGTCCTCGACTTCACGGTGCTTCCCGCCTCGTGGACCCGGTACGCGATCAAGCTCGCGTGGGAGGACGCCAAGCGCACGTTCGATCTGACCCGGGCCGTCACCACGCCCACGCGCAAGGCGGCCGAATTCCTCGAGCGCACGATCGAGATCGACAACGTGATCCCGGTGAGCTGCGGGATCGAGGCATCCCACTACACCGCCGATCTCACCCCCCGCGACGCGCACCGGCTGGTCTTCGTCGGCCGCCTCACCACCGAGAAGCAGATCCACGTCGTGCTGCGCGCGGTCGCGCGTCTCGATCCGGCGCTCGATGTGCGGTTCGACATCGTCGGCAAGGGCGACCAGCGCCGCAACCTCGAGGAGCTCATGCTCCAGCTCGGCCTGTCGGACCGCGTCCAGTTCCACGGCCACACCACCGACGAGGAACTGCGCTCGCTGCTCACCAACGCCTCGCTGTTCGTGATCGCGTCGATCGCCGAGCTGCAGTCGATCGCGACGATGGAGGCCATGGCGTCGGGTCTGCCGATCGTCGCCGCCGACGCCGTCGCGCTCCCGCACCTCGTGCACGACGGTGAAAACGGCTACCTCTTCGAGCCCGGGAACGTCGACGACCTCGTCGCGAAGCTCACGACCGTGCTCACCCAGAGCCCCGAGGAGCGCCTGCGCATGCAGCAGGCATCGCTCGAGGGCGTCAAGGTGCACGACATGAAGCGCACGCTCGACACGTTCGAGGCGCTCTATCGCGACGAACCGCTGCCGGAGTAGCGCACCGTGCACGTCGTGATGTTCGGCGACCAGCACGTCGAGACTCTCGGCGGGGCCCAGGTCTCGATGCGCCTGCAGCGCCGATTCCTCGAGAAGGCCGGCCACACCGTGACCGTCGTGGCGCCTCGCGTCCACGGGGCGCGGGGACGGTCGATCGCTCCGGATGCCGCCTACCTCGACATCCCGTCCGTCCCGATCACCCCCGACCGCGAGTACTCGATGGCGTGGCCGGGCCGCCGGACCGATCGGTGGGTGGATGCCGCGCTCGCCGCCCGCCCGCCCGTCGACGTCGTCCACGTGCAGGCCGACTTCTGGGGCGCGTTCATCGGGCACCGGTTCGCGGCACGGCATCGGCTGCCCGTCGTCCACACGATGCACAATCGCGTCGACGTCGGCATCGAGGCGACGACGCCGTTCCCGAAGACCGTGCTGCGCGTGCTGAACGGCTGGCAGTCGTGGGCGCTCGGCCCACACGGGACGCGCCGCGACGGCTGGGCGTATTTGCGCGGGCTGGCCGCGAAGTCCGACGCCGTCACGGCACCGTCGACGCATTTCGCCCGGCGGCTCGAGGCGCACGGCGTGGTGCCGCGCGATGCGGTGCCGCGGGTCGACGTGGTGTGGAACGGCATCGACGACGGCGTCCTCGAGTCGGTGCTGGCCTCGGCGGGATCCCCGCGACGTCCCGGGCCCGCGCGCTTCGTCTGGCTGGGACGCATGAGTCCCGAGAAGCGCCTCCTGCCGTTCCTCGAGGCTCTCGCCGCGTCGGGCGTCCGCGCCGAGGTCGAGGTGATCGGCGGCGGCGGGCAGCTGCGTGCGGCGCAGCGCCTCGTCGAGAAGCTGGGGCCGGCCGCCTCGGTCGCCTTCGTCGGCAAGCTCCCGTACGCGCGCGTGCTCGAGCGCATCGCGGCCGCCGACGCCGTCGTGCAGACCTCGATCGGCTTCGAGACGCAGGGTATGACGATCTTCGAGGCGGCATCCCTCGGCACGCCGTCGATCGTGAGCGACCCCGATCTGGCGGCCGAGCTGGGCTCGGGTTTCTGGCCGGTCGGGGCGGATGCCGAGGCCGCGGCCTCGACCGCCGCGCTCGCAGAGGCTCTGCGCGCGGCGGCGGCCGATATCGAGGCGGGAGAGCCCGTCGAGGTCGATCCGACGATCCGCGAGCGGTTCCGTCAGTCCTCCCGCACGGCCGCGATGATCGAGATCTACGAGCGGGTCATCGCGTCCTGAGACTGCTCCGTTTGTGCGGGCGAATCGCCGTGTGCGCGGTGGCCCAGGCGAGGATTCGCCCGCACGAACGGAAAAGACGGGCGTCAGGGGAGTCGGGTCGGATCGGTGGGGAGACGGTGGTAGCCGTCGTTGCGGAGTGCCGTGATCGACGAGGCGATCGCGACAGCGGACAGTGCTGCGAGAAGAATCACCATGAACATGGCAGAAACGCTACGCTTGCGTCATCACTGCCAACAGTGGCAGGATGGACACACAACGCAGGATATCTGCCACTCCCCTCGATGAGCTGAGGTTCGACATGCACAGCGTCGCCGTGATCGTCCAGGACGGCTTCGCGCCGTTCGAATTCGGAGTCGCCTGCGAGGCGTTCGGCCTCGACCGCACCGACGACGGGATCCCGAACTTCGACTTCCGCATCGTGACACCCGACCCGGGTGCGGTGGCGTCGAAGATGGGCTTCTCGATCCACGTCGACCTCGACCTGTCGTTCGCGTACGAGGCCGACCTCGTGGTCGTGTCGCCGACTCCGCGCCAGTTCTGGGCGCGCAGCGCCTCCGACGAGCGCGTGCTCGACGTGATCCGCCGTGCCGTCGCCCGCAACGCCTGGGTGCTCAGCGTCTGCAGCGGATCGTTCGTGGTCGCGGCATCCGGTGTCCTCGACGGCCGCAAGGCCACCACCCACTGGATGTACGCCGACGAGATGGCCGCGCTGTATCCCGAGGTCGACGTCGATCCCGATGTGCTCTACGTGCAGGACGGCCGCATCATCACGAGCGCCGGCACCGCCGCAGGACTCGACGCGTGCCTGCACCTGCTGCGCCAGGAGCTGGGCGCCGAGCTCACCAACAAGATCGCGCGCCGCATGGTCGTGCCCCCGCAGCGCGACGGCGGCCAGGCGCAGTTCATCGACAAGCCGCTCCCCGAGGTGGCCTCGCTCTCGCTCGCGCCGGTCACCGACTGGATGCTCGAGAACCTGCGCCTCGATCTCACCGTCGACCAGCTCGCTGCGAAGGCGCACATGTCGCCTCGGACGTTCGCACGGCGGTTCAAGGCCGACTTCGGCGCGACGCCGGCGGCGTGGGTCGCGCGCCAGCGCATCATCCACGCGCAGCGCCTGCTCGAGAAGACCGATCTGGGTCTGGACCGCATCGCGTACGAGAGCGGGTTCGGCTCGGCCGCCGTGCTGCGCCAGAATTTCGCGCGCGTGCTCGACACCACTCCGACCGCGTACCGGGCCCGGTTCTGCTGCACGCGCGAGGCGCGAGAGGCCGCCGGCGTCGACCGGCGGGTCGAGGCGGGGGTGCTCGAACCCGTCGCGTGACGACGTCTTCCGTTTGTGCGGGCGTGTGCGCGCGTCGGCCGGTCGCGGGGCGTGCATTCGCCCGCACGAACGGACTGGGGAACGGACTCGGCGGCGGACCACCCGCGGGAGGGGACGTGCGGGGGCGCGTGCGTCGATAGGGTGACCGCGTGCGCATCGATCCGAGGCGGTGGTTCTCCCGCAAGACCCTGGGGAAGGATGCTGCGGCCGGCCTCGTGCTGGGGATCGAGGCTGTCCCCGACGGGCTGGCCGCGGGGCTGCTCGCGGGCGTGAACCCGCTCGCAGGGCTGTACGCGTACCTGTTCGGCATGGTCGGCGCGGCGCTCGCGACGAGCAGCGCCTTCATGGCGGTGCAGGCCACGAGCGCGATGGCGCTGGTGGTGTCGGATGCCGGGCTCGGCGGCTTCCCGGACCCCGATCGCGCGCTGTTCACTCTCGCGGTGCTCACCGGGGTCGTGATGGCGCTCGCGGGCCTGCTGCGCGGTGGCCGCCTGGTGAGCTTCGTGCCGACGGCGGTCATGACCGGGTTCGTGACAGCGATCGGCGTCAACATCGTGCTCGGTCAGCTGTCGAACTTCACCGGCTACCAGGCACGCGGACCGAATCGGCTGCTGAAGACCGTCGACGTCTTCCTGCACATCGGCCAGTGGAGCATCGCCTCCGTCGTGGTCGGAACGATCGCGATCCTCATCATCGTGGTGCTCCTTCCCACCCGCCTCGGGAGCATGGGGCTCGTCGTCGCGGTCGTGAGCGGCTCGGTCGTCGCGGTGGTGCTCAACCTGTGGGTCGCCGATCCGGTCGTGCTGCTGCGGGACATCGTCGAGGTGCCGCGTGGCCTGCCGGCTCCCATGCTGCCGAGCATCGCCGACATGCCCGCGCTGATCATCCCCGCGCTCTCGCTCGCCTTCATCGGCCTCGTGCAGGGTGCGGCGGTGAGCGCCGGCATTCCCACGAAGGACGGGCGCCCCGCCGACGCGAACCGGGACTTCATCGGGCAGGGCGTCGGAAATCTCGTGTCCGGGATCTTCCAGGGGATGCCGGTCGGCGGCTCGATGTCGGGCTCGTCCCTCATCGTCCAGGCGGGTGCGCGCTCGCGGCTCGCGATGTTCATCGCGGGTGCGGTCATGGCGGCCCTGCTGTTCGTCGCGTCCGACCTCGTCTCTTTCGTCGCGATGCCGGCGCTGGCCGGCCTGCTGATGGTCGTCGGCTGGCGGGCGGTGAAGCCCAGCCGTGTGTACTCGGTGATCAAGACGGGGCCGCTGCCGACCGCGATCATGGCGGTGACGTTCGGGCTCACGCTCCTGATCCCGCTGCAGTTCGCCGTGCTGGTCGGGGTCGGGCTCGGCGTGATCCTGTACGTGGCGGAGCAGTCGAACCGGGTGCGGGTGCGGCGCCTGGAGATCGTGCCGGACGGCCGCATCCGCGAGACGGATCCGCCCGCCGTCGTTCCCGGCGGGGGCGTCTTGGTGCTGCAGCCCTACGGCAGCCTGTTCTTCGCGAGCGCGCCGGTGTTCCAGCGGCAGCTGCCCGAGGTCGAGGCGGACTCCGGGGGATCGGTGGTGATCGTCCGCCTGCGCGGCACCGACCAGATCGGGTTGTCGCTCGTGGACGTGCTGCGCCGCTTCGCCGAGCAGCTGGGTGAGGTCGGCTCGTCGCTCAAGGTGGTGGCGACCGAGGAGCGGGTGATCGCGCAGCTCGACGCGGGCGGCCTCACCGCCGACATCGGCGCCGGCAACGTCTACAAGGGCACGGAGTGGATCGGCGAGGCCCTGCGCCGCGCGTACGCCGACGCGCAGGACGAGATCGCGCGCGGCTGAGGACGGGCACGGACCGCGTCGCGTCCGGTCGCTTGCCCGTCTCAAACGCCGATGCTAAACTTGAGTCGTCATGGCTCAACTTTTGCCGGACCACAGATTTCAGGAGACACATGAACGCCACCCAGAACCCCGGGCAGGAGGACGCGCAGAGCGCACTCGAGCAGTTCGGCATAAACCTCACCGACCGCGCCCGCCAGGGAAAGCTCGACCCGGTGATCGGGCGCGACAGCGAGATCCGGCGCGTCAGCCAGGTGCTCACGCGACGCACCAAGAACAACCCCGTGCTCATCGGCGAGCCCGGCGTCGGCAAGACCGCCGTCGTCGAGGGGCTCGCCCAGCGCATCGTCGCGGGGGACGTCGCCGAATCGCTCAAGGACAAGGAGCTCGTCACGCTCGACATCTCGGCGCTGGTCGCCGGCGCGATGTACCGCGGCCAGTTCGAGGAGCGCCTCAAGAGCGTCCTCAAGGAGATCACCGAATCCGACGGCCGCATCATCACGTTCATCGACGAGCTGCACGTGCTGATGGGTGCCGGCGGCGGCGAGGGGTCGGTCGCGGCATCCAACATGCTCAAGCCCATGCTGGCACGCGGCGAGCTCCGGCTCATCGGTGCCACGACGCTCAACGAGTACCGCGAGTTCATCGAGAAGGATGCCGCGCTCGAGCGCCGCTTCCAGCAGGTCTACGTCGGCGAGCCGAGCGTCGAGGACACCGTCGCGATCCTGCGCGGGCTCAAGGAGCGCTACGAGGCCCACCACAAGGTGGCCATCGCCGACGCGGCACTGGTGGCCGCGGCATCCCTCAGCCACCGCTACATCCCGAGCCGTCAGCTGCCCGACAAGGCCATCGACCTCATCGACGAGGCCGCGTCGCGTCTGCGCATGGAGATCGACTCGGCGCCGCTCGAGATCGACGAGCTGCGTCGCCACGTCGATCGCCTCAAGCTCGAGGAGCTCGCGCTCAAGAAGGAGAAGGACGACCCGTCGAAGGAGCGCCTGGCGACGCTGCGCGAGACGCTCGCCGTCGAGCAGGCCAGGCTCGCCGACCTGCAGGGCCGGTGGGAGCGCGAGCGCGCCTCGCTGAACCGCGTCGGCGACCTCAAGACCAAGCTCGATGCGGCACGCATGGACGCCGAGCGCGCGCAGCGCGAGGGCAACCTCGAGAAGGCGTCCCGTCTGCTGTACGCCGAGATCCCCGCGCTCGAGCGGCAGCTGATCGAGGCGGAGCGCGACGAGCCGGCCGGCGACCGCATGGTCAACGACCAGGTCACCGACGAAGACATCGCGGCGGTCATCGCCGCGTGGACGGGCATCCCGGTCGGGCGTCTGCTGCAGGGTGAGACCGAGAAGCTGCTGCACCTCGAGTCCGAGCTCGGCAAGCGCCTGATCGGTCAGAAGGAGGCCGTCAAGGCCGTGTCCGACGCCGTGCGGCGCTCGCGCGCAGGTATCAGCGACCCGGACCGTCCGACGGGATCGTTCCTGTTCCTCGGGCCCACCGGCGTGGGCAAGACCGAGCTCGCCAAGGCGCTGGCCCAGTTCCTCTTCGACGACGAGCACGCCATGGTGCGCATCGACATGTCGGAGTACGGCGAGAAGCACTCGGTGTCGCGACTGGTCGGGGCCCCTCCCGGCTACATCGGCTACGAGCAGGGTGGCCAGCTCACCGAGGCGGTGCGTCGCCGCCCCTACTCGGTCGTGTTGCTGGACGAGGTCGAGAAGGCGCATCCCGAGGTCTTCGACGTCCTCCTGCAGGTCATGGACGACGGGCGCCTCACCGACGGTCAGGGGCGCACCGTCGACTTCAAGAACGTGATCCTGATCCTGACGTCGAACCTCGGCTCGCCGATCCTGATCGATCCGACGCTGTCGATCGAGCAGAAGCGCGAGCAGGTCCAGGGACTGGTCCGCCAGGCCTTCAAGCCGGAGTTCGTGAACCGCCTCGACGACATCGTGATCTTCCAGGCGCTCACGCAGGACGACCTCGCGCAGATCGTCGAGCTCGCCGTCGACGCGCTGCAGCGCCGGCTGCGCGACCGCCGGCTCACGCTCGCCGTCACCCCCGAGGCGCGCACGTGGCTCGCCGAGCGCGGCTACGACCCGGTGTTCGGTGCGCGTCCGCTGCGCCGTCTCATCCAGTCCGAGATCCAGGACCGCCTTGCGATGGCGATCCTGGGCGGCGGCGCGCACGACGGTGACGTGGTGCGGGTGGATGTCGCGGCCGACGGATCCGGTCTGTCGCTCACCAGCGAAGGGCCCGCGATCACGTGATCCGCTCGCTGTGGGGGTCGACGCATCCCGGCCCGACCCTCGTCGTGACCGGACTCGCGCTCGCGCTCGGCCTCGCGGTCGGGCTCGAGCCGTGGCGTCTTGTGCTGCTCGTGCTCGCGGTCTTCGCGGGACAGGTGTCGATCGGCATCTCCAACGACGCGATCGACGCGCCCCGTGATCGGGCCGTCGGACGCACCGACAAGCCGATCGCTCGCGGCGACGTCTCCGAGCGCGCGGCCTGGGCGGCGGCGCTCGTCGCGCTCGTCGCCGCGCTGGTGCTCTCGGCTCCGTTGGGATTCGGGATGCTCGCAGCCCACGCGATCTTCCTGGCGTCGGCGTGGGCGTACAACGCGGGCCTGAAGTCCACGCCGTTCTCGATCGTGCCGTTCATCGTGAGCTTCGGCATCTTCCCGTCGCTGGCGACACTCGCCGCGCCCGATCCTCGTCTCGCCGCACCCTGGGCCTGGATCGCGGGCGCCGCGCTCGGCGCGGCGGTGCACCTGACCAACGTGCTCCCCGACCTGGACGACGACCGCGCGACGGGGGTGCGCGGCCTACCGCATCGGATCGGCGCCCGGGCGTCCGCGATCGTCGCGGCGGCGGGGATCGTGGTCGGCGCGGTGGCGGTGCTCGTCGGCTCTGCCGGAGGCGCCCTCGCCGCGGTGACCGTGATCGGCTGGGTGTTCTTCGCCGCCGTCGTCATCGTCGCCGTCGCGACCGCCGTGCTCGCCCTCGTGCGGCCGCCCTCCCGCGCGCTCTTCCGGCTCGTGATGCTTGCCGGGCTCCTCCTCGCCGCGCAGCTCGTCGCCACGGGCGGTGCGATCGCCACCTAGCCGGTCGGGTACGGACCGCCGTCTGCGGGGTGCCGAGAATCGAGGAGACACGCCGCCGAGGTGATCCGACGGCGCTCTGTCGCGCGCGATTCTCCTCCGTTCTCGACGCCGGTGAGAGTGGTCCCTCGTCGCGGCATGCGATCACGGGCTGACTCTCGCGGGCTCGCCTCTCGCGGGTTTGGGGCGTGATTCGTACCTCGGGGCGCACTACACGCGCCCCGAATGCCCGGAATGCGCCCCAAACCGTTCCGACCCGTCACGCGTCGCGGTCGAACCCCATCGAGTACGCGTGGGCCAGCATCCGCGCGCCGGGGGGCAGGAGCGCGAGCCGCAGACCCTCCCGTCTCACCGCGTTCGCGACCGGGCCGAGCGGCCGGCCGAGAGAGGTGTTCAGGCTCGCGAGGCGGGCGGCGTTCCGCGCCGAGGCGAGACGCCGCCGCTCCCACCGCGCCAGGCCGGCGTCGGGGGCCGCTCCGGTGCGCACCCATTCCGCGAGCAGCGGGGCCAGGGTCGCGGCATCCAGCAGCCCGAGGTTCATCCCCTGCCCGCCGATCGGGCTGACCTCGTGGGCGGTGTCGCCGATCACGAACAACCTGTCGCGGCGCAGCGCCGGCGCGATGGCACGACGCACCTCGAAGGCGGTCGCGGTCTCGACCCCGGCGGCCGCCGCATGCTCGCCGCGGGCGCGCAGCGCGGCGCGCAGCCGCTCGCCGCGGTCCGCCTCGGGAGAGCCGGCGTCCCACGTGACATACCGCCGGCGTCCGCCCGGGAGCGGGAAGGATTCCAGCACGCCGCCGCGATCGATGCCGATCACCGCGAGGTCGTCGTCGCGGCCAGTCGCGACATCGGCCATCAGGTACCGGTCGGCGTACGGGCGCACGCGCACGCCGCCCGGACGGTAGACGAGCTCGCGCGCCCGCCAGCCCCCGGCGACGATCACGAGGGGGGCCACGACGTCCTCGTCCTCGTGGACGGACACGCGGATGCCGCGTCCCTCGGGCCGCACGCCCGTCACGGCCGCGCCGCGGCGGGGAACGGGGGCGCCTTCGGCCAGCGCGGCCTCGGTCTCGTGCTGCGGGAGGGTGGCCACGAACGGGAATCGGCGGTCGAGTCGATCGAAGCGGACCACCCCGAGCGTGCGACCGCCCGACCGCGCCTCGCCGCGCGAGACCCGCACCGCGCTCGCGAGCAGTCGGTCGGTGATGCCGGATGCCTCCAGCGCGGCCAGCACGGGGGAGTGGACGCCGATCGCACGGGAACCACCGCCGGGCTCGGCGCGGCGCTCGAGGACGGTCACCTCCACGCCGCGTCGTGCGAGCTCCGACGACAGCAGCGTGCCCACCGGGCCCGCTCCCACGACGATGACGTCAGGCATCCGCGTGCGCCAGCGCCAGCACGCGGAACGGCGACCCTGTCTCCACCCGCCAGCGTCCGCCGAGCGCGCCGCCGAGCTCGTCGGGCAGGTAGCTGCGGCGGATCGAGCGCAGGCCGTCGGTGCGCAGGAACGTTCCCGGGGCGAACGGCGTGATCGCGATCGCGTACAGCCCGTAGGCCGCGCTGCTGCGCCGGATGTCGGAGTGGATCACCGGCCCGGTGCTCAGGGCCAGCGAGTCCTCGGCGAACGCCGCCAGCTCGGCCGAGCTCAGGTGGTGGAGCACGTGGTTGGACACCACGGCGTCGAACGTCTCGCCCTCGCGTCGCAGGGAGGCGGCATCCGTCACCCGGAACTCGATGCCGGGCGCCGCGCGCTCCCCGGCGATCTCGAGCGATCGGTGGTCGGGGTCCGCGCCGATCCACGACACGTTGAGGCCGTCCTGCCGGGCCAGGGCGGCCAGACGAACGACGAGATCGCCGCCGCCCGATCCGAGGTCAAGCACGCGCGCCGGCCGGCCGAGCGCCGCGAGCGCCGGTCGCAGGCGGTCGCGATACGTGGTGCCCCATCCCGAGAAGAGCCGGTTGATCGTCCCGAACCGCCGGAGGGTGGCCTTCAGCCGCCGGGGGTCGCACGCCGGGTCGTCCATGAGCTCCTCGAGCTCGGCGTCGCGGACGCTCAGGCTCATGCGCCGACGACGGCCTCGATGGGCGCCGCGTCCACAGCGGACGCCGTCGCGCCGCGCTTGACGAGCATCGCCGACTCGACCGTGAGTCCCGGGCCGAACGCGAGCGTGCCGAGCCGCGCCCCGTCGGCGAGGCGGTCGTCGTGCAGTAGCCGCCGCAGGATGAAGAGGATCGTCGCGCTCGACATGTTGCCGTAGTCACGCAGCACCTCGCGCGAGGTGTCGAGCGCGCTCGGAGCCAGCTCCAGCCCGGCCTCGACGCGGTCGAGCACGCTGCGGCCACCGGGGTGCACCGCCCACGCGTCGGGCATCCCCTCCCCCGAGAGGAACGAATCCACGGCCCCGCGGATCTCGCGTCCGACGATGCGGGGGACCTCGGCGGAGAGGGTCATCTCGAACCCGTGGTCGCCGATCGTCCACACCATGTCGGCCTCTCCTTCGGACGTGAGGGCCGTCGAGAAGCGGTCGAGCTCGAGGCCGCCCGCGCGCCCGACCGACGCGTCGGCCGTGACGATCGCGGCGGCCGCGCCGTCGGCGAACACGGATGCCGCGACGATCTGCTGCGGATCGGCCGACGGTCGGATGTGCAGCGTGCACAGCTCCAGGCAGACGACGAGCACGACCGCGTCCGGCTGGGCGGCGGTGATGCGCGCGGCGAGCCGCAGCCCGGGCATCGCGGCCGCGCAGCCGATGAAGCCCAGGTGATAGCGCTCCACTGTCGGATCGAGGCCCAGGTCGCGGACCAGTCGGTAGTCGGGGCCGGGGGCGAAGAATCCGGTGCACGAGACGGTCACCACGTGGGTGATGGCGGATGCCTCGATCCCGGCATCCGTCAGCGCGGCGCGCGCCGCACGGGCGTTGAGCTCGGGCGCGGCGGCGAGGTAGAGGTCGTTGCGCGCGCCGGTGGTGGGGCGCAGCATCCGACCCTGGTCGTCTGCGAAGCGCGCACGGCCCTCGGGCACGACCTCGTGCGAGGAGAGGTCGTCGCCGAACTCCGTGAGCACCGTGTGGCGCCGCTCGATCGCCGAAGCCTCGAACGCGGCGTGGATCAGGCGCTGCGTCAGCCGGTCCGCGCCAGGCTGGCCGGCGAAGATCGCCCGCGCGCGCTCCTGCGGCACGCACGTCGGCGGCACCGCCGTTCCGATAGACACGATGCGCGCGCTCATGCTCACACCTAAGCACGACCGGGGCCCTGATGGGGCCGCCTTGCGCACTACGGTCGAGTCATGCACATCGAGGGCACCGGCCGGTTCGTCTTCTACGCCCAGTGGCCGGTCGCCGTGCTCCTGCCGGTGTTCTTCTTCGTCGGCCGCGGCAACGTCGGAGCCGAGGTCGGATGGCTGGGATTCTTCGGCATCGTGTACGGGGTCATCGTGGTCGCGGTGCTGCTGGTGCCACCCGCGCTGACGCTGTTCGACCGCGAGGTGCGGCGCGAGCGCGCGACGCGGCTCTGGTACGACATCGCATCCGCGGTGCTGTGGCTCGGGTTCCTGATCGGCGGCATGACGGTGCCCGACGCCGGCGACAGCGGCTCGCTCGACACCGTCTTCATGGCGTGGTTCGGCATCTCGGCCGAGACGTCCGCGGCGCTCTTCGCGCTCGCCGCAGGGGTGATCGGCCTGGCGTACCTGGCCGCGTTCATCACCGCGATCATGGGCATCGCCCGGTCCCGCCGGGCGGCTTCCCCGGCGTGACGCTCAGGCGTTCGTGTGGGAGTCGGGAAGCTCGCGCATTCTCCAGAACGGACCGAACACCACGAAGGCGGCGGAGAGCAGCTGACCGATGGCGGCGATCCACATCGTCGGCACGACACCGAGCCAGGTGCCCAGGCCGCCGGCGAGCAGCGCCGAGATCGGCATGACACCCCACACGACGAACCGCACGGAGGCGTTCATGCGCCCGAGCAGCCGCGGCGGCGTGATGCGCTGACGGAACGTGACCTGCGTGATGTTGTAGAGCAGCACGGTGAAGCTGCTCACGAAGAACTGGGCGACCATCAGCGGGAACGCCACCGCGGGCACCGCGGCGGCCACCGGCAGCAGCAGGGCGATCACGCTGAAGCCGAGCGCGCTGACCGGGATCGCCCGCGCCTCGCCGATGCGCGCGATGATCCGCGGCGTCGCGATCGCGCCGAGCAGGCCACCGATGGCGCCGAGGGAGAGGATGACGCCCATCGAGGTGGGAGAGAAGCCCAGTTCGCGCAGCAGGAAGATCGGGATCAGAGTCCAGGACATCGTGCTGAAGAAGTTGGACACCCCGGTCGTGCCGACGATGCGGCGCAGCAGCTTCTCGGTGAAGACGAAGTGCAGTCCCTCCCAGATCTCGCGCAGCAGCGGTCCATGGTCTTCGCGCGGTCGACGCTCCTCATGGTCCTTCGTCAGCGCGAGCGCGATCGCCGAGACGAGGTAGGTGCCCGACGTCGCCAGCATCGCGAACGGTGCGCTGATCACGCCGATGAGCCATCCCGCGAACCCCGGCCCCGCGATGTTGGCCAGTTCGTAGGTCGACTGCAGCTTGCCGTTGGCCTCGCCGATCTGCGCCGGCCTCACCAGTGACGGGATGATGCTCTGGTACGACACGTCGAAGAAGACCGTGGCCACGCCGAGCACCAGCGCGATCGCGACGAGATGCCAGATCTGGAGTGTGCCGAGGGCCCACAGCACCGGAACCATCGCCAGGGCGAGGGCGCGCACCACGTCGGCGGCGATCATCACGTGCCGCTTGCGCATTCGATCGATCCACGCACCGGCGGGGAGGCCCACGATCAGGAAGGCGGCGACGTTGGCCGCGGTGAGCACGCCGACCTCGAACTCGGTCGCATTGAGCAGGAGCACGGCGAGGACGGGGAACGCGAGCTCGCTGATCTGCGCACCGAACTGCGCGAGCGTCTGCCCGCCCCACATGGTGAGGAAGTTGCGGTCGCGCCACAGCGACCCCCTGGGCGCGGCCTGGTCCGCAGCGCTAGTGCCGTCGGGCGCGGCGGCGTCTGCCGCGGCATCCGCTCTCGACGCGACGGACGCACCGGATGCTTCGGCCCGCGCCTCTGAGAGAACGTCGGCGTCGACCTCGACGGCATCGTCGGCGGGAAGTGATTGGGACATGTCAATCAGTCTGAGCGACCGATTGAGAGTTGTCAATCAGTCCTCTAGCCTGAGGCTGTGGACGATCGCATCGAGCTCACTCCCGGCAATCCCGAGGACGAGGCGCGCCTGCGCGCGATCAGCTCGCCGCTGCGTCTGCGGGTGCTGCGGCTGTGCGCGTTCGAGTCGCGCACCAACAAGGAGCTGGCGGGGCTCCTCGGAGTCAACCCGGGCACGATGCTGCATCACGTGCGCACCCTGGCGCAGACCGGTTTCCTCCGGGCCGAGCCGGCACGTTCGGGGGCGCAGGGAGCGCGCGAGGTGCCGTACCGCGCGACGGGGCTGTCGTGGCGGATGCCGATGCCCGACCGCAGCCGCGTGCTCGTCGAGGTCTTCCTGCAGCAGATCGAACGCGTCGACCCCGGCGACCTCGACACCTCCTGGCTCGGACTCAAGCTCAACGACGCGCACAGGGAGGAGTTCCAGCGCCGGCTGCACGAGCTCCTCGTGGAGTTCAAGGAGCGGGAGGACGATGCCGACGGCGAGACGTACTCGGTCTTCACGGCCTTCCATCCCGACCTCAACCCGCGAGGACCGGTCCAGACGTAGGCCGGTTTCGCGCCGGGTGAAATCCGGTGGTTCTTCCCGCCGCCGACCGGGCCGCTCGCCGCGGAGTGCGGCATACCGTGGCGTCATGACGATCGCGACGGCCGACCTGTACGACGAGCGCGGCGACGCCCTCGACTCGCTAGGGCTCCAGCTGCTCGATCTCGGCGGGCGCACGGCCTTCGACGGGCCGGTCCGCACGGTGCGCTGTCACCGCGACAACGCGCTCGTGAAGGCCGTGCTCGCCACGGACGGCGGTGGTGCCGTGCTCGTGATCGACGGCGGCGGATCACTCGAATCGGCCCTCGTCGGCGACCTCATCGCGGCGTCGGCGGTCGAGAACGGCTGGGCGGGACTGATCGTGCACGGCGCCGTCCGCGATCGTGAGGCGATCGCCGCGCTGCCGCTCGGCGTCAAGGCGCTCGGCTCCAATCCGCGCAAGAGCGCCAAGGACGGCGTCGGCGAGGTCGATGTCCCCGTCGAGATCGGCGGGGTCGTGTTCGCCCCCGGCCGCCACGTGTGGGCCGACGCCGATGGCGTGCTCGTCGAGCGCTGCACCTCCTAGCGAGCGGAACGAGCGGAGGAGATGGCGCGACCACGCCGCGCGCGCCCGGGTCGACGCGCGCGGTGGCACGATGGATCCAGGTGCGATCGAGGGAGACGCGATGACCGAGGCCTTCGTCTACGACGCCGTCCGCACGCCGCGCGGCCGCGGGAAGGCGACCGGCTCGTTGCACGGCGTCGCGCCGCATGAGCTCGTCGTCGGCCTCATCGACGCACTGCGGGACCGGCATCCAGGCCTCGACCCCGCCGGCATCGACGACCTCGTGCTCGGCTGTGTCACGCCGATCGGCGATCAGGGCTCCGACATCGCGAAGATCGCCGCGCTCGCCGCCGGCCTGCCCGACTCCGTGCCCGGGGTGCAGCTCAACCGCTTCTGCGGGTCGGGCCTCGAGGCGGTCAATCAGGCCGCCGCGAGGGTGCGCTCGGGCTGGGAGGACCTCTTCCTCGCGGGGGGCGTCGAATCGATGAGCCGCGTGCGCATGGGCAGCGACGGGAGCCCCTTCTCGAAGGATGCCGCCGCCGCGGTCGCCCCGGACTCCGTCCCGCAGGGGATCAGCGCCGATCTCATCGCGACGCTCGAGGGGTACACGCGAGAGGACGTCGACCGATTCGCCGCCGAATCCCACGCACGCGCCGCGCGGGCGTGGGAGGAGGGGCGCTTCGACCGCTCCGTGGTGCCGGTGACGGATGCCGAGGGCGGCCTGCTGCTGGACCGCGACGAGACGATCCGGCCGGGAACGACCGTCGAGACCCTGGCCGCACTGCCGCCCGCTTTCGCCGACCTCGGTCGCTCCGGCTTCGACGAGCTGGCCCTGCGGAAGTACTCCGAGGCCGGGGCGATCGATCACGTGCACCACGCCGGCAACTCGTCCGGCATCGTCGACGGCGCCGCGCTCGTCCTGGTGGGCAGTGAGGCGGCGGGGGTGCGCCACGGGCTCACGCCGAGGGCACGCATCCTCTCCGCCGCCGTCGTGAGCACCGAGCCGACCATCATGCTCACCGGTCCCGGACCCGCCTCGCGCCTGGCGCTCGAGCGCGCCCGGCTCTCGATCCACGACATCGACCTCGTCGAGATCAACGAGGCCTTCGCGTCGGTCGCTCTCAAGCTCATGCGCGACCTCGACGACTTTCCCCACGAGCGCACGAACGTGAACGGCGGCGCCATCGCGATGGGCCACCCGCTCGGCGCGACCGGCGCGATGATCCTCGGCACCCTCGTGGACGAGCTCGAGCGCACCGGGGGCCGCCACGGTCTCGCGACGCTGTGCATCGGCGGCGGCATGGGCGTGGCGACCGTGGTCGAAAGACTCTGAGCGCCCGCATCCGGTCGACCCCCTGGACACGGCGCCGCCGAGGGCGGAGGCTGGGCGGCACCGCGACCGTCACGACCCAGGGAGAGAGCATGTTCACACCCGACCGCGCGTTCAGCGGCTTCGCCGTCAAGGACCTCGGCGAGGCCAAGGCCTTCTACGGCGACACGCTGGGAATCCCCGTCCAGGAGCTGGACATGGGCCTGCTCGAACTCACCCTCGGCTCGGGAGCGAAGGTGATGGTCTATCCCAAGCCCGATCACGTGCCGGCCGTGTTCACGATCATGAATTTCGACGTCGACGACGTCGAGGCGGCCGTCGACGACCTCAACGACCGCGGCATCGCGACCAAGATCTACGACGACGCCGACTTCCCGACCGATGCGAAGGGCATCTCGCGTGACATGGGTCCTGCGATCGCGTGGTTCCTCGACCCGTCGGGCAACGTCCTCGCGGTGGTGGAGGCGAGCTAGGTCAGGGACGGATGCCCCGGCCGCACAGGTGCGCGCGGCCGGGGCATCCGGAAACCGTCGTCAGCGCGCGAGCGCTTCGGAGAGCTTGACGCGTCCGCCCATGCGCAGGAGCGAGTTCTCGTAGATCCGCGCGCCGATCACGATCGCGGCGACGCAGGTCGCGATGAGGATCGCGAGCGAGAGCAGCGGCTCCCACCACAGCGCTTCGCCGAGGAACAGTCGCATCGGCATGCCCACGGGCGCCGAGAACGGCACGTACGACATGATCCCCAGCACGACCGGGTTGTCGAAGAAGAAGATCACGAGGAAGTACGGCGCCATGATGAGCATGGTCAGCGGGGTCGTGGTCGACCCGATGTCCTCCATGCGCGAGACCATGGACGCCGCCGCCGCGAACAGCGACGCGAGCAGGATGAAGCCGAACAGGAAGAACACCGCGAACCAGGCGATGGGTCCGCCCAGGCCCTGCAGCAGCGCCGTCTGGTCGGTGATGGTGAGGCCGACGACGGCGATGGCGGCGAGGAGGAGGATCTGACCCATCGCGAGGATCGTGTTGCCGATGACCTTGCCGGCCAGGAGCGAGCGCACCGGGATCGCCGAGATGAGCAGCTCGACGACGCGCGTCTGCTTCTCCTCGACGACGCTCTGTGCGATCGTGCCGCCGAACATCGACGCGGCGAAGAGGAACACGATGCCGAAGCCGATGGCGACCACGTAGCCGAGCGCGCCGGCTGCCGCGTCGGGGTCGAGCAGCTCGACGGTCGGCGTCTGCGCGAGCTGCAGCAGCAGCTGCGTCGGCGGGCTGGACTCGGCGATCACGGCCAGGCCCACCGGCGACTCCGGATCGGCCACGATGGCGGCGTCGACGTCACCGCTCTCGACGAGGGCTTCGGCCTCGGCGCGGTCGGCGACCTCGGTGATGTCCAGGCCCTCCGCCTCCGCGACGGCGGACGCGGCATCCGGCGTCACCGCCACGGGGGTGCCGCTGTTGCTGGAGGCGGCGAACCCGCCCCAGATGACGATGGCCAGGGCTCCGAGCAGCAGGATCGCGGTCGAGATGACGAACGCCTTGCTGCGCAGTTTCGAGCCGATCTCGCGCTCGGCCACCAGCCAGACGCCCTGGGGAGTGCTCAAGCCGCGGCCGGTCGTGGTGCGGGTGGGGGTGCTCATTGGATGACCTCCTTGAAGATCTGGGCGAGGGTCGGATGCTGCGGCGCGAAGCTCGCGACATCGCCCTGGCCGACGGCTTGACGCAGCACCCGCTGCGCGGTCTCGTCGCTGTCGACGTCGAACACGGCGTAGCCGCCGTCGAAGTCGAGGACCTCGACGCCCGGCTCGGACCGCAGCCAGCCGGCGTCGCCCGCCGAGACCAGCTCGAACCGTCGGGTGGAGTGCGCAGCGCGCAGGTCGTCGCGGGCTCCGGCTGCGCGGATCGTGCCGTTCGCGATGATCACGAGGTCGTCGCACAGGCGCTCGACGACGTCGAGCTGGTGTGACGAGAACAGCACCGCGGCACCGGCCGCGGCGCGTTCCTGCAGCACGGCGGCCACGACGTCGACCGCGAGCGGGTCGAGACCCGAGAACGGCTCGTCGAGGATCAGCACGCTCGGGTCATGGACGAGCGCGGCCGCGATCTGGGCGCGCTGCTGGTTTCCGAGCGAGAGCGTCTCGACGTTGTCGTTCAGTCGTTCGCCGAGTCCGAGCTGCTCGAGGAGCGCGGTCGCGCGGGCCGTGGCATCCGTCTTCGAGAAGCCGTGCAGGCGCGCGAGATACGCGATGTGCTCGAGCACCTTCATCTTCGGGTAGAGCCCGCGCTCCTCCGGCATGTAGCCGAACCGGCGGCGATCGGATGCCGTCACCTCGGTGCCGTCGAGCGTCACCGTCCCGCCGTCTTTGCCGAGCACGCCGAGCACGATGCGCATCGTGGTGGTCTTGCCGGCGCCGTTCCCGCCGACGAAGCCGGTCAGGCGTCCCGGGCGGACGTCGAACGAGACGTCGTCGAGCGCTCGCCTCCCTGCGTAGCTCTTCGCGATCCCTCTCAGCTGCAGCATGCGCTCCTCCTCGTCGTCGTCCTCACGAAGCTCACGCTACGGATCGGGAGAGCCCGCGGCATCCCCCATGAGGCGGAGATGGCACGCCCGCCCGTCGGAGGAGCACGACACGTGGAATTCCATGCACGGGAATAGATCGGGATGAGCGGTCCTTGGAGGTGGGTGGAACGTCCACGGTGGTCCCCGCCGGGGGCCCCTTTCTGTTTACGGAGGAACATCCCATGTCCGAGCGGACTATCGGCT
Organism: Microbacterium sp. Root180; assembly: GCF_001428485.1. GTDB lineage: Bacteria > Actinomycetota > Actinomycetes > Actinomycetales > Microbacteriaceae > Microbacterium. The sequence goes on along the minus strand of NZ_LMHS01000003.1, from coordinate 1,079,082 downwards.
ACATCGTCGGCAGCATCTCGTCGACCTCGATCAACCGTCGCCTGGCGAAGGCGCTCGAGCGGCTCGCGCCCGAGGGCACCACCCTCGTCGAGATCCCGATCAAGGACCTCCCCTTCTACTCGCCCGACTTCGACGCCGACTACCCGCAGGTCGCGCGTGACTTCAAGCAGGCGATCGACGACGTCGACGGCGTCATCATCGTGACTCCCGAGTACAGCCGCTCGATCCCCGGCGTTCTGAAGAACGCGCTCGACTGGGCCGCGCGCCCGTGGGGCCAGGGCTCGTTCAACGGCAAGCCCACGGCCGTCATCGGCACCTCGGGCGGACCGATCGCCACCGCCGCCGCGCAGCAGCACCTCAAGGCCGTACTCAGCCACTACAACGCGCCGACGCTCGGTCAGCCCGAGGGCTACGTGCAGTCGACTCCCGGCCTGTTCACCGACTCCGGCGAGGTCACCAACGACCAGACCGCCGAGTTCCTCGTCGGCTACCTCGAGGCGTTCGGCGCGCTGGTCGACCGCTACGCCCAGGTGCCCGTCGCCGCCTGACGCGCCCCGTCCTCTTCGAGTCGCCAAGACACGCCGACCGGCTGCCCCCAGGATCGGCGTGTCTTGGCGACTCGCACGTACGGGGGCGGTTCAGGCCAGGCCGTGGCGGTGCGCGTAGACGACGGCCGCGACACGATCGCGCGCGCCGAGCTTCTGCAGCACGTTCGACACGTGCGTCTTGACCGTCGCCTCGCCGATGTACAGGCGCTGGGCGATCTCGGCGTTGCTGAGCGCCTGCGCCACGAGCCGCAGCACCTCGTCCTCGCGGTCGGTGAGCTCGACTATCGGGGGCCCGGCCGGCGACGCGGCGGGTGAGGCCGCGGGGGTGTCGGCCGCCGGGCTCGCGGAGGGCGGGACCGTGACCGGGGTCTCCGCGAACCGCGCGATCACGCGCCGGGTGACCTCGGGAGCGAGCAGCGCGTCGCCGGCAGCGGCGACCCGCACGGCGTTCACCAGCTCCTCGGGACCGGCGTTCTTGAGCAGGAATCCGCTCGCCCCCGCCGAGAGCGACGCGAACAGGTAGTCGTCGCGGTCGAAGGTCGTCACGATCACGACCGCCGCGGACACCGTCCGGTCGGCCACGATGAGCCGCGTCGCCTCGAGCCCGTCCATGTCGGGCATCTGCACGTCCATGCACACGACATCGGGGTGCAGAGCGGATGCCGCCGCCACGCCCTCGACGCCGGTCGCCGCCTCGCCCACCACGACGATGTCGTCGGCCGCCTCGAGGATCATGCGGAACCCCGCGCGCATGACGGCGTGGTCGTCGACGAGCAGCACCCGGATCGCCGGCGCGGTCACGCGACGACCCGCTCGTGGCGCGGGACGCGCAGGCGCACCAGGAAGCCGCCGCGAGCCCGCGGTGCCGCCTCGAGGGTGCCGCCCGACGCCGCGGCGCGCTCGCGCATGCCGACGATGCCCAGACCCGGACGGACCGGAAAGGCGGAGCGCCCGGTGTTGGTGATCTCGAGCTCGACCGCGTCGGCGCCGTACCGCAGGCGCACGTCGGCCGAGGCATCCGCTCCGCCGTGTCGCCGCGCGTTGGTGAGCGCCTCCTGCGCGACGCGGTAGATGTTGACCTGCGCGACGTCGGAGAGGGGCACTTCGTCCCCCACGATGGTGAGCGTCGTGGGCAGGCCGTTCTCGGTGGCGTGCTCGACCAGGGCGGGGAGTCCCGCGAGGCGGACGGTCGAGGCGTTCGGCGCGTCGCCGTGGGGTGTGCGCAGCGTCTCGAGCAGGTGCCGCAGCTCATCCAGTGCGGAGCGCGCGGACTGCTCGATGCCGGTGAGCGCGGCCCGCGCGGCGTCGGGGTCGCGGTCCATCACGGCGCGCGCCGCGCCGGCCTGCACGCCCATCGCCGAGACGTGGTGGGCGACGACGTCGTGCAGCTCCCGTGCGATGCGGACGCGGTCCAGGGCAACCGCCTGTGCGGCCGTCACCTCGCGTTCGGCCTCGAGCTCGCGCGTGCGGTCCTGGAGCGCGGCGCGCTCGAGCGCGGATGCGTAGGCGCGGTCGCCCATGTAGTACGCGCCGCCGAAGAACGCGGCATTCACGAGGAACTGGATCAGCATGAACGCGACGAAGGGCGAGAAGAGGCCTTCGCGGGACAGACCCTCTTCGGTCGGCGCGGTCGCCGACTGGAACGTGGTGATGAGCAGCCACACGAACATGGCGATGATGATCGCGACCCTCACGTACAGCGCCCGGCGCCGGTCGTCGACCCACGCGCCGACCGTGTAGATCGCGATGAAGAGGGCGATGTTCCCCACGTAGATCTCGGGGATGCGCAGCGACACACCGACGATGAACACGATCGCGACGACGACGGCGACGACCTCGGGGAAGCGGCGGCGCAGCGCCAGCGGCGCCGTGAGGCCGAACGAATACAGAAGGCCCCACTGCATCCCCTGCGCGGAGTCGGTGCCGTAGACGCCGGCGACGGAGCCGAGCGCCGCACTGAGGATCGCCCCGAGGAGCAGTCCCGCGGCGAGCCACATGTCGTTGCGCAGCCCGGCGGCGGTCGCCGGGTCGCGGCGGCGGGCGGACGGGGTGTCGGACATCCCTCCACGCTACGGGGGAGCGCGGTGGCGCGGCATCCCCCGTATGACGGAGACCCTGCTTGCTATTGACAAGCGTGATTGCTTTTTGCAAGTATCGGGTCATCGCCGGGGCGGCCCCGGCGCAGCGACCGGCAAGGAGCAGGGCAATGACGCACATCTTCGTCAACGTTCCGACGAACGACCTCGAGAGGTCGAAGGCGTTCTACACGGCGCTCGGCGCCGAGATCAACCCGCTGTTCACCGACGAGAACGCGGCGTGCATCGTCTGGGCCGACAACATCCAGATGATGGTGCTCACGACGGAGTACCTGGGCACGTTCACCGACAAGCCGATCATCGACCCGCGCACGCACGCCCAGGTGCAGATCGGGTTCAGCCGCGAGTCCCGCGAAGAGGTCGATCGCGTGCTCGAGGCGGGACTGGCCAACGGCGGGTCCGAGCCCCGTCCCGCGCAGGACTACGGGTTCATGTACAGCCGCGATCTCGACGACCCGGACGGCAACGGCCTGGCCTTCCTGTTCATGGAGCCGCAGGCGGCGGAGCAGGGTCCCGACGCCTACGTGGCGGAGCAGGCGCAGGCGTAGGTGGCCTCCCGCAGCTACGGGCAGTACTGCGGGGTCACGACCGCCGTCGAGCTGATCGGGGAGCGGTGGGCGCTGCTCATCGTCCGCGATCTGCTCGTCGGCCCGCGTCGGTACACCGACCTCAGGCAGGGGCTGCCGCGAATCCCCACGAACATCCTCTCCACCCGGCTCAAGGAGCTGCAGGAGGGTGGGGTGGTGCGCCGTGTGCCGCTCGCGAACTGCGGGCTCGTGTACGAGCTCACGCGCTACGGGCGCGAGCTCGAGCCCATCGTGCTCGCCCTCGGACGATGGGGATTCGTTCAGATGGGCGAGCCGGGGCCGGGCGACGTCGTCACCGCCGACTCTCTGACGATGGCGCTGCGCACCGCGTTCCGGCCGGAGGTCGCAGCATCCGTCCCGCCCGCCGACTACGAGGTGCATGTCGCCGATGTCGCACTGCGCGTGCAGGTGGACGGCTCGGACCTGCGCATCGTCCAGCTCGCACCGTCGGCCCCACCGGTCGGGCGCGCGCGTCAGCAAGCCGGGGGTGTGGGGCGGAGCCCCGTGGGGCAGGGCGTTCCCGCGGGGGAGCCCGAGCTTGTCTTCGCGGCGGGCCCGGGCATCCGCCGGCTCATCTCGGGAGAACTGACGCCCGCGGAGGCGATCGACCTCGAGGTGCTCGCCGTCGTCTCCGGCGATGAGACCCTCCTCGAGCGTTTCGCCGACGTCTTCAAGATCGACGCGACCGCGGTGGTCGCCGCCTGAAAGGACCGGCCATGACCGGACGTATCACCATCGACCTCTTCACCACTCTCGACGGCGTCGCGCAGGCGCCGGGCGGACCCGACGAGGACCCCTCGCACGGATTCCCGTACGGGGGATGGCAGGCTCCTGTCGACGACGACCTGGTGGGCGAGGTCATCATGGCCGGGATCGAACGCATGGACGCGCTCGTGCTCGGCCGCCGGACGTACGACATCTTCGCGGACTACTGGCCGAATCACACGGAGGGCGAGGGTGCCGGGGTGATCGGGCGAAAGTTCGACGCGATCCCCAAGTACGTCGCCTCACGCGGGACGATCGACCTCGCGTGGCAGGGTGCCATGCAGCTGGGGCCGGATGCCGCGGCCGACGTCGCCGCCCTCCGCGACAGGCACGACGAGATCCACGTCATCGGCAGCATCGACTTCGTGCAGTCGCTGCTGGCGGCCGAGGCGTACGACGAACTCGCCCTGTGGGTGTATCCGCTTGTGCTCGGGCAGGGGAAGAAGGTGTTCCCCGATGGCGCGGCGCCGGCGAATCTGAAGCTCCTCGCCCCGCCGCTGACCGGGCCGAAGGGCGCAGTTCTGCTCCGCTATGGCCCGAACGGTCAGCCGACGACGGGTGACATGTCGGTGGTCGACTTCGGCTGACCCCGTGACGTCGTGACGACGACCACGCCGCGACCTAGAAGATCATCGGGCGGTCGTCGTCGTCGGGCCCGTCGAGGTCGAGATCCACGACGACGGGCACGTGATCGCTCGGTGCCTCGCCCTTGCGCTCGTCGCGGTGGATGCGCGCTCCCGCGACGGCATCGGCGAGGGCGTGGGAGCCGAGGATGAAGTCGATGCGCATGCCCTCGTTGCGGGGGAAGCGGAGCTGCTTGTAGTCCCAGTAGGTGAAGCCGGTCGGGACGAGCGGACGCACCACGTCGTGCAGGCCGGCCGCCTCGAGCGCCGCGAACGCCTCGCGCTCGGGCGGGGAGACGTGGGTCGCGAAGCCCTGGACCACCGTGGGGTCGCCGTTGTCGGCATCCGTCGGAGCGATGTTGAAGTCGCCGACGAGCGCGAGAGCGAGGTCGGGATTCGCTGCGAGGGACGCCCGCGTGTACTGCTCGAGGGCGGCGAGCCACTCGAGCTTGTAGAAGTAGTGCGGGTCGCCGAGCGATCGTCCGTTGGGGACGTACAGGCTCCACACCTCGACACCGCCGACGGTCGCGGCGATGGCGCGGGCCTCGTGCGGGGCGTCCGGCCCGTTGTGGCCCTTCTCGAATCCCGGCATTGCGGGGAACGCCGTGCGCACGTCGGTGAGGGGCTCACGACTGGCGATCGCGACGCCGTTCCACTGCGAGAAGCCGTGGGCCTCGACGTGGTAGCCGGCCTCTTCGAAGCGGTCGAAGGGGAACTGCTCGACCTTGCACTTGATCTCCTGCATCGCGAGCACGTCGATGTGCTCGCGCACCGCGAAGTCGACGATGCGGTCGACCCGCGCACGGATGGAGTTGACGTTCCACGTGGCCAGGCGCATGGAGTCCAGCCTAGGCGGGGGCTCGGACGCCGCGGACCCCTTGCCGGGGAGTCGGACCGCTGGAGGTCGCACCCCTCCGGGGGAGTCGGACCGCTGGAGGTCGCACCCCTCCGGGGGAGTCGGACCGCTGGAGGTCGCACCCCTCCGGGGGAGTCGCACCGCTGGAGGTCGCACCCTCCCGGGAGTCGCACCGACCGAGTTCGCCCCCCGGGAGTCGCACCGCTGGAGGTCGCACCCTCCGGGGAGTCGCACCGCTGAAGGTCGAACCCTCTCGGGAGACGCACCGACCGAGTTCGCCGCCCGGGAGACGCACCGACCGATTTCGCACGCCCGGAATCGACGCCGCGCTCAGCGGAGGGGTCGGTCAGAAGGGTGCGTGGGCTGTTCCCCCGGCCGACGGTCGGAAGTGGGGGATGGGTCGTTCGGGGTCGACGCGATAATGTCTGCCGGTGGGCGAGGTCCACAGGAGCGCGCCTCCGGTGCCCGGGATCTGCTCGACGGTCCAGCCGCCATGGTGCTTGACGGTGTGGTGTCCGGTGCAGAGCGGGGCGTGGTTGGTGAGAGCGGTGTGCCCGCCGTGCTCCCACGCGATGGTGTGGTCGATCTCGCATCGGGAGGCGGGGATGCCGCACCCGGGGGCCATGCACCGGTCCGCCCGCCACCGGACGAGCTTCCGCAGTCCGGGAGGGGGTCGGTATCGGGTGCGGCCGACGGAGAGGATCATGCCGGTCTCGGGGTGGGTGAGGACCCGCATCCAGGACTCCTCCCCACCGCACAGCTCCCGCGCTGTCCCGAGAGGGATGGGTCCGATGCCCTCCACCGTCGCCGGGGCGAGCGCGCGCGTGTGTCGGTCGGCGTCGTCCTCGGCGAGGAGGGCGAGAGCGGGGACGGTGACCGTGACGGTCGCCCGGATCCCGCGAGCATCGGCGGGGTGCTCCGTGCAGTCCCCGTCGATGAGGAGGTCGCAGAGCACGTCGGCGCGAGTCTGATCCAGCGTCCGGACGTCATCGGCGCCGTGGGCGTCGTCGGAGCCGGGACCTCCCTCGGTGTCGGGGGCTCGTCCGGTGAGGGCTTTGGCGATCGCAGAGATCCGGGAGTGGATCGCGTGCGCTTCCACCGCAGGCACGAGCGCGTGCAGCCACGCCATCCCGTCGGCGGCCGGTTCGACGAGGATCCGCCGCTGGGCCACGGCGTGCTCGTGCCGTTCGGTGAGGGTCGCGGACTCCTCGGTCTCGAGAATCCGCCGCAATGCCCGCCGGAACGACCCCACCGGAAGCTCCTCGGCGAGAGCCACCGCCCGCCCCGTCACACGGTCCCGCACTTCGGCGGTGGTCGCGTCGAGCAGCTCGACGAGGACCTGCGCATGACGTTCGGTGATCCGCGCTCGGCCGAGGGAGTCGAGCGCGGACGGGTACCGGTGGACGAGCGCTTCGGCGCGGGCGAGCAGCATCCCCGTCGCATGCTCGGTCACCCGCAGCGCCGCCGCGAGCTCGAGCCGCAGCGACCGCTCCACGATCGCCGCCACCCCACCGCCATACCGGGCGGCATCCGCCAGCGCGTTCTGTCGCAGCGCGTCCACACGTGCGAACTGCTCCGCCGCGAACACCGCCATCATCCCGGCGACCTCGGTCACCAACTCCACATCATCCGGAACAGGCGGAAACCACTCGGCCGCCTCCGCGTCATCAGGCATCGGCGGAAGCCAGCACGCGTCAGGGTCGGGCGGCGCATCCGCGGCATCCCACCCATCCGCCTGATCAAATCTCATACGATGAGCGTAGAACATAGGTACGACAAAAGAGTGGAGACAATGGCCAGACTGTGGATAACAATGACGAATGTCTGTCCGACGGAGTAGCGTCGCCTCGAGCGGCATCCGGTCGCGGACGGAGGTTCTCATGCTGCAGCAGATCGCGGCCGGCGTGTGGGTCCACGAGAGCGATTTCCTCAAGAGCAACACGGTCATCGTGCAGGGGCGAGACGGAGTGCTGCTCATCGACCCCGGCATCACGACCGTGGAGCTGGACGACATCGCCGCAGACCTGCGGCATCTCGGACAGCGCGTCGTCGCCGGCTTCTCGACCCACCCGCATTGGGACCACGTGCTCTGGCACCCGGACTTCGGCGACGTGCCCCGCTACGGCACGGCCGTCGGCGCCGCCACCATGGCGGCGTTCCTCTCGCAGCCGGGGTGGGCAGACGACATCGCGGAGGGCCTTCCTCCTGAGCACGCCGATGAGATCCCGATGGAGCTGCTCGGTCTCATCAGCGGGCTCCCGCCGGAAGCGAACGAGATCCCGTGGGACGGCCCGAGAGTCAGCGTGCTCGAGCACCGGGGTCACTCCGAGGGCCACGCGGCTCTGCTGATCGAGGACAGTCGAGTGCTGGTCGTGGGCGACATGCTGTCCGACATCCTGATGCCGTTCCTCGATCTGCAGGCGCACCACCCGATCGAGGACTACCTCTCGGCTTTGCAGCTGTTCGAGAGCGTGGCGGACCGAGCGGATGCTGTCATCCCCGGTCACGGTTCGGTCGGCGACGCCGCTGAGCTGCATGCCCGGATCGATCTCGACCTCGCGTACGTGCGAGCTCTGCGTGACGGCGACGAGCCCGACGATCCGCGCGTGGGCCCGGGCGCGCCGCTGGACTGGCTGCCCGACATTCACCGCTGGCAGATGCAGCGTCTGCGCGAGCTGCGGGGCGAGCCCGAGTGAGCGGGGGCAGAGGGGAGGCCGGATCCCCGGTGGAGCACGTCGCGTTCTTCCGCAATGTGAATCAGGGTCAACGCGGGCATCCGTCCACCTCGGGCCTGCTGGCGGCCTTCGCCGACGCCGGATGCACCGGCGCCGTCGCTTTCCAGAGCAACGGCACCGTCGTCTTCACCTCCCACGACGCCGCCGGCGTGCTGCCGGACGTGCGGGCGGCGCTGACCGCACGATCCGGCGTCGATCGTGAGGTCTTCGCGATGCCGCTGCCTCGGGTCGCCGCGCTCGTTGATGCGCACGCCGCCGCACCGGATGCCGCGCACCGCGAACTCACCCTCCACGCCGGAGGTGTCATCGACATCGACGATCCCGCCGTCATCGACGAGGCGGCGCACCGGCGGTGCCGCTTCGTCGAGGCTGGCGACGGATGGGCGGTCACGGCAAACGAGCGCGACCGCGAATCGAACGCGACGCCGGTGGTCGAGCGTCTCACCGGCCGGCCGGCGACCTCGCGCGGACTTCCCACCTTGATCCGACTCGTCGATCGGTTCGCGACGTAGGGCGAGGAGGGCGGCGAGCCAGGTGCTTGTCGCGCGGCGGTCGCGGTGGCAGGCTCAGCGTCACACCCACCGAGAGGGGAACACTCATGCGCCACAAAGCGCTCGTCGCCGCCGCTGCGGCCCTCCTTCTGATCGGGCTCGGCTCCGCGCCGGCCCAGGCGATCACGGACGGCGTCCCAGACGGCGACGGCCACCCGAATGTCGGGCTCATGGTGGCCCAGACCGAGGACGGCACCCCGCTGTGGAGATGCAGCGGCACGCTGATCTCGCCGACGGTGTACATCACGGCCGGTCACTGCACCTTCGGTGCGGAGCATGTCGAGATCTGGTTCCAGAGCGACCTCGAGCCCACTCCCGCGGCGTTGGGCTATCCCTTCACCGGACAGGTGAGCGGAACGCCCTACACACACCCGCAGTACGACGACGCCGCCTTCTATCTGTACGACCTGGGCATCGTGGTGCTCGACGAGCCCGTGGTCGTCGCCGAGTACGGCGAGCTGCCGGCTCTGAATCAGCTCGACGGGTACACCAAGCAGGCAAAGAAGAACGCGTGGTTCACCGCGGTCGGGTACGGGCTGCAGAAGAGCTTCCCCGATGCCGCATCGTGGAAGGACCAGGCGTACAAGACGCGCATGGTGTCCACGCCCAAGCTGAACCAGATCAACACGGGGTTCACGGGCGACGCGTCGCTGCTGCTGTCGAACAACGCCCACACCGGAGGCACCTGCTCCGGTGACTCCGGAGGTCCGAACTTCATCGGCGACACCAACGTCATCGCCGGCGTCACGTCCTTCGGGCTCAACAGCGCGTGCGCCGGAACGGGCGGCGTGTACCGCGTCGACCGCGCCGACGACCTCGACTGGATCTACGCCGAGTTCGGCGACCTGCTCCCGTAGCGGCCGCGCTGAGCGAGTACGCCGAGGGCCGGTGCGACCAGATCGCACCGGCCCTCGGGTGCGCCGCGGCATCCGTAGAATCGGACCCATGACCGCCGCCTCCACTGCCGAGCTCGAAGCCGACCGCCAGTACCTCATCGCGCTGATCCAGGACGAGGCCGTCTTCCACGGCGACTTCACCCTCTCGAGCGGCAAGAAGGCGACCTACTACGTCGACATGCGCAAGCTCACCCTGGACCACCGTGCAGCTCCCGCGATCGGCCGGATCATGCTCGACCTGATCCGCGATGTCGACGGCATCGTCGCGGTCGGCGGGCTCACCCTCGGCGCCGACCCCATCGCGAACTCGGTGATGCACGAATCCGCGCGCACCCCGCGCCCCCTCGACGCGTTCGTCGTGCGCAAGGAGCCGAAGGACCACGGTCGCGGGCGTCAGGTCGAAGGGGCGGATGTCGCGGGCAAGCGGGTCGTCGTCCTCGAAGACACCTCGACCACCGGTCAGTCAGCCCTCAAGGCCGTCGAGGCTCTGCGGCGCGAAGGCGCCGAGCCGATCGCCGTCGCGGTGATCGTCGACCGCAAGACCGGTGCGCAGGCCGCGGTCGAGGCCGAGGGCCTGCAGTGGCTGGCCGCCATCGACCTCGACGACCTGGGCCTCGCCCCCCAGTAGCCACGCCGGCCTGTCGTCAAAAACGGAGGAGAAACGCCGGGGTGGGCGCCCGTCCGGCAGGCGTCATGCGGCGTTTCTCCTCCGTTTTTTGCAGCCGGCGCCCAAGCGGCCCGGGGCGCGGCCCTGTGCGGCCGGGCATGCAGCGGGCGGCCCAGCGCCGCCCCAGCGCGCCGCGCCCGCCCGCGCCGGCGGCTATCGGGTCGGCTTCGTCGAGCGCGCGCCCGCGCGAACGAACTCGGCAGAGGCGAGGAGAGCGTCCCGAGAAGGGATGTAGTCGAATCCGAACTGACGCGGGGCGTCCGCCCCGTCGACGTCCGCGTTGAGCCCGAGACCCTCCGCGGCAGTCCTCAGCAAAGGCACGAAAGTCGCCATCGCGCGGATCAGCCAGTCCGGCGCGACCCGCCCGCTGAGGCCGGCTTCCGGGTACGCGCCCGCGAGGATGCCGGCCATCTCGGGAACGGACAGCGCTCCCGCGTTGCCGGGGAAGCGCTGGCCCACCGCGCTCTCGTGCGCAAGTGCCCGCACGTGCATGCGGGCGACATCGCGGACGTCGACCACCGGCATGTGCAGTCGGGGATACATCGGCATCCGACCGGTGACCAGCTGCTCGACGAGCTTCAGCGACGTGCCGTAGTGCTCGTCCATCGCCGGTCCGAAGACCATCCCGGGATTGATCGTCGTCAGCCGCATCTCGGGGTGCTCGGCGACGAAGCGCCAGGCAGCCTTTTCGGCGAGAGTCTTGGACGCCTCGTAGGGGGTCGTCTTCGGGCCCATCGGATCGGTCCAGTCCTCACGCGTCTTGACGCGCGACCACTCCTGATCGGCGGGTTTGTAGATCGCCCCGCACGTGGACGTCATGACGACTCGCGTCACGCCGGCCGACTGCGCGGCGCGCAGCGCCCGCACCGTGCCGTCCACTGCCGGGCGGATCACGTCCTGCGGGTCCTTCGGCGGAGCGCTCGGGAACGGCGAGGCCGTGTGGATGAGGGCATCCACCCCGGTCACGGCGGCATCCCATCCCTCGTCGGCCGTGAGGTCGAGGTTCACGAACTCCACGGGCGCACCGGGGAACAGCGCCTCGAGCTGCGCTCGCCGAGCAGGCGAGCGGACCGCCGCACGCACCGTCCGATCGGATTCGAGCAGCTCTCTCACGATGTGCTTCGCGATGAAGCCGGATGCTCCGGTGACGAGCACGGGCTTGGTCGACATCATTCGTCCTTCGCGGCGCTCCATCAGTCGCGGTCGTCTCCGCGATTGCGCCGCCACTGCCACACCAACACGATGAGCGTGCCCACGAGCACGATCGCCGTCGCAGCGAACAGCAGATTCTGCTCGAACTCGGTCATGCCGGACGCCTCCCCTCCGCGGCATCCGCCACGATCTTCGCGATCCGGGCCGCCCGCGTCTCTGGCCGTCGCGCCATGTCGACGAGGGAGACCCCGAGCTTCTTCGCCGACGGCGGGAACGCGTCCCACGCCGCGCGCGCTGCGGGATCCGCGTTGAGCGCGGCTGCGAGGTCGTCGGGCTCGATCCCGGCCTCGGCGTTGTCGAGCACGGTCCACGCGCCGTTGGCCCGGGCGACCTCGACCGCTCGAGTTCCCGCCTCCGTCATGAGCCCGGCCGCCTCGAGCTCGATGAGGCGCGCCTTGTTGGTGGCCGCCCAGCCGCTGGACGACCGCCGCGGAGCGAACCACAGGCCGCCCCGTGCCTCGTCGAACGTGCGCACCGGGCCGTCGATCCAGCCGAAGCACAGCGCGTGCCGGATCGCGTCCTCGTACTCGACGAACGTCAGACCCGACCCAGGACGCGCGCGCACCAGCCACGCGCCCGTGGATGAGCGGTGATTGCGCTCCAGCCAGTCACGCCAGGCCGCGGCATCCGCAGCCTCCACTTTCTCGCCGTCATCGAGCGCGCCCATGCGGCGACCCTACCGGTCACCGCGGACGCCTCACGTCCGCGACGGCCGGCCCGTCCCGCGACCACCGGCACCGAAGGAACCGGTTCAGGTTACGGCGGCCGCTTCCTCCGCGGCGGCGGCGCGACCGGGGCGGCGGCGCTCCCACGCGTCGAGGATGTGCGTGCGCATCGCCTGCTCCGCGGCGTCGGGATCGCGCTGCGCGATGGCCGCGTACACCGCCTCGTGCTCGGCGAGGGTGATCTCGAGCTGGCTGCGCAGGGAGTAGCGGCTGCTCGCGAGCGCCTGCCGGAACAGCGTCTTCACGATCGAGTCGGCCAGGCGGTTGGTCGACATCTCTCCGACGATCGAGTGGAACACGACGTCGGCCTTCGCGAACGACGGCTCGTCCTGCACGGTGTCGCGCATCGACTGCAGCGCGGCCGCCAGCCGCTCCAGCTGTTCGGGGGAGACGGATGCTGCGGCATCCCGTGCGATCACCGCTTCGAGTGCCGCACGCACGACGCTCAGATCGTCCAGGGTGCCGAGCGTCGCATCGTTGTCGACGAGCGCCGACAGCACGGTGTCGTCGACCATCTTCCACGACGAGGGCGGGGAGACCTGCGTCCCGCGTCCCTGCGTGACGGTGACGAGCCCCTTCTCCTCGACCCGCTTCACCGACTCGCGGATCACGGTGCGGCTCACGCCGAACTGCTCGCACAGCACGGCCTCGGGGGGCAGGCTCGTCCCCGGAGCGAGGTCCCCGCGCACGATCGCGTCGACGAGCTCGGCGACGACGGTGACCCCCAACCGCGGAGACTTCGCACGGACAGCGAACGCCGGTGTTCCGTTGCTCATGGCCAACCTCCCTCTGCAGACCCTAGTCTCGTCCATTCCGGGGACGGATCGAATCCAGTCAAACGATTGCGTATGACATCATACGTGTGATGTAATGCCTACCACCCGACATGACTGTCGTCGAAGATGCCGATCAGTAAGGATGCGACATGGCACAGCAATCGTCCGCTTTCCGTCCCACCAGGGCACTCTCGGTCGCGGCGATCGCCGCCGCCGGCCTCCTGGCCCTCAGCGCCTGCTCCCCCGCAGACTCCGGCGGAGGCGAAGAGAACACCAGCGAGTACGGGTTCGAGACCGCCGAGCAGGTGCCCGACAGCCCCATCACGGTGTGGGTCGACGCCGCTCGTGAGCCCGCGGTCACCGCCTTCAAGGAGGCCCACCCCGACGTCGAGATCGAGTTCGAGACGTACGACGGCAATGCCGGCGGCAGCGGCTCGTTCCAGAGCAAGATCACCCTCATGGACCAGGCGGGCGACGGCTGGCCGGACGTGGTGTTCTCCACCCAGCAGAACGATGCCATCTGGGCGTCCAAGCCGGCAGCCGGTGGCACGCAGGGCTTCGCCGCCCCGCTGAACAAGGGACTGCTCGACCAGGACTTCCTCGATGGATTCGTGCCCGGCGCGAACGACATCACCACGATCGACGACGTCCAGTACGGTCTGCGCAATGACCTGGCGCAGACGGTCTTCTACTACAACGAGACGCTCCTCGAGGAGTTCGGCTACGACGTGCCCACCACGTGGGAGGAGTACGCCGAGCTCGGCGACTCGCTCGCGGCCGAGCACCCCGGCTACATCCTCGGCAGCATGGGCGACTCGTTCATGACGTACGTCTACTACGGCGGCTCCGAGTCGCCGGTCTTCCAGTCGCCGTCCGCCGGAGTGTTCCACTCCGACACCGAGGCCGAGAACTCGCAGAAGATCTCCGAGATCATCGACGGGATGCTCGCCAACGGCACGCTGGTGCAGGACAGCTTCTTCAGCGCGGAGTTCGCCGAGAAGTACGCCGACAAGCTCGTCGGCGTTCCCGGCCCGGTGTGGTACACCGGTGCCATCTTCCAGGGCGGCCTGGCCGTTCCCGCCGGTGAGATCGGCGTGAGCGCCCCCCTCGCGTGGGACGGCGGCGAGCCCGCAGCGGGCAACGTCGGCGGCGGTGTCTGGTACGCGTCGAGCCATTCCGAGAACCTCGAGGCCGTCAAGACGTTCCTCGAGTTCGTCACCAGCTCCGACGAGTTCCAGGTCGAGCTCTCCAGCGGCTACCCCGCCTACGCGTCCGCCGCCGAGGGCTGGCTCGCGAAGCTCGCCGACACCGGCTACTTCGTGAACGAGGACTTCGAGCAGGTCATGACGGATGCCGCTGCCTCGGTGTGGGACGGCTGGAATGTCACCAGCTGGAGCCCGGAGACCGCGTGGGCGAAGGTCGTCATCCCGGGCATCGCGTCCGGCGAGAGCGTCGTCTCGCTGCTGCCCGCGTGGCAGACCGAGCTCGAGAACGAAGCGACCGTGAACGGGTACACGGTCGAATAGTGTCCGACACGGTCACCATCGTCACGGCCGCCGGCGCCGACCCCAGTGGTCGGCGCCGGCGCGCCGGGGCGGCCCCCCGCAGAGCGGCCGGCCGCCACCAGGCGCGATTCGGCTACATCTTCGTCGGGGCGTACACGCTCTTCCTGCTCGCCTTCGGCATCATCCCGACGCTCTACGCGGTGTTCCTGGCGTTCACCAAGAACGGCCAGTTCGCCGGCTTCGACAACTTCGCGAAGGTCATCGGCGACTACCGCTTCGCCCCCGCGGTGTGGCACGTGGCGCTGTACGTGTTCTTCTGGCTCATCAGCCTCCTCATCTTCGTGGTGCTGCTGGCCCTGGTGGTGCATGCCGTCAAGGTCCGGTGGATCAGCGGCAGCGCGCGCTTCCTCTACTACATCCCCGGCGCCATCGCCGGAGCATCCAGCGTCCTGCTGTGGCTGTTCGTGCTCGACCCGACCGTGAGCCCCGTCTCCGGACTCCTGCACGCGATGGGCTTCGAGAAGCTCGTCAACGTCGTCGCCGTCGACAACCTGCCGATCGTCTTCACGGTCATCGCCTTCTGGGCGGGCGCCGGCGGATGGATCGTCATCATGTTCGGCGCGCTCAACAACGTCCCCACCGAGGTCATGGAAGCCGCCCGCATCGACGGTGCGAACGGCATCAAGACCGCGTGGTACATCCAGCTGCCCATGCTCGCGAAGTGGATCAGCTACATGGCGATCATGTCGCTGGCCGCCGGCACGCAGCTGTTCGTCGAGCCGAAGGTCCTCGCGCAGGCGACGAAGAACGTCGTCCCCGAGGACTACTCGCTGAACCAGCTGGCGTACCTCTACGCGTTCCGGCAGAACGACTTCTCCGGCTCGGCGGCGATCTCGCTGATGCTCCTGGTCGTCGCGCTCGGCCTGTCCACGATCTTCATCTTCCGCGGAAGGCTGTTCGAGAATGACTGACACGATGCGCCCCCGCCGCGCGCGCTCGGCGTCGCCGGGTCAGTGGCTCAGCCGCGCGCTCGTCACGATCCTGCTGCTGTTCTTCGCGGCGTTCTTCATCCTGCCGATCGTCTGGCTGGTGCTCGCCCCGACGAAGTCGAACACCCAGCTCCTCCTCGACGGACCGTTCTCGTTCGGCTCCCTCGACCAGCTCGGCGCCAACTGGAACGAGCTGTTCGCCTTCGGCGACGGCATCTTCACGACGTGGCTCGGCAACTCGACGTTCTACTCGTTCGCGGCCCTGGCGCTCACGCTGATCATCAGCATCCCCGCAGGCTATGCGCTGGCGCTGATCCAGTTCCGCGGTCGCCGGGTGCTGCTCATCACGACCCTCGTCGTGATGCTGATCCCGAACACGGCGCTCGTCCTGCCGATCTTCCTCGAGCTGAGCGCCCTGCGCCTCATCGGGAACCCGCTCGCGGTCATCCTGCCCTTCTCCTTCTTCCCCTTCGGCGTGTACCTCACGTACATCTACTTCTCGACGGCCGTCTCGAAGGACCTGCTCAACGCGGCGCGCATCGACGGGGCCGGCGAGGTGCGGGTGTTTACGAGCGTGGCGATGCCGCTGGCGACTCCCGTCATCGCGCTCGTCGGGTTCTTCAGCTTCGTCGGGAACTGGAACAACTACTTCCTCCCGTTCCTCGTCGTCGGCGGGACCAAGATCCCCGTGCAGGTGGGTCTGGCGAACCTGCTCTCGAATGTGCCCGCATTCAACCCGACGACCGCCTCGAGCATCGTGATCCAGCTGCCGACCCTGGCGCTGGCGACGCTGCTCTCGGTCGCGCCGATCCTGCTGATCTTCCTGTTCGCCCAGCGCTTCCTGGTGGAGGGCATGACCGCCGGAGGCACGAAGGAATGAAGATCACCGGCTATCGCACCCTCTCGTCGCGGCACCACTGGCGCCGCGCGGTCGGCGACGTCAACGGGCACATCGAGGATGCCGTCACCGACGTGCCCATCCTCATCATCGAGACCGACGAGGGCATCGAGGGCGTCGGAATCGGCTCGCACGCCGACCTCGACCGGCTCTTCACCGCTGTCCTCGGCGAGGATCCGCGCGCCGTCTCGGCGCTGTTCGACCGCATGCTCGCGGCGGTGTTCAAGTCGAGTCACTCGGGCGCGACCTACGGGGGCCTCGCGACCATCGACGCCGCGCTCTGGGACCTCAAGGCGAAGCTCGCGGGCGAACCCCTGTGGCGCCTGCTGGGCGGGCGCGACCGCTTCGTCCCCGGCTACGCGTCGGGCCTGGACATCGCGCTGAGCGACGACGAGATCGCGGGCTTCTACGGCGAGTTCGCCGACCGCGGCTACGTCGCGGCGAAGCTCAAGGGCGGACTCGATCCGGATGCCGATCTCCGCCGCCTGCGGGTGATCGAGGAGGTGCTCGCCCGCAACACCACGCGACCCGGACTCATGCTCGACGCGAACGAGTCGTGGCAGGTGAAGCAGGCCGTGCGGTACGTCTCCGCCCTCGAAGAGCACGTCGACCTGCTGTGGGTCGAGGAGCCGCTGCGACGGTGGGATGCCGTGGGGCATGCGCGTCTGAGCGCCGGCGTCCGCTCGGCGATCGCCACCGGCGAGAACCTCACCGGCGTGGAGCAGTTCCGGCCCCTGTTCGACGCGGGGGCGCCCGACATCGTGCAGGCGGGTGCGATCTGGGGCGTGACGCACGTGCTGCGCCTCGCGCACGTCGCCGCCGCCCGCGACCTGCCGATCAGCCCGGTCGGGTACAACGCCAACCCGGCCGTCGCCGCGGTCATGACCGCCGTGCCCAATCACCTCACCACCGAGGTGCAGGCGCTCGAGTTCGCGCCCGGCGTGGTCGTGGACCACGAGTTCGCCGACGGCGGCATCGTCCTCGGGGACGAGCCCGGCGGAGGCATCCGCATCGACGAGTCCGCGATCGAGCGCGCCTCGACGGGCGACGGATGGCGCAATCCCGCCGGCCCGCACCACCGGCCGCAGCGCGCCGGCCTGCGCGTCGTGCTGGACGGTGTGGAGCGCTGATGGAGATCCGCCCCGGCCTCCACCGGATCGTCGCACCGCTGGGGGAGCGCTTCGTGGCGCTGCACCTCTTCGTCGGCGACCACTCCGCGCTGCTGGTCGACACCGGCATCCGCGAGTCGATCACGGAGACGTTCCTGCCGTATCTCTCCCGCGCCGGGATCGACCCTGCGATCGTGCGCTGGGCCGTCAACACGCACTGCGACTTCGACCACACCGGCGGCAACGGCGCACTCAAGAGCGCGCTGCCGGGCGTGCAGATCCTCGCGCACCGCCTCGATCAGGGCCTCACCGAGGACGTGCAGCGCCTCATCGACGAGCGCTACGGCGAGTTCCGCGACACCGACGGCTTCGACGATCCGCCCGAGACGACGGCGTACCTGCGCTCGGTGACAGACCTCGTGCCGGTGGACCGCGTCCTCGCCGGCGGCGAGGAGTTCGACCTCGGCGGGCGGTCGGTACGGGTCCTGCACGTGCCCGGCCACTCACCGGGCCACGTCGCCGTGCACGATCCGTCGAACCGCGCGCTCGCCATCGGTGACGCGACGCTGGGCACCACCGTGCCGTTCGCCGACGGACGCGCCGCCTTCCCGCCGACCTATCGCGACGTCGGACCGTACGTCGACTCCATCGCGCTGTTCCGCTCGCTGTCGCCCGAGCTGGTGCTCACCGCGCACTACCCGGTCTACGAGGGCGCGGCCGCGGCCGCCTTCCTCGACGAGAGCGAGGCCTACACGCGTCGCATCGATGAGGTCATCACCGACGTCCTCGCCGAGGCGACCGCACCCCGCACGACGCTCGAACTGGTGCGCGCGGCCGGCTCCGCCCTGGGCCCGTGGGGCCCGGACGCGCTGGACTACGCGGTCTTCCCCGTCACGGGCAACCTGGAGCGGCTCGAGCAGCAGGGAGTCGTGCGCAGTGCGACGGATGCCGCGGGCCGGCGTCGATGGACGTCCACGGCATGAGCCGGGTCAGACTGGGCGCCGTGGGCGCGGGATGGTGGGCGACGAGCAACCACTTCCCGATCTTCGCGGGCCGCGACGACGTCGAGCTCGTCGGGGTCTGCGGAAAGGGGCCCGAGCTCGGGACCGTGCGCGATCAGTTCGGCTTCGGCATGGCGACCGAGGATTACGACGAGCTGCTCGGGCAGGACCTCGACGCCGTCGTCATCACCACCCCGCACGACCTGCACTACGCCAACGCGGTCGCCGCGATCGACCGCGGCCTCCACGTGCTCGTCGAGAAGCCGACCACACTCGATGCCCACGCGGCGTGGGACCTCGTCGACCGCGTGGAGCGGGCCGGCGTGCACTTCGTCGTGCCCTACGGCTGGAACTACAAGCCCTTCACGGTGGCCGCGCGCGGCATCCTCGCCGACGGCCGGATCGGGGACGTCCAGCACGTGCTGTGCCACATGGCGTCGCCGACGCGCGGCCTGTTCGCCGGCGATCCCTCCGACATCCTGCAGCTGTGGGACTCCGAGACGGGCGGACCGGATGCCTCGACCTGGCAGTCGCCCGCGCGAGGCGGCGGCTACGCCCACGGTCAGATCACCCATTCGAGCGCGCTGCTGTTCTGGCTGACGGGCCTGCGCGCCGCGACCGTCGCCGGCCGCATCTCGCGCGCGGGCGCGGCCGTGGATCTGTTCGACGCGGGCGTCATCACCTTCGAGGGCGGCGCCATCGCCGCCCTCTCCGGCGCGGCGACGCTGCCCGACGACGAGCCGTATCAGGTCGACATCCGCCTGTTCGGCTCCGAGGGCGTGCTGATGCTCGACACCGAGCGCGAGCGCATGTGGGTGCACCGCTACGACGGCGCACGCGAGGAGCTCGAGATCCCGGCGGGCTCGGGTGCCTACGAGTGCATCGTGCCCCCGAACCGCTTCATCGACCTCGTCGCGGGCACGAGCACCGAGAACAACTCCGACGCCCGCGTCGCCGCCCGCTCCGTCGAACTCATCGACGGGCTGCTGCGATCGAGCGCCGCGAACGGCGCCACCATCGACATCCGCTCCCTCTCGGAAGGAACCCCGTGAGCGACACCCCCGCGGTCCTGTCCGGCTATCGCGTGATCGATTGCTCGATCGCGATGGCAGGGCCCTTCGCCACCCAGCGCCTCGGCGATCTGGGCGCCGACGTGATCAAGGTCGAGCCCACCGCGGGTGAATGGCAGCGCTTCGCCGCAGCGGGCGGCGCGACGGGCAACGAGATCAACGTCTCGTTCCTGTCGCTGAACCGCAACAAGCGCTCCGTGGCCCTCGACCTCAAGAGCGCCGATGGCCGGGCGGCGCTGCTGGACCTCGTGCGCACGGCGGATGTGTTCCTGCAGAACTACCGACCCGGCGTGGCCGCGCGACTGGGCGTCGACTACGAGTCACTGCGCGCGGTGAACCCGTCGATCGTCTACGTGTCGATCTCGGGCTACGGCGAGGATGGCCCGTACCGGGACCGGCCCGGACAGGACCTGCTCGTGCAGGCGATGTCGGGCGCGATGCTCTCGGCGGGTCGCGCGGGCGATGCGCCTGCTCCGGCGGGCCAGTACCTGGCCGACGCGGTCACCGCGTCGACGGCCTTCGAGGGTGTCCTGGCCGCCCTGCTCCACCGTGAGCGCACGGGCGAAGGGCAGCTCGTCACCGTCAACATGCTCGACGCCGTCACGACACTGCAGATGCAGGAACTGTCGGTCTTCACGGTCGGGCGCAAGGCGCAGCAGCGCAGCGACGAGCCGCACGCGCACGTGTACATCCGCGCGCCGTACGGCGTCTTCCGCACGTCGGACGGGTTCCTCGCGCTCGCCTTCGCCGATCCCGCGCAGCTCGGCCTGCTGATCGGCGAGCCCGCGTTCGAAGGGTGGACGGGCGAGGTCGAGGGCTGGACGCGCCGCGACGAGCTCGCATCCCTGCTGCAGGCGCGGCTCCTCGAGCACACGACGGAGCACTGGCTGGAGGTCCTTGGCGGCGCCGGCATGTGGGTCGGGCCCGTCTACGGCTACGAGGAGCTCGTGCGCGACCCGCAGATCGTGCACAACGGCACGTTCATCGAGTACGACCATCCCACCGAGGGGCGCGTGAAGACGCCGGGCTTCCCGTACCGCTTCAGCCGCACGCCGGCGCGCGTGGAGCGCGGGGCACCCCGCGTCGGGGAGCACACGCGCGAGGTGCTCGCCGAGGTGGGCTACGACGAGGCCGCCGTCGACGCGATGGTGTCCACGGGCGCGGCGGCCGCCCTCGAGGAGACGGTGCGATGACCGACGGGGGGATCGGCTGCGAGGTCGACGGGGCCGTGGCCGTCGTGACCATCGATCGGCCGGCGAAGCTCAACGCCGTGACGCAGGAGATGTCCGACCTCCTCGTCGAGGTGATCGAGACCCTGAACGACGATCCGGTCGTGCGCGTGGTCGTGCTGACCGGCGCCGGCGCGCGGGCGTTCAGCGCGGGAAGCGACATCCGAACGCTCGAGAAGTACGCGACGCCGTGGGACTTCCGCAATCGCACCGACTACTGCGACGCCATCCGCGCGTGCCGCAAGCCCGTCATCGCCGCCGTGAACGGCTATGCGTTCGGCGGCGGGCTCGAGACGGCGCTGAGCTGCGACATCCGCATCGCCTCGGCGACGGCCAGCTTCGCCGCCCCGGAGATCACGCTGGGATGGATCGGCGGAGGCGGGATGACGGCGTTCCTGCGCGCATCGATCGGTCCGAGCAACACCGCCGTCATGATCATGACCGGGCAGCCCGTGGACGCCGACACCGCGCTGCGGTGGGGGCTGGTGAGCGAGGTCGTGCCGCCGGAGCAGCTGCTGCCGCGGGCGCGCGAGCTCGCCGAGATCATCGCGTCGCGCCCGCCGATCGCCGCCGAGACCGCCAAGGCCAACCTGCAGGCGGCGGCGAACATGCCCCAGGATGCCGCGATCCGCTACGAGCGCGACTTGCAGACGGTGACCTTCGCGACGGAAGATGCCGACGAGGGCCGCGCGGCGTTCGCCGAGAAGCGCGCCGGCGTCTTCCGCCGCCGCTGACCGACACCGCCGAACGAAGGACCGCATGACCGCCACCCTCACCGACGTCCGCGCCGTCCTTCCCGACGACGGCACCGCCGGCACGCTCGTCGGCCGCGTCTGGGATCCGGCCGTCGCAGGCCCGAGCGTCGTCGCCGTCCGCGCCGACGGCGTCGTCGATCTGAGCGCCCGCTTCCCGACCATGCGTGCGCTCACCGAGCACGCCGACCCCGCCGGTGCCGTCGCGGCCGCGACCGGCCCGGTGCTCGGCTCGATCGAGGAGCTGCTCGCCAACAGCGACCCCGACGTCCGCGACCCAGCCCGTCCGTGGCTGCTGTCGCCGATCGATCTGCACGTCGTCAAGGCCGCGGGCGTGACGTTCCCGGTGTCGATGCTCGAGCGGATCATCGAGGAGCGCGCCCGCGGGGAGAAGGATGCCGCGCTCGACATCCGCAGCCAGATCACGGCGGTCCTCGGCGGCGAGCTCGACACCCTCGTGCCCGGGTCGCCCGAGGCGATGCGGCTCAAGGCGGCTCTCATCGAGCGGGGGCTGTGGAGCCAGTACCTCGAGGTGGGCATCGGGCCCGACGCCGAGGTGTTCACCAAGGCTCCCGTGCTCGCGACGGTCGGCACCGGCGTCGACGTCGGAGTCCACCCGGGATCGGAGTGGAACAACCCCGAGCCGGAGCTCGTGCTCGTGGTGTCCTCGCGCGGCGAGGTCGTCGGCGCGACCCTCGGCAACGACGTCAACCTCCGCGATGTGGAGGGTCGCTCGGCGCTGCTGCTGGGCAAGGCCAAGGACAACAACGCCTCGGCAGCCGTGGGCCCGTTCGTGCGCCTGTTCGACGCGACGTACGGCATCGACGACGTGCGAACCGCGGTCGTCACGCTCACGGTCGACGGCGCCGACGGCTTCGCGCTCGCCGCAGCGAGCCCGCTCTCGGCCATCTCCCGCGACCCGCTCGACCTGGTCGCGCAAGTCGTCGGGGACCACCATCAGTATCCGGACGGCTTCGTGCTCTACCTCGGCACGCTGTTCGCGCCGGTGGAGGATCGCGGCGCGCCGGGTCGTGGCTTCACGCACCACGACGACGACGTCGTCCGCATCGCCGAACCCCGGCTCGGCGCCCTGACCAACCGCGTGCGCGCCACCGACCGGGTCGAGCCCTGGACCTTCGGCATCGGCGCGCTCCTGGAGAATCTCTCTCGACGAGGATCGCTGTCATGACCGTTCTGACCACCACCGACCCGCGCACGGGGGAATCCCGCGACACCGGCATCGCCGCGACCGACGACGCCGCCGTCGCCGAGATCGTCCGGGCCGCGGCATCCGCGTTCCCCGCCTTCGCCGCGACGGACCGCGCGTGGCGCGCGGACCTGCTCGACGCGCTGGCCGGCGCGCTCGAGGCCGAGCGAGAGGCGCTGGTCGCGCTCGCCGACCGCGAGACCGGGCTCGGCGCTGTGCGGCTCACCGGCGAGGTCGGCCGCAGTGCTTTCCAGCTGCGGCTCTTCGCCGAGGCCGTGCGCGAGGGCGGCTATCTCGAGGCGGCCATCGACCACGCCGGCGAGACGCCGATCGGGCCGGGCCCCGACATCCGCCGCATCCTCGTGCCGATCGGCCCCGTCGGGGTGTTCGGCTCGAGCAACTTCCCGTTCGCGTTCTCGGTCGCCGGCGGAGACGTCGCCTCGGCGCTCGCCGCGGGCAATCCGGTAGTCGTCAAGGCGCACGGCTCGCACCCCGAGACGTCGGCTGCGACGTTCGCCGCGCTCGCCGGGGCCGCCCGCAGGCACGGCGCGCCCGACGGCACGCTCGGCATCGTGTTCGGCACCGGCGCCGGTCGTGCCCTCGTCGCGGCACCCGAGCTGCGCGCCGTCGGATTCACGGGCTCGCTCGGCGGCGGCCGTGCCCTCCTGCGCATCATCGAGGAGCGCGACGAGCCGATCCCGTTCTACGGCGAGCTCAGCAGTCTCAATCCGCTCGTCGTGACCCCGGCCGCCGTCGCGGCGCGCGGCGACGCGATCGCCGAGGGACTGTTCGGCTCGTTCACCCTGGGCTCCGGCCAGTTCTGCACGAAGCCGGGTTTCGCCTTCGTCCCCGCGGGCGAGGACGGTGACGCGCTCGTCGCCGAGCTGGTCACGCGCGCCGAAGCCGCCCCGGCCGGTGTGCTGCTCAACCAGCGCATCGCCGAGTCGTTCGGCGAGATCCGCGCCAGGCTGGTGGATGCCGGCCGCGCCCGCATCGCCGGTGGGGGGTCGGATGCCGCGGACCCCGGATTCCGCGCGATGCCCACGGTGCTCGAGCTCGATGCCGGCGACGTCACCGCCGAGGTGGCCGAGGAGGCGTTCGGGCCGCTGATCGTGGTGGCCCGCTACCGCGACACGGCCGACATCGTCCGGGCGCTCGCGGCGGTGCCCGACTCGCTCACGGCGACGATCCACTCCGAGGCGTCCGAGGAGTCGCTCACTCAGGAGCTCACCCGGGAACTGCTGCCGCGCGTGGGACGCGTCGTCTACAACGGCTACCCGACCGGCGTGCGGGTGGCCTGGGCGCAGCACCACGGCGGACCCTGGCCGGCCACGAACACGCTGCACACCTCCGTGGGAGTGACCGCGATCCGCCGGTTCCTGCGGCCGGTGGCCTTCCAGGACGCGCCGTCGCACGTGCTGCCCGAGGAGCTGCGCGACGCGTATCGCGGCATCCCGCGCCGGGTCGACGGCATCCTCGTCCTCGCCGCCCCCTGACGTACGCGAGCCCGAGTCGCCAAGACACGCCGGCTCGCACGCGCGGGGTCGGCGTGTCTTGGCGACTCGACGGTTGGGTGGGTGTGCGGGGGCGCGACAGCCCGCCGGCCTCAGCCATCCATCCGTTTGTGCGGGCGAATACGCGCCTGACGAGACCGCGACGCGCGTATTCGCCCGCACAAACGGAACCCCCGGAGGGTCACGGAAGCCCCGGAGGGTCACGGAACCCCCGGAGGGTCAGCGGCTTGGCGCGGCGGTGCTCGCCCGGACGATGAGTTCGGTCGACACCAGGTCGGTCTGCAGCGGCTGCCGGCGCTCGATCGTCGCCACCAGCGACTTCAGCGCGAGGGCGCCGACCTCGTCGAAGTGCTGACGGATCGTCGTGAGCGGAGGCCAGTACTCGGCCGACTCCGCGGTGTCGTCGAACCCGACGACGCTCACGTCCTCCGGCACGCGCCGGCCCATCGAGTGCAGCGCGTTGAGGGCGCCGAGAGCCATCTGGTCGTTCGCCGCGAAGATCGCCGTCACGTCGGGCATCGCCGCGAGCCGCATGCCGGCCCGGTGACCGGATCGGGCGCTCCAGTCGCCACTGAGCACGATCGGCACTTCTGCGCCGTGGTCGCGGAGCGTCTCCTCCCACGAGAGGCGGCGTCGGTGGGCGGAGTACGACTCCTCGGGCCCGGCGATGTGCCAGACGGTCTGGTGTCCGAGCTGCAGGAGGTGCTCGGTGGCCAGGCGCGCCCCCTGGGCCTGATCCGTGTCGACGACCGGGTAGTGGTAGCGGTCGTCGGAGTCGATCACCACAATGGGAAGCCCCGGCGGCAGGTCGATGTCGGAGTCGGTGAGGCGATGCGCCTCGATGACGATGATGATGCCGTCGACGGCTTCCTCATTCAGATGCGCGAACGCCCCGGAGACGCTGGACCGGGTCGCCGTGCGAAGGGGGATGAGGTTGAGGGAGTACCCGGCGTGCGAGGCTTCGCTGGCGATGGCGTCGAGCGTGCGCATATTGCCGTACGACGAGAGCGAGAACATGATGACGCCGATGCTGCGGTAACGCCCGAACTTCAAGGCCCGCGCAGCGCCGTTGGGGCGGTAGCCGAGTTCCTGCATCGCATCGACCACACGCTGCCGGGTGGACTCCTTGACCACGCCCTTGCCTGTCGCGACGCGTGACACGGTCTGCGCGGACACCCCTGCCGCGAGGGCGACGTCGGCCATGGACGGATCGCGTCGCGGCGTCGTCGTCATCAACTCGTCAGGCATGGATCCATCTCCAATGTTTGCGTTGACATTCTACGCCGACCCGAGTTAGTGTTTGCGTAAACAGTTTCACATTCGATCCAAGAGAGTCCGTCAATGTCGACCACTTCCGTCCCTGCCGCGCCGACCCGGCGCGATCGCCGCGATTGGCGCGGCTGGGGCTTCGTCGGACCGTTCATGGTCGTCTTCGCCGTCGTGTTCCTCGCTCCTCTGGCCTACGCGCTCTACCTGAGCCTCTTCCGCGACCAGATGGTCGGCGGCTCGGTGTTCGTCGGTCTCGAGAATTACGGGCGGGCGTTGACCGACCCGCAGTTCTGGGAGGCGTTCGGGCGCGTGTTCGTGTTCCTGATCGTGCAGGTGCCGATCATGCTCACCCTCGCGCTCGGCGCCGCGCTCGCCATCGACAGCGCGCGGCTGCGCGGGTCCTCCTTCTTCCGCATCACGCTGTTCCTTCCCTACGCGGTGCCGGCGGTGGTCGCGGTGCTCATGTGGGGGTTCATCTACGGCGATCAGTTCGGGCTCACGGCCGACATCAACGGCTGGCTCGGCTTCGAGTTCCTCACCCCGTTCGCCCGCGAATGGATGCTGATCGCCATCGGCAACATCGTGACGTGGGAGTTCGTCGGCTACAACATGCTGATCTTCTACTCGGCGCTCAAGACGATCCCCGGTGATCTCTACGAGGCCGCCGCGCTCGACGGCGCGGGACCGTGGCGGACGGTCTTCTCGATCAAGATCCCGGCCCTTCGCGGCGCGATCGTCATCGCGACGATCTTCTCGATCATCGGAAGCTTCCAGCTCTTCAACGAGCCCAACATCCTGCGACCGCTCGCCCCGAACGTGATCACGACCTACTACACGCCGAACATGTACGCGTACAACCTCTCCTTCGCGGGGCAGCAGTTCAACTACGCGGCCACCGTCGCGATCATCATGGGCCTCATCACGGCGGTCATCGCCTACGTCGTCCAACTCCGCGGCTCGAGAGCGGAGGTGCGCTGATGGCCGCTCCGGCTCTCCTCCGGCGCGATCCCATGCGACCGCGCAATTCCAAAGTCCTCCTGCTGGTGATGGTGCTGTACGGCATCTACACGCTGGTTCCGCTCGCGTGGCTGCTGATCAACTCGACCAAGACCCAGGCGGGACTGTTCTCGAGCTTCGGACTCTGGTTCGCGGGGGACTTCGCGTTCGTCGACAATCTGGTCGCGACGCTCACCTACCAGGACGGCATCTTCCTGCGCTGGCTGGGCAACACCCTCCTCTACGTCGCGCTGGGCGCGGGAGGCGCGACCTTCCTCGCCACCCTCGCCGGCTACGGCATGGCGAAGTACGGGTTCCCCGGCCGCCGCGCGGTCTTCGCGATCGTCCTCGGCGCCGTTGCGGTCCCCGGCACGGCTCTGGCGGTTCCGACGTTCCTGCTGTTCAGCGAGCTCGGTCTCACCAACACTCCGTGGGCGGTGATCATCCCGTCGCTGGTGAGCCCGTTCGGCCTCTACCTGATCTGGGTCTACGCCTCCGACGCGGTGCCCACCGAGCTGCTCGAAGCGGCGCGCATGGACGGCGCGGGCGAGTTCCGCACCTTCTTCACGATCTCGATGCGCCTCCTGATCCCCGGCATCGTGACCGTCCTGCTGTTCACGGTGGTCGCCACCTGGAACAACTACTTCCTTCCCCTCATCATGCTCAGCGACCCCGCGTGGTACCCGCTGACGGTCGGGCTCAACCAGTGGAGCGCGCAGTCGATCGGCGCGGGCTCCGAGCCGATCTACAACCTCGTGATCATGGGCTCGCTCCTCACGATCATCCCCATCATCGTCGCCTTCCTCCTGCTGCAGCGGTTCTGGCAGTCGGGGCTGAGCGCCGGAAGCGTCAAGCAGTGACCGGGAACTGCATCTGACACGGACCCACCCGGCCGGTTCGCACGAGCGAACCGGGAATACCCGAAAGGACACAGCAATGAAGCACATGTCAGGAGCCCGTCGCCGGCTTGTCGCGGCTGCGGGTCTGAGCGCGGTCGCCGCCCTCACGCTCGCGGGGTGCGCCGGATCCGCAGGCAGCGGTTCGCCCAGCGACGCCGCGACCGACGGATTCGCTGCCGTCGAGGCCGCACTCGAAGAGGGTGGCGAGATCACCTACTGGACCTGGACTCCCCAGGCCGAGGCCCAGGTGGCGGCGTTCGAAGAGGCCTACCCGAACGTCACCGTCAACCTGGTCAACGCCGGCACCGGCAACGACCAGTACACCAAGCTGCAGAACGCCATCAAGGCCGGCTCCGGCGCGCCCGACGTCGTGCAGATCGAGTACTACGCGTTCCCGCAGTTCGCCCTCACCGAGTCGCTCCTCGACCTGGCGCCCTACGGCTTCAGCGACCTCGAGGACGACTACACCGCCTCCACGTGGGGCTCGGTCACCGTCGACGACGCCATTTACGGCCTCCCGCAGGACTCCGGCCCGATGGCGCTGTTCTACAACAAGGCGGTCTTCGACGAGTTCGGGATCGACATCCCGACCACGTGGGACGAGTACATCGCCGCGGCCGAGGCCCTCCACGCCGCCGACCCGACGAAGTACATCACGAACGACATCGGCGACGCCGGCTTCACCACGAGCATGATCTGGCAGGCCGGTGGTCAGCCGTTCCAGTCCAGCGGCACGGACGTCACGATCGACCTCCAGGACGAGGGCTCGCAGAAGTGGGCCGACACGTGGAACCAGCTCGTCGAGAACGAACTCGTCGCCCCGTACGGCAGCTGGAGCGACGAGTGGTTCCAGGCCCTCGGCAACGGCAGCCTGGCGACGCTGGTGATCGGCGCCTGGATGCCCGGCAACCTCGAGTCGGGAGCGCCCGACGCGGCCGGCGACTGGCGCGTCGCGCCCATGCCGTCCTACGACGGCCAGCCCGCATCCGCCGAGAACGGCGGCGGCGGCCAGGCCGTGACCGAGCAGAGCGAGAACCCGGAGCTCGCAGCCGGCTTCCTGTGGTGGCTCAACAACAGCGAGGAGTCCATCGACACCTTCCTGGCCGGCGGCGGGTTCCCCTCGACGACGGCACAGCTGAGCTCCCCCGAGTTCCTCGGAGCCGAGCCCGAGTACTTCGGCGGTCAGAAGATCAACGAGGTCCTCGCTGCCGCTGCCGACTCGGTCGTGCCCGACTGGCAGTACCTGCCGTTCCAGGTCTACGGAAACAGCATCTTCGGTGACACCGTCGGCCAGTCCTACGAGAACAAGACCGACCTCAACGACGGTCTGATCGCGTGGCAGGACTCCCTCGTCGAGTACGGCAACTCGCAGGGCTTCGCTGTCAACAAGTAAGTCCCCCCGTGATCGGGAGGGGTGGCCGATGCCCCCGTCGGCCACCCCTCCCTGACCAGAAAGCAGCATCCTCCGTGGCAGTCTTCTCGATCGGTGAGAAGGATTTCCTTCTCGATGGCCGACCGCACCGCGTGATCTCCGGCGCGATCCACTACTTCCGTGTGCACCCCGACCAGTGGGCGGACCGGATCCGCAAGGCGCGATTGATGGGTTTGAACACCATCGAGACCTATGTGGCGTGGAACGCTCACGAGCCGCGACGTGGCGAGTGGGATGCGACGGGGTGGAACGACCTGGGCCGGTTCCTCGACGCGGTGGCGGCGGAAGGCATGCACGCGATCGTCCGCCCGGGGCCCTACATCTGCGCGGAATGGCACAACGGCGGCTTCCCGGTGTGGCTCACGAGCATCCGCGGCATCCGCCTGCGCACGTCCGACCCGGTCTACATGGCCGAGGTCACGCGCTACCTCGAGCGGGTCTACGAGATCGTGGCGCCGCGCCAGATCGACCGCGGCGGAAACGTCGTCCTGGCGCAGATCGAGAACGAGTACGGCGCGTACGGATCGGATGCCGCCTACCTGCGTGAGCTCGTCGAACTCACCCGCGACGCGGGGATCACCGTCCCGCTGACCACTGTCGATCAGCCGGTGCACGACTATCTCGAGAACGGGATGACCCCGGGAGTGCACGCCACCGGGTCCTTCGGCTCGCGCGCGGGCGAGCGTCTCGAGACCCTGCGCAGTCACCAGCCCACGGGCCCGCTCATGTGCGCGGAGTTCTGGGACGGGTGGTTCGACTGGTGGGGCGGCTCGCACCACACGACCGATCCGCACACGACCGCGCGCGAGCTGGACGCCCTGCTCGCCGCGGGTGCCTCGGTGAACATCTACATGTTCCACGGGGGGACGAACTACGGGCTCACCAACGGCGCGAACCACAAGGGGAGATACCTCCCCATCGTGACCTCGTACGACTACGACGCGCCCCTCGACGAGGCCGGCAATCCGACCGAGAAGTACTGGGCGATGCGGGACGTGATCGCGAAGTACGTCGACCTTCCCGACGAGGCACCCGCCGAGGCATCCGCTGCTCCTCAGTTCGATGTCCCGCTCGTGGGCACCGGTGACTGGCAGTGGAGCGCGCAGGGTGACGGGCGCGTGTTCGCCCAGCCGCCGAGCTTCGAGGAGATCAGCCACGACGGGGCGCTCGTCATCTACGAGGCCGAGCTCCCGGCCGACGCGTTCGCGGACGGCGAGCCGCAGGTGCTGGAGGTCGGCGAAGTGCGCGACCGGGCCTGGGTCAGCGTCGACGGCCGCCGGGTGGGCACCCTCTCGCGCTCCCACCATCAGCACGCGCTCGCCATCCCGCGGGGCGGCAGGGTCCGCATCCTGGTCGAGGAGCAGGGCCGGGTCAACTACGACGGGCACATCGGCGAGCTGAAAGGGCTCATCGGGAGCCCGACGATCGGGGGCCTGCCAATCCCGGACTGGACCGCGCGCCCCGTCGATCTCGGCGCCGTCGCCCGCGCGGCGGCGTGCGCCGAGCTCAAGGCGACGGCCGACGGATCGGCCGGCGGTCGGCACGCCGGGCCGGTGGCCCTGCGCGGCGAGTTCGCACTGGAGGCGCAGACCGATCTCTTCCTCGATACGCGCGGGTGGGGCAAGGGCTTCGCCTACGTCAACGGATTCTTCCTCGGCCGCTATTGGGCCAACGGTCCGCAGCGGACGATGTATGTGCCGGCGCCCGTGACGCGCGTCGGCGAGAACCGGATCGTGGTGGTGGAGCTGGAGGATATCTCGACACCGGCAGCGCGATTCGTCGCCGGACCAGAGCTGGGCCCGACGGAGGAGTGAGCGTGACGTGGCTGGTGACCGGCGGAGCCGGATACATCGGGGCGCACATCGTGCGTGCCCTCCAGGGCGAGGGGATCGGGGCGGTCGTCCTCGACGACCTGTCCAGCGGGTACGCCTCGTTCGTGCCGGACGGCGTGCCGCTCGTGCGGGGAACCCTGCTCGACGGCCACCTCGTGGAGGCGACCCTGCGCGGACATCGCGTCGCCGGAGTCATCCACGTCGCCGGCTTCAAGTACGCGGGCGTCTCGGTGAGGCGGCCGCTGCACACGTACCAGCAGAACGTCGAGGCCACGCGGGTGCTGCTGGAGGCGATGGAATCGGCGGAGGTCGACAAGCTGGTGTTCTCGTCGTCGGCCGCCGTGTACGGCGCACCCGATGTCGAACTCGTCACCGAGGAGCTCCCGACCCGCCCGACCTCCCCCTACGGCGAGTCGAAGCTCGTCGGCGAGTGGCTCATCCGCGACCAGGCCGCTGCGACGGCCGGCGGGCCGTTCCCGCTGCGGCACACGTCGCTGCGCTACTTCAACGTCGTCGGATCCGGGGATCCCGAGGTGCCGGACACGAGTCCGCACAACCTGTTCCCCACGGTCTTCGCCGCGCTGCAGGCGGGCGAGGTGCCCCGCATCAACGGCGACGACTACGCGACTCCCGACGGCACGAACGTGCGTGACTACGTCCACGTCTCGGATGTCGCTGCGGCCCACGTCGCCGCTGCGCACCGGCTGTCCTCGGGCGAGCCGATCGAGGCGCGCTACAACCTGGGCGCGCACAACGGCGCCTCCGTCCGGGAGATCATGCAGGCCATCGCGCGGCTGACCGGCATCGACTTCACGCCCGAGATCGGGCCCCGGCGCGCGGGGGATCCCGACCGGATCGTGGCGACGGGCGCGCTCGCGGCCAGGGATCTCGACTGGGCGAACCGCCACAGCCTCGATGAGATGGTCCGCAGCGCCTGGCACGCGCACCGCCCACGACAGGAAGCAGTGCGATGATCCAGGTGGAAGGCCTTCCAGACCTCGAGTGGATCGTGAACGGCGACGCGACGGAGGTGCTCCCCGGAGGTCGGCTGCAGATCACGGCCGCCTCGGGGACGGACTGGACGAACGACGCCATGGGCGGCGCGCAGCAGCATCGGGCGGCGCTCGGCTTCGTCGCGCCGGAGGCGTTCGCGCTCTCGGCGCGGGTCCTCGTCGAGGAGCCGCGCACGACCTTCGACGCCGGAGTCCTCGCGATCTGGGGTGATGCGGACCACTGGGCGAAGCTCTGCTTCGAGCGGTCGCCGCTCGGCGAGTCGATGGTGGTGTCGGTCGTGACCAACGGGTGGTCCGACGACTGCAACTCGACCGTCGTTGAGGGCCCGTCCGTGCATCTTCGCCTGTCGCGGCTGGATCGGCGGACGTGGGCCTTCCATTCGTCGGGGGAAGGGACCCGCTGGGACTTCGTGCGGCTCTTCCGCCTGGAGTGGGACGGTCCGGTTCACGCGGGCTTCCTCGCGCAGGCGCCGACGGGAGAGAGCTGCCGAGCGGTCTTCGACGACATCCGGTTCGTCCCGCAGCCGCCGAGCGACCTGCGGGGCGGCTTCTAGGCGACTCCCAGCGGCCGGCCCACGGGCCTCGGTCATCCTTCCGTTTGTGCGGGCGAAGACGCGCCTGACGAGATCGTGGCGCGCGCATTCGCCCACACAAACGGAACCCCCGGAGGGTCACGGAACCCGCGGAGGGTCACGGAACCCCCGGAGGGTCACGGGACCGCCGAGATCAGGCGCGCGGGCGCACCCGGAGGTGCGTGACGCCGCCGTCGACGTCGAGCGAGATGCCGGTCGTCGAGCCGGAGTCCGGGCTCGCGAGGTACGCGATCGCGCCGGCGACCTCCTCGGGGGTCACCATGCGGCCCGTGGCCTGACGGGCGTCCAGCGCTGCCCGCTCCTTGACCGGATCCGCGAAGCCCTGCAGCATCCGGTCCACGAACGGGGTGGAGACGGTGCCGGGGCTCACGCAGTTGACGCGCACGCCCTCGGCCACGTGGTCGGTGGCCATCGCGAACGTGAGGGCGAGGATCGCGCCCTTCGACGCCGAGTACACCGCGCGCTGCGGGAGGCCGTTGAGGGCCGCGATCGAGCAGACGTTGACGATCGCCGCGTGCTCTGACGCGCGCAGATAGGGGAGGGCGGACGCGCACACGCGCGCCGTGCCCCGCACGTTGATGTCGAGCACCCGCTCCCAGTCCTCCTCGGTGGCCTCCTCGACGGTGCCCACCGAGCTGACGCCCGCGCTGTTGATCACGATGTCGATGCCACCGAACGCCTGCGCGACGGCCGCGGTCGCGGCATCCACCGACGTGCGGTCGGTGACGTCGGCGCGGAAGCCGGAGAGGCCGTCCTCGAGGCCGTCGACGGAGATGTCGAGCACCGCGACGGTCGCGCCGCGGCCGGCGAACGTCTGCGCGGTGGCGAGGCCGATGCCCGACGCCCCGCCTGTGACGACGACGACGAGGCCGTCGAACTCCGCGGCGCTCATGCCTGCACCATGCGCTGGCGGGCGCGGCCGAGGCCGTCGATCTCGAGCTCCACGACGTCGCCCTCCCGCAGGTAGGGCTTGCCCGGGATGCCGAGCGCGACCCCCGCGGGAGTGCCGGTGTTGATGAGGTCGCCGGGGCGCAGCACCATGAACTGCGACAGGTACCAGATCACGTGCGCGACGGGGAAGATCTGCGACCCGGTAGACCCGTCCTGGCGCAACTCGCCGTTCACCCACAGGCGAAGGCCGAGCGCCTGGGGGTCGCTCACCGCGGATGCCGGAACCAGGTCGGGCCCGAGGGGGTTGAACGTCTCACAGCTCTTGCCCTTGTCCCACTGCCCGCCGCGCTCCAGCTGGAACTCGCGTTCGGACACGTCGTGCGAGAGGACGTAGCCGGCGACGTGCGCGAGCGCGTCGTCCGGCGAGTCCAGGTAGCGCGCCTCGGTGCCGATCACGACGCCGAGCTCGACCTCCCAGTCGGTCTTCACCGAACGCCGCGGGATGAGCACGTCATCGAACGGTCCGACGATCGTCGACGGGTCCTTCATGAACACGACGGGTTCCGACGGCACCGCGGCGCCGGTCTCGGCCGCGTGGTCGTGGTAGTTCAGGCCGATGCACACGATCTTGCCGGGCGTCGCGATGGGCGGGCCCACACGGAGCTCATCCGTGCGTTCCAGCTCGTCGAGGCGGCCCTCGTCGATCGCGGCAAAGGCGCGGGCGAGGCCGTCCGCTGCGAGGAAGGCGCCGTCGATGTCGGCGGTGAGGGGTCGCAGGTCATACGTGCGCCCATCCCGGCGGACGATGGGGATCTCGCTGCCGGAGGCGCCGAGGCGTCCGAATGTCATGGGTTCTCCTTCGATGGGGTCGTGGGTCATCGGGCGACCGGGTCGCCCGATGGTCGTCGGTCGAGCTCGGCGCGGCGGGGGGCGCCCTGCCAGTCGCCCGGATGCAGGCAGGCGAAGGCTCCGGCCAGGGCGGCCGTGCGCAGGCGGCGGACGGGGGTTTCGCCGGCGAGACGCTCGGCGAGGTAGCCGGCCGCGAAGGCGTCGCCGGCGCCGACGGTGTCCACGGGCGTGATCGGCTCCGCCATCACGCGATGGATCTCCCCGTCGATCGACGCGACGGCGCCGTCGGCGCCGAGGGTCACGACGACCTCGCCCGGACCCGCGTCGGCGAGCGCGGCGGCCAGCGACTCGGCATCGGCGCCGGGGCGCAGCATCCGTGCCTCCTCGTCGCTCGCGAAGACGATGTCGGCGGTGGCGATCACGCGCTCGTACGAGGCGCGCGCCTCGTCGGCGGGCCAGAGCTTCGCGCGGTGGTTGACCGCGAACGATATGAGCGCACCCGCGGCCTTCGCACGGCTGACGGCGTCGTGCACGGTCGCGCGCGCGGACTCCGACAGCGCGAGGGTGACACCCGTCACGTGCAGGATGCCGCACCCGGCGAAGTCCAGACGGTCGAGGTCGCGGGGATCCAGGCGGCTGCCCGCGCTGCCGCGCCGGTAGTAGTCCACGACGGTCGAGCCGGCGCGCGGGGCCGACTTCAGCATCACGCCGGTCGGCGCCTGAGGATCCACGACCGCCTCCACCTGCACGCCTTCAGAGCGGAGGTCGCCGGCGACGCGACGGCCGAGGGCGTCGTCGCCAACGCGTCCGAGCCAGGTGACGGGCGTGCCGAGGCGAGCCAGGCCGATCGCGGTGTTGCCCTCCGCGCCGCCGGTGTCGATGCGCCCGGAGGCCAGGTGCTCCCAGCCGCCGATGCCGTCGCCGCGGATGAGCCCCATGCTCTCGCCGAGCGTGACGACGCGGCTCACGGCCGGCTCCGCACCGCATCGCGCACGCGCGCGCACTCGCGCGCGGCGTCGGCGATCGCGGCGAACTCGCCGCGTGCGATGAGGTCGCGCGGGACCATCCAGCTGCCACTCGCCGCGAACACGTGCGGCCGGGCGAGGTAGTCGGCCAGCGTCGCGCGGTCGACGCCGCCGCTCGGCAGGAAGCGCAGGCCGGGGAGGGGTCCGTGGAGGGCGTCGAGGTACGCGGGACCGCCGAGGTGGCCCGCAGGGAAGACCTTGACGTGGGCGAACCCGTCGGCGAGAGCCCGCATCGCTTCGGTGGGCGTCGCGATCCCGGGGATCAGCGGCACCCCGTTCGCCGCGAGTCGGGCGGCGACGTCGGCGTCGTAGCCGGGCGTCACCGCGAAGGCGGCACCGGCCGAGGCCGCGGCATCCGCCTGCTCATCCGTGAGCACGGTCCCGGCGCCGGCGAGGAACCCGTCGACCCCCGCGGCCGCCTCGAGCGCGCCGAGCGCTGCGGGAGTGCGCAGCGCGAACTCGGCGCACGCGATGCCGCCGTCCCGCAGTGCCTCGGCGAGGTCCCGGCCGCGCGCGGCGTCGTCGAGGACGACGACCGGCACGATGCCGATCCGCTCGATCTCCGCGATCGCGGGAGGGATGCCGGTCATCGTCCGAGCCACCCGCCGTCGACGGGCAGGGTGATGCCCGAGACGTAGTCCGACGCCGACGAGGCGAGGAACACGGTCGCGCCCGCCAAGTCGGATGCCTCGCCCCAGCGCCCGGCGGGGATCCGGTCGAGGATCGCGGCCGAGCGCGCGGGGTCGGCGCGGAGGGCCTCGGTGTTGTCGGTCGAGATGTAGCCGGGTGCGATCGCGTTGACGTTCACACCGCGCGAGGTCCACTCGTTGGCGAGGGCTTTGGTGAGGCCCGCGATCCCGGACTTCGCCGCCGTGTACCCGGGGACGTTGATGCCACCCTGGAAGCTGAGGAGCGACGCCGTGAAGATGATCTTCCCCCGGCCGCGCTCGAGCATCGGGCGGGCCACGGCCTGCGTCAGGTGGAAGGGGCTCGAGAGGTTGATCTGCACGACGCGGTCCCACACGTCGATCGGATGCTCGGCGGCCGGCGCGCGCTCGATCGTGCCGGCGTTGTTGACGAGGATGTCGACGCGGCGCCCGGCCAGCGCCCTGCCCAGCCCGTCGACGGCCGCCGGGTCGGCGAAGTCGCACGCGATGCCCTCGAACCTGCGGCCCGCCGCGGTGACGGCCCGTTCGATGTCGCTGCCCGTCGCCGTCTGGGACGCGCTGACGCCGATGATGTCGGCGCCGGCCTCGGCGAGGGCCACGGCCATCGCGAAGCCGATGCCGCGACGCGCACCCGTGACGACGGCCGTGGTGCCGTCGAGCGAGAACAGGCCGCTCATCGCTGGCCCGCCACGTCGACGAGGATCTTCATGGCGCGCCCCGCCTCGAGGTCGGCGAAGGCCTCGGCGGTCTTGCTGAGCGGGACGATGCGGGTGATGAGGAGATCGGCGGGGATCACGCCGTCCGCCACCAGCTCGACGGCCGTCTCGAAGTCGCGGCGCTCGTAGACCCGCGCACCGAGGATGCTGAGCTCCCGCCAGAACACGCGCTGCAGGTCGATCTCGCGCGGCGTCGGGTGGATCGCGACGACGACGATCGTGCCGCGCACCTTGGCGAGAGAGGTGGCGCCCCGCACCGCCTGCGCCGCTCCCGACACCTCGAACACGACATCCGCGCCGGCTCCACCGGTCCACTCCTCGACGACGGCGACCTGGTCGCGCGCGCGGGGGTCGAGGGTGGCGAAGCTGAGTCCCTCGATCTGCGCGCGGCGCTTCTCGTCGAGCTCGATCACCAGCACGTCGGCGCCGAAGTGGCGCGCGACGGTGGCGATGAGCACGCCGATCGGACCGCCGCCGATGACGACCGCCGTGTCGCCGGGCTGCAGGTTCGCGCGCCGCACGTCGTGGACGGCGACCGCGACCGGCTCGACGAGGGCGGCATGGTCGAGCGCCACACCCGCGGGCAGACGCACGAGCGTCTCGGCCGGCACGTTCCACAGCGCCTGCAGCGATCCCGGGGAGTCGATACCGATGAAATCGAGGTTCTGGCAGATGTGCTGGTTGCCCGCGAGGCACGCCGGGCAGGTGCCGTCCCACGCCAGCGGCATCACCGTCACCCCGTCGCCGACCGCCCACCCCGTGACGCCTTCGCCGACGGCGGCGATCGTGCCGCTCATCTCGTGGCCGAAGACGAGAGGCGTCTGCACGCGAGCGTCCATCGAGCCGTGGAAGATGTGCAGATCGGTGCCGCACAGCCCCGTGTAGGCGACCGCGATCTGGACCTGGCCGGGCGCAGGCGTGCTCGGCTCGGCTTCAGACACCTCGATCGTGCGGTCTCCGCTGTACGTCGCTGTCAGCACCGGTGCTCCTAAAGATCAGATGAATTCGTGAATCCCATCATGCCCTATCGTCCGAGCGATGTCGCCTTGCGGCCCACTGCTCCATAAACTACCATGAGCAAACGATTGATCATGGAAGATCTTCAAATCGGAGAAAGCAGCTCACACCGATGACCGCATCGAACATCAGACCCCTCGAGGGCCTGCTCGTTCTGGATTTCAGCCAGTTCCTCGCGGGGCCTGTCGCTGCCCTCCGACTTGCCGACCTCGGCGCCCGCGTCATCAAGATCGAGCGCCCCGGGGTCGGCGACATCGGCCGCACCCTCGCGTTCGCGGGCCGGACGATCGACGGCGACACCGTCTCGTTCCACGCCATGAACCGCAACAAGGAGTCGGTGACGGCTGACCTGAAGAACCCCGACGACCTCGCCTATGTGCGGCAGCTCATCGCCCGCGCCGACGTGATGATCCAGAACTTCCGTCCCGGCGTGATGGAGCGCATCGGCCTCGACTACGACTCGGTGCGGGAGATCAATCCGTCGATCGTCTACGCCAGCGCCACCGGCTACGGCGACGAGGGACCGTGGCGCGACCGGCCGGGGCAGGATCTCCTCGCCCAGTCGATCTCGGGACTGCCGTGGCTCAGCGGATCGAAGGAGGACGGACCCGTGCCGGTGGGGCTCTCGATCGCGGATCATCTCCTCAGCTGCCATATCGCGCAGGGCGTCACCGCGCTGCTCGTGCGCCGCTTCCGCACCGGCGAGGGCGGGCACGTCGAGTCGAGCCTGCTCGAGGCCATGCTCGACCTGCAGTTCGAGCTGCTGAGCACGAAGCTCAACGACGACTCGATCCACGTGGAGCGCCACGGCACCCATTCCGCGAACGCCTTCCTCGCTGCGCCGTACGGGACCTATCCCACGAAGGACGGATACATCGCGCTCGCGATGAACCCGATCCCGAAGCTCGGCGCGCTGCTGGACCTTCCCGAGCTCGCAGGGATGACCGACCCCCAGGAGGCGTGGGACCGCCAGGAGGAGATCGAGGCGATTCTCGCAGCCCGGTTCGCCACCGACACGACCGCGCGCTGGCTGGCCACCCTCGATGCGGCCGACGTGTGGTGCGCTCCCGTGCTGACGCTCGACGAGCTGCTCGCCTCCGAGGGCTTCGCCGCGATCCGGATGACGCAGCAGGTCGACCGCGGGTCCGCGGCCATCTCGACCACGCGCAGTCCGCTGCGCATCGACGGCGAGATCCTCACGAGCCGCAAGGCGGCGCCGATCCTCGGCGAGGACGACGAACGAGTGCGCGCGGAGTTCCCGCCCGTGCGGGAAAGGGCATGACGTGACGACGATCCTCCGGGGCATCACCTGGGAGCACGCGCGCGGCTACGGCAGCGTCGCCGCCGCGGCCGAGGCCTACCGCGCGGTGGTGCCCGACGTCGAGGTGCGCTGGGAGCAGCGCTCGCTGCAGGCCTTCGCCGATCAGCCGCTCGAGCAGCTGGTCGAGGAGTACGACCTGCTCGTGATCGACCATCCGCACATCCCGCTCGCGGCCGAGCACGGCCTGTTCCTCCGGCTCGACGGCACCGGTCACGACGACGAGCTCGCGGTGCTCGCCGCGCAGTCCGTCGGCGCGTCGCACGAGACGTACGCGCACGCCGGCGGGCAGTGGGGTCTGGCAACGGATGCTGCGGCGCAGGTCGCCGCGTACCGGCCCGACCTCCTGCCCGAGCCGCCGCGCGACTGGGAGGGTGTCCTCGCCCTCGCCGCCGAAGGGCGGGTGCTCTGGCCGTACAAGCCGGTCGACGCGTTCTCGAGTCTCGTCACCGTCGCCTCCGGCAACGGCGAGGAGCCGATGCGCTCGCCGGGCGTCTTCCTCTCGCCCGACGGACTCGGCGAGGCGATGGAGACGCTGCGCAGACTCGCCCGGCTCGTGCCCGAGGCGAACAGCGGCTGGAACCCGATCCAGGCCGCCGATGCACTGAGCACCGGCGATCGCTACGCGTACGTCCCGCTGATGTTCGGGTACACGAACTACAGCCGCGCCGGATTCCGGCCGCACCGCCTCCGGTACATCGACATCCCGGCCTCCCGCGAGGGCGTGCGCGGCTCGCTGCTCGGCGGCGCCGGCATCGCGGTGTCGGCCCGGACGCGGCATCCGGAGCAGGCCGTCGACCACGCGTTCTGGCTGGACTGCGCACAGGTGCAGGAGGGCGTCTACTACGACGCCGGCGGACAGCCGGGCAACGCCGTCGCGTGGGAGAGCGACCGCACGAATGCCGACTCGCTCGACTTCTTCCGCGGCACGCGCGCGACGCTCGAGGGTGCCTACGTGCGCCCCCGCTTCGTGCACTACATCGAGCTGCAGAACACGCTCTCCGAGCACGTCACCGCCGCACTGCGAGGTCAGCTCACCGACGACGGGCTGCGCGAGCGCCTGGACGAGGGCGTGCAGGAATGGCTGGTGGCGCCGTGAGGACGATCGATCGCTGGTACGAGGACATCGAGATCGGCGAGCGGCGCGAGACCGTCGGCCGCACGATCACCGAGGCCGACATCGTCCTCCACGCCGGGCAGACCGGCGACTTCTTCCCGCATCACATGGACGCCGAATGGATGGCCACCCAGCCCGCGGGCCAGCGGATCGCGCACGGCACGCTCGTGCTGTCGGTCGCGGTCGGCATGACGGCCGGCGACATCAACCCGCAGTCGATGAGCTACGGCTACGACCGGATCCGGTTCATCAAGCCCGTCTTCATCGGCGACACGATCCGTGTCACCGCGGAGATCACCGAGAAGACCGCGCATGCGAAGCGGCCGGCAGAGTACGGGTACGTGCACGAGCTCGTGACGGTGGTGAACCAGCGCGACGAGACCGTGATGGTGCTGACCCACCTGTATCTGGTCAATCGCCGCGCGTCGGCCGCCCCGTGATCCGCGCCCGCGCGGCGCACATCCCTACACTGGGCGAATGGCCACGCTGAGCGATGTCGCCGCGCGCGCGGGAGTCTCGGTCTCCGCCGTCTCGCGGGTGCTGAGCGACGCTCCGAGCGCGCGCGTGAGCGAGGGGACGCGTCAGCGCATCCACGAGGCGGCGGCCGAGCTGGGGTACCGGCCCAACTTCGCGGCCCGAGCCCTCAAGTTCGCGCGCACGAACGTGGTCGGTCTCGTCGTGCCCGATCTCACGAACGCGATCTTCACCGAGCTGATGCGCGGGGTGGAGGACGAGGCGCACCGCCGGGGCTACATGGTGCTGCTCGCGCGAGCGGAGGAGATGCTCGAAGACGAGGAGCCGATCCCCCGCCTGATCGGCGAGGGGCGCGTCGACGGCGTGCTGGTGCAGGTCGGCGACAACATGCGCCCGCAGGACCTCGAGAGCCTCGTGACCGGCAAGCTCCCGGTCGTCTTCGTGAACTCGATCCCGCCGCAGGGCGTGGGGTCGGCGGTGCTCGAGGACGAGCGCGGGCTGCGCCTCGCGACCCAGCACCTCATCGACCTCGGACACACCCGCATCGCACTGATCAACGGCCTGCCCGCGTCCGACACCGCGCGAAGGCGCGAGGCCGGGTTCCGCGAGACGATGGCGGATGCCGGACTCATGGTCCGCGAGGACCACGTGACCCGCCTCGGCTACGACCCGCGCAGCGGCGGGGTCGCGATGTCGGAGCTGGCCGCGCTCGAGACGCCCCCGTCGGCCGTGGTGGTCGCGAACGTGAACGCCGCGCACGGCGCGCTGCTCGAAGCACGCCGTCTCGGGATGACCGTTCCGGAAGACCTCTCCATCGTCGCGATGCACGATGCCTGGACGGCCGAGAACGCGTGGCCCCCGCTCACGACGGTGCGGATGCCGTTGTACGAGCTGGGCCGCACGGCGATGGCCGCGCTGTTCGAGCGGATCACCGCCGGGACGGTCGCGGACGTCGTGGTGAGCGATCCGGCTCCCCAGCTCGTGGTGCGCGAGTCCACGGGCGCGCCTCGCGCCTGACCCGCATTCGGGCGAGTGAACGGATCTATACGCGCGCCAGTTCGAAGATCAAACGTTGAATCTTTGTCATAGCATGCGAGTCATCCGATGAATCGACTACGCTGTGTACCGAGGGAGGGAACACCATGCGCACTCGTGCACTGCCGCACGGACTCGAGCTGACCGAACTCGGCCTCGGGGCCGCGCAGCTGGGAAACCTTCACCGGGTCACGACCGACGACGAGACCGCCCAGACCGTCGACGCCGCCTGGGAGGGCGGCATCCGCTACTTCGACACCGCGCCGCACTACGGCGTGGGCCTCTCGGAGCGGCGGCTCGGCGAGCAGCTGCGCAGCCGTCCGCGCGACGAGTACGTGGTGTCCACGAAGGTCGGACGACTCCTCGTTCCGAGCCCTGCGACGGCGCATGAGCGCGACCCGCACGGCTTCGACGTGCCCGCCGACCCGACGCGGGTCTGGGACTTCAGCCGCGACGGCGTGCTGCGCTCGGTCGAGGCCTCTCTCGAGCGCACCGGGCTGGACCGCCTCGACATCCTCTACCTCCACGACCCGGACGACCACTTCGACCAGGCCTCGACGGAGGGGATCGGCGCGCTCATCGAGCTGCGCGAGCAGGGCGTCGTCGGGGCGGTCGGAGCCGGCATGAACCACGCCGCACCGCTCGCGGAGCTGATCCGTCGTGCGGACGTCGACGTCGTGATGTGCGCCGGCCGGTTCACGCTGCTCGACCACTCCGCCCTCGAGGCGCTCCTGCCGCTCGCACTCGAGCGCGGCGTCGGCATCGTCGCCGCCGGCGTCTACAACTCCGGTCTGCTGAGCACGCCGCGCCCGCCCGCCGACGCCCTCTTCGACTACGCCCCGGCTCCGGCCGCGCTGATGCAGCGCGCCCACGCGATCGCCGACGTGTGCGAGCAGCACGGAGTCACGCTCCCCGAGGCGGCGGTGGCCTACGTCCTGCGCCACCCCGCTGTCGTGTCGGTGGTCCTCGGAGCGCGCGGCCGCAGCCAGGTCGAGCAGAACCTCGCACGGGCGCAGACGCCCGTGCCCGACGCCCTGTGGCACGAGCTCGCCGAGGGCGGGCTCATCCCGAAGGAGAACGCATGACCACCATCACCGCCGTCACCGCGCACGACGTGCGCTTCCCGACCTCGCTGAGCATGGACGGCTCCGATGCGATGAACAAGGACGGCGACTACTCGGCCGCCTACGTCGTGGTCCACACCGACGATCCCGCCGTCAAGGGATACGGGTTCACCTTCACGATCGGCCGCGGCAACGACCTGTGCGTCGAGGCAGCGCGACAGCGCGGGATCCCGCTCGTCGGCCGGTCGGTCGAGGATGCTGTGTCCGACCTCGGCGGGCTGTACCGCGAGCTCGCCTCCGACTCGCAGCTGCGCTGGCTGGGTCCCGAGAAGGGGGTCGTCCACCTCGCGATGGCGGCCGTGATGAACGCGATGTGGGATCTCGCCGCGCGCGTGGCGGGCAAGCCGCTGTGGCGTCTGCTCGCCGACATGACTCCGGAAGAGCTCGTGGACGTGGCCGACCTCCGCTACCTCTCCGACGCGCTCACGCGCGACGAGGCGATCGGCATCCTCGCGGAGCTCGCACCGACCCGCGCGGCGCGGATCGCGGAGCTCGAGGCGCGTGGCGGGTACCCCTGCTACACGACCAGCGCCGGCTGGCTCGGCTACAGCGACGAAAAGCTGCGGCGCCTGCTGCAGGAGGCCGTCGACGAGGGCTACCGGCACGTCAAGCTCAAGGTGGGTGCGAACCTCGAGGACGACATCCGCCGCCTCGCGATCGCGCGCGATGTCATCGGCTGGGATGCGAACCTCATGATCGATGCGAACCAGGTGTGGGACGTGCCCGAGGCGATCGAGTGGATGGGGCATCTCGCGCAGTTCCGTCCGCTGTGGATCGAGGAGCCCACGAGCCCGGACGACGTCCTCGGTCACGCGGCCGTGCGCGCCGCCGTCGCGCCGATCGGCGTCGCCACGGGCGAGCACGGGATGAACCGCGTCCTGTTCAAGCAGATGTTCCAGGCGCAGGCGATCGACTTCTGCCAGCTGGACTCCGCCCGTCTCGCGAGTGTCAACGAGATCATCGCCGTGTACCTCATGGCCGCGAAGTTCGGGGTCCCGGTGTGCCCGCACGCCGGCGGCGTGGGACTGTGCGAACTCGTGCAGCACCTGTCGATCTTCGACTTCGTGTGCGTCTCGGGCACCCTCGAGAACCGCGTGACCGAGTACGTAGACCACCTCCACGAGCACTTCGTCGACCCGTGCATCGTCGAGGACGGGGCCTACGTGCTGCCGAGCCTGCCCGGGTACAGCGCGCAGATGCACGAAGCATCCGTCGACGAGTACTCGTTCCCCGCAGGCTCGTACTGGGCGTCGCGCTGAGCGCTGCTACTCGTCCTCGGGGATCTCGTCCGCGTGAGCGGCGCTGAACT
Organism: Microbacterium sp. Root180; assembly: GCF_001428485.1. Classification (GTDB taxonomy): domain Bacteria; phylum Actinomycetota; class Actinomycetes; order Actinomycetales; family Microbacteriaceae; genus Microbacterium. The sequence goes on along the minus strand of NZ_LMHS01000003.1, from coordinate 1,035,194 downwards.
CCTCGACGCCCAGCAGGTGGACCTCCATCCGGATGCGTGCCCGCTCCGGGTCGCGGCGCACCAGCTCGTCGAGGATCGCGCGGTGCTCGGCCTGCGCCATGCGCACTGAGCCGCGCTGCGAGATCGCGCGCCACAGCCGCGCCCGGAAGGTGCGGCCGACGAGAGTGTCGATGATCGCGGCGAGCGGAGGGTTGCCGCTGGCCCGCGCGATGATGCGGTGGAACTCCGTGTCGGCGTCGATGAAGGCCTCGAGGTCCATGTCCGGATCGCTCTCGAGGATGCCGTCCACGACAGCCAGTACGCCGTGGAGTTCGCCGAGCTCGGTCTCGGACAGACGGGTCGCAGCGAGGGCGGCACTCTCGGCTTCGAGCACGCGGCGGACGGCCAGGAGATCCGCGGCGTGGGCGGGCTGCTGGAGGTCCGCGAGGAATCCGAGCGGGCTGAGCAGCTTCGTCGGATCGAGCGAGGTCACGTAGGTGCCGTCGCCCTGGCGGGTCTCCAGGACACCGAGGGTCGCGAGTGCGCGCACTCCCTCGCGCAACGACCCACGCGAGACGCCCAGCCGGGCAGCGAGATCCTTCTCGACGGGCAGACGCGAGCCGGGGCCGAGCTCCCCGCGGGTCAGCATCTCCTTGATGCCCTGGATCACGACGTCGGTCTGCGACCGGCTCTCGCCCGTGGGCTGCTCGTCACTCATAGGAGTCAGTGTAGGTTCTCCTCAGTCATCCGAGGACTAGGCATCACTCAATCGTTTGCCCTATGGTAGAACCACATATTCATCCGATGATTTGGGAGTTTCGCCGATGAAAGCCCCTGACAACACATCGATCACGGTCCAGACCCTGCGCGCCGTGCTCCTGTCCCACCGGTATGCGGCCGGTGAGGAGCTGACCTGGGTGGGGGGCGTCATCCGCTCGTGGGACGCCGCCCTGGTCGAGGTGACGCTGAGCGACGGCACCACGGGCATCGGCGAGGCAGGCGCCGGGATCATGGCCGCAGTCGCCGTCCCGGGTCTGGTCGAGGCCTATCGTCCGTACGTCGAGGGCCAGACGTTCTCGCACCCCCTCGATGTGGGCGACCACCTCCGCGCCTATACGGCGTTCTGGTCGCGCGGAGGCATCGCGTCGGGCGTCGCAGGCGCGATAGAGACGGCGGTCCTGGATGCCGCGTCCCGCCGCGCCGGCGTGCCGGCGTACGAGCTGCTCGGGGGCCTCGCACGACGTGAGATCGAGGCCTACGCGAGCGGCGGCCTCGGGACGACATTCGACGAGGTGTCGGACTGGGCTGCCGCGCAGGTGCGGGCCGGCTTCGGCACGGTGAAGTTCCGCGCCATGACCGATCCCGACACCACGATCGCCCTGCTCGACCACGTCGTCGGCCGGCTCCCCGAGGGGACGAGGTTCATCATCGACGCCGTCCAGGCCTGCGCCTCGCACCCGTGGAGCGTCGACGACGCGGTGCGAGTCGGCCGGCACGCGGCATCCCTCGGCGCCCGCTGGTACGAGGAGCCCGCGCAGGCGGACGACGTCGCGGGCTTCGCGGCGGTGCGCCGCGCGGTCGATGTGCCGATCTCCGGTGTCGAGTCCAACGGCACCGAGCGCGATTTCGCGCAGCTGATCGACGCCGACGCGATCGACATCGCCCAGCCCGACGTGACGTTCGTCGGGGGTCCGCGCGCGTTCGCACGCGTCGCCGACCGGGCCGCCGCGTCCGGCGTCGCGTGCGTGCCGCACGTGTGGGGGAGCGCGGTCACCTTCGCGGCCAACCTCCATGCCGCACTCGCGCACCCCCACGTCGAGCTCTTCGAGTTCTGCACGCTGCCCAATCCGCTCCGCGACGCGATGCGCGTGGAGCCGGTCGACTTCCAGGGTGGACGGATCGGCGCGCCGACCGCACCAGGGCTCGGGCTCGTCCTCACGCCCGAGCTGGAGCAGGACTTCGCGTTCGTCCCGGGAGGCGGCCATGTCATTCGCTGAGGAGGGCTTCGAGCCGCTTCCGGGCGACGAGCGGCTGACGACCCCGATCGTGAGCGACTCCTGCGACGCCGCGGGGCTGCGCCATCAGGTGCTTCAGGAGCGGCTGTCGCCGATCGTGCCCGGAACCCGCGCCATCGGCCGCGCGCGCACCGTCCGCTTCGCGCCATCGCTCGTCGACCGACCCGACGACCCCTATGCCGACGCGATCGCGATGATCGACGGCATCCGAGCGGGACAGTTCGTCGTGATCGCGACCGACGCCAGCAACGACTCCGCCTTCTGGGGCGAGCTGTTCAGCGCCGCGGCGATCGGCTCCGGCGCGGCGGGCGTCGTCACCGACGGGAATCTGCGCGACACCGACCGCATCGCCGCCCTGCGCTTCCCGGCGTTCTCGCGGTCGCGCCGGCCGATCGACTTCCGCGCGCGCCTGCGCATCGTCGACGTCGACGAGCCCGTCGTGCTCTCCGGTGTGCGCATCGAGACCGGCGACCTGGTCATCGCAGACGACGACGGCGTCGTGGTGGTCCCGCGCCGCCACGAGGACGAGGTCCTCGCGCTCGCGCGCGAGCGCGCATCCCGTGAGTCCACGGTCCTCGCCGAGCTGCTCGCGGGAGACAGCCTGCGCACGGTGTGGGATCGTCATCGCGTGCTGTGAATCGCGCACGACGCTTCGCACCCAACGGATGGAGACGTACATGACCTTCCCTGTGATCGACGCCCACCAGCACGTCTGGGATCCGGAGCGGGCGCGCTACGACTGGCTGGGCCCCGAGCTCGCACCCATCGACGGCGCGATGACCTTCGAGGATCTCCAGCCCGAACTGAGGGCGGCCGGAGTGGACTTCACCGTTCAGGTGCAGTCCGCCGACAACCCCGAGGACACCGACATCATGCGCGCGTCGGCGGCGCGACACCCGGAGGTCGTCGGGGTGGTCGGCTTCGCGCCGCTCGACGACCCCGACGCCACCGAGCGCACGCTGGACGCGTGGTCGTCGGACTCGCTGATGGTCGGGGTGCGCAACCTCATCCACACCAAGCCGGATGCGGACTGGCTGCTGCGGCCCGAGGTCGACGCCGCGCTCGCCGTTCTCGAGCGACGAGGCATGCCACTCGACGTCGTCGCGGTGCTCCCCCGGCACCTGGAGATCGTGCCGATCCTGTCGGCGCGCCATCCGGAGCTGCGGATGGTCATCGACCATCTCGCAAAGCCGCCGATCGGGCTGGCCGACGATGAGCCGTGGGACAGCCTCATCGCAGCGGCCGCCCAGAACCCCCGCGTCCACGCGAAGATCAGCGGGCTCTACTCCGCCACGGACGACATCGGATCGTGGACGACCGAGGCGATCGGTCCGTACTTCGACCGCGCGCTGGAGCTGTTCGGCCCCGAGCGGCTGATGTTCGGCGGGGACTGGCCGATCTCGGTTCTCGCCGGCGGCTATACGCGCGTCTGGCAGGGGCTGCGGCCGCTGTTCGACGCGCTCGACGGTGCCGCGCGGGAGCAGATCCTCGGGCGGACGGCGGTGGAGTTCTATCGCCTGGATTCTGAGCGCCTCCGGGCCCATTGATCCAATCACTCGCGCACCCATCCGTCACCAATTCGTTGCTTGACGCGCTGGACGGGCGCATTCATCCGATGTATTCTTCGATTGCGGCGCGGAAGCCGTTCCGACGGATAATCTGAGCAAACGTTTGACTTCCCACGTTGGCAGGGATAACGTTTGAGCAGGTTCCCGACCGGCGCGCGATACAGGCCCATCAGGGCGTGCGATCGGGAAGCCACCTCACACCAAGGAGTGTCAATGAAGACCAAGAGGATCCTCGTAGGGAGCGCCGGGCTCATTGCAGCCGCTCTCGCTCTCGCCGGTTGTGCCGGGAGCTCCGGCGGCGGCGCCACAGAGCAGCCCCAGACGGACTCGGGCGGCAAGATCACGGTGTGGGTGGACCCGCCCCGTGTTCCCGCCGCCGAGGCGTTCCAGGAGGCATACCCCGACATCGAGATCGACGTCGTGCAGATCGACGGCACGGTGGGCGGCAAGACGGTCAAGCAGGCGTTCGCGAACTTCGACGCCGCAGGCTCGGGCTGGCCCGACGCCATCTTCTTCCCCTCGAACGACGACATCGCTTGGGCGACCAGCTCGGCGAGCAACTACGCGGCGGATCTCACCGATCTCCTGCCCGACGTCATCGAAGGCTACGACCCCGCGGTGCTGTCCTTCTGCGACATCGACGGGAAGATCCGCTGCCTCCGCAACGACGCCGCGCCCGACGTGTTCTGGTACAACAAGGCGTTCTTCGACGAGAACGGCTACACGCTGCCCACCACGTGGGAGGAGTACGGCGACCTCGCCGTCCAGATCGCCGAGGAGCACCCCGGCAAGATCAGCGGATTCCTCGGCGACGCGTACGCGATCAACCGCTACCTCCAGGCGTCGGGCTGCCCGACCAACGACCGCGTGTCCGAGACCGAGGCGCACATCGACCTGTCCGACCCGACGTGCGTGCGCGCGACCGAGCTGCTGACGCAGATGTACGACGCCGGCGCGCTCAGCACGCAGGGCATCTTCGACGGCGACGCCGCCGAAGCCGGAGTCAACCTCGTGATGAGCCCCGGAGCCGTGTGGTGGGGCAACTACCTGTTCCGCGACACCTGGAAGATCCCTGCCGATCAGATGAGCGCGGTCGCACCGCTGACCTGGGACGGCGAGTCGGAGCCCGCCACGGGCAACGAGGGCGGCGGCCTGTGGGGCGTCTCCTCGCACATCAAGGGCAAGCAGCTCGAGAACGCCCTGACCTTCGCGACGTTCGTCGCGACCGACCCGGCATGGCAGGTCGACCTCAGCACCGGCCTGCCGGGCTACGGTCCGGTGCAGGATGCCTGGCTCGACAAGATCGAGGCGGACGCCTACTTCGCCGACATCCCCTCGGTCCAGTCGTCCTTCAAGGAAGCGGCATCCGCCGTGCAGCCCTACTCGTACATGCTGTACGACACCGGATCGGTGTGGACCGAGACGGTCAGCCCGACGCTGATCGGCGGCGGTACCGTCGAGGAGGCGATCGCCAAGTTCGGCGAGGAGCTCGTCAACCAGGCGACCTCCATCGGCTACACCGTCCAGTAATGCAGGAAGGCAGGGGCGTCGGTCTCGACCGGCGCCCCTGCCTTACCCCACGACTTCGAGGAAGAAGCCAATGACAGTCACCGCGACCGAGACGCTGACGACGGCCGACCGCCGCCGCAGAGCGCCGCGGGCCACGACCGGACGCCGGCGCGCGCCGCATCGCGTCGAGGCGCGCGGCGCCTGGATCCTGATGTCGCCGTACGCGGCGCTCTTCCTCGTGGCCGCGGCGCTCCCCATCGGCTACGCCCTGTGGATCTCCTTCCAGAAGGCACCCACGCTGGTCGACCCGAGCACCGGGTTCGGCGGGCTGGACGCGTACATCACGGCGGTCACGGACTACCGGTTCATCGACACGTTCGTGAACATCTTCTCGGTGATGATCATCTGGCTTCCGCTCATGATCATCGGCGTGGTGGGCCTGGCGCTCCTGGTCCACGCGAGCCCGGGACGCTTCGGCGGCTCGATGCGGTTCATCTACTTCCTGCCAGGCGCGCTGGCCGGCATCGCCAACTTCGTCCTGTGGGTGTACCTGCTCAACCCCTCGATCTCGCCGATCGGATTCCTGTGGCGCGGTGCGGGGATGGACAACCTCAAAGAGGTCGTCACCGCCGGCAACATGCCGTGGATCCTCACCGCGATGCTCTTCTTCCAGGGCGTCGGAACGTGGATCATCATCGTCTACGGCGGTCTCAACGGCATCCCGGACGAGATCTTCGAGGCCGCGCAGATCGACGGCGCCAACGCGTGGCAGCTCGCGTGGCGTATCAAGCTCCCGCTCATCCGTCCGTGGATCGGGTACGCGGCGCTCATGAACCTCGCGTACGGCTTCCAGTTGTTCCTCGAGCCCTACCTGATGCGGCAGATCTCGTCCGGATCGATCGACGCCGAGTGGGCGCCCACCCAGCTCGGGTACGCCTTCGCGTTCACCAACCGCAACTTCCCCGCCGCGGCGGCGATGTCCGTCATCCTCCTCGTCATCACGCTGGCGATCGGAATGTTCATCGTGTTCCGCAGCGGGCTCTTCGGCGAAAGCGAGAAGTCCAAGTGAGCACGTCGACGAAGGCCGAGACGCACCGGGCGGTCGGCACGCGCGGCTGGAGCGCGGGCCGCTTCGGCCGGGTCCTGGTGATGCTCGTCGTCTCGGCGATGTTCGTCATCCCCATCGTCGGGTTCATCGCGATGGCGTTCCGCAATCAGGAGAACGTCGCCGCCGGCTCGGACGGATTCCTCGGACTCGGCGGGATGTCGTGGGACAACGTCGTCTACAGCTGGAGCCAGATCACCGGATTCGGCCCGGGAGAGGGCGGTCTCTACCAGCAGTGGATCATCAACTCGCTGATCCTCGCGATCGCGGGCGGGCTGCTCGCCCTGGTCGCAGCGCTCCCCGCCGGCTATGCACTGGCGCGCCTGCGCTTCCGCTGGCGCCGGATCTGGCTGTTCGCCACCCTCCTGGCGATGGTCATGCCGAACACGGTGCTGGTGATCCCGCTCTTCCTCGAGGTCAACGCGATCGGCGCCGTCGGGCAGCTGTGGCCGGTCGCGATCATCATGGGCTTCTTCCCGTTCGGCGTGTACCTCTCCTACATCCACTTCATGACCACGATGCCGCCCGAGCTCGTCGAGGCGGCGCGCATCGACGGACTCGGGGAGATCGCGATCTTCTTCCGCATTGGTCTCCCGATCTCGAAGCAGGCGGTCGCGCTGGTGGCGTTCTTCTCCTTCGTCGCGAACTGGACGAACTTCTTCCTTCCGCTGGCGCTGCTGACGTCGAACCAGCAGAACAAGACGATCTCGATCGGCATCCAGGAGCTCATCGGCGCGAGCCCGCTGTTCAACGCCACCGTTGCTGCGGGCCTGGACGTCAAGCTCTACATGCCGCAGCTCGCGCTGGCGACCGTGATCTCGATGATCCCGCTCCTCATCGTGTTCCTCGGCGCGCAGCGGTACCTCGTGCGCGGCCAGACGGTCGGAGCGGTGAAGGGCTGACGGACATGACCGACCACCCCGAGCTCCACCCCGCCGAGGCGTACACCGTGCGCCTGCCCGACCGCCCGCGGCCGATCGTCATCATCGGCACCGGCGGCATCGTCAAGGACGCGCACCTCCCGGCCTATCGCAAGGCGGGCTACCCCGTATGGGGGCTCGTCAACCGCACGGTGGCGCGCGCGCAGGCGCTCGCCGACGAGTACGGGATCGAGAACGTGTTCGGCACGGTCGCCGAGGCGGTGGCGCAGGCCCCGGCCGACGCGGTCTACGACATCGCGCTCATGCCCGAGCAGTACCTCGATGCGCTCGGCGCGCTGCCCGACGGAGCGCCGGTGCTCATCCAGAAGCCGCTCGGCCACACGCTCGAACAGGGCGTCGAGCTGCGCGACCTGTGCCGGCGGAAAGGGCTCATCGCCGCCGTCAACACGCAGCTGCGCTTCGCCCCCTACGTCGAGCAGGCGCGCCGGCTCATCGCCGAGGGCGCGATCGGCGAGGTGTACGACATGGAGGTCCGGGTCTCCGTCGACACCCCGTGGCACCTGTTCCCGCACGTGTTCGGGCTGGAGCGGCTCGAGATCAACATGCACAGCGTGCACTATCTCGATCTGGTGCGGTCGTTCTTCGGCGACCCCGACTCGGTGAGCGCCGTCACCGTGCGCCATCCGGCGAAGGACGACGTCGCGAACACGCGCTCCACCATCCTGCTGCGCTACCGCGACCGGCCGCTGCGGGTGACCGTGAGCACGAACCACGACCACGCGTTCGGGCCCGCCCACGAGGAGAGCTTCATCAAGTGGGAGGGCACCGAGGGTGCCATCCGCGCGCAGATGGGCCTGCTCCTGGACTACCCAGAGGGCGGACCGGACGCGCTCGAGATCGTCCGGCTGGCCGACAAGGCGGCCGGATGGCAGGCCGTGCCGTTCGAGGGCTCGTGGTTCCCGGATGCCTTCATCGGCTCCATGGGTGCGGTCCAGCGGTTCGCCGAGGGGTCGGTGCCCACACTCCCGACGTCGGTCGACGATGTGCTGCACACGATGGCGGTCGTCGAGGCGGCCTACGCCTCCCAGGAACGAGAGGGCGTGCCGGTCACGGTGCCCGAGGAGGCGGAGGCCCGATGAAGCGGATCGCGTCCGTCATCGGACTGCCCGCCGAGAACCGCGCGGAGTACGAGCGGTACCACGCCGCGGTATGGCCGCGTGTGCTCGAGCGTCTGACGGCGAGCAACATCACCAACTACTCGATCTACCGCCACGGCGAGCTGCTCTTCTCGTACTTCGAATACATCGGCGACGACTACGAGGGCGACATGGCCGCGATCGCGGCAGACCCCGAGACGCAGCGCTGGTGGGCGGTGCAGGAGCCACTCCAGCGGCCGCTGGACGAACGCGCCGACGGCGAGTGGTGGCACGAGCTCCCGGAGATCTTCCACCACGACTGAGGCTCGTCAGAGGATGTCGGCCTCTTCGCTCTCGACCGGCTCGGTGGCCAGCAGGTCGGCGACCGAGTTCAGCACCTCGTCGGGGCGGAACGGATACCGCTGGATCTCGGCGGGATCGCTGATGCCGGTCAGCACGAGCACGGTGTGCAGGCCGGCCTCGATGCCGGCGACGACGTCGGTGTCCATGCGGTCGCCGATCATGCCGGTGTTCTCGGAGTGGGCGCCGATCCGGTTCAGCGCCGAGCGGAACATCATGGGGTTCGGCTTGCCGACCACGTAGGGCTCCATGCCGGTGGCCTTCGTGATGAGGGCCGAGATCGCGCCCGTCGCCGGCAGAACCCCCTCGGTCGAGGGTCCGGTGGCGTCGGGGTTGGTCGCGATGAACCGGGCACCGGCGCCGAGGAACCGGATCGCCTTGGTGATCGCTTCGAACGAGTAGTTGCGCGTCTCGCCGACGACGACGTAGTCGGGGTCGGTCTCGGTCATGATGAACCCGGCCTCGTGGAGCGCGGTGGTGAGGCCGGCCTCGCCGATGACGAATGCCGTGCCGCCGGGCATCTGCGACTTGAGGAAGTCCGCCGTGGCGAGCGCGGACGTCCAGATCGATTCCTCCGGCACGATGAGCCCGGATGCCCGCAGTCGCGCCGACAGGTCGCGCGGCGTGAAGATCGAGTTGTTGGTCAGCACGAGGAACGGGGTGCCGGAGTCGCGCCACTGCTCCAGGAGCGCCGACGCCCCCGGGATCGGGGTGTTCTCGTGGACGAGCACGCCGTCCATGTCGGTCAGCCAGCATTCGATCTCGGCGCGCGTCCGCATGCCGCCCAGCCTAGGGCCGTGGGGGTTATGGTCGGAGTCGTGGCGTCGACCTGGGATCCCCGCAGCCTCCCCGACCTGTCCGGCCGCGCCTATCTCGTCACGGGCTCGAACAAGGGCCTGGGCTACTTCGCCTCCGAGCAGCTCGTGCGCGCGGGTGCTCACGTCTACATGACCGGTCGCAATCCGAACCGTCTCTCGGCGGCGCGCGCCGCGATCCGCCGCAGGGTTCCGGATGCTGCGCCCGACGCCGCAGAGACGCTCGTCCTCGACACCAGCAACCTGGGATCGGTCCGCTCGGCGGCTGCGAGCGTACGCGGTCACGGCGGACTCGACGGCCTGCTGCTCAACGCCGGGATCGTGCACCCGCCGAAGGAGCGCGAGACCACGGTGGACGGCCATGAGGTCGTGTTCGCGACGAACGCACTCGGTCACTTCGCGCTGGCCGGCGAACTGCTCACCGCGCTCGCCGCGCGCGAGGGGCGCATGGTGTGGCTCGGCAGCATGTCGACCTCGCTCACCCCCTACGATCCGGTCGATCCGCAGCTGACGGAGGGCTACACGGCCTGGCGTGCGTACGTGCAGTCCAAGATCGCGACGACATCGCTCGGATTCGAGGCCGACCGCCGCCTGCGCGCCGCGGGCGTTCCCGTCGCGAGCGTCGTCGCCCACCCCGGCTACTCCACGAGCGGCCGCACCCCCGGCATCGCCGGCGTGAACGCGCCGACCCGCGCGAAGCGCTTTCGTGACAATCTCCAGGCCGCGATCGCGCAGTCCAAGGAGAAGGGCGCCTGGCCGCTCGTGCGCGCACTGGTCGATCCCGACGTCGAAGGCGGCGAGTTCTGGGGTCCGCGCACGGTCGCCCGGGGCGCTCCCCGCCGGCAGACCGCGTCGAAGATCACCCGCGACGACGAGGTCGCCGTGCGCCTCTGGCGAGCCGCCGAGAATGCGACGGGTGTGCGCTGGCCGTTCGCGAAGGCGGCGGCCTCGGCCGGGCGCTGAGCCGAGCGCCTCAGTCCTTCGACGGTGCTCACCTCTGCGAGACCGACCTTCGCAGGCGAGCGGAGCGCCGTTGTCGTGCCGACGAACGCACCCGCGGCGGGGTCAGGCGCTGAGCCAGACGGCGTCGCCCGCGGCGGCGGGAAGCGCGACGTCGACCTCGTCGAGACGGAGGGTCGCGGCATCCGCCACCGTCACCACCGCTCCGACGGACACGCCCGCCGCCTCGACGGCGCGGAGCAGCTCGGGGTCACGGTCGCTCACGCGCAGCACGCGGCCGACGTGCCCGGCGGGCGCCTGGGCGAGCAACACGAAGGGCGCGCGGTCGACGTGGCCCGAGGCATCCGGGATCGCATCGCCGTGGGGGTCGAACCTGGGCCGTCCGAGCCGCTCGTCGATGCCCTCGAGAAGCCGGTCGCTGATCGCGTGCTCGAGCACCTCGGCCTCGTCGTGCACCTCGTCCCACGCGTACCCGAATTCGCTCACCAGCCAGGTCTCGATGAGCCGGTGGCGCCGGATGATCGCCGCCGCCCGCTTCTCGCCGGCATCGCTGAGCGCGATAGGGCCGTACGGACGATGCGTGACGAGCCCCTGCGCCGCGAGCTTCTGCACCATCTCGGTGACGCTCGACGGCGCGAGGCCGAGCTCGGCGGCCAGCTGCGACGGCGTGATGCGCGCGCTCTGCCACTCGGTGTGGTGGTAGATCGTCTTGAGGTAGTCGTCGACGGCGGGGGAGGGCACGGCCCCAGGCTACCGGCCGGCCCTCACGCGCCCGTCAGCACCAGCCACAGCAGGATCGCGTTCAGGGCGATGAGGAACACGGATGCCGCGATCCCGGCGACCGTCGTGAGCGTGCGGTTGCGGAACCGGCCGAGCACGTCCGCCTTCGCGGTCAATGCGACGAGCGGGATGAGTGCGAACGGGATGCCGAAGGACAGCACCACCTGGCTGAGGACGAGGGCGAGTGTCGGGTCGACGCCGATGCCGAGGATCACGAGCGCCGGGATCAGGGTGACCAGCCGTCGGGCGATCAGGGGCACGCGGATGTGCAGCAGGCCGTGCATGATCTCGGCGCCCGCGTACGCGCCCACCGACGTGGAGGCCAGGCCGCTCGCGAGCAGTCCGACGGCGAAGAGCGTCGCGACGACGGGTCCGAGGCCGGAGTACAGCGCCGCGTAGGCGCCCTCCAGCGTGTCGGTGCCGGGAACGCCGGCGAGGTTGGCCGCCGCGAGCAGCAGGATGCAGAGGTTCACCGTGCCCGCGATGAGCATCGCGATCGTCACGTCCCACTTCGTCGCCCGCAGCAGCCGCGAGGTCGGGATGCCGCGCAGCTCCTCGAGCGGCACGGGCACCCGCGCGCCCGGGCCCTCGTCGCCGAACTCCGGCGCCATTGCGCGAGCGTGGCTGCCGGCCGTGGCCGCCGGCGAGGGCGCGAAGCGGTCCCTCGCGAGGGCCGAGTGGGCGTAGATGGCGTGCGGCATGATCGTGGCACCGAGGATGGATGCCGCGAGCAGCACCGACCCGGAGTCCTCGAATCGCGGAACGAGACCGGCCACGACTCCGGCCGGATCGGGCGGCGCGACGAAGACGCCGTACGTGAAGCCGATCGCGATGATGGCGACCAGTCCGATCACGACGAACTCGAACGTCTTCGCCCCTCGCCGCGACTGGACGAGCAGGAGGACGATCGACACGGTGCCCGTGATCAGCCCGCCCCACAGCAGCGGCACGCCGAACAGCAGGTTGAGCGCGACCGCCCCGCCGATCACCTCGGCGATGTCGGTCGCCATCGCGACGAGCTCTGCCTGCAGCCAGTACGCGCGGCGGCCCCAGCGGTTGCGGATGCGGGCGCCGAGGGTCTCGGGCAGGCTGCGGCCCGTGACGATCCCGAGCTTGGCCGAGAGGTACTGGATCAGCCATGCCATGACGTTGCCGAGCACGACGACCCACACGAGCAGGTAGCCGTAGACCGCGCCGGCGGTCATGTTGCTGGCGACGTTGCCCGGGTCGAGGTACGCCACGCCGGCGACGAGCGCGGGCCCGATCAGCCACGCGGCGCGCGGCACGGAGATGGAGCGGGGGGCATCCGTCGCCGTCGACGGAGCCGGGAGATTTTTCGGCACACCGAAACCCTACCGATATTTCGGTCCACCGAAAAGTCGGTCGATGTCGAGAAACGAGGAAGAACGGGCGGTGTGTGGGCCGATGGCGTGCGCAGGTCGGCGTGTTTCCTCGTTTCTGCGCGCAGGGGTCCGCCCACCCGGGCGTCAGGACGCCCGGCCGGATAGCCTGAGCCGGTGACCGACCCCACCCCCCACGAGCCGACGGTGCCGCACGGTGTCGGGCCGTGGCCAGGGGGCCTGGACGCGTGGCCCGACGATGCGCGCTACGACCGCGAGCTTCTCGCGCACGGCGACACGCGCAACGTCGTCGACGCCTACCGCTACTGGACGATGGACGCGATCGTCGCCGATCTCGACGCGCACCGCCACGGGTTCCACGTCGCCATCGAGAACTGGCAGCACGACATGAACATCGGCTCGATCGTGCGCAGCGCCAACGCGTTCCTCGCCGCCGAAGTGCACATCGTGGGCAGGCGCCGCTGGAACCGCCGCGGGGCGATGGTGACCGATCGGTACCAGCACGTGCGCCACCACGAGACCGTCGCCGCCTTCAAGGAATGGGCGGATGCCGCATCCCTCCCGATCCTCGCGATCGACAACGTCGACGGCTCGCTCCCCCTCGACCGCGCCGACCTCCCCCAGCGGTGCGTGCTGCTCTTCGGGCAGGAGGGTCCAGGACTCTCACCGGAGGCGCTGGCCGCAGCATCCGCCGTCATCGAGATCACCCAGTACGGCTCGACGCGCTCGATCAACGCGAGTGCCGCCGGCGCGGTCGTGATGTACGAGTGGTGCCGCCGCTGGGCGTGACCTGCGGGTCGTGAGAGAGCGGGCCGCGGGGAACAGCCTCAGGCGGGGATCGTCGTCCAGGTCGTGCCCCGCACGCGCCAGCCGAGCGTCGCCAATCGCGCCAGCATGTAGACGCCGAAGAAGGCCACCGACAGCCAGGCCAGGCCCGCGGCGCCGCTCGGATGGATCACGGCCACCAGCACGAGCGCCGGAATGTACGGGACGAGGTTGAGCAGCCCCGCGAAGGCGAGGTACTTGGCGTCGCCCGCACCGATGAGCACCCCGTCGAGCACGAACACCACACCGCACAGCGGCTGCGCGATCGCCAGCACGATCAGCGCCGGCTGCACGAGGGCCGCGATCGCGGGATCCCCCGTGAAGACCAGGCCGATGGCGCCCGAGAACACGCCGATCACGACGCCCACGATCACGCCGAACCAGACCCCCCAGGCGAGGGTCCGGCCGAGCACGCGTCTCACGAGAGGCACGTCGTCGGCGCCGAGCCCCTTGCCGATGAGCGCCTGTGCCGCGATCGCGAGCGCGTCGAGCGCGAAGGCCGCCGTCGAGAAGATCGTGAACGCGACCTGCCAGCCCGCGAGCTCGTCGGTGCCGAGTGCGGTCGCCACGGCCACCGTCGCGAGCAGCGCGACGCGCAGCGACACCGTGCGCAGGAACAGCCACCCGCCGGATCGCGCCGAGCCGCGCACGCCCTCCCGGTGAGGACGGACGGATGCCGCGTGCCGCCGCGCCAGTCGCCCGACGACCAGGACGTACGCGGCGACCATGCCCCACTGCGCGGCGACCGTGCCGACGGCGGAGCCCGCGATACCCCAGCCGAAGCCGTAGATGAAGAGCCAGTTGAGCAGCGCGTTGGCGCCGAAGCCGATGCCGGCGATCCACAGCGGCGTCACGGTGTCCTGCATGCCGCGCAAGAGCCCCGTCGCGGCGAACACGATCAGCATCGCCGGGAGCCCCCACATCGAGATGCCGAGATAGATCTCGGCCTGGTCCGCCACCACGGGCGTCGCCCCGAACAGGCCGACCAGGAAGGGCGTCGCGAACCATCCGACGAGGGCGAGGACCGTGCCCAGCCCGAGCGCGAGCCACAGACCGTCGATGCCGACCGACACCGCCCGGGTCGGATCGCCGGCGCCGAACCGCCGCGCGACGGCCGGCGTCGTGGAGTAGGCGAGGAACACCATGAGGCCGACGATCGTCTGCAACACCGCCGAGGCGATGCCCAGGCCCGCCAGCGGCACCACGCCGAGGTGCCCGACCAGGGCCGAGTCCACGATGAGGAAGAGCGGCTCCGCGATCAGCGCTCCGAGGGCCGGGACGGCGAGCCGGAGGATGTCGCGGTTCAGCGTCCCCCGTCCCTCTGTCACCCTCCGACCCTATGCCGCCCCGCCGACTCGCCGAGAACGCGCGCGTGTCCGTGACACGCCGGGCCGTTCGCACACAAGCGCGTTCTCGGCAAGCGGTCGGAGGGGAGGGGCGCATATCCTGGACGCATGACCGACGCCCCCCGTACCGGTCTCGCGCTCGACGAGCTCAGCGACGAGATCCGCCCGCAGGACGACCTGTTCCGTCACGTCAACGGCGCGTGGCTGGACCGCACCGACATCCCCGACGACAAGGCGCGGTGGGGGTCGTTCCACCTCATCGCCGAACAGGCCGAGAAGGACGTCCACGCGATCGTCGAGGAGTCGCAGGCCGCCGCGCCGGGCACCGAGACGCGCAAGATCGGCGACCTCTACACGAGCTTCATGGACACCGCGCGCATCGCCGACCTGGGCGCCGCACCCCTGGCCGAGCAGCTCGCCCGCGTCGACGCGGTCAGCGACATCCCGACGTTCCTGCGCACCGTCGGCGAGTTCGAGCGGGACGGCATCGCGGGCCTGGTGCACCTCTACATCGAGCCCGACCCGGGCAACCCGCAGCGCTACGTGCCCTTCTTCATCCAGGGCGGGCTGTCGCTCCCCGACGAGAGCTACTACCGTCTCGACAACTTCGAGGCCACCCGCACCGCGTACCGCGCGCACGTGCAGAAGATGCTGGAGCTGGCAGGCGTGGCCGAGGCCGCGGCATCCGCTGATCGCATCTTCGCGATCGAGACCGAGCTCGCCACCCATCACTGGGACAACGTGAAGAGCCGCGACGCGGTCGCCACGTACAACCTGAAGCCGTGGAGCGAGGTGCGCGAGCTCGCGGGCGTCGACCTCGACCCGTGGGTCGCCGGCGTTGCGCCCGGGCACCCCGACGCGTTCGCCGAGGTCAACGTCTACCAGCCGAGCTTCGTCGAGGGTCTCGGGTCGCTGCTTACCGAGGAGCGCCTCGAGGACTGGAAGGCCTGGCTGCGCTGGTCGATCGTGCACAGCGCCGCGGCGTTCCTGTCGGACGACTTCGTCGACGAGAACTTCGCGTTCTACGGCACCCAGCTCACCGGCGTGCCGGTCAACCGCGAGCGGTGGAAGCGGGGCGTCGGTCTCGCCGAGGCCGCGATGGGCGAGGCGATCGGGCGCGTCTACGTCGAGCGCCACTTCCCGCCGGCGGCGAAGGAGGCGATGGACGAGCTCGTCGCGAACCTCATCGAGGCCTACCGGCAGTCCATCACCGACCTGGAGTGGATGAGCCCCGAGACGCGCGCGCGTGCGCTCGCCAAGCTCGACGCCTTCACGCCGAAGATCGGCTACCCCGTGGCCTGGAAGGACTACGCCACGCTCGAGGTCGACGCCGCCGATCTGGTCGGCAACGTCCACCGCGCGCACGTGTGGGAGCACGACCGCCAGCTCGCGAAGGTCGGTCAGCCGATCGACCGCGACGAGTGGTACATGACGCCGCAGACCGTCAACGCGTACTACAACCCGCTCATGAACGAGATCGTGTTCCCCGCGGCGATCCTGCAGCATCCGTTCTTCGAAGCCGACCGCGACGCGGCCGCCAACTACGGCGGGATCGGCGCGGTCATCGGGCACGAGATCGGCCACGGGTTCGACGACCAGGGCAGCCGCTTCGACGGCGACGGCTCGCTGCGAGACTGGTGGACCGACGGCGACCGCGCCGCGTTCGAGGAGCGCACGAAGAACCTCATCGCCCAGTACGACGCCCTCACGCCCGAGGGTCTCGGCGAGGACTACAAGGTGAACGGCTCGCTCACGATCGGCGAGAACATCGGCGACCTCGGCGGCCTCGGCATCGCCCTGAAGGCGTACGAGCTCTCCCTCGGCGGGGCCGAGGCGCCCGTCATCGACGGCTTCACCGGCGTGCAGCGGCTGCTGCTGAGCTGGGGTCAGATCTGGCAGCAGAAGGGGCGGGATGCCGAGACCATCCGTCTGCTGACGATCGACCCGCACTCGCCGAACGAGTTCCGCTGCAACCAGATCGTCCGCAACATCGACGCGTTCTACGACGCGTTCGACGTGTCGCCCTCCGACGCGCTGTGGCTCGACAAGGAGCAGCGCGTCACCATCTGGTGAGCTGTACCCGTGCGCCTCCTGGGGACGCGCACGCTCCCCACCCGAATCCACCGGAAGGAAGCCCGTGGGCACCGAGCCCAGAAGGGATGCCGAGTCGCAGCGGGGGTCGCGGCGAAGCACCGGCAGACGCGTGCCGAGGCGCGCGGCGGCCGGACGCCGATCGTTCACGTCGACGCTGAAGGCGCTCGACGACCTCGCCGCGTCCGGCACCAAGATCTCGGTGCGCATCACCGACCTCGACCGTGGCAATTCGGTGCTCGCCGGCGACGACTTCGTGACGCTTCCGGTGGCGGGCCTCGGCGTCGTGCCGCTGCTCATCGAGGTGGCTGCCGGCTTCGAGTCGGGAGCGCTCGATCCGCTGGAGATCATCGACCGCTCGAGCATCGAGCCGGTCACGGTCGGCGGTGTGTGGCAGCACCTCGTCGCTCCGGCGCTGCCGCTTTCGGACCTCGCGGTGCTCACTGCGTCCACCGGCGACGCGCTGGCGGCCAACGCGCTGCTGGCGCGCGTCGGGCTCCCGGCGGTGCGCGCGCGGATCGAGCACCTCGGGCTGGTCAGGTCGGCGCTGCTCGATCGCTTCCGCGACGTGCGCGGCCCCGATGACGCCCCGCACTTCGCGCTGGGCTCGGCCCGCGAGCTCGCCGAGGTCTTCGCGGCGCTCGTGAACTCGAAGGTCGTCTCGCCGGGCGTGAGCGCCCAGGTCGCCGAGTGGCTGAGCCTCAACCATGACCTGTCGCTCGTCGCCTCGGCCACCGGGCTCGATCCGTTCTCCCACGACAACGACGAGCACGGGATGCTCTTCATCAACAAGACCGGCCGGGATGCCGGCATCCGCGTCGAAGCGGGTGTGCTGGCGGGTCCGCGCGCCGGCGTCTCCTACGCGCTCATCGTGTGCTTCGACGACCTGTCGATCATGCACCGGATGCGCGCGCACGAGGCCTTCCGCACGCTCGGCATGGAACTGATGGAGTACGTGTTCTGACGGGGCGGTGCGCTACGCCCCCTGCCGCCCGGCCCCGTCCGCGAGCGGCATCCGGAACACCGCGTAGGTGGTGATCGCCAGCACGACGATGCCGATCGACTCGACGATCACGGTCTCGGGGACGAGCATGAAGTCCCACGTCTCGTGGATGCCGAACAGGCCGACCGTCAGGGCCAGCACGAGGGCGAGCAGCGTCGCGATGAGGAACAGCAGGCTGAGCACGGTGGCCAGGCGCAGCATCCGTCCGCGCAGTACGACCATCGCGATCGCCAGCACGAGCCCTGCGACGGCGTTCAGCACGAACATGACGCCCAGGATGCCGCCGACGCCGTTGAAGACGAGATACAGGTGGATGCCGCCCGCGGCGAGCAGGAAGAGTGCGCTGAGGATGCGCAGGGCCCACAGGACCCTCTGGTTGCCGTCGTTCATGTCGTCGACCTCACATTCCTTGGGTGGTCCGCGTGTGCGGGGATGGTCGGGGTGCGCCGGTGAGCCGCGAGCCAGAGGACGTCGCGGCCGAACGACTCGAGCAGCAGGGCGAGGGAGACGAGGGTCACGGCCAGATTCGCGACCGGGGGGAGCAGACCGGATGCCGCGGCGATGAGAGCGATGCCCGACACCGCGGTCACGACCTTGCGCCAGTACCTCGGTGGCAGCGTCGCCCGCATCCAGGGGAGCACCCAACCGGCCGCGACGAACGCGTAGCGCAGGAGGCCGATCGTGAGCACCCACCCGCCGAGGCTCTCCGCGACGTAGGCGCTCAGCACGAGCAGCAGGAACGCATCGACCTCCATGTCGAAGCGCGCGCCCAGCTCGCTCTCGGAGTGGGTGCGGCGGGCGAGCCATCCGTCGACGGCGTCCAGCGCGAGAGCGATGCTCGCCAGCACGATGAGCAGCGGCACCGGGACGGGAGCGGTGAACGAGGTGGCGACGAGCGCCGCGATGAGCGCCACGAGCGTCGATCGGATCGCCGTCGCCGCGTTGGCCGGACCGAACGACGACATCGCCCGGCGATGCAACCCCCTGGCGAGGAGGGCGTTCGAGGCGAGAAGGTAGGCGAGTCCGGTTGCCCATCCGGCCGCCGACAGCGGGGCGACGAGCGCGACCACGATCAGACCGACGAGCCCCGCGCCGACCGACGCGAGCGGAGCGAGATGAACCTTCTGCATGGGGAGCACCGTTTCTCCGTCATGGATATCACCGGTGACACGGATCAGGGGTGGGGTTCGGTTCAATCGGGAGGGCCGCTCTTCTGATGCACGCCACCGCGTTCTGGGTGGACGGCCCCTCGCAGGGGTCGCTGCGCGAGGTTGCGCTGAGCGACCCCGCACCCGGCGACGCCGTGGTACGCACGCTCGTGACGGGGATCAGCCGGGGGACCGAATCGATCGTGTTCCGGGGCGAGGTCCCGGCGGGGGAGCGCGACCGCATGCGCGCGCCGTTCCAGGACGGTGAGCTTCCGGGCCCCGTCGCCTACGGCTACCTCAACGTCGGGGTCGTGGAGAGCGGACCGGCGGAGCTCGCGGGCCGCACGGTGTTCACCCTCTTCCCGCACCAGTCGGTGTTCGTCGTGCCGGGCTCGGCCGTGTCGGTCGTGCCCGACGGCGTGCCGACCCGCCGCGCGGTGCTGGCGGGGGCGGTC
Source organism: Microbacterium sp. Root180 (assembly GCF_001428485.1). GTDB lineage: Bacteria > Actinomycetota > Actinomycetes > Actinomycetales > Microbacteriaceae > Microbacterium. The sequence goes on along the minus strand of NZ_LMHS01000003.1, from coordinate 1,015,857 downwards.
GAGACGGCGGTGAACATCCTGTGGGATGCCGCGCCCCTCGTCGGCGACCGCGTCAGCGTCGTCGGTGCGGGGATGATCGGCTGCGCGGTCGCGCGCCTCGCCGCCGGCATCCCGGGCGCGGACGTCGAGCTCGTCGACATCGATCCCTCGAAGGCGGCGGTGGCCGAGGGCCTCGGGGTCGCGTTCGCCGCACCGGATACGGCAGCGCGCGATCGCGATCTCGTGATCCACACGAGCGCATCCGGCGACGGCCTGCAGCTCGCGCTCGACCTCGCGACGACCGAGGGCGAGGTGATCGAGGCGAGCTGGTTCGGGGATCGCCCGGTGAGCGTGCACCTCGGCGGCGCGTTCCACTCCCGGCGCCTCACGGTGCGCTCGAGCCAGGTCGGGATGGTGGCGCCGCGGCGGCGGGGCAGTCGCTCGACGCACGATCGCCTGGCTCTCGCGCTCGATCTGCTGCGCGACCCCGCCTTCGATCAGCTGCTCACGGGCGAGTCGTCGTGGCGGGACCTGCCCGCGGTGATGGCCGCGATCGCCGACGGCTCGGCCCCTGGCCTGTGTCACACGATCGACTGGAGCGACGCATGACCTACTCCCTGACGGTGCGCGACCACATCATGATCGCCCACAGCCTCACCGGCGAGGCGTTCGGCCCGGCCCAGCGGCTGCACGGAGCCACGTACGTCGTGGACGCGACGTTCCGGGCCGCGGCGCTCGACGACGACGGCGTGGTGGTCGACATCGGGCGGGCGAGCGAGGTGCTGCGCGGCATCCTGTCGCTCCTCTCGTACCGGAACCTCGATGAGGAGCCGGAGTTCGCGGGGGTGAACACGACCACCGAGCGGCTGTGCGGCGTCATCGCCGAGAAGCTCGTCCTCGCGGCGCGGGAGGGCTCCCTCGGCGCGGCGCGCCTCACCGGCATCGGGGTCACGCTGCGCGAGTCCCACGTCGCGTGGGCCTCGTACGAGGTGGAGCTGTGAGCGCACGCGTGGTGTGGTTCGTCGTCCCCGAGGGGGTCGACGATCCGGCGCGCGTGAGCGGCGGCAACGTCTTCGACGCCCGGGTGGCCGAGGGACTGCGACGACTCGGCTGGGACGTGCGGCGGGTGGAGGCGCGAGCGGATGCCGCCTCCCGTGCCGCGCTCGACGGCCTGCCGTCGGGCGGTCTGGTGCTCGTGGACGGGCTCGTCGCGCGCGGTGCCCCCGACGCCGTCGTGGCAGCGGCGGCCCGGCTGCGCCTGGCGGTGCTGGTGCACATGGTGACCGCGGCGTTCGACGAGGCCGACCCCGCGGCGATCGAGCACGAGCGACGGGTGCTGGCGAGCGCCGCCCTGGTCGTCGCCACGAGCGTCTGGACGCGGGACGAGCTGGTGGCCCGCGGCCTCGTCGCCCCCGACCGGGTCGTGGTCGCGACGCCGGGATCCGATGACGCGCCGCTCTCGGGGGGAACGACGACGGGCGGGTCGCTCCTGTGCGTGGGCGTCGTGGCCCCGCACAAGGGGCAGGATCTGCTCGTCGACGCCCTCACCGCCCTCGGACCCGGATGGACGTGCACGATCGCCGGGTCGGTCGCCGCCGACCCCGCGTTCGTGCGGCGGATCGCGGCGCGCGCCGCGGACGCCGGAGTGGCCGAGCGCATCACGTGGGCCGGGGTCGTCCACGGACGCGCCCTGGACGCCCTGTACGCGCGGGCCGATCTGCTCGTCGCCCCATCGCGCACCGAGAGCTACGGCATCGTGGTCGGCGATGCGCTGCGCCGCGGCATCCCCGTCGTCGCCACCCGCGTCGGGGGGATCCCGGAGGCGATCGGGCCGAGCCGGGCCGCGATCCTCGTATCGCCGAATCGGCCCGCCGCCCTGCGCGATGCGCTGCGGCAGTGGATGACGGATGCGTCGCTGCGCGCCGCGCTGACGGCCGAGGCCCGGCAGGAGGGTCCGAGCCGCCGCGACTGGACCGAGACGGCGCGCACCGTCGACCGCGCGCTGCGGAGCCTGCCGTGAGCGTCGTCATCCCGGTGTCGGCCGATTGGCTCACGCTGCGCGAGGAGGCCGATGCCGCGTCCCGCTCGCGCTCGCTGGCGCGCCGGGCGTCGCACCTGGTGCACGCGCCGGTCACCGTGCACGACCTCGGCAGCGGGACCGGCGCGATGATGCGCTGGCTCGCGCCCCGCCTGCCCTCTCCTCAGACGTGGGTGCTGCACGACTGGAACGCCGCGCTCCTCGCGCACGCCGCCGCCGCGCCTCCGGGATCCGTCGCCGCGGTGCTGACGCGGGTGGGACACCTGGAGACGCTGCGGGCCGAGGACCTCGCCGGCGCATCGCTGGTCGTGACGTCGGCCCTCCTCGACGTGCTGTCGGCGGAGGAGGTGGAGGCGATCGTCGCTGCCTGCGTCGGCGTCGGCGCCCCGGCGCTGTTCGCGCTCACCGTCGATGGGGACGTCGCGCTCGATCCCGTCGACCCCGGCGACCGCGTGTTCGCGGCGGCGTTCAACGACCACCAGCGCCGCAGCGCCGAGGACCGACGCCTGCTCGGACCCGACGCGGTCGCCGTCGCCGCGGGGCTGTTCCGGGCGGCCGGCTGGTCGGTGCGGACGGATTCCTCGCCCTGGCGCCTGGGCGATCGCGAGCCCGCGCTCGTCGCCGAGTGGCTGGAGGGGTGGGTGTCCGCCGCCGTGGAGGAGCGCCCGGCGCTCACCGAGTGGGCGGGTGAGTACCTGCGCACGCGGCGCGCGCAGGTACTCACCGGCAGGCTCCGCGTCGTCGTCCACCATCGGGATCTCCTCGCGTGGCCGTCATGACCGATCTCTCCGCTCCCCGGGAGCGCGCACCCGACCGGCTCCCGGCCCCGCTCGCGGTCGCTCCCGTTCCCCCGCCGGAACCGCCGCGGTGGCGACCATGGCTGCGCGCGGCGGCCGGGGCGGCGATCCTCGTGGGCATTGTGGCGGTCGCGGGTGCCGAGCCGTTCCTCCGCGGACTCGCAGCGGTCTCGCCGATCGCGATCGCCGCGGCCGTGGTGCTCGCCGCCGCGGCGACCTGCGCCGCCGCCTGGCGATGGCGCACCCTCGCGACGCGGATGGGGTTGCGCCTGGCGTGGGGCGAGTCGGTGGCCGCCTACTACCGGTCCCAGTTCCTCAACACGGTGCTGCCGGGCGGTGTCGTCGGCGATGTGCACCGTGCCGTGTCGCACGGCCGCAGTGTCGACCAGGTCGCGCAGGCCTCGCGCGCGGTCGCGGCGGAGCGCGCGGCAGGGCAGGCGGTGCAGCTCGCCCTCGCCCTCGCCGTGCTCGTGATCGCCGGATCGACGGCGGCCGCCTCGGCCTTCGCCGTGCTCGGCGTTGTGGTCGCGATCATCGCCGTGCTCGCGATCGTCGCCGCAGCGAGCCGCCGCGCACGGACCGCCGTCACGCGCGAACTCGCCGTGCTCCGGTCGGCATTCTCGTCGGTCGGGACGGTGCTGCGGGTGGTGGCGGCATCCGTCGTCGTCCTCGGCGCGCACGTCGCGACGTTCCTCGTCGCGTGCGTCGCGGTCGGGGTGGAGGCCTCGCCCGACCGCGTGACGGCGGCGGCCCTCGTGGCCGTGCTGGCCTCGTCGATCCCGTTCAGCTTGGGCGGATGGGGTCCTCGCGAAGGGGCGGCGGCGTGGGCGTTCGGCGTCGCGGGTCTCGGCGCGGCGGCCGGGCTCGCGGCGGCGACCGCGTACGGCGTGCTCGCGATGATCGCCGTCGCGCCGGGCGCGGTCGTGCTCGCGGCATCCGCGCTCCGCCGACGCAGGGAGAGGGGCGCATGAACCGGCCGTACGTCACGCTGAGCTGCGCGATGTCGCTCGACGGGTACCTCGACAGCGAGACGCCCCGGCGGCTGGCGATGTCGAACGCCGAGGACTTCGACCGCGTCGATCAGCTGCGCGCCGACAGCGACGCGATCATGGTGGGCGCCTCGACCGTGCGGCGCGACAACCCGCGTCTGCTCGTGCGCAGCGAGCGGCGACGGATGCTGCGCCGCGGCGCGGGCCGCGAGGAGACCCCCGTCAAGGTCACGGTGACGGCGAGCGGAGACGTGTCGCCCGCGTCGGCGTTCTTCACGGCCGGCGACGTCGAGAAGATCGTCTACTGCCCGCGTGGCGAGTCGGCGAGGATCGCACGGACTCTCTCGTCGGTCGCCACCGTCGTCGCCCTGGGAGACGAGGTGACGATGGCCGCCGTCGCGGATGACCTCGCGGAGCAGGGGATCCGGCGCCTTATGGTCGAAGGAGGCGGCCGCATGCACACGCAGTTCCTCGTGGAGGATGTCGCCGACGAGCTGCAGCTGGTCATCGCCCCGTTCTTCGTGGGCGAGTCGCAGGCGCCCCGTTTCGTCGGCGAGGGGCGATTCCCGTGGAACGCGTCGCGGCGCGCGCGACTGACCGAGACGCGGCCCATCGCCGACGTGGTGCTGCTGCGGTACGCGCTGTCGCACCGCTTCGACGCGGACCCCGATGCCGTGCGGGCGCCGCAGGGACCTCCCGACGGTGAGCGGCCGGTCTGAGCCCGGGCTCGACGGCGCGAGCGCCTCGCGCCGCGCCGCCGCGCTCACCGCGGTCGCGGCCGGGACGCTGGTGCTGGTTCCGCTCGTGCCAGGCGTGCTCGGCGGCGACGGGGCCGTGGCGCTCGCGGGGATCCCGGGGGAGTCGATCGCCGTCGTGCTCGTGCTCCTCATCGCCGTGCGGCGACCGCTGCGGATCGGAGTGGGGATCGGATTCGGCGTGGTGGTGGTCCTCGCGATCCTGATCTCGGCGCTCGACCTCGCGTTCCGGCTGACGATCGACCGGGCCTTCAACCCGGTCGACGGCGGCAAGGCGATCGCCGACGGGTACGGCGTCGTCGCCGACGCGATGGGGCAGGTCGGCGCGGCCTCCGCGCTCGTCGCCGTCGCCGTCGTCGCCGCGGCGAGCGTCGCCGGCATCTCGCTGGCGGCGATGCGGGTCAGCGGCGCGGTGGCGGACGGACCACACGGACGGATGCTGGTCGCCGGCATCGCGGCGGGGTGGATCGTGCTCGCGCTCGCCGGAGCCCGACTCACCCCCGACGTGCCGGTGGCGGCATCCCGTTCCGCGGACGAGCTCGTCACGACGACCGAGCGGGCCGTCGCGAGCGTGCAGGAGCTGCAGGCGTTCGACCGGGCGATCCGCGTCGATCCGCTCGACGCGATGCCCGGCGACGAGCTGTTCACGGCTCTGCGCGGCAAGGACGTCATGATCGTGTTCGTCGAGGCCTACGGGCGCGTCGCTCTCGAACCGGCGCCGTTCACGGCCCCGGTCGAACGCGCGCTCTCGAACGGTGGCGAGGCCCTTGCCGGCGCCGGGTTCTCCGCCCGAAGTGCGTTCCTCACCTCGCCGACGTTCGGCGGGGTCAGCTGGCTCGCGCACTCGACGCTGCAGACCGGGGCGTGGGCCGACTCGCCCCTGAAGTACACGCGCTTGCTCGACAGCGACCGGCGCAGCCTCAGCGAGCTGTTCGGCTCTGCGGGCTGGCACACGATGTCGGTCGTGCCGTCGAACGAGCGCGCATGGGAGGCCGGCAAGGACTTCTACGGATTCGACACCATGCTCGACGAGCGGAACATGGCGTACCGCGGCCCGCACTTCGGCTACGCGCACATGCCCGACCAGTACACGTGGAGCGTGTTCCACTCCCGGCGCGCCGACATCGACGGCCCGGTGATGGCGGAGCTCGACCTGGTGTCCTCCCACACGCCCTGGACGCCGCTACCGCAGCTCGTGCCGTGGTCGCAGCTCGGCGACGGCCGGGTGTTCGCGCGGCAGGCGGCATCCGGGGAGTCCGCCTCCGAGGTCTGGGGCGACCGGGAGCGGGTGCGGGAGCTGTATGGCGAGTCCGTGGCCTACACGCTCGGCGCGACGTTCTCGTACCTCGAGACGTTCGATCAGCCCGACCTGGTGCTCGTGCTCGTCGGCGATCACCAGCCGTGGCAGATCGTCAGCGGGGAGGAAGCCGATCATGACGTGCCGATCACGATCATCGCGCAGGACCCGGCGGTCTTCGACGCGATCGCGTCGTGGGGATGGGAGAAGGGCGTGCACCCCTCGCCCGCCGCGCCGGTCTGGCGCATGGACGCCTTCCGCGACCGCTTCGTCGACGCCTTCAGCGAGTGAAGCGGTCCATGGAATCTGCCGCAGCGGCGAGTCGGATGATCACACGGGGGCTGTCGACCGCTTCCCGATTGCGATCGGCAGCCACACGGCGCCGACGAGAATCATGACCGGCCCAGTGATCCACATGGCAGTCCGGGTGGGTGTCGACGAGCCGACTCCGCCTGTTGCATCCGCGATCATCCCGGCTTCAAAGGTGAGGATCGCGGCCGTACCCAGAATGGTCAACCCGGCCGCAAGGATGGCCGTGCTGATGAGTACTCCCGTTAGCTTGCTCATTGCAAACACCTTTCCCTGGGGCTTGTCGGCGTCACCTGGTTGAGCGGTTCTTGGATCTCATCGTCTACCTTTCAGCCATGCCTCTCGTGCGCCGAGGCGTTTCTGAGATGACATGACCGGGAGGTGAATCATGACGGCGACGGAAGTAACCGACTTTGTGCAGCAGATGCCGGCGTTTCGCGTGCACGTTTGGACGACGCCGCAGCCTGAGTACGCCGAGAACCTCAACGCATACCGTGTCGAGGGTGCTCGAGACGTTCTCGAAGTGATCGATTGGGCGCGCTCGACTCACGACGACGGGCGAAGAGAAGTGCTCGCCGAAGTGGACACGGGCGCGATCTTCAGCGGCGAGGAGGAGGAAAGAGCGCTGATTCCGCTTTACGGATGGCGACCACCGCAGCCTCCGACAGGCGACATTTCGTTTCGCGCGGTCTGACTCGCCGCGACGCTGCGTCGCGCTAAAAGACGATCGTGTGGTTGCCGTGGCGGATGACACGGTCCTGCGCATGCCACAGCACCGCACGGGAGAGGACCTGGCGCTCGACATCCGAGCCGCGGCGGACGAGCTCCTCGACGCTGTCGCCGTGGGTGACGCGCACGGTGTCCTGCTCGATGATCGGCCCCTCGTCGAGGTCGTCCGTGACGTAGTGCGAGGTCGCGCCGATGAGCTTGACGCCGCGCTCCTTCGCCTTCTTGTACGGCTCGGCGCCGATGAAGGCGGGCAGGAATGAGTGGTGGATGTTGATGACCGGCACGCCCACCTGCTCGAGGAAGCTCGCAGAGAGGATCTGCATGTAGCGGGCGAGCACGATGAAGTCGACGTTGCCGGCCAGGAGCTTCACGATCTCCGCCTCGGAGGCGGACTTGTCGGGCCCCGCGACCGACGGCACATGGAAGAACGGGACGCCGAACGAGCGCACGTCCTCCGCCGCCGTGGTGTGGTTCGAGATCACCATCGGGATCGTGACCGGCAGGTCGCCGCGGCGGTGGCGCCACAGCAGGTCGAGCAGGCAGTGGTCCTGCTTCGACGCGAGGATCGCCATCCGCTTCGGGATGGACTGGTCGGTGATCGACCACTGCAGATCGAACCCGTCGCCCAGCGTGCGGGCGAGGTCGGCCTCGATGCCGGGGAGTGCCGCGGACAGGTCGGCGCAGTGGAAGACCACGCGCTGGAAATACGCCCCGCCGATCGGGTCGTCGGAGTACTGGTCGAACGCGACGATGTTTCCGTTGTTGCGCGTGATCAGCGCCGAGACCGCCGCCACGATCCCTGGCCGGTCGCTGCCGTGGACGATCAGGCAGGCGTGGTCGGCGGGGAGGTGCGGGGTAGCGGCCATGCGTCGATTCTGCCTTGTCGGGCGGCGAGCCCGCTGTCGCACCCGCATCATCGATGTACCTCGCGACGATGTGCCGCCGTCGCGTCATTGTCCGTGTGCACGGGGGTCATAAGAGATGGGACCGCTGACGCGGTCGCTCTCGCCCCTGGCAGCCGGCATCGAAGTGGAGGTCTCGGTGATATGACACTCATCGTTGGAGCAATCGACGCCCGCGCCGGGACCGTGCACCTCGCCGGCGACTCGAAGATCACCTGGGCTGCAGACGAGACGCGCTCGCGCAAGATCTATTCCGACCCCGTGCTCAAGGTGATCCGCCTTTCCGAGGGACTGGCCGTCGGATATGCCGGGGCCGGACCATCCACCCTTGCAGAGAGGGTCGGAAACCTGCGTGGTCTTGAGCGGAACGCGGTGCTCGACGGTCTTGCCCAGGTGGGTGGCGCGACCTTCATCGTTGCGGGAAACGGCGCGCAGCTGTGGAGGGTCGAGGACGGTGAATGGGCCGAGGTGACGTCCGAGGGCCTCGTCATCGCCGGCGATGACGAGGATCTCAACGGAACGACGGTGTTCGAACTCGTGCGAGCGCGCTACGGCGACTTCCCCGACGACAGCGCCCGATCGCGTTTGATGTCGACCATGCAGCACCTCATTCAGTTCCGACGACCAAGCACCATCGGCGGCATGCTCGTGATGCTGTCGTCGGTAGGCCCGCGGGGGTTTCGGTACGACGCGACCCCTTCGGTCAACTTCAACGCGATCTACTCAGGCGAACCTGTCGAGCGCCCGGTGTTCCTGCACACTCTGCCGGGCGACGAGCCCACCCCGGGAGCGGTCGGGTTCTGGGTCGAAAACGCGGGCAGCGGTCACTTGTTCAAGGACGGTGAACCCCACATCCGCGAGGAGATCCGTAGTGCGACCCTCGGCGCGTTTGTGACCGAGGCCGAAGAAACCTTCGGCCAGGTGCTGGTCGTTCCACGCGAGGACCCGATCACCGGCCTCTTTCGCCAGCTGTAGCGAACAACCGAAAGGCCAACATCTTGTCGATGACGAGCGAAGAGTCCCCGAACGCGAGAGTCTCACGTCTTATTCGCGAGGCCCGAGAGGTCTCAACCTCCATTCCTTTCGATCGGCGGGCATTCCTCCTGAGTGGGATAGCGAACGCCGTCCACGATGCCGTGGAACTCGATCTGACTCTCGGAGGTGCTCCCGAGGGTCGCGACTGGGAACTCGACGGCCTCGACGAGGTCGTCGGAGCTGCAGACACCTACTACCGCGCCGCACTCGACGCGCGGCAGAACCGACGACGCTGAGCGCCGTCTTCCGCTGTGCGCCCTGTGCGGCGGGGCCGACCGCTATCGCACACCCCGCATCAGGCGCAGCACCGGCTTCGTCGCCAGCAGGAGGCCGGCACCGACCACGATCGCAAGACCTCCGAGGATGGTGAAGTACGGCACCTCGTTCTCCGGGTCGTAGTAGCCCGCGACGATGCCCGACACCGACGTGCCGAGGGCGACCGACAGGAAGAACAGCGCCACCATCTGCGTGTGGAACTTCTCCGGCGCCAGCTTCGTCGTCACCGAGAGCCCGATGGGGGACACGAGCAGCTCCGCGACGGTGAACACGAGCAGGATGCCGACCATCGCCAACAGCGGCGTGGAGTTCTCGCCGCCGCCGGCGAACGGCAGGAACAGGAGGAAGGCGCATCCCATGAGGATCGTGCCTACGCCGAACTTCACCGGCGTCGAGGGCTGGCGGTCTCCGAGCTTGGTCCAGATGGCCGCGAACACTCCCGACAGGACGATGATGAACACCGGATTGATCGACTGCACCCACTCCGGGGGCATGGTCCACCCCAGGATCGTGCGGTCGAGCTTGCTCTCGGAGTACACCGGAACGACGGTGAACTGCTGCTGGTAGAGCGACCAGAACGCGGTCGACGTGATGAAGAGCGGGATGAACCCGAAGACGCGCGAGCGTTCGTCCGGCGTGGTGAGCCTGCTGGTCAGGATCAGCGCGAAGTAGGCGATCGCCGCGGCCAAGGTCACGATCGCGACGGACGCCGACAGGTTGTCCGCGGTGACGACGCCGGTCAGCACCAGGACGGCGATGGCCGCCGCGCCGACGAGACCGATGCCGATCGCCACGGGGTAGCGCTTCCTCGGCAGCGGGTTGGGGATGACCCGGGACTGCGGCGGAAGCGACTTGCGGCCGAAGGAGTACTGCAGGAGCCCGATGCCCATCCCGATCGCGGCGACGAGGAAGGCCCAGTGAAAGCCCGCGACGTCTCGGACGGCGCCGGTGATGATCGGCCCGAAGAACGCGCCGAGGTTGATGCCCAGGTAGAAGAGCGAGAAGCCGGCGTCGCGTCGCGGGTCCTTGGCCGAATACAGCGTGCCGACGACGGAGGTCGCGTTCGCCTTCAGGCCGCCCGAGCCCAGGGCGACGAGAACCAGGCCGACACCGACGCCGGCGATTCCCGGGATCGCCGCCAGCGCGACATGCCCTGCCATGATCACGATCGCGCTGAAGAAGAGGACCCGCTCGGAGCCGAGCAGGCGGTCGGCCAGCCACGCGCCGAGGATGGTGCAGAGGTAGACCGTGCCGCCGTACGCCCCGATGATGCCGAGCGCCGTCGCCTGCGGAAGACCCAATCCACCCTCGCTGACCGAGAAGTAGAGGTAGTAGGTCATCACGACCTGCATGCCGTAGAAGCTGAAGCGCTCCCACATCTCGACGCCGAAGATGTGCGCGAGGGCCCACGGCTGCCCGAAGAACCGGGTGTCGTGGTCGGCGCCGTCATCCAGCGCGGTCGTGCCTGCCGCTACCTGCTCTGCCTCGCGATCGTCGCGGTGATCCATGGCTGCTCCCGTCGCCGCCCGTCGTGGATGACGTCAGGCTAGCGGGCGAGGTCCGCCGACGTCAGTACCCCTCGGGGAGGGACGGATGCCGCTCCTCGGCCGCGTGCCGACGCGGGATGAACAGCGCCACGACGAGGGCCACGACCGCGGCGGCGCCACCGAGCACGAACGACAGCTGGAACGCGGTCGGCGACGGCACCGGCATCCCACCCGCGTCGATCGTGTAGGTCGCGAGCACCGCACCGATCACAGCCGCGGCGGTGCTCGTGCCGAGCGAGCGGAAGAGGGCGTTCAGGCCGTTGGACGCCCCCGTCTCGGACTGCGGCACCGAGCGCATGATGAGCATCGGCATGGCCGCGTAGCCGAAGCCGATGCCCGCGCCGATGAGGAAGTTCGCGACGACGAGCTGCCACACCTCGCTCGAGAAGAGCAGCGTGAACCCGTACGCGAGGATGAGCGAGATCGCGCCCATCACCAGCAGGAGCTTGGGCCCGATGGTGCGGGCGAGGCGTCCCGAGAACGGGGAGAGCACCATCATCACGACGCCGGCCGGCATGACCACGAAGCTGGCCGCCAGCAGGGAGAGCCCGAAGCCGCCGGTCGCGACGGGCAGCTCGAGCATCTGCGGGTACACGACGTTCGACGCGAACAGCGAGAAGCCCATCGCGACCGAGGCGATGTTCGTGAGCAGGACGGGGCGCCGCGCGGCCACCCGCAGGTCGAGGAGCGGCTCGGCGATACGCAGCTCGTACCAGCCCCACACCACGAGCACCAGGATCCCGCCGAGGCCGAGCGCGAGCGTGGGCGGGGCGGTCCAGCCCCATTCGTTTCCGCGGGAGACCGCGAGCAGGATGCCGAGCAGACCCACGCTCAGCCCCGCGGCACCCACGAAGTCGAATCGGCCGGCCGTGCGCAGCACGCTCACCGGCACGATCCACAGCACGAGTGCGAAGACGACGACGCCGAGCCCTGCCGCGACCCAGAAGAGCAAGTGCCAGTCGGCACGCTCGGTGATCAGCGCGCTGATCGGCAGGCCGAGGGCGCCGCCCACGCCGAGTGTGGCGCTGATGAGCGCGATCGCGGTGTCGACGCGGTTCTCGTGCAGCACGTCGCGCAGGATCGAGATCCCGAGCGGGACCACGCCCACCACGGCGCCCTGCAGGGTGCGGCCGACGATGATGCCGACGATGCCGGGCGAGAGCGCCGCGATCACCGAGCCCGCGACGAGCAGCGCGAGCAGCACGAGCACGATCCGCCGCTTGCCGTACATGTCGCCGAGGCGGCCCGAGATCGGCGTGATGATGGCCGCGGCGAGCAGGGTCGAGGTCACGACCCAGGCCGTGTCCTCCCGGCTCGCGTTCAGCAGTTCCGGGAGCTTCGACTGGATCGGCACCACGAGCGTGAACATGAACGACGACGCGAGACCTGCGATCGCCAGGACCGCGATGATCGCTCCCTGGCGAGGCATCCGGGTGAGTCGTCTTCTCGCGTTCTCCTCCGGCGTGCCCATCGGACAAGGCTATCCGCGCCGTGGGCCTGCGGCTCCGCGAGCACAACTCCTCCGGAAGTCGCCGAGATGGCCGGATGCCGGCTGCCCGGCCGATCGGAGAGGAGTTGTGCACGCCCGCGAGTGCCACACTGGATCCATGGCCGACTCCGCGACCCCGCCGGGCATCGACATCCGTCCCCTGGACACCGTCGACGAGGTTCACGCCGCATCGCGGGTCCTCGCGGAGGTCTGGGGCGGCGACAACGGGGGCATGCCGCCGAACCTGCTGCGGGCGCTCGCCCATGCCGGCAACTACGCCGTCGGGCTCTACGACGGCGACCGGATGGTGGGAGCATCCGTCGCCTTCTTCGCCGCGCCCGCGGCCCGCTCGATGCACAGCCACATCACCGGGGTGCTCCCCGACCTGCAGAGCAAGGGGCTCGGGCGCGTGCTCAAGCAGCACCAGCGCGAGTGGGCGCTGGCCCGGGACGTCGGACACATCACGTGGACGTTCGACCCGCTCGTCGCCCGCAACGCCCACTTCAACCTGCGCACCCTCGGGACGCGCGTGACCGAGTACCTCGTGAACCACTACGGCCCGATGGACGACGGCATCAACCGCGGCGACGAGACCGACCGCGTCATGGTGTCGTGGGCGCTCGCCGCTCCTCCCGTTCCCACCCCGGCCGACGAGCGGGTGGTCGCCTCGGTCGCGATCCCGCACGACATCGAGACCCTGCGCCGGGAGGCGCCGGCGGATGCTGCGACCTGGCGCCTCCGCGTGCGCGACGAGATCCTCGCCCGCCTGGCGGAGGGCCTCGTGATCGGCGGGTTCGACGACGAGCGCGGCTACCTCTTCGTGCGCCCGGCCTGAGCGCTGCGCTTCACGTATCCGGCAGGAATCCTCCTCCGCTCGTCACTTCTCCTTCGCTCCTTGCGGGCCGGAAATCCCTAGGCTCGCGTCATGCCCTACCGCGCCCACTTCGACTTCGACATCCGCTTCGCCAACGGCGGGGAGCTCTCGGGCACGGGCTTCCGGCTCGACCTGCCGGACCGCGACCTGTCCGAGGCTGAGATCGGCCGGCTGCTCGTGCAGCACCTCGGTCTCGCGCTCGTCGACGAGGTGGACCTGCGCGGGCTGCGCATCGTCGAGGAGCCGCACCGCGGCAGCCGCGGAGTGTCGGATGCCGCATCCGGCGCAGCTGCGACGACGCGCGTGGTCGACCTCAGTCACCCGATCCGCGCCGGGCTCGTGACCTACCCGGGCCTGCCTGCGCCGGAGATCACGCCGCACCTGACGCGCGAGGACTCGCGGGCGAAGTACGCGCCGGGAACCGAGTTCGCGATGGACATCCTCACCATGATCGGCAACACCGGCACCTACCTCGACAGCCCGTTCCACCGCTACGCCGAGGGCCCCGACCTCGCGGGGCTCGAGCTGTCCTCGCTGGTCGGTCTGCGCGCCGAGGTGTTCCACCTCGAAGACGCGTGGACGCCGGAGCGCCGCGGCATCCGACCCGAGACCCTCGCCGATCGCGACGTGCGCGGCGTGGCCGTCCTGCTGCACACCGGGTGGGATCGCTGGTTCGGCCGGCCGGAGTACGGATCCGGCGCGCCGTTCCTCACCGGCGAGGGGGCGCAGTGGCTCATCGACGCCGGCGCCGCGCTGGTCGGCATCGACTCGCTCAACATCGACGACACCGAGTCGGGCGGCGAGCGACCGGCCCACTCGCTCCTGCTCGGCGCGGGCGTGCACGTCGTCGAGCACCTCACGAACCTGGGCGAGCTGCCGCCGCGCGGCGCCCGGTTCACAGCCGCTCCGCCGGCCGTCGAGGGGTTCGGGACCTTCCCCGTGCGGGCGTTCGCCGAAGTCCCCGTCTGACCTTGACCGGCGCATAACTCCTGCAGATCTGGGTCGGTCGCGGGTCGCGGGCCCGGAATCACGGCGCGCTCGCCTTCGGCGCCCGTGAAAGTGCAGGAGTTGTGCGCCCGCGATGGCCCGAGGTCGGTGGCTCGAGGTATCTGGCTCGGCGTACGGCACTCCTCCCCTGCAGACACGCATCCGAGGAGACGGACATGCACGAACACATCGAGATCCTGATGGCCGCCGTGGCCGCGAAGCTGCGGCGCGACCGTCCTCGTGCGGTTCGCAAGCGCGGTCCGCGGCGGGCGCGAGGCACCTTCGTCCCGGTCATGCCCGAGCTTCCCGCGGCGCGGCCGCTGCCCGCCCTGCACCTCGCGCACTGACGGCATCGCCGCCGAGGCCGGGCGTACGCTGAGCGCATGCCCATCGCCTCCGCCGCGGCATCCGTCGCCCTCGAGGGCTTCGAGCTGAGGGTGCTGCACCTTCCGCTGGTCGCCCCGTTCACCACGTCGTTCGGCACCGAGACGGTGCGCGAGGTGATCGTCGTGCGCGCCCTGACCTCGGACGGCGACGGCTGGGGCGAGATCGTGACCATGGCGGCGCCGCTGTACTCGAGCGAGTACACGCAGAGCGCGTGGGATGTCGCGCTGCGCTGGCTCGCCCCGGCGCTGCTGGACCGCGGCCGGCTCGCACCCGAAGAGGTCGCGTCCGTGCTGGCGCCGTTCGTCGGCCACCGCATGGTGAAGGCCGGCCTCGAGCTCGCCGTGCTCGACGCGGCGCTGCGCAGCGAGGGCCGCGCGCTGGGGGAGTACTTCGGTGCGGTACGCGACCGCGTGCCGAGCGGGGTCTCCGTCGGAATCCAACGCGATCCGGCGGCCCTCGTCGACGCGGTCGGCGGCTACCTCGACGAGGGGTACGCGCGCATCAAGATCAAGATCAAGCCGGGCCGCGACATCGCCGACACCGCCGCCGTGCGCGACGCGTTCGGCGCCATCACGCTGCAGGTGGACGCCAACTCGGCCTACACGCTCGCCGACGTCGACACGCTCGCCGAACTCGATCGCTTCGACCTGCTCCTCATCGAGCAGCCGCTGCAGGAGGACGACCTCGTCGACCATGCGACCCTCGCCCGGCGCCTTCGCACGCCGGTGTGCCTCGACGAGTCGATCGTGTCGGCCAAGGCGGCCGCCGACGCGCTGGCGCTGGGTGCGGCATCCGTCATCAACATCAAGGCGGGGCGGGTGGGCGGCTATCTGGAGGCGGTCGCGATCCATGACCTGTGCCGGGATGCCGCGATCCCGGTGTGGTGCGGAGGCATGCTCGAGACGGGGATCGGCCGTGCCGCCAATGCCGCCCTCGCAGCGCTCCCCGGCTTCACCCTGCCGGGCGACGTGTCGGCATCGAGCCGGTTCTACACGCGCGACATCGTCACCGAGCCCGCCGTGCTCGAAGACGGTCACGTGCGCGTGCCGACCGGGCACGGACTGGGGATCGAGATCGATCCGGTCGCGCTTGAGGACTTCACCGTGGTGCGAGAGACGCTCACGCGGTGACGGGCGCGCGGGCACGGCGTCGTGGCGCGTGGGCGCTGCTCGCTGTCTGCGCAGTCGGGACCGGCCTCACGGCCTGCGCGCCTCCCGGAGATGTCGCTCCGCCACCGCTGCCCGACGGTGTATCGGTCGAGTTCGTGCAGCTGCGCTCCGATGTCGCCGCCCGGCAGGCGCAGGTGCAGGTGCACAACGACACCGACGAGACGATCGAGATCGGCGACGTCACGGTGACCGACCCGCGCTTCGCCGACGTCGCGACGCGGCCGACCGCGGGCCGGTCGTCGACCATCGCCCCCGGTGGAACGGTCGACATCCGCATCCAGCTCCCGCCCATGCAGTGCGACACCGCGGATGGCCAGATGACGGTGCAGCTCGAACTCGATCTGCCCGAGCGCGCCGTGCGACCGGAGGCATCGATCGTTGAGGGGCCGCTCCGGGACCCGCTCGACGTGGTCGGGCCGCTCCACCAACGCGACTGCCGGGCGGCAGAGGTCGCGGACTCCGCGCACGTGTCGTTCGGTGGCTTCGACCCCTCTCCGCCGGGGGAGCCCGCGACGCTCACGATGAGCGTTGCCCCCACTGGCCGGGGAGCGGTGACGATCACCGGCATCCAGACGACCAATCTGCTGACGTTCGGCGAAGTCGCCGACGCCACCGTTGAGACGTACCCCATCGGCTATGCCGTCCGCGAGGGCGACGCCGGGATGACCGAGATCGCCTTGCCCATCATGCCGCTGCGGTGCGACCCCCACGCGGTGCAGGAGGACAAGCGCGGCACGATCTTCGACGTCGAGGTGGAGATCGACGGCGAGCCCGGAGAGATCGAGCTCGCCGCCTCGGAGGACATGCGGGGGGAGATCCTCACGTGGGTCGCGAACTGGTGCGGGTTCGGCTCCTAGGCCGAGTGCGAGCGCGAGCGGATGCCGCTTGTCAAGACCCTGCAGCGCGAGCCTGGTCCTCGCCAGAGTGGGAGCATGACCTCTCTCGCAGTCATTCTTCTCATCGTCGGCGTCGTGCTGCTGCTCCTCGGAGTCTTCATCGAGGCCGCGAAGTTCCTGCTGTGGATCGGCCTCGTGATCATCATCATCGCCGTGATCGCGTGGCTCATGCGCTTCATCCGCCGCCAGACCTGATCCGACCCTGGCTGCGGCCATGCCCCCGCCTAGGGTGGGGGCATGGTCAGCAGCGCCCGACCCCACGATCCCGCCGCCGCACGCGGCATCTCCCGCCGCACCCAGTCGGAGATCTACCGCGCCGGCATCAGCGGCACGCGCCCGCGGGTGCCGGTCGATCAGGCTGAGCTCGAGCGTGCCGCGCGCAAGGCGCTGAGCGCCGAGGCGTTCGCCTACATCGCCGGCGGCGCCGGGGCCGAGCGCACGATGCGCGCCAACACGACCGCGTTCGAGCGGTGGCAGGTGTGGCCGAGACCGCTCCGCGACGTGTCCGCGCGCGACCTCTCGGTGGAGTTCCTCGGCCGTCGACGCCCCACCCCGCTGCTCCTCGCCCCGCTCGGCGTGATGGAGATGGCCCACGACGAGGCCGACCTGGCGGTCGCGCGGGCCGCGGCATCCCTCGGCGTGCCGTACACACTGTCCAACCAGGCCTCCTTCCCCATGGAGGAGGTGGCGGATGCCGCTCCCGGCGGCTCCCGGCTGTTCCAGCTCTACTGGTCCGCCGACGACGAGCTCAACGCCTCGCTGCTGCGGCGTGCCGAGGCATCCGGCTGCGAAGCCGTCGTCGTGACGCTCGACACGCACCTGCTCGGGTGGCGGACCCGCGATCTCGACCTCGCCTATCTGCCGTTCACGCGCGGCATGGGGATCGCGCAGTACTCGAGCGATCCGGTGTTCCAGCAGCTCGTGCGCGAGCGTGTGAGGAAGGGTCCGGATGCCGCGGTCCCGCCGGCGCCCGCGGTGCGGATCACCCCGAAGACCGTGGCGGCGGGAGTGAAGATCGCACGCAAGGGCGCCGCGCTCACCGGCGGGGGCCTGCGCGAGAACCTGCGCTCGCCCCTGCCGCGCGCGGCGGTGGAGACGTTCCTCGACGTGTTCTCGACGCCGGCCCTCACGTGGGACGACCTCGCGAAGGCGCGGGAGTGGACGAGCCTGCCGATCCTGCTCAAGGGCATCGTGCACCCCGACGACGCGGCGCGTGCGCTCGATGAGGGGGTCGACGGGGTGTGGGTGTCCAATCACGGCGGCCGCCAGATCGACCAGTCCGTGCCGACCCTCGACGCCCTGCCCGGGGTCGTGGAGCGCGTCGGCGGACGCGTGCCCGTGGTCTTCGACTCGGGCGTGCGGCAGGGATCGGATGCCTTCATCGCCCTCGCCCTCGGTGCGACGATCGTCGCGCTCGGCCGGCCGTACGCGTACGGGCTCGGCATCGCGGGCGAGGAGGGCGTGCGCGAGGTCGTGCGCAACGTGCTCGCCGAGCTCGACATCACCCTGGGGCTGTCGGGGCACACGTCGATCGCCGAGGTCGGCCCCGACGCGCTGCGACCGGTCTGAGCGGGTTCGAGGGCCGCGAAGCCAGGCGGGTCGGGCGACTAGAATCGACGATGCCGCGCTCTGCGGTGCAGCGACTTCGCACTTCCCCTCTCCCGACCATTGGAGCCA
Organism: Microbacterium sp. Root180; assembly: GCF_001428485.1. Taxonomy (GTDB): domain Bacteria; phylum Actinomycetota; class Actinomycetes; order Actinomycetales; family Microbacteriaceae; genus Microbacterium. The sequence continues at coordinate 997,725 of NZ_LMHS01000003.1, read as the reverse complement.
CCGTGGCCGAGCAGTCCCGCCTCGACAAAGTCATCGCCCTCGCCCGTCACCGCGGGTTCGTGTTCCAGGCCGGTGAGATCTACGGCGGATCCCGTTCTGCGTGGGATTACGGACCGCTCGGCACCGAGCTCAAGGAGAACATCCGCCGTCAGTGGTGGCAGACGTTCGTGCGTGGCCGCGGCGACATGGTCGGACTCGACTCGTCGATCATCCTGCCCAAGCGCGTGTGGGAGGCATCCGGTCACGTCGCCACGTTCACCGACCCGCTGGTGGAGTGCCTGCAGTGCCACAAGCGGTTCCGCGCCGACAACCTGATCGAGGACTTTGAAGCGCGCAAGGGCCGCAAGGCCGAGAACGGCCTCGCCGACGTCCCGTGCCCGAACTGCGGCACCAAGGGCCAGTACACCGAGCCCAAGGCGTTCTCCGGCCTGGTGAAGACCTACCTCGGCGTCGTCGACGACGAGTCGGGCCTGCACTTCCTGCGCCCCGAGACCGCACAGGGCATCTTCGTGAACTTCTCGAACGTGCTCACCGCGAGCCGCAAGAAGCCGCCGTTCGGCATCGGCCAGGTCGGCAAGGCGTTCCGCAACGAGATCACGCCGGGAAACTTCATCTTCCGCACCCGCGAGTTCGAGCAGATGGAGATCGAGTTCTTCACCCCGCCCGCCGACGCCGGCGAGTGGTTCGACCACTGGGTCGAGGCGTGCTGGAACTGGTTCATCGATCTCGGCATCGATCCCGCGAACATGCGGCGGTTCGACGTGCCCGAGGACGACCGCGCCCACTATTCGGCCGGCACCATCGACGTCGAGTACCGCTTCGGCTTCGCGGGCAAGGAGTGGGGCGAGCTCATGGGCGTCGCGAACCGCACGGACTACGACCTCAGCAGCCACACCGAGGCGTCGGGTCAATCGCTGACCTTCTTCGACCAGGCCTCGGGGGAAAAGTACACCCCCTACGTGATCGAGCCCTCGTTCGGACTCACGCGCGCGATGATGGCCTTCCTCGTCGACGCGTATCACGAGGAGGAGGCGCCGAACGCGAAGGGCGGCACCGACACCCGCACCGTCCTCAAGCTCGACCCGCGCCTGGCGCCGGTCAAGGCCGCGATCCTGCCGCTGTCGCGCAACGAGCAGCTCTCGCCCATCGCGCGCGAGGTGGCCGAGGACCTTCGCGGCGAGTGGAACGTCGACTTCGACGACGCCGGCGCGATCGGCCGCCGCTACCGCCGGCAGGACGAGATCGGCACGCCCTTCTGCGTCACCGTGGACTTCGACTCGCTCGAGGACCGCGCCGTCACCGTGCGTGATCGCGACACGATGAGCCAGGAGCGCGTGCCGCTCGAGACCCTCCACGCCTACCTCGCGGAGCGCCTGCGCGGGGCCTGACGGGGCCCGGCCGGTCAGATCAATCGGTGACCGTGTAGGTCGCGTCGCCGGTGTCGCCGTCGAGCACGCGCCGGTAGTCCGTCGCGATCACGCCGCGCAGGATGTCGGTGTCGATGGACTCGAGGTCCTTGAGATAGAGGCATCCGGCGCCGGTCGTGTGCGGTCCGAGGGCGTCGAGGTCGTGCGCGCCCGCATCGAGGAGGTAGACGGTCGTCGCCTGCTTGCGGGGGGCGAACGCGGCGATCGGCACATCGCCCTCGGTGCCCGTCGGATACCGGTAGTGACACGCCCCGAACCCGACGATCGTCCCCCACAGCTCGGGTTCGCGCCCGGTCACCTCCTGCATCAGCGCTACCATCGTCTCGGCGTCGCGGCGACGCTTGGCGGGGGTGACCCCGGCGATGAAGGTGGCGACGCTGCCGCCCGTCTTCTTCATCAGACGCCTCCGCCGCCGCTCTTGGCCGCCGCTTTCATCGCCCGCTTGTGCTCGCGCACCTTCGTCAGCGAGTCCGTCGACACGATGTCGGCGACGCTGCGGAAGCTGCCGTCTTCGCCGTAGGGGGCGGATGCCTCGCGCCAGCCCGTGCCGTCGTAGCCGTACTGCTTGCCGAGCAGGGCGAGGAAGATCTTCGCCTTCTGCTCGCCGAAGCCAGGGAGCTTCTTCAGGCGCGCCAGGACGGCGGCGCCGTCGGGATCGCCCTGCGTCCAGATCGCCGACGCGTTCCCTCCCCAGTCCTGCTCGACCGCCGTGCACAGAGCCTGCACGCGTGCGGCCATGGAGCCGGGGAATCGGTGGACGGCGGGGGTGGCCTTGAACAGCTCGGTGAAGGCTTCGGGGTCGAACGTCGCGAGGGCCGCGGCATCCAGCGTCCCTGCGCGCTCCGCGATCTTGAGCGGACCCGCGAACGCGGTCTCCATGGCGACCTGCTGGTCGAGCAGCATGCCGATCAGCAGGGCGAGCGGGTCGTCGGTGAGCAGACGGTCGGCGGTCTCGTCCCCCGTGATGTGGAGCGTCATGACGCCAGTCTCGCACTGGTCCCGCAGCCGGTGCGACCCGGTTCCCGCAGCGTCCGGATGCGAGGATGTCAGCATGCCCGCTGCCCCCGAGCCCTTCGACGAGCTGATGACGCACGCGCGCGAGACGCGGGTGGTGGTCGTGGGCGGCGGCATCGCCGGACTCGTCGCCGCGTGGGAGTGCGCGAAGGTCGGGATGCCGGTGACCGTGCTCGAGGCGTCCGATGCGTTGGGGGGCACGATCGCGACGGCCGAGGTCGCCGGGATCCGCGTCGACGTCGGTGCTTCGTGCTGGACGGCGGGCGGGGTGGTGCGCGAGCTCGTCGACGAGCTCGGGCTGGGCGACCGGGTCGTGACGCCGGTCGACGATCGCACGTGGATCGCCGGCCTCGCGAAGGGGGCGGCGGCGCCCGTGCCCCGGGAGTCCGTGCTCGGCATCCCGGCGAACCCGTGGGACGAGTCCGTCCGGCCGTTCATCGGCTGGAGCGGGGCGTGGCGCGCGTACCTCGACCGTCTGCGCCCCCCGCTCACGATCGGCAAGGAGCTCAACCTCGGACGCCTGGTGCGCTCGCGCATGGGCGACGCCGTGCTCGAGCGGATGGTCGCGCCGCTCAGCCTCGGCCGATTCGGCGTCTCTCCGTACCGGGTCGACGTGTCGGCCGCTGCGCCGGGGCTCAGCTCGGCGCTCACGCGCACCGGGTCGCTCGGCGGCGCCGTGGCCGATCTCCTCGTCGGACGTGAAGGTGGCGGCGTCGAGTCGCTCGACGGCGGCCTCGCGCCGCTGGTGGACGCGCTCGTCGCCCGGCTCGCCGAGCTCGGGGCGGTCGTCTCCACCGGAGTACGTGTGACCGGGATCGAACGCGACGACACCGGATGGCGCGCCCTCGACGGCCACGAGGTGGTCGCCGCGGCCGACATCCTCGTGATCGCCACCGGCCCGCAGGACGCCGCCGCGCTTCTCGCCCCGCACGCCGGCACCGCCGTCACCGTGATGACGGATGCTTCGCCCCGACGCGACGTTGTCACCCTCGTCGTGGACGCGCCCGCGCTGAATGCCTCGCCGCGCGGGGGCCAGGTCTATCCCGTTCCGGGTCCGATCCGCACCTCGGGGGTCGTGCACGCGACCGCGCGGTGGTCCTGGCTCGCGCAGGCGGCCGGGCCGGGCCGGCACGTGCTCAACGTCGCGTTCGATCGCCCATCCGCCCCTGTCGAGTCACGGTGGCGCGAGCTGGACGACGACGGCACCGCGGCCGCGTCCCTGCCGCCGGACGGCGCCGCCCTTGCCGAGATCGCCCGAGCGGAGGCATCCGCTCTCCTGGGCGTGCCGCTCGGCGCCGACGCCGTGCGCGGCTGGCACCGCGCCGGGTTCGACCTGCCCCGGCCGGCCTCGGCGCGCGGCCACGACGATCATGCGACCGCCGTGCGGACCTCCGTCGCGAAGCTCCCCGGCCTCGCCGCCGTCGGCGCGTGGCTCTCGGGCAGCGGGCTCGCGCAGGTCGTGGCGGACGCCCGGGACGAGGCCGAGAGGGTGCGCCGGGCGGCGCTATGGGCGTCTTCGGCGCCGGACTGACATCGCTTCGCTCCCCGTTGTCAAGGGTGGATGCCGGAATCGGAATACGGGGCTACCCTGGGACTGTCATCAGCGCACCACCGATCGTGAGGAGACCCCATGAGGGGCAAAGCAGGACTCGTCGTCGGACTTGCCGTGGGCTACGTGCTCGGCACGCGCGCCGGTCGCGAGCGCTACGAGCAGATCAAGACCCAGTGGCTCAAGGTCTGGAACCTCGACCCGGTGCAGGAGCAGGTCGGCAAGGTCAAGGACTTCGCCAAGTCGAGCGCCATGGCGCTCCCCAGCACGCTGTGGGACTCGGCCGTCAAGGTCACCAAGGCGGCGACGACGAAGGGCACGCCCGGCGAGCGCCTCGACGCCGCACTCGACACCGGCAAGGAGCAGGCCGACGACGTGGGCCGTGCCGCGAAGACGACGGCGAAGGCCGCGAAGGACGCCGTCGAGGACCTGATCGACGAGAAGACCGACGACCCGCCGGCCGCCGGGCGCGGCGGAGCGTGACATGAGTTCGCCGCGTGGCTTCCGCGACCGCGCGGACGACAGCCTTCTGACGCTGCTCGGCGAGGTTCCCGAGCTCGTCCGCAACCTCGTCATCGCCGAGATCGAATCGGCGAAGAAGTGGGTCGCCCGCACCGCGAAGGACGGCGGGTGGGGGGCGCTGTGGATGGTCGCCGCCATCTTCGTGCTGTTCTGGGCGGTGCCCGTCCTCGGCACGTTCGTCATCGCCGGCCTGTCGTCCTGGTGGCCCGTGTGGCTGTCGGCGCTCGTCGTGTTCTTCGCGATGCTGATCGTGACCGCGATCCTGGCGCTGCTCGGCATCCTGCGGTTCCGCAAGATCGGCGAGAGCCAGAACCCCGTGCAGTCGATCGCCCAGGATGTGAAGGAGGTGCGCGATGAGCTCTGACGCGCCCGTACCCGTGCCGCGCACCGCCGTGCCCCTCGGCATCACCGACCCCGTGGAGAAGGCGCGCGCCGAACTCAAGGCCGCCCTTGCCGCCATCGAGGTGAAGGGAAACATCCCGCGGCGCCTCTCGGTCAGGATCGACGAGTCGGTCGACATGGCCCAGAAGTTCTCCAAGCGCAACCCCGTCCTCGCGGCGGCGGCTGTCGTCGTGGCGGCCGCAGGGATCGGCGCCGGGGTCTGGGCTTTCGTCCGCTCCTACAGCCGCTGACTCCGACTGCTCATCCGTCAGGACCCTGGCACGACGCGGGGCGCGGACGGAGGGGTATGCTCGGAGTGAGGCAGTGCAATGGTGCGGATGCTGCCGACGCGCGAGCCCGATTCGATTCGCGCATCGGCTGCTCGACGTCTAGGGCGGCCGGCTGAGTACCACGAGAGTCGACCCATGAACACAGCCTCCCAGCACACGCCCGCCAAGCCCCTCGCGGGATGGCGCGTCCTTGTGCCCCGTGGCGGCCCCTGGGGTGACGGTGTCGCGGCGAGCCTGCGCCGCCAAGGCGCCACTCCCGTGATCGCTCCCCTCATCAATTTCGCGCCGACGAACGACCAGGCCGCCCTCGAGCAGTCGCTCGCGGACCTCGCCGCCGGCGCCTTCGACTGGCTCACCGTCACGAGCGCGACCACGGTCGACGTGCTCTACGCCTACCGCGCGATCGTCCCGGCATCCACCAAGATCGCGGCGGTCGGCGAGACGACGGCGGCGGCACTCCTCGCCGTCGGCTACCGCGTCGATCTCGTGCCCGATGACGACAACTCCGCCGCCGGAATGGCCGAGCAGCTGATCGGGCTCGAGCCGGAGCCGCGCGACATCCTCACCCTGCGCAGTGAGATCGCCAAGCCGGTGCTCACCCGCATGCTCTCCGATGCCGGGCATCGGGTCCGCAGCGTCGTCGCGTACCGCACGGTCGGCGTGCCGGTGACGGACCGTATCGCCGAGGACGTGCGATCGGGTCGCATCAACGCGGTCCTCGTCACGAGCGGGTCGGTCGCCGAGCAGGTTCACGGCCAGTTCCCCGACCTGCCCTCCACCACCCTGATCGCCGCGATCGGACCGCGCACCGCGAAGGACGCCCGCCGCGCCGGACTCCCGGTCGACGTGATCGCCGACGCGCAGACCGTCGATGCGCTGATCGACGCGGTGGCGCGATTCTCGCTGCCGCACGCCGCAGACGAGTTCGCCCCGCGCACGGGAGCACTCCCGCTTCCGCGTCAGGACTGATCTGGTGGTGCGCGTCTCGCCCCGCGTCGTCGTGCTCGCCGGCGGTGTCGGAGGCTCGAAGTTCGTGCTCGGCGTGCGCGAGGCCCTGCGCCGGCGGGGCGTCGACGACACGGCGGCCGCGCTCACCGTCGTCGTCAACACGGGCGACGACCTCTGGCTCTCCGGCGTGCGGCTGCAGCCCGACGTCGACTCGATCACCTACGCGCTCGCGGGCGTCAACGACGCCGAGCGCGGCTGGGGTCGGGCCGGTGACTCCGAGCGCGTGGGCCGCGAACTGCAGCAGTGGGGAGCGGGCTGGCCGTGGTTCACGCTCGGCGACCTCGACCTCGGAACCCATCTCGCCCGCACCGGCTGGCTGCGCGACGGTCTCACCCCGACGCAGGTGCTCGAGCGGATGTCGCACCGCTGGCCGCTGGGCGCGCGCCTGCTGCCGATGACCGACGCCGAGGTCGACACGATCGTCGTGGTCGAGGACGGCTCGCGCCTGCACTTCCAGGAGTGGTGGACCCGCCACCGCGCCGGTCTCACCCCGACGCGGTTCGAGAACCCCGGTATCGAGGTGGCCTCCGCGGCCCCCGGCGTCGTCAAGGCGATCGCGTCGGCCGACGTCATCCTGATCGCACCCTCGAATCCCGTCGTCTCGATCGGCCCGATCCTCGCCGTACCCGGCCTGCGCGACGTCCTCGCCTCCGCGGCCGCCCCGGTCGTGGGGGTCTCGCCGATCATCGGAGGCAAGGTCGTGCGCGGCATGGCCGACGTGTGCCTCACCGCGATCGGCGTCGAGACCTCGGCGTCCGCCGTCGCGGCGCACTACGGCTCCCGCGGAAGCGGCGGAGTGCTCGACGCATGGCTGCTCGCCGAGGAGGACGCCGCCGTCGCGCCCGACGTGGCGGGGCGCGGCATCCGTCCTCTCGTCGCACCCCTGTGGATGACAGATGCTGTCGCCTCCGCCGCGATCGCCGAGGTCGCGCTGGGCGCCGCGGGTCTCTGACGTGCCCGAGCTGGCGTGGTACGCGTGGGCGCTGCTCGCGGTCGCTGCCGTCATCGTCGGACTGTCGAAGACCGCGATCCCCGGTGCGGGGACCGTCGCCGTCGCGATCTTCGCTGCGGTGCTCCCTGCGAAGCAGTCCACCGGGACGCTGCTGCTGCTGCTCATCGTTGCCGACCTGTTCGCGGTGGCGATGTATCGCCGGCAAACCGACTGGAAGACGCTGGCGCGGCTGGCGCCGGCCGTGGTCGCCGGTGTGCTCGCGGGGGTCGTCTTCCTGTGGTTCGCCGACGACCTGTGGGTCAAGCGCACGATCGGGGTCATCCTGCTCGCGGTGATCGCGATCACGCTCCTGCGTCGCCGCTTCGCCTCCGGAGTCGCCACGCCGGGGCCGCACCGCGTCGCCGCGGCGACCTACGGCACTCTTGGCGGCTTCACCACGATGGTCGCGAACGCCGCAGGACCGGTGATGTCGATGTACTTCCTCGCGCGCCGGTTCCCGGTCAAGGAGTTCCTCGGCACGGCGGCCTGGTTCTTCGCGATCGTCAACCTCTTCAAGGTGCCGTTCTCGGTCGGGCTCGGGATCATCACGGTGCCTGGGCTGCTGCTCGACCTCGTTCTCGTGCCCCTCGTCGTCGTGGCCGCGTTCGCCGGACGGCGGCTCGCCGACCGTATGCCGCAGCACGTGTTCGAGCGCCTCGTGATCGCCTTCACGATCGTCGGAGCCGTCTACCTGCTCCTCGGCTGAGCGGCTGCGCCCGACCGCTCACTCAGCGGGGCCGTCATCCGGCGCAGGAGAACGGCCGAGATCAGGACGATTCCCGCCGCATCCGGCCTGACCCGGGCGGATCCCCTGACCCGGGCCGGCTGCGACGCGGCATCCGCCCGCCGAATCCGGAGCGCAGCCCGCCCTCGGCGGACATGGGTTCTGCAGGAGATCAGCTGTTGTGCAGGGCGGTTGCGCACGACATCGTCCTGCACAACGGGAGATCTCCTGCAGACGGGACGTCCCGAGCCTCCGCTCCGGCCACCGGCCTACCCGCCGAGGAGGGCGACGGTGCGCGGCCCGAGCCCGAGCGCCCGCGCGGCCTCGAGCTGCTCCGCCGTGTCGACGTCGCGGCGGAGGGTCGAGGCATCCGGAATCGGCAGCTCGGTGCAGCCGAGGGCGACGTGCCGTGCGAGCGATCCGTCGCCGAACGCCGATGCCCACGCGACCCCCGTGCGGGCCGTGACGAGCGTCGAACCGGTGCCCTCCGCGTCGGCGACGACTCCGCGGTCGACGGATGCCGCGGCACGCAGCGCCGCCGCGAGGTCGGCCGGTCGCAGCGAGGGCAGGTCTCCGAGCAGCGCCGCGCGCGGCATCCGTCCTCCCGGATCGATCGCCGTCATCCCGGTCGCCACGGCGGCGTCGAGGCCGGATGCGTCGCCCTCGGGCACGAATCGCAGCGCGGGGATGGCCGCCGCATCGCGGGCGAGTGCGGGATCGTCGGTCACCACGACCACCTGCGCGACCAGGTCGCACGCCGTCGCCGCCGCCAGGGTGTCGAGCGCGATCGCGCGGGCGAGTCCGGCGCGGTCCACGCCGGGCACCGCGAGACGGGACTTCGCGCGAGCCGACGGCTTCACCGGCACGACGACGACCCAGCGCGGCGTGCCCTCCGGCCGAGGGGTGGCTGGTGCCGCCGACACTCCGGGCGAGTGCGGCGGTGCGGCGGATTCGTCCTGAGCTGTGGCACGGGCCCGTCGGCGGAAGAGCGGGCTCACGCGCCGTACTTCGCGCGCAGGCGCGGGAGGATCTCGTCGCCGTAGCGGCGCAGGAACGCCTCCTGGTCGTGCCCGGGGTCGTGGAAGACCAGGTGGCGGAAGCCGAGGTCGATGTACCAGGAGATGCGCTCGACGTGCTCGTCCGGGTCGTCCGACACGATGAAGCGCGACGCGGCGCGCTCGATCGGCAGCTCCTCGCCGAGGCGCTGCATCTCGATCGGATCGTCGACACCCATCTTCTCGTCAGGAGTGAGCGCGAGCGGCGCCCAGAAGCGCGTCTTCTCCTGGGCGGCCTCGAGCGACGTGTCGAGCGAGACCTTGATCTCCATGAGCGTGTCGATCGCGTCGGGCGCGCGCCCGGCCTTCTCGAGGCCCTCGTGCAGCGCGGGCAGCAGCGTCTCGGTGTACAGCTCGCGCTTCTTGCCGCTGGTCGTGATGAAGCCGTCGGCGATGCGGCCGGCGAGGCGGGTCGCCGCAGGACCGGCGGCGCCGATGTAGATCGGGACAGGCTCGGGGAGCTTGTCGTAGATCGTGATGTTGCGCGCGGAGTAGTAGGTGCCGTCGAAGTTCACCCGGTCCTCGGACCACAGGCGGCGGATGAGGCCGATCGCCTCCTTGAGCCGCTGGAACCGCTCGGGCGGATCGGGCCACGCGATGCCGAGGTTCGCCTCGTTGAGGGCCTCGCCGGTGCCGACGCCGAGGATCACGCGCCCCGGGTACATGACCCCGAGCGTGGCGAAGTCCTGCGCGACGACGGTCGGGTTGTAGCGGAACGTGGGGGTGAGCACCGACGTGCCGATGAGCACCCGGGACGTCTTCGCGCCGAGCGCGCCGAGCCACGGAACGGATGCCGGGGCATGGCCGCCCTCGTGCAGCCACGGCTGCAGGTGGTCGGACACGAACACCGAGTCGAAGCCGACCTCCTCGGCGAGCACGGCGTAGTCGAGCAGCTCGTTCGGGCCGAACTGCTCGGCCGAGGCCTTGTAGCCGAAGCGCAGGGGCAGTGTCATGCGGAGCTCCCTTCGAGAGCGGGTTCGCGGTCGGGGCCGTGCCGGTCGGCAGGCGTCCGGTCGGTGGTCGGGAGGAACTCGGATCCGTCGGCCCGGGCGAGCCGCGCGCGGAAGGCGTCGACGGTGCCCGGCCACAGCAGCGTCAGCCGCCCCGACCGATCGTCGACGTACCAGTTGCGGCAGCCGCCGGTCATCCACCGGGTGGATGCCGCGGCCCGCGCGATCTCGCCGGTGTATGCGCGCTCGGCTGCGGGGTCCACGCGCAGGACGCGGCCGGAGCGGCCGTCGAGGACACGCGCGACGTATCCCGCCTGCTCCTCGATCATGAGCACCGACGAGGAGTGGCCGAGCGAGGCGTTCGGGCCGTTGAGCACGAACATGTTCGGGAAGCCCGACACGACCGTCGAGGCGAACGCCGTCATCCCTCCGGACCAGTGCTCGGCGAGTGACCGGCCCTGTTCGCCGACGACGAGCTCGGCGTAGGGCTGACGCGCCGATGCGAAGCCGGTCGCGAGGACGAGGGCGTCCACCTCGTGGCGGGAGCCGTCGGAGGCGACGAGCGTCGAGCCGTCGACCGCGCTGAGTGCGGAGGACACGAGCGATACGGCGCCCGATGCCACGGCCGGGTAGAAGTCGTCCGACAGCAGCACCCGCTTGCACCCGAACGCGTAATCGGGAGTGAGCGCGACGCGCAGCGCGGGGTCGGGGACCTGGCGTTCGAGGTGGGCGCGTGCGACCGCCTCGGCGGCGGCCGCCGCGACGGAGTCGCCCGAGCGCGAGGCGAAGCGCTCCTCGCCCTCGGCGTACAGGTCGGCGCGCAGCGCTTCGAGCGAAGCGGGGTCGGTGAAGAATCGCGCGCGGTCGCCCTCGGAGTAGGCCTCCCCGCCGCGCGGCACGATCCACGCGGGCGTGCGCTGGAACAGGGTCACGTGCGCCGCCGTGCGGGCCAGCTCGGGAACGATCTGCACGGCACTCGCTCCGGTGCCCACGACGCCGACGCGGGCACCGGCGAGCTGCGCGGTGTGATCCCAGCGGGCCGAGTGGAACAGCGGCCCCGGGAAGTGCTCCAGCCCGGAGATGCGGGGGATCGCCGGCTCGGTGAGCCGTCCGCACGCCAGGACGAGCACGTCCGCGACGATGACCTCGCCGGCCTCGCCGGCATGGGCGGGGGCCGTGCGGATCACCCAGACGCTGCGCGCGGCATCCCACTCGGCGCTCTGCACGGGGGCGTTCAGGCGCAGACGGTCGCGCAGCCCCTCGTCGTCGACGACGCGCTCGAGGTAGGCGTGGATCTCCGCGCCGGTCGCGAACGTGCCCGACCACGCCGGGTTCGGATGGGTCGCGAAGCCGTACAGATGCGCGGGCACGTCGCACGCGATGCCGGGGTAGGTGTTGTCGCGCCAGGTGCCGCCGACCGATGCCCCGCGCTCGAGCAGGACGATGTCGTCGCGCCCGGCGCGCTGCAGGGCGATCGCCACGCCGATGCCGGCGAATCCGGCCCCGACGATCGCGACCTCGACGCGCGTCGCGGAGGTCACGTGGTCGCTCCGGGTGGAGCGGTCCGCAGGGTGCGATAGTCCGTCGTGCGGAGCCGGAAGGGGCGGAACAGGCGTGCGGCGATGGCCGCGGCATCCGTCACCGGCAACTCCAGGCCGTGCTCGATGCCCGCTTCGGGCTTCACGCGGCCGTCGAGCAGGGTGCCGCCGAGGTCGTCGCCTCCGGACTGCAGCAGGACAGCGGATGCCGCGCGCCCGACGCGCGTCCAGGGGATCTGCACATGCGGGATGCTGCCCGACAGCGCCAGCCGCGAGACGGCGACCATCGCGCGGTGCTCGTCGAGCGGCGAGCGTCCGGCGACGAGCGGCACGCCGCCCGACGGGCCCGGCAGCGGGATCGGCACGAACTCGGTGAATCCGCGCGTCTCGTCCTGGATCGCGCGCAGCGCCCGCAGATGCGCGACGCGCTCGACGGCCGTCTCGACGTGGCCGTAGAAGAGGGCGCTGGTGGAGCGGAACCCCGCGCGATGCGCGGCCGTCATCCCCTCGACCCACCGGTCGATCTCGAGGTCGCCGGGCGCGACGAGGGCGCGCACGCGCTCGCTCAGGACCTTCACGCCGGTGCCCGGCACGGTGTCGACGCCGGCATCCCGCATCGCGGCGAGCGCACCATCGAGGCCGAGGCCGAGGCCGCCGCGATCCGCGAGGTCGCGCACATCCTGCGGCCGGTAGGCATGGAGGTGGAGGCCCGGCGCCGCGGCCTTCACGGCACGGGCGATGGCGAGGTAGCCGCCCGGGTCCCCGGATGCGGGGAGCAGTCCCTGCACGCAGATCTCGGTCGCGCCGAGGTCGGCCGCGTCGGCGGCGATGGCGGAGACGTCCTCGAGCGTGAAGGTCGCCGGATCGGCCGTGGCTGCCTGGCGTAGACCGCTCGAGGTGAGGTTGCGGTTCACCACCAGGCTCACCGCCTCGCCGACGGTGTAGCGACGCACGTCGTCGGCGGTGGCGGTGACGGCGTCGAGGTCGGAGCCGGTGGCCTCCAGCAGGGCGACCCACTCGGCATCGTCGAGGCCCAGGGGATCGGATGCGGCCGCCTCGGCCAGCCGCCGGACGCCGTTTCGCCGAGTCTGCGGACGGAAATCGAGGAGATTCGCCGGGTTCGAGTCCCCCGGGGACGCCGCCTGCGGCGTTTCTCCTCGGTTTCCGACGCCCGTCGGTGAAATGCCGGGGAGATTCGGGCGTCCGGGTTCGCTCCGATCGGCGGATCCCTCGATTTCTGCAGCCGTGGCGGGACCGGACGCAGCCGCGAGCCCGGTCTCGGGGTCGGCGAGAGCCGCGACCGGGCCGCGCATGGCGGGGTCGAGCCAGATCTCGGGATCGCGGACGAACTCGGGGTGGGCGGTGAGGCGCTCCCGCAGCGTGTAGCCGAGCTCAGCGGTGCGCGCGGCGAGGTCGTCGAGGTGCGGCCACGGCCGCTCGGGGTTGACGTGGTCGGCGGTGAGGGGCGAGACGCCGCCCCAGTCGTCGGCGCCGGCGCGCACGAGCAGGTCGAACTCGGCGGGGTCGGAGAGGTTCGGGGGCACCTGGATGCGCATGCGCGCGCCCATCACGAGGCGGGCGACCGCGACGGCGGCGACATACTCGCGCAGCTCGGCGTCGGGGGCGCCCTGCATCGCGGTGCGCGGCTTCGCGCGGAAGTTCTGCACGATCACCTCCTGCACGTGCCCCTGCCGGCCGGTGGGGCCGTCGACCATGTTCCGCTCGTGAGCGTCGCGGATCGCGACGAGCGAGTCGGCGCGGTCCTGCACGGTCTCGCCGATCCCCACCAGGATGCCCGTGGTGAACGGCACGCGCTCGCGTCCGGCATCCTCGATCACGGCCACGCGCACGGCCGGATCCTTGTCGGGCGACCCGAAGTGCACTTGGCCGGGCTCCTCGAACAGCCGGCGGGACGTCGTCTCGAGCATCATCCCCATCGAGGGGGCGGTGGGGCGCAGCATCCGCAGCTCCTCCGCCGTCATCACGCCCGGATTCAGGTGCGCGAGCATGCCGGTCTCGGCCGTGACGAGGCGCGCGATGTGGCCCACGTAGTCGAGGGTCGACGCGAAGCCGTGCTCGTCGAGCCAGGTGCGGGCCTCCGGCCAGCGGTCCTCGGGCCGGTCGCCGAGGGTGAGCAGCACTTCCTTGCAGCCCATCGCGCGTCCCTGCCGCACGACGGCGAGCACCTGCTCGGACGACATGAACGCGGGCTTGTTCTTCTTCAGCAGCTGTCCGGGAGTGTCGACGAACACGCAGTAGTGGCAGCGGTCGCGGCAGAGCGTGGTCAGCGGCACGAACACCTTGCGCGAGTAGGTGAGGACTCCGGGACGACCGGATGCCGCCAGCCCGGCGTCGCGGGTGGCGCCCGCGAGGTCCAGCAGTCGTTCGAACTCGGCGCCGGTCGCGCCCAGCAGCGCCGCCGCGTCGGCGGCGTCGAGCCGCTCGCCGGCCGCCGCGCGATCGAGCGCGAGGACGGTCTCCGGAGGCGAGACGACGGAGGAGGCCACGAAGGTCACCGGTCAAGTCTTGCACCGTGCGCGACGCCCCGGGTCTTCCGATCGTTGCCCTCCTGTGAGCAAATGTCCCCGCGGGCGGGGGTGGCCGCTGGCAGACTAGTCCCATGGTGACCCTGCTCCTCGATTCGACGCGGCTCGAGGTCGTGCTGTCGGGAGCCGAGCGCGCCATGGCATTCCGCAAGGGGAATGTGGCCGTCGAGCGGTCGACCATCACCAAGGTCCAGCTCACCGACGACACCTGGACGTGGCTCCGCGGCGTTCCCAGCCCCGGCACGCACCTGCGCGGCATCGTCGCGATCGGCACGTGGAAGTCGGCGGGCGGCGATGACTTCGCCGTGATCCGTCGTCATCGGCCGGGGGTGGTCATCGACCTCGAGGGCGACCCCGAGTACCAGCGACTCGTGCTGACGACGCGCCACGGCCTCGCGCTCGTGCAGGCCCTGCAGGTCGAGGTCGCCGAGGAGCCCACCGACGTCGTCGAGATCGCCGCCGAGACCGGCGCGGTGCCCGTCGCCGCGCGCAAGACGCGCACCCGTAAGACGCCGGCGCCGGCCCCCGCGGTCTAGCGCGTCGTCAGCTCACGTCGCGGCGCCAGCTGAGCAGGTGGCCCAGCACGATCAGCACGACGGCGTAGCCGAGCAGCACGGCGCCGCCCGCCCACCACTCGAGCGACGTGGCGGTCCCGCCGCCCGTCACACCCGTCGCGAAGATGCTCGCTCCCACGAGCGCGTCGCTCGCTGCACCGGGCAGGTACTGCGTGTACTCGGCGAGCCCGTCCACGAACGCCGCCGCCGCCCGGCCGACCGGCTCGAGGAACTGCGTGAAGACGAGCACGCCGACGATCGCTCCGACCTGGTTGCGGACCAGCGCGCCGACCCCGATGCCGATGAGCACCCAGAGCACGTAGGCGAGCAGCATCCGCGCGAACTGCGCCCAGATGTCGGGTGAGGTCAGCTGGGTGTCGAGGTCGTAGCCGGCGAGGAATCCGACCGAGGCGCCGACGGATGCCGCGACGCCCACGACGCCGTACAGCACGCCGAGCAGCACGCCGACGAACACCTTGGCCCACAGCACGAGGCCGCGTTTGGGAGTGGCCAGGAAGGTGGGCGTCAGCGTCTTGTGGCGGAACTCGGATGTCACCATCAGCGTTCCGATGAGCAGCGGGAAGACGTAGCCGACCGCCGTCGCGGTGCTGTACAGCGTTGCGGCCAGGCCGTCCTCGGGGAGCGGCGGCGCGTCACCCGGAAGTGAGCCGGTCGCCGCCGCCGCGAACACGAAGCCGAGCACGGCAGCGGTGAAGCCGACGTAGAGCGCCAGCACGAGCGCGAGGATCCACCACATCGCGGTGGAGAACTGCTTGGTGGTCTCGGAGCGGGTCGCCGCGGTCAGGCTCATCGGTGCTCACCCCCGTCGTGGTCGTGGTGGCCGTCGTCGTGGTGCTCGCCCTCGTCGGACGGGGGAGGCGGGTGGTCCTCGCCGTCGGGGGAGTCGGATGCCGCGTCCTCGCCGGTCCGTTCCTCCCCGCCTTCCTCGGCTCCGCCGCCGTCGGCGAAACCGGCGATCTCGCCGTCCTCCGCGTCGGCGGCGTCCACGTCTGCGGTGGCCACGTCTGCGGTGCCCGCGTCTGCGGTGTCCGGCTCCCCACCGGACTCGGCGCCGTCGGGCTGCTCCTCGCCGGCCTCGGCCCCGTCGCGCTGCTCCTCGCCGGTCTCTCCCGTGGGGTCGAAAGCCGCGAAGAATCGATCGGCCTCTTCGTCCGCGTCGGTTCTGACGTATTCGTCCCACGACCGATCGGCGTCGTCCGACGACTCTTCGTCGGTGGAGACATCGTCCGGCTCAGCCTCATCGGCCACGGACTCGACCTCGACGTCCTCGACTTCGGCGTCCTCGACTTCAGCCTCGGCGTCCTCGGCATCGGGAGTCGCGTCCCCGACCGGGATGACGTCGATGACACCCGTGCTCGCGACGGCGAACGACGCGGTGCGCGTGCTCGGCTCGGCCGGCTGCGCGGGCTCCGCCCACTCCGCCTGTTCGGCGGTCTCCGTCTGCTCGGCGTCACCGCGGTCCTCGTCGGCCTGCGCCCACGCCATCCCGGCCGCAGCGCCCATGGCCGCGGCGGGTGCGGCGCCCATTCCGGCGGCGTCGATCTCCTCGGCGACCGATTCGACATCCTCGGGCGCGGCATCCGGCAGGTCGTCGGCCACGGCCTGGCCCGACGGCGCCTCGGCACCGGCCACGGCCGCGCCTTCCGCCTCGAGGTCGGTCACGGAATCTTCGGCGTCCCCCGCGGCTTCAGGCGCAGCATCCGGACGCTCGTCCGCCGTGTCCACGACGGTGATCGCGCCCGACTCGATGGCCGGGATCACGTCTTCCGGAAGCGTGCCCGAGGCACTCGCGTGCACGCGGGTGCCGTTGACGAGGTCGAGGAAGACCTCCTCGAGCGCGGGCCCGCGCCGGTGCAACGACGACAGGGGCACGCCGGCGGCGGCGGCGGCGAGACCGACGTCCACGGGTTCGATGCCCCGCACGGTGAGACCGGAGCGGAGGACCTCGAAGGGGATGCCGGCCGCGCGCAGCGCCTCGGCGAGAGCGGCACGGTCGGCGGAGTCGACCACGGTGGCCTGCTCGGCGGGGTCGGCGAGCTCTTCGAGGCCACCCTGGAAAACCAGACGCCCGGCCGAGATGATCAGCAGCGCGTCGACCGTCTGCTGCACTTCGGCGAGCAGGTGCGACGAGACGAACACCGTGCGTCCTTCTCGCGCGAGCTGACGCAGGAACCCGCGGATCCACCGGATGCCCTCCGGATCGAGTCCGTTGGTCGGCTCGTCGAGGACGAGCACGCCCGGATCACCGAGCAGCGCGTAGGCCAGGCCGAGACGCTGCCGCATGCCGAGCGAGTACCCGCCGACCTTGCGGCCCGCGGCGTCCGCGAGCCCGACCAGCCCCAGCACCTCGTCGACGCGCGCCTTCGGGATGCGGGCCGCCTTCGCGTAGACGGCAAGGTGGCCTGCGCCCGTGCGTCCCGGATGGAAGCTGGATGCCTCGAGCACCGCGCCGACGGTCTGCAGCGGATTCTTCAGCTTCGCGTAGCGCACGCCGTCGATCGTGGCCGTGCCTGCGGAGGGGCGGATCAGTCCGAGCAGCATGCGCAGGGAGGTCGTCTTGCCGGCGCCGTTCGGTCCGAGGAACCCGGTGACGATCCCCGGTTCGACGCGTGCTGTGAAATCCGAGACCGCGGTGACTCCGCCGAAGCGTTTCGTCGCACCTGAGAACTCCAGCACTTGTCCTTCGGGCATGCCGAACCTCTCGTCGTCGGGAGCTATTCCCCATATCTTTGCGGAAAGTGAACCGCGACGTGAGGAATAATCCACCGGCGCGTCCTCGCGGCCGGGCGCCCGGCCGGATGCGCAGGTCGTCGCGAGTAACGTGACGGGGGTGACCGACCACACCGCGCCCACCGTCCTCGCCCGTACCGGTGGCGGTCTCGGGCGGCTCACGCTCAACCGGCCGCGCGCGATCAACGCGCTCGATCTCGACATGATCCACCAGCTGCACGCGGCGCTCGATGCGTGGGAGGACGACAGCGAGGTCGACGTCGTCCTCCTGGACGGCGCCGGCGATCGTGGTCTGTGCGCCGGGGGAGATGTGCGGGGTCTCGCGGAGCGCGTCACGGGCGGGCACGCCGCCGAGACCGCACGATTCTTCCGCGACGAGTACGCGCTGAACGCCCGCATCGCCGAGTACCCCAAGACCTTCGTCGCGCTCGCCGACGGTGTGACGATGGGCGGCGGCATCGGCGTCGCCGGCCACGCGGCGGTGCGCATCGTCACCGAGCGCTCGCGGCTGGCGATGCCGGAGACGCGCATCGGCTTCACGCCCGACGTCGGCGGCACGTGGCTGCTCGCCCACGCCCCCGGGCGCCTCGGCGAGTACCTCGGTCTCACGGGGGCGGCCATGGACGCGGCCGACGCGATCTATGCGGGGTTCGCCGACCACTTCGTGCCGTCCGACCGCCTCGACGGCCTGCGCGACGCGCTCGAGACGCGAGCCGATCCGTCCAGCCCCACGGAACTCGTCCTGCTGTTCGACGAGACGCCGGACGGCTCGAAGCTCGAGCGCGCTCGGGAGTGGATCGACGACGCCTTCGCCGCCGACACAGTGGTCGGGATCATCGAGCGGCTCCGCGCGCGGCCGGAGGCGAAGGCCTCCGCCACGGCCGACCTGCTCGAGGAGCTCTCCCCCACCGGACTGGCCGTCACTCTCGAATCGGTGCGCCGGTCGCGCGAGCTTCCCGGTCTGCGCGACGCGCTCGAGCAGGAGTACGGCCTGGTGATGTGGTTCGCGACCACTCAGCCCGACCTCCCCGAAGGCATCCGTGCGCAGGTGATCGACAAGGACCGTTCGCCGAAGTGGCAGCCGGCGACGCTCGCCGATCTGCCCGCCGACGTCGCGGCCTCCGCTCTCGCGTACCGGCCCGACACTCCGCTCTGGGGATGACATGACGGCACGGAGGAGCTACTCGATCGGGATCGCGATCGACTGGTTCTTCTTCGTGTTCGCCGGCCTTGCCGCGATCTGGCTCGCGTACCTCAGCTTCACGGAGACGTTCCGCGTGGGCTGGTGGGGTATCCCGTTCGCGATCCTCTTCTGGGTGCTCCTGGCCTATCTCGTGCTGCCGAGGCTCCACCGCATCCTGACCACCGTCTACGTGCCCGACTACTTCATCGGCCGCACGCGCACGAGCGACGGGCTCCTCGGCGATCCGGTGAACCTGGCCTTCCTGGGCGACGGGCCGCAGATCGAGCGCGCGCTGCGCGCGGCAGGCTGGACGAAGGCGGATCCGGTCACGTTCGCCTCCTCGTGGCGGATCGTCGTCTCGACGCTCACACGACGCAGCTATCACGACGCGCCGGTCAGCCCGCTCTACCTGTTCGGGCGTCAGCAGGACTTCGCGTACCAGCAGGAGGTCGACGGCAACCCCGCGCAGCGGCACCACGTGAGGTGCTGGCGCTGCCCCGAGGGCTGGCTGCTGCCCGGCGGGCGCCGCGTCGACTGGCTGGCGGCGGGCACGTTCGACACGAGCGTCGGGCTGTCGCTGTTCACGCTCCAGGTGACCCACCGCATCGACGCCGAGACCGACATCGAGCGGGACCACATCGTCGCGACGGTGCGGGATGCCGATCCGCGCGTCTCCGTGGACGTCATCGTGGACTTCGCCACCGGCTACCACGCGCGCAACGGCGGCGGCGACAGCATCACGACGGACGGCGACCTGCCGATCGTCGACGTGCGCATGCTCGGGGAGGTGGACGGATGACGGCATCCGGCGCCCCCGCGCCCCGCCCCGGCAAGCGTCCCGCCTTCGAGCCCGCTGCCCGGCTCCTCACTCCGACGGGGTACGACCCCGGCATGCGACGACCGGCGTCCATCGTCGCCGGAACCGTGCTGGTGCTGCTGAGCGCTGTCGCGGGGTTCCTCGTGATCGTCACCCTCGCACTGACGTGGGACACGCTCCTCGCCAGTCCCGAGGTCGACCTCGAGGGGCTCGAAGCGACGCCGCAGGGGCGCGCCGCCGGTCTCATGGTCCTCGCGGTGATCGCCGCGATCGCCCCCGTCGTCGACCTGGTGCTCGCGCTGTTCGTCTACCTCGGCCGCAACTGGGCCCGGGTGATCGTCATGCTCTTCTCGGTGCTCACGATCAGCAGCACGTTCGTCGCGTGGTGGGCGCAGGGCCAGGAGATCACCCTCGGCACCACGTTCGTCTCGCTCGCGGTCGACATCCTGCTCCTGCTGGCCCTGTCCAGCCGCAGCGCCGCCGCCTACGCCCGGCGCAACGAACGGCCTCGCGCCTCCTGACCGCTGGGTGGCATACCCTGAGATCCGCCGCAGCGGCGGCCGGGGGAGGGTGCGTGTTCGACAGTCCGCTGTCCGCGTCGGCGTACGAAGTGCTGGGGGTGGCCCCGGAGGTGGATGATGAGGCGCTGCGGCGCGCCTATCGCCTGCGCCTGCGGCAGACGCATCCTGACACCGGCGGAGATGCGGCGGTGTTCATCCAGGTGCAGCGCGCGTGGGAGCTCGTCGGCACCGCCGACGCCCGCGCCGCCTACGACCGCGGGCACGGCTTCGGGGAGGCGGCTGCGCCGGAGTGGTCGGGGTGGCGCGCCCCGGCGGCCCGCACCGACACCCGCCCGCGCGCCCGTTCCTACGGACATCCCGGCGGATGGCGGCGCGAGCGCTACCTCACCCTGATCCGCGAGTGGGCCGGCCGCGGCGTCGTCCTCGACGACCCGTACGACCCCGCGCTGGTGCGGTCGGCTCCGCAGCAGCTGCGCCGGCTGCTGGCCGACGCGCTCGCCGAGGAGGCGACCGCGCGCATCGTGGCCGATCTCGGCATGGGCTACACGGTCTGGCACGACGTGGACGCCTCGGGCCGTGACGCCGACCCCGACGCGAAGATCGACCACATCGTGCTCGGGCCGAGCGGCCTGTACGGCGTCCTGTCGGAGGACTTCGGCGGCCACGTCCGGATGCGCCGCGGCGAGCTCGTCGGGGACGGCGTCGCGGGCGCTCCGATCGGCACGCTCGTCGGCCGCACGCGCGGACTGGCGCGCGCGGCGGGCGTGCGCTTCAGCGGCGCGATCGTCGTGCTGCCCGACGACGACGTGATGCAGGTCATCGATGAGATCGGCAAGGTGCGTGGCCTCCCCGTCGCCGTCGTCGCGAGGAGCGCGCTGTCGACGGTTCTCCGACGGGGCATCACGGGTGTGCGCCCGATCGGCGGCAACGAGGTGTTCGACGTGCGGACGCGGCTGCAGCACGCCGTGCGATTCGCCTAGGGCGCCGCCTCGGACCACACCGCGAGCTCGTTGCCGGCCGGGTCCGCGAAGTGGAATCGCCGTCCGCCGGGGAACCCGTAGATCTCGTGGACGATGGCGCCACCGGATGCCTCGACCGCGGCGCGCGCCGCCTCGAGATCGGTGACGTAGATCACTGTCAGCGGCATCTTCTGATGGTGCTCGTCGCCCGCGACGCCGTTGATGCCGGCGACGACCCCGCTGTCGGCCGTGTCGTAGTACTCGCCGTAGCCGGTGAAGCTCCAGCCGAACGCGTCTTCGTAGAACGTGCGGGCAGCGGCGAGGGCTGCGCCGTCGGCCGCCGGGAACTCGATGAGGTCGATCTGGTTGTGGGTGGGCATGCGCCCGGTCTACCACCGGTCGCCGACACGCGCGAGCGCCGGGTCAGTCGGTCAGGCCGAACAGTTCCAGGGGGTGCGTGAGGCGCCACCACGCGCTCGGACCCTCGATGGCCTCGGCCAGACGCAGGTCGACGGTCGCCGCGTCGAGGGGGCCGGTGAGCGTGAGCGAGCCGACGACGTCGCCCTCATCGCGATGGTCGCCGAGGGCATACGCGGTGGTCGCGGTGGGCGCGCCGCCGTTCCAGAGCACGACCGCGGCGTCCTCGCCGGCCACGACGGCCACGTCCTCGCCCCACACGGTCTCGACGGATCCGGCGAGTGTGCCCTCCGTCACCGACGGCTTCAGCTGAAGCTCCTGCTCGAGCTGGGTGTACAGGGCGCGCGCCGCCGCGAGGCGCGACGCATCATCGGGCTGGCCCAGCACGGACGCGAACATGCGCACCGTGGTGTCGCCGACGGCCACGTCCTTGGCCGACAGCAGATTCCAGGCGTCGAGCGTGCCGGTCTTGATGCCGACGACGCCGGGGTCGGCGAGCAGGCCGTTGGTGTTCTCGACCACGCCCGCGCCCGGCAGCTCCACGGACTTCTTGCCGACGATCTCGGCGATGACGGGGTGCGCCATCGCCTTTCGAGCGAGGGCGATCAGGGCCTCCGGCGTCGCGCGGTTGCCGGGATCCATCCCCGTCGGCTCGACGATCGTGACGCCGGGGACGCCGTGCGTCTGCAGCCACGACATCGCCGCGCTCGCGAACACCGCGTCGGACGGGAAGAGGTTGTCGGCGAGTCGGTCGGCGTAGTTGTTGGCCGATCCGACGAGCATCCCCTCGAGCATCTGATACTCGGTCAGAGCGCCGTCGACCGGCACGTCCAGTGCCGATTCGCCCGCCGCACGGTAATCCCAGTACGCCACCGAGTCCCAGTATCCGAAGCGGAACTCCGGCCCCGGCTCGCCGACGGCGAGCGGCATCTGATCGAGCACGACGAGGGCGGTCACGAGCTTCGTGATGCTCGCGATCGCGGCGGGATCGGCACCGGAGGCCACGGTCCCCGCGATGCCGCCCACCGACACCGCGGCGCTTCCCGTCGCGGGCCAGGCAGGGGCCGCGGTCGGCGCGGCGGCCGGCTGAACGGCGACCGCCGTGATCGTCGGAGTGACGGCGTGCAGCGGCCACGCGAGGGTCGTGGCGGCGTAGGCGCCGAGGACGCCGGCGATCGCAAGCGTGGGGATGACGACTCCCGAGCGCAGCAGCGACCGCCGGGGCGGATCGGCGAGGAGGTCGGCCCCGACGGGGATGTACGCGGCCGATGCGCCGTCGAGGCCGATCGGCGCCGTGCGCCGCGAGACGGCGTTCTCATCGACCCACGCGAGCGCGATGCGGCGCTCGCCCTTCCCCGGGGAGGAGGCTGTCGAGCGCGGGCTCAGTCCGAGGGGAGTCGTGGACGCGAGGTCGGCTGCGACCGTCGCGGTGGCCGCGACGGAGCCGCGCGATCCGGCCGCGGCGACGTCGGCATCGAGCGTCAGAACGCCGTCGGAAGTCTCGGGATCGGTCGGCGTGACCGGGGGGTCGCCGACCGCCGCACGGCGCGCACGGCGCGTCGTGGTCAGGGCGTCATCCGGAGTCACCCGCCCAAGATACCCCGCGTCACGGCGTATACTCGTGCGCACAACCACGGGAGTCCGGTGAGCCGGGCTGAGAGGAAGCGACCCACGCTTCGACCGTCGAACCTGATCCGGATCATGCCGGCGCAGGGAGGAGTTCAGATGCACGCATCCGCGTCCGCCCCCACGTCCACCGAGGCGCCCCCTTCGAAGGCGCCGCACCCCTACCGCTGGCGGGTCGTCGACATCGTCGTCGCCAGCGTCATCGGTGTCGCGTCGGGTCTCGTCTTCCTGCTGTGGAACGTCGCCTACCGCGGGCCGAGCGCCCTGCTCGAGCCGCTGCTGCCGGGCCTGCAGGGCCTGCTCGACGGCCCCTGGCTCTTCGCCGGCGTGCTCGGAGCCCTGATCATCCGCAAGCCGGGAGCGGCCGTGTTCACCGAGGTCGTCGCCGCCGGAGTCTCGGCGCTCACGCTCGTCGGCAACACGTGGGGCGCGTTTCTCACGCTCGAGGCGGGACTCATCCAGGGACTCGGCGCCGAACTGGTCTTCCTCCTGTTCTTCTACCGCCGCTGGTCGCTGCCCGTCGCGATCCTCGCCGGAATCGGCGCCGCGCTGGCCGGAGGGGTGAACAACCTCCTCCTCTGGTACGCGGGGGCCGACCTGTCGTTCGTCGTCGTGTACCTCGTGAGCACGTCGATCTCCGGCGCCGTCGTCGCGGGACTCCTCTCCTGGCTCCTCGCGCGCGGCCTCGCCGCGACGGGTGCGCTCGACCGGTTCGCGTCTGGTCGCGAAGCCCGCGCCCGCGTCTGACCGCGTGACCGGCGACCTGCCCCGGCCCGCCGCCGTCGAGGCGCGCGGGTGGGGCTGGCGTCACGCGTCCCGCCACGCGTGGGCGGTGTCGGATGCCTCGTTCCGCATCGAGCCCGGCGAGCGCGTGCTGCTGCTCGGCGCCTCGGGGGCGGGCAAATCGACCCTGCTCCATGGACTCGCCGGCGTGCTCGGCGGCGACGAAGAGGGCGAGCAGACCGGCGAACTCCTGCTCGACGGCGTTCCGGCCGCGCGGGCCCGCGGGCGTGCGGGCCTCGTGCTGCAGGACCCGGACGCGCAGGTCATCCTCGCCCGCGTCGGCGATGACGTGGCCTTCGGCTGCGAGAACCTCGGCGTCCCGCGCGGCGAGATCTGGCCGCGGGTGCGGTCCGCGCTCGACGCCGTGGGCCTCGACGTGCCCCTCGACCGCGCGACGAAGGCCCTGTCGGGAGGTCAGAAGCAGCGCCTCGCCCTCGCGGGCCTGCTCGCGATGCGGCCAGGACTCGTCCTGCTCGACGAGCCGACCGCCAACCTCGACCCGCACGGCGTGGCCGAGGTGCGCGACGCCGTGACCGCGCTGCTCGACACGCACCCGGCGACGCTGGTGGTCGTCGAACACCGCGTCGAGGTGTGGCTGCCGGTGGTGGACCGCGTCATCGTGCTCGGCGCGGGCGGGGTCCTCGCCGACGGCGCGCCGGACGTCGTGCTCGGCGCGCATGGTGCGGCGCTGGCGGCTCGCGGCGTATGGGTGCCCGGCGTCCCTCCCGCGCATCCGCCGGCGCCTGCGCACGCTCCCGGCGCCGCACTCCTGTCGGCCTCGGGTCTCGCCGTCCAGCGCGTCGCCGGACACCCCGTCGCGTCCGGAATCGACCTCGAGGTACGGGAAGGTGCGGCGCTCGCCGTGACCGGACCCAACGGCGCCGGCAAGTCGACGCTCGGCCTGACGCTCGCGGGACTGCTTGCACCGGCATCCGGATCCCTCGTCGCGGAGGGAGCGCTCGCTGCCGGCGCCGCCGCGACGCCGATCCGATGGACGTCGCGGCAGCTGCTCACGCGGATCGGCACGGTCTTCCAGGATCCCGAGCACCAGCTCCTCGCCAAGACCGTGCGGCAGGAGCTCGAGGTGGGTCCGCGGGCGCTCGGCCTCGCCGAGGCCGAGATCGCGGCGCGGGTCGACGAGCTGCTCGAGCGGCTCCGCCTCGCCCCGCTCGCTCGCGCGAATCCGTTCACGCTCTCGGGGGGAGAGAAGCGGCGGCTCACCGTGGCGGCGGCGCTCGCGACGGCCCCGCGCGTGCTCGTTCTCGATGAGCCCACCTTCGGACAGGACGCCCGCACCTGGGAGGAACTCGTCGCGCTGCTCGCGCGCCTGCGCGACGAGGGATCCGCGATCGTCGCCGTCACCCATGACCTCGACGTCGTGGCCGCGCTCCACGCCGAGCGGTTCGAGCTGGCGGGGGGAGGGGCTCCGTGACGCTCCTGGACGCCCACGCGCGAACGAGCCGGATGTCGCGGGTCAACCCGGTCGCGAAGCTCGGCGCGGCCGCCGCCATCACGATCCCGCTGGTGCTCACGCTCGATGTGGTGTCGGCATCCGTCGCTCTGGTCCTGGAGCTGCTGCTCATGCCGCTCGCCGGTCTGGGGTGGCGCGAGTTCTGGACCCGCACCTGGATCGTGTGGGCCCTCGCTCCTCTCACCGGCCTCACGATCGCGCTCTACGGACGCACGAGCGGCGAGGTCTACGTCCAGTGGCTGTTCGTCACCGTCAGCGAGGGCTCCCTCGTGCTCGCGGCGGCGACGACGATCCGCGTGCTCGCGATCGCACTGCCCTCCGTCGTGCTCTTCGCGAGCGTCGACCCGACCGACCTCGCCGACGGTCTCGGGCAGGTGCTGAAGCTGCCGGCGCGCTTCGTGCTGGGCGCGCTCGCGGGCTTGCGCATGGTGGGGCTCTTCCTCGACGACTGGCGGTCGCTGGAGCTGGCCCGACGGGCCCGCGGCATCGCCGATCGCGGACGCCTGCGCCGCTTCCTCGGCATGGCGTTCGCGCTGCTCGTGCTCTCGCTGCGGCGCGGGGCGAAGCTCGCGACGGCGATGGAGGCCCGCGCGTTCGGCGCGCCCGGCCGCCGCACGTGGGCGCGCGCTTCACGGTTCGGCGCCGCCGAGTGGGCGCTCATCGGCGTCGGTCTCGCCATCGCCCTCATCGCGACGGCCGCGGCGCTCGCCGCCGGCACGTGGAACTTCATCCTCGGCCCGGGGGTGTGATCCGGCGCCACCGGCGAGCGGGGAGCGACCGAACGCGTCAGCCCCCCGCGACCAGGCGCTGGTAGGCCGGCTGGAGGGCGGGGAAGTACGCGCTCCACGCCACGGTCGCGGCATCCCGGCCCTTGTGCACGGCCATGAGGCGATCGAGGTAGAACTCCCATCCCGGCCCGATCGAACCGACCTCGTCCTCCGGATTGAGGCGCTGACCGAACACGAGCAGGGTCGCCTCGCCCTTCTCGATGAGCTCGAACCACAGGTGCCAGCTGCCGGTCGCCGCGGACGTGTCGCCCGCGAAGCGCCGCGGCGGGTCGCATTCGAGGATCGTGTACTCCTCGGGCGGCGCCTCGTCGTCTTCGGCCGTCATGAAGAATGCGACATGGCCGGTCGACGGATCGCCCTCCCAGCGGCCGATCCAGCGCTCGAGCCGCGCCGACTCGGTGAGTTCGCGCCACACGTCGGCGGCGCGCGCGGCGAACGTGCGGGTGAGCACGAGGTTCGGGTGACCGTCGATGTCGGTGACGGTGCCCGTGATGTCGGTGCGGTCGGTCATGTCGCGTTCCAGAGCTCCCGGTAATACGAGAGGCGCGTGCGATCGGGTTCGACGCCGTACGCCTCGATGAGGGCGTCCTCCCATCCGGGTCCATAGTTCCACTCGGTGCTCATCGACGCCACGGCGATGTCGCCCCACCGGTCGCCCGTGCCCAGCAGCCCGAGATCGACGTGCGCAGACCAGCGCCCGTCGTCGCCGATGAGCGTGTTGGGGCAGCACGCGTCGGCGTGGCAGACCACGAGCCGGTCGATCGGCGGCGGCTCGCGCAGGGCGTCGGGAATCCGGATGCCGCGCCCCGCCGCGTTCGCGATGCGCGAGGGCACGCTCCACTCGAACGGGCACTCCTCGACGGGCAGGGCCTCGTGCAGCGCGCGCAGACCCTCGCCCACGGCGCGCACCGCCACCGCCGGCTGCGCCACCCAGCGCGGCGCGACGGCGCTCTCACCCGGGAGTGCGCGCGTCACGAGCCACTCGTGGGTGTCGTCCTGCCCGGACTCGAGCACGTGCGGCACGCGAAGAAAACGTCCCGCCCACTCGAGGCGCACGGTCTCGTCGGCGAGCGACGACTCGGCGTTGTGCGGCGCGTGCTTGATGAAGCGCCCGTCGTCGGTGCGGAACGTGAGCCCGCCGTCGTTGTTCCGCCACACCGGCGCGAGCGCGGCGTCGCGGGCGAGGTCGCGCACACGTGCGGGCACGTCGACGGGATCGACGGGAATCGACATCCGTCAGCTCTCGAGCAGGTGGAGCGTGAGCCTGGGCGCCATGAGACCATGATGCCCCCCGCGGGACTCGGGTCCGCCAGCCGGCGTCAGCGGGGGTCGGCCGCATCCTCATGTCGGGCATCGCGCAAGGGCGAGAACAGGATGATGAGCGCCGCGACCGCGAAGACGCCCGCGCCGATCCCGATCGTCGGCTGGAAGCCGAGGTAGGTCATCAGCACCCCCGTGAGGAGGGCGCCGAAGAAGAACACGACCCGATTGACGGTGCGGATGGTCGAGTTCATCCGACCCTGGATCCTGTCGGGGGCGACCGCCTGGCGATACGAGATGTCGTTGGTGTCTTCGACGCCCATGGCGAGGCAGTAGAGGAACTGCGCCGCCGAGACGACCACCAGCACGACGCCGGTGCCGCTGTCGGCCGTGAGCGGTGCCACGGCCAGGAGGAGCCAGGGGATGACCACGAGGACCCGGCCCAGGAGGATCGCACGCCCGGCCCCCAGCCATGACCCGACCCGCGGCGCGATCATCGCGCCGACGAAGCCGCCCGCACCTCCGACCGCCAGGGCGACGCCGTAGGCCCAGGACGGGAGGTCGAGATCGCGCAGGACGAAGACGGCGAACACCGTCGTCACGATGCTGTTGCCGAGGAACCAGACGTGGACGGACAGGGCGAGGGGCCGGAGCGTCCGGTGCCGATACGTGTACTGCATGCCTTCGGCGATGTCGTGCCCCACATGGCGGCCCGCGGCGCGTGGTTCGGGCTTGGGCTCGACGACGTCGATTCGCGCCTGCAGGAATGCGGCGACGATGTTGATGAGCGCGTCGAAGGCGAACAGGATCGGCGCCCCCAGCAGGGTGAACAGCGCGCCGCCCACTGCCGGCCCCGCGGTCGCCGCGACGGTCTGACTCTGACCCAGCCGGGCGTTCGCGGTCACGAGCGCGCCACGCGGAACGATGCGGGGGAGCAGCGGCTGCGCGGCGGAGTCCGCGAACAGCGTCAGCACCCCGAGTATCAGGATGACGGCCGCCAGCGACCAGAAGTTCAGGGTGTCGGTGAGCAGGAGTACCGGGATCGAGGCAAGGGTCACCGCGCGTCCGATGGTGGTGACGACCAGCGCGCGCTGCCGGCGCCAGCGGTCCATCAGCGCGCCGACGATCAGCCCGAGGAACAGGTAGGGCACCACGCTCAGCGCGCTCAGCACGCTGATCTGCATCGGACTGGCGTTCACGACGGTCACGATGAGGACCTGGAACGCCACGCCCGCGATCGCGCTGCCGAAAGCTCGGAGCGTCGTCGCGCTCCAGAAGTAGGCGAAACCCGGGCTCCGGAGGATCTCGCGCGACGGTTCCGCAGAACTGGGTCTGCCGGATGCTGCGTCGTCGTCCACGGGTTCACCGTACCGATCGCGCATCCTCGCCCGTCGGCGCCGCATCACGCAGCTGCGCGCCACGTGACCATGATGCCCCGGCGGCTACGCTGGACGTGGCATCCGATTCGATCGTGAGACTGAGTCCCGCGTAGGGTGGGATGCAATCTCGCAGTTCGAAGGAGAACGCATGGATCTCACGGATGCCTCAGCCCTGGTGACCGGTGGCGCGAGCGGCCTCGGCCTCGCCACCGCCCGCCGGCTCGCGGCCGCGGGAGCACGCGTCACGATCGTCGACCTGCCCGGCTCGGCCGGCGCGCAGATCGCCGCCGAGCTCGGCGGTTCCTTCGCCGCCGCCGATGTCACCGACGCGGCTCAGGTGGCCGACGCCGTCGAGAGCGCCGCCGCTGCAGGCGCCCTCCGCGTGGTCGTGAACTGCGCCGGCATCGCGCCGCCTGCCAAGGTCCTCGACCGCGACGGCGCACCCACGCCGCTCGAGGGCTTCGAGCGCATCGTGCGCATCAACCTCTTCGGCACCTACAACGTGCTGTCGCAGGCCGCGGCCGCGATGGCCCGCACCGAACCGACCCCCGACGGCGACCGCGGCGTCATCGTCAACACCGCGAGCGTGGCCGCCTTCGACGGACAGATCGGCCAGCCGGCGTACGCCGCGAGCAAGGGCGCGGTGCACGCG
The DNA here is from genome assembly GCF_001428485.1 of Microbacterium sp. Root180. Classification (GTDB taxonomy): domain Bacteria; phylum Actinomycetota; class Actinomycetes; order Actinomycetales; family Microbacteriaceae; genus Microbacterium. Next base: position 968,569 of record NZ_LMHS01000003.1, on the reverse strand, counting down.
ATGACCCTTCCGATCGCGCGCGAGCTGGCACGGTACGCGATCCGCGTCGCGACGATCGCCCCGGGCATCATGGAGACGCCGATGCTCGCGGGTCTGCCGCAGCCGGCGCAGGACTCGCTCGGCCAGCAGGTGCCCTACCCGCAGCGCCTCGGGAAGCCCGACGAGTACGCCGCGCTCGTGATGGCGATCGTCGACAACGGCTATCTCAACGGCGAGACCATCCGCCTCGACGGCGCCATCCGCATGGCGCCGAAGTAAGGAGCACTCATGAGCGATTCGATCCTCCTCCACGTCGAAGGCGGCCTCGCCCGCGTCACGTTCAACCGTCCGGCGTTCCTCAACGCGATGGACTTCGAGATGGGCGGCCGCTGGCGCGACATCGCGCACGCGGTGACGAGCGATCCCTCGGTGGGTGCGGTGATCCTGGATGCCGCCGGCCCGGCGTTCTGCGCCGGCGGCGACGTCGTCGCGATGGCGGGCTCGGGTGCCGCCGGGTCCGACGTCACCGCGACCGCGCACGTCATCCACGACGGCATCCGCACGTTCGCCCACTCGGACAAGCCGATCGTCGCCGCCGTCCAGGGCGCCGTCGCCGGAGGGGGCCTTGGCCTCATGCTGAGCGCCGACTACATCGTCGCCGCCGACTCCGCCAAGTTCGTCAGCAAGTACGCCAACATCGGCCTGACGCCCGACCTCGGCGTCTCGACGCTGCTCCCCGCCGCGATCGGTCAGCGCCGCGCGCTGCAGCTGCTCCTGCAGGACACCACGATCGACGCCGCGACCGCGCTGGACTGGGGCCTCGTGGCCGAGGTGCTGCCGCGCGACGCGGTCGCCGCCCGCGCCGAGGCGATCGCGCAGTTCTGGCTCGCGGGGGCCACGGCCGCGTTCGGTCAGGCCAAGCGCCTCGTCCGCGTCGGCGCCGACCGCCCGTTCGCCGAGAACCTCGACGACGAAGCCCGTTCGATCGGCGCCCGCTTCGAGACCGACGAGTCACGGGTCCGCGTCGCCGCCTTCGCCGCAGCATCCGCCAAATCCCGTTCCTGAGGCCGACCGTGTCCCACTTTCGCGCGTTCCCGGTGCCGGGAACCAGCGAGATCGGGACCCGAAGAGCGGCAATGGGGACATGACCTAGGAGACCCGACATGAGCGACAACTCACTCGCCGGCAAGACGATCCTGATGTCCGGCGGCAGCCGCGGCATCGGCCTCGCGATCGCGCTGCGGGCTGCCCGCGACGGCGCGAACATCGCCCTGCTGGCCAAGACCGACACCCCGCACCCCAAGCTCGAGGGCACCGTCCACTCGGCCGCGGAGCAGATCCGCGCGGCCGGCGGCCGGGCATTGCCTATCGTCGGCGACGTGCGCAACGACGACGACGTCACCGAGGCCGTGCTCAAGACCCAGGGCGAGTTCGGCGGCATCGACATCGTCGTCAACAACGCCTCGGTGATCGACCTTTCGCGCTCGCTCGACCTCGCGGCCAAGAAGTACGACCTCATGCAGGACGTCAACGTCCGCGGAACGTTCATGCTCAGCCGCGCGGCAGTGCCGATCCTGAAGGATGCCGCGAACCCGCACATCCTCTCGCTCTCGCCGCCGCTCAACCTGGCGCCGAAGTGGCTGGGCGCGCACACCGGTTACACGCTGGCGAAGTACGGGATGACGATGACGACCCTCGGGCTGGCCGCCGAGTTCGCGAAGGCCGGCATCGCCGCCAACACGCTGTGGCCGTCGACGACGATTGCGACGGCCGCCGTGCAGTTCGCCCTCGGCGGGGACGCGATGATGAAGGTGAGCCGCACACCGGAGATCTACGCGGATGCCGCGTACGAGGTCTTCCTCAAGCCCGCCGCCGAGTACACCGGCCAGACGCTCATCGTCGAAGATGTGCTGCGGGAGTCCGGAGTGAGCGACTTCTCCGGCTACGCGGCGGTGCCGGGAACCCCCGACGACCAGCTCTTCCCCGACATCTTCCTGTAGCCCGGCATCCGCCGCTCGCTTGCCGAAAGCGCACAAACGTCCGCAAATGAGGCGTCGGAGTCGCCATGAGTGCGTTCTCGGCAAGCGGGGGTGGTGGGCGTAGGGTGGCGCCATGGCGGTGCGCAGCCTGTTCCCGATCCTCCTCTCGCGCGACCTTCCGCGCCTCGTGAGCTTCTACGAGCACGCCCTCCACGGGCAGGTGACGTACCGATTCGGCAGCGCCGACGAGGACGACTACGTCTCGCTGACCGTCGGCGGAGCCTCGCTCGGGATCGGCCGCGATGCGCAGACTCCGCCCGCGGGCGACCGTATCGCGCTGTGGTTCTACGTGGACGACGTCGACGCGGTCTACGAGCGCTGGGTGACCGCGGGCGGGGACTCCGTGCAGGCTCCGGCGGACATGCCCTGGGGCGAGCGCGTCGCGCAGGTGCGCGATCCGGATGGGAATCTCGTGAACCTCGGCGCCGAGGCATCCGGCGTCCCCGACTGAGCCTCCTCGCGCCCGTCGGGAACTGCAGCGCTCGGCGCCGAGACCGGGTTCGCGGCCGGGTCAGTGCTCGGCGCCGGTGAACAGCAGGATGCCGCCGAGTCCGATCATGAGTCCGCCGCCGGTGGCGGAGAGGCGCGCGATGCGCTTCGGGGACTTGCCGAACCACGACCTCGCGCCCGCGGCCGCGAGCGCCCACGCGCCGTCCGAGAGGAGGGCGATGACGAAGAAGACCAGGCCGAGCTGGATCATCTGCAGCGGCACCGATCCCGCCGAGAGGTCGACGAACTGCGGCAGCACGGCGACGAAGAACGCGATGGTCTTGGGGTTCGTGATGCCCACGACGAAGCCCTCGCCCAGCTGACGCCAGGCCGAGCGCGGCGGGAGCGCACCACTGGCCTGCTCGGCGGCCCGATAGCGGTGGCGGATCGCCTGCACGCCGAGGTACATCAGGTACGCGGCGCCCGCCACCTTCACGATCGTGAAGAGCACGACCGACTGGGCGACGATGCCGCCGACGCCGAGCGCGACGAGGCCGATCACCGGCAGCAGGCCGAGGGCGTTGCCGAGCACGCTGAGCAGTCCGCCGATGCGGCCCAGGGCGAGTGCCCGGCCGATCGTGAAGAGCACGCTGGGTCCGGGGATCACGATGAGCACCAATGCGGCGAGCGTGAAGGCGAGGAGGTTCTCGGGAGGGACCACGAGGAAACGATAGTCCGGTCAGGGATCGTCGCCGAGCAGGACGGTGACCGCACGGTCGTGGTTCCACCAGAACCCCAGGCGCTCGTCCGGCATCATCCCGACGGGACGGTCCTCGGGGGTGATCGACGCGAACGCCACCGAGACGACGAGCGCGCTCTGCTTCCGCAGCGCCGCGGGCACGCAGCGGGTGCGTGATTCGCCGTTGCGCTCGATCGCGATGCAGTGCTCGCGCTGCAGCCCGGTCCCCGCGACGGAGGCCCCCGCGATCCAGACATCCCACCCGAAGTAGGTGCCCAGCGGGTAGGCCCATTCGACCGTCCCGGTGGCGGGGAAGTCGGGCACCTCGGTCGCCGTCGGCAGGTCGATGTAGCGCCCGAACGATCCGTCCAGCGGGATCTGGAGCAGGGGCACGGCCTCGCGGTCCCAGGCGAAGGAGTAGGCGGAGCGGGCCTCGCGCACGGCCGGCGCGAGCAGCGCACGGGTGGCGGGTTCGGGTTCTGGGGGCAGCGCTGCGCGAACGAGAACGGCGCCGCCGATCGCCAGGATCATGGCGCCGCCGATCGCCGCGAGCGTGATCGCCGCCCGCCGGGACAGTGCCGGCGGGTCGGGCGCGCGCGTCGCGTCGACGCGGGTGGCGGCATCCATGACGTCCACGATCACCACGGTAGTCCCGATCCGGGCATCGTTCAGGTGCGTCCCCTACCCTCGGAGCATGACCGACCAGCCCCCCGTGCGCACCACCAAGCCCCGCCAGGTGCGTCCCGCCACCGAGGGCTGGACCCAGCAGAAGGACGCCGAAGGCCGTCCGCTCCTCCAGTTCGCTTCGCCCAAGCGCGGCAAGCCGCCGGTGCACCTGGCGGACCTGACACCCGAGCAGCGCGTGGAGAAGGTCACGGAGCTGGGCCTTCCGGGGTTCCGGGCGAAGCAGCTCGAGAAGCACTACTTCCAGCACTGGACCCATGATCCCGCCGACATGACCGACCTTCCCGCCGCAGGGCGCGAAGAATTCGTGCACGGGATGCTGCCGCCGCTGCTGACCGAGGTGCGGCGACTCGAGACCGACCGCGGCGACACGATCAAGTTCCTGTGGAAGCTGCACGACGGCGCCCTCGTCGAGTCGGTGCTCATGCGCTACCCCGGTCGCATCACCCTGTGCGTCTCGAGCCAGGCGGGCTGCGGCATGAACTGCCCCTTCTGCGCGACCGGGCAGGCCGGACTCACCCGTAACATGTCGGCCGCCGAGATCGTCGAGCAGATCGTGCGGGCCAACCGCCTCATCGCCGACGGCGGGCTGGGCGGGAAGAAGCGCGACGACCACTCCGCCGAGCGCGTGTCGAACATCGTGTTCATGGGCATGGGGGAGCCGCTGGCCAACTACGCCCGCGTGATGCAGGCCGTGCGCGTGATGACCGACAAGGAGCACGGCCTCGGCATGAGCGCACGCGGCATCACCGTCTCGACCGTGGGTCTCGTGCCCGCGATCACGAAGCTCGCGAACGAGGACATCCCCGTCACGTTCGCGCTCTCGCTCCACGCGCCCGACGATCGCCTGCGCGACGAGCTCATTCCGGTCAACTCCCGGTGGAAGGTCGACGAGGCCCTGGATGCCGCCCGCGCCTACTTCGACAAGACCGGCCGCCGCGTGTCGATCGAGTACGCCCTCATCAAGGACATGAACGACCACGCGTGGCGCGCCGACCTCCTGGCCGAGAAGCTCAATGCTCGCGGTCGCGGCTGGGTGCACGTGAATCCCATCCCGCTCAACCCGACGCCGGGTTCGATCTGGACCGCGTCCGACGTCCCCGTGCAGAACGAGTTCGTGCGCCGCCTCAACGACGCCGGCGTCCCGACGACGCTGCGAGACACGCGCGGCAAGGAGATCGACGGGGCATGCGGCCAGCTCGTCGCCACCGAGGACGACGAGGCCGTCGCAGCCGCCACTCCGCTCGAGGTCTGAGGGTCGGCAAGCGCGATATATCGTGTTACGGTGTACGCCGGATGCCGCAGCCCCGGCGTCCTCACACCTCGTGTTTCGCTCCCTGTGAACAACCCTGACGCGATGTCGTCGGGTCGTGGCATGGTGAGGGCATCACCCTTCGGACGCCGGTCGCGGCATCCGTCAGAGTTCCTGGGGGGACATCCGTGCTCGCAAAACTCCTCGTCCGCTATCTGAAGCCGTACGGGTGGCTCCTGCTCGGGGTGCTCGTGTTCCAGTTCGCGTCGGCGCTGGGCTCGCTCTACCTTCCGAGCCTCAACGCCGACATCATCGACAACGGGGTCTCCCAGGGTGACACCGAGTACATCTGGCGCACGGGCCTCGTGATGCTCGCCGTCTCGCTCGCGCAGATCGTCGCCGCGATCATCGCCACGTACTTCGCCGCGAAGGCGGCCATGCGGATGGGGCGCGACCTGCGCGACGGGATCTTCGAGCGCGTCTCGAGCTTCTCCGAGCGTGAGGTGACCGGCTTCGGCGCGGGTTCGCTCATCACCCGCAACACCAACGACGTCCAGCAGGTGCAGATGCTCGCGATGATGGGCGCGACCTTCCTGGTGTCGGCGCCCCTGCTCGCGATCGGCGGCGTGCTGCTCGCGATCGAGCAGGCCCCGAGCCTCGCGTGGATCATCGCGGTCGCCGTGCCCGTGCTCCTCGTGGTCGCCGGACTGCTGATCTTCCGCATGGTGCCCCTGTTCCGCAGCTACCAGGGAAAGCTCGACGGAGTGAACCGGGTGATGCGCGAGCAGCTCACCGGCATCCGGGTGATCCGCGCGTTCGTGCGCGAGCCGATCGAGGAGGAGCGCTTCCGCGAGGCCAACACCGACATCATGGTCGTCGGGCGCAAGGTCGGGTCGCTGTTCGTCGTCCTCTTCCCCGCGGTGATGCTCATCCTCAACGTCACGGTGATCGGAGTGATCTGGTTCGGCGGGATGCAGGTCGACGCCGGCGAGATCCAGATCGGCACCCTGTTCGCCTTCATGCAGTACATCATGATCATCCTCTCGGGCGTCATGATGGCGAGCTTCATGGCGCTCATGATCCCGCGTGCGGCGGTCTCGGCCGAGCGCGTCGGCGAAGTGCTGGAGACCAGCTCCACGCTCGCGCGCCCGACCGGCGCCGCGCCGCAGCTTCCGGCCCCCGGCTCCGTGGCGTTCGAGGATGTGACCTACACCTACCCGGGCGCCGAGCACCCGATCCTGTCGGGCATCAGCTTCCGGGCCGAGCCCGGTGAGACGGTCGCGATCGTCGGCTCGACCGGTGCGGGCAAGTCCACGCTGATCTCGCTCCTGCCCCGCCTGTTCGATGTCACCGGTGGAGCGGTGCGAGTCGGCGGAGTCGACGTGCGTGAGGCCGATCTCGACGCGCTCTGGGCAGCCATCGGCCTCGTGCCGCAGCGGCCGTTCCTGTTCACCGGAACGGTGGCGTCGAACCTGCGGTTCGGCAAGGAGGACGCCACGGACGCCGAGCTGTGGCGTGCGCTCGAGATCGCACAGGCGAGCGACTTCGTGAGCCAGATGCCCGAAGGGCTCGACTCGCCGATCTCCCAGGGCGGCACGAACGTGTCGGGCGGGCAACGTCAGCGTCTCGCGATCGCGCGCGCCATCGTCCACACGCCGCAGATCCTGGTGTTCGACGACTCATTCTCGGCCCTCGACCTCACGACCGATGCGCGGCTGCGCCAAGCGCTGTGGCGAGAGTTGCCTGAGGTGACGAAGATCGTCGTCGCGCAGCGCATCTCGACGGTCACCGAGGCGGATCGCATCGTGGTGCTCGACGACGGCGGCATCGTCGGACTCGGCACGCACGAAGAACTGCTGGAGACCAGCCAGACCTATCGCGAGATCGTCGAATCCCAGCTCGGAGCGGAGGTCGCGCGATGAGCGACGAGAAGCGCACCCGCGCGCGCAAGCGCAAGCCCGTCGAGCAGGTTCTCTCCGCGGAGGAGAAGCTCGAGATCGAGATGGGCGAGCAGGCTCGCATCTCGGCCGACGACTGGTCCGGCGCGGTCGCGCCGGGAAAGGCTGCGCGCTTCGGCCCGTCATTCCGCCGCCTGCTCGGACTGCTGAAGCCCAGCGCCGTGGCCTTCGCCTTCGCCTCCGTCCTCGGTGCGATCGGCGTCGTGCTCGCGGTGATCTCTCCCAAGGTGCTCGGCGAGGCGACGAACATCCTCTTCGAGGGCGTCGTGTCGGGCATGGCGCCGGCCGGCACCACTCAGGAGCAGGTCGTCGCCGCTCTCGAGGCGCAGGGTCAGCAGGACCTCGCCAACATCGTCGGCGCGATGCAGAATTTCGTGCCCGGCGCAGGCGTCGACTTCTTCGCGCTGAGCCGCGTACTGCTGATCGTGCTGGCGCTGTACTTCGCGTCCTCGCTGCTGATGTGGCTGCAGGGCTACGTCATCAACGTGATCATGGTGCGCACGATGTGGCGCCTGCGCGAGCAGGTCGAGGCGAAGATCAACCGTCTGCCGCTGCGCTACTTCGATCGCGTGCAGCGCGGCGAGCTCATCTCCCGTGTCACGAACGACATCGACAACATCACCCAGATGATGCAGCAGTCGCTCTCGCAGGCGCTGACCGCGGTGCTCACGGTCATCGGCGTGCTCATCATGATGCTGTCGATCTCGTGGCAGCTGACCCTCGTCGTGCTGGTGAGCTTCCCGCTGATGGCCGTCCTGTTCGGCGTCATCGGACCGCGGTCGCAGAAGGCGTTCGGGGTGCAGTGGCGCAAGGTCGGCCGTCTCAACGCGCGCGTCGAGGAGTCGTTCTCCGGCCATGCGCTGGTGAAGGTCTTCGGCCGTGAAGAGGCGTCGCGCGAGGCGTTCCGGGTCGAGAACGAGGAGCTCTACCGGGCGTCGTTCACCGCGCAGTTCCTCTCGAACATCATGATGCCCGCGATGATGTTCATCGGAAACCTCACCTACGTCGGCATCGCCGTCTTCGGTGCGCTCATGGTCGCGAGCGGTCAGCTGCGACTGGGCGACGTGCAGGCGTTCATCCAGTACTCGCAGCAGTTCACCCAGCCGCTGTCCGAGCTCGGCGGCATGGCCGCCGTGGTGCAGTCGGGCACCGCGTCGGCGGAGCGCGTCTTCGAACTCCTCGACGAGACCGAGGAGGAGCCCGACGCCGCCGACGCCCCCGCTCCGGTCGACGGCGACGGCACGATCGAGTTCGAGGACGTCGCGTTCTCGTACTCGGCCGATCGTCCGCTCATCCACGACCTGTCCTTCCGGGTCGAGCCGGGCCAGACCGTCGCGATCGTCGGCCCGACCGGCGCGGGCAAGACGACCCTCGTCAACCTCATCATGCGGTTCTACGAGCTGGAGGGCGGGCGCATCCTGCTCAACGGCCAGAACATCGCCGAACTCACGCGCCGTGACATCCGGGCGAAGACCGGCATGGTGCTGCAGGATCCGTGGCTGTTCGCCGGAACGATCCGAGAGAACATCCGCTACGGGCGAGCCGACGCGACCGACGACGACATCCTCGAGGCGGCGCGTGCGACGTACGTCGATCGATTCGTGCACTCCCTCCCCGAGGGCTACGACACCGTCCTCGACGAGGAGGCGTCGAACATCTCGGCCGGCGAGAAGCAGCTCATCACCATCGCGCGCGCGTTCGTGGCGCAGCCGTCGGTGCTCATCCTCGACGAGGCGACGAGCTCCGTCGACACGCGCACCGAGCTCCTGCTGCAGCACGCGATGGCAGCGCTGCGCGCGGGGCGGACGTCCTTCGTCATCGCGCACCGCCTGTCGACGATCCGCGACGCCGACCTGATCCTGGTGATGGAGAACGGCGGCATCGCCGAGCAGGGCACCCACGATGAGCTCATCGCTGCGAAGGGCGCGTACTTCCGCCTCTACACGTCGCAGTTCGAGCAGGCCGCGACCGATCCCGACGACGTGATCGGCGCCGCCGAGCACGCCGCGGAGCTCGACGAGCTCGACGAGATGGAGGAGGAGGGCGCACCGGTGCGGTGAGCCCGAGTCACTCGCAGTCGCTGTGAGCGGTGGTCACATTGCCCGCGTCGTCGACGACCTGGAGCACCCACCGGTAGTCCGTGCCGACGCCCGTCGGAATAGCGGCCGACCAGTCGTCGCCGTCCCCCGGCTGCAGTTCGACAGCCCGCCACGTCTGGACGTCGTCGCCGGTGCCCGCCGAGGCGACGAGGAGCAGTGCGCGCGCCACACCCCCGGATGCCGAGGGATCGACCGCGACGGCACGGAACGTCGAGCCCGGGACAGCCGCCGTGATCACGGGCGCGATCGCATCGTTCGCGTCACCGTAGAGCAGCTCGAGCTCCATGTCGGAGTAGACCTCGAAGCGCGTCGCGCCCGCGGATTCGGTGGACAGGCGCGCCGCCGTCGCCACGACGACCGTCAACGGTCCGTCGGGACTCCCCTGCTGCGTCAACGTCGCGAGTGCTGCCGCCGATGGCGGGGCGGCGGGCGAGGGTTCCGATCGCGACATCCTCGCCCGGGGGTCGGCGACCGCGGGCTCGACCGGCTCGCGCCATTGCGAGTTCAGCCCCGTGACCAGCACTCCTCTGGCCGCCGCGCCCGCGGCGTCGGCAGCGGGCACGGTTCGCGTGACGGCGGGGACCAGCGGCTGCCCTGCCACGCTGAGCGGGTCCTGCCCGTCGGCCGTGAGGAACACCCTCGCCGCTCCCGTCGGGTCGGTGAGCGTGACCGTCGCCACCGAGGGGCGCAGCCGGAGCACCCCCGCGCCGTCGTCCGCGAGGGCAGCCGCCTCCGCGAGCGGGGGTGGCCGGGTCGAGTCGCGGAACGTGTAGAGGGGTACCCCGTAGAAGATCGTCTGCTCGAGAGCCAGCGCGTCGGCCTCGGTGTACTGCGCAGCCGAGGCGATATAGGACTGCTTGGCGAAGGCGAGTGCCGATCCCGCCGACACCGGCCCGTTCTCGCCGTCGACGCCGATCCACCCGGCGTAGAGCGCGAGGAGCCGCTCGCTGGGACCGAGCGCGCTCTCGTCGGCGAGGCCGCATCCGGTGCTCCCGACGAAGCCACCCGCGTCGGTGAACGTGCCGGCCCAGTGCGGCTCGTCGCCGTAGATCGATTCCGGCAGGTGCACCCCCGAGTGGCACCCGAGCGACAGCGCGAGCGCTCCCTGGAACTCCGTCGATGCACCGGGGTCGAAGCGCTCTTCGGCGGCCGGAGGTGGTGAGGGGCGGTGGTCTTCCGCCGTGAGCGCGGAATCCTCCCCGGTTCCGTCCGCGACCGCAGCGCCCGAGATCATCCGCCGCTCATCCCCGACGGTGTTGAGCGCGATGATCGCCGGCGCATCGCTCCCGTCTCGCGGCGACAGTGCAGCCTCGGCATCCGCCGTCGTCCATCGGGGTTCGAGGATCACGTCGCTTCCGCCGGTCCGCCAGCTCAGCGCCGCGCTCATTGCCTCGGGGAGATCGGACCACGGACCGTAGCCCGTGGCCAGGAGGGAGTCGCCCTCGAGCACGCCCTCGGCCCAGCGGAAGCGATCCAGCTGGGCGCGGATCTCATCGGGCGCGTCGATCAGTCTCCCGATGCCGACGGCCGGCACATAGACATGACCACCACGCGAAGGGTAGGCATCCGCGAACGCGTAGGGGTCGTCGGTGAGGAGGAACCCGCCTGCTGCCGCCGCGGACTGCGGCGTGGCGCACGGGTCGATCGCGCCGGCCTCGACGGCCGGGCACGACGTGCCGCCGATCCCCGCCAGGCGCAGGGCTCCCGCGTGCCCCACTTCGGTGACCGTCTCGCTGCGCTGGGCGACGGGAGCGTGGGGGATCACGTCGTCGCCGCCGACGATGACGATCGCCGCGATGTGCTCACGCTGCGCGCCGATCGCCGCGGCGAGGTACCGGTTGATCGCCCTCACCACCGCCTGGCGCGCCGAGACCGAGCACGGGTCCGCGTCGAGCACCGCCCTTGCTGCGACCACTCCCGCGTCGCCGTCGACGGTGAGGACGGCGCCCTTCACGGGGCCGTCGCCGACCTCGCCGACGCCGTCGAGCGCTCGGATCGCCGCGATCACCTCGTCGACGCCATCCTGGCCGTGCAGATCCCGCATGCGGATCGCGTCCGTGACGAAGACGGTGTTCGTGGTGGCGGTCACGGCGTCGCTGGTCAGGGCGACCGGCGCCCCGAGGTTGGAATCCGGATCGAGCGGATCGACGGATCCGTCGGGGTCGACGGAGCCGTAGGGCGCAAAGGGGGCGAGCGGATCGATCGTCCCCGATCCGTCGACCTCGTCCGGTCCGCTCGCCGGCGGGGCGATCCACGGCGTGCAGCGTGGGAGCGGGTCCTCGGCGGGGTAGTCGACGTGGATGCCGTAGAAGGCCTCGTCCGCAGCGGCATCCGATGACACCACCCTCACGAGCCACGGCTCACCGGCGTCCACCTCACTCCATCGGGCCTCGACGGTGGCGCTTCCGCCCGCCGCCGACTGGGCGACGTCGACGACGTCGTAGCCGTCGACGGTCGTCCCGAAGCCCGAGCCGATGGACAGCCCCGGAGCGCCGGGCACGGCCCGTGACGGGGCGTCCCGCCGTGCCGCGATCCCGAGCGGCGTGGTGGCCGCGCTCGGCTCCAGCAGCGTCACCGTGAGCCCGCGATCGGCCGCGCTCGCGGCGACGACGACGCGGTGGCCCGGACGCGGGGGTGCGACTCGATACCATCCCTCCGTCACGGCCGTTCCGTTCGCCTCCACCGCGCCATAGCGCACCGACGACTCCGTGAGAACGGCCGCGCCGGCGGGATCGGCGGACGGTGAGCCGTCGTCGACGGCGTCGGGCTCGGCATCCGTCCGCGACTCGGCGGGTTCCACCGCGTTTCGCGCGACGACGCCGCCGCCCGTCAGTGTGGCGCTCGTGACCCACGCGCCGAGGCCGCGGCTCGCCGTGTACGCGATGGACACCGAGCGGGTCGTGCCGGCGATCCCGTCGCCCAGGGGCAGCCGGACGAGCGAACCGTCCACCTGCACATCGCCGGCGTACGGCTGCTCGACGGTCACCGACTCCGGCCCGGTCTCGCCGACCAGGATCGAGGCGGGCGCGGTGGTGGCCGGAAGGCGGACGGATGCTGCGGCGTCGGCGAACCGCGTCGGTTCGCCGGGCCCGGAGTCGAAGGTGAAGCGGAAGCGCGCACTGCCACCGCACGCCGCGCCGGTGCAGTCGTCGTCGGCACGGACCTCGGTGGGCACATCGGCGGGGAGGGACGACGGGTCGAAGGCCTGCCACGGGTAGTCGCGCGGTGCGACGAGCGAGAAGAGGGCCTCGCCGACGGTCGTCTCGGGCCCGGCCGTCGCGCTCGCGGCGGGGATGTCAGCCAGCCCGAGGTCCTCGAGGCCGATCGCCCCCAGGTCCAGGCCCGCCTCGTCGGCTTCGGCGAGCACGGTCTCGCCCGTGATGTCGAGGTCGACCCGCTGCGCGCGGACGGCCGCGCGCCAGTCGTCGAGCGGGTCGCCCGCTCCCTCGATCGGCAGGTCGGCGAGGGGAACGTCACCCAGCAGGAGCGAGGTCGGGGACAGCTCGCCTGCGGGCGTGCCGAGGCGAGCGATGTCCCCGAGCCGGATGCTGCGAACCGCCGTCGCGACGGCCGACTGTCCGCCCGGCGCAGATCCGTCGACACCGCCGGCCCAGTCGACGATCGACTGGAGCGTGACGTGCTCGGCGACGTCGTCGGCGAACGGAGAGTCCGGCAGCACAGTGTGCCAGCCGCCGGGAAGGCCGGGGACGTTCAGCGGCAGGTCCGCCAAGACCGTCGCGCCGAGCCGGAGGCGATCGAGCGGGAGTTCTCCCAGCTCCGGCCCGATGCCGGTCGGCAGCTCCTGCAGGCGCCCGAGCTCGAGCCGGGCGAGCTCGCCCGCCTCCCCGAGGAGGGCGGTGCTCGAGACGCCCGCGATCTCGGCGGCCGTCACATAATGCGCGATGGCGCCACTGCGCATCGTGTTCGTCACCGAGAGCCCGTCATGGGTGTGCAGGTCGATCGCGGTCACCGAGCGATCCGCCCTGCTCATGTCGCCCTGCCCCGCCAGCGCCACAGTCCGTCCCGAGGCCGAGAGCGCCGGCGTCCGGCCGGGTCCGACCACGATGACAGCGGCGCCGCCACGGGGACATCCCGACCCCACCGGCACGGCCTCCGGCCAGCGAGGGGTGGCGACGCGCACGACCGCCTCGACACCGGCATCCCCCGAATCCGGCGACCCCGCGAATGCGATCGAGGAACCGTCGGCCGACACGGCGGGAGCGGGCTCGTCGGCGGCGCCGGAAGAGGCGCCGACGGCGACGACGTTCCACCGGCCGCCCTCGTCGAGCGCTGCCGCGACGATGGCCGGCGACCCGCCGCAGTCGTCCGCCCGCGCGGCGATCACCGTGCCGTTCGCGTCGATCGCGCCGGCGCTCGCGCGCGGGAGTACCTGCTCGGAGACGCCGGTGCGGCGGTGGATCCGGAACACGCCCGCGCTGGTCGGCGTGGGCACGGTCGCTGCGGGATCGGCGACCGAGGCGGTGTAGACGATCCACTCCCCGTCGCCGCTGATGGCCGGCCGGCTCAGTCCGCCCGGCACGCTGCGACCGGGCAGCAGCCGGGTCACGGCGACATCCCCCCGATCGCCGTCGCCGTCGGCGTCGAGGTCGGCGACGAACACATCCGTCGCGCCGTTGACGTCGCCGGGTGAGAGGTTGACGGCATCCGATTCGAACACCACGTACCGCCCGTCGTCGCTGATGTCCGGCCGCACCGACGAGCCGTCGGGGGTGACCCCGCCGTCGAGCCGGATGGTGGTGCGCGCGACCGTGTCGCGGACGAAGATGCTCGCGGGGTCGCCGGACTGGGTGCCCGGCGCCAGGTTCCCGGCGAGGCTCACGAAGGCGACGTATCTGCCGTCCGCACTGACGACGGGATCGACGCTCAGGCCGTCCGCAGGCACCTGGGCGAGTGAGCGGTCGGGGCGGCTCACGAGGAGCGGCCGGCCGGAGAACGGGTCGCTCGACCCCGGCGACGCCGTCGCCAGGAAGATGTTCGGCAGATCCGGGCGAGTCCCGTCCGTCAGGTCGGCCGCGGTCGAGACGTAGGCGACGCGCTGGCCATCGGGAGTGATCGACGGATCGCCCGATTCGCCCCGGTCGGTGCGCGAGACGAGGTACACATCGGCTCCGGCGACATACTCCACACCAGGGACCGCCGATACCTCCGCCGCCGCGGGCGCGGGGATCGCCGCGAGCCCGGCAGCGGTCACGGCGGCGAGCAGCACCTGCGCGAGCGCCGCCCGCGCGCGACGATGCGCGGGCCGCCCGGCACCCCCGGCCGGTCCGCGGTCGCTGACGCTCGCGGTAGCACGCGTTCCCATGTGCTGGTTCTCTGTCCGTCGCCGCCGGATTTCGACCGTCCGACGGCTGTGCAGCAACTATGACACCGCCCGCACGGCCGCGCCATGGCTGGACGTGGAGGAGCAGCATCGGCCCGCACCGAGCACAGGGTCGGCGGTCCGGCCTAGCCTCGTATCACGGGACCACGAAGCGGCCGGACTCCGCACGGATCGCCGACGTTGTGCTCACGAGGAGGTCGACATGCCGGTGCACAGTGCGGGACTGCTGCTGTATCGCGTGACCGATGCCGGGGCCGAGGTGTTCATCGCGCACATGGGCGGCCCGTACTGGGCCTCGAAGGATGAGGGGGCGTGGTCGGTGCCCAAGGGCGAGTACGACCCCGACACGGAGTCGGCGCTCGAGGCCGCACTGCGCGAATTCGACGAGGGCTCGGCGTCGCCCCGCCGCCCGAGCCCTACGCGGAGCTCGGAACGTGGTCGTACTCGTCCGGCAAGCGGATCACGGTCTTCGTCGTCGACGGCCGGGCGTTCGACCCGGGCGATCTCACGTTCGGCGAGTTCGAGCTCGAGTGGCCGCCCCGGTCGGGGAGGACGGCGTCGTTCCCCGAAGTCGACAGGGCCGAGTGGATGCCGCTCCCCGACGCCCGCGCCAAGCTCGTGAAGGGCCAGCGCCCTGCGCTCGACGCCCTCGAGGAGAAGCTCGCCGACGCGGGAGCCTGACTCGGCGTGCCCTCCGCCGCTTCTGCGGAGATCGGCGCATCTCCGGACGGAGAGCGGCGGATGCCTCCGCAGAAGTGCAGATCTCCGGAGAACGGGCGGGCGCCGAGCCTCAGCGGCCGTTCTTCGGGGCGGCCGAGACGTCGATCGGGTCGTGCGAGCCGAGGGACGACCACGCGCTCTCGACGCCCTTGGCGGCGTGCTCCGATGCCCGCACGGCCCGCTCGTCCGCCCACGCGTTGAGCACGTGGCCGGAGTGGCCGCGCACGTGCTCGAGCACCACGTCGGGGAGCCCTGCCGCGCGCCGCGCGTCGCGGGCGGAGATGAGCTGCTCGAGGATGTCCACGTTCTTCGTCGGAGCGCCGGTCGAGGTCTTCCAGCCGCGGCGGCGGTGCCCGTCCATCCACTTCGTGTACGTGTCGATGGCGTACTTCGAGTCCGCCTGCACCACGAGGTGCTCGACGCCGGGGTGGTCCTCGATGGCCTTGAGCAGCCCCAGCAGCTCGCCGATGTTGTTGGTGCCGACGGGAACGGATCCTGCGGCCCAGTGCCCGTCCTCGCCGACCCATGCCCAGCCGGCCGGTCCGGGGTTGCCCTTGCAGGCGCCGTCGGTGGCCACGGTGTAGTGGGAGGCGTCAGTCACTCGGGCAAGGCTACCCGCGGTCCGTCTCGCGCTGCGCACGCCACTCGTCGGCCAGGCGCGGCATCCGCTCCGCGAGGTAGCGCAGGAAGTCGGCGACGTCGTGGGCGCGAGCCGCCGACAGCGGCGCGTCGGCGTTGTCGTCGGCGATGTCGTCCATCGCGGCGGCCAGGGCCGCGTACATCGGAGCGTTCGCGGTGATCATCCCCGACCACGCGTCGTCGACGAGGTCGTAGCGGTCGCGGCGCTCGCCGGGGCGCGACACCCGCTGGATCAGGCGCATCGAGACGAGGTACCGCACCGCTCCCGACACCGCCGCGGGCGAGACCCCGAGGCGTTCGGCGAGCTCGGCGGCGGTGTAGCCCTCGTCGGGCGAGCCGACGAGGGCCATCATCACGCGGGCCGGCATGCGCGCCATGCCCGCCGCGGTCAGCAGCGCGGCCGCCTGCTCGGCGGCTCCGGTCCCGGGGTGCTCCGCCATGGCCGCCCCTAGCCCGCCGCCGTCAGCTCGCGCCGGCGCATGAGGGCGAGGGATGCCGCGGCCCCGACCCCTGCGGCCAGGACCAGCCACCACAGGCCCCGCAGGTCCACGTCGTTCCCATCGATCGTCGGCGTGACGGCGATGGGGGAGAGGTGCACGAGCCATTCGGGGAATCCGAACAGCGGCCCGAACAGCCCCAGCACCATCGCCACCAGCACGAGCGTCCAGCCGAGCGGGATCGTGAGGCGCGGCACGAGCACGAAGGCGAGCGCGGTCACGACGAGGAAGACGGATGCCGCGGCCACCTGCCCCGCGCCGGTGACGAGCACCGTGGTCATGAGGTCCCACTCGCCGTCCTGCCCGGCGATGCCGATCGCCGCCCCGCCGATCGCCGCGGCGATCACGAGCACGATCCCGACCAGCGCCACGACGAGATAATCGCCCAGCCAGCGCACGCGGCCGACCGGGGCGGCCAGGAGCGGCTCGGCGGTGCCGTGGGCCTCCTCCTGCCGCGCGCGGCACACGATCTGCACGGCGCAGCAGGCGGCGAGCACGCCGAGCATCGTGAAGAACGTCGTCACGGTGCCCTGCTCGATGCTCCCTTCGCCGGAGATCTGCCGCAGGATCTCCTCGACTGCGGGGTTCTGCGCGCCGACCTCCTGCACGATCGAGGCGAGCGAGGTCGACAGCATGCCGGTGAGCAGCCCGCCCACCGCCCAGCCCAGCACGGCCCCGCGCGTCAGGCGCCACACGAGCGCGATCGGCGTCGAAAGGGCGGCGGATGCCGCGCCCCGGCCGAGGCGCTCGGCGACGAAGCTGCCGCCGAGGTCGCGCACCGACGAGAGTGCGATCGACGTCGCGGCGAGGGCGATGCCGACCCCGAGGCACAGGAATGCCGGCCACCACAGGTTCTCATCGAAGGCACGCGTGTTCTCGCCCCACCCGAACGGCGAGAGCCACGCGAGCCATGAGCTCTCCATGCTCGTGAGGTCGTCCGACGGCGTGCCGATCGCGTTGCCGATGCCGGCGAGGACGAAGGTCGCCATGACCGTCCACACCGCCACGCTGTTCGCTCCGCGCGAGGTGCGCATGAGCTGAGCCGCGAAGAGCCCCACGCCGAGGAACACCACGCCGACGGCGCCCGCCGCGGCGCCCGCCAGCAGCGAGCCTTCGGCGTCGAGCCCGACCGCGAGGAACGCCCCGGCGGTCAGCGCGGCGAGCAGCAGGTTCGCGAGCACCCCGTGCACCGCCGTCGCGACGATCGGCAGGCTGCGCGCGGCAGGCGTGGCGGCGACGAGCTCCGCGCGGCCGGCTTCCTCGTCACCGCGGGTGTGCCGTACGGCGAGGAACGTGCTCATGAACGCGGCGAGGATCGCGAGCCACGGGAAGATCAGGAACACCATGAACGCGCCCTCGTCCGCCCCGGACGGCAGGCCGCGGAACAGCAGGATCACGGGGTTCGCCAATGCGGCCGCGAGGAGCGAGGTGCGGTCCTGCTCGCTGCCGTACGTGCCGGCCACGCCGACGTAGGACGAGTACGCCAGCAGCGCTGTCCCCACCGTCCACAGCACCACCTGCAGCCAGTCCCGGCGCAGCCGCTGGCCGAGCAGGGCGAGGAAGCGGCTCATCGCCCGTTCCCCTCCATCGCGGCGAGGTCGTCGCCGTAGTGGCGCAGGAAGAGCTCCTCGAGCGAGGGCGGCGCGATGCGCAGGCCCGCGACGTTCCGCCGGGACAGCTCGGGCAGGATGCCGGCCACCGCGTCGCTGTCGACGGTGAACCGCACGCGGCCGTCCTCGGCCACCGCGTCGTGGGCCCCTTCGATCCCCGCCGCGGTCGCGGCATTCGTCCCCTCGAACGAGATCTCCGTGCGCGTGAGGTGCCGCAGTTCCGCCAGCGTGCCCGTCTCGACGACGCGCCCCGCCCGGATGATCGACACCCGGTCGCAGAGCTGCTCGACCTCGGAGAGGATGTGGCTCGAGAGCAGCACGGTCGCCCCCGCCGCGCGCACCCGCGCGATCTCGCGCCGGAACATGACCTCCATGAGCGGGTCGAGCCCGCTCGTGGGCTCGTCGAGGATGTACAGGTCGGCGGGGACCGAGAGCGCGGCGATGAGCGCGACCTTCTGGCGGTTGCCTTTCGAATAGGCGCGGCCCTTCTTGCGCGGATCGAACTGGAAGGCCTCCGACAGGCGCTCCTTCTCGGCCCGGTAGGCGTCGCCGTGGCGGGCCGCCCCGCGCAGACGCGCCAGGAGGTCGATCGCCTCGCCTCCCGAGAGATTCGGCCACACGCTCACGTCGCCCGGCACGTACGCGATGCGCCGGTGCAGGGCGACGGCGTCGCGCCACGGGTCGCCGCCGAAGACGGATGCCGCGCCCCCGGTCTTGCGCGCGAGGCCCAGCAGCACGCGGATCGCAGTGGACTTCCCCGCCCCGTTCGGACCGAGGAATCCGTGGATCTGTCCCTCCTCGACCTCGAGGTCGAGTCCGTCCAGAGCGTGGACGCGCCCGTAGTGCTTGGTGAGGCCGTGGGTGCGGATGACGGTGGTCATGCTCCGGACCCTACGCCGATTTCACAAATTCCTGAAGAATCCGAACGGAATCCTTACGGTGGCGGCTCATCTCCGCGCCTTATGTATACGAATAGAAGCCAGGACCCTCCTGAAGTGCCGCAAAGGACAGTTTGTGTATACAATGGCGACGGTCCGGAACGAGGAGGTGCGACGTGCGAGCAAGCGACCGCGCCTACGCGACCCTCCTCGACGAGATCCAGGACGGCGCACTGCCGCCGGGCGCCGTGCTCGGCGAGGTCGAGCAGGCCACACGCCTCGGCGTGAGCCGCACACCACTGCGCGAAGCCCTCGGCCGGCTCGCCGCCGACGGTCTCGTCGCCCAGCAGTCGCCCCGCGTGACCGTGGTCACCCCGATCGACGCCGACGACATCCGGGAGATCTTCGAGGTGCGCCGCGCGCTCGAGGAGTCCGCTGCGCGCCTCGCCGCGGAGCGGGGGGATGCTGCGGCCTTCGCCGAGCTGGAGCGCGAGTTCGCGACGGCCGACCTCATCGGATCCGACGGCCTCGACGCGTACTACGGCCTCATCGCCCGGTTCGACCGCGAGCTGGACGGCTCCGTCGCCAACGACTACCTCACGGCTGCACTGCGCACCGTCCGCACCCACCTCGTCCGCGTGCGCCGGCTCGCGCGCGACAACCCCGACAGGCTCGCGGCATCCGTCGCCGAGCACCGCCTCATCGCGTCTGCCATCGCCGCGCGCGACGCCGACCTGGCGGCGCACGCCACGCATGTGCACCTCCACAACGCGCTCTCGAACATCCTCGAATCACTGAGATAGGACGATCATGACCGTCACCCACCACCTCCGTGTCCACCGCAGCGACGAGAACCTCGCGCGCGAGGGCCAGCTCGCCTGGCACATCGCCGAGGTCGCCGCCGATCCGGTCGCGGTCGAGCCGGACGTCGTCGACATGATCATCAACCGCGTCATCGACAACGCGGCGGTGGCCGCGGCATCCCTCACCCGTGCGCCCGTGAGCGCCGCTCGCCAGCAGGCCCTCGACCACGCCGTCTCGGTCGGCGGTGCGGGCGCCACCGTGTTCGGCTGCGCCCTCGACCGCCGCACGTCGCCGGAGTGGGCGGCGTGGGCGAACGGCGTGGCGGTGCGCGAGCTCGACTACCACGACACGTTCCTGGCGGCGGACTACTCGCACCCGGGCGACAACATCCCGCCGATCCTCGCGGTCGCGCAGCACGTCGGATCCGACGGCGCCGCCCTCGTTCGCGGGCTGGCGACCGGCTACGAGATCCAGATCGACCTGGTGCGCGCGATCTGCCTGCACAAGCACAAGATCGACCACGTCGCCCACCTCGGCCCTTCGGCGGCCGCGGGCATCGGGACGCTCCTCGGCCTCGATGTCGAGACGATCTACCAGGCCGTCGGCCAGGCGCTGCACACCACCACCGCGACCCGCCAGTCCCGCAAGGGCGAGATCTCGACCTGGAAGGCGCACGCCCCCGCGTTCGCCGGGAAGATGGCGGTCGAGGCGGTGGACCGCGCGATGCGTGGCGAGACCTCGCCCAGTCCCATCTACGAGGGTGAGGACGGCGTGATCGCCTGGATGCTCGACGGACCGGATGCCGCGTACGACGTGCCGCTGCCCGCCGCGGGCGAGGCCAAGCGCGGCATCCTCGACTCCTACACGAAGGAGCATTCGGCCGAGTATCAGGCGCAGGCGTGGATCGACCTCGCCCGCAAGCTCCACGGCGAGCACCCCGAGCTCATCGACCCGGCGAACGTGGAGTCGATCGTGCTGCACACCTCGCACCACACGCACTACGTGATCGGCTCGGGCGCGAACGACCCGCAGAAGTACGACCCGACCGCGTCGCGGGAGACGCTCGATCACTCGATCCCGTACATCTTCGCCGTCGCGCTGCAGGACGGCGGCTGGCATCACGTCGAGTCGTACACGCCCGAGCGCGCGCGCCGCGAGGACACCGTCGCGCTGTGGCACAAGATCACGACCGCCGAGGACGCGGAGTGGACGCGCCGCTATCACTCGGAGGACCCGAACGAGAAGGCCTTCGGCGGCCGTGTGGTCATCCAGCTGGCGAACGGCGAGACCGTCGAAGACGAGATCGCCGTCGCCGACGCCCACCCGCTCGGGGCCCGGCCGTTCGCCCGCGAGGACTACGTGCGCAAGTTCCGCCTGCTGGCGGGGCCCGTGCTCTCGGAGGACGAGATCGAGCGCTTCCTCGGGCTCGCCGAACGCCTCCCGGAGCTGTCGGCCGAAGAGGTGCAGCAGCTCACGATCGCGGCGGAATTCGGCGTCCTCGCCGCGGCCCCCGCCCCGAAGGGCCTGTTCTGATGCTGTACTCGACCGTGCCCGCCCACGAGAAGCGCCGGGCGTTCCGCGAACGGCTCGCCTCGGGCGAGCTGCTGCGGTTCCCGGGCGCCTTCAATCCGCTGAGCGCCCGGCTCATCGAGCGCAAGGGCTTCGAGGGCGTCTACATCTCCGGGGCGGTGCTGTCGGCCGACCTCGGCCTTCCCGACATCGGCCTGACCACCCTCAGCGAGGTCGCCGCCCGCGGGCAGCAGATCGCCCGCATGACCGACCTCCCCGCCATCATCGACGCCGACACCGGCTTCGGCGAGCCGATGAACGTCGCACGCACGATCCAGACCCTCGAGGACGCGGGCCTTGCCGGCACGCACATCGAGGACCAGATCAACCCCAAGCGGTGCGGCCACCTCGACGGCAAGTCCGTCGTCGACGAGGACACCGCGATCAAGCGCATCCGCGCCGCCGCCGACGCCCGCCGCGACCCGAACTTCCTCATCATGGCGCGCACCGACATCCGCGCCGTCGAGGGAATGGATGCCGCGATCGACCGTGCGAAGGCGCTGGTGGATGCCGGGGCCGACGCCATCTTCCCCGAGGCCATGCGCACGCTCGAGGAGTTCGCCGCGATCCGCGCGGCCGTCGACGTGCCGATCCTCGCGAACATGACCGAGTTCGGGAAGTCGGAGCTCTTCAGCGTCGACCAGCTGCAGAGCGTGGGTGTCAACATCGTGATCTGGCCGGTCTCGCTGCTGCGGATCGCGATGGGGGCGGCATCCCGGGCCCTCGACACCCTGATCGAGGACGGCCACCTCACGTCGAAGCTCGGCGAGATGCAGCATCGCGCCGATCTCTACGATCTGATCGACTACGAGCAGTACAACCACTTCGACCAGAACGTCTTCAACTTCCAGATCCAGCGCTGACCGCGAAGGAGCATGAACATGACCGACATCAAGAAGGGTCTCGCCGGGGTCGTCGTGGACTACACGGCGGTCTCGAAGGTCAACCCCGAGACCAACTCCCTCCTCTACCGGGGTTATCCGGTGCAGGAGCTGGCTGCGACGCAGCCGTTCGAGGCCGTGGCGTACCTGCTGTGGCACGGCGAGCTGCCCACCGATGTGCAGCTCCAGCACCTGCGCGCGACCGAGCGCGCCTATCGCTCGCTTCCCGCCGACGTGCGCGCCGCGATCGACCTCGTGCCGGTCGACGCCCACCCCATGGACGAGGTGCGCACGGCGGTCAGCCTGATCGGCGCCCGTGATCTCGCGGGCTCCGGCTCGGTGCTCGACGCCAGCGGCAGCGCCGAGGAGAACCTGGCGCGCAGCATCCGACTGTTCGCCGTCCTGCCGGCGATCGTCGCCTACGGCCAGCGCCGCCGTCGCGGGCAGCAGCCGATCGCGCCGCGCGACGACCTCGACTACTCGGCCAACTTCCTGTGGATGACCTTCGGCGAGGAGGCCGACGACGTGGTCGTCGACGCCTTCAACCGCTCGATGGTCCTGTACGCCGAGCACTCCTTCAACGCGTCGACCTTCACGGCCCGGGTCATCACCTCGACGCTCAGCGACCTGTACTCGGCCGTCGTCGGGGCGATCGGCGCCCTCAAGGGTCCGCTTCACGGCGGCGCCAACGAGGCGGTGCTGCACATCTTCGACGAGATCGGCACGGCCGAGAACGTCGGCCCGTGGCTCGACGAGGCGCT
This sequence comes from Microbacterium sp. Root180, assembly GCF_001428485.1. GTDB lineage: Bacteria > Actinomycetota > Actinomycetes > Actinomycetales > Microbacteriaceae > Microbacterium. The sequence continues at coordinate 945,690 of NZ_LMHS01000003.1, read as the reverse complement.
CGCGCAGAAGCGCAAGATCATGGGCTTCGGCCATCGTGTCTACAAGCGCGGCGATTCGCGTGTGCCGACGATGAGGGCGGCGCTCGACACCCTCGTCGAGCACTACGACCGGCCCGACGTCGCCGCGCTGTACGACGCCCTCGAGTCGCAGTTCGTCGAGCGCAAGGGCATCTACCCGAACCTCGACTACCCGTCCGGTCCCGCGTACAACCTCATCGGCTTCGACACCCTCACCTTCACGCCGCTGTTCGTCGCGGCGCGTGTCACCGGATGGACCGCGCACATCATGGAGCAGCTCTCCTCCAATGCGCTCATCCGCCCGTTGTCGGAGTACAACGGCCCCGACGAGCGGCACATCGAGGGCTACGTGCCCGACGCGGCCGTCGTCGAGGCTGCCGAGCGCGCGGAGGAGGCCGCGGAGTGAGCCTCTGGTTCGGGGACGTCGCCGCGATCGACCTCGCGACGATGGCGTCGGGCACGCTCATCGAGAATCTCGGCATCGAGATCGTCGAACTGCGCGACGACGCCCTGGTCGGGCGGATGCCGGTCGACGCGAGGACCGTCCAGCCGGCGGGGGTGCTCCACGGCGGTGCCTCGGTGGCGCTCGCCGAGACCCTCGCCTCATGGGCGGGATACCTCGCGGTGGACCGCGAGAGATTCCACGTCGTCGGCCAGGAGATCAACGCGAACCACATCCGGCCGATGTTCTCGGGCTGGGTGACGGGTACCGCGACGCCCGCGGCGATCGGCCGCCGGTCGCACGTGTGGGAGATCCGCCTCACGGACGACGCCGGCAAGCTCGTCTGCATCTCCCGGTGCACCCTCGCCGTGATCGAGCAGCGCTCGACGTACGCGACGGCCGAGGAGCGCGGCTGACGCCCATCGCCCGCCCCGCCTGCCAGCATCCGTTTGTGCGGGCGTATGGGCGGCCGAGCGGTGTGAATTTCGTGCATTCGCCCGCACAAACGGAACGAGGGGACGGCGCGGGGCGGCGCGGGGCGGCGCGGCACCCACTGCAAGCGGTTGCGGCAGCGGGAACGGAAAGCGGATGCCTCCGCGCGCCGTCCCGCGAAGATGAGCGCTTTCTCACGATGTAAGCGCTTGCAGATTCGGCGTCACCCTTGCTAGCGTCAGCGGCACACTGCATCCCGGCACGTCGTCGTGCCATTCCTCCCCAGGAGTCCCCTTGTCGAAGTCGACAACAGCACGTGTCCGCCGTTCCGCCGCCCTCCTCACCGCGGCGGCCGTCGTCCTCACCGGGGGTGTGATCGCCGTCGCCCCCGCTTCCGCAGCGGAGCGCACGGTCGCCCTCGTCGGCAGTCTGCAGAGCGAACTGGGGTGCCCCGGGGACTGGCAGCCGGACTGCAACGCCACCGATCTCGCCCAGACGGGCACGGCCGGCGTCTACGCGGCTGAGTTCGACGTGCCGGCCGGCTCGTACGAGTACAAGGTCGCCCTCGACGATGCCTGGACCGAGTCTTATGGCCTGAACGGCGGCGGCGACAACATCCCGCTGACGATCGCCGGTCCGGCGACGCTCCGCTTCGTGTTCGACGACAACACCAAGCGCGTCGGGCTCGAGCCGGTCGCGCTCGACGGCGACTACACCGCGGCCGACGACGCCCTCGTGGCCGACCCGGTCCGTCAGGCCGGCAGCGACGAGCAGTTCTACTTCGTCATGACCGACCGCTTCGCCAACGGCGACCCGTCCAACGACACCGCGGGCATCGCCGGCGACCGCATGGCGAACGGCTTCGACCCGACCGACAAGGGGTTCTACCAGGGCGGCGACCTCGCGGGCCTGCGCGACAAGCTCGACTACATCGAGGGTCTGGGCACGACCGCGATCTGGCTGACCCCGAGCTTCAAGAACCGTCCGGTCCAGGGTGCGGGAGCGGACGCCAGCGCCGGCTACCACGGCTACTGGATCACCGACTTCACCCAGATCGACCCGCACCTCGGCACGAACGCCGAGCTCGAGGCGCTCATCGCCGACGCGCACGACCGCGACATCAAGGTGTACTTCGACATCATCACGAACCACACGGCCGACGTGATCTCCTACGCGGAGGGCGCGCAGACCTACATCACGAAGGAGGCCGAACCGTACCGCGACGCGAGCGGCACGGCCTTCGACCCGGCGACCTTCGCCGGCACCGACTCCTTCCCCGCCCTCGATCCCGCGACGAGCTTCCCGTACACGCCGGTGATCGCCGACGCCGACCAGGACGTCAAGGTGCCGGCGTGGCTGAACGACCCGACGCTGTACCACAACCGGGGCGACTCGACCTGGGCCGGCGAGTCGGTGACCTTCGGCGACTTCGTGGGTCTCGACGACCTCATGACGGAGCATCCGACCGTCGTCGACGGCTTCGTCGACGTCTACCAGGACTGGGTGGACCTGGGGATCGACGGCTTCCGCATCGACACCGCCAAGCACGTGAACTTCGAGTTCTGGGAGAAGTGGTCGACCGAGGTGCTCGACTACGCCCACGCCCAGGGCAAGGACGAGTTCTTCATGTTCGGCGAGGTGTACGACGCCGATCCGGCGAAGCTCTCGCCGTACGTTCGAAACTCCGACATGAACTCGGTGCTCGACTTCACCTTCCAGAGCGCAGCCACCGCGTACGCCAAGGGCACGGGGGCCGGCGGCAAGCCGAGCGGCCTGCGCACGCTGTTCGCCGGTGACGACATGTACACGACGCCCGACTCGTCGGCCACCGCGCTGCCGACCTTCCTCGGCAACCACGACATGGGCCGCGTCGGGTACTTCCTCGCCGGCGCCGACGCGCAGCAGCGCGACGAGCTCGCCCACGAGCTCATGTACCTCACGCGCGGTCAGCCGGTCGTCTACTACGGCGACGAGCAGGGCTTCGCGGGCAGTGGCGGCGACAAGGATGCCCGCCAGAGCCTCTTCGCCACTCAGACCGCGGAGTACGCGAACCAGCCGCTCGTCACGGGCGGGCAGCTCGGCCAGGCCGACCGGTACGACACCGACGCCCCGCTCTACGAGCACATCGCGGGGCTCGCCGAGCTGCGCGCGAGTCACCCCGCCCTGGCGACCGGCGCGCAGATCGAGCGCTTCGTGGAGGATGCCGCGGCCGGCGTCTACGCGTTCAGCCGCGTCGACCGCGTCGACCAGGTCGAGTACCTCGTCGCGACGAACAATGCGACCTCCGCCCGCACGGTCTCGATCCCGACTCTGACGAGCGGCGCGTCGTTCGCCCCGCTGTACGGCGGCGGCCAGGCCTTCACGACCGACTCCGCCGGCATCGGATCGGTGACCGTCCCCGCGCTGTCGGCGGTCGTGTTCACCGCCGACAAGAAGGTCACCGCGCCCGCACAGGCCGGCGACCTCGCCGTCACCGTCCCCGAGGCTGGAGCGGGCGTCACCGGCGTCGCGCCCGTGGATGCCGACGTCGCCGACGGCGTGTGGTCCGAGACGAGCTTCGCGTGGCGCGTGGTCGGCGACGACGAGTGGCACGCCCTGGGCACCGCCGAGGACACCACGCCCCGCGTCTTCCACGACACGGCCGGCCTCGCGGCGGGCACGCTCGTCGAGTACCGGGCGGTGTCCACGGATGCCGCAGGCAACCGCTCCGCCGGCTCGACCTACGCGTCGGTGGGCAACCGCGTGAGCACGACGATTCCCGAAGAGCCGGAGGAGCCCGAGGAGCCGGCGGAGCCCGAGCCCCAGGACCCCACCGAGTACGAGTTCGTCAGCGTAACGGGCAGCTTCAACAGCGAGGTCGGATGCCCCGCCGACTGGCAGCCCGGCTGCGCGGACGTGCAGATGGAGCTCGTGAACGGCACCATCTGGCGCCTCCACGTCGACGACCTCCCCGCCGGCGACTACGCCTACAAGATCGCGGTCGAGAAGTCGTGGGACGAGAACTACGGCGCAGGCGGCTCCCCGGGCGGGTCCGACATCGTGCTGAACCACGACGGCGGCGAGATCACGTTCTACTTCGACCCCCGCACGAAGAACATCTGGTCCACCGCCGACGGCGACGAGATCACGCTCCCCGGCTCGCTGCAGAGCGAGCTCGGCTGCCCGGGGGACTGGCAGCCCGAGTGCCTCGCGACGATGATGTTCGACCAGAACGGCGACGGCGTGTTCCAGTACACGACCGATGACCTGCCCACCGGCTCGTACGACGTCAAGGTCGCCCACGACCTGTCGTGGGATGAGAACTACGGCGCAGGCGGCGTCTCGAACGGCCCGAACATCAGCTTCAGCGCCAGCCTGGGCAAGGTCGTCACCTTCCGGTACAACATCGAGACTCATGTGCTGACGGTCACGGCGAGCGACCCGCCCGTCGCGGGGACGGGCGAGCTCCGTGCGCACTGGATCGACGCCGAGACGATCGCGTGGCCGGCCGACCTCGGCTCTGCGGCCGCGGACGCGACGTGGCAGCTGCACGCGTCGGACGAGGCATCCCTCGCGCAGGCGAACGGAGAGATCACCGGCGGCGACGCGTACGACCTGACGCGCATCGACGGCGGGCTCACCGCGGCGCAGAAGGAGCGCTTCCCCGCGCTTGCCGGCTTCACCGCGCTGCGCGTAGAGGATGCGGATGCCGCCACCCTGCTGAAGGGTCAGCTCATGGTGTCGCAGCGCGATGCCGCGGGTGCGCTGCGGGCCTACACCGGCGTTCAGCTGCCGGGCGTGCTCGACGACCTGTACGCAGACGCGGTCGCCGACGCCGAACTCGGCGTGACCTTCTCGAAGAAGAAGCCGACGTTCCGTCTGTGGGCGCCGACCGCGCAGTCGGCGACGCTCCTCACCTGGGAGGCGGGCGCCGGGGGAGACCCGCAGCGTCACGAGGCGATGTGGGACGAGGCATCCGGAATCTGGACGGTGAAGGGTGCGAAGTCCCTGACGGGCGACGAGTACCTGTGGGAGGTCGTCGTGTACGCACCGTCCACGGGTGAGATCGAGAAGAACCTCGTGACCGACCCGTACTCGGTCGCCCTGACGACCAACTCGCAGCGCTCCGTCGCGATCGACCTCGACGACAAGGCTTGGAAGCCGAAGCAGTGGGAGAAGACGAAGGCCCCCGTCGTGAAGCGATCCGTCGACCGGGCGATCTACGAACTGCACGTGCGCGACTTCTCGATCACCGACGAGAGCGTCCCGGCCGACGAGCGCGGCACCTACCGCGCGTTCACGCGCAAGAGCGACGGCACGAAGCAGCTGCGCCAGCTCGTGGACGCGGGCATCAACACCGTGCACCTGCTCCCCACATTCGACATCGCGTCGATCGAGGAGGACCGTTCGGCGCAGGCGGTGCCGGACTGCGACCTCGAGTCGTACGGCCCCGCAGGCACCGAGCAGCAGGCGTGCATCGAGGCGGTCGCCGACGAGGACGGCTTCAACTGGGGCTACGACCCGTACCACTACTCGGCACCCGAGGGCTCGTACGCGGTCGACCCGGAAGGCGGCGCCCGGGTGCACGAGTTCCGTGAGATGGTCGGCGCCCTGCACGGGCTCGGGCTGCAGGTCGTGCTCGACGAGGTGTACAACCACACCGCCCAGTCGGGTCAGGGCGACAAGTCCGTGCTCGACCAGGTCGTGCCCGGGTACTACCACCGCCTCAATCTCGCGGGCAACGTCGAGACCTCCACGTGCTGCCAGAACGTGGCGACCGAGCACGAGGTCGCGCAGAAGCTCATGGTCGACTCGGTCGTGCTGTGGGCGAGCGAGTACAAGGTCGACGGCTTCCGCTTCGATCTCATGGGGCATCACTCGAAGCAGAACATGCTCGAGATCCGCGCTGCGCTCGACAAGCTCACCCTCAAGAACGACGGCGTGAACGGCAAGGCGATCTATCTGTACGGCGAGGGCTGGAACTTCGGCGAGGTCGCGAACAACGCCCTCTTCGAGCAGGCCACGCAGGGGCAGCTCGGCGGCACGGGCATCGGCACGTTCAGCGACCGGCTGCGCGACGCCGTCCACGGCGGCAGCCCCGTCGACGGCTCGTCGATCTTCTACCAGGGCTACGGAACCGGCCTGTTCACCGACCCGAACGGGCGGCCGGACGTGCCGGGCGATGCGGCCGGCGACCTCGCTCGCAAGACCGACCTGGTCAAGCTCGGTCTCGCCGGAAATCTGCGGGACTTCACGATGACGGCCGCCGACGGCACGGTGAAGGCCGGCGACGAGTTCGACTACAACGGCTCACCGGCCGGCTACGCCGACCAGCCCGATGAGGTGATCACGTACGTCGATGCGCACGACAACGAGACGCTGTTCGACCACCAGATCTTCAAGCTGCCGGTCGACACCTCGATGTCTGACCGGGTCCGCATGAACACGCTGTCGCTCGCGACGACGACGTTCTCGCAGACTCCATCGTTCTGGCACGCGGGCACCGAGCTGCTGCGCTCCAAGTCCCTGGATCGCAACAGCTACAACTCGGGTGACTGGTTCAACCGCATCGACTGGACCGGAAAGGAGTCGACCTTCGGGTCGGGCCTGCCGCGGGAATCCGACAACGCCGAGAAGTGGTCGTTCATGAAGCCGCTCCTCGAGAACCCGGCGCTCAAGCCCGGCGCTTCCGACATCGCGAAGGCCGAGGCATCCGCTCTCGATCTGCTCCGCGTGCGCGAAGAGGTGGGCCTCCTGCAGCTCGGGTCGGCGAAGCTGATCCAGCAGAAGGTCACCTTCCCGAACAGTGGACCGGCTGCGTCGCCCGGCGTCATCGTGATGCTCATCGACGACCGCGTCGGCGCGGACGTCGACCCGGCTCTGGCGGGGGCGCTGGTGGTGTTCAACGCCTCACCCGCGGCCACGACGCAGAAGGTGTCGACGCTTGCCGGACGCACCTTCGCGCTCACGCCCGCGCAGTCCCGGGGCTCTGACGCCGTGGTGAAGAAGACGACCTGGGATGCCGCGACCGGCACGGTGACGGTGCCCGCACGTTCGGTGGCGGTCCTGGTTCAGAAGCAGGACCGCACGGGCCCGAAGCACCCCTGCTTCCCGATGCGCTGAGCGGATGAATGAGGAAGGGGCCGCGGCATACGCCGCGGCCGCTTCTTTTGGTCCTGCCTGTCAGGCGACGGTCGCGAGACTCGCGATTCCGCGTTCGGCGGGGAGGTCATCGAAGTCGACGGTCAGTCCGCTGGAGGAGGAGGCGCGGTGCGCCATGTCCTGCAGGGCCCCGGCGTCGAGCTGTTCTGCCTCGGCGGACTCGAACACGAAGCGCAGCGGGATGGACTCCTGCAGCCAGAGCGAAGAGCGGCCTGCGGCGTCGCCGTCGTGGTGGCGCCACGTGAGCGTGAAGCTCTCGGCGCGACGCAGCTTGGTCGTGATCACGACCTTGAGGTGGGCGAGCAGGCGATCGGGGATGTCGATCGGCTCTGCGGTGTCGCCGTAGTAGAGCTGTCCCATACGTCCCTCCTTCATGGTTTCGTCGGTACCCTCACTGTACCGGTAGTTCACTAAGTTAGATAAATAATCTAATCATTCACTCATCTAAATATCGGGTATGCTGTCCCTGTTCGTGCCCGACAAGAAGGGGGTCCGCATGCGCACCGGCCCTTCCCGCGTCCGCGCCGCCCTGCAGGTCTACGTCCAGGCGCGCACCGATGCACTGACCGTCGCACGCCGCGAGCTCGGTCTGGGCGAAGGCGATGCCAAGGCCCTTCTGCACATCGCCGGGAATCCCGGCATCCGCCCGACGCAGCTTCGCGAGCACCTCGGGATCACCTCCGCGGGCATCACCGCGCTCATCGATCGGCTCGTCGATCGCGGGATGGTCCGGCGTGATGTCGACCCCGACGATCGCCGGGTGAACCGCATCTCGGTCACGGTCGACCTCGACGAGGAGCCGTGGTCGCAGCTGTCGCGGTTCGACAACGACTTCGACCTCGGCGTCGACGAGATCGACGAACGGGAGTCCGACACCTTCACGGCGCTGCTGGAATCGCTCACGTCGGCGACGGTCGAGCGCGGCCGGCTCTGAGGGCCGAGCCCGGACTCAGACCGTGTCGCGGTCGAGATACGCTGCGGACTTCGCCTGCAGAAATGCGCACAGCGCCGAGACCACCGAAAGCTCCGCAGCGAGGTTCAGCAGCTCGACCGAGTCGAGCACGACCGGCTGCTCGCGCGCCTCCATCGTGACGACCCATTTCGGGGAGTACGGCGCCTCCGGCTGGACATAGGTCACCGTCTCCGCGTTGGCCAGCCGCACGCCGACGAGACCGGTGTCGTCGCCGTCGCCGCCGTCCTGCTGCATGACCTTGATCGTCCCCGCGATCGTGTACCCGAGCGAGCGGAACTCCTCGAGCCAGAGCTCGAGCGTCTGCTGACTGCGAAACGGCATGGGGTCCCTCCCTCCCGGCCACCGGCGGCCCCTCCTCGCAAACCTAAGGCCAGGCAGGCGCGGTGCCTAGCCCGCTCACGGCCTCACCGCCCGTTAGCCGCTCAACCTGTGGTGCGCAACCGCCCTGCGCACGGGATCGATCGCGCGTAGCGTGCACCGCATGGCCTTTCTCCTGCGCGGGGGTCCACGGGATCGACAGCTCGTCGACGACCTCCCGCGCGGCTATCGCGCGACGGGCCCCGTCGCCCCCGATCCGTCGGAGCCGCTCTGGGATATCCCGGTCGAGGTCGCCGATTGGGTGGGCGCAGGTTCTGCGGGCACTTCGCTCCGCGCGCTGTGAGGGAATGTTCCGAACCCCTCGCAGATACATGGAAGTCCATGTAAAATCAGCATCGTGCTGAAGACGGCACGGTGACTTTCATCGGGATGCCTCACGAGGGCGTCGCGATGAAGCTGAAGGAGCGACGATGTCCATGACGATCACCACCCCGGTCCCGGTTCTGTCCGATGACGAGCGCGCCGCGATCCTCGAGGCCGTGCGCGACTTCGCGCAGACCGAGCTCGCACCGCACGCGCTCGAATGGGATGAGGCCAAGACCTTCCCCGCCGACACGCTCCATCGGGCCGGTGAGCTCGGCCTCGGCGGCATCTACGTGCGCGAGGACGTCGGGGGCACGGGTCTCTCCCGCTCCGACGCCGTGGCGATCTTCGAGGAGCTCGCCGCCGGCGACCCCTCGATCGCGGCCTACGTCTCGATCCACAACATGGTGGCGTGGATGATCGACACCTACGGCAGCGACGTGCAGCGCCGGGAGTGGCTGCCCGTCCTGGCGTCGATGCAGGGCTTCGGCAGCTACTGCCTCACCGAGCCCGGCGCGGGCTCCGACGCCGCGGCGATCACCACCTCCGCGATCCGCGACGGCGACGACTACGTGCTGACGGGCGTCAAGCAGTTCATCTCCGGCGCGGGCTCGGCATCCGTCTACATCGTCATGGCGCGCACGGGCGAGCCTGGCGCACGCGGAGTCACCGCCTTCCTGGTGCCCGCCGAGACGGCCGGGCTGTCCTTCGGCGCGAACGAGAAGAAGATGGGCTGGAACGCGCAGCCCACGCGCCAGGTCATCCTCGACGAGGTGCGCGTTCCCGCGACGAGCATGCTCGGCAGCGAGGGTCAGGGCTTCAAGATCGCGATGTCGGCCCTCGACGGCGGCCGCATCAACATCGCCGCGTGCTCGCTCGGCGGTGCCCAGTGGGCCCTCGACCGCGCGGTGCGCTACGTGCAGGAGCGCTTCACCTTCGGCGAGGCGCTGGCCGAGAAGCAGGCGGTCGTCTTCACACTGGCAGACATGGCGACCGAGCTGCGCGCCGCGCGCGCCCTCGTGCGGGATGCCGCCGGCGCGCTCGACGCGAAGGCCCCCGATGCGTCGATGCAGTGCGCGATGGCCAAGCGCTTCGCGACCGACGCGGGCTTCCGGGTCGCGAACGAGGCCCTCCAGCTGCACGGCGGGTACGGCTACCTGCACGAGTACGGCATCGAGAAGGTGGTGCGCGATCTTCGCGTACACCAGATCCTCGAGGGCACCAACGAGATCATGCGCGTCATCATCGGCCGCCAGCTGCTGGGAGCTTGACATGCGCATCGCCTTCCTCGGACTCGGGCACATGGGTCTCCCGATGGCTCGCAACCTCGCCGCCGCCGGCCACGAGCTCGTCGGGTTCGACGTCTTCTCGGGAGCGACGGATGCCGCGGCCGCTGCCGGTCTGCCCGTCCAGCGCTCCGGCGCCGCGGCCGTCCGCGCGGCGTCGGCCGACGTCGTGATCACGATGTTCCAGTCCGGCAGGCAGGTCCTCGACGCGTACCGCGGAGTCGACGGGGGAGAGGGGCTGCTCGCGGCGGCCGCGCCCGGCACGCTGTTCATCGACTCCTCGACGATCGCCGTCGACGAGGCGCGTGCGGCGCACGCGCTCGCCGAGGAGGCGGGGCACCGATCACTCGATGCTCCTGTCTCGGGCGGGGTCGTCGGCGCCGAGAACGCGACGCTCGCCTTCATGGTCGGCGGCTCCGACGACGACTTCGAGGCCGCGCGCCCGATCCTCGAGGCGATGGGCCGCCGCATCGTGCACTGCGGCGGGGCCGGCCTCGGACAGGCGGCCAAGGTCTGCAACAACATGATCCTCGCCGTGTCGCAGATCGCCGTCGCCGAGGCCTTCGTGCTCGGCGAGCGGCTGGGCCTCTCGCATCAGGCTCTCTTCGACGTCGCCTCGAACGCGTCGGGCCAGTGCTGGGCGCTCACGACGAACTGCCCGGTCCCGGGGCCGGTGCCCACGAGTCCCGCGAACCGCGACTACCAGCCGGGCTTCGCCGGCGCGCTCATGAACAAGGACCTCGGGCTCGCAGAGCACGCGATCGTCTCGACCGGCGTCGAGGCCCGCATGGGGATGCTCGCACGCGAGATCTACCGGGCGTACGCGGACGGCGACGGGGCTGGCCAGGACTTCTCGGGGATCATCAACACGATCCGCGACGACAGCGCCTGAGTCACACCTCGACGACGTAGCGCGCGGCGATCCAATCCGTAGACGTCAGCCGCTTCACCGTCTGGGCGGGGAGCACGCGGCGCGCGGCCACCTCGGACACCGCGGCCGAGTATGCGTCAGCGATGGCCTCCCGGGCTTCGGGTGCGGCGGATTCCATCACCTCGGCCGCTTCGTCGCGGGCGTCGTCGGACGCACTCATCGCCTCGTTGCGCTGACGCCCGCGCGTCGTGCCTTTCGGGCGGTGGATCCAGCGGCCGCCGGCCGCGCTCGCCTTGGCCAGACGCCGCGCTGAGATCGCCAGCAGGAGGGTGACGATCACGCCGAGGGCCGACACCCCCGCGGCGATGATCGCGGTGGGGAACACGTCGTCGGTGAAGAGGCGGACGATCATGCCGATGAGGCAGAGCGCCGCGAAGATCGCACTCGTCCCCAGTGCCGTTTCGCGCGTCACCGCTCGGGAGTCCTCGTACTCCGCGAGGAGGGCCTCGCGTTCGCGGCGGACGAAGCCGGCGCCGACGGCGAAGAGCACGAAGGCGATCGCGTAGCTCACGATGACTGTCGGGGCGACGACGGGCAGGCTGTTGAGGTCCGTCCCGCCCGTGAGGCGGCCCATTCCGAGGGCCGATCCCATGGCCCAGGCGACGGCGAGAAAGCCGGCAGCGTCCGGCCAGGGCGTCACGAGTCGGGGCCCGCGGCGGGGCTCTTCGGTGCCGGACTCCCATGCGGCGACGCGGGCTGCGAAGCGGCGGTCGACCGCCCCCAGCCGATCCCGGACGCCGGAGTCGAGGTGTGCGATCAGCGGGGCCTGCAGGCCGCGGGCGACGGCCCGGGGAGCATCGTCGCTGGTGAGGCCGAGGGCCTGCGCGGCCGTCACAGCGCGGGATCGCAGATCGGTCACTCGTCCTCCAGCCGCACCGACGTGATCAGCCGGTCGGCGTAGGGCTGCATGACCGTGGCGTAGGGGATGGTGTCGGCGAAGGCCGTGGCGACCAGCAGGGAGTCGCCGCGGCGGAAGGCGTAGTTGAACCGACCGCCCTGCACGTCTTCGCGAGAGGATCCGGTCACGACGGCGGCGCGGCGTCCGGATCCCCAGTACTCGTCGTGGATCGACTCGACGTTGGGGAGCAGGACCGCGGCGGGGTCGTCCATGACCGCCGCATCGAGCTCGGTGTCGGCATCCTGGAGCACTTGGACGCCAAGGAATCCGATGGCCGGGGCCAGGGAGACCGGGCAGAACACGAGCAGATGACCGGTGAGCTCGGTGCGCATACGCAGAGCCGTCTCGCCCACGCGGCGAAGCGCGCCCTCGAGCGCCGGCGTCAGGTCGCCGAGGCCGGCCCGGTAGTGGTCCACGACGGCCTCGGGCCATCCGTCGCCGCTGTCGGCGGGCACGGGAAGCCACGCGCCGGCGTCGTAGTCGAGGTGATAGGCGATCATGCCGCTCGGGACTCCCACGTGAAGGTGCTGATGAGCAGGTCGCTGAGGTGGACGAGCCCCTCCACGACAGGCCGCACGTCGATGTCGACCCCGGTCGGCACCGGGATCGTCGTCGTGAACTGCAGTGCCCGGCGCCGCTCGGTGCCCGGCACGGGGATCAGGTAGTCGATGACGTGGGCCGAGGCTCCCTCGACCTCCTTGCGCTGGGCCACATCGGCCTCCCAGCGCAGGATCGAGCGGTCGTCGGTGAGGAACTCCGCCCCCTTGTCGCGGAACAGCTGAGCCACCTGCCGGTCGAGGGTGCCACCCAGCTGACCTTCCACGACGGAGGCCACGATCGACATCGGAAGGGGGGTCTCGACGGCGGAGGTCTGCAGGTAGAGCGCGAAAGCCTTCGCCTGCAGCATCTTCCGGTACGCGACCTCGAGCAGGGTGCGCATCTCGGCGTCGAGCTCGGGGCGATGCTGCTCTCGGAACACCGCCGACGTCCGCCGGATCAGTTCGTCGACTCCCGCTCGGTCGGCGGGCAGCTGCTCCCAGCCGTCGGGGAGGAGAAGCCGATAGTCGGGGACAGGTCTGGTGAGCTCGGCCATCACCATCAGGCTAGCGCGCCAGCTGCTCGCGCCAGGTGTCGATGTCGGCCGGCAGCTCGAACGGCTGCTCGAACGCGCCGCTGACCAGCTCCACCGTGTCCCGGCCGAACGACAGTCCCTTCGCGCCGAAATCCCCCAGGTTCGCCAGGCGCTGTGGGAGGTCGATGACCTCGTTGCCGCGCGCGACGATGTCCGAGGCATCCGACACCGCGTTGACCACGGACTGGTGGTGGGCCGAGAGGCCCGCGAACTCGTCGGCGATGTTCACCGTCCAGGCGCCGCCGCCGCGGTTGATGTTGGCCCACAGCGTGCTCCGCCCGATGTCGCCCCAGCGCAGACCCGAGAAGGTGTCCGCGATGCGCGAGGCGAGACCGGCACGGGCGACATTGCCGAGGCCGTGTCCGGTCCCCATTGTCTCGACCGCGACGCGGACGCCGCGAAGGCGACGGATGTCGCCGATGGCGTCGCCGATGTCGAAGACCGGGCCGGCCAGGAACTTCAGCGCCTGCATGCGCGAGCCCGCCTTGAAGAGCGAGCCGAGCCGGCCGAAGGGCAGCACGCCGACGATGGCCCACGCGAGGTCGCCCCCGCTCGCGCGACCGGCGTCGTAGAGAAGCAGTGTTCCCAGCAGCACGACGACCGCGAGCGCGACGGCGATGAGGGCGAGAATCGGGCCGCCGATGACGAGAGCGGCGATCGTGACCACCAGTCCGATGACGGTGACCACGTCGACGATGACCTGCACGATGTCGGCGATGTTGTCGGTCCACGAGTCGCTGACGTTGCCCTCGGTGGCGTCCTCGATCGCGTTGAGCGCGGTGTCGTACGCCTCGTCCCACGCGTTCCACTGGTCGTCGAAGTCGTCGAGCAGGCCGTCGAAGTGGATCTTGGCGTTCCCGGCGGCGATCCCCGCCTCGCGCGCCTGCCAGCGGTCGGTCTCGTGCGTCCCCTGCGCGGTGGAGTCGGTGGGGTCGTAGTCGGAGGAGTCCTCCGCCGTCTCCTGCGCGTCCTGCGCCGCCGACATCTTGGCCTCGAGCTGGCGCTTGGCCTGCTCGATCTCGAGGACGAGCGGACGGAGCTTGCTCTGCACCCCGTCGAGGGCGTGACCGTAGGTCGTCATCGCCGTGCCGGTGGGCTTGTAGCGCTCCCCGGCGAGTGCGAGCTCCTCGTGAGCGTCGCCGACCTCGTCACGGATGCGCTCGATCGAGCGGCCGCGTTCCTCGCCCGCCCCATCGGCGATCGCGCGGAGCACGCCGGCGGCGCCGATCATCTGCCGGCCGAGGCGCGAGATCTCCCGGCCCCGGTCGATGATGCCCTGCGCATCGCCCTCGATCACGTGGACGCGGTGCTGCCTGTTGGTGTGGATCGTCGTCATCGGTCGTTCCTGCTCAGCGCACGGGGAGGTTGTCGGCGTCGGACTCGCGCAGCGAGAGGTCGCGGGAGAGTTCGAGATCGAACTCCTGCCACCCTTCGCAGGTCGACTCGACCGCCGCCTGGATGTTGGACAGCTTCTGGAGGAGCTGCTTGCGCCGATCGTTCCAGCCGCCCTCGAACTCGTGCGTGCGCTTGTGCAGCCCGCCCCGGCCGTCCGGCCGGCCGATGAGGTCCTGGAGGTCGTCTGTGCGCTCCTCCGCATCCTCGAACTCGACGATGATCTGCTTGAGCGACCCGTTCAGCCGGTTCAAGTGGTCGACCTTGATGTAGACGTCGGCCATGGCCGTCCCCTTCTACAGGACGGTGGGAAGAGGACGTCCGTCCCCCTCCCACCGCTCTTCGTCAGTTGCCGGCGAGTGCCTGGTCGGTGTCCTTGATCGCCTGCTGCATCTTGCGCAGCGACTCGCCCATGTCGGAGATGCCCTCGATGGCCTTCTCCA
>NZ_LMHS01000003.1:0-930908 GCF_001428485.1 Microbacterium sp. Root180 | reverse complement strand
CCTTGAGGCGGCGCAGGATGTCGCCGATCTCCTCGCGACCCGAGTCGAGCTTGCCCGACATCGCTTCCATCTCACCGTACGAAGCCTTGAAATCCGCCATGATCCATCCCCTTCGGAAACGTTGTGGTCCGCCCTGCGGCGCCGTCCTCACGCTAATCGAATCCCCGCGAATGGCACATGGGGAGGATTCCCCATGCGGGACCCGCCGCCGCGAGCGGCAGCCGCCGCCTACGATCGAGGTGCTGCGATGACGCCGAACTCCGGGAGAGCCATGACCGAATACGAGACGATCCTCGTCGAGACGCGCGGCCGCGTCGGCTGGATCACCCTCAACCGCCCGGAAGCGCTCAATGCGCTCAACACGCAGACCATGAAGGATGTCGTGGCCGCGGCATCCGCCTTCGATGCGGACGAAGGCATCGGAGCGATCGTGCTCACAGGATCGGAGCGCGCGTTCGCCGCCGGCGCCGACATCAAGGAGATGGAGGCGAAATCCGGCCTCGAGATGCTGATGGCCGACCACTTCGGCGGCTGGGCGCAGTTCGCCGGCGTGCGCACGCCCGTGATCGCCGCGGTCTCCGGCTACGCACTCGGCGGCGGCTGCGAGCTGGCGATGATGTGCGACATCATCCTCGCGGCCGACACCGCGAAGTTCGGGCAGCCCGAGATCAACCTCGGCGTCATTCCGGGCATGGGCGGCTCGCAGCGGCTCATCCGCGCGGTCGGCTATTACAAGGCCGCCGATCTCGTCCTGTCGGGGCGGATGATGGATGCCGCGGAGGCCGAGCGCTCAGGACTCGTCTCGCGCGTCGTCCCGGCAGCCGACCTGCTCGAGGAGGCGGCGAAGCTCGCGGACGGCGTCGCGGCCAAGTCGCTGCCGTCCGTCTACGCGGCCAAGGCCGTGCTGGATGCCGCGATGGAGGTGCCTCTCGCCGAGGGGCTGCGGCTCGAGCGGCACGTGTTCGCGAGCCTCTTCGACACGGCCGACCAGAAGGAGGGCATGGCCGCCTTCCGGGAGAAGCGGTCGCCCGACTTCCAGGGGCGCTGACCCCCCGGCTCCGCGCCGCCCGGTCCCCGTCTCAGCCTCCCGCTCCTGGTTTGGGGCGTGATTCGTCCCTTGGGGCGCATCGGGTCCGCCCCAAAAGGACAGGACGCGCCCCGAACCCCCGACGGGTGCCGATCAGAGCGGGTCGGGTTGCGGCCGCGGGTCGGTGAAGTCGCCGGAGTCCTTGCGGAAGCGGGCGATGATCCGCACGAGCTCCGCGGTGTCGTCCTCGGTCAGGCCGACCTGTTCGAAGACCTCGGTGTTCAGCGCCGTGGTCGCGTCCTCGACCAGGTGGACTCCGGCCGGCGTGATCACGAGCATCGCCGCGCGCCCGTCGATGGGGTGCGGCTCGCGCGAGACCAGCCCGTCCCGGGCGAGGCGGTCGACCGTGTTGGTGACGCTGGTCGGATGCACCTGCAGACGGGCGATCGCGCTGGCCATCGGCATCCGTCCTGCTCTGGTGAAGGCGAGAAGGCGCAGCATCTCGTACCGTGCGAACGACAGGCCGAAGGGCTTCAGGGTCGCGTCGATGCGGGCGAACATGAGCTGCTGCGCGCGGATGACCGAGGTCACGGCGGTCATGCCGGCAGCGGCGGGCTCCCACCCGTGGTCGACCCACTGGCGCTTCGCCTCGGCGATCGGGTCGACCGGGAGTCGTCGGCTGGCAGACACGGGCACCTCCTGGTCCCACCGTAGCGTCTGGCGCTGCGCCGACCCGTGCGTCAGACGGTGTGCGGAGAGGTCTGGGGATCCCCGGATGCGCCGATCGGGGGCGCGTCGAGGGGGGCCTCCTACCGATTGGGTGCACGCCTGGCGGCGCCATAGACTCGTGCGCAGCGTGAGGAGATGGCTATGAAGATCGTCGTCCTGGTCAAGGAAGTCCCGGATACGTACGGAGATCGCAAGCTCAGTCTCGAGACGGGTCTGGCCGACCGCGCGGCGAGTGAGTCCGTGCTGGATGAGATCGGCGAGCGGGCGCTCGAGGTGGCGCTGGCGTATGCCGACAAGAACGCCGGCACCGAGGTGGTGGTGCTGTCGGTGGCTCCGGAGTCCGCGTCGGCGACGGTGCGCAAGGGGCTCGCGATGGGTGCGGCGTCGGCGGTGCAGGTGGTGGACGACGTGCTGCTGGGCGCCGATCTGGGGCTCACGGCGGAGGTGCTCGCGGCGGCGGTGAAGCGTGTCGGCTTCGATCTGGTGATCGCCGGGAATCAGTCGACGGACGGTTCGGGGGGTGTGCTCGGGTCGATGGTCGCGGAGCTGCTCGACGTGCCGGCGGCGACGTATCTGAATTCGGTGGAGATCGCCGAGGGCTCGGTGTCGGGTGCGCGCGGCTCGGATGGTGCGAGCGTGCAGGTGTCGGCGGAGCTGCCGGCGGTGATCTCGATCACGGAGGCGCTTCCGGATGCTCGGTTCCCGAACTTCAAGGGGATCATGGCGGCCAAGAAGAAGCCGTTCGAGACACTGTCGCTGGACGACCTGGACATCGATGCGCACAGCGCCGACGCGTCGCGGTCGATCGTGATCGGGTTGACCGAGAAGCCGCCGCGTGAGGCGGGCATCAAGATCGTCGACGAGGGCGATGCGGGCGAGAAGCTCGCGGAGTTCCTCATCCAGAACCGGCTGGCATAGGGGTGGCTGACATGACGTTCCCGGATGATTCGATCCTCGTCCTGCTGGACGTGACCCCGTCGGGCGCGCTGGCGAAGTCGTCCGCGGGCCTGCTGGGTGCCGCTGCGCAGGTGGGCACGCCGGTCGCGCTCATCGTGGGCGATGCGGCGCTGGCGGCGGATGCCGGTGCGCTGGGTGCGTCGTCGGTGCTGGTGGCGGCTCCCGGCGAGGGTCTCGTGGTCCCGGTCGCCGACGCGCTGGTCGCGGCATCCGACCTGGTTCGACCCGACGCGGTGCTCGTGTCGCACTCCATCGAGGGCCGCGAGGCGGCGGGCCGGTTCGCCGCTCGCACCCGCGCGGGGCTGTGCGTGGATGCCGTGGGCGTCTCGCGCGACGCGGAGGGGGTCGTGGCCCACCATTCCGTCTACGGCGGTGCGTACAACGTCGACGCCGCGGTGACGTGGGGCGCCCCGGTGATCACGGTGCGTCAGGGTGCGGTCGACGCCCGCGCGGAGGCCGTCGCATCTCCGGTGGTGGAGACGCTCGCGGTGACCCCCTCGGGGCGCAAGGCCGCGACCGTGGTGTCGGTCGAGGAGGCCGCGGTGACCTCGTCACGTCCCGAGCTGCGCGGAGCCGCGAAGGTCGTCTCGGGCGGCCGCGGGCTCGGCTCGGGCGAGAAGTTCGCGCTCGTCGACCAGCTC
The DNA here is from genome assembly GCF_001428485.1 of Microbacterium sp. Root180. Taxonomy (GTDB): domain Bacteria; phylum Actinomycetota; class Actinomycetes; order Actinomycetales; family Microbacteriaceae; genus Microbacterium. The sequence goes on along the minus strand of NZ_LMHS01000003.1, from coordinate 927,554 downwards.
GCCGATGTGCTCGGCGCCGCTGTCGGCGCGTCGCGCGCCGCGGTCGATGCCGGGTACGTGCCGCAGTCGTACCAGGTCGGCCAGACCGGCGTCTCGGTCGCGCCGCGGCTGTACGTCGCGCTGGGGATCTCGGGTGCCATCCAGCACAAGGCCGGCATGCAGACCGCGAAGACGATCGTCGCGATCAACAAGGACGCGGATGCTCCGATCTTCGACATCGCCGACTACGGCGTCGTCGGCGACCTGTTCACCGTCGTGCCGCAGCTGATCGCGGCGCTCGAGGCCAAGAAGGCGTAACCGGGCGTGGCGACCTTCGGACAGGCGATCCGCCGCGGGCTTCCGCGGCGGCCCGGCGGCGAGCCCTGGCCCCCCGCCGGCGACGCGCCCGCGGGCGTCGCGCCTCCGGGCGAGGCCGCGCCCGAGGCTGCCGCCGCGCCCGAGGTCGCGTCCGCCGAGCCCGCTGCCGAGCGAGGCAGTTCCCTGCGACCGCTGCAGAAATCGGAGCAGCACTCGCAGGAAACGACAGCGGTCGCGGAAACGATCCCGGTTGAGGCGGCCGCGGCCGCGTCCGCGTCGGCCGAGGACGTTTCGTCTCACTCCGCTCGCTCAACGACCGGGGCCGGGCGAGCCCTCCGTCGCGGTCTGCCCCGCGTTCCCGGCGGCGAGCCCTGGCCGCCCGCCGGCGACGCCCCCGGCGGCGACGCCCGTGGCGCAGCGGGTGCAGGGGCCGCAGCGGACACGTCGGATGCCGCAGCCGCCGTCGCTTCGGGTGTCGCCGCGGGGATCGCGGCGACTGCTCCGTCCCCGTCGCCGCGCGTGCAGCGCCCGGTTCCCGCTCCGGACCATGTCCCGATCCTCGACGCCGCGGCGGAAGTGTCTGGGGCGCCGAGTGCGCTCGACGCGCCGGCCAGCCCGGCGGGTCAGGCAGGAACCGCGCCCCAAACCCCGGATACCGGGGCGATGCGCCGCGGGCTGCCCCGCGTCGCGGGAGGCGAACCATGGCCCCCGCCGGGCCTGTTCGCCACGCCCACCGCGGCTGAGGCGCTCGAACCCGCGGCGGCCGCAGCATCCGATGGCCCGTTGGTCACCGCGACGAGCGAGCCTCAGACTGCCGTCGCGCAGCCCGCGACGGTCGCGGCCGTGTCCGCGCCCGCGGTCGTCCCGGACTCGCCCGCTGCGCAGGCGCCCCCTGCACCCGCCGCCTCCGGCCCGGACTTCTCCACGCCGTTGCCGTTCCCGCGGACCGTGTGGGCTGGCCAGACGGCCCGCACCCGCCCGCAGCCCAAGCCGGAGCCACAGCGGATCGGCCCGTTCACGCGGCTGCAGTGGGCCGGTGCGGTGATCGTCGGCGGCGCGGGTCTGCTCTACGCGGGCCTGATGGCCGTGTTCGCGGTGCGGTGGCTGCTGAGCACGCAGTGGGGCCTGGACTTCCTCGCCGCGTACCCGGGCGAGTACCACCTGCCCGCGGGGGCGCCGGTCGGGTTCCCGGCGTGGCTGGGATGGCAGCACTTCTTCAACGTGTTCCTGATGGTGCTGATCATCCGCTCCGGACTGCAGGTGCGCACCGAGAAGCGGCCGTCGGTCTTCTGGACCCGTCGTGGCGGTGACGGCAAGCGCAAGATCAGCCTGAACCTGTGGTTCCACCAGTCCCTCGACATCCTCTGGCTCGTGAACGGCGTCATATTCGTCGTGCTGCTCTTCGTCACCGGGCAGTGGATGCGTATCGTCCCCACCTCGTGGGAGGTGTTCCCCAACGCGATCTCCGCGGCGCTGCAGTACGTGTCGCTGGACTGGCCGACCGAGAACGGCTGGGTCAACTACAACGCGCTGCAGCAGCTGGCGTACTTCACCACCGTGTTCATCGCCGCCCCGCTGGCGGCGATCACCGGGGTGCGCATGAGCGGCATCTGGCCCAAGAACGCGGCTGGCCTGAGCAAGGCGTACCCGGTGGAGTGGGCCCGAGCCGTGCACTTCCCGGTGATGCTCTACTTCGTCGCGTTCATCTTCGTCCACGTCGTGCTCGTGTTCGCCACGGGGGCGCTGCGCAACCTCAACCACATGTACGCCGCGCAGGGCTCGGTCGATCCCGACGCGTACGCGATGAACTGGACCGGGTTCTGGATCTTCTCCGCCTCGATACTCGTCATCGTCGCCGCCTGGATCGCCGCCCGTCCCCTCATCCTCGCCCCCATCGCCCGCCTGTTCGGCAAAGTCTCCGGCCGCTGACGCCGCGCCCGGTCAGCATCCTGGCGCCTCGGGTTTGGGGCGCGCACGGTCCGTCGGGGCGCATATCGTCCGCCCCGAGGGACGGATTGCGCCCCGAACCTCGGTGCGCCCCGAACCTCCGCGGGACGTGCCCCTCAGGGTCGACCCGCATCCTGGCGCCTCGGGTTTGGGGCGCGCACGCTCCGTCGGGGCGCATATCGTCCGCCCCAACGAACGAGGTGCGCCCCGAACGCCTCAGTCTCGACGCCCCGCACGTACCGGGTTTGGGGCGCGTCCCGTCTGTCGGGGCGCATATCGTCCGCCCCAACGGCCGGAATGCGCCCCAAACCGCTAGGGACTCGCAGGGTGACGCATGCCGCGTCCGCGACGAACACCCCCGCGAGTCGCCAAGACACGCCGCTGCTCTGCTGGGCCGTCGGCGTGTCTTGGCGACTCGTGAGCGTGGGTGTCAGCGACTGGCAGGGTGAGCGGATGCTGCGCCCGCGGCGAATCCCTCGGCGTAGGCCTCGTCGGCGCCGAGCCGGAACATGTCGCGCTCGAGCGGGCGCACGATCGACCGAGCGCCCGGAAGGTCCAGGGATCCGACGAGGTCGGCCCTGCCCCGCACGACGGCGACCGGCAGGCGCGACGCCTTGCCCTTGACGAGGTCGGCGGCGGACGCGAGCTCGTCGGCGACGCACGGCATCGTCACGACGAGAGGGCGGCCCTCGGCATCCGTCCCTCCGCGCAGGTCCTCGAAGACGTGCACGCCCGCGGCGCCGATGGCGTGATCGGTCTGGCCGTCTCGCCAGGCGCGGCCGAGGGTGTCGGACACGAGCACGCCGACCTGCACGCCGAGCCGCTCGCGCAGGGTCGCGGCGAGGGCGCGGGCCGAGGCATCCGGATCCACCGGCAGGAGGAGGATCGTGCCCTCGGGGGTGTTGGACGCGTCGACGCCGGCGGCGGCCGACACGATCCCGAGGCGGTTCTGCACGATGCGGGTGAGATGGCCGCCCGGCGACTCGCGGGTCGCGACCACCCGTACCGTCTCTGCGGTGATCGCATCCTCGCGGTCGTCGGCGGTGACGAAGCGGCCCTCGGCCTTCGACACGATCTTCGAGGTCACCACGAGGATGTCGCCGTCGGCGAGTTCGCCGGCAGCGGCATCCGCGATCATCGCCGCCAGATCGGCGCCCGAGGCGACCTCGGGGATCCCGGCGAGGGGCCAGACGGTCAGCGGGCGCATCGAGGAGTGCACCTCTTCAGCATCGCGCACCGGACGAGCGCCCGGGTCAGCGGACGAACCGCACCTCGGTGAGCGTCTCGCCCAGGAAGGGCTCGGTGTGCGTGGCGCCGTCGAGCGCGAAGCCGTTGCGCGTGTAGAAGCGGTGGGCGCGCGGGTTGTCGTCGGCGACCCACAGGTAGACCGGCTCGTCGCCGGTCACGACGGCATCGAACAGGCGCTGGCCGATGCCGGTGCCGTGGTACGCGTCGAGGAGGTAGATGAAGTACAGCTCGCGGAACCGGGGAGCGTCCTTGTCGCGCGCCGGCCCGGAGCCCGCGAAGCCGACGATCTCGCCGCCGGCGAGGGCCGCGAACATCTTGAACTCGGGGCCCTGCACGGCCCAGTGCGTCCACAGCTCGGCGAGGCGCTTGGGCGAGACGGCCTCGAGCGCGGCCTTGCTGATGAGGTGGTCGTAGGTCTCGTGCCAGCAGGTGGCGTGGACACGGCCCAGGGCCTCTGCGTCGACGTCTCGCACCGGACGGACGACGATGTCGGTCTGGAGTTCGGCTTCCATGGCCAGACTCTACGCCGGGCCGCTCGGGACGCGAAATCGGCCGATCGGGCGATGGAGCGTTCGCGAATCGGGATGTGGATGCCGCCTCCCGCACTGTCGGAAACCCACAACCGAATGCGCCGCCGGCGTCACGGTCGCTACGATCGCTGGTCGTGAACGTGATCTGGCGCACCATTGTCGTGATGCTGACGGCGCGACGGCGCGTGCGCCGCGAAGGCCGCCTCGGACCGGCCGGGATCAGTCGCATCCGCCTCACCACCCTGCCCACCGACATCGACCTGCTGATGCACATGAACAACGGCCGGTATCTGTCGCTGTTCGACCTCGGCCGGTGGGATCTGCTCGTGCGCACGGGGCTCTGGGACGTGATGAAGACCCGCGGCTGGTACGCGGTCGTATCGAGCGAGACAGTGACCTTCCGCAAGTCGCTCGAGCTGTGGCAGCGGTTCGACATCGAGTCCCGCATGGTCGGGCACGACGACAAGGCGGTCTACCTCGAGCATCGCGCCGTGGTCGGCGGCGAGGTGTACGCCCGGGTCATCGTCCGCGCCCGCATGATGAAGCGCAGCGGCGGCACCCTGTCGCACGAGGAGCTGTTCGGCGCCATCGGCTATCCGGACGGGATCCCGGAGGTCGAGGCGTGGGTGCACGACTGGGCTGCGGCATCCGCTCTTCCGCCGACGCGTGCCGAAGCGCCGAGCGTCTGGAACTGAGGATCTAGCGCGGCGGGAGCGCCGGCTCGACGGGCTCGTCGACGATGGAGAGGCCGGCGGGGGAGTTCGCGGACTTGGTGAGAACCTCGATCCAGGCCGGGTTCAGGCGGGGCTGACGCCCGCCGAAGTACTCGAACACGAGCGGCTGGTGGGGGCTGAGCCACACCGATGTGCGTCCCATCCCGTTGCGCGTCGGGTCGGTCCACGTGAAGGGGAAGTGCTCGCCGCGACGCAGCTTCGCCCAGATCACGACCTGCAGGTGCGCGAGGATCCGGTCGTCGATCGAAACGGTGACCCGCGAGTCGTACGTGAGCGTGCCCATCCCGCAAGCGTATCCGCGCGAGACGCCCGCATGCTCCGCGCTGCCGCAGGGAAGACGCGGAGTATACGCTTTTCGGCCATCTTTGTCGGGTGTTGCGGTGAATCGTGCGCTTGGACAGTCTGACCAGGTGACGACTTCGGCATCGCTGGTGGACGACCTTCGTGAGGCAGTGGCTTCGGGCGGGTTGTCGATCGCCTATCAGCCGCAGTTCGCCCTCGGGCCCGGTGGCGTCTCGTCGGCGCCGGTCGCCGTCGAGGGCCTCTGCCGGTGGACGCGCGGACCAGACGACGAGGTGCCGCCCTCGACCTTCATCCCGATCGCCGAGCGCGCCGATCTGATCGAGGAGATCGACGTGCTCATGCTCGAGCGCGGTGCCGCGCAAGTGGCCGCGTGGCAGCAGGACGGCCATCCCGTCGGGTTGGCGACGAACGCGTCGCCGTCGCACATCACCTTCGACTACGCCGATGCGGTGATCGCCCGGCTGGAGGACCTCTCGATCGACCCGGCCAGCGTCACCATCGAGATCACCGAGTCGCCTTCGCCGCAGCTGCTGCCGGTCATGGACGGGCCCCTGCAGCTCCTGCGCTCGCTCGGACTGGCGATCTCGATCGATGACTTCGGCTCGCGGGACACCACCATCGAGATGGTCGAGGCGCTGCCCATCGACGAGATCAAGATCGATCGGTCGCTGACTCAGCGAGCGGATGCCGCGGCCTCGGACTTCGTCGCCGGTGTCGTCGAGCGTGCCGCGCGCTACGGCTGGCGCGTCCTCGCCGAGGGGATCGAGACGACGGCAGATCTGGAGCGCGCGATCGCGCGCGGGTGCCACCGGGGGCAGGGCTACCTGCTCGGTGCGCCGATGGGCGTCGCCGAGCTCGAGCGCCTGCTCTAGCGGAGGAGCGTCAGAGGATGTCGTCCTCGGCGTCGGCCCCGTCATCCGACGCGGGGTCTCCCACGTCGATCTGCGACCAGGTGACGGGCATCCCGGGCGAGAAGAGGATGTCGATGCCGGGGCCCCCGCGCAGCGGCGGGATGTTGACGTACCCGCCGCCGGACTTGATCGCCTCGAGGATCGCGTTCTTGAGCTCGGTCACGGGCTCGGGGAGGAAGTAGTCGCGTCCATCCACGGTCAGCCGGTTCACGATAGCCATGCGCCCACCCTAGCGGGGCCGGGACGGGCCGGTCCCCGTAGGATCGGAGGATGGGCACCCTCCACTACGGCTCGCCGTCGATCGGCTTCCCTCTCGACGATCGGGTGCTCGCACACCTCGAGCTCGTGATGACGGCGAAGCTCCGCCGGCAGGAGAGCTTCGCGTTCGCCATCGTCGACGAGGAGACCGACGTGCGTCAGGCCGTCTGGATCTCACCGGTGACGACGCTGCGGTTCGAGTACGAGGCGCCGATGCCCGAGATCAACCGTCTGTGGCTGCAGGAGCTCGTCGACACGGCCAACTCCCCCGGGGGTCTGCGCGTCGTGCCCGAGCCCGCTCGGCCCGCCGCGAGCTGACGACCGCCCGACGCCGCTCGTTCGGCCGAGGTTCGGCACGCGGCATCCGATAGCGCACGTGCGCGGGGTGCGCAACCCGTTTGCCGCCGCGGCCGGCTCGGGGTTGCCTGGTGGTGCGGCGTCGGCCGATCGGCCGACGCGCGAAGGAGGCATCTCATGGATACCAGCACTGTCATCTGGATCGTCGTCGGCATCCTGGTCGTCGCGATCCTCGTCGTCGTCGTCGTGATGGTCACGGGTCGGGGTCGCCGGCAGAAGCGCCTCGAGGCGCAGCACGACAAGGCCGAGCAGATCCGGGCGGACGCCCGCGAATCCGAGATCGCGGCGAGGGAGCACGAGGCGCAGGCCGCTCAGGCGCGCGCCGACGCAGCATCGGCTGCTGCCGCCGCCGAGCAGGCCAAGGCCCAGGCAGCGCAGGCGACCCTCGACGCCGACCGTCGCGCCGGCGACATCGACGACCTGCAGGCCGACGCCGAGAAGCATCGTGCCGAGCAGGCCGAGCGCCTGCGCCAGGCGGACGAGGTCGACCCCTACGTCACGGACGGGCGAGCGGATGCCGCGACCGCGGACGACACGCGTGTCGGCGCCGTCCGCGAGGGCGACATGCGCGCCGCTCCCGCGGCGGACGAGCGACCCGCCGCTGGGGATCCGCGCGCCGATCGGGTGTGACCCGGGAGGTCAGGTCCGGCGGCGTCGCAGCACCGCGTCGCCGAGAAGCAGGACACCGCCGCCCACCAGGGCGAGGCCCGCGGCGTACGGAAGCCAGCCGACGCCCTTGCCGCCCGTCGCGGGGAGGTCGGGCTCGTCCGGGGAGAGTGTGGGGGCGATCGTCGGCGTCGGCGTCGGCGTCGGCGTCGGCGTTGGTGTCGGGGTGGGAGTCGGTGTGGGTGTCGGCGTCGGAGTGGGCGTCGGGGTCGGGGTCGGAGTGGGCGTCGGGGTCGGAGTGGGTGTGCCGTCCTCGACGCAGCTGACCTCGGCGGAGAACGGGAAGTCGTGCACCTCGCGGGGGGTCCCCACCGGTTCCACGACGGACAGCCCGTGGATGAATTCCGCCGCGATCACGTTGCCCTCGATGTTCTGCGTGACCTGCCAGTTCAGCACGGCTCTCGGCGCGTACAGCGTGCCCTCGAGCGAGTCGCCGCCGGTCACCACGATCGACGTCGCATCGACGAAGTTCCAGAGGATGAAGGGCGCCTGCGCTCCGCCGATGCCCGCGGTGTTGGGCATCGTCCCCGTGAACGACGCACCGTGGATGTTGACGAGCAGGGGCGTGTCCGCGGCAGGTGCCGCGCCGGCGAACGTGATCTCGGCGAGGTTCTCGAGGTCGTCCGTCGTGATGTCGAGCACGTTCGTCCGATCCGCCACGAGCTCCACACGACCGGCCGCGCCAACGGGGGCGGGAGAGGGGAGGGGCGGGTACGGCGAGTCTCGCGAGGTCAGCTCGAGCGTCGGCGCGCACGATCCGAGCAGCGCCGAGCTCGGCCGGTAGAGCTCGAAGGCGGCCGCGATGTCGATGTAGCCGTCGGGCACCGGCTCCGCGATCGACTCCGGGGACTGCGGCTCTGTGCCCTCGATGTGGGGGTTCGTCTCGTAGTTCCCACCCGGCGGCACGATGCGGAAGTCGCGCAGGGCGCCGTTCTGGTCGGTGTTGAACGCCGCGTACGTGCTGGTGTCGCCGACCTTCGCGTAGCCGTCCTGCAGCACCTTGAGCACGTGCGGCTGCACGGGCCACCGGATGCCGCCCCCGACGTAGAGGAACACCGGGCTGGTCTCGCCCTCCACCGTGAACGTCGGGCGCGAGCTGAAGATGTTGTAAGAGGAGTTGAACGCCAGATCGCCGCCCAGGGCGACGGTGCCCTCGGCCTCATCCGCGTTGAGCTGCGCGTCCCCCTCGACGAAGACGAGGAACTCGCTGTTGGCCGCGTGCCCATCGACCAACTGCCCGAGAGGCCTGGTCACGGGGTTGAATGGGCCGATCGTGTCGCCCGGTGCTGCGACAGCGGGCGCCGAAAAGGCCAGCACGCCGAGGCCGAGTGCGAGCACACCTGCACCCGCGACCCAGCGGGTGCGGTTCGCCGCCGTCGCCCTCATGCATCCACACTCTCACAGTCGTGCGCCGACCGGACGGGCGCGCAGCGCATAGGCTTGTCGCATGGTGACCGACCCTTACCAGGGGGACACCGACCTCACGGCCTCCGGCGATGACCTCGCTTCGCGTGCCGTGGTGCTCGCGCAGCGGTGGATCACCGAGAGCGCAGAGGTCGACGTGGACCCCGCCGCCGAGCGACTGGCCGGCGTTCTCAAAGACCCCAACGGACTTCCCTTCACGATCGGCTTCGTCGACGGCGTGATGCGGCCGGAGAGCCTGACGGCGGCGGCATCCAATCTCAGCCGCGTCGCCCCGCTCGTACCGGAGTTCCTCCCCTGGTACCTTCGCGGCGCTGTGCGCGTCGGCGGCGCCGTCGCGCCCGTGCTCCCCTCGCCGGTGGTGCCGATCGCGCGCCGCGTGCTGCGCGAGATGGTCGGCCACCTCGTGGTGGACGCTCGTCCCGACAAGCTGGGGCCGGCGATCGCGAAGATCCGCGAATCGGGGGCGCGCCTCAACCTCAACCTCCTCGGCGAGGCGGTGCTCGGCGAGCAGGAGGCTCTGCGGCGCCTCGAGGGCATCCATGAGCTGATCCGGCGGCCCGACGTCGACTACGTCTCCGTCAAGGTGTCGGCGATCGCCAGCCACATCTCCATGTGGGCGTTCGACGAGGTCGTCGACAAGGTCGTCGACCGCCTGATGCCGCTCTACCTGACGGCGGCAACCGACGGCACCTTCATCAATCTCGACATGGAGGAGTACCGCGACCTCGACCTGACGATCGCGGTCTTCACGCGCATCCTCGACGATGAGCGGCTGCAGGCTCTCGATGCGGGCATCGTGCTCCAGGCGTACCTCCCCGACGCCCTCCCGGCGCTCGAGCGGCTCACGGAGTGGGCGCAGGGTCGCGTCGCCGCGGGCGGAGCGCGCATCAAGGTGCGGCTCGTCAAGGGAGCGAACCTCGCGATGGAGCGCGTCGACGCCGTCATGCACGACTGGTCGCTGGCGACGTACGACGCCAAGGTCGACTCCGACGCCAACTACGTGCGCTGCCTGCAGGTGGCGCTGCGGCCCGAGAACACCGCCGCGGTGCGCATCGGCGTCGCCGGCCACAACCTGTTCGACATCGCCTACGCGTGGCTGCTCGCGGCCGAGACCGGCGTGCGCGACCCTTCGACAGGCTCAGGGCAGGCATCGGGGGTGCCTGCCGGCAGCCCCGATCTCGAGTTCGAGATGCTGCTCGGCATGGCTCAGGGCCAGGTCGCCGCGGTCGCGCGCGAAGTCGGCCACGTGCTCCTCTACGTCCCCGTCGTCCGCCCCGACGAGTTCGACGTCGCGATCAGCTACCTCGTCCGTCGCCTCGAGGAGAACGCGTCGAGCGACAACTTCCTCTCCGCGGCGTTCGAACTCGCCGACGAGCCCGCGATGTTCGAGCGCGAGCGCGACCGCTTCTTCGCCTCGCTGGACCGCGCCGCCGATCCGTCCCTCCCAACCGGCCCGAACCGCGCGCAGAACCGCGACGCGGCACCCGAGGAGCAGCCCGTCACCCGCGCGCACCTGCGCGGCACCGGCCCGATCGGCGACGATGCCGGACTCACGCAGGCCGTGATCGGCATCGCGCGTTCGGCTGCCGCCGATCCCGCCGAGACCGCCCCGATCGCGCCGTCGGTCGAGGAGCAGCTCTTCGCCGGTGCGGCCTACGTCGAGACCGCGGTCTTCGCACCGCGCCAGACGGCAAGCCCCGCCGCGGGTGCGCCCGGCTTCCGCAACGCCGCCGACACCGACCCCGCGCTCCCCGCCAACCGGGTGTGGGCGCGGCGCATCCTCGGTCGCATCGACGCCTCGAGCGCCGGAGACGCGACCATCGCCGCCGCGCGCATCGACGATGCCGAGGCCCTCGAAGCGGTCGTGAAGACGGTGACGGATGCCGCCGCCCGCTGGGGCGCCCAGCCCGCCGCCGAGCGCGGTGCTGTGCTCGCCGCGGCTGGCCGCGCGCTCGAGGCGCGACGTGGCGAGCTCATCGAGGTGGCCGCCTCCGAGACCGGCAAGATCTTCGCCGAGGCCGACGTCGAGGTGAGCGAGGCCGTCGACTTCGCGAACTACTACGCGGCGACCGCGCGTGAACTCGACAGCGTCAGCGGAGCGGTCTTCGAGCCGGCCCGGCTGACCCTCGTCACCCCGCCGTGGAACTTCCCCGTCGCGATCCCGGCCGGCGGCGTGCTCGCGGCGCTCGCCGCCGGCTCGGGCGTCGTCTTCAAGCCCGCCCCCCAGGCGCGTCGCTGCGCGGCCGTGCTCGCGGAGGCGCTCTGGGAAGCCGGCGTTCCGCGCGACGTGCTCGCCCTCGTCGACATCGACGAAGGCGGACTCGGTCAGGCTCTCGTCTCGCACCCCGCCGTCGACCGCGTGATCCTCACCGGCTCGTTCGAGACCGCCGCGCTGTTCCGCTCGTGGCGCCCGGAGCTTCCGCTCCTGGCCGAGACCAGCGGCAAGAACGCGATGATCGTCATGCCGTCGGCCGACCTCGACCTCGCGGCATCCGATCTCATCAAGAGCGCCTTCGGGCACGCGGGGCAGAAGTGCTCCGCAGCTTCGCTCGCGATCCTCGTCGGGCCGGTGGGGCACTCGAAGCGGTTCGCGCGCCAGCTCGTCGACGCGGCGACGTCGCTGCGCGTGGGCTCGCCCTCCGATCCGCTGTCCGAGGTCGGTCCGGTCGTCGAGCCGCCGAGCGGCAAGCTCGAGTGGGCGCTCACGACCCTCGACGACGACGAGCGCTGGCTCGTCGAGCCGAAGCCGGTCGACGCGGGACCCGAGTTCGCGGGTCGCATGTGGAGTCCCGGCATCCGCACCGGCGTGCGGCCGGGATCGCGCTTCCACCACGAGGAGTTCTTCGGACCCGTGCTCGGGGTCATGCATGCGAACTCGCTCGCACACGCGATCGAACTGCAGAACGCCGTCGCCTACGGCCTCACCGCCGGGCTCTACACCCAGAACCCCGACGACCTCGGGGTGTGGCTGGACCGCGTCGAGGCAGGCAACCTCTACGTCAACCGCGGCATCACGGGCGCCATCGTGCAGCGACAGCCGTTCGGCGGCTGGAAGCGCTCCTCGGTGGGCGCCGGCACGAAGGCCGGCGGCCCGAACTATCTCGTCGGCCTCGGCTCCTGGCGGTCGTCGTCGAGCGGTGCGGCCTCGGCGACGCTGCACCTGCGCGGTCTGGACTCGCGCATCACGACGGTGATCGAGGCCGCCCAGCCCTCCCTCGACTACGAGGCGTTCGAATGGCTGCGCCGCGGTGCTCTGTCCGACGCGATCGCGTGGGATCGCGAGTTCGGTCAGGTCAAGGACGTCTCAGCCCTCGGCGTGGAGCGCAACCTCTTCCGCTACCGTCCGGTGCCGGCCGTGGCACTGCGTGCGACATCCGATGCGACCTGGCAGGCGGTGCTGCGCGTCGTGCTCGCCGGGATCCGTGCCGGTGCTCCGCTCACGCTGAGCGCGCCGACCGGCCTTCCCGCCGCGGTGCGCCGCTCACTGAGCGATCAGGGCGTGACCGTGTTCGTCGAGACCGACGATGAGTGGCTGCAGCGCATTTCCGCTCCGACCGAGGACTTCGTCGCCGCGGCGGCGGGCGAAGCATCCGCTCCCCGTCCTTCGCGCGTGCGGCTCATCGGGCCGCGCGAGTCGGTGGCCGAGGCGCACCGGGCGCTGGCGGTCGCCACCGGGGGCGATCCCGACCTCGCGGTCTACGACGACGAGGTCACCACGGCGGGCCGGCTCGAGCTGCTGCCCTTCCTGCGTGAGCAGTCGATCACGATCACCGCGCACCGGTTCGGCAATCCCGACCGGTGGTCGGAGGACGTGATCTAGCCAGGGCGCGGCGGCCGCTGCGGCAGCGAGAAACAAGGAGACACGCCGTAATCGAGGAGTGGCCGGCGGCCGTACCGCCGATTCTTCCTCGTTTCTTGACGCTGATCCGCCGCCGGTGAGCAGGCGCCGCAGTCCGTGGTGCCGGCTACTCCGCGTCGGCGTCGGCGAAGCCGGTCGACTCGCGCGCCACGATGCGGAACTCGGGCTTGAACGTTTCGGGGGGACGCCGCTCGCCCTTCTCACTGATGCGCTCGATGAGGCGGTCTACCGCGAGTGCCGCGATCTGGGCGCGGCCGATGTCGACGGTGGACATCGAGGGGACGGAGTACCTGCTCTCGTCGATGTTGTCGAAGCCGATCACGGCGACGTCGTCCGGAACGCGCATGCCCTCTTCGCGCAGGGCGCGCAGGACGCCGAGGCCCAGCGTGTCGTTGAGGGCGAACACGGCATCGAAGTCGACGCCCTCCTCCACCATGAGGTGCGTCGCGGCGGCGCCACCGGCGCGATTCCATCGGTGCATCGACGTGGGTCGGACGAGGGCTCGGTCGAGCTCGATGCCGGCTCCTTGCAGGGCGCGCAGATAGCCCTTCAGCCTCAGGCTTGCAGAGCTCGCCTCATCGCCGTGCTCGAGGTCGGCGCCGACGAGGGCGATCCGTCGTCGGCCGATACTCAGCAGGTGCTCGACCGCCGCCTGCGATGACGTCGTGTTGTGCATCGTGACGTGGTCGGTCGGGCCCCCGAAGATGCGCTCGCCGAGAAGCACGAGCGGACCGTCCCCGTCCAGTGCGTGGGCATCCTCCTGGCCGAGGCTGACCGGGCTGAAGAGCATGCCGTCGAGGAAGCGCGGACGGTTCGCGGTGACTGCTCGGAGCTCGGTCTCGCGGTCGCCGCTGGTCTGCTCGACCATGACGCCGAGACCTCGCTTCTCGGCGGCCCGGATCACCTCGTCCGCCAGCTCGGCGAAGTAGTTCTCGCGCAGCGAGGGGACGGCCAGGCCGATGACTCCGGTTCGCCCGGAGCGCAGTCCGCGGGCTGAGAGGTTCGGGCGGTAGGCGAGTTGCTGAATCGCCTCGTTGACGCGGTCGCGAGTGCCCGGTCGCACGTGCGGGTAGTCGTTGATCACATTCGAGACGGTCTTGATCGAGACGCCCGCCACCCGAGCGACGTCGTGCATCGTCGGTCCCATCGGTGCCCCCATCCTCCTGCCGATCACTGCACTCTACTGCGCTCGCCGATGCCGCCGGTGGACCGTCGGCACCCCGACGTTTCGGGCCGCGCCGAGAGAATTCCGGTCCACCCTTGACAGTCGCCGACCGCGATGGAATGGTTTCTACAACGTTGCTCTACAACGTTGTAGATCAGCCCGGATCGGCGCATCTCTCCCTGCGTCAGACCGGTAACGGTCGTGCACCGACGAAGAAGTCAGCAATTACCGAAAGGAAAACTCCAGTGAAGACAAAGCCTGTCCTTGCTGCGGTCACAGCGCTCGCCCTTGCCGGCGCTCTGTCCGCGTGCACCGCCGGAGGCGGCGACGAAAACGGTGGTGGTGGTGGCAACGAAGACGCGAACTGCACGAACTCCATTCCGAAGGAGGACCTGCCGATCGTCACCATGTGGGCCTGGTATCCCAACATGGAGACGGTCGTCGACAACTTCAACGAGGCCAGCGACGACGTCCAGGTCTGCTGGACGAACGCCGGTGCCGGTGGCGACGCGTACGACAAGTTCCAGACGGCCGTCACGGCCGGCAGCGGCGCCCCCGACGTGATGATGGTCGAGGCCGACCGCATCCCGACCTTCCAGGTTCAGGACGCGCTCGTCGACCTGACCGACCTCGGATACGCGGATGTCGAGGCGGACTTCAGCGAAGGTGCCTGGAAGGATGTCTCGGTCGGCGACGCCGTCTACGGCGCTCCTGTCGACGGCGGCCCGATGGGCATGATCTACCGCACCGACATCTTCGAGCAGTACGGCCTCACGGCGCCCACGACGTGGGCCGAGCTCGAGACCACCGCCCAGGCGCTCAAGGATGCGGGCGGACCGGTCTTCGCGAGCTTCGCGGCGAACCAGCCCGCGACCACGACGGCGTACTTCTACGGGAACGGCGCCGAGCCGTTCACCTATGACCCCGCGAACGAGGGCGAGATCGGGATCAACCTCAACAGCCCCGAGATCAAGGAGGTCCTCGACTACTGGGACGGCCTGGTCGACAAGGGACTCGTCGGCACCGAGGACCAGTTCACCCCCGAGTACATCGCGGGTGTGATCGGCGGCGACTACGCCACCTACCTCTCGGCCGCGTGGGCTCCCGGGTACCTCCAGGGCGCGGGCGTCGGCGAGGGAGCGGATGCGGGTGTGTGGGGGGTCGCCCCGATGCCGCAGTGGGATCCGGCCAACCCCATCGCGATCAACTGGGGAGGCTCTGCGTTCGTCGTGAGCAGCCAGGCGGCCGACCCGGAGCTGGCCGCCAAGGTGGCATTCGGGGTCTACGCCGACCAGGCATCGCTGGACGAAGGCTGGCAGCAGCAGATCATCTTCCCGCTGAACGCCAACGTCCTGTCCTCGTCGGAGTTCCAGGACTACGAGGTCCCGTTCTTCAGCGGCCAGCAGGCCAACAAAGAGGTGTACGTGCCCGCCGCGGACGCCTACACCGGCATGACGTACACGCCGCTCGGTCAGTACTACTACACCGCGCTGACGAACCAGATCGCCGCCATCATCGATGGCTCGGCGACCGGCTCCGAAGCTGCCGACGCCCTCCAGGCAGATGTGGTGGCCTACGCCGAGGAGCAGGGGTTCACCGTCGTCGAGTGAGCTGAGCCGGGGGGTCGGTCCGCGTCCGCGCGGACCGGCCCCCGGGTCGACCCTTCACGGACCTGGAGTAATCATGACCACCACGCTCGAAGACGTCGCCATCCCGACGAAGCGCCGCCGGTCGACATCAGCTCGTCAGAACCTGATGGGCTGGCTTTTCGTCGGACCGTTCGGCATCGTCTTCGTCGCCATGCTGATCCTCCCGATCGGCTACGCCCTCTACCTGAGCCTGTTCCAGAAGTCGCTGATCGGCGGCACGAGGTTCGTCGGGCTCGGCAACTACGTCAAAGCCTTCTCCGACCCTTCGTTCCTCGACGGCGTCTGGTTCGTCGTGAGGTTCTCGATCGTGCTGATCCCGCTGCAGATGGCGGTCTCGCTGGCGATCGCGCTCATTCTCGACATCGTCATCACGCGCTACGCGCGCTTCTCGCGGCTCATGATCTTCATGCCGTACGCGATCCCGACCGTGATCGGCGCGCTCATGTGGGGCTTCCTCTACAGCGACAACTTCGGTCCGCTCGCGGAGATCTTCGAATCTTTCGGTCGAGAAGCCCCGGACTTCCTGAGCAGCAGCCTGATCTTCTACGGCCTGCTCAACATCGTGACGTGGCAATGGGCCGGCTACTACATGATCATCCTGTACGCCGCTCTTCAGGGGATCGATCCGACCATGTACGAGGCTGCCCGCATCGACGGCGCCTCGCAGTGGCAGATCGTCCTGCGTCTCAAGATCCCGCTCTTGACGCCCGCTCTGCTGCTGATCCTCGTCTTCGCGCTCATCGGAACGTTGCAGTTCTTCAACGAGCCGCAGATCCTCCAGCAGCTCGCTGCGGGCGCGATCCCGAATGACTTCACCCCGAACATGTACGCATATCAGCAGGCGTTCTCTCTCGCGAACTACAACTACGGTGCGACGATCTCCTTCGCCCTCGGTGCCGTGGTGTTCATCTGCGTGTACATCTTCCTGTTCGCGACCCGCAAGCGAGGGAGCATCACCTCATGAGCGCCACACTGAGCGAGGGCACGAGAGCACGCCGCACGCCCGGGAAGACCATCGAGCGCCGATCGACACCGCGCAAGCCCGGCCGGGTGCCGCTGAACATCGTGCTCGGGCTGCTGATGCTCTACTTCCTCATCCCGTTCTGGTGGCTCATCGTCAACAGCTCGAAGAGCGCGGCAGGCCTGTTCGGCGGGGGCAGCTCGCTCTGGTTCGCCGACGACATCAACTACGTCCAGAACTTCATCGATCTGTTCACTTACGGCGGCGGCATCTACGCGCGCTGGCTGGCCAACTCGGCGTTGTACGCGCTCGTGGGCGGCATCGGCGCAACGGCGCTGGCGGTACTCGCCGGCTACGGACTGGCCAAGTACACCTTCGCCGGCCGGCGCTTCTCGTTCGCGATCCTGCTGGGTGCCGTCATGGTGCCGACGACCGCGCTCGTGATCCCGACCTTCGTGCTGTTCGCGCAGGTGGGCTGGACGAATACGGTCTGGGCGGTGATCGTCCCCACGCTGCTGAACCCGTTCGGTGTCTACCTGATGAACGTCTACGCGCGTGACGCGGTTCCCGACGAGCTTCTGGATGCCGCCCGCGTCGACGGTGCGGGCGAGTTCAGGACCTTCTTCACGGTGGCGCTGCCGCTGCTGCGCCCGGCGATCGTGACCGTGCTGCTGCTGTCGATCGTCTCGTCGTGGAACAACTACTTCCTGCCGCTGGTCATGCTGTCGGACAACCGCCTGTTCCCGGTCACCGTGGGCATCGGCCTCTGGAATTCGACGGCATCCACCTATGGTGCGGCCGGCGGCCAGAGCCTGTGGAGCATCATCGTCCTCGGCTCCCTCGTCTCAGTGATCCCGCTGATCATCGCCTTCCTCACGCTCCAGCGCTACTGGCAGGGCGGGCTTGCGATCGGAAGCCTGAAATGACCCGCGGCCGGCCACGCAACCCTCTCCCGACGCTTCCCGGAAGACCAGAATGATCAGCGCACACCTCACCATCGACCCGCACTTCACCATCGGGCCCATCAACCGGCGACTCTTCGGCTCGTTCGTGGAGCACCTCGGCCGCTGCGTCTACGACGGGATCTACGAACCGGGCCACGAGAGTGCGGACGAGGAGGGGTTCCGCACGGACGTCATCGACCTGGTGCGCGAGCTCGGCGTCTCGACGATCCGCTACCCCGGCGGGAACTTCGTGTCGGGCTACCGGTGGGAGGACGGCGTGGGGCCTCGCGAGTCGCGGCCGCGACGACTGGATCTGGCGTGGCACTCGACCGAGACCAATGAGATCGGCCTCGATGAGTTCACCCGCTGGCTGACCAAGGTCGACAGCGAGCTGATGTACGCGGTGAACCTCGGGACGCGCGGCATCCTGGAGGCGCTCGACGTGCTCGAGTACGCCAACCTGCGCTCGGGCACGCAGTGGTCGGACGGGCGCGTCGCGAACGGCCATCCCGAGCCGCACGGCATCCGGATGTGGTGCCTCGGGAACGAGATGGACGGTCCGTGGCAGCTCGGTCACAGCACGGCGGAGGAGTACGGCCAGCTGGCCGCCAAGACGGCGAGGGCGATGCGGCAGATCGATCCGGATCTCGAGCTCGTGGTCTGTGGGAGCTCGAGTGCCCAGATGCCGACCTTCGGAGACTGGGAGCGCGTGGTGCTCAGTCATACCTACGACGACGTCGACTACATCTCGTGCCACGCCTATTACGAGCCGCTGGGCGACGATTACGGCAGCTTCCTCGCCTCCGGGGTCAACATGGATCGGTTCATCGATGCCGTCGTGGCGACGGCGGACCACGTCAAGGCGGTCCGCCGCAGCGAGAAGACCATCGACATCTCCTTCGACGAGTGGAACGTCTGGTACCAGTCCCGGTTCAACGAGGTCGACAAGATCACCCACCCCACGCACTGGCCGGTGGCGCCCCGCCTGCTCGAGGACTCCTACTCCGTGCTCGATGCCGTCGTCTTCGGGAGCCTTCTGATCTCGCTCATCCGCCACGCCGACCGCGTGACGGCCGCAAGCCTCGCGCAGCTGGTCAACGTCATCGCGCCGATCATGACCGAGCCGGGCGGACCCGCTTGGCGGCAGACCACCTTCTATCCGTTCTCGCTCACCTCGCGCCTGGCGCGCGGGGTCGCGCTGGAGCTGAAGCTCGACAGCCCCACCTACCCGACGGAGCTGTACGGCGACGTCCCGATCGTCGATGCGGTCGCCACGCGCGATGAGGAAGGCGGCGCGACGACGGTGTTCATCGTCAACCGCAGCCTGGCCGAGGAGGTGTCCCTCGAGATCGATGTCCTCTCGCTCGGGCAGATCGCGAGCGCCACGGCACAGACCCTCTCCGATGACGACATCCACGCCGCGAACACCCTGGAAGACCCCGAACGCGTGGCTCCCCGGGTGAACTCCTCCGCTCGCATCGGCGAGGGCGTCATCACCGTCACGCTGCCGCCCGTGTCGTGGACAGTCCTCACCTTCGACTGATCACACCGGGAGGGAGCAAGAATGCCGCAGGACGTGCTCCGCGTCGAGGGGACGCGCATCATGGCGGGCGAGGAGCCCGTGACGCTGAGGGGGTTCGGGCTCGGCGGGTGGATGAACATGGAGAACTTCATCACCGGCTATGCCGGCGCCGAGTCGCAGCAGCGTCGGGCGCTGCGCCGGGTGCTCGGGGACGATGCCTACGATCGCTTCTTCGACCGGTTCATGCACGCGTTCTTCACTGCGGAGGATGCCGCGTTCCTCCGCTCGCTCGGCCTCAACTCGCTGCGCATTCCCTTCAACTACCGGCATTTCGAGAGCGACGACGAGCCGTTCACCGTCCGGGCAGAAGGGTTCCGGCTTCTCGACCAGGTGGTCGAGGCGTGCGCACAGCACGGCATCTACACGATCCTGGACCTGCACGCCGTTCCCGGCGCCCAGAATCAGCACTGGCACAGCGACAACCCGACCCAGTGGGCGCACTTCTGGTCGCAACGGCAGTTCCAGGACCGGGTGGTCCACCTGTGGGAGGCGATCGCCGAGCACTACCGCGGCCACCCCTGGGTCGCCGGCTTCAACCCCGTCAACGAGCCGGCCGACGTGACCGGGAAGGCGATCGGGCCGTTCTACCGCAGACTGGAGGCGGCGGTGCGGTCGGTGGATCCGGACCACATCCTCTTCCTCGACGGGAACCGCTACTCCACGCAGTTCGATCAGCTGGGCGATCCGCTCCCGAACTGCGTCTACACGGCACACGACTACGCGCTCCCGGGCTTCGTCGACGGCGGCCCGTATCCGGGCGTGTCCCGCGGGCAGTACGTCGACCGCGACCGCGTGGAGGAGACCTTCCTCGAACGCACCGCGTACATGCGTGAGACGGGCACGCCGATCTGGGTGGGCGAGTTCGGACCGGTCTACACGGGTGACCCCGCGCGGGACGAGCAGCGCTATCGGCTGCTCGAGGACCACCTCGCCATCTTCGACCGCCACGATGCCAGCTGGGCCCTGTGGACCTACAAGGACATCGGTCTCCAGGGCGTCGTCACCGTGGATCCCGACTCGTCCTACCTGCGGCGCATCGCCCCGGCGCTCGAACGCAAGGCGCGCTTCGGCGTCGACTCCTGGGGTTCGACGGATGCCGGCATCCGCGACATCCTCGAACCCATCGAGCGGCTGTTCGAGCAGGAGTTCCCGGACTTCCAGCCCTACCCCTGGGGTGCTCGCCGCTGGATCCACGGGCACATCCGCCACGTCATGCTCGCCGAGGCGATGGTGGACGAGTTCGCGCGCGCCTTCGACGGCGTCGGACCGGACGAGGCCGAGTCGCTCGCCGACGGGTTCGCCTTCTCCCGATGTCTGATCCGCGAGGAGCTGGCGTCCATCCTCCGACGCGCCGTCTCCGTGTAAATAATTCTTGACACGGCCGCGGCAGCCGACGTACTCTCGTGATGTCAAACATTCTAGACATCGGAGGGCGTCATGGTCTACGAGGAACGCAACATCTGGGCGAGCCTGATCGTCAGCGTGATCGGCATGGCGGTGTACACGATCCTCGTGCTGCAGCAGGCGGCGGGCGGTCCGCTCGACGACGTCGACTGGGTGCCCCTCATGCTGTGGACGATCGGCGCCAGTATCGTCGCCGCGATCGTGGTGAGCATCGTGTGGGGCATGCTCGCGGGCATGCGCGATCCCGAGGGCGTCGGGAAGTCCGACCAGCGCGACCGCGACATCAGCCACATGAGCACGCGGGTGGGACAGGCGTTCCTGGTGATCGCCGGACTCGGGGTGATCGTCGAGTGCGCGTTCCAGGTCGACTGGTTCTGGATCGCCAACACGATGTTCTACGGATTCGCGCTCTCGTCCATCGTCGGCGGAGTCGCCAGCGTGATCGCCTACCGCCGCGGGCTCGTCTGATGGTCAAGCCCACCCGCGTCACCAATTCGATCCGCACCCTGCGCGAACAGGCGGGTCTCACGCAGGCCGACCTCGCCCGGCAGATCGGCGTGACCCGCCAGACCCTCATCGCGATCGAGCAGGGCAAGTACTCGCCCACCCTCGAGCTCGCCTTCCAGATCTCGCGCGTCTTCGGCGTGGGGCTCGACGACGTCTTCCAGTACCCGGAGGCCTGACATGACCGCGCACGAGAACCACCGAGCGGATGCCGCGGCGGCCGTGCCGGCGACGATGAACGGGTGGCGGCAGGAGCGCTACGGCGGCCCGGCCGTCGTCGCCCTCGCGGCCGTCGGGGTCCGTGCGCCGCGCCGCGGTGAGGTGCTGCTGCGCCTGCACGCGACGGGACTGAACAACGGCGACGTCCGCGTGATGCGCGGCGAGCCGCTCCTGGTGCGCACCGTGTTCGGCCTGCGCCGACCGAAGCAGCCGGTGCGGGGGATGGATGTCGCGGCCACGGTGATCGCCGTGGGCGACGGAGTCGCCGACTTCGCCGTCGCCGACGAGGTCGTCTGCGAGCTGCCGGGCGGCGGGGGCCTCGCGCCCTACGCCGTCGCGCCCGCCGCGCGGCTCGTGCGACGTCCGGATGCGCTGGACCCGGTGCTCGCGGCGTCGCTGGCCGTGGCCGCCGGCACCGCCTGGCAGGCGCTCGATCGCGTCGGTGTGGCGGCCGGACACCGCGTGCTGGTGATCGGCGCATCCGGCGGGGTGGGAACCTTCGCCGTGCAGCTCGCCGTGCACCGCGGCGCCGAGGTCTGGGCCCTGTGCGGCGAGCGGAACCGGGCGCTCGTCGAGGGGATCGGCGCGTCGCGGACGTTCGACTACCGGTCCGTGCAACCGGGGTCGGATGCTCTCGGCTCGGGCTTCGACGCCGTCATCGACATCGCCGGAACGGCACCGCTGTCGGCGCTCCAGGGGCTCGTCCGCGACGGGGGCGCGATTGCGCTCGTCTCGGGCGAGGGCGGGCGCGTGCTGGGTCCGATCGGCCGGATCCTCGCGGCATCCGTACGCTCCCTCGGCTCGAAGCGGCCGCTGCGCCCGGTCGCGGCCGTGGCGAAGACCGACGTGCTGACCGCACTCGTCGAACTGGCGGCATCCGGAGCTCTTCGTCCCGTGATCGAGCGGACGTACCCCTTCGCCGAGGGCGGCGCCGCTCTGGCCCGGCTGGCCGACGGGCACGTCGTCGGAAAGCTGGTGGTCATCGCCCCCTGAACCGGCCGGCGCCGAGTTCCGGGCGGGGCGGGCCAGGGCGCATAGCTCCTGCACTCTCGGAGCGACACGCCGCGGGAGCCTCGGCTCGGCGGGGTTCGAGGCCGGAAGTGCAGGAGTTATGCGCTCGGCGGCCCGCCCTCGAGCCGCTCGGCACGCCTGATCTCCGGACGCTGGTGAGACAATGGGTGAGGCGTGCCCGAGTCGTCGGCTTCCCGAGCTCCGCCGGGCCCCTGGACAGCGTCCGCCGCCCCTTCGCAAGGAGCAAAATGTCCACGCACCACACGGCGTCCGCCGCCCAGGCGACCGCGCCGGCCACCCGCATCCCGCAGCACCGCAGCTACCTGATGTGCCGGCCCGAGCACTTCACCGTCAGTTACACGATCAACCCGTGGATGGAGCCCGCCAAGCCGACCGACACGGCCAAGGCCCTCGCGCAGTGGCAGGTCCTCTACGACACCTACGTCGCGCTCGGTCACGACGTCCAGCTGATCGACCCGGTCGAGGGGCTGCCCGACATGGTCTACACGGCCAACGGCGGGTTCGTGATCGACGGCGTCGCCTACGGCGCGAAGTTCCGCTTCGCCGAGCGTGCGCCCGAAGGGCCGGCGTTCATGGACTGGTTCCGCGAGAACGGGTTCGAGGTCGTCGAGCCGGTCGAGGTCAACGAAGGCGAGGGCGATTTCCTGCTCGTCGGCGACACGATGCTCGCCGGAACCGGATTCCGCTCCACGGGCGACAGTCACCGCGAGCTCGGCGACGTGTTCGGCAAGGAGGTCGTGAGCCTCACCCTCATCGACCCGCGCTTCTACCACCTCGATACGGCGATCTCCGTGCTCGATCCCGTCCAAGGACCCGGCGGCGTCGAGAAGGCCAACATCGCCTACCTCCCGAGCGCGTTCGACGACGCGAGCCGCGGCGTCCTCGAGGACCGCTTCCCGGACGCGATCCTCGTGGCCGACGAGGACGGCGCCGTGTTCGGCCTCAATTCCGCGAGCGACGGCCTCAACGTCCTCATCTCGCCGCGCGCCACCGGCTTCGAGACGCAGCTGCGCGAACGCGGCTACAACCCCGTGCTGATCGACCTGTCCGAGCTGCTGCTCGGCGGCGGCGGCATCAAGTGCTGCACGCTCGAGCTGCGGCATGGACAGGAGACGACCCGATGACCACCTCGCCCGCGGTCGACACCGCCATGGCCCGCATCATCGCCGACGAGAACGAGCACGTCGCCCACAACTACCACCCGCTGCCCGTGGTCATCTCCCGCGGCGAGGGCGCGTGGGTGACCGATGTCGAGGGCAAGCGGTACCTCGACCTGCTGTCGGCCTACTCGGCTCTCAACTTCGGGCACGGGCATCCGGCTCTCCTGGCCGCCGCGCAGGAGCAGCTCAACCGCCTCACGCTCACGAGCCGCGCGTACCACAACGACCGTCTCGGCCCGTTCGCCGAAGCGCTGGCCGAGCTGTGCGGGAAGGACCTCGTGCTGCCGATGAACACCGGCGCGGAGGCCGTCGAGACCGGCATCAAGGTGGCCCGGGCGTGGGGCTATCGCGTGAAGGGCATCGCTCCGGATGCCGCCACCATCGTCGTCGCGAACGGGAACTTCCACGGCCGCACGACGACGATCGTCGGCTTCAGCGACGATCCGCAGGCCCGCGAGGGCTTCGGCCCGTTCACGCCCGGCTTCGTGCACGTCCCGTTCGGTGATGCCGCGGCGATCGAGGCCGCGATCGACGAGAACACCGCGGCCGTGCTCATCGAGCCCATCCAGGGCGAGGCGGGCGTCGTGATCCCCCCGGAGGGCTACCTCCGCGCGGTGCGCGAGCTGTGCACGAAGAACGGCGTGCTCTTCATCGCCGACGAGATCCAGTCCGGCCTCGGTCGCGTGGGCGCGACCTTCGCGTGCGATCGCGAAGGCGTGGTCCCCGACGTCTACCTCCTCGGCAAGGCGCTGGGCGGCGGCATCCTGCCCCTCTCCGCCGTCGTCGCGGACGACGACGTGCTCGGGGTGATTCGCCCGGGGGAGCACGGCTCGACCTTCGGCGGCAACCCGCTGGCGGCGGCCGTCGGACTGCGCGTGGTCGAGATGCTGAAGACCGGCGAGTTCCAGACGCGGGCCCAGGCTCTCGGCGAGCACCTGGCGGCGGGGTTGTCGACTCTCGTGGGGAACGGCGTCACCGGTGTGCGCGTGGCCGGCCTGTGGGCGGGCGTCGACATCGACCCGGCCGTGGGCACGGGGCGCGAGATCGCCGAGCGGCTCATCGCCCGCGGCGTGCTGGTGAAGGACACCCACGGGCACACGATCCGCATCGCCCCGCCGCTCGTGGTGCGGGCGACCGAGCTCGACTGGGCCGTCGAGCAGCTGCGGGTCGTCCTCGCGCGCTGAGCCACCCGAGTCGCCAAGACACGCCGTCCGCGCGCCGGATCTCCGGCGTGTCTTGGCGACTCGTGGCACGTGAAGGGCGGTGGCGCTCAGGCGAAGACGCTGACGAAGCGCTCGTGCCAGCCCGTCGCGCCGTCGGGCGCGGGGTGGGCGCGGTCGGATGTCTGCACCTCACCGGTGGTGCTGATGGCGCGGCAGCGGATGAGGTGGTCGCCGGGCGCGGCGGTCCAGGGCAGCTGCCACTGCACCCACGTGTCTTCCGAGATCGCGGAGGCTAGCGTCGCCGGCTGCCACGCGCCCTCGTCGATCTGCACCTCGACGCCGGCGACGCCCACCTGCTGCTGCCAGGCGACACCGGCGATCACGACGTCGCCCGCCTTGAGGCCCTGGGCCTTGCGCGGCACGTCGATGCGCGATTGCAGCTTGATCGGCCCGCGTTCGGACCAGCCGCGGTCGGTCCAGTACGCGCGTGCCTGGTCGAAGCGGGTGACCTCGAGCTCCTTCACCCACTTCGTCGCCGAGACGTAGCCGTACAGTCCCGGCACGACCAGACGCGCCGGGAACCCGTGCTCCGGCGGCAGAGGCTCGCCGTTCATCCCGATGGCCAGCAGGGCGTTGCGGCCGTCGGTGAGTGCTTCGAGCGGAGTGGATGCCGTGAACCCGTCGATCGAGCGGGAGAGCACCATATCTGCGTCTGCCGTGGGGCGGGCGCGCGCGAGCAGCTCCCGCACCGGGTATCCCAGCCACATCGCATTGCCGATGAGCGTGCCGCCCACCTCATTCGAGACGCACGCGAGCGTGGTGTAGTGCTCTTCGAGGGGCAGCTCGAGCAGGTCGTCCCACGTGAGCATGACCTCTTCTTCGACCATGCCCTTGATGTGCAGGTTCCAGTTCGCGGGGTCGAGCGTCGGCACGATGAGCGCGGTGTCGATGCGGTAGAAGCGGTCGGTCTCCGTCACGACGTGTGCGAGACCCGGGATGTCGAGCTCCGCACCGACGGGGATCGGAGGCGCCGCGACCGCGGCCTTCGGCAGGACGACCGCCTTGATGGCCGACACGGCGGCGTTCCCCGCCCGCATCGCGTTCCCCGCAGCCGCCGCGACGACTCCCGCCACGACCGCCGCTCCCGACCAGACCAGGAACGAACGGCGTGACGGCCCGACGTCGCCGGGCGGGGGAGCGGAGCGGGACGCGTCGTCCGGCGAGGCGGCGTCGGGGTCGGCGGGAGCCCGGCCGACGGCCACGGGGTCGGCGGGAGCCCGCCCGGAGGGCGCGCGAGGGAATGTCTCGCCCGACAGGGCATCCCGCGCAGCGGCGCCGAGCGCCAGCATCCGCACCAGCCACCACAGCGCGAGCGCGCCGCCCAGACCCGCGACGACGGAGGGGACCCACGCGAGCGGCCCCGCGTCGGCGCGGGTGACGGCCGCGACGGCGCCGACCGCGCCGAACGCCACGACGACGACGCGGCCCCACGGCGGTCGCCTCAGCTCGAGCCAGCCGGCGAGCCCCGCGAGCACGAGCACGACGAGTCCGATCCCGACCAGCAGCGCGATCTTGTCGGCGGTCCCGAACAGGGCGATCGCGGCATCCTTCGCCCACGACGGCGCGGCGTCGATGAGTGCACCGCCGACGACGACGAACGGTCCCGACGTCGGCGCTACGACGGCGCCCACGAGTTCGCCGAGGCCGGCGCCGAGCGCGACGGCCCCCACTCCGGCCGCCCACGCGTAGGGCGCCGGAGTGCCGCGGTCCCCGCGCGACGTGCTCACGAGGACAGCGTACGTCCGCCGGAACCGGTCGGCGCCGTCGAAAACGGAGGAAACACGCCGCGATGCCCGGCGTGGGAGGCCGATGATGCGGCGTGTCTCCTCGTCTTTGCTCACACACACGCGCGCCATCGGCTCGAACTCGCGGAGTCCGGCTGCGAAACACTCCGGCAACACGGCCCGGACTAGGCTTCCGGCATGGGTGATCTCTTCGACGGCTACGGTTCCACTCTGGCGCCGCGCAAGACGGCCTCCGGGGTTCCCGCCTACGACGAGATGTTCGGCAGTCCGGCGCACCCGGGCGATCTGGCCGAGTCCCGCGACGCCTACCGGGAGCTCTACCAGGCGCTCGCCCAGATGACGCAGGAAGAGCTGCGCGGGCGCACCGACTCGCTCGCGAGCTCGTACCTCGCGCAGGGCGTCACGTTCGACTTCGCCGGCGAGGAGCGACCCTTCCCGCTCGACGCGGTTCCGCGCGTGATCACCTACGACGAGTGGTCGCGCGTGGAGGCCGGGGTCAAGCAGCGCGTCAAGGCTCTCGAGGCGTTCCTCGACGACGCATACGGCCGCCAGCACTGCGTGCGCGACGAGGTGCTCCCGGCAGGTCTGATCGCCTCGTCGCAGTACTTCTACCGGCAGGCCGCCGGCATCCAGTCCGCGAACGGCGTGCGCATCCAGGTCTCGGGCATCGATCTCATCCGTGACGAGCACGGCGAGATGCGCGTCCTCGAAGACAATGTGCGCGTCCCGTCGGGGGTCTCCTACGTGATCTCGAACCGCCGGGTCATGGCGCAGACGCTGCCGGAGCTGTTCGTATCGATGCGCGTGCGCCCGGTCGGCGACTACCCCAACAAGCTCCTCGCCGCGCTGCGCGCGTCGGCGCCCGCCGGCATCGAGGACCCGAATGTCGTCGTGCTCACGCCGGGCGTGTACAACTCGGCGTACTTCGAGCACACCCTGCTCGCCCGGCTCATGGGGGTCGAGCTCGTCGAGGGCCGCGACCTGCTATGCGTGGGCGGCAAGGTGTTCATGCGCACGACGCGCGGCCCCAAGCGGGTCGACGTCATCTACCGCCGTGTCGACGACGAGTTCCTCGATCCGCTGCAGTTCCGTGCCGATTCCATGCTCGGCGCCCCGGGACTCATGCTGGCTGCGCGCCTGGGCAACGTCACCATCGCCAATGCCGTGGGCAACGGCGTGGCCGACGACAAGCTGCTCTACACGTACGTGCCCGAGCTCATCCGCTACTACCTGGCCGAGGAGCCGATCCTCAAGAACGTCGACACGTGGCGGCTCGAAGACCCGAACGCCCTCGAGGAAGTGCTCGACCGGCTCGATGAGCTCGTGGTGAAGCCCGTCGACGGATCGGGCGGCAAGGGCCTGGTGGTGGGACCGGATGCTTCGCCCGCCGAGCTCGAGAAGCTCCGGCAGCGGCTCCTGGCCGACCCGCGCGGGTGGATCGCTCAGCCCGTCGTGATGCTCTCGACGATTCCGACGCTGGTCGAGGACGGCATGCGTCCGCGCCACGCCGACCTGCGCCCGTTCGCGGTCAACGACGGCGAGGACGTCTGGGTGCTGCCCGGCGGACTCACCCGCGTCGCGCTCCCGGAGGGCCAGCTCGTGGTCAACTCCAGCCAGGGCGGCGGCTCGAAGGACACCTGGGTGATCGGCGGATCGGCACCGTCGCACGTGGAGTACGGCCAGGGCCACGGTGTCCCGGGCCTCGTCGCCGATCAGGCCGCGACGGTGACGGCGTCGATCCCGATCATCTACGACGGGCAGCCCCCACCGGCCCACTCGCCGCGCGATCCGGACGGGAACCGTCGCGAGCAGCACGAGCAGCAGCAGCAGGCCGCGACCGACGCCGAGGAGGACGGCCCATGCTGAGCCGCATCGCCGAGTCGCTGTTCTGGATCGGCCGCTACATCGAGCGCAGCGACGGCACCGCGCGCATCCTCGATGTCCATCTGCAGCTGCTGCTGGAGGACCCGTGGATCGACGAGGACACGGCGTGCCGGTCGCTGCTGAGCGTGATGGGATCCCTGCCGCCCGAGGGCGTGCAGCACGTGCGCCGCGAGGATGTGCTCGCGCGGCTCGCCGTCGATCGCATGAACCCGTCGAGCATCGCGTACGCGCTGACGGCATCGCGCGAGAACGCCCGACGTGCCCGCGAGATCGTGTCGACCGAGCTGTGGGAGACCCTCAACACCACGAACACCCGGATGCCGCGGCGTCTCCAGGCGGACCGGGTGCACGAGTTCTTCCAGTGGGTGCGCGAGCGCGCGGCGCTCGCCGTGGGCATCGTCGACTCGTCCACGAGCCGTGACGAGGCCTGGCAGTTCTTCACCCTCGGGCGCAGCATCGAGCGCACCGACATGACGGCGCGGCTCCTCGCGACGAGGTCGCTGACCCAGGCATCCGGGCCGTCCTGGACCACCATCCTGCGTTCGTGCGGCGCCTATGAGGCGTACCTGCGCACCTACCGGGGCATGCCGAGCGCGCGCAACGCGGCGGAGTTCCTCCTGCTGGACCGCCTCTTCCCGCGCTCGATCATCTACTCGATCCAGCGGGCCGAGGAGTGCATGAGCGCGATCGACCCGCGCGCGGACCGTGTCGGTCACTCCAACACCGTGCTGCGGGCGCTGGGTCAGATCCGCAACGACCTCGAGTACCGGCCCGTCGGCGAGATCCTCAACGAGCTCCCCCAGCACATGCAGCGCGTGCAGACCGTCACGCGCGAGGCATCCGAAGCCATCCGCAGCCGCTTCTTCCCGACGCAGGCCGAGCCGAGCTGGATCGGAGAGATCTCATGAAGCGCCTCCGGATCGAGCACCAGACGGGGTTCAGCTACCAGGGCGACGTCTCGGCCTCGTACAACGAGGCGCGCATGCTGCCGGGCTCGACCGACAGCCAGTTCGTGCTGAACTCGTCGCTCGACATCGAGCCGTCGACGTCGGTCAACCAGTACGTCGACTACTTCGGCACGCGGGTGGCGGCGTTCGATGTGCTGTCTCCGCACGCCGCGCTGACGATCACCGCGAAGTCGCTTGTCGAGGTGCGCCCGCGACCCCTCGAGCACGTCGATGTCACGTGGCACGGCCTGTCGCGCGAGTCGAATCGCTCGATCGAGACGGTCGAGCAGCTGGTGCAGACCGGCCGCACGCGCCCCCACCCCGAGGTCGCCGAGCTCGCCCGGTCGATCGCGGCGCAGCACGATCATCCGGGCCGCGCCGCGCACGCGATCTCCACCGGCATCGGGGACGCCGTCGAGTACATGCACGGCATCACCGGGGTGCACTCGACCGCGCAGGAGGCGTGGGAGGCGCGCAAGGGCGTGTGCCAGGACATCGCGCACATCACGCTCGGCGCCCTGCGCGAGGTCGGGATCCCGGCCCGGTACGTCTCGGGCTACCTGCACCCGCGCCCCACCGCCGATGTCGGCGTCGCTGTGACCGGCGAGTCCCATGCGTGGGTCGAGTGGTTCGCGGGCGAATGGCAGGGCTTCGACCCCACGAACAACATCGAGATCGGCGATCGGCACGTGCTGGTCGGCCGCGGGCGCGACTATGGCGACGTCCCGCCGCTGCGCGGCGTCTATGCCGGCCCGTTCAAGTCCCATCTCCACGTGAAGGTCACTATCACACGCGAAGCGTGAGAACGTGGTTCATCCTGAGTAGCCGCGCAGCGGCGTATCGAAGGGATCACGCGCGAGGCGTGAGAACGTGGTTCATCCTGAGTAGCCGCGCAGGCGCGGCGCGGTCCTGCCCGGCGCATAACTCCTGCACTTCAGGTCGCCTGTCGGCGGCGACCCGCGGCAGGACGGTGGTGGGCCGCCAGCCTGCGGCCAAAGTGCAGGAGTTATGCGCCCTGGCGACGGTGGACCCGGGCTCGGCTCAGGCCGGCGGAGCGTCGGGGTCGAGTGTCTTGAGGGTGTCCTCCTCGGCCGGATTGTCGGCCTCGAGCTGATCCTCGGTGGTCTCGTCGCCCCCGGTCGGGGCATCCTGTTCGAGGGGGGCGTCTTCTGCGCGGCGTTCGTCGGTCATGGGCTCACGCTAGGCCGCGGTGACGGCGGCCCGCAGGGGGTTGACGAAACCGTCCCGCGAGGGTTCCGTCCAGGCGCGAGTCAGGCCCGCGGTTCGTACCTCTCCGGCGGGAACGCGCCGGCTACGGCCTCCCGGAGAGTCTCGAGCGAGGCATCCGGCCCGAACCATCCGTGCGCGCGCACCTGCACGAGCACGTTCCCCAGTGCGGTCGCCTCGACGGGTCCGGCGAGCACGGGGAGCCCCGACCGGTCGGCCGTCGCCTGGCACAGCAGGCGGTTCAGCGCGCCGCCGCCGACGATGTGGATCACGTCGACCTCACGGTCGGTGAGGCGTCCGGCGGTGGCCACGGCGGTCGCGAACGCCTGCGCGATGCTCTCCACGATCGTGCGGGCGAAGGCCGCGCGCGACGCGGGCACGGCCGCGCCCGCCTCGTCGAGCACCGCGGCGATGCGGGCGGGCATGTCGCCCGGTGCCGACAGTCGCGGGTCGTTCGCGTCGAAGAGGGCAACCTCCCCGTCGACGGATGCCGCGGCATCCAGCAGTCCCGGAAGGTCGATCGGGGAGCCGTCCTCGGCCTCCCACGCGCGCACCGACTCGCTCAGCAGCCACAGGCCGGTGACGTTGTGAAGGAAGCGCACGCGTCCGTCGACCCCGCCCTCGTTCGTGAAGTTCGCCTCACGCGCGGCATCGCTGACGACGGGCGCATCGAGCTCGACGCCGACCAGACCCCACGTGCCGCACGAGATGTACGCCGCGTCGGGCGAGCTCAGCGGCACCGCGGCGACGGCCGATGCCGTGTCGTGCGAGCCGACGGCCACGACCTCGACGGCCGCCCCCACGCGCTCGCGCGCCGCGCCCCGCAGCGCGCCGAGGTGCTCGCCCGGATCGACGAGGCGGGGGAGGACGGATGCCGGGATGCCGAGCCGCTCGGCGAGCTCGAGATCCCACTGCCCGGTGCGGACGTCGATGAGCCCCGTCGTGGAGGCGTTCGTGCGCTCGGCGACCCGGGCCCCGGTGAGGAGATACGCGACCAGGTCGGGGATGAGGAGCGCGACGTCGGCATCGGCGAGCCCGCGCTCGGTGACGTACTGGTACAGCGTGTTGAAGGGCAGGAACTGCAGACCGTTCCGGCGGTACAGCTCGTCGAACGGCACGACCGCGTGCACCTGCTCGACGCCCCGCACGGTGCGCTCGTCGCGGTAGTGGAACGGCTCGCCGCGCACCTCGCCGGCCTCGACCAGTCCATAGTCCACGGCCCACGAGTCGATCCCGGCGCTGGCCAGGCCCGGCTCGCGTGCGATCGCGTCGCGCAGCCCCTCGATGATGTGCCGGTACAGCGCGGTGAAGTCCCAGTGGAGGCCGTCGGGGCCCGGTACCGGACCGTTCGGGAACCGCGAGACGGCCTCGAGGCGCAGCATCCCGTCGTCCACG
The DNA here is from genome assembly GCF_001428485.1 of Microbacterium sp. Root180. Classification (GTDB taxonomy): domain Bacteria; phylum Actinomycetota; class Actinomycetes; order Actinomycetales; family Microbacteriaceae; genus Microbacterium. Next base: position 895,978 of record NZ_LMHS01000003.1, on the reverse strand, counting down.
TACCCGAGCATCACGCGGCCGCTGGTCGCCCCGAGGTCGACGGCCGCGACCACACCGCCGGTCATCGGGACCCCCACGGCGTTTCGTCTCGCTCCGCTCGCTCAACGAGCAGCGGGTCGTTGAGCGAGGAGCGCAGCGACGAGACGAAACGCCCCGAACCCGGGCTCATCGCAGGAAGGCGGCGGCGACGCCGGAGTCGACGGGGATGTGCAGGCCCGTCGTGCGCGAGAGCTCGGGGCCCGTCAGCACGTAGACGGCGTCGGCGACGTTCTCAGGCACGACCTCGCGCTTGAGGATCGTGCGGTTCGCGTAGTACTGGCCGAGGTCCTCCTCCTTGACGCCGTACGTCGCGGCGCGGTTGGCGCCCCAGCCGGCGGCGAAGATGCCCGAGCCGCGCACGACGCCGTCGGGGTTGATGCCGTTCACACGCACGCCGTGCTCGCCGAGCTCGACAGCCAGCAGGCGCACCTGATGGGCCTGGTCGGCCTTGGTCGCCGAGTAGGCGATGTTGTTCGGGCCGGCGAAGACGGAGTTCTTCGACGAGATGTAGATCACGTCGCCGCCCAGCTTCTGCTCGATGAGAGCCTTCGCGGCGGCCTTGGCGACGAGGAACGACCCCTTGGCCATGACGTCGTGCTGCAGGTCCCAGTCCTTCTCGGTGGTCTCCAGCAGCGGCTTCGACAGCGACAGGCCGGCGTTGTTCACGACGAGGTCGATGCCGCCGAACGCGAGGAGCGTGGCGTCGATCGCGGCCTGCACCCCGGCGGCGTCGGCGACATTCGCGGCGACGCCGATGGCGACATCCGTGTTCCCGAGCTCGGCCGCGGCGGCCTGCGCCTTCTCGAGGTCGAGGTCGGCGATGACGACGCACGCACCCTCGGCGGCGAGGCGCGTCGCGATGGCCTTGCCGATGCCGGATGCCGCGCCGGTGACGAAGGCGATGCGCCCCTGGTGCGTCTTCGGCTTCGGCATCCGCTGCAGCTTGGCCTCTTCGAGTGCCCAGTACTCGATGTCGAACTTCTCGGCATCCGAGATCGGGGAGTAGGTCGACAGCGACTCGGCACCGCGCATGACGTTGATCGCATTGACGTAGAACTCGCCCGCGACGCGCGCGGTCTGCTTGTTCGCGCCGTACGAGAACATGCCGACACCCGGCACGAGCACGATGAGCGGGTCGGCGCCGCGGATCGCGGGCGACTCGGCCGTGGCATGGGCGTCGTAGTACGCCTGGTAGTCGGCGCGGTAGGCCTCGTGCAGCTCCTGCAGGCGGGAGACGGATGCCTCGACCGAGGCGTCCGCCGGCAGGTCGAGGAGGAGCGGCTTCACCTTGGTGCGCAGGAAGTGGTCGGGGCAGCTCGTGCCGAGGGCGGCGAGGCCGGGCGCCTTCTCGGACGCGAGGAAGTCGGTGACCACTGCGGCATCGGTGAAGTGACCGACCATCGGCCGGTCGGTCGACGCCAGACCGCGGATCGTCGCCGCGAGGGCGGCCGCCTTCGCACGCCGCTCGGCCTCGGGGAGCGCCTCGAAGCCGGCGCGAACCGCTCCGAACGGCTCGGCCTTGCCGTGTTCGGCGATGTAGGCGGCGGCGGTCTCGATGATCCAGGACGAGTTCTGCTCGGCCTCGTCGGACGTGTCGCCCCACGCGGTGATGCCGTGACCGCCGAGGATCGTGCCGATCGCCTGCGGATTGGCGTCCTTGATCGCGGCGATGTCGAGGCCGAGCTGGAAGCCGGGGCGGCGCCAGGGCACCCACACGACCTTGTCGCCGAAGATCCGAGCGGTCAGCGCCTCGCCGTCGGCGGCGGTAGCGATCGCGATACCGGAGTCGGGGTGCAGGTGGTCGACGTGCGCGGCATCCACCAGTCCGTGCATCGCCGTGTCGATCGACGGGGCCGCGCCGCCCTTGCCGTGCAGGCAGTAGTCGAAGGCCGCGACCATCTCGTCCTCACGGTCGATGCCCGGGTAGACGTTCACCAGTGCGCGGAAGCGGTCCAGGCGCAGCACCGCGAGGCCCGACTCGGTCAGGGTGCCGAGGTCGCCGCCCGACCCCTTGACCCAGAGCAGCTCGACCGGCTCACCCGTGACCGGGTCGGTGTCGACGCCCTTGGCCGACGTGTTGCCGCCCGCGTAGTTCGTGTTCTTCGGGTCGGCGCCCAGGCGGTTGGACCGCTCGATGAGCTCCTGAGCTGTCGCGTTCGTCATGATGTCCTCTGTCGTTCTCATTGTCATGTCTCGCGAGTCGCCAATACACGCCGGACGGGAACGCCGGGGACGGCGTGTCTGGGCGACTCGATCTTGAGTTCGGGGGTGGGGGGTCAGGCGCCCCAGCCGGCCTGGGTGCCGCCGACGCGGTCGGCCGCGATCTGCTGCTGGTAGCCGGATGCCGCGTAGGCGGCCATCGGATCGGCGGGCAGGCCACGCGACTCCCGCCACGCCGCGAGCGGGGGACGCACGTCGGTGTAGAACGCGTCCATGAACACGGCCTGCGCTCCGAGCACGTCGTTCGCGGCCTGGGCGGCGGCGAGGGCATCGCGGTCGACGAGGAGCGCGCGGGCCGTCATCTCCTGCACGTTCAGCACGGAGCGGATCTGACCGGGGATCTTGTCCTCGATGTTGTGGCACTGGTCGAGCATGAAGGCGACGTCGGGGTTGTTGAGGCCGCCGCCGCGGATGACCTCGAAGAGGATCCGGAACAGCTGGAACGGGTCGGCTGCGCCCACGATCAGGTCGTCGTCGGCGTAGAAGCGCGAGTTGAAGTCGAAGGAGCCGAGCTTCCCGAGGCGCAGCAGCTGCATCACGATGAACTCGATGTTCGTGCCGGGAGCGTGGTGGCCGGTGTCGAGGCACACCATCGCCCGGTCGCCGAGGGCGGCCACCTGGGCGTACGAGGTCCCCCAGTCGGGAACATCGGTGTGGTAGAACGCCGGCTCGAAGAACTTGTACTCCAGCACGAGGCGCTGCTCCTCGCCGAGGCGTGCGTAGATCTGCTGCAGCGAGTCCTGCAGGCGGTCCTGGCGGGCGCGCATGTCGTTCTGGCCGGGGTAGTTCGAGCCCTCCGCGAGCCAGATCTTGAGGTCCCGCGAACCGGTCGCGTGCATGATGTCGATGCACTCGAAGTGGTGGTCGACGGCCTTCTGGCGGATGCGGTCGTCGGCGTGGGTGAGGGCGCCGAACTTGTAGTCCTCGTCCTGGAAGGTGTTCGAGTTGATCGTGCCGAGCTCGACGCCGAGGTCGTGGGCGTGGCGGCGCAGCTCGTCGTACGAGTCGACCTTGTCCCACGGGATGTGCAGCGCGACGCTCGGCGCGAGGGCGGTGAACTCGTTGACCTTCGCCGCGTCGGAGATCTTCTCGAACGGATCGCGAGGCGTGCCGGCGGTCGTGAACACACGGAACCGCGTGCCCGAGTTGCCGAATGCCCACGAGGGCAGCTCGATGCCCTGGCCCTCGAGCTGCGCGAGGATATCGGGGGAGAGAGTGGTCACGATGCGTCGCTTTCCGCCCCGGATGCTGCGGCATCCGTGAGCTGTTCGTGCAGGTTGAAGATCTCGGTCAGCGCGGTGGCGGCCTGGTCGGGACGACCGGCGAGGCCGACGAAGTAGGGGGCCATCTCGGCCTCCCAGCGGGAGGCGATCGGGGAGGCGGCGAGGTAGGCCTGCGCGGCCGCGTCGTCGTCGGTCTCGTAGTAGCCGATGAGGCGTCCGCCGTCGGCGAGGAAGAGCGAGTAGTTGCGTCGGCCGGATGCCGCGATCTCGGCCAGCATCTCGGCGCGCACGGGGCTGTGGCGGGCGACGTACTCGTCGAGCAGCTCGGGCTTGACGTGAAGCTCGAAGCAGACGCGCGTCGTCGCGGCGGTGCTCGTCATCGAGTTGCTCCTGTTGCTCGTGGTCTGAATCGTTTCAACGATAACTCGCGGGTATCGTTTCACGCAACCCCGCAGGGGTGGGAATCGAGGTGGCGGCATGTCGGTGAGCGTCAAGGACGTCGCGGCGCTCGCGGGCGTGTCCGTCGGCACGGTCTCCAACGTGCTGAACCGACCGGACAAGGTCGCCCCGACGACCGTCGAGCGCGTGCAGTCCGCGATCGCGCAGCTCGGGTTCGTCCGCAACGACGCCGCACGGCAGCTGCGTGCCGGACGCAGCCGCAGCATCGGACTCGTCGTGCTCGACGTACGCAACCCGTTCTTCACCGACGTCGCCCGCGGCGCCGAACGTCGCGCGGCCACAGACGGCCTGTCGATCCTCCTCGGCAACAGCGACGACGACCCCGCGCGCGAGTCCGACTACCTCGACCTCTTCGAGCAGCAGCGCGTCCACGGCGTGCTCATCACGCCCGTCGACGAGATCTCGGGCCGCCTCGAACGACTGCGCACGCGCGGCATCCCCGCCGTCCTGGTCGACCGCCTGAGCGAGGGCGCGGAGTTCTCGTCGGTCTCGGTGGACGACGTCTCCGGCGGCTATCTCGCCGTGCGCCACCTCCTCGACATCGGCCGCCGCCGCATCGCCTTCGTCGGGGGACCGGAGCACGTCCGCCAGGTGGCCGACCGGCTCGAGGGCGCGCGTCGCGCCGTGGCGGAGGAACCGGATGCCGCGCTCGAGGTGGTCGAGACGTCGGCGCTCAGCGTGCTCGAAGGGCGCGCGGTGGGCGAGAGGCTCCGCTCCCGCGGGCCGGACGGACGCCCCGACGCGGTCTTCGCCGCGAACGATCTGCTGGCGGTGGGCGTGCTCCAGGCGCTCGTGATGCTCGGTTCGGTCGCGGTTCCCGGCGACGTCGCGATCATCGGGTACGACGACATCGACTTCTCGGCCGTGACCGTGGTGCCGCTGTCCTCGATCCGCCAGCCCAGCGAGCTGATCGGCCGCCGCGCGGTCGAGCTGCTCCTGGCCGAAGTCGACGGCGCGGCCGAGCGTGAACAGGTCGTGTTCCAGCCCGAACTCATCGTGCGCGACTCGACGAGGGCACGCGCATGACCCGCAACTGGGCGGGCACCCACCACTACGCCGCACCGCGCATCGTCCCGGCGTGGAGCGAGGCCGATGTGGTGCGCGCCGTGCGCGCCGACCGTGAGCCGGTCCACGCCCTGGGCACGCGCCACTCCTTCACCGATCTGCCCGACACCTCGGGAACCCTCCTCGACCTGGCCGGACTCGAGGGCGGGTTCTCCCTCGGCGACGGCGTGGTGCGCGTGGCCGCCGGCACGCGCTACGGCGTGCTCGCGGCCTGGCTGGAGGAGCGCGGGCTTGCCCTGCACAACCTCGGATCGCTCCCCCACATCTCCGTCGCCGGAGCGACCGCGACCGGAACGCACGGGTCGGGCGACCGCAACGGGGTGCTCACCACGGCGGTCCGCGGCATCCGCTACGTCGATGCCGACGGCGAGGTGCGCGAGGTCCGCGACGGCGACGCCGACTTCGACGCGCTCGCGGTCGGACTCGGGGCGTTCGGCGTCGTGGTCTCGCTCGACATCGCCACCCGCCCGTCCTACCGCATGCGGCAGGACGTCTACGGGGGAGTGTCGTGGGATGCCGCGCTCGGCGCACTCGACGCCGTCACCGGCGCCGGATACAGCGTGTCGGTGTTCACGCGCTGGGAGGAGTCGTCCGTCGGGTGGGTGTGGGTGAAATCGCGCATCGAGTCCGACGACGCCGAGGTGCCGGGGACGCTGCTGGACGGTGTGCGCGACGCCGACGCCGAGCCGCTGGGCGGACTCGCCGACGTCACCGAGCTGCGCGGCGTGCCGGGCCCCTGGATGCTGCGGCTCCCGCACTTCCGGCTCGACGGCACACCGTCGTTCGGCGATGAGATCCAGAGCGAGTACTTCGTCGCGCGCGAGCACGCACCGGCCGCGCTGCGCGCGATGCTCGAGCTCGGCGACCTCATCCGTCCGCTGCTGTTCGTGAGCGAGCTGCGCACCGCGTCCGAAGACAGCCTGTGGCTGAGCCCGGCATCAGGAGAGAACGTCCTCGCGATCCACTTCACGTGGCACAACGACCCGGCGGGCGTGGCCACGGTGCTTCCGCGGATCGAGGCGGCGCTGGCGCGGTTCGACGCTCGTCCGCACTGGGGCAAGCGGCACGGATTCGATCGCGCGGCGATCGAGCGCGTGCATCCTCGACTGGGGGATGCGCGGGCCGTGTTCGAACGACTAGACCCCGCGGGCCGGTTCTCGAACGCCCACCTGGAGCGCCTCGGCGTGCGCGAGCCGCGCTGACGCGGGCAGACCCGCCGTCTCAGCCCGCCCGGCGCTCGGCCATCGCCTTCTCGGGCAGTCGCACGGGGGTGGTCGATGCGACCTCGTCGCTGAACTCCTCAGGCGCGGGCTGCACGACCGAGAGCGGGCGCGTCTCGTCGATGGTGAGCCGGAATCGCTTCTCGTCGTTGCGGTGCAGTCGGCCCGAGACGATCAGCCACGTGGCGCCGATGGCGAAGGCGACGAGCGCCGCACCCGCACCGAGCAGGATCGCCTGGCGCGGCCCGTACTCCGAGGCGACCCATCCCACGATCGGCGCGCCGATCGGCGTCCCGCCCATCAGGATCGCCATGTAAAGCGCCAGGACACGGCCCCGCAGGGCGGGATCAGTGGTGGTCTGCACGTAGCCGTTGGCGGTCGTCAGCATCGTCACGACGGCGAATCCGGTGAACATGAGCGTGATGGCATATGCCCAGTACGTGGGCATGAAGGCCGACACGGTGGCCGCCACGGCGAACAGCAGCGTGCCGCCGATCACGACCCGGATGCGGGCGCGGTCACGGCGCGCGGCGAGCAGCGCGCCGGCGAGTGAGCCGATGGCGAGGATCGAGCTGAGCAGGCCGTAGCCGTCGGCCTCCTGCCCGAACTCGAGGGCCATCGTGGAGGCGAAGATCGGGAAGTTCATGCCGAACGCGCCGATGATGAACACCATCGCGAACGTGACCATCAGGTCGGGACGTCGCGCGACGTAGCGGAACCCGTCGGCGAGGCGCGAGGCGCCCGGCGCCTTGACGCGCGGGATGAGCTCGTCGGTGCGGATCAGCAGCAGCGCCACGATCATGGCGAAGAACGTGACCCCGTTGACGAGGAACACCCAGCCGGTGCCCACCGCGACGATCACCACGCCGGCGACGGCGGGACCGATCATGCGCGCGCCGTTGAACGAGGCTGCGTTGAGGGCGACCGCGTTGGAGGCGATCTCGCGCGAGACGAGGTCGGAGACGAAGGCCTGCCGCGCGGGGTTGTCGAAGGCGGCGATCACCCCGAGGCCCAGCGCGAACGCGTACATGAGGGGCAGCGTCATCACGCCCAGGAGCAGCAGCACACCGATGGCGACTCCGAGCACGAGCAGCAGGCTCTGCGTGACCACGAGCAGTCGGCGACGATCGAACCGGTCGGCCACCCAGCCGGTGACCCCGACGAGGAGGAGCGGCGGCGCGAACTGCAGCGCCATCGTGATGCCCATGGCGGCGGCGTCGTTGTCGGTGAGCTCGGTGAGCACGACCCAGCTGAGTGCCGTCGCCTGCATCCAGGCGCCGACGTTGGACACGAGGGCGCCGATGAACCACACGCGGTAGTTGAAGATCGAGAACGACCGGAACATCGCCGAGCCTTCGCGGCGGCTCATCGGGCGGCCATCCGCTCCATGATCTCTGCGGCCCGGTCGAGGGCATCGCGCTCGTCGGCGGTGAGCTCGTCGAGCGCCGACTCGACCCAGGCATCCCGGCGCCGCGCCGTCTCGGCGACGACGGCCTGACCGTCGTCGGTGAGGGAGATCACGACCTTGCGTCCGTCGTTCTCGTCGGCCGACCGCGCCACGTACCCGGATTCCTGCAGGCAGTTGACCGTGCGGTTCATCGACGGCGCCGACACGCGTTCGCGCTCGGCGAGTTCGCCGAGCGTATGGGGACCGTGCACCCAGAGGGCGGCGAGCACCGCGAACTGGCCGTCGCTCATGGAGTCGACCGCGCGCTGCGTGCGCATGCGGCGGGCCAGCCGGAAGGTCGCGATGCGCAGCCGGGAGGCGGCGGCGGAGTGGTCGTCGTGTGCGTCGGCGGGCGTCTGCGTCGGTTTCGTATCGGTGCTCATTCGAATCCTTAGCATAGCTCATTAGTCATGCTAAAGGAATCGGATGCCGCCTCCCGCGCCTCCCCTAGACTTCTCCGCATGCCCGAGTTCATCGATGCGCACGGCATCGCGATCGTCTACGACGTCCACCCCGCGACCGCCGAGCCTCGGGGCGTCGTCCAGCTTCTCCACGGCGTGGGCGAGCACGCCGGGCGCTACGCCGCCGTGATCGACGCGCTCACCGCGGACGGCTTCACCGTCTACGCCGACGACCGCCGCGGCCACGGCCGCACCGGGATGCGCCACCACGGCGGCGATGCCGAGAAGCTGGGCCGGCTCGGCCCCGGCGGGCTCCGCGCCGCGATCGCGGGATGCTGGCAGTTCACCGAGCTCATCCGGGCCGAGAACCCGGGTCTGCCGCTCGTGATCCTCGGCCACTCGTGGGGATCGTTTCTCACGCAGATCCTCGTCGACGACCACCCCGAGGCCTACGACGCGGTCGTCCTCAGCGGCACTGCGCTGCGCTGGCCCGGCTCGCTCAACTCCGGCGACCTCAACAAGCCGTGGAAGGCGCCCGACGCGATGGGCACCGAGTGGCTGGCATCCGACCTCAGCGTCGGACGCGCGTTCCTCGACGACCCGCTCACCACCGACGAGCCGCTCATGAAGCTGTTCGGGCCCCTCGACACGCTGCGCCTCATCGGCAAGCCGCGCAAGAACCTCGGGTTCGACATCCCGGTCCTTCTCATGGTCGGCCGCGACGACACGGTCGGCGGACCCCAGAGCGTGCATCGCCTCGCCGACGCCTACCGCACGCGGTCGGGCCTCACCGATGTCACGACCCTCGTCTACCCCGACGTGCGTCACGAGATCTTCAACGACGTCAGCCAGGCCGAGGTGCGGGCCGATCTGCTGGCATGGCTCGATCGGCGCTTCCCGACCCAAGGCTGAGGCGCAGGACCCGAGGCTGACGCGCAGGGCCCGTTTGTGCGGGCATATGCGTGGATTCGTTGGCCTTGCTGCATGCATTCGCCCGCACAAACGGGAGGATGCCGGCGCTGTCGCGCCGTTGACGCAGCGGACGTTGTAGGCCATCCTGGGGCCAGCGTGCACCGTGGGAGCGCTCCCACGCCGGCACGGTGCAGCTCCCCGGACGACGACGCCCGGTGGTCGACGAAGACCAGGAGACCCCCATGACCCAGGACATGCCCCGTCCGACCGTCGCCGCAACGCGCCGACGCAGAACCCTGGCGCTCACCGCAGCGGCCGCGCTCGCGGTCGGCCTCGCGGTGCCCCTGGCCGCGGGAACCGCCGTCGCCGACGAACCGGGTCTCGCCGGCTCGGAGCTGTACCTCAACCCCTGGAGCACGACCCTCGAAGCCGCGCAGACCCTGCGCGGCCAGGCACGCACCGACGCACAGCTGCTCGGTTCCATCCCCTCCGCCGACTGGTTCACGAAGGGCACCCCGGCCAAAGTGAAGGCCGCCGTCGACGAGGTCGTCTCGGCCGCCGCCGCGAACGGCCAGATGCCGATCCTCGTGGCGTACAACCTGCCCTTCCGCGACTGCGCGCAGTACTCGGCCGGCGGGGCGCTGGACACCGCGGCCTACCAGGCGTGGATCGACGGCTTCGCGGCAGGGATCGGCGACCGTGCCGCCACGGTGATCCTCGAGCCCGACGGCCTCGGCATCATCCCCCACTACACGCCGCTCGAAGGGCCGACCGAATGGTGTCAGCCGGCCGAGGTGCCGGCCGCGACCGCGGCATCCGATCGATACACCCAGGTGAACTACGCCGTGGACGCGCTCGGCGCCCTCGCCTCGACCTCGGTCTACCTGGATGGCACCGGCGCGAGCTGGCTCAACGTCGGGGAGATCTCCGACCGTCTCATCAAGGGCGGCGTGGAGCGGGCCGACGGATTCTTCCTCAACGCCTCGAACTACCAGTTCACGGCCAACTCGACGTACTTCGGCACCTGGGTGTCGTCGTGTATCGCGTACGTCACGAAGGTGAACCCCGGTGACTTCGGCTCGTGCGGCAACCAGTACTGGAACGGCGGTCCCGCCACGAACTGGGACGGCACGGCGATGTCGCCGTACGGCGAGTGGGGACCGGGCAACGCGGACCTCGCCCTGAACACCGACGGCGTCGATTCCCGCTACGCCTCGATCCTCGGCGCGGTCGAGCCGACGACGCGGTTCGTGATCGACACGAGCCGCAACGGCCTCGGACCATGGGCATACCCCAGCGGGGTCTACTCCGCCCACGAGGACTGGTGCAACCCCCCTGATCGGGGCCTCGGGCTGCGCCCGTCGACCGAGACCGGTGTCGCGCTCGTCGACGCCTACCTCTGGATCAAGGTCCCGGGCGAGTCGGACGGCAAGTGCTACCGCGGGACCGACGGACCGCTCGACCCCGAGCGCGGCATCGAGGATCCGGCGGCCGGGCAGTGGTTCGTCGAGCAGGCGCGCGAGCTCATCGCGCTCGCCGACCCGCCGGTCGCACCGCTCGACTGCCACGTCAAGGTCGTCGGCACCAAGGTCGGCAAGGGGTTCATCGCGGCGCTGACCGTCCGCAACGGCGGCACGACCACGCTCAGTCCGTGGACGCTGTCGTGGACGTTCGACGGCACGCAGAAGGTGGTCAAGGTGGTCGGCGGCTCGTTCGTGCAGGACGGAGCCACCGTCACCGTGACGGCACCGAAGGCGCTCAAGGCATTGCGCCCCGGAAAGACGACGGCGCTCGTCGTCACCGGCGTCGGAGCAGCCGTCGAGCCGTGGCAGTTCCACCTCAACGGAAAGGCCTGCACCTCCTGAGACCAGCGGCGGCGCCGGGTGCCCCCGCCCGGCGCCGCCGCTCCGCAATTAGGCTGAGGCCATGCACGGCGAATACAAGGTGCCCGGCGGGAAGCTGGTCGTCGTCGACCTCGAGGAGCGGGACGGCCGCATCGCCGACTTCCATCTCGCCGGCGACTTCTTCCTCGAGCCCGACTCGGCCCTCGACGACATCGACGCCGCGGTGAACGGGCTCCCGATCGAGGCCGACGTCACCACGATCGCCGCCGCCGTGCGCGCGGCCCTCCCCGAGGGCGCCCAGCTGCTCGGCTTCACGCCGGAGGCCGTCGGGACCGCGGTGCGCCGCTCACTGGTGACGGCGCCGGGATGGCGCGACTTCGACTGGGAGATCGTGCACGAGCGACCGGTATCGCCGCGCATGAACCTCGCGCTCGACGAGGTGCTCACCGCACGCGTCGGCGACGGGCTCCGCCGGCCGACGCTGCGCCTGTGGGAATGGAACGAGTCGGCCGTCGTGATCGGTTCGTTCCAGTCGCTGCGCAACGAGGTCGACCCCGACGGAGCGCGGCGACACGGCTTCGACGTCGTGCGCCGCATCTCCGGCGGCGGGGCGATGCTCATGGCCGCCAACTCGATCGTCACCTACTCGCTGTACGTCCCGGCATCCCTCGTCGCCGGACTGACGTTCGCCGACTCGTATGCCTTCCTCGACGACTGGGTGCTGCAGGCGCTGCGGTCGCTCGGCATCGAAGCGACCTATCAGCCGCTCAACGACATCGCCTCGCCGCAGGGCAAGATCGGCGGCGCCGCGCAGAAGCGCCTCGCCAACGGCGGCGTGCTGCACCACGCAACGCTGAGCTACGACATGGACGGCCAGATGATGACCGAGGTGCTGCGCATCGGCCGCGAGAAGCTCAGCGACAAGGGCACCGCCTCGGCGGCGAAGCGCGTGGACCCGCTGCGCCGCCAGACCGGGCTGCCCCGCGAGGCCGTCATCGAGAAGCTCAAGGAGACCTTCGCCGCTCTGTACGGCGCTGTGCCCGGGCATATCACCGAAGAGGAATACGCCGAGGCCGAGGCGCTCGTCGAGTCGAAGTTCGCCACCGACGCGTGGCTGCGCCGGGTGCCGTGATCGACTCGTCGGGCGTACTGCTGTGAGCGAGCAGGCGGATGCCGCCACCCGGCCGAGCGCGGCATCCGGTGCTGTCGAGATCCATGAGGGCGACAACCTCGACGTGATCCGCGCGTTCGCCGACGGCTCGTTCACCCTCGTCTACCTCGACCCGCCGTTCAACACCGGGCGCACGCAGGAGCGCGCGCTCGAGGTCGCCCGTCCCCCGGGCGAAGAGCGCTCGGGCGACGCGGTCGTGCGGCGCGGATTCCATGGCCGCGAGTACGAGCGGCTGCGCGGCGACCTCCGCGCGTACGGCGACCGGTTCGACGACTACTGGGGCTTCCTCGAGCCGCGCCTGCTCGAGGCGTGGCGCCTGCTGGCCGACGACGGCACGCTCTACCTGCACCTCGACTACCGCGAGGCGCACTACGCCAAGGTGCTGCTCGATGCGCTGGTCGGGCGCGACCGCTTTCTGAACGAGCTCATCTGGGCCTACGACTACGGCGCCAAGACCCGCCGGCGCTGGCCCACCAAGCACGACACGATCCTCGTGTACGTCAAGGATCCCGACCGGTACTGGTTCGACTCCGAGGCCGTCGACCGCGAGCCGTATATGGCGCCCGGGCTGGTCACCCCCGAGAAGGCGGCGCGCGGCAAACTGCCGACCGACGTGTGGTGGCACACGATCGTGCCGACGACCGGTCGTGAGAAGACCGGGTATCCGACGCAGAAGCCCGAGGGCATCCTCCGCCGCATCGTGCAGGCGTCTTCGCGACCCGGGGACAGGGTGCTCGACTTCTTCGCCGGCAGCGGCACGACCGGCGCGGTCGCATCGGCGCTCGGCCGCGACGCGGTGCTCGTCGACGAGAACCCCGCCGCGATCGCGGTGATGCGAGAGCGGATGCCGCACGCCACCGTCGTCGGCTCCGGCATCCGTCATCGCTCGTAGGCTGGGGGAATGCGCTTCGGAACCTTCATCCCCCAGGGCTGGCGATTCGACCTCGTCGGCATCGACCCCGCCGACCAATGGCGCGTGATGGCCACGCTCGCCCAGCTCACCGACGAAGGCCCGTGGGAGTCCCTGTGGGTCTACGACCACTTCCACACGACCCCGGTGCCCTCCGACGAGGCGACCCACGAGGCGTGGACGCTGATGGCGGCATTCGCGGCCTCGACCTCGCGTGTGCGGCTCGGGCAGATGTGCACGTGCATGGGGTACCGCAACCCCGCGTACCTCGCCAAGGTCGCCGCGACCGTCGACGCCGTCTCGGGGGGCCGCGTCGAGATGGGCATCGGCGGCGGCTGGTACGAGCACGAATGGCGGGCGTACGGGTACGGGTTCCCCGAGGTGAAGGACCGGCTGGGCATGCTGCGCGAAGGAGTCGACATCATGACCCAGGCCTGGACGACGGGCACGGCCACGCTCGACGGCAGGCACTACCAGGTCGACGGCGCGATCGTGCGGCCTCTGCCGCTGCAGCAGGGCGGCATCCCGCTGTGGATCGCCGGCGGCGGCGAGAAGGTGACGCTGAAGATCGCCGCGAAGTACGCGGCATACACGAACTTCAACGGCACGCTGGAGGTGTGGGATCGCAAGAGCGAGATCCTCCGCGGGCACTGCGACGCCCTCGGCCGGGACTTCGCGACGATCACCCGGTCGGGCAACTTCAACACCATCGTGGGTGAGACCGAAGCCGAGGCATCCGATCGCCTGGCGGCCGTCAAGGCGCGGATGCTGCCGTTCGTCGGCCAGGACCGCGCCGACGCCATCGAGCAGGAGTACCTCGCCTCGCCCGCGTTCGGCTCCGTCGAGCAGGTCGCCGAGCGCCTGGCCGAGCGCGAACGCCATGGCCTCGGCTACGCCGTCCACTACTTCCCCGAGGCGGCCTACGACCGCTCCGGCGTGCAGCTCTTCGAGCGCGAGGTCATCGGCGCGCTGGGCTAGGCCGGTGGGCCGCGGCGGGCCGGTGAGCCGGCCGGCGGCGGCGTGGCTCGCAGGTGGCTCGGCCGTCGCCGGTGTCGAGAACTGAGGAGAAACGCCGGGGCACGACGTCGCGGGCTCGCCGCGCGCGGCGTGTCTCCTCAGTTTCTTCCGTTCGGTGGCTCGATCGGCCGGGTGGGTGAAGCCCGCCGGGTACCGGCCACCGCCGAGCCGGGGCGCAACTGAAACCCGCCGGGTACCGGCCGTGCCCGCCGGTCTCGGCGATGCGGGTGTGCGAGCCTTCGCGTGCCCTGCTGCCTGCCGCTCCGACCCACCGAACCGCGACGCTGCCCGGCCGGACTCGGTCCTCGCCGGTGTCGAGAACTGAGGAGAAACGCCGGGGCACGACGTCGCGGGCTCGCCGCGCGCGGCGTGTTCCTCCGTTTCGTCCGTCCGGCGCGGCAACCCGCACGAGCGCCCCTCCTCCCCGCCCGGCGTTGGGCATGCGGCATCCCCAACCTGGCTGCGCGGCGCTCGGCGTCACGTCCAGATAGCGCAACGTGGCGCCGTGCCTGAACCGTCTGATCTCGCCGTATCGCCCAGCCTGACCTGGCGCCGCTCGGACCTGCGGGGCGCGGGCCTCACCGAACGCGGAATCACCGAGGCGGTCCGCACGGGTGCCGTCCTCCGGCCTCGCGGTGGCAGCTACCTTCCCCATGACACACACCCGGATCTCGTTGATGCGTGCCGTCTGCGCGCCCGACTCGGTTGCCTCTCGGAGGTCGCCCGCCAGGGCGTCTTCGTTCTCGAAGCTCCGACGCTGCATGTCCACCACTCGGCGACCTCTTCGATGCAGGGGAGGGTCGCCCGGCCAGTCCGTCACCATTGGGGTCGGCTGCACCGGACGCCCCACCCGCGCGCGACGGCCGTCGACCTCTTCGACGCACTGCTTCAGGCCGCGCGATGTCAGAGTCCGCGCGCCACCATCGCGATGCTGGATTCCGCGCTGCATCTCGGCCACCTGCATGCCGACGACCTGGACGAGTTCTTCGCCGTCCTCCCTCGTCGATACCGCAGGATCCGCTCGTTGCTCGATCCCCGGGCGGAATCCGGTGCGGAGTCGCTGGCTCGTCTCATGCTCAGAACGCTCGGCGTCGACTTCGAAGCGCAGGCGGAGATCGCCGGGGTCGGTCGGGTCGACTTCCTCGTGAACGGGTGGCTCATCGTTGAGTGCGACAGCCGCGCGCACCACTCCGACTGGGCGGCCCAGCGACGTGACCGACGCCGTGATCAGGTGGCAGCCGCTCGCGGCTATGCGACCTTCCGTCCTATCGCCGAGGACATCTTCTGGGATCCCGCCCAGGTCCTGGCCGCGCTGCGGGGACTCGTCGGCTCCCTTCGCCGGCGCTGAGTGTCGAGAAATGAGGAGGCTCGCCGACGTCTGAGCCGCACCGCGCCTGGCCACCGGCGTTTCTCCTCGGATTTCGACGCGCGACGCGCCACGCCGACGCGTGACGCGCCCCGCCGCAGCGGCTCGGGCCGCCGGCTCGGCGGCTACACCAGGCTCCGCACGGAGGCGTAGCCGTCGGCATCGACGTCGGGGCGGGAGGCCTCGCCGCCGAACACCCGCGTAACGCCGGGGTG
Source organism: Microbacterium sp. Root180 (assembly GCF_001428485.1). GTDB lineage: Bacteria > Actinomycetota > Actinomycetes > Actinomycetales > Microbacteriaceae > Microbacterium. The sequence continues at coordinate 880,469 of NZ_LMHS01000003.1, read as the reverse complement.
CGTCGCCCAGGCGGGCCAGCCGGGGTCGCCGTCGCGGATGAGTCCGACGGCGGCACTGTGGACGGCGTCCGCGAGCCGGCGCGGCGGAGCGTCTCCGGCGATCTCGGGCACGCCGTCGGCGTCGAGGCAGTCGAACCAGAACGGCACGTCGAGGCAGTGCATCGCCCAGCCCTGCTTCGGCGACACCCACGAGAAGCGGTACGCCCACGTGGTCGCGTCGCCCCGTGCCTCGGCGATGCGCACGACCGTCGAGCGGAACACGACGTCGGTGACGTACCGGCCGAGCACGGCGGCGGTGCCCTTCCTGCGCTGTGCGGCGTTGGCCGCGAGGTAGGACCGGCGGGTCCCCTTCGACAGCTGCAGCTTCGACAGGGCGAGGCTCGCCGGCACGAAGCGCAGCTTGCCCTTCGCGGAGTCGGTGACCATCGTGAACTCGTCGTCGGTGGCGCCCAACACGAGGGGCTTGTCTGCCCCCACGCCCGCGCGCAGCGACTCCAGGGTCGGGCGCGCGATCAGATCGCCGTCGATCGCCGGGCCCATGGACGGGCCGTCCTGCAGGAGCATGAGGATGCCGGCCAGCGGGTTCGGGTCGTCGGGCGACGACGCCTTCTCCTGCAGTTCATGGAGCCGCTCCTCGGGGACGGACGCGAAGCCGTCGCGCGTGGGTGCGACTCCGGCCAGGTTGGCGAGCCTGGCCGACAGCGTGCGGGCGCGTTCGGGGCTGACGTCGGCGGTCGCCGACGACAGGGCCCATGCCGAATGGAACAGGTGCTGGGCGGCGGGCATCCCGAGCAGTGTCAGCACCGCGCCGCCTCCGGCGGACTGCCCCGCGATCGTCACGCGCGAGGGGTCGCCGCCGAACGCGGCGACGTTCTCCTGGACCCACTCGAGGGCGGCGAGCCAGTCGCGCACGCCGCGGTTCGACGGGGCTCCGGGGATGTGCCCGAACCCGTCGAATCCGAGGCGGTAGGAGATCGTCACGGTGACCACGCTGTCGCGGTTGAAGGCGCGTCCGTCGTACCAGGGGCTCGCGGGGGAGCCGCTGATGAACCCGCCGCCGTGGATCCACACCAGCACGGGGAGCGCGGCATCCCGGTTCCCGGGCTCCGGGGTGAAGACGTTCACGTTCAGCGTCGCATCGCCGGGGATCGACGGCTCGGGGATGAGCGTGATGCCCGGGTCGCCGCGCTGCGCCGTCGCGGCGTACTCGGTGGCCTCGCGCACACCGGTCCACGGCTCGGGCGGCACCGGCGCCGCGAAGCGCAGGTCGCCCACCGGCGCCTGCGCGAACGGGATGCCGAGGAACGCCGCCGAGGCGCCGCGCGCGCCGGGTTCGCCGCGCCAGAGGCCGCGGACGTCGCCGGGTGCGATGGAGACGATCGGGCCGTCCGGATGCTGCGCCACAGAGGTCCGCCTTTCGTTGGCCGCCGCCGGCGTCGGCGCCGGGGTGGATCGGTCTGTCTCCGGACCTGAGGCCGGGTCCGCAGCCGAGGCCGCCACCGGTGCGTCGGTCGCCGCACCGCGCGGCGCCGGGGAGTGCGCCGGCTCAGTCATCGCGACCAGAGGTCTCGTGTGGGCGAGGATCGAGGGCTTCGAAGAGGGCGTCGACCGTGCCTGCCATGTCGACGTCGGGCTCGAGCATCCACTGCACCTGGAGGCCGTCCGCGACGGCCTGGAAGATCCGGGCGAGCGTCGTCGGGTCGATGCGGTCGGTGACCTCACCGGATGCCTGCCTGGCGGCGATCGCGTTCGAGAACACGTCGCGCAGGACCTGGCCGCGGCTCACGAAGAACTCGTGCGCCGCGTGGTCGGGGTCGACGGCATCGACCGAGAGGCGGGCGTACAGCTGCACGAGACCCGGCACATCGGCGTTGTGCCGGATGACTCCGAGGAAGCCCTCGCGCGGATCGCTGATCGTGACCGTGCCGTCTGCTTCGTAGAGTCCGAACCCGGCCGAGTCGACCTCGTCGCGCTTGCGGAGGATCGCCGTGAAGAGCTCCTCCTTGCTGTCGAAGTAGTGGAGAAGCCCTGCCTGGCTGAGTCCCACGGCATCCGCGAGCTCCTTCACCGAAGCGCCCCGATACCCCTCTCGCGCGATGACGTCGAGCGCGCGTTCGAGGATCTCCTCGCGCTTGGCCACGCCCTTCGCGTAAGAACCCCTGCGTTCTTTCTGGCTTTCCACCATGGGGACAGTAAACCGAATGATGCTTGATTTCTCAAAACCAAATGTCATATGGTTTTGCTGCGCTCGACGCAGAGCGCCCTCCCTCCGAACAGGACGCACTATGACAACGCCGTCTGACTCCGCTCTCGCCCCCGACCCCGAGGGGCTCACGCGCGCCCCGATGACCGAGAACACCTTCGTCGCGACCGCCGCCGGCAACGACGATCCGCCCGTCCCGATCCGCGGCCTCCGCCGCCTGCTGTGGTGGATCATCCCCGCGAACCTCGGCATCTTCCTCATCTGGGGCGCGGTGCCGGGCATCCTCCTCCCCGCCCAGATCACCGAGCTCGATCCGGCGAACAAGGTGGTCAACCTCCTGATCGTCACGACGATCGGCTCGTTCGCGTCGATCCTGGCTCAGCCGATCGCCGGCCAGCTCTCCGACCGCACGCGCTCGCGCTTCGGCCGCCGGGCGCCCTGGATCGTCCTCGGCTCCCTCGCGGGCGGACTCGCGCTCACCGGCCTCGCGTTCGCGAACTCGCTCCTGGGCATCGTGATCGCCTGGACTCTCGTGCAGATCGCCTACAACTTCGCGCAGGGCCCGCTGAGCGCGATCATGCCCGACCGCGTGCCGCTCGCGCGCCGCGGAACCTTCGCCGCGCTGTCCGGGATCGGCCTCATGGTCGGCGCGCTCGGCGGCTCGATCGTCGGCTCGCTGTTCCTCCACAGCATCGCCGCCGGCTACGTGATCTTCGCGGTGATCTCGCTCGTGACGCTCACGCTCTTCCTCGTCTTCAACCCCGACTACTCGAGCAAGGAGATCGTGCCGGAGCCGTTCAAGCTCGCCGACTTCCTGCGCACGTTCTGGGTCAACCCGATCGAGCACCCCGACTTCTTCTGGGCGTTCACGGGCCGGCTCCTCCTCTACACCGGCTACTTCGCCGTCACCGGATACCAGTTCTTCATCCTCACCGACTACCTCGGCGTCGAGGACCCCGGCACGGTCATCCCGCTGCTCGGGCTGCTCAGCCTCGTCGGCATCCTGATCTCGACGGTCATCTCCGGGCCGCTCTCCGACAAGGTCGGTCGCCGCAAGCCCTTCATCTTCGGCTCGTCGGTGTTCGTCGGTCTCGCGATGGTGATCCCGATGGTCTCCCCGACCATCGAGGCGTGGATGCTCATGACCTTCATCTCGGGCTTCGGCTTCGGCATGTTCCAGGCCGTCGACACCGCGCTGATGAGCCAGGTGCTGCCGTCGGCCAAGTCGTTCGCGAAGGACCTCGGCGTTGTGAACATCGCCGCGACCCTTCCGCAGACGCTGGCCCCGGCCGTCGCCGGCGGAATCGTCCTGAGCGTCGGCTTCGTCGGGCTCTTCCCGGTCGGCATCGTGCTGAGCATCCTCGGCGCCTTCGCGGTCTGGCCGATCAAGGCGAGCCGCTGATGGCGGCACGCACCGACACGGTTCGGACGACGGATGCTGCGGCATCCGCTCCCCGCACCGGGCGCCCGCTCGCGCTCCTGGTGTGGGCGCTCGTGCTGCTCGGGGCGTTCGGCCTCATGGGGCTGTTCGTCTCGCTCCACGCGGAGGGGCCGTTCACGCAGCCGATCGACGACTGGTGGCGGCGCCTGGTCGGCGCGGCGCCGGACGGCGGCAGCCACACGTGGTTCCTGCCGATGTTCTTCCAGTACCTCGGCGAGGCGCCGGGCGCGCTGTTCATGGTGATCCTGCTTCCGGTCGGCCTCGCGGTCGTCGGGCGGTGGCGGTCGGCGCTGTTCGTCTTCGCGTCCTGCCTGGTCTCGCTCGGCCTGTACTCGCAGGGCATGAAGAACCTCGTCGACCGGCCCCGGCCCGCCGCCGACGAGCTGCTCTCGCTGTTCGGGCCGCTGTTCACGGTCGACCACGGGTCGTTCCCGTCGGGCCACGCGGTGGCCGCGGGTGCGCTCGTCGTCATCATCGCGGCGCTCATCCCCGCGGAGCGCCCGGCGCTGCGCCTGACGTGGTGGATCATCGGCGCACTCATCGGGGTGGGCATGATGTGGCAGCGCACGCTCATCAACGCGCATTGGCTCTCCGACACGTTCTTCGGCATCGTCGCCGGCGTCGCAGGCGTGCTGCTCATGTGGTGGGCCTTCTGGCCCTGGCTGCAGCGCGACTACGGCCGGCCGGTGTGGTTCCTGCACCTCCGCCGGCGAACTTCCGTCGCCGCCTGACACCCGACCCCTCATCCACGAAAGGATGGTCACCATGACCGACACCACGACCGCAGCCGCACCCCCGGCATCCGTCGCCGACTTCACCCTCGAGGAGAAGGCCTCGCTCACGAGCGGTGCGAGCTTCTGGTACACCAAACCCGTCGAGCGTCTCGGCATCCCGAGCATCATGGTCACCGACGGCCCGCACGGCCTGCGCAAGCAGCGCGAGGGCGGAGATCACCTCGGCATCGGCGACAGCGTGCCGGCGACATGCTTCCCGCCGGCCGTCGGCCTCGGATCGTCGTGGGACGTCGACCTCGTGCACCGCGTGGGCGAGGCGCTGGGTGTCGAGACCTCGATCGAGAACGTCGCGGTGCTGCTCGGCCCCGGCATCAACATCAAGCGCTCGCCGCTGTGCGGCCGCAACTTCGAGTACCTGTCGGAGGATCCGATCGTGTCGGGCGTGCTCGGCGCCGCGATCGTGCGGGGGATCCAGTCGCAGGGTGTCGGCTCCTCTCTCAAGCACTTCGCCGCCAACAACCAGGAGGACGACCGCATGCGGTCGAGCTCCGACATCGACCCGCGGCCGCTGCGCGAAATCTACCTGCGCGGATTCGAGCGCGTGGTCGAAGACGCCCAGCCCTGGACGGTGATGTGCTCCTACAACCGCATCAACGGCGTGTACGCATCGGAGGACCCCTGGCTGCTCACGCAGGTGCTGCGCGACGAGTGGGGCTTCGAGGGGCTCGTGATCTCGGATTGGGGCGCCGTCAACGAGCGCGTGCCCGGCCTCGCCGCCGGCATGGACCTCGAGATGCCGTCGTCGAACGGCACGACCGACGCGCAGATCGTCGCCGCGGTGCAGGACGGCTCCCTCGACGAGGGTGTTCTCGACACCGCCGCCGGCCGCGTGCTCGATCTCGTGCGCAAGTCGACCGACGGTGCGGGCGCCGTCGCGGGCCCGCTCGATGTCGACGCGCACCACGCGCTCGCACGCGAGGCGGCCGGCCGGTCGATCGTGCTGCTCAAGAACGAGGGCGGGCTGCTGCCCCTGAAGCCGTACGTGTCGGTCGCTCTCATCGGCGGGTTCGTCGACAAGCCGCGCTTCCAGGGGGCGGGATCGTCGATGATCAACCCGACCCGTGTCGACGAGGTCGCTCTCGAGATCGTCGCGCAGGCCACTGAGGACTACGTCTTCCAGGCGCAGGGGTTCACGCTCAACGGCTCGGGCGACGCCGCGCAGCTGCGTGCCGACGCCGTCGAGCTCGCCGCGAAGAACGAGGTCGCCGTCGTCTTCCTCGGGCTCCCGGCCGCGGCCGAGTCGGAGGGCTACGACCGCGAGCACCTCGACCTGCCGGCCGTGCAGCTCGAGCTGCTCGATGCCGTGCTCGAGGTCAACCCGAACACCGTCGTCGTGCTCTCCAACGGGGGTGTCGTGACGCTGCCGTTCGCCGACCGCGTTCCCGCGATCCTCGAGGGCTGGCTGCTCGGTCAGGCGGGCGGCGGCGCGATCGCCGACGTGCTCTACGGTGTCGTCAACCCGTCGGCGAAGCTCACCGAAACGATCCCGCACCGCCTCGAGGACACCCCGGCGTTCCTCGACTTCCCGGGCGAGTTCTCGCACGTGCGCTACGGCGAGGGGCTCTTCGTCGGCTACCGCTGGTACGACGCACGTGGCATGGATGTCGCGTTCCCGTTCGGTCACGGCCTCTCCTACACGACGTTCGGCTACGGGGATGCAGCGGCCGCCGTGAACGCGGACGGCGACGTCGAGGTGACCGTCGCGGTGACCAACACCGGCGACCGCGCGGGTCGCGAGGTCGTGCAGGTGTACACGTCGCTCCCCGGCGGTGCGGTGCAGCGCCCGGTGCGCGAGCTCAAGGCGTTCGCATCCGTGGCGCTCGAGCCGGGCGAGACGGAGGTCGTCACTCTCACGGTGCGCCGCAAGGATCTCGCCTACTGGGACATCCGGCTCGATGCGTGGGTGGTCGAGGGCGGCGAGTACGTCGTCGACGTGGCGGCGTCGAGCCGCGACATCCGCTCGTCCGTTTCGGTGCAGGTCGAGGGCGACCCCGTCGTGCTGCCCCTGTCGCGCACGTCGTCGATCGGCGAGGTCATGGCGCACCCCGTCGTGGGGCCGATGGTGCAGGCGGCGATCGCGCAGATGATGGGCGCGATGGACGGTGTGGCCGACATCATGCCCGAGGGCGTGGACGCCTCGAAGATGATGGAGTCGTTCCCCATCGGGCGGGCGGGCATGTTCGCGCTCGGCGACTCGAACGGCGCGATCAACCCCGAGATGATCGACGGCCTCATCGCGATGGCCAACGCCCCGCAGCAGGACTGAAGCGGGCGGATGCCCCGGCGCACTGGGTTGTGCCGGGGCATCCGTCGGTCCGCAGCTGACGGCACCGGCTGGTCGGAGGGCGGACAGTGCGGCGACATCCGTCGTTCACCCGTTCGTCGCCGGCGGTCACGACGCTGGGTCGCAACCCCGACCCTCGTCCTGAAGGTGCACACCCGATGCGTTCTCGCATGCCCTCCCACGCGCGCTCCCGCTCGCTCCTCGCCGCACTCGCGGCTCTGTCCGTGGTCCTCGTCCCCGCCGTCGCCGCCGCGCCGGCATCGGCCGCCACCGTCGACGCGCTGGTGATCAACGAGGTCAACTCGAACCCCGACGACTGGTTCGAACTGGCCAACCCGACCGCCGAGGACCTCGACCTGAACGGGCTCTGGTACGTCGACAGCGCCACGGACGACCCCGAGCACTGGGTTGCGCTGTCCGGCACCGTGCCGGCCGACGGCGTGCTCGCGGTCGACTCGACGGTCGGCCTGGGCAAGGGCGACAGCGTGGCGATCTACCAGGGCGACAAGGCGGCGTTCGACGCCGGAACCGCGGTGCTCGTCGACACCGTCACCTGGCCCGCCGGCGTGCACGCCACGTCGATGGGGCTGTGCACGCCCGGGGCGGCCGACCTCGTCTCGATGACGCCCACGAAGGGCGCCGTCAACGAGTGCGTGGCCGTCGGAGCCGACGCCGTCCGGATCAACGAGGTCAGCTCCGACCCGCAGGACTGGGTCGAGCTCGTCAACGTCGGCCCCGCTGCGGTCGACGTCTCGGGCTGGATGCTGTCCGACAACGCACGCCTCTCCGACCCGACCCATCTCCAGACCCTCCCCGCCGGCACCTCGATCGCCGCGGGCGGCTTCCTCACGGTCGACTACACGGTCGCCGGGTTCGGCAAGGGCGACGAGGCCAACCTCTACCTGCCCGACGGCGCGACGCGCGTCGACACCACGACGTGGCCCGCCGACACGCACGCGACGACGTGGGGCCGCTGCCCCGACGGAAGCGGTGTCTTCCAATCGACGCCGTCGACTCCCGGCGCGGCCAACGTGTGCGCCGTGACACCCCCGCCGGCGCTCGATCCGAACTGGGACGACATCGAGATCAACGAGATCGCCTCCCTCAATGCCGACGACCCGGGCAACCCCGGCTTCGGCGACGCCGTCGAGCTCGCCAACACGGGTGCGCAGGACGTGACGATCCAGGGCTGGTATCAGACCGACAGCGGCGCGACATCCGGAGCATCGGCCCTGACGCTCGCCGACCTCAAGATGTGGGACGGCGACTCGCTGGAGCCCGCCATCTCGTGGATCATCCCCGCCGGCGGCTACGTCGCGTTCTCGTCCAAGAAGGGCCTCTCGGGCGAGGGCGACAGCGTGAAGATCTACGGTCCCGGCGCCGATGCCGGCGTGCGTCAGCTCGTCGACGAGCAGGCCTACGGCGACGGCGATGCCGGCGTGTCCGACACGTACGAGTCCGACGCGCGCGCTTCGGCGGCGTGCCCCGACGGATCCGACGAGTTCTGGCGCGTCACCGAGAGCAGCTTCGGCCGCGACAACTCCGCGTCCTGCGAGACGAAGTCGCGTCGCCTGGACACGGCGGTCCTCCTCAACGAGGTCTCGAACGTCGGCGGCAAGGCCGAACTGCTCAACACGGGCACGTCGCCCGTCGACATCTCGGGCTGGGAGCTCGTCGACTCCGAGGGCGACGTCGTGCACACGGTGCCCGTGCCCACGACGATCCCCGCGGGCGGCTTCTACGTCGCCCAAAGCGTCGCCGGCCTGGAGAGCGTCGACTCGCTCACCATCCGCTCGACGTCGGGCGCCACCGTCGTGGGTCACACCTGGTTCGAGGACGGCATCGCGTCCTACAGCCGCTGCGAGGTGTTCGGCTCCGTGACGTACATCGAGACCCCGACCGCCACGTGGGGCGCCGCCAACGCGTGCCCGACGCTCCAGACCGAGACCTGGCCGGGTGCCGGCACGGTGCGGATCGTCGACGCGGTCGATGCGTTCACCGACCTCGACGCCAACGACGAGGGCGACGTCTCGGGTGCCGCATTCGATCCGAACGACCCGACCGTCCTGTGGGTCGCGATGAACAAGGGCCGACTCTTCAAGATGCACCTCGTCGGGGGCCTTTACACGGCCTTCCCGGAGTGGGCCGGCGGCATCCCGGTGCGCTTCGCGGACGGCGGCGGTGAGCTCGACGCCGAGGGAGTGACGGTGGGCCCCGACGGGGCGGTGTACCTCACCTCCGAGCGCGACAACCTGCGCGCCAAGGGCACGTCGTACAACAAGGTCGCGCGTTACGACGTGAGCGCTGTGACGGCGGCCACGACGGAGCTCGTCGCCACCCACGAGTGGGATGTGAACGGCTTCGTGCAGACCGGAACGAACCTGGGTCTCGAGGGCATCACCTACGTCCCCGACGCGTTCCTCGTGCGCGCCGGCTGGAGGATCGACGGCGTCGCCTACTCGGCGACCGCCTATCCCACGCCGGGGCTGTTCGTGACGGCGGTCGAGGGCACGGGGGCGCTCCACTTCTTCTCACTCCCCGTGGGCGGGGCCCCGGTCGAGGTGAAGGTCGAGGCCTCGGGCTTCCCGTGGTCGATGGACGTGGCCTACGATGCCGACCGCGGAGCCCTGTGGGCGCTGTGCGACGACGGCTGCGGCGGGGCGTACAACCTCCTGAAGGTCGTCGACGGCGACTTCGAGGTGGCGCGCTCCTACGCGCGACCCGCCGGGATGCCGAACCTCAACAACGAGGGCATGGCGATCGCGCCCGCCTCGACCTGCGTGGACGGCCTCCAGGAGGTCGTGTGGGCAGACGACGGCGACACCGACGGCTTCTCGCTGCGCTCGGGCACCCTTCCGTGCCCGACGACCGGAGGTCCGACCGACCCCGGCACGGATCCCGGGACCGACCCCGGCACCGACCCTGCGACCGACCCCGCGACCGACGAGCAGCTCACCGACGCCACGCGCGGCGACGTCGTCGCGCCGGACGCCGTGGAGGCGGGTCAGACGATCACGGTCTACGTCGGCACGCGCTACGCGGGCGACACCGTGTGGGTGTGGCTGCACTCGACGCCGATCTCGCTCGGCGCGCACGTCGTGGCCGCCGACGGCACCGTCACGGTGGTCCTGCCGGCGGGCATCGAGGCGGGCGCGCATCGGATCGTCGTGCTGGATGCCGAGGGCAATGTGCTCGGCTGGACCGAGGTCACCGTGACCGAGGCGCTCGCCGCGACCGGGTCCACGCCGGGTGCGATCGCGGGCTCGGCGAGTCTCGCGGCCGCACTGCTCATCGCCGGCGCCGCGACTCTGGTGCTGCGCCGCCGCCGCGCTGCGCGCACCTAGACGCAGCGAACGGCATCCGCGTTTCTGACAGGCCAGACGGATGCTCCGGCACCTCCCGTGCCGGGGCATCCGTCGGGAATCTATGCCCGGACATGCGAATGGCCGCTCCCCAGAAGCGGCCATTCTCACGAGTGAGACGGATCCCGCCGCCCCCCACGACAGAATCGTCCGACCGCCCCCACGGCCCTCGTCCCCGGTGATGCCGGTGCCCTTCCCCGAGTCCGGCATCGCTCGGTGATATCGATCCTGCCGGGTGAAGCGCAAGACAAGCGCAAGACGAGTGCAACGCTTCCTGAAAACCCTCCGCGTGCGTGAGACCTGGCCGGAAAGCGTCAGCCGGAGGACCCGCCGAACCCGGCGACGGGCGCCGACTCAGGCGGTGCGGAGGAAGGCCAGCAGCGCCTCGTTGACCTCGGCGCCGTGGGTCCACAGCAGGCCGTGCGGAGCGCCGTCGATCTCGACGTAGGTGGCATCCGGCAGGAGCTTGCGGAACCGCCGCGCGGTGGCGTCGATCGGCAGGATGTTGTCGGCCGTCCCGTGCAGGATCAGCGTCGGAACGTCGATCGAGCCGATGTCGCCGCGGAAGTCGGTGGGCCAGGTCAGGGGAGCGGCCGAGATACCCGCGTTGCTCGCGGTGTTCGCGACCTGGATGCTGGCGTCGACGGCCTCCTGCGAGATGCGCGAGCCCAGGTTGTCGTCGAGGTTGTAGAAGTCGTTGAAGAAGCCTGCGACGAAGGCGTGGCGGTCCTCGCGCACGGACTGCGCGATGCCGTCGAAGAAGTCCTGCGGGCCCGCGCCGTCGGGGTTGTCGTCCGTCTTGAGCAGGTACGGCTCGAGCGAGCCGAGGAACGCGGCCTTCGCCACGCGCGCGCTGCCGTAACGCGACAGGTACCGCGCGATCTCGCCGGTGCCCATCGAGAATCCCACGAGGATCGCGTCCCTCAGGTCGAGGTCCTCCACCAGGGCATGCAGGTCGGCCGCGAACGTGTCGTAGTCGTACCCGGAACCGGCCTTCGACGACGCCCCGAAGCCGCGGCGGTCGTACGCGATCACGCGGTACCCCGCGTCCAGCAGCGCGGCCTGCTGCTTGCCCCAGGATTCGCCGTTGAGCGGGAACCCGTGGATCAGCACGACCGGCTGACCGTGCCCCTGGTCGGTGTAGTAGAGCTCGATGTCTGCCGAGTTCTCGGACCCGACGGTGATGTACGCCACGATCTCTTCCTTCCGGGCCGGGCGAGCGGATGCCGCGGCCCAGCTACGACGCTAGAGCGCGGCATCCGTCAGATCCAGGGGTTGACGATCGCGCCCCGGTGAACGCGTGACGTCAGGCGTCGTCGCGCGCGGCCCCGGCGGACGGGGTGACGGTGAAGATCGTGGGTGCGGAGAATCCGGATGCCGCGAACGCCGCCGTCACGGCATCCGTGAGTCGGGCGACTCCGCCGCGTGCGACGAGCGCGATCGCCGCACCGCCGAATCCGCCGCCGGTCATGCGCGCGCCGATGGCGCCGGCGCCGAGGGAGGCCTCGACGGCGGTGTCGAGCTCGGGCACCGAGATCTCGAAGTCGTCGCGCATCGACGCGTGCGAGGCGACGAGGAGGTCGCCGATGGCGGTGGGGCCGTCCTCGCGGAGGGTGCGCACGGTGTCGAGCACGCGCTGGTTCTCGGTGACGATGTGACGGACCCGGCGGAACGTGACGTCGTCCATCAGCCGGCGGGCGCGCGGAAGGTCATCGGGGGCGACGTCGCGCAGCGCCGGAACGCCGAGGAGGGCGGCTCCTCGCTCGCACGATGCCCGGCGCTCGCCGTAGCCGCCCGTGGCATGCGAGTGCTTCACGCCGGTGTCGATCACGACGAGCTCGAGGCCCGCCTGCGCGAAGCCCAGGTCGACGACCTCGGCGTGAAGCGTGCGGCAGTCCAGGAAGATCGCGGCGTCGGCACGGCCGAGCATCGACGCCATCTGGTCCATGATCCCGGTAGGGGCGCCCACGGCGTCGTTCTCGGCGATACGGCCCGCCCGAGCGAGCTGGACCCGGTCGACCTCGAGCTCCCACGTCTCGGCGAGGGCGGCCGCCGTGGCGCCCTCGATGGCGGCGGACGAGGACAGCCCGGCTCCGACGGGCACGTCGGACGCGAACGCGAGGTCGACCCCGGCGAGATCGGTCCGGCCGGTGAGGCGCTGCAGCGCCCAGGCGACGCCGAGGGGGTACCGCGCCCACTCGACGACCTCGTCGCGCCGCGCCGGGAAGAACAAGTCGAGCTCGCTCAGCGGAAGCTCGACGACCCCGTCGTCGAAGGTCGAGGCCACGCGGATCATGCCGTCCTCGCGCGGTGCGAGCGCCACGTGCGTGCGGTGCTCGATCGCGAACGGCAGCACGAAGCCGTCGTTGTAGTCGGTGTGCTCGCCGATGAGGTTCGCGCGGCCGGGCGCCGACCACGTGCCGACCGGATCAGCGGCGAAGCGCTCGCCGAAGAGCGCGCGGGCCGCCGCGGCCGCGGTCACAGGGTCACCTCGGGGATCGAGGCGACCGCCTCGCGCAGCCGCGTCGCCGCGGACTCGGGCGGGACGTCCCCGATCCACGCGCCCATCGCCGCCTCGGAGCCGGCGAGGAACTTCAGCTTGTCGGCGGCGCGGCGGGGCGAGGTCAGCTGCAGGTTCAGACGCACGGTGTCGCGCCCGCGGTTCACAGGAGCCTGGTGCCATGCGGCGATGTAGGGCGTCTCGGTGTCGTACAGGGCGTCGACGCCGCGCAGGAGGCGCAGGTAGAGGGGAGCGAGCTCGTCGCGCTCGGCATCCGTCGTCTCCGAGATGTCCGCGACGTGACGATGCGGGAGCACGTGCACCTCGAGCGGCCAGCGTGCGGCGAACGGCACGAACGCGGTCCAGTGCTCGCCGGAGAGGATGACGCGGTTCGATTCACGCTCGAAGTCGAGGATGCGATCGAACAGGTCGGCGCCCTCTCGCTCGATCGAGGCGAGCAGCCCGGCCGTGCGCGGCGTGATGTAGGGATAGGCGTAGATCTGCCCGTGCGGGTGGGGGAGAGTCACGCCGATGGCCTCGCCGCGGTTCTCGAACGGGAACACCTGCTCGACCCCGGGGAGGGCGGAGAGCGCCGCGGTGCGGTCGGCCCAAGCCTCAATGACGGTGCGGGCGCGCGTGGGGGTCTGCGTGCCGAACGAGCCGGAGTGCTCGGGGCTGAAGCAGACGACCTCGCAGCGGCCGACGGAGGTGCGGGTGCGGCCGAGGCCCGGGGCATCGAGGTCGGCGAGGTCGCGCGGGGCGTCGACGCCGGCCGGGACGCCGTCGTGGGCAGAGGCGAGGGCGGGACCGAACGACGGCGACTTGTTCTCGAACACGGCGACGTCGTACCGCGAGGGGATCTCCGACGGATTCGATGCCGACTGCGGCGCGAGCGGGTCGAGGTGCGCCGGAGGCAGGAAGGCCCGGTTCTGCCGCGCGGCTGCGACCGACACCCAGTCGCCGGTGAGCACATCGCGGCGCATCGTCGCCGTGTCGGGGCGCGGTGCGAGGTCGCGGGCGTCGACGCGGCGCTCGGAGCCGAGGCTCGTGCCGGGGTCGTCGTAGTAGATCAGCTCACGCCCGTCGGCGAGCCGGGTCGGGCGCTTGACGACGCCGTTGCCGAGGGGTTCGCCCGTTGAGATCGCAGGAATGTTCACGTCAACACGGTAGCAAGCGACGCGTGGTAACGTCAACATTCCTGGATTCTCGACGGCGCACGGCGCGCATCGACCGGGGCGAGGAGGCGAGATGGAGCGACGGGTGTCGATGGCCGACGTCGCGACCGCCGCGGGCGTGTCCGGCCAGACCGTCTCCAGGGTCGTGAACGACAGCCCGCGCGTGGACCCCGCCACGCGGGCCCGCGTCGAGTCCGCGATGGCCCGGCTCGGCTACCGGCCGCATCGCGCCGCCCGCGCCCTCCGGACCGGCCGCACCCAGACGATCGGCCTCGTGGTGTCGACGCTCGCCACGGTCGGCAACTCCCGCATGCTGCAGGCGGTGGCGGATGCCGCGGCCGGCCGCGGCTACGCGCTCACCGTCGTGACGCTCGGCACCGAGCCCGATGTCGCGTCCGCCTTCGAGCGGCTGAGCGATCAGGGCGTGGACGGTGCGGTCGTGCTCAACGAGGCCACCGCGGCGGCACGGGGAACCTCCGCGCCGCGCGGGCTGCGCCTGGTCGTCGTCGACGCACCCCCCGGGACCCCGGGCGTCGGCGTCGTCCAGTCCGATCATGCGGAGGGGGCGCACGCCGCGACGGCGCACCTGCTGGGCCTGGGCCATGCCACCGTCCACCACCTCGCCGGGCCCGTCGGGTCGTTCGCGGCCGCGGAGCGCGAACGGGGCTGGCGAGAGGCGCTCGCCGAGGCCGGCTGCGAGAGCCCGCCGATGGCGCGCGGCGACTGGACGGCGGCATCCGGTCACCTCGCGGCCACGGCGCTCGCGGCCGATCCCGCCGTCACGGCCGTGTTCGCGGCGAACGACCAGACGGCGCTGGGCGCGATCCGCGCGTTCGCCGACGCGGGCCGGCCGGTACCCGGCGATGTGTCGGTGGTGGGATTCGACGACATCGCCGACGCCGCCGACTACCGTCCGCCGCTCACGACCGTGCGTCAGGACTTCGACCGCCTCGGCGAGCTGGCCGTGGCCGCTCTCGTCGCGGCCATCGAAGACGGTGCGACCGCCTTCCACACCGTGCCCACGGTCCTGGCCGTGCGGGCCAGCACCGCCGCACTCCGCGCCGCGCGCTGAACTCAGGCGCGCGGCGGTGTGCTGCCGCGTACGACCACTTCGACGGGGAGCAGCGGGGACGCGGCATCCCACTCGGGTTCCACGACCGCGCGCACCGCGCGGTAGCCGAGCTCCTCGAGAGGGACGCGCACCGTGGTGAGCCCGGGTGCGGCATCCTGCGCGAACGGGATGTCGTCGAACCCGGCCACCGCGACGTCCTCCCCGACCCGGCGCCCCGCCTCGCGGAGCGCCGACATGACCCCGATCGCGACGACATCGCGGATGCCGACCACGACGGTCCCCGCCGTGACGCCCTCGTCGATCAGCGCCTGCGCGCTCGCGTACCCCGCCTCACGGGTGAAGCCCGCGCGACGCACGTCGAGGATCGTGCCGCCGCCGGTGGTGAAGCCGTCCGAGAAGCCGGCGACGCGGTCGTCGAAGGTGCGGATTCCCTCGTCCGCGGCGACGATCACCGCGGCGCGGTAGCCCAGGCGGGCGAGCGTCTCACCCAGCGCCGCGGCCCCGGCGCGCTCGTCGGTGCCGACGGCCCGCAGACCCGAAGTTCGGCGGCCCAGCACGACGACCCGCCCCCCGGTGCCTGCGAGCGCCTCGAGCTCCGACTGCAGATCGGTGGCGTCAGGCCCCTCCGTGCGGGACGCGCCGAGGATCAGCCCGCGCGGGCGGTGGCCGCGCAGGGCGCGAACGACGGCCACCTCGCGCAGCGGATCTCGTCCGGTCACGGCGATCGTCACCACGAGGCCGGCTTCCTCCGCGCCGCGCGCGACGCCGGCGGCCAGCTGGCCGAGCGCGGCATCGGCGATGTCGGCGACCACGAGGCCGACGACGGCGGACGTGCCGCGTGCCGTCGCCTGCGCGGAGAGGTTGGCGGTGTAGCCGAGCATCTCGGCCGCGGCTTCGACCCGCTCGCGGTAGCTCTCGGCCACCTTGCGGGTCGAACCGTTGAGCACGCGAGAGGCGGTCGCCAGGGACACACCGGCCTCGCGTGCGACGTCGTGCAATGTTGCTGCGCCTCGGGCAGGCGCGTGCATCTCGCTCACGGCCAGATTCTAGGCCTGGAACAGCCTCCGGGTCAGGGGTGTCGCCGCAGGGCCGATGGTCCCGCGACTCAGCTCCCGAGTGCCGCCGAGACGACCGCGCGCGCCTCTTCCTGCACCTCGGCGAGGTGGTCGGGGCCCTTGAGCGATTCGGCGTAGAGCTTGTAGACGTCTTCGGTGCCCGAGGGGCGCGCGGCGAACCAGGCGTGCTCGGTCTGCACCTTCAGCCCCCCGATCGCCGCGCCGTTGCCGGGCGCGTGCGAGAGCTTCGCCGTGATCGCCTCGCCGGCGAGCTCGGTCGCGGTGACGGCGGCGGGCGCGAGTTTGCCCAGCGCCGCCTTCTGCGCGGGGCTGGCCGGAGCATCGACCCGCTGGTAGGCCGACGAGCCGAACTCGGCCTCGAGCTCGGCGTACCGCTGCGACGGCGTCTTGCCGGTGACCGCCAGGATCTCGGCCGCGAGCAGGCACAGCAGGATGCCGTCCTTGTCGGTCGTCCAGACGGTGCCGTCCTTGCGGAGAAAGGACGCGCCGGCGGACTCCTCGCCGCCGAACGCGACGGAGCCGTCGAGCAAGCCGGGGACGAACCATTTGAACCCGACCGGCACCTCGAGCAGGGAGCGGCCGAGGGATGCCGCGACCCGGTCGATGATCATGGACGAGACGAGGGTCTTGCCGACCGCGGCATCCGTGGGCCAGTTCGGCCGGTGCGAGTACAGGTAGTCGATCGCGACCGCGAGGTAGTGGTTGGGGTTCATGAGCCCCGCGTCGGGCGTGACGATGCCGTGCCGGTCGGCGTCGGCGTCGTTGCCGGTGAGGATGTCGTAGTCGTGGCGGCGCGCGACCAGGCTCGCCATGGCCGACGGCGACGAGGGATCCATGCGGATCTTCTCGTCCCAGTCGAGCGTCATGAACCTCCAGGTCGGGTCCACGTCGGGGTTCACGACCGTCAGGTCGAGCCCGTGCACCTCGGCGATCAGCGCCCAGTACTCCACGGATGCGCCGCCCAGCGGGTCGGCGCCGATGCGAACGCCGGCGCTGCGGATCGCCTCGACGTCGATGATGTCGGAGAGGTCCCGCACGTACGCGTCGCGGAAGTCGTAGTCGCCCAGTGCGTCTGCGTCGATGTCCTTGAACGGCGTGCGTGCGATGCCCGCGAGTCCGGCCGCGATGAGCTCGTTCGCGCGGTCCGCGATCCACCCCGTCGCGTCGGTGTCGGCCGGGCCGCCGTTCGGCGGGTTGTACTTGAACCCGCCGTCGCGGGGCGGGTTGTGGCTGGGAGTCACGACGATGCCGTCGGCGCGGCCCGGATCCGCGGCATCCCGTCCCCGGTTGTAGGCGAGGATCGCGTGGCTGAGCGCCGGCGTCGGCACCCACGAGTCGCGGGCGTCCACTCGCACCTCGACCCCGTTCGCGACGAGCACCTCGATCGCGCTGCGCTCGGCGGGCAGCGAGAGGCCGTGGGTGTCGCGGCCGAGGAAGAGCGGGCCCTCGATGCCCTGAGACCGGCGGTAGTCGACGATCGCCTGGGTGGTGGCGAGGATGTGATTCTCGTTGAAGCTCGCCGAGAGCGACGAGCCGCGGTGGCCGCTCGTGCCGAAAGCGACGCGCTGCTCGGGCACGGCGGGATCGGGGACCACGTCGTAGTAGGCGGAGATGAGCTCATCGATGTCGATGAGGTCGGATGCTTCGGCGGGCTGTCCTGCGCGACTCATGGGTCCAGTCTGCCCGGTCCAGGGGGTTCGTGTCGCGGGGCTGACGACGGATGTCCTCGCCCCGCGGCGCATAACTCCTGCAGTTCGGAGGCGCGACGACGGAAGAACCCCGTCTTTCCGCGGTCCCTTCCGCGCCATCGCGCCGAACTGCAGGAGTTATGGCCGGGGCTAGGCTGGCACCCGTGACTTCCGAGGCGCCCGAGACCGCGGCATCCGTCCCCCCACGACGCAGCTACAGCTACCTCGGCCCCGCCGGGACGTTCACCGAGGCGGCGCTGGCTCAGGTGCCCGAGGCGCGCGGCCAGGAGTGGCGGCCGGTGCGCAACGTCGGCGAGGCGCTGGCCGACGTGATCGAAGGGCGGTCGGATGCCGCGATGATTGCGATCGAGAACTCGGTCGACGGCGGCGTGTCGACGGCCCAGGACGCACTCGCGACCGTGCCGGGCCTGCGGATCGTCGGCGAGTACCTCGTGCCGGTCGAGTTCGTCCTCGTCGGCCGCCCGGGCGCGCGGATCGAGGACGTCTCGCTCGTCGCCGCGCACCCCGTCGCCTATGCCCAGTGCCTGCAGTGGCTGTCGACGAACCTGCCCGCGCATGCCCACATCCCCGCCGCGAGCAACGTCGCCAGCGCGATGGGCCTCATCGACGGATCGAGCGATGCGGATGCCGCGATCGCCCCGCCCGGGATCCTCGAGCACCACGAGCTCGAACTCCTCGCCTCCGCGATCGGCGACAACCCGAACGCGGTGACCCGGTTCGTGCTGGTGAGCCGCACGGTCGCGCCGCCGCCCCCGACGGGTGCCGACAAGACCTCGCTCATCGCCGAGCTGCCCGATGACCACCCCGGTGCGCTGCTCGAGATGCTGGAGCAGTTCGCGACCCGCGGCATCAACCTCTCGCTGCTGGCCTCGCGCCCGATCGGCGACGCGCTGGGCAGGTACCGGTTCGTCATCGACGCGGACGGGCACATCTCGGACGAGCGCATGGCCGACGCCCTGCTGGGTCTGCGGCGCTTCAGTCCGCAGGTGGTGTTCCTCGGGTCGTATCCGCGTGCCGATCGCGCCGTGGTGCACTACCCGGAGCGCTACTCCGACGACGTGTTCGTCGAGGCCCGCGACTGGCTGCGTGGACTCCTCAGCGGAGAGCCCGACGAAGCATGACCGCACCCGAGCCGTTCGCCTTCGATCCCTCGAACGAGGTCCACGCGCGCACGCTCGCGCGCCTCGAGGGCGAGCAGGTCGCCTGGATCGGCACGACCGGCCGCGACGGCTACCCCCACGCGGTGCCGGTCTGGTTCCTGTGGCTCGGCGATCGCGCCCTCGTGCTGAGCGAGCCGCGTACCGCGAAGGTGCGCAACCTCGAGGCGGACCCGAAGGTGCTGCTGCATCTCGAGGCCGGTGCCGACGGTGAGCAGCTCGCCGTGCTCCGCGGCGTCGCGACCCTCTCGCCGGGTGCGGGTCCCGAGTGGGCCGCGCGCGTCGGTGCCGCCTACGGGGCCAAGTACGACGAGTGGATGCTGCGCCTCGGCCTCACCGTCGAGACCATGTTCGCCCGGTACAGCACCGTCATCGAGATCACCCCCGTCTCGCTCATCGCCTGGTAGCGCACTCGTTCCGGCCTCCGCGCCCGCGTTCGTCTGCACGAAACCGGCCTTCGCGCGCACGGTGAACGTCGGTTTGGTACAGACGAACTCTTACGTCGAACGGGCTCGACGCGGCGATTCCCGGCTCGTACCCTCGGAAGGGCGGGCGCACTGGGGCGCTCGCGAACGGGGGTCCTCCGATGTCCACCTCGCCTTCCCTCTCCGAAGCCGCCGGACCGTCCGCGGACGAGTTCGCCGAGCGGATGCTGGCCTCCGCCCTGGGCTGGGTCGACATCATGTCGGCCTACCTCGGCGACCGATTGGGCTGGTATCGAAGTCTGCGCGAGGCCGGTCCGTCGACGCCCGGCGAGCTCGCCGCGCGCACCGGCACATCGCCGAGATACGCCCGCGAGTGGCTCGAGCAGCAGGCTGTGAGCGGCATCCTGAGCCTTGACTCCGCGGGGCGCTACGCGCTGCCGCCCGGACCTGCCGAGGTGCTGACGGATGCCGCGAGCCTCTCCTATCTCGCGCCCCTGTCACGCCTGTTCGCGGCGACCGGCGCACAGACTGCGGCGCTCCTCGAGGCGTACCGCACGGGCGGAGGGGTGAGCTGGGAACAGCTCGGCGCCGATGCCCGTGAGGCGCAGGCAGACCTGAACCGCCCCTGGTTCGGAGAGTTGGCCGGGGCGTTCGCGACGGTGCCCGAGCTGCACGCGGCACTGTCGCGCCCCGGCGCGCGCATCGCGGACGTCGGGATGGGCGGCGGGTGGTCATCGATCGAGCTGGCCAAGGCGTACCCCGCGCTCCGGGTCGATGGGTTCGACATCGACGAGCCCTCGATTGCGCTCGCCCGCGCGAACGCGATCGAGGCGGGCGTGTCCGACCGGGTCGCGTTCCACAACGCCGACGGCGACGGGCTCGAGCGCCACGGACCGTTCGACGCGGCCTTCGCGTTCGAGTGCATCCACGACATGCCGCGGCCGGTCGAGGTGCTCAAGGCCATGCGCCTCGCCGTGCGCGACGGCGGGCCGGTGATCGTGATGGACGAAGCTGTGGCGCACGAGCTCGTCGCTCCGGGCGACGATCTCGAGCGCATCATGTACGGGTTCAGCCTCTTCTGCTGCCTGCCCGATGGCCTGTCGCACGAGCAGAGCGTGGGGACCGGAACGGTCATGCGTCCCGGCATCCTGAAGCGGTACGCCCAGGATGCGGGATTCGCGGGGCTCGAGATCCTCCCCATCGAGGACTTCAGCTTCTTCCGGTTCTACGCGCTCACGCGCTGAACCGACGAGACGGCGAAGCCCGGCTAGGCCGCCGCGGCGAGCTCGGCGGCGAGCAGCTCGAGAGTCTGCACGCGGCCGGGCGCGGCATCCATCGGCTCTCCGTCATAGCTGCCTGCGATGGGCGAGATCATGATCTCGTCGACCCCGTGCGTCGCGGCGAACTCCCGCAGCCCCGTCGCGACCGCGTCGGGGGTGCCGACGAACCAGTTCGCACGGGCCGAGTCCATGAACGAGTCGCCGAGCCCCTCGAAGTCGGCGGCGCCGGCGAGGGACTGCTCGACCGTCTCGAGCGGGATGAGGGGCCGATTCGTGCGCAGCCGCGCCGTCATGCGCAGGTTCGGCAGGGCCCGCGCCTCGGCCTCGTCGTCGGTGGGTGCGGCGAGCACGTTCGCCGTGAGGAACGTGCGCGGCTCGGGATGGGCCTCGCTCGGCTGGTACGCCGAACGGTAGAGATCGAGCGCGCGCCCGAGCCCCTGGCCCGAGAAGTGGTTCGCGAACACGTACGGCAGCCCGATCGAGGCGGCCAGCTGCGCCGAGTAGTCGCTGGACCCCAGCAGCCACACCTCGGGAACCGTCGCGGCGGCCGGCGTCGCGTGCACGTCGTAGGTACCGCCCGACGTGAAGCGCACCGAGGCGCCGTCGGGCGAGACGAGCGAGACGATGTCGCGCACGTGATCGGGGAACCGCTCGACGTCGCTCGTGGTGCCGCTCTGGCGCAGCAGCTGCGTGATGACCGGATCCGAGCCGGGAGCGCGGCCGAGGCCGAGGTCGATACGGCCGGGAGCGAGCGCCTC
Source organism: Microbacterium sp. Root180 (assembly GCF_001428485.1). Taxonomy (GTDB): domain Bacteria; phylum Actinomycetota; class Actinomycetes; order Actinomycetales; family Microbacteriaceae; genus Microbacterium. Next base: position 859,233 of record NZ_LMHS01000003.1, on the reverse strand, counting down.
CAGCGCCGCGAACTGCTCGGCGACGACGAGCGGCGAGTGGTTGGGCAGCATCACGCCGCCTGAGCCGAGCCGGATGCGCGAGGTGCGGGCGGCCGCGGCGGCGGCGAGTACGGGGGGCGTGGTCGAGGCGACGGCGGGCATGTTGTGGTGCTCGGCGAACCAGTACCTCCGGAAGCCGAGCGCGTCGGCGCGAACGACGAGGGCGAGGGATGCCGCGACCGCCTGCGCGCTCGTCTGCCCGGCGCGCACCGGCACGAGGTCGAGAACGGACAGGGCAGGGTTCGGAGTGCTCATCCCCGGCTTCAACCCCGCCGCGGTGCCGGGCTATTCCGCGTCCGCCCACGGCGGGGTGTGCACAACTCCGGCAGACCGCACGCCGAGCGTCGGGGCGGTCCCGGTATTTCGGGGCGTTCGGGCGGCGACGCGAACAGATTGCCTGAGTTGTGCACGCGCGGGCGGGGGAGAGGAGGCGAGGGATGCCGCGCCCCATCCGCCGTCCGACCGGCTTCAGGCGGAGCCGCGCCAGACGACCGGGCACTCGAGCACGCGGCCGCCGGTGTCGGGGTCCTCGCCGCGCAGCTGGCGCAGCACCGACTCCGCGGCGGCGCGGCCGAGCTCGGTCGCGGGCTGGTGCACGGTCGAGAGCGGGGGATCGGTGCGCAGCGCCCACGAGCTGTCGTCGAAGCCGACCACCCCGACATCGTCGGGGACTCGGCGGCCCGCCGCCTGGAGAACGTCCATCGCGCCCGCAGCGACCGCGTCGCTCGAGGCGAACACGCCGTCGATGTCGGGAGCGCGCTCCAGGAGCGCGCGCATGCCGGTCTGGCCGTCCGAGTACGAGTACAGCGGGACGCGCTCGACGAGCTGCGGATCGAAGCTGTTGCCCAGAGCGTCGACGAAGCCGGCGAGGCGATCCGAGCCGGAGTCCCGGTCCAGCGCCGAGGCGATCATGCCGATCCGGCGACGCCCCGTCGCCACGAGGCGGCTGGTGATCTCGCGCGCGGCGCCGCGGTTGTCGATGGCCACATACGCGGCGTCCCCGATGTCGCGGGGATGCCCGACGAACGCGGCAGGAAGTCCGAGGTCGGCGATCGCGCGCGTGATCGGGTCGCCGACGCGCGCCGACACGATGATGACGCCGTCGATCAGCCCTCCGCTGAGGTAGCGCGCGAGGCGCTCGATGTCGCGGGGGGAGTCGGCGATCAAGAACGAGAGCTGGTAGTCGGCCTCCGACAGTGCCGCGTTCGCGCCGAGCAGGATCGACCCGATGTTGGGGTCTTCGATGAACAGCGAATGCGGCTCGTGCACGATCAGGCCGATCGCCTGGGAGCTCTGCATCACGAGGCTGCGTGCCGCGCGGTTCGGGATGAATCCGACCTTCGCGATGGCGGCGTCGATGGCGGTCCTTGCCTCGTCGGAGACGTACGGCTGGCCGTTGAGCACGCGGCTGACGGTCCCCCTCGAGACGCCCGCCTCGGTCGCGACATCCTTGACCGTCGCGCGCCGCTTGCGTCCGTTGGTCTCCACGGCTCCCATCGTATGTGCACGAGCACAACTTGCGAGTGTGATGTTGACAGCGATCGCAGGCGTGCTTACTCTGTACACGTTCACAGAATCTCAGCGCAGAGGAACATTGTGCGGATCTGTGCACGTTCACAGATCCGAGGAGAGCATGACCACCCCCGCCCGGCCCTTCGAGCACGACGGCATCGCGTTCGGTTGCGACTACAACCCCGAACAGTGGACGCCGGACGTGTGGGACGAGGACATCGCCCTGATGGGCGAAGCGGGAGTCGACCTGGTCGCGATCAACATCTTCGGCTGGTCCCACATCGAGCCCCGCCCGGGGGAGTACCGCTTCGCCGCGCTCGACGACGTGCTCGGCCGCCTGCACGCCGCGGGCATCCGCGTGAACCTCGGCACCGGCACGGCCTCCCCTCCGGCATGGCTCGCCACGGCCCACCCCGAGATGCTGCCCATGGCCGAGGACGGCACCCGCCGCTACCCCGGCGGACGCCAGGCATTCTGCCCGAGCTCGCCCGTGTTCCGCGAGGCCGCCCTGCAGCTCGCCGACACCGTGGCGCGCCGCTACGCCGACCACCCCGCGGTCGAGCTGTGGCACGTGTCGAACGAGCTCGGCTGCCACAACGCCCTCTGCTACTGCGACGAGAGCGCTGCGGCGTTCCGCCGGTGGCTTCGCGCCCGCTACGGCACGCTCGACGCGCTGAACGCCGCATGGGGCACGGCCTTCTGGAGCCAGACCTACGGCGACTGGGACGAGATCCTCCCGCCGCGCACGACCCTGTCGGCGCGCAACCCCGGCCAGGCGCTCGACTTCCACCGCTTCAGCTCCGACGAGCTGCTGTCGTACTACCGGGCTGAGGCGGAGGTGATCCGCGCGGTCAGCACCGTGCCGATCACGACGAACTTCATGGTCACCGCGCACATCGAGAACCTCGACTACTGGTCCTGGGCGGCCGACATGGACATCGTCGCCAACGACCACTACCTCGACAACCGTCTCGCCGATCCTCGCGCGGAACTCGCCTTCGCCGCCGATCTCTCTCGCGGACTCGGCCAGGGTGCGCCCTGGATCCTCATGGAGCACTCGACCGGCGCCGTGAACTGGCAGCCCCTCAACAAGCCCAAGGCGGCGGGCGAGATCATCCGCAACTCACTCACCCACGTCGCCCGCGGCGCCGACGGCGTGTGCTTCTTCCAGTGGCGCGCCTCCGTGCAGGGGAGCGAGAAGTTCCACTCCGCGATGCTGCCCCATGCGGGCACCGACACGGCCGTGTGGCGCGAGGTCGTCGAGCTCGGCGGCATCGTCGAGCGCATCGGCGAGGTGGCGGGCTCGCGCGTGGAGACCGACGTCGCCCTCGTCTTCTCGTGGGAGTCGTGGTGGGCCACGCAGACCGACTCGCGTCCGAGCCAGGCTCTCGGCTACCTGGACCAGGTGCACGCCGCGTACGGCGCGCTCCACGCGCTCGGCCTCACCGTCGACATCGTCGCACCGGGCGCCGACCTCTCGGCATACCGCCTGGTGGTCGTGCCCGGGCTGCACCTGGTGCGCGCGGAGGAGGCATCCGTCATCACCGACTGGATCGCCGCCGGCGGCACCGCGCTCATCACCTTCTACAGCGGCACCGTCGACCAGGACGACCGCGTCTGGACGGGCGGCTACGCCGGTCCGTTCCGCGACGCGCTCGGCATCCGCATCGAGGAGTTCGCCCCGATCGCCGAGGGCGCGACCCTCAGCCTCACCGACGGCACCGCGTCGACCCTCTGGTCGGAGCGGTCCCACGTCACGACGGCGCAGGTCGAGGCCTCCTTCGCCGACGGCCCCTCGGCCGGCCACCCGGCCCTCACCCGCAACGCGTGGGGCGACGGATCGGCCTGGTACCTCGCGACGCTCCCCACCCCCGACGCGTACCGCGCACTCGTCTCCCGCCTCGCAGCGGACGCGGGCGTGCGTCCGGCGGCCGAGGTCCGCGGCGCGAGCGACGCGCTCGAGATCGTCCGGCGCACGGGGACGGATGCCTCGTACCTCTTCGTCGTCAACCACGGCGAGACTCCGGCGGTCGTCACGGCCGCGGGCGTCGAGCTCGTCACCGGGATGCCGGTCACCGCGGACGTCGAGGTCCCCGGCGGCGCGGTGCGCATCATCAGAGAGGAGGCGGCCGCATGACCGCCACCGAAGTCCTCGTCACACGCGGGGCACGAAAAGGGCCGCGACGGTCCGACACCGTGCGGCGCAAGACCCCGCACAAGGGCGCGATCGCGATCTTCACCGGTCCGTTCAGCGTGCTGTTCCTGCTGTTCTACCTGATCCCCATCGGCTACGCGGTGTGGCAGTCGCTCCTCGTGGTCGAGCGCGACGGGCTCTACGGCGAGCCGACCGAGGTCTTCGGCGGGCTCACCCAGTACCTCCTCGTGTTCCAGAACGCGCCGTTCTGGGAGTCGGTCGGGCGGGTGCTCCTGTTCGGCGTCGTGCAGGTGCCGATCATGCTGGGCCTCGCTCTCCTGTTCGCACTGCTGCTGGACTCGCCGGTGCTCAAGGGCAAGAAGTTCTTCCGCCTCGCGTTCTTCGCGCCGTACGCCGTGCCGGGCGTGATCGCGGCGATCATGTGGGGCTTCCTCTACTCGCCGAACCTGTCGCCGTTCACGCAGGTGACGCAGAACGTCGACTTCCTCTCGCCGCAGCTCGTGCTGTGGTCGATCGCGAACGTCGTGACATGGGTGTTCGTCGGCTACAACATGCTGATCATCTACTCGGCGCTCCTCGCGATCCCGGCCGAGGTCTACGAGGCCGCGCGCCTCGACGGTGCCGGTCAGGTCCGCATCGCGTGGTCGATCAAGATCCCGATGATCGCCCCGGCGCTCATCCTGACGGCCGTCTTCTCGATCATCGGCACGCTGCAGCTGCTCGCCGAGCCCCAGGTGTTCCGCTCGTTCAGCGCCGCGGTGTCGAGCACGTACACCCCGAACATGACCATCTACGCGACCAGCGCGATCCCGAACACGCACCTGGCGGCGGCCTTCTCGGTCGTCCTCGCCCTGGCGACCTTCGTGCTCTCGTTCGTGTTCCTCAAGGTCACCCAGCGGAAGGCCGAGCAATGAGCCTCCTCACCCGTACCGCCGGCGCCACCGCCGACGACCTGAAGCCCTCGCGCGGGCCGAAGGAGAGCATCCTGTCGCGCGGCGCGGCACTCATCGTGATGGGGGTCTTCACCCTCTACTTCCTCGTGCCGATCTGGTGGCTGTTCATCGCCTCGACCAAGGACCGCGGCGACCTGCTCACGACGAACGCCCTGTGGTTCGCGGACTGGAACTTCTTCGCCAACGTCGGCGACCTGCTGACCTACAACGACGGCATCTACGTGCGCTGGCTTCTCAACAGCCTCGGCTATGCCGGCGTGGGCGCGCTGCTGGCGACGGTGTTCGCGGGCATGTGCGGCTATGCGCTGGCCAAGTACCGCTTCCGCGGCCGGGAGGCCTACTTCAACACCGTGCTCGGCGGTGTGCTGGTCCCCGCCACGGCGCTCGCGCTCCCGCTGTTCCTGCTGTTCAGCCAGGTCAACATGACCAACACGTTCTGGGCGGTGCTGCTGCCGAGCATCGTGAGCCCGTTCGGCGTCTACCTCAGCCGCATCTACGCGTCGGCGAGCGTGCCCGACGAGCTCATCGAGGCCGGTCGCATCGATGGTGCGAGCGAAGTGCGCACGTACTTCACCATCTCGATGCGCCTGATGATGCCCGCCCTCATCACGGTGTTCCTCTTCCAGTTCGTGTCGATCTGGAACAACTTCTTCCTGCCGCTGATCATGCTGCGCAGCCAGGAGCTGTTCCCGGTCACGTACGGCCTCTACTCGTGGAACACGCAGCTCAACCAGATCCCGGAGCTGCGCACCTACGTCCTGGTCGGGTCGTTCCTGTCGATCGTCCCGCTCATCATCGCCTTCCTCCTCCTTCAGCGCTTCTGGCGCAACGGCCTCGGCACCGGGTCCGTGAAGTGAGTCCCCGCCGGGGGTCCCGCCCCCGGCATCCGCAGTAAATCCCGCATCACCCACAAGTTAGGAATGACATGCAGCACAACAAGAGGGCAGTCGTCACCGGCGTCGCACTGCTCAGCGCGCTCGCGCTGGCCGGATGCGCCGGCGGAGGCTCCGCAACCGACAACGGCGGTGGCGCGGATGCCGCAGCCTGCGCGCCGTCGGACGGAGACGTCACGCTCGAGTTCACCTCGTGGATCCCCGGTATCGAGGACGTCGCCGCGATGTGGAACGAGGAGAACCCCGATATCCAGGTGGAGGTGCAGACCGGCCCGAACGGCAACGGCGGCACCTACCAGAGCTTCTTCAGCCAGCTCGAGGCGGGCAACGCCCCCGACCTCGGCCAGATCGAGTACGACGCGCTCGCGAGCTTCCGCGTGCAGGACGGGCTCGAGGACCTCTCGGTGTGCGAGGACGTCGTCGCCGCCGAGGCCGAGTTCATCCCGTGGACGTGGGGCCAGGTCACCCTCGGCACCGACGGCGTCTACGGCGTGCCGCAGGACTCGGGTCCCATGGCGCTGTTCTACCGCTCGGACCTGTTCGAGCAGAACGGCATCGAGGTCCCGACGACGTGGGAGGAGTACAAGGAGGCCGCCAAGGCCGTGCGCGCCGCCGGCGGGTACATCACGAACTTCTCCACCGCCGACATCAACCAGTTCGCGGGCTTCGTGTGGCAGGGCAACGGCGACTGGTTCTCCAACGACGGCGAGGAGTGGACGGTCGACCTGACCGGCGAGCAGTCGACGACGGTCGCCGACTACTGGCAGGAGCTCCTCGATGAGGACCTCGTGGCCACCTATCCGGCCTGGACCGAGGAGTGGAACAACGCCTACAACTCGGGCGAGGTCTGGAGCTGGAACTCGGCCGTGTGGGGCGCCAACTCGATCTCGTCGGGCGCTCCCGACACCGCCGGCAACTGGTCGGTCGCTCCGTCCCCGCAGTGGGAGGCCGGCGGCGCCAGCTCCGGTAACTGGGGCGGCTCGTCCATCGCGGTCTTCAAGGGCACCGATCACCTCTACGAGGCGACGAAGTTCGCGCTGTGGCTCAACACCTCGGACGAGGCGCTGACCGCGCTCAACGAGTCGGCGAACATCTACCCCGCCACGACGGCCGGCCTCGCGCTGCCGTCGCTGCAGGAGGGTGTGGAGTTCTACGGCGGGCAGAAGATCTACGACGTCTTCGCCGAGGCGGCCGAGCAGGTCAACCCCGACTTCGTGTGGGGCCCGACGATGACGCAGACCTACGCCGACGTTTCGGACGGCTTCCAGAAGGCCGTGACGGGTCAGGGCACGCTGCTCGAGGCCCTCGAGGCGGCTCAGGAGTCGACCATCGCGACCCTGAAGGCGCAGTCCATCCCGGTTGCGGAGTAGTCTCCCCGCGTGATCCATCACCTCCGCGCCGCGGGAGTCAGCCTCGTGCTCGACTCCCGCGGCTCGGGCGTTCCGTCGATCGTCCACTGGGGACGAGACCTCGGGGCGCTCGCCGAATCAGACCTCGCCCTCCTGTCGGACGCGGCCGTGCCCGCGGTGCCGCCGAGCTCGATCGACGTCCCGCTCCGGCTGACCCTGCTGCCCTCCCTGGCCGACGGCTGGTCGGGACTCCCCGCCGTCGTGGTCGAGGGGTCGCGCTCCGCGCCGCGTCAGCGGAGCACGGTGCGCGACGGCGACGTGCTCGTCGCCGAGACGGAGTGGGCGGATGCTGTCATCACGACCCGCCTCGAACTCACGGCGCAGGGCGTGCTCCTCGCATCGCAGGCCGTGCGCAACGTCGGCGACAGCGCCCTCACGCTCACCTCTGCGGGGGTCGCCCTTCCGGTGCCCGACCGGGCGCGCGAGGTGCTGGACTTCTCGGGACGCTGGGCAGGGGAGCGCCGGCCGCAGCGGGCGGTGCCGGGCCACGGCGTCTGGCTCCGCGAGACCCGTCACGGCCGCGGCGGGCACGATGATCCCTTCCTGATGGTCGCGGGGACGCCGGGGTTCGGATTCGGCGCGGGTGAGGTGTGGTCGACGCATCTCGCGTGGAGCGGCGACGTCCGGCTCTGGTTCGAGCGCACCGACGTCGGACCGACGGTGCTCGGCGCGGGCGAGCGGATCAGTGCCGTGACCCTCATGCCGGGTGAGGAATACGCCGCGCCGACGGTGGTCGCGACGTGGTCCGGCGCCGGACTGGACGGGCTGTCGGACCGCCTGCACCCGTGGGTGCGGTCGTGGTCGACGATCGACCGGCCCCGACCGGTCACCCTCAACACGTGGGAGGCGGTGTACTTCGAGCACTCCCTGGACCGGCTCGCGCCTCTCATCGACCGGGCGGCCGAGGTGGGCGTCGAGCGGTTCGTGCTCGACGACGGCTGGTTCCTCGGACGCACCGACGACCGTCGCGCGCTGGGCGACTGGACCGTGGACCCCGTCCGCTGGCCAGGCGGCCTCGCGCCGCTGGTCGAGCGCGTGCACGCCCGGGGGATGGAGTTCGGCCTGTGGGTCGAGCCCGAGATGGTCAGCCTCGACTCGGAGCTCGCGCGACAGCATCCGACCTGGCTCCTCACCGACCCCGATTCGGTCACGTGGCGCGCACAGCACGTGCTGGACCTGTCGCTGCCCGAGGTCGAGCAGCACCTGTTCGCCCAGCTCGACGCTCTGCTCGCCGAGTACCCGATCGCCTACCTCAAGTGGGATCACAACCGTGACCTCCTGGTGCCCGACGCGGGTGCTCAGGTGCGCGCGCTGTACCGGCTGATCGACCGCCTCCGCGCCGCGCATCCCGGAGTCGAGATCGAGTCGTGCGCCTCCGGCGGCGGGCGTGTCGATCTGGGCATCCTGCGCCGCGTCGACCGCGTGTGGACCAGCGACACGAACGACCCGCTCATGCGGCAGCGGATCCAGCGGTGGACCGGCATCGTGATCCCGCCCGAATACCTCGGCTCGCACGTCGGCGACGCCCGCGCGCATACGACGGGCCGCGTCGCGGGACTCGGCTTCCGCCTGGCGACCGCGCTGTTCGGCCATGCCGGCATCGAGTCCGACCTGACGCGCGTCGGCCCCGACGACCTCGAGGCGCTGCGCGCGTGGACGGCCGTGCACCGTGCGCACCGGGAGCTGCTGCACACCGGCCGGGTGGTTCGGGCGGATGCCGCCTCCGACGCCGTCGTGATCCACGGCGTGGTCGCGCCGGACGCCGGCGAGGCGCTGTTCTCCTACGCCGTGCTCGAAGCCGCCGACGCCGCCCTGCCCGAGCCGCTGCGGCTGCCCGGACTCGATCCGGCCCGCCGCTACCGCGTCGAGGTGGTCGACGTCGGGGCTCCCGCCGCCGCGCTCGAGGACGCCCCGCCGCCGTGGCTCGCCTCCGGGGTGGAGCTGCCGGGCGCCGTGCTCGCGGCCGTCGGCTTGGCGATGCCGCTGCTGCTTCCCGGGAACGCCCTCGTGCTGCACGTCGCGGCGGTCTGAACCCGCCCGCTGTCCGCGGTCTCCGGCGCATAACTCCTGCACTTCTCGCACCGTCCGGGCACGGCGCCGCGGGATTCCGCGAGCCGCGCGCGGTGCGTGCCGGAAGGTGCAGGAGTTATGCGCCGGGGCAGCCACCCCGCGCCGCCCGCGCGGCGGCCGGCGGGCGGCGGTCAGCCGCGCAGCGCCCGCTTCACCACGTCGTACGCCGCGAGCGCGGCCTTGCGCGTCTCGCCGAGGTCGACGATCGGCTCGGGAGGATCGTCCGACAGGTGCTCCGGCGCCCACCGCCGCACGTAGTGCCCGTCGGCGTCGAACTTCTTGGCCTGCAGCTCGGGGTTGAACACACGGAAGTAGGGTGCCGCATCCGCCCCGGACCCCGCGACCCACTGCCAGTTGAAGGGGTTGTTGGCGGCATCCGCGTCGACGAGCGTGTCCCAGAACCACTCCTCGCCGCGGCGCCAGTCGATGAGCAGGTTCTTGACGAGGAAGGATGCCGTCACCATGCGGACGCGGTTGTGCATGTAGCCGGTCTCCCACAGCTCGCGCATGCCCGCGTCGACGAGGGCGACGCCGGTGCGTCCGCGCTGCCATGCCTCGAGGTGGGTTGGCTTCAGCCGCGGCCAGGGGAACGCGTCGAACTCGCGCCGGAGGTTGGCCGTCGCGAGATCGGGGGAGTGGAAGAGGGTGTGCCACGCGAACTCCCGCCATCCGAGCTCGGACAGGAACCGCCCGCCGTGGCCGTGCTCGACGGCCTCGTGCCACACCGTGAACGGACTCACCTCGCCCCACCGCAGGCGCGGCGACAGCAGCGACGTCGCCCCGGCGGACGGCTCGTCCCGGGCGCGGTCGTAGGCGTCGAGGTCGTGGGTCAGGAACTCCCGCAGTCGCCGCCGCCCGGCGGGCTCGCCCGGTTCCCACGTCTCGCGCAGGCCGTCCGCCCAGTCCGGACCCGTCGGTAGGAGGCCCCAGTCCTCGAGCTCGTCCGAGGCGATCGGATGCCGCGCCCCCGCCACCTCGCGCGGCTCGGGCAGCGGCTGCCGGGGCGCGGGAAGCGCGAGGCACGCGCGCCAGAACGGGGTGAAGACCGAGAAGTGCGTTCCGGCGCCGGTCGTGACGGTCCACGGCTCGAACAGGAGCGAACCGGCGAACGAGGCCACCTCGACGCCGTCCGCGCGCAGCCCGGCCTTGAGCGCGGCGTCGACCTCGCGCTCGGGACCGCCGTAGCGCCTGTTCCAGAAGACGGCGCCGGCCGCGGCATCCGTCACCGCCTCGCGGACGACGCGCTCGGCCGGTCCGCGCCGCAGCACCAGGCGGGCGCCGCGTTCGGCCAGCCGCTCGCCGAGTGAGGCGAGCGAGTGGTGCAGCCACCACCGTGCGGCGCCGCCGAGCGCCCGGACGCCCGGCGACTCCTCGTCGAGCACGTACAGGACCACGACCGGCTCGCCTCGGTCGACGGCCGCGCGCAGTGCCGGGTTGTCGGCCAGGCGCAGGTCGTCGCGCAGCCACACGATCGAGGGGCTCGGCATGGCTCCATCCTGCCCGCCCCGGTCGCCGGGGAGGCGGGGTTGACAGGGTCTAGCCGCGCACGAAGGGAACGGAGGCCGCGTAGCCCTCGGTGCCGAGGTGCAGCACGAGCTCGTCGCCGGCGCAGGTGTACGACGATGCCGACACGGGCCACTCGGCGAGGGTCTCCGCCGTCTCGGACGCGAAGATCGCGCTCGCCGTGCCGTCGTCGGTCGGCGCGACGGTCAGCCCGTTGTCGCGCGCCGTGAGGGCGAGCGCCTCGTCGTCGGCCGTGTACTCGCCGGTCATCGTGCCGCCGAGTGCGACCGAAGCGGTGTGGCCGAGCCAGGTGACCGAGGTCGGCACGTCCTGCTCGAACGAGAATGTGCCGTCGGACGCGAACGAGATGCTCGCGGATGCTGCGGGGTCGATGACCCCGTCCGGGTACTCGAGACCGCCGGGCAGGGCGTCGTAGATCGGCTGGAGCTCCGCTGCGCCGACCGACCACGAGCCGACGATGCACGCCGGTGTCGGCGTCGGGGTGGGTGTGGGCGCTGCCGTGTCCGTGTTGGTCGCCGTGCACCCGGTTGCGAAGGCCGCGACGATCGCGAGGAGGGTCACTGTGCGCGTCGCTTTCCCCATCGGTCCATCATGGGGGCAGTCGGGGCCGAGCCGCACACGCCCGGGCAATGTATCCCGCTTGCGCGATCCTGCAAGTTCTTGCGTACACTGAGCGCATGTCGAAGCGTCTCGCCGAAGTGGCGCGCAAGGTCGGTGTCAGCGAGGCCACCGTCAGCCGCGTGCTCAACGACAAGCCTGGCGTGTCCGACGCCACGCGCAAGGCCGTGCTGACGGCGCTCGACGTGCTCGGCTACGAGCGGCCGACCAAGCTGCGTGGGGAGCGCGCGCGACTTGTCGGCCTCGTGCTGCCGGAGCTGCAGAACCCGATCTTCCCGGCGCTGGCCGAGATCATCGGCGGTGGGTTGACGCAGAACGGCTACACGCCGCTGCTGTGCACGCAGAACGCCGGCGGCATCACCGAATCCGACTACATCGACCTCCTGCTCCAGCAGCAGGTGTCGGGAGTGATCTTCCTCGGCGGCAACTACAGCCAGGCGGATGCCCCGCACGACCACTACGGCAGGCTGCGGCAGGTGAACCTCCCCACGGTCCTGGTCAATGCGCGCATCCCGAAGCTCGACTTCGCGACGGTCTCGACCGACGACGGCGCGGCCGCGGAGCAGGCGATCCAGCACCTCCATCAGCTCGGCCATCGCCGGATCGGGATGCTGCTCGGCCCGTTGGATCACATCCCCTCGCAGCGCAAGCTCGCCGCCGCGCGGCCCTTGCTGGAGCGCCTCGGCTCTCCGCTCGACGACGCGCTCGTGGTGCGAGGCCTGTACTCGCTCGAGTCGGGTCAGGCAGGAGCATCCCGCCTCTTCGCCGCCGGCGCGACGGCCGTCGTGTGCGCGAGCGACCCACTGGCTCTCGGCGCCGTGCGCGCCGCCCGTCGCGCCGGCCTGCGCGTGCCCGACGATGTGAGCGTCGTCGGCTTCGACGACTCGTTCCTGATGAGCTGCACCGAGCCGCCCCTCACGACGGTGCGCCAGCCGATCGAGTCGATGGGCCGCACGGTGATCGACCTGCTGCTGTCACAGATCGCCGGCACGACCGAGCCCGGCGACGAGCTCCTCTTCGAGCCCGAGCTCGTGCTGCGGGCCTCCACCGGTCCCGCCGCGGCCTGAGCCCGCCCGCCGCCGCGCCGCCGCGCCGCCGCCGGCCTGAGCCCGTCCCGCCCACCCGTCGTGTCACACGATCGGCGGGTCCTCGGCTCCTTCACGCGCGCGTCGTGTGACACGGCCACCGGCGCCGACCGGCCACGCCACCCGGCCACGGGCTCGGCGGCCGGGGACGGCGTTCACGCAGCCCGCCGCCGGCTGTCACACAATCGTGATCTTGCGTGATTCTGTCTAAGACTTGCAAACAACGCGAACCCGGAATACATTCGTCGCATCGAGTCCTTCCCCCCGACGACGAGGAGATCCGTGGACAGCGACGTCCTCACCCGAGCCGACCAGGCGCCCGCCGCGCCGGCGCCGTCGACCGCCGACCCGCTGTGGTGGCGCTCCGCCGTGATCTACCAGGTCTACGTGCGCAGCTTCGCCGACGGAAACGGCGACGGCACGGGCGACCTCGCGGGCGTCCGCGCCCGGCTCGGCTACCTGAAGGACCTCGGCGTCGACGCGATCTGGTTCAACCCCTGGTACCCGAGCCCGCTCGCCGACGGCGGCTACGACGTGCAGGACTACCGCGACATCGATCCGCGCTTCGGCACACTGGCCGAGGCGGAGGCGCTCATCGCAGAGGCGCTGGAGCTCGGCATCCGCACCATCATCGACGTGGTGCCCAACCACATCTCCGACCAGCATCCGTGGTTCCAGGAGGCGCTGGCGGCCGGCCCCGGAAGCCCCGCGCGCGAGCGGTTCTGGTTCCACCCGGGCAAGGGCGAGAACGGCGACGAGATCCCCACGCACTGGGTCTCGAGCTTCCAGGGCGAGACGTGGACCCGCACGACGAACCCCGACGGCACGCCGGGGGAGTGGTACCTCCACATGTTCACGCCGGAGCAGCCCGACCTGAACTGGAACCACCCCGACGTGCGCCGCGAGCACGAGGACATCCTGCGCTTCTGGTTCGACCGGGGTGTCGCGGGTGTGCGGATCGACTCGGCCGCGCTCCTCATCAAGGACGCCGACCTGCCCGAGGTGGGCGAGAAGCCCGACCACCCCACCGAGGACCGCGACGAACTGCACGACGTCTACCGGTCGTGGCGGGCGATCGCGGACTCCTACCCCGGCACGCGCGTGCTCGTCGGCGAGATCTGGGTGCCCGACATCGACCGGTTCACCGCGTACCTGCGGCCCGATGAGATGCACACCGCGTTCAACTTCGACTTCCTCGCGCGGCCGTGGGGCGCGGCATCCTTCCGCGAGTCCATCTCGGCCACGCTCGCCGCGCATGCGCCCGTCGGCGCCCCGTCGACCTGGGTGCTCTCCAACCACGACGTCACGCGCCCGGTCACCCGCTACGGCCGCGAGGACACGGCGTTCGCGTTCCTGAGGAAGCGGTTCGGCGTGCCGACCGACCCGCAGCTCGGGCTGCACCGCGCCCGCGCCGCCGCGCTTCTCGTGGCTGCCCTCCCCGGCAGTCTCTACATCTACCAGGGGGATGAGCTCGGGCTCCCCGAGGTCGAGGACCTTCCGCTGGACCTCATCGAGGACCCGATGCACTTCCGCTCCGGAGGCACGGACCCGGGAAGGGACGGATGCCGCGTCCCGCTCCCGTGGGCCGGGTCCTCCGCCCCCTTCGGCTTCGGACGCGACGGCTCCGCGCCGTGGCTCCCGCAGCCGGCGGGCTGGAGCGGCCTGACCGTCGAGGCCCAGGCGGCCGACCCCGACTCGACCCTCAGCCTCTACCGCGAGGCACTGCGCCTGCGGCGCGCGCTCCCCGCCCTCGGCGACGGACCGCTCGAGTGGTGGGACGACGCCGCGCCGGCGGCATCCGACGTCCTCGCGTTCCGCCGGGGCGACGACTTCGCCTGCGTCGTGAACACCGGCGACGACCCCGCGGCCCTCCCGGCGGGCGCGGACCTCTTGCTCTCGAGCTCGCCGCTCGAGCACGGCGCCCTTGCGGGCAACGCCACCGCGTGGCTGCGCATCGGCGCAGCGACGGATCCCCACCCCACCGCACACACCACGGAGGCTCCCGCGCCGAGAGGCTGACGCGGGAACCGCCCAACGAAAGGAAAGACGATGAAGTCACCAGCAAGGGTCCTGCTCGCCGGTGTCGCCGCCGCGGCGACCGTCGGCGCGCTCGTCGGCTGCTCCACCGCCGGAGGCGACGACAGCAGCGGAAAGACCGAGCTGCGCGTCGCGACGTTCCCCCCGGGAGCGGATGCCGCAGCCTACGAGGCCTTCGCCGCCCAGGAGAAGCAGTTCGAGGACGAGCACCCCGACATCGACATCATCGGTGTCGAATACGAGTGGGAGGGCCCGACCTTCGCCGTGCAGCTCGCCGGCGGAAGCCTGCCCGACGTGTTCACGGTGCCGTTCACCGACGCCAAGACGCTGCTCGAGAACGACCAGCTCATGGACGTGACGGCCGAGATGGACGACCTCGGGTACACCGACAGCTTCAACCCGATCATCCTCGAGGGCGTCACGGGCGACGACGGCAAGATCTACGGCTTCCCGCGCCAGGCCTACGCCAACGCGCTCTCGTACAACCGCGAGCTGTTCGAGGCGGCCGGGCTCGACCCCGACAGCCCGCCGACGACGTGGGACGAGGTGCGCGAGTACGCCAAGAAGATCACCGACGAGACCGGCAAGGCCGGCTACTCGCAGATGGCGATCAACAACACCGGCGGCTGGCAGCTGACGGTGGGCACCGTGGCCCGCGGCGGTCGCACGCAGACTGACAACGGCGACGGCACGGCGCAGTCGACGATCGACAACGACGCCACGCGCGGAGTCCTGCAGTTCCTGCACGACCTCAAGTGGGAGGACGGCTCCTTCGGCTCGAAGGTCGACCTCGACTGGGGCACGATCAACCAGGAGTTCGCCGCCGGGAACATCGGCATGTACACCACCGGCTCCGACATCTACACGGCGCTCGTGCGCGACTTCGGTCTCGACTCGGACGTGTACGGGCTCACCGTCATCCCGCTCGAGGGCGACGACCCGGGCACGCTCGGCGGTGGCGACATCGCCGTCATGAGCCCGACGATCGACGACGAGACGAAGGCCGCCGGCGTCGAGTGGATCGACTGGTACTACATGCAGAAGCTGCTGGACGAGGATGCCGCGGTGCAGGACGCCAAGACCCTCAACGAGTCGGGCCAGGCCGTCGGCACGCCGCTGCTGCCGGTGCTGAGCCGTGAGCTCTACGAGGAGTCCCTCGTGTGGATCGAGCCGTACATCAATGTGCCGCGCGATCAGATGGCGCCGTTCACCGACGCGATCTGGGATCAGACGCCCGTCGGCGAGGCCAAGGTGAAGACGCAGGAGGTCTACGCTCTCTTGGACACCGTGGTCCAGACGGTCCTCACCGATGAGAACGCCGACATCGACGCTCTCCTCGCGCAGGCCCAGACGGACGCGCAGGCGCTGCTCGACTCGTAGGCCCATCGGATGCCGCGGCCCGGTCTCGCCGCCGGGCCGCGGCATCCCTCCCTCCCTCCCTCCCTCCCTCCCTCCCTCCTTCCTTCCCTCCCTTTCCTTTCCGTTTGTGCGGGCGAATGCCTGCTCCGTGCTCCGCCCACCCGGGCATACGCCCGCACAAACGGAGCGGGGGCGGGGGCGGGGGCGGGGGCGGGGCGGGGACAGAATCGGAAGAACCCACAGCGAAGGCCCCCGAATGACAGCCACCCTCCCGGAGCGGCCGGCCGCGGCATCCGCCCCTCCCGCCCCGCCGCCGGCGCGGCGAAGGATCCGCCGCTCGCCGCTCACGTGGTACCGCGGCGGCGGGCTCGCGAACCTGCTGTTCGTGCTGCCGATGCTGTTCGTGTTCTTCTTCTTCTCGTGGTCGCCGATCGTGCAGTCGGTGATCATGAGCCTGCAGAAGACGAACATGATCGTCTCGGAGTGGGTCGGGTTCGACAACTACGTCGCGGTGATGAGCGATCCCGAACTCGGTCGCGCGGTCGTCAACACGGTCTACTTCGCGTTGCTTGCCCTGCTGTTCGGGTTCCCGCTGCCGCTGTTCGTGGCCGTGCTCATGAGCGAGGTGCGCCGCGGCAAGGGCCTGTACTCGGCGCTCGCGTATCTGCCCGTCGTCATCCCGCCCGTGGTCGCCGTGCTGCTGTGGAAGTTCTTCTACAGCGCCGACCCCTCGGGCGTCTTCAACACCGTGCTGGGGTGGTTCGGGATTCCGCCGCAGCCCTGGATCCAGTCCACGGTGCAGGCCATGCCGTCCCTCGTGATCGAGGCGACGTGGGCAGCCGCGGGCGGGTCGATCATCATCTACCTCGCCGCCCTGCTCTCGGTGCCGCCGGAGCTCTACGACGCCGCCGAGGTCGACGGCGCGGGGATCTGGCGCAAGGTGTGGCACGTCACGCTGCCGCAGCTGCGCGGCATCCTCTTCATCATGCTGATCCTGCAGGTCATCGCGACCGCGCAGGTGTTCCTCGAGCCGTTCCTGTTCACCGGCGGAGGTCCGGCGGGCGCGACCAAGACGATCCTGCTCTACATCTACGACAAGGCGTTCCGCAACAGCCTCGGCGGCGACTACGGCGAGGCGACCGCGGTGTCGGTGCTCCTCGCGATCGTGCTCGCCGTCCTGTCCTGGCTGTACTTCAAGCTCACGAACCGCTGGAGCACCTCATGACCACGTCGATCTCCACCGCCGAGGGGCGCGAGGGGCTTCGCGGGTGGCTCGGCCGCCGCGGCGCCGGTGGCGGCCGCAAGCGCGAATCCCTCGACGACCTCGCGGACCGCACGGTCGTGTCGGACTCCGAGCGCCGACGCCCGGGCACGCGGTTCGGGATGTCGCTCACGCACGTCTTCCTGTTCGTGACGCTCGTGATCGCCGGACTCGGGCCGATCCTCTGGCTCGCGAAATCGGCGGTGACCCCCACCCAGGACACGCTGCAGCAGCCGTTCGCGCTGTGGCCGAACGGGATCGACTGGGCGAACCTGTCGACGGCGTGGAACGACATCCACATCGACCTCTACTTCTGGAACACGATCGTGATCGCGCTCGGCGCGTGGGTGACGCAGCTGTTCATCGCGACGACGGCCGGCTACGCGCTGTCGGTGCTGCGCCCGAAGTACGCACCAGTGCTGTCGGCGCTCGTGCTGGCAACGCTGTTCATCCCCGGCATCGTGCTGCTCGTGCCGCTGTACCTGACGATCGTCAACCCGCCGCTGCTGGGCGACGTCAGCCTGCTCAACAACTACCTGGCGGTATGGCTGCCGATGGGGGCGAACGCGTTCAACATCCTGCTGGTGAAGCGGTTCTTCGACAATCTGCCGCGCGAGGTGTTCGAGGCCGCGAAGACCGATGGGGCGGGGCCTTTCCGCCTGTTCTGGTCGATCGTGCTGCCGATGTCCAAGCCGATCCTCGGAGTCGTGTCCGTGTTCGCGATCATCGCGGCGTGGAAGGACTACCTCTGGCCGATGCTGGTGCTCCCCGATCCGGCCGTGCAGCCGCTGTCGGTGCGCCTGCCCGCCGTGCAGTCCCAGACCGAGCTCGACGTCTTCCTCGCCGCGCTCGCGATCGCGACGCTCATCCCGATCGCGATGTTCCTGGTGTTCCAGTCGGTGTTCCTGCGGTCGGCCGGGCTCGGCGGCGCCGTCAAGGGCTGAGCCGCGCTCGCGCGCCCCAGTCCCGGCCCCGCCGAGGCCGAGCCCCGGCATCCGTCCGTCCTCTTCTTTCCGTTTGTGCGGGCGTGTGCACGCGTGGAGGAACACCGTTGCGGGCAATCGCCCGCACAAACGGCCGGTCAGGGACGCCAGCCTCGTGAGACGAGAGCGGAGCGCACGCGCTGAGCGACACCGGCCGGGTGGCGCATCTGGTCCTTGACGACCTGCACGACCAGCCAGCCGGCCGCGACGATTCGGTCGAGCTGTTCGGTGTCCAGACGGAACTGCGCATCATCTGTGCGATGCTGCTCGCCGTTGTACTCGACCAGGACGAGGTGGCGAGGATAAGCGAGGTCGCCATGTCTGATGAAATGCCCGCGCACATCGAACAGTGGGTGGTTCACGATCGGCTCCGGCAGGGCTGCGTCAGCCAAGAGGAGGCGCAACTCGGTCTCTTTGGGCGAATCTGTGCGGGGACGTACGAGCTCGAGCGCCGCGCGGAGCCTCTTCGCGCCGTGACGTCCGGCGGACCGGGAAACCGCGTCGTCGAGCTCAGCCATCGTCGAGTGCGGGTCGATCCGCCGGACGAGGTCATCGCCGACGGTGACGAGCTCATCCAGGAGGACCAGTGGGGCCAGTGCACACCAGGTCTGGACGGCGCTGGTCATCCGGCGGCCGTCGAGTTCGATTGCCGAGGTCACATCCCGGGGAGCAAGGTGCGATCGGATGCCGACGATCTGCGGCCGCTCCTCGCGCCGGGCAACCGACACGTGCACCGCGACATCGCGCTGGAGCCGCACGGGCAGCGGCAGCTCAAGCAGCCTGGCTGCCGTGATGTGGCTGAGGACGGTTCGCGGTCCGACCAGGAGGAGCGCAGCATCCACTCGAGCGAGGGCCACGGCGTGCAGCCGCTCCCAATAGTCCTCCGCACCGCGGATGTCGGTCTCGCCGAGTCGGGCAAGTGAGGTCGAGGGCACCCGAACGCCATGGAACGGCTTGTGCAGGTCGCTGCGGCTGAGGCGTCCGGGCGAGACACCGAGCTGCCGGGCGGTGCTCGAACGGAATCCCGATCGCGAGAGCTCTTCGGGCAGGGGTGCGGGTCGGGGCATCCGTCGACCCTGCTCTTCGCCGACCCGCGCTCGGTGCCTCTCTCCGATCCCGGCGAATCCCGGCCGGATCCGGGCTCTGGGGAGGAACCGCCCCCTCCTCTTCCGTTCGTGCGGGAGTATGCGCGTGCGACACCGGGTTCGGGCGGACAACCGCCCGCACAAACGGAAGAGGGCGCGTGCGACACCGGGTTCGGGCAGACATCCGCCCGCACAAACGGACGAGGGTTCGTGCGGGAGTATGCGCGTGCGACACCGGGTTCGGGCAGTCATCCGCCCGCACAAACGGAAGAAGGATGTGGTCGAGCGGAGGCCGCGTCAGAGGCCGGCGGTGTTGTGGCCCTTCGGCACCGTGATCAGCAGCGAGCCGGCGTCGACGCGCGTGCGCACGTGCACGGCCTCGCCGAATTCGTCGCCGTCGAGCTGCACCGGCGTGGCCTGAGCGGTCGCGATCTCGATGCCGGTGCCGCGGGAGTACTTCACGGCGTTGTCCTTGGTGCGCAGGGTGAGCACGCGGCGCCCGGCGCGGAACCGCCGGAGCACGCTGTTGTCCCACGCGACGCGGCGCCACACGAAGATCCATCCGAGCGGACCCTTGGGCTGGAAGATCACGATGTCGAGCGCGCCGTCGGCGACGGATGCCTCGGGGATGAGCTCGAGGCCCGCGGGAAGCGAGCCGCAGTTCGCGAACAGCACGCTCTGCACACGGGCGGAGTGCAGGCGCGAGCCGTCGAGCTGGTACATGACGCGGAAGGGCTTGGCCGACGCGAGCGAGCGTGCGGCGCCGTCGACGTAGGCCACCCAGCCGACGGTCTTCTTGAGCTGCGGGCTGGTGTTGGCGATCATCGCGGCGTCGAGCCCGATCCCGCCCATCACCACGAAGGCGTGCTCCGCGACCGTGCCGTCGCTGCGCCGGAGGGCGGCCCAGCCGACGTCCATCGGAAGGCGATCGCCGTCGAACGTCGCCCGCACCATCGCGTCGCCGCCGTCCAGCGGCAGCCGCAGATTGCGCGCGAGAAGGTTCCCGGTGCCGCTGGGCACGATCGTGAGGGGCACGCCGCTGCCGGTCATCGCCTCCGACACCGCGCGCACCGTCCCGTCGCCGCCCGCCACGAGCACGGCATCGACGCTCTCCTCCAGCGCCTGCCGCGTCACGTCGTCGCCCAGGTCGTCCACGGTCGTCTCGTAGAAGAGCGGCTCCGACCAGCCGGCCGCCTCGGAGAGCCGCTGGACCGTCGCGCGCAGCGCGTCGGCGTCGACCTTGATCGGGTTGTAGACGAGCGCGGCCTTGGGAGCGGGTCGCTCCTGCCCGCCCTCCATCGGGCGTGGCTCACCCTCGGGTCCGACCCGCCGGGCCTCGCCGCCCTCGCCGCCGGCCGAATCGGGCTCGACGTCGTCAGGCTCGCGGATCACCCCGTCCGGTTCGGCAGCCCCGGCAGGGTCGAGCGCCTCGTCGCCAGGCCCCGACCGCTCCTGATCCCGCACGCTCGCCATGCGTACACCCTACGGCCGCGCCGGGAGTCGGCCGATCGGACGGGGTCGGCGCGAGTGGGACGCGAGACATACACCGCCCGGTGCCGGAGCGAGCGCCCCGGAGCCAGTACCGTACTGCCGTGACGTTCTTCGAGCCCGGCCCGACGGACTCCCGGCGACGGCACTCCGACGATCCGCTCTCGACGCCGAGGGAGGAGCGCCGACGGCGGGCGACGGTCCGGTGGAGCAGCGCCGCCGCCGCGCTGTGCGCCGTCCTGTTCGTCGCTGTGGTCGTGATCGGTCCGAGCACGGTCATCGGCGCAGTGCGGAACGTGTTCGCCCCCGGCTACGCCGACCTGAGCGACGAGGTCATGGCGCTCGCCGAGAAGGCTCATCTCACGGAAGAGGGCATGCAGCTGCTCATCGAGACCCGTCCGCAGCTGGTCGATCGCGATGCGGTCGCCGAGGCGTGCCAACGCCCCGCCGACGATCCGCCGACCGGCTGCTACGTGGCGGTGGGGAACTTCGACCGCATCTTCGTCGCGCAGCCCGCCGACCCGCGCGCCGCCGACCTGGCCGTTACGACGCTCGCGCACGAACTGCTGCACGCGGCGTACGCGAACTTGAGCTCCGCCGAGCGCGTGCGCCTCGGTCCGCTGCTCACTGCGGAGCTCGAGCGCGTAGCGATCGATGACCCGATCCGCCGAAGCATCGAGTGGTCGGTCGGAGGGCATGAGGCGTCACTCGAGAGCGAGATCTTCGCCTACCTCGGCAGCGAGGTGGTGCGGGTGGACGGGTTCGCCCCCGATCTCGAGGCCATCTACGCCCGCTTCTTCACCGACCGGGTCGCGTTGGCTTCGCTCTCCGGTCGCCTCGACGACGACTGATGGCATCCCGCGGCCCTGTCACGAGCGGCGACTAGGCTGGCAGGGTGATCGATCCTGTGCTCCTCCGCGAGAATCCCGAGCTGGTCAAGCGCTCGCAGGAGGCCCGGGGGGAGTCTCCCGACACGGTCGACGTGGCGCTCGCCGCCGACCGCGACCGTCGAGCGGCGATCACGTCCTTCGAAGAGCTCCGCGCCGCCCAGAACGCCCACGGCAAGAAGGTCGCGCAGGCGCCGAAGGAAGAGAAGGCGGCCCTCGTCGCCGAGGCCAAGCAGCTCAGCGAGCGGGTCAAGCAGGCACAGCACGCCGTCACGGCCGCGGAGGAGGCATCCGCTCTCGCCCTTTCGAAGATCGAGAACATCGTCATCGACGGTGTACCGGCCGGCGGCGAAGAGGACTTCGTCACGCTGCGCACGCACGGCGAGATCCCCCGGTTCGACTTCGAGCCGCGCGACCACCTCGCGCTCGGCGAGATGATCGACGCGATCGATATGGAACGGGGCACCAAGGTCTCGGGCAGCCGGTTCTACTTCCTCAAGGGCATCGGCGCGCGCCTCGAGCTCGCGCTCATGAGCCTCGCGCTCGACCGGGCGCTGCAGGCCGGCTTCATCCCGCTGATCCCGCCGACGCTCGTGCGGCCGGAGGTCATGCGGGGCACCGGATTCCTCGGTCAGCACGCCGCCGAGGTCTACCACCTCGAAGAGGACGACCTGTACCTCGTCGGCACCAGTGAGGTGCCGCTCGCCGGCTACCACATGGACGAGATCCTCGACCTCGGCAAGGGCGCCAAGCGCTACGCCGGCTGGTCGACCTGCTACCGGCGCGAGGCCGGCTCGTACGGCAAGGACACCCGCGGCATCATCCGGGTGCACCAGTTCAACAAGCTCGAGATGTTCGTCTACACGACGCGCGAGGACGCCGAGGCGGAGCACGTGCGTCTGGTGGAGCTGCAGGAGCGGATGCTGCAGGACCTCGGCCTGAGCTACCGCGTGATCGACGTCGCCGCCGGCGACCTCGGCTCGAGCGCGGCCCGCAAGTACGACGTCGAGGCGTGGGTTCCCACGCAGAGCGCCTACCGAGAGCTCACCTCCACGTCGAACTGCACGACGTACCAGGCGCGCCGGCTCGACATCCGTCATCGCCTGCCCGCCGACCGCGGCGGCAAGACCGAGCACGTCGCGACGCTCAACGGCACGCTCGCCACCACGCGGTGGATCGTCGCCCTCCTCGAGACGCACCAGCGCGAGGACGGCTCGGTGGTCGTGCCGGAGGTGCTCCGTCCGTACCTCGGCGGCCTCGAGGTGATGGAGCCCGTCGAGTGACCGAAGCGCATCTGCCCCCGACGGGATCGATCAAGGTCGTAAAGCCGAAGAAGGCGGCCAAGCTCGTCGAGCGGGTCGCGCGCGACACCGAGGACGAGGCCGTCGTCACCGAGCGGCTGCTCATCGCGCTGGACATCGACGGCACCGTCATCCTCGAAGACGAGTCGCTCAGTCCCGGAGTGGTCGACGCCGTCGCGCATGCGCAGCGCGCCGGGCACGAGGTCATGATCGCGACCGGCCGCAGCTGGGAGGGCACGCAGGGCATCCTGCGCATGCTCGGGATCGCGCCCGAGTACGTCGTCTGCTCCAACGGTGCCGTCGTCCTCAAGCGCGTCGACGCCGGCGCGCTGCACTACGACCGCGAGCACGTCGAGACGTTCGACGCCACCGAGGTGCTCACCCAGCTGCGCGAGCATCTTCCCGACGCGCGCTACCTCGTCGAGCTGCCCGACGGGCGGCGCCTGTACACCGAGTACCTCGACGACTGGAACCTCATGCACGCCCAGCGCGTCTCCTTCGAGGAGCTGGCCGCGCAGCCCGTGTGCCGCATCGTCGTCGTCGCCCCGGAGCAGCAAGAGCAGGACTTTGTCGACCTCGTCGGCCGCATCGGCCTCAACGAGGTCTCGTACGCCGTGGGCTGGACCGCGTGGCTCGACATCGCCCCGCAGGGCGTCGACAAGAGCACCGGCCTCGAGCGCGTGCGCACCGAGCTCGGCATCGATCCCTCCCACGTGCTCGTGATCGGCGACGGCCGCAACGACCTGGGGATGTTCGGGTGGGCGCTCGAGAACGGCGGGCGCGCGGTGGCGATGGAGCAGGGTCCGCAGGAGGTGCGGGATGCCGCGGGCGAGACCACCACGTCGGTGTCGGCCGGTGGCGTGGCCGAGGTACTGCGGAAGCTGTAGCGAACCCCCAAGGTCAGCCGCTTTGCCCGACCTCTTGCGCCGGATAGCGGAGTGCACGACACTGGCCGGAACAATGGGGTGGTGCGACTCGTCGAGGAGTGGCGCGGATGCAGCTTGAGGATTTCGGGGATCAGCTGGCGAGCAGTACGTATCTTGTGACGACCGGCGCAGACAAAGGCACCGCGTTCGCGGTGTCGTCGAGGCTGCTCGTTACGTGCCGCCATGTCGTTGAGAAGCGGGAGAAGGGCGACGAGGTGGAGCTCTCGTTCCCCGGTCGTCCCGCTCGCACCGCGAAGGTTCTGCAGAAGTTTCCGGCCGACGACGAGCTTGCCGGCCGGGCGGCCTCCGATCGGTGGCCGGATCTTGCGCTTCTGGAAGTCGTCGGCGAGCCCCTCGCGACCGCGGTGATCCTCGACGCTCGTCTTCCCGCCGACGAGAACGTGGTGTACGTTGGCGGCTTCCCCGCGCAGGAGGCTGTCGGGTACCAGACGCGGAACTACGGCATCGGGTCGAAGTTCAACTTCGACGCAGCGGGGCGCCGGTATGTGCTCATCGCCGGGGAGAGCATCGATCCCGGGATGTCGGGAGCCGCTGTCGTCACCTCCGATGGTTTCGTGTGCGGGTACGTCCGCGTGACGCGTGGCCGGCAGACGCAGCTCGGGGGCTTCTTCGTACCGATCCGCGACATCCTTCCTGAGATCGACGACCTCCGCCTGCTGCACGATCGCCCGGATCCGGCGGTCAAGGCGTGGCTCGACCTGTACAAGCAGATGGAGCTCAAGGACTTCGAGCGCGACGAGAACGGTCATCGATTCGACGCAGAGGTGGCGAAGCCTGAGCTTGTCGACATCCAGCTCCAAGACGTGACGCAGGTGGATGCGGCGGCGGCGAGCACGTCGATCCAGGCGTGGACAGTGGGCATGCTCGGGGCGGACAAGGATACGCCTACCGCGAGGGCGGTGGCAGACCTCGAAGGGGGAGTGCTCGAGGCGGTCGACTACTGGTCGCGCCGGACAAACCTCGCGGACGAGGATCAGGTCGGCGTGCTCGGCCAGGTACTCGCGAGCGGTCTGCTGGTGAAGCAGATCGCAGCGAAGGCGAGGGCGCTGCCGAGAGCCGAGCCCCCCATCGTTCGGCTGCACTTGTCGAAGGATCGGTTGATGACCATGCCGTGGGAGTACGCCGACAACCTCGCGACCTCGCCGGAATGGTCGTTCGCTCGCTACGTGGACCGCAAGAAGTCCCCGACCGTCGCCCTCGCTGAGGCGAGGGTGCTCATTGTCCTGAACGCGATCGAGGGGGTGCACAGCGCGACGTTCGCGGAGTCGCTGTTTGAATACCTCAGCTCGAGCTTCCCGCGCATCGAGTTCACCCTCTACGACGGCATCAGCGGCCCCGAGTTCGTCAAGGTCGCGCGCGAGGGGTGGGATGTCATCCACATCGCCGGCACGGGGTGGAGCGACGGCGCTCTCGCCTTCCCCGAGCAAGGCGGCGAGCAGGCGCCCGGTGAGTTCGCGGAGCGGCGGATGGAACGCAAGCAGTGGCGCACGATCGTCAAGGCGCTCGCCGAGTCGCGCGCGAAGGTGGTCGTCCTCCAGGTGGGCACGCCTCGATTCGAGGCGCCGCCGATGCTCTCGACCTTTGTGGACGTCTTCGAGCCCGACCGTCGCGCCGACGGCTCGGTGGTGCCCACGGAAGCGCACGCGCTCATCCTGACGCAGCATACGACGACGACCGACCACATCACCATGTTCACCCGGGCGTTCTATGCCGCGCTCGACCTCGGCTATTCGATCGAGCGCGCGGTGCAGACCGTACGGGAGAACCTGCGAAGCGACCCGCCGAACTCGCCGGTTGAGGGGATCGGCAAGGACCACGCCGCGTTCGGTGCTGTGAGCGTCGTGACCACAGCCGAAGGCAACGTCCGGGTGCTCACGGCGCCGCCGGCGGCCACTCCGCCGCCCCCGGCCGGAGCCAATGCGTATGGGGTCGGTCAGGGGCCGGAGGCCCCGGTGCCGGCTGCCCGGCAGTTCCAGCGCAGGGGGCCGAGCGTCGGAGCGAGGAAGTTCGGCCAATGAAGTACGAAGAGGCATCACGCAGTGAGTCGCCGGCGTCCGACGCCGAGTCCTCCTCGGCGCGATTCGAGCCCGCGCTGTCGCCGGCGCCCCTCGAGGCCGCGCTCGAGGGGGTGACCGACGTCGTCGCGAGAATCGCGATGCTGCTTCGCGAGGGCACCGCGGAAGTCACTGCGCGAGACGTCGACATCGCGGACCTCGCTGCGAAGTCTCTAAAGAAGCTGTCGTCGGCCCTGGGTGCTGCGGGGGCGCTCGTGGAGTCACGTGCGACGCATGCCGAGTGGGATTCCCGGTTCGCTGCGCGAGGTCGCGCCGAGCGCGCTGCCCGGCTGCAGAGTGAACTCGCTGATGACATCGATCGAGGAACAGTGCGCTGGTTCGAGGCCTGGTTCGATGCGATGATCGCGGGCGCCGCGGACGAGGCGTGGAGCGTGCTGCGGGCATCGGTCGAACTCGCCCCGTGGGCGGTCTGGCTCCCCGATCGCGCGGCAGCGCTCCAGCTCTCCGTCGAGTATGCGCGAGACGATCCCGAGAGCGCGGCGGCCCTACTCGGCGGACTCGTCGACATGCTCATCGACGACGAGGGTGCGGCATCCGATCTCGATCACGTTTTCGGCCGTTTGCAGCAATTCGGCCGTGACCCCGTCCGCTCGCGGGTTCTGCTCCTTGTCGTCGCGGCGCGGGTGCTCGCTCTCGCCGGAGACTCTCAGGCGGACCGTCTCGTCGAACAGGCGCGACACCTCGTCGGCTACGCCGAAACGGGCAGTCAGGCGGCTCTCAACCGTGCGGTGGTCACCACGGAGTCGTTCCTCGCCCGACACAGCGTGGGCACGCATCGCCCCGGGCGGAGCTGGGCGGCACGTGGAGCAGTGGCGGACCTGTTCGCGATCCACGAGTACATCGAACTGCAGCGGTCCGAAGCGGACGCCGATGATCCCGACGGAGATCGGGCTCTGGCCGACATTCAGAGCCTCGTCGACGGCCTGCACTCCGTCGCCGGCGGCGCGGAGCGCCTGGACATGATCTTCGAGACGCCCGCCCCGGAGCTCGTGCTCGCGCTCGCGACCCGCCTCTTCGCCGAGCGCGAGTTCGAGCGTGCCCAGGCGCTGCTCGGGCAGCTCGACGGGGTGGCGCTCCGCCCCGAGCTGCTCGTCCCGGCGAGCGATCTGGAGGTGCGCATCACCGAAGCCACCCACCCTTCGTCCGATGTGCTGGCCGACGAACTCCGCTCGGCCGGGAACAGGGCGCTCTGGTCGATGATGAGCGTCGAGGCCCGTGGGTACTTCGAGCGCGCGTTGGAGGTGCGCCCGACGGACGCGGCCACCATGCGGGGTCTCGCCGACGCACTCCAGGCCGGCGCCTTCAGCGAGAAGGATCGCGCGGTTGCGGTGCGCGATCTGGAAGCGGCGCTCGAGCTCACTGCCCGGGCCGCCGAACTCTCACCCATCACCCTCGCTGACGCGTGGGCTCACTCGCTCGCTCGTGCCGTGTACCAGCAGTTGTACCGCGTCGCGGCGCGCCCGAGACCCGAGCATCCTTGGCTCGCCCTCGGCGAGACCGTGGCGGCCATCCGCTTGGGCGACGTCTCTGACGCCCGGTGGGCGGGTCTCGTCGCGGATCTCATCGACGTCGGGCTCATGCACACGGCGTCCTTCGTCGCCGACCGCCTCGATCCGGCGTCGCCCGAGGCGCTCCGCGCGCGTGCATACGCGGCTCTCAACAGCGGCCGGTACGGCGAGGCGATCGAGCTGCTCGACCAGGTCGAGCCCCAGCCGGACGAGTACGCAGGATGGTTCGACGCACTACGGGGGATCGCGTACGGGTCGCTCGGGGAGATCGAGAAGGCCGACGAGTGCTTCGACCGTGCGCGCCGCGCAGAGGATCTTCTCGAGTACCCCAACTGGGCCGCCGAGATGCACACGCGTTATGGCGAAGGTGCCGGCCGGCTCTGGGCAGAGGTCTGGAAGCGATCCGATCTCGCCAATACCGCGCAGAGCGGATTCGCGACCTGGGCGGCGATCTACCAGAGAGCAATGAGATCTGCGCGCGATCTCTCCGAACCGCTGGCGCCGAGTTGTGAACTCGCCATGGCGCCGTGCTCGGCCGACACGGCTTTCGCGGTCGTGAACATCGTCAGCGCGGATTCCACGAGCGGATGGGCGATGCTTCGCGAACGTTTCGCGCGCACGCTGGTCGCGGAGGAGTTCGACCTCAACCGCGTGTTCGTGCGCGAGATGCTGCGACGGCAGCGAGACGAGGATCCGGGGCTCGACGCCCGCTCGGATCGGATCGTCGACCGCTTCGACGGGCTGGTCGAGGAGGTGCGGGCGGAGATCGAGTCCACGCGACCTGCTGCGGACAGTGGAGCTCTCATGCATTGGGAGTGGGACCGCGCCGTCAGGGCGCTTGCGTCGCCTCTGGCCACAGGCTTGATCGGTGATCTGAGAGAGATCCTCAGTACAGACTTCGTGCCGAACGACGAAGCGGGCGGCGGCGAGCCCAGCGAAAGTGGATCGGATGCCGTCGCAGAGGCATTGCTCGATCCGGCTTCCCGAACACTTCGCCTCCTGATGGGCCCGGAGTGGGTCGACAGTCTCTCGGCTCTATCGGAACCGGGGAAGGATCCGCGCCTTTTCGTGCGGGGTGTTCTTCTCGCGCGCGCCGCGCTGGTGCGATCGGGCGATCGATACACGTCTCTTCGACCCTTCGAGCTGGACATCGACGACTCTCTGGACCGGAAGTCGGTGGTGGTCGAACTCGCCGACGGACGAGCACCGATCACCGGATTCGTCGACTGGGAGGAGTGGTTCGCCCCCGAGGCGTGGGTCGTGGCGCAGCGACCCGAGCGGGTGCTGCGCGACGCGTCGGCGATCCCCGGCCTCGTGCGTGTGGCCCCACCGGCCGATGCGAGCGACCGGGTGAGCTCCTGGAGCGGCGTGGAGACGCTGGCCCGGCTGGCGTACTCGATCGCTGCGACCGACGACGAAGGGTTCAGTGAGCAATGGAACGCGCAGCAGTCCTGATCGGGGTGAGCAGGAGCGGTGGGCTGGACCACCTGCCCGCCGTCGGCGACTGCATCGACGCGATGGAGGAATGGGCGCTCGCGCAGGAGATGACCCGCGAGTCGGTGATCAGGGTGACGGACATCGATGGTGGCGTCGTCACGGCCGCCGACGTGAGGAAGGCCATCAAGACTCTGTGCGACCGCGGCACGATCGGGCAGCTCATCGTGTACTTCGCGGGGCACGGCGTCTATCAGCGCTACAGCGAGTACTGGCTGCTGTCCGACGCGCCCGACGACCCGCAGGCGGCCATCAACCTGCACGGGACCGTCGAGCTCGCACGTATGGCCGGGGTCTCGGAGGTCGTCTTCATCGCGGATGCCTGCCGCACCGGCGGCAGCGGAATCGAGATGTCGAACGTCACCGGCAGCGAGGTGTTCCCCAACGCGGGACCGGCCGGGGGAGAGAGCCCGGTCGCGATCTTCTTCGGCGCCGAGCTCGGGTACGCAGCGCACCAGGTCAAGGCCCCCGGAGCCGCCGACCCGCGGTACCGCGGCGTCTTCACCGAGGTGATGGTGTCGGTGCTGTCCGGCAAGGAGCCCGCGCTCCTCGAGCGAGGCGGCGCGGGAGAGGAGGGATTCGCCTTCGTCCGCGCGCGACGCAGTCACACCGCGCGGCTCAAGCGCCTCGTCGGGAAGAAGCTCGACGAGCTGCAGGTGGATGCCGCCGTCTTCCAGAATCCCGTGGTGCGGCCGGAGTCCGAGGAGTCCTGGATCGCCCGGTTCGAGTGGCACGGCGGCGGGGAACAGTCGCCCGGAGGCATGCCCGGTGCCGGCGGGGACGAGGACGACGGTGCGTACACCGGCGAGGTCGCGGCCCATGATTCGGTGGGCGAGCAGCTCCGCTCTCTGCGGCGGCGTGAACTGTCCGTCGACGAAGCCGGGATGCCGGGCGCGGACGGCGTGGGCGAGCTCGCCGACGGCGTGCTGGTGGTCGCCGCACCGAACGGGGCGGGCCAGGCCGACGGGCTCGTCGCTCCCGTCGAGGCCGTCCTCAGCCTGGAGGGGGCGACGCTCACGGAGGCGATCTCTCCCGACGCCGCGGTGCTCGACCCCGGCTCGCGCGGCGCGCTGCTGAAGCTGGAGCGAGCGGCCGCGGGCTCGGTCTTCGCCGTGACCGACGACGGACGCGGCGTCATCCTGCCGATCGTCGAGCGATGCCTCACCCGGGCCGCCTTCGTCGAGGGGGAGCTGCGCGACGTGGCGGTCGGGTCGCGCAGCGCGCGCCCGTCCTTCCGCAACGAGCAGTTGCGCGGCCTCCTGGCGGCGGCCTCCCGGGTGGACGCCCTCGAACTCGATGCGGACGAGGTCGACGCACTCGCCGCCGCCGCCCTGGACGAGGACGGTCTCGACCCGATCCTCGCGCTCCTCGCGGCGACCGCGTTCTCGGCGCTTCGACGGCGTGACCTCGTCGCCGAGGCCGCCGTGCAGGTCCAGCGCGCACTCGGGGTGCAGCTGTTCGACCTCGCGCTGCTCACGGGTGCGCTCGACGGCACGGTCCCCGGCGACCGTGAGGGAGTGATCCCCGCGGCGCCACTGTTGACGCGGCACTGGTCGATGCTCGGAGCCCGCAACGTGTCGCTCGACCCGGATCTCGCTGCGCTCGAGTCGCACCTCACCGCTTCCGTGTGGACCCAACTCGACGAGCAGGGCGTCGAGATCGCGCGTCGAGCGTTCGGCAGGGCCTGAACGGGCCGTCGAGAAACGGAAAGAGGGATCATCGCATGGTGCCAGTGGTGAACGAGAAGAAGAGGCAGCTCGTCTTCGTGCACGGCCGCAGCCAGCAGGGCAGGGATCCTGTCGCGGCGAAGAAGGAGTGGGTGGACGCGCTGCGCGAGGGACTCCGGAAAGCCGGTCGAGAACTCCCCATCGACGAGACGGACATCCGCTTCCCCTTCTACGGGGACACCCTGATCGGGATGATCGAGGGGCGCTCCGGTGATGACCTCGCCAACGTCATCGTCATGGGAACCGAGGAGGACGACCGGGAACGGCGCTTCCTCGAGGCTGTGCTGCGGGAGGTGAAGGATCAGGCCGGCGTGACCGACGAACAGGTTCGCGAGGTCAATCAAGCCGAGCTGGTGGAGATGGGCATCCAGAACTCCGCGCCGGTGCTCGCGCTTCTGCGGGCGATCAACGAGTATCTGCCCGGCCTGGGCGGCGCCCTCATCTCGGCGGTCACGCACGACGTGTACGTGTACCTGCACAACGGCCGGATCGCGGAGAGGATCGACGACGGGGTCAGCGAGGCGATGTCCTCCGACCGCGAGAACGTCGTCGTCGCTCACTCGCTCGGGAGTGTCGTGGCCTACCGGCTGATCAGCGAACGCGCGCGTGAGTCGGCGTGGAAGGTGCCGCGGCTGATCACCGTCGGGTCGCCACTCGGCATCCGGGCGATCAATGGCAGTCTCGGCGCCACTCGCCACCCGGCCGCCGTCGGCGAATGGATGAACGCGTACGACCCGGCGGACGTCGTCGCGCTGCGACCGCTGTCTGCGCCGTGGTTCGCCGTGGATCCGGCCGTCAAGAACAACGGCGGCGTGGACAACGAGTTCGACGACCATCACGGCATCCGCGGATATCTCGGCGATCCCGCCGTCGCGGAATGGGTGTACCAGGCGCTGACCGCGCCGTAGGCCGCGCCGCGCAGCCCGTCGGGCACCCCGTCCGCGCAGGGAAGGCGTCCGGCACACCGCGGACCCGGATTCGGGGCGCGATCCTTCCGTTGGGGCGGGTATCGGGCGCCCCAACGGACGATGTTCGCCCCAAACCCGCGAGAGGGATGCCGGAGGCGGGATGGCGGCATCCGGAGCGCCTTTCAGAGCTTGCACAGGCGTGCCTGGAAGAATGGCTCGACAGTGCTGTCGGCTAGACTCGACGCCTGTTCGACGGATGCCTCCACCCGGGGTGATCTGTCGGGAGGGTTGTCCGAGCGGCCGATGGACCTGGTCTTGAAAACCAGTGGGCAGCAATGTCCCGTGGGTTCGAATCCCACACCCTCCGCAGAAGGCTGGCCGGGGGGCGAACCGTGAGCGAGCACCCCGAGAGGAACCCGAGTGGCTGAGACGACCAAGCCCGCCAAGCGCGGCCGTCGCACCGTCGCACGGCACGGTGAGCTCTCGTCGCCGCATCCCTTCTCGCTGATCATGAAGGTCCTCGGCGTGATCGTCGCCGTCGTCCTCGTCTCGGGCGCGGGCGTCGCCGCCTATGCCGCGATAGACCTCACGACGAGCATCGCCGAGAACTCCGTCGCCCTCGAGGGCCAGGAGCCGGTTCCGCCCGACATCGGCGCCATTGAAGGCGGCGTCAACGTGCTGCTGGTCGGCACTGACGAGTGCGAGCCCGAGTACGCCAGCATCTTCGGCGACCGCTGCACCGGCGCCGACTCGGGTGGGCAGCTCAACGACGTCAACATGCTGCTGCACATCTCCGACAATCCTCGACGCGTCACGGTGATCTCGTTCCCCCGCGATCTGATGGCGCCGATCCCGTCGTGCACGCGCGAGGACGGCTCGGTGAGTTCGGCGATGTCCAAGCAGCAGCTCAACTCGGCATGGTCCTACGGCGGGCTGTCGTGCGTCACCAAGACCATCTCGGAGCTGAGCGGCATGAACATCCCGTTCGCGGCGAAGGTCAGCTTCGGCAACGTCATCAACATCACCGACGCCATCGGCGGCGTGGACGTCTGCATCGGCAACGGCGGCATCCGCGACTACTACACGGCCATCGACTGGCCGGCCGGAATCCGCAACGTGAAGGGCGTCGAGGCTCTCCAGTTCCTGCGCACACGCCACGGTCTCCAGAACGGCAGCGACCTCGCGCGCATCAGCAACCAGCAGCAGTACATGTCGAGCCTGGCCCGCAAGCTCACCAGTGAAGACGTCCTGTCGAACCCCGCGACGCTGTACAAGCTCGCCACGACGGCCGTCGACAACATCACGCCCAGCCAGTCGCTCGCGAATCCGACGACGATGGTGCAGATCGCGCTGGCGGTGAAGAACGTGCCGCTCGAGGAGATCGTGTTTTTGCAGTACCCGGTCAACACCGACCCCGACGACATCAACCGCGTCGTTCCCGATTACGGCAGCGCCGACACGCTGTGGCAGCTGCTCGCCGAGAACAAGGCGATCAACGTCACGAACGATCCGAACGCCGGTGGCGGGGTCATCGCGGTCGAGCCCGATCCGGCACAGACCCCGGCCGCGACTCCCGCGCCGACGGCGTCGGGCACGCCGGCGCCGACCGAGGCGGCCGTCGATCTTCCGGGGTCGATCTCGGGAACCTCGGGCGCGGACCAGACGTGTTCGGCCGGCAACCTGCGGGCGAACGGCTGATGGCGGCGGGCACGGGACCCTCTCGCGAGGGCCGCGCGCCACTGGCGCGTCACGCGGTGCAGCGGGAGCGGCATCCGATCCTCGCGTTCATCGCGATGGCCGCCGTGGCGTTCGGCGTCGTCGGCGCGAGTGCCGTCGGTCTCGTGGCGTTCAACGTGTGGGATGCCGCCAACTCCCTGTCCGCGAACGCCATCGTCCTCGGTGAGGAGGGCGAGGCGCTGCCGCCGTCGCTGGGCGCCATCGAGGGTGGCGTGAACCTGCTCATGGTCGGCACCGACTCCTGCGAGGGTGCCAACGCCGCGCTGTCGGGCGCGTGCCAGAACGGTGACACCGCGGGGGAGCGCAACGACGTCACGATGCTCGTCCACATCTCGGACGAGCCCCGGCGTGTGACCGTCGTCTCGTTCCCGCGTGACATGGTCGTGCCCATCCCGTCGTGCCCCTCCGAGGACGGCGGAAGCTACTCCGCCATGAGCGCGCAGATGCTCAACGCGTCGTACCAGTACGGCGGCCTGGCCTGCACGGTGCTCACCGTCGAGGAGCTCATCGGCGACGACATCGACTTCGCCGCGGCCATCCGCTGGACAGGCGTGATCAACATGTCCGACGCCATCGGCGGCGTCGACGTGTGCGTCTCGGGGGACGTCCACGATCCGCACACCGGTCTTACGCTCACCGCCGGGAAACACAACCTCGCGGGTGTGGCGGCGCTGCAGTTCCTGCGCATGCGCCACGGCATCGGCGACGGGTCGGACCTCGGACGCATCTCGAACCAGCAGCAGTTCATGTCGTCGCTCGTACGCAAGCTGCAGTCCAACTCCGTGCTCGCCGATCCGAGCGTGCTGCTCAACCTCGCGACGACCGCGATCAACCAGGTGCAGCAGAAGCAGCTGATCCTGAGTCAGTCGCTCGCGAACCCCACACTCATGGTGCAGATTGCGATGGCGGTCAAGGACGTGCCGTACGAGGACATCGTCTTCGTGCAGTACCCGACGGCGTACGCCGACGGCTACAGCCGGGTCATCCCCGTGACCGAGACGGCGGACGTGCTCTTCACTGCCTTGCGTGAGAACAAGCCGATCGCCCTCACCGGCGAGGCGAGCCAGGGCTACGGAGTCGAGGTGACGGGAGAGGCCGCGAAGCCGGCCCCGTCGGCGACGCCGACCCCCGACCCGACCGGCTCGGCAGCACCGGCCGAGACCCCCGCCGCCGAGGAGCGGGTCGACCTGCCCTCGGGCATCGCCGGCCAGACCGCGGCGCAGACCACGTGCACGGTCCCCGGGGGCTGACGGTTCGAATCGGCCGCGGCGAGCGGTTATGATTGCTGGGTGCATCCGCCGGTTTCGGCCGTCGGGCGCCTGGAGACGTCGCATAGTTCGGCCTAGTGCACCACCCTGCTAAGGTGGAGTCCCCTCACGGGGACCGAGGGTTCAAATCCCTCCGTCTCCGCGGAAGAACCCCCGGTTATCCGGGGGTTTTCGCGTTGGTCGGGTCGGTTCTGAGGGCGTTGAACCGCTCAGTTCGCGCTCCAGGTGTCCCCCAGGGGACCCCCAGCGGGGACACCTGGGGGACACTTAGGAGCCAGATTCGCGCGCGGGCACAGCGTCCTGCCACCACTGCGCCGGGTGTTTCCGCGGAAATCGCGTCGATCAGCCGTCCGGGTGCAACACCTCTCCGCAGGTGGAGACCTCCCGAGGGTTCAAATCCACCGTCGCAGTCATAAAAAGCCCAGGTCAAACCCTATTTTCTCTCTTTTGGCGGGAACAAACGTGGGGTAGAACGGGAACAGCCGTCGCGAGATCATCGCGGCGGCTGTTCCCGCGTTGCCAGGCGCGGGGTGAGCGTGAGGGCGGCGCTCGCACTCTGGCGGACATCCTGTCTGCACGTGACGGCGCGAGCCGAATGACGCCGGAAGGTATCGGAAACGGCAGCCGCTGGAGTCCCTCACGGACTAGCGCGTCCTGGCGTCGTCCGTCGTGAACCCCTCGCGCGCGGCGCGCTCTTCGATCGACTCGAGCTCTTGGAAGAACGTCACCTGCCAGCCGGCCGGCCCGGCCACCCGGGCATTCAGGCTCTGGAATGGCGTCCTAACGGGGGCAGCGATGAGTTCAGCCCCCTCCTCCAGCGCCGTCTCTACGGCGCCGGCGGTGTCTCCCACCTCGAGGGCTAGCCGGAGCACGCCCGCCGCGTGCGGTGCGCCTTCGACGGCGTCGATGTTCTTCGCGTGAGTCGGAGTCGCGAGCTCGATCGTCGCAATCCCGGCGTGGAGGATCGCGACTCGGTCGTCGCCCTCCGTCGCGAAGGCCAGCTGCTCCTTCATGCCGAGCGCATCACGATAGAAGCGCACCGCGCTGTCGAAGTCGTCTGTCTCGATGATCAGCCGGAGCTGCTTGGGAGCGTTGGTATCGGGAGTCATTCGGATCATCCTTCTCTCTGACATGGGATAGAGGTGCGCGGACCGGGCGCCCGTTCCATCCGCGATTGCGGTATGTTTTGCACACATTAAGCGTACAAGGAGGCGACGTGATTCTGCTGGCAGGTAGCTTCGACACGAAGGCGGCGGAGTTCGCGCATCTCCGCGATGTGCTGGTTGCCCGTGGCGAGCAGGTGCTTCTAGTTGACGTGGGCACTTCGGGAGTGCCGGGCCTCGTGGCGGACGTGACGCGAGAGGCGATCGCGCGGGCGGGTGACGTCACACTCGGCGATCGGGACCGCGCCGACCGGGCGCCGGTGCTGGCAGGGATGGCCGAGGGGCTGCGTCGATTGGCTCTCGAGCGGGCGGATGACCTGACGGGGGCCGTCGCCGTCGGCGGCTCCGGTGCCGTCGCCCTGGCAGCCCCCGCATTCGTCGCTCTGCCGCTCGGGATGCCCAAGCTGCTCCTCACGACGATGGCCGAGGTGGCGGCTCAGGCGACCTCGGGCAGTGACGTCATCGTCGTCCCTTCGCCTGTCGACTTCGCCGGCCTCAATGGACTGACCCGCTTGGTGCTCGACCGGGCCGCGGCGATGGTCTCGGCGGCCGCTGCTGTGCCCGAGCCTCGCGAGGGCGGTCGGACGGTCGCCGTCACGATGTTCGGCGTCACCACGACGGCCGCCACAGAAGCAGCCCGCGTTCTGGCGAGCGCTGGATGGGAGCCTGTCGCCTTCCATGCGAACGGTGCTGGCGGCCGCACGGTCGAACGCCTCGTCCGGGACGGCCGTATCGCGGCCGTCCTCGACCTGACCACGACCGAACTAGCCGATGAGCTCCTCGGAGGCAAGGCCACCGCCGGGCCGGATCGACTGGGCGCGGCCGCACGCGCCGGCATCCCTCAGGTGGTGTCGGTGGGTGCGCTCGATATCGCCAACTTCGGCCCTCCTGATACGGTGCCTGCCCGGTTGCGTTCGCGCACGATGTCGCAGCACGGTCCCCTGGACACTCTCGTCCGGACCAACAGCGAGGACGGCGTCAGACTCGGAGAGATTCTCGCTGAGAAGCTCACCGCCGCGACGGGGCCGACGACCGTCGTCCTGCCGGAGGGGGGCTTCTCATCGCTCGGCGCCGCAGGCGGCGCATTCGCGGATGCCGATGCGGACGCCGCTCTCGTACAGTCCCTGGTGACCAGGCTTTCCGAGAACATCCGCGTAGTGCACGCCGGAGTGCCCCTGGACACTGCCGACTTCGGGCGGATCGCCGCGCAGGAGCTTCTTGCGCTCCTGCCTCCGTCCGAGATGGATCGTCATCGACACCCGCACATTGCATAAACAAGGAACACACAATATGCTGACAATGTTCGATCGTGCCTCGTCGCACTGACTCGAATCACGAGCGAGATTTGGAGAACCTACGACCATGAGCCGGGAACACATCCTCAGCGGCTACGACGACAAGGTGCGCCGCGGAGTCGCACTCATCGGAGCGGGCGCCGGAACAGGCCTGTCGGCGAAGTGCGCCGACACAGCGGGAGCGGACTTCATCGTCGTCTACAACGCGGGTCGTTTTCGGATGGCGGGCCGCGGGTCCATGGCAGGCATGATGCCGTATGGGAACGCCAATGACATCGTCGTGGAGATGGGCGCGGAAGTGCTCCCGGTCGCGCCGAACACTCCCGTCTTCGCCGGCGTGTGCGCGACCGACCCGATGCGCGACATCCCTCGATTCCTCGTTCAGCTGAAGGAGCAGGGCTTCAAGGGAGTGCAGAACTTCCCGAGCGTAAGTCTGCTGGACGGTGCCGCGCGGGCTGACCTCGAGTCGACGGGGTACACCTTCGCGCAAGAGGTCGAAATGGTCCGTCGCGCCATAGAGCTGGACCTGGTCACTGCTGCGTACGTCCGCACCGACGAGGAGGCCCGCGCCATGGCCGCCGTCGGCGCGGACATCATCGTCGCGCACGTGGGACTGACCGCGCAGGGATTCATCGGCGGACAGCACGCCGTCGAC
Source organism: Microbacterium sp. Root180 (assembly GCF_001428485.1). Classification (GTDB taxonomy): domain Bacteria; phylum Actinomycetota; class Actinomycetes; order Actinomycetales; family Microbacteriaceae; genus Microbacterium. Next base: position 821,797 of record NZ_LMHS01000003.1, on the reverse strand, counting down.
CTCGATCGCGCGGTCGAGCTCACCCAGCGCGTTCACGACGTGGTCCGCGAGGTCAACGACCGTTCCCACGTGGTGTGCCACGGCGGGCCCATCGCAACTCCGGAGGACGCCGCGTACGTGATTGGCCAGTGCCACGGAGTGGTCGGATTCCTCGGCGCCTCGAGCATGGAGCGCATTCCCGTCGAGATCGCGATGACCGAGACCATCCGGGCCTTCACCTCGATCGCCCTGCCTGGCGCCGAGGTTCCCGCGGCGGCGGAGGCTTCGGCGTGAAGCGCGTCTCCATCAGCGAACTCCTGGCCGACCCCACTCCGGTCCCGGAGCCGGCGCAGTTCAGCGGTGATGCGTTCCAGTCGTCCATCGGTCAGACGCAGACCAGCAAGGCCACCGCCGCCCTCATCCGGCTGGCGCCCGCGGTCCGCGGAAATTGGCACAGCCACACCGACGGGCAGCTCATCCACGTGGTCCACGGCTCCGGTGTCGTCGGTCGGCGCGGTCAAGATCCCCTCCGCCTCGAAGCCGGGGACGTGGTGTGGATCGAGCCCGGGGAAGAGCACTATCACGGCGCCGCCGAGGACTCTGCGCTGGCGCAGCTGGCGCTGTCGTTCGGCCCCATCACGTGGCTCGGCCCGGACGCCGACGCGGCCGGTGCACCCTTCACGCCGGAGTCCGCGTGACCATGGGCGAGCTGGACGCGTTCGTGGCTGTCATCGCCCGGGAGTGGGAGAGACCGCTGCCGGAGCGCGTCCGGCGCGCGGCTGAGCGGTCCCTGCTTAACATCGTGGGCGTGATTGCAGGAGCCGAGCGGACACCCGGCGTACAGCGTTTGGCGTCATACGTACGAGTCGCAGATGGGGAAGCCGGCGCGGCAACCGCCCCGCTCGGGATCACGGATCTCGTGCCCGGGCGCGCCAGTGTCCGCGATGCCGCGCTCGTCTCCGGATTCGCGGGGCACTACGACGATTTCGACGACACGCATCTCGGCACCGTGATCCATCCGTCGGCCGCGTGCTTCGGCGCCGCGTGGGCGATCGGCTGGAGCGGTGAGGTGACGGGCGACGACCTGCTGCGGGCCTTCGCGATCGGCTGCGAAGCGCAGCTGCGGCTGGGAGAGGCCGTGTGCCCCGAGCACTACGATCGCGGTTGGCACATCACCGGCACGTGCGGCGTCGTCGGCGCGACCGTCACAGCCGCGCTCCTGCGCGGGCTCAGGGGACAGACCCTCGCCGCGAGCATCGCCATCGCATGTGTTCGCACGCTCGGGCACCGTGAGGGTTTCGGCAGCGAGACCAAGCCGCTGCACGCCGGCCTCGCCGCCGCCGCGGGCGTCGAGATCACCGACGAAGCACCGGGCTTCGCTGAGAGGCACGCCGACTGGCGCATGGGCGCGGATCCCCTGGCACTCCTGCTCGAGGCATTCGCTCCCGGCGCCGCCGACCACGGGCTGCTCGCGCGGGAGTGGGGCGTGGACACCCCGTGGGAGCTGGAGTACAACGCGTTCAAGCCGTATCCGTGCGGCATCGTGGCGCATCCGGGGATCGATGCCGGGGTGGCGGTAGGTGAGCAACTCGTCGGGGCGGGAGTCTCGACCAAGAGCATCCGCGTCGTCCGCTATCGCGCACATCCGCTCGTCGAGGAGCTCATGGGCCGGGTGGATCCGGAGACCTCTCTCGAGGCGCGATTCTCGGCCCGCCACGGTGTCGCCGTAGGACTGCGGCATCGCGCCGCCGGTATCGCCGAGTTCGAGGAGACCGTCGCTGTCGACGACGAGATCCGCCGGATCCGCTTCGCGACGGAGGTCATCACCGATGCCTCACTGCGACGCGACGAAGCCGAGGTATCCGTCGAACTGGAGGACGGCACGGTGCTCCGGCATCACATCGCGCACGCCCGGGGGAGCGCCGCCCGTCCACTCACGGACGACGAGGTGCGAGCCAAGGCCGCGGTGCTCCTCGGGTTCGCGCGCACTCCCGGCATCCGTGCCGTCGAGTCGACGGTCACAGCGTTGCACGGGTCCGACAACCATCCTTGGCGGTCGCTGGGCCTCGATGCCGAGGAGGTGGCCCGATGATCGACGCGGGCATCACGGCAGCGGTGGCCGCATTCGCGGCGGCGGACGGGGAACCCGTGCCGGTCTCCGCCGACGCGCTGGCGCTCATCGACGCGCTCAGAGAGGCGCATCCGCAAGCCGCCGAACCCGACCTCGCGGCAGGCGCGGAGGTCGCGCTCCGCATCATCGCCGCGCTGGACGGTCACGTCGAAGGCGGCTGGAGCCGCACGAGCGCGGCGCTCGTCGTCGGGTCCGCGGTCGCCGGGAGCAGATGGCGCAAGCTCGACTCCCGCACGGCTGAGCGAGCGATCGGCCTCGCGGCGACTCAGGCCGGTGGACTCGAGGAGCTCGAGGCGGGACCACTCGGTGCGCTCCAGCGTGCGCATGCCGTCCGCGCCGGCGCGGAGGCCGCGGAGCTCGCGGCCACCGGCGTCGAAGGACACCGTGACGCGCTCGCGGGGCGCCGCGGGCTCTTTGCGCTGGTCGCCCCCGGCGCTGACCCGTCGGCAATCGCAGACGGCCTCGGCGACCGGTGGCTCATTCGACCTCGAACGTCAGAACGGACACTTGCATGACCCATCCATTCGCCGATGCCGTGGAACCGGCACGCGTCGCTCCCGGGCGAACGGCGCTCCTCCTGATCGACTTCTCCAACGACTTCGTGGACCCTGCTGGCAAGGCCGCGACGGTCGGCAAGCGGGATGTCTCGCACGCGGTGTCCGCGATCGCCAACGCGCGGCGACTTCTCCAGGCAGCTCGCGCGTCAGGAGTCACCGTGATCCACTGTCTGCACACGACGCTGCCGGACGGCAGGTCGGACTCGCCGGTTTGGCGCGATGCGCGGTCCCGCGCCACATACTCCGCGACCGACATCTGCGAAGACGGCACCTGGGGACAGCAGCCCGTGACCGCGCTGGCTCCCGAAGGCGGCGACCTGATCGTCAAGAAGTACCGGTACGGCGCGTTCACCGGCACCGAGCTCGAGCTGGTGATGCGGAGCGTGGGCATCGGGTCGGTCGTCTGCGCGGGCGTGTCGACGAACGTGTGCGTGGACACCACCGCGCGCGAGGCGTTCGCACGCGAGATCTCGGTCCATATCGCCCACGACGCGTGCGCATCCTGGGACATGGCCCTCCATGAGGCCTCGCTCCTCACGGCGGCGCAGCGCTTCGCGGTCGTCGCCGACACCTCCGCTTTCGAGACCGCCTGGTCTGCACCGACGTCCGAAGGGATCCGCTGATGTTGGCTGAACTGCGCACCTACACGCTCACCGCCGATGGCCGAGAGCCGATGCTCCGTCAGTTCGAGGAGGTGAGCCGTCCGATCTTCGCTGACATCGGCATCGTCGTCCATGGTCCGTGGCTGCGATCTCTCAAGAAGGGCGAGGTGTTCGTCTACGTCGCGGAGTTCGACTCGCCCGATGACCGCGACGCCAAGTGGGCCGCGTTCCGCGAGCATCCGGACTGGGTCCAGGCGCAGGCGCGAGAGGCGGCATCCGGCTCGCCGGGTCCGATCGCCGCGATGGAGACCGTGGAGCTGTCGAGATGACCGTCGCGCACGTCGTGGCGATCGGGTCCGAGACGGACCCGGAGGCGCTGGCCCCCGTGGTGGAGGAGCTCGCGCGCCTCGCGCGATCTGCCGGCGCCGCCCACGTGCATCACGGGGCGAATGCAGCACCCAGCGAGTTCTCCGGCGGCGCCGCCCTCGCCCTGGCCGCGGTGTTCGCCGACGAGGCTGCGCTGGACGCCTACCTGGACGACCCCGCACATATCGCCGCGGCGCAGCGACTGGACGGCGCCGCGGTCACTGTCATCGACCTGAAAGGAACGCCCGCATGAGCGAGCAGATCGGATTCATCGGGCTGGGTGCGATGGGACTCGGCATCGCCGCGAACCTCGTGGCAGCCGGCCACAGCGTGCACGGCTTCGACCCCTCGCCGGAACAGCAGGCCAAAGCGCGCGACAAAGGCATCGTCACCGTCGACTCCCCGCGCGCTGCAGCGCTCGCCGCCGACGAGGTGGTCTGGTCCGTCGTCCGGACGAAGGCTCAGACCGAGGCCGTGTTGTTCGGCCCCGGGGGTGTGACGTCGATCGGCGAACCGCGGACCGTCGTGATCTCGAGCACGCTCGATCCCACGACGATGCGTTCCATCGCCGAGCGCGTCGCGTCCACCGGCGGTTCGGCGGTCGACGCGACCATGTCCGGTGGACCGTGGGGCGCGGAGGCCGGCACACTGACGCTCATGATCTCGGGAGCGCCGGCCGCGGTCGAGCGCATCGCGCCGCTCGCCGAGTCCGTGAGCGGCAATCGGTATGTCGTCGGGGACACTCCGGGAACCGGCCAGGCGACGAAGCTCGCGGTGCAGCTGTCCTTCGGCATTCACATGATGGCGGTCTTCGAGGCGCTGCAGGTCGTCAAGTCGCACGGCGTGGACGAGGGGCAGCTGATGGAGATCCTGTCGCACAGCGTCGGCGGGAGCTGGACGACAAAGAACTGGTCTCGCGTGAAGCCGTGGTGGGAGACCTACGTGCCCGGCGAGGATCTCGACATCCTCCTCAAGGATCTGCGCTCCACCATGACCGAAGCCGATCAGGACGTCGTGCCGGTCCCGGTCTCCGCCCTCACGTTCCAGTTGCTTCGTGACGTCTGGCAGCGATCGTGAGCCACGTGTTGCTCCGGGCATGGTCGACCGGTGGCACGTCGCTGCATGTCGAGGTTGACGGACCGCCGGATGCCCCGCCCATCCTGTTCCTCCATGAAGTCGCAGGAACCGTCAGGAGCTGGGACGCTCAGGTGAGCGAACTCGCCGGAACCTACCGCTGCATCCGATACAACGCCCGGGGCTATCCGCCCTCGGATGTGCCGACGGATCCCGAGATGTACTCGCAAAGTATTGCGGTTGAGGACGCGTCGGCGGTGCTCGATGCGGTCGGCGTGGACTCGGCACACGTCGTCGGCTTCTCCATGGGTGGCTTCGCGGCCGCTCACCTCCTCTTGACCGCACCAGAGCGCGCACGCTCCGCGGTGATCGTTGGCGCAGGGTATGGCTCCAACCCAGATGAGAGGCCACGCTTTCAGGCAGAGGCTCGCGCGGCCGCGGAGGCCTTTCGGTCGGACCGCGTCGCTGCCGCCCGCGCCTATGCGGACGGTCCGACTCGGATGCAATTGAAGTCGAAGGCGCCTCAGCGGTGGCAGGCCTTCCGAGAGTCACTCGAGGGTCACGACCCCACGGGAATGTCCCTCACCTTCGCGCAGGTCCAGGGACGCCGCCCGTCGCTGCTGAGCCTTACCGAGCCGCTCGGTGAGGTGCGTGCGCCGGTCCTCTTCGTTGTGGGCGACGAGGACGACGGATGTCTCGAGACTAACCTCGCGCTCAAGCGGGCGATGCCCTCGAGCGCGCTCGTCGTGCTCCCCCGGACGGGGCATACGCCCAATCTCGAGGATCCGGCGAGGTTCACCGCGCTCGTGGCGGAGTTCGTCGACGACGTGGAAGCGGGCCGGTGGCGGTCTCGCGCGGCCGACACGACCGGACGAGGCCTCGTCGGAATGTCGTAGCGCACTTGTGTGTATATTGTGCTCATGACAACAGTCGTTGACCTGCTATTCGCCGCCGAGGACGATGGTCGCCCTCAGTACGAGCGGTTCGCCGACGCGGTCGCAAGAGCCATTGACGACGGCCGTTTGTCGGGCGGCGCGAAGCTGCCGACGGTGCGCAAGCTCGCGAGTGAGGCCTCCGTCAGCGCCACCACCATCATGAGCATGTACGCGCGTCTGAGCGAGCACGGGTACACGACGGGTGAGGCGGGTCGTGGCACGTTCGTCAACACACCCGCCAACGAGCGGTCGGCAGCGCTGCAAGGCCCCGGCCGCCGCGGAGACTCCGCGCATCGACGGAGCCATCCATGGAGGCGGCGGGCGCTCGCGGAGAGCGAGGCACGTCTGCGAGATCGCTTTCCGCAGGCGGTGGATCTCATGCGGGGCAGTCCTGCCGCGCGGCTCCTTCCGCTCGACATCGTGCGCCGATCGTGGGGTGCAGCAGCCAAGGGGTACCGCACCCAGGACCTGGAGTACCCGCTCTCCCTGGCGATCGATCCGACCCTCGCCGACCTGGTGGGCGAGCGATTCGCGGCGGACGGGATCGCGTCCGATCGCGAAGCCCTCGTCGCGGTGAACTCCGCTCAGCAGTGCATCACCCTGGTCGCTCAGGTGCTGGTCCGCAGCGGCGAGATCGTGGAAGGCGTGGCTGTCGAGCGCCCCCTCGTCGCGATCGAAGAGCCGGGGTATCAGACGGCGATGGACACGATCGAACGTGCCGGCTGCAACCTCCACGGGCTTGCCGTCGACGAGCGCGGCGTGACTCCCGACGCGCTGCGTGCCGCGGTTGCGGCGGGCGTCCGTCTCGTGGTATTCACCCCCCGTGCCCTCAGCCCCACCGGCGCGACCTGGAGCGCGGAACGCCGTGCAGAGCTCTCGAACATCCTCGCGGACGCTCGAGACGTGTGGGTGCTCGAGGACGACTACTTCGCCGAGCTCGCGGAGGCTCGTCCCGGCTCCATTTCGGGTGACAGCCGCCTGCGCGACCGTGTCGTGCACGTGCGAAGCTTCTCGAAGTCGATCGGACCCGACCTCCGCACGGCGGTCGCATACGTCGGCGCCGCCGTGCGTGGCGCCTTCCTCGAGGAGCGCTCGTACGCGGACGGCTGGACATCGGTGTTCGCACAGCGCACGCTCGCCGCGATCCTCGCCGACGCGAAGCTCCCCGCGACGTTGCAGGTAGCCGCAGACCAGTACCGAGGGAATCGTGCTGCGGCGATCGAGCGGATGGCTGCGCAGGTCGGTACGTCCTCGCTCGCCACCGAAGGCACGGAGGGCCTGCACCTGTGGGTCAAGCTGCCAGCGGGCGCCCGTTCGGATGCCGTCGTCGAGGCATCAGCGAAGCGGGGCGTGCTCGTCGCCGATGGCGAACCGTTCTTCCTGGTCCCGGGTCGCCGGAACTTCATCCGCGTGAACGTGGGCGCCGCAGAGCCCAGCCGCCTCGGCGAGATCTCCGACGCGATCCTCCGCGCCATCGACGAGTCGATGGGGCGGGGGAACTTGCTGTTCTCGCCCTAGGTCGACCCACCAACAGCTCCCGACGATTGCGTTGAAACGGGTGTCGAGGAAGAGGGTTGTGGTCATACACGGCTCCTTCCGACGATGGCCATAGGGGTGCGGGCGAATCGATGAGGACCGCACGGCTCGTCGAGCATGAGCGCGGGCGCGCCGAGGTGGGCCGCGATCATGGCCGGGACCAACCTCGGCCGCCATCGGTCGACTGATCTCCTGCGGTGACGAGATCGAACCTCAGCGTGCGCACGTGCTGGTGAGCACAGCGGTCGTGACAGCGATGTCCGCTCTGATCGTCGCCACGATCCCATTGAAATCAGCACACATCGCTGGAACAATGCCAGTACATATCAATGCCACGCGCGGCGACGATCCACCCTTGCGACAAGCGAGACCCTTCTTTCTGGAATGTTCTTGTCACGTAAGCATCACATTCGATGGACAATGAACATACAATACGTTACAGTTGCCACGTCAACGCCGACACCCGATCGGCGCCGTCCCGCTCTGAGAGCGTTCGAGAAAGCAGACATCGATGGCATCACGAAACCGACGCAGCGTCCTGCTGGTGGCGCTCGCTTCCGCAGCGCTGCTCACGCTGACGGGCTGCGGCCAGTCGCCGGCAGCTCCCGACTCCGGCGACGAGCCGCTCAAGGTCGCCCTCGTCACTCCGGAGAAGGCAGGCGACGGCGGCCCCACCGACCAAATGCTGGCCGGCCTCGCACAGGCCGAGGAGGAATACGGCATCGAGACACGGCACATCGAGGCGACCGACCCGTCGACCTTCGAGTCGACCATCTCGAATCTGTGCCAGGCGGGCACCGACGTCGCCTTCATCGCCTTCACGCAGTTCACCGACGCGATCAAGGCCGTCGCGCCGAACTGCACCAAGACGAAGATCGTCCACCTCTACGCCGACCCCTACGAGCCCGAGCTGGAGAACGTCCGATCCGTGTCCTACGACACGAACGGACCCGCCTATCTCGCGGGCGTGCTCGCGGCTGCATCGACGAAGACCGGCAAGGTCGGCTTCGTGGGCGGAGAGGCTCTCCCACAGGTCAATGCGGACTATCACGCGTTCGCCGCGGGAGTCGAGGCGACGGACCCGGATGTCGAGATCACCGGTCTCGTCGTCGGATCCTGGACCGACCAGGTGAAGGGCCAGCAGGTCGGCCAGAGCCTGTTCGGGCGAGGCATCGACTACGTGCTCGCCTATGGCGGCGGAGCTTCGCTCGGAGTCGTGAAGGCTGCACAGGACGCCGGCTCGATCGTCGTCTACGACGGCCAGGTCACGGAACAGATCTCGGACGTCGTGTCCTCGACCGCGACCCAGCAGTTCGGCACCTCGATTTTCAATGAGGTTGGCGAGATCGTGGCCGGAACATGGAAGCCGGGACACGTCGTGGCCGGCCTCGCGGACGGCGGTGTCGTCCTGGCTCCGAACGACCTCTTCATCACCTCCGGATCAGAGGAGGCTGTTGCCGCGTTCGAGAACGCGCTTCCGGAGATCGAGGACGTGAAGCAGCAGATCATCGACGGCGAAGTCGAGATCCCGTTCAATACCGACGGATTCTGAGCATGACCTCTGCATCGAATGTCCTCGCGACGACCGTCGGCACGACACCGGCCGCCATCGAGGCTCGGGCCGTCAGCGTGCAGTATGGGGCTTTCCAGGCGCTGTCGGATGTCTCGCTCGCCTGGCTCCCCGGCACGATCAACGTCGTCGTCGGGCAGAACGGTGCAGGGAAGACCACGCTGGCTCGGGTGCTGGGGGGACTTCAGCACCCGAGCCACGGTGGCGTTCTGATCGGCGGCGAAGAGCTGGGCAGCGCAGACGTGGTCGCGGCGCGCAGCCGCGGTGTCGAGATCGTGCACCAGCATTTCGCTTTGCCTTCCTCGTTCACGGTGGCTCAGGCCCTGGAGCTCTTCAGCGCCGAGCGACGTCCGGGCGGCGTCTTCACCCGTCGCGCCCTCCGAGCCGACGCGACCCGTCAGCTCGCTGTCGGCGACCTCGATCTGTCCCCCGATGCGAAGGTCGGCGACCTTCCCGTCGAGACCCAGCAGGCGCTGGAGATCACGCGAGCGCTGGCATCGAAGCCCTCGGTCCTCGTGTTGGACGAGCCGACCGCTGTGCTCTCGCCGCAGGCGGTCGAGCGACTGTTCGATCGCGTCCGCGCCCTCGCGAGGGCCGGGATCTGCGTGATCCTCGTGCTGCACAAGCTCGGTGAGGTGTTCGGGGTGGCGGAGACGATCAGCGTTCTCCGTGAGGGGCGACTGATCCTCCCACCGACGCCTGCCGAATCGCTCGATCGTCGCACCGTGTCGAGCGCGATCATCGGGGACGCCGTCGTGCCGGTCGTCGACGCGCCGCCACCCCCGAAAGATCAGCCCGCTCTGCTCCGACTGTGCGGAGTGACAGCATCCGGTTCCCGACACGATCACTCGATCGAGGAGGTGGACCTCGAGATCCTCCCGGGAGAGATCGTCGGCATCGCGGGCGTGGAGGGCAACGGCCAGCGAAATCTCGTGGAGACGATCGTCGGCGTCGTGTCCGTGCAGAGCGGCGCCCTGGAGCTCGACGGCGTCTCGCTCGGGGGCGTCGGGGTACGTCAGCGCCGCGCGCACGGCTTGCGCACCATCCCGTTCGAGCGCAACACGGAAGGCGCATCCAAGTCGAGCACGCTGTGGGAGAACCACGCCATGCTCCGTCATTCCGGAGACGGCTTCTTCTTCAGCCCTCGTCGCGCCAAGCGGGCATGCGCCGCGGCGCTCGATCGCTGGCGGGTCAAGTATCTGAACGTGGACCAGCGACCGAGTGAACTCTCGGGCGGCAATGTGCAGAAGACGATCCTTGCCCGCGAGATCGCGGGCGACGTACGCTGCCTGATCGCGGCGCATCCGACCCGCGGCCTGGACCTCGCGGCGACCGAGTCGGTGCGGCAAGCAGTCACCGAGGCAGCCGCCGATGGCACCGCGGTGCTCCTGGTCTCGGCTGATCTGGATGAACTGTTCCAGCTCTCTCACCGCGTGGTCGTGCTTTGCGCGGGCCGCGTGTCTGGCGAATTCACCGCGCCGTGGGACCGCGACGCGGTCGGATGGGCGATGACCGGAGGGGAACACGAATGAGCCGTACCACCGGGCTGGCGCGGGTTGCCAGGACCGTCGGCGTCGTGGTCGCCGGGATCGGCGTTGCGCTCGCCGTGTACGCCTTGACCGGATACGACGTCGGTGAGGTCGTATCGGGGATCCTGCAGGGATCTGTCGCGACACCCGAAGCGCTCACGCAGTCGGTCCGCTGGGCTGTGCCGCTCCTGCTCATCGCGCTCGGCGTCTCCGTGTCGTTCCGCGCCGGTTACTTCAACGTCGGCGCGCAAGGTCAGATGTACCTCGGATCGATCGGCGCCCTCTGGGCAGCGGTGAGCCTCGAAGGCATGCCCGCGTGGCTCGCGGTCCCGATCGTGCTGCTGGCCGGTATTGTCTGCGGCGCGATCTGGTCGCTCATCTCCGGAGTGCTGCGGTTCGTGTTCGCCGCCGACGAAGTTGTCACCAGCCTCATGCTGAACTTCATCGCGATCCTGCTGCTCCAGTGGGTCGCCGCGGGACCGCTCAAGAGCGGCGCCGGCAGCGGGCAGGCCGCCGTCTCGGTGCCGGTTCCGACGGACTTGCGGATCAGCGGGATCTCGGGCGTATCACCGACGATCCTCGTCATCTGCGCGGTCGTCACGGCGTCCGCCTTCGTTTTCGGCCGGTTCACGCGGACGGGGCTGGAGATCCGGATCGCGGGTCGCAATCCCGTCATGGCGAAATGGCAGGGCGTCGACGACAAGAAGCTGGGATCGCTCGTCTTCGCGCTCTCGGGCGCAACGGCCGGGCTCGCGGGTGCCGTCGAAGTGCTCGGGCCGGCCGGCATGATCCGGGCCGCGTACTCTCCGCAGGTCGGATTCATGGGGATCATCGTCGCCCTGGTCGGCGGGCTGGGGGTCTTCGGCGTCCTCGCCGCCGCAGCGTTCTTCGGTGCCCTCCGCGCCGCAACGCTCTTCCTCCCCGTGGTGAGCGACGTACCTCAGAGCGGGGTCGAACTCATCAGCGGACTCGTCGCGCTCCTCATCACCATCTCGGCGGTTCCCCTCTCGATCGCGGCGATCCCGGCGTGGTTGGCGCGGCGGCGGAGACGGATGCAGGAGTCGGCCCTGATCGCACCCGTGCCGAGATCGGACGGCGATCCGCCGCGGAATGCCCAGGACACCGGTCCCATGCTCGCGAAGACAGGAGGCAAGTGACCATGGATTTCCTCATCACGTGCCTGCAAGCGGCCACGCCGATCTGGCTCGCCGCACTGGGTGGACTCTTCGCCCAGCGTGCGGGAGTGCTCCACATGGGCCTCGAGGGACTCATGCTGATCGGCGCGTTCGTCAGCGTCACCATCGCCATCGCGACCGGCTCCCTGGTCATGTCCATGACCGTGGCGATCGCGGCGTCGCTCGTCGTCTCCGTCCTGTTCTGGCTGCTCATCACGAAACTGAGAGCGAACGTCGTGATCGTGGGCCTCGCGATCTCACTGACGGCCGCATCGGCGACGACATATGCCCTGGTGCGCATCTTCGGCTCGCAGGCCGCGATTCAGACCACGGTGGAACTGCCGAAACCATTCGGGGGCGAGCTGTCGATCCTGACCTACGCCGCGGTCGGGCTCACGGCCGTCGCGTGGTTCGTCTTCGCGCGGACGCGGTGGGGCCTCAGAATCTCCGTCAGTGGGAGGGATGTCTTCGCCGCACGCAGCGCGGGAGTTCACGTCGACCGCACGAGACTGGTCGCCCTCCTGATCGCCGGCGCGTGCTGTGCGCTCGCCGGGACGGAGCTGGCCCTCTCGAACGTGCAGAGCTTCAGCCAAAACATGGCGGCGGGACGGGGTTACGTCGCGTTCATCGCGGTGCTGCTCGGGGGTGTCACGCCGATCGGGACCGCCGCCGCTGCGATCTTCTTCGGCTTCGCCGAGGGGATCGGGATCGAGGCGCAACTCACGTGGGGCGGCCAGGTGCCTTCGCAGTTCATCCAGATGGCGCCGTACGTCGCCACGATCGTAGCGATGGTCGTCGCCGGCATCGGCTACCGGCGCCGCGGAATGACGATCGCGGCTTCGCCCGAGGCGCTTGAGTAGGCGTGCGATGAGGGCACAGGATCCAAGGAGACGGAACGAGAAGACATGACGGATCAGGTGGATGCGGTGATCGTCGGTGCCGGCCCTTCGGGCGCGGTGGCCGCACGGGAGCTGCACGACGCGGGGATGACGGTGGTCTGCCTGGAGCAGGGCGCGTGGCCGGACTACGCGCTGGCTCGATCGGGACATCCCGACTTCGAGCTCGGTGCGCGCAAGCACTGGAACTGGGATCCGAATCAGCGTCGAGGTGTCGGCGACTACGCGATCGACGACCGGGACTCCGACGTGACCGCGTTGATGTACGCGGGGGTCGGCGGCAGCACCGTGCTCTACGCAGGACATTGGGAGCGCTTCCTGCCGAGCGATTTCCGCACGCGCATGCTCGATGACGTCGGGGACGACTGGCCGATGTCGTACTGGGACCTCGCACCCTTCTACGACGAGGTCGAGCCGGCCTTCGTGGTGAGCGGTCTCGACGGTGACACTGCGTTCCCCGAGGCCGCGCCACTCGAGCTCCCCCCGGTGCCGCTCAACGCGGTCGGCCGTCGGGGCGCGGAGGGCCTCGCGGCGAAAGGCTGGCACTGGTGGCCCGGAATGAACGCGATCGCGACGCGGAACGTCCGCGACATGCACGCGTGCGGTCAGCGAACCGCATGTCCCTTCGGCTGTCCGACGGGAGCGAAGGGCTCGGCCGACCGCACGCACTGGCGCTCACTCGTTCGCGATGGTGTGGATCTGCGCACGAAAAGCACCGTCGAGCAGGTGCTCGTGGATGCGCGGGGCCGGGCATCCGGCGTTGTCTACGTCGACGCCGACGGCGCGCGACGTGTTCTCACCTCAGACGTCGTGATCCTCGCAGCGAACGCGCTCGGCACGCCGCGGATACTTCTCAACTCCGCCGACGGCGCGGGGATCGCGAACTCCACCGACCTCGTTGGCCGTCGGCTCATGATGCATCCGTTCGGCAACGCGATCGGGATCTTCGACGAGGACCTCGAGTCGTGGCGCGGACCACTGGGGCAGTACCTCCACTCGCTGGAGTTCTACGAGACGGATCTCTCCCGAGGATTCGTCCGGGGGGCGAAGTGGAACCTCCTGCCCTCGGGTGCGCCGCTCTCGATGATGCTTCCGGGCACCTGGGGCGACGAACCGGTCTGGGGCGAGGGATTCACCCGCCTCCTGCGGGAGCGGTTCGGCCACTCGATGATCTGGGGGGTCATCTGCGAAGACCTGCCCGATGCCGAGAACCGGGTCACGCTCGACGACCGATCCGGGTCCGCCGCGGAGGGCGGCATCCCGGGAGTGCGCGTCCACTATCGGACCTCGCCCAACACGCTCGCCATGATGGACTGGCACCTCGCGCGAATCGAGGAACTCCTCCAGGAGATGGGCGCCACGAAGGTGATCAAGAATCCCCATCTGCGCGGTACGGGATGGCACCTCATGGGGACCGCAGTCATGGGTGACGATCCCGAGTCGTCGGTCGTTGATCGCTGGGGGGAGGCCCACGATGTCGAGAACCTGTTCGTCTTCGACGGAAGCACCTTCCCCACCTCCTCGGGAGTGAACCCCACTGCCACGATCGCCGCGGTCGCTCTTCGCAACGCGCGTCACCTCGTCGAACGGCGGGCAGCGGTCCGGAGGTCGGCATGAGCGCGCTGAACATCGGTCTTCCCGCCGGCGAAGTCTCGCCCCGGATCGGTGCGGAGCACCGCGCGGTACTCCGCACCGTCGCCGAGGCGCTCATTCCGGCCGGGGCCGGGCTCCCGTCGGCCGTCGACGTCGGGATCGACGCGGGTCTTCTCGACCAGGTGCTGACGGTGCGACCCGACCTCGCCGAGCCGCTTCTCGTGGGGTTGGACATCCTCGCCGGCGAGGCGGCTCACAGGATTGCGGCGCGCGTGGATGCCGAGCCGGGCCTCGCGGTCGTCGGACTCGTCGTCGCCGGCGGCTACCTGATGTCGCAGACCGTCGCCGATGCTCTCCGCTACCCCTGGCAGGAGGCGAAGATCGTCCGTCCGGACGACGTGTTCCAAGCGATCGAGGACGGACTCCTCGACGCCGTCATGGAGCGCGGCCCGATTTACCGTCTCCCGCCCGACGCGCCCCAGGAGGCCGTGGACGCCGTAGAGGCCTCGAAGCGTGGATAGCGCTCGGAACAGGCCGTCAAGACTCGACCGCAAGGAGAAGCAGGACCGATGACCATCGCAGACCCTCAGACACTCACCGACGTCCGTCTCGTCCGTCACTGGATCGGCGGGAGGGAGGTCGGTGAGCCGACTATCGAGAGACACGCACCGGCGACCGGCGAACTCGTCGCCCTGTACGCCGACGCGACGGCAGAGGAAGTGGACGCTGCCGTGGCAGCAGCCCGGACGACCTTCGAGTCAGAGACGTGGCAGAGCACCGTTCACGGTCAGCGCGCCTCCTGGCTCGAGCGGTTCGCCGAGATCCTGACGGAGAATCGCCAGCGCCTCGCCGAGATCGACGCGCAGGAGGTCGGCAAGCCGCTCGCGTTCGCACTCGGTGACATCGACCTCGGGATCGCTCACGTACGTCAAGCAGCCGCGATCGCACGAACCGAGACCGGGGAGGCGTTTCCCGGCGTCTCCCACGGCTACCTCGCCGTGGGAGAGAGACGCGCGCTCGGTGTCGTGGGGCTCGTGATCCCCTGGAACTTCCCGGCGCAGATCATGCTGCAGAAGCTGCCGTACGCGCTCGCCGCCGGTTGCACGACCGTGGTGAAGCCATCCGAGTTCACGTCCAGTTCGGCGGTCGTCATCGCGCAGCTCGCCGAGGCGGCGGCCATCCCCGCGGGGGCAGTCAACGTGGTCACAGGGTATGGCCGCACCGCGGGTCAGGGGATCCTCGAGCACGCCGACGTCGCGTACGTGTCGTTCACCGGGTCTACTCGCACTGGGCGCGTGGTGGCCGAGACCGCTGCCCGTCAGCTCAAGCGGGTCGGACTGGAGCTCGGAGGCAAGGCGGCGAACGTCGTGTTCGCTGACGCCGACCTCGAGAAGGCCGCCGACGGCGCGGTCTTCGGCGCCTTCATCAACCAGGGGGAGTCGTGCGTTGCGACGACGCGGCTCATCGTGCAGCGATCGATCGCCGAGCGATTCACCGCGATGGTCGTCTCGCGTGCTGCGAAGCTGCGACTGGGACGGCCGGAGGACCCGGAGGCGGACCTCGGCGCGCTCATCCATCCGCCGCACCGCGACGCTGTCGCGGCCGCCGTCGATGCGGCCGTCGCCGCGGGCGGCGTCCTCGAGCTGGGTGGCGAGATCCCGGGGGGCGAACTGTCGGACGGAGCCTTCTATCCGCCGACGATCGTCTCGGGCGTCGACCCCACGTCCGCCCTGTTCTCCGAGGAGGTCTTCGGTCCCGTGCTCGCGGTCAGCGTCTTCGATGACGACGACGACGCCGTTGCTCTGGTGAACGCCACTTCGTACGGCCTCGCGCATTCGCTGTGGACGACCGATCTGGATCGCGGCGTGAACCTCGGCCGGCGGCTGGAGGCCGGAACGATCTGGGTGAACACGTGCACCGACGGCTCGCCGCAGCTGGCGTTCGGCGGAGTGAAGGCATCCGGATACGGGCGCGACGCCGGCTTCGAGGGCTACCGCGAGTTCACCGAGTACCGCACGTTGCAGATTCGCACGGCGGAACGCACGAGTCCGTTCGCCGGCCGGTGAGGAACGAAGGGGTGCCGACCGACATGGATGAGCGAGGTATTCTGCAGCGCGTGTTGGATCTGGCCGCCGCGAACGTGCGCGACGGGCAGCGTCCGTTCGGTGCGATCGTCGTGGCCGGCGGGCGCGTTGTCGCAGAGGGGGTCAACACCGTGACCAGCTCGGGGGATCCGACCGACCACGCCGAGGTTCGGGCCATCCGCGCCGCGAGCCAGGCGGTCGGCGGCGAGGATCTGTCGGGGGCGATCGTCTACACGAGCTGCGAGCCCTGCATCATGTGCCAGGCGACGGGCCTCTTCAGCGGAGTGGAGCGCATGGTCTTCGCGGCATCCAGCGCGCTTGCCGCCGACATGGGGTTCCCGGCACCCTCTCGCGCCGCCCGCGTGCAAGAGCGACTGAGGAGCGAGCTCCCGGGATACGTCGTCGCCGGCGACATCCCTCCGGCGGTGTCGCGGGTTCCCTTCGCCGTGTGGATCGAGCGCCACGACGAGGACAGGCGCGCATGAGCGTTCGCATCGTCGCGACCGGCGATATCGTCCTGACCAAGTCGTCCGAGGATTGCCGCGACGACCCGCGTGTGGGTGCCCTGCAACGGATGCTGCAGAGCGCAGATGTCGTGCTCTCGAGCGTCGAGCTCCCTTTCAGTGATCTCGGTCACCCATCCGATCGCGTGCTGAACTTCCGGGCGCGGCCGGAGCTCGTCCGCGAACTCGTGCCATACGGGCTGACCGTGGCCACCCTCGCCAACAACCACTCCTCTGATTACGGATGGGTGGCGCTCGACGACACCCGACGAAGACTCGAGGGTGCGGGCATCCGTGCGATCGGCGCCGGCGCGGATCGGGATGCCGCCGAGCGTCCGCTCGTGCTCGAAGTCAACGGCAAGCGGATCGGATTCGTGCCTCGCACGTGCCTGATCCCGCTGGGCGCGGCGGCCGGTCCGGAGCGGCCAGGGGTCGCCGCGGTTCACATCGAGACCGCGTGGGAGGTAAATGGCGAGTATCAGCTCGAAGAACCCGGTGTGCCGCCGCGGATCCGGACGACGCCTCGCGCCGAGGACAGATCGCGTCTGCTCGAGGACGTGCGCGCACTAGCGAGGGACGTCGACGTCGTCATCGTGTCGATCCATTGGGGTTGGGGCTTCGGAACCGACATGGCCGAGTATCAGCGTCCACTGGCGCACGAGCTGATCGAAGCAGGCGCCGGAGCGGTGCTGGGACATCACGCGCACGCACCGCAGGGAGTCGAGCTCTATCGCGGGGCGCCGATCGTCTACAGCCCAGGCAACTTCATCGCCCAGCAGCCCCGGGATCCGGAGCATGCGACGCCCGAGGTCATCGCCATCTACGAGGCATTCTCGCCCGACGCGTACGTATCTGTCATCGACATCGATGAAGCCGGGGAAGTCGCGCTGCGGATCGTCCCGATCGAGACGGAGCCCGACGGCCGACCGGCGCTTCTCGGTGACGAGGATGCTGCGGCAGTCGCACGCCATGTGCGCTCGGAGTCCCGGCGGCGCTTCAGCACTGACCTCCTCCCGGATAACGGCGGTTTCCGGGCTGTTCCACGGGGAGCCTGAAGCGCCGACCCACCCACGCCTCGATCGATCAGCTGGTCGATCGAGGCATGAGGCGTGTGCGCGACGCGCTCGCGCACCCCCTGGACAGCCGTTGCCACTGTCCGCTACGACACACGGGTGCGGGCCACTCACTGCACAATCTACCGCACATTGTTTGGCACACATATCTATGACAATCACTAGACAAAGGCAGTACATGTGCGTTAGGAAGGAGGTCCACGAACTACAAGGAGGCAGTCAGTGGATTCCCGAACACAACGCAGTGGCATGTCGCGGATCGGCCGATTCGGCCGGGCTCTTGTTCTGATCGCGGCGGCCTCGACCGCTCTCGCAGCGTGCGCCGGTCCCAGCGAGTCAGGTTCCGACGCCGGCGAGGTGGGAACGGTCGAGTTCCCAAACTGGATGTGGAGCGCACCGGACAACGCCCCGTTCTGGCAGGCGATGAAGGCGGGCTTCGAGGAGGAGCACGCCGGCGCCACGCTCACGGACGACGTCATTCCCGGTGGCGAGTACCAGGACAAGATGTTCACGCTCTTGTCGTCGGGCAACCCGCCGGACCTCGTCACCCCGTTCGATCCCACGCTCCGCGCGTGGATGGGGGCGGGCCTGCTCGAGCCCCTGGATCCCTGGCTTGAGGAGGCCGGGTACGACCTGGACAGCTTCATCCCGGCGAACCAGATGGCCAAGGGTGAGGACGGCAAGATCTACGGAGTCATCCTCGTTTCGAACCCGCGCGTGATGTTTGTGAACAAGCGGCTTCTGGAGGAGCACGGTCTCGACATCCCGACCACGCCGGAGGAGGTGCGCGAGGTATCGGAGCAGCTCCATGCGGCCGACCCGGGACTCTACGGTTTCGCCACCATGTCTGCCTCGGCGGCAGCGTTCCCGACGTACGGCGAACTGGTGCCGATCGTGAAGAGCTTCGGTGGAGACTTCGTTCGCGACGGCGAAGCGGTAGCCAATTCGGAGGAGACCGTCGAGGCGCTCGAGTGGATCAAGGCGATGCACGATGACGGGCTGATCCCGACCGGACAGACCGAACTCGTCTATCGCGAGGCGTTCGCGCAGGGGAAGATCGCAAGCCTCGTCGTTGGCTCGTTCATCATGGCGATCATCGCGGAGAAGAACCCCGACGCGCTGGACGACTTCATCGCCGTCCCGTTGCCGTTCGGCACCGAGCGCACGTCGTCGGCGAACGGATTCCTCGCGATTCCGAAGGACGCCAAGAACAAGGAGGGCGCTGCGAAGGTCGTGCTCCAGCTGCTGCAGGACGAGTGGCAGCGCAAGCTCGTCGAGATGTCGGCACAGACTCCTGCTCGTCCGGGGATGACGCCCGAGGAGTACGTCGCCGAGAATCCCTGGTTCCAGACAGTGGTCGACGCGGTGCCGAACGCTGAGTCGGTCGCCCCTTCTGGTGTCGAGGAGCTGGCGCCGAGCGTGCAGGATGCGGTCACCCGCCACTATCAGGAGCTGCTGTTCACCGACGCGAGCGCCCAGGACGTCGCCGACCGCCTGCAGGACGAGCTGACGCAGATCCTCGCGAACTGATGACCATGCTGACCACCGACCAGCACTCCGTGCTGACCGATCCGGAGCCCCGCCGCACCGCGGGGCTCCGGCCTCGCGCGTCGCGTCGCACCCGCCGTAGCCGGGACGCGCTCGTCCCTCTCGCCTTCCTCGCGCCGACCTTCGTCGGCATGGCGCTCTTCTTCCTGTGGCCGCTCGCTCAGACCTTCTGGCTAAGCCTGCAGGAGAAGGCGACCGGCGTGTTCACTTTCGACAACTACCTCCGGGCGGTGGGGGATCCGCGGTTCGCCGCTAGTCTCGGTGTCTCGGTGGTGTACACGGTGCTGGTGGTCACCGGTTCGCTGGTTCTCGGAATGGCCGTGGCCATGCTGTTGAACCGGCCGATCCGTGGTCGAGCGGTGCTCCGCGCGCTGTACGTCCTCCCGTGGGCGATGCCGTTCGTCTCCGCTGCCCTTGTCTGGCGGTGGATGCTCGATCCGCAGTACGGCGTCGTGACATTTCTCGTCGAGGCGCTCGGCGGCGAGGTGTCCGCGAGCCCGTTCAACTCGCCCTTCGCGTTGCTCACCGTCTCGGTGATCGAGATCTGGAAGAACTTCCCGCTCGCCGCGATCATGCTGCTCGCCGGGCGCCAGAACATCGGGCAGGAGCTCTATGAGGCGGCATCGCTCGACGGAGCGGGTGCTTGGTCGCGGTTCGTTCACGTCACCCTGCCGGGACTGCGCGGCACCCTCGTCGCGCTCACCCTGCTCCTCGTGCTGTGGACGTTCGGGCGCGCGTTTATGGTGATCTTCCTCACGACGGGCGGTGGCCCGGCAGGTGCCACCGAGACGCTCGTTCTGCGCACCTACCAAACGGGCTTTCAGCTCTTCGATCTTCCGCAGGCGTCCGCGCTGGGGATCGTCGTGATGCTGATCGCTGCGCTGCTGACCGTGTTCTACCTGAAGGTTGCGCGTGATGACTGAAATCTCCTACCGCGCCGCCACCGCGCGGCCAACCCGTTCCCGCCGACTCCGTCGGATGGGTTCGGGCGCGCTCACTGCGGTCAGCTGGGCATTCGCCGCAGTGATCGTCTTCCCCTTCTTGTGGATGCTCGTTCAGGCGCTCGTCCCCAACGAGCTCCGCTTCTCCGTCCCACCTGTCGTGGATCCGCGGGCGTTCACCCTCGACGGTTTCGTTTCGGCGATCGGGGGAGGGGAGCTATTCGTCTGGCTCCGCAACTCCACCGTGGTCGCGCTTGCCTCCACCGCGGCATCCCTTGTGCTCGGTGCGGGCGCGGCGTACGCCATCGCCCGCTACCGGAGCCGTCTGGTCGTCGCCTCGTCGGTCTTCGTGCTCGCGAGCCAGATGATCCCGCCCGTCGTGCTGATGGTGCCGCTCTATCTGATCGTCACGCAGATGGGTCTCTTCGACAGCCTGCTTGCGGTGATCGTCGGAAACGTCGCCTTCACGCTCCCTGTCGTGACATGGATGCTGGCGGCGAGCTTCAAGGCCGTCCCGATCGAACTCGAGGAAGCCGCTCAGGTGGACGGGTGCACGCGCTTGGGCACGCTCGTGCGGATCACCATCCCCGCATCCCTCCCCGGTATCGCGAGCGCCGCCGCGTTCGCATTCATGTGGGGGTGGCAGGAGTTCCTGTTCTCGCGCATCGTCATCCAGAGCGGCGAGCAATGGGTGGGCGGCATCGGCATCGCCTCGTTCCTCGGGGTCTACGACGTGCCGTGGGACACGATCATGGCTGCGACGTTCATCTTCACTCTCCCGCCGGTGATCTTTTTCCTGTTCGCGCAGCGGGGGTTCGTGGACAGCGTCGGCGGGTCGGTCAAGGGATGACAACCGAGGACTACCTCCCGCTGCTCGATCGCGCCATCGCGATCGCAAGCGCGAACGTGAATCAGGGTCAGCGGCCGTACGGCGCACTGGTCGTGCGCGACGGAATCGTGATCGCTGAGGGCCGCAACCGAGTGCTCGAGACGGAAGACGTTACGGCGCACGCCGAGGTCGACGCCATCCGAAACGCCTGTCGGGTTACGGGATCCGAGTGGCTGGAGGGCGCGGTCCTCGTTTCGAGCTGTGATCCCTGCCCGCTGTGCCGCGCCGCCGCGCAGTTGGCAGGGATTCGCCGGATTGCCCACGGTGGACCGTGCGATAGCGGACTGATTGTCGAGTGGGTTGCATTGGAGGAGGTCGTGGTCAGCCGCGGAGGCGCCGGCCGCCCGTTCCAGGAGATGCGGGCGATCGGTGTCGATCTGAACGCCGGCCGACGCAGGCGCTGGTGATGAAGCGACCGACTCGAAGGAGAAGCGAAGTGGTTGAGGGTATACAGACGATCGGAGTGATCGGGCTCGGGATGATGGGTGGGGGCATCGCGAAGAACCTCGCGTCAGCTGGGTTCGACACCGTGGGTGTCGATGCGAGCGAGCAGGCGAGGCGGACCGCGGCATCCGACGGCGTACGGCTCGCCGAGGGAGGAAGGGCGCTCGCGGACACGTCGCCCGACGCCGTCATGGTGGTCGTGCGGACCGACGATCAGGTGCGGGATGCCCTTTTCGGCGAGGACGGTGTCGCAGCCGGACTTCGGCCGGGGGTGCCGGTGATCGTCGCGAGCACGGTTTCGCCGACGACGATGACAGAGATCAGTGGGGATCTGCGGGCGGAGGGACTCGCGCCGATCGGAGCCGGGCTCAGCGGCGGACCGTGGGGTGCGCAGGCGGGGACGCTGACATGGGCGGTCGCGGGGAGCGCGGCGGACGTCGTTCGCGTCCGGACGATCTTCGAGTCGACCGGTACCGAGCTGCACGTCGTCGGCGAGGATCCGCCGATGGCGCACGCCGCGAAGCTGGCCGTCCAACTCATCTACGGGGTGAACATGCTGGGCGTGTTCGAGGCATTGCGACTCGGCACCGCGTTCGGCATCGCCCCCGACGAACTCGTTCGCGTCCTCACTCATTCGGTCGCCGACAGTTGGGTCGCGCGCAATTGGCCTCATGTCGAGGAGTATTGGCGCGGCGCAGGCAATGGACTCGACATCCTGGTCAAGGACATGCGGGCGGCGACTCGGCAGGCCGATGCTCTGGAGCTGTCGCTACCGGTGACCGCGCTCTCGTTTGACCTGATGCGCAGCGCGTGGAGCGCGTTCGGCGGCACGATTCCGCTGCGCAGCGAACCCGCGCCCGATCCCGAGCCGTGGGCGCGGCGACCTCGCGCGGCCGGCTGAAAGGTCTCTTGGCAGCGGGAACTGACGAGTGGTCCATCGACTCTCGTCGTAGACGTTCTGAATATGGATGGTGAATCCGCGGACATCGCGATCTCTCTGTCCACAACTCGTCAAGGAGCAACGCTCATGGAGGCAGAACCGTCCTTCCCGCCGTTGGCGGTGCGGCACGGCTCGCCGCTCGGCTATCGAAGCGGTTGCCGGTCGCGTGGGGGATGCCCCAATCTCCATTCGGATCACCTCATCACTTGTGTCGACGCCGAGACTGCGTGGCGGTCTGACTTCGTCCTTGGGCGCAAACCGCTCGATGAACCGATTCGGCGCGATGAGGTCGACCGAACTCGGGCCGTGCGTGAGCGGCAGGCTTCAACAAACCGTGCATCGGCGAAGAGGGAACCGCATTGGCAACGACGGGAGGCTCAGCGCCCAGTCCATGGTTCCGCTTCTGGGTATCTGAAAGGTTGCCGTCGGCCGGAGGAGTGCCCTGGTGGCATCGATGGAGTGACCTGTTCCGAAGCCCGCAACGCCGCACGTCGCAGAGCGGCGCGAGCACGAGGAGTCCCTACGCGCCCACTACCTGTCGACACGTCGCCGGCTGTCGCCAAGATACAACTGTTGCGAGAGGCTGGTTGGTCCCTCCGAGAAATTGGACGGGTGGCATCAGTGGGTCACACGACAATCACCAACATTGCTGCCGGAACCACTACCGCTATCTGGCCGGCGACCTTGGCTCGCATTCTGCGCGTCTCGGCGCCGGAGTGCTGAGGCGAAACCCTGTCAACACCTTGGAGTTGGTGGAAACGCTCCCACTACTGTCGAGCGCCGAGGTGCTGCGGCATCATCACATTTGAGCCACTGGAGGACCTCGGCTCCACTGATCCGATCGGCACCACGACTGTTCGCCGAGATCGTCCAGCTCGCCGCAGTCGGCGCTTCCCCCAGCCGGGGCCGATTGTCTCCTCCAAGGGTCGGCCCAGCATGGGCCCGCATCTGATCCGTTCAGCTTGGGAACACATGCGGGAACAGTCGCAGTGAATCCGGTGTGACTCACTGCAGTGTGGGAGAACTCAGGATGTGGACTTCACGCGGTTTTCAGCCTCATGTGATCCCTGTGACCCCATCTCGCGTGCGTTCAAATCCCACGGTCACCGCAGCGTCGAACCGGGACGCATGCTCTCGACCCCGTGATGGAGCGACTGAAGTGCCCGCCCCGATGATCACGATGGATTGATCTTCGAGCCGCGCAGGGCTGAGTAGATTGAGTGAGTGGAGTTCGACCATTCAGCGTTCTTGGATGCGGAGGTGCTGCTTGCGCCGCGAACTCCTACGGCAAATCTGTACCACTACACGAACGCCGACGCCGCGATCTTTGGGATCCTCAAGTCTGGTCAACTGCGGATGTCGCCATTCGAATCGACGAACGATTTGTGGGAGTCGAAACCGGGGCACCCGACCATCCAGGCGCACGAGGACGACATCGCCGTTGACCCTGGGGTGGACCTGTGGGAATCGATCGACCGAGAGATCCGACTTCGGGTCAAAGTAGCGTGCTTCACGCAGGAGTGGTCCCTCCCGGACCATGTCGGTGACCAACACGCGTTCGCAGGATGGAATCACCTTTCTGCGTGGGCACACTACGGCAATGCACACGCCGGTGTGTGTCTTCGCTTCGACCGAGCCAAACTCATCAACGCGCTAGCGCAATCAGCTGACTTGGCGAGCGCCACCTTCCATGGGCCAGTGGTGTACCGCGCGAGCGGGTGGGGCTCCGTCGGGGAGGCCCTCGACATCGGCCAGATTCGGGAGTTCGGTCTCGACGCGGTCGCCGCGCGATACATCGAGAAGCATCACCGCGGACTGCTGTTCGAGAAACACCGCGATTGGGAGAACGAGTCCGAGTACCGCTTGATCGGCCTCCACCAATCACGTCTTCCCGTCGAGCTCGACATTCGGGAGGCGCTAACTGGCCTGATCCTCGGCGAGCGGTTCCCGGATAACCGTCTTCCCGCCCTCCATGAAGTACTCGCCCTTCACCCCGGACTCCCGGTATACCGCAGTTACTTCCACAATCGTCACCCGCACATAGCGGAGCAACCTGCAGAGACTGAGCGACTGGCAACAGGTCCATGGGGAGCAGCCCGGCGTGAAGGTTCGCTCGCCGACCGTGCAGCGATGCTGAGGTCGGCCGAACTGGAGGCTGAGAAGCTGCGCGCAGAGGGTTTGGAAGCAACTGCCCATCTAGCACGCACAATCAGGGATGACGTCGACAAGCTTCCGTCCGTTAGCGGTTTCGTGGACGGTGTATCTCTCAGAGCCCTGTCGTCGGCGCGCGCGGTGCCCACGGCCTATCGGCGGCGTGCACCCGGAGTAGTAGGCGAACGAGTTCATTTCGAAACCGGGCAGATGCTCATCGCGAGAGACGCGCGCGTCTCGGAATCAGCGCACCCTCCTGAACTCATTGCCGCGGCGGCGCTCCAATTACTTGATGGGGATATCGTCCGTCTGCATGCCATGGTCGACATCGAAGACTTGAGTAGCTCGCCCAACCACATAACCGAGCTGTGGCGCGCCTCGAGCGAGGTCGATCTACTCAGTGGTGAGTCGAAGTGGAGCGAGTTGGCGTCGGGACTTCGCGCCGCCGTCGTGGCCGCCACAGCCGTGCTCGACGCAGCGCGAAACGCCTAGCGTTACTGCGGCGAGGGTTCCCCGCCGCAGCGAGTAGGTTCATGCGGGACGGACTCGACCGACATCAGCGGCCACGACATGTCGCCGTACGCCAGGCCGACGGCGATGACGCCGTCGCTGAAGTTGACCTCCAGCGACACTCTCAGCCCGGGCGCGATAACGAACACGAACCCGGCGGAGCCGCCGTCGGAGAACGCGCTCGTCTCCGCCCGTTCGCCGTAGAACCGGTTGACAGACTCGTAGGCGCGCCGGAGATGTCCGAGTTGGATGCTGCGCACAGGCTCGTCCACGCAGGTTGGATGCTGCAGGTTGCCGGCATGTTCCCGCCGGACGTGGTCGCGTGCCGGGGGGACCGGCGCTCAATCGCCGTGCATCGGGTGCCAGTGCAGAGCGTCCGCGCTCGTGCGTTTTCGCGATCCGAGTGGGAGAGCGGGAACAACACGGCGGATGCAGGCATCCAATCGAGTGCGAGGCAGTTTTCCCGAGCGGCAAAGGGGGCCGGCTGTAAACCGGCTGCCGAAAGGCTTCGCAGGTTCGAGTCCTGCAACTGCCACCATGCGCGGTGTCGCGATGCGTCGACCCCTTCGCGCGCGATCGAAATCGCTGTACGCATAGTCCGACGGTTCTGCAACCCCCA
This sequence comes from Microbacterium sp. Root180, assembly GCF_001428485.1. Taxonomy (GTDB): domain Bacteria; phylum Actinomycetota; class Actinomycetes; order Actinomycetales; family Microbacteriaceae; genus Microbacterium. Next base: position 796,152 of record NZ_LMHS01000003.1, on the reverse strand, counting down.
CCGCCTGCGCGCAAGACCTCAGACGTACCATTCACCCTGGTTCATGCCCTGGCGGTGGTGCATCCTTCCCCCGTCGAGTGGGGCTGTTTCATGCCCGGCCAGTTCGTGCACCCACGGCGGCTGATGGTCCATCGTCACCGAGCCGGCACCGACCCTGAAGTAGTCGACGGTCGGGCGGCTCCGAACGAACTCCGCTGCGATGAGGGGGGCACTCTCGATGCGGGCCAGAGCGCTGCGCCAATGCAGGTCCCGCATGTTCACGGCGAACGAATCCGGGTCGATATCGGTCTCCGCTTCCGTCTGCGCGGGCAGGTGCGGGCGAAGCTCGTCGAGAACGACCCGACGCTGTGCCTCCGAGAGCTGGGCGAAGGCAGCCGCGAACGCCTTATCGGCGACGCTGGCCGGCACGTTGCCCAGGACGTACGCATACCGCGCCATGTGCTCGTCATCGCTGATCGGGCGAGGGGCTCGTCGCTTCTTCACGTTTCCTCCGGATCGATGAGCGTCAGAGTACGCCCGCTGTCGTGCGTCGTCGATGGGTTGCAGGCGGCGGCGTACACCCTGTCGGAGCGCCAGAGGGCAGAGCGCCGCGCACCGTCAATCGGCCATCGTTCTGCAATGCCGGAGCATGAAGCCCCTCGCGCGCGAGTGGCATTGACGTCGCAGGGTTCACCCCCCGTCCCAGCAGGACCCGGACGTTCCATCTGGCGACTTCTTCCAGATCCAGCGTTGCGTCGGCGAGGGTGAAGGCGAATCCGTGAGGCGCCATCCCGTGAGGCGCCATCCCGTGAGGCGCCATCCCGTGAGGCTCTTCCATTCGAGCGCCGGCAAGGTCACTATGGACCTGTCCGCGTCCGCAGAGGAGAGGTCGAGATGAGCGTCTACCGCGTAATCGATGTCATCGGCACGAGTGCCTCGTCCTGGGAGGAGGCGGCGCGAGAAGCCATACTCGCGGCCGCGGGCTCGCTGCACGACCTTCGCGTCGCAGAAGTGGCGAAGCAGGATGTCGTCGTCGGCGACGACGGCACGCTGCTGTTCAGAGTCCGGATCCAGCTCTCGTTCAAGTACGCGCCCGAATAGACCGCCGACCGGCTTCGCCGCCTCAGTCTGGACCGTGCTGGCCTGGTGAGCGTCGCTAGGCGGTGGCTCTCAGGGGCTCGAGGGCGGCGAGGATCAGGTCGAGGCCGAAGGCGAACTCCTCCGCCGGGTCGTAGTCGGCAGCGACGAGCGCCGCGGCGGACTCGTTGAGGTAGGGGAACTCGTCCGGAGGAAGCTGGGGCAGGTAGACGTCTTCGGCAGCGTCCGCGAACTCGTCGGGGGTGTCGAAAGGCAGGCTGGCTTCCTGCAGGGCGAATCCGTAGACATAGCTGTCGAGCAGCCAGTTGGCGTGCGTCGCCATCACGACCGAGAATCCCGCCTTCCGCAGGCAGGCTGTGACCGCTTCGTGGTGGCGGAGGTTCGCGGGCCCGGGCGATGTCCGTGACTCCAGCAGGCCGATCGCCCACGGGTGGCGTGCGAGAACCTGTCGGGCCGACGCCGCCCGCCGTCGCAGGGCGGACTGCCAGTCGGTCCCCTCGGGCGGGAGTTCGATCTCCTCGAACACGATGTCGATCATGGCGTCCAGCAGCTCGTCCTTGCTCGCCACGTAGTGATAGAGCGACATCGCGCCGGCGCCGAGCGTGCCGGCAAGTCGACGCATGCTCAGCCCGTCGACCCCTTCGCGGTCGGCGAGCCGCACCGCCTCGGCCACCACCCGCTGCTTGCTCAGCCCCGCCTCTGACGCGTCTGGGCGTTGTTCCTTCGCGGACACGACTCTCCTCGCTCGTTCGAACGGCTTGACAATCGTACAGCGTACGGTCATAGTACACCGTACGACGTACAGTGTACGAGCGGCGAGAATCGCGGCTCGGAAAGGGAGACTTCTGTGGGAATCGATCAGCGATCGGATGCCGGAGGACGGGCGCCTGGGGTGAGGGATCAGGCTCGTGCGGGAACGATGCGAGCGGTCGTCCAGCACCGTTACGGCCCGCCCTCCGTGCTCGAGTTGACCGAGGTGGCCATGCCGTCACCCGCTCGCGGCGAGGTGCTCGTGCAGCTGCGCGCGGCCTCGGTGCATCCCGGCGACTACTTCGTCATGACCGGCGTTCCGTACATGGTGCGCCTGGTGTTCGGGCTCCGCCGGCCGCGTCACGGCGTCCCGGGCCGGGATCTCGCCGGCGTGGTGTCAGCGGTCGGGACGGATGTCACCGAGCTCCGCCCCGGCGACGAGGTGTTCGGGTGGAGCGCCGAGGGAACGCTCGCCGAGTACGCCTGCGTCCCGGCGGACCACCTCGTGACGGTGCCCGCCGACGTCTCGGTCGTGGACGTGGCAGCGGTGCCCACATCCGCGCTCACAGCACTTCAGGCGTTGTGCAGGATCGCGAACGTTCAACCCGGTCAGAGCGTGCTGGTCACGGGCGCGTCGGGCGGCGTGGGCTCCTTCGCCGTGCAGATCGCCAAGGCGCTCGGCGCCGAAGTCACGGGTGTGTGCCGCACCCGCAGCATCGAGCTGGTCCGCTCACTCGGCGCCGACCACGTCGTCGACTACACGAGGACCGACTTCACCCGCGCCGAGAAGCTCTACGACGTCATCCTCGACAACGTGGAAGCCCAGCCGCTGAGGGCAGTCCGACGAGCGCTGACGCCCACCGGCATCCTGATCCCCAACAGCGGACGCGGCGGACGCTGGGTCGGCCCTCTCGGTCGGATCGTCACAGCGCGCGTGCTGTCCGCGTTCACCCGTCAGCACCTGAGGCCCTTCGCGTCGGTCGAGAAGCACGAGGACCTGCTCACCCTGGCCGACCTGCTCGCGACCGGGCAGGTCACGCCCGTCATCGACCGCACCTACCCCCTCGACGAAGCAGCCGACGCCCTCCACTACATCGCGGCCGGCCACACCCGCGGGAAGGTCGTGGTCACCATCTGAGGACCCGACCAAGGGAACGACTCACCCGTGCGCATGCACACCCAGGCCCGCCGTCACTCACGGACGGACCGCTCGACTCGAAAGAAGAACCGATGACCATCCGAACGACAACCTCGAACCTGCTCGACACCCCGCCGGTTCCGGTTCAGGCGAAGCTCGCCGCCGCCTGGACCAGCTTCATGTTCCTCTACATCTATGTCGACTTCTTCAACCTCTACAAGCCGGGCGTCGTCGACGGCATCCTTAACGGCCTCGTCTGGAGGTTCGAGGTCAGCTCGACGCTCTTGACCACCATGCTCGCGTCCGTGGCGATCCCCGCCCTGATGGTGATGCTCTCCCTGGCGCTTCCCGCGCGGGCGAGCCGGGTCGTGAATCTCGTCGTCGCATCGCTTTACATCCCCTACTCGGTGTTCAACGCGGCCGGTTCGACGTGGGAATGGGCGTTCTTCTACGGTCTCTCGATCGGAATCGAAGTGCTGCTCCTGGCCTTCATCCTGCGCTCCGCCTGGACATGGCCCCGCACCGCCGCCGTGCAGGGCGGTGCCGCGAAGGCCCACCTTTCGACAGCGCACGTCGCATAGAGATCCGTCTCGGCCAACTGCATCCATACGCATGCATCGCGCGGAAGAACTCTCCGATGGGCGGCAACGGGCCGCTCCGACGTAGGAGGAACATCGTGCGAAAGAAGATTCTCGCCGCCGTCGCCGCCGGGGCTGTCGCCGCCCTGGGCGCGATCGCCCCGGCCAGTGCCGACACTTCGGCCAATGCCGTGCTCTCGGTGCTTCACGGCATCCCGGACACCCCCGTCGATGTGTACGTCAACGGCGAGCTCACCCTCGACGACTTCGCCCCCGGCGACCTCGCCGGCCCGCTCGACCTGCCCGCAGGGACGTACTCCGTCGCGCTCACGGCTACGGACGCGGCGGACGACAGCGCGCCGGTTCTCGGGCCCGTGGACCTGACGCTCGACGCGGGTGTGAACTACACCGCGGTCGCCCACCTCGACGAGTCGGGGTCGCCGACGGTCACCCCCTACGTCAACGACACCTCGCCGACCGCTGCCGGCGAGGGACGTCTCACGGTCCGCCACGACGCGGCCGCGCCCGCCGTCGACGTCCTCGCCGGCGGCACGCCGGTCATCGAAGGGCTTGCGAATCCCGATGAGGCGACGTTGGACCTGGCCGCCGGCACGATCGAGGCATCCGTCGCCGCTGCGGGTACGACCGATCCCGTCATCGGTCCCGCGCCCGTCGAGGTGCAGGAAGGCGTCCTCACGATCGTGTACGCGTGGGGCAGCCTCGAGGACGAGAATCTCGACCTCGCCGTCCAGACCATCACGGGGCTCCACTCCGGCCCGGACGGCGTGGAGTCGGGAACCGGCGGCCAGCTCGCGCAGCGCGACATGATGCAGCAGTCGCTGTGGGTGCTCGGCGGCCTCGCCGTGGCTGCGGCGATCGCGGCGACCGTCGTCGTCACCGTGCGTGCGCGGGCCGATCGCTGAAAGAACGCGACATGATCAGGACGACCGCAGGGGCCGCTTCGGTCCTTGCGGTCGTCCTCGCGCTCACGGCGTGCGCCTCATCACCGGGCGCCGCCCCTACGGCGGGCACGCCTTCGCCGACGGCGACGGTGCGCCCGACCCCCGCCGTCGAGGTGCCGGTCGCCCCGGCGACTCCGCCACCCACCCGCACGCCGACACCGCCGGTGAGGCTCGTCGCGCCCACCGTCGAGGTCGATGTGGCGGTGCAGCCGGTCGGAGTCGAGCCCGAAGGCTTCATGCAGATCCCCGACGATCCTGCGATCGGCGGATGGTACCGCTACGGATCCGACCCCTCCAGCGCGGACGGGAACGTCGTCATCGCCGCCCACGTCGACTCGCGGGTGTACTCGATCGGCCCGTTCAGCCGACTGCGCGACCTGGCGGTGGGCGCGGTCGTCGAGGTCACCGACGCCGCGGGAGGCGTGCATCGGTACGCAGTCGAGAGCGTGACGAACATCCGGAAGCGGGAACTGCCGGTCGCCGAGCTGTTCGCGCGGGAGGGTTCACGGAACCTGGTGCTCATCACCTGCGGCGGACCGATCGATCCGACGACAGGACTGTACGCCGACAATGTCGTGGCCATTGCGACGCCGGTGACCTGATCCGAATTCACTCCTCGCTGGAGTCTCTCGCGTCGCGGGTGGTCAGAGGTCGCGGCGTGCGTCCAGGTCGTCTGCGAGACGGTCCGCCTCGCGCGCCACGGCCTCCTGCTCCGCCTCGCTCAGGGGCGGCAGGCCGACTTCATCGGCCGGAATGCCCGCGTACGGGTCGGCGACGGGGAACTCCTGATCGAACGAGCCCGCGACGACTCCGCCCGGGGGAACCTCGTCGCCGGCGGCGCCCAACAGCGTCTCCTCACCGGGCGCCTGCTCCGGTACGTCGTCTCCGAGATGCTTACGATGCCACTCGCCGCTCATGTTCACTCCCACCGGTACCGACAGCGTCACTCCGATCGTCATCGAGACGATGAAGATGTGGGCGACGTTCTCGATCGCCGGCACCATCCACGGAGTGTTGATGAAGTCTACGACCCCGCGCGGGCGTACGCCGCCATCCGTTCCCGCGTCCGATCTTGCGCGGATTCCTGCCACATCGCGGCGGGACCACCGATTGTGGCAGGGACGGTCTCAGCGTTCGGCGATACTTGCTCGCGCTCGCAGCATCCGCAACCACCGCTACGTCCTCGACCGGGAGACCACATGATCACCGTCCACCTCCGTTACGAGATCGACGCCGACAAGCTCGACGACTTCACTCAGTACGCGCAGACGTGGATCCGCCTGGTCGATCGCTTCGGCGGCACGCACCACGGCTACTTCCTGCCCAGCGAAGGTGACAGCGACGAAGCGTTCGCCCTGTTCACCTTCCCCTCCCTCGCCGACTACGAAACCTACCGGCAGGCTTCCCGCACCGACCCGGAATGCATGGACGCGTACGAATTCGCTCGCCGCACCGGCTGCATCCGCCGCTACGAACGCCGATTCCTCACGCCCGTCTTCGAATAGGCGCTGTCCAGACCCTGTCGAACGGGGAGCCCGCGTCTCAGCGGCGATCCGCCGACGCCGAAGCGGACTGACGCCACGCACGCCCTGCATACGTGAGATGGACGACGCGGCCCGCCGTCACCGCGACGAGGAGGATCATCGCCAACGCCAGCAGCCACCCGATGTAGGCGAATGTCATGCCGAGAACGCCGAATCGATGGGCAGAGTCCGCGAGCAGCAGAGGAAGAAATGCACGGCCGACGATCCCCGCAACCGCGAATCCGAGTCCGGCGAGCACAGAGCCGGGCAGAAGCTCGCGAAGCGTGACCCGGCGGTCGATCACGATCCAGGACGCGATCCACCACAGTGCACTCCAGAGAACGACTTCGATGACGAACTCGAGCAGCGTCAGTGCGCCGTCACCCTGCACGAGGATGCGTGCCGCGATGACCAAAGCGAGGCCTATGACCACCGCGGCGAGCGCTGCCAGCCAACGCCAGCCGAATCCGAGACGGTTGGGCGGCGTATGCCAGATGACGCGAAAGCTCCGCTCCAGAGCCCGCGCGAACGACGTAGCGGCGATCACGAGAAGGACGATGCCGATGACGCCCGTCGCCCGCAGCTCTTGCTCGCCGGCGGGGAGTGATCTCTGCAGAATCTCGGCCGTCGCCGCGTCAAGCCCGAGGTGCTCGGCGAAGATCGGGCCCGTTTGCGAGTCCAGTCGCGAACGCAGCGCTCCCGCGATGATCAAGATCGGCACGATCGAGGTGAAGGCATGCGCGGCGAGAGTCATGCCGCGGTCGACGAACTGAATCCGTCCGAGATCGCGAGCCACTCGCAAGAGGAACCGGCCCGAGGCCGACCGGGAAGCGGCTCGAGCGACGCTGGTGGTGGTCCACCGAGCCATGGGGCACCTCGCGAACGGTGGTCGATGGGGGAGGCCATCGCCTGATCTCGTCAGAGGCTAACACCGCCGGCAACAACCCGCCGATGCGGTCGTCGTCAGTCCGCGGTCGTCCCTCAGTCGCAGCCGACAAGCCCGAACGGATTCCCGAAGACGCGTCATAGAACGCGCATTCGTGGGCTCTAACTCTTCAGGCACGCAACGGAATGCCTGACACCGTTTTTTCCCACGAGGAGCCAGCATGACAACCCCCGCCGACCTGCGCAGAACCCGCCGGCCGATCCGCACCTGGATGGCCGCGCTCATGGCGCTTTTGACGGCGATAGCCGGTCTGGCATTCGCGCCGACCGCCGCCCACGCGGCGGAAATAGATCCGGTCACGAACATCACGATCACCAATCCGCCGCCTCTGCACGGGGAGACCCCCTACACGTTCCGAGCGGACTTCGCGATTCCGGACTCCGCGGTGGCCGGCGATACGTTCACGATCAACTTCCCGCAAGCCGTGCTGGGCTACTCCTCGACCTTCGACCTCTTGGATGCCGAGGGCAACGTCGCAGGCACCTGTGTCGTCAACGACCACTCGTTCGTCTGCACCCTGTCGGACTACGCCGACACCCACGTCAACATCACCGGGCATGTCGACTTCGCGGCAAAGTTCGTCGAGGAGGTCGACGAGGACGAGGTCGTCTTCGAGTCGGAGAACGGGGTGACCTACACCGTCCCGACACCCGGTGGCGTGGTGATCGCGGACCGACCGGTGCCGACCGAGGTGCAGAAGTACGGCTACCTCCGCGCGAACGGTTCGCTCATCGAATGGCAGATCGTCGTACCGGGAGCACTTCTCGCTCCTGTGGACGGATCGCCGGTGGTCATCACCGACCACTATGACTCGGCCCTCGCGTTCAACCCGACGACCGATGCGAAGGTCGCGTCGCTCGCGACGAGCGATTGGCCGGATCTCGATCTGGTCAGCTGGCTCGCGCAGGGCACGACCCCCGGGACGTTCACCGTCGCCGACCGGCCGGCCGAGGACGAGTTCGACGTCACGATCAACGGTCCGGTGACCGACGGATCCCGCATCTACATCATCTTCGTGACGATGCCGCTCCCGGCCGGGGTGGAAGACGGCGATGTCTTCAACAACACCGCCAGCGGAACCGGATTCAACGTCGTCGCGGAACCCGTCGAGTACGTGGGCTCTGGCGGCGGCGTCGACGGGGACGGGCTCGGCGACTTCGCGGTGACGAAGACGGTGACCGGTACGGGTGCCGGCGTCGTGGGGGGTCAGGACTTCACGGTCGAGTACTCCTACGACCTCGCGGGGGAGCCCATCACGGGTGAGCTGGTCGTCGCGACCGGTGAGACCGCTGGGCTGACGGATGTGCCCGAGGGGACCGTGGTGACGCTGTCGGAGGTTGCTCCGTCGATGCCGGGTGTGGTCTTCGGCACGCCGGTGTTCACCGGCGCCGGGGTGACCGACAACGGTGGCGGCACCGCGTCGTTCACGATCACGGACGAAGCCGCTGTCGCGATCGGACTCGAGAACCCCGCCACTCGTGTTCTGGGTGGTCTGGAGGTGACGAAGTCCGTGACCGGACCGGGTGCGGGTGTCGTGGGGGATCGGGGCTTCACGGTCGAGTACTCCTACGATCTCGACGGCGAGCCTGTGACGGGTGAGCTGGTCGTCGCGAACGGTGAGACCGCTGCGCTGAGTGATGTGCCCGAGGGAACGGTGGTGACGCTGTCGGAGGTTGCTCCGTCGATGCCGGGTGTGGTCTTCGGCACGCCGGTGTTCACCGGCGCCGGGGTCACCGACAACGGTGATGGCACCGCGTCGTTCACGATCACCGACGAACCCGCCGTCGCGATCGCACTCGAGAACCCCACCACAGTGCCGCCCGGCTCCCCTCCCCCCAGCCTTGCGGCCACGGGTTCCGCTCTCCCCACCGGGTGGGCGGTCGGTCTCGCGGCAGCACTCATCGGGGTGGGCCTGGTCCTGGCCATCGGCCGGCGGCGACCCGCACAGTCCGGAAGCTAGATCTCGCGGTGGCCGGTCGTGTCTGGGCCGACCCGCCCTGCCACGGCAGCCCTGCGACCCAACACGCGCGACGAGATGGACGGTCGCGCCAGAACTCGCGACCGCTGTGCGTCAATCGCGGGGGACCGGAGACGTGCTGCGCATCGACGATTCCCGGATCCGTCCGAAACCTCGTGCGACCGGAGGTGTCCACAGGAGCACGATGACGATCATGGCGACTGCGGCGGTGACGAGGGAGCCCCAGTCCCAGCGGTCCGTGGTCGCGAACACGACCGCGTTGAGGACTGCCACAACTGCGAGGAGGACAGTGAGCAGCAGTCGGGACAGCCCGCTGCCGCGGCGCACTCCAGCGGCGACCGCAACGATCAGGAGGCCGAGCAACGCGATCGCGGAGCCGACGATCGAGAGTGCCGTGCTGACGTCGGGGGTGTCGGCTTCATACCGGCTGAGGAGCACGAGCACCCCGAGTCCCGTAGCGAGGAAGCCGGTCGCGTAGGCGAGCACGGCGACGACGGTCATGATCGTCCGGCCGACAGCCGGGGCGCGGCGCACCTGCCCCGTGACCGCAGCCCTGCTCACGGGTGGGCCGGAGCCTCCGGGCGTCGCGCCGACGAGGCGGTGGTGGACGAACCGAACGACTTCGATGCCGGCGATCATCACGACGGTGATGCCTGTGAGTGCGATGGCGAGTTCTTCGCCGGGGTCGACGAGTTCGAAGAACTCCCTTGAGAGAGGGATCGTGAACACTGCCACGAGGGCGATGAACATCCCGCCGACGACCATGACCTTGTAGCGGTTGAGGGGACGCGAGAGGACGGCGAGGATCCAGATCCCGACGACCGCGAGGATGATCGTCGCTCCGCTGCGCAACTGCTCCTCGGAGACGCCCAGCCCTTGCGCCACGAACGTGTACCAGGTCAGGCCGAGCGCGACGATGAGGCCCGCGGGGATCGCGAAGGCCAGCGACCGGCGCAGGAAGCCGGGGACGTAGCGCTGCGCGTTGGGCATGAGAGCGAGGAAGAACGCGGGGATGCCGATGGTCAGTCCGTCGGTGATCGACAGCTGCCGGGGGAGGAAGGGGAACTCGAGGACGAGTACGCCGAAGATGATCGCGAGCGCGGTCGCGTAGACGGTCTTGTTGAGGAACAGCATCGACACGCGCTCGATGTTGGCGATCGCCTGCCGTCCCTCGGCCACGACGTCGGGGAGATGCGAGAACTGTCCGTCGAGCAGCACGAGCCGTGCGACGGCCTTCGTCGCGGGCGAGCCGGAGTTCATCGCGATGCCGATGTCGGCGGTCTTGATGGCGAGGGCGTCGTTGACTCCGTCTCCGGTCATGGCGACGGTGTGCCCGCGCGCCTGCAGCGCGACCACCATCCGCTTCTTCTGCTCGGGCGTGACGCGGCCGAACACGAGGTTCTGCTCGAGCACCTCGCCGAGCTGTGCATCGTCGTCGGGGAGCTCTCGCGCATCGAAACCGTGCGCCACGTCCAGGCCGACGGCTCTCGCGATCGCCGCGACCGTGCGCGGGCTGTCGCCCGAGATGATGCGGATGCCGACACCCTGGTCTTCGAAGTAGCGGAGCGTCTGCGCGGCATCCGGTCGGACCTGTTCCCTGAAGGTCAGCACGGTGATCGCCGCCAGCCCTTCCGGAAGCCGCTCGGCGGCGGGGTCGTCGATCGCCGCGTCGGAGCGGGCGAGGACGAGCGTGCGCCGGCCCGTCTCGGCGAGCGCCGTGACCGTGCGCGTCAACTCGGCGTCGGCGTCGTCGAACACCATCTCGGAGGCACCCATGACCCAGGTCCCGGTTTCCAGGGTGACGGCGCTCCACTTCCGCGCCGAGGAGAACGGGATGTACGCGGCTGCCTCGGCGACGGGACCGTCGTACTCGCCGCGCAGCGCGCGAGCGGTCGCATTGGCGTCGGGCGCGGCCGCGAACCACGTCAGTGCTTCGCGCCAACCCTCGTCGTCCGCCAGGGGGTGAGCGGCGTCGTAGGCGATGTCGCCGACGGTGAGCGTGCCGGTCTTGTCGAGGCACACGATGTCGACGCGCGCGAGCCCTTCCACCGCCGGCAGCTCGTTGACGAGCACCTGCTTGCCCGCGAGTTTCGCCGCGCCCACCGCGAAGGCGATGCTGGTCATGAGGACCAGCCCGAGCGGGATCATCGCGGTGAGCGCGGCGATCGTGTTGACGACCGCCTGCACCCACGCGCCGGTCGTGAACGCGGTCTCGTAGCCGCCGGCGACCTGCACCTGCGCGTTGAACACGAGGATGCCGACGGGTCCGATGATCCAGCCGACCCACTTCAGGACGCGGTTGACGGACGTCCGCAGCTCGCTGGACACGAGCGAGAACCGCTTCGCCTCGCCGGCGAAGCGGTTGGCGTACGAATCCGCGCCGACTCGCGTGACGCGTGCGATGCCCTCCCCGCCGACCACGATCGACCCGGAGAGCGCCTCGTCCTCCGGCTTCTTGTCCACCGCGTCCGATTCGCCGGTGAGCATCGACTCGTCTATCTGCAACCCGCGGGAAGAGACCACCTCGGCGTCGGCGGGGACCTGATCCCCCGCGCGGAGGACCAGGAGGTCGTCGATCACGACCTCGCCCGGCGGAATGTCCTCTTCCGCGTCCTCACGGAGCACGCGCGCTCTGGGTGCGTTGAGCAGTGCGAGCCGGTCGAGCGCCGATTTCGCACGGAACTCCTGCACACAGCCGATGATCGCGTTCGCGAACGCGGCGAACCCGAACAGCGCGTCTTGCCAGCGCCCCACGAGGAACAGCACGAAGAAGCAGGCGAACACGATGGCGTTGAAGAGCGTGAACACGTTCGCGCGAACGATGCTCCAGGCGCTGCGGCTGGAGTCCGCGACGAAGGCGTTCGTCTTGCCTGCGGCGACCCGCTCCGCCACTTCGGCAGGCGTGAGGCCCGTCAGTGCATCTGCGCGATTCGCGTCCACGGGCTCCATCTAAGCCCACGCGGTCGTGCCTCGGTCGTGCTCGGCACCACCGGGTCGAGCGACCGGTGCGGCAGAGCGCGCGAAACGTCTGGACCTGCGGGATCACACACCCGCTCACCCCGCCCGGGTGACGCGCTGTCGAGTGCCTCGTCATAGCGTGCGCGTGAGCCCAGGAGGATCCTCATGACCGCTGACCGTCACGCCCGCACGATGCTTCCGATCCCGGACCGTCCCGCGCCGACACTGACGACCTATGACGCCAAGGATCCCGACACCGCGTTCCCGCCCATCATGCCGCTGCTTCCGCCCGAGGGTGCGCCGAATGTGCTGGTGATCCTCCTCGACGACGTCGGATTCGGAGCCTCGAGTGTCTTCGGCGGACCGTGCCGGACGCCGGTGGCGGAGCGTCTTGCCGGGGGTGGACTCCGCTACAACCGGTTTCACACGACGGCGCTGTGCGCGCCGACGCGTCAGGCGCTGCTGACGGGCCGGAACCACCACTCGGTGGGGATGGGCAGCATCACCGAGACGGCGACGTCGGCGCCAGGCAACAGTTCCCTGCGGCCCAACACCAAAGCGCCTCTCGCGATGACACTCAAGCTCAACGGCTACTCGACGGCGCAGTTCGGGAAGTGCCACGAGGTGCCGGTGTGGCAATCGTCGCCGATCGGCCCGTTCGACGCATGGCCGTCCGCGGGCGGCGGATTCGAGAAGTTCTACGGGTTCATCGGCGGCGAGAACAACCAATGGGAGCCCGCCCTCTACGAGGGAACGACGGCGGTCGAGCCGCCGGCCACGCCGGAGGAGGGCTACCACCTCACCGAGGATCTGGCCGACCAGGCGATCGGGTGGATGCGCACCCAGAAGGCCCTCGCGCCGGATCGACCGTTCTTCGTCTACTTCGCCCCCGGCGCCACGCACGCGCCTCACCATGTGCCGGCGGAGTGGGCGGATCGCTACAAGGGAGAATTCGCGGACGGGTGGGACGTGCAGCGGGAGAAGACCTTCGCACGGCAGAAGGAGCTCGGCGTCATCCCTGCGGATGCGGAGCTGACCCCGCGGCACGACGAGATCCCAGCCTGGGACGACATGCCCGACGACCTGAAGCCCGTGCTCGAGCGCGAGATGGAGGTGTACGCCGGATTCCTCGAGCACACCGACCACCATGTCGGCCGGGTGCTGGACGCGGTCGAGGATCTCGGCATCCTCGAGGACACCCTGATCTACTACATCATCGGCGACAACGGCGCTTCGGCCGAGGGCACGGTCAATGGCGCCTTCAACGAGATGGCGAACTTCAACGGCATGGCCGCGCTGGAGACACCGGAGTTCATGCGGTCGAAGGTGGACGAGTTCGGCTCCCCGATGTCGTACAACCACTACGCCGTCGGCTGGGCGTGGGCGATGGACACCCCGTTCCAGTGGACGAAGCAGGTGGCATCCCACTGGGGGGGCACCCGCAACGGCACGATCGTGCACTGGCCGAACGGGATCGCGGACAAGGGCGGGCTGCGCAGTCAGTTCACGCATGTCATCGACATCGCCCCTACCGTCCTCGAGGCGGCGGGACTCCCCGAGCCCACCGTGGTCAACGGCGTGCAGCAGTCCCCGATGGAGGGGCGCAGCATGCTCTACTCCTTCGCTGCAACAGACGCTCCCGAGCAGCACGACCTGCAGTACTTCGAGATGTTCGGCAACCGCGGGATCTACCACCGCGGATGGAGCGCCGTCACGAAGCACCGCACGCCCTGGGTCATGGTCGGCGGGGTGCTGCCCGCCTTCGACGACGACGTCTGGGAGCTGTACGACGGTTCAGCGGACTACAGCCAGGCGCGAAACCTCGCCGCGGAGCATCCGCAGAAGCTTCACGAGCTGCAGCGGCTCTGGCTCATCGAGGCCGTCAAGTACAACGTGCTGCCCCTCGACGACCGCACCGCCGACCGACTGAATCCCGACATCGCCGGTCGTCCGACGCTCGTGCGCGGCACGTCGCAACTGTTCTACCCGGGAATGGGTCGACTGTCCGAGAACAGCGTCGTCAGCATCAAGAACCGATCGTTCTCGCTGACCGCCGAGGTCACCGTGCCGGCCGGCGGATCGAAGGGCGTGATCATCGCTCAGGGTGGGCGGTTCGGCGGCTGGAGCCTCTACGTCATCGACGGCGTCGCACGCTTCACCTACAACGTGCTCGGCATCCATCACTTCACCACCATCGCGGAGTCGCCGATCCCCGAGGGCACCCATCAGGTGCGGATGGAGTTCGCCTACGACGGCGGCGGGCTCGCCAAGGGCGGAGACGTCACCCTCTTCTACGACGGAGAGCAGGTCGGCGCCGGCCGTGTCGGTGCCACCCAGCCCATGGTGTTCTCGGCGGATGAGACCACCGACATCGGATTCGAGTCGGGCACCCCCGTCAGCGAGGACTACCGCGCAGAGACGAGCCGGTTCCGCGGCCGGATCGCGTGGGTTCAGCTCGACCTCGGGCTCGACGATCACGACCACTTCATCGATCCGGACGAACGCCTGCGCGTCGCGATGGCCCGTCAGTAGTCAGCACGGTTCGCGGGCGCGGCCCGCGGAGGGTGGATCCGACGAAAGGGCACGAACATGCCGGACACGACGGCGCTGCCGAGTTGGAACGAAGGCCCAGCGAAGCAGGCGGTACTCGATTACATCGATGCCGCCACCACGCCCGGGCCGGCGTTCGTCGCGATCGCCGATCGCATCGCGACGTTCGACAACGACGGCACCCTGTGGTCAGAACAGCCGCTGGCGCCGCAGTTCGACTTCGTCTTCCGTCGCTGGGGCCAGGAGGTCGCAGCCGATCCGAGCCTTGCGGGCACCCAGCCGTACAAGGCGCTCGTCGAGCGGGACATGAGTTTCTTCGCGGGTGTCGAAACTCAGGACCCCGAGACGATCAAGACATTGCTCGCCGCCTTCACCCGATGCTGGTCTGGTGTCACGCCGGAGGACTTCGACGCTGAGGTGCGCGTGTGGTTGGAGACCGTGAAGCAGCCGAAGTTCGACGCCCCCTACGTCGAGCTCGTCTACACGCCGATGCTCGAGCTGATCGAGTACCTGAAGGTGCACGACTTCCGGGTGTTCGTCTGCTCCGGCGGCGGCCGCGACTTCATGCGCGTGTTCGCAGAACAGACCTGGGGGATCTACAAGGAGAACGTCATCGGCACCGCCGCCGAGTACCGGTACGTGGGCGGGAGGATCGTCCGCGCAGAACTCGCGCTCGGCGGCCTGAACATCGGTCCGGGCAAACCGGAGCACATCTTCGCGCAGACCGGCCGGCTGCCCGCTTTCGCCGGCGGCAATGCCGACGTCGACATCGAGATGCTCGAATCCGCGGCGTTCGCGCTGATCATCAAACATGACGACGCGGAGCGGGAGTTCGCCTACACGACGGGGGCGGATGCCGCCTTCACCCGAGCCGAGGAGCTCGGCTGGACCGTGGTGAGCGTCAAAGACGACTGGAACATCGTCTACGCCAGGGTGGAGACCGTGTGACGGCGGCGACCGCCATCGACGTTCCGCATCGACCCCGAGAGCCTTATGGCTCTTGCCTGCGCGGGCGGGGTGCGCGAGATCGCGGCACCCCACCCGACGCAGGCAGGACGAGCGGTCCTACGCGAGCGCCTTCGCCTTGAGAGCGTCGTACTCCGCCTGCGTGATGGCACCGGAGTCGAGGAGCTTCTTCGCCGACTCGATCTCGCTGGTCGGGGACGAGCTTCCGGCGACGCTGCGGATGTAGTCGTTGGCTTCGCTCTGCGCCTGTCCTCGGCGCTCCATCTCACGCTGGGTCATGCCCTTGCCGCGGGCGATCAGGTAGATCAGCGCGGCCAGGAACGGCACGACGATCAGGAAGATCACCCAGAGCGCCTTGCCCCAGCCGTTCAGCGTGTGATCGCGGAACAGGTCCACGATGATCGTGATGAAGATCCAGATGCAGGCGAACAGGATGTAGAACCAGAAGATCCAGAGGAGGAAGTCCCAAAAGCTGCCGGTCATATCTGCACTGTCTTTCGTTCGGTCGGTGTGAAGGTCGCACGCGACGTGGGTGTACTGCGTCGAACCCAAAGATAGGGGCGATACCCACCGTCCGTCCTCATACGCCGCGGGTGAGTTCGTTTCGGCCAGGGACCCCGCCGCCCGATGGTGCCGATGACGACCGGGTCGAATACCATTCGAGGACCCCCGCCCGGAGATGGGAACCCATGACTGGCGTCGCGACATCGGACGTTCTGCAGCGCAACAATGTGCGCGTGTCCGGCGACCCGGCGGGGCGCGTGATCATCTTCGCCCACGGGTTCGGATGCAGTCAGGAGACGTGGGGGCTCGTCGCGCCCGACTTCGAGCGCGACCACCGCGTCGTGCTCTTCGACTATGTCGGAGCCGGCGGCTCGGATCGCTCTGCGTATCGCCGCGGCAAGTACGCCTCGCTCGACGGCTACGCGACGGACGTGCTCGAGATCCTGGACGCGCTGGACGCCCGGGACGTGGTCTTCGTCGGACATTCGGTGAGTGCGATGGTGGGAGTCCTGGCGGCCAACCGCGAGCCGGAGCGCTTCCGAGCGCTGGTCCTGGTGGGGCCGTCGCCTCGGTACACGAACGACGGCGCGTACCGGGGCGGGTTCGAGCGCGCCGACATCGACGCGCTCCTCGACTCGCTCGACGCGAACTTCATCGCCTGGTCGCGGGCGACCGCACCCATGATCATGGGAACCCCCGACCGCCCCGAGCTCGGCGAGCGCCTCGCGGACACCTTCTGCCGCTTCGATCCGGTGATCGCGCGGGACTTCGCGCACGTCACCTTCCTCTCGGACAATCGCGAAGACCTCGCCGCGGTGACCGTGCCCACACTCGTCCTGCAGTCCCGCGAGGACGTGATCGCCCCCGCAGAGGTCGGCCGATTCGTCCACGCAGCCATTCCGGGGAGTCGCCTGCGACTGCTGGAGGCGACGGGGCATGTCCCGATCCTGTCCGCCGCAGACGAGGTCATCACGGAGATCCGGCAGTTCCTCACGTGAGTGGCGCAGCGGTGGGGGACTGGTTCGACCACGCCCCGTGCGGGCTGGTGGCGACATCGATCGACGGTGCGATCGTCGAGGCGAACGCGACCTTCCTCTCGTGGACCGGCTATGACTTCGACGAGCTTCGAGGCCGCCCCTTCGCCTCCCTGCTCGATCCGGGCAGCCGCCTGTTCTTCGATACCCGCCACACTCAGGTGCTGCACCTGCGCGGGTCGGTGGACGAAGTAGCGCTCGTGCTCCAGAAGGCGGACGGCGGGCGGATGCCGGTGCTCCTCAACTCCGTGCGCGACACGTCCACGCAGATCGATCGCATCGCGGTGTTCAACGCCACCGAGCGCGCGCGCCATGAGCGCGATCTGCTGGAGGCGAAGCGCGCCGCGGAGTCCTCCGAAGAGCGTGTGCGCGTCCTCCAGGACGTCTCGACCACGTTCGGGGTCACCGCGTCGGACGAGGAGGTCGCACAGTCGTTCGCCGCCGTCGCCGGCGACGCGTTCGCGGCCCGTGAGACGGCCGTGCTGCTCTGGCAGGAGGACGGAGAGCTCACCCTGATGGGCGGCACCAATCCGCTCGCCGGGAAGGTCAGCCCGGTTCCCTCCCTGCGGAACACCGCCGAGGTGACGGTCGTGCACGCGGAGGACGATCAGCAGGACTTTCCCGAGCTGGCGGCCGCGATGCGCGACTCGCGCCTGACCTCGCTCAGCGTCACACCGCTGATCGCGGACGGCCAGCACCTCGGTGTGCTGGTGTGCTTCTTCGCACGACGCGCCGACTTCGACGAGCACTATCTCGACCTCCAGCAGGCGCTCGGCAGGCAGGCATCCCAGACACTCGTGCGGGTTCGGCTGCAACGCCGGCTCGCCTTTCTCGCCCTCCACGATCAGCTCACGGGCGTCGGCAACCGTCAGCTGCTCCAGTCGACGATCGACGCGGTGATCGCGACGTCTGCCGCCGCAGCGCAGCCGCTGTCCGTGCTCTTCCTCGACATCGACGACTTCAAGGGCATCAACGACGGGTTCGGACACGCCGTCGGCGACCTCGTCCTCGTCGAGCTGGCCACCAGATTGCGCGACAGTCTTCGCGTCGCCGACGTCGTCGGCCGGATGGGTGGCGACGAATTCGTCGCCATCTGCCCGAACACCGACATCGCCGCCGCCGAGCACGTCGCGGAACGCGTGCTCGAGACCTGCCGCGCACCGATCGCGGTCCCCGACGGCATCATCTCGGCATCGGTGAGCGTCGGCGTCACCGTCTACCGCCCCGGGACCGACCCCCTCCCGAGTGCACCGCAGCTGCTGAGCCGCGCCGACGCGGCGATGTACGACTCGAAGCGCAGCGGAAAGAACCGCTTCACGGTGACGACGCGATAGTCGGCGACGCGCTGCGTCAGCGGACGCGGATCGCCGACGGCTGCAGTGACACGGTGAACGAACGGGTGACCCCGATCTCCTCGCCGTCGATCTCGAACGCCCTGTCGTCGGGGAGCGTCACCTCGAGCGTCTTGGCGCGGCCATGGCCGATCGAGTCCGTGCTGGTCAGGTCTTCCTTGTCGGTGACCAGCCGCTTCAGGCCGTTGTCCCAGATCATCGTCTTCAGGGTCCCTGCCCACTGCGCCACGCCCTCTGCGCTGAGCACGAGGTAGTCCAGCTCGCCGTCCGAGGGATCGGCGTCGGGCAGAAGCGTGAGGCCTCCTTGCAGCGTGCCGCAGTTCGCGATGAGAAGCGTGTGACCTTCCTCGTCGCGTGCCGGCTGACCGTCGCTGGTGATGTGGAACGGCACGACGTCGCTCGCCGCGAGGGCACGGCCGAGGGACTCGACGTACGCGAGCCAGCCCGCCTTGTCCTTCAGGGCGTCGTCGGTCTCAGCGATCATGTGCGCGTCGATGCCGAAGCCGACCATGACGACGAATCCATGGCGCTCGATCCCCTCATCGAGATCGACCTCGACCCAGCCGACATCCACCGCTCGGGGCTCGCCCTCGAGCGCGCGCGTCATCGCCGACGGGATATCCCCGAGCGGAACGTCGAGGTTCCGGGCGAGAAGGTTGCCGGTGCCGAGCGGCACGATCGCGAGCTCGATCCCGGTCTCGGCGTCGGCGAGATGCTCTGCGACCGCGCGGACGGTGCCGTCTCCTCCCGCGACGATGATGAGGTCGGCGCCCGCAGCGAGAGCGTCTCTCGCCGCGCCCTGACCGGGGTCGTCCGCGGTGGTCTCCCACCAGCTGATCTCCGGTCCGCCTCCCTCGCCGAGCGTCTCGTCCAGACCGGACTGCAGGCTCTCCCTGTCGGTCTTGGTCGGATTCCAGATGATTGCGATCTTCGACGTCATCGATCTCTCCCCGGGTCGCTACGCATCCATGATGCGGTCCTGGCGGCGAATGCGGCTCGCCCTTGACAGCGGACGGGATCCGCTCTTCGGCGCAGGGGTCTCGCGATGCACATCAGTCTGGCGCGTCGTTGTCAACCCGGGTTTCCTCGCCCACGCGCCATCCCTATGTTGTGAACGGGACAAGCCCTCCCGGAACCGAAGGCGAACATGAGCGACATCAGCCCGATCGACGACAGGACATCCTGATGGCGAAGAAGAGGAAGAAGAGCGCCGCCCCCTCGTCGGTGGTCCGTGTGAAGAAGCGTCTCTACCAGGCCGAATTGCAGCGGCTGCAGTCCGAACTCGTCGACATGCAGCAGTGGCTCATTGCGAACAAGGCCCGCGTCCTGGTGATCTTCGAAGGGCGGGACGCCGCCGGCAAGGGCGGCGCGATCAAGCGGGTGATGCAGTACCTCAACCCGCGGCACGCACGCGTCGTCGCACTCCCGAAACCGTCGAAGAAGGAGCGTGGGCAGTGGTACTTCCAGCGCTACATCGAGCGGCTGCCCACGTCGGGTGAGATCGTGCTGATGGATCGCTCGTGGTACAACCGCGCCGGCGTGGAACGCGTGATGGGGTACTCGTCCGAGAGGGAGTACCGGCTCTTCCTCGAGCAGGTGCCGGTCGTGGAACGTCTGCTCATCGATGACGGGATCATCCTGATCAAGTACTGGTTCTCCGTGTCGGACGAAGAGCAGCAGTCCCGCTTCTCGTCACGCCTGGAGGACCCGCTGCGGCGCTGGAAGCTGTCGCCGATGGACCTCGAGTCGATCCACCGCTGGGAGGACTACTCCCGGGCGAAGGATGACATGTTCGCGGCGACGCACACAGCCGAGTCGCCGTGGTGGACCATCGAGAGCGACGACAAGCGCGCGGCGCGCCTGAATGCGATCAGTCATCTGCTCGACAGCGTCCCGTACAAACGGCTGGAACCCGAGACGGTCTCCATCCCCGACCGTCCCGCCGCCGGGGACTATGAGCGCCCTCCGCGCGAGGAGTACCCCCATGTCCCGGATGTCGCCGCCGACCTCGGTCGCGCAGACGCACGGTAGTCGCGCGAGAACCTGCTGGCGCCCTGCATCCAAGCGGCGCAGGATGGGCGAATACATCTCTGTCGGCGATGCCCCCGCGACCCGGGCATGCCCGCCGACATCACCGTAGCCGGCCGACGGGGAGGGGAACGGGTGGACGAGGCGCAGGAGCGTGATCTGTGCGACCGGTTCCGCAGCGGCGATGAACGAGCTCTGGAGGAGCTCTACCGGCGTTGGTCGCCGGTGATCTTCACCCTGGCGCTGCGTCTCCTCGGCGACCGCGGGGACGCCGAGGATGTCACGCAGAAGGCGTTCGTGTCGGCGTGGACGTCGAGGGCGTCCTACGATCCTGCGAAGGGACGCATCTCGACGTGGCTGGTGACGATCACGCGCCGTCGGATCGCGGACACGCTGGAGGCGCGCACTCGCGTGCGCGCCCTTCAGGAACAGTTGCAGCGCTTCGCAACCCCCGACGGCCTCACGACGCCCGAGGTCGATCTGGGCGATCGCCTGCTGCTGGCGAGCGAGATCGACCGACTCGAGCCCGACGCCCGCCGCGTGGTCCGGCTGGCCTTCTACGACGACCTCACACATGACCAGATCTCAGAACGTCTTCAGATGCCGCTCGGTACCGTGAAGAGTCACATCAGGCGAAGTCTCACGCGCCTTCGGAGCCGATTGGAGGTGGGTCATGTCGCATCATCTTGATCCCGAGCGGCTTTCCCTGGTCGCGCTCGGAGACGCGCTCTCCGCAGACGAGGCCGCGCACCTCGCGACCTGCGACGACTGCTCGCTCGAACTCGCCGAACTGGAGTACACCGTCACGGTCGGCCGGTCGACGCACGCCCTCGGCGAGCTGGAGGTGCCGCCCGAGCGCGTATGGGGGCGCATCTCCGACGAGCTGGGCTTCCCGGACACGGGCGCCGCCGTCGGCGCCCCGCTGACGAATGCGGCCGAGGCATCCCCCGCCGCTCCATCCCGCGGGCGCGGCCTGCGCGTCCTCGTCGCGCTCGCCGCGAGCGTCGCCGCAGTCCTCGCGGTCGTCGGCGTCTGGTCGCTGGTGCGGCCGGCCGATCCGGTCGAGCTCGCCTCCGCGACGCTCGGAGCCTTCCCCGACCACCCCGGCGCCGTCGGCACGGCCGTGGTCACGGAGAGCGCCGACGGCGAGCGGCAGGTGACGGTGGAGCTCGACGGGTCCGACGCAGCGGACGGATACCGCGAGGTGTGGTTGATCACGGCCGATGCATCCGACCTGGTGAGCCTGGGGGTTCTCGAGGGGAGTGAGGGCGTGTTCGACATCCCCGACGACGTCGACTTGAGCGACTTCGTGCTGGTGGACGTCTCGCAGGAGCCCGAGGACGGCGACCCGGCGCACTCCGGGGACTCGATCGTGCGGGGCGAGCTCGACTTCGTCTGATCCGCCTGCATCCGCGGCGTCGCCCGAGGGTGGTGTTCCGGTCGACGATTCCCCGGTGGGTGCATCCGCGAAGCGCGCGGCGTCCGAATACTCAGGTGGCATCTCCCGCTCGAGAGGTGCACACATCGCATCGAAGGAGAGCGAACCATGAAGAAGTCACGTCTGGTCATCGCAGCGGCGGCTGCACTCGCACTGGTCCTCAGCGCGGCACCCGCACAGGCACACGGCGGCGGGACTCCTCCCGGCACGATCGTCGACGTCGCGGTCGCGGCATCCGGCGGCGGCACGCCCGACAAGAACCCCTACGACTACGACATCCTCGTCCAGGCGGTGCTCGCCACAGGCCTCGACGGCGCCCTCTCGGACACGTCGACGAAGTACACCGTCTTCGCGCCGAACGACCGCGCCTTCCTGCGGCTCGTCACCGACCTCACGGGGAAGGCTCCCGCGAGCGAAGCGGAGGCGCTGACCACGATCACGTCCGCCTTCACGATCGATCAGATCACCGGCATCCTGCTCTACCACGTGGTGCCCGGCAAGAAGCTCGGACCCGTCAAGGTGCTCACCGCCCGATCGCTGACGATGGCCGATGGGGGAATCGTGAAGCCGCGAGGCATCACCCTCCGTGACGAGACTCCCGCGCTGGCCGACCCGCGCCTCGTGCTGTGGGCGATCAACATCCCGGCATCCAACGGTGTGATCCACACGATCGACCGGGTCCTCGTCCCGGCCATGTGACGAGTCGGCCGCCGCTCCGCGGGTGTCCCCCAGCACCCCGCGTCGAGCGGCGGCCGCCTCACCTGGCCCCCCGCCTGCCGGCGGTGGGCTCAGCCGTCTCACGGTCCGCGTCCGGTGAAGAGCGACCGACCGACCCCCATAGAGTGGTGCGACTGCCACATCGGGGGAGTTGGACATGCTGGTCACGGTGACCTACGAGCCGGAGCGCGACTCCGGCGTCGACGCGACGGTGCTCGGGTATCTGCTGCACAAGCATCCCGGCCGGGTCCAGACCTTCTCCGCGCCGGTCGGGGATATCCACGTGTTCTATCCCGAGGCGACCGCCGAGCGCTGCACCGTGGCGGTGATGGTCGAGGTCGATCCGGTCGCGCTCGTGCGCAACAAGAGGTTCCGCGGCGACGCGGGAGCCCTCGACCACTACGTCAACGACCGCCCATATGTGGCCTCGAGCATGCTGGCGGTGGCGATCGGCTCGGTCTTCCGCACCGCGATGACGGGTCGAAGCGATTCGTACCCGGAGCTCGCGGCATCCTCCCTCCCGCTGCGGATCGACATCCCCGTGGTCTCCACGCGCGGTCGCGAAGACGATCTCGTGCGCCGCGTGTTCGAGCCCTGCGGATGGACGGTGACCGAGCAGCGCATCCCCCTGGACCCGGCTTTTCCCGACTGGGAGGACTCGCGGTTCAGCTCCGTCACCCTCACCGGCGAGGTCCGGCTGTCCGACGCACTGCGTCAGCTCTACGTGCTGCTCCCGGTGCTCGACGATGCCAAGCACTACTGGGTCGGCGACGACGAGATCGCCAAGCTCGAGCGCGCGGGCGAAGGCTGGCTCACCCGGCATCCCGAACGCGATCTGATCACGCGGCGGTACCTTCTGCACCAGCGGTCCCTGCTCCCTCAGGCCGCTGAAGCGGTCGACGGCCCCGGCGAGACGCCACTGCGAGTCCATCGGGCCGAGGCCGTCCTGGCCGCGCTGCACGACGTCTCCGCTCGCCGCGTCGTCGACATGGGATGCGGCCCCGGTGCCCTGCTCTCGCGCCTAGCCAAGGATCGCTCGTTCACCAGGATCGTCGGCGTCGACGTGTCGGCGCGTTCGCTCGAGACGGCCGCTCGAGTGCTCCGAATGGATGCCGCCTCCGACGCGGAGCGCGAGCGCATCGAGCTGCTCCACGGGTCGATCGTCTATCGGGACGACCGTCTCGCGGGATACGACGCGATGGTGCTGATGGAGGTCGTCGAGCATGTCGACCCGTCGCGTCTCGGCGCGCTCGAGGACGCGGTGTTCGCCGGCGCGCATCCGGCATCCGTCGTCGTCACGACGCCCAACGCGGAGTACAACGCCCTCTACCCGGACCTCGCCGGCGGGGCCCTCCGTCACGACGACCACCGGTTCGAGTGGACGCGCACGCAGTTCCGCGACTGGGCCGAGGGCGTTGCGGAGCGGCATGGGTACGCCGTCAAGTACCGGCCCGTGGGTGTCGAGGATGCCGCACTCGGCGCTCCGACCCAGCTCGCCCTGTTCCGACGGGAGGAGTCGGCATGACCGCGCTCGACATCCCCGCGCTCTCTCTGGTGGTGCTCATCGGCGCATCCGGTTCGGGCAAGTCGACCTTCGCGCGGGAGCACTTCGGTGCGTACGAGACCCTCTCGAGCGATGTGTTCCGCGGCCTCGTCGCCAACGATGAGGCCGATCAGTCCGCGACCTCGGCCGCGTTCGATGCTCTGCAGTACGTGGCGGCGAAGCGACTGGATGCCGGCCTGCTGACCGTCATCGACGCGACGAGCGTGCAGCCCGACGCGCGGCGCCGGCTCATCGACCTCGCCAAGGCGCACGACGTGCTGCCGGTGGCGATCGTGTTCGACCTGCCCGAGTCGGTGGGCATCGCGCGCAACGCCGAGCGCACCGACCGCGACATCCCCGTCGGGGTGGTCAAGCGGCAGAGCGATCAGCTGCGCCGGAGCATGCGCCACCTCACCAAGGAGGGGTTCCGCAAGGTGCACGTGCTGCGCAGCCCCGAGGATGTCGCGAGCGCGACCATCACGCGGACCCGCCTGCTCAACGACCGCAGCGACGAACGCGGACCCTTCGATGCCATCGGCGATGTGCACGGCTGCCGCAGCGAGCTCGAGACGCTGCTCACGCGGCTGGGCTACGAGATCGAGCGGGACGCGCACGGCAGGCCCGTGGATGCGCGGCATCCCGAGGGCCGTCGGGTGATCTTCCTCGGCGACCTGGTCGACCGCGGGCCCGACGTCGTCGGCGTGCTGCGGCTCGCGATGGGAATGGTCGGGTCGGGAAACGCGCTGGCGGTGCCCGGCAACCACGAGGCCAAGCTCGTGCGCGCCCTGCGCGGAGCGCAGGTGAGCGTCTCGCACGGCCTGGAGGAGACTCTCGCTCAGCTCGCGGGCGAGTCGGAGGAGTTCCGCGAGCAGGTCGCGGCCTTCTGCTACGACCTCGTGTCGCACCTCGTGCTCGATGACGGCAGGCTCGTCGTCGCGCATGCGGGACTGAAGGAGCAGTACCACGGTCGCGCGTCCGGTCGGGTGCGCGCGTTCGCGCTCTATGGCGAGACCACGGGGGAGACCGACGAGTTCGGGCTGCCCGTGCGCTACCCGTGGGCGCAGGACTATCGCGGCAAGGCCGTCGTTCTCTATGGGCACACCCCGGTGCCGACGGTGGAGTGGGTCAACAACACCGCGTGCCTCGACACCGGATGCGTCTTCGGCGGAGCGCTCTCCGCCATGCGATATCCCGAGCGCGAGATCGTGTCGGTGCCCGCCGAGCAGGTCTGGTACGAGCCGATCCGCCCTCTCGTGGCTGAGGCGCCGGTGCGCGCGGCGGGAGTGCTCAACCTGTCCGACGTCCAGGGCAAGCTCATCATCGACACCGGCCTGCATGGCCGTGTGGGCATCAAGGAGGAGCAGTCCGCGGGCGGGCTCGAGACCATCAGCCGATGGGCGGCGGATCCGAGATGGCTCATCTACCTGCCGCCGACGATGTCACCGCCGAGCACCTCCGCGCGCGAGGGGTACCTCGAGCACCCTGACGAGGCGTTCGCGTACTTCCTCGATCACGGCGTGACCGACGTCATCTGCGAAGAGAAGCACATGGGCTCCCGCGCGATCGTGCTGGCGGCACGGGATGCCGCACGCTTCGGCGCTCCCGAGGGGTGGCGGGGCGCGGTCCTCAGCCGCACCGGCCGGCCGTTCTTCGCACCCGATGCCGAGGCGCGGATGCTGGGCGAGCTCGACGAGGCGCTCGCCGCGGCGGGAGTGTGGGACGAGCTCGGCGGCGATTGGGTGCTCCTCGACGGAGAGATGCTCCCGTGGTCGATCAAGACGGGCGACCTGATCCGCGACCTCTACGCGTCGGTCGGCGCGGCGGGGGTGGCGGCAACGCAGGCGGCATCATCCGTACTGGCGCGGGCCGCGGCATCCGGGATCGATGTCGCCGCGCTCGCGGACCGTGCTCGCACGCGTGCCGAGGGCGTCCAGCGGTTCCGCGACGCCTATCGTCGCTACGTCGGCGACCCCGGAGAGGTGCGGTTCGCCCCGTTCCAGGTGCTCGCAGCCGGCGACGCGACGTTCGAGACGCGCGATCACGGCTGGCATCTGTCGGTCGCCGATCGACTCGCTGAGGCGGCTCCTCAGGTCATCGCTTCGACAGGACGGCTGCGCGTCGACCTCGCCGACGCTGATTCGACGGCCGCGGCCGTGGCGTGGTGGGAGCGGCTCACCGGCGCCGGCGGCGAGGGGATGGTCGTCAAGCCGTTCTCGAACCTCACCCGCACCGGCAAGGGGCTCGTGCAGCCGGGCATCAAGGTGCGCGGTCGCGAGTACCTGCGCATCATCTACGGGCCCGATTACACCGATCCCGGCAACCTCGCGCGGCTGCGCGAGCGCGACACCGGCCACAAGCGCTCGCTCGCGGGCCGCGAGTACGCGCTGGGCATCGAGGCTCTCCACCGGTTCACGTCGGGCGAGCCGCTGTGGCGCGTGCACGAAGCCGTGTTCGGGGTGCTCGCGCTGGAGTCCGATCCGATCGATCCGCGGCTCTGACCGGCATCTCTCACCGCCCGCTCTGGCGGCTGGTCCGGTCGTAGGCTAACGTATAGTCTACGACATTGACTAAGAGTGGGATTAGTGTGAACCAATCGGCAGCGGCGCCGCAGCTCATCGAGGGCGCCAACGGAGTGCGCATCGCGACCACGGTCGTCGGAGAGGGTCCCGCCGTCCTGCTTCTGCACGGCTACCCCGAGATGCGTGGCATGTGGAGACACGTCGCGCCCGCACTGGCCCGAACGCACACGGTCGTCGCGACGGACCTGCGCGGGTACGGCGAGTCCGATGCGCCCGCGGGCGAGGTCTACTCGAAGCGCGAGATGGCCGCGGATCAGCTGGCGGTGATGGACGCCCTCGGGTTCGACAGATTCTTCGTCGCCGGGCACGATCGCGGCGGCCGCGTCGGGCACCGTCTGGCACTCGATGCGCCGGAGCGCGTGCGCGCCCTCGCCGTCATCGACATCGTTCCCACGCTCCATATGTTCGACAACGTCGACAGGGCGATGGCGACGAGCTACTTCCACTGGTTCTTCCTCACGGTCGGCGGGGGACTGCCGGCCGACCTGATCCGGGCCGACCCGGAGCGCTGGCTGCGCAGCCGATTCGAGGACCGATGGACAGTGCGCGATCCGCTGGATGCGGAGACGTTCGACAGGTACCTCGACTGCTTCACGCGTGACGGCGTCATCGAAGCGACGTGCGCTGACTACCGCGCCGCCGCGACGATCGATCTGGACCACGATCGGGCCGATGCGGCCGCCGGCAATCGACTCGACATGCCCCTCCTCGCCCTCTGGGGATCCGAGAGCTACGTCGGCCGGAGCTTCGACGTCGTCGACGTCTGGCGCGGGTATGCCCCTCATGCCGAGGGCGCTGCGATCCGCGCCGATCACTACGTGCCGGAGGAGGCCCCCGAGGAGACCGCGCGCGCTCTCGCGAGCTTCTTCGCCGGGGCCGCGGAGGTGCGAGCATGACCGCCGTCGACAGACTCGAGGCACTCGTCTCGATCGAGACGCCGACGGGCCACGCCTCAGGGATCTCGGAGGCGTTCGGGCTCGTGGACTCCTGGCTGGCACCGATCATCGGCCCCGCACGGCTGGAGGCCGTCGACGGCGTCGAGCATGCTCGTTGGGGCGCGCGCCGTCCCCGTGTCCTGCTCCTCGGACACATCGACACCGTGTGGCCGCTGGGAACGATCGACCGGCTCCCGTTCACGGTCGCCGGCGACCGGTGCTCCGGGCCAGGAGTCTTCGACATGAAAGGCGGCGTGGTCGCCGCCGCGGAAGCCCTGGCGCTGGCGGCACGCACCGACGATGTCGGCGTCCTGCTGACCGCCGACGAGGAGGTCGGATCGCTCACGTCCCGCGCCCTGCTCGAGCGCACAGCCTCCGAGTCTCAGGCCGTGCTCGTCATGGAGCCGAGTCTGGGCGGCGCGGTCAAGGTCGCGCGCTGCGGCGGGAGCATCTACACGATCACGGCGACCGGGCGCGCGGCGCATGCCGGGCTCGAGCCGTGGAACGGCGTCAACGCCCTCGTCGAACTCGCACGCCACATCACCGAGCTTCCCGGTCTCGGGGACGCCCAGCTGGGCACCACCGTCAGTCCGACGGTGGCCAAGGGGGGAACCGCGACGAACGTCATCCCCGACCTCGCGTTCATGCGCGTCGACGTGCGGGGCTGGTCGACGGGTGAGCTCGAGCGCGTGGATCGCGCCCTCCGTGAACGTCGCCCGTTCCATCCCGAGGCGCGGCTGGAGGTCACGGGCGGGATCAACCGGCCCCCGATGGAGGAGCGCAGCGCGCTCGAGCTCCTGACGCTCGCGCGCCGGGTGAGCGCGGAGCAGGACGGCACGGACGTGCGGACCGTGTCGGTGGGCGGGGCGTCCGACGGGAACTTCACCGCGGCGCTCGGCATCCCGACACTCGACGGTCTCGGCGTCGATGGCGATGGCGCGCACGCGGAGCACGAGTGGGCCTCGCTCGCGTCCGTCGCACAGCGGGCGCGACTCGTGGCCGGGATGATCGACGGCTGGATGCCCTGACGCGGGCTACGCGTCCGGGCGTCCCGAGTTCACCGGCGCCTGCCGTTCGATGCTCTCCAGGAGCAGGTCGAGCGCCGCCTCCCACGCGCGGGGATCCTGGATCCCCGGAAGGTTCGAGCCGACCCAGGCGATGTTGGGGAACTCCTCCGGCGACAGGCGCTGGTAGTCCATCTGCCACATGAGCTCGTCGGCATCCTTCACATCAGGCGGCTGCGCCGCGAGGGCGGCCTGGATGCTGCTCGCCGACCGCACCAGCTGGCCCAGGGCTCGCGCGTACATGGCCGCCTCTTCCGGCCCGTACCCGCCGCGGCGGAGAGCGCCGATGGAGAACTCCATCGAGGTGAAGTCGGTCGGCCGGCGAAGCGCCATCTGCAGCGCGAACTCGGGGTAGCGCATGTAATGGTCATGGATGAGGTGGGCTTGACCGCGGAGGTCGGCCATCCAGTCGTCGGTCGCGATCATCGCGCCGGTGTACGAGCGCGCTCGCAGCGAGTCGATCAGGGCGAGCATGAGCTCGTCCTTGTCTCTGAAGTGCCGGTAGATCGACGTCGGATGCGCGTCGAGCTCCTCGCCGATGGCCTGGAACGTGAGGCGGTCGAGCCCGTCGCGCTGGACGACGGCATCCGCGGCCGCGACGATGATGTCCCGGCTGAGCGAGTCGCGGGGGCGGCGCGGGCGAGTCCCCGACGATGCGACGGTCTTGCGCGACGCGGCAGCCTTTTCCTTCGCCATCGAGTCCTGGGCTCCATTCGTTGAGCTGGGGGCGGTCGTGAGGACAACCGTAGCCCACCGGTGCCACGAACGTAGTCAACGATCGTGATCCCTGCCACCCCTGTCGCAGCAAGATAGCCACTGCTATAGTCAATGAACCTGACCAACCTTGTGGAGAGGCTCGCATGGACGCGATTCCGGCAGAGATCGACGCAGTTCTTTCACGGCGATTCGACCTCCCCCATCTGCTCACCGTCCGACCTGTGGTCGGCGATGTCGACCTCGCACTGCTCATCGAGGACCACGAGGCGGGCTCGCGCGCGCGGATCTGGCGCGGCGGCGAGGAGCCGTCCGCTCCTCTGCCGTTCCCGGTCGGCGTCGGGGCGATCCTGACGCGCGACGGCAAGTGGATCGTCGACCTCGATGACGGCGGCGGCTCGGAGGTGGGCACGCTCGTCGCGACGGCGGTCGACGGCTCCGAGAGCATCGATCTCACGCCGGGCCGCCCCGCATTCGTGCTGCGCGGCATCGAGGCGTCGTACGACGGCGCCGCGATCGTGGTGACCGTCGTCGATGAGGAGGGATTCCACGTCCTGGTGATCCCGGCTGAGCCATGGGGTCCGCCCCGCACGGTGTACAGCAGCCCGATCGAGGCCTGGTACGGCCAGATCTCGCCCGACGGCGCGCTCGTCAGCGTCGACACGACCGACCACAATCCGGGAGTGCGCCGCCCCGCGCTGACGGTCGTGGCCACCCACACGCTCGAGACAGTCGCCGTGCTCGACGATCTTCCGGCCGGTCCGGTGCGGGGTGTCCGCTTCTCGCCGATCGCCGGCGATCCGCGCATCCTCGCGAACACCGAGCGCACCGGGTACGCCCGACCCGTGATCTGGGACTTCCTCTCCGGCGCGCGCCAGGACTTCTCCCTGCCCGACCTCGTCGGCGAGGTCATCCCGCTGGACTGGGACGCGCAGAGAGGCCGCGTGCTCGCGGCCCACGTCGAAGACGGCATCCATCGCCTCCTCGAACTGTCGGAGGCCGACGGCGGTGCGCGTGTGGTCGCCGAAGGCGGGAGCTTCGCGAACCCGGATGTCGCGGACCTGCATCCCTTCCAGTGGGCGTCCTACTACGCGCCGGATGGTGCGGTCCGGATGGTGCGGTCGAGCTGGGATTCTCCGCTGCGCATCGAGCAGGCCGACGAGAGCGGGGGGCGCGTGCTGATCGCGCCCGCGCCCGTGCCGCCCGGCACGCCGATGCGCTCGACGATGGTGCGCAGTGCCGACGGCACCCGGGTCCAGCTCTGGCTCGGTGTTCCCGAGGGCCGCGAGCCCCTCGGCACCGTGCTCGAGGTTCACGGCGGCCCCAACCTGGTGATGATCGACGGCTACGACCCGTCGGCGCAAGCCTGGATCGATGCGGGCTTCGCGTACGCCGCACTCAACTTCCGTGGCTCGGTGACCTTCGGCCAGGCGTTCCGCGAGGGTTTCTGGGGTTCCGGAGGCGACCGCGAGATCGAGGACGTCGCCGCTGCCATCGGCTGGCTGCGTGACCAAGGGCTCGCTGATCCCCGCTCCACCTTCATCACCGGCGCGTCCTTCGGCGGACATCTGACGCTCTTGAGCGTCGGTCGGCTCCCCGATCTGTTCGCGGGCGGCCTCGCCCACGTCGCCGTCGCCGACTGGACGGCCGCGATCGCCGAGATGAACCCCGCCGTCCGAAGCGTCTGGACGACGTGGGTGCCGCCGGAGATGGTCGAGCGCTACTCCGCGATCTCGTACACGGAGCACGTCACGGCATCCGTCTGGATCAACCAGGGCGCGATCGACACCCGCACGCCCATCGTGGGCGTGCAGCGCTTCGTCGACGAGCTGGGCGAACGCGGCGGAGACGTCGTCATGGACGTGTTCGACGGTGGTCACGAGCCGACCGGGCTCCACTACCTCGAGCACACCCAGCGACGCATGACCGAGCTCGCCCTGCGCACGCTCGAAGGGCGCCGCTGGAACTCTAATCAATGACATTGACTACAACCCTTGCTAAAGGGTCGCATCTCGACTTATAGTCAGACCACCCACCGCTTCGCACCTGGTAAGCAACGTCGCCACACCTCTCGACCACGGAGTCAAAATTGTCGAAGTCCTCGCGTCCCAGCACCTTCCGCAGCACCGCGGCCATCACGCTCGCCATCGTCGCCGTCAGTGCCCTCGCAGCCTGCAGCGCCGGCGGATCGGAGCCCGAGTCCAGCACGGCGGCGCCCGTGACGAAGGGCGGTGAAGTCGTCATCGGCGCCGAGCAGGAGCCGGACTGCGTCGACTGGATCGCGACCTGCGCCGGCTCGATCTGGGGGACCTACATGATGCAGATCCCCACCATCCCCACCGTCTTCGAGACGCGCCTGGTCGACGGCGAATGGACGCCCGTCCCGTCGGATCTCGTGACGGAGGAGCCGGTCGCCGAGAGCACGGGCGACGGCCAGACGATCACCTACACGATCAACCCCGACGCCGTGTGGTCCGACGGCGAGCCGATCACGTCGGCCGACTTCGCGTACACCGCCACGCAGATCCGTGACGGTGACGACATCTTCGACAAGACCGGATACGACCGCATCGCCTCGGTCGACGCCTCCGACCCGCAGACCGCGGTCGTGACGCTCGACCAGTCCTACGCGGGATGGCGGACGCTGTTCAGCACGTACGGCGTGCTGCCCGCCCACCTCCTCGAGGGGAAGGATCGCGCCGCCATCATGGCCGACGGCTACGACTTCAGCGGCGGACCGTGGAAGATCGAATCGTGGGACCGTGGCACGTCCGCGACCCTGGTTCCGAACGAGAACTACTGGGGCGACAAGCCCAACCTCGACAAGGTCACCTACCTCTTCCTCCCCGACACGACGGCAGCGTTCCAGGCGCTCAAGAGCGGCCAGGTCGACGTGCTCTACCCGTCTCCGCAGCTCGATGCGATCAGCCAGATCGATGCCGGGCTCCCGGGGATCAACTCGCAGGTCGACGCGCGCAGCGGTTCGCTGGAGGCCGTCTGGTTCAACAACGACGCGTTCCCGTTCGACTCGAAGGCCGTCCGTCAGGCGGTCGCGTACTCGATCGACCGCGAGGCGATCGTCGAGCGCCTCTTCGGCGCCCTCGGTGTCGACACTCCGCAGCAGAGCTTCAACAGTCCCATCGTGGGTGCCTACGCGGCGGACGACTTCTCGCAGTACACGCTCGACCTCGACAAGGTGGACGAGCTGATGGAGGGCGACGGCTGGACCAAGAACTCCGACGGCGTGTGGGAGAAGGACGGCCA
This sequence comes from Microbacterium sp. Root180, assembly GCF_001428485.1. Taxonomy (GTDB): domain Bacteria; phylum Actinomycetota; class Actinomycetes; order Actinomycetales; family Microbacteriaceae; genus Microbacterium. The sequence continues at coordinate 763,554 of NZ_LMHS01000003.1, read as the reverse complement.
GACGGCCACCTTCTCGATGGAGACGCTGGCCGGCAACAAGCGCCGCGATCTCACCACCCAGGTGCTCCAGGCCCAGCTCGCCGAAGCCGGCTTCGAGATGACGATCAACGCGGTCACTCCTGCCGACCTGTTCGGCACGATCGCCCCCGAGGGTGACTTCCAGTCCGGTCTCTGGGCGATCGTCGACACGTTCCCGGACCCGACTCTGAGCTCCTCGTTCCTGTCGACCAACATTCCGTCGGCCGACAACGGCTTCTCGGGCATCAACTTCTACCGGGTGTCGATCCCCGAGCTCGACCCGCTGCTGAACCAGGTCGACACGGAGCTCGACGTCGACAAGCGCATCGCCGCGTCGAAGGAGGCCGATGCCGTGATCGCAGAGAACGTGCCCTCGCTGCCGCTGGACACGGTGCCGCTCGTGCTCCTGTGGAGTGACAAGATCGGTGGACCGCTCGAGATCAACCCCGTCGAGGGCCCGTTCTGGAACCTCGCCGAGTGGGGTCTCGCGGGCTGACCGCGCGACGGCCCAGGAGAACTGAAGATGTTCCGATTCATCGCTCGGCGAGCTGTGTACTCGCTGCCGGTGATCCTCGTGGCCTCCTTCATCCTCTTCTGGGCCGTTCGCTCGACCTTCGACCCGCTCGCGAAGCTCCGGCAGGCGGCGGATCCGACGGCGCTCCAGCGCGAGATCGAACGACTCGGGCTGGACCGTTCGATCTTCGAGCAGTACTTCCTCTGGCTGCGTTCCTTCGTCTCGGGGGACTGGGGCACGAGCAGCCGCACCGGTACACCTGTGCTTCCGCTCATCGGCGACGCGCTGTGGCCCACGCTCCAGCTGGCGTTCTGGGGACTCCTGGTCGCGATCCTCGTCGCGGGAGCCATCAGCGTCTATTCGGCGGTCAGGCAGTACTCGCTCGCGGACCAGGCGTTCACGGGCGCCTCGTACATCGGCATCGCGATGCCCGCGTTCTGGTTCGGCCTCATCCTCATCCAGGCTCTCGCCGTGTGGCCCAAAGAGACCTTCGGGCTCGACGAGCCGCCGTTCTTCTTCATCGGCCTGCCGCCCGTGACGGAGGTCGGCGTCGTCGACTACGCGCGCCATCTCGTCCTTCCCGTCGCAGCCCTCATGATCGCGCTCGTCGCTTCATGGAGCCGGTTCGGGCGGTCAGCGATGCTCGACTCGCTCTCGAGCGACTACGTACGCACCGCGCGGGCGAAGGGCGTGCCCCGCCGGCAGGTCATCTGGCGGCACGCGGCGCGCAACTCCCTCGCTCCCTTCGTGACCGTCGTCGCGCTCGACGCGGCGATCCTCATCGGCGGGCTGGTGGTCACGGAGCAGATCTTCGCCATTCCCGGCATGGGCCGGCTCTTCCTGCAGTCCCTGGTGGCGGGAGACCTCTTCGTGCTCCTGCCCTGGATGATCGTCGTGGCCATCGCGGTCGTGATCTGCAACCTCATCGCCGACATCGGCTATGCGATCCTCGACCCGAGAGTGAGGCTGTCATGAGCGGGGCGGGACTCACCGGCGCCGAGGAGATCCTGGCCGAGCAGCCCGTCGCGGGCGGATCGACCCGGCAGCTGATCAAGCGCTTCCTCCACCACAAGCTCGCCGTCGTGAGCCTGGTGGTGCTGCTCATCCTGATCGTCGTGTGCTTCGGTGCGCCGTGGATCGCACCGTTCCCGCAGGGGCAGCAGGACCTCCTGCTCGGCCCGACCGCGCCGTCGGCCGAGCACTGGCTCGGAACGGACGAGCTCGGGCGCGACTACCTCAGCGAGATCCTGTACGCGGGCCAGATATCGCTCGCCATCGGACTCAGCGTGGCGCTGCTCGCGACAGTCGTCGGCACGGCGCTCGGCGCGGTCGCCGGCTACGCAGCCGGGTGGGTCGGCGAGCTCATCATGCGCATCACCGATCTGTTCCTCATCGTTCCCGCCATCGCGCTCCTGGCCGTCATCGTGCAGGGTCTCGGGCCGTCTCCCGCCACGATCGTCTTCGCCCTCACCGCTCTGGGCTGGACGTACATCGCCCGGGTGGTGCGCGCGCAAGTGCTCTCGCTCCGCGAGAAGGACTTCATCGAAGCCGCGCGCGGCATCGGAGCGTCGAATGTGCGGATCATCCTGTCCCATCTCCTGCCGAACCTCGCGGGCGTGATCGCCGTCGCCATGAGCCTCGCGGTCGCGTCGGCGATCATCGCGGAGTCGACGCTGAGCTTCCTGGGCTTCGGCGTCCAGTCTCCGCAGACGAGCTGGGGATCGATGCTGAGCCAGGCCGCGGGCTACGTCGGAACGCCGCAGGTGTACCTGCTCTACTTCCCGGGCTTCTTCATCCTCATCACGGTGCTGTGTGTCAACTTCATCGGCGACGGCCTGCGCGACGCCCTCGACCCGCAAGGCAAGAACCTGTGAACGCCGCGATCCCGCTCCTCGAGGTCGAGAACCTCTCGGTCACCTTCCCCACCGACGCCGGTGCCGCTCGGGCGATCGAGAACATCTCGTTCTCGCTCCACGCCGGCGAAACCCTCGGCATCGTGGGGGAGTCCGGCTCCGGCAAGTCCATGACGGCCATGGCGATCATGGGCATCCTGCCGAAGAACGCCATCGTGACGGGATCCATCCGCCTGCGGGGTCGTGAGCTGGTCGGACTGTCCGACGACGACCTGCGAGAGATTCGCGGCAACGACGTCGCGATCGTGTTCCAGGACGCGCTGACGGCGCTCAACCCCGTCGTGACGGTCGGCGATCAGCTCATCGAGGCGGTCCGCGTGCACCGCCCCGAGACCACGCGCGAGCAGCGCCGGGCGCGGGCCATCGAGCTCCTCGGGCTCGTCGGCATCCCGGCTCCCGAGAAGCGGATCGAGCGGTACCCGCACGAGTTCTCGGGCGGCATGCGGCAGCGCGTCATGATCGCGATGAGCATCGCGAACGAACCCGATCTGCTGATCGCCGACGAGCCGACGACGGCACTGGACGTCACCGTGCAGGCGCAGGTGCTCGAAGTGCTCCGCGAGGTCCAGCAGCGCACGGGCACGACGGTCGTCGTGATCACGCACGATCTCGGCGTCGTCGCGGGCATCGCCGATCGCGTCGTCGTGATGTATGCGGGCGGAGTCGTGGAAGCCGCCGACGTCGACCCTCTGTTCTACGAGACCGCCCACCCGTACACGGCGGGCCTCCTCGCCTCGCTGCCGCGCCTCGATCGCCGCTCGTCGCGTGACGAGCGGCTCTATCAGATTCCCGGGCAGCCTCCCGTGGCCACGCGGTGGCCGGAAGGATGCCGGTTCGCCCCGCGGTGCGCATACGCGGTCGCGGGACGGTGCGACGTCGTCGTACCGCCGCCGGTGAACGTGGGGGGAACGCACACGGCCAGCTGCGTGCGCGTCGGCGAGTGGAAAGAGGAGCTGCAGTGAGCACGACGCTGGCGGTCGACGGACTCGTCAAGGAGTACCCGGTCGGTGGCGGACTGTTCCGGCGCGGGACCGAGGTCGTCCATGCCGTCTCCGATGTGAGCCTCACGGTGCCCGGCGGCACCACCTTCGGACTCGTCGGCGAGTCCGGGTGCGGCAAGTCCTCGTTCGGGCGCAGCGTGGCGAAGCTCCAGTCGTCGACGGCCGGGCGCATCCGTCTCGACGACGACGACATCACGCGCATGCACGGCACCCGGCTGCGGGCGCTGCGCCGGCGCATCCAGTTCGTCTTCCAGGATCCGTACGCGTCGCTCAACCCGCGCAAGTCCGTCCGCGATGCCCTGGCCGAGCCGCTCGCGATCCACGGACTTCACAAGGGACGGCAGTCCGACCGCGTCCTGGAGCTGCTGGACATGGTGGGCCTCAACCCGGCGCACGCCGACCGCTATCCACACGAGTTCTCGGGCGGTCAGCGCCAGCGGGTGGGCATCGCCCGGGCGCTGGCGGTCGAGCCGGAGGTCATCGTCCTCGACGAGCCGGTGAGCGCACTCGACGTGAGCGTCCAGGCGGGCGTCCTCAATCTCCTGGACGACCTGCAGCGCGACCTCGGACTCACGTACCTCTTCATCGCGCACGATCTCTCGGTCGTCCGGCACCTGAGTGATCGCGTCGGCGTCATGTACCTGGGCAAGCTCATCGAAGAGGCGCCGGTCGATGCGCTGTACGAGCGACCGATGCATCCGTACACGCAGGCGCTCCTCTCGGCCATCCCCGTGCCCGATCCGCGCATCGAACGCGCACGGGAGCGGATCGTCCTCACGGGAGACGTGCCGAGCCCGGTCTCCCCGCCTTCGGGATGCCGCTTCCGCACCCGCTGCTGGAAGGCGACCGACCTGTGCGCGGCCGAGGAGCCGCCGCTCTTGGACCAGGGCGACGGGCATCGCGTCGCCTGTCACTATCCCGCGGAAAGGAACGTGGTGTGAGCGCAACCGCCCACCGGATCGCTGTGATCCCCGGCGACGGAATCGGCAAGGAGGTCGTGCCCGCAGGCCTGGCCGTGCTCAGATCCGCGGCCGCACGCTACGGCGTGCCGCTGGAGTACGAGCACTTCGGCTTCGCCTCGGCCGACTACTGGCTCGAGCACGGGAAGATGCTGCCCGACGACTGGTTCGAGACGCTCAGCGGGTTCGACGCCATCTTCTTCGGTGCCGTGGGCTGGCCGGAGGTGGTGCCCGACCACGTGTCGCTGTGGGGGAGTCTCATCCAGTTCCGGCGCCGGTTCGATCAGTACATCAGCCTCCGCCCCTGCCGGCTGCTTCCCGGCATCCCGAGCCCGCTCACCGGTCGTGGCCCGGGCGACATCGACTTCGTGGTCGTGCGTGAGAACACCGAGGGCGAGTACTCCTCGATCGGCGGGCGGATCTTCGACGGCACCGACCGTGAGGTCGTCGTGCAGCAGACGGTCATGACCCGCACGGGCGTCGATCGCGTGCTGCGCTACGCCTTCGAGCTGGCCGAGCGCCGCGACCGGCGCAAGGTCACGTCGGCGACGAAGAGCAACGGCATCACCATCTCGATGCCCTACTGGGACGAGCGGTTCGCCGCGATGGGTGCGCAGTATCCGGAGATCACGCGCGACCAGTTCCACATCGACATCCTCGCCGCGAACTTCGTGCTGCATCCCGACTGGTTCGACGTGGTGGTGGCGAGCAACCTCTTCGGCGACATCCTCTCCGACCTGGGGCCTGCGTGCACGGGAACGATCGGCGTGGCCCCGAGCGCGAACATCAACCCCGAGGGTATCTTCCCGAGTCTCTTCGAGCCCGTCCACGGCTCCGCCCCCGACATCGCCGGCAAGGGGATCGCGAACCCGATCGGCCAGATCTGGTGCGGCGCGATGATGCTCGATCACCTCGGCCACTCCGACGCGGCGACGGCGATCCTCACGGCGGTCGAGGATGTGCTCGCTGCGGGAGACCCCGACGTGCTCACCCCCGACATCGGCGGACGAGGCGCGACCGACTCGCTCGCCCGCGCGATCTCGGACGCCGTACGCTGACGCCGCTGCGCCCGACGGGAGTCACAGTCATGTCGGATGGCTTCATGGGCCATGTTTCGGGCAGCCGCGAGTATCGGCGGCTGCTCGTCGCCCTGTTCTTCGCGGGCATCGCGACGTTCGCGCAGCTGTACTCGCCGCAGCCCGTGCTCCCGCTCATCTCGGAGACGCTAGACGTGTCGCCGGCCACCGCGTCCCTGGCCGTGTCGGCGTCGACGCTCGGCCTCGCGGCTGCCGTGATCCCGTGGTCTCTCATCGCCGATCGCATCGGCCGCGTCCCCGCGATGGCGATCGGCCTCGTCGCCGCGACGATCCTCGGGATCCTCGCACCCTTCAGCCCCGACGGCACGGTGCTGCTCGGCGTGCGCCTCCTCGAGGGGGTGGCACTGGGTGCGGTTCCCGCGATCGCGCTCGCCTACCTGAGCGAGGAAGTGGATGCCCGGCACGTGGCCGCCGCCGCAGGCAGCTACATCGCGGGCACGACCGTGGGCGGCCTGTCGGGCCGCGTCGTCTCGGGATTCGCGGCCGAGGTCGGCGACTGGAGAGTCGGCATGTGGGCGGCCTCCGCGCTCTGCGTGGGGGCGGCGGTGGCCTTCCTCGTGCTCATCCCGCGCGCACGGGGCTTCCATCCCGGACGCTTCCACGCCGAGGGGGGAGCGGGCATCGCCGGGCGGATCGCCGTGAACCTGCGCACGCCCATGCAGCTCGCGCTCTACGCCCAGGGCTTCCTCCTCATGGGCGCATTCGTCGCGGTCTACAACTACCTCGGCTTCCATCTCAGCGCGCCGCCGTTCTCGCTGCCGGCGTCACTGGTGACGCTGCTCTTCCTCGCGTACCTCGCCGGGACCGTCTCGTCGCCGTGGGCCGGCATCCTGGCCTCCCGTCACGGACGACTCGGCGTGCTGATCGGCGGCATCGGCGTGATGATCAGCGGCGCCGCTCTCATGATGGTCCCCGCCGTCTGGATCGTGGTGGCCGGGCTCCTGCTCTACACCGGAGGCTTCTTCGCAGCGCATGCCGTCGCGTCGGGCTGGGCGCCCGCCGCAGCCCGCCGCGACACCCGGGCGCAGGCATCCTCCCTCTACTACCTCGGCTACTACGTCGGGTCGAGCCTCTTCGGCTGGTGCCTCGGCTTCGTCTTCACCGGCATCGGCTGGCTCGGCTTCCTCACGGCGGTCATCGGGATGTGCGTCGTCTCGGCGGTGCTCGCGATCCTCGCCCTCCGGCCCACCGCCGCCGGCGATCGGCGCTGAGCGGGGTCGGCCGCCGACCGTGGCGCGACGTGTGGACGATCCCCGCTCTCGACACGCCTGCCGGCCGGCGGTTACTCCGGCTCGGCGTCGAGGGCGCCCGCCAGCCAGTCCTGCGCGCGCTCGATGAGCGCTTTCGCGACCGGGGTGTCCTTCGCCCAGTTCTCGAAGCCGTGGACGGCGCCCGCGACGACGTCGGTCGTCACGGGAACGCCGGCGCGGCGGAGAGCGTCGGCGTAGGCGCGGTCCTCCTCGGCGAACAGCTCGATGTCGGTCCACGTGAGGAACGCGGGCGGAAGCCCGGAGAGGTCTTCACGCCTTCCGGGCGCGGCGTACGCGGGCACCGCGTCCGCCCCTGGCTCCGTGCCGAGGTAGCCGGCCCAGCCTTCGCGATTGGAGGTGTTGTTCCAGATGAGGTGGTCGACGCCGTCGTGCTCCCGGTCGGCCGCGGTGCGATCGTCGAGCATCGGCGCGAAGAGCCACTGAGCGCTCGGCTGCGTCCCCCCGTCATCGTGGATGCGCTGGACCAGCCCGGCGGCCAGTCCTCCGCCGGCGCTCTCGCCGCCGACGGCGATCCGGCCGACATCGACGCCGAGGTCGGGGGCATGGTCGAGGAACCAGGTCCACGCGGCGCGCACATCGTCGTGAGCCGCGGGAAACGGATGCTCCGGCGCGAAGCGGTAGTTCGCCGAGACGATGATCGCCCCGAGCCGTTCGGCCGTCGACAGGCAGAGCGCTTCGTCCTGCCGGGCGTCGCCGAAGAGCAGGCCGCCGCCGTGGATCCACAGCATCCCGGCACCGCTGCGCGATCGCTGCGGCGTGTAGATCCGCAGCCGCACCGACCCGGCGCGCGCCGTCGAGACCCTGACGGCATCGGACTTCGGCACCGGCATCACCCGCACCGCGGCCCGCACGAGCCACCGGGGGGCCGAGATCTGGGCGCGCTTCATCGGCTCGCGCAATTCCGGGAGCACCTGCTCGATGTCCATCGGACCTCCTTGTGCGGGCTCAGCATACCGACATCCGGACGAGAGTGTCCGGTACGGATCACACGCCTGCTCCCGCGGCGACCGGCATCGGATCGAGGGCATCGGAGCGATCGTCCAGCGCTTCCGCGCCTGACGCTGCGCGCCGAGAGTGCGCGGACGACCGGATCCACGGCCGGATGGCGGTGATCCGTGCCGACGTTCATGCCGACCGCTCGCGCTAGAACGGGACGTCGGATCCGCCGGGCGGTCCCGCCGGCCGGAACACGGGGACGGGCCGCTCGGGTTTCACGAGGTACCGGCGCCCGGCGGGCGAAGTCCACAGCAGCGTGCCGCCCTCTTCGGGGAGATGATCCACCGACCACCCGCCGTGGTGCTTGACGGTATGGTGCCCGGTGCACAGGCGCGCGTGGTTGTCGAGGCTGGTGTGTCCGCCGTGTTCCCATGCGATGTTGTGATCGATCTGACACCTTGATGCCGGAATGCCGCAGCCGGGTGCCATACATCGCTCGGCCCGCCACCGGATGAGTTTGCGCAGCGCCGCCGGCGGCCGGTACTGGGTCCGGCTCACCGAAAGCACCATCCCGGTCTCAGCGTCGGTGAGGACACGCATCCACCCGGCGTCGCCGCCGCACAGCTCCCGCGCCCTGTCCAGCGGGATCGGCCCGACGCCCTCGACCGTGGCCGGCGCAAGGCCCTGAGCATGGCGGTGCTCGTCATCGTCCGCCAACAGCGCCAGCACGGGCACGGTAACCGCGACCGTCGCGCGGATTCCTCGAGCCTCGGCCGGGTGCGCGTCGGTGCGTCCTTCGATCAGCAGGTCGGCGAGCACGTCAGTGCGCGTCTGGTCCAGCGTTCGGGTCTCTTCCGGGTGGGCGTTGATCACCTTCGCCATCCGGGTGATCCGGTCATGGATCGCGTGCGCCTCGACCGCGGGCAGGTAGGCGTGCAGCCATGCCATCCCCTCTGCCGCGGGCTCGATCACGACGCGCCGCTGCGCCAGCTCGCGCGCGTGCCGCTCGGTCAGCGTCGCCGACTCCTCGGTCTCGATGAGCCGTTGGAGCTGACGGCGAAACGACCCTACCGGCAGCTCCTCAGCGAGTGCGATCGCCCGCTCGACGAGCCGGTCCCGCACCTCGGGGGATGCGGCATCCAACAGGTCCACCAAAGTGCGCGCATGGCGCTCCGTCATGCCCGCGTGACCCAGCGACGCGAGTGCCCCCGGATACCGCGAAACCATCGCCTCCGCCTGCGCGAGCAGCATCCCCGCCGCGGCCTCGGTGATGCGCAGCGCCGCCGCGAGCTCGAGTCTCACCGATCGCTCCACGATGTCGGCGGCGCCACCGCCGTAGCGCGTGCCATCGGCCAGAGCCCGACGACGCAGCGCGTCGACGCGCACGAGGTGCTCGGCAGCGAACACCGACAGCATTCCCGCCACCTCGGTCACGAGCTCCACATCGTCGGGCACCGGCGGCGCCCACCCCGGCGCAGGACCATCGGGAAGCTGGCCCGGGTCATCTGCGAGGATTGTCATGCTCCAGACTTTAGAACATACGTACGACATCATCCTCCGCCGCGGTGAGCCGACCGCGCCCGACATCCCGGCATCCGTTCAACAAAGGCGAACCGGGTGCGAAGTGCTTCGACGATGTGCCGAGGTGAACAAGCGTGAGCAGGACGTACCCTGGCGCTATGGCGAGGAAGCCCCCGACAGCCGACATCGACGAGGCGCGCGTGCGCGTGTCGCGGCCCAAGAAGGTCGCCGTGGGCGTGCCCGCGGTGCTGCACGCGCTGCAGATCGCCCACGAGCAGATGGGTGTCACGCGCTCCGTCCAGACGCTGATGCAGGTGAACCAGAAGGACGGCTTCGACTGTCCCGGTTGCGCGTGGCCCGAGGAGGACAAGCGCCATCGCGCGGAATTCTGCGAGAACGGGGCCAAGGCGGTCGCGGAGGAGGCGACCGTGCGCCGGGTCGGACCGGAGTTCTTCGCGACCCATTCGGTCGAGGACCTGCGCGCGCACGACGAATGGTGGCTCGGGCAGCAGGGGCGGCTGACGCACCCGATGGTCCTCGACGACGGCGCCACGCACTATCGCGCCATCTCGTGGGACGACGCGTTGCGCCTCGTCGCCGACGAGCTCCGGACGCTCGATGACCCCGACGAGGCCGTGTTCTACACGTCCGGACGCACCTCCAACGAAGCGGCGTTCCTCTATCAGCTGCTGGTGCGCGGCATCGGCACGAACAACCTGCCGGACTGCTCCAACATGTGCCACGAGTCGTCCGGATCCGCACTGACGGAGACGATCGGGATCGGCAAGGGCACGGTGTCGATCGAGGACATCCACGCGGCCGATCTGCTCATCGTCGCCGGGCAGAACCCGGGAACCAACCACCCTCGGATGCTTTCGGCGCTCGAGAAGGCCAAGCAGCGCGGGGCCAGGATCATCGCCGTGAACCCGCTGCCCGAAGCGGGGCTGATGCGGTTCGAGAACCCGCAGACCATACGCGGGGTCGCGTTCGGCGGCACCAGGATGGCCGATCGGTTCGTGCAGATCCGATCGGGCGGCGATCAGGCGCTGTTCCAGGCGATCGGCAAGCACCTGCTCGAGGCGGAATCCGCCGACGGCGGCGTTCTCGATCACGAGTTCATCGCCGCGCACACCAGCGGCTTCGCGGCGTACGCGCAGGCGATGGCGGATGCCTCGTGGCCGGAACTGGTGAAGGCGAGCGGGATCCCCGAGAAGACCCTGCGCGCGATCGGTGAGGAGGTGCGCACCTCCTCATCGACCATCGTGTGCTGGGCGATGGGGCTGACGCAGCACAAGCACTCGGTGCCGACCCTGCGCGACGTGGTCAATGTTCTGCTGCTGCAGGGCAGCATCGGGCGCCCGGGCGCCGGCGTCTGCCCGGTGCGCGGGCACTCCAACGTGCAGGGCGACCGCACCGTCGGCATCTACGAGAAGCCGGCGGAGGAGTTCCTCGCCGCCCTCGACCGCGAGTTCTCTTTCCGCGCCCCGCGCGCGCACGGCTTCGACACCGTCGAGGCGATCCGCGCCATGCGCGACGGCCGCGTGAGGGTGTTCCTGGGCATGGGCGGCAACTTCGTCTCGGCCACGCCCGACACCGCCGTCGTCGAGGCGGGCATGGCGCGCGTCGGCCTCACCGTCCATGTCTCGACGAAGCTCAACCGCTCGCACGTCGTGACCGGTCGGCGTGCACTGATCCTGCCCACGCTCGGCCGCACCGACCGCGACCGGCGCGACGGTGCCGAACAGCGCGTCACCGTCGAGGATTCGATGGGCGCCGTGCACGCGTCCCGCGGCCGGCTCGCCCCACCCTCGGAGGACCTGCTCAGCGAGGTCGCCATCGTCGCGCGGCTCTGCGCGCTGGTCTTCGGGGAAGCGGATGCCGCAGCCCCGGCGTCCGATGCGACGGGCACGGCGTCCGCTGGTATCGGACTCGGTGCCGGCGACGCGGGTCTTCCCGAGCACGGGGCGATCGAGCCCGAGCACCCGGATCCCGCCGCGGTGCGGCATCCGCTCAACGTCCCGCAGGCCGATTGGGCGGCGCTCGAGGCCGACTATGCGCTCATCCGCGGGCACATCGAACGGACCATCCCCGGGTTCGAGGACTTCGAGGGCCGCATCCAGAAGGGCCGTACGTTCTTCCTGCCCAACGGCCCCCGCGATGCCCGCCGCTTCGCGACCGTCGACGGCAAGGCCAGGTTCACCGCGAATCCGCTCGAGTATCCGCGCATCCCGCGGGGTCGGCTGCTGCTGCAGACGCTGCGCTCGCACGACCAGTACAACACCACGATCTACGGCAAGGACGACCGCTACCGAGGGATCCGCGACGGGCGGCGCGTCGTGCTGGTGAACGGCAAGGACATCCGGCGTCTCGGCTTCGCCGAGGGCGAGATCGTCGACCTGGTGTCGGAGTGGACGGGTCCGAGCGGGTCCGTCCAGGAGCGCCGCGCTGAGGAGTTCCGCATCGTCGCGTACGACACGCCGCCGGGCAACGCCGCGGCGTACTACCCCGAGACGAACGTGCTCGTGCCGCTCGATTCGGTCGCCGACGTGTCGGGCACGCCCACCTCCAAGGCGGTCATCATCCGGCTCGAGCGGCGGGGCTGACGTCCCGCGCCCGCACCGCGGTCATCGGCACCGCGGTACCGGTCCGCCGGCGAATCTCCTCCCACGGGTGGACGCGGGAGCGGCGCGTGCGCCCATAGCGTGGACGCATGATCGTTGCAGAACAGCTCACCAAGCGCTTCGGGGACAAGACCGCGGTCTCCCAGGTGTCCTTCACCGTGCAGCCGGGGAAGGTCACGGGATTCCTCGGACCGAACGGCGCAGGAAAATCCACGACCATGCGCATGATCGTCGGTCTCGACCGGCCGACCGCCGGCACCGTCACCGTGAACGGCAAGCGGTACGCGGACCTCCGCGCTCCTCTCGCCGAGGTCGGCGTCCTCCTCGACGCGAAGGCCGTCCACACCGGGCGATCGGCGCGCAACCACCTGCGCGCGATGGCGGCGACCCACGGTCTCGGCAAGGCACGCGTCGACGAGGTCATCGAGCTCACCGGCCTCGGCAGCGTCGCGGGCAAGCGCGCCGGCAAGTTCTCGCTGGGGATGGGGCAGCGGCTGGGCATCGCCGCGGCGCTCCTCGGCGACCCGCACACGGTGATCCTCGACGAGCCGGTCAACGGCCTCGACCCCGAGGGCGTGCGGTGGGTGCGCCAGTTCGTGCGCTACCTCGCCTCCGAGGGACGCACGGTCCTGCTCTCGAGCCACCTCATGAGCGAGATGGCCCTCACTGCGGACCACGTGATCGTGCTCGGCCGCGGTGAGGTGCTCGCGGACGCCGAGCTGTCCGAGCTCGTCCGCGCCTGGACGAGCAACACCGTCCAGGTGCGCTCCCCGCGTCTGAGCGAGCTCGTCGCCGCCGTGGCCGGACCGGATGTCACCGTCACGACGACCGAGCCGGGACTGGCGGAGGTCGTCGGTGTGAGCGCCGCCTCGATCGGAGACCTCGCCGCATCACTGGGCATCCCGGTCCACGAACTCACCTCCCGCACCGGCTCGCTGGAAGACGCCTACCTCGCGCTCACCGGCGAAGCCGTCGAGTACAAGTCCAAGGAGCTCTCATGACCACCCTCACCACCGAACCCGCGCTGCGCTCGGACGCGGCATCCGCCCCGGTGCACCGCCTGACCTTCCCGCGCGTCCTGGCCAGCGAATGGATCAAGATCACGACGCTTCGATCCACGTGGTGGTCGCTCGCAGTGGCGGCCGTGCTGTCGGTCGGCATCTCGATGATGATCGCCGGAGCGTCGCAGAGCTTCGGGGGCGATTTCCCCGCGGTGAGTGCAATCCTCTCGCCGATGCAGTTCACGATGCTGGTCGCCGGCATCCTCGGTGCCATCGTCATCACCGGCGAGTACTCCACGGGCATGATCCGCTCCACGCTGACCGCCGAGCCGCGCCGCGGCACCATCGTCGTCGCGAAGGCCGTCGTGGTGTCGGTGCTCATGGCGGTCACGACGGTGCTCATCTATGCCGTTTCGATCGCGGCGACGGCCCCGTTCCTCGCGGACGGCATCGACTGGTCGGAGCCTTCGCAGTCGATCGTCCCGCTGGCGTACGGCGTGCTCTCGATGGTGGCGTTCACCCTCCTCGGCCTCGGCTTCGGCTTCATCATCCGCAACGGCGCCGGGGCGATCGCCGCGACCGTCGGTGTGCTGTTCGTCCTCCCGATCGTCTTCAGCCTGTTCTCCCTGGCCGGCGAGGGGTGGCGCTGGATCGTCGACCTGTCGGAGTACCTGCCGATGAACGCGGCGTCGATGCTGACGACTCCGGGGTTTGAGGACGTGCTTCCGTCGCTCCTCGCACTTCTCGGATGGGCGATCGTTCCGCTGCTCCTGGGATGGGTCGTCCTGCGCACGCGCGATGCGTGACGCGTAGAGTCGACCGGATGTCGCGAGCAGACAGCACGCCCGTCGTCGGCGCCGATCCCGGTGCGGACGACGGGCTGCTGCTGCCGCGACCGCCGGGCGTCCTGCGCCGGTTCTGGTCGCGGCATCCGCTCATCGCAGATGTCCTCATCGCCGGTGCCGCGCTGCTCCTCTCGCTGCCCGCCGCGAGTTTCCGGTCCGGGTTCCCGACGCAGCCCACCGTCGCGGAGACCGTGGTCGCGATCGTGCTCATCGTCGTCGCGTGCGCGGCGCTCGTGTTCCGCCGCCGGCAGCCCCTCTTCGTCTTCGCCGCGTGCATGATCCCGTCCGTCGTGCTCGCGCCGAGCCTGGTGCCCGCGACGCAGCTCCTGCCCGCCTTCGCGCTCTACGCGGTCGCGGTGTACCGCTCCACGCGCGCCGCCTGGATCTGCTTCGGCATCGCGTGCGCGACGCTCGCGCTCGCCACCGGGATCGCCGCGCTCCGCGCGCCGGCGGACGTGTCGCTGCTCGTGACGTCCCTCGTGTCGGGCATCGTCGCGATGCTCATCGGCGGGCTCATCGGAACGAACGTCGGAAACCGTCGCCGCTACCTCGAGGCCCTCATCGACCGGTCCCGTCAGCTGCTCGTCGAGCGCGACCAGCAGGCGCAACTGGCCGCGGCGGCCGAGCGGACCCGCATCGCGCGCGAGATGCACGACATCGTGTCGCACAACCTCACCGTCGTCGTCGCCCTGGCCGAGGGGGCGACCGCGACGGCCGACCCCGAGCGTGCGCGCGCGGCCACCGAGCAGATCGCCGACACCGCGCGCGGCGCCCTCACCGAGATGCGCGCGATGCTCGGCGTGCTCCGCGAACCCGAGGCGATGCCGGGCGCCCTGCTGCCGCTCGAGTCGGCGAGCGTCGCGGATGCCGTCGAGGCGGCGCAGCGGGCGGGGTTCCCCGTCGTGCTGCACACAGAGGGCCGCGTCGACCCACTGCCCGCCGACATCCGGCTCGCGACCTTCCGCGTCGTGCAGGAGTCGCTCACCAACGCGATGCGCCACGCGCCGAGGGCCACGCTCATCGACGTGCAGGTCGCCGTGGACGAGACGGCCGTCGATGTCTCGGTCGTGAATGACGGCGTCCCGTCGCCCACCGTCGCGGCCCCGCCCGGTGTCCGCGGTGGCTATGGGATCCCCGGGCTCCGCGAGCGCGCCGCGCACGTGGGCGGCACCTTCACCGCCGGCCCCGGCGACGGAGGACGCTGGATCGTCCGCGCCCGCCTTCCTCTTCCCGCCGCGACACGCGAGGAGCCGACGCCGTGACCGAGAGCATCCGAGTCCTGCTGGTCGACGACCAGGAGCTGATCCGCGTCGGGTTCCGGTTGGTGCTCGAAGCCGAGGCCGACATCGAGGTGGTCGGCGAGGCCGCGGACGGCGAGGAGGCCGTGCGCGCGGTCGCCGCCCACGCGCCCGACGTGGTGCTGATGGACATTCGGATGCCGCGCACCGACGGCATCGCCGCGACGCGGGAGATCGTCGCCGCCCACGCGGCCACCAGGGTGCTGGTGCTCACCACGTTCGACCTCGACGAGTACGCGTTCGGGGCGCTGGACGCGGGGGCGAGCGGGTTCCTCCTCAAGGACGCCCAACGAGCCGAGCTGACCGCGGCGATCCGGGCCGTCCACCGCGGCGACGCCGTGCTCGCGCCCGCGGTGACCCGGCGCGTGATCGAACGCGCCCGCCACGGTCACGACCTCACTCCGCCGCCGAGCGCCGAAGCCGGCTCAGACCCGCTGGAGGAGCTCACCGACCGGGAGCGGGACGTGTTCCTCGCCATCGCGGTCGGGCTCACGAACGCCGAGATCGCGCAGCGCCTGTTCCTGAGCGAATCGACGGTGAAGACGCACGTTGGCCGCGTTCTCGCCAAGACCGGTGCGCGGGACCGGGTGCAGGCCGTCATCCTGGCCCACCGCCGGGGAGTGGTGCCACCGGGGCCGTGACCGGCCGGCGGTACTTCTGCTTATGTGCGAATCAGGGATACTTATGAGGGAAGTGAACTAAACGCGATAGCCTCGAAATGCCGCGACGGCGCGACACGAAGGAGAGCGCGATGCTTCTCGAAAGAGACCTCATCCAGTCGGTGGGATTCCGCAACGTCCGCGAGGGCGACGACATCGTCGGATTCCAGTTCCGCGTCCGCATGCCTTCCTACCGGGGCATGGCCGCGTCCCTCATCGACGGCATCGCCGTGAGCATCCCGGGCGTGGTCGACGTCGGACCCGAGGTGCCGACCTGGACCCTGCAAGGTCGCACCTATACCCTCGCCGAGCTCTGGGAGTCCGACGGCGTGCGCTGGCAGCTGGAGAACGCCGCGATCGTCACGGTCCCTCTCGCCGGAGGCCTGCCGGACGGCATCCATGAGCTCTCGATCGATCTGCGGCTGCGGATGTCGTACATCCCGCAGGAGCACCAGCCCAGCCGATACCAGGTCACCAAGGCGGTGACGCTCTCGCCCGAAGCGGCCGGCGCCCCGTTCCGCTACGGCGTCTCGCTGTACAGCTACATGGGCGACTACGGCACGAACCTCGATCTCGAGACGGCGCTGCGCTCCATCGCCGACCTCGGCGCGACCGGCGTGGAGATCCTCGGCGAGGGGCATGTGCCGAACTACCCCGACCCGTCCCAGGAGTGGGTCGACGAGTGGTTCGGCCTCCTCGACGCGTACGGACTGGAGCCGACGAACTACGGCTCCTGGATCGACACGCGCCTCCACTCGAGCGGCGAGAACGGTCGCGACATGACCGTGGAGGAGGGGGCTGCGGCGCTTCAGCGCGACCTTCGTCTGGCCAAGCGCCTCGGCTTCCGCTTCGTGCGGCCGAAGATCGGCGTCGTCTCGAGCGACCTCGTCCCCCATCCGATCTGGACCGAGGTCGTGGAGCGCTCGCTCCCGCTCGCCGCCGAGCTCGACGTCATCATCTGCCCCGAGATCCACTCGCCGACCCCCATCAAGCACGAGGTCGTCGACGACTACATCGACCTCATCCGGCGAACCGGCACCAAACACTTCGGGCTGCTCCTCGACACCGGCATCTTCCAGGATCGGCCGATCCCGCTGGCCCCCGGCGAGCTGCCCGGCAGGCGACCCGCCTTCCTCGACGGCATCGGCGTCGATCCCGCCGACGTCTTCGACATCATCGAGCACGTGGTGTTCATCCAGGCGAAGTTCCACGACATCGACAACGCGCTCGAGGATCAGCAGATCCCGTGGGAACCGGTCCTTCGCGCCCTCAAGGAAGCCGGATACACCGGCTACCTCTCGAGCGAGTACGAGGGCGAGCGCGTCCCGTGGCGCTCGATCGAGCAGGTGCGTCGCCAGCACTCGCTCATGCGCCAGATCGCCGACCGGATCTGACCTCAGGAGACAGCCATGCCCAACGGACTCATCCACGACGACAGCCTGCGCGCCCACCCGGACGGGCTCGCGCTGCGTCTCACCCTGCCCTGGTACCGCAGCCTGTGGCTGTCGTCGGTGACCAGCCTCGAGCTCGCCGTCGACGGCGAACCCGTGCCCGAGGGCGACATCCGCTTCGTCACCCCCGATCGGACGTACCGGCTCGATGAGCTCCCCGAGCAGAGCGAGACGCTGTGGTTCCTTCAGCAGCATCCGCTTCTCGTGGTGCGCCGCGAGCAGCCGGTCGCTCTCGGCGAGCAGCACGACGTGCTGCTGGTCGGACAGCTCCGCCTGCCCTATATGCAGATCGCGCCGGGTCAGGACGGCCGGCCGGGGATGTATGTGCCGAACTTCGTGCGCGACGAGCTGACCCTGACGGTGACGGATGCCGATACCCCGGCCCCGGCGATGGTCACCGACGTGCCGCCGCCTCCGCCCGCGACGGACGCGGATCCGTTCCAGCTCGGCCTGACGCTGTACTCGGCGAGCGCCGAGTTCCGCGCGGGGTGGTTCGACTTCGACGGTCTGCTGGATCGCGTCGCCGATCTGGGGATCGGCCCGGGGATCGAGATCGTCGCATCGCAGATGGTCCCTGCCTACCCCGTCGTCTCGGACGACTTCGTGCGCACGTGGCGCGACGCCTTCGACCGGCACGGCTTCGCCGCGAGCTCGTTCGGGGCGAACCTCGACATGGGGCGTCGCCGCGATCGCGACATGACGCCCGACGAGGAGTTCGCCTTCAGCGAGCTGATGTTCCAGGGTGCGAAGAGGCTCGGGTTCCCGCTCGTGCGCATCCAGAGCGCCAAGCCGGAGCTGCTGCGCAGGCTGCTGCCGATCGCCGAACGGCTCGATCTGCGTCTCGCGTATGAGATCCACGCACCGCTCGGCCCCAACGCCGAGGCGATCCTGAAGGTGCGAGAGACGTACGCCGAGCTCGACTCCCCGCTGCTGGGTTTCGTCGCGGATTTCTCCTCGACGATGCACGCCATGTCGCCGACGCTGCTGCGGGCGGTGCGACGCGCCGGACTCGACGACGAAGCCGTCACGCGGCTGCAGGAGATCTGGGCCACCGACTTGCCCATGCGCGAGCGGCAGGAGGAGTTCATCGGCTATCTGCGCGGACGCGACTTCGACCCCGCGCGCCTCGGCTCGTTCGCCCACCTGGCGTTCAACATGCACGGGCATGTCGCGCCGCAGGAGTGGACCGACATCATGCCGCAGATCCTGCACGTGCACGCGAAGTTCTACGACATCGACGACTCCGGCCAGGAGCCCGCGATCGACTACCCGGAACTCGTGCGGGTGTTCGTCGACGGCGGCTATCGCGGCTATTGGTCCAGCGAGTGGGAGGGACACGCCTTCGCCGAGCTCGGCGAAGTCGATCCGCTGCTGCTCGTGCGCCGGCAGCACGACCTGATCCGCAAGACGATGCGGGAGCTGCAGCCCGCCTGAGCTCAGACGACGTGAGCGCCGGCCTCGACGACGCGGCCCGCCTCTTCGAACAGGCCTCGCATCCAGGTGTGCTCGGGGTCGCGCGTGTGGGACGGATGCCACCACAGGGCGTTCGTGAGAGGCGTGGCATCGAACGGCAGCGGCACGACACGGAGCCCGCCGATCCGCAGCATGTGGGGCGCGAGCGCGGACTGGACGAGTCCGATGCGGTTCGTCCCGCTGACGAAGTGGCCGACCGAGAGGAAGCTCTCCAGGACGACCTCGATGCGCGGCTCCACGCCGAGCTGCTGCACTTGGCGGGCGGCCGAGGTGAAGGCCGAGCGCGACTGGTAGGTCATCACCCAGGGCAGTGTCGACATGTTCTCCATCGTGAGCGCCTCGCCCACGTCGGGATTGGTCTCCGAGACGACGGCGAGCCAGCTGTCGTGCCACAGGTCCAGGAACGGCAGGTCCGAGACCGGTCCGTGCGGGATCACCATGCCGTCGGCGGAGCGCAGCCGGGTCGCGGCATCCTCCACGATCACGGGATTGTGCAGCATGAAGCGGAACCGCACGCCGGGGGAGCGCTCCGCCGCCAGGCGTGACACCTCTGTGCCGAGCGTGACGAACCCGTAATCGGATCCGTAGATCGAGAACTCGCGGGTGGACTCCTCGGGACTCCACGTCGCCTGGCTCTCGAACACCCGGCGCGCTGCCTCGAGGGCGGTCGTGGTGTGCTCCGTCAGACGCAGCGCGAAAGGGGTCAGTTCGTACGTGTTGCCCCGCCGCGCGAGGATCTGATCGCCGAAGTGCGTGCGCAGCCTGCCGAGCGACGCGCTGAGCGCCGGCTGGCTCAGGTGCAGCCGCTCGGCCGCACGCGTCACGCTCTTCTCCGTCAGGAGCGCGTCGAGCGCGACGAGCAGGTTCAGATCCAGTCGGGACAGCAGGGCGTGATCGGTCACCACGTCGTGATCCTCCGGTGCGAGAGCGGGGCTCCACTGTATCAACGCAGCCGATGACGACGCGAGGGGCTATACGTCCCACTAATGCGGGACGGCACGACGGTGCCCCGTATCGGCTTATGCCGCATATCGCAAACACTTATGTGCGTTTTCGGCACATGGTCGCGATACTGGTGACACAGCACAGGCGCTCGAATGGACGAGCCGCCGACAACGAAGTCAGAAAGGCTGGACATGTCACAGCACAGTCACACCGCTCTGCGCCGAGGAGCGATCATCGCGATCCCCGTCATCGGAGCGCTGCTCCTGGCCGGCTGCTCCGGCTCCGGCGGCGACTCGGGCGACTCCGGCGACGGAGGACCCGTCGAGTTCTCGTTCACGTTCGCGACGTCGAACAACCTCGAGAGCCCGTACGAGACGCTCGCGAAGGCCTATATGGACGCCAACGACGACGTCACCATCACCACGAACCCGACGCCGAACGACAAGTACGGCGAAACCATCCGGACGCAGTTCCAGGCGGGCAACGCAGCGGACGTCGTGCAGACCACGCCCGGCTCGGGCGACGCACGCGGCATCATCCCGCTCGCGGAGGCCGGCTTCCTCGAGCCGCTCGGCGAGACGGCGGCATCGCTGGTCCCCCAGGGGAGCGAGACGATCTTCGAGATCGACGGTGAGGTCTACGGCCAGCCGATGGACTTCACGATCGCGGCCGTGGTCGCCAGCATGGGCACCGCCGGCATGAACGGTCTCACGGAGTGGCCCACCAGCGAGGACGAGCTCTACGACGCATGCTCGGCGCTCGCCGGCGAGGGCAAGTCCCTTCTCGTGATCGCCGGCGCCGCGCCGCCCAACGCGGGTCTCACCGCGCAGGGCATCGCGGCCACCCGGGTCTACGCCGAGACCCCCGACTGGAACGAGCAGCGCGCCGCAGGCGACGTCACGTTCGCCGACAGCGACGGCTGGGCCGACACGCTCCAGACGATCATCGACCTCAACGACGGCGGCTGCTTCCAGGCCGGCGCGGAAGGCGGCGGCTTCGACGCCATCACCAACGGGCTCTCGCAGGGCGGCTCGGTCGGGAGCTTCATTCCTTCCGGCTCCGCGGTCGAGATCGCGACCGCCGCTCCGCCGGAGGCGGACTTCAAGGTGCAGCCGTTCCCGCCGGCCGATGGCGGCGACCCCTACATCATCGCCAGCTCGAACTACACGATCTCGATCAACGCCGCGTCCGAGAAGCAGGAAGCCGCCGCCGACTTCGTCGAGTGGCTGGCCACTCCCGAGGCGCAGGAGATCTACTACGAGGCATCCGGCCTCCTGCCCATCTCGAACTACCAGGACCTCGATCTGAGCGAGACGATCTACTCGCCCGTCGTCGACCTGCTGGCCGAGGGCTCGTACACGCCGCTGCCCAACAACATCTGGCCGAACCCGGCCGTGTACGAGGCGCTGTCGGTGGGCGTCCAGGGCCTGCTCACCGGTCAGAAGACGGTCGACCAGGTGCTCCAGGACATGGACGCCGCCTGGGGCGAGTGACATCATGAGCCGCCCGGGCCACGCGCCCGGGCGGCTCGCTCACACCTCCCGCACGACGACGTACGAACACGAGGAATCATGACCGCCACACTCAACTCCGAGACCGAGGCGCTGATCGTCCCGAAGCGCGATCGGCGCGGACGTCGTCGCGACGTCGCACCGCGTCGCCCCGGACTTCTGAAGTTCGGCTACTGGTGGTGGGCGCTCCCGGGCATCCTCCTCGTTCTCGCCATCCACTACGTCGCCACGGCGATCGGCGGATTCTTCGCCTTCACCGACTGGTCGGGCATCGGCGACTTCACCTGGATCGGGCTCGACAACTTCGTCGCGATCTTCAACGACCCGACCCAGATCGGCGCCGTCACCAACACGCTCTTCCTGGCCTTCGCGTCGGTCATCCTCAGCAACATCGCCGGCCTCGCCCTGGCACTCGGCCTCAATCGCGGGCTCAAGACCCGCTACGCGCTGCGGGTCCTCTTCTTCATGCCGGTCGTGCTCAGCCCGCTCGCCGTCTCGTACGTCTGGAAGTTCATCTTCGACTACAACGGTCCGATCAACGGCGTGCTGCGGGCCATGGGCCTCGGGGAGTTCGCCAAGGCCTGGGTCGCCGATCCGACCTGGGCGATCTGGACCGTCCTCATCGTGATCGTCTGGCAGAACACCGGCTTCGCGATGGTCATCTACATGGCCGGGCTCGCCGCGGTGCCGGTGGAGATCGAGGAGGCTGCGGCCATCGACGGCGCGAGCCTCTGGCAGCGCTTCTGGCACGTGACGTTTCCGTCGATCCGCCCGGCCGTCGCGATCGCGACCACGCTCGGACTCGTCAACGGACTCCGCGTCTTCGACCAGATCATGGCGCTCACCGGCGGCGGGCCGGCCGGAGCGACCGAGACGCTCGCCACCCAGGTCTACAAGGAATCCTTCGCCCTGGGCAACTTCGGATTCGGCGCCGCGCTGGCGCTCGTCCTCACCGTCATCATCCTGGTCTTCGCCGTCATCCAGCAGCGCGTGACCAGCGGTCGTCCCGAGGAGTCCTGACATGTTCCGCTACACCAAGCTCACCGGCCTGCGCGAAGTCGCCTTCTGGATCATCGCGGTCATCTTCCTCGCGCCGTTCTACTTCCTCGTGACGACCGCCTTCAAGTCCGACGAGGAGGTCCTCACGACCTCGAACCTCGCGCCGCCCTCGAGTCTGGACTTCAGCAACTTCACCGAGGTCCTGACGGCGCAGGGCAACTCCAACGTCATCCAGGGCCTGGTCAACAGCATCCTCATCACCACCGGAAGCATCATCGGCCTCGTGCTGCTGGGCGCGCTCACCGGCTATGTCATCGCCCGGAGCACCCGCCGGTGGAGCCGCGTGGTGTTCTATCTCTTCCTCATCGCGATCGTCCTGCCCACGCAGCTGGGCACCGTCCCGCTCTACATCGGCGCTCGCACGATCGGTCTGACCGGCTCCATCTGGGGCATGATCATCCTCTACACCGGGATGCTGCTGCCGCTGGCGATCTTCCTCTACGCGGGGTTCTTCCGGAGCCTCGGCACCGAGTACGAGGAGGCGGCGACCATCGACGGCGCCTCGCGCACGCAGATCTTCTTCCGCATCGTGCTGCCGCTCATGTCGCCGGCCACCGGCACGGTGGCGATCCTCGCCGGCCTCATCGTCTGGAACGACTTCTTCACCTCGCTGATCTTCCTCGGCGGCTCGTCGAACCAGACGCTCCCGGTGGCGATGTACTACTACATCGGCTCGCTCGTCTCGTCCTGGAACAAGATCTTCGCGATCGTCATCGTCTCGATGATCCCGATCCTCGCCTTCTACCTGTTCGCGCAGAAGAAGTTCATCCAGGGCTTCGCCGGTGGTCTGAAGGGCTGATCCAGATGAAGAGCGCCGGCAACCGAGCCGCGTTCGAGACGTTCGTGGACCTCTTCTACACGCAGAAGCGTGTGGCGGATGCCTTCGCCTACCTCGTCTCGGACCGATACATCCAGCACAACCCGACCATCGCCGACGGGCCCGCCGCCGCGATCGAGATGCTCGCACCCAAGTTCGACGAGTCGCCGGACGCGTCGTTCGAGGTGCAGCGGATCCTCGTCGACGAGGACCTCGCGATGGTGCACGTGAAAGCTTCCCGGCCCGGCGCCCCTGACGCCGCGGTCGCGGACATCTATCGATTCGAGGACGGCCGGATCGTCGAGCACTGGGACGTGCTTCAGCAGGTTCCCGTGCATGCCGCCCACGACCACCCGATGTTCTGACAACAGGAGAACCACCGTGTACCAGCTCGCACCCAACATCGAACTGCTCTTCACCGAGGCCGGCGACTACCACGACCGCGTCCGCGCCGCCGCGGCCGCGGGCTTCGACGCCGTCGAGATGTGGGGTCCCACGGGAGCGGACGCGCCGTCGACACCCAAGGACCTGCCGGCGCTCAAAGCCGCGCTCGAAGAGACCGGCACGCAGCTCACCGCCCAGCTGGCCGAGCCGCGCACCCAGTTCATGATCCCGCCGTGGGACCACTCCGAGTTCTTCCGCAAGCTCGACGAGGGCGTGGAGATCGCGCACTTCCTCGGCACACCGCGCATGGTCGTGGGCAGCGGGACGGGCTTCGGCGGGTGGAAGCGCCAGGTGCAGCTCGACAAGCTCATCGAGATCTACCAGAAGGCGATCGCGCAGATCGACGGCTCCGGGATCACGCTCGTGCTCGAACCGGTCAATGTGCGGGTCGACCACCCCGGATCGCTGCTCGACCGCACTGCCGAGGCCGTGTACGTCGCGCGCGGCGTCGACTCGCCGTTCTTCGGAGTGCTCTACGACATCTATCACTCGGCCGTCGAGGGCGAGGACATGGCCGTCGAGCTCGAGAACGCGGGTTCGCTCGTCAAGTACGTGCAGCTCGCCGACGCTCCCGGTCGCGGCGAGCCCGGGAGCGGCTCGCTCGACTGGGCGGAGCGCTTCGGCATCCTCCGCGCCGCCGGCTACGACGGACCCGTGGGCCTGGAGTACTACCCGACGCAGGAGTCCGCGGCATCCGTCGCCCTCATCCGGGACCTGGCGGCATCGGCATGACGAGGTACCCCGCCGAGGTCGACGTCGCGATCGTCGGCAGCGGTCCGGCGGGCGCGACCTACGCCCGCATCCTGACCGAGCAGGCACCCGATGCCGTCATCGCGATGTTCGAGGTCGGTCCCACCGTGTCCGACCCGCCGGGGGCGCACGTGAAGAACATCGGAGATCCCGAAGAGCGCGCGCGGGCGCAGCTGCGGTCCGAGGGCCCGGCCGCTCACGACGACGGCGACCGCGTGGGCGGGATCGTCAAGACCGCGCAGCGCCGGGCGCGACCGGGAACCTACCTCCTCGAGACCGGCTACCAGGTCGACGGCGAAGACGGTCTGCCCGTCGCCGCGATGTCGAGCAATGTCGGCGGCATGTCCGCACACTGGACCGGCGCATGTCCGCGGCCGAACGACAGCGAGCGCATCGGCTTCCTCGACGAGGCGGGCGTTCTCGACGACCTGCTCGCGGAGGGGGAGAGGCTGCTCGGCGTGACGACCGACGCGTTCGACAGCTCGCCCCACGCGCCCCTGGTGCGCGGCCGACTCGCCGCCGCCGCGGACGACGGCCGCGACGCCCACGCGAAGGTGCAGCGGATGCCGCTCGCCGTGCATCGGCGGGACGACGGCCGTCTCGTGTGGTCGGGCTCCGATGTCGTGCTGGGCGACGAGACCCGCGGCAACGCGGACTTCACGCTCTTCGACGAGTCGCTCGTCACCCGCGTCCTCACCGAGGACGGACGTGCCGTGGGCGTCGCCGTCACCGACCGGCGCTCCGGCGAGAGTCACGAGGTGCGCGCGCGGTTCGTCGTCGTGGCGGCCGACGCGCTGCGCACCCCCCAGCTGCTCTGGGCATCCGGCATCCGTCCCGATGCGCTCGGACAGTACCTCAACGACCAGGCGCAGATCGTGTTCGCGGTGCGGATCCGCGATTTCGCCCCTGCCGAGGGCGGCGACGGTGCCGCGGCGACAGGACTCAGCGAGTACAGCGGGGTGACGTGGGTGCCGTTCACCGACGAGGCGCCGTTCCACGGGCAGGTCATGCAGCTCGACGCGTCTCCGGTGAAGCTCGCCGACGACGACCCAGCGGCGCCCGGATCGATCGTGGGGCTCGGGCTGTTCTGCGCCAAGGACCTGCAGGCCTCCGACCGTGTCGAGTTCTCGGCCGACGCGGTCGACGGGTACGGGATGCCGGCGCCGACCGTGCACTACCGGCTGACGCCGCGCGACCACGAGGTGATCGATCGGGCGAAGGCCGAGATCGTCCGGCTCGGCAAGGCGATCGGCGAGCCACTGGACGAGCGCCCGTTCATGATGCCGCTCGGAGCCTCGCTGCACTATCAGGGCACGACGCGCATGGGCGAGACCGACGACGGGAAGAGCGTGTGCTCGCCCGACAGTGAGGTGTGGGGGACCCCCGGCCTCTTCGTCGCGGGCAACGGCGTCATCCCTACTGCCACCGCGTGCAACCCGACGTTGACGTCGGTCGCGCTCGCGGTCCAGGGCGCTCGGCATATCGCCCGCGCTCTTGCTTCAGTCTGAATCAGACATTAGAGTGTAGAAACAAGGACAAAGTAGTCAGGAGCATGAAGTGATCCCCGACCGCATCATCGAGCAGGGAACGCTCACGACCGACGGCACGCGTGCCGCCGTCGAGGTCCGTCTGCCCTGGTACCGGGCGCTCCCCGCATCGTGCATCGCCGGCGCGACCCTCACGGTCGACGGTGTCGAGGCCTCCGCCGCGACGCTGCGCTGGGAGCTGAACGGCCGCACCTTCACGTTCGACGAGCTCGCGACGAACATCGAGGAGTGGTGGTTCCCCACCGACTCCGCCGTCCTCTCGGGCGAGCTCGCGCTCGCCGACGACAGCGCCGATCACGAGGTCGCGGTCGGACTGGTCCTGTACATCCCCTACATCGTCATCGGCGAGAACGAGGTGCTCCACATCGAGGAGCGCGACGTCAAGACGATGACCGCACGGAAGGCGGTGGCCGCATGACCCTTCGACAGGCTCAGGACGGCGCCACCCTCGGTTCGCCCATCCAGGGCGTCACGCTCTACAGCTTCACGCGCGCGTTCCACGGCCGCGAGTACGACCTCGAGGGTCTCATCCGGAGGGTGGCCACCGACGGCTACGGCCCGGGACTCGAGATCATCGGGTTCTCGAGCTTCCGCGGCTTCCCGCACATCGACGACGCCTACGCGGGCTGGTTCCGCGACCTCGTCGCCGAGACCGGACTCGTCACGACCTCCCTCGCCGTCAACGCCGATGTCGGCATCCACCGCGATCGCCTGCTGACGCAGGACGAGCTCATCGAGTACATGACGCTGCAGATCAAAGCGGCCGCGAAGCTCGGCTTCCCGATCGCCCGCGTGCAGATCTCGATCACCCCCGACTCGATGGAGGCGCTCGCCCCCATCGCCGAGGCGCACGGAGTTACGCTCGCCCTCGAGGTGCACGCCGACCAGTACGCATCGCACCCCCGCATCCTCGCCCTGCGCGACCGGTACGAGAAGGTCGGCTCGCCCTTCCTCGGCTTCACCATGGACTGGGGCGCCACGGTCACGGGATTCGCCCCGTCGCTGATCGAGGCCTACCGCCGGCGCGGCGCGTCGGAGGAGCTGCTCGGCAAGGTCGTCGCGCTGTGGGACGAGTTCTACCAGCAGGGTCCGCCGGCCGATCAGGCCGACCACGGTCAGCGCTTCGGACGGTTCATCGGCCTCGCCGCGCAGAACGGCCGCCCCGACCTCGGCATCGACTTCGGGATCAACGGCACCGGCCTGTTCGGCCCCGCGCGGGTCGACGACTGGCTCGAGATCTTCCCGTGGATCACGCACGTCCACGGCAAGTTCTTCGGCATCGACGAGAACGGCGAAGAGCCCTCGGTGCCGGTGCGGGACCTCATCACGCTCCTCGTCGAGAACGGCTACAGCGGCGCGATCTCCAGCGAGTACGAGGGATGGCACTGGAACTACTGGCAGTCGCCCTTCGACATCATCGCCGGCGAGCAGGCCGTGCAGCGCTCCGCTGCCGAAGCGGCAGGGTCGCACATGATCACGGATGCTGCGCACGCCCGTGCGGCGCTCGCCGCCCATCTTCCCCAGACCGTCGGTCGCTGAAAGGACCCCCTCATGACCACTGACGGCATCGCCGGCACCGGCATCAAGCTCGGCACGACCCTCTACTCGATGACCAGCGAGTTCGCGGCGGGGCTCTACACCCCCGAGACGCTGATCAAGGCGGTCCACGACGAGGGCATCGGCCCCGGCGTCGAGTTCAACATCGCACAGCTGCTGCGCACCTACCCCGACGTCGACAAGGAGTTCGTGACGCTCTGGTTCGACTCGCTCGAGAAGTACGGTCTCGAGGCGAGCGCGGTCGGCACCAACCTCGACATGGGGCGTCGCAAGGACCGCGACATGACCCCCGACGAGGAGCACGAGTTCCTCGCCCGGCAGCTGAAGACCGCGCACACGCTCGGGTTCAAGCGCGTCGTGATCCGCTCTCACGGCAAGGAGCTCCTGCGCAGCCTCCTGCCGCTCGCGGAGAAGTACGACCAGAAGCTCGGGTACGAGATCCATGCGCCGTCGGGTCCGAACGATCCCGCCGTCCTGCAGATGCGCGAGATGTACGAAGAACTGCAGTCCGAGCGTCTCGGGTTCACGGCCGACTTCTCGTCGACGATGCACAGCCTGTCGCCGACGCTGCTGCGCACGCTCAGCCAGATGGGCATGGACGAGAAGCACTTCTCGGTCATGGACGAGATCTGGCACGAGCCGACGCCGATGCACGTGCGCAACCAGAAGTTCGAGGATTACCTCACGGGTGAGGGCGTGGACCCGCTGACGTTCGGCCCGTTCACGCGGCTCGCCTTCAACATGCACGGGCTCGTGCCGCCGGAGGAGTGGCTCGACATCATGCCGCAGATCTTCCACGTCCACGCGAAGTTCTACGACATCGGCGCCGACGGTGACGAGCCCGCGATGGACATCCCGCGTATCGTGCGGCAGTTCGTCCAGGGCGGCTACCAGGGCTATCTCTCGAGCGAATGGGAAGGGCACGCCTTCTCCGACCTCGGCGAGTCCGACCCGATCGACCTGGTCAAGAAGCAGCACGAGCTCATGCGCCGTGCCAT
This sequence comes from Microbacterium sp. Root180, assembly GCF_001428485.1. Lineage (GTDB taxonomy): Bacteria > Actinomycetota > Actinomycetes > Actinomycetales > Microbacteriaceae > Microbacterium. Next base: position 735,348 of record NZ_LMHS01000003.1, on the reverse strand, counting down.
CGAGGAGTCCGTCACGGAGGCTGCGAATGTCTGACACCGCCACCGCCGAGGCCGCCTTCGCGCACCGGACCGCCACCGACACGCTCGCCTAGGAGATCACCATGGCCACTCACAACTCCCTCTTCTCCGACACGGACGTCCGCCGCACCGACGATGGTCTGGCCGTCTCGGTGCAGCTCCCCTGGTACCGCAGCCTGTGGCTCTCGGCGGTCGACGGGGTCGCGGCATCCGTGAACGGCGCTGCGGTGCCCACCGAGAACCTGCGCTTCGCCCTCGGCGGTCGCGAGTACCGCGTCGAGGAGCTGCCCGAGCAGTCCGAGACGCTCTGGTTCGTCGCCGATCGCCCCGACGTGCTCATCCGGCTCGACGAGGTGCCCGCGGCCGGCGAGACCATCACCGTCGAGGTCGTGCTGACGATGCGTCTGCTCTACATGCAGATCATGCCGGGCGTCGACGGCGGTCCCGGCCGGTACGTGACCAATCGCGTCCCCGTCGAACGAGAGATCGTCCTGACATGACGCGAGGCGTCGACGATGTCCTGAACGTCCTCATCCTGTCCGGGCACATGACCCGCGAGCACGACAACGAGCACCGCAGCTTCCGGCAGCACAATCAGTGGCTGACCACGCTCCTCGAAGACACCGGGCGCTTCCGCGTGCGGGTCGTCGAGGATCCCCGGGGTCTCGGCGCCGAGATCATCGACAAGTACGACGCCGTGATCGTCGTGTTCGAGGGTCGCGACGGGTACCACGAGAAGGCTCTCGGGTTCGGAGCGGAGACGGATGCCGCGCTCCTGAGCTTCGTCCACGACGACGGCAAGGGCATCGTGTGGTTCCACGGCTCCGCCGCGCAGGAAGACGACTGGGGCTACCCCGAGGAGTACAACGTGATGCGCGGCTCGCGCCTGACGGTCGCCGGCGGACTGCGGCCGCGGCCGTGGGGAGAGGCGCAGCTCGACACGGTCGAGCCGCGGCATCCGATCACCGACGGCATCAGCGCGCGGTGGACCGTCACCGGCGACGACATCCTCACGGGAGTGGAGATCCTCGACGGAGCCCAGGTGCTGCTCACGACCTTCGACGACCTCGAGTCGTACGAGAAGGCGCCGGTGTGGCCGATGTCGCACTACCCGGTCGCCATTCCGGAGGAGGGCATCGCCGCCCTGCCGGGAATGAACACCGATCAGCCGATCGCGTGGATCAACGAGTACGGTGCGGGCCGATCGTTCACGATCACGATCGGACACGACATCGACACGTTCCGGCGGATCGAGTTCATCCGCATGTTCCCGCGCGGCGTGGAGTGGGCGGCGACCGGCGAGATCACCCTGGACGGTCCGGACCGTCGCGGCGAGCGCCGCTTCCTCCCCTGGCCGTACTACAACCACGAGGGCTGACCGCGCTCACGCGGCGGAGGTCAGAGCGGTGCGCGCCAGGGCGAGATGGGCGCGCGTCGTCTCGATCGGGTCGTCGTCGAGCCACTCCTGGCCGCCCCACTCGCTGCAGAGGGTGCCGGTGAAGCCGGACCGGCGCAGCGCCGCGCCGAGGTCGCGGATCGGCTGGGTGACCCGTCCATCGGCGTCGTCGAGGTCCCAGAACTTCAGGTGCGCACCCGACAGCAGGTGCAGCACCGGCTCGACCTCGTCGATGCGGCTGCGGCCGAAGCGCACCAGGAGGTTCATGTAGAGCGTGTGGATGCTCGGCGGGACCGCGCCGGACCGGAGGACCTCGACGACCGCGCCCGTGGTCGCCGGATCGGCCCAGTCGTCGCGCAGGCGGCGCAGCAGGTCGCGTGGGAGGTCGGACCGGTCGAGGAGGTCGAGATACGTGACGGGCAGTTCGGGCATGAGCATGCTGATGTCCAGCAGCAGGCGCACGTGCGGGTCGGCGATCCGGTCCAGCGTCTCGTACGCGGGGGCGAACGCCGGGTTCGAGGGGGAGCCCGATCCCTGCGCCTCCTCGAAGAGCACGACGTCGAGATCCGTGAGCACCGGAACCAGTCGCTCGAGGAGCGCGGGTCCGGCCTGGCCGAGTGGCAGGCGCAGTCCGGTCGCGCCGAGCGCGGCGGTGGTCTCCAGCTGGGGGAGGAGAAAGTCGAACCGCTCGTCGTCGGTGCGCCGACGAGCGGGCCCCGCCCACTCGTCGATGCTGCCGCCGACGATGCTCACCCGCCCGCCGAGCGCCGCCAAGTCTTCCCGGAGGGCGTGCGCCTCCGCGGCCGTCGGCTGCGGGAAGGAGCGCCACAGCTGACCGAGTTCGACCTCGATGTCGGTGGCGAGCCCGTCGGCGACGAGCGACGCCGCGATCTCGGGCGCGGGACGCCCGGCTTCGATCACGGTCGGGGTCAGGTTGAACGCACTCGCGGACAGCGTCCAGCCGGCGGGGAGAGAGGTCATGGTCACTCCGGTCGGGTCAGGCGACATCGCGCGAGACGGTTGCGGTACGGGCGGGCGCGCCGGCCACGAGCGTTCGCGTGGTGGTGAACGGGAGGGAGAGCGGGCTGTCCGGTCCGGCCTGCAGGTACGGGACCAGGAGCCGGAAGGACACGGTCACCGTGCGGGGTCCCGGGGCGACCGGAGCACGTCCCCTCAGTGCGACGCGGTCCTGGATGAACCACCACCCGCGTTCGTGGACGAGTGCGGCAGTGGAGACCGTCCGGTCGCCGATCTCCACCAGAAGCGGGCCGGCGTCGACGCCGTCGATCTCCACGGCCGGGTCGAGCAGGCTCGCGAGCGGCAGCGACCGGATCCACGGCAGCGACAGGCGCAGCACGAATCCGTCCTCGCGTGCCGAGAGCGCGTCCTCGCGCAGCGTCGCAAGCGTCATTGCACAACCTCCGTGGGCTTTAGTCCCGAAGATACACGCTTACGTCGAAAAGTGGAAGAAGTCCCGACTTACGCAGTCAGCGATGCGGGCGGCCGGCGGTGGGCGAACCACCTCGGGAAGGTCGCCTCGAACAGCTGCTCCTTCACCATCTCGACGCCGCCGCGCAGCGGCTCGCTGACGTCGTCGATCGACTGCACGATGCTGAGGTCTCGCGTGGCGAGAGGCAGGGACAGCTCGTAGACGCGCTGGCGCACCTCCGCGAGGAACACCTCGCCGGCAGCCGCGACGGCTCCGCCGATCACGATCACGCCGGGGTTGAACATGTTGACGAGGGCGGCGATCGATTCCCCGACGACGCGGGCGGATGCCTGGATCAGCGAGATCGCCAGGGCATCGCCGTTCTCGGCGGCACGCGAGATGTTCTCGGGGGTGGGCGGCACGCCGTCGGCGGACTGCCGTGCGAGTTGTCCCGTCGCCCCCGCCGCGATGGCAGCCTCGGCGTCGCGGGTGAGCGCCCAGCCGCCGGCGACCGCCTCGAGGCATCCGATCTTGCCGCACCGGCACTGCAGCTCCGACCCGGCGACGCGCACGTGGCCGATGTCGCCGGCGGCGCCGTTCGCGCCTCGATGGATCTGGCCGCGCGAGAGCAGGCCGGCGCCGATGCCCGAGCCGATCTTGCAGTAGATGAGGTCGAGACCGTCGTCGCGTCGTCTGGCGCGCTCGCCGTAGGCGAGCAGGTTCACGTCGTTGTCTACCCAGACCGGCGCGTCGAACTGCTGCTCGAAGCGTCGCCGCACGTCGAACCCGTTCCAGCCGGGCATGATCGGCGGGGCGACCGGGCGGCCGGTGGCGAAGTCGACGGGACCCGGCAAGCCCACGGCAACCCCCCAGACGGGCTTCGTCTCGTTGCGGCCGCGCAGCTCATCGACCATCGCGAGCGTCGCATCGAGCGTGTCCGCCGGACCGCGCGAGATGTCCCAATCCAGGTGCGTCTGGTCGACGATGGCGCCGTCGAGATCGGACAGGCCGACGTGGATGTGCAGTGCGCCCAGCGCGCACACGACGATGTGGCCCTGATCCGACCGGAAGCGGAGGGTCCGGGGGGCGCGTCCGCCGGAGGACGGGCCGAAGTCGCCGTCGCCGAGGAAACCCATCTCGATCGCCTGGTCCACGCGCTGGGCGACGACGCCGCGACCGAGGCCGGTGACTCGGCCGATGTCGGGCCGGGTGGTGGCATCCCCTGTTCGCACCATGTTGACGATGCGCAGAAGGCTCGTCACCTCGTCGGTCTGCGCGCCGAAGCGCAGTGTGGATTCCGTCGCCATGGTTGATTTTGACACAACCTTCCGCAGAATGCGGTCGATTGGGCGATGAAATAGTCGGTGAATCCTCTTACTTCTGTTCTATATCGACTGAAGTGCGAGTATGGTCGTGCGAGCGATCGGAGCACGAATGCACAACGTCGGGATCATCGGCGCAGGCCCGGGAACGTGGGCGCTGCACCTTCCGACGCTCGGCGCGCTCGCCGATGACTTCCGCGTCGTCCACGTCGCCGACACCGGCGGGGGACGGGCCGAGACGATCGCCGCGCGGGTGGGGGCGCGCTGGTCGTCCGACGCCGAAGCGGTGCTCAGCGATCCGGAGGTGGAGGTCGTAGCGATCTGCACGCCGCCCGCCTCGCACGCAGAACTGATCGTCGCGGCAGCGCGTGCGGGCAAGCGGGCCGTCTTCTGCGAGAAGCCGCTCGCGACATCCGAGGAGCAGCTCGATGCCGTGCTGGAGGCCTGCATCTCTGCGGACGTCACGCTCGTCGTCGGCACGAACCACCTGTTCGACCCGGCATGGGATCGCGTCAAGCACCGGCTGGATGCGGCATCCGCTCGGGTCCTCAGCGTCTCGGCGACCCTGTCACTCGCCCCGAACGGCCGGTACCACGACCTCGTCTCCGATCCCGTGGCGGCGGCGTCGCCCCCCGCGCGGCCGCCCGTGGACCCGGCAGACCGCGCGCTCTCCGCGGGCATCGTGCGCCAGCTCGTCATCGGTCTCGCCATCCACGATCTGCCGCTCGTGCGCGATCTCCTGCCGCAGTTCGAGGGCGTGGCCTACGCCCGTGCCGTACCGCCGATCGGCTACGACATCGGCTTCCGCGCGAGCGGGGCTCTCGTCCGGCTCACCGCGGTGATGACACCGCCCGGTGCGGACACGAGGTGGACCGTGTCGATCGTGACGACCCATGACCGGATCGACATCGACTTCCCCCCGCCGTTCGTCCATGCCGGGAGCGCGCGCGTGCGGGTGCGTGACGAGGAGGGGCGGATCGTCGAATTCCCTGCCGCCGACGAAGACGGGTACCTCGAGGAGTGGCGCGCTCTCGCGTCGATCCTGGCCGGCGACCTGCCGATGGAGTACTCCGAGCTCGAGGCCGACGCACGGTTCGCGATCGCGGTGGCGGATGCCGCTGCCGTCGCGGTGCGCGAGGGAGGCGTCCGATGAGCCGCTCGCCGGTCTGGGTCCGGGACTCCAGCTTCGACGCCGCCCTCGCGCAGCTGCCTGAGCGGGTCGAACGCGCGCACAGTCCGGGCGCGTCGATCATCGTGCTCGACGGCCGCCGCGAGCGACCCGAGCCCGTGCAGGCTCTCCTCGCAGAACGCCCGATCGTCGCGATCCTCACCCATCCCGCGTCTGCCTCCCAGGCCGCCGTCGATCAGCTCAGGGACGCGGGGATCCCCGTCGTCACCATGCGACCGCTTCTCCGCGCGGACGATGCCGCGATCGTCGCGGGGGCGACCGTGCGCCACCTCGTGCTCGATGCGCTGGCCTCTCGCGCCGATGTGCGCGCGACGCTCGTCGACGCGATCGGGTGGGCCCGGGCCATCGTCGGCGGTGGTCTCACGGTCTCGGCGTCGGCGCGCACCCGCGAGTCGCTGCTCGTCGCCCTGGAATCTCCTGCCGGCATCGGCGTCGCACTGAGCGCGACCCGTCTGGCCACCTCGATCGCTCCCGCACTCACGGTCGACGGACTCGGCGAGCGCCGCGTCGGAGTCCGGATCGATCGCGCAGCGGGAGTCCGCGAGATCGCCATCCACGGCGAGGAGGGGGTCGTGGTCGCCGCACCGCGATACGAGTCCTCGGAGCGACTCGCGCTGCGTCGCGCGCTCGCCGCGGCGGCCGGCGACCCCGTCGACGACCTGGTCTCACTGATCCATGATCGCTCGCTGGCCGACGAGCTCCTGGGCGCCACGAAGCCATAACCACGGTCGATGATCGACATCGATGCAATCCGCTTCCCTTATGCACGACTTCCGTCGGATAGTGGAAGAAGGGTCGGGATCCTCCGTCCCACCGGAAAGGATCGAAGATGATCAAGCTGCTGTCCCACCTCTCGTTCGTCGCGATCACGACGCCGGACCTGGAGGCATCGGTCGACTTCTACGTCAACCAGGTCGGGCTCATCGAGGTCGGTCGCGAAGACGACCGCGTCTACCTCCGCTGCTGGGGCGACTACTACAAATACTCCGTCGTCGTGGTGAAGGGCGACGAGCCCTCGCTCGAGACGATGGCCTGGCGCACGTCGTCGGCCGAGGCCCTGCGGGCCGCAGCCGAGAAGATCGAGGCCGCAGGAATCACGGGGGAGTGGTTCGAGGGCAACGGCATCGGCCGCGCCTACCGCTTCGTCGGCCCGTGGGGTCACTCGATGACCCTCCACTGGGATGTCACGCGCCACCACGACACCGAGGGCGACGCCGCGTCGATCTACCCCGACCGTCCCTCGCGCCGCAGCAAGGTCGCCGGCGCTCCCCGTCAGCTCGACCACGTCACGGTCGCGACCAGCGACGTCGACGCGTTCGTGCAGTGGTACGTCGACGTGCTCGGCTTCCGGTTCATGGCGCGCACGCAGCTCGACGAAGCGCCGATCTCGGTCTTCTCGGTGCTCACGACGAACGAGAAGTCGCACGACCTCGGCGTCGTGCTCGACGGGTCGACCCGCGCAGGTCGCGTCAACCACTACGCCTTCTGGGTCGACACCCGCGAGGAGCTCCTCATCGCCGCCGATGTGCTCGGTGAGAACGGCTACCCGATCGAGTACGGCCCGTCGATCCACGGCATCGGCGAGCAGAACTTCCTGTACTACCGCGAGCCCTCGAGCCTGCGCATCGAGCTGAACACGGGCGGCTACCGCAACTACGTGCCCGACTGGGAGGCCAACACCTGGAAGCCGTCGCAGGGCTCGAACAACTTCTACCGCAACAGCGCGATGCCGATGTCGATGACCGAGTCCTTCCCGCCCGCCGACGGACCGTCGGCGACGGAGGAGGGCGTTCCCGACGAGATCAAGGACGCGCTCTTCAACCCGTACGCCAAGCACGGCCAGGGCTGACAGCTTCGCGGGCGGCCCGGACTCCTTGCCGGGTCGCCCGCGACACCACTTCGCACGATGATGAGCGAGAAGGATGATGCGATGACGATCGAACGCTTCGAGGCCCCCTACGCGCTGGTGCGCTTCCGCACCGGCGCCGAGGTGCGTATGGGGCTGCTCTCCGGCGACCGCGTACGCGCCGTCTCCCCGGACGAACTCGGGGCGGGCTCGCTCAACGACTTCCTCGGTGCGCCGGACTGGGATCGCCTGGCAGCGCTCGCCGCCGGTGACGGAGAGTGGATGCCGCTCGCCGACGTGACGCTCGTGGCGCCGGTGGAGCCGCGGCAGGTCCTGCAGACCGGCGCCAATTACCGGCAGCACGTCATCGAGCTCGTGGTCGCCGGGCTCACCCAGGACGGCACGCGCACGCCCGATCAGGCGCGATCCTTCGCCGCGGACATCATGGACGAGCGCAAGCGCACCGGTGAGCCGTACTTCTTCATCGGGCTGCCCGCATGCGTCGTCGGCGATGACGTCGCGCTGACGCTGCCCGGCTACAGCAAGGTGCACGACTGGGAGCTCGAGCTCGCCGTCGTGATCGGCCGAGAGGCGTTCCGGGTGAGCCGCGAAGACGCGCTCGACCACGTCGCCGGCTACACGATCGTCAACGACGTCACGACGCGCGACCTCGTGTTCCGCAAGGACATGAAGGAGATCGGCACCGACTGGTACCGGGCGAAGAACGCCCCGGGCTTCCTGCCCGCCGGGCCGCTGCTGGTTCCCGCACCGTTCGTGGATCCGTCGAAACTGAACGTGCGGCTCGAGCTCAACGGTGAAGTGATGCAGGATGCGTCGACCTCGGATCTGCTCTTCGACGTCCCCGCGCTCATCTCCGGCGCGTCGCAGACCATGCCGCTCCTGCCGGGTGATCTGCTGCTCACCGGGAGCCCGGCCGGCAACGGTCAGCACTGGAAGCGGTTCCTGCGCGACGGAGACGTGATGACCGGGTCCATCGAGGGTCTCGGCACCCAGGTCGTCCGCTGCGTCGCGGAGGAGGCGCGATGAGCGCGCCGACGGAGAACCCCGCCGAGCTCGATCGGACTGATCCCGAGGCCGAGATCGCCGCGCGCGCAGAGGCGTTCCGCAACTGGGGCCGCTGGGGCCCCGACGACGTGCTCGGCACGCTGAACTTCATCGATCCCGCCAAGCGGATCGAGGCAGCGGTGCTCGTGAGCGAGGGCCGGGTCGTGTCGCTCTCGCAGCCGTTCGACACCGACGGCCCGCAGAAGGGGTGGCGCCGCCGCACCAACCCGGTGCACACGATGACCGACACCGGCACCGACGCCGAGCGCGGCACCCAGGGCTTCCCGCACGGCATCGGTGGCGCCGACGACGTGATCGCGATGCCGCTGCAGTGCTCGACGCAGTGGGACGGGCTGGGCCACATCTTCGACCACGGCAACGCGTGGAACGGGCGTCGCGCGGGTGATGTCGTGACGAGCGACGGCGACCTCGTGACGGGCATCGAGCACGCGGCATCCGTCATCGTCTCGCGAGGCGTGCTGCTGGATGTCGGCCGCCACCTCGAGCCCGAGACCGGGGAGCTCGCGGACGGCTACGCGATCACCGTGGCCGATCTCGAGGCGACCATCGCCGCCCAGGGAGCCTCGAGCGCCGTCGGCCGCGGCGACATCGTGCTCGTGCGCACCGGCCAGTACGCGCGCACCCGCCGGGAGGGGTGGGGCGACTACGCCGGAGGCCCTGCACCCGGACTCTCACTGACGACGGCGGGATGGCTGCACCGCACCGAGATCGCCGCGATCGCGACCGACACCTGGGGCTTCGAGGTGCGACCGAACGAGTTCGACGTGCCCGCCTTCCAGCCGCTGCACCAGGTCGTGATCCCCAATATGGGACTCACCATCGGCGAGATGTGGAACCTCGACGAGCTCGCTCATGCGTGTGCGGCGCTCGGGCGGTACGACGTGCTGCTCTCGGCGGCGCCGCTGCCGATCACCGGGGCCGTCGGCTCGCCCATCAACCCCGTCGCCATCCTCTAGACACTCTCCACCAGACAGAACAGGGAGGTTCTGACATGACCGCAGTCACCAAGGTCGCGATCGCCGGCGCCGGTGTCGTCGGACTGGCCGCCGCGATCCAGCTCGCCAAGGCCGGCGTCGAGGTCGATCTCTTCGAATCGAAGGCCGAGCTCAGCGTGCTGGGATCGGGCATCTCGCTGCAGGGCAACGCGCTGCGCGCGTTCGACGCGCTCGGCGCCTGGGACGACATCCGCGCCGCGGGCTACCCGTTCGAGGGTCTCGCGCTGCGCGCTCCGGGACCCGATGCCCCTGTGGTGGCCAACCTCCCCGACGTGAAGACCGGCGGCCCCGACTACCCCGCGGCGATGGGGATGCCGCGCCCCGAGCTCGCGCGCATCCTGCTCGCCCACGCCGAGAAGGCGGGCGCCCGCGTGCACTTCGGGCGCAAGGTCACCGGCCTCGTGCTTCGACAGGCTCAGCAACCGGAGAGGGGCGATGGGGTCGAGGTGTTCGTCGACGAGAAGTCGGCCGGCGTGTACGACCTCCTCATCGGCGCCGACGGACTCAACTCCGCCGTGCGCGGCCTGATGGGCATCGAGACCGCCCCCGAGCCGAACGGAATGGGCATCTGGCGCACCTTCGTCTCGCGCCCCGCCGAGGTCGAGCGCAGCGAGCTGTACTACGGCGGGCCGGTCTACATCGCCGGGTACACGCCGACGGGCGAGGACTCCATGTACGCGTTCCTCGTCGAGAAGGCGCAGGACCGCTTCGGGGTGTCCGACGAGGAGGCCTCGGCGATCATGCTGGAGGAGTCGCGCGCCTACGGCGGACCGTGGAACTCGATCCGCGCCGATCTCGAGAAGGGCGCTCACGCGAACTACACGTGGTTCACCACGCACCTCGTCGAAGGCCCGTGGAACCGCGGCCGCGTCGTGATCATCGGCGACGCGGCGCACTCCTGCCCTCCCACGATCGCGCAGGGTGCGGCGCAGGGACTCGAGGATGCCGTCGTCCTCACCGAGCTTCTCGTGGGCCGCGACGGTGTCGACCAGGGACTGTGGGATGAGTTCCACGCGCGTCGCGTGCCCCGCGCCACGGCCGTGGTGGAGGCATCCGCTCAGCTCGCCCAGTGGCAGATCGACGGAAACCGCGACGCCGACGCCGGCGGTCTGATCTTCGGCATCGCGCAGCAGATGGCAGTGCCCGCATGACGACCGACGTCCACGCGCACCTCCTGCTCCCCGCGATGCATGCCGAGGTCGAGCGCCGAGCCCCCGAGCTCGTGGCCGAAGCGGCCGAGCTCGAGCGTCGGCGCAACGGCGTGGCGAGCCTGCAGGCGTCCGGTGCGATGATCGGCGCCCGCATCCCGAAGCTGACCGACGTCCGCGCGCGTCTCGCGGCGATGGACGAGCAGGGCGTCCAGCGGCAATGGGTGAGCGTTTCGCCGAACCACTTCTATCCGTGGGCGCCGGAAGGTCTCGCCGCGTGGGTCGCGATGGAGACCAACAGGCTGATCGCGGAGCATGTCGCGCAGGCACCCGACCGGCTCGTCGGTCTCGGCGTCGTCCCGCTGCAGCATCCGCACCGCGCCGTCGAGTACCTCGACGACGCCGTGCTCGGGCGCGGCCTCGCGGGCGTGGAGATCTCGTCCTTCGCGGGAGACGTCGAGCTCTCCGACGAGCGGCTCGAGCCGTTCTGGGCGCGCGCCGCCGAGCTCGGCTGCATCGTCTTCCTGCACCCGTTCGGCTGCAGTCTCGACGAGCGGCTCGATCGGTTCTACCTCTCCAACACCGTGGGCCAGCCCACCGAGAACGCGGTCGCGCTGTCGCACGTCATCTTCTCGGGCGTGCTCGACCGTCATCCCGACCTGAAGATCGTGGCCGCGCACGGCGGCGGCTACCTGCCGTTCGCGATCGGTCGCTCCGACCATGCGTGGCACGTGCGTCCTGAGGCGCGGCGCTGCGAGCACGCGCCATCGACCTACCTGCGCAAGCTCTGGTTCGACACCGTCGTGCACGATCCGGTCGCGCTCCGGCACCTGATCGAGGTGGCCGGCGGGGAGCGCGTGCTGATGGGCAGCGACTTCCCGTTCGACATGGGACTGGAGGATCCGGTGGCGGCCGTCCAGTCGGCGGGACTGCCCGAGGACCTCACCCGGCTGGTGCTGGGCGGGAACGCCGAGGCTCTGCTGCGGAGCAAGGTCACCGCATGAGGATCGCGCGCTGGATCGACGGTGCCGATCTGGGGGAGGGCTTCGTCATCGCGGACCGCGTCGTCCCCTTTCCGGACGGCCTGCGTGTCTCGCAGGTGCTCGCGCAGGGTCTCGCCGCTGCGCAGCGGCTCTTCGACGGCGCGGCCGATGCGCCCGGCGCCGTTCTCGAGGATGTGCGGCTCCTCGCGCCACTGGAGCCCGCATCGATCCGGGACTTCGTCGCCTTCGAGGAGCACGTCGAGGGCGTGAGCGCGTCCGTCGACGGCAAGAGCGAGGTCGTGCCGGAGTGGTACGAGGCGCCGACCTTCTACTTCACGAACCCCCACACGGTGCTGGGCCCTGCGGAGCCGGTCTCGCCCCCGGTCACCGAGCGCCTGGACTTCGAGCTGGAACTCGCGGTCGTCATCGGCGGCGTCGAGGGCTCGGACGGGCGCAATCTCGACGTCGAGTCGGCGCGCGCGCACATCTTCGGCTACACGATCATGAACGACTGGTCGGCCAGGGATCTCCAGTCGCGGGAGATGAAAGTGCGCCTGGGGCCGGCCAAGGGCAAGGACTTCGGGATGTCGCTCGGTCCGTGGATCGTGACGGCCGACGAACTCGAGCCCTTCCACGACGCCGACGGCTTCCTCGAGCTCCGCGCAGAGGTCTTCGTCAACGACCAGCTCATCGGGCATGACCTCACCTCGAACGCGGGGTGGCCGTTCCCGGAGTTCGTGGCGTACGCGGCGCGCAACTCCCGCGTGGTGCCCGGCGACGTGCTGGGCTCCGGCACGGTGGGCAACGGCGGATGTCTCGGCGAGCTGTGGGGACGCCACGGAGGCCTCACCCCACCGCCGCTCTCACCCGGCGACATCGTACGGATGTCGATCGAAGGCATCGGCGAACTGGTGAGTCCCGTCGGGCCGATGGTCGCTGCGCCGGCCGTGCCCGCCGCCCGCCGGCGGTCTCGGCGCCGAACCCGCGCACTTTAGTTGGTTTTCGACTAAAGAGTGTTATGATGGTGGTGACGTCGGGGCCGCAGGGTCCGTTCCCGGGGGCGTTGTGGCACCCGGGGCACACACCGTCGCGTCGATGGCCCGATCGTTCGGGTGACCCGCGCATGCAGCTCTCTCCGCTCCGGCTTCGCCTCCTCGTCGTCTCCCTCCTCTCGGTGTCGTTCCTCGGCGCCCTCGACCACACCGTGGTCTCCACATCACTGGCCACGATCGCCGGGGACCTCGGCGCGCTCGAGCAGATGAGCTGGGTCGTCGTGGGCTACACGCTCGCGAGCACCGTGCTGCTGCCGGTGATCGGCAAGCTCGGGGACGTGGTCGGCCCCCGACTGGTCTTCCTCACCTCGCTCGTGGTGTTCCTCGTCGCGTCGCTCCTGTGCGGCTTCGCGCAGAGCATGACGTGGCTCGTCGTCGCGCGCGTCGTGCAGGGAATGAGCTCGGCGGGCATCCAGCTGATGTCGCAGACGATCATCGCCCACGTCACCACACCGCGCGAACGTCCCCGCTACATGGCGATCATCGGGGCCGCCTTTCCCATTGCGATCCTCGTCGGGCCCGTCGTCGGGGGACTGATCACCGACTACTGGGGCTGGTCATGGGTGTTCTGGATCAACCTCCCGATCGGCCTCGCCGCTCTCGCGCTCGCACTGATCGCCGTTCCGCATGTCGAGGCCTCGGCGCGCCGTCGATTCGACATCGCCGGAGCGGCCTGGTTCACGATGTCGCTGGTGGCTCTCGTCCTGGCCGTCAGCTGGACGGCAGATCGCGAGTCCGCGAGCGCCGCCGTGATCGCCTTCGTTGTCTCGCTGCTCGCGTTCTCCGCCTTCCTCTTCGTCGAGCTGCGCGCAGCCGAGCCCATCATTCCGCTGCGGATGTTCGCGAACCGCACCATCGCGGCGGGCCTCGTCCTCTCGGCGATCATCGGGGTCGGCCTCTTCTCCGTCACCGCCTACCTCCCGACGTACTTCCAGATGGCCTACGGCACATCGGTCACGATCTCGGGACTGGTGCCGATCGCGACCGTGTTCGGGATGCTGGTGAGCAATCTCGTCACGGGCTGGCTGGCCAGCCGGTCCGGGCGCTATCGGGTCTTCGCGATCGCGGGCACAGCCCTCGCCGCGGTGGGGCTGCTGATCATGGCGCTCCTCCCCGTCGGCCTGCCGCTGTGGGTGCCGATGGTCGTGATGTTCGGTGTGGGGATCGGCACCGGCTCCTTCATGAGTCTGGTCATCGCGGTCGTGCAGAGCGCGGTTCCCCGCAGCGAACTCGGCACGGTGACGGCATCCGTCAACCTCGTGCGTCAGGTCGGGGCGACGGTGACCACGGCCGTGATCGGCGGAGTCGTCGCCGCCGGCGTCGCCGCCGCCCTCCCCGCCGGGATCGACGCGTCGACGCTCACCCCGCAGCTGGTCCACGGCGCGACCGTCGCCGTGCAGGCCCAGATCGCCGACATCTACACCCAGGTGTTCTCGCCGATCTTCGTCGGCCTCGCCATCGCCTATGCCGTCGGCGTGATCGCTGCGGTGCTGCTGCCCGCGGGCCGCCTGCCCGACGAGAGCCCCTCCGTCCTCGACGCCGAACCCGTCGCCGCCTGATCCCGAGAAGGAGACGCCATGTCCCCCGCACCCCACGTCGTCATCGTCGGAAGCGGCCCCATCGGGTCCGCGTACGCGCGGGTCATCGTCGAGTCCCACCCGACCGCCACCGTGACGATGTTCGAGGCCGGTCCGCAGCTCACCGAGATCCCCGGGCAGAGCGTGCGAAACATCGAGGACCCCGCCGCGAAGGAACGCGCGCGCGAGATGTCCCAGGGCCCGCAGGCGGGCGCGCTGCGAGAGAGCCTCGGCATTCCTGCGGGAGTGGTCGTCGAGGGCATGTTCACTGCACGGCAGGGCACGCACCTGCTCGACTTCGGCGGCGACGGCTCGGCGCACGCCCCTACCTTCCCCGCCGCGGCGGCCGCCACCAACGTCGGCGGTCAGGGCGCGCACTGGACGTGCGCGATCCCGCGCCCCGCCTTCAGTGAGAAGATCCCCTTCATCCCGGACGCGGAGTGGGACGGGCTCATCGACACCGCCGAGTCGCTGCTGCACGCGCAGAGCGCAGCATTCGCCGACTCCGCGATCGGCACCGCCATCCGCACGCTGCTCGAGGACGAGTTCGCCGCCGAGCTGCCCGAAGACTACGGCGTCGGCACGCTGCCCGTGGCCGGTGACCCTCAGCCCGACGGCTCGATGCGGTGGGCCGGTGCGGATGTCGTGCTCGGCCCGCTGATCGACGCGGGCGATCCCCTCGCGCAGCGCTTCACCCTCCGCGACCTCTCTCTCGTGCGCCGCGTCGAGCACCACGGCGGCCGCGCGACCGGGGTCGTGGTCGAAGACCTGCGCACCCACGAGGTCTCGACCGTCGCGGCGGACGTGGTGGTGGTGGCCGCGGATGCGTTCCGCTCGCCGCAGCTGCTGTGGGCCTCCGGCATCCGGCCCGACGCACTGGGCCGCTACCTCACCGAGCACCACGTGGTCATCACGACCGTCGCGCTGAACGCCGACCGGATGGGTGCGCTGGTGAGCGATGACCAGCTGGATGCCGAGCTCGCCCGTCGCGCGCGCCACGCGGTCGATCCCGTCGCCGCCGTGAACCGCATCCCGTTCTCGGAGCCCGGGCACCCGTTCTCGCTGCAGGTGATGTACGCCGAGAACCCGCCCTTCCAGCTCGACCCCTCGAGCCCGCATGCCGGCAACCGGTGGGGGTACGTGAACATGGGCTACGGCGTGCGCAAGCACCCGCGGGCCGACGACGGCGTCACGTTCTCCGACGACGAGCTCGACTACCGTGGGCTCCCCAACATGACGATCGAGTACGCCCTCACCGACGTGGAGAACGGTGAGATCGCGGAGGCGACCGAACGACTCCGCCGCGCCGGCCAGGCCCTCGGCGACTTCGTCGCACAGCCCCGACTGCTGCCGAACGGCTCGAGCCTGCACTACATGGGGACGATGCGCATGGGGCCGGCCGACGACGGCACGTCGGTCGCTGACCCGTACTCCCGGGTCTGGGGCTTCTCGAACCTCGTCGTCGGAGGAAACGCGCTGATCCCGACCGCGAACACGATGAACCCGACCCTGACGAGCGTCGCCATCGCCGTCCGCGGCGCTCGTCGGATCGCTGAGGATCTCGCGGACGCCGACCGGGCCGGCTGACTCCTCGGCCGCGGCTCGCGCCCGCTGTGTGCTCGGCTGCCGTCATTTTCGAGCGGTCCGCGTGTCTTGAGGTAAGACGCCCGGTACCCGCCGGGCGTCTTCCCCTGCTTCAAGACGGAGACGCGCGTGACCGACCTCGCATCCATCGAACGCTACGCGATCGCCGTTCCTCTGCGGGTCGCCGCGGGACTCCTGACGACCAATCCGACGGCCCTTCGCCGACGTCTCGCTCGGGGAACGCTCAGCGGAGTGAAGCTCGGAGATCAGTGGTTCCTCCGCCAGGAGGATGTCACCGCGTTCGCGGAGACGCACCGGCGAGAGGTCGGCGGGCAGGCTCCGGACTTCCTCCGCCGATGGTCGCCGGTCGATACCCGATCCCTCCCCGCGACGCTGGACCTTGCTGAAGTCGAGCTCCTCCTCGCGGAGCGCCGCATCCTGCTCTACCGCCTGCTGATGGCGGGCTCTATCGAGGGCGTGCGCGGACGGGACGGATGGACCGTTTCGCGCGATGCTCTTCTCGCGGCGCTGGCACTTCCCGCTGTGGCCCACCCCCGCGAGCACCCGCACCGACCGGAGCCGTCGCCGCCTGCGAGGCGGTGGAGGAGCGGCACACGCCCGAGTGGTCGGACGGAGACCCGCTGAGGTGAGTGTCGGGCGAGACCGGCCGGATCGGAGCGACCGCAGCTGACGGCCGGAGGACGGGGAGGGCTCGACCTGCCGCCGTTCCTGATTTCTCTTTCACGCGGCGTCATATTCCTGCGCGGGGGTCGTCCTGCATTACGAGGTCGCTTCCCATGGCGACCCGCCGGCGTTCGCCGGCAGTACTCCGGGGGGAGTACGTGATGTCGTCCCACCGGCATCACGAGGGGCGGGCGCTGGGGTGCCCGCCCCTCACACGTTCCCGGGCGCGTCCGTGCCTCGACACGGGGCTGCGGAGCGCCGGCGAAGAGAGGCTGGTCGGTGCGGTGGGAGACCGCACCGACCAGCCGGGATCGGGGCGTGGAAGACCACGCTCACCGATCCGAGGAACGGGATCGCCGCGCATGGGGAGGGCGGCGAAGCGCCTCACAAACACAGACACGGTGGGCCGTCGAATATGACGGCGAGCTCCGAATGCCCTTGTTCTGACGGATGCCGCCTTCCGCCCACCTTGCGGTGACGCGTCATACCCGACCGTGCTCGGGAGTCCTTGGTATGTGCCCGTGTGCTGTCCGACGGGTCAAGGGGGACGTTTATTGACTGATTTCGCAACCGACGACCGAAGTGCAGGGACGGGAGACCCAGACAGGACGGATGCCGAACTCATCGAGGCGACCCGTGGGGGAGATCGCGACGCCTTCGCGGCGCTGTGGAGTCGTCACCTCGACGGCGCTCTCAAGGTGGCGCGGTCGGTCACCCGCCGATTCGACCCCGAAGACATCGCGTCGGAGGCTTTTGCGAGGGTGTACCGCGCGCTCCGGGCCGGAAACGGGCCCGATGAGTCCCTCATGCCCTATCTGGCGGCGACCATCCGCAACACCGCGGCGACGTGGGGATCACGGACGAAGGAGATCGCCGTCGAAGACCCGACGGCATTCCAGGACGGCGAAGATGCGGACCAATCGCCCGCAGCGCGCGACTCCGTCGTCACGACCGCGTTCCTCGCGCTTCCCGAGCGATGGCGCGAGGCCCTGTGGTACTCCGAGGTCGAGGGCTACACGGCGGCCGAGATCGGAACCACCCTGGGGCTCTCCGCGAACGCTGCCGCCGCGCTGACCTATCGAGCGCGCGAAGGGCTGCGAACGGCGTGGGTGCAAGCGCACCTCGATGTCGTCGCCTCCCACCCCGAGTGCCAGTTCGTCGGCAAGAACCTCGGCGCGTACGCGCGCGGCGCGGTGACCAACCCGACGCGCAAGCGCATCGAACGCCATCTGAAGCACACCCACAGCTGCACGATGTTGGCCCGCGAGGCTGCCGAGGTCGCCCGTCGACTGCGGACGACGACCGTGGTGGGAGGCATCGTCGCGGGGGTGGCCTCAGCGAACCGGAGACTCTCCTCTGAAGCGTCCTGATCGCGCCGAAGCGCGGTCTCCGCCATGGGATTCCCCAGGAAGCGCGGGAAGGCGGTGCAGCCCCAGGCCGCCGCCTCCCCGCGACCGAGTGCGGATCCACATCCCCTCTCGGCTCAGGGAGGCCGCCGCCTCCCCAGGACCGAGTGCGGGTCCACATCCCCTCTCGGCTCAGGAGAGCCCATGAGGCGTCGGATCAAGTCCGACGCACCTCCCACAGGGAAGACTGCGCCGGCATGTCGAACATGACGCGCGGGTGGCGGATCGTTGCGTCAGCGAGGAGCGCTCTCGGTGAAGGCCGTGTACACGCCGTACACGGCGACGCCCGCGAGGTGCCATTCCGCTGAACCTTCGGGCCCGAGCGCGACGATTCGCGGTCGGTCGACGCCGGCGGGATCGATGCGGCGGTGATCGCTCATGCCGTCGATGACGGCCATCACCGCCACTGCGAGGTCTTCTTCGGTGAGTCCCTGGCGCATGCGCAGCCCGAGTGCAGCGTTGAGCTGTACGTACACCGCGGCCATGCGCTCGATGTACCGCGCTTCCAGCTCTCCGAGGAGCGCCCGGATCCCGTCGCCGCCGGGAACGGCGTCACCGCTTGTCAGTGCGACGGTCAGCGAGCGGTAGGTCCGCCAGGTCAGGGACTCCTCGACGGCGACGATGTTGTGTGCGGCGGTGCGGTGGATGACCGCGCGCAGTGCTGCTTCACGCTCCGTCTGCGCGTCGGCACCGGTGGCCGAGCCGGCGATCGTCTGCTCGAGGAGCGCGAGCGTCTCGCCGTCGAAACCCGCCTGGAAGCCGGGATCCGCTGCGAACAGGGCTCGCACGAGGTCACCGATGAAGGCGCCTCGATCCGGCCAGATGCGGAACACCGTGGATCGGGGAACACCCGCGGCGCGGATGAGGTCCTCGAGTTCGAGATTCGCGAAGTCGAGGTGCAGGCCCTCGGCCGTGACGCGGTCGATCGCGGTCGCGAGCATGAGCGCGCGTGTCTCGCCTGCGGGTCTCCGAGTGCGGGGTTCGAGGTTCGACACGATCTGATTATCGCGCGCTCTGGACCTCGCGGTGCCGCAGATCCTGCGCCGGTCGCGGTGCCGGGTCCCCACAACCCGGCACCGGCACGGTCCGTACGGCTGCGCATTCCTCAGCGGACCGCCGTGCCCTCACCCCCCGGTGAGCACTCTGACACTCTAGAGACTGCAAGTCTCATCTTTCAAATCCGATGTGCGTCTGCTGACATCCTCGCGCGATGAAGTCCCCGGCGAGTCCGGGAAGCGAGCAGAATGGGCCTCCACGGCTGCGATGGGCAGCGGCATCCGGAGAGGGCGACGCGTGGCGGATATCGATGGAACCTGGGCGCTGGAGGTCGCGACGCTGGCGGGATCCCGGCGGTTCGATCTCACCGTGACGACCGAGGGCACGACGCTCACCGGCACGGCCGTCGGCTCGACGGGACCGGTGCCGCTCCGTCACGGCACGGCAGTCGGTGACACGGCGGAGTTCGTGCTCGACCTGGCCGCTCCGCTTCCGATGTCACTGGTGTTCGAGCTCCGCGTCATCGGCGACCGGGTCACCGGCACCGCGCAGTCAGGACCGTTCCCGCCCTCGAGCGTTCTGGGCACTCGCACGGGCTGACGTCATCTGAACCGGGTGACGCGCATGCCCGCCGCACTTGCCACGATGATCCCGGATCCACTCGGGAGCATCGGAGGCGGAATGCGGAGAGATCGCGCATCGGCACGGGCAATCGCGGCGCTGGCAGCGGCAGCGGTGATCGCCGTCGCGCTGTCGGGGTGCGCGGGAGAGATCGATGCCGCTGAGCGGGCCCAGGCACAGGTCTCTGCGAAGGAGAGGGCGCTCGCCGACGCCGAAGCGGCATTCGCCGCCGCGTCCGACGAGTTCTGCGGCGCCAGCCGCACCTATATCGAAAGCCTCGATCGCTACGGCGACGTGCTGCATTCGACCGCGCCGACGGTCGGCGACGTGCGGACCGCGGGAGCGGACCTGGTCGAGCCGCAGCAGGATGCTCTGGACGGCGCCGAGGCGGCGCTCGACGCGCGGGAGGCGCTCGTCGACGCGCAGCAGGAGCTCGCCGAGGCGCAGGCTGCGTTGGCGGCCGCTCAGCCGACCGTGTCTGCGGCTCCGACCGCGGCGCCGAGCCCGCCGCCGGGCGTGCCCGAGGCATCCGTCGCGCGCGTCCAGCAGGCGGAGGAGGACTTCGCGTCGGCCGTCTCGTCGATCTCCGACGACACGGCGCTCTCCGAGGCCTCGGAGCGATTCAACGCCGCCGTGGTCGCGCTCGAGCTCTCGTGGCTGCGGCTGTTCATCGACGCGGGCTGCGTCTCGGACGAGCAGGCCGCCACCGCGGCGGCCGCCGTCGCGGCCTATACCGCGGCCCTGCAGCAGGACCTCGCCGACGCGGGCTTCTTCAGCGGGGAGATCGACGGGGTGTACGGGCCCTCGACGGTTCAGGCGGTCGAGGATCTGCAGAGCTCGGCCGGACTGCCCGTCACCGGCACGGTCGACAAGGCGACCACCGAGGCTCTCCAGGATTCTCTGGTCGCACTCGGGCACGATGCTGCCGGCGAGACGATCGCGTCGACGGCCGCGGTGCAGCAGACGCTGGCGCTCGCGGGGTTCTGGGACGGCCCGATCGACGGCGAGTGGACGCCGGAGCTCACAGAGGCCGTCAAGGAGTTCCAGAGGGCCCTCGGAGTCGAGCCGACAGGGCAGGTGGATGCCGCCACCATCGCGGCGTTCGACAAGGCCCTCTCCGAGCTCACCGCCGAGCCGAGCCCTGAGCCGACCGAAGAGCCGACTCCCGAGCCGACCCCGTCGGCGACGCCGTAGCGCCTCGGACGCAGCGGACTCCGCCGTCGTCGGTGCGGCAGTATCGTCGAGCCATGCGCTCAGCCCACCGCAGATTCCTGGAGGGGTGGCATGACTGATTCCGATCCGCGCGACCCTCGGCGCCTCGCCGCCGACGCGCCGCTGTTCGAGGCGTGGCTGCGGTACACCGCCGATTCCCGCGCCGGTCGTATGCGACCGTTCAGCATCCCGGGGCACAAGCACCGCCACGATCTCGTGGGCGACGTGGTGCAGGGCGACGTCCCGATGCTGGCCGGCCTCGACACGATGAAGGAGAGCCTCGGGCTGCTGGCGGCCGCGGAGGCGCGCGCGGCCGATGCCTGGGGCACCGACTGGGCGCGCCTGTCGGTGGGTGGCTCCACGCACGCGAACCAGGCATCCGTGCTCGCGCTCGGACGACCCGGGCAGTCGGTCGTCGTTTCGCGCACACTGCACCGCTCCGTGCTGCTGGGCATCGTGCTCGCGGGGCTCCGGCCGATCTGGGTCAATCCCGAGATCGACCCGGTCACCGGTCTTCCCGGTGCCGTCCCCGCGGCGGAGGTCGCCGCCGCGCTGCGCGTGCACCCCGATGTGTGCGGCGTGCTGGTCGGTGATCCGTCGTACGTCGGCACGCTGTCCGACATCGAGGCGCTCGCCGCGGCGGCACACGCATCGGGTGTGCCGCTCGTCGTGGATGCGGCGTGGGCGGCTTACTTCGGCTTCTCGCCCCGCGTGCCCGCGAACGCCCTCGCCCGCGGGGCGGATGCTCTGATCACGAGCGCCCACAAGTCCCTGCCGGCGTGGAGCCAGGCTGCGCTCCTGCTCGCGCGCACCACCCGCTCGGGCGGCCTGCTCGATCCCGATCGCCTCGAGCGCGGGTTCGAAGCATCCGCCACCACCAGCGCCGCCGGAGCGATCCTGGCCAGCGCCGACGCCTCGCGCGCGCTCCTGCAGCGCGACGGCCCGGAGCTCGTGGGCCGGCTCGTCGACCTCGTGGCGGGTGCGCGATCGGCGCTCGCCGCCATCGACGGCGTCGAGGTCCTCTGCGACCGACCCGACGACGGTGTCGCGGTCGACCCGGCGAAGCTCGTCGTGCTGCTCGCGGGGACCGGCGCGCACGGCCACGCGATCGAGGAGGACCTCCTCGCACACGGCATCACCGTCGAGATGGCGGACCGCGATGTGCTGGTGCCGCTGATCACGCTCGCCGACGACGAGGGCGGCGTGGACACCCTCATCGAGGCATTGACCGCGGCGATCGAGCGTCATCGGGGTGAGCCGCGCCCCATCCGCCCGTCGGCCGCCTGGAGCGTGCGGGCCGAGACGGCGATCGACCCACGCGAGGCGTTCTTCGCGCCGCACGAGACGGTGGCGTCGGACGCCGCGACCGGCCGCGTCTGCGCCGAGCTCATCGCCCCCTACCCGCCCGGCGTGCCGGTCCTCGCCCCTGGCGAGGTCGTCACCCTGGAGGCGCTCGCAGCGCTGCGGGACACGCGCGCCGACGGCGGTCGCATCGCGTACGCCGCCGACCCCACCCTCGCAACGATCCAGGTCGTGGCCTAGCGCAGACGGTCCGCGGCGGGTCCGCCTCACGTCAGCAGCACGAGCTCCTGCGTGGCTCGGGTCATCGACACGTACCGATCGACGGCGCCCTCGATGCCCGGCCCGAATCGCTCAGCGCCGACCACGACCACGAGGTCGAACTCGAGCCCCTTCGCGGTCAGGGGCGTGAGCGAGCGCACGCGAGGGACGTCCCGGAACGTCTCGTCGCCGATCACGCACGCGATGCCCTCCGGGTGCCGCTCGAGCCAGTGCGCGAGGATGCCGTCGCGAGCGGATGCCGCGTCCGGCCGTACCGGGACCCCGGTGCTGCGGATCGACTCCGGCACGTTCGCGTCGGGCAGCGCCGCGCGGATCACCGGCTCCGCCACCGCCATGACCTCCGCCGGTGTGCGGTAGTTGACCGTGAGCGAGGCGACCTCGATGCGCGAGAGCCCGGCGCGCTCGAGGCGCTCGGTCCACGACTCCGCGAAGCCGTGACGCGCCTGGGCCCGGTCGCCGACGACGGTGAAGCTCCGCGACGGACACCGGGACAGCAGCATCCGCCATTGCGCATCCGTCAGCTCCTGCGCCTCGTCGACGACGATGTGGGCGAAGGGGCCGGCGAGGCGATCCGGGCGTACGGCGTCGTCGTCTGCGGCGAGGGAGTTCTGCGCATCCTGCCCGCGCAGCATCGACATCACGGCCATCTCGGAATCGTCGGCCGCGATGAGGTCGTCCCGCACGCGGTCGCGCACCTCGCGCTCGGCCGCCTGCTCGGCCTCCCGCCGTCGCCGCCGAGCCGCCGCACCGGGATCGCCGATGCGCCGGCGCGCGGCATCGAGCAGGGGGAGGTCGGCGTCCGTCCACGCGTGGCCGTCCGCCCGCTGCAGCGCTGCGATCTCGTCGTCGCCGAGCCACGGAGCGCAGCGTCGCAGATAGGCGGGCACCGTCCACAGATCGGCGACCACGTTCGCCGGGTCGAGCAGGGGCCAGGCTCTCGCGATCGCGTGCATCAGCTCGTCGTGCTGCAGCAGCGCCCGGCGCAGCAGGTGCCGCGGCACGTCCTCGTCGTGCTGGTCGGAGATGATCGCGAGCACGGCGTCGCGCACCTCCTCGCGCGCATCGTTGTGCGCGGTGCCCGGCTCGGGTGCGGCGAAAGCCTCGACCCAGTCGGCCGGGTCGAGCACAGCATCCGCCCACGGCGTCTCGATGACCATCGACGCACGGGGAGCCCGTTCGTGATGCGCGACCGCGGTCTCGACGGCATCCACCATCGCGGCCGTCGCTTTGAGCGCGGCGACCGCCGGATCGGCCTCGACAGAGGCCGCAGCCCCCTCAGGTACGAGATCGCCCAGCGTGCACAGCTCGACGCCGTCTTCGCCGAGGCCGGGAAGCACGTCGGAGACGTAGGCGAGGTAGGGCCGATGCGGACCCACGACGAGGACGCCGCCCCGGCCGCGGCGCAGCCGAGGATCCGAGTAGAGCAGGTAGGCCGCCCGATGCAGGGCGACCACGGTCTTGCCCGTGCCGGGACCGCCGTCCACGACGAGCGCCCCCCGCGATCCCGCGCGGATGATCGCGTCCTGGTCGGCCTGGATCGTCGCGAGCACGTCGCGCATGCGCGGGGACCGACTGGCGCCGAGGCTGGCGATGAACGCCGACTGGTCGTCGAGGGCGGCTTGGTCCTCGAATCCCTCCGCCGTGAAGACCTCGTCCCAGTAGTCCGTGATGCGTCCGGCCGTCCACCGGTACCGCCGGCGCCGGGCGAGCCCCATCGGATCGCCGTGGGTCGCGCCGAAGAACGGCGCGGCCGCGGGGGAGCGCCAGTCGATCAGCAGACGGCGGCCGTCGCGATCGGTCAGTCCGAGACGGCCGATGTACACCGGCTCACCGCCCTCGTCCTCGACGATGTGGCCGAGGCAGATGTCGAGGCCGAAGCGGCGCAGCGCCCGCAGGCGTGCGGTGAGCTGATGCACCTCCAGGTCCCGGTCGAGGGCGTCCTGGCCGCCGCCGAGCGGTCGCCGGCGCACGTCGTCCAGCCGGGCCGACGCGTCGGCGATCGACTCCCGCAGGCTGCGTTCGATGGCGGCGAAGTGGCGCTCGTCGGCGCCGATGAGGGCGGGCCGGGCCTTGGCGGACAGACGTTCGGGCAGATCGAAGACGTCGGTGGCGACGGTGTTCACGGGGAGGGCTCCGTTCCGGGACGGCGTGATCGGCGCGGCGCGGCGGATCACGGCCGACCAGTATGCGCCTCGAGGGGGGCCTTGCGGCAAGGCCCCCCTCGGCCGTTATCCTGGAAATGCGGGAGTGATCCGCGCCTGCCGCGTCGACCACGGGCCCGCCGCCCGGTCTCGACGCGTGCGTCCGCCGGCCACCAGCATCCCGCCCCCTTTCGGGCAAGGAGGCTCGCCGTGACCGCAACCTATGTGTACGACGCCGTGCGCACGCCGTTCGGTCGCGCGGGCGGAGCACTCGCGGGCGTGCGGCCCGACGATCTCGCCGCCGTGGCCATGCGCGCGATCGTCGAGCGGACCGGCATCGACCCGGCACTCATCGACGACGTCGTGTTCGGCGACGCCAACCAGGCGGGCGAGGACAACCGCAACATCGCACGCATGGGAGCGCTGCTGGCGGGGTTCCCGACCTCCGTGCCCGGTGTCACCGTGAACCGGCTGTGCGGCTCGTCGGTGGAGGCGGTGATCCAGGGGTCGCGGGCGATCGAGGCGGGCGATGCGCGCGTGGTGCTGGCGGGCGGCGTGGAGTCGATGAGTCGCGCGCCGTTCGTCGTGGAGAAATCGCCGCGCCCGTGGCCGTCGGTCGGCAATCCGACCATGTGGAACACCACGATCGGCTGGCGCATGGTCAACCCTGCTCTGCCGTCGGAGTGGACCATCTCCAACGGGCAGTCCGCGGAGAAGCTCGCCGGCATCTACGGCATCTCCCGCGATGCGCAGGACGCGTTCGCGCTGCGCAGCCACCGCCTGGCGGCCGACGCGTGGACCTCTGGGGTCTATGACGGCGAGGTCGTGCAGGTTCCGGGCGCCGAGTTGGCGCGCGACGAGGGGATCCGCGACGACACCTCGCTCGAGAGGCTCGGCGGGCTGAACGCGCTGTTCGCCGCCGGCGGCACCGTGACCGCCGGCAATTCCTCTCCGATCAACGACGGCGCGTCCGCTGTGCTGCTCGGTGCCGAGGGAGCGGTGGATGCTGCGCCCCTGGCCCGCATCGCCGGTCGCGGCGTGGCAGGCAACGACCCGGACGTGTTCGGCGTCGCCCCGGTCGAGGCCGCGAACCGCGCGCTCGCGCGTGCCGGGCGCACGTGGGCCGACGTCGACGTCGTCGAGCTCAACGAGGCGTTCGCGTCGCAGTCGCTCGCGTGCCTCGCGCTCTGGCCGGACCTCGACCCCGAGCGGGTCAACATCCACGGCGGCGCCATCGCGATCGGCCACCCTCTCGGAGCATCCGGCGGCCGCATCGTGGGGCACGCCGCACACGAGCTCGCGCGCCGGGGCGGCGGCGTCGCGGTCGCCGCGATCTGCATCGGCGTCGGCCAGGGCCTCGCCGTCGTGCTGGAGCGCTGAACAGCCCCTCGAGTCGCCAAGACACGCCGCGCCTCGCGCCCCGCGACGGCGTGTCTTGGCAACTCGCGGATTCCGGGACTCCGCACCGGGACGTGTCGAGGCCCGGGTGCACCTCGCCTGTGCAGCCGGGCCTCGATCGGTCGCGGGTCAGTGGTGGAAGCTCCCGGCTTCCTCCTCTGTCATGGAGTTGACGATCGGGTGCTTGTCGAAGTGCTCGATGGCCGCGCGGTAGTCGTCCATGAGGAGCGAGGCCTCATCGCGGCCGAAGCCCTGTCGCACCAGGATGCGCTGCACCGGCAGGTCCTGACGATCGGCCGGCATCGTGTAGGCCGGCACCTGCCAGCCGCGCGTGCGCAGCCGGTCGGCGAGGTCGAAGAGCGTGAACGGGTGGTCGACCCCGTCCTTCAACTTCCACGAGACGGCCGGGATGCCCTTCTCGGCACTGCCGTCGTTGATGATGTCGAAGTGACCGAGCTTGTCGATCTCCTCGGCCAGGTACACCGACGTGTCGTGGCACGACTGGTGCACCTTGCGGTAGCCCTCGCGGCCGAGCCGGACGAAGTTGTAGTACTGCGCGACGATCTGGCCACCGGGACGCGAGAAGTTCAGCGCGAACGTCGGCATGTTCCCGCCGAGGTAGTTGACGTTGAAGATCAGGTCCTCGGGCAGCTCCGCGGCATCCCGCCACACCACCCAGCCCACGCCCAGCGGGGCCAGGCCGAACTTGTGACCCGATGTGTTGATGGACTTCACGCGCGGTAGCCGGAAGTCCCACACCAGCTCGGGAAGCGTGAACGGCGCGATGAAGCCGCCGGACGCGCCGTCGACGTGGATCGGGATGTCGAGCCCGGTCTCCTCCTGCAGCTTGTCGAGCGCGTCGCTCACCTCATGCACGGGCTCGTACGCGCCCGTGAACGTCACACCGAGGGTCGGCACGACGCCGATGGTGTTCTCGTCGACGCGCTTGATCACCTCGTCCGCGTTCATGATGTAGCGGTCGCCCTCCATCGGGATCTCGCGCAGCTCGACGTCCCAGTACCGGGCGAACTTGTGCCAGCACACCTGCACCGGGCCGCAGATCATGTTCGGCTTGTCGGTGGGCTTGCCGGCCTCCCGCTGACGCGCCCGCCAGTTCCACAGCAGCGCCATGCCGCCGAGCATGGCGGCCTCGCTCGAGCCGGTGGTCGACGTGCCGAGGGTGTTCGCGGCGTCAGGGGAGTTCCACAGGTCGGCGAGGATGTGGACGCAGCGCGCCTCGATCTCGGCGGTCTGCGGGTACTCGTCCTTGTCGATCATGTTCTTGTCGAGCGTCTCGGACATGATCGCCCGGACCTCCGGCTCGAGCCAGGTCTGGCAGAACGTCGCGAGGTTCTGACGAGAGTTGCCGTCGAGCATCAGCTCGTCGGTGACCACCTGATACGCGTGCGCAGCCAGATGCTCCTTCTGCGGCATCCGGTACTTCGGAAGCGCCACCGAGAGGTCTCCCGAGGCGAACACCTCGTCGAGCAGTTCGTCTCGGACATCGTCCTTCTTGTGCAGCATGTTCTGTCGTCCTCCGGGTCAGTTCGCGGTCTTGGTGTCGGGCGCGGCATCGGTGACGCCGGCTTCTTCATCGCTGTGCGTGTGCTCTTCGTCGGCGTACACCTTCCAGCTCTCCTTGCGGAACGCGTAGATGATGAACGGCCAGATCCCGAGCCCGACGATCCCGCCGACGAGCAGCAGCGTGTACCCGAGCTGGCCCATCGTGCTGCCCTCGGGCTCTACGAACCCGATGAGGAGGGCGAGCAGGCTGGCGAAGAACCCGACCCAGCCGATCAAGCCCATCGCGGGCGTCTTGAAGCCGCGCTTGACGTCGGGGTGCGAGCGGCGCAGCTTGAGCGCCGCGAGGAACATCATCATGTACATGATCAGGTAGAGCTGAACGGCCATCGCGGAGAAGATCCAGAACACGCTCTGCACCGATGGGACGATCGCGAACAGCACGGCGAGGATGGTCACGAGGACGCCCTGGACGACCATGATCGGAACCTGCATGCCGTTCTTGTTGGTCTTCTGCAGAGACGGCGGCAGGTAGCCCTGGCGACCGACCAGCAGGAGGCCCTTGCTCGGACCGGGGATCCACGTGACCACCGATGCCAGGATCCCGAACACGATCAGGAGCGCCATCACCGTCGTCATCCACGGGATGCCGAGCTGTCCGAAGAACACATCGAAGGCCTGCAGCACACCCTGCGTGAGATTGATGCTCGACGAATCCACTCCGACCGAGATCGCAAGAGTGGGGAAGATGAACACGATCAGGATGATGATCGCCGACAGCAGGATGGCCTTCGGGAACTGCTTGCCCGGCTTGTCCATCTCGTTCACGTGCACGGCGTTCATCTCCATGCCCGCGTACGACAGGAAGTTACTGACGATCAGCACGATGCTCGCGATGCCCGTCCAGGTCGGCAGGAAGGACGCCTCGGAAGCCGGCGGAAGCTCGGAGGTGCCGCCCGAGCTCAGGAACAACAGCGCGAACACCACGAGGCCCAGCGACGGCACGATCGTGCCGGCGATGAAGCCCCACTTGCCGACGCCGGCGAAGGATTTCACGCCTCCGAAGGCGATGAACGTCGACAGCCAGTACACAACCAGGATCACGAGCCCGGTGAAGAGCCCGTTCGATGCCAGGGCGGGGTTGAAGACGTAGGCCAGCGCTGACGCGAAGAACGCGAGCTGCGCCGGATACCAGACCACGTTCTGCATCCACTGCTGCCAGATCGCGCTGAACCCGATCCGGTCACCGAAGGCCTCCTTCACCCAGACGAAGACACCGCCCTTCCAGCCGCTCGCCAGCTCCGCGGCGACCAGCGCCACCGGGATCATGAACACGATGGCGGGAAGGACATAGAGGAAGATCGACGCCCATCCGTATCCCGCCATGGCGGGTAGGCCGCGCACACTCGCGACCGCGGTGGCGATGAGGATCGCCATCGTGATCCAACTCATGCCAGTCGTCTTCGCGTGGATGGAAGTCGCCGGTCGTTTGACGTCGCTCACACACTTCTCCGTCCCTCGAGCCCTTTCGGGCACTGCCAGATGCGCCGTGTCCAGGCAGCCAGGAGGGACGTCGGCGAGATTTCGAGGCCCAGACTCTCGCGCTTGGGGAGGGGTGTCAACCCTCACCCCGGGTGATCCCGGGGGTGAGGGTACGCGGGGCGGATGCCGCGATCAGACGTAGCCGAAGAGCGGCGGGAAGACGACGACGACGACCGTCGACCACGCGAGGTAGACGGGGATGAAGCCGGTCTGCCAGCGCTCGAGGCGGTCCCACCGGGTGCGTCCGAGGAGGAAGCGCACCTGGAGCCACGCGGAGCCGGCGAGGTTCGCGAGCAGGATCAGGTTGAGGCCGAGCGAGGCGAGCTTGTTGGGGCTCGCGCCATACTCGGCGATGCGTCCGATCATCGCGATCAGCACCAGCAGGTCGACCAGGATCGCGGCGATCACCATCACCAGCTGGAGCCGGTCGAACCACGCGGGCCGGGCCAGCGGGTCGCGGGCGGACATCGCGTACAGGAGCAGGCCGAGCACCACGACGAGGACCACGTCGAAGACGATGAGCAGGTCCCGCTGCCCGAACATCTCGGGGGCGCCGTCGACCGGCTCGACGAGGCTGCCCTGGAGCAGTCCGGCGACGACGAACGCGAGGAGGAGGAGCGTGAACAGCGGCGTGAACAGCTTCGTCAGCACGGGGGCGATGTTCTCGATGACGCTCTGCTTCGCCTCGACCAGCCAGCCCGCGATGACCACCGCACCGGCCAGTCCGCAGGGGATCGCCCACTCCTCGACGAACGCACTGGCGTCGAGGCCGATCGCGCCGAAGACCGCCATCGTCAGGGCGACCAGCACGGCTCCTCCCAGAGCGATGAGCACGAGGTAGACGAACCACTCGCCGGTGAACCGCACGAAGTCCATGCGGGCGCGGCTCGAGCGCACATCGCCGTCTGCGTACGCGATGCCCACCACGATCCACAGGGCGACGACGGCGTGGATCGCCGCGAGCGCCAGGGTCGCGGCATCCGTTCCGAAGGGGTAGAGGTTCAGCACGAGCGCGGCGGCGACGAAAGGCAGAGCCACGACGAGCATGGTCGCCGTCCGCGCACGGCGCCGGACCAGGAAGTAGGCGGCGAGGAACGGGAGGATGAGCAGCGCGAGGTTGCGCAGGTAGAAGTCGCCGCCCTGCGCGAAGTCGATCCCGAAGAGTGCCGGGATCTTCACGGCTGCGGCCGCAGCGACGGCGAGACCGACGGCGAGTGGCAGGGCGCGCGAGCGGGACGACTCCGCGGCCGGCTCGTCGATCATGAGCTGCTTCCACAGGCGCTCCGAGTGCTCGCGGGCGAACTCTCGCGAGAGCTCGTCGATGCCGCCCATGCGCTTGACGGCGACGAGGAATGCTTCGTCGGGCGCGAGGCCGGATGCTTCGAGCCGCTCGATCTGGTCGCGCAGGTGGTCCTCGAGCTCGTCGACGTCGCGGCCGGCGATCGCGTCGCGGCGGCCGGCGTACGCGCGCCAGGCGGCGATCTGCTCCTCGAGCTGGGGGTCGAGCTCAGCGCTCATGCGGGTGCACCCCCGAGCGCGAAGGGACTCCGGCCGCCGTCGCGGTCTGCCCACACCTGCTGCAGCGCGGCGCTCACGACGCTCCACTGCTTCCGCTGCTCGGCGAACGCCGCCTCGCCGTCGGTACTGAGCCGGTAGTGCTTGCGGGGGCGGCCCGCGGGCGATGCGCCCCAGGTCGCCTCGACGTGTCCGAGCCTTTCGAGCCGATGGAGCAGCGGGTACAGCATCCCGTCGCTCCACTCGAGCTCGCCGTCGGAGAGTTCGCTCACCCTCTGCAGGATCGCGTAGCCGTACGATTCGCCGTCGGCGAGGATGCCGAGCACCATCGGAGTCGCGGCGGCTGCCACCAGGTCTTTGCCGATCTTCACGCCGTCACTCTATACCTAGAACTACAAGGTACATAGAGCTACAAGGTAATACGCGATTGAGTCCGAGGCTCAGCGGGGCAGGGTGGACGCCCTCACGACGAGCTCCGGCTGGAACACCGTCTGGCGTGCGATGCTCTCGGGATCGGCGGCCTCCTCGAGCACGATGCGCAGGGCGGTGCGGCCGATCATACGACTCGGCTGGCGGATCGAGGACAGCGGGACAGCGGCGGCTGCGGCGAACGAGATGTCGTCGAACCCGATGATCGCGATGTCCTGGGGAACCAGCATCCGGCCGTCCACCACCAGGGATTGCAGCAGCCCGAGGGCGAGCAGATCGTTCGCGGCGAACAGCGCGTCCGGCCAATCGCGGCGCGGCCGCGCGAGGATGCGGGCGCCCGCGGCGACTCCTTCCTCCACGGTCATCGCGGCGGTGGCGACCACTTCGAGATCCACGTCGGCATTCTCGGCGGCGACCCGCGCTCCGGCCAGACGGTCGTTCACCTGCCGGATGTCGAACGGCCCGCCGACGAAGGCCAGGCGACGTCGTCCGCCGGCGATGAGGTGCTCCACGGCCATGCGCCCGCCGACGACGCTGTCGACCGAGACGGAGGAGAAGCGCCCGTCCCCGCTGAATCGATCCACGAGGACGGCGGCGATTCCGCGCGCTCGCAGCCGCTGAAGGCGCGCGTTCACATCGCCGTAGGGGGCGATGAGGAGCCCTCGCACCTGCTGCTCCTCGAACAGATCGAGGTAGAGCTTCTCTCGCGCGAGGTCCTCGTCGGTGTTGCCGTAGAGGATCGCGATGCCGTGCTTGGTCGCCTCGTCCTCGGCACCGCGCACGACATCGTTGTAGAAGGGGTTCTGGCCGTCGAGCACGACGAACCCGACCGTCGTGCTCACACCCGCGCGCAGCTTGCGCGCGGCATCGTTGCGCACGTAGCCGAGTTCTTCGATGGCGCGGCTCACTCGATCGACGGAGTCTGCGGAAACCTCTTCCGGCCGGTTCAGGACGTTCGAGACCGTGCCCACCGAGACGCCCGCGCGCAGCGCGACATCACGGATGCTGACCGGCACGGCGCCCCCACTTCTTCGTCGGATCACGATTCGGTCACTGTCACGGGGTGACTTGACCCGAATCGTCGGTGTACATACAGTAGCCTGAAACCCGCCTGAATCGATTCACCCCTTTCACCTCAACGAGGAGGCCGCCGTGGCAGCAGATGTCGCCCCCGCCGCGCCGCACCCCGCCCTGGAGCTGCGACGGGTGGTGAAGTCGTTCGGTCCGGTGGTCGCCCTCCGCTCCGGCAGCCTCACCCTCGAGCGCGGCTCGATCCACGCCCTCATCGGCGAGAACGGCGCCGGCAAGTCGACGCTCGTCAAGATCGTCGCCGGTCTCTATCGCCGTGACGCGGGGGAGTTCCTCCTCGACGGCGAGTCGGTCGACTTCACCAGCACGGCGCAGTCCAAGGCCGCCGGCATCGCAGTGATCTACCAGGAGCCCACGCTCTTCCCCGACCTGTCGGTGACGGAGAACATCTTCATGGGCCGCCAGCCCACGAACCGGTTCGGGCGGATCGACCGCAAGGCCATGCGCACGGAGGCCGTCGAGATCTTCCAGCGCCTGGGCGTCGCGCTCGACCCCGACCGCGTGACGGAGGGCCTCTCCATCGCCGACCAGCAGATCATCGAGATCGCGAAGGCCATCTCGCTCGATGCCCGCGTGCTCATCATGGACGAGCCGACCGCCGCCCTCTCGGGTGTGGAGGTCGAGCGTCTCTTCGCGGTCGCACGCAGCCTGCGTGACGAGGACCGGGCCCTGCTGTTCATCTCGCACCGCTTCGACGAGGTGTTCGCCCTGTGCGACACCGTCACCGTCATGCGCGACGGCTCGTACATCGACACCACGGCGATCGCCGACACCACCGTCGACGAGCTCGTGCGTCAGATGGTCGGTCGCGATGTGACCGAACTGTTCCCGAAGCTGCCGTCCGAGGTCGGCGAGGTGGTGCTCGAAGTCGACGGACTCACGCGCAAGGGCGTGTTCCGCGACATCACGTTCACCCTGCGCGCCGGGGAGATCGTGGGCCTCGCGGGCCTGGTCGGCGCCGGCCGCAGCGAGGTCGTCCGCGCCGTGTTCGGGGTCGACCCGTACGAGGCGGGATCGGTCCGGCTCGAGGGCAGGCCGCTGCCGAAGGGCAACCCGCGGCTCGCCACGACCCGCGGCATCGCGCTCGTGCCCGAGGACCGCCGCAAGCAGGGACTCGTGCTCGAGGACGGGGTCTCGCGGAACATCACCCTCGCGATCCGCTCGAAGCTCTCCAAGTGGGGCCTCCTGTGGGGCGGGCTCGAGAACCGGGCGGCTCAGGTCTGGGCGAGTCGCCTCGAGGTCAAGACGGCGGCCCTCGACGCCGAGGCCGCCACCCTCTCCGGCGGCAACCAGCAGAAGGTCGTGCTCGGCAAGTGGCTCGCGACCGAGCCGAAGGTGCTCATCGTCGACGAGCCCACCCGCGGCATCGACGTGGGCACGAAGGCCGAGGTGCACCGCCTCCTGTCGCAGCTGGCTCAGCAGGGCCTCGCGATCCTCATGATCTCGTCCGAGCTCCCGGAGGTGCTGGGTATGGCCGACCGCGTCCTCGTCATGCGGGAAGGACGCCTCACCGGCGAGTTCACCCGCGAGCAGGCGACTCCCGAGGCCGTCATGTACGCCGCCACCGCGGACGCGGAGGTGGCCCGATGACCACGACCGCCACTCCCACCGTCCAGCCGGGATCGAGCGCCGCGTCCAAGCTGGTGCGTCGCATCGGGACGGCGCGCGAGACCGGCATCCTCGTGGCGCTGCTGCTCGTGATCCTCTTCGCGACGATCAGCAACCCCTCGTTCCTGTTCTCGGGCGACGGCTTCCGCGACCTGCTTCTCACGCCGTCGCTGCTGCTGCTGGTCGCCGTCGGCTCGGCGATCGTGATCATCACGCGCAACGTGGACCTGTCGGTGGGATCGATCGTCGGCCTCACCGCCTATCTGACCGGCCGTCTCTTCATCGACATCCCCGGCATCCCGCTCATCGGCGTCTTCGTCGGCGGAGTGCTCATGGGCGGACTGCTCGGGCTCATCAACGGCTCGCTCGTGGCCTTCGCCCGGGTGCCCGCGCTGGTGATCACGCTCGGCACGATGTACATCTACCGCGGCCTCAACGTCGCCTGGACCGGCAGCGACCGCATCAACGCGTCCGATCTCCCGGCCGACTTCCGCGCACTCGGCACCGACCGCATCCTCGGCATCCCGATCCTCACGATCATCGCGGTCGTGGTGCTCGTCGTCGCGGCCTGGTATCTGCGCAATCTGCGCAGCGGCCGTGAGCTGTACGCCATCGGGTCCGACCCTGCCGCCGCGCACCTCTACGGACTGCGCGTCACCCGCCGCATCATCGCCGCCTTCGTCACGAGCGGCGCTCTCGCCGGCCTCGCCGGCGTGCTCTACGCGGCCCGCTACGGCACGGTCTCCTCCGGAGCCGGCTTCGGATGGGAGCTGCAGGCCATCGGCGCGGCCGTCATCGGCGGCGTCGCGATCTCGGGCGGCGTCGGCACCGTGTGGGGCGCGGCGATCGGCGCGTTCCTGCTGCTCACCATCAACCGCGCACTGCCGATCCTGGGCATCGACGACTTCTGGCAGCGCGCCGTCGTCGGCGCACTGATCCTGGGCGCGATCGTGCTCGACCGGGTGCTCGCCGTCCGCCAGCACCGACGACTCATCGCACAGCGGGAGGAGACACGATGACCGCCCTGACGGATGCCGCGCCCGCCCGCGTCTACAAGGCTCACGCGAAGCCCGCCTGGCGGCGCGTGCTGCTCACCCGCGAAGCGGCGATCATCGCGATCCTGCTGCTCGTGATCGTCGTGGCGCTCGCGACGGTGCGCAACTTCGACAGCCCGTTGACCGTCACCTACCTGCTCCGCGACGTCGCGCCGATCCTGCTGATCGCACTTCCGATGACGCTCATCATCATCACCGAGGAGATCGACCTCTCCGTCGCGAGCATCGTCGGGCTCTCGTCGGTGATGACCGGCATCCTCACCCAGGCGGGTCTGCCCTTCCCGGTCGCGGCGCTCGTCGCGATCGTGGTGGGAACGATCGCCGGAGCGTTCAACGGCTTCCTCATCACGGTGGTCGGGCTCCCGTCGCTCGCGGTCACGATCGGCACGCTCGCCCTGTTCCGAGGAATCGCCGTGGGGCTGCTCGGCACGACGGCGATCACCGACTTCCCCGAGGAGTGGACCGACCTCGCCAAGGCCAACATCCCCGGTACCCCGATCCCGGTGATCATGATCCCGTTCGTGATCCTCGCGATCGTGTTCGCGATCGTGCTGCACTTCACGCCGTTCGGGCGCTCGCTGTATGCGATCGGCCTCAGCAAGGAGGCGGCCGCGTTCTCGGGCATCGACGTCGGGCGGACGAAGTTCCTGCTCTTCGTGCTCAGCGGCGCGGTGTCGGGCTTCGCCGGCGTCTACTTCACCCTCCTGTACTCCAACGCCCGCGGCGACAACGCCATGGGCATGGAGCTTCAGGTGATCGCGGCGGTCCTGCTCGGCGGCGTCTCGATCTTCGGCGGCCGGGGCGCACTGCACGGCGTGATCGCCGGCGTGCTGCTCATCGGCACGCTCGGCAGCGCCCTGCGTCTCGCGGGCGTCACCAGCGACATCATCAACGTCATCACCGGACTGCTGCTCATCGTGTCCGTGGTGTCGTCCAGCCTGCTCGCATGGCTGCAGGTCCGCCGGGCCGCCGCCATCGGGAAGAGGAGGGGGAGAGCCGGCGCGTCGGACGAGCCGTGATCGCCCCCAGAGCACCACACACCAATCGCAGCTAGGCACTCGCAGACTGCACCAAGGAAGGAAACAATGATGTTCGGAATGAAGCGCACGCGGCGCGCCGGCGTGGTCGCCGCGATCGCCGTCGGTGTCTCGCTCGTCGCCGCCGGTTGTGCCGGTGGGGGTTCGGGTGGAGACCCCTCGGACGGCGGGGACGGCGGCGACGCCAACCTGTCGATCACGATGCTGCCCAAGAACCTGGGCAACCCGTACTTCGACACGTCGACCGGCGGCGCCGAGGAGGCGACCGAGGAGTTCGGCGGCACGTTCGAGGAGGTCGGCCCTTCGGAGGCGTCGCCCACCTCGCAGGTGCAGTACATCCAGACCGCTGCCCAGCAGGGCGCGGGGGGCCTGATCGTCTCGGCCAACGACCCGGAGGCGCTGTGCGACGCGCTGGACGAGGCGCGTTCGGCCGGTGTCAAGGTCGTCACGTTCGACTCCGACACCAACCCGGAGTGCCGTGACCTGTTCATCAACCAGGCCACCGCGGAGGGTATCGCGAAGGTCCAGGTCGATCTGATCACCGAGCAGATCGGCGACGCGGGCCAGATCGCGATCCTGTCGGCCTCGGCCAACGCGACCAACCAGAACGCCTGGATCGAGATGATGGAGGAGGAGCTCGCCGCGAACCACCCGGACGTGGAACTCGTCGAGATCGTCTACGGCGACGACGATGACCAGACCTCGTTCGACAAGACCGCGGCGCTGCTGCAGACCTACCCGGAGCTCAAGGGGATCGTCTCGCCCACCACGGTCGGCATCTCGGCGGCGGCACGCTACCTGTCGACCTCGGAGTACAAGGGCCAGGTCGCGCTGACGGGCCTGGGCACCCCGAACCAGATGCGCGAGTACGTCGAGGACGGCACCGTCACCGCGTTCGCGCTGTGGAACCCGGCCGACCTCGGCTACCTGGCCGCGTACGCGGCGCAGGCGCTGATCACCGGTGAGATCACCGGCGAAGAGGGCGACACGTTCGAGGCCGGAAAGCTCGGCGACTTCGAAGTCGGCCCCGACGCCGGCGTCCTCCTCGGCGACCCGTTCGTCTTCGACGCGGACAACATCGGCGAGTTCGACTTCTAGGCCGAACCGCCGCGCCGGCGCCCGGTCCGCATCACGCGGGCCGGGCGTCCGGCCGTTCCGGCGCGGATACGCTGGGAGAGGCATCCGTCCGAACCACCCGAGGAGAGCGCCCGTGCCGATCGTCGTGATGGGGGTGTCGGGCTCGGGCAAGTCCACGATCGCGGCGGGCCTGGCCGCACAGGTCGGCGGGACATTCCTCGACGCCGACGATTTCCACCCGCCCGCGAACGTCGCCAAGATGCGGGCGGGCATCCCGCTCACGGATGAGGACCGGATGCCGTGGCTCGCCCTCGTCGCTGATGCCATGGTCGCGGCCGAGCAGCGGCGGGACGGAACGGCCGTCGTCGCCTGCTCGGCCCTGCGTCGTGCCTACCGGGATGCCCTCCGCAGCGCCGCCGACGATGTCTTCTTCGTACAGCTCGACGGCACGCCCGAGCTCCTCGCCGCGCGCATCGGGGCGCGGACCGACCACTTCATGCCGGCCTCGCTGCTGCAGTCCCAGCTCTCTCTGCTCGAGCCGCTCGGTGCCGATGAGCGGGGCGCGGTCGTCTCGATCGAGGGGTCCGCCGAGGCGGTTGTCACGGCGGCATTCGAGCGCTGGGCGGATGCCGCGGACTCTGACAGGCTGTAGCCAGCCCGGATCCGCCGGGGACGCGTGAGGAGTTCACATGGCCGGCAAGTACGACCTCGAGACCACCACTCTCGGCGAGCTCCTGGACGACCCGGAGGCGCGCGGCATCATCGTCGAACTCGTGCCCGAACTCCCCGACCACCCGATGATCGGGTTCGCCAAGGGGATGCCGGCGGCGGCGGTGCTCAAGATGGCCGGCGGGCAGCTTCCCGCGGACACTCTCCAAGAGCTCCAGACCCGCATCGGGGCACTCTGACCCCTCATTCGATGGCGCGGGCGATCTCCGTCTTGCGGCGCTCGCGCATCGCGAGGAAGAGCGGGAAGGTGAAGGCGAACGCGGTGATCGCGGCGCCGAGGACGTAGAGCCACCCGAACCTCATCCCCAGGCGGCGCGCCTCGACGATCACGAACACGCTGCCGGCGACGGCGACGACCAGCAGGTCGACCGTGATCGACGAGACGGCGGGGCCGCTCGAGACGAGGTCGCCGAGGAAGTCGCGCAGCTGCACGATCGCCAGCACGTTGAAGAACCACGTGGCAGCCAGTCCGGCGACGGCGAGGCACAGGTAGACGACGGCGAGCGGAGTCCAGTGACGCGTCATATGCCGATCCTGCCCCCGCGACCTCGACCGGCAACGCTGCGCGTGCGGTGCGCCCTGACTCAGGCGCGGGGTCGCCGCGACCCGCTCCGCGACAGCGGTGCGTTCACGATCCCCGCGCCGAGGACGACGACGGCAGCGACGATCGGTGCGATGAGCGCCGCCTGTGCGCCGGCAGCTTCGGCGAGGATGCCGGTGACGGCGGATGCCGCGGACTGACCGACCACGACGGCCGATCCGAGCATGGTCATGACGGTGGCGGAGCGCCCGATCGGGCTGCGGCCCGCGGCGAGGCTGTACTGCGTGACGAGGGTCGGGCCGATTCCGATGCCGATCACGAGGAGGCAGACGGTGATGGCGCCCACGCTGCCGGCGAAGGGCAGCGCCAGGGTTCCCGCGACGAGGATCACGGCGAACACAATCCACCGCGCGGTGAGGGTGAATCGCGCGGGGAAGAGCGCGACGCCCAGCGCGAGCGCGGCGGACCCGATGCCCATGGCCCCGTAGACCAGACCGGCCTGCTCGGGCACGCCCCGCTCGGCCATGAACGCCGTGAGCGAGGTGAGCATCGCGCCGAAGAACAGTCCCATGCCGAGCGTGCCGACCACCGTGGTGAGCAGCGCCGGGCGCGCGAGCTCGCGCGCGGATCCCTGCGTCGGCTTCGCACCGTGCCCCGGTGCCGCGACGGCAGCGGTCGGATGCAGCGCGAACGCGCTCACGAACACCAGTGCCAGCACGGCGGCCCCGATGACCGGAGCCGCAGGACTCATCGTGGTGGCGAGAAGGCCGACGATCACCGGCCCGAAGACGAAGACGATCTCGTCCGCCGCCGACTCGTAGGCCATCGTGCCGCCCACCGCTGCATCGCGACGGTCCTTCGAGAAGGTGCGGCCGATGATGCCGACGAGTCGGCTCCGCGACAGCGGCGCGACCTGGGGCATCGATGCACCGATGAGGAAGGCGACGATGAGGAGCGCGGCATCCGGAACCGATGCGAACGCGAGCCAGGCGATCGCGATCAGGAGCAGGCTGTTGACGGTGCCCGAGATCAGGAGCACACGGCGCTGGCCGAAGCGATCGGCGGCGGCGCCGAGCAGCGGGCCGAACAGCGCGGTGCCCAGGCCCGTCATGGCGGAGGTGAGTCCGCCGAGGGCGAGCGAGTCGCGCGCCGACACGACGAGGGTCAGGATGCCGACCACCATCATGGCGAACGGCAGGCGCGCGATCAGCGCGATGGGGAAGTAGCCGAAGCCCGCCTCGCGGACGAGGCTGGCGCGGCGGGGCGCCGCCAGAGTGGTGTGCATCTTTGTTCCTGTGCAAGTCCGCCGCGAGACGCGGCACGTGGTGCCGCCTTGGTCCGGGCGGGACCAGGTAGATACACATCGAGGATGGTGGCCCCAGTCTACCGGGTGGGGCCTGGCGGGTTCCTGGGTAGGATCCAGGCATGTCGTTCCAGGCCTATCTCGACGCGGTCGAGACCAAGACGGGGCTCACCCCGCGTCAGCTCATCGACCTCGCCCACGAGAAGGGGTTCGACGAGAACACGAAGGCGACGCCGATCGTCGAGTGGCTCGCCGCCGACTACGGTCTCGGGAGGGGTCACGCGATGGCGATCGTCCACGTCATCACGAAGGGGCCGCAGATCAGCGACAAGCACGTCGACTCGGGCGGGGCCCATTCCGACCCGTCGAACATGCTGTGGCTCGACGGCAAGGCCACCAACCCCGCCGGCTGAGTCTCAGTGCGGCGAGCGTCGCCGCCACCAGCGACGGCGCGAGGGCGCGGCATCCGGCGTCGTCTCGGTGCGGGGCGCCCGGCGTCCGGCCCATGCGGCGACCTCGGCCTCGATGTCGCGGGTGGGGGTGACCACGGGAGGGCCGCCCAGGAGCTGACGTCGCGCCTCGATCACGCGCCGGTTGAAGTCTTCGAGTGTCTCGCGCACGTCCTCCTCGCGGGAGAGCTCGTCGAGCCGGCTCTCGAGCTCGGCGTCCTCCACCCGCAGCCGCAGTGCCGGCGGGCCGAGACCGCTCAGCTGCTCGGACTCGATCTTGCGCCGGATCCACCAGTCCGGATCGTGCGACGAGCCGAGGCCCGGGATGGCCTTGCCCGCGCCCGGCAGGTCGTCGAAGTCGCCGCGCCGGATCGCCTGCTGGATCGCCGTCTCGACGTACGCGGCCCGGTCGACCGCGCCGGCGGAGGACGGGCTGCGCGCGGGTGTCGCGGCGGCTTCCGACGGCTCCGCGCCGTCGTCGTCCGCACGTTCCTGGCGGTAGCGGGCGGCGGCGAGTCGAGGATCGTCGCTCATCATGACCTCCGGTGGTGCTCCCGGCTCAGCCGACGTGGGTGCGCCAGGTGTGCTGCGGGTCGTAGCCGAGCAGGCGGCGCGCCTTGTCGATCGACAGGAGCGTGTCGTGGTCGCCGAACGACCGCGCGACCGGGACATCGGGGAACACCTCCGCGAGCAGCTCCGTGTTGGGGCGCGACATGACGGTGTCGGATGCCGCGATGAGGAAGTTGTCGAACCCTGCGGGGGCGACTTCGAGGGCGCGCTGCACGGCGTGCGCGCCGTCGCGGGCGTCGATGTAGCCCCACAGGTTCCACTTGCGCAGGAGCGCGTCGTGGTCGAACGAGGGGAACTCGGCGTAGTCCTCGGGCACCATGACGTTCGAGAACCGCAGCGCCGTGATCGACAGGTCGGGATGCCAGCGCACGAGCTCGCGCGCGAGCTGCTCCTCGAGGGTCTTGACGAGCGAGTACACCGACTCCGGGCGGGGCTCGTAGTCCTCGTCGACGGGCACGTACGGCGGCGGGGCGTCGAACGGAAGGCCCTGCACCGTCTCGCTCGAGGCGTACACGATGCGCCGGATGCCGAGCCGCACCGCCGCCCAGAACACGTTGAAGGTCGCCGTCATGTTGTTGTGGAAGGTGGCGACGTCGCTCCGGATGCCGGGGGCGGGGATCGCACCGAGATGGACGACCGCGTCGATGCCGTCGTGCCGGTCTCCCACGCCGCCGAACGCGTCGATCACCTGGCCGTAGTCGGTCAGGTCGACCTGCACGAACGAGGGGCCGCGGGCGCCCACGACGTCCATGCCGACGACGTCGTATCCGGCTCCGCGGAGTTCGCGGGCGACGACGGTTCCGAGCTTTCCGGACGATCCGGTGAGTGCGATGCGCATACGTCCAGCCTGTCACGCGCGCGGCATCCGGGGCCCGTCCCCGCGCTCCGCCCGCGTTCCACCTCGAGTTGCCGAGACACGCCGACGAGGCGTTCGCGGAACGGCGTGTCTTGGCGACTCGACCGATCGGGTCAGGCCCGAGCTGCCTCGAGGCGGCGCAGCCGCAGGCGCGCGAAATCCTGCGAACGGGGGCCTGAGTTCAGGGCCCGCTCGGTCACGGCGAGCACCATCCGCGTCGCGGTCACCACGGGAAGCGGCGAACGGCGCAGGCCGAGAAGCGTGCGGTACCGCCGGGGAAGGGTCGCGACGGCACTCGCGAACAGCACGCGGTAGGCGAGCGACATCGACCGCGATTCGCGGAACGGCGGGCGGCGGAGGAACCGCACCACGTCGTCCACGCGCTCGTCGCGGCGCAGGATGCCGCGCTCGAGGTAGCCGTCCAGCATCCCGCGCAGCTGCGCCTCGGTGTGCGGCGGGTCGGCCACCCGCATCAGAGTCCCGGCGGTCGCCCACTCGTCGACGTAGCGATCGGCGCCGCCCGGGATCGCGCGTCCCCACCGCTGGTGGCAAGAAAGGAATGCGTCCGTGAAGGCGAGGTGCACCCACTCGACCAGCTCGGGATCGGCGGCGGAGTAGGCGCGCTCGGCGCCATCGGCAGCGCGGTAGGTGCCGCTGACACGCTCGTGGAAGCGGCCCACGCGCGCCGTCTCACGCTGCGCCTGCGCCCGCGAGCCGTACGTGAGGCAGATGACCCAGCGCACGGTCCCCGTCAGGCGGCCGACGGGGTCCTCGCGATACCGGGACCAGTCGTGGACGCCGGCGAGCGCGCCGGGGTGCAGCGCCTGCATCAGCAGCGCCCGGATGCCCGCCACCATCGTGCCCACTCCGGCGTGCACGGCCCACGCCGCGCCGTCCTCCGGGAAGTAGCCGGCGTCATCGC
Source organism: Microbacterium sp. Root180 (assembly GCF_001428485.1). Classification (GTDB taxonomy): domain Bacteria; phylum Actinomycetota; class Actinomycetes; order Actinomycetales; family Microbacteriaceae; genus Microbacterium. The sequence goes on along the minus strand of NZ_LMHS01000003.1, from coordinate 693,441 downwards.
CCTCGGCGAGCTCCCGCACCCACCCGGGGGTGCCGTCCGGATCGCCCGACAGGGCCGTCAGCAGCCGTGCCCGCACTCCGGCGACCATCCCGCCTCGGCGCGCGGGGGGTTCGTCGGCAATCCCGGTCACCTCTCCAGCGTGCCACGGGGACGGATGCCGCGGCCGCCGGATCCCGTCCTGCCGGCTCGGGGTCGGTCAGCCGCGATCGACGGCGACGGCAGCGGGTCGTGCGGCGCGACGTCCGATGAACAGCCAGGCGAGCGCGCCGAGCGCGGGGACGAAGATCACGACCAGCGTCCAGACCAGTGCCTGCCCGGAGGAGAGCTGCTTCGCGGATCGTGCGAGCGAGATGAGTGCGACGACCGCCAGGACGAGCAGTGCCAGCGCCGTCCCGGACCAGGCGAGGTCGTAGGCCGCAGGGATGAGGGGGTTGACGGAGGCGGTCACGCTTTCCACCGTACCGGCCGTCCACGCCGGTCGCCCGGGTCGCCGCATCCCGGGTGCCGCCGCCGTGTGCGAGGGTAGGACACATCGAGCAAGGTGGTTCGCAGTGTCCGAACAGGCGACAAGGGGCTGGCAGCGCCCTAGCATCTACGACGTCGCCAAGCAGGCGGGCGTCTCGCATATGACGGTCTCCCGTGTGCTCAACGGGCACCCGAACATCCGCGAGTCGACCCGTGAGCGCGTGCTCCAGGCGATCGACGAGATGAATTACACCCCCAGTTCGATCGCACGGGCGCTGGCGACGCGACGGGCCATGCGCATCGGCGTCATCGTCGACAGTCCCGTGCAGTGGGGTCCGAACAGCACGCTGCGGGCGATCGAGAGCGCCGCACGTGATGCCGGCTATGCGATCAGCGCGTTCTCGATCTCCGATGACGAGGAGTCGCAGATCGACACCGGCGTCGTCGAACTCCTCACGCAGGGTGTGGACGCCCTCTGCGTGATCGCGCCGCGAGCGTCTTCGCTCGACACGCTCCGTCAGCAGAGCACCGGGCTTCCGACTCTCGTCATCAAGGCCGAGTCCGATCCCGATATGCATACCGCCGCCGTGGACCAGCGGGCCGGCGCGATGGCAGCCGTGATGCACCTGATCGAGCTCGGGCACCGCTCGATCGCCCATCTCTCCGGTCCCCTCGACTGGTACGACGCGCGGGCGCGCGAGCAGGGCTGGCGCGACGCGCTCGCCGACGCCGGCCTGCCGATCGCCCCGCCCGTCGTCGGCGACTGGACGTCCGACTACGGCTACACGTTCGGCAAGACCTACGACTTCGCCGATGCGACGGCCGTCTTCGCGGGGAACGATCAGATGGCGCTCGGCCTCGTGCACGGCCTCTCGGAGCGCGGGCTTCGGGTGCCGGACGACATCAGCGTCGTTGGTTTCGACGACCTCCCCGATGCGCGGCACTTCCTGCCGCCGCTCACGACGGTGCGTCAGGACTTCGCTGCGCTCGGAGCGCTGGCCCTGCAGATCATCATCGCCGCGATCGAGGGCGGCGAGGTCGACGGTCACGACATCATCGAGCCCCGCCTCATCGTGCGGGGCTCGAGCGCGGCCCCTCGATCCTGACCCCCAATCGTGCCCGAACACGGGAAGATGCCGGTTCACCGCGATCGCGCGAATGTTCGCGGTAACGGACACGTAACGAATTCCAGAATCGTGCTTGCGCGGGGAGTTGTTAGCGCGCACAATGAAGCCGAACACACCCGACGTTGTCCCGACTGGGGGCACAGGGACACCTCCCCGACCGAGAGCGTCAGGGAGTCTCAAGGAGGAGAAGAGATGGTCAACAGGAAGCGGATGCTGGGCCTTGTCGGGTTCGTCGGCGCCGGAGCGCTCGCGCTCGGCCTCGCCGGCTGCGCCGGCGGCGGCAACGACGACAGCGGTTCGGATGGCGGCAGCGGTGACGAGCTCATCACCGTCGGCTACGTCGCGGTCGGCCCCGAAGGCGGCTGGCGCGACGCGAACGAGCAGGCGATCAAGGACGCGTTCTCGGAGGATGCCGGCTTCGATCTGAAGTACGCGCCGGCGGCGAGCCCGACCGACCAGAAGTCGCAGATCGACGCCTTCGCGACGTTCGTGAACGACGAGGTCGATGCGATCCTCCTCACCGCGACCGAGGCATCCGGCTGGGACGACTCGCTCGCACTGGCACAGGAGGCGGAGATCCCCGTGATCTTGCTCGACCGCGGTGTCGACTCCAGCGACGACCTCTACGTCACGCGCATCGCCCCCGACAACGTGGACGTGGCGGCCTCGGTCGGCGCGTGGGCGCTCGAGGCCTTCCCGGAGGGCGCGAGCTACTTCACGCTCGAGGGTGTTCCCGGACTCTCGGTGGTCAACGAGCGCAACGAGGGCTTCGAGGCAGAGATCGAGAGCGCCGAGGGCTGGACCAAGATCGGCGCGCAGACGGCGAACTGGACCGCTGACGAGGGCAAGTCGGTCATCGAGACCGTCCTGAAGGAGAACCCCGATCTCCAGTTCGTCTTCGCACAGAACGACGAGATGGGCATCGGCGCGGCCGCTGCCGTCACGGCCGCCGGTCTCACTCCGGGCACCGACGTCAAGATCGCCACGATCGACGGCACCACGCCGGCCCTCGAGGCGCTCGCCGCGGGCGAGCTGAGCTTCGTGGCTCAGTACAACCCGTTCTTCGGCGACCTCGCCGTCGACGCCGTCAACGCCGCACTCGCGGGCGAGAACGTCGAGAAGGTCATCATCGTCCCGGGCGAGACCTTCGACTCGCCCGAGGCCGGCCAGGCCGCGATCGACGACGGCAAGGGCTTCTGATTCGACCCAGCATCGGCTAGACGAGATGTGATGCGAGCGGGGGCTGCCGCTGCGGTGGCCCCCGCTCGTGCTCGTCCCCGTTCGCCCACTCCGAAGCCAGAAGGAACCCGCAGCCATGAGTGAACCGATCGCGATCGTCGAGGTCCGCAACGCGTCCATCACCTTCCCGGGAGTGAAAGCGCTCGACGACGTCAGCTTCCGACTGCTCCCCGGCGAAGTCCACACCCTCATGGGTGAGAACGGCGCCGGCAAGTCCACCCTCATCAAAGCGCTCACCGGCGTGTACAAGATCGACTCCGGCGAGATCGTCGTCGCCGGACAGGTGCGCCACTTCAACGACACCGCCTCCGCCCAGGCCGCGGGGATCTCCACCGTCTACCAAGAGGTCAATCTGTGCACGAACCTCACCATCGGTGAGAACGTGATGCTCGGGCACGAGGTGCGCGACTGGACGGGCATCAACTGGCGCAAGACCCACGCCCGCGCCCGCGAGGCCCTCGCCCGAATGGGTCTCGGCGACCTCGACCCCCGCGCGCCGCTCTCATCGATCTCCATCGCGATCCAGCAGCTCGTCGCGATCAGCCGCGCGATGGTCACCGACTCCAAAGTCCTCATCCTCGACGAACCCACCTCGAGCCTCGACGCGACCGAGGTCGAGGTGCTCTTCCAGGTCATCCGACGCCTTCGCGACCAAGGCGTCGCGATCCTCTTCGTCTCGCACTTCCTCGACCAGGTCTACGCCATCAGCGACCGGATCACGGTCCTGCGCAACGGCGGGTTCGTCGGCGAGTACCTCAAGCGCGACCTTGATCGCACGCAGCTCATCTCGAAGATGATCGGCAAGGACTTCGAAACGCTCCGCGCCCTCGGGTCCAATCGTCAGACGCAGCAGCGCGACCGCAGTGTCACGCCGTTGCTCGCTGCCGAGAGCATCGGCCGCAAGGGCGCGATCGAGCCCACCGATCTCGAGATCCACGCGGGTGAAGTCGTCGGATTCGCTGGTCTCCTCGGATCCGGTCGCACCGAACTCGCGAGGCTCCTCGCCGGTGCCGACAGGTCCGACTCCGGCACGATCCAGCTCCGCGGCAAGAAGGTCACGCTGAACTCTCCGGTCGCGGGCCTCGCGCACGGCATCGCCTACTCGACCGAGAGCCGTCGCGACGACGGGATCGTCGGCGATCTGAGTGTCCGCGAGAACATCATGCTCGCCGTCCAGGCCCGCCGCGGCTGGCTCCGTCGTGTTCCCGCGCGCGAAGTCGACCAGCTGGTGAAGACCTATATGGAGCGCTTCAGCGTCCGGCCCAACGACCCCGATCGTCCGATCCGCCTGCTCTCGGGCGGCAACCAGCAGAAAGTGCTGCTCGGCCGGTGGCTGGCCACCGACCCCGACCTGCTCGTGCTCGACGAGCCGACTCGCGGCATCGACGTCGGCGCCAAGGCCGACATCCAGGAGACCGTGGCCGACCTCGCCGAAGGCGGGACGAGCGTCGTGTTCATCTCCTCCGAGCTGGAGGAGGTCGTCCGGCTCTCCGAGCGGATCGTCATCCTCAAGGACCACCAGAAAGTGGGCGAGGTCATCAACGGGCCGGAGGTGACCGCCGAGAGCATCGTCTCGGTCATCGCCACCGAGTCGGGAGACGAGGCCGAGAAGACCGCCGACGCGCTCGCCGAGGAGGTGGCTGCCGGAGAAGCGGCCGCCGGCCAGGAAGGGAGCGCGTCATGAATCGCGTCAAGATCGCGCTGCGCACGCCCTGGTTCTGGGCGATCGTCGGCATCGCACTGCTGCTGCTGATCAACACGATGAAGAATCCCGCCTACCTCGCGATCAGCGTGAACCCGACCACCGGGATGCTGACGGGCAACGTGCTGGACATCCTGCGCGTGTCGGCTCCCATCATCATGATCGCCCTCGGCATGACGTTCGTCATCGCCACGGGGGGCATCGACCTCTCCGTCGGCTCGATGATGGCCGTCGGCGGGGCGGTGGCGATGGAGACCCTGTCCAGCCTGAGCGGATCGGCGCCGATCGGCGCGATGCTGGCGGCGATCGGTCTGGCGTTGGCGCTGACGATCGTCCTCGGTGCGATCAACGGCTTCCTGGTCGCCGTCGTCGGGCTGCAGCCCTTCATCACCACGCTGATCATGATGCTCGCCGCGCGAGGCATCGCGCGCGTCATCACCAGCGGACAGAACACCAACGCGACCAACGAGCCGTTCCGCCTTCTCGCGAACGGGCAGATCCTCGGCATCCCGACCAGCTTCGTGCTCGCCATCGCGATCGTCGTCCTCATCGCCCTGGTGATGCGGCGCACGGCGCTCGGGCTCATGATCGAGTCGATCGGCATCAACCCGCACGCGAGCCGGCTCGCCGGCATCCGTCCGCGCCCCATCCTGTTCGGCGTCTACATCCTCTCTGCCGCCCTCGCCGCCGTCGGCGGACTGTTCAGCGTCTCGGAAGTGATGACGGTGAGCGTGGGAGGCACCGGCAACCTGATGGAGCTCGACGCGATCCTCGCCGTGGTCATCGGCGGCACCTCGCTCGCCGGCGGAAAGTTCTCGATCGTGGGGTCCACGATCGGCGCACTCCTCATCGCGACCCTCAACAAGACGGTGCTGTTCCTCGGGATCCCCGCTGCGGCGACGCCGGCTTTCAAGGCCATCGTCATCATCGTCCTCGTGCTCCTGCAGTCCGAGCGCGTGCGCTCGTGGGTCCTCGAGCGCGGCAGGTCCCCGGGCGCGCCGCCGCCGCCCGCAACGGGACCGGCCGCACCCGTCTCGAAGGAGGCCGTCGCATGACCTCGTCACGCACGCTCGCCGAAGCCGTTCCGCCCGTTCCCGACCTGCCCGAGAGCAGGATCACCGCCAGCGCCGCGCGCCTGTCGCGGCTGTGGGAGCGCAATCAGGCGGTGATCCCCACCCTCGCCGCGCTCGTGCTGCTGTTCGGCATGCTCATCTATGCCGAGGTCGCGTACGGCAGGGTCTTCCACGCCGGAACGATGTCGAGCCTGCTCATCAGCTTCGCGCCGACGATCATCCTGGCCGTCGGGATGACGATCGTGATCGTGTCGGGCGGCATCGACCTGTCCGTCGGCGCGGTCGTCGCGTTCAGCTCGGTCGCCGGCGTCATGCTCATGAACATCGGCATCAACGGCTGGGTCTCGATGCTGCTCATGATCCTGTTCGGCGCGCTCTTCGGCGTGATCGCGGGCGTCATGATCCAGTACTTCAACGTGCAGCCCTTCATCGCGACGCTCGCGATGATGTTCCTCGCACGAGGACTGGCCTCGATCCTCTCGACCACGCCTGTCCAGGCGCCCGAGGATTCGCCGATCCACCTGCTCGCCACGGACTGGAAGCTGTACGACGGTCCCAAGGTCAACGACCTGACGGTCACGCCCGGCCTGATCATCGCGCTGCTCGTCGTGCTCGGCGGCATGTTCTTCATGCACCGCAGTCGCAGCGGGCGCACGGTGTACGCGATCGGCGGCAGCGAGTCGTCGGCGGGGCTCATGGGTCTGCCGGTCGCGCGGACGCGTGTGGGGATCTACATCATCTCCGGCGCCCTGGCGGGTCTGGCGGCGGTTGTCTACACCGCGGAGGTCGGCGGCAAGGCCCAGAACGTCACCGGCATCGGCTGGGAGCTCGACGCGATCGCCGCCGTCGTCATCGGCGGGACGCTGCTGACCGGCGGCTACGGCTACGTCCTGGGCTCGGTGGTCGGCGTGTTCGTGATCGCGGCGCTGCGCCTCATCATCACCAAGGACGGGACGATCAACCCCGAGTACCTCACGATCATCACCGGTGCCGTCCTGCTCGTGTTCGTGCTGCTGCAGCGCGTGCTGACGCGGCGAAGGGCGAGCTGATGACCGGTACCGAACTCCAGGTCGCCATCGACGACGTGCGCGCCGAGGTGGCGAAGCTGCACGGCGAGCTGGTGCGCTACGGCCTCGTCGTGTGGACCGGCGGCAACGTCTCCGGACGTGTGCGCGTCGGTGATGACCGCCGCGCGGACCTGTTCGTGATCAAGCCGTCGGGGGTGTCGTACGACGACCTCGCGCCCGAGAACATGATCCTGTGCGATCTGGACGGCAACGTCGTCCCGGGCACTGCGGGGAGCGAGCGCAGCCCGTCGAGCGATACCGCGGCGCACGCGTACGTGTACCGGAACATGCCCGAGGTCGGGGGAGTGGTGCACACCCACTCGACGTTCGCGGTTGCGTGGGCGGCGCGCGGCGAGGAGATCCCGTGCGTGATCACGGCGATGGCCGACGAGTTCGGCGGGCCGATCCCGGTCGGGCCGTTCGCGATCATCGGCGACGACTCGATCGGTCGCGGCATCGTCGAGACCCTGCGGGGTCATCGCTCTCGTGCAGTGCTGATGCAGAACCACGGCCCGTTCACGATCGGCACGTCGGCCAAGGACGCCGTGAAGGCTGCGGTGATGGTCGAGGACGTCGCCCGCACCGTGCACTACGCGCGGGAAGCCGGTCCGCTGATCCCGATCCCGCAGGCGGCGATCGACAGCCTCTACGACCGGTATCAGAACGTCTACGGCCAGTCCGCCGATGAGCGCCGCGACGTGGAGGAGCGGGCATGACGACGGATGATCTCTATACATCCGCTTCGCGGACACTCGATCCGGCGGCTGCCGCTCAGGCGATCCGCGACGGCAAGGCCGTGCTCGGCATCGAACTGGGGTCGACCCGCATCAAGGCGTGCCTCGTGAGGGCCGACGACCCGTCGACGGTGCTCGCGGTGGGCGCTCACGCGTGGGAGAACGCGTTCGTCGACCGGCTCTGGACCTATGCGATCGACGACGTCTGGTCGGGACTGCAGGCGGCGTACGCCGATCTCGCGGCCGACGTGCATCGCCGCTACGACGTGGGCCTCGAGGCCCTCGCCGCGATCGGGGTCTCGGCCATGATGCACGGCTACCTCGCGTTCGGTGCGGACGGTGAGCTGCTCACCGGCTTCCGCACGTGGCGCAACACCCACACCGCGCGCGCGGCCGCGGAGCTGTCGGGCCTGTTCGGCCTGAACATCCCCTTGCGCTGGTCGATCGCCCACCTCTATCAGGCCGTGCTCGACGAGGAGCCGCACGTCGGCGAGGTGACCTTCTTCACCACGCTCGCCGGCTACGTCCACTGGAAGCTCACCGGACGCACGGTGCTCGGCGTCGGCGACGCCTCGGGGATGTTCCCGATCGACTCGTCGACCCGCGACTACGACGCGGCACTCCTGGAGAAGTTCGATCGGCTCCTCTCGGAGCGCGGACACGAGCGCACCGTGTCGGATCTGCTGCCCGAGGTCCTGGTCGCCGGCGAGCCCGCGGGCCACCTGACCGCCGAGGGTGCGGTCCTGCTCGACCCGAGCGGTGCCCTGCAGGCCGGCGTTCCGCTGTGCCCACCGGAGGGCGACGCCGGTACCGGCATGGTCGCGACGTGCTCCGTCGCCCCGCGCACCGGCAATGTGAGCGCGGGCACGAGCATCTTCGCCATGGTCGTGCTGGAGCATCCGCTGTCGCGCGTTCATCACGAGCTCGACCTCGTCACGACGCCGGCCGGCGACGCGGTGGCGATGGTGCACTGCAACAACGGCGCCAGTGAGCTGGCCGCGTGGGTCGGTCTGTTCGACCGCTTCGCAGCGATCGCCGGTGGCCGCCTCGGCTCGGACGAGGTCTTCGAAGCGCTGTTCCGCGAGGCGCTGGACGGGGATCCGGATGCCGGCGGCCTGCTCGCCTACAACCACCTCGCAGGCGAGCCGATCGCGGGGCTCAGCGAGGGTCGGCCGCTGTTCGTGCGCACGCCCGACAGCCGCTTCACCCTCGCGAACTTCATGCGGGCGCAGCTGTACGGCGTCTTCGGCACCCTTGCGCTCGGCATGCGCGTGCTCGGCGACGAGGGCGTCGCCATCGATCGCATGTTCGCGCACGGCGGCGTGTTCCGCACGGCGGGAGTCGCCCAGCGATTCCTCGCCGGCGCTCTGGACGCACCGGTCGCCGTGGGCGAGACGGCGTCGGAGGGCGGGGCGTGGGGCATCGCCGTCCTCGCCGCCTACCTCGTCGATGCGGAAGAACTCGACCTCGACGCGTACCTGCGCGAGCGCGTCTTCGGCGCGGCATCCGTCCACACCGTCGTCCCTCACCCCGACGACGTGGCCGGCTTCGCCTCCTACCTCGCCCGCTATCGCTCCGGACTCGTCGTCGAGTCCGCCGCCGTCACCGCTCTCTGAACCCTTTCGAACACAAGGACCCTCGATATGACCCGTCAGCCTCTTGTCACCTCCCTGGATCAGTACGAGGTGTGGTTCGTGACCGGCAGCCAGAACCTCTACGGCGAGGAGACGCTGCGTCAGGTGGCGGAGCAGTCGCAGGCGGTGGCCGAGGGCCTCGCCGGTCTCCCGGTCACCGTGGTGTGGAAGCCGGTGCTGAAGGACTCCGACGCGATCCGTCGGCTCGCGCTCGAGGTCAACGCGCGTGATGACGTGATCGGGGTGATCGCCTGGATGCACACCTTCAGCCCGGCGAAGATGTGGATCTCGGGTCTGGACGCCCTGCGCAAGCCGCTGCTGCATCTGCACACGCAGGCCAACGTCGAGCTGCCGTGGGCCGACATCGACTTCGACTTCATGAACCTGAACCAGGCCGCCCACGGGGACCGCGAGTTCGGGTACATCCAGACCCGTCTCGGCGTCGCGCGCAAGACCGTCGTCGGTCACGTCTCGAACCCGACCGTGCTGCAGCAGGTCGAGGACTGGGAGCGCGCCGCTGCCGGCTGGGCGGCCGCGCGCACCCTCAAGCTCGCCCGTTTCGGTGACAACATGCGCTTCGTCGCGGTCACCGAGGGCGATAAGACCGAGGCCGAGCTGCGGTTCGGCGTCCAGGTCAACACGTGGGGTGTGAACGACCTGGTCGCGGCGGTCGAGGCGGCGACGGATGCCGACATCGACGCCCTGGTGGACGTCTACCTCGACTCGTACGACGTCGCCGACGAGCTGCTGCCGGGCGCGGAGCGGCACCAGTCGCTGCGCGACGGCGCGGCGATCGAGCTGGGGCTGCGCTCCTTCCTGGAGGAGGGCGGCTTCGGTGCGTTCACCACGTCGTTCGAGGACCTCGGTGCGCTGAAGCAGCTGCCCGGACTGGCGGTGCAGCGGTTGATGGCCGAGGGGTACGGGTTCGGCGCGGAGGGTGACTGGAAGACCGCGATCCTCGTCCGCGTGGCGAACGTGATGGGCGCCGGGCTCCCCGGCGGCGCGAGCCTCATGGAGGACTACACCTACGACCTCGTGCCCGGTGCGGAGCGCATCCTGGGCGCCCACATGCTCGAGGTCTCGCCGTCGCTGACCACGGCCAAGCCTCGCCTGGAGGTGCACGCGCTCGGCATCGGCGGCAAGGACGACCCGGTGCGCCTGGTCTTCACCGCCGACCCCGGCCCCGCCCTCGTGGTCGCGATGAGCGATATGCGCGACCGGTTCCGCCTCGTCGCCAACGTCGTCACCAACGTCGAGGCCCCCGACCTGCCCAACCTCCCGGTCGGCCGCGCCGTGTGGGAGCCCGCTCCCGACTTCGCCACCTCGGCGGCATGCTGGCTCGCCGCCGGCGCCGCCCACCACACCGTGATGACCACCGCCGTGGGTATCGAGGTGTTCCGCGACTTCGCCGAGATCGCGGGGACCGAGCTCGTCGTCATCGACGAGGACACCACCGTCCGCTCCTTCCAGCGCGAACTTCGCTGGAACCAGGCCTACTACCGGCTCGCCCAGGGTCTCTGACCGGGACCGGCCGGCCGACCCGGTCGCCGGGCCCGCAGTGATCGCGCGATACTGGGAACGCTTCCACCCACCGAATCCAGGGGACTCCTCCATGCCTCGAATCCCGACGTCCGGCACCCAGCACGCGCTGCGCGCGGGCGACTACGAGGCGGTCGTCGCCAGCATCGGCGCGACCGTCCGCTCCCTCACCTATCGCGGTCGCGACCTGGTGGTGCCCTTCGATGCCGACGAGGTGCGTCCTTCCTACCGCGGCGCGACGCTCGCACCGTGGCCGAACCGGGTCGTCGACGGCCGCTACACCTTCGGCGGGGTCGAGCATCAGCTCGCCCTCACCGAGCCCGCCCGCTCCCACGCCCTGCACGGGCTCGCGGGATGGCTCGACTTCGAGGCCGTCGACAAGGGGCCCGATCACGTCACTCTCGCCGCGGTCGTGCAGCCGCAGAGCTCGTACCCGTGGCGGGTGGTCGTCGTGACCACGTTCTCGCTCGGTCCCGACGGACTGACCCAGTCGGTGACGGCGCGCAATGAGAGCGCGGATGCCGCGCCCTGGGGCACCGGACCGCACCCGTATCTCGTCGCGGGAGAGGGTCACGTCGACGACTGGACGCTCGAGCTCCCCGCGTCCCAGGTGCTCGCCGTGACCGACGACCGGCTCATTCCGACCGATCTCGTGGCGGTCGACTCCGACGACCCCGAGCGCTTCGACTTCCGCGCGCCTCGCCGCCTCGGCGCCGTCGAGATCGATCACGCCTACTCCGGTCTCACGCGCGACGCCGCGGGTGTGGCGACCGTGCGCGTGACCGACGCCGCCGGCTCGGGCGTGCAGATGTCGTGGGATGCCGCGTGCCCGTGGGTGCAGGTCCACACGGCCGACAAGGCCGAGCCCGCGCTCAGCCGCCTCGGCCTCGCGGTCGAGCCGATGACCTGCGCTCCGGATGCCTTCAACGACGCGAACTATTCCTTCGATACGGGGCTCATCGCCCTCGAGCCCGGCGCCGAGGCCACGGCCTCGTGGAGGATCGCCGCGATCGGCTGATCCAGGCGCTCCGGCGGCGGTGGGTGCCGGTGGTGTGCACAACTCCTCCTCGACGGCGGCGATGCCGCTGACGGATGCCGGTGCCCGGCGTATCCGAGGAGTTGTGCTCGGCCCGCGTCCGGGTCAGTGGTGGCCCGGATCGATGAGCTGGTGCCCGCCGTGCCCGGTCGCGTTGCGACCCGCCTCGGTGGCGCCGAGCGCCGGGGTGACGAGCGCGGCGACGATGGCCGCGGCGACGAGGATCGCCCAGACGGGCGGGGGTGCGGCATCCGCCTTGCCCCGAGATCGTGCCCGCAGCACCGCGGCGCATACGAGGGCGATGGTGACGAGCAGTCCCATCGCGGCGGCCGTCGCGAGCACGCTGGTGCGCACCGGGTCCGCGGCGAACACGACGGTCGTGGCGGCGATGCCGGCGAGAGCGCCGGCGACGCCCGCCCGCGGGACGACGATGCGTCCGCGGGCGAGCGTCGCGGCTCCCCAAACGAGTCCGCCGGCGCCGAGCGCCAGCAGGACGATGCCGGCCCCCCGGGCGGCTCCGTCCTGCGGCAATGCCCCTGCGCCGAGCGCGAGCTCGATCAGTCCCGCGCCCCACGCCGCGACAGCCGCCCAGGCGACGGCAGTGCCGCGGAGGCCGGCCCCAGGCGTCCTCACGAATGCCTCGGGGGCCGTCTTCGGCGTGGTGGTCGCGGTGGTCATCAGCGGATCCGTCAGGCCACGCGGCCGGAGGCGTCCGCACGCACCGAGCGCTCAGCGCCCAGTCCGACTCCGAGCAGCACCAGGGCGCTGGCCAGGTGCAGGAAGTGGTCGAAGGTGTTCAGCGCCAGGATGTTGAGCGCGGTGCCGACGAGGAAGAACCCGACGACGCCGAGCAGCAGGTAGACCGCACCGATGACGATGTTGACGGTCTTGGCTGCGCGGGCGCTGCTCAGCCCGGCGATCAGCAGCGCCGCGCCGATCAGCAGGTGGGCGATGTTGTGCAGCGGGTTGACCTCGAAGATCCCGAGGAGCAGCCCGCCCTCGGTGGCGATGAAGCCAACGCCGCCCGTGACGGCGAATCCGAGTGCGCCGACGACGAGGTACACGGCGCCGAAGATCGTGGCGACGAGGCGATTGGGTGACGATCGCATGAGCGTTCCTCCTGTGTGTGGCGGCGGATGCCGCGTGTGGAATGTTCTTCGGATCGCTCGCCCGATCGGTTTGGAACCGGCCGAGGGCGCGGCCCATCGCTCGAACCTAGAGCCCGCGGATCGACAGACCAGGGGTCTTGCGCGGCGGCGCACGCGCCGGTATTCGCGTGTTCGCAACTCGGTTCCGGTGTCGCCCCTATGCTGAGCGCATGACTCTCGCCAACGTTGTGACCGACACCGCCGATGTGACCTCCCTCTGGGGGCCTTACAGCATCATCGGACTGATCTGGTACGTCCTCGTCGTCGTCGCCCTCTGGAAGGTCTTCAGCAAGGCCGGGTATCCCGGCATCCTGGCGATCATCCCGATCGTGAACGTCGTCATCCTCGTGAAGATCGCCGGGTTCTCCGCCTGGCTGACGCTGCTCTACCTGATCCCGATCGTGAACCTCGTGTTCTCGATCATCGTGTCGATCCGCGTTGGCCGCGGCTTCGGCAAGGGCGGCGCGTGGTCGTTCTTCCTGCTGTGGCTCTTCGCCTTCATCGGCTACTTCATCATCGGCTTCGGCAAGGCCACCTACACCAAGCCCGCCTGATCGCTCAGCCGATCGGCGTCGTGGTGTCGATGGCCGCGCGCAGCGGGCGTCGCATCGGCGCCCAGTAGCGCGTGGGTGTGAGGCGCGTCAGCACATCGACCAGACGTGCCTCACGCCCCACCATCGTCCGTGGCCGGCGCCGCACCGTGGCTTCGACGATCCGCTGCGCGGCGTCGTCGGGCTCGGTGTGGTACATCGCCGCCTGGGCGGTGGCCGCGCGCTCCGCGACGGCCGGGTCGATCGCCGCGGCGAAGCGCCCGCGCCCGATGATGCCGGTCTTCACGCCCGCCGGGTAGATCGCGCCGACCGTGACGTTCGTGCGCTCGAGCTCATGCCGCAGGGACTCGGTGAAGCCGCGAACGGCGAACTTGCTCATCGCGTAGGGGATGCGGCCCGCGGGTGCCGCGAGACCGTAGATCGACACCAGGTGGGTGATGTGCGCGGCGGGCTCGCGGCGCATCGCCGGGAGGAGTGCCTTCGTCACGTTGACGGTGCCCCACAGGTTCACCTCCATGAGCCAGCGCATCTCGGCCATCGTCAGCTGATCGATGTCGCCGAGCATCGACGATCCGGCACACGTGATCAGCGCCTGCACGTGAGGGTGGGATGCCTCGACCTCAGCCGCGAGCGCGAACACCGCGTCGTCGTCGGTGAGGTCGACGACGTGGCTCGTGTGCCCGGAGCCCACGAGCTCGACCGCGAGAGCTTCGAGCCCCTCGGCGTTGCGATCGACGAGGGCGAGCCGAGCGCCGCGGCGGTCGAGCTCACGCGCGACTTCCGCGCCCATCCCGCTGGCGGCGCCGGTGATCACCGTCGTCTTCCCGCGGACATCGAGTCGCTGCATCCTCGCCATGTTCGTCCTCTCGTCGCCATCGACCTGCCCTCCGATTCTCGCTGACTCGGGAGGCCTCCGCGGACGCTAGCCTCGATACCGGGGAGGTGCGATGGGCAAGACGGCTGAGGCGATCGCCGAGGGTGTGTCCATCGCGTCCGCGGCGGCACGGCTCGCGGTGCGCAACCACATCCTCGTCGAGACGATCGCGCACGACGCCCCGTTCGACATCGCGACGACCGCGCCCTTCGCTCACGACACGCTGATCGCGCTCGCCGAGGAGCAGGAGGCCGCCGCCGCCCTCGCCAAACGTCAGCGCAAGAAGGCCTGGGGGAAGTTCACGGACCCCGACGGCACCCACGACTACCGGGACCGCGACATGCGCAATCTGCGCAAGCGCCACCGGCAGTACATCGGCGTGGCCAAAGAGCTCCGCCGCATCGCCGAGGACCCGCATGCCGTGCGCACGCTCGTCGAGCAGTCGAGGGATGCCGCGTGGGGCGACGTCGAGGCGAATCTGCAGCGCCGGCTCCGCGTCGAGGGCATGCGTCCCGACCTCGACCCCGACTACGACCGGATGCGGGTGGCGCGGATGCAGTCGCTGCGCCTCGTCGACCTGCCCCGCCTCGCCGCGCACCGCCGTCACCTCGCGGATGACGCAGACCCGGCGGACGCCGTGAACGGCCCGCCGAGCCCTCGGGCTTCGGGGATCGATCTGAGCGAACTCGACGCCTGACGGGGGGACACGCCCGGGTCGCGGCATCCGTCCCTGTCGATTCGCGCGCATGCGGGGCGTGGGGTATTCTGGACGACGTTGTGCGCGAGAGCGTGCGACATGCGCCCGTAGCTCAATGGATAGAGCATCTGACTACGGATCAGAAGGTTGGGAGTTCGAGTCTCTTCGGGCGCACACTGTGTTGAGACAGTCATGAAGAAGGCCCCTCGAGGGCCTTCTTCTGTTTCTGCCGCCGAATCACGGCGCTGCGGCGCTCGTGATCAGGATGCGCCGCGGCGCCGTCGGAGGATGACGGCGATCACGACCAGCACGATGCCGATCACCAGCACGATCGGACCGATCGTCGCCCAGAGAGATGAGCCGCTCATCACGGACCCTCCCAGGACGTTCAGGCCCTGAAGAGTCCACACGAGCCCGATGGCGATCAGGATGACGCCGGGAATGAGCAGCGGCAGCATTCGCTTCATGCTGAGACCATAGTTGCGGGCCGCGAGCTCCGATAGCGGTGCACCCGATCACACCAGGTACGGGTCGATGAGCAGCGGGCCGCGGATGTCGCGCAGCGTGTCGATGAGGCGTTCGAGGCCCCTGCGATTCCACGTCGAGAGCT
Source organism: Microbacterium sp. Root180 (assembly GCF_001428485.1). Taxonomy (GTDB): domain Bacteria; phylum Actinomycetota; class Actinomycetes; order Actinomycetales; family Microbacteriaceae; genus Microbacterium. The sequence continues at coordinate 677,945 of NZ_LMHS01000003.1, read as the reverse complement.
GGAGGTCGTGCGGGCCCAGCGGCTCGAGCCGGCCGGTGCGGATGCGGACGACCTCCCATCTCGCCGCGCGCAGCGCGCGGTCCTTTCGCCGATCGGCGTCGGCGCGCTTTCCGACGTGCTCGAGACCGTGGCGGCCGGTGCTGTCGTACTCGACGGCGATGCGCAGCTCGGGGAGCAGGATGTCGGGCCACACCTCGACGTGCTCGAAGAACGGCCGCCCGACCCGCACGGCGTTGAAGCCGGGAGTGACCGAGAGGCGTGCGAACAGGTCGGCGCGCAGTCGCGCCTCGACCGCGGATGCCGGCGGGGGCGCGCATTCCGAGAGGAACGGCTCGCCCACGGGCAGGTCGGGCGTCTTCGGACACAGCTGCTGCGCGCGGCGCGGCCTCCTCGCCCGCAGCACCGCGCGCCGGACCGGACTCGCGACGGCGGCCGGCACCGACGAGCCGGCGGGGACCACCGTGTCTCGCATCGGCAGGGCCCGGGCCGGGCGGGCGAGGTCGGCGCACTCGGGGCACCACGCCGAGCGGCGTCGTTGGCGGCCCGGTCGGTGGCGCTGCTCATCGGGCGTGGCGGCGAAGGCGTGGCCGGCTTCGCACTGCCACAGCAGCAGCACGTCGGCGGCGGGCGGGACCTGGCTCAGGACGATGCCGGCGTTGAGCTCGGGGTGGTACTGCCGGATGAGCGCCGGGAACGACGCCCACGCCTCGCGGTAGCTCCCCACGGGATACGGCACCGCCGTTCCCTTCGAGAACTGGCGGCGGGCCCACCACAGTTCGACGCGCTCCGCCATGCGAGCAGGCTAGGCGTGGCCGCCGACATCGCCGGGTCACTCGTGCTCGGGAAGCACCGGCGTGGACCACCCCGGGTCGCGACCCAGCTGCGTGGCGCGCGAGACCGCCGCCGAGCCGAATCGATCGCGCACGGCGTCCAGCACCGTGTCGAGCCGCGCGCCGTCGTCCCACTCGATCGGCAGCTCCGGTTGGATGCTGTCGACGCGGGCGAGCCCCGACAGCGAGATGCCGATGAGCGTGATGCCGCGCTCCTCGACCGTCGGCAGCGCCGCGGCGAGCAGGGCGCGCGCGACCGAGAGCAGCACGGCCGTGCGATCGGTCGGATGCCGCACGCTGTGCGAGCGGGTGGCCTTGGCGTAGTCGCCGTAGCGCAGGCGCAGCACCACCGTGCGGCACACCCGGTCCTTCTCGCGGAGGCGCCGGCCGAGCCGGTCGACGATCTGCGTGAGGAACACGTCCAGCTCGTCGGCCGAGCGAGCCCGGTTGCCGAGTGCGCGCTGCGAGCCGATCGAACCGCGTCGCTTCGTGGAATCGACCGGTCGCGGATCGCGCAGCCGCGCGAGGGCGTGCAGGTGAGCGCCGGCCGCCCTCCCCAGCAGGCGCTCCGCGGTCGCGGCCTCGAGCTCGGCGAGCTGCCCGACCGTGCGGATGCCGAGCCCGTGCAGCTTCTCGGCGGTGACCGCGCCGACGCCCCACAGCCGTTCGACGGGCAGGGGGAGGAGGAACTCCTCCTCGCGCTCCGGCTCGACCACCAGCAGCCCGTCGGGCTTGCTCACCGCGCTGGCGACCTTCGCGAGGAACTTCGTCCTGGCCACGCCCACCGAGATCGCGAGTCCGACCTCTGCGCGCACCCGGGTGCGCAATCGGGCCGCGATGTCCTCCGGGGTGCCCGCGATGCGGCGAAGTCCGCCCACCTCCAGGAAGGCCTCATCGATCGAGATCCCCTCGACCAGGGGAGTCGTGTCGCGGAAGATCGCGAACACCGCCTTGCTCGCCTCGGAGTACGCCTCCATCCGCGGCGGCACCACCACGGCATCCGGGCACACCTCTCGCGCCTGCCTGCCGCCCATCGCGGTGCGCACTCCGCGAGCCTTCGCCTCGTAGCTCGCCGCCAGCACGACGCCCCCACCCACGATGACGGGCCGGCCGCGGAGTTCGGGCGCATCGCGTTGCTCGACCGACGCGTAGAAGGCGTCCAGGTCGGCGTGCAGCACCGTCGCCTCGCCCCGCATCCCGACCTCCCCAGATCACTCGATCTGCGGATCGTCGCACGCACCGACGACATGGGCGTGAGCCGTTGCGGGCCGCGCGAGCGCGGGACCCGCTCTCACTCGCGCCGGTGATGCCCTGCGTCGCGGTGCTGCGTCATGACGGGCACGGCGACCGCCGCCGCGATGCACAGCACCCCGGCGATGAACACGAGCGCCGGAGCGATAGGCGACGCGAACGAGGCGCCGACGAGGTACATGCCACCCAGGAGCAGGATGGCGTAGAGCGCGAAGAGCATGACCACCTCCGAAGATCGACCGGTCACCCCATTCCTACACCTCGCGACACCCCGCGTCATCGCCCTGGCGCACTCGCACCCCTTCACGTGAGAATGTGCCGCATGAGACTCCTGCAGATCGCGCAGCGCGCGGAGGACCTCCAGCGGGCCGCGGACTTCTACACCGTGCTGCTCGAGACGGGGCCTGTGGCCACCTTCGATCCGCCCGGACTCCTCTTCTTCGACCTCGACGGCGTGCGGCTGCTGCTCGATCGCAACGCGCCGTCGTCGATGATCTACCTGCACGTCGACAACGTCCACGAGACGCTCGAGCGGCTCGAGGGGCTCGCCGATGTCGTGAGTCACCCCCACGTGATCTTCACCCACGAGGACGACGGACTCGGCCCCGAAGGCCACCAGGAATGGCAGGCCTTCATCCGCGACTCCGAGGGCAACACCGTCGGTCTCGTCGCGTTCCAGCGCCCCTAGCGCACCCCGGCTCTCCGCAGCGACGAGAATGGGTGGGTGGATGCCGCCTTCCCCGCCTTGACCGAGATGCCCGAGCCGCAGTTCGTGATGTCGGCCGAAGGCCATCGCATCGCGACGTACACGTGGGGTGAGCCCGATGCGCCGACCGTGCTGTTCGTCCACGGATTCGCGTCGAGCTGCCGGGACAACTGGGTCAGCACCGGGTGGGTGCGCGATCTCACCCGGGCCGGCTTCCGCGTGCTCGGCGTGGATCAGCGCGGCCACGGCGCCAGCGACAAGCCCCACGAGCCCGAGGCGTACGGCATGGAGGCTCTGACGTCCGACCTCGTCGCGGTGCTCGACACGTACCTTCTCGACTCCGTGCTCTACGCCGGCTACTCGCTCGGCGCGCGCGTCGGGTGGCAGCTCGCCGTGAACGCGCCCGAGCACGTGGAGCGTGCCGTGCTCGGCGGCATCCCGGACGGCCGCCCGCTCGCGCGCCTGCAGATCGAGCAGGCGCGGGCCTATGCCGAGCACGGCACGCCGGTCGAGGACCAGGTCACCCGCAACTACGTCACCCTCGCCGAGCGGGTTCCCGGCAACGACCTGCGGGCGCTCGTCGCGCTCGCCGAAGGCATGCGGCTCGGTGATGCCGACCCGGACCCCGCGCGTCCGCCGCAGCAGCGCGTGCTCTTCGCGACGGGTACCGAGGACGCCATCCTCGAGCGCTCACGGGCACTGGCGGCCGCGACGCCGCACGGAGATTTCACAGAGCTGCCCGGGCGGCACCACTTCAATGCGCCGGGATCGCGCGACTTCCGGCGCGTCGCGCTGGAGTTCTTCGGCTCCTCGCGCTGACCCGCCAGAGCTCCTGCTCGAGGCAGCGCCCCACTGACCTCGCGCAGCGCCACACTGCCTTGTCCGGCCTGCGATAGCGCGGCATCCTGCTCATCTCGATGTGATCACGGCGTGCACGGTGCATTTCCGACCGCGTAGCCTGGGAGGGTGAGCGCCTACGTCTCGGCGTTCGAGCTGTTCTCCATCGGAGTAGGACCCTCGAGCTCCCACACGGTCGGTCCCATGCGGGCCGCCCTCGACTTCGTCAACCGTCTGCGCGCCGAAGGCCTCCTCGACAGCGTGGGGCGCGTCACCTGCACGCTCTACGGCTCGCTCGGCGCCACCGGCATCGGCCACGGCACGCCCGACGCGGTGGTCGCCGGTCTGATGGGGCTCGAGCCCGAGACCGTCGACCCCGAGGCCGTCCGCTCGGCCTGGACGGCGTGGCCCGCGGGCGGCGAGCTCCCCCTCGGGGGCACTCGCCCGATCGGGTTCGCGAAGGACGACATCGCGTTCGAGCCGCGGACGCGGCTGCCCGGCCACCCGAACGCGATGACGCTCGAGGCCTGGACGGCGCCCGATGCCGGTCGCCCGCGTCGGGCGGTGACGGATGCCGCCGCCGGCCTCGTGCGCGAGACCGGCGCGTCCCGCGCCTCTGCGCCCGCACCGGCGATCGCGGACGACACGGGCCTGCTGCTGCGCGAGACCTACTACTCCGTCGGCGGCGGGTTCATCCGCCGGGACGGCGAGCCGCCGCGCGTGCAGTCCCGCGGGTACCGGTTCGACTACGGCACCGCTGAGGAGCTCCTCGCACTGTGCGACGAGCACGGGCTGACGATCGCCGAGCTCGCGCGCATGAACGAGGAGGCGCTGCGCGACGACGAGCAGATCGCCGCCGGGCTCGATGCGATCTGGGATGCGATGGCAACGTGCGTCGACGCCGGCCTCCACGCGGACGGCGTGCTCCCCGGCATGCTGCAGGTCAAGCGGCGCGCGGGATCGATCCGGTCGCAGCTCGACGAGGCCGAGGCGGACGGGCGCCGCGAGCTCCCGGGCGAGTGGCTGGGGGCGTTCGCGCTCGCGGTCAACGAGGAGAACGCCGCGGGCGGACGAGTCGTGACCGCGCCGACCAACGGTGCCGCCGGCATCCTTCCCGCCGTTGCGATGTACTGGTGGCGCTTCCTCGCCGATTCCGGGCTCGGTGCGGGCAACGCCGTGACCCCGTACGGCGAGCTCGTCGGCAGCGCGCTCCTCGGCTACGACGGCCACGCGACGCCGCCCGACGACGGCGCGGCATGGGACGAGGCATCCGTTTCCGAAGCGAACCGCCGACGCGGCATCCGGCGCTTCCTGCTCACCGCGACCGCGCTGGGGTCGCTGTTCAAGGCCAACGCGTCGATCTCGGGCGCCGAGGGCGGATGCCAGGCCGAGGTCGGGTCCGCATGCGCGATGGCCGCCGGCGGGCTCACTGCCGTGATGGGCGGCACGAACCGGCAGATCGAGAACGCCGCCGAGATCGCGATGGAACATCACCTCGGCCTCACGTGCGACCCCGTCGGCGGCCTGGTGCAGATCCCCTGCATCGAGCGCAACGCGATCGCCGCCTCGACCGCCGTGACCGCCGCGCGCCTCGCGCTGCGCGGCGACGGCAGCCACTACGTGAGCCTCGACACCGTGGTCGAGACCATGCGCCAGACCGGCATCGACATGTCGCACAAGTACAAGGAGACGAGCGAGGGCGGCCTCGCGGTCAACGTCATCGAGTGCTGACCTGAGACGACATGTACTCCGAGACGAGCGAGGGCGGCCTCGCGTCGGCTCTCGCGGACCCCTGCTACCCGCCGCCCCGGCGGCCGCGCCGGACCCGTCCGACGGTCTCGCCGATCGCCACGGCCACCAGGATCAGCGCCGCCAGCACCGTGAGCATCAGCACGTCGAGGGTGCCGACGGTGAGCGCGACGACGGCGAGCGCCACCACTGCGATCACGCCGCCGACCTGTGGGCGCGGCCACCGCTTCTCGAGCCTGCGGCGGAACAGCACGGTGCCGGTGAGGAAGAGCAGCGGGCCGCCGAGAACCGTGATGCTCGGTGCGAGGCCGTGGGCGTGCGGATGCGACAGCGCCTCCTTGTCGCCGACGCTGAGCAGCACGAGTCCGGCGATGATCGCGAGGTGGATCCAGGTGTAGGCGGTGCGGGCGAGTCGGCCCGGTTCGTCGGATGCCTCGATCGCCTCGGAGCCGATCCGCTCGCCGTGATCGAAGTAGATCCACCAGGTGGCCGCGGCGGCGACGAATGCCGAGGCCATCGCGATGATCGACTCCGGCGACGACTCCTTCGCGGTGAAGGCGAAGCCCGTGACCAGGAGGCTCTCGCCGAGGGTGATCAGCACGAACAGGGCGGTCCGCTCCGCGATGTGAGGGCCGGAGAGGTCCCACGCGCTGATCAGCACGCGCCCGTGCCGCGGCACGGGAAACCCGAGCGCCGTGCCGAGAACCTCGAGCCCGAGGGCCGCGATCCACAACGGCAGCTGCCAGGGGAGCGGCAGCAGCGCGCCGACGATCCACAGCACCCCTCCCGCCGCCGTCCAGACCAGCACCCGCACGAAGTCCTGCGAGATGGCATGGTCCTGGCGCGCGGTCGCCCACACGATGAACCCGGTCCGGCCCACCTGCAGGACGACGTAGGCGATCGCGAACGCCCAGGCGCGATCGCCGAACGCCTCGGCGATCGACACACTGAGCACGAGGGCGACGAAGGCCAGTGCGATGACGGCGCCCCGCACCGGAAGCTTCGCCGGATCGAGCCAGTTCGTGACCCAGGTGGTCGAGACCCAGGCCCACCACAGGGCGCACACCATGATGACGCCCTCCAGGACGCCGATCGGCGTCTGGTTCTCGTAGAGGTACGCCGACAGCTGCGTCAGGGCGAAGACGAACACGAGGTCGAAGAACAGCTCGACGTAGGTGACCCGGTCGGCCCGCGGAGAGTCGGTCGGCCGCATCACGTTGCGCGTCATCCCGAAGGCCATGGCTCATCATGGCACCCGGCCCACCGGTCCCCGAGTCCGGGCTTGCCGAGAACGCACGAATGACCGATTCCGGCGGTCGGGGACGGTCATTCGTGCGCTCTCGACGAGCGGAGGGCCGGGCGGTCGTAGGCTGTGCGCGTGGCGGAGTACGTGGTCCCCGCGCCGAAGCGGCGCCGCGGCCGGCCGCGCGCGGGGGAGTCCGATGCGCGCGACCGGATCCTCGCCGCCGCGGTCGAGGAGTTCGGCGAGGCCGGCTACGACGGGGCGACGATCCGCGGGATCGCCGCCCGCGCCGGTGTGGACTCCGCGCTCGTCCACCACCACTTCGGGACCAAGGCCGACCTCTTCGGCGAGACCATCGAGGCGCCGATGCGGCCCGACCTCGCGCTCCCCGAGATCCTCGCCGGGCCCCGCGACCGGGTCGGCGAGCGAATCATGCGGTACATCCTCGAGACATGGGAGCAGCCCGAGGTGCGCCGGCGCGGAGTCGTCCTGCTGCGCAGCGCGATCGGCAACAAGCTCACGACGCCGCTGCTGGCGGGCTACCTCTCCCGCGAGCTGCTGTCGCGCATCGCCCGATCGCTCGACACCCCCGACGCCGACCTGCGCGCCGCGCTGGCCGCGTCGCAGATCGCCGGCATGCTGATCGCGCGCTACGTCCTCCGGCTGCCCGCCCTGGCCGAGGCATCCGTCGACGACCTCGTAGAACGCGTCGGCCCGACCGTCCAGCGCTACCTCTTCGACTGACACTCTCGCCGGGAAGGGCACGGGGCCTTGACCGCGTGCGGCGAGGGGCGAATAATTCATCACGTGATGAATAAATTGCCGGCGAGCGCCGTGGAGGTCCGTGGCCTGCACGTCAAGCGCGGCACGACCGAGGTGTTCACCAGCCTCGACTTCGACATCCCGCGCGGCCAGATCACCGGCCTCATGGGGCCGTCCGGATGCGGCAAGACGACGCTCATGCGGTCGATCGTCGGCGTGCAGAAGGTGGCCGGGGGCACGGTGACCGTGCTGGGCGACCCCGCGGGCACGTCGACGCAGCGCCGCCGCGTGGCCTACGACACGCAGGCCGCGTCGGTGTACGGCGACCTGACGATCGAGCAGAACCTCCGCTACTTCGCGCGCATCATCGGTGCACCGCGATCGGATGTCGAGCGCGTCATCGACCAGGTCGGGCTCAGTGGTCAGGCGCGCCAGACGGTCGATTCGCTCAGTGGTGGCCAGGAGAGCCGCGTCTCGCTGGCCGTCGCGATGCTGGGCAGTCCCGAGCTCCTCGCGCTCGATGAGCCCACCGTCGGACTGGACCCCGTGCTGCGGGCCGAGCTGTGGGATCTCTTCCGCGGGCTCGCGGCCGACGGCGCCACGATCGTCGTCAGCAGCCACGTCATGGACGAGGCGCTGCGCTGCGATCGGCTGATCCTCATGCGGGCCGGCCGGATCATCGCCGACACGACTCCCACCGGTCTCCTCTCCGACACCGGGCAGACCGATCCGGATGCCGCGTTCCTGACCCTTATCGAACGCGACGTCGCGGGCGCGGGGCACACACCGACCACCCGGCGCGCGGCGCGAGAGGACGGCTCCGAATGAACGGCGTCCGCACTCTCGCCACAGCCGCGCGCGTGCTGCGCCAGCTGAGCCACGATCCGCGCTCCATCGCACTCATGCTCGTCGCACCGAGCCTCCTGGTCGGCCTGTTCGCATGGCTGTTCAGCGAGCAGGACGGCGTCTTCGACATCTACGGGCCGCCGATCCTGGCGCTCTTCCCGTTCATCATCATGTTCCTCATCACCTCGATCACGACGCTCCGCGAGCGGCGCTCGGGGACGCTCGAGCGGCTCATGACGACCCCGCTCGGCAAGGCCGACTTCATCGTCGGCTACGCCATCGCCTTCGGGCTCATGGCGATGCTGCAGGCGGTCGTGACCGTGTCGTTCGCCGTGTGGGTGTGCGGTCTCGACACCGAGGGTCCAGTGTGGCAGCTCGGGCTGGTGGCGGTCACGGATGCCGTGCTCGGCATGGCGCTCGGACTGCTCGCGAGCGCCTTCGCGCGCACCGAGTTCCAGGCTGTGCAGTTCATGCCGCTCATCGTCTTCCCGCAGATCCTCCTCGGCGGACTGTTCATGCCGCGTGACGAGATGCCCCCGGCGCTCGAGGCGATCAGCAACTGGCTGCCGCTGAGTTACGCGATCGACGCCATCAACGCCGTCACCGCCGGGGACGAGGGCTGGGACGTGTACGGCCCGCTCCTGATCGTGGCGGCGTTCCTGCTGGGCTCGCTGATCCTCGCCTCGCTCACGCTCCGCCGACGCACCCCCTGATCGAGGCGGGTGCGGTGCCCGCGAACAAGGTCAGCAGTCGGGCTGCTTCTTGCGCAGCTTTGCAGTGAGGTCGCGCAGCTGGGTGAGCTCGTCGTCGCTGAGCAGCGACATCCGCTCGGCGATCGCGCGTCCGTGCGCGCTCGCGAGCCGGCGGAAGAGACCGGCTCCGGCATCCGTGGCCCGCACCAGCGCGCCACGCCCGTCGTCGGGATCCGCGCACTTCGCGATGAGGCCGCGCACCGCCATGCGGTCGACGAGGCGCGAGACGCTCGGCTGGCTGATCAGCATGTTCGCGGTGACGTCGCGCAGGCGCGCGGTCATGTCCTGGCCGCGGGTCACCGTGAGAAGGACGTCGTACTCGGCCTGACTGAGCGTCTCTTCGTCGAAGTCGTCGTTGATGTCGTCGAAGACCTCGTGCTGCGCGCGGAACAGGCTTTCCCACGCGTCGATGGCCAGCCGTCGATCGGTCATAGCGACAAGAGTAGGGCCAAAGTCGAACCCTTAGGCTGAGCGCATGGGGACAGTCTCGTCCGTTGCCGCGCACGCCCGCACGCTCATCGTGGTCGCGCTCGCGGTGGTGCTGACGGTCGGCTCCGTGGTGTGGGGAGCGATGCCTCGCGCGCTCGCCGATGTGAACGACTTCGAGTTCGAGAGCCTCGACGTCGTCTACGAGCTCGGCCGCGCAGAGGACGGCACCAGCACGCTCACCGTGACCGAGACGTTCGTCGCGGTCTTCCCGGAGTTCGATCAGAACCGCGGCATGCAGCGACGGATTCCCGACTCGTACCTCGGTGCTCCGCTGCACCCTCGCCTGGTGTCGATCACCGACGGCGAGGGGAACTCGCGCGAGGAGGAAGCCGAGTCGGACGACGACTACTACATCATGACCTCGCGCGCGGGCGACTTCGTGCACGGCCGGCAGACGTACGTCTTCACCTACACGCTCGAGAACGTCGTGCGCCATTTCGAGGACACCGGCGTCGACGAGTTCTTCTGGAACGTCAACGGCACCGAGTGGCAGCAGCCGTTCGGCCAGGTCACCGCGCGCGTGACCATGGCGCCCGACGTCGCCGACGGGCTCACCGGCGCACAGGCGTGCTACGTCGGCTACGAGGGCTCGACGGTCCGATGCGCCATCGCGTCCGGCGGCGCCGCGGTCGAGGCATCCGCGGGTCCCGTGCTCGCGTACCAGACGATGACGCTCGCGATCGGGTTCGACCCCGCGACCTTCGAGGAGTTCGACGCGTCGTATCTCGCGTCGCCGTGGGGGTGGCTGCAGCTGCTGTCGGCCCTGGGCATGGTCGGGGCGCTCGCGTGGGCTCTCATCGTGCGCCGGCGCCATCTGCGCGACGACCCCGGTCGGCCCGTGATCATCGCCGAGTACACGCCGCCGCGCATGGTCGACGCCCTCGAAGGCGCGGTCATGCTCGGGCTCACGACCAAGGCGATCCCGGCCGAGGTGCTCGAACAGGCGGTCGCCGGAAGCCTGCGCATCGTCGAGGGCGAACGCAAGTTCTGGGGCGGGGCCAAGCTGAAGGCGCAGCTCGTGGATCCGTCGAAGGCCGATGGAGACGGGCGGATGCTGCTGGAGGGCCTGTTCCCGAACGGTGTGCCGGGCGAAGAGTTCGAGTTCGGTCGCACGGACACGCGCTTCTCGTCGGCGGCGCAGTCGATCCTGAAGGCGGCCAATCAGGAGCTGGTGAACCGGCGGCTGCGACGCGAGGTGCCCGTACTCGTGCGGGTGTGGCCGTTCCTCGCGGCGATCGGGGCCGCGGTGCTGATCTTCGTGACCGGTTTCGCCGCTCTCGACGGAATGGTGAATCCGCTCGTGCCGATCCTGCTGATCGTGGGCGCGGTGCCGGCGACGATCGTCGTCGGCGGCCTGGTGGCGCGGAAGCCGCTGACCGCACTCGGTGCCGAGACCCGCGACCATCTGCTGGGTCTGAAGGAGTTCATCGAGTGGGCTGAGGCCGATCGCATCCGCATGCTCCAGTCGCCACAGGGCGCGGAGCGCGTGCAGATCGACACCACCGACCGGCGCATGGTCCTGCGCCTGTACGAGGCGCTGCTGCCGTACGCCGTGGTGTTCGGTCAGGAGAAGGACTGGGCGAGGGAGCTCGCGGTGCTCTACGGCCCCGGCGCGTCACCCGTCTGGTACGCGGGCTCGGGCGGGTTCGATGCCTCGTCGTTCTCGGCGGGCATCTCGACGCTGTCGGCGAGCACCGCCTCTTCCTCGTCGACGTCGGGCGGTTCGAGCGGCGGCGGATCCGCCGGCGGCGGCGGTGGCGGTGGTGGTGGCGGCGGGGTCTGAGCCGCTGAGCCGCTGAGTCGCGGAGCGGCTGATTCGCGGAGCGGCTGAGTCGCTGAGTCGCTGACCCGCTAGAACGGCGGTGGGTCGCGGCTTCGCAATTTCCGAGCCGAGCGCCCGCGTCCGGCCTGCCTGGCGACGCGTCGCCTGGGCCCGGGCCCACGCGCGATCCGTCGCCGAGGATCCTCGCCCTCGGCTAGAACGGAGGTGGGTCGCTGCTGGCGCGGAAGCGGACGGTGCTGGGTGGGTGGTCGAGGTGGACTCGGCCGGTGGGGCTGGTCCATTCGAGGGTCCCGTCAGACCGTTGCGTGACGGTCCAGTCGGTGGCGTGCTTGAGGGAGTGGTGCCGGCGGCAGAGGTGGGCGAGGTTGCACGTCGAGGTGGCGCCGCCGAGCGCGGCATCGGTGGTGTGATCCACGTCGCATCGGTGCACCGGCATCCGGCAGCCGGGGAATCGGCATCGTTCGTCGCGGGCGCGCAGGTGTCGGCGCTGCTGTTCGCTGGGCCGGTAGCGGTCCACGGCGAGGACGGTACCGGTGACGGGGTGGGTGAGGATGCGGTCCCAACCTGGTGCGCTGCCGGCGAGGTGTCGCGCCGTTGCCGTGTCGATCGGGGCTCGGCCGGCGAGCTCCGCGGGACCGGCGCGGCCGGCGGGGCCAGCGCGCTCGACGGGCTCGCCGGTCCCGTCGCGGTCGCCGAGCAGTGTCAGTACTGGGACGACGACTTGCACGACGGCGGTGATCGGTTGGGGAGAGCGGGGAGCGGCGGTCGGATCGGCCGTGAGCAGCAGGTCGGCGAGCACATCGGCGCGGACCTGTTCGACCGTGCGGTGATCGGTGTCGCCTGAGCGGTGAGCGGCTTCGGCCGCGCGGCGATCGGCGTCGCTCGTGTGGCGATCGGCGTCGATCGTCGCCGCCACGGGCGGCCCGGGCGCCGGGCGCGCGTCGACCACGGAGTGCGCGAACCGGGTGAGCCGGTCGCGGATGGCGTGGGCGATCGCGGCGGGGAGGGTGGCGATCAGTTGCGCCATGCCGTCGTCGAGATCGACCACCCATACCCCGCGCCGGGTGCTGGCNATCGCGGATGGCGTGGGCGATCGCGGCGGGGAGGGTGGCGATCAGTTGCGCCATGCCGTCGTCGAGATCGACCACCCATACCCCGCGCCGGGTGCTGGCGGCGGCGTGGCGCACGTCGAGGGAGGTGGGGTCGAGTCGGGCGGCGAGGGAGCGCAGCAGCGGTCGCAGCCTGCCCGGCGTCTCCCGCTCGGCCAGCGCGACGGCGGCCGCTTCGAAGTCGGCGCGAGCCGCGGCATCGGTCATCATCGCGCCGGTCTCGAGGATCACCCCCACATGGGCCCGGTCGATGCGCCCGGCGCCCAGCGCCCGGACGGTGAGGGGGAAGCCGCCGGTCAGCACCGATGCTTCCCCCATGCGCCGTTGCACGGTGCGGTCGCTGGCGCGCGTCGCGGCGCCGATCTCCGCGGCGATCGAGCGGCGTGGCATCTCACGTGCCCGGCTGTCGCCCGAGGTGAGCCGCGCGGTCTGCTCCTCGGCCAGCGCCTCAGCCGCCGCGAGGAACGTCAGCTCCAACGCCTGCAGCGCCGCGATCGCGGTGCGCGTCTCGGCGATGCTCGTGACCAGCGAGTCGAGCACCGCGAGCGCGCGTTCGTCGATTGTGGCTGCGGTGGACATGACTCCAGCTTGCCGAGAGCCACCGACATTGGCGACAGAAAAGCCCTGGTCGGTTGTGGAAAACCGCGCGACCCACGCGACTGTGGAGGAGGAGAGGCGTCGCGCGCGCCGCTTCATCGGCAGTGATGCGGACTCCCCGCGCCCGGGCAAGAGTAAGGGCCGGTCGGAGAGGCTCCCGACCGGCCCTTGTCCCTTGCACCAAGAGTGTCCTGCAATCACATGTCGGTAGCTGCCACAGCAAAACAACTACCGTGCTAGCACTCTATAACGGAGAGATAACGACGACAAGGGTGCAGCGTTATCTTTTTGTGATTTCGTTCCGCAGCGCCGCGTAGATCGAGCCGCGAGGCAGGGAACATCACGAAGACGCACCCGGAATCCCCCTGGAGAACGGGCCGGAATCACACCCGCGATGGACCCGAATCGACACCGAGAAGGCCGAGATCGAGCCCTGCAAAGGCGGAACTGAGCCGGCACTGTGCCCAATCCTGCGGTTCGCAGGAGCCTCGTGGATTCCTTGCGGAAACGTTGCGCATCCCCCGTAAGAACCGCAAGTTCGGTCTTCCAGGCTGTTCCCATCAGGCAAAGCGCACAGCAGAGCCGACAGACCAGCGGGCCCCAGACCCGCCAACTGATAGGGGAATGTCATGAAGAAGTCCATGAAGGGCACGATCGCCATCGCAGCCGGTATCGCACTGCTCCTCGGTGGCGGCGGATCGCTCGCCTACTGGCAGGGCACCGCGTCGACCAGCTCGGCCTCCATCCAGACCGGCGAGCTCAGCGTGTCGCTCACCTCGGGCGCAACCTGGCAGGTCAAGCGGGGCGCGACCACGACCGCGATCGCCAACATCTCCACCTTCAAGATGGTCCCCGGCGACCAGGTCATCTACACGGTTCCGTTCCAGACCGTCGCCGCCGGCACCAACCTGACCGCGAGCGGCGCGATCGCCTGGGGCGGCTACTCCAGCATCCCCGCCCACCTGACCTCGTCCGCCACGGGCACGTACAACAGCACCGCGATCAGCGGCACCACGTTCACCGTGGCTCCCAACGCCACGGCCAACGGCTCGCTCGTCTTCACGCTGACCTGGCCCTACGGCGCCAACGCCACCAACGACACCGCGGCCGCGACGATGAACCAGAACTGGAACCTCGGCGCCACCACCGTCACCGTCACGCAGAACCTCAACGGCGCGACCCCCTGACGCTGGTCCATTGACTGAAGGAGCCGGGCGGAACCCGAACCTCCCGGCTCCTTCACCCCCCACTCGCACCACTCGGAAGAGGCAGACGGATGTCGCGCAAGAAGGCTGGAGCTCCCCTCGGGGTCGCCGGACTGATCGCCGGCATCGTCGCCATCGCCGTGGTCCTCGCACCGGGCACCCTGAGCTACTTCGTCTCAAGCAAGCAGACCCAGGCGGTCTCGGTCTCGACCGGCAAGGCCGCTCTCACGATCTCGGGCTCCGGCGGATCGAACTCCGGGGTCTACCCCGGCGGACCGGCCCAGCTCATCGCGACGCGGTCCATCACCAACGGCGGCGACGTCGCCCTCAGCCTGGCCTCCGCCTTCACCGCGACCGGCAACCTCGCCTCGAGCGTCGTGCTCACGATGAGCGTGCAGACCGGCAGCTGCGCCGCGACCCCGCCGGGATCCTGGCCGGCCGACAGCGGCCGGTGGCAGGGCACCACCGCCGGTCTCACCACCTCCGTCCCGACCACGATCGCGATCGGCGCGACCCGCACGCTGTGCGTGTGGCAGAGTCTCGGCGTGAACACCCCGAACGGCACCCAGGGTCAGACTGCCGCCGTCAGCATCACGGTCACCGGCACCCAGGTCGCACCCTGACCGCCCCCACTCCTCCCGACCTCCCGCAGCGAGACGAAAGCACATCATGACGAAGCGAGCCAAGATCATCACAGCGCTGGTCGCTGCGATCGCGCTCGTCGTCGTGGCGCCCCTCTCCGCCGTCGCCTACTGGGTGGTCACCGCCCAGCTCGCCGTCACGGCGCAGGCGAGCACCTTCTCGATCGCTCCGTACGCGGTGGCCACTGCTCCCGCCGGATCGCCCACGAGCTTCACCGGCTGGTCCGGCACCAAGTACTACGCGGCCCCCCTCGCCAACACCGGCGCGACGCCCTGGGCGAGCCAGACGGTCGGCATCAGCGCGGCCTCCGGATTCGGTGCGGCCGCGGTCGCCACCGTCCAGGTCGCCTTCAACACCGCCGCCTCGGCGTGCCAGAACGACGCCACCTACTCGGCCATCACGGCTCAGAGCGCACTCGGCTCGTCGTCGTGGACGTCGACCGCCGTCGTGGCACCCGCCGCCACCATCTACGCGTGCGTCAAGCTCGCCGTGACCGACACCGACACCCAGACCGCGTCGGGTCAGGCAGCACCGGTGCCCAGCCTCACCCTCACGACGAGCGCGACCGCGACACAGGGCAACTGGACCGACACGGAGCAGGCGGCGCTCACCGTCTCGAGCACCGGCTGGGCCGCGTGCACCACGAACACCGGCGACCGCACCGCGACGCTGAC
Source organism: Microbacterium sp. Root180 (assembly GCF_001428485.1). Taxonomy (GTDB): domain Bacteria; phylum Actinomycetota; class Actinomycetes; order Actinomycetales; family Microbacteriaceae; genus Microbacterium. Next base: position 662,470 of record NZ_LMHS01000003.1, on the reverse strand, counting down.
GCTTCCCGCGCCGGTGGCGCCCGGCACCTACACGATCGTGCGCAACGACACCGGCGCGACGTACACCGGCACGGTCTCGGGATCCGCTCGCACGACGCTCACGGTCACCAACACGGCCTCCGGAACCGAAGCGGCCACCGACACCTACGTCACCGTCAAGAACTCCGGCGGAACGACCGTGGCGGTCGCGAACCTCACCTTCCGCTCCTACTACTTCCTGTTCGTCTTCCTGATCCGGTCGGCGGCGTGCGCATGAGCGGGGGAATCGTAGACGGCTACTCTCAGCCTCAGGAGCGGATCGTCGACGAGGAGGACACCGCGATGACGGATGCCGGGACTCCCGCGTCTCCCGCTGATGCTCGCGGCGGCGACGACGACCGGATGTCGTTCCCTCGCATGCTGTTCAACGCGCTGTCGTGGGTGCTGCTGGCGGCGATCGCGCTCCTGGCCGTCGTTGTGGTGGTCGTGCCACTCGTCACGGGAGCGAAGCCGTACACGATCCTGACCGGGTCGATGGCGCCGCAGTACCCGCCCGGCACGCTCGTCGTCGTCAAGCCGGTCGACGTCGCGGAGATCAACCTCGGCGACGTGATCACGTATCAGCTCGAGTCGGGCAAGCCCGAGGTCGTGACGCACCGCGTCGTGGCCGTGGGTGCTGATGCCGAGGGCGAGCCCATCTTCATCACCCGCGGCGACGCCAACGACGGCGATGACCCCGAGCCCGTCCAGCCCGTGCAGATCGTGGGCAAGCTCTGGTACTCGGTTCCCTACATCGGCTGGATCAACAACGTCGTGACGGGTCAGGCCCGTGCTCTGGCGCTGCCCATCCTCGTCGGAGGCCTCTTCGTCTACGGCATCGTCACCATCGCGCTGGGATTCCGAGACCGTCGCCGCGAGAAGGCGGCTCTCGCCGAGGGAACGCGCGGATCCGACACGACCTCACCCGAGGACGATCCCGCAACGGAGCAGTGAGCTCGGACCACCGCACGTGGCCGGGGCGCGGCATCCGCTCCTCGTCCTCGGCTCCCGCTACGCTCGCGGCATGCCGCTCAGCAACACCCGTCGGGCGCGCGCCGGCCGCCGTCGCGCGCGGCGCGTCGCCGCCGCCGACAACGACCTGACCCTGGACGAATGGGAGTCCATCGTCGAGGCGTGGGGCGCCTGCGCGTACTGCGGCGCGGTCGCCGGTCCGTTCCAGAAGGACTGCGTGCTGCCGATCTCGCGCGGAGGCCGCTACACCGTCGGCAACGTCGTGCCCGCCTGCCGGTCGTGCAACGCGAGCAAGAGCAACGACGAGGTCACGTCCTGGCTGCGCCGCAAGCGACTCGACGAGCGCGCATTCCTGCTCCGGCACGTCGAGATCCTCGGCGCCTGGCGTTCGACGGGCGGTCTCGCATGACCATCGCCGTCCGCCCCTATGAGCCCCGCGATTGGGACGACATCCGGCGCATCCATGACGCCGCCCGCCTCGACGAGCTCGGCGGCGCCGGGCTGCTGGAGGCGTACCTCGATCTCGAGGCGACGTACGAGAACGAGGGCCTCTTCGACGACGAGGTGTTCGTTGCCGAGCTCGACGGCCGCGTCGTGGGCTTCATCGCCGGTTCGTCCGACGAGATCACGTGGGCCTACGTGGACCCCGCGCGGTACCGCCGCGGCGTCGGTCGCACGCTCGTGCAGCACATGCTCAAGCGGGCTACGGGACCGGTCGAGCTGGAAGTGCTCGAGGGGAACAGCGCCCGGGCCTTCTACGAGGCCGTCGGATTCGTGTGGGAGTCCACGAACACCGGCAAGCTCGCGGGGAACGAGTCGTTCCAGGCCACCGGCCACACGCTCGTCTGGCGTCCCGCGTCGGACTGACCTTTCTCGCCGCCGGAGAGCGTCTGGAACAAGGGTGAGGGCGGATGCCGCGGCACAGCTCTGATCCGAGGGCGGCGGCCGATCAGTGCGCGGCGAGCAGGCCGATGCCCTCGAGCACCGCGTCGTGCGTCTTCGTCGAGCCGAGCACGCGGAAATGGCCGGGAGCGGGCACGACGATGTTGGTCGCGCCGTCGAGCGCGCTTCCCTCGGGGATGTGCGGGTCATACGGTGCGAACACCGACACGATGCGACCGTTGACCGAGGTCTCGCGCCCGAGCATGACGATCGTCTCGTCGCTGGGGAGGAAAGCGCGGATGCTCGGCACGAGGAACAGGCGCGCGCGCCGGGCTCCGCCGAAAGGCGTGGCGACGGCGACCAGTCCGAGCACGCCCAAGGACGGGCGCCCGGGGTCGGGAGGCGCGGCCGCGGCCGCTGCGGCAGGGTCTCCGCCGGCGGATGCCTCGGCCGCCGCCGCTGCGGCCACACCGGTCTTCACCAGCAGATGCTTGCCGATGAGCCCGCCCTTGCTGTGCGCGACGAGCACGCGCCCGGCGGTCGCGACCGGCAGATCGGCCAGCACGCGCGAGAGACGCTCCGCCGTCTCGGGGATCCCTCGGCGGTTGACCCCGAGCCCGTGGACGACGCGCACGCGGTGCCCGGCGGCGGCGAGCGCGTCGCCCAGCGGTCGCAGGAACGTCCAGTGCTCGTAGACCCCGGGGAGCAGGACCACCTCGGGCAGTCCGGGCGAGCCGACCCGCCACGCCGGCGGCGTCGGGCGACGGCGCCCTATGGCCCACGGCGTGGCCAGGATCGCCAGTTGCCGCCGAGCGGCGTAGACGTAGTCCGCCGTCCACCAGAGCGCCCGCTGCAGGCTCCACGGCTTCCCGCCGTTCGGTGCGGCGCCGGCGGGGGTCATGGCCGAAAGTCTAGGGTGCGGCCGCCGTGGTGACGGACTCGGCGGTGCCTCGCACGCCGACGATGGCCGCTTCGACCACGCCGGCCGCCAGCGCGTCGATCACCTCCGGTGGCTGCCATTGCACGGGCCCGTGGACGGCGATCTCGGCGAAACCGTGGACGGCCGACCAGCACGGCCATTCGGCGAACGGCCGCCGCTCCGGGGTGAGGGCTCCGGCATCCACCATCTCGTCGAGGGTGTCGAGCAGGAGACGGAACGGGGCGACGATCTCATCGTCGAGCGTCACGATCTCTTCCCCGCCCTGCGGGTCCTGGGTCGCGAAGGCCAGCGCGAACCACCCTCGCTCGGCGCGCGCGAAGTCGATGTAGGCGAGGCCCACGCGGCGCAGACGCTCGATCGCGGCCGCTGCGGCGGATTCCGCGGGCGGAGCGGCGTCGACGCGCGCGAGGATCGCCCGGGCGAGGGCCGTCTGCGCCTCGGCGGCGACCGCGCGGATGAGGTGCTCGCGGTCCGCGAAATGCCGGTACGCCGCGTTCGGCGAGACGCCGGCGGCGCGCGTGACCTCGCGCAGCGACACCGCGGCGGGACCGCCGGTGCGCGCCAGGCGGAGGCCCTCGTCGATGAGCGCACGTCGGAGGTCCCCGTGATGATAGGTGCTTAGCTGTGCAGCCATTGCCCTGCCTCACAAGAATATGTACGGTGTGAACATCAATGTATACGGTGTCCACATCGAGCGTAGCCCACCGTGCATCCCCCATCCGCCCACACGCTGAAGGACAGCCGATGAGTCAGCCGACGCCCGCACCGACGACGGACGACGATCAACTCCAGTCCGCGCCCGGGCCGCGCACCGTCCGCGCCTTCTACCAGGTGCTCGCCAACACGGCGCTCGCGAACGTGACGTCGAGTTTCCTGTGGTTCGCGCTGACGTTCTGGGCGTATCTCGAGACCGAGTCGGTGCTTGCGACCGCCATCATCGGCGGCTCCTACATGCTCCTCGTCGCCGTGTTCGGCGTGGTGTTCGGGGTGATCGTCGACCGCATGAAGAAGAAGGCGGTGATGGTGCTCTCGAGCCTCGTCACGCTCTCGACCTACCTCATCGCGGGTGCCCTGTACCTCACCTTCCCGGAGAGCGTCCTCATCGACTGGGGTGGACCCTGGTTCTGGGTTTTCGCCGGCGTGATCCTCGTCGGCGGTGTCGTCGAGAACCTCCGGAACATCGCCCTCTCGACGACCGTGACGCTGCTGGTCCCCTCCGATCGTCGCGACCGCGCGAACGGTCTCGTCGGCGCCGTCCAGGGGATCGCCTTCATGGTCACGAGCGTGTTCTCGGGCCTGTCGATCGGTCTCCTCGGCATGGGCGCGACGGTCGTCATCGCGATCGCGGCGACCGCGGTCGCCCTCGTGCACCTGCTGTTCGTGTCGATCCCCGAGCGCGGCATCGCGCACGTCGAGGGCGAGGCGCCGAAGGGATTCGGGTTCCGGGAGGTCATCCCCGCCGTGCTCGCCGTGCCCGGACTGCTCGCGCTGATCCTCTTCACCACCTTCAACAACCTGGTCGGCGGAGTCTTCATGGCCCTCATGGACCCCTATGGCCTGACGCTGTTCTCGGTCGAGGTGTGGGGCGTCATCCTGGGCATCACGAGTATCGGCTTCATCATCGGCGGCGGGCTGGTGGCGAAGTTCGGGCTCGGCAAGAACCCAGTTCGCACGATGCTGCTCGTCAACATCGGCATCGCGATCCTGGGCATGACGTTCGCGATCCGCGAATGGTGGTGGCTGTACGCCCTCGGCATCCTGATCTTCATGTGCCTCATGCCGATCGCCGAGGCCGCCGAGCAGACGATCGTGCAGCGGGTCGTGCCGTTCGAGAAGCAGGGCCGGGTGTTCGGCTTCGCGGCCAGCGTCGAATCCGCCGCCGCGCCGATCTCGGCGTTCGTGATCGGGCCGATCGCGCAGTTCTGGCTGATCCCCTACATGGACTCGCCTGCCGGGCAGGAGTCCCTCGGCTGGCTGCTCGGTCCGGGCGAGGCGCGCGGCATCGCCCTGGCCTTCCTCGGCGCGAGCGCGCTGCTGCTGATCGTGGTGATCCTCGCCTTCGTCTCCAAGCCCTATCGCGAGCTCTCCCTGGCCTACGCGGCGGCACCGCCGTCGCTGCACACAGACAGCGAGGGGACGGATGCCGCATCCCCGACGGATGCCGCATCCCCGGCCCCGGCGGCCCGAGCCCCCGTCAGCCCGAGGTCGTGACCGACGGCACGCGGAACCGGCGTCGGTAGGCGGCCGGGCTCACTCCCGTCACTCGCTTGAAGAGCCGGCGGAAGAACGCCGGGTCCTCGTAGCCGACCGCCCATCCCACCGCCTCGACCGAGTCCTCGCTGCGCTCGAGCCGGCGCTTGGCCTCCTCGACCCGCACGCGCTGCACGTAGGCGAGCGGACTGACTTCGGTGGCCTCGGTGAATCGGCGTTTGAAGGTGCGCTCGGCAAGGCCGGAGCGCACGACGAGCTGCTCGACCGGTGCCGCGACCGAGAAGTGCGTGCGCAGCCAGTCCTGCGCATCGGCGACGACGGCATCGCCGTGATCCCTGCGCCCCTCGAACACCATGTAGGGAGCAAGGCCGTCCTGGTGCCACTGCAGCGCGAACATGCGCGCCGCCTCCTGCGCCACGGCCGCTCCCGCGTACCGGCCGGTGAGATACAGCACCAGGTCGTGCCACGTGGTCGATGCTCCCGAGGTGATCAGCTCCTCGCGGGTTCCCGTCACCATGAGCGCGCGCTCCGGGTGCACGCGCAGTGCGGGACGCGAGACCTCGAGGTGGCGGGCGTAGTCGTAGTGGACGGTGACGTCGCGGTCGTCGAACAGCCCGGTCTCGGCGAGCAGGAAGATCCCCGAGCAGGCCGAGCACAGGAGGGCCCCTTGCGCGTGCATCCGCGCGGCCCAGTCGACCAGCGCGGGGTAGCGCCCGCGCTTCCACCCGGCCGGGCCCAGAACGACCGACGGCACGATCACGATGTCCGTCGCCGGGAGATCGGCGACGGCGCGGGCGACGGGAACCGGCACGCCGCTGACCCCCATCAGCGGTCCCTCGCGCTCCCCGACGATCTGCGCGCGGAACGGCGGCGGCCCGGAGCCGATGCCCATCAGTTCGAAGGAGTTGAGCACGTCGAGGACGCCGAACATCGTCGCGACGCCCGCATCCGGCAGCGCGACGACGCTCACCGTGAGCGGGCGTGGGTCGGCCATGGCGTCCTCCTGAGACCACATCGTGGCACGAATGGACCGAAGGAGGGTCGGGATGCCCCTCAACACCGGGGCGCAGCATCCCGAGCATGGAATCACACCCCATCGAACGGACCCGAAAGGACCGACACATGAACACCACGACCGTGGATGAGACAGCACTGCAGGCATTCGTCCTGAAGGCGGTGGACGACCTGGGCGCCGGCTACCTCGGCGTCATGGTGAGCCTCGGTGCGAGGCTCGGCCTCTACCGTGCGCTCGCCGAGGACGGCCCGCTGACCACCGCCGGGCTCGCCGCCCGCACCGACTGTGCCGAGCGCTACGTGCGCGACTGGGCCGCCTCGCAGGCCGCGGCGGGCTACCTCGAGTACGACCCCGAACAGCAGACGTTCGCGCTGACGCCCGAGCAGGCGCTCGTGCTGGCGAACGAAGAGAGTCCGGTGTACCTGCCCCCAGCCTGGAACGTGCCGGCGGCGATGTGGTCGGATGAGGCCAAGGCGCTCCACGCGTTCCGGACCGGCGAGGGGATCGCGTGGGGCGATCACGACCCTCGGCTGGCCCACGGCACCGCGGCGTTCTACCGCAACGGGTACCGCGCCGCTCTCACCTCGCAGTGGCTCCCCGCTCTCGACGGTGTCGTGGACGCGCTCGAGCGCGGCATCGCGGTCGCCGACGTCGGCGCGGGCCACGGCCACACGACCGTGATGATGGCCGAAGAGTTCCCCCGATCTCGCTTCCACGGATTCGACAGCCACGGGCCATCGGTGTCGGAGGCGCGGCGCAACGCGCGCGCAGCCGGGGTCGAGGACCGTGCGGTATTCGAGCAGGTGCGTGCCGACGAGTACGACGCGCTCGGTTTCGGGCTCATCTGCTTCTTCGACGCGCTGCACGACATGGGCGACCCGCTCGGCGCGCTCCGGCATGCGGCCGACGCGCTCACTCCCGACGGCTCGCTGCTGCTGGTCGAGCCGAACGCCGCGGACCGTCTCGAGGACAACCTGACGATGATCGCGCAGACCTACTACGCCGCATCGAGCATGATCTGCACCGCACACTCGCTCGCGGACGGTGGCGAGCTCGTGCTGGGTGCGCAGGCCGGACCGGCCCGACTCGAAGAGGTGCTCCACACCGCCGGGTTCAGCCGGGTGCGCGTGGTCGCCGAGACCCCGTTCAACCTCATCATCGAGGCCAAGCGCTGAGCGCACCCCGTCCTGGGCGGCAGCCGGTCGTGACGACGACTGCCGCCGAGGGCGCTGCGGGGCTACTGTCGGATCGTGCCCGAGGGACTCGAAACCCCGGTCGTCGTCGAATTCCCGCTGCGCGGGGAGAACTGGGTCGCGGTGACCACACCGGTGGCCGGCGTGCCCAGCCACGGCGTCGACATCCTCGGACAGCGATATGCGTACGACTTCGTGAAGGTCGACGAGCGTCCCGGCATCCACGTCCACCCGTCTTCGGCCTTCGTCGCTGCGACGATCGGCGCCCGCACCTCGCGCTGCTACGCGTGGGGCGAGGAGATCCGCGCCCCTTTCGAGGGAGAGGTCGTTGCGGCGGTCGACGGAATGGCGGAGCGCGGATGGGTCAATCCGCTGCGCGAAACGGTGCGCGGGATCTGGAACGGCCTGACCTTCCGCCCGGACAAGATCCCCGCGATCCTCGGCAACCACGTGATCCTCCGCGCAGGCGCGGTGTATGCCGGCTTCGCGCACATCGCCCCGGGCACGGTCGCCGTGCAGCCGGGGCAGCGGGTGCCGGCGGGTGCCGTCCTCGGACGCGTCGGACACACGGGCAATTCGACCTCGCCGCACCTGCATTTCCAACTCATGGACAGCGCGGACCTCCTCGTCGCCGAGGGCATCGCCTGCGCCTTCCGCGCCTACGACGTGCGGCAGGGCGCCGAATGGGTCCGGATCGAGTCGGGGTTCCCGGGTCAGCGCGAACGGCTGCGATCGGTGACCGGCGGCTCGGGGGACGGGCGCTAGCTCCGTCGTGCCCGCACCGCAAGCCCCCTGCGTGAGAGGCGACGGGGCGCCTAGCGTTGCGGAAGCCGAAACGATTCCATCATGACCAGCAACCCCGTTCCTCCCGTCATCCCGCCCGCCGACGACGGCGACCGATTCGACGCCGCGGACGTGCTCGATGGCGACGACCGGCCGCTCGACCCCGACCTGGACGACGACCGCCAGACCAGCGCCGCCGCCGACGAGCGTGCCGCGCGCGAGGGCGAGCTCGACGGCGACATCGAGGACCGACCCTGATCCTCGGCCCGCGCCCGGGGGCGACCCCGCCACGGCGCCAGGAGGGCCAGGATGGAACCATGACCTCGATCCCCACCGTGACCCTCAACGACGGCACCGCGTTCCCCGAGCTCGGGCTCGGAACCTACAACCTGCGCGGGGAGGACGGCATCGCTGCGATCGTCTCGGCTATCGAGTCCGGGTACCGGCTGCTGGACACGGCGGTGAATTACGAGAACGAACGCGAGGTGGGGGAGGCCGTGCGCCGCTGCGGCCTCGATCGCGACGAGCTCCTCGTCACCTCGAAGATCCCGGGACGCCATCACGGCTACCAGCAGGCGGTCGACAGCATCCAGGGTTCGCTCGGGATGCTGGGGCTCGACCGCATCGATCTCCAGCTCATCCACTGGCCGAACCCGAGCGTGGGCAAGTACGTCGACACCTGGCGCGGCATGATCGAGGCGCGCGAGCGCGGCCTCGTGCGTTCGATCGGGGTCTCCAACTTCACGGAGGCGATGCTCTCCGAGCTCATCGACGAGACCGGTGTGGTGCCGGCGGTGAACCAGGTCGAGCTGCACCCGTACTTCCCGCAGACCGCGCTTCGTGCATTCCACGCCGAGCACGGCATCCGCACCGAGAGCTGGAGCCCGCTCGCCCGCCGCAGCGAGCTGCTGACCGAACAGCTCCTGCAGGAGCTCGCCGTCGTGCACGACGTGACGCCGACGCAGCTCGTGCTGCGGTGGCACGTGCAGATCGGCAGCACGCCGATCCCGAAGTCGGCCGACGCGGATCGTCAGCGCGAGAACGCCGACGTCTTCGGGTTCCGCCTGACCGACGAGCAGGTCGAGGTCATCTCCGCCCTCGAGCGCGGGCGCCTGTGGGACGGCGACCCCGACACCCACGAGGAGATGTAGGCCACGACTCGCCAAGACACGCCGTTCCCTGCGCACGGGGTCGGCGTGTCCTGGCGAGTGGATGACGGCCGGCCGGGTCAGCGTGCGGCGAGCCACTCCCCGAAGGTCTGGTGACCGAGTACGGCGTCGGCGCCGGGGAGGGCGTATCCGGCGCGCATGCCCTTCATCTGAGCCCCGGGCAGACTGATCGACGGCACCCACCCACGGTGCCCGGTGCGCCGCGCGTACGAGCGGACCATATCGTCCAGGCGCTCCTCGCGGGGTCCTGCGAGATCGCGTGCGCGGCCCAGCGCCGGGCCGGCGGCGATCGCCGCCAGGTGCTCGCCCACCTCGCGCGCGGCGACCGGCTGCACCCGCGCCCGGGGCGCGACGTGCAGCGGGCCGAGCTTGGCGCGGTCGTACAGCTGCCCGGCGAACTCGTGGAACTGCGTCGCGCGGAGGATGGTCCACGGAAGCGGGGATGCCTCGACCACACGTTCCTGCGCCACCTTGCCCGCGTAGTAGTCGTAGGCCATGCGGTCGATGCCGACGATGGAGAGCACCACGACGTGACGCGCACGCGCGCGGTGGGCCGCCTCGAGGAGATTTCCGGTCGCGGTGGTGAAGAACTCCGTCGCCGCGTCGGCGTCGAGCGTCGACACGTTGACCGTGTCGATCACGGCGTCGACCCCCTCCAGCGCGGCGTCGAGGCCGTCGCCGGCGACGAGGTCGACTCCGCCGCTGCGGCTGAGTACGACCGGCTCGTGTCCCGCGGCGCGCACGGCATCGACGGTGGGGCGTCCGACCGTGCCGGTTCCGCCGGCGATCGCGATCTTCATGGGGCGTCCTTTCGGGAGCGGTTCATCCGCTCCTGAGCATTCATTGGATCCGGTGTACACGTCCGATTGTGCGGGAGAAAGCACGGAAGAGCGGGGCCCGTGGGGTGCTTTCGCCCGCACAAACGGACGGAGGGGGACGTGCGCAATCCAGAGAAGCTCACGCTGAGGCGGGAGTGAACCCGACTCCGGGCCGCTCAGGTCTCGTGCCGGATCTCGCAGTCGCTCCCCGGAGACAGGATCGCCTCATGACCGTCGTCGTAGCGCACGACGAGCAGCGGGGTGTCTTCCTGACCTCGCACCTCGATGACCTCGCCGGCACGCTCGGCCGACCCGACGGTGCGCCCATGGATGATCACACGGTCGCCGACGCTGGCTCGCATTCGGATCACCTCCTGGCGCTCACGATACGACTCGCGGGCGAGGGGCGGAAGACGGATGCCGTTACAGCTGTGCGCCGTTGTCGTCGCGGTTGTCGATGCCGACGCTGCGTCCGCGCCAGGACTCGTAGGCGATGAGCCAGCCGATCGACACCGCGAAGGCGAGGAACAGGCCGACGAGCAGCTGGCCCCAGATCATTCCGAAGACGATGCCCAGCGTGAAGATGAGCACGGTGCCGAACGCCCAGCCCGAGTGGCCGCGGGTCCAGCGCTTGCGAGGTGTGGTCATGTGGACAGCCTAGGGCCCGGGCGACGGCCGGCGAGCGTCCTGCGGTGTCACTCGGGCGTCGCGTTGAGCGCCAGCATCCAATCGATCCCGAAGCGATCGGTGAGCATGCCGAATCGACCGCCCCACGGCGGGGTGGCGAAGGGCATGACGGTCGTGCCGCCGGCGGACAGGGCATCCCACCACCGCTGCAGCGCGGCCTCGTCGTCGCCGCTGACCGACACCGAGATTCCCGCCGGCCGGCGGTACTCCATGCCCGTCGGCGTATCGGCCCCCATCAGCACGAACCCGTCGGGACTCGTGAGCTGCGCGTGCATCACCAGGTCGTTCTCGGCGGGGTCCTGCACCATGCCCTCGAACTGCCCGAACGTCGAGACGTCGAGTTCACCGCCGAACACCGACTGATAGAAGGTCATCGCCTCACGAGCCTGATTCTGGAACGAGAGGTAGGGATTGAGGCTGGGCATGTGGTTCTCCTGGAGACGAGGACAGCGGATGCCGCGCCCGGCCGCGTGGCGGGAGCCAGTGTGCTCCCCGCCTCCGACATCCGCCAGTGGCGGTGCGTCAGTCCTCGCGCGGCCCCTCCGCCGCCCACGCGACGGCGTCGTCCACCGCGTCCACCCCGAAGATGCGCAGCTCGCACGGGAACAGGAACGAGATGCCGTGGATGATCTCCGCGATCACGGAGTGGTCCGTCACGAGTGCGATCCTGCCCCACACGTGCGCCGGCTTGCCCTCGAGCTCGGCATCCTTCCACAGCGCGCCGAGCGAGTAGCGCTCGAACTCCTCGCCGAGCACGAACACGAGGTTCACCTTGTTCCCCGCCTCGACGGCGGCGTCGATGGCCGGGTCGAGAACCGACTCGTAGTCGGCGGCGTCGACGGCGCCCACCGCGCGGAACCCGAGGACGCCGTCCGGCAGCCCGTGCATCGTCTCGATCATGGGCTCATCCTGGCGTGCCGCCAGGGGGCGACCCGCGCGACGCGCCGATCGCGCCCGGCCGATACGGCGGGTAGCGGCATCCGTCCTCTGGCCGTACGCGCGCCCTGCCGGGCCCGGGAGATCCTGCGCCGGACGCCGCCCGTGCAGGGTCAGCGGTCGCGATGGTCCTCCGGATGCAGACGCGGGGCGCGGCGGGGCTCGTGCACGCCACTGGCGTAGATGAGACGGATCACCCGCTGCCGATGGCCCGCCCACGGCGCCAGCAGTCGCAGCATGTCGTCGTCCTCGACGCGCTCGCCGGTGAGCGCGTAGCCCACCTCGTGCGCGAGGTGGAAGTCGCCCACGCTCACCGCGTCGGGGTCGCCCAGGGCGCGGATGCGCGTCTCGGCCGAGGTCCACGCGCCGATGCCCGGCTGGCTCACCAGCACCCGGTCGACCGCTTCGCCGTCGCTCGCCGCGAGCACGGCCCGCACGATCGAGTCGCCGCGGCGGGCGACGCGCACGACGGTCTTCGACTGCGGAGGCTCGAGCCCTGCCCGGTGCCACCCCCAGGACGGGACGCGCTGCCAGCCGTCGATCGTCGGCGGCGCGAACATCGGGCGCGGCGTCGGGCCGGGGGCGCGCTCGCCGTACCACGTGAGGATCCGGCGCCAGGCGGCGAACGCCTGGAGACCCGTGATCTTCTGCTCGAAGACCGCCGAGGCGAGGGCGTCGAAGACGAGGCCGCTGGCGCCGAGCCGCAGGCCGGGGTTGCGGCGGTGGGCTTCGGCGATGAGCGGATGCCGCGCCGCGTCGAACGTGGTCGCATCGTCGTCGGCTCCGCACAGCGCCGGGAGCTGACCGAGCGCCCATTCACGGCCCGGACCCCACGCCGCGGCGCGCACGACACCAGGATGGGTCTCACGGACGGCGAGAGTGGCGATGCCCTCCGGTGTGCGGCTGGCACGCCAGATCACCGAGCCGGCGACGGTCATCGACGGGTCGTTCGCACCGCGCCGCTGCACGAGCAGCGTGCGGTGCAGATCGAGCGGATGCCGCGGCCGGTACTCCGTCTCGAGCGGCCGCTCGTACGCAGGCCGGGTGTCGCGCGTGACGGGGCGGGTCGGCGCGACGAAGGTCATGCCACGACGATACGCCCCGGGCTCCGACATCCGGAGTGGACCGAGTCGGAAGCCGCCCGGGCGCATAACTCCTGCACATGGTGCAGGAGCACGACCCCGGGACGCGCCGTGACGCGCCACCTGCACGCCGCCGCAACGGAAGTGCAGGAGTTATGCGCCGCCGGAAGGGAGGCAGACCGGCGCGGAGGGTCAGAAGCGGTCCGGCGAGGGAGTGCCGTGGCCGTAGCGGATGACGACGTCGGCGTGACGGTCGAAGCGGTAGCCGACGCCGCGCACGGTGCGGACGATGTCCTCGTAGCGTCCGAGCTTCGCGCGAAGGCGGCGGACGTGCACGTCGATCGTGCGCTCGCCCGGTGCCTCCTCCTCGGTCGCGCCCTGCCACAGGGAGGTCACCAGCTCGGTGCGCTCGATCGTGCGGCCCTCGCGCAGCACCAGGTACTGCAGGAGCTCGAACTCCTTGAAGGTGAACGCCGCGGAGTCGCCGTCGATCAGCACGCGCTTGCGGGAGATGTCGACGACCACGCCGCCGCCGGCGCGGTCCTCGTCCTCGGGCTCCTCCTGCTTGGTGCGGGCGATCGCCGAGGGCTCGTGCAGTGCGAGGCGCACGACGTCGACGTCGCGGCCGCCGGATCCGACGGGGGCGAGCGCGACGGTGGCGTACGTCTCGGCGCCGGGGGCGAGCTCGCCGAGGGTGCGTCGCAGGGCGTCGACGAGCACGCCGAGGCTGACGCCGGATGCCGCGGCCTTCGCCTCGTCGATGCCGACGTACAGGGCGAAGCCTCGCGGAGCGGTTCCGGCGGGCAGGTGGCGCTGGGCGGCGGGCGCCTCGGCGGCGGGTGCCGGCGCCGAGGCGCTCGGACTCTGGCTCGTGACGGCGCGCAGGTGACGGACGGGGGCGTCGGTGCTGATGGTGGTGGGACGCTCGAGGAGGGCGGTGGTCGACATGATGATGGTCCTAGCGGGAGGGAGCCCGGCCGAAGGATGGCAGGAAGGGGCTCGGATGTGCGTGTGCCCGGTGGGGGCTGTGCCCGTCTTCGGGCGTTGAGCGAGGCATCCGGTCGCGCGTGATCGACGCAGGAATCCGGTGCTTCGGGGACTCGCCAGGCCGTTGTTTCAGAAGCGGCGTGCGGGTCCGGCGGGGGTCACCGTGCTAGTGGCACATTCGACAACACATGGCAACGCGGCCGGCCATCATCATGCCGGCAGCTCCGTTCGCCTCCCAGGCGGACAGGTAGCGTGCGTTGTCAGTCATGCGGCTGATTATGACGGAGTGCGTCCCAGTGCGTCAAATCGCACGGATGCCGCCTCCCATTCATGACGGAATGTGACACATTGCTCAATCGGTCCGGGCGCGGGCGCCGCTTCGAGGGTTAGCGGATCGTGAGCGCGAGATGAGATTTGTTGGCAAATGCCACAAATGCCTTGCGCCGGTGATCGTCGTGTGTCTAACATGCACATCGAAGCGTTTCCGCGAAGCGCTTCGATACGGAACTTCCCACAGACGATGAGGTCGACATGGCGAATATCAACGAGGTGGCCGAGGTCGCCGGCGTGTCGATCAGCACCGTGTCCTACGCGTTGAGCGGAAAGCGCCCGGTCGCCGCCGACACCCGTCGCCGGATCGAGGCCGCCGTGCTCCAGCTCGGCTACAGCCCCAACGCCGGTGCACGCATGCTCGCCGGGTCGCGCACGCAGATCTTCGCTCTGACCGAGCCGCTGCGCACGGACACGCACGCGCCGACCCACATGTCGTTCGTGCTCGCGACCGCGATCGCCGCTCGCCGCAACGACTACGACATCCTGCTCCTGACGGACGAGCAGGCGCAGGCCGGCATGAGCCGCGTGGCGGCGAACGGCCTCGTCGACGCGATCCTCGTCCTCGATGTGGCCCCGGACGACGCGCGCGTCGCGCTCGCTCGGCAGATCGCGACTCCCACCGTGTTCATCGGGATCCCCGACGACAACGACGGACTGATCTGCGTCGACCTCGACTTCGAGGCCGCCGCGGCGCAGGCGGTCGACCTTCTCGCCGACGCCGGTCACCGCTCGATCGGACTCGTGGGCCAGACCGAGACCGCGTACGTGAAGTCGAACTTCCCTCCGCGTGTGCGCGCCAGCGTGCTCGAGCGGAGTGCCGCGCGCGGCGTGGATGCCGCCTACGGCACGACCGGCTCGAAGCACGCGGACCGCCAGAGCACCCGTCGCACCGTCGCCGAACTGCTGGACGGCGGCGCGACGGCCCTCATCCTGCACTGCGCGGACGACGCCCACGCTGCGGCCCTCGCCGAACTCGATGCACGCGGACTGCGTGTGCCCGAGGACGTCTCCGTCGTGTCCGTCGGCGCGTCGTTCGACCTGACCGCGCTGCCGGTCGCGCTCGACTCCCTCCCGCTCGTGCCCGAGTCCTCGTGCGACCTCGCCGTCGACCTCGCACTGAAGGCGCTGGGGCCCGACCGTCCGGAGCCCGGTGTGCGGCTCATCCCCCCGACCTACACCCCCCGCGGCTCCATCGCCGCGCCCAGATCGTCGGAGGCCGCGGCGGACTGATCGCCGCGGCATCCGATTCGCGTTTCGCTGCCCGTTATCGAAGCGCTTCGACAACTGAATCCCACACCCTCGACCAACGTTGGTCACCAAGAAAGGAGTGCCACCGATGGCACGAATCACACGCAAGAACGCCCGACGCGGCCTCGCCGCCGTGGGCGCCCTGACCGTCGGCGCTCTCGCGCTCGCCGGCTGCGCCGGTGGCGGCAGCGGCAGCGGGGGCGACGGCGACACGCTGAAGCTCTGGCACTACGAGGGCGAAGACAGCGCCATGGCGAAGGCCTGGAACGAAGCCATCAAAGTGTTCGAAGAGGAGACGGGCGCGACCGTCGAGTTCGAGCAGAAGTCCTTCGAGCAGATCCAGAAGACCGCGAGCCAGGTGCTCGATTCGGATGCCGCGCCCGACCTCATGGAGTTCAACAAGGGCAACGCGACGGCAGGGTTCCTGGCATCCACCGGCCTGATCGCCGACATCTCCGATGCCGTCGACGAGTACGGCTGGGCGGACAAGCTCGCCCCGTCGCTGCAGACGACCGCCAAGTACACCGAGGACGGCGTCATGGGCGGCGACACCTGGTACGGCGTCCCCAACTACGGCGAGTTCGTCGGGGTCTACTACAACGAGGAGGCCTTCGCGGAGGCGGGCCTCGAGATCCCGACCACGTACGACGAGTTCGTGGACGTGCTCGACGCCTTCGTCGCCCAGGGCATCACCCCGCTCGCCGAGGCCGGCGCGGAGTACCCGCTGGGTCAGCTCTGGTACCAGCTCGCGCTGACGCAGGCGGACCGCCAGTTCGTCAACGACTACCAGCTCTACGAGAACCCGGTCGACTGGCAGGGCGACGAGATCACCTACGCCACCGAGACCCTCCAGGAGTACGTCGACAAGGGCTACATCGCCTCGGACGTCTCGTCCGTCAAGGCCGAGGACGCGGGTGTCTCGTTCATCAACGGCACGGCCCCGATCTTCGTGTCGGGCTCGTGGTGGTACGGGCGCTTCGTCGAGGAGGCCGGCTTCGACTGGACGCTGCAGGCGTTCCCCGACACGCAGCTCTCGCTCGGGTCGTCGGGCAACCTGTGGGTCGTGCCGGAGAACGCGGCCAACAAGGAGCTCGCGTACGAGTTCATCGACATCACGATGCGTCCCGAGATCCAGGCGATCATCGGCAACAACGGCGGCGTCCCCGTCGCCGCGGAACCGGCCGACATCACCGACGAGAAGAGCGCCGAGCTCATCGCGACGTTCAACGGCATCCTCGACAACGATGGCCTGTCGTTCTACCCCGACTGGCCCGCCGCCGGCTTCTACGACGTCATCGTCCGCGAGCTGCAGGGTCTCGTGACCGGCACGCAGGATGCGCAGGCGACGAACGCCAACCTCGGCGCCGAGTACGAAGAAGGCACAGCGGACTTCCGCTGATCGATCGGCGGTGGGTGGCGGCGACGCCACCCACCGCCCTCACAAGGAGTCGCACCATGTCTGTCCTCACCCGCGCCGAACGCGGCGCGCGCACGAAGCTTCCCCCCGAACAGCCCTCGATCCCGCAGCGCAAGGGCGGCACAGCAGGGTACTGGCTCTATCTCCTTCCGGGGTTCGTCCTCCTCCTGGTCATCGTCATCATCCCGCTCATCTTCAACGTCTATCTGACGTTCACGAAGTGGCGCGGCGTCCGGACCCCCGAGTTCATCGGCCTCGAGAACTGGGTCAAGATCTTCACCGACGAAGACTTCTGGACCTCCTTCACGAACTCCGTCTGGATGGTCCTCGCGATGGTCGTGATCCCGACGACGGTCGGCCTCATCGTCGCGGCCCTCCTCTTCGACGTCGTCGGCCGCAAGTTCGGCGGCAAGGTCGGCAGCTTCCTGCGGGCCACCTACTACCTCCCCCAGATCCTCCCCATCGCCGTCGCCGGCATCGTGATCGGCTGGATGTTCCGGCCGGGCGCGACGGGGTCCGTGAACCAGATACTCGCGGTGTTCGGCATCCCCGCCTACGACTGGCTGGGGCAGATGCCGTCCGCTCTGCTCGTGCTCATGGGGGTCCTCGTGTGGGTCCAGCTCGGCTACCCCATCGTCGTCTTCATGGCCGCGCTCCAGCGGGTCGACCCCGAGCTCTACGAGGCGGCCGAGCTCGACGGTGCGAACTGGTTCCAGCGGTTCTCCGCGATCACGATGAGCATCATCAGGCCCGAGATCTTCGTCGTGACGCTCACGTGCACCATCGCGGCTCTCAAGGTCTTCGGACCGGTGTACATCATCACGCAGGGCGGTCCCGCCGGCGCGACGCTCGTGCCCGCCTACTACGCGTACACCGAGTTCTTCACGAAGCGGAACATCGGCTACGGCGCGACCATCGCCACGGTCCTCACGATCCTCGTCGTGGTGGTCTCCATCATCTTCATCCGGGTGCAGAACTCGATGGAGCGCAAGGAAAGGGCGGGACTCTGATGGCTGCCACGACCGCGATCATCACGCAGGGCAAGACCCGCGTGCGCCCACGCGGCGGCATGACGAAGAAGCGCGCGATCGACTGGCTGCTGTTCGTCGCCGTCATCCTCGGCGCTCTTGTCGTGATGGTGCCCTTCTACCTGATCCTCGTCAACGCCTTCAAGACGCCCGTCGACTACGCGACATCCGGTCCGTTCGCGCTGCCGCAGGCGATCGACTTCACGGGCATCCAGGCCTTCTGGGAGCGCGTGAACTTCCCGCAGAAGGTCTGGAACTCGATCTTCATCTCGGGCGTGGTCGCCGTGCTCGCGGTGGTCATCTCACTGCTCAACGCCTTCGCGATCGGCATCGGACGTGTCCGCGGACGCTCGTGGATCGTCCTGCTCTTCCTGATGGCGAACCTGCTGCCCCAGGAGGCGCTGCTCTACCCGCTGTACTACATGTTCAAGTCGGTGGGTCTCTACGACAGCGTGTGGTCGGTCATCATCGTCTTCACGGTGATCCAGGCGGCGTTCGGCACCTACCTCCTCGCGTCCGTGCTCGGCACCTTCCCCAAGGAGGTGCTCGAGGCCGCGTCGATCGACGGCGCCACCCGCTGGCAGATCCTGTGGCGGGTCGTCTTCCCGATCACGCGACCGACGCTCTCGGTGCTGCTCATCTTCTTCTTCATCTGGACGTGGAACGAGTTCCTCATCCCGCTCACGTTCCTGCCGTCGAACGCGAGCCAGACCGTCCCGGTCGCGGTCAGCGTGCTGACCGGAGATCGGCTCATGGACGTCACCACGACGGCGGGAGCGGCGCTGCTGAGCATCATCCCGACGATCATCTTCTTCCTCATCTTCCAGCGCACGCTCACGCGCGGCATCACGGCAGGAGCAGTCAAGTAATGAAGTTCACCGATGGGTTCTGGCAGCTCCGGCCCGGAGTCACCGCCCTGTACGCCCAGGAGGCGTACGACGTCTGGGAGACCGACGCGACGCCCGACGGCCCCGGACTCGTGGTCACGGCGCCGACGGGGGTCATCGCCAAGCGCGGCGACACCCTCAACCGGCCCGTCCTCACCGTGACGCTCTCGTCGCCGCTCGAAGGCGTGGTGCGCGTGCGCATCGCCCACCACGAGGGCGGCACGTGGCACGGCGGCTTCGGACTGCCAGGTGCCGTCGCGGGCGGTGCGGGCGCGGCGGCATCCGTCACCTCCGACGGCGGGGTGCTCGCGACCGGCGGGCTGACCGCCCGGGTCGCGGCCGGATCGCCGTGGTCGCTGTCGTTCGAGCACGAGGGACGGGTCCTCACCTCGAGCGGGCACAAGGCCGAGGGATACGTGCGCCTCGCCGCCGACGCCCAGGTCGAGACGGGAATCGTCGGCAACGCGCGCGGCGCCTCGCCCGCCCCCGAGGAGCGCGTGTTCGTGCACGAGCAGCTGGATCTCGGCGTGGGCGAGGTGGTCTACGGACTGGGCGAGCGGTTCGGTCCGGTCGTGAAGAACGGTCAGACCGTCGACATCTGGAACGCCGATGGCGGCACGTCGAGTGAGCAGGCCTACAAGAGCGTGCCCTTCTACCTGTCCAGCCGCGGCTACGGCGTGCTCGTCAACGACCCCGGCCACGTGTCGTTCGAGATCGGCTCCGAGGCGGTCGAGCGCGTGCAGTTCTCGGTGCCTGGCGAGGTGCTCGAGTACTTCGTGATCGACGGCCCGACCCCGAAGGACGTGCTCACGCGCTACACCGCGCTCACCGGACGCCCGCCGATCGTTCCGGCCTGGTCGTACGGGCTGTGGCTGTCGACGTCGTTCACGACGGACTACGACGAGGCGACGGTGACGTCGTTCATCGACGAGATGGCCGCGCGCGATCTGCCGATCTCGGTCTTCCACTTCGACTGCTTCTGGATGCGCGAGTTCAACTGGTGCGACTTCGAGTGGGACCCGCGCACCTTCCCCGACCCCGACGGCATGCTCGCGCGCCTGCACGAGAAGGATCTGCGGGTCTGCGTGTGGATCAACCCGTACATCGGCCAGCGCTCGCCGCTGTTCCGCGAGGCCGCCGACCAGGGCTTCCTCGTGAAGCGCGCCGACGGCTCGGTGTGGCAGTGGGACCTGTGGCAGGCCGGCATGGGGCTCGTCGACTTCACGAACCCCGACGCGACGGCGTGGTACCAGGGGCACCTGCGGCGGCTGATCGACCAGGGCGTGGACTGCTTCAAGACCGACTTCGGCGAGCGGATCCCCGTCGACGTCGAGTGGGCGGACGGCTCGGACCCGCTGCGCATGCACAACCTCTACACGCAGCTTTACAACGCGGCCGTGCACGACGTGCTCGTCGAGGCGCGCGGCGAGGGCGATGCGGTGCTCTTCGCACGGTCGGCCACCGCCGGCGGGCAGACGATGCCCGTGCACTGGGGCGGTGACTCCACGTCGACCTTCGCGTCGATGGCGGAGACCCTTCGCGGCGGACTGTCGCTCGCCTACAGCGGCTTCGCGCACTGGAGCCACGACATCGGCGGCTTCGAGGGCACTCCGGATGCCGCGGTCTTCAAGCGCTGGACCGCGTTCGGTCTGCTCGGCTCGCACTCGCGCTTCCACGGCTCCGGGTCCTACCGGGTGCCGTGGGCGTTCGACGAGGAGGCCGTCGAGGTCACGCGCCGCTTCACGCACCTCAAGATGCACCTCATGCCGTACCTGTTCCAGGCGGGAGCGGATGCCGCGGCCACCGGCATCCCGATCCTCCGGCCGATGCTGCTGGAGTTCCCCGACGACCCGGCGGTGCTCCACCTCGACCGGCAGTACATGCTCGGCGGCGACATCCTCGTCGCGCCGGTGTTCTCCGCAGAGGGCGAGGTGGACTTCTACCTGCCCGACGGCGAGTGGACCAGCCTGCTCACGGGAGAGACGGTGACCGGCGGACGGTGGCGCCGGGAGACGCACGGGTTCGACAGCCTGCCCCTCTACGTGCGTCCGGGGGCGGTCATCCCGTGGGGTGCGCGTTCCGACCGCCCGGACTACGACTACCTCGACGGTCTCGAGCTGCGTGTCTTCCCCGGCGGGTCGGGCACGCGCACGGTCAGTGTGATCACCCCCGACGGCCGGACGCAACAATTCGCGGCCGACCTCTCGGCGGTGACACGATGACGTCCGTGACTTCTTCCTCCGTCGTCCAGGGGAGTCCCGACTACCGGGACTCCGGCCTCGTGTTCCCGCCCGGCTTCACCTTCGGCTCGGCCACCGCGTCGTACCAGGTGGAGGGCGCGGCCGACGAGGACGGCCGCGGGCCGTCGATCTGGGACACCTTCAGCAGGACTCCCGGCAAGGTGTGGAACGGCGACACCGGCGACGTGGCCTGCGACCACTACCACCGGCTCGACGAGGACCTCGACCTGATGAAGGAGCTCGGTCTCGGCGCCTATCGCTTCTCGATCGCCTGGCCGCGCATCATGCCGACCGGCACGGGCGAGGTGAACCACGCAGGCGTCGACTTCTACTCGCGCCTCGTCGACGGCCTGCTCGAGCGCGGCATCCTTCCCGTGGCGACGCTCTATCACTGGGACCTGCCGCAGACGCTGGAGGATGCCGGCGGCTGGCCGGTTCGCGCGACCGCCGACGCGTTCGAGCGCTACGCCGAGGTGATGGGCGCCGCCCTGGGCGACCGCGTGCACACCTGGACGACGCTGAACGAGCCGTGGTGCTCGGCCTATCTCGGCTACGGGCAGGGCGGGCACGCGCCAGGACGCCACGAGCCGGCGGCCGCGCTCGCCGCGGTCCACCACCTCAACCTCGCGCACGGCCGCGCCGTGCAGGCGCTGCGGGCGACATCGGCGGGCGACCCCGACTACTCGATCACGCTGAACTTCCACGTGCTGCGCGGGGTCGGCGACGGCGCGGCCGAGGCGATGCGCCGCATCGACGGCCTCGCGAATCGCGTCTTCACCCACCCTCTCCTGAAGGGCGAGTACCCGGCGGACGTCGTCGAGGACACGGCATCCGTCACCGACTGGTCATTCGTGCACGAGGGCGACCTCGCCGCGATCAATCAGCCGATCGACGTCCTGGGCGTCAACTACTACTCGACCGCGACCGTGCAGCTGTGGGATGGTGTCTCGCCGAAGCAGATGAACGACGGGCACAAGGGCGCAGCGGGCGGCACGGCGTGGCCGGGCAGCGACCAGGCCGTCGAGTTCGTCGCGCAGCCGGGTCCGTACACCGAGATGGGCTGGAACATCGCGCCGGAGGGTCTCGAGGAGCTCCTGCTCGCGCTGACGGCCGAGTTCCCCGATCAGCCGCTCATGGTGACGGAGAACGGCGCCGCATTCGCGGACGTGGTCGCGGACGACGGCTCGGTGCCCGACCCCGAGCGACTCGACTACCTGCGCCGCCACTTCACCGCGGCGCACCGGGCGATCGCGCAGGGCGTGGACCTGCGCGGCTACTTCGTGTGGTCGCTGCTGGACAACTTCGAGTGGGGCTACGGCTACGCCAAGCGGTTCGGAATCGTCCGCGTCGACTTCGACACGCTCGAGCGCACGGTGAAGGACAGCGGTCTCTGGTACTCGCGCCTCGCGCGAACCGGGGTTCTCCCCGCCTGAGCGTGCGCCGGGATGTCGCTGTGCGAAGGCCGCGACATCCCGGGTGCGCGCGTCCGCGCGTCCCCGGCCAGGCTTACGCTGTGCGGGTGACCGAGATGCGCTTCATGCACGAACCGGATGCCTCGCGCTACACCCTCCACCGGGGCGACGACCTCGTCAGCGTGCTGGACTACCGCGACGACGGGCGCACGGTGGCGATGACCCGCGCCTACACCGTCCCGTCGTTCCGCGGCCACGGCTATGCCGGCGAGCTCGTGGAGCGCGCGGTCGCCGAGCTGGAGCACGCGGGGGGTCGCCGGGTGAGCCCCGTCTGCTGGTACGTGGCCGACTGGTTCGCCGCCAACCCGGGACGCGGCGCCATCCTGGCCGACCGCCGCTCCGCCTAGCGGTCGCATCGCGCAGGGCCGTCGCGCCCTATGCTGGCCGCGTGCACATCGAAGAGGTCTTCCTCGCCGTCGCGATCGGCTTCGAAGCCGTCGGCGCGGTCGCCATGATCATCGGATTCGCCATCGCGGTCATCCTCGGTGTCCGCTCGCTGGCCCGGCACGAGGGCGGCGCCGCCGCATTCACGATCCTGCGCACGACTCTCGGCGCCGCGATCCTGCTCGGGCTCGAGGTACTGGTCGCAGCCGATCTCATCCGCACCATCACCTCGAAGCCGTCGCTCGAGGACGCCCTGATCCTCGGCATCATCGTGCTCATCCGCACCTTGCTGTCGATGTCGATCCAGATCGAGATCGAGGGGATGCTCCCGTGGCGGCGCGCCATGCTGCGCAGCGGCGGTCAGATGGTCGGCGACGCGGTCGCCCGCGACCGGGCCGCGCAGGCCGCAGCCGCCGGCGCTCCCCCCGCGCGCGGCTGATCCGGCGGTCGCCGCCGAGGTCGGTGCCCTCACTCGGGACCGCCGTGCTGTCAAGCCCCTCTCGCGCGTCGGGATCCGGCGTCAGGCTGGAGTCCGACGAGAGGACCGATTCATGGACCGCGATCTGCCCGACGGCGTCATCGACGCCGATCCCCCCGGCGGCTGGGACGAAGTCGGCGACGAGGAGGCGGAGGCGCGCAACGCCGAGTCCCTCGATTCCGATCACCTGCTGTCGGATGCCGCGCTGCGCCCCGACGATCCCGTCGAGGGCGAGAGTGCACGACAGGGCGCCGACCCGGATCTCGCAGCCGACGCCGACCGAGGTGAGGAGCCGTGATGACGACGCACGAGAAGAACGAGAACGAGACAGCCCCGCCGGACCCGCAGGCGCCTGACGTCGCGGCCACGGGACCCGACGAGCCGCAGGCCACCGAGGCTCCCGCCGGCGATGTACCGGTGCGTGACCCGGCGAGCCACCAGGCGGTGGGCATCGGCGTCGTCGATTCCGGCGATGTCGATTCCGGCGATCTCGGCTCCGGTGACGGGGACTCCGGCGACGGCACGGACCACTTCGGCCAGGACCAGGGACGCGAGACGCTCACGGCAGGTCAGGCCCAGCGCCAGCCCGGCGCCCTCGGGACCGAGCAGGAGCAGCGCCTGCCCGCGATGTCGCAGAACGACGCATCCGCGGTGGAGAAGGTGTCAGGGATCGTCGCGCAGACGCGGCAGGACGTCGGTACCGAGTCCGTGGAGAGCATCGCTCACGTCCTCGCGCAGAGGCTCGAGCAGTCGGGGGTCTCCCTGCCGGAGGCGGAGGTGCGCGAACTCGCACAGCAGATCTCGACCGGCGACGCGGCAGCGCCCGACCAGCCCTGATCCCGCCTGACCGCATTCGCGCCGCCCGCCCCCGGAACGGGCGGGCGGCGCGACGCGTCAGGCGACCGCGCAGGTGGTCGTGCAGACCTCGGCGGGGGCGAGGCGGACCCCGATGGGGCGGGCCCAGGCGGCGCGCCTGGGGCGCGTCTGGCGAGGCGCGACGGCCTTCTCAGCGGCGCGGCGTTCGCGGATCGACGCGAGGAGCGCGAGTTCGCGATCGCGGGCCCAGGTGTCGTGGCGGTACTGCTGTTCGGCGGCGGTGACGAGCGAGAGCATGGTTTCCTCCGTGGGTTCCGATGACTCGAACGTACGCCGGGGGTCGGACATTGCCGCTTCCGCTGGAGGTGGCAGGAATGCTCGCGAGAGAGGCAGTTATCAGTTGTCTCCGACGAACTTCCGGATGAGCGCGGCGGCGGGAGCGGCATCCCGGATCATCGTCTCGTGACCGTGGCCGGGAACCTCGGCCAGCCGGCCGTCGGGGAGGGCGGCGGCCATGTGCGCGCACCACTCGCGCGGAGCGACGACATCGTTCTCGCCGCGCAGCACGAGGGTGGGGGCGCTCACCCTCGGCAGCACGTCTTCGGGGCGGTGCGCGAGCATCGCGCGGAACTTCCTCGCGAGATTCGGCCCGGCGCGGAGATACTCCCGCGCGCCGAGCACGATCACCTTCGGACTCTCGACCGCGAGGTCGTGCAGCAGCCGGCCGAGCTGCCGCGGACCAGTGCGCGCGGACGGGTCGACCGTGGGTCCGACCAGGACCAGCTTCGAGACGGATGCCGGATGCCGCGCCGCGATCTCGAGCGCCACCTGCGCACCCATCGAGTGGCCGATGACGACGGCGGGCTCGCGCACGTTCGCCGCGAGGTAGGCCCCCACGAGGTCGGCGGTGCGCTCCATCGTGAGCACCCGCTCGGGCTCGGGCGCCTCCCCGTATCCCGGGAGATCGACCGAGACGACTTCGCCCGTCCCGCCGAGGTGCTCGACGAGGTCGCCGAACACGGTGCGGCCCATGCCGATGCCGTGGATCAGCACGTAGATCGGCTCCCCGGACCCGCGGCGCTCGACGACCAGCGTCGCTCCGGCGAACGTGAATCGGCGTGCAGGGGCCACAGGGGAAGCGTAGGCGACGGCGGCGCGGCATCCGTTCAGCTGGCCTCGAGGACCACCGTCGACAGGTCGGGGCCGAACGTGTAGCGCGCGTCGACCCTGCCGCCGCGGAGCACGGCGGGCAGCCAGCGCACGGCGTCGTCCCACATCTGCGCGTAGGGCACCTCGGAGAGCGGGTACCAGCGCGGGGTGATCTCGGCGGTCTCGACCGGGTCGCCGCTCCAGCGCCGTGCGACGAAGACGGTCGATCGCTGCGACCACTCGGGCTTCGTGGGGAAGTGGTAGTCGATCGCACCCGCATCGAGCAGATCGGATGCTGCTACCGCGACGCCGACCTCCTCGAGCACTTCTCGCACAGCCGCGTCGCGAGCGCTCTCGCCGGGGTCGAGCTTGCCGCCGATGCCGACGACCTTCCCCCGGCCGAGTCCGGTGCGCTTGTCGCCGAGGAGCACCTCGAGACCTTCCGCACTCGTGCGTAGGAGGTACACCACGCACACCTCGGGCAAGGCCATGTCGGCAGGATACGCCCGCCGCGCGGGCGCTCCCGTCGGCCCCCGCCCGGCCAGCCTCGAACGCGATGTCGGAGCGCGAACGTACGGTGAGATCATGCGGATCCTGCATACCTCGGACTGGCACATCGGGCGGTCGTTCCACGGCCACGCCACGCTCGATGCGCTCCGCGGCGTACTCGATGCCCTCGTGGCGCAGGTGCGCGAACGCGAGGTCGACGTCGTGATCGTCGCCGGCGACGTGTTCGACTCCGCCGCGCCGGCTGCCGCATGCTACGGACTGCTGACCGACACCCTGCGGGGCCTGTCCGACACCGGTGCGACCGTGCTCGTCACGAGCGGCAACCACGACTCCGCCGCCCGGCTCGGGTTCCAGTCCGCGCTGCTGCGCGACGGCATCCACGTGGTGACCGATCCCCTGTCCGTCGGCACGCCGATCACCGTGGCCGACGACGCGGGGCCCGTGCACTTCTACGGGATCCCCTTCCTCGAGCCGGCGCTGGTGCGCCACCTGTGGCCCGAGGCCGAGCTGCGCTCGCAGCGCTCGGCGATCGAGCACGCGATGGGTCTCGTGCGCGCCGATGCAGTCGCACGCGGAGGGCGGTCGGTCGCGATCGCGCACTGCTTCGCCGCGGGGGTGGACGCGACGCCCGGCGTCGAGCGCGAGATTCGCCAGGGCAGCCTCGACGTCGTGCCGCTCGCCGCCTTCGACGGCCCCGACTACGTCGCGCTGGGCCACATCCACGGCCGCCAGCAGCTCTCCGAGACCGTGCGATACGCCGGCGCTCCGCTGCACTACAGCTTCGGCGAGGGCGACAAGCCGCGCGGGTCCTGGCTGCTCGAGCTCGACGCCGACGGCTTCGCCTCCGCCGAGTGGCTCGACCTCCCCGTCCCGCGACGACTCCGCACGCTCCGCGGCACGCTCGACGAGCTGCTGTCCGACAGCTCCTTCGACGACGCCGAGGCCGCGTGGGTCTGCGCGCAGTACACCGATGCGACGCCGCAGCCCGATCCGATGCGCCGACTGCAGACCCGCTTCCCGTTCTGCGCGACGGTCGTCCACCTGCCCGAGGGTGTGCGCGAAGACGACGGACTGAGCTACTCGCGCCGCGTGCGGCAGGCGCGCTCCGACGCCGAGCTCGTCGACGCGTTCCTCGTGCACGTCCGTGAGGGTGAGGGAGCCTCGGCCCGCGAAGCCGAGGTCGTCCGCGACATGATCGACGAGCGCACGCTGATCGAGGCGAGCGCGTGAGGCTCCATCGACTCGAACTCGCCGGGTTCGGGCCGTTCCGCGAGGCGCAGACCGTCGACTTCGACGCGTTCGCCGGTGACGGCATCTTCCTGATCGCCGGGCGCACCGGCGCGGGCAAGTCGAGCGTGCTCGACGGCGTCACTTTCGCGCTCTACGGCGGAGTGCCCCGCTACGACGGATCCGAGCGTCGCCTGCGCAGCGATCACTGCGCACCCGACGACCCGACCCGGGTGATGGTGGAGTTCACCGCCGCCGGCCGCCGGTGGCGCGTCACCCGCTCACCGGAGTACGAGAGGCCGAAGCAGCGCGGCTCGGGAATGACGACCGAGCCGCACCGCGCGCAGCTCGACGAGCTCGTCGGCGGCGAATGGATCGGCCGCGCCGCCCGCCCGGTCGACGTCGCGCGCGAGCTCGACGAGATCCTGGGGCTCAGCCAGCAGCAGTTCCTGCAGGTGATCCTGCTCGCCCAGAACCGGTTCGCGGAGTTCCTGCTCGCGAAGAACGACGAGCGCCAGCGCCTGCTGCGACGGCTCTTCGGCACACGCACCTACGAGGGCTACCAGGCCGCGCTCGAGCAGCGACGCAAAGAGTCCGAGCACGCCCTGGCCTCCGCTGGTGACGGCGTCGAGCTCCTCGTCGGCGAGGTCGAGCGCCTGCTCGTCATGGACGACCTCGCCGGTGCCGACGAGACGCACGCGAGCCTCGTCACGCGGCTCGAGGCCGCCGGGGTCGGCGTGCAGCGCGCCGTCTACCGCGCCGACACGCTCATGCGCGAACGTGATGGGGCGGATGCGGCGCACCGCCTCGCCGAGACGGCGCACTCCGCTGCGAAGTCACTGCGCGACAAGCAGGAGCGGCGCACGCGGTCGCGCGAGGCGCTCGCACGGCTGGAAGAGGCCGAGCCGAGCGTGGAGGCGGACCGCCTCGCGCTCGCCCACGCCCTCGCCGCCGAGGGCCTGCGCCCGTACCTCGAAGCCGCGGCGGACGCCGACGCCGCCGCAACGACGGCCGCCGAGAGCGCGGCCCGACTCCGGTCCGAGTGGCGAGCGACGGATGACGCGGCCCACGCCGAAACGGTCGACGAACTCGTCGCCCTGATCGACGGGCTCACCGGCGATCTCGCCGTATGGGCGGCGGCCGAAGCCGCCGAGCGTGAGCTCGAGGGCACGAACGCGCGGCTCGCCGAAGCCCGTGCGACGGCGGTCGAGTTCGAGCGCGCGCAGGAGGCGCTCGATCGGGCTCGAGCCGCCTTCCCCGCCCGGATCGCCGAGATCGACGCCGCGCTTCCCGCCGCCCACGCGGCCGCGGCCGCGCTCGATGCCGTCGCGCTGCAGCGCGCGGACCTCGCCGCACGCCTCGATGCCGCACGCGAGGCCGAGCGGTTGAGCGGCGCGGCGCGAGAGGCCGAAGCCGCCTACCTCGCCGCGAGCGGTCGGCACGACACCGCTCGCGGCCTCGTCACGTCTCTCCTGCGGCGGAGGCTCGCCGGCCATGCGGCCGAGCTGGCCGGCGGACTGGTGGACGGCGAGCCGTGCGTCGTGTGCGGTGCGACCGCGCACCCCGCTCCGGCTCCGGCATCCGACCGCCCTGTATCCGACGACGAGATCGTCGCGGCCGAGGGGGAGCGCGACGCCGCGGCGCTCGCGGAGGCTGCCGCCGCCGATGGTGCGCGCGTCGCACGCGACGCACTGGCCGTGGCGACCGCCCGCGCCGGCGGTGACGGAACCGACGCGCTGCGCGCGGCTCTCGTCCGTGTCGAGGCCGACGTGATCGCCGCCGAAGCGGCCGTCGTCGAGCGCGACCGGCTGGCCGCCGAACGCGTCGCGCTCGGCGCTGCCGAGTCCGACGCGCGCGCCGAGCGCGAGGCCCTGTCCGCCGAGCTCTCGCTCGTACGTGAGCGGATGGCCGCGCTGGCGAGCGAGAACGAGTCGATCCGGAAGATCGTGGACGATGCGCGCGCAGACTTCGCCTCGGTCGCGGAGCGGATGGCGCGGGCGCGCACGACGCGCGGCCTGGCGGTGTCGCTCGTCTCGGCGCTCGGCACCGCAGATGCCGCGCGGGTCGCGGCCCGTCGTGCCCGGGGAGAGCTCGAGGGCCGGGTCGAGGCATCCGTGTTCCGTGATGCCGACTCGGCCACCTCCGCGCTGCGCACCGCCGCCGAGCGGTCGGCTCTCGACGATCGGGTTCGCGAGCACGAGGTCGCGCTGCGCACCGAGCGCGAGCGGTTGCGCGAACTCGAACTCGACCTCGCCGGTGAACCCGAAGAGGCCGTCGACATCACGGCTACCGCCGATGCCCTCGCGACCGCGCGCGAGCGGTGGAGTTCGGCCGTCGACCGCGCGGCCCATTCCGCGCAGACCTCGGAACGGCTCGCCGACCTCGTCACGCGCGCGACGGCCGCCCATGACCGCATCGCCGGGCTCGCCGACGACCACGCCGTCGTCTCCCGGCTCGCCAACACCCTCAACGGGCGCGCCCCGAACACCCATCGCATGACTCTCGAGTCCTTCGTGCTCGCGGCCGAGCTCGAAGAGATCGTCGAGGCCGCGAATCTGCGGCTGTCCGACATGTCATCCGGTCGCTATCGCCTGCAGCACAGCGATGCCCTCGCAGCCCGCGGCGCCGCGTCCGGTCTCGGCCTGGAGATCATGGACGCCCACACCGGCGTGTCCCGACCCGCGCAGTCGCTCTCCGGCGGCGAGACGTTCCTGGCGTCCCTCGCCCTCGCGCTCGGCCTCGCCGAGGTCGTCACCGCACGCGCGGGCGGGGTCCGCCTCGACACGCTGTTCATCGATGAGGGCTTCGGCTCGCTCGACGACGACACGCTCGAACTCGCGATGCGCACGCTCGATGAGCTCCGCCAGGGCGGTCGCACCGTCGGCCTCATCAGCCACGTGGCGGCGATGAAGGAGCAGATCCCCGCGCAGCTCGCCGTCGTCGCCGCGCCACACGGTCCCAGCACCATCTCGCAGGACGAGCTCGCCGTCTTCTGAACCGCCATTGCCCCGTTCGATACACGGGTGTATGGTCGCGCCAGATCGGTCTGGGGACTGATCGTGCCCCCCGCCGGTGCGTCCGGCCGCGGTTACGCACCGCGCCCACTCCGTCCACGACGTCGTAATGGAGTTCACTCATGCGCATCTCAGCCGGGGCGCGCCGCGCCCTCGCGTCCCTCGCGGCCGCGGCCATCATCGTCTCGGGGACGCTGTTCTCCACATCGGCCGCTCACGCAGCCCCCCTCCCACCCGACAACGTGCGGGTCATGGCCGCGCTGGGCGACTCCATCACCCAGGCGTCGATGACCTGCAGCTCCCTGACGAGCTGCCCGGCCAACAGTTGGTCGACCGGGACGACGACATCGGTGAACTCGCACCTTCTGCGGCTGCGGGCGACCGCCGCGCCCGACAACCTGGCCGGCTTCAACAATGCCGTCGCGGGCGCCGCATCGAGCGCTCTGAACGGGCAGGCGCAGAAGGCGGTGGCCCAGGGCGCGCAGTACGTGACGATCGAGATCGGAGCGAACGACGCCTGCACCAGGACGGTCGGTGCGATGACGCCCACGGCGACCTTCAAGGCCAACGTGCAAGCGGCGATGGCCACGCTGTCGGCCAGCCCGAGCGCTCCGCAGATCTTCCTGGCCAGCATCCCGAACCTGCAGCGGATGTACGACCTCAGCAAGTCGAGCCTCAGCGCGCGGTTCGCGTGGGGACTGCTCGGCATCTGCCAGTCGATGCTCGCGAGCCCCACCAGCACCAAGGCGGCCGATGTGCAGCGCCGTGCGGCCGTGCAGCAGCGGGTGAACGAGTACAACCAGGCGCTCGCCGAGGTGTGCGCGGGCTACGCTGCCACCTGCCGCTGGGACGGCGGTGCCGTCGCGGGCTACGCCTTCACCAAGGCCGACATCTCGACACGCGACTACTTCCACCCGTCGCTGTCGGGGCAGGCGAATCTCGCCGCGGTCACGTGGGCGAAGACGCAGTGGACCTCGTGACCCGCTGACCGTAGGCGAGAGGGGCGACGACTCGGTGAGTCGTCGCCCCTCTCGGTCTGCGTCGGTTTACTCCTCGACGAGGTACAGCTCGGCCGCGTCGAGCACCGAGTCGTAGAAGGCGATGGCCTGCTCCTCGGTGAACATCCCGTCGCTGCTCTCCACCGTCGAGGTGACGAACGCGTCGCGCGCGGAGTCGCCGGCGGCCAGCAGTGCCTGGCCGGTGGAGACGAGCATGTCATCGGAGTAGATCTGACCGATCAGATCCTCGGTGAAGTTCGGGTCGATCTCCTGGAGGATCGCGGTGATCTCCGGGCGGACCTCGGCGAGGTAGGCCTCCTCGTCGTAGACGCCGGCCGGCACCTCTTCCTCGGTGGACTCCTCGTCGCCGGGAGTCGCCTCCTCGCTCACCGAGATCTCGGGGTCCGAGCTCCCGCTCGACGAGCCGGCGACAGCGAGACCGATCCAGAGGAACGCCGCGGTGAGCGCGAAGATCCAGAGGAGCCCGCCCAGCACCGAGACGGCGATCGCGGCGATGCCGAGCCCCTTGCCACCCTGCTTCTTGCTCGCGAGCGCCACGATGCCGAGCACCAGAGCGACGAGCAGCAGGAGACCGCCGACGAGGGCGAGGACGAGTGACACCCAGGCGAGGGGGATGAAGGCGGCGCCGACGAGGACGAGACCTCCGATCGCGAGACCGAGCGAGGCCCACGCGAGCCCGCGCGGGCGATCGGCGGCCGACACGGCGGCCGGTCCGGCCACGGGTGCGCCATAGGCGGGGCCTCCGGCCGCGGGGGCGCCGTAGGCGGGCTGGCCGTACGCCGACGGTGCAGCGGGATCGCCGTACACGGGCTGACCCGCGGGCGGGTAGACCTCGGTCGGCTGGGCATCGGCGGGCGGGTAGACCTCGGTCGGCTGGGCATCGGCGGGCGGGTATGCCTCGGTCGGCTGCACGTCGGCCGGCTGCGGTGCGACCGGTGCGGCGGGAGCGTCGGGCGCTGCCGGCTCCGGAGCGGCGGGCTCGACGGACTCGGGGGCTGTGGCAGCCGTCGCCGTCGCGTCGTCGCCCGGCTGCGGGGGAGTGGGCTCCGTAGGGTTGGTCATGGAAATCCTTGCTGCGAATGTGTGCGGACGCGCGGAAGCCAGGTCGCACCCCCACGGCCCACCAGACTATCTAGGCTGGAGACGTGAACAAGACCACCGTGTGGACCATCGTCGGAGTCGTCGTCGCGATCATCATCGCGTGGGTGCTCGTCGACGTGCTGTTCTCGCTGCTCTGGTTCATCGGCAAGCTCGTGGTCGTGGCCATCGTCGCCGCGATCGTGTTCTTCGCGCTGCGAGCACTGTTCTCACGCTCCCGCGCCGAATGACCCGCTAAACGCCGTAGTCGGCGCGGATGCGATCGCGCAGCTGGTGGCTGCAGGCGGTGACCGTCGCACGCCAGTCGGTGATGGCGTTGTCCTGGGCGCGGTCCGACACGGCCTTGAGCACGCGGATCGGCACGCCGAACTGCTCGGCGACCCACACGTAGGCGTACGTCTCCATGTCGACGAGCCCGGCGCCCAGCGGGCGGATGACCGAGACGGCCTCGGCGTCGTCGACGAAGTGGTCGCCCGTGGCGATCGTGACGCCCTCGCGACCCAGCTCGACGCGGGTCGGCAGAGATACGTGCTGGCCGACGATGCCGTCGATGTCGGTCACGTCGTGCTGGATGGCCGCATCGACGTCGTACACGTCGGCATCGAGCCGGGCATCGATCGCCCCCGCGGTCCCCACGACGACGACCTCGTCGTAGTCGCCGGCGTCCAGCGCGCGGGTGAGCGCGTAGGTGGCCTGCAGCTTGCCCGGGCCGGTGACGAGCCGGTCGAAACCGGGGAGGTCGGTCGGGAACGCGACGAGTTCGGCCTCGAGGGCCGCGACGAGGAGCTTCACTCGTCCATTCTCCCCGTCTCCGCCTGAACGCAGGCCCCACGCGCCCGCGGGTGGCAGTCAGCGCAGCGACAGCGGGCCGAGGACGAGGCCTCGCCGTTCGCGCAGCCATCGGTCGCGTGAGCGACGGAACTCGGCGCGCGTGGTGAAGCGGTAGCGGTAGGCGACGGCGCGGACCCACCGCGGCCGCTCGCCGCCGAACGGATCTCGCGCGAGAAGGCGCAGGGTCGCGGCATCCGCTTGCAGAAGCCGGACCAGGAACACCGTGAACCAGTCGTCGAGCGATCGCCCGAGCGGCAGGAACCACATCAGCCAGTCGAGGCGCAGGTGATACGGGGCGAACTGGCGCGGGATGCGGCGCACCTCGCCCGGCTTCCCCCGGAAGCCGTACTCACGCCAGGATGCGGCATCCGGATCCTCGTCCATCGTGCCCTCGACGACGATCTCGATGCGCTCTCTCGTCACCGTGCCGAAGGCGCCGTACGCATTCGCGAGCTGCCAGCGGTTGAAGCTCGCGTTCATGAGCTGTCGGTGGGCGAACAGGTTCTGCAGGGGAGCCCAGCTCAGCACGAGGAGGAGAACACCGACCGCGCACGTCGCGAGAAGCCAGGGCAGCGGCATCCCGTCCACGAGCCAGGGCGGATCGTTCGCCGGGGCGCGCGACGGCGACCCGATCCCGGGCAGTCCGATCGCCGAGAACGCGAGGACCACCGTGGCCCAGTTCAGCCACGCGAAGTTGCCCGTCACGATGAGCCACAGCTGCGTCGCGATCACCACGGCGGCGGCCGCGGCGCCCACGACCGCCGGCCACGGTCCCGGCACGAACAGTCCGAGCAGGGGCGCGAACAGGAACCAGGGCGCGACGAGTTGGGCGAAGTGGTTGCCGAGCACCTCCCCCTGGTGGAACCAGCGCGGGAGCAGATGCGCCTGCCTGCTGAGCGGACCGGGCATCGGCTGCGTCTCGTGATGGAACGTGAGCGCCGTGAGGTCGCGCCATTCGCGGCCGCCGCGGATCTTGATCATCCCGGCTCCGAACTCGAGCCGGAACACGAGCCACCAGAAGAGCACGACCACGACCGTCGCGGGCGGCTCGGCGTCCGAGCCCAGGAACGCGGCCAGGAAGCCGGCCTCGAGCAGCAGCATCTCCCATCCGAACCCGTAGAACGTCTGGCCGATGCTCACGATCGACATGTAGCCGAGCCACAGCGCGAGAAAGCACGCCATCGTCAGCCAGGGCGACACGAGCTGCGGGATGCCGCACACCAGTACCGCCGCGAGCAGCATGGCCGCCCAGCACAGCGCGGCGAGCCGGCGATCGGTGTACCGCGTGAAGCGGAAGAGGGTCGGGCGGAGCATCCGGCGTCCGCGCGGGGACGTGCGCACCCACTCGAGCAGCTCGGTCGCGGGCAGCAGGC
The DNA here is from genome assembly GCF_001428485.1 of Microbacterium sp. Root180. Lineage (GTDB taxonomy): Bacteria > Actinomycetota > Actinomycetes > Actinomycetales > Microbacteriaceae > Microbacterium. The sequence continues at coordinate 628,253 of NZ_LMHS01000003.1, read as the reverse complement.
CGTGCTCGCCGAGGAGCGGGCGGAACTGGTTCAGCGTCGAGGCGAACGCCACCACGTACAGCAGGGCGATGCCGCGCTGCAGCACCTGCCGCGCGAACTCGAAGTCGACCGCTGCGAAGCCGTCCACGCGCTCATCCTGTCATCGCCGTCGTCGCCGCGGCCACGGGTTGCGCGGGGGACGCGCTGTGGGTACGCCCGGGCCGCGCGTGGCGGCCTTCCGCAACGTGCACAACTCCGGCAGAACGGGAGCGGTCGCGCAGTCGAGCCCTCGAAATCGGCGGGACGCACGGCCGCGGCATCCGATTCTTCCGGAGTTGTGCACGTCTCGTCCTGGGGGACAGGATGAGGATGCGGGCCACCGCGGGAAGAGGCGCACCATGCAATCCGTTCTGCTCGACACCCCCTCGGGCATCACCGCCCGGCTCGGCTGGGACCCGAAGATGCCGGAGCACGATCGCAAGCGCGCGCTCGCCCGCGAGATCGTCGCGGCCCAGCTCGGGGTCGAGGAGAAGGCGGTCCGCATCGAGCGCGAGGCGCCGGGGCAGTTCGGCTTCCACACGCAGCTCATCGCCGAGGTCGAGGGTGAAGAGGTGCCGCTGGGCATCCGCAACGCCAACTTCCGTGCGGCGACCGTGGTCGCCGTGGCCGATCCCGCGATTCCGCTCGGACTCGATCTGCGCGACGCCCACCCTGACGAGCCGACCCTGCACCAGATGAAGCGGCACTCCCACATGCTCGAGGAGACCGACCTCGGCAAGCTCGTCGCGCACTGGACCCGGGTGCAGGCCGTTCGCGACGCGGACGGGCGCGGCGCGCGGGTGGCTGCGGAGCACGTGCGACTGGACAGCCCGCTGACGAAGGGCTGGATCCCCGACCGCCGGGTCTACTACCAGCTCGCCGATCTGTCGCGCGACAGCTGGGTGATCACACTCGCCTACGGTGCGGCGCCGGTCTGACGCTCGGCCCCACGGAGGCCTCGTGGCGCGGCATCCGGCTCGCTCACTCCTCGACGAGCTCGGGCAGGGCGGCCTTGAGCTCCGCGATCCACGCGTTGGCGTTGCCGTCTGAAGGTGCCCGCCAATCTCCGCGCGGTGAGAGCGAACCGGTCGGCGACACCTTCGGGCCGTTGGGGATCGCGGAGCGCTTGAACTGCGCAAAGGCGAAGTAGCGCCGCAGGAACACCTGCAGCCACTTCGCGACGGTCGGCAGGTCGTAGGCGTAGCGATCGTCGTCGGGGAATCCGGGCGGCCAGGCGCCGGCATCCTTGTCCCCCCACGCCTTCGCCGCGAGGAAGGCGATCTTCGAAGGCCGGAAGCCGTACCTCAGGATGTGGTGCAGCGCGAAGTCGTGCAGCGCGTACGGGCCGATGCGGTCCTCCGTCGACTGCATCCTGCCGTCCTGACCCGCCGGGACCAGCTCGGGGCTGATCTCGGTGTCGAGCACCGACTGGAGCACGGCGGCCTCGGCATCGTCGACACCCTCGCGATTGGCGACGACCCACCGGATCACGTGCTGGATGAGCGTCTTCGGCACGCCCGCGTTGACCGCGTAGTGGCTCATCTGGTCTCCGACGCCATAGGTCGCCCAGCCCAGCGCGAGCTCGGACAGGTCGGACGTGCCGATGACCATGCCGCCGTGCTGGTTCGCCAGGCGGAACAGGAAGTCGGTGCGGATGCCGGCCTGCACGTTCTCGAACGTCACGTCGTGCACCGGCTCGCCGTCGGCGAACGCGTGCCCGATGCCCTCGAAGATCTCACCCGCCGCGGGGCGGATGTCGATCGTCTCGATCGACGCGCCGACCGATTCGGCCAGAGCGATCGCATTCGACTTCGTGTGGTCGCTCGTGGCGTATCCGGGCATCGTGTACGCCAGAATGTCGGACCGCGGCCGGCCCATACGGTCCATCGCCCGGGCGATGACCAGGAGCGCGTGCGTCGAGTCCAGTCCGCCGCTGACCCCGATGACGGGTTTCGGCCGGCCGATCGCCTCCATGCGCTGGACCAGCCCCGACACCTGGATGTTGAACGCCTCGTAGCAGTCCTGTGCGAGTCGCGCGGGGTCGTCGGGCACGAACGGGAAGCGGTCGAGGGTGCGCCGGAGACCGATGTCGGCCGCGGGCGGGTCGAGCTCGAAGTGCACGACCCGGAACCGCGGGTCGTAGGTGCGGCGGTTGTCGTCGAACGTGCCCTGTCGGAGGCGATCCTGGCGAAGTCGGTCGAGGTCGACGTCGGCCACCGACCGGCGCGGGCCGTCGGGGAACCGCTCGGTCTCGGCGAGCAGCGCGCCGCCCTCGTAGATCATGGTCTGTCCATCCCACGACAGATCGTTGGTCGACTCGCCCATGCCGGCGGCGGCATATGCATACGCGGCGAGGCAGCGCAGCGACTGCGACTGACAGAGGTCCTTGCGGTCCTCGGCGCGGGCGATCGTGATCGGGCTGCCGCTGAGGTTGAGCAGCACCGTGGCACCGGCGAGGGCCGCGCCGGCGGACGGCGGGATCGGCACCCACACGTCTTCGCACACCTCGGCGTGCACGACGAGTCCGGGAACGTCGAGCGCCTCGAACAGCAGGTCGGGACCGAAGGGGGACTCGAGCGATCCGATGCGGATGTCCTCGCCGATCTGGTCGTCGCCGGGCGCGTACCAGCGCCGCTCGTAGAACTCGCGGTAGGTCGGCAGGTACGACTTCGGAGCGACGCCGAGCAGTTCCCCGCGGTGGATCACGACGGCGCAGTTGTAGAGGCGGCTGCGGTGGCGCAGCGGTGCGCCGACCACGATCACGGGAAAGAGCTCGACGGATGCCTCGACAAGGCGCTCGATCGCGGCTTCGACGGCGTCGAGCACGGCATCCTGCATCACGAGGTCCTCGATGGAGTACCCGGTGAGGCACAGCTCGGGGAAGAGTGCGACCGCCACCGAGTCCGCATCGCACTCGCGCACCGTCGCGAGCACGGCATCCGCGTTCGCGGCGGGATCGGCGATCGCGACCGGGATCGTGCAGGCCGCGATGCGGGCGAACCCGTGCCGGTAGGCGCTCTCGAAGGGGAGGCTCATGTCCCCAGTCTGGCAGGCGTGGTCCCGCGGCGCGCCGAGGGAGGGCGAGGGAGCGCGAGCCGGAGCTGTCGGATGCCGCGGCTAGGGTCGTGAGGAAGAAGGGCGGGCATGCGATACATCGAAGACGAGGGCCGGATCGTCTGGAGCGCGAGTGACCTCAAGGCCGCGGCCGAGTGCGAATTCGCGTGGCTGCGCGCCATCGACGCCCGGCTCGGACGGGTCGCCGCCGTCGAGGAGCCCGAAGACCTCACCCTCGAGCGCGCAGGCCGGCTCGGCACGGCGCACGAGCGGCGCGTGCTCGTCGACTACATCGCGCAGTTCGGCTCGGCGGTCGTCGAGATCCCCGAGACGCGGTCGTCCGATTCCGCCGCTCTCGCCGCCGCCGTGGCGATGACCGACGCCGCGCTGGCGTCGGACGCCGACGTGGTCTACCAGGCCGCCTTCGCGACCACCGATTTCGTCGGCTTCGCGGACTTCCTCGTGCGCGACGACGCCGGCCGGTGGGTGGTCCAGGACACCAAGCTGGCTCGTCGTGCGCGCGTCACCGCCCTCATGCAGCTCGCGGCGTATGTCGATCAGCTCGACCGCCTCGGCGTGGCGCGTGCCGATCGGGTGGAGCTGCTGCTGGGGGACGGAACCGTCAGCGAGCATCAGGTCGACGACCTGCTCCCCGTCTTCTCGCTGCGACGCGAGCGGCTCGCCGCGCTGATCGCCGACCGTCGCCTGGACCTCGGGAGCCACGGCGAGCCGATCGCCTGGGGCGATGCCCGCGGCGATCTCGACATCATGGCGTGCGGTCGCTGCGCCACGTGCGACGCCGAGGTCGTGGCATCCCGCGACCTGCTTCTCGTGGCGGGCATGCGACCCGTGCAGCGCGCGCGGCTGCGCAGCGCGGGCGTTCGCACGATCGACGACCTCGCCACAGCGCCCGTCGGTCCGGCGGGTATGAACCCCGAGACGTTCGGGATGCTGCGCACGCAGGCCCGGCTGCAGCTCGACAGCCCCGCCGGCACCCCGCCGCTGGTGGCGCAGAAGCCCGACCCCGCAGCCGCCCCGCCGGTCCCCACCTTCCGGGTCGTGGCTCCGACCGCACTGGGGGCCCTTCCCCGGCCCGACCACGGCGACCTGTTCTTCGACTTCGAGGGCGATCCGCTCCACACGGAGACCAATCCGCCGGGCCGCGAGAGTGAGCCGGTGCAGTGGGGCATCGACTATCTGTTCGGGTGGGTCGACGGCCGCGAAGAGTACACCGCACTGTGGGCGCACACGTTCGCCGAAGAGAAGCGGGCGCTCGAGACGTTCCTCGACATCGTCAACCTGAGGCGTCTGCAGTTCCCGGGGATGCACATCTACCACTACGCGCCCTACGAGCCCACGCACCTGCTGGCGATGGCCGCCCGGCACGGCGTGCGAGAGGCCGACGTCGACCGGCTGCTGCGCGACGGCGTCTTCGTCGATCTCTATCCGATCGTCCGGCGCGCACTGCGCGTCGGGTCGCGCTCGTACTCGATCAAGAAGCTCGAACCGCTGTACATGGGTGACGAGGTGCGCACGAGCGACGTGCAGAAGGGCGATGACTCGATCGTCCGGTACGTCGAGGCGCGCGCGCTGATCACCGACGGAGCGGATGCCGAGGGCTCGGCCATCCTCGACGACCTGGCCGACTACAACCGCTACGACTGCGTATCGACGCGTCGCCTGCGGGACTGGCTCGTCGATCGGGCGCGTGAGACCGGCATGCGGCCCTCGCCGAACCCTGAGCCCGACGAGCGGACCTACGAGCCCTCGCCGCGTGCCCTCGCGCTCGACCGGCTCGCCGCGCAGCATCCCACCGATTCGGCCGAAGCGCAGTCGCTGCGGCTCGGCGCGGCGGCGATCGACTACTACCCGCGCGAGGCGAAGTCGTTCTGGGCCACGCACTTCCTGAGGCTGCGTGAGCCGGTCTCGCTGTGGGAGGAGACGCGGGACGTCGTGGTCATCGACCCCGCGCGGAGCCGCGTCGTCGAGGACTGGCATTTCGCCGAGAGCGGCCGCGGGGGCGAGCGACGCACGATCGAGCTGCGCGGCGAACTCGCACCCGGCACGCGGCTCAGCACGGGGGCCAACCCGTTCGCGCTGTACGAGCTGCCCGCGCCGTATCCGTTCGAGCCGACGGTGCGCTGGATCCACTCGTACCGCACGATCACGGTGATCGACGTCCTCGACGACGGGGCGATCGTCGAGGAGACGGCGGTCGACGGCGTCACGTGGTCCCGTCTCCCGATCGCGCTCACTCCCGCCGCCCCGCCGTCGGCGGGCAACCAGCAGTCGGCGATCGACGCGTGGGCCGATGCGGTCCTCGACGCCGCGCCGGAGTTCCCCGCCGACCCGGCGACCGACATCCTGCGGCGTCGCCCGCCGCGCACCCGTTCCGGCGCGCTTCCCGCATCGACGGGAGACGACGTCGACGCGATCGTCCGAGCGGTGCTCGATCTGGATCGCAGCTACCTCGCCGTGCAGGGGCCTCCCGGAACCGGCAAGACGTACGTCGGGTCGCACGTCATCGCCCGGCTCGTTCGCGACCACGCGTTCAAGATCGGCGTCGTCGCGCAGGGGCACGCCACCGTCGAGCAGCTGCTCGAACGCGTCATCGCCGCCGGGGTCGCGCCGCAGGCCGTGGCGAAGGCGCCGAAGGATGCCGCGGCCGACCACGGGTTCACTGCGATTCCGAAGAACGGGGTCATGGCGTTCGCGGCCGAGCAGGCCGAGACCGGCTTCGTCATCGGCGGCACCGCGTGGGATTTCAGCCACCAGGGTCGCATTCCGCGCGGCAGCCTCGACCTGCTCGTCATCGACGAGGCCGGCCAGTTCTCCCTCGCCTCGACCGTCGCGGTGTCCGTGGCGGCGCCACGTCTCCTGCTCCTCGGCGATCCCCAGCAGCTGCCGCAGGTGAGTCAGGGCACCCACCCCGAACCCGTCGACACCTCGGCGCTCGGCTGGGTGATGGACGGCGCCGACGTCATCCCGCCCGAGTACGGCTACTTCCTCGCGCGCACGCGGCGGATGCACCCCGACATCGCCGAGCCCGTGTCGCATCTCTCGTACCGGGGAGAACTCGAGGCCCATCCCTCGACGGGGCTGCGCCGCATCGAGGGCGTGCCGGCGGGTGTGGTGCCGGTGCCCGTCCGCCATCACGGCAACGCGACCCGCTCGGTCGAAGAGGCGGATCGGGTGGTCGCGATCGTGCGTGACCTCGTCGGTCGGCCGTGGACCGACGTCGCCGTCGACGACGCCGACGCGGCGACGGTGCAGCCGGTCCGCCCGCTCGCACAGAGCGACATCATCGTCGTCACTCCCTACAACGCGCAGCAGGTCGCCGTGGAGGAGGCGCTCGCCGCCGCCGGATTCACCGACATTCCGGTCGGCACGGTCGACAAGTTCCAGGGGCAGGAGGCTGCGGTGGCCATCGTGTCGCTGGCAGCATCCTCCGGCCGAGACGCCCCGCGCGGACTGGAATTCCTGCTGCTGCGCAACCGGCTCAACGTCGCGATCTCCCGCGCCAAGCACACCGCCTACCTCGTGCACTCCCCAGCCCTGCTGGACGACCTGCCGTACACGCCCGAAGGAGTCGCCCGGCTGAGCGGATTCGCCCGGCTGGTCGGGCGCCGCTGAGCCGCGCGTAGACTCGCGCTCAGCGGCAGAAGGAGGCATCCATGGCCGATGAGGCACCCCGCCAGTTCGAGATCGACCTGCCCCCGGAGCACATCGGCGGCGCCTACGCCGACTTCGCGAACGTCTGGCACACGCCTACCGTCTTCGTGATGGACTTCCTCACCCTCGCGCAGCCGCCGCGCGAGCAGGTCGACGCCGAGACCGGAGAACGGCACACGATCGTGCCCGCACGCGTCGTCAGCCGCATCCGCATCCCTCCCGAGCAGGTGTTCGAACTCGCCAAGGCGCTCACCCAGCAGCTCGAGTTCTGGGAGCAGGAGACCGGGAGGCGCAGCCCCCAGGACCCTCTCCTCGAGGAATGAAGCGCCGCCAGTAAATGGCGCAGGCGGGCATGTCAACCCCGTTCGCGTGATCAGATCCGTCGCCTAGCGTGGGATTCGCGTCGAAGAGACGCGGGTGCGGCATTCGTTCGGCGAGGGGCGGATGCCGCACCATCTTCCGTATCACGCGCGCCCTGCCTTCCTCTGTCACGGGGAAGGGGGTGCGAGATGAGCGCGATCGCCACCGGAACCGTCGACGAGACGGCGCGGGGCCCGATTCCCGCCGCTCCTCGCGCCCGGAGGCGCGGGATCGTCTTCTGGATCACGCGCTACCTCCCGGCTGAGATCGTCGGCACCGCGGCGATGGTCGTCGCCGGACTCGGTGTGACGGCGTGGACCGACGCCCCGGCAGCGATCGCCTTCGCGGCCGTCGCGGGCGAGGCCGTCGGGTTCTATGCCGTCCTCGCCGTCACGATCTACCTCGAGCAGCGGACGGGGCCTTCGCCGCGTCGCCGCGCGGCGGCTCGCACCGGGATGCTCCTGGTCGCCGAGTTCGGCGTCGCGGAGCTGCTCGACACCTTCCTGATCCGTCCGGCCGCGCTCGTGGCCGGCGTCCTGGTGTTCGCGGACCCGATGTGGGGACTCCTGGCCGGCAAGGTCGTCGCCGACCTTGCCTTCTATGCGATCGCGGCCGGTGCCTTCACGGTCACGGCGCGCATCGGGCTGCGATCCGGTTCCCGGCAGCGCGTGGCGACCGGCGGGGGCGATCCTCGACGCGATTCCCGGAGGTGACGCTCAGACCGTGCCGTACAGCCGATCACCCGCGTCGCCGAGACCGGGAACGATGTAGCCCTTCTCATTGAGCCGCTCGTCCATCGCGCCGAGCACGAGGGTGACGTCGCGCCCGGCGACCTGCTTGTCGATCGCGGCGACGCCCTCGGGGGCGCCGAGCAGGCAGATCGCCGTGACGTCCTGCGCGCCGCGCGCGAAGAGGAACTCGATCGCGGCGCCAAGCGATCCACCGGTCGCGAGCATCGGGTCGAGCACGAAGCACTGACGGTCGCTGAGGTCGTCGGGGAGCCGCTCGGCATACGTCGAGGGCTCGAGAGTCTCCTCATTGCGCACCATGCCGAGGAACCCGACCTCGGCGGTCGGGATGAGCTTCACCATGCCCTCGAGCATCCCGAGGCCCGCGCGCAGGATCGGGACCACCAGCGGTCGCGGCTCGCTGATCTTGACACCGGTGGTCGTGGTGACCGGGGTCTGGATCTCCACCGGCGACACCCGCACGTTGCGCGTGGCCTCGTACGCCAGGAGGGTCACCAGCTCCTCGGTGAGCTGACGGAACACCGGCGACGGCGTGCGCTCGTCGCGCAGCACCGTGAGCTTGTGGGTGATGAGAGGATGATCGGCGACGTGCAGGCGCATACGCCCAGGGTAGTGCGTGGGGCGGCTCGCTCGAGAGTGTTCGCGCGCGGCCGTGCGGGCCTACGCTCGTGCTGTGACCTTCGAGCCCGCCGACCTCGCTGCGATGGAACGCGCGCTCGCGCTCGCCGAAGCCGCGGGCGCGGCCGGCGACGTGCCGGTGGGGGCAGTGGTGACGGATGCCGCCGGCAGCGTGATCGGAGAGGGATGCAATCTTCGCGAGGCCACCCACGACCCGACCGCCCACGCCGAGATCGTCGCGCTGCGGCAGGCCGCGGCATCCCTCGGCTCCTGGAACCTCGAAGGGTGCACCCTGGTCGTCAGCCTCGAGCCGTGTGTGATGTGCGCGGGCGCGGTGCTGCAGTCCCGCATCTCACGCCTCGTCTTCGGGGCGTGGGATGAGAAGGCCGGCGCCGCCGGGTCGGTGTACGACGTCGTGCGGGACCGTCGGCTGCCCTACCGCGCCGAGGTCGTGGCAGGGGTGCGCGAGGACGAGGCATCCGCCCTGCTCCGCGCGTTCTTCGACGTGCGCCGCTGATCCCGGATCAGGGCAGGCGCTCCGCGAGGAAGCCGGAGACCGTCCGGTCGATGAGCGCGACGTCGCCGTCCATCCAGTGGTCCGCCCCCTCGACCTCGGTCAGGGTGACGTCCTTTCCGGCCGCCGACCACTGCGCCTGCACGAACCGGGACCACCCGATGGGCACGACCTCGTCGGCGGTGCCGTGCAGGATGAGCAGCGGTGCCGCCGCGCGGTCGACGTACGTGAGCGCCGAGATGTCGCGCCAGTACTCGGGTGATTCGTCGATGTCGCCGTGCGCGGCGACGACCGTGTCGTACGACGGAGTTCCGGAGAGGAACGTCTTCACCTCCTCCCACGGCGAGACGTGCGACGGCGAGAGCGCGACGATCGCCCCGGCGATCTGCGGATCGACGACCGACGCCTTCACGGCCAGTGTTCCGCCGGACGAATGGCCGACGATCGCGACGCGGTCCGGATCCACCCGGGAGTCGGCCGCGGTGGCGCGCACGGCGTTGACGACGTCCAGTGTCGCGCCGACGTCCATGTCGATCTCCCACGATGAGCCGTCATCGGAGTCGCCGTGGCCGCGGAGGTCGGGCGACACCACGGTGTATCCGCTGTCGACGAGCAGGTCTGCCAGATCGTCGTACTCCGTCAGCCCCGAGTAGGCCTCCTCGTCCGTGGAGCCGTGGACGAAGACGATCGCGGGACTCGACGGTGCCCCCGAGGGCGGTCTGCGGATGACCGCCTGCACGGTGAGTCCGCCGCTCTCGTAGGACACCACCTCGGCCCGGTCGCCGTCGAAGTCCGTCGTCTCCTGGACGAGCTCGAAGACCGGATGCTCGGGCTGCGCGTCGATGATGGACCGCAACGTCGGCGTGCTCGGGAGGGAGATGCCGTCCGGCGTGGGCGTCCGCGAGTCGGCGGTGCAACCGCCGAGCGCGAGAGCCAGGAGAGCGATGGCCGCCGCGGCCGCCCAGGGTCGTGCGTTGATTCCGTCGGGCATGGTGCCACCCCGCAATCGATGAGCGCAGAATACTCCTGCGCCGAGTCCTCCGACAGGTCGGCGCCGGTGCGGAATCGGGGGGTTCGCACGCCGGTCCTCGGGGGGTCTGCCCCCTGCCTCGGACCGCGGCGCCGGCTCTAGCGTGACTCGCGTGACCCGCCTCATCGAACCCGTCCGCACCGCTCCTCTCGCCACGCGCAACCGGCGCGCGGGCCGCCGCATCGCCTGGACGTTCGTGCTGCTCACGGCGCTCGCCGTGGTGGCCTTCTCGGCGGTTCCGTACTTCACCGCCTCGCTCAGCGACCTGGCCGGCGACGACGTGGGCCTCGCGTCCACATATGCCGAGACATCCGTCTTCGTCCAGGGGGCGCTGTACGTGCACATCGTGGGCGGTGCCATCGCGCTGGTGGGTGGCGCCCTGCAGTTCTGGCGAGGCCTGCGCGATCGCGTGCCGCGCGTGCATCGCTGGGTCGGTCGGATCTACCTGGTCGCAGTGGGCATCGGCGGCATCGCAGGGCTCGTGATCGCGCCCTCGAGTCCCGCAGGCTACGTCGGATTCTTCGGATTCGGCGCCCTGGCCGTGCTGTGGCTCGTGACGGGGTGGCGGGCATACCGGGCGATCCGCCGGCGCGACGTTCCCAGCCATCAGGCGTGGATGATCCGCAACTACGCGCTCACCTACGCGGGCGTGACACTGCGGCTGTGGCTGCCGCTCCTGCTGCTGGCGCCTCTCCTGCTCGGGCAGCCGTGGGAGTTCGACAGCGCGTTCGCGAACGCCTACGCGGCGGTCCCGTTCCTGTGTTGGCTCCCCAACCTGGTGTTCGCCGAATGGCTGATCCGCCGGCGCGGCCTGCCGTCGTACCGCCTGCCGGTCACGCGCGTGTCATGAGCGGCGGGGCTCGTCACCGCGGAAGGTGGGGCAGCACGTCCGCGCCGAGGTACTCGACCTGGTCGACGTCCTGCAGATCGAGCAGCTGCAGGTAGATCCGGCCGGCGCCGAGCTCGGCGAGCCGCTCGACCTTGTCGACGATCTCGTCGCGGCCGCCGACGATGTTCACGCCGTCGCGCATCTCGTCGACCGTGTCGCCCAGGCGAGCGGCACGGCGCTCGAGCTCGGCCTGGTTCGCCCCGGCCAGGGTCGTGAGCGCGACCGAGAGCTTGAGGGTGGCGGGGTCGCGGCCGATGCGCTCGCACGCCGCACGCACACCGGCGAACTTCTCGGCGATCTCGCGCTCCGGGCGGAAGCCGATGTTGAACTCCGTGGCGAACCGCGCCGCGAGCTCGGGGGTGCGCCTCGGGCCTCCGCCACCGACGACGACGGGGACACGGGACTGCACCGGCCGGGGGAGCGGGGGCGCGTCCGTCAGCTGGTAGTGCGCGCCCTCGTAGCCGAACGTGGCGTCTGCGGGAGTGCCCCACAGGCCGGTCACGATGGCGAGCTGCTCCTCCAGCAGGTCGAACCGCTTCGCGGGGAAGGGGATGCCGTAGGCCCGGTGCTCACGCTCGAACCAGCCGGTTCCGAGGCCGAGCTCGACGCGGCCGCCCGACATCGCGTCGACCTGCGCGACCTGGATCGCGAGCACGCCCGGCTGGCGGTACGTCACGGACGAGACGAGGGTGCCCAGGCGGATGCGCGAGGTCTCGCGCGCGAGACCCGCGAGGGTCGTCCAGGCGTCGGTGGGGCCGGGAAGCGGGTCGCCGGCGCCCATCCGCAGATAGTGGTCGGAGCGGAAGAATCCGTCGAAGCCGACGCGCTCGGCAGTCTGGGCGAAGGCGAGCTGGTGGTCGTAGCTCGCGCCCTGCTGGGGTTCGGTGAAGACGCAGTACTCCATGCCCGCGTCAGTCCGCCGACCGGATGACGAACTCCTCCGTCGGAGGGGCGGGGTCGTCTCCGGGCCGGTAGATGTCTGGTTCGAAGTAGATCACGCGCGCGGTGGGCACCGCCTCGCGCACGCGCGTCTCGATGCGGTCGATGTCGGCGGCGACATCCGCCAGCGGCCGATCCGACGCGAAGCCGAGCTTCGCCGCCACGAGCAGCTCGTCGGGGCCCAGGTAGAGGGTCTTGATGTGGATCAGCTTCTCGATCTCGTGCCCGCCGGTGATCGCCGTGACGATGCGGTCGTAGTCGGCATCCGTTGCTCCTTCACCCACGAGCAGGCTCTTCGTCTCGATGCCGAGGGTGATCGCCACGACGATCAGCAGCGTCCCGATCATCAGCGTGCCGATCGCGTCGAAGAGCGGGTTGTGGGTGATCCAGGTCATGCCGACGCCGAAGAGCGCGAACACCAGGCCGATCAGGGCGGCGATGTCCTCGAGCAGGACGACGGGCAGCTCCGGAGCCTTCGCATGCCGCACGAAGGACACCCACGACTGCCCGCGCCCGCGGACGTGGTTGCTCTCCTTAACGGCGGTGCGCAGCGAGAACGATTCGAGCACGATCGCGATGAGCAGCACCGCGATCGGGATCCAGTAGTTGGTGAGCTCGTGCGGGTGGGTGAGCTTCTCGATGCCCTCGTAGATCGAGAACAGGCCACCGACGGAGAAGAGGATGATCGACACGACGAAGGCGTACACGTACCGCTCGCGGCCGTAGCCGAACGGGTGCTCGCGATCGGCGCGCTTCTTGGCCTTGCGTCCGCCGAGCATCAGCAGCAGCTGGTTGCCCGAGTCGGCGACGGAGTGGATCGCCTCGGCGAGCATCGAGGCGGACCCCGAGAGGAACCAGGCGATGAACTTCGCCAGGGCGATGCCCATGTTCGCCAGGAACGCCGCGAGGATCGCCTTGCCGCCGCCGGAAGCACTCATGCGATGAGTCTACGGATGCCGCGACCGGGCCCGCGCCGGGTGCGACGGCCGGTCAGTCGGCGGAGCGGATGATGATCGCCTCGGTCGGCGGGGCGGGGTTGGCCGACGGGCCGACGTAGCCGATGACCGTCAGCAGCGCGTGCCGGAACTCGGCGGGTCGCTCGAGGTGCGCGGTGTGCCCGACCCCCTCGAGGGCGAGCTCGGTGACCTCGCCGCCGCCGGCCGCGTAGCGCGCGAGCACATCGCGGGTCTGCGACACCATCTCCTGCGGGGGAGCGACCTCTTCGCCCGGCCAGCCGGGGACGATTCCGAGCTTGCCGAGGGTGGCGAGGTCGTAGACCGAGGTGTCCGAGACGATCGGGTCGAGGGTGCCGTGCACCCACAGGATCGGAGGCTTCTCGGCGAGGTTGACGATCCCCGACACATTGAAATGCTTCGGGGCGAGGGTGTTGAGCACGCCGATCGTGCCGGCGGCGAACCCCGGCCAGTTGTCGCTCGCGACGGAATCACCGGGGTAGTTGCCGGTTGCGGTCGAGGTCGTGAGCATCGACGCGACCCAGGTGTCCTCGTGGTCCGTGCGGTACTCGGGGCCGACGTAGTGGGCGCGGAACACGCTGCGCGGAGAGGTCGGCGCTTCGTCGGTCTCATCGTGGTCGATGAGCCGCTGGACGAAATCGGGATTGCCGGCACCGCCGCCGCTGCCGGCGTCGTCGTCGGTGACACGGCTCCCGTCCCGGCGCGTGCCGCCGAAGCCGTACGGCGACACCGGGGATTCCAGCGTCAGGCTGAGCACCGGGTGATCGAGCGCGTACTGCAGGACGACACCGCCCCCCATGGACCAGCCCACGAAATGCGCGGCGCGGATGCCCAGGGTCTCGAGCGTCGCGTGGACGTCGTCGCTGAAGTCGCGCACGCCGCGCGTCGCGTCGATGGGCGCGTGCTCGGTGCCGCCGAAGCCGCGCAGGTCGATCGCGATCACCCGGAGATCGCTGGGGAGGTCCTCCATGAGCTCCTGCCAGAACAGCGACGACGAGACGTTGCCGTGGATCAGCACGACCGTGCGCTCCGCCGGCGTCGACGGGCTGTCGCCCACGCGCTCCAGGATGCTGACGTTCAGCCGCGGCGTCTCGATGACGCGTTCCGCGATGCCGTCGAAGAGGGTCATGCTCAGGGCCTCCAGAGTCCACGCGGGAGGCGCCCTCGCCCCCGATGTCACGATGATAGTCCCGCGGTCGCCGAAGCGAACCGCCGGAACCCCTCGCGTCACCCCTCCATGTCCGAGGGTGCCTGGCCGGTGTAGAACGCGAACGTCTGGTCGGCTGCGCGCGCGGCGGTGTCGGCGTCTGCTCCGAAGGCGGCGTGCGCCGCGCCCCAGCCGTCCGCCGCACCGCGGAAGAACGCCATGCCCTCGTCGGTCCTCGCCCACGCGTCCGACTCGGCTGGTCCGGGTCCGTCGCCGGCGCCGGAGAGGTGCAGCGCGAGCCCCAGCAGGCCGCCGTCCCAGCCGACACCGGTCGCTCCCGGGCCGAATGTCTCCCAGAATCCGGGTGGGATCTCGTCGACCCGGGCGGTGTGCGTGAGCTCGAACCGGGTCGCATCGTCGCCGACGGCGGTGAGCGCGACCGTGATCCAGGTCACACCGCCCCCGTACTCCCAGGTCGCCGAGTAGTGGGCGGCGCCGCCCGCGGGCGGGACGCACTCCAGGATCTCGCCGCCGGCATTGCCCTCGATCTGGTACCGGCCTCCGAGGCGCAGGTCCCCGGAGATCGGCGAGAACCACCGGGGGATGCGATCGGCGTTGGTGGCGGCATCCCACACGTCCTCGATGGGAGACGGATACGTCTGCGCGAGCGTCTGGACGTGCGACGGTGCTCCGTCGATGTCCTTCGCCCGCACCGTGCGCGTCACCGCGTCGAGCTGTCGCTGTACGTCGACCATGTCAATCCTCCTGGGGTTCGGTCGTGGCTGTGTCGCCTGTGGCTGTGTCGCCGGTGACGATGTGGTCGGACTTCTCTGTGCCGGCCGGCTCCTCCGCCCGTCGCCGCTCCCTGCGCCCGCGTGCGAGCTCCGTGCCGAGCGCGTCGAGGTGCGGCTGCCAGAAGCGCCGGAACGGGTCGAACCACGCCGCCGCGGCCGACAGGGGCTCGGGATCGAGCGCGTAGAGCCTGCGGGTGCCGTCGGCGCGAGCGGTGGCGAATCCGGATTCGCGCAGCACGCGCAGGTGCTGCGACACCGCCGGCTGCGAGATGCCGAACTCGCGCTGCACGACCTCCCCGATCTCGCCGGCGCTCCGCTCTCCTTCGGCGAGGAGCTCGAGGATGCGCCGACGCACCGGGTCTCCGAGGATGTCGAGTGCGTGCACGACCCAATAATTGCGTAAAGACTTATATAAGTCAATACGCAACAAAGATGACCGATCGTAGACTGGCGGCATGACCGACGCGCCCGTTCTCCCGCCCATCGCGATCCTCGGAGCCGGGTCCATGGGCGGTGCGATCCTTCACGGCCTCGTCCGTTCGGGCCTCGCCGTGGGCGGTGTGACGGTCACCAACCGCACCGCCGAGAAGGCCGCCGCGCTCGCCGGACTGCCGGGCGTGGCGAGCATCGCGCTCGAGGAGCAGCCCACCGGGAACATGGATGCCGCATCCTCCGCCGACGTCGTGCTCGTCGGCGTGAAGCCGGCCATGGTGCCCGACCTGCTCCGCGAGATCGCACCCGCGCTGCGGCCGGGGACGATCGTCGTGAGCCTCGCCGCCGGCGTGACGATCGCGACCTTCGAGTCGATCCTGGGCCATGACATCGCGGTTGTGCGGTCGATGCCGAACACGCCCTCGCTCGTCGGCAAGGGCGTGACCGGTCTGGCGGCGGGCACGCACGCGAGCGGCGAGGCGACCGCCCTCGTGCGGCGGCTCTTCGAGACCGTCGGCACGGTCGTCGAGGTGCCCGAGTCGCAGATCGACCCGCTCTCGACCATCTCCGGATCGGGGCCTGCCTACTTCTTCCTCGTGGTGGAGGAGTTCACCAAGGCGGCGCGTGGCCACGGATTCAGCGAAGCCGACGCCCGCCTGATGGCGGAGCAGACCTTCATCGGCGCTGCGGCGCTGCTCGCGGCATCCGATGACGATCCCGCCGAACTCCGCCGCCGCGTGACGAGCCCCAAGGGCACCACGGAGCGCGCGGTCGCGGTGCTGCAGGACGCCCGCCTCGACGAGACCTTCGCCGCGGCGACCGCCGCCGCCCTCGCGCGGGCCAAGGAACTGGCCGCCGGCGCGTAAGCGCGGCCGGCGCTCGGCTGCAGTTGTGCGGGGCGCATAACTCCTGCAAAAGCTGCCTTGCGGGCTCGACCGTCGGCCAGGCGACGCGGAGGTCACCGCCGTGCCCAGCGAAAGTGCAGGAGTTATGCGCCGGGCGGTCGGCGCACTGGGAGCCGCGGGGGTTCAGCGGTCGAGCGCGGCGAACCGTTCGATGTCGGAGTTCGTGCCCGACACGATGATGAGGTCGTGATTGGTCACGACCGTGTTCGCCTCGGCGTAGCGGAATGGCTTGCCCGGGCTCTTCACGCCGACGACGGTCACGTTGTACTTCGTCCGCACGCCGGACTCGTTGAGGCCGACGCCGCGGATGAACTTCGGCGGGTAGAGCTTCGCGAGCGCGAAGTCGTCGTCGAAGCGGATGAAGTCCAGCATCCGTCCGCTCACGAGGTGCGCCACGCGCTCGCCCGCCTCGCGCTCGGGGTAGATGACGTGGTTCGCACCCACGCGGGCGAGGATCTTGCCGTGCGACTGCGACACCGCCTTCGCCCAGATCTGCGGCACCTTGAGGTCGACGAGGTTCGCGGTGATGAGGACGGATGCCTCGATCGACGAACCGACCGCCACGACGGCGACCTGGAAGTCCTGCGCGCCGATCTGCTTGAGGGCGTCGATGTTCTTCGCGTCGGCCTGCACCGTGTGGGTGACGCGTTCCGACCACTTCTGCACCAGCTCGAGACTCTCGTCGATCGCGAGCACTTCGCGGTCGAGCCGGTCGAGCTCGCCGGCGCACGCGGCGCCGAAGCGCCCGAGTCCGATCACGAGGACGGGAGCGTCGCTGCGGATCCGTTCAACCAACGATCGGCCTTTCCACGGGCAGCGAGTAAAGCTGCGATCGGGATGACGCGGCCACGGCCGCGGCGAGAGTCACTGTACCAATGCGGCCCATGAAGATCGTCAGCGCCATGACGTAGACGGCGGGGTCTGGAAGCTCCGCGGTGAGCCCCGTCGACAGGCCCACCGTGCCGAACGCCGAGATCACGTCGAACAGGACGTCGGAGACTTGTTCCTGGCTGATCTGGGCGATCACGATCGTGGACAGCGCCACGATCGTGGCCCCCCAGGCGACCACCGAGAGACCGACGCGCTGCACGTCGCTCGGAATGCGCCGGCCGAACGCCTCCACGGACTGGCGGCCCTTCGCCTCCGACCACACCGCGAGGGCGAGCACGGCCAGGGTGGTGACCTTGATGCCGCCGGCGGTCGACGCCGACCCGCCGCCGACGAACATGAGCATGCACCCGACGATGAGCGATGAGCCGTACAGGTCTCCGACATCGACGACCGAGAATCCGCCGGATCTCGTCATGGCGGAGAGGAAGAAGGCCTGGAACGTCGTGTCCCAGGCGTTCATCGAGCCGAACGTCTTGGGGTTGTTGAATTCCAGAGCCAGGAACGCGGCCGCGCCGGCGAAGAACAGGAGCACGGTGGTGATGATCGTGAGCTTGGTGTGCAGCGGCCATTTCCTCACGTGCCAGTAGTGCTTCCACAGGGCGTAGATCACCGGGAAGCCGATGCTGCCGAGGAACACGCCGGCCATGAGCACGGTCAAGAGGAAGTAGTCATCGGCGAACGGCACGAGCCCGCCCGGGTTGGGAGTGAAGCCGGTGTTCGTGAATGCCATCGCGGCGTAGAAGGGCGCCTCCCACAGCGCGTCGAGCGGCGCGATCTCGGCGAAGAGGAGGCTGGGATAGAGCGCGATCGCGACGAGAGCCTCGATGAGCAGCGTCGAGAGGGCGACCGTTCGCAACAGCGTGCCGATCTCGCCGAGGCGGATCGTCTGGCCCTCGTTCACCGGGCCGCCGTGCGTACGCAGCGGATTCGAGTCGCTTGCCGCGATCAGCTTCGCGCGCAGCCCGAGGCGCTTGGAGATCACGAGGCCGAGGATCGAGGCGAGGGTCAGCACACCCATTCCGCCGATGTTCACGCCGACGAAGATGACCGCCTTGCCGAAAGGCGAGAACGTCGTCGCGATGTCGAC
The DNA here is from genome assembly GCF_001428485.1 of Microbacterium sp. Root180. GTDB lineage: Bacteria > Actinomycetota > Actinomycetes > Actinomycetales > Microbacteriaceae > Microbacterium. Next base: position 610,180 of record NZ_LMHS01000003.1, on the reverse strand, counting down.
GGTCGACAATCCCGTCACGCAGATCGTCGACACCGCCGTGAACACCGCATCAGCCAGCGGGAGACGGCGCCCGCTCATCGAGGCCGCGGGCAGCGAGAGCAGGGCGGTGAAGACGAGGATCAGCATGGCGAACACGAGCACGGCGAACCGCGCCGGTGACGAGGTCGTGAGATTGCGAAGCTGATCCCAGAAGCTGCGCAATGCGGAGACAGCGCGTCGAACGAGCGACCCACGCGGGTCAGTCGGCATCCGTCGCCCCTCTCGCCACGAGACTCCCGTCATGGTACTCCGCGGGCGGCATGACTAATCTGAGCACATGGCGGACATCTTCGACGTGATCGCGGACGGAACGCGCCGCGACATCCTGCAGCTCCTTCTCGATCGTGCCTCCGCCGGCGAACGGGGGACGAGCGTCTCGCACATCGTCAGCGAACTCGGCGCGAGCCAGCCCACCGTATCGAAGCACCTCAAGGTGCTCCGCGAGGCGCACCTCGTGTCGGTGCGCGAGGAAGGGCAGCACCGGTACTACAGCCTGTCGGCCGCCCCCCTCGACGAGGTCGACGACTGGCTGGTCCCCTTCCTCGGCGACGACGACGACTTCGAGAGCTCGAACGGCTCGACGCTGCCGGACTCGGCGGCGCACGCGGCCGACGTGGTCGGCCGGGCGGCAGCATCCGCCAAGCACGCCGTCGCCACGGCGCTCAAGAAGCTCCCCGGCCGCTGAGGGTCAGCGGCGACCGGACTTGCGCCGGAACAGCCACGCGCCCCAGACGAACGCGAAGGCCAGGATCCCGAGGCACCAGCCCACGCCCCACCAGGCTTCCCCGCCGTCCATCGGCGTGCCCATGAGGGTGCCCCGGATCGTCTCGATGATCGGGGTCACGGGCTGGTTCTCGGCCACCCACTGCAGCCAGCCCGGCATGGTTTCGACGGGGACGAACGCACTGGACAGGTACGGCAGGAACAGGATGATGAAGCCGTAGGCGTTCGCGCCTTCCGGGCTGCCGGTCGCGAGCCCGAGAGCGGCGAAGAGGTAGGTGATGGCCACGATCCACAGGGCGATCATGCCGATGGCTCCGAGCCACCCCCACACGTCGGCGGTCGGGCGGAAGCCGACGAGGAGCGCGACACCCACGACGAGCCCGGTCGCGACGAGGTTGCGCAGCACGCTCGCGATGACGTGTCCAGTGAGAACGGCGCTCGCGCGAACGGGCATCGTGCGGAAGCGATCGATGATGCCCGCCTGCATGTCGCTGGCGACGTAGACGGCGGTGCTCGAGGAGCCGAAGCCCGCGCACAGCAGGATGATGCCCGGAACGACGTAGTCCACGTAGCCGCCGGAGGGATCGATCGCGCCGCCGAACACGTAGGTGAACAGCAGCATGAGGATGACGGGGAGCATCACCGCCATCAGCGCGGACTCGCCGTCGCGGAGGGAGTGCCGCAGGCTCCGCCCGAGGAACACGGATTCGGCGGTGAGTCCGCCGATGCGGGGCTTGAGGGCGGGCCCGTCGGGGGTCAGGACGGTCATGCGATCTCCTCGAGGACGGCCGCGGTGCGGCGGGAATCGGACGTGGTGAGTGCCAGGAACACGTCGTCGAGACTCGGTCGTCGCAGGGAGACGACTCCTTCGGCGCCGGATTCGTCGAGCACGTCGAGGGCGGCACGCAGGCCGGTCACCGTGCCGTCGGTGGGCACCTCGCGCAGGAGGTCGCCGTGGTCGTCGCGGATCTCCACGGTGTCGCCGCCCACACGCGACTTGAGCTGCGCGGACGTGCCGGTCGCGACGATCCGGCCACCGTCGAGCACCGCGATGCGGTCGGCGAGCTGATCGGCCTCGTCGAGGTACTGCGTCGTGAGGAAGACCGTGGTGCCGGCGTCCGCGAGGGAGCGGATGACGTCCCACAGCTCGCGGCGACTGCGGGTGTCGAGGCCTGTGGTGGGCTCGTCGAGGAACAGGACCTCGGGAGTGACCACGAAGCTCAGCGCGAGGTCGAGTCGTCGGCGCATCCCGCCGGAGTATGCCCGGACGCGCTTGGTCGCGGCATCCGCCAGGTCGAATCGCTCGAGGAGGTCGACCGCGCGGCGCCGGGCGGCACGTCGGGAGAGCCCCGACAACCGGCCGAGCATCTCGACGTTCTCCCCTCCGGTGAGCACGTCGTCCACGGCCGCGGACTGTCCCGTGAGACTGATGCGGCGCTTCACGCCCTCGGGATCGCTCGCGACGTCGACGCCGGCGACCCGGGCGGTGCCGGTGTCAGGACGCACGAGGGTGGTCAGCACGTTGATGGTGGTCGTCTTCCCGGCGCCGTTGGGGCCGAGGAGGGCGAAGACCTCTCCGCGCCGGACGGTCAGGTCGAGGTCGTCGAGCACGGTCTGCGCGCCGAACGCCTTGCGCAGCGCGCTCACCTCGATCGCGAGCGGGCTCCGGTCGGTCGCCATGGCATCTCCTCGTTCTCGCGGCGATACTGTGTATGCCGCAAACTGTTTATGAAGGTAACACACTGTTTACCACATATACAGTCCTAGACTGGCGGGCATGGTGGACGTCGAAGAACCCGAGCTCCCGCGCGGCATCGCGCTGGCATGGGGCGTCGCGGCGAACCCGCAGCGCGGGCCCAAGCGCGAGATGAGCGTCGAGCGCATCGTCGAGGCTGCGGTGGACATCGCGGATGCCGAGGGCCTCGGCGCCGTCTCGATGGCGGCCGTCGCGGCGCGCCTGGGCTACACGCCGATGTCGCTCTACCGCTACGTGAGCGCCAAGGACGACCTCGTGCTGCTGATGCAGGAGGAGGCGACCGGCCTCCCGACCGAGGAGAGCCGCAACGCGGGCGGCTGGCGCGCGCAGCTCGAGGCGCTCTACCGCGAGCAGGTGCAGGCCTACCTGCGCCACCCCTGGGTCCTCGAGGTGCCGATCCGCGGCATCCCGTCGACACCCAACAGCGCTGCGTGGATGGATGCCGGGATCCGGGCTCTCGCCGAGACGCCGCTCACGCACGACGAGCGTCTCGCCGTGCTGCTCATCGTGACGGGAGCTGCCCGCTGGACCGGCATCGTGCTGGCCAGCTACGCGCGCCTCGAGCGGGAGCGCGGGATGGGCGACCACGAGATCGCTCGCTACGAGGACGCTCTGTTCCGCTCGCTCATCAGCGCCGAGGCGTACCCCGCGCTGCGCGAGGCGATCGACGCCGGCGCGTTCCTCGACGAGTCCGACCCGTTCGCCTTCGGCCTCGAGCGCAGCCTCGACGGCGTCGCGCAGTACATCGACGCGGTGGCCGGTGGGGACCGCCCGGCACGGGCGCCATGGCAGGGGCTGGACGACGCGGAGATCAGCGACGACAAGCGCTATCGCGAGGCGCAGAAGGCCGTGCGCGACGCCGAGAAGGGCTTGCGGGACGCGCATCGGATGCTGCGCCAGACAGCTCGCGAGGCGCGCGACCGCCGATCGCGGCAACGGGCGGACGGCTGAGTCCCCCAGGCCCCAGGAATCTCACTGGTCACACAGGTTTACACGCGTCCCTTCCACGCTCTAGAGTGTGGCAAGCACTTCTGGGGAAAGGGATCACATGACGGAGCTGCCTGACGTGCGCTTCCTCACCGTCGCCGAGGTCGCGGAGCTCATGCGCGTCTCGAAGATGACGGTCTACCGGCTCGTCCACTCGGGCGAGCTCCCCGCGGTGCGCTTCGGACGGAGCTACCGAGTGCCCGAGTCGGCCGTCACGGCGGCTTTGCAACGGCCTATCGCCGACGTCGGCTAGACTGTCCCGAGGCATTTTTCGATCTGCCCGATCCCGGGCGCGAGCCAATCGCGCCCAGACCCCGACATTGTGAGGTTTTCCGTGGGTTCAGTCATCAAGAAGCGCCGCAAGCGCATGGCGAAGAAGAAGCACCGCAAGCTGCTTCGCAAGACGCGCCACCAGCGCCGCAACAAGAAGTAAGCGGCATCGACACCAAGCGCCTGTCTTCGGACGGGCGCTTCGTGTATCCGCCGATCGTCCGCCGAAGGAGACCTGCATGCCGTCGATCACCGTCCACCAGCTCCGGGACCAGCCCGACACGCCCGTCATCGACGTGCGAGAGACGTGGGAGTTCGAGTCCGGCCGCGTTCCCGGCGCCGTCAACCTGCCGATGTCGACGATCGGCGAGCACCTCGACGCGCTGCCCGACGGAGCGTTCGCCGTGATCTGCAAGGTCGGCGGCCGGTCCGGCCGTGTCGTCGAGGCCCTGCAGGCGCGCGGCTACGACGCCACGAACGTCGACGGCGGCACAGACGAATGGATCTCGGCCGGCTATCCCCTCGAGCAGTGAGCCGGGCGTGACGACCCTCACCCTCATCGGCAAGCCCGACTGCCACCTCTGCGACGTCGCCCGCGAGATCGTCGAGACCGTCGTCTCCGAGCTGCCCGAGGACGCGGTCGAAGTCGAGGAGCTCTCGATCGCCGACGATCCCGCGCTCTACGCGCAGTGGTGGGAGAAGATCCCGGTCGTGCTCATCGACGGAACCCTCCACGGCCACTGGCGCGTGTCGCCCGACCGGCTGCGCGCCGCACTCGAGGCCGCGGGCGCATGATGAAGGGCCGCCCGTTCAGGCCGTGAGGCGGGTGCGCAGCGCGGCGAGCTCGGGCTCGGTCAGGCCGCCCGAGCGCAGGTAGTCGGCCGATCCGCCCTGGTCGTCGATCCAGGCGAGTGCCCGCTCGATCGCCTCGGGCGGAGTGCCGGTCACGAGCGCGTCGATCGCGGGGGTGAGGGGAACGCCCATGCCCGTGATCATCGCCCGCATCCGGTCCGCCCACGGGCCGGCCAGGTTGGCGGCGGACGCGCTGTAGTCGGCCACCACGGCGTCGCGGTCTGCTCCGACGGCGTCGAGCAGCAGTGCCACGGCGACGCCGGTGCGGTCCTTGCCCGCCGTGCAGTGCACGAGCACCGCGGTCGGGGCATCGTCGCGGGAGGCTGCGACGAGCCGGGCGAGGTGGGCGAAGGATGCCGCGCCCCCGCCGAGCATCGAGACGTAGAGATCGCCGAGCGACGGCAGCTGGGCAAGCGCCGCCGCGATCGCGGCCTCCGCCTTCGAGGGATCCGATGCCGTCAGGGCGCTCTGGGCGAGGCCCGTCATAGCGCCCTCGAGCAGGGGGAGCTCGACGACGTCGAACGCGCGCGTGGACGGCAGCACGTCGGGAGCCAGGCCCCGCTCCATCTCGGTGCGGAAGTCAGCGATGACCCCGATGCCCGACGATGCGAGGGCGTCGAGGCCCTCCGCCGACAGACCGCTCAGCGCCTCGGAGCGGTAGAGCACACCCGACCGCGTCGAGCCGCCCGCGCGCAGCGGAGTGCCTCCCGTGTCTCGGAAGTTCTGCAGCCCGGGGATCACGGGACTAGGGAGCAAGGCGCGTCGGGCCGCGGAACAGATACGTGACCTCGCGGATCGAATCCTGTCCGAGCAGCAGCATCATCACGCGGGCCAGGCCCATGCCGAACCCGCCGTGCGGCGGGGCGCCGTACCGGAAGAAGTCGAAGTAGAAGTCGAGGTGCTCGGGCTCCAGGCCCTTCTCGGCCGCCTGCTCGATGAGCACGTCGACGCGGTGCTCGCGCTGCGCGCCCGTCGTGATCTCGACGCCCTTGAAGAGCAGGTCGTAGCTCTTGGTGAGCCCGGTCTCCTCGTTGCGCATGTGGTAGAACGCGCGGATCTCGGGGTGGTAGTCCGTGATGAACACGAACTGGTGCCCGTAGGTCTCCTCGACGTGCGCCGAGATCTGGCGCTCGCCTTCGGGGTCGAGGTCGCCGTCGGTGCGCGGGATGTCGTAGCCGCGCGCCTTGACGATCTCGCGCGCCTCGGCCAGCGGGATGCGGGGGAAGGGGATGCTGGGCACCTGCACCTCGAGACCGAAGAGCTCTTCGATCTCGGCGCCGTGCTTGTCCTTGACCGCCTGGATGCCCGTCTGCAGGAGCTCCTCTTGCATGGCGGCGACATCCTCGTGCGAGTCGATCCAGCTGATCTCGGCGTCGATGGACGTGAACTCCGTCGCGTGGCGCGACGTGAACGAGGGGTCGGCGCGGAACGCGGGGGCGATCTCGAAGATCTTGCCGAAGCCGGCGACCTGGGCCATCTGCTTGAAGAACTGCGGCGACTGGGCGAGGTAGGCCGTCTTCTCCTCGAAGTAGGGCACCTCGAACAGCTCCGCGTTCGACTCGGAGGCCGACGCCATGAGCTTCGGCGAGTGCACCTCGATGTAGTCGCGCTCGATCCAGTAAGAGCGGAACGCGTGCTCGAGCGTGGTCTGCACCCGGAAGATGAGGTTGTTGCGACGCTGGCGCAGGTCGAGGAAGCGCCAGTCCATGCGCTTGTCGAGCCCGCTGTCGGCGGCGATCGGGGTCTCGGGGAGAGCCGCGGCGGCAACGTCGAGCGCGCCGATCTTGATCTCGACTCCGCCGAGCTTGACGCGCTCGTCGTGCTTGAGCTCGCCGGTCACGGTCAGGAAGGTGCCGCCGGAGAGGTTCGAGATGAGGTCGGTGAGGGCCAGGGCCGCGGCATCCTGCTCCGTGCCGTCCTCCGCCGGGCGGGTGGCCGGGTTGACCAGCTGGACGGCGCCGGTCTCGTCACGAAGGATGACGAACTGCACCTTCTTCTGATCACGGACGGTCTCGACCCAGCCGGAGACGGAGACCGGACCGTCGGGGAGACCCTGCAGCTGCTTCACCAGGACGCGTTCACTCACGAGGGATCAGTCTACGTGGGCTCTATGATGGCGCCGTGACCACGTCTCCCGCCCTCCGCAGCGCCGCCGGACGGCAGCCGGTGCGCGTCTGGGACATCGTGGTCTCATCGATCCTGCTCGTCGGGCTGGCCGCGCTCGCGGCGCTGATGTCGTTCTTCGGCTTCTTCCTCGCCATGGCGTCGGACCCGTGCGGGGCGCGGGAGTGCAGTTCGGAACTCATCGGGACCGGCCTGGTCACCGCCGTCGCGCTCCCGTGGGTGCTGCTGCTGGCAGCATCCGTCGTCACGATCCTGATGCTGGCCTTCCGCAAGATCGCGTTCTGGGTCCCGATCGCCGCGGCGCCCTTCATCATCGGGTCGTGGTTCCTCGGCGCGTTCATCGCCGGACTGGGCGTCCCGTCCGCCTGAGGACGCACCGGATATCGGGGGGTCTGCACCCAGGCGCCGTTCACCTGCGCCGCCTAACGTCGAAGTGACCGCGCGGCCGTGGCCGCGGCATCCGATCACCGAAGGCGAAGCCCCCGATGACCGAAACCTCCCCCGACACCTCCTGGCTCTCCGCTCTGCTGGAGTGGTCCGTCTCGCTCATGGACGTCATCGGTCCGGCCGGCGCCGGCGTCGCGATCGCCCTCGAGAACCTCTTCCCGCCGCTGCCGAGCGAAGTGGTGCTCCCCATGGCCGGCCTCGCGGCGAGCAGGGGCTCCTTCACGCTGTTCGAGGCGCTCGCGTGGACCACGGCGGGCTCGATCGTGGGCGCGTTCCTTCTTTACGGCCTCGGGGCGTGGCTGGGCGTCGACCGCCTGCGGCGCGTCGCGGCGACCGTGCCGCTGCTGCACCCGGAGGACATCGACCGCACCGTCGGGTGGTTCCACCGTCACGGCTCGGTCGCGGTGTTCTTCGGCCGGATGATCCCGATCTTCCGCAGCCTCATCTCGATCCCCGCAGGCGTGACGCGCATGCCGCTGTGGCGATTCGGTCTGCTGACGGCCGCCGGGAGCCTCATCTGGAACACGATCTTCGTGCTGTCGGGCTTCCTGCTGGGGGAGTCGTGGCATGTGGTCGAGCAGTACGTCGACATCGTGCAGTACGTCGTGATCGCGGTCGTCGCGCTCGCCGTGGCGTGGTTCCTCTTCGTGCGGACGCGCGCACTGATCGCGGCATCCCGCTCGCGCTCCGCCGAGGCGCCCGAGCGCGAACGCGAGAGCGTCTCGGCGGGCTGACGCTCAGGCGTCTCATAGATCCGGCCACCGTAGACTGGACCCGTGCCCGCCGATCGCCTCCATCTCGTGCGCCACGGGGAGGTCCACAACCCCCAGCGCGTGCTCTACGGGCGACTCCCCGGATACGGGCTCAGCGCCGACGGACGCCGCATGGCCCGTCAGGCCGCCGAGTACGTCCAGGCGCTCGACCGCCCGGTGACGGCCCTCGTGTGCTCGCCGCTGCAGCGCACCCAGGAGTCGTCCGAGCCGTTCACCGAGCTCTTCGGCCTCGAACCCCGCATCGACGAGCGCGTGATCGAACCCACGAACGTGTTCGAGGGCCGTCGGATGCTGCGCGCCCTGGTGAACCCGTGGAACTGGCGTCACCTGCGCAAGCCCGCGCTGCCCAGCTGGGGCGAGCCGTACGCCGAGGTGATCGCGCGCATGAACGAGGCGATGACCGAGGCGTGGACGGCCGCGGACGGCGGCGACGTCGTGATCGTGTCGCACCAGCTGCCGATCTGGATCACCCACCTCGCCGTCACGGGTCTCCCCTCGCGCCACGACCCGCGCGAACGGCGGTGCGCGCTGTCGAGCGTGACGAGCTTCGAGATGGACGAGGACGGAAAGTGGACCGAGATCGCCTACGCGGAGCCGGCCTCTCTGTCGGGCTCGGTCGACGTGGGGGCCGTGTGATGGGTTCTTCCGGTCCCACCGACCGCCGTCCTGGTCTGCGACGCGCGCGGGGCGCGGCATCCGCTCTGCTCGCCCTGGTGCTGGTCGCGGGACTGGCCGCCTGCACGAACGATCCGCTCGCCGAGCAGTACCGCTCGGGCGACGGCAAGGGGTTCATCGCCGCCGACGGCTTCGAGGTCGTCGAGATCAAGCCGGCCGATCGCACCGAGCCGGTCGACTTCGAGGGCGTGCTGGACACCGGTGAGGCGACGACCAGCGACGAGTATCGCGGCGAGGTGCTCGTCGTGAACTTCTGGTACGCGGCCTGTGCGCCGTGCCGCGTCGAAGCGCCGCTGCTCGAAGAGGTCAACCAGTCGTTCGCCGCGGACGACGTCGCGTTCCTCGGCGTGAACCTGTACGACGGCGCCGAGGCGTCGCAGGCCTTCGCCGAGACCTACGGCGTCGGCTACCCGAGCGCGCTGGCCAGCGTCGACGGTTCGATCAAGCTCGCCTTCGCGGGTCAGACGCCTCTCAACGCCGTGCCGGTCACCCTCGTGCTCGACCGCGAGGGCCGGGTCGCGGCGCGCGTGATCGGCCAGCTCAGCGAGACCACCATCCTCGAGACACTCGTGAACGACGCGCTGGGGGAGTCGTGAATCCGGGCGACCTCGTCGCCGACGGCTCGCTGCTCGTGGCGATCCCGATCGCGGTGCTCGCCGGGCTGCTCTCCTTCCTCTCGCCGTGCGTGCTGCCCCTCGTCCCTGGATACCTCGGCTTCATCGGCGGCGCCGTCTCGGCGCCCTCGCGCTCCGCGCGCCCGGCCGCTGCACCGGGTTCGGCGTCGAAATCCGAGGACATTCCGGCGTCCGGAGGCGTTCCGGGCCCCGATTCGTCGAAATCTCCTCGGATTTCGACGTCCGTCGCGGTCGAAGCCCCGGCGCGCGGACGCCTGCTGCTGGGCGTGCTGCTCTTCATCGCCGGATTCACCGTCGTCTTCGTGAGCATCGCGATGCTCGGCGGAACCCTCGGCCGCTTCCTCCTCGAGTACGCCGACCTCATCACGCGCATCCTCGGCGTCGTCATCATCGCGATGGGCCTCGTGTTCATCGGCGTCTTCGGCCTCGCCCAGCGCATCGCGCGCCCGCAGGTGCGCGGCAACCTCGGACTCGTCGGAGCCCCACTGCTCGGTGTTGCCCTCGGCATCGGCTGGGCGCCGTGCATCGGCCCGACGCTCGCCGTGATCCTCACGATGGCCTTCGACTCCGGCTCGGCGGGCCGCGCGGCGCTGCTGGGCGTGGCGTACTCGCTGGGTCTCGGCATCCCGTTCCTGCTCCTCACCCTGGGCTTCGGGTGGGCGACGCGCTCGGTCACGTTCGTGCGCCGCCACATCCGCGCCGTCAACATCGCCGGGGGTGTCGTGCTCATCGCGCTCGGCCTGCTCATGGTGACCGGCGTGTGGACCCAGATCATGGCGCAGCTGCAGGGGGTGTTCCGCAGTGTCCCGCTCCCGCTCTGACCTCGACAGCTCCGAGCCGCTGCGGCCGGCCGACCACGCCGATTCCGCTGACGAGATCACCCAGCCGGTACTGGGCGTCGTCGGATGGCTGCGCTGGGGATGGCGCCAGCTCACCTCGATGCGCACCGCCCTCGTGCTGCTGCTGCTGCTCGCGATCGCGGCGGTTCCCGGCTCGCTCGTGCCGCAGCGCAGCGCCGACCCCAACGGCGTGACGCAGTACTTCGCAGACAACCCCGATCTGGCGCCGATCCTCGACAACCTGAGCATGTTCGACGTGTACACGTCGCCCTGGTTCTCGGCGATCTACATCCTGCTGTTCGTGTCGCTCATCGGCTGCGTGATCCCCCGCACCCGGCACCACTGGAAGGCGCTGCGCGCCAAGCCCCCGCGCACCCCCGCCCGCCTGTCGCGTCTGGACGCGCACCGCACCGAGGTCGTCGAGTTGACGCCCGGGACGGATGCCGCCACCGCCGCGTCCTCGGCGATCGACCTCGCGCAGCAGCAGCTGAAGAAGGCCGGGTACCGCGTCGAGCGCTACGACGCAGGCCCGGCTCTGTCGGTGTCGGCGGAGCGCGGGTACCTCCGTGAGACCGGCAACCTCGTCTTCCATGCCGCGCTCGTCGGCGTGCTGCTGTCGGTCGGGCTCGGGGGCGGGTTCACCTACACCGGGCAGACGGTCATCATCGAGGGCCGCTCGTTCGTGAACTCGATGCTGGACTACACGTCGTTCAACCCGGGCCGCTTCGTGGACGAGAACGCGCTCGCGCCGTACTCGCTCACGCTCGACCGGTTCGACGTCACCTACCAGCCGTATGGCGAGCAGGGCTCGGGGCAGGCGGGCGACTTCGTCGCGAACCTCACGACCCAGCTCGCCGGCGAGGAGCCGCAGACCGGCGAGGTGCGCGTGAACCACCCGCTGGAGATGGTGGGCGACCGCATCTACCTGATGGGCAACGGCTATGCGCCGACCATCACCGTCCGCGACCCCGAGGGCGAGGTCGTGTACTCGGAGTCGGTGCCGTTCCTGCCGCAGGACACGAACATGACCTCGCTCGGCGTGGTGAAGATCCCCGACGGGCTGTCGGAGCAGATGGGTCTCGTCGGATTCTTCTACCCCACGCAGGCGCCGCTCTCGACCGGGGCGTTCGCCTCCGCCTACCCCGACCTCGTCCTCCCGGTGCTCTCGCTCGACGTCTACGTGGGCGATCTCGGGATCGACGACGGCACGCCCCGCTCGGTGTACACGCTCGACCCGAGCGGCATGGACAAGCTCGCGGGCCGCGGGGCCGACGTCGCGGCGATCGAGCTCGCCCCGGGCGAGACCACCGAGCTGCCCGGCGGCTACGGCACGATCACGTTCGAGAACGAGGCATCCGATTCCGCCCATGGCTACGAGGGCTCGGTGAAGCGGTACGTATCGCTGTCGATCCATCGGGATGCCGCGGCCACCTGGGTGCTCGTGTTCGCCGTGCTCGCGACCGCGGGGCTCCTCGCCGCACTGTTCGTCCCGCGTCGGCGCATGTGGGTGAAGGTCGTGCCGGACGGGGGAACCCTGCAGATCGAGTACGCGGCGCTGGCGCGCGGCGAGGACCCGACGCTCGATACGGCCGTGGAGCAGTTCGCGCAGCGCCACCGCGAGAGCCTGCGGGCCCCGCAGACCCCGCAGGCTCCGCGCGTAGACTGAGATCATGCCCGAAGCCTCCGTCCTCTCGCTCGACTCGGTCTCGGTGCTCCTCGTCTGGACGGCCATCGCCGTCTACGCGCTGGCCTTCATCGCGTACGCGGTCGACCTGTCCCGTCGGGGAGCGGTCGCCGTCGACGCGAAGGACGCCGAGGTACGCGAGCTCGTCGGCGCGGGGCGTGTCGGCATCGCCGAGATGCGCGCGCAGGAGCGGGCGGCCGAGACGGCGCTGAACGCCCCGATCTCGCAGCGTCCGCGGCTGGTCTGGGCGCGTATCGGCACGTCGCTCACGGTGCTGGCCTTCCTCTTCCACCTCAGTGCGGACGTCACGCGCGGCATCGCCGCGGGCCGCGTGCCGTGGTCGAACATGTACGAGTTCGCCCTGACCGGCACGCTGCTGATCGTCGCCGTCTACCTCGGGGTGCTGTTCCGCTACGACCTGCGATTCCTCGGCACCTTCATCACCGGCCTCGTGGTCGTGCTGCTGGGCGGCACGGCGATCTGGTTCTACACCGACATCGTGCCCCTGATGGACCCGCTGAAGTCGGTGTGGCTCGTCATCCACGTGTTCGTCGCCTCACTCGCGACGGCCCTCTTCGCGCTGGCGTTCGGGCTGTCCGTGCTGCAGCTGATGCAAGCACGGCGCGAGCGACGGGCCCTTGCTGCCGCGGAGATCGCGGACGGTGCGCCGGTGAAGTCCGGCCCGGGCTTCCTCCGGACGCTCCCGAGTTCCGAGGCGCTCGAGTCGCTGGCCTACCGCTTCGCGATCCTCGGCTTCATCTTCTGGACCTTCACCCTCATCGCGGGCTCGATCTGGGCCAACGACGCGTGGGGCCGGTACTGGGGCTTCGACACGAAGGAAGTCTGGACCTTCGTCATCTGGGTGCTCTACGCCGGCTACATCCACGCCCGTGCGACGCGCGGCTGGCGCGGGAGCCGTTCGGCGTGGCTGTCGATCATCGGCTTCACGGCCGTGATCTTCAACTTCACGATCGTCAACATGTTCTTCAAGGGCCTTCACGCCTACTCCGGCCTGAGCTGAGTCCCGGCCCGCGCCGGGCGGCGGCATCCGGTCCCCTCACGTTGCGCCGGGCGGCGGCATCCGTTCTTCTGGCTCGCGCTCGCGGCTCATCCCATGTCCCACTTCTTCCGGATCGTGTCCCACAAACGCTCGGAAGAGGGTGCCCTAGCGACTGATTGTGGGACATGGGACCGCCGATTGCGGGACATGCGGCCGCCCGGTGGTGGAGGGAAGCGACCGCCGGGAGAGACCGAAGCGTCTCGGTGGCAGGCGCCGCACCGCAGAACGGCCCGGCCCCAAGGTGGGACCGGGCCGTTCTCGGCGAGGGGCGGAAGCGTCAGGCGGTGACGGGTGCCGCGTTCAGCACGGCACGCGCCGACGTGGTGCGGCGACGTGCGACCGCGAGGATCGTCGCGCCGAACGCCAGCACCGCCCAGATCACGAGCCCTGCGAGCGCCGCGCCGACACCGCTGGTGTCGCTGAGCGCGGCGAGCATGCCGTTGTAGGCCGGAGAGGTCGGCATGAGGGCCGCGATCCCCGACAGCACGCCGGGCACGGTCGACACGACTCCGGTCGCGACGGCGAGGACGCCGATCAACGCCGAGATCCACCGGCCTGCGCCGCCGAACACGGCGACGAGCGCCTGGTTCACGGCGGCGAACGCGATTCCCGCGACGACGCTCACACCCGCGAAGACCCACCACTGACCCCAGTCGTACGACGAGGCGAGCTGCACGACGGCGGCGACGAGCAAGCCCTGCGCGGCGCCGAGGGCGGCGGCGGGGGCGAAGCCGCGCAGCGCGAGGAGCGCCGAGGGCTCCCGGGCCGTGAGCGCGCGGCGCGAGACGGCCTGCAGCGCGATGAATGTCGCGAGCCCGCCGAACCACAGCGCCAGGGTCGACAGCAGCGGGATCGCCGACGCGCCGAACAGCGACGAGCCCACGCCCTCCGCGCCGACGGGGTTCGCGACGACCTCGGCGAGGCTCGTCGCCTCCGAGTCCGTGTACGACGGGACGGCGTCGGATGCCTGGCTCAGCCCGTCCGCGAGCGTCGAGGTGCCGCCGGCGAGCTGTGCGACGCCGTCCGCGAGTGAGGTCGCCCCCGTGCCCGCCTGGCCGATTCCGTCCGCGAGCTGCGCGGCGCCCGACGAGAGCTGCCCGGCACCCGCAGCGGACTGGGACGTGCCGGAGGCCAGCTGGTCGAGGCCGGAGCCGAGCGCGCGCGCGCCGTCGGCGGCCTCGGTGAGGCCGGCGCTCGTCTTCGACATCAGGTCGGCGATGCCGTCGGCCGTGCCGTCGGCGTAGCCGGAGGCGTAGCCCGCGCTCGTGGCCGCGGTGCCGGCATCCTGCGCCGCAGTGCCGGCCGTGGCCGCCGCTGTCCCGAGCTGACCGCAGAAGGCCGGCGAACCGCCCGCGGCGATGCACTGCTGGGCAAGGCCGCCGAGGGTCTGCGCCAGACCGAGCGGGCCGTCGGCGGGATCGGGATTGCCCAGCAGCAGCGCCAGCGCCTTCGTCTCGTCGGCCGCGTCGCCCGCATAGGCGGCCGTGTCGTCGGCGGCGTCCTGCAGGTCCTGGCTGTTGACCCTCGAGGCCGCGGTGTCGAGACCGGCACCGAGATCCCGCGCGCCGTCGGCCGCGCCGCCGATCCCGCCGGCGATCTGCCCGAGCCCGTCCTGCAGGTCGCCCGCGCCGGTGGCCAGACCGCTCGCGCCGGAGGCCAGCTGCGGCATCCCGTCGGCCAGCTGCGTCGCGCCGTCTGCGGCCTGCGTGGCGCCGTCGGCCAGAGACTGTGCACCGGTCGCGGCCTCGCCGAGCTGGTCGCCGAGGGTGGTGAACCCGAGGAACACGTTCTCGAGGTACACCTGCGAGAGCTGCTCGCCCATGATGGATGCCGCCGCCGACGTCACCTGCGCGGTGATGGCGTCGTCGACGATCAGGCTGTCGGGCGGCGTCTGCACCTCGATCGTGGCGCGCTCGGGGGTCTCGCCGGGACGGGTCGAGGTCGCCGCCGCCGAAAAGTTCTCGGGGATCGTGATGACCGCGGCGTACGTGCCGTCGGCGAGGCCGGATGCGGCGTCGTCGGCGTTGGAGATCGTCCAGGTGAGGTTGCTCGGCTGATCGTCCGAGCCCTCGACGAGCCCGGCGGTCAGCTGCCGTCCGAGGGGGACGAGCTGGTCGTCGATCGTGACCGCCTCGTCCTCGTTCACGATGGCCGCGTTGAGCGAGTCGAGCCGCTCGGTCGGGTTGTAGAGCGCCGCCACGAGGATGCCGCCGATGACGACGGGGAGCAGCAGCACCCCGATGAGCGTCAGCCACGTGACGGGCCGGCGCGTGCGTGCGCGTTCGATGGAGAGGGTCATGCGTTCACCTCGGAGATGGAAGAAGCGGATGCCGCGCCCGTCCTCAGCGCGAGCGAGCTCACGTCGGGGCGCCGGGCGTCGGAGAGAAGGGAGATCGCGGGGCCGTCGGCCTTCGCGGTGGCGACGACGGTGAGGTGCGCCTCGGCGCCGTCGCGGGCCCGGGCGCGCAGCGCGGCCTGGGCGTCCCGCAGGAGCGCGGCCGCCTGGTCGCGCTCGGCGTGGTCGAGCGCGTCGACGCCGTCGATCACGATCAGGGTGGTCCGCCCGCCGAGTGCGCGGCGCAGCTCGCGCACGGGGTCGTCGGCGTCGGCGAGGAGTGCCACGCCGACGTGTGCGCGCACCCACGCGGCGCGCTCCGGGAGCAGATGCCCGGCGACGCGCAGGCGTCCGTCGCTCGGCGCGAGGCGTCCGGCGACGGTCAGGCCGAAGGCGCGGACGGCGCGGGGGTCGCCCGTCACGAGGAGCGTGCCGCCCGGCTCGACCCGGAAGGTCGCGCCATCGAACAGCGCGACGTCGCCCGCGGGTCCGCCGTCGGCGCGGACGGCGACGTCTTCGCCCACGACCACGGCGGTCGTCCCGGGCTCGGGCCATTCGGCCAGCGAGAGCTCGCGCTCCACCGCCTCGCCCTCGATGTCGAAGTGGGGGAGCACACGCTCGAGCCACTGCGGCATCCACCATGCCTTGTCGCCCAGGAGGGCCATCACCGCGGGGACCAGCGTCATACGCACGAGGAACGCGTCGACGGCGATGCCGACGGCCAGACCCAGCGCGATGGGCTTGATGGAGGCGTCGCCCTCGGGGACGAAGGCCGCGAAGACGGCGAACATGATGATCGCGGCCGCAGTGACCACGCGCGCCGACGCGGTGAAGCCGGAGCGCACCGCCCCGAGTGCGATGTCGGCGTCGCCACGGGTGGGGTGGGCTCCTCGGCGGGCGTGGACGTAGTCCTCGCGCATGCGGCTGACGAGGAAGACCTCGTAGTCCATCGCGAGGCCGAACAGCACGCCCATGAGGATGATCGGCATGAAGCTGATGACCGGGCCCTCGCGCGTGACGTGCAGCAGATCCGCGCCCCAGCCCCATTCGAAGACGGCGGCGACGACGCCGAAGGCGGCGAGCACCGACAGCAGGTAGCCGAGCGCGGCCTTGATCGGCACCCAGATCGACCGGAACACGATCATCAGCAGCACGAGCGAGAGGCCCACGACGAACACGCCGAACGGCAACAGGGCGGCGCCCAGGCGGTCGGAGATGTCGATGCCGACGGCGGTGAAGCCGGTGACCTTGAGGTCGACGCCGTACTCCTCCTCCAGCTCGGGAGCGAGGGCGCGCAGGTCGCGCACGAGCTGGGCGGTCGCGGGGTCGTCGGGCGCCGTCTCGGGCACGATCTGGATCAGCCCGGTGTCGGCGGTCTCGTTGGGCGTGGCCAGCGCGATCTCCTTGACGCCCGGCACCTGCTCGATCTCGTCGGCGAGGTCGGCCATGAGGCCGAGCGGGTCGGTGGAGGTCACGATCGTGCCGGTCATGATGAGCGGGCCGTTCGAGCCGGGGCCGAAGTGCTCCGCCGTGAGGTCGTACGCCTGACGCGCCTGGCTGGTTTCGGGCTGCTGCCCGGCGTTGGGGAGGGCGAGCCCGAGGCTGGCGGCGGGGATGGCCATGACCCCGAGGGTGAGCACGACGGCGACCGTGGTGACGATCGGATGCCGCGTCACGAGCATCACCCAGCGGTTCGTCTTCTTCGCGGGGGTGTGCGCGACCGGCGCCGCCTCCTCCGCAGCGGGCTCGGCGTCGGTCGCGGGCGCGGCGGTCGCGGCGTCCTCGGCCTCGGCATCCGCTGCCCCTGCTGCTGTGCGGCGGCGGACCGGGAGTGCGACGCCGCGCTGCTTGCGGACATGACCCCAGCCCGCGATGCGGCCCTTCGAGAAGCCGAGCAGGGCGGGCGTGAGCGTGATGGCGACGACGACCGCGATCGCGACGGCGACGGCGGCGGCGATGCCCATCGTGGTGAGGAACGGGATGCCGGCGAAGCCGAGGCCGATGAGGGCGATGAGCACCGTGACTCCGGCGAACACCACGGCGGATCCGGCGGTGCCGGTGGCGCGGGCGGCGGACTCCTCGGGCTCGACGCCGGCGCGCACTTGGTCCTGATGTCGCGCGACGATGAACAGGGCGTAGTCGATCCCGACCGCGAGCCCGAGCATGATCGCGAGCATCGGCGTGGTCGATGAGACCGATGCGAACGCCGTGGACACGTAGATGAGCGCGATCGCGAGGCCCACGCCGATGAGGGCCGACACGAGCGGGAACCACGCCACCGCGAACGAGCGGAACGTGACGATGAGCACGAAGAGCGCGATCAGCACGCCGACGCCCTCGATGAGCGAGAGTGCCGGGACCGACGTGGCGAAGACGTCGCCGCCCATGGCGACCTGGGATCCCTCGGGAAGCGTCTCGCGGAGATCGTCGCCGACCTGCTCGAGGGTCTCCTTGGTCTCGTCCGAGATGTCGGTGGCCTGCCCGTCGAACTGCAGCCGGATGATCGCCGCCGACTCGTCGTCCGACACGAGGCCGGTGACCATCTCGTTGAACGGGTCGGTCACGGCGATGACGCCGTCGAGGTCTTCGAGCTGGGCGATGGTGTCGTCGATCGCGGCCGCGTAGGGGTCCTCGGCGACGGACTCCCCGTCTTCGGCCACGATCACCAACTGCGCGCTAGTGCCACTGGCCTGCGGGAAGCTGCGGTCGAGGAGCGCGATGCCCTCCTGGGCCTCGGTGCCGGGGATCGAGAAGGAGTTGTCGGTGCCCTTCATGAACACTGCGGCGCTGCCGCCGGCGATGCCCAGCAGGAGCAGCCAGGCCACGAGCACCCGCCACGGGTGACGGTAGGACCAACGGCCGAGGGCATACAGCAGGGTGGACACAGCGCCTCCGCGTTCCGGATGGATCAGGTTTTTTCGATACAGCGCCGTATCGGATACATGAGTGTATCGTAGAACCGGAGCGCGACTCGAACCTGTGTAGTCCGTGTGTGTTTCCATGGACTGACAAGCCGGGAGAGGAGGCCGCATGACCGACGCCGTCGCCGTGACCTCGCGCAGACGCGAGGCCACACGTCAGAAGCTCCTGGATGCCGCCGCCGAGGTCTTCGCCGAGGTCGGGCTGGACGCGGCATCCGTCGAAGCCATCTGCGACCGCGCGGGCTTCACGCGCGGTGCGTTCTACTCCAACTTCGAGACCAAGGACGAGCTCTTCCTCGAGCTCGCCGGCAACGTGGCGCGCGAGCGCGTCGCCGCCGTGCGCGGACGGGTCCGCGACCTGGAGCGCTCCGGTGCGTTCGAAGACGCTCCCCACGACGCGCTCGCGATCATCCAGCAGGCGCTCGACGTGTCGGCCGACGACCGGCTGGGCGTGCTGCTCATGAGCGAGATCCGCATCCACGCGCTGCGCAATCCCGAGCTCGCCTCGGCGTACCTCGCTCAGGACGACGAGATGCGCGAGAGCGTCGCTCAGATCATCGAGGACATCGGGCGCGCGAACATGCTGCGCTTCCGCCTGCCCTCCGAGGCCGCCGCACGCCTCATGCTGACCGTGTGGGAAGGCGCCGCCGTCCGCTCCGTCATGGCCGGAGTCGACTACGACGAGATGTGCCGTCGCACCAATGAGGAGCTTGCCCGCGTCGCGCAGCTCATCATCGAGCCGCCGCAGTCCTGAGCACGCTCAGCGCGCCGCGAGCACCGCGTGGCAGCGCGCGATCCGGTCGAGCCACCAGTCGCGACGCTCAGGGGATGCCGCGTTCTCCGCGAGGAGCGCCGGATCAGGCGTGACGCGGCCGACGGGGAGCATGCCGCTCACCGGCGCGAGTGCGGGGCCCGCGACATCCGCCGTGAACAGCGACGCGGTGCCGAGCCCGCAGTCGTAGTCGAGTTCGGGAAGGGCGGCGGCCAGGGCGACGCCCATCGACAGTCCGATCGAGGTGTCCAGGGCGCTCGAGACGACCGCGGGAAGCCCGGCCTCGGCCACGATCTCGAGCGCTCGCCGCACGCCGCCGAGCGGCTGCGCCTTCACCACGATCAGATCCGCCGCGCCGGCGCGCGCGACGGCGAGCGGGTCGGCCGCCTTGCGCACGCTCTCGTCGGCGGCGATCGGGATGTCCATGTACTTCACCCGGCGCCGCAGCTCGGCGAGCTCCTCGGTCGTCTCGCAGGGCTGCTCGACGTACTCGAGGTCGTATTCGGCGAGTGCGTGCAGCGCCCGCTCGGCCTCGTCGACGTTCCACGCGCCGTTGGCGTCGACCCGCACGCGGCCCTCCGGGCCCATCGTCGCGCGGACGGCCGCCACGCGGGCGATGTCGTCGGCGAGGCGCTGTCCGGGTTCGGCCACCTTGACCTTCGCAGTGCGACACCCGTCGAAGCGCGCCAGGACCGCGGGAACGGATGCCGCGTCCACCGCCGGCACCGTGGCGTTGACCGGCACCTCCCACCGGACGGGGGCCGGCTGCGGCATCCATCCGAAGTCGATCGCGGCGAGGAGCCAGATCGCCGCCTCGTGATCGTCGTACTCGGTGAACGGCGAGAACTCGGTCCAGCCCTCTGGCCCCTCGAACACGACAGCCTCGCGCACGTCGACACCGCGGAACCGCGTCGTGAGCGGGAGAGCGACGACGTGCGCCGACGCGAGGAGCTCGGCGAGCGGGGGAAGGGGTGCGGGGGTGCTCACGCGTCCCATCATGCTCCCGCGACCCCCGCGGCGCCCGACCGCCACACTTTCCGGCGACCGCGGCGTCGCGCGACGCAGCGTCCGTAGCGAACTGCAGCGGCTTCTCGTCAGCCGATGCGGCCGTCCCCGGGACGCGAGAGCCGCTGCCACGACCAGCCGTAGGGCGCAAGCTCGATCTCGAAGCGCCCCCGGTCGTCGAGCGGTGTCCGGCCGGGGCCGAACAGATCGCTCAGCTCCGTCCCCGCGGGCTCGTCGCTCAGCGCGATGCGGACCGCCCGGGGCTCGTCGGTGAAGTTGTGGAACGCGATCATCCGTCCCACGTCGGCGGTGAGCGAGTGGACCAGCACGCCCGGGGCGTCGTGCTCGAGGATCTCGAGCTCGCCCCAGCCGATCTCGGGCGAGATGCGGTAGCGCGCGGCCAGGCGGCGCATGAAATGCAGGAGCGAGCCCTCGTCGTTCATCTGGTCCGAGGCGTTGACGTGCCGCGGCCCGTGTCCGCCCTCGGGCGGGAGCGACGGGAGCCGCGAGGGAGCGGCGCTCGAGAACCCGCCGTTGCGGCCGTCGTGCCACTGCATCGGCGTGCGCACCGACATCCGTCCGGGGATCTCGGGGTTCTCGCCCATGCCGATCTCCTCGCCGTAGAACAGCACCGGGGTGCCCGGCAGCGAGAAGAGCAGGCTGTAGACCATGCGGATGCGGCGCGGATCCCCGCCGAGCATCGTCGGGAGGCGCCGCGTGATGCCGCGCCCGTACACGCGCTGGCTCTCGTCGGGAGCGAAAGCCGCGAACACCTCCTCACGCTCGGCCTCGGTGAGCTTGTCGAGGGTCAGCTCGTCGTGGTTGCGCACGAAGTTCGCCCACTGGGACTCGGGCGCAATCGCCGGCCGCCCGCGCAGCGCCTTCGCGAGCGGTCGCGGATCGGAGCGCGTCAGCGAGAGGTAGAGCGCCTGCATGCCGATGAAGTCGAACTGCAGGGTCAGCTCTTCGCCCTTGCCCGTGCCGAAGTATGTCCGCTGGTCGCGATACGGCAGGTTCACCTCGCCCAGCAGGACGGCCTCCTTCGACCGGCGCTGGAGGAAGCGCCGAAGGTCGCGGAGATACTCGTGAGGATCGCTGAAGTCCGCGCCCTCCGGTACCTCGAGGAGGAACGGCACCGCGTCGACGCGGAAGCCCGAGATCCCCAGCTGGAGCCAGAAGCCGATCGTCTTGGCGATCTCGTCCCGCACGGTCGGGTTGGCGATGTTCAGATCGGGCTGATGGCGGTAGAAGCTGTGCAGGTAGTACTGGCCGGTCTTCTCGTCCAGCTCCCACAGCGTGCTCTCCTCGCCGGGGAACACCGCGTTGACGTTGTTCGCCGGCGGCTCGTCGCGCCACACGTAGAAGTCGCGGTAGGGCGAGGTCTTCGAGCGGCGGGCGGCGACGAACCACGGGTGCTTGTCGGAGGTGTGGTTGACCACGAGGTCGACGATGACGCGGATGCCGCGATCCCGCGCCGAGCGGATGACCTCGACGAGATCGCCGTGGTTGCCGAGGCGGGGATCGACGCCGTAGAAGTCGGTGACGTCATAGCCGTCGTCGCGGTCGGCCGTCGGGTAGAACGGCATCAGCCACAGGCACGTGACCCCGAGGTCGGCGAGGTAGTCGATGCGGCGGCCGAGCCCCGTCAGGTCGCCGATGCCGTCGCCGTCGGAATCGAGGTACGTCTCGACGTCGAGACAGTAGACGACCGCGGACTTCCACCACAGGTCTCCGGTATCGGTGATCTTCACAGCGCCCTCCTCAGTGCCGGGAGCAGCTCGTCGGCGGCACGGGCGAGGAAGGCGTCCTGGCCCTTGCCCACGTGGTGCAGATAGACGCGGTCGAACCCGATGCCGACCAGTTCGGCGATGCGCTCGGCGAGCGCCACGGCATCCGCGTCCACCAGGACCGCCTTGCGCAGCTCGGCCTCGTCCGGGTCCGCGACGGCGGCGTCGAAGTCCTCCGGCTGGTCGAAGTCCCACGCGCGCGGCGGTCCGATGAGGCCGTTCGGCCATTGGTCCTTCGCGAGTGCGAGGGCCGCGGCATCCGTCTCGGCCAGCGACAGATGCACCTGGAGCACGCACGGTCCCTCGCCTCCTGCCGACCGGTAGGCCTCGACCACGCGGCGGAGCACATCGGGGGACTGCGCCACGGTCGCGAGGCCGTCGACGCGGCCGGCGAGCCACCCGGCGGTCTCGGCGCTGACTGCCGCCCCGAAGAGCGGGGGAGGCGTGGCCGGGCGCGACCAGACGCGCGCACGGTGGACGCGGACTTCGCCGTCGTGCGTGACCTCCTCGCCGGCGAGGAGGCGGCGGATCACGGTCATCGATTCGTCGAGGCGTGCGTTGCGGCGGTCCTTCGAGGGCCAGGGGTCGGCGGTGACGTGCTCGTTCATCGCCTCCCCACTGCCGAGGGCGGCCCAGAATCGCCCCGGGAACATCTCCTCGAGGGTGGCGATCGCCTGCGCGATCACGACCGGATGGTAGCGCTGTCCCGGAGCGTTGACCACGCCGAGCGAGA
This sequence comes from Microbacterium sp. Root180, assembly GCF_001428485.1. Classification (GTDB taxonomy): domain Bacteria; phylum Actinomycetota; class Actinomycetes; order Actinomycetales; family Microbacteriaceae; genus Microbacterium. The sequence continues at coordinate 587,763 of NZ_LMHS01000003.1, read as the reverse complement.
AGGACGTCGAGGCGAGGGCGGCGCCGAGCCAGGACCACGCGAAGCCCGACTCGCCTTGGCGCACCCCCCACGGCGCGAGGTGGTCCGAGCACATCGCCGCATCGAAACCGGCACGCTCGGCGGCGACGACGGAGCGGAGGAGCACGCTGGGCGGCAGCTGCTCGTGGGAGGCGTGGTAGCCGACGAGAACCATGGATCGAGTCTTCGCGGCCGGGTACGGGCTGTTCAAGGGACTTGCGGCGTCGGCGAGACGCCGGTGAGGCAATAACGCGCAGCATCCGGCAATGTGTGATTGACGATAGTGTGTGTCACACAGTATGGTGTGAGACATGAGCGAAACCGAGATCCTCGAGACGCACCTGCAGGAGCTGCGGCGCGGCACGATCGTGCTCGCGTGTCTGCGACTGCTCGAGGCGCCCGGCTACGGGTACGGCCTGCTCGAGCAGCTGGGGGAGCGCGGCTTCCCCACCGACGCGAACACGCTGTATCCGCTGCTGCGCCGCCTCGAGAAGCAGGGCTGTCTCACCAGCGAGTGGAACACCGACGAGGCACGGCCTCGCAAGTTCTACCGCACCAGCGCCGCCGGCACCCGCCTGGCCGCCACCCTCACCGATGAATTCCGCGCCATCGCGACCGCGATCGGCACCCTCCCCGAGGAGAACTGACATGACCGCTTCCGTCACTCTCGCCGACCGCTACGTCGACGCCGCCATGCGCTCCGTCCCCGAGGCGCAGCGCGCCGATCTCGCCGCGGAGCTGCGCGCGTCGATCGACGACCAGGTCGAGGCGCGCGTCGCCGCCGGCGACGCGCCCGAGGCCGCCGAGCGCGCCGTGCTCACCGACCTCGGCGACCCCGACAAGCTCGCCGCCGGGTACCTGGATCGTCCGCTGTGGCTTCTGGGTCCGCGCTACTTCCTGCAGTGGTGGCGCCTGCTGAAGCTCCTGCTGTGGATCGTGATCCCGTGCGCCGTGTTCGGCGTCTCGCTCGCCATGGTGATCGACGGCGCGTCCTTCGGCCAGATCATGGGCGCGATCTGGCCTCTCGCGCTCACCGTCGGCGTGCATGTGGCGTTCTGGACGACACTCGTGTTCGTCGTCGTCGAGCGCACCGAGGGCCGTGAGAAGTCCCTTCCGTTCCAGGAATGGTCCGTCGATCAGCTTCCCGAGCCGCGCCCTCGAGGAGCCGGACTGGGCGATCTCGTCGCCTCCCTCGTGTTCCTCGTGATCGCGGCGGGCGCGATCCTGTGGGACCTGTTCATCGGCTTCGTTCCGACCCAGCCCGGCCTGTCGTTCCTCGCGCCCGGCCTGTGGCCCGGGTGGATCCTGGGCCTGTTCGCGCTCATGGCGCTGGAGGCCGCACTGGCGATCACCGTCTACGCCGTCGGGCGATGGACGGCCTGGCTCGCGGTGGTCAACGGCGTGCTCAACGCCGCGATCGCGATCCCCGCGATCTGGCTGCTCATGCAGGGCGAGCTCATCAATCCCGCGTACTTCCCGACGATCATCGGCGAGGAGGGCGCCGAAGTGGGCGCGATCGTATCGATCGTCACCGGCTTCTTCATCGGCGGCATCGCCGTGTGGGACACCGTGGACGGCGCGCTCAAGGCCTATCGCGCCCGCAGAGCCTGAGCCACAATCCGTTTGTGCGGGCGAATGCCTGCGTGGCGCCTCGCTGCTCCGGCCATTCGCCCGCACAAACGGCCCAGTCGGTGTGGGAGCGGAAATAGGCTGAATCCATGCCTCTCCTCGACACTCCGGTGCGCCTCGGCGTGCAGCTCCAGCCCCAGCACGCTCCCTATCCCGCCTTCCGCGACGCGGTGCTGCGGCTCGAGGAGATGGGGGTCGACATCCTCTTCAACTGGGACCACTTCTTCCCGCTGTCCGGCGATCCGGACGGCCTGCACTTCGAGTCATGGACGATGCTCGCGGCGTGGGCGGAGCAGACCGAGCGCGTCGAGTTCGGCGCCCTCGTCAACTGCAACAGCTACCGCAACCCCGACCTGCAGGCGGACATGGCCCGCACGATCGACCACATCTCCGCCAAGGGCGGCACCGGGCGGTTCATCTTCGCGACCGGGTCGGGCTGGTTCGAGCGGGACTACGACGAGTACGGCTACGAGTTCGGCACGGCGGGGTCACGACTGAACGATCTCGCTGACGGTCTCGCCCGCATCGAGGAGCGCTGGGCGAAGCTCAACCCCGCTCCGACGCGCGAGATCCCGGTCATGATCGGCGGCAAGGGGGAGCAGAAGACGCTGCGGCTCGTCGCCCGCCACGCCGACATCTGGCACAGTTTCGTGCGCCCCGACGAGCTGGCGCACAAGCTCGAGGTCATCGAGCGCTGGGCCGAGCGCGAGGAGCGCGACACGTCGGGGCTCGTCGTCTCGAACGAGCTGCAGAGACGGGGCGAGGACGTCGCCGATGAGCTCTACGACGCCGGCGTGCGCCTGTTCACCCTCGGATTCCAGGGACCGGACTGGGACTTCGAGCTGATCCGCTCGTGGCTGCGCTGGCGCGACGCGAAGAACGCGGCCTGAGCCGCAGCATCCGCCCGAATATGCTGGAGGCCATGGTCTCTGAGATCTTCGACGCGGAAGAGTGGATGCCGGCGCCCGGCGCCGACCGGTTCACCGACATCACTTCCCACGTGTCGAAGGACGGGCGCATCGCCCGCATCGCCTTCGATCGTCCCGAGGTGCGCAACGCGTTCCGCCCGCACACTGTCGACGAGCTCTACACAGCGCTCGACCAGGCCCGGCAGGATCCGCGCATCGGCGTGGTGCTCCTCACCGGCAACGGCCCGAGCCCGAAGGACGGCGGCTGGGCCTTCTGCTCGGGCGGCGATCAGCGCATCCGCGGACGCGACGGCTACAAGTATTCCGAGACGGATGCGGTGACGGATCCGGCGCGCGCCGGCCGGCTGCACATCCTCGAGGTGCAGCGGCTCATCCGCTTCATGCCGAAGGTCGTCATCGCGGTGATCCCCGGCTGGGCTGCCGGCGGCGGTCACTCGCTGCACGTCGTGTGCGACCTGTCGATCGCCTCGGCGGAGCACGGGCGCTTCAAGCAGACCGACGCCGACGTGGGCTCGTTCGACGCCGGCTACGGCTCGGCGTACTTCGCACGCCAGATCGGCCAGAAGTTCGCGCGCGAGGTCTTCTTCCTCGCCGAGGAGTACTCGGCCCAGCGCGCCTACGAGATGGGCGCCGTCAACAGGGTCGTGCCGCACGCGGAGCTCGAGCGCGAGGCCGTCGCCATGGCCCGCACGATCCTCACCAAGTCGCCGACGGCCGTCCGCATGCTGAAGTTCGCGTTCAACGCCGTCGATGACGGCATGGTCGGTCAGCAGGTGTTCGCGGGCGAGGCGACGCGGCTCGCCTACGGCACCGACGAGGCGGTCGAGGGGCGCGATGCGTTCCTCGAGAAGCGCGACCCCGACTGGTCGCCGTATCCGTGGCACTACTGACGATGCGCCCCTCCCCGCTTCGCGAGAACCCACTTGTGTCACTGGCGGAGGGCGCTTCGGTGACATGCGCGCGTTCTCGCCAAGCAATGGGCTGCCGATGAAGCTCGAGCCCGTCGTCGGCGATGATCCCCGGGAGATCCTCCGAGGGCTGCGCGGGGCCCTGCACGGCGCGGGGCCCGCGCTCGGCCTGGGCCTCGTCAGCGCCTTCCCTGCGGAGGTGCGTGCGGGCACCGCCGTGGTCGTGACGACATCGGGGTCGACCGGCGTCCCCAAGAGCGTCGTGCTCAGTCGCGACGCACTCACGGCGAGCGCGATGGCTACGGCCGACCGCCTCGGCGAGGGCGCGTGGCTGCTGGCGCTGCCGGCAACCTACGTCGCGGGGCTCCAGGTGCTCGTGCGCTCGATCGTGGCCGACCGCGAGCCGGCAGTGATGGCCGGTGCCTTCACGCCGCAGGCGTTCGCGGCGACGGCGCTGATGATGGCCTCGAGCGAGCACGGCCGGCGCATCCCGACCTTCACCTCACTCGTCCCCGCGCAGCTGGCGAAGCTGCTCGACGCGGCCGCGCACGATTCCCCCGTCCTGACGGCGCTGCGATCCTTCGAAGCGATCCTGGTGGGCGGGCAGGCCCTCCCGCCGGCGACCCTCGAGCGCGCGGAGGCGGCCGGCGCGCGCATCGTGCGCACCTACGGCTCGACGGAGACGTCCGGCGGATGCGTCTACGACGGCGTTCCGCTCCGCGGCGTCGCCCTGCGCGTCGCGCGCGGCGAGGTGCAGGTGTCGGGCCCGACGCTGGCCGACGGGTACCTGGAGTCGGAAGAGCTGACGGATGCCGCGTTCCTCCGCGACGCCGACGGCACGCGCTGGTATCGCACAGGCGACGCGGGACTCGTCGACGACGGCGTCCTCCGGGTGCATGGCCGCATCGACAACGTGATCGTCTCGGGCGGGGTCAATGTGTCGCTGGATCGGGTGGAGGCGATCGTCCGGACGGTACCGGGCCTCGCCTCGTCCGTCGTCGTGGGGATTCCCGACGAGCGCTGGGGGGAGGCATCCGTCATCGTCGCGGCGCGCGGCGAGGCGCTGCGGCGCAGCGAATCCGTGCAGCTCGAGGAGGCGCGTGCCGCCGTGAAGGAGGGGATCGGCGCGCACGCCCGGCCGTCCCGGCTCGTCCTCGTCGATGAGCTCGAGGCGCTGCCGTCGGGGAAACCCGACCGCGAGGCGATCCGCCGGGCCGTGATCGCGCTGCGCTGAGGGGCGTTGGCGGGGCGTTTCGTCTCGCTTCGCTCGCTCAACGACCGGGGCTTCGCTCGCTCAACGACCGGGGATGCGCTCGCTCAACGACCGGGTGTCGCGGCGGCGCTGAACGGGCCGGTGTCGACGACGCAGAAGCGGTTGCCCTCGGTGTCCTCGAGCACGACCCAGTCGGCGTCGGCGGGGTAGTCGTCCCAGTCGACCTCTCGAGCGCCGATCGCCAGGAGGCGAGCCACCTCGGCTGACTGATCCTCCGCGTAGAGGTCGAGGTGGATCCGCGGCGGGTAGTGCTGCGGATAGCCCGTCACAGAGAGCGCCAGGCTCGCACCGGGCGCGGCCCAGGTCGCCTTGTCGGGCGGGTCGAGGATCACCCAGTCGTCGCTCGGCGCGTCGCGGTCGACGTACCCGAGCGCGGCGCGCCAGAACGTCCCGGCGCGCTCGATGTCCTCCACGGTCAGAACGATGGATCCGATGCTCAGCATGGCGCCCATCCTGCGCCGCGGACGCGCACACAGCCAGGGGGTTGCGCGCTCGCCCATCCGCCTTGCCGTTTGTGCGGGCATTCGCCCGCAGCGCCCGGGCGTCGTGCGCGCATTCACCCGCACAAACGGAGGGCGTCTAGGATGACGAACCGTGGCAGGCACTCCCAGCAAGAAGCGCAAGCATCCCGGTCCGAAGAAGCAGCCCGCGCGCGGCAACCCGCAGAAGCCGCAGCAGGCGCACGGTCCGCGCCCGGTCGCGAAGGCGACGACGAGCGACTGGATCGCCGCTGCGCGCCTGCGCACGCTGCCGCTCGCGGTGACCCCGATCCTCATCGGAACGGGCGCGGCGATGCTGGTCGTCGACCAGTTCCACTGGGTGATCGCGCTGTTCTGCCTCATCGTCTCGGTCGCCCTGCAGATCGGCGTGAACTACGCGAACGACTACAGCGACGGCATCCGGGGCACCGACGACCGCCGCATCGGACCCGCCCGCCTCACCGCATCGCGCAAGGCGTCTCCGCGGGCGGTGCTCTCCGCCGCGCTGCTGTTCTTCGCCGTCGCGGCCGTTGCGGGCCTCGCGATCACGATCCGCACGCAGCAGTGGTGGCTCATCGCCGTCGGCCTCGTGTGCATCGCGGCCGCCTGGTTCTACACCGGAGGCAAGCGACCCTACGGCTACTACGGCCTGGGCGAGGTCATGGTGTTCGTCTTCTTCGGGCTGGTCGCCACGCTCGGCACCACCTGGGTGCAGGCGCTCTCGCTGCCGCAGGAGGCCTGGTTCGGCGCGGTCGCCGCGGGTCTGCTCGCGTGCGCCGTCCTGCTGGCGAACAACCTGCGCGACATCGATCAGGACCGCGTCGCCGGCAAGCGCACGCTGACCGTGCTCATCGGCCGCACGGCCACGCGCTGGCTCTTCAGCATCTTCGTGCTGGCGCCCTTCGGCATCGCCGTGTTCCTGGCCCTGTTCTACCCGATCGCGTGGCTGACGCTGCTCGTCCTGCTGGCGGCGCTTCCCGCGATCCTCATCGTGTGGACCTACCGCGACCCGCGCGAGCTGGTCGTCGCCCTCGGGCTCACCTCGCTCACCTCGGTGGCGTACGGCGCGTTCCTGTTCTGGGCGTTCGTGGGCTGATCCGCCGACCGCGGGCTCAGTCGGCGGTGGAGCGATCGGATCCTTCGCCCGGCGTGCGACCGCCGGATGCGGCGTCGCCCGGGGCGGGCGCGGCGTCGCCCACGGTCGCAGCATCCTCGGCCTCTTCGTCGCTCACCGCGCGGCGCTCGCGCTCGCGGCGCTCGGCCATGCCGGAGGTCATCTCGTCGAGCGGGCGGCGCAGGAACAGCAGCGACAGGCTCAGGCCGATGAGGGCGGCGAAGATCGCTGCGAGCCAGTAGTACTGCCGCATGATCGGGAAGAGCATGAGGATCGCGAACGGCACGAGGAATGCGAGCAGCCGCAGCACCGAGTAGACCAGGGCGGAGCGAGCTTTCACCCGTCCATCGTAATCGAGCCGCCCGGCGCTCCCGGCGGCGCAGGCGACGGTTCGGTCACGAGGCGGCCACGGTGCGTCGGGCTCGCCTAGGATGGGAGCATGACGCGGGCCCTGCTGATCCTGGCCCTGGTGGCGACGGCTTTCTGGGTCTACACCATCGTGGACTGCGCGGTGCAGCCGGCCACGCGCCACCGGGGTGTGAGCAAGCCCGTCTGGATCCTCATCGTCATCCTGATCCCCGTGCTGGGGGGCCTGCTCTGGCTCATCGTCGGTCGCACGCGGGGCTCCGCGCGCGCCGCTCGGCGCGCACCCGACGACGATCCCGAGTTCCTCGGCCGCATCGGCGCGATCTCCGACCAGGACGAGCGCATCCGCCGCCTCGAAGAGGAGCTGGCCCAGCTCGACGCCGAGGGCGACGACCCCCGCTGGCCCACCGGCTCGCCCGCCGCCGCGTCGGACTCGGCCGACACCGCCGCGCCCGCAGCCGCGACGGACTCGGCCGGCACCGCCACGCCCGGCACCCCTTCCTCGGCCGGGCCGGATGCCCCGGCCGACCCGCCTGTCCGCCCGAACGAGGGCGACGACGAGCGCGGGCAGCGCGGAGTCGTCGGCTGACCGTGTCAGGCGCCGAGCGCGGACTCGCCTCCGCTGCCACCGACGCCGCCGCCGCCCTGCTGAGCCGTCTGGTCGAGCTCGGGATCGCCCATGTGGTGCTGAGCCCCGGTTCGCGCTCGCAGGCGCTGGCCCTGGTCGCCTCCGAACTCGAGCGGCGCGGCGCGATTCGCCTGCACGTGCGCGTCGACGAGCGCGTCGCGGGATTCACGGCACTCGGCATCGGACGGGAGACGCGGATGCCGGCAGCCGTCGTGTGCACGTCGGGAACCGCCGTCGCCAACCTGCTTCCCGCAGCGCTCGAGGCCCATCACGCGGGCGTTCCGCTGCTGCTGCTCACCGCCGACCGCCCGCCCGAGCTGCGGGGAGTCGGGGCCAACCAGACCACGCGGCAGCCCGGCATGTTCGCCCCGAGCGTGCGCTACGAGGCTGACCTCCCCGTACCCGAGCAGTGCGACCTCGCCGGCGACGACGAGCAGAGCGCCATGCTGCGTCGCGTGGCCGAAGAGGCCGTGGCCGCCGCGCTCGGCGCGGGCCTGCGGTCGGCCGGGCCGGTGCACCTCAACCTCCCGTTCCGCGAGCCGCTCGCCGGCGACCTGCCCGCGTGGTTCGGTGTTCCGAGTCCTGAGCTCGCCGTCGCGCCCGACGCCCATCCCGACGGTCCACCCGCCGCGGACGAGGCGGAGGAGGAGGCATCCGGCGCCCTGTACCAAGGCGGGGGAGGGATCGGCGAGTCCGACGTCCCCGACGACCCCGACGACCACCCCTTCGTGCTCGTCTCGGGTCCGCGCACCGTCGTCATCGCCGGGGCCGATGCAGGTCCCGATGCCGAGATGCTCGCGCATGCGGGCTCGTGGCCGCTCATCGCCGAGATCGTGAGCGGCGCCCGTTTCGGCCGTCACCTCGTGCACGGGTATCGCGGGCTGCTGCGCGACCCCGAGCTGGGCGGGCGCATCGAGCGCGCCGTCGTGCTCGGGCATCCGACCTTGAGCCGGGAGGTCGCCGCGCTGCTGTCCGACCCCGAGGTCGAGGTGATCGCGGTCCGAGGGCCGGGGGAGCCGCTCAACCTGAACGGCGCGACCACCGCCGTCGACGCCATCGCCGCGGCCAGCGGCGACGGGGACCGCGCCTGGCTGGGCGCGTGGATGCGCGCGTCGCGCGCGGCATCCGTCGATCTCGCCCCGCCCGCCCCCGACGCGGACGGCCTGTCTTCCGCGGTGCCGCAGGAGCGTCTGGGAGCGATCGCCGCGGAACTCGCGGCGGTGCGGGCTCCCCTCGACCGTGCGGCGCTGGTCGATGCGGTGTGGCGTGCGACGTGGCCGCACGATCGGCTCGTGTTCGGCTCGTCGCGCCTCGTTCGCGTCGCCGACGAGGTGCTCGGCGGCAAGAAGGTGCCGGTGCACGCCAACCGCGGGCTCGCCGGAATCGACGGCACCGTGGCGACAGCCACCGGGATCGCGCTGGCCAGCCAGAGCGGAGGACGGCCCGGGGTGACCCGCGTGCTCCTCGGCGATCTCGCGCTGCTGCACGACGTCGGCGCCCTGCTCCTTCCTCCTGCCGAGGACGAGCCGCGCCTGCAGGTGGTCGTCGGCAACGACGGCGGCGGCACCATCTTCGACGGACTCGAGGTCGCCGAGATCGCGGGTTCCGAAGCGATGGACCGGGTGCTGCTCACGCCCCACACGGTGCGCCTCGAGCAGCTCGCTCTCGCGTACGGGTGGGAGTATCGGCGCGTCACCACCCGGTCCGCGCTCGATCAGGCGCTGACCTCGCCCGTCGGCGGCCGGCAGCTCATCGAGGTCCCCCTCGAGCGGTAGCGCCGGCGCGCGCGCTCCAGCCCGCCGTCGGGCGCGGGAGCGGTTGTGCGGGCGAATGTGCGCTCCACCCCGCCGTCGGGCGCGCATACTCCCGCACAAACTGAGAGCGCGGGAGCGGTTGCGCGGGCGAAGGTGCGAGCGCGGTTGTGCGGGCGAATGTGCGCTCCACCCTGCCGTCGGGCGCGCATACTCCCGCACAAGCGGAAAGCGCGGGCGCGGTTGTGCAAGCGCGGGTGCGGTTGTGCAAGCGCGGGAGCGGTAGTGCGGGTGCGGGTGCGGGCGCGGTTGTGCGGGCGAATGTGCGCTCCACCACGCCGTCGGGCGCGCAAACTCCCGCACAAACGGAAAGCGCGGGCGCGGTTGTGCAAGCGCGGGCGCGGTTGTGCAAGCGCGGGAGCGGTAGCGCCGGCGAGCCTCGCCTTCGCGGACCTGCGCCCGGCATGATGGGCAGATGATTGCCAAGAGCCAGAAGCACTGGACCGGGGATGTCGCCGAACTGCTGCGCGTGAACGAGGGTTTCGTGCTGGCCGACGTCGACCCCTCCGGGAACCCCGGGTACGAGAAGGACAAGGCCCAGGCGGCCGAGGACCTGGCGTCGGGAGCAGTGCAGCTGGACGAGTACCAGGAGCGCCTGTTCGCCGAGAGCCGCGCCGGGGCGACGCAGTCCGCGGTCCTGCTGGTGCTGCAGGCGATGGACTCGGCGGGCAAGGGCGGCATCGTCCGGCACGTCGTCGGGTCGGTCGATCCGCAGGGCGTGTCGATCACCGCGTTCAAGAAGCCGACGCCCGAGGAGCTGGAGCACGACTTCCTGTGGCGCGTCGCTCAACGCGTGCCCGAGCCGGGCGTGATCGGCGTCTTCGACCGCTCGCATTACGAGGACGTACTGATCGGGCGCGTGCGCGAACTCGCGCCGCCGGAGGAGATCGAGCGCCGCTACGGGGCGATCAACACGTTCGAGAAGCAGCTGACGGATGCCGGCACCCGCGTCGTCAAGGTGATGCTGCACATCTCGTCCGACGAACAGAAGGCCCGGCTCGCCGAGAGGCTCGAGCGGCCGGACAAGCACTGGAAGTACAACCCGGGCGACGTCGACGAGCGGCAGCTGTGGCCTAAGTACATGGATGCCTACCAGCGGGTGTTCGACCGGACCTCGACGGACCACGCGCCCTGGCACGTCGTTCCGGCGAACCGCAAGTGGTACGCGCGCATCGCCGTGCAGCACCTCCTGCTGGAGGCGCTCGAGGAGATCGACCCGCACTGGCCGGCCGCGACCTTCGACATCGAGGCCGAGAAGAAGCGGCTCGCGGCGACCTAGTCCGCCACGATGCCGCGCGCGGCCCACGCGGTCGCGGTGATCGTGAACGGCCCGGACGGCAGGAGCTCGGCCGAGCGCGCGCGCACGCGCACGCGGTCGGCATCGGCGAGCCTCGCGAGCTGCTGCCCCGCGGGGGCGACGCCGAGTGTGTACGGCTCCCACCACTCCTCGAAGGACGCGAAGTCCACGGCGACCGAGAGCTCCGCCTCCTGGACGTCCGAGCATCCGGACTGTCGCAGCAGCCCCGTGATGTCGCCCTCGCTCGAACCGGTGCGCCGTGACTCGTTCTCCACACCCGGGGAGACCGAGCCGAGCGCCGACCAGAACGTGCTCTGCGGCGCACGGCCTCCGGCGAAGTCCCAGACGCACGCGGCCACGGTGCCGCCGGGGCGGGTGACGCGCACCATCTCCGCGACGCCGGCGGCGGCATCCGTCATGAAATGCACGACGAGCTGAGCGAGCGCGGCGTCGAAGTCGTCGTCGTCGAAGGGGATGGCCTCGGCCGATCCGTGACGCAGGTCCGCCCACGGGAACCGGGCGCGCGCGGCGGCGAGGAAGCTCTCGGACGGGTCGATGCCGGCGAGCTGGTCGGGGGAGGTGTGTGAGGCGAGGGCGGCGAGCAGTGCTCCGGGCCCGCAGCCGACGTCGAGCACCCGCGCGCCCTGCGCGACGGGGACCCAGTCGGCGAACGCGACGGCGAGCGGCCGGGAGAAGCGGCCCATGAACCGGTCGTACGCCTCGGCGGCGACGTCGAACGACATGGCGGGAGTCTAGGCGCCGAGAATCCGATGCGATATAGATACTTGTGTCGCAAAGTACTTGATGTGATACAGTACTCGACATGACAAAGGACGACGCCTTCGCAGCCGACCTGCTGCGCGGCCACACCGACACCATCGTGCTCGGTGTGCTGCGGCGCGGAGACCGGTACGGCTTCGAGATCTACAAGACGATCCGCGACGCGACCGGCGGCGGCTACGAGATCAAGGAAGCCACCCTCTACGCGACCTACCGCCGCCTCGAGAAGGACGGGCTCGTCGAGTCCTACTGGGGCGACGAGACGCAGGGCGGTCGCCGCAAGTACTACCGCATCACCGACGCCGGACGCGCGGTCTTCCGCAGCAACGTCGCCGCCTGGACGGCGACCCGGCGCATCATCGACTCTCTCCTCGACGTGAAGGACCTGGACAAATGACCGAGAACACCGACATCCACCGCCTGCTCGACGAAGCCTTCCGCGGCGTCGAGATGACGCCCGACGCCCAGGACCTGAAGGAGGAGGTGCGCACGAGCCTCATCGCACGCACCGCCGAGCTCGAGGCCGACGGACGCACCCCCGCCGACGCCGCGCGCACCGCGGTCGCGGAGCTCGGCGACGTCCGCGAGCTCCTGGACGAGGGGACGGATGCCGCCCCCTCCGCCGGTCTCTCGGGCTATGCCGCGCTGCAGCAGAAGCACCGGGTGCGGCCCAAGCCGGGCTTCGTGGTGCGCGTGGTCGTGTGGTCGGCGGTCGCCGTCATCGGCATCACGCTGGGGATCCTCAGCGCGGTCGGCGTGCTGCCGATCATCATCTGGGGACAGGTCGCCCTGTTCGGCTTCGCGTCGACGGCGATCGGCCTGCTCGTGGGCGACTCGCTCTCGCAGGAGACCACGACCAACCACCCCATGCCGTCGGGGCGGGCGGGCGCCTACGCGCTGGCGACGTTCCTCGGCGCATACGGCATCGGATTCGGGGCGCTCGTCGCCTTCGGCACGATGCCCGTGTGGGGAATCGTGTTCGCCGCGCTCGGCGTGATCACCTCGATCATCCTGTTCGCCTTCCTCGGCGCGACGCAGACCAACCGCCACAAGGCCTGGACCCGGCGCGCACTCGCCGACGAGCCGGCGAACCGGTTCGAGCGCGAGCCCGAGACCGCGGCGCGGTTCGGCATCTACTCCGCGGCGATCTGGATAGTGACGTTCTGCGTGATCGCCGTGCTCGTCTTCACGGTCGGGTGGTGGTGGGCGCCGGTCGCCTTCGCAGCGGGCTTCGCGCTGATGATGCTCGTCCTCGCGCGCATGCTCTTCGCCCCCGACAAGAAGTCCTGACCCTCCGCCACCTGCGCTTCACACCCATCGAATCGAAGGAAGGGATGCTTCGCCATGCCTGAGAACACCGTTTCGACCCGCAACCGGGTTGCCGTCCTCGCGCCCGCGGGAGCGATCCTCTTCACCCTCGCGTGGCTCGTCCTCGGCGTCATCAGCCCCGGCTACGAGCTGTTCGGGAACGTCATCTCGCCGTACTCGTGGATCAGTCAGCCGGTGAGCGGACTCGGCCTCGGCGTCACGGGGCCGTGGATGAACGCCGCGTTCATCGTGGGCGGCATCCTCGTCCTCACCGGAACCCTCTCGACCGCCCGGCGATGGACGCGATACGGCGGCCTCGCGACGACGGCGTTCGTCCTCATCTCGCTGACCGGCGTCGGCATGATCGTGTGCGGCGTCTTCACCCTCGAGTCGATGATGCTGCACCTCCTCGGGTTCCTCCTCGCCGTGCCGGTACCGGCGATCGGCTTCCTGTTCGCCGGTGCGGCGCTGCGCCGCGTCTCGCCCCGCCTCGCGACCGTCGGCTTCGTGGGCGGAGCTCTCACCCTCGTGCTCTTCGTCGTCTTCCAGCTGACGTTCGACGCGACCGGCGCCGGCGGCAACGACGGTGTTGCGGGGCTGGTGCAGCGCGCGCTCATCCTCGTCGCCCTCGCTACGCAGTCCGTGCTCGTCGTCGGGATCTCCCGCGTGAGCCCGCGCCGATAGCCCCGCGCGTCTCGTCGAAGGCGTGCACAACTCCTCAAGAACGGAGCGCTCGGCCGCAGATCCCCCGGGATGGCAGCCCTCGGCGACCGGATCGGAGGAGTTCTGCACGTCGGGACTGTGCAAGCCCGAAGCGGAGAGCGCGTCAGGCCAGCGCGTCGACGATCGGGCGGAACTTCACGCGGGTCTCGAGCAGCTCGGTCTCGGGGTCGCTTCCCGCCACGATCCCGGCGCCCGCATGCGCTACGACGGGGATCGTGTCGCTGAACTCCGCGAAGCCGCGCGTAGGGTCGGCTCCGATCTGCGCGCACCGCAACGCGATCGCGAACTCGCCGTCGCCCTGGGCGTCGACCCAGCCCACCGGTCCGGCGTAGCGGCGGCGGTCGAACGGCTCGATGCGGCGGATGACCTCGATCGCGGCATCCGTCGGTGTTCCCGCTACTGCGGCCGTCGGATGCAGCGCCGCCACGAGGTCGAGGGCGGACGCGTGGTCGGCGATCTCGCCCTCCACGTCCGTCGCGAGATGCCACAGGTTCGGCAGCTCGAGTGAGAACGGCTCGTCGTCGGCGCGCACCGAGCTCACGTGCGGGGCGAGGGCGTCCAGCACGCTCTGCACCGCGAACTGGTGCTCGTCGAGATCCTTCCCGCTGTGGGCGAGACGGAAGGATGCCGCGGCGTCGTCGTCGTTGTCGGCGCCGCGGGGGATCGTTCCGGCCAGGACCCGTGCCGTGACCGCGCCGCCCGACACCGTCACGAGCGTCTCGGGGCTCGCGCCGATGAGTCCGTCGACGGCGAACGTCCACGTGTCGAGGTATCCCATGGCGAGGGCGCGCACCAGGCGGCGCAGGTCGGAACCGGCCGGCACCGTGCCGACGAGGTCGCGCGCGAGGACGACCTTGCCGACCTCTCCCGCGGCGATCGCGTCGAGACCCGCCCGCACGGCGGCCTGGTACCCCTCGGGATCGAGCGCGCCCGGACCGAGCGTCGCCGACCAGTACGGACCGTAGGGGACCGGCGCGATGACCGGCGCCGGCGCCGATGAGGCCGTCGAGCGGATCGTTGTGAGCCACGATCTCCCGTCGCGCCGGCCGATGACGGCCTGCGGCACGATCAGCCGGCTCGAGGCCCGCGAGCGCGGATCGAAGGCGAGGGTGCCGAACGCGACGAGCCCGGTGCCGTGCACGCCGACCGGGTCGTCGATCTCCGCCGCGGCGCTGATCGCGCGCCACGCCTCCGCCGGGGAGGGGAGCGAATCCGCGTCGATTCCGGGGACGCCCGTCTCGTATCCCGTCACCATGTGGCCGATCCCGACGATGCCCTCGCCGCGACGCAGCCACGCCAACGGGGATCGGGGATCGGCGAACGCGAGCAGGTCCTCGACGGGATCGATCTCGCGGGTCTCGACCACCAGCTGCGGCAGGCGGCGCGGGGAGGTCACACGTCAAGCCTAGAGTCCTTCTCCCCCTCCTCGACTCGCCAAGACACGCCGTCTGGCGGGGACCGGGTCGGCGTGTCTTGGCGACTCGCACGGGGAGGCGAGGCCGGATGCCGTCGCGCTTAGACTCGCTGGGTGACCGACGATGCCGTCTCCGACCGCCCCGCGCCGGGCACCCGTCTGCTCTTCCGCTGGCGCAAGTGGGACGGCGGTCCGCACTGGATCCACGAGTGCGTCTACCTCGGCAGCGACCGCTGGGGCGAGTGGTTCGGGCAGCTCCCGGGGTGGGACAGCTCACGCCCCGGTCGCACGTTCGCGCCGCAGCATCCGAACGTCACCCTTGTTCCACCGTCCGGCGATTGGGTGTTCACCCGCAACGCCGCGCCGCACCGCACCCGCACCTACATCGACCTCGCGTGGGACGTGCACTGGGAGGGCGATGAGCCCTCGGGCATCGACATGGATCTCGACGTCGTCGACCGTGAGGGCACGGGTGTCTACATCGACGACCAGGACGAGTGGGAGGAGCACCGCGTCGCGTACGGCTACCCGCTCGAGGTCGTCGAGCGCCTCGAAGCGCTCGCCCTCGACCTGGAGCGCCGCGTGATCGCCCACGAGGCGCCTTTCGACGACGCGACGCCGGATGCGTGGCTCGCGCGCCTGGCAGCCCTCGACCTCGAGTGAGCGTCGAGCGCGCCTAGACTCGTCGCGTGGCATCCCACCCCTCCGAGCACGAGCCGAACCGCGCCGACCTCCACAAGGACCCCTCGCGCGTGAGCGGCATGTTCGACCAGGTGGCACCCGCCTACGACCGCACCAACACCGTGCTGAGCATGGGCAACGACCGGTTCTGGCGCGCCGCGACGACGCGTGCCGTGGCCCCGCGTCCCGGCCAGCGCATCCTCGACCTCGCGGCCGGCACCGGCGCGTCGAGCGTCGCCCTCGCCCGTAGCGGTGCGACCGTTGTCGCGGCCGACTTCTCGCCCGGCATGATCGCCGAGGGGCGGCGGCGGCACAGCAGCATCCGCAATCTCTCCTTCGTTCAGGCCGACGCGACCGATCTGCCGTTCGACGACGCGGAGTTCGACACCGTCACGATGTCCTTCGGCCTGCGCAACGTGAACGAGCCCAAGAAGGCGCTCGCCGAGCTGCTGCGGGTCACGCGGCCGGGTGGGCGCCTCGTGGTCTGCGAGTTCTCGCACCCGCCGTCGCGCGCATTCCACGGGCTCTACCGCTTCTACAACGACCGCGTGTTGCCGATCGTCGCCAAGGCGATGAGCTCGAACGCCGAGGCGTACGACTACCTCAACGAGTCGATCCGCGACTGGCCGGACCAGCGCACGCTCTCGACGTGGATCCGGGAGCAGGGCTGGACGGATGTCGCGCACCGCGACCTCTCGATGGGCATCGTCGCCCTGCACCGCGCGACGCGGCCGGTCGACCGCGGCTGAGCGTTCCTCGTCACGCGAGTCGCCGAAACACGCCGCACCCGCGACGCCGTGTCGGCGTGTCTTGGCGACTCGGGCCTGGGCGACCGGGCTGCGAGGGCCCCGGTAGGCTGGGCGTGTGACTCCCTCAGCGCAGGGCTCGCGCATCGCGGGCAAGCTGGGCCTGACCGACCGCATCTTCGCCGGGCCCCGGTCCCGCAAGCTGCACTCCGCGGTCGAAGCGGGCCTGAAGCGCGTCGACGTCGCGCTCGAGCGCGAGCTGCGAAGCTCCGATGCGCTCGCCGACACGACCAGCCGTTACCTGTACGAGGCCGGCGGCAAGCGGATCCGGCCGGTGCTCGCCCTGCTGACGTCGCAGCTCGGGGAGGGCGCGACCGATCGCGTGATCGACGGCGCGACCGCGCTCGAGATGACCCACCTCGGCTCGCTCTACCACGACGATGTCATGGATGCCGCCGACAAGCGCCGCGGAGTGCCCAGCGCTCACGAGGTGTGGGGCAACAGCGTCGCGATCCTCACCGGCGACCTCCTCTTCTCGCGGGCCAGCCAGATCATGGCGCGCCACGGCGATCGCGCCATCCAGCTGCAGGCCGACACCTTCGAGCGGCTCGTGCTCGGCCAGATGCACGAGACCGTCGGCCCCCAGGAGGGTGACGACCGCGTCGCGTTCTACCTCCAGGTGCTCTCCGACAAGACCGGATCGCTCATCGCCGCCGCGGCGCAGGCGGGCGTGATCTTCTCGAACGGGCCTGAGGAGTTCCAGCAGGCGATGGTGACGTTCGGCGAGAAGGCCGGCGTCGCGTTCCAGCTGCTCGACGATGTCATCGACCTGTCGGCAGACCCCGACGAGACCGGCAAGGTGCCCGGCACCGACCTGCGCGCGGGTGTGCCGACGATGCCGTACCTCGTGCTCTCGGAGCGACCGGATGCCGCCTCCCGCGCGTTGCGCGACCGCATCGACGAGGGCGTTGCGCGCATCGCCGACGGCGCCGATCCGGCCATCCTCGACGACGCGCTCGCCGAGCTCCGCGACCACGACGCCACCCAGGCCACGCTCGATCTCGCGAACGCGTGGTCGAGTGAGGCGGTCCAGGCACTGGCCCCGTTGCCCGACGGACCGGTCCGCGAGGCCCTCACCCGCTTCGCGCAGGCCGTCGCCGACCGCTCCAGCTAGCGTCGGGCGCGGCCGTGTCGACTCGCTCCGCTCGCTCAACGACCTCCTTCCGAAAGGACCTTCCATGACCAAGCTCCGACTGGCGATCGTCGGCGCGGGCCCGGCGGGCATCTACGCGGCCGACATCCTGCTCAAGGCCGAGCGCAAGTTCGACGTGTCGATCGACCTCTTCGAGCAGCTGCCCGCTCCGTACGGACTCGTGCGCTACGGCGTCGCCCCGGATCACCCGCGCATCAAGGGGATCATCACCGCTCTGCGGGAGGTGCTCGACCGCGGCGACATCCGCATCTTCGGCAACGTGCGCTTCGGTGAGGACATCTCGCTGGAGGACCTCAAGCGCCACTACCACGCGGTGATCTTCGCGACCGGAGCCATCCGCGACACCTCCCTCGACATCCCCGGCATCGACGCCGTCGGCTCGTACGGCGCGGCGGACTTCGTCAGCTGGTTCGACGGCCACCCGGACGTGCCGCGCGAGTGGCCGTTGGACGCGGAGTCGGTCGCGGTCATCGGCAACGGCAACGTCGCCCTCGACGTAGCCCGCATGCTCGCCAAGCACGCCGAGGACCTGCTTCCCACCGAGATCCCCGACAACGTCCACGCGGGTCTGGTCGACTCGGCGGTGACCGACGTCCACGTGTTCGGCCGGCGCGGCCCCGCGCAGGTGAAGTTCACCCCGCTCGAGCTGCGCGAACTCGGCGAGCTGCGCGACGTCGACCTCGTCGTCTACGACGAGGACTTCGACTACGACGAGGCGTCCAAGGCCGCCATCGCGAGCAACAAGCAGGTGCTCGTGATCGACCGCGTGCTGCAGTCATGGCGCAAGCGGGAGTCGGTCAACAACGCCGGCGGATCGGCGTCGCGCCGCCTCCACCTCCACTTCTACGCCAAGCCGCTGGAGGTCGTGAAGGATGCCGAGGGCCGGGTGTCGTCGTTCCGCTACGAGCGCACGCGTCCCGACGGCGAGGGCGGCGTCGTCGGCACCGGCGAGATGCGCGAACTGCCGATCCAGGCGATCTACCGCGCTGTGGGCTACTTCGGGTCGCCGCTGCCGGGCGTGCCGTTCGACAAGCGCCACGGCGTGATTCCCAACCACGAGGGTCAGGCGCTGCACAAGGACTCCAACGAGCGCGTGTCGGGCGTGTACGCGACCGGCTGGATCAAGCGCGGACCGGTCGGCCTCATCGGCCACACCAAGTCCGACGCGATGGAGACGGTCCGGCACCTCATCAACGACCAGGGCTCGTGGTGGACCCCCGAGGACCCGTCCGAGGATGCCATCCCGGCCATGCTCGCGTCCCGCGGAGTGATCTGGACCGACCTCGACGGCTGGCACCGCCTCGATGAGCACGAGGTGGCGCTCGGCGCTCCTCATGGACGTGCCCGCATCAAGGTCGTGCCGCGCGACGAGATGGTCTCGATCTCGCGCGACTGAGGGCGTGCGATCCTCGGACCTGGTGCCCGGATGCTTCCCCTCTGCCTAGGCTGAGGCCATGGCAGCCGAGTGGATACCCGACGTGCTCGGGAAGCCGTTCGAGCAGCTGACGCTCGATCTCGGCATCGAGGGCGAGAGCGGGCCCCTCGTCGCGACGCTGGTGCGCAGCATCCCGAACCCCCTCACGTCGTGGTGGCAGCCGCTGCGCGATGTCGACGTGCTGTACGTGCACGGCTGGTCGGACTTCTTCTTCCAGACCGAGCTCGCCCGGTTCTGGAACGAGCTCGGGGCGCGCTTCTTCGCCCTCGACCTGCGCCGCTACGGACGCAGCCTGCGGCCGGAGCAGTCGCCCGGCTACATCGACGCGCTCGACGACTACGACGTCGACATCGAGGCCGCGCTCGCCGAGATGGGACACGGGTCGGATGCCGCATCCCCGCGTCGGCTGCTTCTCCTCGGCCACTCGACCGGCGGGCTGACGCTGACGCTCTGGGCGGCGCGCCACCCTGGCCGGGCGACGGCACTGGTGCTCAACAGTCCGTGGCTGGAATTGCAGCTCGGCGCGATCGGCCGACAGGCGATCGCCCCGCTCGTCCACGCGCGGGCCCGCATCGATCCGCGCGGCACCCAGCCTCCGGTAGATCTCGGCTTCTACACGCGGGCTCAGACCGAGATCGGGGCGCTGCCGCTCGCCCTCGACAAGCCGGAGTGGCGCCCCGAGCGCGGCTTCATCACGCGCCCCGGCTGGCTCGCGGCGGTCCTCGACGGCCATCGTCGAGTCGCGAGCGGGATCGACGTCGGCTGCCCGGTGCTGGTGCTGCTGTCGACCCGGTCTGCCGCGCCGCTCGCCTGGGACGAGGCGATGACGTCGGCCGACTCCGTGCTCGTGGTCGACGACATCGCCCGCAGTGCAACGCGGATCGGCGCACTCGTCACCGTCGCGCGCATCGACGGCGCGATCCACGACGTGTTCCTCTCCCGCGCCGAACCGCGGGCGGCCGCCTACCGGATGCTCGAGCAGTGGACGAGCGGATGCCTCGTGCCGAAGCATCCCCTGCCGGTCAGGGCCGCGCGACCTTGATCATTGCGCCGGCGATGAGGAACACGATCGCGGCGACGGTCTGCGCGGCGATCCACACCGGTCCGGAGAAGGCGAACGGGAGGATCGGGTTCCAGACCACGGCGATCGCCGCGAACACCGGGATCCACCACCACTGCCGGGCCTGGCCGGCGAACCACGCGACGATGAGCGCGAGGATCGACACCAGGAACCGCACGAACAGGAACCAGTCCGTCTCCATGAGGAGCGGTGCGAGGAGCAGGGCGATCGCAGCGATGACGCCCGGGGCGAGGGCGTTGCGCTGATACGTGACGGGGGCGGCCACCGTCAGCGGTAGTTGATGAACTGGAGGTCGACCTCGAGGTCGGCGGCCTTCAGCAGGCGCTGGACCTCCTGCAGGTCGTCGCGCGACTTCGACTGCACACGCAGCTCGTCGCCCTGGATCTGCGACTTGACCGACTTGGGACCCTCGTCGCGGATCAGCTTGGAGATCTTCTTCGCGTTCTCGGACGAGATCCCGTCCTTGATCGTGGAGACGATCCGGTACTCCTTGCCGCTGGCGAAGGGCTCGCCCGACTCCAGGCTCTTCAGGGAGATGCCGCGCTTGATGAGCTTCGACTGGAACACGTCGAGCACCGCCTTCGCGCGCTCCTCCGTGCTGGCCTTGATGAGCACGGACTCGCCGCTCCACTCGACGGAGGCGCCGGTGCCCTTGAAGTCGTAGCGCTGCTCGATCTCCTTGCGGGCCTGGTTGAGGGCGTTCTCCGCCTCCTGGTGGTCGACCTTGCTGACGATGTCGAACGAGGAATCAGCCATAGCCGCAGTCTATCCGGGCGGCGACGGGCGATCGAGCATCCGGACCGGCTTGGAAGCGTTTGCAGAACGGGGCGTTTCGCGGGGAATCCGCGATATTCGGAGATTACGAACGCGTATCGAATCCCTCAATCAGGGCTTGATTCTGCGCCCCTTCGTGGTAACAATGTAAGCGCTTGCAGTTTCTGCGAGCTGAAGAACGGCCTTCAAGGTGCTCAGCGCCGGTTGAGGCCGGTTCGGATCCCACCAGCACTTCAGAGAGGCACACACCGATGAAGGTGAACAAGAAGAGCGCACTCGCGATCAGCGCGCTCATCGCGAGCGGCGCGCTCGTGCTCTCCGGCTGCGCGAGCGGCGGCGGAGACAACGGCGACAACGGCGGCGACAACGAGGACACGACTCCCATCACTGTCTGGGTCGACATCGAGCGCAAGCCCGCGCTCGAGCCGATCTCGGAGCAGTTCACGGAGGAGACCGGCATCGAGGTCAAGCTCGTGACGAAGGACTTCGCGACGGTCGACCAGGACTTCATCAGCCAGGTCCCCACCGGCAAGGGCCCCGACGTCATCGTCAGCCCCCACGACAAGCTCGGCGCGTACTACGCCGCAGGTGTCGTCGCGCCGCTCGAGCTCGGTGACGTCGCCGACGGCTTCAG
The DNA here is from genome assembly GCF_001428485.1 of Microbacterium sp. Root180. Taxonomy (GTDB): domain Bacteria; phylum Actinomycetota; class Actinomycetes; order Actinomycetales; family Microbacteriaceae; genus Microbacterium. The sequence continues at coordinate 566,522 of NZ_LMHS01000003.1, read as the reverse complement.
CGAGGCATCCCTCGCCGCCGTCACCTACGACGGCAAGGTCTACGGCGTGCCGTACTCGGTCGAGAACGTCGCGCTCGTGCGCAACGCCGACCTGGTCGCCGACCCGGCCGAGACGTACGACGAGGTCATCGCGAACGGCAAGGCTGCCGGCACGACGTACCCCTTCCTCGTGGGCCTGTCGCCCGAGCAGGGCGACCCGTACCACCTGTACCCGTTCCAGACGTCCTTCGGCTCGCAGGTCTTCGCCCAGAACGCCGACGGCAGCTACGACTCGTCGCAGCTCGTCCTCGGTGACGAGGCCGGCCAGGAGTTCGCCACGTGGCTCGGCACCCAGGGTGCTGCCGGCTCGGGCGTCTTCAACGCCAACATCGACGGCGACAAGGCGCGCGAGTTCTTCCTCGCGGGCGACTCGCCGTACTACCTCACCGGTCCGTGGAACATCCCCGCGATCGCCGAGGCCGGCATCAACTACGCCATCGACCCGCTCCCGAGCGCCGGTGGCCAGGAGGCCAAGCCCTTCGTCGGTGTCAACGCGTTCTTCCTCTCGAGCAAGTCCACCAACGCGCTCGCGGCGACGAACTACATCGTCAACTACCTCAGCACCGAAGAGGCGCAGCTGAGCCTGTTCGAGGTCGGCGGTCGCCCGCCGGCACTCATCTCGGCGTACGAGACCGCTTCGGCTGACGACCCCGACGTCGCGGCGTTCGGTGCGATCGGCCAGACCGGCGCTCCGATGCCCGCCATCCCCGAGATGGGTTCGGTGTGGTCCGACTGGGGCAACGCCGAGCTGCAGATCATCAAGGGCGAAGGCGGCGAGCCCGCCGAGATCTGGACCGTTGCGGCTGACAACGTTCAGGCCAGCATCGACGGCTGATCCGTCATTCGATGGGCGGGGCTCTTCCGGGAGCCCCGCCCATCCTCCTACCCTGACCTTGACACTGCGAAGAGGGAGCGTCCATGGCTGACGTGACGACACAGGCACCCCCCGCGAACACGCCGCCGAAGCGGCCCCGAGGCGGCGCACCCGAGTTCGGTCCGCAGCGCAAGCTCACCAGCGGCGGCATCCTCGCCCTCGTGATCAAGGTGGTGCTGCTCGGCATCATCGACGCCCTCGCGGTGTTCGGCCTCTACGTCCTCATCGGCAAGGGCGACTGGCTCGCCGCGGCGCTGCTCGTCGCCGTCGTCGGCCTGGTCAACTACATCTACCTGAAGCCCGGGGTCCTCCCGGCCAAGTACCTCACGCCCGGCCTGTTCTTCCTCGCCATCTTCCAGGTCTTCGTGATCTTCTACACGGGCTATATCTCGTTCACGAACTACGGCGACGCGCACAACAGCACGAAGGAAGACGCGATCGAGCAGATCGTGAGCACTTCGCAGCAGCGGGTTCCGGATTCCCCCTCGTACGCGGTCGAGGTCTACAAGCAGGCCGACCAGTTCGGCATGCTCGTCGCCGAGCCCGGCGGCGGCACCGCCTTCGGCACCAACGAGCAGCCGCTGGAGGACGCGTCGTCTGCCCCCGACGGCTGGGAGCGCCTCAATCTCAACCAGGTGCTCCGCTTCCAGGACGAGGTCCTGGCCCTCAACATCCCGGTGTCGGACGACATCAACGACGGCACGCTGCGCACTCCCGACGGAACGACGGCCTTCGTCTTCACCTCGACCCTCGAGTACGACGAGACGGCCGACACCTTCACGAACACCGAGACCGGCGCCGTCTACGCCGACGACGGCGAGGGCAACTTCCGCGCCGAGGACGGCCAGACCCTGACGCCCGGCTGGCGCGTCGTGATCGGCTGGGACAACTACGCGTACGCCTTCACGAACGAGCAGGTCCGCGACCCGCTCATCCGTGTCACCATCTGGACGTTCGCCTTCGCGTTCTTCTCGACGCTGCTCTGCTTCGCGCTCGGGCTCTTCCTCGCGATCGTCTTCAATCACCCGACACTGCGGGGCAAGAAGATCTACCGGATCCTCGTGATCCTCCCGTATGCGTTCCCCACCTATCTCACCGGTCTGGTGTGGGCGGGCATGCTGAACCAGGAGTTCGGCTTCATCAACGAGGTGATCTTCGGCGGCGCGGACATCCCCTGGCTGAGCGATCCCTGGCTCGCGCGCCTGAGCGTGCTCCTCGTGAACATGTGGCTCGGCTATGCCTACATGTTCCTGGTGTGCACCGGTGCTCTGCAGTCGCTGCCCGACGACGTCATCGAGGCCGCCAAGATGGACGGCGCGGGAGCGTGGCGGATCTTCCGATCGATCAAGCTGCCGCTGCTGTTCGTCGCCGTGGCGCCGCTGCTGATCGCCACCTTCGCGTTCAACTTCAACAACTTCGCCGTCATCTTCATGCTGACCGGCGGTAATCCGAGGTTCCCCGATACGACGATGCCGATCGGTGCGACCGACATCATGATCACGATGGTCTACAAGATCGCCTTCGGCAGCGGAGGTGGGCGTGACTACGGTCTCGCGAGCGCCCTGTCGATCCTGATCTTCATCATCGTCGCGATCATCGCCGCCATCTCCTTCCGATCGACGAAGTCACTGGAGGATCTGCACTGATGTCCGACTCCATCGACCGCCAGATCAAAGAGGACCAGCTCCTCGAGAACCGCATCGGCCGCGCCGAGGGCGTCACGACGATGGCCGGCATGGGCGACTTCGCCTCGAAACCTCCCAAGCGCGTCAAGGGCGAGCGTCGCCAGCCCTTCGGCCGGTGGTTCGTCGACAAGGGCTGGCGTCACCTCGTCGGGATCGCCGCGATCATCTTCGCGCTGCTCCCCCTGGCCTACGTGCTCTCCGCTTCGCTCAACCCCATCGGCACGCTGACCGGGTCGAACGAGCTGTTCCGTGCGTTCTCGCTCGACAACTACACCGAGATCCTCACGCGCGACGGCGGCATCTACCTGACCTGGTACTGGAACGCGCTCGTCATCTCGGTGGTCTCGAGCGCCTTCACGGTGCTGCTGTGCGCGATGGGTGCCTACGCGTTCTCGCGGATGCGCTTCCGCGGGCGCCGCACGGGCCTCCTGGCGCTGCTGATCCTGCAGATGTTCCCGCAGCTGCTCATGATCGTCGCGATCTTCCTCACGATGATCTGGATCACCGATGTGTTCCCCGCGATCGGCCTCGGCACGCACGCCGGTCTGATCATGGTGTACCTCGGCGGCGCGCTCGGCGTGAACACCTTCCTCATGTACGGGTTCTTCAACACGATCCCGACCGCGATCGACGAGGCCGCGAAGATCGACGGCGCCGGGCACGCCCGCGTGTTCTTCACGATCATGCTCCCGCTGGTCACTCCGGTCCTCGCCGTCATCGGCCTGCTGAGCTTCATCGGGTTCATCGGCGAGTTCGCCATCGCGAGCGTGCTGCTGACCGACCCGCGCGACCAGACCCTCGCGATCGGCCTGTTCCAGCTGGTGTCGGGCTTCCAGTCGCAGAACTGGGGCATCTTCGCCGCCGGCGCGGTGCTCGCGGCACTGCCGGTGATGATCCTGTTCCTCGTTCTCCAGCGGTACATCGCGGGCGGGCTGATCGCCGGCAGCGTGAAGTAGACGGATGCCGCGGCTCGCGGCATCCTGGTTCCATACAACTCGAGGGCTCTGTCATGGCCACGGCCGTGCAACCACGTCGCACTCTCGGCGGCGCGCGCTGCCGATCGTCCTGGAAAGGCCCGTCATGACCCTCGTCCCGCACCACGATGGATCGGCGCTGCACGTGTCCGCGGTCGCGCCCGCGCTCGGAGACGTCGTGCACGTGCGCCTGCGCGTGCCCGCCGGATACGGCCCGCTCGCCGCCGTGCGCACGCGCTCGAACCCCGACCACGAGCCCGAGTGGACCGACGCCGCGCGCATCGGCGCCGCGGACGGATGGGACTGGTGGGAGGCGCCGGTCACCGTGCGCAACCCGCGGCACGGCTACCGGTGGATGCTGCAGCACGAGGACGGCCGCGTCGAGTGGCTGAACCAGACCGGCCTGCACCGCATCGAGACGCTCGACGCCGAGGACTTCGCCCTCGTCGCCCACCCGGCGCCGCCCGCGTGGCTGAACGAGGCCGTGCTGTATCAGGTGTTCCCCGACCGGTTCGCCCGCTCGGCGCAGGCCGACACCCACCCGACACCGGACTGGGCGATCCCGGCCCAGTGGTCCGACCCGGTCGATCCCGTGATGCCGGGGCGGTCGCAGCAGTTCTACGGGGGCGACCTCGAGGGTGTCATCGAGAAGCTCGACCACCTCGTGGCTCTCGGCGCCAACCTGCTCTATCTCACCCCCGTCTTCCCGGCCGAGTCGAACCACCGCTACGACGCGGGCAGCTTCGAGCGCATCGACCCGCTGCTCGGCGGCGATGAGGCGTACGTGCGACTGATCGAGGCGGCGCACGCCCGCGGCATCCGGGTCATCGGAGATCTCACGAGCAACCACTCCGGCGACAGTCACGAATGGTTCCGCAGCGCATTCGGCAACCCGGATGCTCCCGAGACGGAGTTCTACTACTTCACCGACGAGGGCAACACCGAGTACGTGTCGTGGCTGGGCTATGCGAGTCTGCCGAAGTTCGACTGGTCGTCGGAGGAGCTGCGTCGCCGGTTCATCTCGGGTGACGACTCGGTCGTGGCGAAGTGGCTGAAGCCGCCGTACAGCGCCGACGGCTGGCGCATCGACGTCGCGAACATGACCGGGCGCCTGGGCGACGTCGATCTCAACGCCGAGGTGCGGCAGCTGCTGCGCGAGACGATGCTGCGCATCAATCCCGACGCGATCCTGCTGGGGGAGTCGACCAACGACGCCGCGAGCGACCTCCAGGGCGACGGCTGGCACGGCGCGATGACGTACCCGTCGTTCACCCGTCCGGTGTGGGGCTGGCTGAGCGAGCCGACCGGCGTGCCCTACCTCGATGCGAACGGGGAAGAGCTCACCGAGTCCTGGTTCTTCGGCCAGCCGATCGGCGGCATCCCCCGCTACACCGCGCGCGAGTTCGCCGACGCCGTGACGCGGTTCACTGCCGGCATCCCGTGGCGCGTGCGCCTGGGCAACATGCAGCCGCTCGACACGCACGACACGGCGCGCTTCGCGACCAACGCGGCGCCCGGGGCGATCCCGGTCGCGGTCGGCCTGTCGCTGACGATGCCGGGCCTGCCGGTCGTGTTCGCCGGCGACGAGTTCGGGCTCGTCGGCGCGGACGGCGAGGAGAGCCGCACCCCGATGCCCTGGGGCACCGAGGGCGAGCCGGCCGTCGCCGAGCGCATCGCCCTGTATCGCGACCTCATCGCGCTGCGCCGCGCGCACCCCGCTCTGCAGTCGGGCGGGTTCCGCTGGGTGCACACCGACGACGAGACCGTCGTGTTCGTGCGCGAGTCCGCCGACGAGACCCTTCTCGTGCTCGCCAGCCGCGGAGATGCGGATGCCGCGCTCGACGCCGGCGCCGTGCCGGGGGCCTCCGCCGCGACCGCCCTCTTCGGCGACGCCACGCTCGCCGTGGCCGACGACGGCGCCGTGCTGCTCTCGGCCGACGGACCCGCCTTCGCGGTGTGGGCGCTGCCGGGCGTCGCGGCTCCCGCTCCGGTGCAGCCCGTCGAGGCCACCGAGGTGTCCCGCGGCGTGGTCGACGCGGACATCCCGACCCCGGCGGATGAGGTCCGGGAGCCCTGACCCCCGTTCCTCGCTCGCCGAGAACGCACTTGTGTCCCGTTTCAACGGGATCGGCGGTACACAACTGCGTTCTCGGCGAGTCGGGGCGCCAGGCGTGACCGGGTTCTCGGCGAGTCGTGCCGCCAGGCGTGACACGGGGTCGCGGCATCCGGCACACTGAGTGCCATGTCAGCGTTGACCACCATCGGCCTTCCCGTAGCCCTCGGGATCATCATGTTCGGGCTCGGATTGAGCCTCACTCTCGGAGACTTCGCGCGAGTCCTCAAGCAGCCGAAGGCGGTGATCGTGGCACTGCTGTGCCAGCTGATCCTCCTGCCCGCCATCTGCTTCGGGCTCGTGCTGGCCTTCCAGCTTCCCCCGGTTCTCGCCGTGGGAATGATGATGCTCGCGGCGTCGCCCGGAGGCACCACCGCCAATCTGTACAGTCACCTGTTCCGGGGCGACGTCGCCCTGAACATCTCCCTCACCGCCGTGAACTCCGTGATCTCCGTCATCACCCTGCCGCTCATCACCAACTTCGCGATCGCGTACTTCGACCCGTTCGACGACGAGCTGGGGATGCAGTGGGCGAAGGTGCTCGAAGTGTTCGCGATCGTCCTGGTCCCCGTCGCGATCGGCATGGTGGTGCGCCGGCTCTGGCCGACGTTCGCCAAGGCGATGGACAAGCCCGTGCGCATCGCGTCGGTCATCATCCTCGTCGTCGTGATCGCGGGCGCCGTCGCGTCGAACTGGACGCTCCTCGTCGAGAACTTCGCGCGCCTCTCCATCATCACGATCGTGTTCTGCCTCATCAGCCTCACCGTCGGCTATCTGGTTCCCCGCCTGCTGAGGGTGGGCAAGCGCCAGGCCATCGCGGCGTCGTTCGAGATCGGCATCCACAACGCGACGCTGGCGATCGTCATCGCGCAGACCGTGCTCAACTCGACGGAGCTCAGTCTTCCCGCCGCGGTCTATGGCGTGCTGATGTTCTTCATCGCCTTCGGGTTCGGCTTCCTCATCCGCGAGCGCGGCGCAAGCGCCGACGACGAGCTCGAGCCCGCCGACGACGCCGCAGCACCGGCGGCGTCGGCCTGACGACCGGTGGACGGATGCCTCGTCCCGCACCTCGCGTCGGCACGAGGCATCCGCTCCCGCCCGGCCGGGGGTTCCGCGATCGGCCGTCGTTCGTAGACTGGGGTCGCGAGGAGGTGCCATGCGCCCACTGACCGAAGACGACGTGCGTTCATCGTTCGCGAACGCTTCACCGGACGACCTGAGGATCGTCGCGCTGCCGACCGACTTCCTGCTCGCCGACTGGGATCACCTCGACTTCTTTGCGTGGCGCGATCCGCGCACGCGCGGACGCGGATACCTGATCGTCGAGGTCGAGGGCGAACCTCGCGGTGTCGTGCTGCGCGCGGCCGAGGGCACGTCGAGGGCGCGGTCGGCCATGTGCAACGTGTGCCACACCATGCAGCCGGCCGATCAGGTCGCGATGTTCACGGCCCGCCGTGCGGGCGCTGCCGGTGAGCACGGCGACAGCGTCGGGACCTACATCTGCACCGACCTTTCGTGCCACGAGAATGTGCGGCTCGCGATGCCGCTCGCGCCCAGCGAGGTGCGTGCGAGCGTGGATCTGCGCATCGACGGCACCACCCGGCGCGCCGTGGCCTTCGTCGATCGCGTTCTCGAGAACGCCGAGGTGCGCCGATGAACCGCATCGTCGTGGTCGGCGACGCGCTCATCGACGAGCTGCGCGACGACAACGGCGTGCGGGAGTTCGTCGGGGGTGCGGCGCTCAACGTGGCGGTCGGTCTGACGCGGCTCGGCGTGCCGGCCACCCTGCTCGCGATGGTGGGCGACGACGAGCCCGGCTCGCACATCCGCTCCTACCTCGGTGACTACGGCGTCGAGCTCATCGAGACGCCGTCGCCGCTGGGCACGGCTCGCGCCGTGAGCACACGCTCCGGTGGCGGGGAGCCCGAGTACGTCTTCAACGCGGCGTCGCAGCAACGGCGCATCCGCTTCGGCGAACGGGAGCGAGCGGCGATGGCGGATGCCGCGCTCGTCGTCGTGAGCTGCTTCGCCTTCGACGACACCGCGCAGACGGACGAACTGGCCGACGCGATCTCTTCCGCCGGGGCGAGCCTCGCGATCGATCCGAATCCGCGATCCGGGATGATGCGCGATTCCGAGGAGTTCGTGCGCGGGTTCGAGCGGCTCGCGGCGGGTGCGGCGCTCGTCAAGGTCGGCGAGGACGACGCGGCGCTCCTGTACGGCGAGACCCTCGACGCGCTGCGGGCCCGGCTCGTGGACCTCGGGGTCGGCGCCGTGCTCGCCACGCAGGGCGCGTTCGGGGCGACGATCGAGGCGGGTGAGCTCGTGGTCACGCACCCGATCTCGAACCTGCCCGGGCGCATCGTCGACACGATGGGCGCGGGCGACGCGGCCTTCGCGGCAGCGGTGGCGGCGCTCGCCGGGGGTGCCCCGTCGAGCGAGGAGGAGTGGGCCGCAGTGCTGGCCTCGGCGATGGATGTCGCGGCCGCGACGTGCCGGTTCGAGGGTGCCCTTCTGCGCACGGCAGCGTCGCTCGAGTCGCTCGATCTGGACCGCATCGGCACCTGATCCAGACCGCCGGTATTCCGATTTCGAGCACTGCCTCGCACAGCGTATGATTGTGGATCGCGCCTCCGGTCGTCTGTCAAAGTCGGACGGATGCGCCTGGCGAGTTACCCAAGCGGCCAAAGGGATCTGACTGTAAATCAGACTGCTCAGCATTCGGGGGTTCGAATCCCTCACTCGCCACCGAACGACTGAAGGGCTCCGCGAAGCGGGGCCCTTCAGTCGTTCTCTGGGCACGGCGGGATTCGGGGAGGAGCGAGCGCAGCGAAGCACCGGAGTCCCTCACTCGCCACACACCGCGAAACCCGCGGAACGACGCGGAAAGCCCCGACCGGTCTAGTACCCGGTCGGGGCTTTCTCTTTGCCTGCCTCTCACGCATCTCTCACGCCCGGCTTGGCTGCGACGGCCGCGGCCGCCGACCAGCGAGGGTACATCATCGTCTCGCAGAGCGCCGCTCAGGAGGTTGGCAACGCCACCTTCTACCCCACCGGACCGATATCCGATGACACGCTGGTGGTGATCCGGGACAGCAGTGGCGCGCTTCCGAATGGCCTGACCGTGGAGTCCCTCGATAGCCTCGTCGCGGCGGAGCATGCCGGACTGACCCACGATGACAGCATCGAGTTCAACGCAAGCGATGCGAACGCGCAGACTTCCTCCGTTGTTGCGGCCGTAGGTGAAACGTACCGGGCGTGGTCTGCAACCAACTCCGGCTGGTCGCAGGGCTTCACGGGAAACACCATGATCGGCTTCACCGACGATGTGCGTGCGGGCTATTACTTCTACACGGCCGCCGGGTACAACCAGAGGGCCTCCGGCAACGGTCTCGGGTACTACAAGGGTTACAACGGCAGCGTCTTCGGCACGTGGTCCAAGTGGTACTACGTCGGCATCGCCAGCTCAACGGGCGCCGGCGCCTCCGTGCCGTGGGGGAAGGTGGCGGCGGTGGAGAGGTTCCGGGCTCTCTGCACTCAGACGCAGACCTGCTGGGGCAAGTTCATCTAGCACCAGGCGTATCAGGGTTGCGCAGGTCGGCGCGAGGCGCCCGGCAAGTCGATTGGGTCGAGCGGCAACGGTCTGCCGATCTGCGAGGTCGGTGCGGGGTCGTTGAATGGATGCGTCGGTCTCGTGCGCCCGAGGTGTGCGTCCGAGTATCCATCGGAGGCGTACAGCTCGGGCGCGGCCGCTCTGCGCGGAGGGCGACGGGAAAGGGCCGAGATGAACGCGATTGCACACCCACTTGCGAGCACCACCGCCCACCACGGGATGTCCCACCTTGCGACGATCGAGACGAGATAGAGACCGAAGCCGCCGATCACCACAGCCGCGATCGCGATCCGCCTCCAGATCAGTTGCGCCATGCTCGACCCTAACCCCACGGTCGAGGATGGACAATCGGCTTGGCTGATGAGAGGGAGGGCTGCTGGCCGTACGCGGCGGCGAGCGAGAAGATGGGGCGGAAGATCGGAGACGCCATGCCTCAAGGGTCGTTCCACGGGGGGACACCCCCGCCCGTCGCGAAAGGGAAGCCGCTCTATCTGCGGTGGTGGCTCATCGTCATCGTTGCGGTGCTGGCGCTCTGGGCGATCGGCTGGGCTCTCGACCTGGGCAGTAACGGAGGCCGAACTTCGTCGCCGGCGGCGACGTCCGCCGACGAGGAACCTGACGGCGGGAAGCCGCCGTTGCCGACCGAGGACGAGATCCGCGCCTATCTTTCGAGTGAACTCGGGCAGCACGCACTCCAGGACGCGTGCACGATCGACAACATCGCTTGGGCCTGCAACGTGGAGTCTCTGGAGCCAGTGAGCGTGGCAGAACTCATCGTCACCATTACCCAACCCTCCAAGGGCTGGGAGGGGGTAGAGGTGGCGCTGGCGATTCGGAACTTCGTGGGTGCAGGCTCGGATTCCCCCATGCCGCAGCTCAAACGCGTAGTGGTGATCGACCCGTCCGGCGAGGAGCTGGGCCGGGCGGAGTGACGGGCGTGACCATTCCTGGCGCGGTGCCGGACTTCGTCTTCCGGATCGACCCGGTCCTCTGACTGGGCAGTCCCCGGCGGCGCCTCTTCGTCTCAGTCCCGTCGACGCGGCGGGATCGTCGGGAGGTGAGTGCTGTCGAGCTCGACCTCCTCGAGGGGAGCGACGAAAGTCTGCCGGCGAATCAGCGACGGCTCGATCGACGTGACGGCGTGCGCCCCGCTCATCGGTCGGTCGACGGCGGTCGCCCTCGCGGGTCGGTAGATTCGTGCCCGCTTCTTCTGATCGGCCCGCTGCGTGTCGACGATCAGCTCGTCCTCCGCGCGGCACCTCTCGCACTCGTCGTTGGAAACGGTCCGCCGATAGTTCGGGGACCATCCGCACGTGTGCTCAGGGGGTGGCGGGTCGCGGAACATAGGTCGAGGCTAACCGCGGCGCGAGCGCGTGTGCCTCGACCGTCGCCGGATCGATACAGTGCTCGCATGCCGTGGACTGCGACCGGAACCCTCACCGCCCACCCCGTGCTCCAGCATCCGTCGCTCGTCGCCCCGCCGGTCGCCGCGGCGCTGGAGCGACTCGATCCCCAGGTCGCCGCGACCGTCGGCGTGACCGAGATCGACGCCGAGCTCGCCGACACGGCGGCCTTCTGCGAGCGGTACGGCGTGGCGCCGGAGGCCTCTGCGAACTGCGTGATCGTGAAGGGCAAGCGCGGCGGCGACGTGAGGTTCGCGGCCTGCATGGTGCTCGCGACCACCCGCGCCGACGTGAACGGGGTCGTGCGGCGGAGGCTCGACGTGCGATCGGCGTCGTTCGCGCCGATGGACGAGGCGGTCGCGCTCACGGGGATGGAGTACGGCGGCATCACTCCGATCGGCCTTCCCGCGGACTGGCCGATCCTCGTCGACGCCGCGGTCGCCGCCGCGGCCGAGGTCGTCATCGGCGGGGGAGTGCGCGGCAGCAAGCTGTTCCTCCCCGGGAGCGCCCTTCTCGCACTGCCGGGAGCCGAACTCGTTGAGGATCTCGGTCGTCCCATCGGCTGAGGCGCGCCGCACCGGTGCGTGCGAGGATGGGCGTGCGGGCTGTCGTCCGCGATCGAGAGGAACGTCATGACCGTGCCTGAGACCTACGAATCCGCACCGCAGCCCACGGCCGGCGCCGGTCCTTCGTCGCTGGTGCGAGCAGCGATCTGGGTCGCGATCGGGGCTCTCATCGCCGCGGCGCTCGTCTGCGTCGTCTGGGTGCTGATCGGCGGTCAGAACGACATCGTGGGTCGCGCTTTCCTGACGATCCTGCTGCTGGTCGCTTTCGCCGGTGCGACGATCCTCGATGCCCATCTCGCGCCCCGTCGGCCGGCATGGTTCGCGCTGGCGAGCATGGGGGCGTGGATCGCGGCGCTGCTGATCGGCGCCGTCATGATCTGGATGCCCGAGCGTTACTCGTGGGGCGGCTTCTCGCGCTTCGTGCAGTTCCTCTTCATCGTGCTGATCCTGCAGCTGGTGCTGCTGCACGTGCGCCTCTACCTGAAGGCGTTCCAGCGCTACGACACGACCTTCACCCGTTCGGTCGCCATTGTGACGATCATCCTGGTCGTCGCTCTGGCGACGCTGCTGATCATCCCGCTGATGCTCGGCGAGTACCTGTGGTTCCCCGACATCTACTGGCGTGTGACCGTCGCCGTGGCGATCCTCGCCGCGCTCGGCACCGCGCTCATCCCGCTGGTGAATGTGCTCTTCGCTCCGAAGAGGCCCCGCGCCGCTGCTCCCTACGCTGCGCCCTACGGCGCCGCGCCGGTTCCGTACGCGCCGCAGCTCGGGGCGCCTCCGGCCCCCGCGCCGGCGGCACTGGCGCCTGCTGCTCCCGCCGCGCCCACGCAGCAGGAGCTGCTGCCCTGGCCGACATACGTCGACGGCAGCACGCCGCTCCCGATGCTGCCGGACGGCTCACCCGACTGGGGCGCCTACTACACCGGCTACCCGACCCCCGGCGCGCACGTGTTCGTGGCTCCCGAGCACGACGCGGCGACGTCGCAGACGGATGCCGCGCCCTCCGCAGCCCCCGGGTACGAGGGATTCCCGCCGCCGCCCCCGCTCCCGCCCCGCCCGTAGTCCGGCCCCGGCGGCCGGCGCCGTCCGGCGTCAGCCGAGCAGTTCGAGCGCGGCCATCGCGGCGTTGTGGCCGCCGAGGCCGCTGACGGCGCCGCCACGGCGCGCACCCGAGCCGCATACCAGCACCCGCTCGTGCGGGGTCTCGACGCCCCAGCGCTGCGCCGACGTCTCGAGCGGAGCGTCGTCGTCGGCCCAGGGCCACGACAGCGGTCCGTGGAAGATGTCGCCCGCGATCATGCCGAGCGAGTCCTCGAGGTCGGCCGTCGTCCGGGCCTCGATGCACGGCGTGCCGTCCGGCGCGTCGAGCACCACGTCGGCGATCGGCTCGGCCAGCACTGAGTCGAGCGAGCGCTGGGCCGCTGCGAGGAGTGCGGAGCGCGCGGCATCCGGATCCTTGCCGTCGACGAGGCGATGCGGCACCTGCAGCCCGAACAGCGTCAGCGTCTGCGCACCCGTCGCGCGCAGGTCGGCGTCGAGGATCGACGGATCCGTGAGCGAGTGGCAGTAGATCTCGGCCGGAAGAGGACTCGGGATGCTGCCGCCCACCGCCGCGTCGTAGGCGGCGTCGAGCTGGGTCATGGTCTCGTTGATGTGGAAGGTGCCGGCGAAAGCCGCCTCGGGCGCGACCGTCGTATCGCGCAGCCGGGGGAGCCGGCGCAGCAGCATGTTCACCTTCACCTGGGCGCCCTCCGGGGCGTCGGATGCCGGCGCGGACTCGTCCATCAGGCGTGCGAGCACGCTCAGGCCGACACCGCTCAGCACGAGCCGCGCCTGCACGATCGCTGCGCCGTCGGGCCCCTCGAACGTCACCTCGCCGTCGGGAGAGATCGAGGTCACCTCGGTGTTCGTGCGCAGCTCGGCACCGGCGTCGCGCGCGGCCCGCTCGAGTTCGCCGCTCACGCGTCCCATGCCGCCCACGGGGACGTCCCAGTCACCGGTCCCGCCGCCGATGACGTGGTACAGGAAGCAGCGGTTCTGGCGCAGGCTCTCGTCGTCTGCCGACGCGAACGTGCCGATCAGGGCATCGGTGAGCGCGATGCCGCGGGCGATGTCGCTGTCGAGGGCACCGCGCAGCATCGCACCGAGGGGCCGCTCGAACAGGTCGTCCCACAGTTCGGCGTCGCCCAGCGCATCGCGCACGGCGGTCCGGCGCTGCAGCGGCGCCGTCACGGTCGGGAAGAGCTGCCGCGCGACCGGAGCGATGCGGTCGTAGAAGGCGGCGAACCGGTCGGCCTCGGTCGTGCCGCCGGTGACCCGGGAGAACGAATCGGCCGTGGCGACGGCATCCCCCGTATCCACCAGGATGCCCCGCGACGGGTCGCTCGGATCGGGCGTATAGGAGGAGTACCGCCGACGCTTGAGGTCGATGCGCAGGCCGAGGTCGTCGATGACGCGTCGGGGAAGCAGGCTCACGAGGTACGAGTAGCGCGAGAGGCGCGCATCGACGCCCGCCCACGGGCGCTCCGAGACCGCGGCGCCTCCGACGTGGTCGAGGCGCTCGAGCACCACGACGGACTTTCCCGCACGGGCGAGGTAGGCGGCGGCGACGAGGGCGTTGTGCCCGCCGCCGACGATCGCGACGTCGTGGGTGGCGGAGTGGACTTCAGCGACCATCCCCCCACGCTAGCCCGGCCGATGGCCGGCTCGGCACGATGAGCAGGACGGATGCCGCGTCCTCGCCGCTAGCGTGGAGGCATGAGCCTTGCACGCGAACTCGAAGCCCTCGCGATCGACATCGCACAGGATGCCGGGGCGCTGGCGAGCATGCGCCGGCAGGAGGGTGTCGCGATCGCGGCGACCAAGACGGCGCTCGCCGACATCGTGACGCTCGCCGACCGTGAGGTGGAGGCGCTGATCCGCGCCCGGCTCGCCGAGGCCCGCCCCGACGACGGCTTCCTCGGCGAGGAGACCGGCGCGGACCGGGGGAGCTCGGAGGTGACGTGGGTCGTCGATCCGATCGACGGCACGGTGAACTACGCCTACGGCATGCCGCAGTACGCGGTGAGCATCGCGGCGGTCATCGGCGAACCGGTGGCGGGGCGATGGGAGGCGATCTCGGCGGCCATCTACGCCCCCGTGCTCGGCGAGGTCTTCCATGCGGCGCGCGGCGCCGGCGCGTGGCTCGGCGATCAGCGGCTGACGGTCAACGCGGAGGTGTCGGCCGCGGGCGGCCTGCTCGCGACCGGGTTCGGGTACGACCCGGCGACGCACGCCGGCGACCTCGCACGCGTGGCGCGGGTGATGCCGATGGCTCGCGACCTCCGCCGCGGCGGGTCTGCCGCGCTGGACCTGGCGTACGTCGCCGCGGGGCGACTCGACGGGTACTTCGAGCGGGGACTCGCTCCCTGGGACCACGCGGCCGGTGCGCTTCTGGTGACGGAGGCGGGCGGCGAGTACACCTTCATCGCGGCCGATGACGAGAATCCGCGGCCGCTCGTCGTGGCCTCGTCGCCGTCGATCTTCGAGCGGTTGCTGCAGCTGTCGCTGGACGACGAGAGCCTGGAAGTTCCATCAGAATGAATGGAGATGCGGCGACTTTCCACAGCCGTACATGGCATTCTCAGGCCACCCGAGGTAGTGTTTACCCGATCGTTACTTTCGCCCCCCGAATAGCGGAATGATCACTGCCCAACGCCCGAACCGTTGCCTCCCCCAGCGACACGACCGAGAGCTTCCGCTTGCCTCTTGACGCCCCGATGGCCGAGCCTGCGCCCACGCGCCGGTCGAGCCGCATCCCGTCCGCGCCTGCACAGGCGTCGTCGGAGACCCTCGGAGCATCACGCGCGGAGCTGCGTCGCCGGGCAGCCGCCTCCACGGCAGAGCAGCCCACGGTCGTCCTGGGCACTCCCGCAGACGAGAAGCGGAAGGATGCCGCAGCCGATGCACCGGTTGCCGTCCAGCCGTTGACCGACCTTCCGGCTGCGCCTGCACCCGCCGCGATCGAGCTTCCCGCGACGCTTGCGCCACTGAGCCGTCGTGCCCGCCGAGCCCCTGTGACCGCGGACGCTCCCGCGCCGATGATCGAGACGGTGCTGACCCCCGCGGAGCCGTTCGAGCTGCTCGAGCCCGTCGTCGCGCCTGAGGCGTCCGACGAGCCCGTCGTGCTCGAGGTCGTGGAGGAGCCCGTCGCAGAGCCGGTCGCCGAGCGTCCGGTCCGCCGCCAGCGCGCGCCGCGTCGCCCGATCGCCGATGCACCCGCTGACGAAGCCCCCGTCGAGGTCGAGCCCGACGTCGCGGCCCCGATCGACGAAGCCGTTCGTCCTGCGCAGGCGCAGGACGCGGCATCCGCTGTCGACGCGTTCGAAGCCGCAGCCCGTCTCTTCTCCTTCACCGGCGAGTTCGCCGTGCAGCCCGCCGCCGAGGCCGTCAAGGCCACCGTCGACGGCGAGATCCTCGGGGCCGACGCCGGCGACGAGAAGCTCGCGGCGGCGCACAAGGCTCCGCGCAAGCGTCGCACCAGCCGTGGCACCGCCTTCAAGCGGGTCACGGCTGCATCGTTCTCGGTCGGCGTCATGGGCATCGTCGGTCTGATGACCGTCGGCATGACGACCCCCGCCGAGGCGGTTGCTGCCGCGAGCGGAGCGGACGCGTCGATGATGTCGGTCGTGGCTCCCGGTGACACGACGAGCACCGACATCAGCCCTGACGAGATCCAGGCCTACGTCGCACCGGCCACGGTCGAGGCCGAGACCCTCGACCGCAGCGGCAGCTACGACACGACCACGGTCGCCGAGCTCGCAGGGCAGGCGGGCATCCGCAACTTCTCGTCCCTCTTCCACAACGACCCGAACGCCGCCATCCAGTGGCCCTTCGTCGTCGGAGTGACGATGTCGTACGGCTTCGGCATGCGCGACGGCAAGCTGCACAAGGGCATCGACTTCACACCCGGCGCCGGGTCGCCCATCCAGGCCATCGCCGACGGCACGGTGCGTGTCGCATCCGAGGCCGGCGGGGACTACGGCGTGCACGTGATCATCGACCACGTCATCGACGGTCAGCTCATCTCGAGCCACTATGCGCACATGCAGTACGGCTCGCTTCAGGTGGTCGCCGGACAGAAGGTCACCGTCGGCACTGTGCTCGGCCACACCGGCAACACCGGACGCTCCTACGGCGCCCACACGCACTTCGAACTGCTGGTCAACGGCACTGTTCCGATCGACCCGATGCCCTGGCTGCGCGAGCACGCCGGAGGCTGACGCCGATTAAGAGAGGGCCAGTTGCTCTGGTATCCTCGTCTAGTTGCCCGCATGCGGGCAGCACGCCCCGATAGCTCAGTGGCAGAGCACTTCCATGGTAAGGAAGGGGTCGTCAGTTCAATCCTGACTCGGGGCTCGCAGCATCCGCTTTCGATCGTCGGATGCCGTGCGGCAGGGTAGCTCAGTTGGTGAGAGCGCACGACTCATAATCGTGAGGTCGCGGGTTCAAGCCCCGCTCCTGCTACAAGAAGAAGCCCCGGTTATCCGGGGCTTTTCTCTGGTTCTGGGGTCCCCGTGCCGGATCGTCTGCCCACGGCTCGCCCAGGCCCCTCACGTGCCGATTGTGGAGACCAGCACGCCGCCCTCGGCCGGGAGTACCCGCCAGACGCTGCCTTCGCCTTCGACCCGGAGCCCGCCATCGCCCACGATGAGAGCCGTGCGCTCGTCGATGCCGAGCCCGCCCGCGATCATCCCGGATTCGACCGCGGCGACAAGTCGGGACAGCATGCCGCGCTGGGCCACGTGCACCTCGATGGCCACGTCGACCAGGCCGATGCCGGCCTCGATCTCCAACTCGTCGCCCGCCTCGCCGGGGTCCTCAGGTGAGACGACCACACCGCCGATGCGGGAGCCGCCTCCGAGCGAGCCCTCCGCCGCGATCATCGCGCCGGCGGAGATTCCGAGGAAGGGCACACCGTCGGCGACAAGCCGGCGCAGCTCGCCGAACACCGGTTCAAGCCCGGCGCGCACATCCTCGACGACGCCGCCGCCCACGGCGATGCCGTCGACGTCGGCGATCGCGGCGAGTCCGATCGGCTCGCCGGGACCCCCCGCGGTGAGATGCAGCTCGATCGCGGTCCCCGCTGCGGCGTGGGTCAGAAGCTCGCCCAGGGCCGCCGCCTTCTCTTCGGCTTCGGGGTGGAGTGAGATCACGGCGATGCGCGGCCGCGGGCGGCCGGCGTGGCCTGCCCGGACCGCTGCTTCAGCGACGAACGGCGAGTGGAGCGCGGCATCCGCGATCGTGGTCGCGCCACCGCCGATGAGGTGCACGCTCACGCGGCGTCACCCCCAGCGGCAGATTGGTCCCACAGGGCGACTTCGCGGCGGGTTCCAGCGACGCCAGTGCCCGCGTCGTTCGAATCGAAGGTCATCCGAGGAGCCTACGCGAGGTGGCATCTAGGGGGTTCCCGCTCCTGCACGACGGTCCCGCGTCGCTTGTCGGCCGCTCAGTCAGCGTCTTCCGCACCTTCGCCCCGCAGGCGGGGATCGACGTGGACCTTCGGGCCCGGACCCGCGTTCGCGCCCCGCCGGCCATCGAAGCGCGCAGGGACGTCTTCGAGCGAGACGACCTCGCTCACCAGGGCATCGGGCACCACCGAGCCGTCCGCGAAATGCTCGATCGCTCCTGCGAGCCCCGGGGACGCCGACAGGATGCCGACCGCAGTGATGTCCTTGAGCGCGATGTCCCGGCTGTCGACGAGGCTGGGCGTTGAGGAGAGGCCGATGTAGACGACTCTGCCGGCGGGCTTCGCGAGCCGGACCGCCAGCGCCGGCATCCGGCCGTTGCTCGTCGCTTCGATGACGGCGTCGAACCGGTCGGACTCCGACGTCGCGAGCTCGTCGAGCTGCGAGGTGTGCGGCACGCCGAGGGATCGGGCCAGCGCGAGCGAGCCTTCGCGGACGCCGCCGACGTGAACCTCCGCTCCCTCGGCGAGGGCGAACTGGGCGGCGAGCAGACCGATCGTCCCCGACCCGAGGACGAGCACCCGGTGCCCGTCGCGGATGCCGGCGGCGCGAACGGCGCGGAGGGAGTTGCCGCCCGGCTCGACGAGCGCCGCGGCCGCGAGGCTCACATGCTCGGGGATCTCGAAGGCGAAACGCGTCGGAATCAGCACCTTCTCGGCGAGGGCACCCGCCCAGGAGCCGCGGATGCCGACCTCTGCCCGGTGCGGGCACGCGTGCTGGTTGCCCGCGAGGCAGTACTCGCACTGCCCGCACCCGAGCATCGTGTCGCCGGTGATCCGCTTGCCGAGCCACCCGTCATCGGCGGCGTGGCCGACGGCGACGACACGGCCGGTCCACTCGTGGCCGAGCCGGAGAGGGAAGCTCGTGTGCCCCTGCTCGAGGTACGCCATCTCGCCCGTGTACAACTCCACGTCGGTGCCGCAGATCCCCACGCGCTCGACGTCGACGCGCAGCTCCCCAGGGGCGGGAACCGGGTCTGGCACCTCCTGGACCGATGCCTGGCGCGGCGCCGTGACGACGAGGGCGCGCATCAGACGGCGGCCGCGGAGCGGGCAACGACATGCTGCATGTGCGTGCCGAGGCGGGTGAGGCCGAGTCTCATGCGGATGCTGCTTTCTGCGGGTGCCACGAGGGGGTCGTCGTGTCGCCGACCCACGCGTGGGGCGGAAGGCCTACAGCGCCGACGTCGGCGAGGAAGAGGGCGCCGGACTGGTCGCTCCAGGTGCCAAGGCCCTCTTGAGCCGTGGTGATCGCGAGGACGTCGAGATCGGGGCCGACGAACCCGGGGCACGAGACCTGCACCGCGTCGACCGTGACGATGTCGAGGAGCTCGCCGGTCGGAGCATGACGACGAACGCATCCGCCGCCCCATTGCGCGATCCACAGCGTGCCGTCGGCGCTGACGGTGAGCCCATCGGGGTGGTGGGGGAGGTCGTGCAGCAGGATCTCCCACGGCTCCGCTTCGTCGAATGCGCCGTCGGAGTACGCGTGCGCGGCGACCGTGTTGGCGAGCGTGTCGACGTGGTAGATCGTCCCGCCGTCGGGTGCGAATGCGACACCGTTCGAGAGGCGGATGCCGTTCCGCAGCGTCTCGACCGTCCCGTCCGCCGAGACCCGCAGCAGAACCTCGGTGCCCGTCTCTTCGCCCAGCGCCAGAGTGCCGACGACGAACCGGCCCTGCGGGTCGACGGTGCCGTCGTTGAAGCGCACATCCCGGCGCTCCCCGAGCAGGTCTGGGCCGAACGAGATCTCGCCCGTCGGTGAGACGGTGGCGAGGCCGCGCGCTGCGGCAAGCAGCAGCCCACCGTCGCTCGCGAGCGCGACCGCCCCGGCAGTCTGGCCGAGGTTGATCGAATTGATGATCTCGATCCGATCGCCCGTCAGGCGGCCCGCCAGGACGTCGCCCTTCCAGATGTCCACCCATCGCACCAGTTCGGCGGCCTCATCGAAGAGGACTCCTTCGGCGAGCTCGAACATCGGGGAGGTTGCGGGGGTGGAACGGAATGTCGTCACTGATCTTGCTCCCTCGTGCTCGATCGAGCGTGACATGATTCTGATGGTTTTCAAACCATTCAGCCTGTGGAAATGAGGTTCGACGGTGAATCAGCTTCGAAGCGGGGAATGGTACGAAGGCGGCGACCGGAACGCCTACATCCACCGGGCGTGGATGCGACGCGGCCTTCCCGAGGACGCGCTGGACGGCAGCAAGCCTCAGATCGCGATCGCGAACACAGCATCCGATCTGACACCGTGCAACATGCACCTCAACGAGGTGGCCGACAGCGTCAAGCACGGCGTGTGGGCTGCCGGGGGAGTTCCCTACAACCTTCCCGTCGTCTCCCTCGGTGAGACGCAGGTCAAGCCGACCGCAATGCTCTGGCGCAACATGGCCGCCATGGCCATGGAGGAGATGTTCCGCGCGAACCCGATCGACGGACTCGTGCTCCTCGGCGGCTGCGACAAGACCATCCCGGCGCTGCTCATGGCAGCGGCATCCGTCGACATCCCCGCCGTGGTCGTGCCCGGCGGGCCGATGCTGACAGGCCACTTCCGCGGAGAGGCGCTCGGCTGCGGCACGGATGTCTGGCGGCTGAGCGAGGAGGCACGCGCGGGCACGATCTCGAAGGCGCAGTTCCTGCAGTCCGAGCAGTCCATGATCCGCGGCAAGGGCCATTGCAACACGATGGGGACCGCCTCCACCATGGCGGTCGTCGCCGAAGCGCTCGGCATGACGATCCCGGGCTTCGCGGGGACCCCCGCCGCCGACGCCCGGCTGCTCTCGCTGTCGCACGACTCGGGCCGTCTCATCGTGGACATGGTCGCGGCGCAGCGTCGGCCCAGCGACGTCATGACGAAGGAGGCCTTCCTCAACGCGATCATCGCGGTCGCCGCGGTCGGGGGATCGACGAACTCGGTCGTGCATCTCCTCGCGATCGCCGGAAGGCTCGGGCTCGACCTGACGCTCGAGGACTTCGACGCCGCGGGCGCGGGAGTCCCGGTGATGGCGAACCTGCAGCCCAGCGGGATGTTCCTGATGGACGACCTCTACCGGGCCGGCGGACTGCTCGCGCTGCTCACCCAGGTGAAGGACCTCTTCCACCCCGCGCCCATCACGGTGACCGGCAAGCCGTTCGTGGACTCCCTCGGCGAGCACCCCGTCTACGACGACACCGTCATCCTCCCGCGCGAGGCGCCCCTGATGGAGGATGCCGGCATCGCCGTGCTGCGCGGCAATCTCGCTCCGCGCGGCGCCATCGTCAAGCCGTCCGCCGCCACCCCGGAGCTGCTCCAGCACGTCGGGCCCGCGGTCGTCTTCGACTCGATCGAGGACATGCGCGCCCGCATCGACGATCCCGACCTGGAGGTCACCGCCGACTCGGTGCTCGTGCTCCGCGGATGCGGTCCGCGGGGCTATCCGGGCATGCCCGAGGTCGGCAACATGCCGCTGCCGCGCAAGCTGCTCGAACAGGGCGTGCGCGACATGGTGCGCATCAGCGACGCCCGCATGAGCGGAACGGCATATGGCACCGTCATCCTCCACGTCGCGCCCGAGGCCGCGGCAGGCGGACCGCTCGCGTTCATCCGCACGGGCGACATCGTCACCGTCGACGTCGAGAACCGCGTCCTCAGCTTCGACGTCTCCGACGAGGAGCTGCGAGCGCGAACGCAGACCCCCGCGAGCGAAGCCGCCTACGCCGCACCGCAGCGCGGCTGGGCGAAGCTCTACGTCGACCACGTGATGCAGGCCGACACCGGTGCCGACCTGGACTTCCTGGTCGGTTCGAGCGGTGACAGGGTCAGCCGCGAATCGCACTGACACCGGCTCGCGTGATCGCCGGCGTCAGCGGCTGGGAACGCTCGGGCGGCGCCAACGCCTCATTGCGAGGGCCGACGTGGATGAACGAGCGATGCTTTCCTGGGAAATGCCCGTCGACATGTCTTGACATTGCGCGCCGAGAGGCGGAAGCTTCGACCCAAAGGGGTGGAGCCATGTTGACATGGCTGGATGCGGTGGCCTCGCGCAGAGGCACCGGGCGGAACAGCACGATTCTGGGGAGAAAGATGCTGAAGCCCTCGACGCCTTCACGCCGCACCGATTCACCTTCGCGATGACGGCCCTCTGAGCCGGTCGCACGGGTTCGCGCTGGTCCTGGGCAGGGTCAGCGCGAACTCCGTCAATGGCGGCCGCATCGCCGGGCGTGCGGCGGGCGTCGACGAGTGAGCGGATGCCGCGCGCTCGACCGGGCTCCCGGGTGACGTGGCCGCCCGGGCGCACTACGTTCGGTGCTGACGAGCATGCACGCTTGGTCGAAAGGCGATCCGATGTCGACGACACTCCCCTCGCAGCAGGGCACCGCACCTGGCGGTGATCGACCGCGCGCCACGGTTCGGCGGCGGGTCTGGCTGACGGTGCTCGTGGTTGCCATCGTCGGCGCCGTGATCGGCGGCTCGGTCGTGTTCGCCTGGATGGTCGACGAGACTCACTTCGACCGTCCGAGTCAGGAGTTCGACCAGTTCGCGGCCGAGGTCGAGAGCCTTCCCGGCGTACAGAGCGTCGAGAAGGAGCGATGGGTCGAAGCACCGACCTTCTCGAACCCGACGTCCTGGATGTTCGTGACGGTTGACAGAAGCGGCCTGCCGGCAGTGTTCGATGCCGCGTGTGCGACCGACTACCCCGACCCGGTCTCGTGGTCGTTTCGCGTGCAGACTCCGGCATCCGCTGAGGTGATGCTGCACGCGACGTCGGCGGTTCCGGATGCCGTCAGCGGCGACGGTCGATGCCCAGACTTCGGATTCGACGCGGCGCCCCTCGTGGATGAACTCGACCGTGTCGCGCCGGGCCTCACGATCCAGCCGATCATGTGGGACGTGGACAAGCTCGCGCTGGTCGCGATCGAGGACGAGCTGCCGAACGGTTTCACCCATCTCCTCCCGCTCGTCGAGCATGCGGACAGGCTGGTCGCAGCGGCCGGAGTCGATCCGAACGAGGAGGTCGAGATCAACTCCGCCAACCTCGGGCTCGTGTTCGAGCCCCGTGAGCGCGGCGCCTACCTCGCGCTCCTGGCCGAGCTGGCCGAGGATCTCGGCGTCACCAGCTTCTACGCCGATGGCGGGGGAGCGATGGCTGACGGGAAGGCGATTGTGCAGGTCGTCGCGCCGCCGTCGCAGCACGCGGCCATCGAGGACGCGATTCAGTCGTCGGGGCTGGCCGTCGCGGACTACCCGATCCGGTTCCTCGAGCAGTGACGACTCAGCGGGAGCTGGGTGCCACCGTGAGGCGCATCACGGTCTTGCTCTTTCCGATGTGACGCTCGAACGTGAAGCCGGCCTTCTCGAACATGGCCCGCGTGCCGTTGTGGAGGAAGGAAGACGACGTCTTCTTTCCCGGGACGAGTTCATTCGGGAACGAGACGACCTCGCCGCCACCGGCCTGAGCAATCAGGTCGAGTGCGCCGTCCAGCGCTTCGCGGGCCACTCCGGAGCGACGGTGGTCGCGGTCGACGAAGAAGCACGTGATTCGCCAGGGCGCCGGGTGGGATTCGCCGGCGTCGTACTGCTTGCGGTGGTAGATGCCCGGCAGTTCCGCCGGGCTCCCGTACTCGCACCACGCGATCGCGTCGTCGCCGTCGAAGACGAGCGCGGCATGCGCGACGCCTTCATCGACGAGCCGCCGTTTGAACGTCGCTCGGTTGTACTCGTCCTTGACGGTGTGCTCGGTGTCTCCGTGGAAGTACGAGCAGTAGCATCCGCCCCAGACGCCGTTGTGCTTCTCGGCGAGCGCCAGCCACGCAGGGAAGGTCTCAGGCGTGAGAGGCCGCACAACGTGCTCGTGCGGTGCGGCCGCATCGGCGACGACGGTCTCGACAGACATGGCGGGCTCCTCACATCGGTGCCGCCAGTCTGCCGACCCCGCCCGACATTTTGGAAGGCGTCAGCCACCGGGGGGATGCTGCTGGTGCTCCGTGCGTTGTCGCTCGTGGCGCTGTCATGGGGCGTTGTCGTCGCTCGCCGGGGCCGCGGGCTCGGTGGACTGCTCGATGAGCGCGTCGGAGAGCACGGACGCGACGAACCCGAGCCACGCATCGCTGGGGTTCGCCTTGCCGGACTCGACGCGGGACAGGTAGGACTCCGAGACCTTCGCGCGACGCGCGACCTCTCTCGCGCTCAGGCCCGTACGCTCTCGCAGCGTGCGGAGGACTGTCCCTGACATCTGGCTCATGTTGGGAAAGAGGCTATGGCTTTTTCCGCCTCCGAGACAACGACTGTGGGAAGTTGTGGAGAACTCTTTCCTCCATATGTGACCGAAAGGGAAAGAGTGCTACGGTTGCGGCCATGTCGGTCACTGACGAGCGGAAAGACCTGCCCCTGACGCGATACGCCATCGAGAGGGCGTCGCATCAGGATCGGCTGTCCTACGCCGTCGTCCTCTCGGAGCTCATCGCTCGCAGCGACCTCCAGCAGAAGGAGCTCGCGGAGGCGTCGGGAGTGACCGCCCGCACCATCCGGAACATCGTCCAGGGCAAGAACGTGCCGCAGGTCGACAAGATCCTCGCCCTCATGCGGGCACTGGGGGTCGACATCGACGAGGGCGACGACCTGGACGTCCGCCCGTACACGAAGATGCTCGCGCCCGTCATCCGGCGCATCGATCCCGACCATCGGGCTGCCGCCGTCTCCGACGCGATCGGCATCCTGTCCGATGCCGCCGTCGCCCACCCCGACCGCACGCGTGTCGCGCAGGTCACCGACATCTCCCGCCGCGATGTCGGCGGCCCGGGTGAAGATCTCCAGACCGTGCCGCTCGACGGCGCGAAGCTGGCGGCATCCACAGACAACACCGCCGTGGATCCCGCCCGAGGCGAGAACTAGGTGACGGCGAGGAGACCACGCACATGTACGGGGTGAGCCAGTTCGAGGACGGCCCTTCCGTGCGCGACTACGACCCCTGGGAGCACGCCGCGATGCTCGGCCTTCCCATCGTGTTCCGCCACGACCTGCCCGATGCCGCCATGGTCGCCTGCTACTCCGAGGAGCACGGCGCCGTCTTCGTCCGCCCCGATCTCCACGGCGCCGTCGAGCGGTGCGCGATCGCTCACGAGATCGTCCACTTCGAGCACGGCGATGTCGGCAGCTCGCCGGCACAGGAGGAGCGCGCCGACCGCATCGCCGCACGGCGGCTCATCCGGCCACGCCGCCTCGACGAGCTCGCCGGCGTCACCGAGGATCCCGCGGTGGTCGCCCTCGAGCTCCACGTGACCGAGAAGGTCATGCGGACCCATCTGCGGATGCTGCGTCATGCCACGGTAGAGCGCCGTGGCTGACTCTCCGGTGAACGCCTCCGTGGCCGACGACGCCTCCGACGAGACACCGCGAGAGGTCGATGCGCGGCGCGCGGTCGCGCTGGTCGTCGGCGTCGCCGCGACGGTCGCGTTCGTGGTGCTGCGCACGGTCGTGGCCCTCGGCGGGCACGAGCCGCTGCCCATCGACGTGTGGTGGAACGATCTCATGGTCGCCACGCGCTCCGATCCCCTGATCGTCGCGGCGTGGGTCCCTGCGATCGTCGGTGGCACGATCGGCATGATCGTGGTGGGCCTCGTCATCGTCGGGCTGTTCCTGTGGCGACGACGGCCGTGGGATGCCGCCACCGTCGCCATCGCTCTGGTCGTCGTGGTCGCGATCGGCGCTCCGATGGCGGCCGTCATCGCGAGACTGCGGCCCGAGGACTCGCTGGCCGAGCGGGTCGCGACGTCGTTCCCCTCAGGCCATACGGCCGTCGCGACGACCCTCGCCGTCACGCTCGGACTGCTGCTGCGCCGCTGGTACGTGTGGACGCTCGGCGCGCTCTGGATCGTCGTGATGATGTGGAGCAGGTGCTACCTACACGCGCACTGGCTGAGCGACGTCGTCGCCGGGATGCTGGAGGGCATCGCCGTCGCCACGCTCGTCTGGGCCGCGATCGAGGCGTTCCGCGATCGACGGGCAGTCGCCGCGGAAGGCGCGTCCTGAGTCCGACGCGCGTTCTCCCGCAAAATCAAGCCCTCACCTCACCGACGCGCGCCTCGATACTCTTCGCAGATGACCCACGCGAAATCCGCCGCACGTGCCGTGCAGGACTCCACCACCTTCCGCACGATCGCCCGTATCGGCTACGTGGTCCTCGGCATCGTCCACATCGTCATCGGCGTGCTCGCCATCTCGATCACCGGCGGGGGTGGCCAGAACGCCGACCAGGGCGGCGCGATGGAGCAGATCCGCCAGGCGCCCCTCGGCGCGCTCCTGCTCTGGGTGATCGCCCTCGGGCTGGCGGCGCTGGCCGTATGGCAGATCACCGAAGCGGTCGTCGAGCGAGACCCCGACTCGAAGAAGAAGTGGGGCCACCGCGTCAAATTCATCGGCACGGCCGTCGCCTACATCGCGATCGCGATCACGGCGGTCGTCTACGCACTGGGCGGTCAGTCCGACTCGTCGTCCTCAAGCACGTCGTTCAGTGCGCAGCTGATGGCGACGCCCGGGGGAGTGGCGCTGCTCGTCGGAGTCGGGCTCGTCGTGCTCGCGATCGGCATCGCGTTCATCGTGCGCGGATTCACGCGCGCGTTCGAGAAGCATCTCGACCTGCCTGCGGGGGCCGCGCGCAAGGGCATCGTCGCGTTCGGCGTGGTCGGCTACGTCGCGAAGGGCATCGCCGTGGGCGTCACAGGCGTGCTGTTCGTCGTGGCCGCGCTCACGCACGATGCCGAGACGGCCGGCGGACTCGACGCGGCGCTGCACTCGCTGGCAGCGCTCCCCTTCGGGCCGCTGATCCTGTGGATCGTCGGCGGCGGGCTCATCGTCTACGGGGTGTTCTGCTTCGCCCGGGCCCGTTACGCCCGCATGTGAGGCAGCTCACGCGACGGATGCCGCGGTCGAGGCATCCGTCGCCGCTCGCTCACTCGGCGAGCCGCGGGGTGCGCGGCGGCACCGATCGGCGGGTGCCCGTCGCTTCGAAGGCCGCCGCGAGCGCCAGCAGACGCGTGTCGTCGTAGGCCCGCCCGACGAAGGTGAGTCCGGCGGGCATTCCGATGTCCGCCATGAGCCCCATCGGAACGGTCACGGACGGGATGCCGAGGTGGCGCATCGCGAGGTTGCCGTTGGCGATCCAGACGCCGTTGCGCCAGCCGAGGTCGGCGGAGTCGGGATTCACGTCCATGTCGGCTGGTCCGACGTCCGCGACGGCGGGGAACACGACCGCGTCGAGTCCGAGACCGTCCATCCATTCCTCGAGGTCGATGCGGCGGGTGCGCTCGAGCCCGTGAAGGCCGTCCTCGAGCTCGGGGATCTCGGCCATGCTCGACACCGGATGCTGTCGCACGTGCTTCGGATACTCGGCGATGTCGTCGTCGAACCCGGTGTACCGGTCGGGGAGCGCCCCTTCGGGGTGCGGGAAGATGCGCGCGCCGTCGACATCCGCCAGCGTCGAGAGCGCGGGATCGCCGTTGGCGTCGAGGAAGTCGTCCCAGGCCCAGGCCGAGAGGTCGACGATCTCGCGATGCAGGAACTCGGGCGTGACGAAGCCGCGTGAGGCGATCGTCGGGGTGCCGGGCCGGTCGCCCTCGTAGTTCGAGACCACGGGGAAGTCGACCTCGACGACGGTCGCGCCGCGCGCCTCGAGGTCGCGGCGTGCCGCCTCCCACAGCGCGATCACCGACGGGCGGGTCTCGATGCGCTGCCCCGTCGGGCCGCCGATGCCGGGCTGCGCAGCCGTGCCGGCGAGAGGGTCGGCGTTGATGTACATGCGAGGCACGCCGATCCGTCGGCCGTGGAGGACCGCGCCAGGATCGGTGGCGACGAGCTCCCGGTAGGAGGCGGGGCGAACGGCAGAGCTCGCCGGAAGGGCGATCCAGGGCTGCGCGCGCCAGAAGTCGCCGCGCGTCTCGGGGTCGTCGGCCACGACGACGTCGAGCACCTCGAGCAGGTCTGCCATCGTGCGGGTGTGCGGCACGACGACGTCCATCGTCGGAACGAGCGGCCAGTTACCCCTCACCGAGATCACGCCGCGCGACGGGGTATAGGCGCACAGGCCGTTGTTCGAGGCGGGCCCGCGTCCGCTCGACCAGGTCTCCTCGCCGAGCCCGAAGGCGGCGAAGCTCGCCGCGGTCGCGGTGCCCGACCCGTTCGACGAGCCCGATGCGAAGGGGGCCGTGAGCCAGTCGGCGTTGTAGGGACTCTCGGCGCGCCCGTAGAGCCCCCGCTGCATGCCGCCGTTGGCCATGGGCGGCATGTTCGTCAGGCCGAGGCAGATAGCACCCGCCGCGCGCAGTCGCTCGATCGTGAAGGCGTCGCGCTGCGCGACCAGATCGGCGAACGCGGGGCTTCCGGCCGCGGCGGTCAGCCCGCGCACGAGGTAGCTGTCCTTCGCCGTGTACGGGATTCCGTCGAGCGGTCCGAGCGTCTCGCCTGCGCCGCGGCGGGCATCGGACGCCTCCGCCTCGGCGATGGCGTCATGGTTGGCGACGACGACGGCGTTCAGCGCCGTCGCCGTCTCAGGACCGTCGAACGCCGCGATGCGGGCGAGGTAGGCCCGGACGAGTTCGACCGCCGTGGTCTCGCCGGATTCCAGCGCCGCGCGGAGCTCGGCGATCCCGGCTTCGACG
The DNA here is from genome assembly GCF_001428485.1 of Microbacterium sp. Root180. Lineage (GTDB taxonomy): Bacteria > Actinomycetota > Actinomycetes > Actinomycetales > Microbacteriaceae > Microbacterium. Next base: position 538,115 of record NZ_LMHS01000003.1, on the reverse strand, counting down.
ACATCGATCACGACGCCACCGTCGGCTGCTGCTGCGTGATGCAGTGGATGCCGCCGCCACGCGCGAAGATCGGACGCGCGTCGACGGTCACGACACGGCGCCCCGGGTAGGCCTCCGACAGGATGCTGCGTGCTGCGGCATCTGCTTCCTCCTCGCCGAAGCCGCAGGCGATGACGCCCTCGTTCACCACGAGGTGGTTGATGTAGCTCCAGTCGACGAAGCCCTCGTGGTCGCGGAGAGTGGCCGGCGCCGGGACGTCGATGATCTCGAACGCGCGCCCGGCGGCATCGACCTCGTTCTCGAGCAGCGCGCGCAGCTCGCGCGTGACCTCGTGGTCGGGGTGTGCGGCGTCGGGCTGGTGGTGCAGCAGCAGGCGGCCGGGGGAGGCGATGGTCGCCACGATGTCGACGTGCCCGTTGGTGCCGAAGTCGTCGTAGTCGCGCGTGAGGCCGCGGGGCAGCCAGATCGCCTTGGTCGTGCCGATCGTGCGAGCGAGTTCGGCTTCGACGCGGGCACGGTCGGCGTAGGGGTTGCGCCGCGGGTCGAGCTGCACGGTATCGGTGACGAGCACGGTCCCCTCGCCGTCGACATGGATGCCGCCGCCTTCGTTGACGAGCACCGAGCTGATGAGCTCGGCGCCGACCTCTGCGGACACGAACCGACCGATGTCGGCCGACAGACGCCATTCGGCCCACTCGGGTGCACCCCAGCCGTTGAAGATCCAGTCGACGGCTCCGAGCACTCCGGGGCGCTCGTCGTCGAGCACGAACGTCGGACCGAAGTCGCGCATCCAGAACTCGTCGAGGGGCGCTTCGACGATCTCGACGTCGCCGGACAGCATGCGGCGGGCGCGATCGATCTCACTGGGATCGACGACCATCGTCACAGGCTCGAACTCGGCGATCGCGTGCGCGGTCGCCGTCCACGCCGCGTAGCACTCCTCCTGCTCAGCGGTCTCGTCGCCGAGGGTCTGGCCCGCACGGGGGAAGGCCATCCAGGTGCGGTCGTGCGGCGCTGTCTCCGAGGGCATCCGCCAGGCCATGAGCTGTCCTCCCGTGTTTGTTGATCACTTGATCAATTCGAGATCACGGTACAGAATCGACCGTGATGCCGTCAACAGTCACCCGCAGATCCGCCGCCGAGCGCACGGCGCAGATCTCGTCCGCCGCACAGTCCCTCGCGCGCGAGGCGGGCCTCAGCGCCGTCACTCTGCGAGCCGTCGCGACCGAAGTCGGGGTCGCCCCCGCGCTGGTCGCGCACTACGCGCCGAGCATGGACACGCTGGTGGGCGACACCTTCGCGGCGATCGTGGGGGATGAGCTGAGCGAGGTCGAGGAGCTGGCTCGCAGCCGGTCGACCGCCTCCGACGCGCTCGCCGCCGTGCTTGCGAGCCTGCTGGACGAGGGCCGTGCCGAGGTCACGCTCATCTGGGTGCAGAGCTGGTCGCTGGGCGGGCGCAACGAAACACTCGCCGCCCGTGTGCGCGAGCAGATGGACGCCTGGCGCACGTTCCTCGCCGGCGTCATCGACGTGGGCCGCGGCGCGGGCGAGTTCCGATGCGACGATCCACTTGCGATCGCCGGCCAGATCCTCGGCATGGTCGACGGGCTCAACGCGCACTCGCTCGTGGCTTGGCAGGACGCCTCCGAGCGCACCCGACTGCTCCTGCGCTCGGTCGAGGCCATGCTCGACCTCGAGCCCGACGTGCTCGTCGGGCGGCTGCCCGTCTGACCGGGCGGTCCCGGTCTACGGTGGAATCCGGCCACCACCCGAGCTCCAGGAGGAGACGTATGTCCCAGACCCTCGTCATCGTCGACATTCAGCGGGACTACTTTCCCGGCGGTGCCTACCCACTCGTCGGCGCGGATGCGGCGGCGGAGCGGGCCGCGACGCTGCTCGCCCACCAGCGCGACACCGGCGGACGCGTGATCCACGTCCAGCACGAGAGCCGCGAACCCGGCGCCGACATGCTCGTCCCCGGCACGCCCGGCGGCGAGATCGATCCGCGTGTCGCTCCCCGCGCGGGGGAGACCCTGGTGCGCAAGACCTTTCCGAACGCGTTCCTCGAGACGGGGCTGCACGAGCTGCTCGGCGGGGCCGCAGCATCCGATCTCCTCGTCATCGGAATGATGAGCAGCATGTGCGTCGACGCGACCGTGCGCGCCGCCGTCGACCTCGGCTACGACGTGACGGTCGCCGCCGATGCCTGCGCCGCGCCCGACCTGGAGTACGCGGGCACGCGGGTCGGCGGGGCAGACGTGCACGCGGCGTTCATGGCCGCGCTCGCCTCCGCCTACGCACGCGTCGAGACGGTCGCCGACCTCGTGAGCTGACGCCGTTCCCCGCGAGCGGCGCTCGAGGACGCCGTCGTCGACCCACCGGGGTCACCGTGCAGTTCGTCCTGGCCAAGGTCGTGCAGCACGGCCCGTCGGGGTGAACTCAGCGGGGGGTTCTCGCTCGGCTCACGCGACCTGCGGCCGATGCCCGCGCGTGTTGAACGGCGGGAGATGCGGGATCTCGTCCGGGCGACGGGAGCGCTGATCGGCACTACGGTGCCGGCGGATGTCGTCGAGCACCTCGCCCGCTGACAGGTAGACCGAGGGGAGCGAGATCCCCTGCAGCCAGACGACCTCGACCAGATCGTCCTCGGTCTCGGTCAGATGCGCGAGGATGCAGCGAGAGTCGTCGAGCGGGTACGAGAGGTCCCGGACGATCAGCTCCTGGGGCGCGACACGGCGCAGCTCCAGCGGTCCGCTGTTCATGGGTTCCATCGGTGCCTCCTCGAACGACTCCTCCAGCATGCGTGGGGGTCCGCCGTGGGCCAATGCCCTTGACGGCGCCCGCGTCGGGAGTTAGTCGTCGCAATCTGTCCAGCCAGGGCGCTTCGCGTCTCACCGCGTGCCGTCAAGCCCCTTTCGTCCGGGCACCGCCGATTCCTACCGTCGAAGGAGACCGGAAGGAGACGCCAGATGACCGACACCCAGATCGACCCGCGCGACAAGCACCCGGAGGGCGGGTTCCCCGCCCAGGAGCAGGAGCAGCCGGGCCTGACCGACCAGACGAGACCCGAGCCGGACCACGGCGAGGAGTCGTACGTCGGCGCCGGGCGGCTCGCCGGCCGCCGTGCGCTCATCACCGGCGGCGATTCCGGCATCGGCCGCGCGGTCGCCATCGCGTTCGCGCGGGAGGGCGCCCACGTCGCGATCGCGCACATGCCCGAGGAGCAGGCGGACGCCGACGACACGATCGAGACAGTGACGGATGCCGGCACCACCGGAGTGTCGTTCGCCGGCGACCTGCGCGACGAGGGGTTCGCCACGTCGATCGTCGACAAGACGGTGGAAGCGCTCGGCGGCCTCGACATCGTCGTGCTCAACGCCGCGTACCAGAAGGACCGGGAGTCGCTCGTGACGCTCGAGACCGAGGAATTCGACCGGGTCTTCAAGACCAACCTCTACGGCCTGCTGTACACCGCGCGCCAAGCGGTGCCCCATCTTCAGCCGGGAAGCTCGATCATCGTGACGTCGTCGGTGCAGGCCTTCAATCCGTCCCCGGGTCTCATCGACTACGCCATGACGAAGGCGGCGCAGGTCGCATTCGTCAAGGCGCTCGCCGAGCAGCTCGGACCGAAGGGCGTGCGTGTGAACGCCGTCGCTCCGGGACCGATCTGGACCCCGCTCATCCCCGCCACGGGATGGGATGCCGAGCGCATCGCGACCTTCGGGACCGACACGCCCCTCGGCCGGCCGGGGCAGCCCGCGGAACTGGCGGGCGCCTACGTGTACCTCGCGTCCGAGGCCGCGTCGTACGTGTCGGGTGCGGTGCTCCCGGTGACGGGAGAGGATCGTGCCGGAAGCCGGCACGATCCTCGCCAGCGGTGCACGCGGCCGGGATCACGGTGCTGATGATCGCGCTCGCGGGGTGCGGCATCCAGATCCCCGCCGATCCGGACGGCTCGCTCGAGCGCATCACGGGCGGTGAGCTCCGCGTGGGCGCGTCACCGAGCGGCGACCTCGTCGTCGTCGACGGCGATGAGGCGGAAGGCCCGTTGGCCGAGGTGATCGAGGGCTTCGCGGCAGAGCGGGGCGCGACGGTCGTGTGGACCATCGACAGCGAGGAGGACCTGGTCGACGACCTGGTGCGCGGCCGCCTCGACCTCGCCATCGGAGGGATGACCGCATCGACGCCGTGGACGACGCAGGTCTCGGCGACCCGTGGGTACCCGGGCATCCCCGGTTCGCACGGCGCCGATGTCGCGGTGCTGCTCCCCCTCGGCGAGAACGCCCTGCAGGCCGCGCTCGAGACCTATCTCGACGAGGAGGTGGCGCGGTGAAGTCGATGGGACGCACCGACCTGCCTCTCGAGCAGCAGGAGGCGCTGCGCAAGGCCGTGCGGTGGGAATGGTTCACGATCGGATACACGTGCGTCACGATCGCGCTGATCGCGCTGGTGGTGAGCGGTTCGCAGGCCATGAAGACCGCGTGGATCGAGGACATGCTGTCGCTCATCCCGCAGATCTCGTTCCTCCTCGCGCTCCTCGTGATCCGGCATCCGCCCACCCGGAAGTTCCCCTACGGTCTGCACCGTGCGATGGCCGCCGGTCATCTCGTGGCCGGCGTCGCGCTGCTCGTCGTCGGCGGCAACCTCGCCGTCGAGGCCGTTCTCGGACTCGTGCGTGCTGAGCATCCCGCGATCGGCACGGTACAGGTGTTCGGGCAGACGGTGTGGCTCGGCTGGTTCATGGTGGGGGTCATGGCGCTGGTGACGATCGGCCCGTTCATCTACGGTCCGGCCAAGGCCAAGCTCGCGCCCGTCCTGCACAACAAGGTCCTTTACACCGATGCGGACATGGCCAAGGCCGACTGGACGACCACGGTCGCCTCGATCGTGGGCGTGCTCGGGATCGGGATCGGCTGGTGGTGGCTCGACAGTGCAGCGGCACTGTTCATCTCGATCGGGATCGTGTGGGACGGCTACCGCAATTCGCGCTCGGCGGTGCTCGATCTGATCGACCAGCGGGCGCGCACCTACGACGACGAGGACCGGCATCCGCTGCACGGGCGCATCATCGCCGCGCTGGACGCTCAGCCGTGGGTCGAGGCGTCGGCGGTGCGCATCCGCGACATGGGCCAGGTCTTCCACATCGAGGCGTTCGTGGTGCCGCGCCGCGGGAAGGTGTCGATCGAGCACCTCGAGGCGGCCAGGCGAGCTCTCGCCGACATGGACTGGAAGATGCAGGACATCGTCGTCGTACCCGTCGCCGAGCTGCCCGCCGAGGCCTCGCTCGGCGACCGCGCCGAGGCGGAGGTGCAGACGACACCCGCGCCTAGGCCGAGACGAGTGACGTGAGGGTCTCGGGGGAGAGCGCGTGCTCGATCGCGAGCATGCTTGCTCCGAGAACGGCGGCGTTGGATGCTGCGGCGGACTGGACGATCGCGAGATGCTCGGTCGCGAGAGGGATCGAACGCGTGTAGACGACCTCGCGCACACCGGCGATCAGGTGCTCGCCGACGCGGGCCATCGAACCGCCGATCGCGATGACGGACGGGTTCACCAGGCTCACGCAGGTGGTGAGCACCTCGCCGATGTCGCGACCGGCCTGGCGCACCGCCTGGATCGCGTCGATGTTGCCGCGCTTGACGAGGTCGACGACGTCGTTGCCGTTCTCGGCGGCGACCCCCTGGGCGCGGAGCGCGCGGGCGATGGCCGGTCCGGAGGCGAGCGCCTCGAGGCAGCCCTGGTTTCCGCAGTGGCAGGGGACCCCGGCGCCGCGCGCGACGCGGACGTGGCCGATGTCTCCCGCGATGCCTTGCGCGCCGCGCTGAAGCGTGCCGCCTGAGATGACCCCCGCGCCGATGCCGGTGGCCACCTTCACGAACATGAGGTGCTCGACGCCGGGATAGGCGGCGGCGCGCTCGCCGAGAGCCATGATGTTCACGTCGTTGTCGACGAGCACGGGCACGTCGAGATGCTGCTGCACCCAGCCGGGCACGTCGAAGCGGTCCCATCCGGGCATGATCGGCGGGTTCACGGGCTGCCCGGTCGAGTGCTCGACGGGGCCGGGGATGCCCATGCCGATCGCGGCCAGGTCGCTCGTGGAGCGCCCGATCTGCTCGAGCAGCGCGACCGCGTGCTCGACGACCCACGTCAGCACGGGCTCCGGGCCGAGCGTGACGTCGAGCGGCTCGCTGTGCTGCACCACGATGCTGCCGGCGAGATCGGTCACGGCGAGGGTCGCGTGCGAGGCGCCGATGTCGGCCGCGAGGACCAGCCGCGCACTCGGGTTGAGGGCGAACTGCGACGGCGGGCGTCCGCCGGTGGAGACCGTCTCGGCGATCGGCGTGATCAGCCCCATGCGCATGAGCTCGTCGACCCGGGCCGCGATCGTCGAGCGGGCGAGCCCCGTCGACTTCGCGAGCTCGGCGCGCGTGCGCGGCACACCGTCACGCAGAAGCTGGAAGAGCTGGTTCACTCCCGATACGTTCGTCGTCGTCTCGACGGCCATTTTCGCCACATTTCACTTTATCGACGCCTCGTGTGCGCCGAAGTCCCATGACTTCCGACGGGATGCCGCGTGCCCGGCGCCGACGATTGTTCAATAGTCGGCCGGCGCCGGGCCGCGGCATCCGATCAGGTAGCTCGTCCGGTCGGCCGGGCGAAGCGCTGCTGCAGCAGCACGGCGACCACGATGATGACGCCCTTCACGACCGCCTGGATCGACGAGTTCAGGTTGTTCTGCACGAAGACGTTGGTGAGTGTCGTGAAGATGAGCACGCCGAAGACGGTGCCCGTGATCGTTCCGCGACCGCCGACGAGCAGCGTGCCGCCGACGACGACGGCCGCGATGGCGTCGAGCTCGAGAAGGGTGCCGTGCGTCGAGGTGCCGGCGGTGGTGCGCCCGAGATACATCACGGCGGCGATGCCCGCGCACAGGCCCGAGATCGCGTACAGCCACATCGTGTGCCGGTTCACGTTGATGCCCGCGAGGCGCGCCGCTTCGCGGTTTCCGCCGATCGCGACCGTGCGACGGCCGAAGGTGGTGCGGTTGAGGATGATCCAGCCGATCACCGCGACGATGGCGAAGATCCAGATGAGCACGTCGACGCCGATGAAGTCGAGGTTCATGAACTCGATGAAGCCGCGATCCTTGACCTGCAGCGTGCGCCGCTCGGCGAGGACCTCGGCGAGCCCGCGTGCGGCGATCAGCATCGCCAGCGTCGCCATGAACGCGACGACCTTGCCGTAGGCGATCACGATGCCGTTGATCAGTCCGGCCGCGACGCCGACGAGGAGCGCCATCACGATCATGACGACCCAGTGGAGCTGATCGGCGAGGTCCTGGATCGCGGCGAGCGTCGCGACCACCGATGCGAGGCCGAGCACCGAGCCGACCGAGAGGTCGATGCCGCCGGCCGTGATCACGAGCGTCATGCCGATCGCGACGACGCCGAGGATCGAGGCCTGGCGCAGGATCGTCAGCGTGTTGCTCACACTCAAGAAGGTGTCCGGCGCGGTGACCGCGCCGACGATGACGAGAAGCAGCAGTGCGACCACGAGGCCGAGGTTGCGGCCGACCGAGCCGGACATGAATCGGCGGACGCCGGACCGCTGGGCCGTGTCCGTGGTGCCGGTGGGCGGCGGTGCCTCACTGGCGGTGGGGACGCCTGCGGTCCCGGGGTTCTGCTCGCTCACGCGGCGGTTCCTTTCATGACGAGATCGAGCACACCGTGCTCGTCGATCTGGGAGGCGGGAAGGGTTTCGAGAACTCGGCCGTCGGCGACGACGAGCACGGTGTCGGCGAGACCGAGCACCTCCTCGATCTCGCTCGAGACGACGACGAGGGCGTTGCCCGCGGCGGCGAGCTCACGGATGAGCGCGTAGATCTCGGCTCGGGCGCCGACGTCGACGCCGCGGGTGGGTTCGTCGAGCAGCAGCACGCGGGTGCCGTGGACCAGCCAGCGCGCCAGCAGGATCTTCTGCTGGTTGCCGCCCGACAGGGTGATGGTGGGACGGTCGGGGTCGGCGGGCCGCAGCTCGAGCGCCTCGATCTGCGTGCGCGCCGCCGCGCGGGCGCCGCGCTCGTCGAGGAACCCGGCCTTCGCGAATCGCTTCAGGGAGGCGAGGGTGACGTTGAAGTAGACGGGCTCGTCGAGGACGAGCCCCTGACTCTTGCGCTCCTCCGGCGACAGGCCGATACCCGCCCGCACCGCGTGGACCACCGATCCGCGTCGCAGCTTCTCGCCGGCGACGGTGACGGTACCGGCGGTGGCGCGCCGCGCGCCGTAGACCGTCTCGAGAATCTCCGACCGGCCGGATCCGACGAGGCCCGCGAGGCCGACGATCTCGCCGGCGCGCACGGTGAACGAGACATCCTCGAACACCCCGCTGACTCCGAGACCTTCGACCTCGAGCACCGTGATTGCGTCACTGGGGACGGGAACGGCGGGCGGGAAGACGTTCGCGATCTCGCGACCCGTCATGAGCCGGATCAGCTCGGCCGTAGGGGTGTCGGCGACGGGAAGTCCGACCGCGGTGGTGCGGCCGTCCTTGAGGACCGTGATGCGATCGCCGATCTGGCGGATCTCTTCGAGACGGTGCGTGATGTAGACGACGGCGATGCCTTCGGAGGTGAGCTCCTTCACGACGTGGAAGAGATTCTTCACCTCCTCGGTGTCCAGCACCGCGGAGGGCTCGTCCATGATGATGAGCTTGATGTCGTGCGAGAGGGCGCGCGCCATCGAAACGATCTGCTTGTTCGCCGCGCTAAGAGTGCCCACCTCGGTGTGGGGGGACAGGCTCGGATGTCCGAGTCGGCGCAGCAGCTCCTTGGTCTGCTTCGCGGCCTCTGAGCGCCGAGTGAAGCCGCCGCGCGCGATCTCATGGCCGAGGAAGATGTTCTCGGCGACCGTGAGACCGTCGACGACGTCGAGTTCCTGGTACATCGTCGCGATGCCGAGCTCGATCGCCGCTTCCGGATTGGGGATCACCACGGGTTCGCCGAGCCAGGAGATCTCGCCCTCGTCGGGCCGGTGGACGCCCGCGAGCGTCTTGATGAGCGTCGACTTGCCTGCGCCGTTCTGGCCGAGGATGCAGTGCACCTCGCCCGGAAGCACCTGAAGGTCGACGCCGCGGAGGGCTTTGACGCCCGCGAAGGCCTTCGTTATGCCTCGGACCTCGAGTAATGCCGATTCATGGTCAACTTTGATCACTTGCTGAACATAACACGACTGCGTGCCGCTTGCCGAGCCCGAATCATGCGTCGCTTCGTCGACCGACCTGCGGATGCTCTGGCGGAAACTGGCCGATTTCCGCAGGCTCGTGGCCGAATCGTTACTTTTGACGAGCGGAAAACAAAAGATGCCGAATGCACGCGCACTTCTGCTACGGTGATGCTGGTCAGCGTGGATCCCTCGAGTGCGGGCAGCTTCCCTCTCGTCACCACGCTGTGAAGCTGCATCACATTCAAGGAGGAAAACAATGCGCTCACACCTGAAGGCGCGCACCCGACTGATTCTCACGGGAACCGCGGTCGTTGCGGCGATCGGACTGCTCGCAGGCTGCACCGGCGGCGGTGCGGACGAAGAGAGCGTCGTCGACCAGGGCACCTCGAACGAGGAGAACGCGGAGTCGGGCGACACGGTCGTCATCGGCTTCTCGGGCCCCGCGGCCGACCACGGCTGGCTCGGCGCGATCAACTCCGGCGCTCAGGCGGCTGCCGACAGCTTCGACGACGTCGAGCTGCGCGTGGCCGAGGGCACCAACGACCCGATCGCCCAGATCGCCGCTGTCGAGACGTTCGTGAACGACGGCGTCGACGCGATCGTGCTGCTGCCGACCGATGGCGCCGCTCTCACCGAGGCCGCGATCGCCGCGATGGAGGCGGGCATCCCGGTCATCAACGTCGACCGCGAGTTCTCGAGCCCCTTCGCCGCGCGCGCCACGATCCTCGGCGACAACTACGGCATGGGCGTCAGCGCCGGCACCTACATCTGCGAGCAGCTCGGTGGCGAAGGCTTCGTCGCCGAGATCGCCGGCATCGACTCGCTGCCGCTGACGCAGGACCGCTCGCGGGGCTTCGCCGACGCGCTCGAGGACTGCGGCCTGCAGGTCGACGCCCGCGTGGCCGCCGACTTCACCGTCGCCGGCGGTGAGGCAGTCACCTCGCAGCTGCTCGCGGCGAACCCGCAGATCGACGCGATCTGGAACCACGACGACGACCAGGGCATCGGCGTTCTCGCGGCGATCGACGCCGCGGGTCGCGACGAGTTCTTCATGATGGGCGGCGCCGGCAGCAAGTCCGCGATGGAGGCCATCCAGGCCGACGACACGGTGCTCAAGGCTACGGTCATCTACCCGTCGACGCAGGCCGCTGACGGTGTCGCGCTGGCACGTCTCATCGCGCAGGCCAAGACGATGGGTGACCTGATCACCCCGTCGGTGCCGAACCGCATCGTGCTCGACGCCCCCGTCGTCACGAAGGAAAACGTCGAGCAGTACATCGACCTGTCCTTCGAGTAAGCCAGACGACACTCGCGGGGCGTCCGCCGCAAGGCGGGCGCCCCGCACCCCTACCTCCCCAGGGAGAGGAGACCGCGATGACCGAGACGCTTCGCATCGCCATGATCGGCCACGGCTTCATGGGCGCCGCACACTCGCAGGGCTGGCGCGTCGCGCCCCGCTTCTTCGACCTTCCGATCGAGCCGGAGATGACGGTTCTGGTCGGCCGCAACACGGAGGCCGCCGAGGCCGCCGCCCGCAAGTGGGGCTGGCGGGAGACCTCCACCGACTGGCGCGAGGTGATCGCGCGCGATGACATCGACGTGGTCGACATCGTGACCCCGGGCGACACGCACGCCGAGATCGCCATCGCCGCCCTCGAGGCCGGCAAGCACGTTCTCTGCGAGAAGCCCCTCGCCAACACGGTGGCCGAGGCCGAGCTCATGGCCGCCGCCGCCGAGAGAGCGGCCGAGCGCGGCATCCGCTCGATGGTCGGCTTCACCTACCGGCGCGTGCCGGCAACGACGTTCGCGCGTGACCTGGTGGCCTCGGGTCGCATCGGCGAGATCCGCCAGGTGCGCGCCGAGTACCTGCAGGACTGGCTCATGGACGCCGACGCGCCGCTCACGTGGCGCATGCAGAAGGAGCGCGCCGGTTCGGGTGCGCTCGGCGACATCGGCGCGCACGCCGTGGACCTCACCGAGTACATCACCGGCCAGCGTGTGACCACCGTGTCGGGGATCATCGAGACGATCGTCGGAGAGCGCCCGCTGCTGGGCGAGGGCTCCGGTCTCTCCGGAACCGCGACCAGCGAGCGTGGCAAGGTCACCGTCGACGACATCGCGCTGTTCACCGGCCGGCTCGAGTCGGGTGCCCTCGCCTCGTTCGAGGCCACGCGGTTCCGCACGGGTCGCAAGAACGCCCTCCGCATCGAAATCTCGGGATCCCAGGGCGCGCTCGCGTTCGACCTCGAGCGGCTCAACGAACTCGAGTTCTACGACGCGACTCTGCCCGTCACCGGGCTGGGCTTCCAGCGCATCCTGGTGACCGAGAGCGACCACCCGTATGTCGGCCCGTGGTGGCCGACCGGCCACATGCTGGGCTACGAGCACGGCTTCTCGCACCAGGTCTTCGATTTCGTCACGGCGATCGGCGAGGGAACCCAGCCCCTGCCGTCGTTCGAAGACGGTCTCCATGTGCAGCGCGTGCTCGAGGCTGTCGAGCGCAGCTCCGGCAGCGGCAGCGCGTGGATCCCGACAATCGACTGAACCATCTCCGAGGAAGGATGACGCGATGACGCGACCGATCACTCTGTTCACCGGCCAGTGGGCCGACCTGCCGTTCGAGGAGGTGGCACGGCTCGCGGGCGAGTGGGGCTACGACGGCCTCGAGATCGCCTGCTGGGGCGACCACCTCGACGTCTCCCGGTGGGACGACGACGCCTACGTGCAGTCACGTCTGGACATCCTCGAGCGCAACGGCCTGAAGGTGTGGGCGATCTCGAACCACCTCACCGGCCAGGCCGTCTGCGACGACCCGATCGACCAGCGCCACCGCGACATCCTCTCCGACCGCGTGTGGGGAGACGGCGACCCTGAAGGGGTGCGCCAGCGGGCAGCGGAGGACATGAAGGACACCGCTCGTTTCGCGGCGAAGCTGGGCGTGACCCAGGTGAACGGGTTCACCGGCTCGTCGATCTGGAAGGCCGTGGCGATGTTCCCGCCGGCGTCGGACGAGTGGATCGAAGCCGGCTACCAGGACTTCGCCGACCGGTGGCATCCCATCCTCGACGTGTTCGAGGAGGTCGGGGTCCGGTTCGGGCTCGAGGTGCACCCCAGCGAGATCGCGTACGACTACTGGACCGCCAAGCGCACCCTCGAGGCGATCGGCCACCGCGAATCCTTCGGGTTGAACTTCGACCCGTCGCATTTCATGTGGCAGCAGCTGGACCCGGTCGCGTTCGTGCTGGACTTCGCCGACCACATCTTCCACGTGCACGTGAAGGAGTCCATCACCAACCTCGACGGCCGCAACGGGGTGCTCGGCTCCCACCTGTCCTGGGCCAACCCCCGCCGCGGCTGGACCTTCGTGTCCACCGGTCACGGCGCGGTGCCGTGGGAGCCGCTGTTCCGGGCGCTCAACGCGATCGGCTACACCGGACCGACCTCCGTGGAATGGGAAGACGCCGGCATGGACCGCCTCGCCGGCGCCCCCGAAGCCCTCGCCTTCGTGCGGAAGCTCAACGCCATCACGCCGCCGGCGGCCGCCTTCGACGCCGCCTTCAGCACGCGCTGATCGAGCGACGATGCGGGATGCCTCGTGCGAGGCATCCCGCATCGTTTGCGAACGCCGCTCGACCGGGCGGGGATAGGGTTTGAGCATGGCGACGACACCCCCCGGCTGGTACGACGACGGACACGGTGCACTGCGGTGGTGGGACGGCGCTCAATGGACGGAGCACGTCGCCGCGCCGGATCCCGAGGTCGGCGGAGACACCGCTCCGACAGAGGCCGACATCGTCGCGGCGAATGAGGCCGAGGCGGGGGCCGCGGTCGACGCCGTTCCCGTCGATCCGACCGCCGGCCAGGAGGCCGCAGCCGCGCAGGAGGCCGCCGAGGTCGACGCGGCCACGGCGCTGGGCTTCGGCGTTCCGCCGCCCGCCGGGACGCCGGTGTATCCGCCGTCCGTGGCAGACCACCCGCAGGGCGCGTATCCCGGCGGCTACCCCGGAGCGGATGCCTCGACCGGCGCGTTCGTCGCGGCGACGGAGCCGCGCAAGTCGAAGCTGTGGATCCTGTGGGTCGTCCTCGGCGTGTTCATGCTCGGCATCGTCGTCGCGGCCGCGATCGTCATCCCGCTGCTGCTCCTGGGTGCCGTGTCCAACGGCGGAGCATCCGGCGCCTCCCCGTCGGGAGCCGACGAAGAGGCCGCGGTCGCCGCGGTGGAGCTGTACGACGAGGCGTGGCAGAACGTGGACTGCGATGCGTACATGGCGTCGACGAGCGAAGACTTCCGCACCGACTTCGGGTACGTGGACTGCGAGGCATTCGAGACCGACGCATCGGACTTCGCGGCCGGCGTGGAGGACTACGTCGTCACGGTCACGGACATCGAAGCCGGCGAGGGCGAGATCGTCGTGACGACGACCGAGACCGGCAACGCTCTGTTCGGCGAGGATGGGGAGCTCGAGCAGCCCGAGCCGCAGGAGTGGGAGTACGCGTACACCGTGGTCGAGGCCGGCGGCGAATGGGTCATCGACGGCCTCGACGACCTCAACGACTGAGGCCGTGCCGGAATCGGTGCCGCGCGAACGAGACTCGCGCTTCTTCCTCACGTGCGTAGGGATCGGCCTGCTCGCGGGGCTCCTGTCGGGCCTGTTCGGGGTCGGCGGCGGAACGGTCATCGTGCCGCTGCTCGTGCTCGCCCTCGCCTTCGACCAGCGGCTCGCCGCCGGCACATCGCTCGCGGCGATCGTGCCGACCGCGACCGTGGGCGTGGTGACGTACGCGCTGCACGACGCGGTCGCGTGGATCCCGGCTCTGCTGCTCGCGGCGGGCGCCGTGGCAGGCGCCCAGTTCGGCACGTGGCTGCTGCCGCGGCTGTCGATCACCTTTCTGCGGTGGGCGTTCGTCGGGTTCCTCGTGATCGTGATCGTGAGCCTGTTCCTGGTGATCCCCTCGCGCGAGGCGACCCTCGACCTGACGGTGCTCACCGGTCTCGGACTGGTCGTGCTGGGACTCATCACCGGCACCGTCGCCGGGCTCATCGGAGTGGGCGGCGGCATCATCGTCGTGCCGGCGCTCGTGGTGCTCTTCGGCACGAGCGACCTGGTGGCCAAGGGCACGTCGCTGCTCATGATGATCCCCACCGCGATCTCGGGCACGATCGGAAACCTGCGCCGGGGCAACGTCGATCTGGTCTCGGCGGCGACGGTCGGCATCGCAGCGTGCACGACCACGGCGCTCGGTGCGTGGATCGCGACGCTCATCGATCCGTTCCTGGGCAACATGCTCTTCGCCGTGTTCCTCGTCTTCATCGCGACGCAGATGGCGGTCAAGGCGATCCGCGGGCGCGCGCGCTGAGCGGCCGTGCCCGGCGGCCGTGGCCGCCCCGTCGGTAGGATGGCACGGTGCCAGTGAACCCCGAGATCGTCGGCCGGGAATTCCCCCCGACGCCCCCCTACCTCGTGGGCCGCGAGAAGGTGCGCGAGTTCGCCCGCGCCGTCTTCGCGACCGACGCCCAGCACACCGATCCCGCCGCCGCGCAGGCGCTCGGCTACGCCGACGTCGTCGCACCACCCACCTTCGCGATGGTCGTGCAGGATCTCACGCTCCAGCAGCTCCTGGGCGAGCCGGACTCCGGCATCGTGCTGCAGAACGTGCTGCATGCCGAGCAGCGCTTCCGCTACACGCGACCGATCGTCGCCGGCGACGAGCTGAGCGCACGGCTGACGGTGACGGGCATCCGCACCCTCGGCGGCAACGCGATGGTCACGAGCGACGCGGAGATCACGGATGCCGCGGGCGACCACGTCGTGACCGCGACATCCGTCCTGCTGGTGGGGGAGGGCGACCGGTGAGCGCCTTCGAGAACCTTGCGCTCGGCGACGTGGTCGCCGAGCGGACCGTGCAGCTCACCCGGGAGTCGCTCGTGCGGTACGCCGGGGCATCCGGTGACTTCAACCCCATCCACTACCGCGACGACGTCGCCGCCGAGGTCGGCCTGCCGGGTGTCCTCGCGCACGGCATGCTCACGATGGGGCTGTCGGTCGAGACGATCGTGCCGTGGCTCGGAGACTCGGGTCGCATCCTCGAGTACGGCGTGCGGTTCACCCGCCCGGTCGTGGTCGATCCCGCTTCGGGCGCCGAGGTGTCGATCGTCGCGAAGGTCGGCGCCGTCGAAGACGGCGCGGCCCGCATCGATCTGACCGTCTCGAGTGGCGGGACGACGGTGCTCGGCAAGGCGCAGGTGCGCGTCCGGACCGCATGACCGAGGTCGCACCCGTCGCGCTCTCGCGGCTGACGACTCTCCGTACGGGGGGCGCACCCGCGCGCATGTTCGAAGCGGCGACGACCGAGGAGCTCATCGCCACCCTGCGCGAGGTCTGGGCGGACGGCGAGCCGTGGTTCGTCCTCGGTGGCGGATCGAACCTGTTCGTCGGCGACGAGCCGTTCGACGGCACGGTGATCCGCATCCTCACGCGGGGCATCGAGCGGATGCCGTCGCCCCGGCCGGGCTTCGCACGGCTCAAGGTTCAGGCGGGCCACGACTGGGACGCCCTCGTCGCGCACTCCGTGGCGGAGGGCCTGGCCGGGATCGAGGCCATGTCCGGCATCCCAGGAACAGTCGGCGCAGCGCCGGTGCAGAACGTCGGCGCGTACGGTCAGGAGATCGTGCAGACCCTCGTCGAGGTCGAGCTGATCGACGAGTCGACCGGCGAGGTGTCCACCGTGCCCGTGGGCGAGCTGGGGCTCGGGTTCCGCACCTCCGCGCTGAAGCACCACTACGGCTCCGTGCCCGCACGCCGCGCGGTGATCCTGTCGGTGACGCTCGAGCTCGCCGAGGTCGGCCACGCTCAGCGTCCGATCGCCGGAGACCAGCTGCGCTCCGCCCTCGGGCTGGGCGTGGACGACACCGTCTCCCTCGCGTGGGTGCGCGAGCACGTGCTCGCCACGCGCGCGCGCAAGGGCATGGTGCTCGATGCCGACGATCCCGACACCTACAGCGCGGGGTCGTTCTTCCAGAACGCGGTGGTGTCGGCATCCTTCGCCCGAACCCTTCCCGCCGCCTGCCCGCGCTGGCCGGTGGCGCCGGATCTCGACCCCATCCTCGTGATCCCGCTGTCGGCGTTCGACGGTTACGTGCCGCCGCCCGCCGCGGTCGAGTCCGATGTGAAGGTGAGCGCTGCCTGGCTCATCGAGCACGCCGGCGTGAGCAAGGGCTTCAAGCTGCCTCGGTCGCGCGCGGCGGTGTCGTCGAAGCATGCCCTCGCGCTCACGAATCGCGGCCAGGCCAAAGCGGCCGAGCTCGCCGAGCTCGCCCGCTACATCCAGGGACGCGTTCAGGCGGAGTTCGGACTGGTGCTCCAGCCCGAGCCGGTGCTGGTGAACGTCGAGCTCTAGCCCGGGCCCGGCGTCCCACATTCGACCGGCCGTCGCATGCCGCACGTCCGGTGTCAGGTGCCGAAAGACCGGTCGGTCGCGGCGAAACGCGGGGAACGGATGCCGCGACGCGGCGAGGCGCGCGACGCAACAGGCTTCCGTCACGCCGACCTTCGGCGCGATCGGTCGTTGAGCGAGCGGAGCTAGACGAAACGCGCGCGTCAGGACGCGAAGAGCTCCTGCAGGCGCTGCACGCCCTCGAGGAGCGCATCGTCGCCGAGAGCGTACGACAGGCGCAGATATCCGGACGGGCCGAAGGCCTCGCCGGGGACGACCGCCACTTCGGCCTCCTCCAGGATGAGGTCGGCCAGTTCGAGGGTGGTGGTCGGCGTCTGGCCCCGCCATTCGCGCCCGAGGAGACCGCGGACGTCGGGGTAGGCGTAGAACGCGCCGAGCGGGTTGGGCACCGCGACGCCGTCGATCTTCGACAGCTCCGACACGATCAGGCGCCGGCGGCGGTCGAAGGCGAGCCGCATCTGCTCGGCCTCGTGCTGCGGGCCCGAGAGTGCCGCGAGGGCCGCGCGCTGAGCGATGTTGTTCACGTTCGAGCACAGGTGCGACTGCAGGTTCGCCGCGACCTTGATGGCGTCCTTGGGGCCGACCATCCAGCCCACGCGCCACCCCGTCATGGCGTAGGTCTTCGCGACGCCGTTGACGAGGATCGTCTGAGCCGCGGCATCCGGCACCGCTTCGACGATGGAGACGGCGCGCACGCCTTCGTAGACGAGGTTCTGGTAGATCTCGTCCGAGATGATCCAGATGCCGTGCTCGACTGCCCACTCGCCGATCGCCCGGGTCTCCTCGGGCGTGTAGACCGCGCCGGTCGGGTTCGACGGTGACACGAACACGAGTGCCGTCGTGCGGTCGGTGCGTGCGGCCTCGAGCTGCTCGACCGTGACCTTGTAGTCCTGGTCGGCGCCGGCGAACACCTCGACGGGCACGCCGTCTGCGAGCGCGATGGCCTCGGGGTAAGTCGTCCAGTAGGGAGCCGGCAGGAGCACCTCGTCGCCGGGGTTCACGACCGCCTGGAACGCCTGGTACACGGACTGCTTGCCGCCGTTGGTCACGATGATCTGCGACGGGTCGACCTCGAGGCCGGAGTCGCGCAGGGTCTTGGCCGCGATCGCTTCGCGCAGCACGGGGAGGCCGACCGCAGGGGTGTAGCGGAAGTTCGACGGGTCGGTGAGCGCCGCCGCGGCGGCGTCGACGATGAACGACGGGGTCGCGAAGTCCGGCTCGCCGGCGGCGTAGGAGATCACCGGGCGACCGGCGGCCTGGAGGGCCTTCGCCTTGGCGTCGACCTTGAGCGTCGCGGACTCGGCGATGGCGGAGAGCTTGCGGGAGAGCGGGGCGCGTTCTGTCACGACTTCGAGCGTAGTCCGCGAGCGCGCGCGGGAGTGTCCGGATTGCGCATGCCTCGGCGACACTCCGTGGTGCGCGCGGGCGCGCGACCGGGGCGCGGACTCTCGCGAACCCGCGCCCCGTGCGTCACAGGTCGAGGGGCCAGAGCTCTCGCAGTTCCAGCACGCCGTGGGTCGCCATCGGATGCCGCGTCGCCACCTCGATCGCGTGGTCCATATCGCGGCACTCGAGGATGTCGAAGCCCGCGATCACCTCGCGGGTCTCGGCGAACGGACCGTCCGTGACGAAGACCTTGCCACCGCGACGGCGCACGGTCTTGGCACGCTGCGGCGGCTGCAGCCGGTCCCCGTCGAGGTTGACCCCGCTCTCGGTCGTCTCGTTCGACCACTCCTCGATCGTGAGGACGGGTTCTTCGGTCGTGCCCACCTCGGGGTCGGCTACCACCAGCATCAGGAATCGCATCGCTTGTCCTTTCTCTTCGAGCGACGTTACGTCCAGGACGTCGAACAACCCAGCAGGGGATCGACAAACGCGCACTTCGAGTTGCCAAGACACGCCGTCGAGGCTGCCACCTGGTCGGCGTGTCTTGGCAACTCGGGATTCATGACGGATGCCTCGGCACCGCGCACAGGGCGGGCCGAGGCATCCGTGTCGTCAGATCAGCTGAACTGGTTCATCGTGTTGTGGTGACCGCCGGCCTTGAGAGCGGCCTCACCCGCGAAGTACTCCTTGTGGTTGTCGCCGAGGTCGCTGCCTGCCATGTTCTGATGCTTGACGGTCGCGATGCCCTCACGGATCTCGCGGCGCTGAACGCCCTTGACGTACGCGAGCATGCCCTCGTCGCCGAAGTACCCCTTCGCGAGATCATCCGTCGACAGCGCGGCGGTGTGGTAGGTCGGCAGGGTGATGAGGTGGTGGAAGATCCCGGCGCGAGCGGAGCCGTCGCGCTGGAACGTGCGGATCTTCTCGTCGGCCAGCCGCCCCAGGGGGGTGCCGTCGTACTCGGCGTTCATCAGGTCGCTGCGGTCGTACGCGGAGACGTCCGCGCCCTGCTCCGCGAGCAGGTCGTACGCCTGCTGGCGGAAGTTGAGCGTCCAGTTGAACGACGGGCTGTTGTTGTAGACGAGCTTCGCGTCCGGAACCTCCGCGCGGATCGCGTCGACCATGCGGGCGATCTGCTCCACATGGGGTTTCTCGGTCTCGATCCAGAGCAGGTCGGCGCCGTTGCGCAGCGACGTGACGCAGTCGAGCACGACGCGCTCCTCGCCCGTTCCGGCACGGAACTGGTAGAGGTTGCTCGGGAGGCGGCGCGGACGCAGGAGCTTGCCGTCGCGCGTGATGACGACATCCCCGTTGCCGAGATCGGCGGCTGCGATCTCTTCGACGTCGAGGAAGGCGTTGTACTGGTCGCCGAGATCGCCCGGCTCGTGGCTGACGGCGAGCTTCTGCGTGAGGCCGGCCCCGAGCGAGTCGGTGCGGGCCACGATGATGCCGTTCTCGATGCCGAGCTCGAGGAAGGCGTAGCGGACCGCGTTGATCTTCGCGAGGAAGTCCTCGTGCGGAACGGTGACCTTGCCGTCCTGGTGGCCGCACTGCTTCTCGTCGGAGACCTGGTTCTCGATCTGGATGGCGCAGGCGCCCGCCTCGATCATCTTCTTCGCGAGCAGATACGTCGCCTCGGGGTTGCCGAAGCCGGCATCGATGTCGGCGATGATCGGCACGACGTGGGTCTCGTAGCTGTCGATCTGCGCCTGGACGAACTCGACGGCGGTCTCGTCGCCGGCGCCCCGCGCCTGGTCGAGTTGGGTGAAGAGCAGGTCCAGCTCGCGGGCATCGGCCTGACGCAGGAACGTGTAGAGCTCCTCGATGAGCGCGGGAACCGCGGTCTTCTCGTGCATCGACTGATCGGGGAGCGGGCCGAACTCGGAGCGCAGCGCGGCGACCATCCACCCCGACAGGTAGAGGTAGCGCTTGTCGGTGCTCTTGAGGTGCTTCTTGATCGAGATGAGCTTCTGCTGCCCGATGAAGCCGTGCCAGACACCGAGGGACTGGGTGTAGACCGACGAGTCGGCGTCGTACTCGGCCATGTCCCGTCGCATGATGTCGGCGGTGTACTGGGCGATCTCGAGCCCGGTCCGGAAGCGGTACTGGGCGCGCATGCGCGCGACCGCCTCGGGGTCGATGGCGGCCCACGGGCTGCCGTGCTGCTCGGTGAGGGTGCGGATGGCTGCGATGTCGTCCTGGTAGGCGGTCATTTCCTGTCCTTCACTGGGTTTCGATGAGGTAGCGCGAGTAGGCGGGCAGGGTGAGGAAGGCGGGGAACTCCTGTCCCAGCGCGACCTCGCGGAAGATCGCGGCGGCGTCGTCGAAGCGGTCGCCGTCACGACGGTCGACCTCGCCGAGCACCTGCGTGATCAGCCCTTCGACGTACTCGCGCGTGATCGGAGTGCCGTCCTCGGTGGAGCGATCCTGGTGGATCCACTGCCATACCTGGCTGCGGCTGATCTCGGCCGTCGCGGCGTCCTCCATCAGGTTGTCGATCGCCACGGCGCCGAGGCCCCGCAGCCACGCCTCGAGGTACCGGATCGCCACCGACACATTGGCGTGCACGCCCGCAGCGGTGATCGGCCGCCCGATGTGCACGTCGATCAGCTGCGACGCCTGCACCTCGACCTCCGGGCGCTGGCGGTCGAGCTGGTTGGGCCGGTCGCCCAGCACCGCGTCGAACTCGGCCATCGCGACCGGGATGAGGTCGGGGTGGGCCACCCACGTTCCGTCGAAGCCGTCGCCGGCCTCACGGTTCTTGTCGGCCGCGACCTTCTCGAACGCGAGCCGGGTCACCTCGGGGTCGCGCCGGTTGGGGATGAACGCGCTCATTCCGCCGATCGCGAAGGCGCCGCGCTTGTGGCATGTCTTCACGAGCAGGTCGGTGTAGGCCCGCATGAAGGGGACCGTC
This sequence comes from Microbacterium sp. Root180, assembly GCF_001428485.1. Classification (GTDB taxonomy): domain Bacteria; phylum Actinomycetota; class Actinomycetes; order Actinomycetales; family Microbacteriaceae; genus Microbacterium. The sequence goes on along the minus strand of NZ_LMHS01000003.1, from coordinate 517,139 downwards.
ATCGTGACCTCGCTGCGGTCGGGCAGCACGAAGCGCGCGCCACGGCCGCGGTAGTTCTTGATGATCGAGAAGATGTAGTCCCAGCGGCCGGCGTTCAGGCCCGCACAGTGGTCGCGCAACTCGAAGAGGATCTCCTCCATCTCGAACGCGGCCGGCAGCGTCTCGATGAGCACGGTCGCGCGGATCGTGCCGTGCGGGATGCCGAGCCGCTGCTCGCTGAAGGTGAAGACGTCGTCCCACAGCCTCGCTTCCTCGCTGGACTCGAGCTTGGCGATGTAGAAGTACGGCCCGCGTCCGTTCGCGATCAGCTGCTGAGCGTTGTGGAAGAAGTACAGGCCGAAGTCCACCAGTGAGCCCGACGCGGCCATCGTGCGGCCGGTGCGGTCGGTGAAACGGATGTGCTCCTCGACCAGGTGCCAGCCACGCGGCCGCATCACGATCGTGGGCGTGCGCTCAGCGGTGACGCGGTACTCCTTGCCCTCGGGGCTCGTGAACGACAGCTCTCCACGGATCGCGTCGCGCAGCGACAGCTGACCCTCGATCACGTTCTTCCAGGTGGGGCTGGTCGCGTCCTCCTGGTCGGCCAGCCACACACGGGCACCCGAGTTGAGGGCGTTGATGGTCATCTTCGGGTCGGTCGGGCCCGTGATCTCGACCCGGCGGTCCTCCAGCCCCGGACCCGCACCCGCCACCTGCCACTCGGCGTCCTCGCGGATGTGCCGGGTGTCGTGGCGGAACTGCGGGTCGTGCCCGTTGCCGATCTCGAAGCGGCGGCGCAGGCGGTCGGCGAGACGGTCGTGGCGTCGCGCCGAGAACCGGTGGTGCAGCTCGGCGAGGAACGCGATCGCCTCCGGTGTGAGGATCTCGTCGTAGCGGGGTCCGAGGCGCCCGGCGACCTCGATCGCGGGCTCGTGGGTCTGGGTCGGGATGGCGCCGGTGCGCGTGCGCATCGGTGTGGCGGTCGCAGGTGTCATGTCCCTGCCTTCCTTGTGGAGTGCGAGTTGGGGTGGGATGCCGCGCCCCGGCGTGTGGGCCAGGAAGCGGCATCCCGTGATCCGCGTTCTAGGCCGATCGGCGGGAGGTCGTGTGTCCACTCTGGTGTGAAGTTCGACGCTGTCTCCTACCAATGCGGGTGTGAAGTTTCGAGATATTTCTGCTTTCGTGACAGAATCGGGTCATGACGACGTCGTTCACCCGCGACCCACATGCGGAAGTCGCCGACGATGAGAACGTGGACTCCCTCACCATCGGCCGCCGCATCCGCCAGCTGCGCACCGACCGCGGCATGACGCTCGAAGAGCTGGCCGCGGCCGTCGATCGCGCACCGAGCCAGCTCTCCATGATCGAGAACGGCCGGCGCGAGCCGAAGCTCACCCTGCTCCAGGCGATCGCCCGCGCGCTCGGATCCTCGCTCGACGCGATCCTGGAGTCGGAGCCGCTGGACGAACGGGCCACTCTCGAGATCGCGCTCGAGCGGGCGATGCGGGGACAGACGTTCCAGGCTCTCGGCATCCCGCCGTTCCGCATCGGCAAGACCGTCCCGAACGAAGCGCTCAAGGCGATGCTCTCGCTGCAGGCCGAGATCGAACGGCTCCGCGACGAGCGGGCCGCAACACCCGAAGAGGCGCGTCGGGCGAACGTCGCGCTGCGGCGACTCATGCGCACGCAGAACAACTACTTCGCCGAGCTCGAGGGGCACGCCCATGCGATCCTCCAGGCCGTCGACCACCCCGGCGGACCGCTCACGCAGCGCACGGCATCCGACATCGCCGCACACCTCGGATTCACGCTGCACTACGTGCCAGATCTCCCGAACACGACCCGCAGCGTCGCCGACATCAAGAACGGGCGGCTCTACCTCTCGAGCAGGCTGACCATCAAGGGCGACCCGCGAACCGCGGTGCTCCAGGCCCTGTCGAGCCGCATCCTCGGCCATCGCGAGCCGACCTCTTATGCGGAGTTCCTGCGCCAGCGCGTCGAGACGAACTACCTCACGGGCGCGCTCCTGATCCCCGAGACCCATGTGGTGCCGTTCCTACAGGAGGCGAAGAAGGATCGGGCGATCTCGATCGAGGACCTCCGCGACGCCTACTCGGTGTCGTACGAGACGGCGGCGCACCGCTTCACCAATCTCGCGACCGTGCATCTCGGCATCCCGGTGCACTTCCTCAAGGTGCACGAATCGGGCACGATCACGAAGGCATACGAGAACGACGACGTGAACTTCCCGACCGACCGTCTGGGATCGATCGAGGGTCAGATGTGCTGTCGCAAGTGGACCTCGCGCGCCGTCTTCGACGTCGACGACCACTTCAATCCGTACTACCAGTACACCGACACGGGCAACGGCACCTACTGGTGCACGGCCCGGGTGGAGCAGTCCAGTGAAGGTGCGCACTCGGTCAGCGTCGGCGTGCGGTTCGACGACACGAAGTGGTTCCTCGGCCGCGACACCCCGAACCGAGGGGTGTCCACGCATTCGGTCGAGGCGTGCTGCCGTCGCGCACCGGCCGCGCTCGAGGCATCCTGGCGCGAGAACGCATGGCCGAACGTGCGCACGCCGCGCACCCTGCTCGCCACGCTGCCGACCGGAGCGTTCCCCGGGGTCGACTCGACCGACGTGTACGAGTTCCTCGAGGCCCACGCGCCCCGCTGACCCGGCGCGGGCGACGCGCCTCGCGGATTGGGGCGTGCTTCGGCCGTTGGGGCGCACGGTGCGCGCCCCAAGGGACGGATGACGCCCCAAACCGGGGCGGCTGCCCACGCGCCCCGCTGACCCGGCGCGCGCGACCCGCCTCGCGGTTTGGGGCGAGCTTCGGCCGTTGGGGCGCACAGTGCGCGCCCCAAGGCACGGATGGCGCCCCAAACCGGGGCGGCTGCGCGGGTGGGTGCGGGGGCGCCCGGTGCGTGAGAGACCCGTGAGAGAGCGGATGCCGGGGTTCCGCCAATACCTGGCAGGTGTTAGGTTTTCCGGACCGACGGTTCCGCCCGACGGAGCCGCTTTCGACGAGGAGAGCGCGAATGAAGCGATGGCTGAGCACACTGGCCGCGGCGGGGATCGTCGCCGCGGGACTCGGGATGGGCGCCCCTGCGGCAGCCGCGGGAGAACACGGCAAACCGGGAACGGATGACCTCGAACGCTGGGCAGCGGACACGTGGGCCTCGCTCGACGCGATGACCGACGAGTCCACCGGACTGCCGTCGGACAACGTCACCGGCGACCTCGAGACGGTCGGCGCATACACCTCGCCGACCAACATCGGCGGCTATCTGTGGTCGACGGTGACCGCCCGTGATCTGGGCATCATCAGCGCCGACGAGGCGCACGAGCGCATGGCGACGACGCTCGACACCCTGGAGGAACTCGAGCGCAACGACGCGAGCGGCATGTACTACAACTGGTACGACCCCGCGACGGGCGCGAAGCTCACGACCTGGCCGGACTCGGGCGATCCCGTGGACCCGTTCCTCAGCACCGTCGACAACGGGTGGCTCGCGGCATCCCTCCGCATCGTCCGCGAAGCGGACACGGAGCTCGCGGCCCAGGCCGACGCGCTCTACGACTCGATGGACTTCGCCGCCTACTTCAATCCCGAGGGTGCGCCCGGGCTCCCGGCCGGCACCAACCGGGGCGGCTTCTGGGAGGTCGCCCCTCCCGGCTGCAGCGTCGAGGCGCCGATGTACAACGGCTCCGGCGAGAGCGCGTTCTACACGTGCCACCACTACGACACGACCGTGAGCGAGAGCCGCATCGCGACCTACCTCGGCATCGCGAACGGGGAGATCCCGGCGACGGCGCTGTACGGCACCCACCGGACGATGCCGCCCGGGTGCGACTGGGCGTGGCAGGAGCAGCTGCCGACGGGTTCGTATCGCACCTATGCCGGATTCCAGGTGTGGGAGGGCGCATACTCCTACGCGGGCATGTCGTTCGTTCCCAGCTGGGGCGGCAGCATGTTCGAGGCGCTCATGCCCGACCTGCTCGTGCCCGAGACGAAGTGGGGAGCGCGCTCGTGGCGCGTCAACCACCCGATCACCGTCGCCGTGCAGAAGCATCACGGACTCGTCGACGCCGGCTACGGCGCGTGGGGCTTCTCGCCCGCGAGCAACCCGTTCGGCGGCTACGCGGAGTACGGCGTCGACCTCGCCGGCATGCGATCGGACGGCTACACGTCCGACGCCGAGAAGACCGACGTCGACATCGATCGACCGGGCTGCACGGAGGGCACCAACCCCGATCCCGAGTTCGGCGACGGCGTCGTGACGCCGCACGCGAGCTTCCTCGCGCTGCCATACGACCGGAAGGGCGTGCTGGCGAATCTGCGCCACCTCGAGGACGACCTCGGCGCCTACGGGCCCGGCGGGTTCTACGACGCGGTCGCCGTCGGCAGCGGAACGGTCGCCGAGCGCTACCTGTCCCTCGATCAGTCGATGATCATGGCGGCGATCGGCAACGAGCTCACCGGCGATACGCTGAAGCGCTACTTCGTCGACAAGGAGATGGAGAAGCGCCTGCGTCCGGCGATGGCCGCGCAGGTCTTCAGCTCCGAGTGGAAAGCGCGCAAGTGACCCCAGAGCCGGCAGACGGTGAGGCCGGGGCGTCCGAAACGGATGCCCCGGCCCGCGCCGCGCGCGCACCCCGAGGCAGCTACGCGAAGGGTCAGGCCCGCCGGCAGCAGATCGTCGACGAGGCGCTGGTGGTCTTCGCCCGCGGCGGATTCCACAGCGGATCGTTGCGCGAGATCGCCAAGCGCGTCGGCCTGACGCCCACCGGGCTCATGCACCACTTCGGCAACAAGGAAGAGCTCTTCACCGAGGTGCTCCGACAGCGCGACGAGAAGATCCGGGAAGCGGCCGGCGATCCCGATGAGCACACGCTCATCCAGCAGGCCACGAAGGTCGTCGCGTACAACCAGGAATCCCGCGGGCTCACCTCCCTCTATGCCACCGTGTCGGCCGAGGCCACGGATGCCGAGCATCCGGCGCACGAGGAGTTCTCCCGCCGCTACCGGCAGGGCGCCGAAGGCGCGACGCCGATCCTGCGTGCGGCGCAGGCGGACGGCGAGATCCGCGGCGACATCGACCCGGCGCTCGCCGCACGTCTGGTGAGCGCCGTCATGGACGGCATCCAGCTGCAATGGCTGCTCGACGACAGCGTCGACATGAACGCCCTGTTCGCCGAGTTCGTGCGCGGCTACCTGCTCCCGCGCGAGGACTGACGCGTTTCGTCTCGCTGCGCTCGCTCAACGACCGGGAGGGGCAGCGGCGAGGGGCGTTTCGTCTCGCTGCGCTCGCTCAACGACCGGGGCCGGGCGCGGCCGCCTCCCGGTCGTTGAGCGAGGGAGCGCAGCGAGCGAGACGAAACGCGACGGCCCGCCTCAGCGCAGCGCGTTCGCGCGCGCGACCTCTCCGAGCCAGGCGAGGCTGGGCTTGGGGGTGCGCTCGAACGTCTCGCGATCCCAGGCGATCAGGCCGAATGTGGGACGGTAGCTGCCCCACTCGTAGTTGTCGAGCAGGCTCCAGTGCAGGTATCCCCGCACGTCGATGCCGTCTGCGATGCAGGAGTGCACCGCCTCCAGTGCGCCGCGCGTGTAGTCGATGCGCCGAGCGTCGTCCGAGGTGGCCATGCCGTTCTCGGTGACGTAGACGGGCACGCCCGCGCGGGCCCACGCATTGCGGATGCCGTCACCCACCGCCGGCGGGAAGTACTCCCATCCGGTGAGGGTGCGCTCCGCGTCGTCCGCGATCGGCAGCGGCCCGTCGGCGCCGATCCTCGTGCGCGTGTACGCCTGCACGCCGACCCAGTCGTCCCCGCGCGCGGCATCCAGGAACACGTCCTCCCGCGAGGCACCGTACTCGGCCGCCACCTCTTCGGCGCCGTCGAGCGGCTGATAGGCCTGCGTCGCGACGGACCAGCCGGCGAGGCATCCATCCCCCCGCACGATGTCGACGGCCCTCTTGTGCGCGTCGATCAGGCGATCGGTCACTGCGGGCACGCCGGGCGGAAGGCCGATGGAGGGGAATCCGACCTGGGGATCGGCGAGCACGGACACCATGTTGGGCTCGTTGATGGTGCAGACGAGATCCACGGCCTCGAGTACCGGCAGCGCAGCCTCGACATAACGGGCGAATCGGTCGGGTGCGGCATCCGAATGCCACCCGCCCTCACGCGCGAACCAGATCGGGTTCGTGAAGTGATGAAGGGTGATCATGGGACGCAGGCCGAGCCCGATCGCGGTGTCGACCATGCGACGGTAGTGGTCGATCGCCGCGTTCGAGACCCAGCCGTCCTCGGGCTCGATGCGGGCCCACTCGATGCTGAACCGGTAGGTGTCGAGTCCCGCCTCGGCCAGCAGCGCCATGTCCTCGCCGTAGCGGTGGTAGCTGTCGGCCGCGTCGCCGGACGGCGTCTCGACCACAGCGCCGGGAACACGGCCCCACTCGCGCTCCCACCAGTCCGAGTTGACGTTGCCGCCCTCGATCTGGTGCGCCGCCGTGGACGCACCCCACACGAATCCTTCGGGGAACTCCATCGGTTCGATGGTCCTTTCGTTCGAGATCACTTGATGCCGGTGAGTGCGATGCCCTGCACGAAGTAGCGCTGCAGGAACACGAACACGAGCAGGATGGGCGCGACCACGACGACGGCGCCCGCCATCATGAGCCCGTACTTGGCCGCGTTCTGGCTGACCGAGTAGAGGGCGAGCGCGACGGGGAGCGTATACATGTCCTCCTTCGTGGCCACGACCAGCGGCCACAGGAAGTTGTTCCAGCTCCCGAGGAAGGTCAGGATCGTCAGCGTCGCGACCGCCGGCCCGCACATCGGCATGATGACGCGCAGGAAGATACGCCATTCGCTCGCGCCGTCGATGCGTGCGGCCTCGATCAGCTCGTCGGGGAGACTCAGCATGAACTGCCGCATCAGGAAGACGCCGAGCGGCGAGATGAGGAACGGCAGGATGAGGCCCGGGTAGGAGTTCACCAGTCCGAGGTTCGCCGTCAGCACGAACAGCGGCACGAAGGTGACGACTCCCGGGACCATGAGCGTGCCGATGACGAGCGCGAACAGCAGCTTCTTGCCGCGGAACTGCAGCTTTGCCAGCGCATAGCCGATCATCGAGCAGAAGACGATGTTGCCCAGCGTGACGAAGACGGCCACCACGACGCTGTTGATGAAGAACGTCGTGAAGTCCAGGCGGCCGAAGAGCGTCTCGTAGTTCTCCACCGTCGGGTTCTGCGGCAGGAAGCCCGTGGGGTTCTGGCGGATCTCGGCATCCGACTTGAACGAGCCGAGGAACATCCACACGAACGGCATAACCATGGCGATGAGGCCGAGCGTGAGCACGATGTACAGCCACCAGCGCGGGCGCTCGCCGCGGCGCCTGCGGCCCGCGGGGTGGCTCTCGGGCTCGACGACGTCGGTGTCGGTCACCGATGCCGAGGCGAGGACCGGGCCCAGCCGTTCGGCCTCGGCGCGGGATGCTTCGGCGCCGGCCGCATCGGCACGGGGAGGAGGCGTGGTCGTCATGTCAGTCCTTCCTTGCGATGAGGCGGAACTGGATCAGCGAGAGCACCACGATGGCGAGGAACAGCACGTAGCTGGCCGCCGACGCGTAGGCGTAGTTGCCGAATCCGAACTGGTCGTACGTGTACATGGCCGTCGACAGGGTCGCGTCGAGCGGACCTCCCTGGGTCATCACGTACGGCTCTTCGAAGAACTGCAGGAATCCGATTCCCGTGATGACCGTCGCGAACAGGATCGCGGGCCGCATCGCGGGGATCGTGATGTTCCAGAACCGCTGCCAGGCGTTCGCGCCGTCGACCATCGCGGCCTCGTGGTGCTCCCGCGGCACCCCCTGCAGGGCGGCGAGGAAGATCACCATGATCGTCCCGATGTTGCGCCAGACCGCCATCATGATGAGCGACGGCAGCGCCCACGTCGTCGACTGCAGCCAATCGGGTCCCTGGATGCCGAATACGGCCAGGAAGCCGTTGAGCAGGCCGTCGGGCTGGAGGATGAACCGCCAGACGATGGCGATGGCGACGATGCTCGTGACCACGGGGGCGTAGTAGCCGACGCGGTACACCGTGCGGAAGCGGCGGATGCCCTTGTCGAGCGCGAGTGCCACCGCGAGGGCGAGCGCGATCGTGAGCGGCACCGCCACGACCACGAAGGTGAACGTGTTGAGCAGCGATCGCAGGAACCGCGGGTCCTGGAACAGGCGGATGTAGTTGTCGAAGCCGACGAGGTTCACCTGGAACGGCGTCTGCAGGTCGCGCGTGGTCATGTCGGTGAAGCTCATGAGGAACGATCCGACGATCGGCCCGGCCATGAACACCAGGAACAGGATCACGAACGGTGCGGCGAACAGCCACGCGGTGCGCGTCATGCGGCGCTCCCGCCGCGACGCCCGCGCACGAGGTGCGGGGCGCCGCGGCGGGGCCGCGGGGGTGGCAAGGGAGGTCATGGGATGCCTCTTACTGGCCTGTCCCGATCGACGTCGCCTGCTGCTGGATCGCGGCGACCGCGTCGGCCGGCGACGTGTCGCCGCGGGTGGCCTTCTCGAGCTCCTGATCGATCACGGCCGACACCTGAGCCCACGTGGGGATCGCCGGCGGGGCCTTCGAGTCCTGCAGCTGCTCCCCGAACACGCTGAGGTAGGGATCCTCGGCGAACGTCGGGTCATCCCACGCCGCCTGCACGCTGGGGAGGTCGGTCGAGATGTCGTACCAGGCGAGCTGCGTCTCGGGCTGGCTCAGCCACCGGACGAACTTCCAGGACGCGTCGCGGTTCTCGGTGTCTTCGAACACGGCCAGGTTGCCACCGCCGGTGAAGCTCGTGCGGCTGTCGGCGCCGGGCACCATCGCGACGCCGAATTTGTCGGCGAAGTCCTCGCCGCCCTGCTCACGCAGCAGGCCGACGTGGAATGGACCGCTGTAGAAGGCGCCGACCTCGCCGTTGATGAAGGCGGACTCGATCTCGCCGCCCTCGAGGCGGCGCGGCTCGGAGATGCCGTCCTCGAAGAAGCTCGTGTAGAAGGAGAACGCCTCCTCCCACTCCGGAGTGTCGAAGGTGAACTCGGTGCCGTCCTCGTTGAGGATCTCGCCGCCCTGCTGCCAGGCGAGCGGGGTCACGTACTGCCACGAGTCGAAGCCGCCCGGCGGGAGCGAGACGCCCCACTCGGCGCCGGCTTCCTGCAGGCCCTTCGTGAACGCCGTGTACTCGTCCCACGTCGTCGGCGGCTCGAGGCCGGCCTTCTCGGCGAGGTCGGTGCGGTAGTAGAGCACGCGGGTGTCGACGTACCAGGGCACTCCGTAGGCGACCTCGTCCACGACCGCGGTCTCCCACGAGCCCTCGAAGAACGACGACTCGTCGACCAGGCCCTCGGGCGTCGGCTCGAACGCGCCGGTCGCGGCGAACTCGCCGACCCACGTCGTGCCGAGCATGGAGATGTCAGGGGTCTCGCCGCCGGCGATCGCGGTCGCGATGCGGTCGTGGGCGCTCTCCCACGGAACGGCGGTGACCTCGATCTGGACGTCGGGGTTCTCCTCCTCGAACTGCGCGGCGAGCTCGTCGAGGACCTCGCCCTCGTTGCCCATCGCCCACACCTCGACGGTGCCGGTCGCGGGGGAGTCGTCGATCGCCTCGCCTCCGCCGCCATCGCCGCCACCCGTCGGCGCGTCGGTGCGCCCGCAGCCTGCGAGCAGCAGCGCTCCCACGAGTGTCACGGCGCCGGCTGCGGCCAGTCGCGAGGTTCTGCGTGTGAATGTTCTGGTCATCGGTCTGACGCCTCCATCGGTCGTCGCCGCCCTCGGCGGCCCTGCCTCGGCTGTGTTCCGGCACATCTCGCGCCGTGTGATCGACCCTACGCCAAAAACCTAACAGGTGAAAGGTATTAGCGATGAGAAATGCCTCATGCACGGCAGGATGCCGCCAGCTGCGCGCCACAGGACAGGCCCTGGTGCGGCATCCGCTCGCGTGCTAGCCCGCCGCTCCCACCGCCCCGTTCGGTGCCCGGGGGCCCGGGCACGACATCCGTTTGTGTGGGCGAATGGGCGTCCGAACGGACCCGCAGGCGCGCCAACGCCCGCACAAACGGAACGGCACGGGCGGCGACGAACGAGCCTGGGCCGGCGGCGGCGGGCTAGTGCCGCCCGGCGACGAAGTCGGCGACGTGGGCGGGCCACGCCGTGCCGGTGCCGGATCCGGATGCCTCGAACCGGTCGGCTGTGCGATACGCGGCGTAGATCGCGTTCACGGCGAGCCAGCGTAGCGGCTCGGGCTCCCACTTCCTGGCCCGGTGCCCGACCCACGGCAGGTGCACCAGGCCGGTGTCGCGCTCCAGCACGAGATCGGCGAGCGTGCGGCCGGCGAGATTCGTGGCCGTGACACCCGTCCCGACGTAGCCGCCTGCCCAGCCGAGCCCGCTCGCGCGGTCGTGTCCGACCGACGCGGCCCAGTCGCGGGGCACGCCCAGGACGCCCGCCCAGCCGTGGGCGATCGGCACGGACGCGGCATCCGGGAAGAAGTCCCGCAGCAGACGGGTGAGCGCCGCGATCGTCCGCTCCTGCGTGGTGCCGTCCTCGTCGACGTGCGAGCCGTACCGGTACGGCACTCCGCGCCCGCCGAACGCGATGCGGTCGTCGGCCGTGCGCTGGGCGTACATGTACACGTGGGCGAAGTCGCCCAGGGTCTCGCGACCGTTCCACCCGATCGTGTCCCAGACGGTCCCGGGGAGGGGGTCGGTGACGATCATCGAGGAGTTCATCGGCAGCCAGGTGCGGTGCTCACCGCGCAGATCCGCCGTGAAGCCCTCGGTCGCGCGCAGCACGTGCGACGCGGTCACGATCCCCCGGTCGGTGATCGCGCGGCCCGACGAGATCTCCGTGACGCGGGTCTGCTCGTAGATCGGCACGCCGAGGCGCTCGACAGCGGCGGCGAGCCCGGCGGCCAGCTTCGCCGGGTGCACGCGGGCGCAGTGCGGATGCCACACCCCGCCGAGTACGCCGTCCACGGCGATGCGGGAGGCGGCGGACGCGGCATCCAACTCAACGACATCGGTGTGCGGCCATTGCTGCTCAGCCTTCACGGCGGCGCGGAGCCTGGCCAGCTGGGACGGCGTGCGGGCGACGCCGAACTCGCCGCCCTTCACGATGTCGGCGTCGATGCCCTCGCGGGCCGCGACCGCGATGACCTCGTCGACCGTCTCGTTGAGCGCGCGCTGCTGGGCGGCGGCGGGATCGCGCCCGTGGGATGCCTCGTACCGCTCCCGTCCGCCCGTGACGGTGTTCGTCAGCCAGCCGCCGTTGCGTCCGGATGCCCCGAACCCGGCGAACCGCTGCTCGAGGATGGCCACGCGCAGGTCGGGCTGCAGGGTCTTGAGGTAGTACGCCGCCCACAGGCCGGTGTATCCGCCGCCGACGATCGCGACGTCGACGTCGATCGGGCCGGGGAGTGGCGCACGCGGAGCGGGCGTCCCGCCGAGCTGCCGCCACCACCACGAGACGTCTCCGTTGGGTACGCGCGGCTCGGTCATGGGCCCATCCTGTCGCGGATTCGCGCTGCCGGCCGAGGACGATCCGTCCCAATCTGGCCCGGCCGTGCGACAGGCCGCGTGTGCGCAACGTCGGCATTCCCGTCGCGCGCGGGCAGGCAAGGCGGGCTGGGCGCGACGTAGTCACGGACTGCCGACGTTGTGCACTCCGCCCCTGTGCGCCGAACCGGAGCCCGAGTCGCCAAGACACGCCGGCGCGGCGGCGCGGATACGGCGTGTCTTGGCGACTCGGGGCGCGGCCGGCGACTCGGGGCGCTGCCGCCGACTCGGGGCGCGGCTGAGACTCGGGGCCCGGGTTCGCGCAGCGTCAGTCCTCGACGGCGCGGAGCGCGGCCCACAGCTCGGCGCGGGCGGCGAACGAGGAGAGGTCGGCGCCCAGCACCCGCTCGATCTGCGCGAGGCGCGTGCGCACGGTGTGCCGGTGCACCCCGAGTGCGCGAGCGGATGCCTCGTGCGAGCAGTCGTTGTCGAGCCACGCCTGCAGAGTCTCGACCAGGTGGGTGCCTTCCGCGGCGTCGTGGTCGCGCAGCGGCGCGAGCTCCGCGCGCGCGAGCGCTCGTGCCTCGTCGGACAGCGCCGACAGCACGCCGGTGCGCGCGAGCTCCGCGAAGAGCGTGACGCCGTCGCCGCTGCGGTCCCGCGCGACCTTCGCCTGCGCGATCGCCGCGGCGAACGAGTCGTAGCCGGCGGGATCCGACAGGCCGATGCGCACACCGAACCGCTCGGCGACCTCCTCCACCGGGCCGCGCTCGCCGGCGGGCACGACGATCACGAGACCGTCGTCGCCGCGTCCGAAGAAGAGCGCGCCGCGCTTCTCGTCGACGCGGAGCTCGAGGAGTTCGGCGATCGCGTCGATGCGGGATGCCGTGGCATCCGTCAGCGCCACCTCGACCGGCGCTGCCGGCAGCGGCCCCCACAGTTCGCGCGAGATGCGCCGGGCGAAGGCCGGATCGTCTGCGAGGAGCGTCTGCACCAGTCCGGCGCGCAGCACGCCGCGCGCACGGCTGAGGCCCTGCTGCTGCTCGAGCGCGAGCCCCGCCATCGCGATCACCGCCGTCACGACCCCGCGACCCTCCTGGTCGAGGTCGCCCGCGGCGATGGCGATGACGCCGCGAAGGTGCCCGCCGCGTCCGAGCGTCTGGAGGCTGAACGGCGTCTCGCGGATGCGCAGCGACGAGCCCGCTCGTGCGCCGCGGTTGAGGACGCCAGTGACTTCGCGGCGGAGATCCTCGGCGGTGGCCGCATCGAGACCGCCCGCGGGATGCTCCCGCACGAGCTCCCCGGCGGCGTCGTACATGCCGACCCACGTGTCGAGCTGCCGCGCGAGTTCGGCGACGGTCGCCCCGAGCCCGTCGGGCCGCAGCGCGGCGAGGGCGATCGCGCGCTGCGCGGCGAGCGCCCAGCTGCGCCGGGAGTACGCCTGCGCGGCGATCGCCTCGGCGTTGGCGCGCGCCACGGCGATGAACGGCGTGCGGTAGGGGACCTCGAACAGCGGCATCCGCTCATCGCGGCACGCCTCGACGAGCGCCGGAGGGATGCCGTCGCGCACGACCTCGGTGCCGAATCCCAGACCTACGACTCCGCGCGCCGCGAGCCGGTGCACGTAGGCGCGGAACGCGCCGGTCTCGTCGGGCGACTCCGGGAACTGCGTGCCGGTCGTCAGGAGCACCAGGCCCTCCGAAAGGAAGGGCGTGGGGTCGACGAGGTCGGTGCTGTGCACCCAGCGCACGGCGCGGTCGAGTGTGCCCGGTTCGAGGTGCTGCTCGCCGGCGAGGACGAGTCGCAGGTCGGCACGGGTGAGAAGCGCGCGCAGCGTGGGGGCGTCGGCGACGGCGGGCATGATCCTCCAAGGTGTACCGGCTGTACAGCAGGCTAAGGAGAATGTACAGCGAGGAGGGTGCGGCGCGTCTGGCTCGGTCCTACGCTCGCCCCCATGAGCGCTGTCGACACCCTCACCGAAACGCCCATCGGCGGTCCCACCCTGCCGCAGGAGCGTCGCCTCGTGACGAGCATCCCGGGTCCGCGCTCGCAGGAGCTCCTCGACCGCAAATCCGCCGCGGTGGCAGCCGGCGTGGGGCACACGGCACCCGTGCACGCGGTGGCGGCCGGCGGCGGCGTGATCGTCGACGCCGACGGCAACTCGCTCATCGACCTCGGATCCGGCATCGCCGTGACCACGATCGGCAACGCGCACCCGAAGGTCGTCGCAGCTGTCCAGGCGCAGGTGGCGCAGTTCACCCACACGTGCTTCATGATCGCTCCCTACGACTCCTACGTGTCGGTCGCCGAAGCGCTCAATCGCGTCACCCCGGGCGACCACGCGAAGAAGAGCGCACTGTTCAACTCCGGCGCGGAAGCCGTCGAGAACGCGGTCAAGATCGCGCGCAAGTTCACCGGCCGGCAGGCCGTCGTCGCCTTCGATCACGGCTACCACGGCCGCACCAACCTCACCATGGCCCTCACGGCCAAGTCGATGCCCTACAAGAGCGGCTTCGGCCCGTTCGCGTCAGAGGTCTACCGCGCACCGCTGTCGTACCCGTTCCGCGACGGACTGAGCGGAGCGGATGCTGCGAAGAAGGCCATCTCGGTCATCGAGAAGCAGGTCGGCGCCGACAACCTCGCCGCCGTCATCATCGAGCCGATCCAGGGAGAGGGCGGGTTCATCGTCCCCGCCGAGGGCTTCCTTCCCGCTCTCGTCGAGTGGTGCCGCGCCAACGGGGTGGTGTTCATCGCCGACGAGATCCAGACCGGCTTCGCTCGCACTGGGGAGATGTTCGCGAGTGACGTGTTCGGCATCGTGCCGGACCTGATCACGACCGCCAAGGGCATCGCGGGGGGCTTGCCCTTGGCGGCCGTGACCGGACGGGCCGAGATCATGGACGCCTCTCACGCGGGCGGCCTCGGCGGCACCTACGGCGGCAATCCCGTCGCGTGCGCCGCGGCGCTGGCCGCGATCGACGTGTTCGAGAACGACGGCATGATCGAGCGCGCCCGCGAGATCGGCGCGATCCTCACCGAGCGCCTCGGTGCGCTGCAGGCAGCCGACCCTCGTGTCGGCGACGTGCGCGGCCACGGTGCGATGATCGCCGCCGAGTTCGTGAACCCCGCGACGGGTGAGCCGGATGCCGCGCTCACCGCCGCGGTCGCGAAGGCGTGCATCTCCCAGGGCGTGATCGTGCTCACCTGCGGCACCTACGGGAACGTGATCCGTTTCCTTCCGCCGCTCTCCATCGGCGACGACCTGCTCCACGAGGGCATCGACGTCGTCGCCGCCGCACTCGCGGCATCCTGATCCAGCGACATGTCCCGGTTTCTCCGGGGCATGTCCCGAATTCGCTCGCATGGCGCTTGCCGAGGCGAGGAAAGTGGGACACGGCGCGACGCCGAGTCTCGAGGCCGCCGGACGGCCGCACACCGGACAGAGGAGTCTCATGCAACAGCTGACGCGTGACGTCGTGATCGTCGGGGCTGGTGCCGCCGGCCTCACCGCGGCGAATGAACTCAGGAAGGCCGGACTCTCCGTCGTGGTGCTCGAGGCGCGCGACCGGGTCGGCGGGCGACTGTGGACCGATGTGATCGACGGCGCGATGCTCGAGGTCGGCGGCCAGTGGGTCTCGCCCGACCAAGAGGCGCTCAAGGAGACGATCGCCGAGCTGGGTCTGGAGACCTACAGCCGCTACCGCGAGGGCGATTCGGTCTACATCGGCCGCGACGGCTCGGTCCGCCGCTTCACGGGAGAGATCTTCCCCGTGGCACCCGAGACCGAGAAGGAGATCGTCCGCCTGATCGAGAAGCTCGACGGCATGGTCGCGCAGATGGACCCCGACAAGCCGTGGGAGCACCCGGATGCCGAGGAGCTCGACCGCATCTCATTCGAGGCGTGGCTCGAGGAGCAGACGCCCGACCAGGAGGCGCGCGACAACATCGCCCTCTTCATCGCCGGCGCGATGCTGACCAAGCCCGCCTACGCCTTCTCGGCACTGCAGGCGCTGCTCATGGCCGCGAGCGCGGGGAGCTTCACTCACCTCGTCGACGCCGACTACATCCTCGACGAGCGGGTCGTCGGCGGCCTCCAGCAGGTGCCGCTGCTCCTCGCCGAGCGCCTCGGCGACGACGTGCTGCTCGGTCAGCCCGTCAACGAGGTCCACTGGCACGCGGACGGCGTCCGCGTCGTCACCGACGAGGACCTCGAGGTGCGCGCGCGATTCGTCATCCTGGCGCACGCGCCGATCCTCTACCCGTGGATCGAGTTCCAGCCCGCTCTGCCCCGGCTGAAGCAGCAGATGCACCAGCACATCTCGATGGGCTTCGTGATCAAGGTGCACGCCGTGTACGACCGTCCGTTCTGGCGTGAGCAGGGCCTGTCGGGAACCGCCTTCAGCCCCTACGAGCTCTCCCACGAGGCGTACGACAACACCAACCACGGCGACGAGCGCGGCACCCTCGTCGGGTTCGTCTCGGACCGCAACGCCGACGACCTCTTCCGGGCGTCCGCGGAGGAGCGCAGAGCGCGCATCCTGGAGTCGTTGTCGCACTACTACGGCCCCGAGGCACTCGAACCGCTCGTGTACTTCGAGAGCGACTGGGGAGCGGAGGAGTGGACCCGCGGCGCGTACGCCGCGAGCTTCGACCTCGGCGGCCTCACCCGCTACGGCGCGGACCTGCGCACCCCGGTCGGACCGATCCACTTCGCGTGCAGCGACATGGCCGGCGCCGGTTACCAGCACGTCGACGGCGCGATCCGCATGGGTCGGCTCGTCGCCGCGAACATCGTGGACGGAGCGCGCGCATGAGCGGCCGCATCGTCGTCGGATACACCGCGACGGATGCCGGAGCCGACGCCGTCGCCCTCGGTGCACGGCTGGCCGTGGCATCCGATTCCTCTCTTCATCTCGTCGTCGTGCTGCCGGGCGAGGAGCGCAGCGTGATCACTCCGCCGGACGCGGGGTACGACGAGTACGTGCGCGAGCAGGCCGAGAAGTGGCTGGCCGATGCCGCGGGCACCGTGCCCGCGACCGTGCGCACTCGCACGCACGTCCGCTTCGCCGAGTCCTTCGCCGCGGGTCTGATCGATACGGCTCACGACATCGGCGCCTCGCACATCGTGGTCGGCGCGGCGAACGGCGGCCTGCGCGGGCGCCACCGCCTCGGCACGGTCGCCAGCGAGCTGCTGCACTCCGCCGATGTGCCCGTGGTGCTTGCGCCCGAGGGTGCTCGGCGCATCGATCCGGCGAGCGGCATCACCCGCATCACCGCCGCGATCGGGCTCCGTCCGGGCGCGGACCTGCTCCTCGAGGAGAGCGTGGCGCTCGCGTCGGCGACCGGTGCCGAGCTGCGCCTGGTGTCGCTGGTCGCCGTCGATCTTCCCGCCGGGATCGCGGGGAACGAGTCGGCGGCGATGCACGCGGACGAGGTGTTCGTCCACGCCCGCCGCGCGCTGCCGAAGGGTGTCGACGCCGAGGCCGTGGTCGGACTCGGCGACAGCATCGAGGACGCCGTGTCGCATCTCAGCTGGGAACCCGGCGAGATCGCGGTGGTCGGCTCGAGCCGCCTGGCGCGTCCGCGCCGTCTGTTCCTGGGGTCCACGGCAGCGAAGATGCTGCACGAGCTCCCCGTGCCCATGATCGTCGTGCCTCGCACGCGCAAGAAGAAGGGACCGCAGGCATGAGCGATCGCAGCAGGGCTGAAGCAGTCACCGGCGAGCCGGTCACCGGCGGCCTGTCCAAGAAGGGCCTGAGCGCCGGCACGATCGGCCTGCTGGGCGCCGTCGTCATCGGAATCTCGTGCATCGCGCCCGCGTACACCTTGACGGCAGCGCTCGGTCCGACGGTGTCGGAGGTGGGATTCCAGGTCCCGGCCATCATCCTCATCGGATTCATCCCGATGCTCCTCGTCGCGCTCGGCTATCGCGAGCTCAACCGCGCCATGCCCGACTCGGGAACCTCCTTCACCTGGGCCGCTCGCGCGTTCGGCCCCTGGGTGGGCTGGCTCGCCGGCTGGGGGCTGATCGCCGCGACGATCCTCGTGCTCTCCAATCTGGCGGGCATCGCCGTCGAGTTCCTGTTCCTGCTCATCGACCAGCTGGCCGGGAGCCCGGGCACGATCGCGGAGCTCGCGTTCAACCCGTTCATCAACGTGGCGGTGTGCCTGCTGTTCATGGCCGGCGCGACCTACATCTCGTACCGGGACCTGCAGACGACGCAGAAGCTGCAGTACGTGCTCGTCGGGTTCCAGGTCCTGGTGCTGATCTTCTTCGCCGTGGCGGCATTCGTCCACGTCGCCAACGGGACGGCGTTCGACGCCAGCCCGGTGGAGCTCTCCTGGTTCAATCCCTTCGCCATCGAGCCCACCGAGACGCTCGACGCGTTCGGGGCGATGGTGGCGGGGCTCTCGCTGTCGATCTTCATCTTCTGGGGGTGGGATGTCACCCTCACGATGAACGAGGAGACAAAGGACCCCGAGAAGACCCCCGGGCGCGCGGCGACGCTCACCGTCGTGACCATCGTCGTGCTGTACCTGCTGATCTCGGTGTCGCTGCTTGCCTACGCCGGCACCGGCGCGGGGGAGCTGGGGCTGGGCAACGAGGACATCCAGTCCAACGTGTTCTTCTACCTGAGCGGTCCGATCCTGGGCCCGCTGGCCTTCCTCGTGTCGCTGGCGGTGCTGACGAGTTCGGCCTCGTCGCTGCAGTCCACATTCGTCGGCCCGGCGCGGACCCTCCTCGCGATGGGGCACTACAAGGCACTGCCGCCGGCCTTCGCGAAGGTGTCCCCGCGGTTCTTCACGCCCGGCTACGCGACGGTCGTCTCGGCCATCGTCGCCTCGGTCTTCTACACGGTGATGCGGTTCGTGAGCGAGGACGTGCTGTGGGACACGATCACCACCCTCGGAATGATGATCTGCTTCTACTACGGCATCACGGCGTTCGCGTGCGTGTGGTACTTCCGCAAGCAGTGGACGGACTCGGCGCGCAGCTTCTTCTTCACGCTGCTGTTCCCGCTCGTGGGCGGAATCATCCTGCTCCTGCTGTTCGGCAAGACGCTCTACGACAGCATGGACCCCGACTACGGCAGCGGCTCGAACATCGGAGGCCTGGGGCTCGTCTTCATCCTCGGCGTCGTCGTGATCGGGCTCGGCGTGGTCATCATGATCTGGCAGGCCATCAAGCGTCCGGCATTCTTCCGCGGCGAGACACTCGGTATGGATGCTCCCGCAAGCCTTCGACGTACCCGCCGCTGAGCGGCAGACTGTGACCCAACCATCCGATCGGAGAGAACACCCATGAGTGAGTACGCCGTCGTCAACCCCGCCACGGGCGAGACCCTGGCCACCTACCCGACGATCACCGACGAGGCCCTCGAGACGGTCCTGGCCGGAGCGGATGCCGCCTTCCGCACGTGGCGCAACGTCCCGGTGTCCGACCGCGCGGCGCGCATCCGCAAAGCCGCGGACCTGCACCGCGAGCGACGCGACGAGCTGGCCGCCATCATCGTGCGCGAGATGGGCAAGCCGCTCGAGGCCGCGCTCGGCGAGGTCGACTTCGCCGCGGACATCACCGAGTACTACGCCGACCACGCCGACAAGATCACCGGCGACCAGCCGATCGACATCGACGGCGACGGCACCGCGGTGATCCGCCGCACGGCGCTCGGGCCGCTCCTCGGGATCATGCCGTGGAACTTCCCGTACTACCAGGTGGCCCGCTTCGCGGCGCCGAACATCGTCATCGGCAACACGATCATCCTCAAGCACGCCGGTCAGTGCCCGGAGTCGGCCGCGGCGATCGAGAAGATCTATGCGGATGCCGGGCTCGGCGACGGTGTGTACACCAACGTGTACGCGTCGAACGAGCAGGCGGCGACGATCATCGCCGACCGGCGCGTGCAGGGCGTCTCGGTCACCGGCTCGGAGCGCGCGGGTGCGGCGGTCGCAGAGGTCGCGGGCCGCAACCTCAAGAAGGTCGCCCTCGAGCTCGGCGGATCCGATCCGTTCATCCTGCTGTCGACCGACGACCTCGACGGGGCGGTGCAGGCGGCTGTCGACGCGCGCCTCGACAACACCGGCCAGTCGTGCAATGCGGCGAAGCGCTTCATCGTGATCGACGGTCTGTACGACGAGTTCCTCGAGAAGTTCACCGCGAAGATGAGCGGCGCCAAGGTGGGCGACCCGTTCGCGGAGGACACCGTGCTCGGCCCGCTGTCCTCGCTCGTCGCCGCGGAGCGCCTCGCCGAGCAGGTCGACAAGGCGGTCGCGCAGGGTGCGACGCTCGCGACCGGCGGCACGCGCGACGGAGCGTTCTACCCGGGAACGGTGCTCACCGGAGTGACGAGCGAGATGGACGCGTACAGCGAGGAGTTCTTCGGTCCCGTCGGCGTCGTCTACAAGGTGGCGGACGAGGACGAGGCGGTGAAGATCGCGAACGACACCAGCTTCGGCCTGGGCTCGTACGTGTTCACCACCGATGAGGAGCAGGCCGCCCGGATCGCCGACAAGATCGACGCCGGCATGGTCTACGTCAACCTGGTCCTCGCCGACGAGCCGGGTCTGCCGTTCGGCGGTGTCAAGCGCTCCGGCACCTCGCGGGAGATGGGGCTGCTCGCCGCCGACGAGTTCGTCAACAAGAAGCTCATCCGCGTCGGCGCCTGATCGATCCCGCGTTTCGTCTCGCTTCGCTCGCTCAACGACCGGTGGGGGCAAGCCCCCGGTCGTTGAGCGAGGAGCGCAGCGACGAGACGAAACGTGCCTCCCGGTCGTTGAGCGAGGAGCGCAGCGACGAGACGAAACATGCCTCCCGGTCGTTGAGCGAGGAGACGAAACGTGCCTCCCGGTCGTTGAGCGAGGAGCGCAGCGACGAGACGAAACGCCCCGGTGTCGGAGGAGGCCCCTACGGTCGGGCGATGCCCTTCACCTATATCCTCCGGTGCGCTGACGGCACGTTCTATGCCGGGAGCACACGCGACCTCGGTCGGCGGATCGAGCAGCATGAGGCGGGCATGGGGAGCGCGTACACGCGTCGCCGGCTTCCCGTGGAGCTCGCCTGGAGTGGCGAGTTCGAGCGCATCGACGATGCGTTCGCCTGGGAGAAGCGCATCCAGGGGTGGAGCCATGCGAAGCGTGAGGCGTTCATCCTGGGCGGCATCGACGCAGTTCGCGGATGGAGCGTCCGAACGAGGCACTCTCCGTAGTTCGGTGCGTTTCGTCTCGCTTCGCTCGCTCAACGACCGGGGACGGGGTGGCTCGCTCGTTCAACGAGCGGGGGGCAGGGCGGCGAGGGCCTCTGCTACGGCTTCTTCCGCCCAGACCACCTGCTGGGGCGTGCCCCAGCGGGCCGCGGCATCCTGCGCCTTCTCGAACTCCACGAGCGCATCGTGCGGGCGGCCGGCGTCGAGGTGCGACCAGCCGGCGTTGTTGTGCAGCGACACCAGCCAGCGCCGCGTGCGCGGATCGGTCGTCGGGTCGAGCACCTCGATCGCGCGGGCGGTCCACTCCGGCGCGTGCTCGGGGTCGGCGATCGCCAGCATGTGCAGCGCGTCGACCTGCAGGAACGTCAGGTGGGAGGATGCCGCAACATCGGCCGCGAGCTGGAAGAGCGGTCGTGCCGCATCAGGGTCGCCGGCGGAGTTGCGCAGACGCCCGCGCTCCAGTGCGACGCGCACGGCCACGGCCGGCGAGACCACCGGAGTCGTGCTGAGCACGGCGTCGGCCTCGACGAAGCGCTCCTGCAGGCCGAGGGCCCGCGCGACCTGGGTCTCGAGCTCGGCGCGGGTCGCGGCATCCGTCTCCGCCTCCACGGCGGCGCGCAGACGCGACTCGGAAGCCACGCGATCATCGAACTCCCACAGCTGGTCGAGAAGAGCCTGAGACAGGGTCATGGCGGCATGCTAGCGCCGCCGCCGGAGCCCGACCGCTCCGGCGTGCAGCAGCATCCACGGATTCGCGGGGCCACGGGGCATGCCGTACACTGGAGCGTGCAGTTGAAGTCTGCATTCTTTCGCCGTGCCCGTGATTCGGGCAGGCTCCTCTCGTTCAGGCGTCGGTGGAAGAGCGCGGGCTTCAGAGGCCTCCGGGCCTCTAGGGCGGTAGCTCAATTGGCAGAGCAGCGGTCTCCAAAACCGCAGGTTGCAGGTTCGATTCCTGTCCGCCCTGCGCGTCAGCGCAGCGCCGGCACCACGCGTCCGGCGGTTGACAACACAGTGCGAAGGCGAATGCCGGCGCACGGAAGGTAATCAGGTGGCATCGATGGTTCAGGACGAGCCGACGGGCGAGGTCGTCCCCGCGGGCGGCGCACCCCGCGAGAAGAAGCCGAACGTCTTCTCGCGGATCGCCATGTTCATCCGTCAGGTCTTGGCCGAGCTCCGCAAGGTCGTCACGCCGACGCGCCAGGAACTGCTGAAGTACACGGCGGTCGTGCTGGGCTTCGTCGTGATCATGATGGCGATCGTCTATGGCCTCGACGTGCTCTTCGTGTGGATCACGGCGTACGTCTTCGGAGTGCCGGCCTCCTGAGCCACCTGAACAGCCCCGACTCCACGGGGCGCGCGAGTGGGATCCGATCCCGCTGCGAACAGAACGGAAGAGAATTCAGTGTCTGAAAGATTCATCGACGACGCCGACTGGGCGACGGCGGCGGAGCAGTCCTCGGAGGATGACGAGGCCCAGGAGGGCAACATCCTCGCCGAGGAGGACCGCGCCAACACGGCGGCCGAGCACGTGGCGATCCACATCGTGGACGACGCGGACGAGGATGACGTCGACCTGGACGACATCGACATCGACGACCCGGAGGCGGACGCCATCGTGAACGACGCTCTGAACCTCGACGAGGCGGCCGAGACCGAGGCTGCCGCCGAGGTCATCAACGACTCCATCGCCGAAGAGGTGGCGGAGCTCGAGGCCGAGGCCGCCGACGAGGTGACCCCTTACGACGGTCCCGACGTGAACGGCGACGACGACGCTCCCGTGCTCGACGAGGAGTTCGTGGCAGAGGTCGAGGCCGCAGCGGACGTCGTCGACGAGGTCGAGTCCGGCGAGGTCGAGTCCGACGAGGTCGAGTCCGACGAGGACGAGTCCGACGAAGACCCCTATGAGGCGTTCCGCGCCGAGCTGCGCATGCTCCCGGGCAAGTGGTACGTCATCCACTCCTACGCCGGCTTCGAGCGCAAGGTGAAGGCCAACATCGAGCAGCGCAAGTCGACGCTCGAGGTCGAGGACGACATCTTCCAGATCGAGGTCCCCATGGAGGACGTCGTCGAGATCAAGAACGGTCAGCGCAAGATGGTCACGCGCGTCCGGATCCCCGGCTACGTGCTCGTGCGCATGGAGCTCACGGAAGACACCTGGTCGGTCGTGCGTCATACGCCCGGCGTGACCGGATTCGTGGGCAACGCCCACAACCCGACGCCGCTGCGCTTCGAAGAGGCCTTCAACATGCTGAAGAGCCTCGTCGAGATCAAGGAGACCGCGCCCACGAAGGCCGGCTCCGCCAAGAAGGGCGCCACGGCCGCGTCGCGCGTCATCCCCGCCGAGGTCGACTTCGAGGTCGGCGAGACGATCACGATCAAGGAGGGCTCGTTCGCGGGTCTTCCCGGCACGATCAGCGAGATCAAGCCCGAGAGCGGCAAGCTCACGGTCCTCGTCTCGCTCTTCGAGCGCGAGACCCCGGTCGAGCTCAGCTTCGACCAGGTCACCAAACTGTAAAGACTTCCCGGGGCTGGTCCTCGGGGGAACCGCTGCTCGGAGATGCCGGGTGTGCGGGAGAGAAGATGCTCCGGCATCTGCTCGTACGAAAGGAAAGAAGAATGGCACCGAAGAAGAAGGTGACCGG
This sequence comes from Microbacterium sp. Root180, assembly GCF_001428485.1. Taxonomy (GTDB): domain Bacteria; phylum Actinomycetota; class Actinomycetes; order Actinomycetales; family Microbacteriaceae; genus Microbacterium. Next base: position 493,760 of record NZ_LMHS01000003.1, on the reverse strand, counting down.
CCTGATCAAGCTTCAGATCAACGCCGGTGCAGCCAACCCGGCGCCGCCGATCGGGCCCGCGCTCGGTCAGCATGGCGTCAACATCATGGAGTTCTGCAAGGCGTACAACGCCGCGACGGAGTCGCAGCGCGGCAACGTCATCCCCGTGGAGATCACCGTCTACGAGGACCGCAGCTTCACGTTCGTTCTGAAGACCCCTCCGGCCGCCGAGCTCATCAAGAAGGCCGCCGGCCTCCAGAAGGGCTCGCCGACCCCGCACACGACCAAGGTGGGCAAGCTCACCAAGGAGCAGGTGCGCCAGATCGCAGAGACGAAGCAGCCCGACCTGAACGCGAACGACATCGAGGCCGCCTCGAAGATCATCGCCGGCACCGCCCGTTCCATGGGCATCACGGTCGAGGACTGAGGGGGATAGGAAACATGGGTACCAAGTCCAAGGCCTTCCAGGCCGCTGCCGCCAAGATCGAGGCGGACAAGTTCTACACGCCGACCGAAGCCGTCGCGCTCGCGAAGCAGACCGGCTCCGCCAAGTTCGACTCGACCGTCGAGGTCGCGCTGAAGCTGGCCGTCGACCCGCGCAAGGCGGACCAGATGGTGCGCGGCACCGTCATCCTCCCGCACGGCACCGGCAAGACCGCCCGCGTCATCGTGTTCGCGACGGGTCCGGCCGCTGAGGCCGCGATCGCCGCGGGTGCGGATGAGGTCGGCGGCGCCGAGCTCATCGAGAAGGTCGCCGCAGGCTGGACCGCGTTCGACGCGGCCGTCTCGACGCCCGAGCTCATGGGCCAGGTCGGTCGTCTGGGTAAGGTGCTGGGTCCTCGTGGCCTCATGCCCAACCCCAAGACCGGCACCGTGACCCCCAACCCGGCCAAGGCCGTGGAGGAGATCAAGGGCGGCAAGATCGAGTTCCGCGTCGACAAGCACGCCAACGTGCACTTCGTCGTGGGCAAGGCATCGTTCTCGGCCGAGCAGCTCGACGAGAACCTCGCCGCAGCGCTCGAGGAGATCATCCGTCTCAAGCCGTCGAGCTCGAAGGGCCGTTACATCCAGAAGGGCGCCGTGTCGACCACGTTCGGCCCCGGCATCCCGCTGGACGTCAACTCCTTCTGATCCTCGGATCGCACGCGCGGGGCCTCACCTTCGGGTGGGGCCCCGCCGTCGTTCGCGCGGCTCCGTCTTGTGGCGGGGGCGCGCGCGGCGCTACGGTTCCCCCGATGCGGGCGCATCCCGTCCGACTGTGGTCGCGGCGCCCGCGGGGGAGCGTGATGGGCGCTGGGTTGGCACTCGAATCCGGCCGGGCCGCTGTCGCGGACCGGCGCTGGCGCGAGGGGTTCGAGCGCCTCGCGGAAGCCCGGGCGGAGAGTTCCGAAGGCCTGGACGCCTCCGATCTCGAGCTCTTCGCGACCGCATCCCTCCTCCGCGGCCGGACGACCACCGCCGTCGAGGCGATGACGGAGGCGCACGATCTCCACCTCGCTCGGGGGGACACGGCCGGCGCCGCCCGCACCGCGGGCTGGCTCGCCATCGAGATGCTCGAGATCGGCGACCTATCGCTGAGCGGGACCTGGATGGGCCGCGGACTGCGGCTCGTCGCCCACCTGGACGACGGAGCTGCCGTCGGCGGCCGGATGGCGCTCGTCCCCGCCGCGTTCACCGGGCTCTTCGTCGGAGACTTCGCCGAGGCGCTGCGCAAGTTCGACGAGATCGCGACGATCGCGGAGCGGACCGGCGATCGGGAGCTGGCCGCGCACGCGGCATTCGGCCGGGGCAAGTGCCTCACCACGATCGGCGACACGGCCGACGGACTCGCCAGCCTCGACCAGGCGATAGCGGCAATCGTGGCCGGCGAGGTGTCGACCCTGTGGACGTGCGTCTTCTTCCGCAATCTCTTGGATATCGCGCACGAGTCGTTCGACCTCGGACGTGCACGGCAGTGGACGTCGGTGTTCTCGCGCTGGTGTTCCGCGCAGCCCGAGCTGATCGCCTACAGCGGGCAGTCCCACGCCTACCGGGCGCAGCTCCACCTGCTCGACGGCGAGTGGGCCGAGGCATCCGCGGCGGCCACCGTCTCGGAGGAATGCCTGCGCGCGGGCGACTTCACCGCCGGCTACGTCGCGAACTATCAGCTCGCCGAGGTGCACCGCCTGAGGGGGGAGCACCGTGCGGCGGACGAGCACTACCGTCGCGCCGCCGCGACGGGATGGGATCCCCAGCCGGGATGGGCACTGCTGCGGATCGCCCAAGGGGAGATCTCTCCGGGGAGGGCGATGCTCCGCCATGCCGTGGCGGGGGCCGATGAAGGGACCCGCCGCCGGCTCCTCCCCGCTCTCGTGGAGGTGGAACTGGCGGCCGACGACGTCGACACGGCGCGACGGGCCGCCGAGGATCTCGCCGCACTGCGCCGCGACTCACCCGCTCCGATGCTCGCCGCCCTCGCCGACGCGGCTGCGGCGCGCGTCGCGTTCGCACGCGGCGATACGCGGGTTGCCAGGGAAGCCGTCACGACGGCGATCTCGGCGTGGACCGCCCTGTCCGTGCCCTACGAAGCCGCCCGGTGCCGCGTGCTTCGAGGGCGGATCGTGCGCGTGGACGGCGATGACGACGCGGCTCTCGCGGATCTCGACGCCGCACGGAGGGCCTTCGCCGACCTCGGCGCGCACTCGGCGCTCGCCGAGGTCAACGAGCTGATGGGGCTGCGCACGGCCGGCGCGCTCACCCCGCGCGAGGTCGAGGTGCTGCGTCTCGTATCGACCGGGCTCACCAACCGCGGCATCGCCGAGCGGCTCTCGCTCAGCGAGAAGACGGTCGCGCGCCACCTCAGCAACATCTTCGGCAAGCTGGGGCTGTCCTCCCGCTCCGCCGCGACCGCCTACGCCTACCAGAACGGACTCATCTGATTCGGGTGCGCCCTCGCTCTGCACATGCACGGCGGCGGGGCCTCTGCATAGTTCGACCCATCGCGCCCTTCCATCGGAATGGGGGATTCTCCGGAAGCGATCACGGCGCATCGGCGCATAGTTTCGGGACGTGGACATCCCTCTCATCGCCGGCACCATTGCCACCGTGGTCTTCGCGGTGAGCAATCTGCCGATGCTGCGCAAGGCACTGCGCACGCGGGACGTGTCCTCGTACAGCCTGCCGAGCATGGTGATGATCAACGGCGCCAACGCCGTCTACTCGCTCTACGTGTTCACGCTCCCGCTCGGGCCGATCTGGGGCCTTCACGCCTTCTACGTGATCTCGTGCGCGATCATGCTCGCTTTGTGCCTGCGGCAGCGCCGGTTCGCGACCCGTGAGGCCGAGTCGAGCCGCCGCGACAGGTAACACGATGGAATGGAATCCATCATGGCATGTTGTAATTGAGAGGCCCTGGACGCATTCGTCCTTCTGAGGGCATCTCCCCACACCCACACAGGAACATCGCTATGTCACGCCGCAGCATCACCGCCATCGTTCTCGCCGCCACCGCCGCTCTCGCCCTCTCGGCCTGCAGCTCGGCGTCGCCCGAGCCAGCCAACTCCGCCGCCGGCGGCAGCGACTACGGGCTCGTTACTGACGGGACCCTGACGGTCGCCACGGAGGGCACCTACCGCCCGTTCAGCTACCACGACGAGAGCGGTGAGCTGGTCGGCTTCGACGTCGAGATCGCCGAGGCCGTCGCCGACAAGCTCGGACTCGAGGTCTCCTTCCAGGAGACGCAGTGGGACGCGATCTTCGCGGGCCTGGATGCCGGTCGCTTCGACGTCATCGGCAACCAGGTGTCGATCAACCCCGAGCGCGAGGAGAAGTACCTCTTCAGCGCGCCGTACACCGTCTCCCCGGGCGTCATCGTCGTGAAGGAGGACGACGACTCGATCTCGAGCTTCGACGACCTCGCCGGCAAGACCACCGCGCAGTCGCTGAGCAGCAACTGGTACGCGCTGGCCGAGGACAGCGGCGCCACCGTCGAGTCGGTCGAGGGCTGGGCTCAGGCCGTCGCTCTGCTCGAGCAGGGCCGCGTGGACGCCACGATCAACGACAGCCTCACCTTCCTCGACTACGAGAAGACCAACGGCCCGACCGGCCTGAAGATCGCCGCCGAGACGGATGACCCGGGCCTGAGCGCCTTCGCGTTCACCCAGGACAAGAGCGCGCTGGTCGAGGCGATCGACGCCGCCCTCGCCGAGCTCCGCGAAGAGGGCGTTCTCGCAGAGATCAGCGAGAAGTACTTCGGCGAAGACGTCACCCAGTAGAACTCGGACCGCCGCTCGCCTACCGTGGGCGGGCGGCGGTCTCGTCTGCCCGGAAGGGAGGAGCGCCGATGGACGGCAGTACCTGGACCCTGCTGGTCGATTCGTTCTGGCCGCTGCTGCTGGCGGCGATCACCGGCACGATTCCGCTCGCCCTCGCGTCGTTCGCACTCGGACTCGTGATCGCGATCGGCGTCGCATTGCTGCGCCTCTCGCGCAACCGCGTGCTGTCGGGCATCGCCCGGTTCTACGTCTCGGTGATCCGCGGGACGCCTCTGCTCGTGCAGCTGTTCGTGATCTTCTACGGTCTCCCATCGGTGGGCATCGTCATCGATCCGTGGCCGGCAGCCATCATCGCGTTCTCGCTGAATGTCGGCGGCTACGCGGCCGAGGTGGTGCGAGCGGCGATCCTGTCGGTGCCGAAGGGGCAGTGGGAGGCCGGTCACACGGTGGGCTTCTCGCCGACCCAGACGCTCACGCGCATCGTGCTGCCGCAGGCGGCCCGCGTCTCGGTGCCGCCGTTGTCGAACACCTTCATCTCGCTGGTGAAGGACACCTCGCTCGCCTCGACCATCCTCGTGACCGAGCTCTTCCGGAAGTCGATGCAGATCGCGGCGTTCACGTACGAATTCATGGCGATCTATCTCGAGGCCGCCCTCATCTACTGGCTCATCTGCCTGGTGCTCTCGGCGGGCCAGAACGCGATCGAACGGAGGCTCGACCGCTATGTCGCCCACTGATCCCCAGGACGACGCGCTGGCCCCGCCCGCGCCGGCCGACGACGGCCCGCTGCTGACCGTGTCGGGGCTCACCAAGAGCTTCGGCGCGAATCGCGTGCTCGACGGCGTCGACCTGGAGGTGCGGCGCGGTGAGGTCGTCGTGCTGATCGGACCCAGCGGCTCGGGCAAGACGACGGTGCTGCGGTCGCTCAACGGTCTCGAGACCCCCGAGCACGGCGTCGTCGCGTTCTCGGACGGACCGCGCGTCGACTTCTCGGCACCGATCTCCACGTCCGATCGGATCGCCCTGCGCGACCGCTCGGCGATGGTCTTCCAGCACCACAATCTGTTCCCGCACCGCACCGTGCTCCAGAACGTGACCGAAGGGCCGATCCACGCGCACGGCGTCCCGAAGGGCGAGGCGATCGCGCGCGCGGAGGCGCTGCTCGAGCGTGTCGGGCTCGCCGAGAAGCGCGACGCCTACCCGTTCGAGCTGTCAGGCGGGCAGCAGCAGCGCGTCGGGATCGTGCGCGCCCTGGCACTGCAGCCGTCGCTTCTGCTGTTCGACGAGCCGACCAGCGCCCTGGACTCGGAACTCGTGGGCGAGGTGCTGCTCGTGCTCAAGGAGCTCGCGGACGAGGGGTGGACCATGCTCATCGTGACCCACGAGCTCGCGTTCGCGCGCCAGGTCGCCGACGAGGTGCTGTTCTTCGATCAGGGCGCCATCGTCGAGCGCGGCGCACCGAAGGACCTCTTCACGCACCCGAAGAACGACCGCACCCGCCGCTTCGTCGACCGCCTCCTGCGCCCGTTCGAGGACTGATCAGGCGGAGGGTCGCACGTCGAACCCGCGCTCGCCGGTGGGCGCGGCATCCGTCACCGTCGCGGCGGTGACCCTCGACCCCGGCGGGCCGTCCGCCATCCACGCGAGCACCTCGTCGACCTGCGCGTCGGTGCCCTCGACCTCCGCCTCGACGGTGCCGTCGCGTCGATTGCGCACCCAGCCCGAGGCGCCGGACTCCCGCGCGACCATCCGCAGGGTGTAGCGGTAGCCCACCCCCTGCACCTCGCCGCGGACGAGAACGTGCACGCGTCTCATGCCTTCCATCGTGCCCTGTGCGGCTGTCGCGCGGGCGAATCGGGTGCCAGGATGCCTTCATGGGAACCGTCGACGATCTTCTCGCGGGGCTCGACCCGGCCGACCGTGGTCCCGTCGAGCGCATCTACGCCGTCGCGCGAGAGGTCGTGCCTGATGCCGAACAGGGACTGGGCTACGGGATGCCCGCGCTCGTCTACCGCGGCAAGCCGCTGATCTCCGTGATGCGCGCGAAGAAGCACATCGGCGTCTATCCGTTCAGTCCCGACGCCGTGAGCGCGGTCGCGGACTCGCTCGCCGGCCACCCCGGGATCGGACTCGACAAGGGGACGATCCGGTTCCAGCCGGAGCATCCGCTGCCCGACGATGCGGTGCGCGAACTCGTTCGTGCACGCAAGGGGCAGATCGAGGGCTGAGTCAGTGGGGGAGCACCAGGCTCACCCCGAGGCCGATCATCACGATCGCGATGACCGCATCGAGGATCCGCCACGCCCGCGGCGTCGAGAGCCAACGGCCGAGGTAGCGCGCGCCGAACGCGAGCCCGAAGAACCAGATCACGCTTGCGGCCATCGCGCCGGCCGCGAAGAGCCAGCGCTGGTCGCCGTGCGTGTTGGCAACGGTGCCGAGTAGGAAGACCGTGTCGAGGTACACGTGCGGGTTCAGCCAGGTGAGGGCGAGGCACGTCAGCACCACGGGCAGCAGGCGCGTGGCGGTGGCCGCGGCGACGGGCGCCGCGCTCGATCCGTCCGCGGCAGGCGGCCCGTCACCCCTGTCCGGCACGGTCTCGTCGACGGCGAGCGCCCGATCCGACGGGCGCCACGCGCGGCGGGCGGCGAGCACGCCGTAGGTGACGAGGAACGCGGCCCCCGCCCACCGCACGGCGTCGACGAGCCACGGCACGGCCTGCAGCACGAGGCCGACCCCCGAGACGCCGAGGGCGATGAGGAGGGCGTCGGATGCTGCGCAGATCGCAGCGACGACGAAGACGTGCTCCCGCCGCAGCCCCTGGCGCAGCACGAACAGGTTCTGCGCGCCGATCGCGATGATGAGCGAGAAGCCGAGGCCGAGGCCGGCAAGGACAGGGGTGAGCACTCTTCGACGCTAGATGCCGGAGTAGGTTCAGTCCAGCTCATGATTCTTCAGGTGCATTAGTCTCACTTACTATGCGGATCCCGTTCGAGCTCGCCGAGACCGTCGCCGCGGTGGTGGACGAAGGCACTCTCGACGCCGCCGCCCGCCGGCTCCACATCACACCGTCGGCGGTCAGCCAGCGCATCAAGACGCTCGAGGAACAGCTCGGCCGGGTGGTGCTCGTCCGCTCCAAGCCGGCGCGCGCCACCGAGGCGGGGGTGGCGATCGTTCGGCTCGCGCGGCAGGCGGCCCTCCTCGAACACGACACGGTGGCGGAGCTGGGAGCGGACGCCGACGAGGGCGCGCGCACCGCCGTACCTCTCGCGGTGAACGCCGACTCGCTCGGAACATGGTTCCTCGCACCTCTCGCACGGCTGTCGCAGCGGCATCCGGTGGTCTTCGACCTGCATCGCGACGACCAGGACTTCACCGCCGGCCTCCTGGAGTCGGGAACGGTGATGGGCGCGGTCACATCTCGGGCGACGCCGGTTGCCGGATGCCGCGTGAGCACGCTGGGCGCGATGCGCTACGAGGCCGTCGCGACGCCGGCGTTCGTGGAGCGCTGGGTCCTGGGCGCTGCCATCGCCGAGGCGCTCAACGCCGCACCTGTGGTCGATTTCGACCGGCGCGACGATCTGCAGAACGAGTGGCTGCGGGCGATGGGCGCCACAGCCCGCCCGCCGCGGCACTTCGTGCCGGCATCGAACGATTTCGCGACCGCGGTGCGCCTCGGGCTCGGCTGGGCGCTGCTGCCGACCTTCCAGTCGGCGGAGCCTCTCGCCCGTGGCGAGCTCGTGCGCCTCGGCGGTCCTCCCATCGACGTACCTCTGCACTGGCAGCAGTGGAACCTGCGCTCCCCGCTGCTCGACGCGATCGCCGAGGAGATCGTCGCCGAGGGCCGCCGCGTCCTCGCCCCCGCCTGATCCTGCGGGGCGGTGCCTCGCACCGCCGTCGCGGACGCGCCGTCGTCGCGGACGCGCGGGTTCGGTCGAAAACCGAGGAGAAACGCCGTGAACCGGACGCTGCGCGCCCGCCCCGTCGGCGTGTTTCCTCGTTTCGCGACACCATCGGCGCGCAGCCGGGGATCGAGGGGTCAGTCGTCGCTGACGCGCAGCACGAGCTTGCCGCGCGTGTGGCCCTCCTCGAGATGGCGGTGGGCCGCCGCGGCGTCCGACAGGTCGAAGACCCGGTCGATGTAGACCTGCACGGCGCCGGAGTCGAGCAGTCGCCCGATCGTCGCCAGCGCACTGCCGTCGGGGATCACCTTGTAGCTCGTCGCTCGCACGCCGGCGTCGTCGGCGGCATCGGCGTAGCCGGGCCACGAGCCTGTCGGCACGTTGATGTAGAGCCCGCCGGGGCGGAGCACCCGCAGCGAGCGGGTGCCGACGTCGCCACCGACGTTGCCGACGAGGTCGATGACCACGTCGACGTCGGCGATCACCTCGTCGAAGCGCGTGGTCGTGTAGTCGATCACGACCGAGGCCCCGAGCTCGCGCAGCCACGAGGCGTTGCGCCCGGATGCCGTCGCGGTGACGTGGGCGCCGAAGTAGGCGGCGAACTGCACGGCGAAGTGGCCGACTCCGCCGCTGCCGGCGTGGATGAGGATCCGCTGCCCCTCGTGGGCGTGCGCGGTCTCGACCACGAGCCCCCACGCGGTGAGCGCGGCCAGCGGCACCCCCGCTGCCTCCACGTGCGACAGCGACGTCGGCTTGCGCGCGACCGACAGCGTCGGCACGACCGCGTATTCGGCGTACGTTCCGCCCGAGCGGGGGAATGCCGCCATGCCGAAGACGGGCGTGCCCGCGGGGAACGGATGCGACTCGAACGGGCTCTTGACGACGATCCCGCTGAAGTCGAAGCCCAGCGTCGACGGATGCGCAGCGAGCTGCCCCGACACGCCTGCGCCGGACCGCGTCTTCGCATCGATCGGATTCACGCCCGCCGCCACGACCCGCACGAGGAGCTCGCTGATCACGGGGGAGGGGACGGGGACGTCCGCGGTGCGCAGCGTATCGGCGTCGCCGGGACCGTCGAACACGACCGCCCTCATCGCGGCGGGCGGGTCCGCGACGGCGACGCGGTCGGCGTCGGAGGAGGGGGCCGATCGCAGCGGTCGGAATCTCATCGGACGCTCCTTCCGCGTGCACGTCGTCGCCGGCATCCTGCCGCCGCCTGAGGCCAGTCAAGCGTGCCTATGTCTCACCCGTGTTTCGGGGGTGCTACCGGGGCGAGAAGCCCGCTCAGGCGCTCGGTGACTCGCCGGCGGTGAGCGCGTGCAGCAGTCGTGAGAGATTGCGGATGTCGTCGATCGGCCAGTCTTCGAGCGCATCGACGAGCGTCCGCTCCTGCGGTGCGCGGGCCTGCGCCAGGCGCTCGAGCCCCGCCGGAGTCGCCGACAGCAGGCTGGAGCGCCCATCGTCCGGATCCGGGGTGCGCTCGATGAGCCCGAGCTGCTCGAGCTCGCGCACGGTGCGGCTGATCTGTCCCTTGTCGGCCATGAGGCTCTCGGCGAGGGCCGAGAGGGTGATCGACTCGCGACGGACGATCGTGGTGAACACCTTGTATGCGCCGGGCAGCATCCCCGGGCTCACCCGATTGGCGTTCTCGGAGATGACCCGCCGGAAGCGGTTGATCAGCTCGCCGAACTCGGCCTCGAGGGCGCGCACCGCTTCGGTGCGCGCCTCTCGGGTGTCGTCGGTGGTCATCGTGATCGACACTAGCGGCGGGCGGATGCTTCGTCCGCCGCGAGGTCGCCGTCCGGCGTCGTCGCGGTCGCGGCATCCGCAGTCCGCACGGCGCCCGTCGCCTGCAGCGCCGCCATGCCCTCGGTGGTCGAGACCGTCGCGAGGTCCGCTTCCAAGGCCGCGGCGCGCTCGTTCGTGGTCATGCGTGTCAGCGGCTTGTTGGGAAGGAAGATGATCGCGATCAGGCTGATCACGGCCAGCGGGACGGCGATCAGGAAGGAGTGGGCGATCGCCTGGGCGTAGATGTCCTCGACGATCACGCGGATCGACTCGGGCAGCGCCGAGACCTGCGGGATCGTGCCTGACTGGAGCTGCTCGCCGATGGCGGCGCCCTTCTCGCCGAGCTTCATCAGCGCGGCGCCGATGTCGTCCTTGCGATCCGTGAACAGGTTCGTCGCCGAGGTCGCCAGCGCGGCGCCCATCACCGAGACGCCGATCGTGCCGCCGAGGCTGCGGAAGAACGTGACGCCCGAGCTCGCGGCCCCGATCTCGTTCGGGTTCGCGGTGTTCTGCACGATGAGCACGAGGTTCTGCATCGTCATGCCGACGCCCGCGCCGAGCAGGAACATGTAGATCGAGACGAGCACGAAGTTCGTGTCGTAGTGGATCGTCGACAGCAGGTAAGACCCGGCGATCAGGAGCACGCCGCCCACGATGAGGAAGGGCTTCCAGTGCCCGGTTCGGGTCACGAGGCCACCGATCACGATCGACGCGATCAGGAGTCCGCCGATCATCGGGATGGTCATGAGCCCCGCCTCGGTCGGCGTCGCTCCGCGGGCGAGCTGCATGTACTGGCTCAGGAACACCGACGTGCCGAACATGGCGATGCCGATCGAGATCGATGCGATCACGGACAGGGTGAATGTGCGGTTGCGGAACATCGTGAGGGGCACGAGCGGCTCCTTCGAGCGCAGCTCGACGATGACGAAGACCACCGCTGCGAGGAGGGCGCCGCCGGCCATCAGGATGGTCTCGGTGCTCCACCAGTCGTAGTCCTTGCCGGCTCCGGTGATCCAGATGAGCAGCAGCGAGACGGCGGTGGAGAGCAGCACGATGCCGAAGTAGTCGATGCGCGCCTTGACCTTCGGGCGCGCCGGCAGGTGAAGGGTCCGCTGCATGATGATGAGCGCGGCGACGGCGAACGGCAGCGCGATGAAGAAGTTCCAGCGCCAGTCGATGGTGTCGGTGATGAACCCGCCGAGCAGTGGTCCGCCGACCGTGGCGACGGCCATGACGGCGCCGAAGAGACCCATGTACCGGCCGCGCTCGCGCGGGCTGATGATGTCGGCCATGATCACCTGGCTGAGCGCGGCGAGACCGCCCGCGCCGATGCCCTGCACCGCACGGAACGCGATGAGGGTGCCGGTGTCCTGTGAGAAGCCCGCGGCCGCGGTGGCGAGCACGAAGATCACGATGGCGATCTGGATGAGCATCTTGCGGTTGTACAGATCCGAGAGCTTGCCCCAGACGGGCGTCGAGATCGCGGTCGTCAGCAGCGTGGCGGTGACGACCCACGTGAACGCCGCCTGGTCGCCGCCCAGGTCGTGGACGATGACGGGGAGCGATGTCGAGACGACGGTCGAGGCGAGCATCGAGACGAACATGCCCAGCAGCAGGCCGGAGAGCGCCTGCAGGACGTGCCGGTGCCGGCGCTTCTCGTCCGCCGCTTCGGCGGCGTCGGCGACCGTACCGGTCGCGGTGGTGGGGGAGGCCATGGAGATCCTTCGTGCGGAGTATCGAGGGTGGTGCGGCGACGATGGCGCAAGATGATTGACGTGAGTCAACAGTTGAAGTGAGTCAACTATATCCTCAATCGTTGACACACGTCAACTATTCCCCTGCGCGGGGGTGCGGCGGCGAACCGCCCGTCGGGCTCAGTCGGCGAGGGCGAGGGCGCGGAACGGCTGCCGAGGCGGCGCGCTGGGCTGCGGCATCCGCTCGACCGGCCCGCGCTCCTTCGTCGTGCGGTGGTAGAGCTCGTCGATGAGAGCCGTCGCCAGCCGCACCAGCTTGCCGATCTCGGCATCGTCGCGGTCGACCCAGGCGCAGCGCGGCTCATCGCCGACGGGCACGAAGCCGTCGTGCTGCTCCCATGCCACGAGCGTGCGCTCGGCGCCGAGGACGTGCTGCTGCCACCACACCTGCCGCAGATAGGACCGCGGGATGCTGCGCCACGACTTGTTCGTCGTCTTGATCTCGGCGAGCGTGACGCGCCCGGCCGTGTCGACGCCGATGCCGTCGGGCGTCGCGAGGTGGCGCCGTTCGACGACGGCGTGGAAGAGCGCGGAGGACGGCTGGATGCCATGGGTCGCGGCGACCCACGCGGCGATCTCAGGCTCGCGCGCCCGGCCGTGGGCCGTATAGGCGTTGCCGGAGAAGCCGGACCCCATCAGCTTGGCGTCGGCGGCACGCGCGATCGCCCGGTCGGACGTCAGGGCGGCGACATCCGTCGCCGTGATCCCGCGGGAGCGTGCCCGCACCCACGCCACCCGGTCGCGGGAGTCCGCGACGATGCGGGCGGCGAGTTCGGGGGTCACCCTTCGAGGCTACGCCGCCGTCGCGACATCCGCCGCCGCGACCCGCGCTTGGTCCCCGCCCCCGGTGACACTCGACGTGGGCGGCAGATCACACGTGCCGGTCGAGGAACGCGTACACCTCGTTGTCGTCGACGCCGGGGAATGCTCCGCGGGGCAGCGGCGAGAACATCTGCATGTGCACCCGCGCGCTGGGCCACGCCTTGCCCGACCACCGCGAGGTCACTTCGGCAGGGGCTCGGCGGCAGCACGACTCGTCGGGGCACGTCGACGTCGCGCGCTTCTGCGTCTCGCGACCGCGGAACCACCGCGCGTCGTCGAACGGCACGCCGACCGTGATCGAGAACTCGCCCTCGCTCGTCGAGCCGGTCTGGGTCGAGCACCAGAAGGTGCCGGCCGGGGTGTCGGTGTACTGGTAGTGCTCCGTCGTGCGGTTCTGCTCGCTGAAGGCCGCGCGCGCGGAGAACTTCCGGCACGCGATCTGTCCGTCGACCGCACCGGTGACATCCATCGGCAGCGGCAGATCGTCGTTCTCGAAGACGCGCGTGATCGCGCCGGAGCCGTCGACGCGGAGGAAGTGCAGACGGATGCCGAGATGCCGCGTCGCCAGGTTGGTCAGGCGCATCGCCGCCGCCTCGTGCGTCACGCCGAACGCGTCGCGGAAGTCCTCGACCGCCAGGTTGCGATCCTTCTTCGCCTGCTGGAGGAACGCGGCCGACGCCGTCTCGGGCATGAGGCAGCACGCGGCGTAGTAGTTGATCTCGAGACGCTGCTGGAGGAAATCGGCGTAGTCGGTCGGGCGCCGGTGACCGAGCAGGCGATGGGCCATGGCCTGCAGCGCCATGGAGCGCAGGCCATGCCCGCCCGGGATCGAGGCGGGCGGCAAGTAGATGCGGCCGTTCTCGAGGTCGGTGACGGAACGGGTCGAGTGCGGGAGATCGTTCACGTAGAGAAGCTCGAAGCCGAGCTTCTCCGCCATGATGCTCACGGTGCGGTGGGTGAGTGCGCCCGACACGTGACCGGCCGCCTTGAGCTGCTTCTCGGCGAGCTTCTCGATGTCGGGGCGGTAGTTGTCGAGCTCGCGCATCTTCAGCCGCAGCTCGGTGTTCGCGCGACGTGCCTCTTCGGGGGTGGCGATGGCCTCGCGCTCGCGACGCTGCAGCTCGCGATGCAGGCCGAGGAGCGACTCGAGCGTCTCGTCGGACATGCCCTTGGTGACCTTGACCGGCATGATGCCCAGCTGGCGGAACACCGACCCGGCCTGAGCCCGCTCGAGCTCGATCTCGAGGGCCGCTCGGCGGTTCGGCGGCTCGGCCGACAGCAGGTCGGCCACCTCGACCCCGGTCGCGTTGGCGATCGCCTGAAGCAGGGAGAGCTTCGGCTCCCGCTTGCCGTTCTCGATGAGGCTGAGCTGGCTCCCGGCGACGCCGACGCGCTCTCCCAGCTCGTCCAGCGTGAATCCGTGCGAGATCCGCTGATGACGGATGCGGTGACCCAGGGTGGACAGTTCCAGCGACGTCGGCGGCATTCCTTGAGTATAACGAAAGAATCGCAACTCTTGACGCGTCGAAGGGTGCGAAGACACCTCCGAAGCGCGACAAAGTGGAGGAAGACCACAGATCTGAACGTCGAATCGAAGAGGAGCGACCATGGCCCTTGCGGACATCTTCACCCGCCCCGAAGGCTCAGCCGCACGGCCGGCGGTGACGCGCACCTATGGCGACGTCCCCGCCATCCACGGTGTGGGCATGGCCGGGCTGGTGGCGTGGGTCGACGAGATCGCGGCACTCACGCAGCCCGCCCGGGTGCACTGGGTCGACGGCTCGCGGGCCGAGAACGATGCCCTGCTGCGCGAGATGGTCGACGAGGGCAAGCTCATCAAGCTGAACCCCGAGTGGCGGCCCGGCTCGTACCTGGCGCGCTCGCACCCGAGCGACGTCGCTCGCACGGAGGCTCGCACGTTCATCGCCTCGGAGCGCGAGGAGGATGCCGGCCCCACGAACAACTGGGCCGCTCCCGACGACATCCGCGCCACCATCACGCCGCTGTTCGAAGGCTCGATGGCGGGCCGGACGATGTACGTCGTCCCGTTCTCGATGGGAGCCATCGGCGGCCCCCTGTCGCACATCGGCGTGCAGATCACCGACAGCGCCTACGCGGTCGCGTCGATGGAGATCATGACCCGCGTGGGCACCGAGGTCCTGCGCGAGATCGCGGGCGGTGCGCCGTGGGTGAAGACGGTCCACTCCGTCGGCGCCCCTCTTCTCGCCGGCGAGGAGGATGTCGCCTGGCCGTGCAACGACGAGAAGTACATCGTCCACTTCCCCGACACGCTCGAGGTGTGGTCGTTCGGCTCCGGATACGGCGGCAATGCGATCCTGGCCAAGAAGTGCTTCGCGCTGCGCATCGCCTCGGTCATCGGGCGCAACGAAGGCTGGCTCGCCGAGCACATGCTCCTCATCCGCGTGATCGACCCTGCGGGCCGTGCCTACCACCTCGCCGCCGCGTTCCCGTCGGCGTGCGGCAAGACCAACCTCGCGATGCTGCGCCCCACCATTCCCGGCTGGCGCGTCGAGACCCTCGGCGACGACATCGCGTGGCTCCGGCCCGGTGACGATGGCCGGATGTGGGCGATCAACCCCGAGGCCGGCTTCTTCGGCGTCGCGCCCGGCACCGGCGAATCGACCAATGTCACGGCCGTCGAGACTCTGTGGGGCAACACGATCTTCACGAACGTCGCACTGCGACCCGACGGGGACGTGTGGTGGGAAGGCCTCACCGACGAGCCGCCGGCAGAGCTCACCGACTGGGAGGGCAACGCGTGGACCCCGGCATCCGGTCGCCCCGCCGCCCACCCGAACTCGCGCTTCACGGTGCGCGCCGACCAGTGCCCTCAGATCGCCGCCGACTGGGACGCACCGGAGGGCGTGCCGCTCGACGCGATCCTGTTCGGCGGACGCCGCGCGACGAACGTGCCCCTCGTGGTCGAGGCCACGGACTGGACCCACGGCGTCTTCATGGGCTCCAACGTCTCGTCCGAGCGCACCGCCGCCGCCGAGGGCACCGTCGGGGAGCTGCGCCGCGACCCGTTCGCGATGCTCCCGTTCTGCGGCTACAACATGGCCGACTACTTCGGCCACTGGCTCAAGGTCGGCCAGAAGCTGCGCTTCGACCGCGCACCCCGCGTCTTCCAGGTCAACTGGTTCCGCAAGGGCGCCGACGGGCGGTTCCTGTGGCCGGGCTTCGGCGACAACGCCCGCGTCATCGACTGGATCATCCGCCGCCTCGACGGCGAGGTCGGTGCGGTCGAGAGCCCCATCGGCCGTCTCCCGCGCACCGAAGACCTCGACCTCGACGGCATCGAGGTTTCGCAGGCCGACCTGGACGAGCTGTTCGCCGTGGACCCCGAGCTGTGGCTGCACGAGGCCGACCTCACCGAGGAGTTCTACCGCACGTTCGAGGGCCGCGTCCCCGCCCCGCTGTGGGCCGAGCTCGCCGCGCTCCGATACCGCCTGCAACGCGCCTGACCCACGCCTCGGGGTCGTGCCCCGGTCCTCTGCTGGGGGCGGACCGGGGCCATTCGTCCGGGGCGTTTCGTCTCGCTGCGCTCGCTCAACGACCGAAGGCAGTCTCAGACCAGGAGCTGGTGCTTCGCGAGGTCGCGGTAGAGCGGTGTCGAGGCGACGAGCTCGGAGTGCGTGCCCTGGCCGACGACGCGGCCGTGGTCCATCACGACGATGTGGTCGCTGTCGACCACCGTCGACAGGCGATGGGCGATCACGATGAGCGTGCGGCCGGCGGCGACGGCGTCGATCGCCTCGCGCATGCGCTGCTCGTTGAGTCCGTCCAGCGACGAGGTCGACTCGTCGAGCAGCAGGATCGGGGGCGCCGCCAGCAGCGCCCGGGCGATCGCGAGGCGCTGGCGCTCGCCGCCCGAGAGCATGACGCCGCTCTCGCCGACCGGCGCCTCCAGGCCCAGCTCGTTGCGGTCGAGCACCTCGCCCAGATTCACGGCGCGCAGCACGGACTCGCACTCGGCGTCCGTCGCGTCCGGTGAGGCGAGCCGCAGGTTGTCGCCGATGGTTCCCGCGAGCGTCGGAGCATCCTGCTCGACGTACCCGAGCTGTGCGCGCAGCTCGGCGCGGTCGAGGGATCGCACATCGACGCCGTCGACGAGGATCGCCCCGCCGCTCGGGTCGTAGAAGCGCTCGATCAGGGCCAGGGTCGTGCTCTTCCCCGCGCCCGACGGACCCACCAGCGCGACGCGGGCACCGCGGGGCACCGAGAACGAGACGCCGCGGAGGACGTCGGAGGCGGCATCCGGTTCCATCGCGGACTCGAGGGATGCCTCGTCCCGGACGATCGCGGAGGCGTCGACGTGGGCGTTCTCGAGGACGGCGATCGCCTCGGTCTCGGCCTTGCGACGGGCGGCGACGACGGCCTCGGGGTAGTGGAAGCGCACGTCCCGGAACTCGACCGCGGCCGTCGAGGTTCCGGCGCTCGCGCCGACCTCCGCCGCCCCCGCTGCGATGGCGGCGTCGTCCTGGGACTCGGTCGGGAGGTCCAGCACCTCCTGGATGCGGCCGAGCGCCCCGAGCGCCTGGTTGACCGACGTGATCGCGCCGAAGAACGACCCCAGGGGCGCGATCAGCATGAAGAGGAACATGATGAAGGTCACCAGGCTCGCGATTCCGATGGCTCCGCTGGCCACGCGGAAGCCGCCGAGCCCGATCACCACGAGCAGCGACACCTGCATCGCGATGCCCGCGATCGGCACGACGAGTGCCGACACCTTCGCGATCCGCACGCCCACGACGTAGGCATCGGTCGCGCGCTCGGTGACGGCTTCGACCTCGCGCTCGGTGGCACCCGAGGCGCGCACCGTGCGGATGGAGCCGACCGCGCGCTCGACACCGGAGGCGAGCTCGCCGACCTTCTCCTGCTGCTCGGTCGAGGCGGTGCGGATCCGCCCGCTCAGGGCGACGACGCCCAGGACCGAGATCCCGATCACGATCACGATGATGCCCAGGAGCACCGGATCGATGAGCGCCATCGCGACGAGCGCTCCGACGAACAGCAGGCCGTTGCCGAGCGCATCGGCGAGACCCTGCGTGAGCACCGCGTAGAGGAGCGTCGTGTCACTGCCGACCCGCGAGACGAGGTCGCCGGTGCGGCGCGCATCGAACTCGCTGATCGGCAGGTGGAAGATGCGCGAGATGAGCTTGCGACGACTGGAGTAGACGACGGCCGTGCCGGTGCGCTGGAGGAGGTAGTGCTGCCAGCCGGAGATGATCGAGGCGGCGATGACGAAGCCGATCAGCGCCCACAGCAGCATGCCCAGGTCGGCCTCGTCCTGCACGCGCACGATCACCTCGCCCACGAGCAGCGGCTGCACGAGCATCGTGACGGCGCTCAGGATGCTGAGCACGGCCACGATCACGAGGGTGCGCTTGTGCTCGAAGAGGAACGGCAGCAGCTGGCCGAAGGTGGCGCGCGGGCCGTCGTCCTGCTTTCCCCTCGACCTCCGGCCGCGGCGGGGTTCGTCGGCGGGTGCGGCGGCGTCGGCGGGGGCGTCGGCGATGTCGGCGGAGGGCATGGGGCTTACCTCGTTCGTGGTGGGCTTACCTTCGACCGTACTTCTTGTGCACGGCCTGCTTCGTCACACCCAGGGCGGAGGCGATCGCCTGCCACGAGAAGCCGAGGTTGCGGGCGCGGCGGACGGCGACCTCCTCGGACCTCGACAGCTCGCGCCGCGCGTCGGAGAGCCGGTGCAGCTCGGCCAGCGGCTCGCGCTCCGGCGCGGAGCCGATGAGGGTGCGCAGGTCATCGCCGCTCATGGTGCTCCTTCGGGTGCGGATGCCTCGTTCCCGGCATCCGCGTCAACATTAGTTGACCGCCGCGACGTCGTCAACTCAGGTTGACGCTCGAGCATGTCCCACGCGGGGGTTAGGGTTATCCGGTGCCAGCGCCCGTCATCGATGCGAAGAACCTCGTCAAGTCCTACAAGGTCAAGGGGAAGCCCGACTTCCTGGCCGTCGACGGGCTGTCCTTCGAGGTCGCGCCGGGTGAGTCCTTCGGGCTTCTCGGCCCGAACGGCGCGGGCAAGTCGACGACCATGAAGATGATCGGCGCGGTGTCTACGCGCACCGCCGGCGACCTGTCGATCCTGGGGCTCGACCCCGATCGGTACGGCCCCGAGATCCGCTCGCGCCTGGGCGTCGTCCCGCAGCAGGACAACCTCGACGGCGAGCTCAACGCGCGCGAGAACCTCTACATCTACGGGCGCTATTTCGGGCTGCCCGGCAAGGTGTGCGCCGAGAAGGCCGACGAGCTCCTGGCCTTCGCCGCGCTCGAAGACAAGGCCAAGAGCAAGGTCGACGCGCTGTCCGGCGGCATGAAGCGCCGCCTCACGATCGCCCGTGGCCTCATCAACGACCCGCGCATCCTGCTGCTCGACGAGCCGACCACGGGCCTCGACCCGCAGGCCCGTCACGTGCTGTGGGACCGCCTCTTCCGCCTCAAGGAGCGCGGCACGACCCTCGTGCTCACGACGCACTACATGGACGAGGCCGAGCAGCTCTGCGACCGCCTGATCGTGGTCGACAAGGGCCGCATCATGGCGGAGGGAACCCCGGCGTCGCTCATCCGCGAGCACTCCAGTCGCGAGGTGCTCGAGGTGCGTTTCGGGTCGGACCGCAACGAGCAGGTCGCGTCGCAGCTGCAGGGGATCGGCGAACGGGTCGAGGTGCTCCCCGACCGCGTGCTCGTCTACGCGGGCGACGGCGAGGCCGCGCTCGAGCAGGTCGTGCAGCGGGGGCTGCACCCGGTGACGAGCCTCGTGCGGCGTTCGAGCCTCGAGGACGTCTTCCTGCGCCTGACGGGAAGGTCGCTGATCGAATGAGCGACGAGCAGTCCGGTGGAGCGGAGCGGATGCCGCGTCCCGCCGCCGTCGCCGACCTCACCCTCGACGAGCTCCGCGCCGAGGCCATGGAGTGGGGTCGCAAGCCGCGCGCGCTCGGGTCGTACTACGTCACCGAGCACATGGTGCGGGCGATGCGCGCGTACGGCTGGACGATCATCATCGGCGCGCTCGGGCAGCCGGTGCTGTACCTGCTCGGGCTGGCGGTCGGTCTCGCCGCGCTCATCGATGCGCCCATCGACGTGGGCGGTGAGCAGGTGCCGTATCTGGTGTTCGTCGCCCCGGCGCTGCTGATGACGTCGGCCGTCGCGGTGGCGTCGGAGGAGTTCACGTACCCCGTGATGGCCGGCTTCAAGTGGCGGCGGTACTTCTACGGCTTCAACGCCTCACCGCTGTCATCCGGTCAGATCGCGAACGGCGTCGTCGCGGGCGCCGGTGCGCGCATGGCCGTGACGGTGGTGCTGTACTTCGTGTTCGTCGTGCTCTTCTTCGCCTGGCTGCAGCCCGACGCGACGCGACTCGGCACCGCCTGGATGGCGCCGTTCATCGCGCTCCTGGGCGGCCTCGCGTTCGGCATTCCGCTCATGGCATACGCGGCATCCATCGAGGACGACAAGGGCCAGTTCGCGATGGTTCAGCGCTTCATCTTCATGCCGATGTTCCTCTTCTCCGGCACGTTCTACCCGCTGGCGACGCTCCCGCTCTGGCTGCAGTGGATCGGCTGGGTCTCGCCACTGTGGCACGCGACCGAGCTCGGCCGGGTGGTCACGTACGGGCAGCCCACCCCGCCGATCATGATCGTCGTGCACGTGCTCTACCTGCTCCTGCTGTCGATCGGCGGGCTCGTGGTCGCGCGCCGCCTGTTCGAACGGAGGCTGGCCAAGTGACCGCCGCGACGACCGAGACGCCGACACGGGTCGGCGGGGTGCGGGCGCTGTGGGCGGGCAACCCCCAGTCCGTGGTGCAGCGCGGCCTGATCGCCGCCCGCTCCTCGAGCTGGATCATCGTGTTCTCCGGGTTCTTCGAGCCGGTGTTCTACCTGCTCTCGATGGGCATCGGCCTCGGGTCCCTGATCGGCGACGTCCAGACGTCGACCGGCACCGAGGTGTCGTACGCGGCGTTCATCGCCCCGGCCCTCCTCGCCGTGTCGGCGATGAACGGCGCGATCTACGACTCGACCTGGAACGTCTTCTTCAAGCTCAACTACGGCAAGCTCTACGAGGGGATGCTGGCGACCTCGCTCGGACCGCTCGACGTGGCGCTGGGGGAGATCCTCTACGCGCTGCTGCGCGGCCTCCTCTACGCCACCGGATTCATGATCATCATGCAGGTGCTGGGCCTCAACCTCGCGTGGACGGCGATCCTGGCGATCCCGGCCGTGCTGCTCATCGCGTTCGGATTCGCGAGCCTGGGCATGGCCGTGACGAGCTACATGAAGACCTTCCAGCACATGGACTGGATCAACTTCGTGCTCCTGCCGATGTTCCTGTTCTCGGCGACGCTCTACCCGATCTCGGTGTACCCCGAGTGGATCCAGCACATCATCATGGCGTTCCCGCTCTGGCACGGGGTCGAGCTCGTCCGCGGACTCACCACCGGCGTCCTCTCGCCCGCGATGTGGTGGCACGTCCTGTACTTCGTGGTGATGATCGCGATCGGCCTGGTCTTCACGACCAAGCGCCTGCGGGCCCTCTTCCTCGACTGAGACAGAGCAGCGGATGCCTCCGCCCGTCGCCGGGGGAGGCATCCGCTCGTGTCGTGGTCGGCGTCAGCGCCAGAGCACCGCGATCGCGGCGTTCGCGAGGGTGAGCAGGCCGATGGACCAGAAGATCGGCGGCGGCACCTTGCCGGACTTGCGCTGGCGTCCGGCACCGATGCCGAGCAGTGCGCCGATGATGAGGAGGATCACGAGCTTCACGCCGATCTTGACGTAGTTCAGCTCGTAGTCGATGCCCCACGGCGCCGCGAGGATGAGGCCGGCCACGGCCGCGATCGCGAGGCCGACGTTCATGAGGCGCGTGATGCCGCGGTGGCCGTTGACGAGTTCGACGACCCAGGCTCCGAAGAGGATGGCGAACCCGACGAGGTGGAACAGCAGGACGAGGTGGCGAAGGAACTCCATGGTCGTGAGGCTAGGCCCGCCGGCGCGGATGCGCCAGCTAGGCGGACCTCACTCGCCGCGCAGCTCGCGCAGCACGAGCGCGGTGCGGATGGCCGCGTCGGCCGCCTCGTAGCCCTTGTCCTCCTGCGAGCCGGGCAGCCCCGCACGGGCGATGCCCTGCGCCTCGTCGTCGAGCGTCAGCACGCCGAAGCCCACCGGCTTGCCCGTGTCGAGCGCCACGCGGGTGAGGCCGTCGGTCGCCGCCGAGGACACGAACTCGAAGTGGGGCGTGCCGCCGCGGATGATGACACCGAGCGCCACCACGGCGTCGGCCCCCGCGTCGAGCGCCGTCTTGGCCGCGACCGGCAGCTCGAATGAGCCCGGCACGCGCACGAGACGCCACGTCGCGCTGGCCGCGTCGAGCGCGCGCTGCGAGCCGGCGATGAGGCCGTCAGAGATCTCGTCATGCCACATGCCCGCGATCACGACGACCTGAAGGCCGCTCGCATCGACCGGGGCTCCCGCCTCAGGGGCGCCCTTGCCGCTCAACGCTCCGCTCCTTCGTGCATCTGCGCGAGGGCATCGGCGAGGTCTTCCTCGTCGATGATGTGCCCCATGCGGTCGCGCTTGGTGGTGAGGTACTGGTGGTTGTTCGGACCGACACCCACGAGCAGCGGAACCTGCTCCACGATGTCGAGGCCGAACTCCCGCAGCTGGTTCACCTTGTCGGAGTTGTTCGTGAGCAGGCGCACCTTGTCGATGCCGAGGTCTGCGAGGATCCCCGCCGCGGCGGCGTAGTCGCGCGCGTCGGCCGGCAGCCCGAGTGCGAGGTTGGCGTCGACGGTGTCGAGGCCTCGCTCCTGCAGTGAGTAGGCGCGCAGCTTGTTGATCAGGCCGATGCCGCGACCCTCGTGGCCGCGCATGTAGATCACGACGCCGCCGTCCTGCTCGATGGCGTCGAGCGCTGCGTCGAGCTGCGGCCCGCACTCGCACTTGAGCGAGTCGAACGCCTCGCCCGTGAGGCACTCCGAGTGCACGCGCACCAGCGGGGCGTCGGAGATCTCCCCCGAGATGACGGCGAGGTGGTCGGTGCCGGTGACGCGATCCTTGTAGGCGAGGAAGCGGAATTCGCCGTGCGCCGTGGGCACGAGCGCCTCGGCCCGCAGGCTCACGCGTCGCTTGTGCGACGAGTGGACGGGGGTCTGCACCGGTTCATTCTCGTTCAGGTACGCGATCAGCTGCTCGATCGTGATGACCGGCACGTCGTCGCGCGCGCCCAGCTCGATGAGACCCGGGAGCCGCATCATGGAGCCGTCCTCCGCGACGACCTCGGCGATCGCGCCGACCGGATGCACTCCGGCGAGGCGCATGAGCTCGACGGCGGCCTCGGTGTGACCGCCGCGCTCGCGCACGCCGCCCTCCACGGCCCGCAGGGGGAGGATGTGTCCTGGCCGGATCACGCTCGTCGGCACCGAGTCCGGGTCGGCCAGCACGTTGAGCGTGTGCGCGCGGTCGGCCGCGCTGATGCCGGTCGACACCCGGTCCGCCGCGTCGACGCTCACGGTGTATGCGGTCGCACGCGCGTCCTGATTCACCTCGACCATGGGCGGCAGGTCGAGGCGGTCGGCCCACTCGGCCGGCATGGGCGCGCAGATGAAGCCGCTCGACCAGCGCACCGTCCAGGCGATCCATTCGGGTGTCGCGAGCTGGGCGGACAGCACGACATCGCCCTCGTTCTCGCGGTTCTCATCGTCGGCGACGATGACGGGCCGTCCGGCGCGGAGCGCGTCGAGAGCCTCGGGGATTGTGGAAAGGCTCATGCGGAGCCTCCTTCCGTCGGTGCGGCCGCAGCCGCGGAGAGTTCGGAGTTCGCGCCGGGCGCGAAAGACAGGAGCCGCTGCACGTGGCGGGCGAGGATGTCGGTCTCGAGGTTGACCCGCTCGCCGGCCTTGCGGGCTCCGAGCGTCGTCGCGGTGAGCGTCTCCGGGATCAGCGAGATCTCGAACCAGTGCACCCCGTCGGGGGGTGCGGCGGGGCTTGCGGCGCTGACGGTGAGCGAGACGCCGTCCACCGCGATCGAGCCCTTGTCGACGACGAGAGGTGCGAGCTCGGCGGGCAGCGCGATGCGCAGCACGCGCCACTGCGCGCCTGGACGCACCTCGAGCACCTCCCCGGTGCCGTCGATGTGGCCCTGCACGATGTGCCCGCCGAGGCGGCCGTGCGCGACGGTGGCGCGCTCGAGGTTGACGACGCGACCGGCCCCGACTCCGTGGAGCGTCGACATGTCGAGCGTCTGGAGCATGACGTCGGCGGTGAACCAGTCCGGCCCCTGGTCGACGACCGTGAGGCAGACGCCGCTGACGGAGATCGAGTCGCCGTGCGCGGCATCCGACACCGCCTTCGGGGCGCGCACGGTGAGCCGCACGCCGTCGCCCGAGGGTTCGACCGCGGTGACTTCGCCGATCTCCTCGACGATTCCGGTGAACATCAGCTTTCTCCTTCGGTGGCGGGTGCGGCGACGAGCAGAAGGTCGTCGCCGAGTCGCTCGACGTTCGTGAGCGTGAGGCGCACGGCCTCTCCGATCGTGGTCACGCCGACGTCGCGGAGCGCGAGCACGTCGCCCCCGAGCAGGGCGGGTGCGACGTAGACGAGGAACTCGTCCGCGGCGCCGTCGCGCACGAACGAGGCCGCGACCGCCGGTCCGCCCTCGACGAACACCCGGTGCACGCCGCGGCTGCGCAGGTCTGCGAGTGCGGTGCCGAGGTCGCCCGAGTACTGGACGAACGGGAGCGGATGCTGCCGCACGGCCGCGTCCGCCGGCACGTCCCGTTCGCCGAGGACGACGGGGAGAGGCTGTGTCGGGAAGAGGGTGCCGTCCTCGGTGCGGGCGGTGAGTGCAGGGTCGTCCGCGAGCAGTGTGCCGGTGCCCACGACGATCGCGTCGGCACGAGCTCGGCGCCGGTGCACGTCGGCGCGTGCCGCAGGTCCGGTGATCCACTGGCTCGTGCCGTCGGCGGCGGCGGCACGGCCGTCGAGGCTCTGCGCCCACTTGACGGTGACGTGCGGGCGACCGAGGCGCTGCACCGTCAGCCAGGAATCCAGCAGTTCGTGGGCCTCGTCGGCGAGGATGCCGGACTCGACGTCGACGCCGGCGTCACGCAGGCGCTCGCCGCCCCCGCTCGAGCCGGGATTCGGATCGTCGATGGCGTAGATCACGCGCGCGACCCCGGCCTCGAGGAGTGCCTCGGCGCAGGGCCCCGTGCGGCCGTGGTGGTTGCACGGCTCCAGCGTGACGACCGCGGTGGCCCCGCGCGCCGCGCCGGGCTCGAGCTGCGCGAGCGCCGCGACCTCGGCGTGTGGGGTGCCGGCACCGCGGTGCCAGCCTTCGGCGATGATCTTGCCGGCGGGGGAGAGGAGCACAGCGCCCACCTGGGGGTTGACCCCCCGCGGGCCGCGCAGCGCGAGCGCGAGCGCGCGACGCATCGCGTCGTGCTCAGCCGTCGTCGCCGCCATCCGTGTCCTCCGTGTCCACCTCGCGGTGTCCGGGGTACGGGAAGCCGGCGGCATACGCGATGCCGCTCGTGCTGCCTCCCATCCGGACTAGCGACGATCACTCGTCGCATCACCGTCGGTTCCGGATTTCCACCGGATCAGCCGTGGCGGCATCCGATCGGATGCTGATGCCGTGGCTCGCGGACTGTCACCGCCGGTTCGGATTCTCACCGACCCCGGAGCACGTTGATGCTCTCGAGTGTAGTCAACGCGGCATCCACCCATTCATTCCATGTCGGTGCATGAAACGGAGCGGATCAGTCGGCGAGGGCGCGGGCGACGGCCTCATCCACCACGAGGTCCGTCGCGAGGCCCGCGGCCAGGGCGCCGCGCAGGCTGTCCACCTTCGACACCCCCGAGACGACGCACAGCCGGCGGGCGACGCGGCGCAGCACGTCGAAGTGAGGCCCGGTCGCCCGCTCGTTGAGGGGGATCCGGTCGCTCGTGCCGTCGGCGCGGAAGAACACCGTCGCGACGTCGCCGACGACGCCCTCCGCCTCGAGCGCGGCGAGCTCCTGGGCCTCGAGGTAGCCCCCCGAGTAGACCTGGCTGGGCACACGGGACCCCGCGGATCCGGTGCTGAACACCACGAGGTCCATCGCCGCCTGCATCTCGAGGATGCGCCGCGTGCTGCGCTCCCGCCACATCGCGTGCTTGGTTCGCGGGTCGTCGAAGAACGCCGGGACGGGGAACTGCTGCGCGCTGCCGCCGTACGCTCCTGCGAAGCGGCTGAGGATCTCGCTGGCGTAGAGGAGGCCGGTGGTGTGCGTGTTCCCCGAGCCGTTGAGCTGGACGAACGTCGTGCCGTGCACGGGCTTGGGCACCAGACGCCGGCTCACCGCGGCCGTCGTCGATCCCCAAGCGACCCCGACCGTCATGTCGGCCTGGACGAGCTCGTTCAGCAGGTGCGCCGCGGCGACGGCCACGCGCTCGAGACGTTCGACCTCGCTCGCGTCGTCGGGCACCGGCACCACCTGCGCGGTCACGCCGAATCTCTCGGCGAGGTGCTCCTCGAGCAGCTGGGGGGCTCCGAACGGGGACCGGATGCGGATGTCGACGATCCCGCTGGCCCGCGCGTGGGTGAGCAGGCGCGACACGGTCGACCGCGAGGTCCGGAGCTCCTGCGCGATGGCCTCCATGGTGCGGTCCTGCACGTAGTACAGGTGCGCGGCCGTGAGCGCGCGCTGCACGGTGCGCGGGTCGGTGGCATCCTCCACACTCGCCATCCTTGCACATATGTGCAAACGGCGTGCAAGAACGGCCAGGGGTGCCATCATGGAGGCACCTGCACGCACGAGCACACAACGGGGGAGACGATGACCGGGGGCACCGCACGAGGATTCGACGCACTGGAGCAGCGCCCGTACGCGGACGTCCTCATCGTGGGCGGCGGCATCAACGGCCTGGCCACCTTCCGCGACCTCGCGATGCAGGGCGTCGACGTGGCGCTCGTCGAGCGCGACGACTTCATCAGCGGTGCATCCGCCGCCTCGTCGCACATGATCCACGGCGGCATCCGGTACCTCGAGAACGGCGAGTTCCGCCTCGTTCACGAGGCGGTCACCGAGCGCAACGGGCTGCTGCGGATCGCTCCGCACTACGTGCGTCCGCTGCAGACGACGATCCCGATCTTCTCGACCTTCTCGGGCGTTCTCAGCGCCCCACTGCGCTTCCTCCGCCACGGCGGCGGGAAGCACACCGAGCGCGGCGCCGCGCTCATCAAGATCGGCCTCGTCATCTACGACTCGTTCTCCCGCGGGGGCGGCCGTGTTCCGCGCCACACCTTCCGCGGCCGCAAGCGCTCCCTGCACGATCTCCCCGAGCTGAACCCCGGCGTGAAGTACACCGCGACGTACTGGGATGCCTCGCTCCACGACCCCGAGCGCCTCGCGATCGACGTGCTCCGCGACGGCCGCGCGGCCGGCGGCGACCAGGCTCGGGCAGCGAACTACACCGCCGCCGTGGGCACGCAGGAGGGCAAGGTCGTGGTGCGCGACCTCGTCACCGGTGCGGAGGTGCCGTTCGCGGCATCCGTCGTCATCAACGCCTCGGGACCCTGGACCGACCACACGAACTTCGCTCTCGGCGACCCGACGCGCTACATGGGCGGCACCAAGGGCTCGCACATCGTGCTCGACCACCCCGAACTGCTCGCCGCGACCGGCGGCCGGGAGCTCTTCTTCGAGAACGCCGACGGCCGCATCGTGCTCATCTACCCCCTGAAGGGCCGCGTGCTCGTGGGGACAACCGACCTCGAGCACGACATGCGCGACCCGATCGTGTGCACCGAGGCGGAGGTCGACTACTTCATCGACCTCATCGGGCAGGTGCTGCCGCGCATCACGGTGGACCGCGCGCAGATCGTGTACCGGTTCTCGGGCGTGCGGCCCCTCCCCGGACACGGCGATGTCGCCCCCGGCTTCGTCTCGCGCGACTACCGCGTCGAGTCCGCTCCACTCGTCGGCGGCGACACCACCGTGCTCACGCTCGTCGGAGGCAAGTGGACGACGTTCCGCGCATCGGCCGAGCACCTCGCCGATCGTGCGCTCGCGCTGATCGCCCGCCCACGCCGCCGCTCGACCAAGGGCGTCTCGATCGGCGGCGGCAAGGGGTTCCCGACGACGGAGCGCGCACGGCAGCAGTGGATCGCGGGCCACTCCGAGGGTCTGCCGGCCGCACGCGTGGCCACGCTCCTCGACCGCTACGGGACCGTGGCGACCGCGGTGATCGCCGCGATCGCAGCCGACCGCGACGACGTCGAGCTCGTGCACCTGCCGGGATACAGCACGGCAGAGCTGCGCCACCTCGCGGCGACCGAGGACGTCGTGCACCTCGCCGATCTTCTGCTGCGACGCACGAGCATCGCGTTCCTCGGCTCCGCCTCCGAGGCCGCGGTGGCCGAGATCGCGTCCGCGATCGCGCCCGTGCTCGACTGGGACGCCGACCGCGTCGCCGTCGAGGTCGAGCGGGGACTCGAAAGGGTGCACGCCGCCGATCCGACGTGGGCCGCGGCATCCGCCGGCTCGCGATAACCTGACCGCAGCCCGCGAGCGACGGCCCGCGGGTACCGTGCGGGCGGCGATGCCCGCGAGGAAGGAGCCGGCGTTGACCGATCACGTTCTGGCGATCGATCAGGGGACCACGTCGACCCGAGCGATCGTCTTCGACCCCGCCGGCGCGGTCGTGTCGGTCTCGCAGCGCGAGCACGAGCAGATCTTCCCGAAGGCGGGCTGGGTCGAGCACGACCCGGTCGAGATCTGGACGAACACGGAGTGGGTCATCGCCTCGTGCCTCTCGCGGGCCGGGGTCGCGGCATCCGACATCGCCGCCGTCGGCGTGACGAATCAGCGCGAGACCGCCGTGGTGTGGGACCGACGCACGGGGCGGCCGGTGCACAACGCGATCGTGTGGCAGGACACCCGCACCCAGCCGCGGATCGACGAGCTCGCCGGCGACGGGGGGACGAATCGGTTCGCCGAGTCGACCGGCCTTCCACTGGCCACGTACTTCTCGGCGTCGAAGGTCGCCTGGATCCTCGAGAACGTGCCGGGGGCGAGGGACGCCGCGGAAGCCGGCCATCTCGTGTTCGGCACCCCCGACACCTGGGTCATCTGGAACCTCACCGGCGGCGCCCGCGGCGGCATCCATGTCACCGATGTGACCAACGCCTCGCGCACCCTCCTGATGGACCTGCGCACGCTGGACTGGTCGGACGAGCTGCTCTCCGTGTGGGGCATCCCGCGGTCGATGATGCCCGAGATTCGGTCATCCTCCGAGGTCGTCGGCACGACGGCCCTCCCCGACGTCCTCCACGGGACGCCGATCGCCGGGATCCTGGGCGACCAGCAGGCGGCGACCTTCGGCCAGGCGGCGTTCGAAGCCGGTGAGTCCAAGAACACCTACGGAACCGGCAACTTCCTGCTCGTCAACACCGGCACCGACATCGTGCGCTCCGAGAGCGGACTCATCACGACGGTGGCGTACCGGTGCGGCGACGAGCCCGCGCGCTATGCCCTCGAGGGCTCGATCGCGGTCACCGGGTCGCTCGTGCAGTGGCTGCGCGACAACCTGGGGATCATCCAGCGCTCGGAGGACGTCGAGACGCTCGCCGCCACCGTCGACGACAACGGCGGCGCCTACTTCGTGCCGGCGTTCTCGGGCCTGTACGCGCCTTACTGGCGCCCGGATGCCCGCGGCGCGCTCGTCGGGATGACGCGCTACGTGAACAAGGCGCACATCGCGCGCGCGGCGCTCGAGTCCACGGCATTCCAGACTCGCGACGTCATCGAGGCGGTCGTCGCCGACACCGGCCGTGACCTCGACGAGCTGCGCGTCGACGGCGGCATGACGCGCAACGACACCCTCATGCAGTTCCAGGCCGACATCCTCGGCATCCCCGTCGTGCGGCCGAAAGTCGTCGAGACCACCGCGCTCGGCGCCGCCTACGCCGCGGGCCTCGCCACCGGGGTGTGGACCGGTCGCGACGCGCTCCGCGCGCACTGGCAGGAGGACGTGCGATTCGAGCCCCGCATGCCCGAGGACGAGCGCGAGCGCCGGTATCGGCTGTGGCAGAAGGCCGTGTCGAAATCCCTCGACTGGGTCGACGACGACGCCCGTATCCTCATGGGCACGACGGGGACGTAGCCCTACTTCAGCAGGCGGGACAGGCGCCTGTCGGCGAGGATCTTCCCGCCGGTCTGACACGTGGGGCAGTACTCGAGGGAGTTGTCGGCGAAGAACACGCTGCGCACCTCGTCGCCGCACACTGGGCAGGTCTGCCCCCGACGTCCGTGCACCTTCATGCCGCGCCGCTTGGCGTCTTTCAGTTCCGCCGGAGGCTTGCCGGATGCCTCGGCCACCGCCTCCGTCAGGGTGTCGGTCATCGCCTCGAACAGACGGTCGATGTCGGCATCGTCGAGCGTCGAGGCGAGGGCGTACGGCGACATCTTCGCCGCGTGCAGGATCTCATCGGAGTACGCGTTGCCGACCCCGGCGATCGTGGCCTGGTCTCGCAGGACACCCTTGATCTGCGTGCGACGTCCCGCCAGCAGGCCGGCGAGGGTGTCACGCGTGAAGGCGGGGTCGAGAGGATCCGGACCGAGCCGCGCGATGCCCGGAACATCGGCGGGGTCGCGGACGACGTAGACGGCGAGCGACTTCTTGGTGCCCGCCTCGGTCAGGTCGAATCCGGAGCCGTCGGACAGCGCGACGCGCAGGGCGATGGGCGTCTTGCCCGGTCGGATGACGGTGGTCGGCAGCTGCTCGTAGAACCGCAGCCATCCCGCCTTGGCGAGGTGGAACACGAGGTGCGGCTCGCCCGTCGGCCCGCTCGTGGCCAGGTCGACGAACTTCCCGTGGCGCGCGACGGCGTCGATGCGCGCACCCTTCAGAGCGTCGACGGGCGGGTCATAGGTCTTGAGCGCCGCGATGTTGGCGACCATGGTGCGCGTCACCTCGAGGCCGCTCACGCGGCCCCGCAGGAACTCGACCAGTCCCTGCACCTCGGGCATCTCGGGCATGCGGCCATCCTGCCACGCGGTGCGGACGCGAGGTCAGATCTCCAGGACCGGCCAGGGCTGCGGCATCCGCTCGTCGTCCTTGAGCACTGCGGCGATCCAGCCGTCGTCGCGGTGCTTCGTGTTCGCGAGAGCCTGGCGGAGCAGGCCCTCGTAGCGGAAGCCCAGGGCACTGGCGACGCGGGCGGACGCGACGTTGCCCACCACCGCGCGCCACTCGATGCGGGTGAGCGCCGGACCCTCGGCCGAGAAGCCCCAGTCGATGACCGCGTTCGCGGCCTCGCGCAGGCGACCGCCTCCCCGGGAGTCGGGCGCCATCCAGAAGCCGATCTCGCCGTTCCCGTCGCCGTCCATGCGGTAGAGGCCGATGGTGCCGATGAGCCGGTCGTGTTCCCGGATGCCCCACGTCACGTGGCGACCGTCCTCCCAGTCCTTCGGAATCCGCTCGACGAACTGCACGGCGTGTGCGCGCTCGTAGGGGAACGGGACCGGGGTGTACCGCTGGATGCCGGCATCCTGGCACGCCGCGAAGATGGCATCGACGTCCTCGATGCGCGGCAGGGCGAGCTCGAGTCGGGGCGTGCGCAGGACGACGGGCTGCATCGGGCCAGGCTATCCCGGCGTCGCTGCGGCCGGGTCGCCGGCTCGCGTCCCGTGCGTTCAGCGTGCACAACGACGGCGATCCGGACGAGATCGACACCGCCAGCCGCGTTTCGGGCGCATGCGGCACCGTCTTGCCGACTCTGTGTTCGCCTCCCTCCTGCGCCATCGGGGACGGGGATGGCAACGCGGGTGCCGCACGCAGGCCGCGTGCAGCGTGCACAACGTCGGCTACTTCGGCGGGTACGACGTATTCGCGGCCGGTCGAGGTCGCTACCGCCCCGTTGTGCCGACGTTGTGCTCGTCCTTCCTCCACAGGCGCGTTTGACGCGCGGTGCTCCACGACGTGCCGGATTGTCCCCTCGTCGGGCCGTGGACCGAACAGCGTGGCGGTGTGAACACGACCACGACAAGCGATCGCACAGGAATCCTCGACGCCGACCTCCTCACCTATTCGGAACTGCGCGTCTGGTTGCCGCGACGCCGGATCGCGCGCCTGCTCGACGGAGGCCAGCTGATCCGCGTCCGGAAGGGGTCGTACGTTCGCTCCGACAGCGCGCCGCAGCTAGTTGCCGCTGCGCGTTCGGGCGGTCGGCTCGACTGCATCTCGCTCCTGCGCCTGCTCGGCGTGTTCGTGCTCGAGCCGCACGTTGCCCATATCCAGATGGACAGGACCGCAACGCGCATCGCGGCGCGGACGGATGCCGTCGTGCGCCATTTCCGTGCTTCTGCCGTGCGGCCCCTCAGCCTCGCCGCGGATGTCGTGGAGGCGGCGGCGCAGGCCTGCCGGTGCCAGCCACCGCGTGCGGCGATCGCGACGCTGGACAGTGCCTGGCACACGGGCCTGCTGAACGACGAGGGGATCGCGGCGGTGTTCGGGCGCTTGCCGCGACGGTATCAGGCGCTGCGTCCGCTCCTTGATCGCCGCAGCGAATCCGGGCCGGAAACCCTCATGCGGCTGCTGGTGCGGAGTCTCGGACTCGCAGTGGACATCCAGGTGAGGATAGACGGTGTCGGGCGCGTCGACCTGGTCGTGGAGGGCTGGCTCATCATCGAGTGCGACAGTGAGGCCCACCACGCGGATTGGATCGCACGAAAGCGTGACGCCCGGCGCGATCTCGCAGCCGCAACGCGGGGCTACACGACCCTCCGGCCGATCGCGGAAGACATCATGCATCACCCGGAGGTCGTGCTGAACGCGGTGAGGGGCCTCGTCGCGGCGCGGCGCGGTGTGCACAGCGTCGGAAGTTCGCGCGCGACCGGACGGAAAGCCGACTGAGCCGTTCCTCTGATCGGCGGATGCCGACGTTGTGCACGATGCCGACCTCAGACCCGGCGGAGGAGGCCCACCTTGTCGTAGACGTCGGCCAGGGTGCGGTCGGCGACGGCATCGGCCTTGGCCGCGTTGGCCGCGAGGACGCGGTCGAGCTCGGCAGGGTCCGCGAGCAGGTCGAGCGCGCGCTGACGCACCGGACCGAACTCCTCGACGACGACCTCGGCGAGACCCTTCTTGAAGTCCCCGTAGCCGCGGCCGGCGTACTCGTCCTCGATCGCCGGGATCTGGCGGCCGGTGAGGGCGGCGTAGATCACGAGCAGGTTCGATACGCCCGGCTTCGCGTCGCGGTCATAGCGCACGCTGCCCTCGCTGTCGGTGACCGCGCGCATAATCTTCTTCGCGCTCGCCGCCGGGTCGTCGAGCAGCCACAGTACACCGGCATCCGACTCGGCCGACTTGGACATCTTCGCCACCGGATTCTGGAGGTCGAAGATGCGCGCCGTCTCCTTCTGGATGACGGGCATGGGAACGGTGAAGGTCGTGCCGTAGCGGCTGTTGAAGCGCTCGGCCAGGTCGCGCGTCAGCTCGACGTGCTGCTTCTGGTCGTCGCCGACGGGCACGATGTCGGTCTGGTAGAGCAGGATGTCGGCGGCCATGAGCACCGGGTAGGTGAAGAGGCCGACCGAGGTGACGTCGGTGCCGTACCGCGACGACTTGTCCTTGAACTGCGTCATCCGTCCGGCCTCGCCGAAGCCGGTGATGGTCGAGAGGATCCACGCCAGCTCGGCGTGCGCGCGCACGTGCGACTGCACGTAGAGCGTGGACTTCGAGGGCTCGATCCCCGCGGCGATGTACTGCGCGGCGGTGCGGCGCGTCTTCTCGCGGAGCTCGCCCGGGTCATTCGGCACCGTGAGGGCGTGCAGGTCGACGACCGAGAAGAATGCGTCGTATGACTCCTGCAGGTCGCGCCATTGCAGGAGCGCCCCGATGTAGTTGCCGATCTGCAGAGAGTCGGCGGAGGGCTGCATTCCGGAGTACAGGCGCGGTTTACTCACCCGACAATCCTAGGGCGGGCAGCGAACAGCGGATGCCGCGCCCGCCGACGCCGAGGTCAGTGGCCGATCGCGTAGTCGGCCACGACGGGGGAGTGGTCGCTCCAGCGGGTGTCCCACGACGGCGCACGGACGACCCGGTAGTTCGACACCCGCTCGGCGAGCGCCGCGGTGGCGAGGTGGTAGTCGATGCGCCAGCCGCTGTCGTTGTCGAACGCCCGGCCCCGCATGGACCACCAGGTGTACGGACCGTCGACCTCGCCGTGCGCGGCCCGGCCGACGTCGACCCAGCCGAGCCCCACTCCGCTCGATCCGTCGACACCCGCGACCTGCTCGCCGGCGCGGCCGAGGAAGCGATCGAAGTAGGCGCGTTCCCGGGGGAGGAAGCCCGCCTTCTTGACGTTCCCCTTCCAATTGCGGATATCGAGCTCGCGGTGGCCGACGTTGAGGTCGCCCATCACCACGGCGAGGGCAGAGGACTGCTGGAGCTGCGGCATCCGCTTCTCCATTGCGTCGAGGAAGGCCCACTTGGCGTCCTGCCGCGGGGTGTCGGCCTCACCGGTGTGGACGTAGGCGCTCACCACAGTGAGGCGCTCGCCGTCGATGTCGAGGTCGGCCTCGATCCAGCGACCGGCGGAGTCGAGCGGCTCGGGCCCGAGCACGCGGCGCACCTCGACGGCGGGCAGGCGGGTGGCGATCGCGACGCCGGCACGCCCCTTGGCGAGCGCCTCGTCGTTGACGAGCTCCCAGCCCGGGAGCGCGGTCTGCAGCTCTTCGAGAGTCGCACGCACCTCTTGCAGGGCCATGACGTCGACATCGGCCTCGTCGAGCCACTCGATCATGCCCTTGCGGGTGGCGGCGCGGATGCCGTTGACGTTGACGGAAGCGATGCGGACGCGGCGTGACACGCCCGTCAGCCTAGCCGGGGGCGCGGACACGCCGGCCCCGCTGTGCGGGCTCCGTCGCGCCGTCCTTCGGCGGCGGCGGCGGCGCGGTCGGTCAGCGGTCTCCGGTCCCGTCGGCCAGAACGGCGGACGACCCCTCGGCCGTGGCCGCGCCCGCGGCGACGTGCTTCGGCAGGCGTGTTCCCGGCACCGTCTTGGCGTGCGGATCCGGCGGCGCGACCTCCTGCACCTGGCGCAGCTCTTCCTCGGCGTCGTGCACGGCGCGATCGGCGAGGGGCACACGCCACCACCGCGCCTGCGCGCGGGCATCCTTCGCGGTGCGCAGGCGCACCTGCGCGGCGATGACGAGCGCCGCGTGCTCGGCGGCGAGGCGCTCGGCCTCGGTCTGCGGCAGCAGCACGACGTCGCGATCACGGGCGGCGACTGCGACCCAGGATGCCGAGGTGAGCAGGACGATCCCCATCAGCCGGAACCAGAGGAGCATGCCGATGAAGAAGGCGAACCCGGCCAGGAGCGGGTTGGACGGCGTGTAGCTGAGAAGCAGGCCTGCGCCGAGCTGCAGCACCGACAACCCCAGGCCGCCGATCATCGCGCCCGGCCAGATGCGGCGCCACGGCAGCTTGGTTCCCGTCAGGAACCGGAAGAGCCCCACGAGCGCCGCCGAGGTCACGGCGAATCCGACGAAGAGCGAGCCCACGCGCACCGTCGCGTCGACGAGCTCGCTCGCCTTTCCCCAGCCGAAGACGGAGAAGAGCCAGTCGACGGTCATGCTGCCGACCGAGCTCAGCGCCGCACCCAGGATGAGCGCCGCACCGAAGATGACGGCGGCGAGCAGGTCGCGGGCCTTGAGGAGGAAGTAGCTGCGGCGATCCGGCGGGATCGCGAACAGCTCGCGCACCGCGCGCCGGGTATAGGTCACCCAGTCGATGGCGGTCCAGATCAGGACACCGAGTGCGATGACGCTCGTCCATCCGAGCACCCCGGCGTTCTCCGAGGCGATGGCCTGCACCGCGGCCGGGGTGGCGAAGGCGCTGTCGTCGGAGATGAGGCCGGGGATGTAGCTGTTGATGAGATCGATCAGCCGTTCGACCGCCTCGGGGCTGCCGCCGAGCCACAGTCCCGCGATCGCGAACAGGAGGTAGATCGCGGCGAAGCACGCGAACAGCGCGACGTAGCTCACGCCCGCCGACAGCAGGAAGCCGTTCTCGACGAGGAAGTTCCGCCACACGCGCACCGGGAACCATTCCATCGTCGCCTGGGTGAGACGCGTGGCACGGCTGATGGGGGCGTCGAAGCGCTGACGCAGGCTGTGCTCGGTCTGCTCCCACCGCTCGCGCAGCGACTCCTCCTCGCGCTGCGCGGCGTCGGCCGCCGCGCGGGCGTCCGGCGGGGGCGTCTGGGTCACGGTGTCAGATTAGCGACTGCTCGGGTCGTCCGACGTCGCGGGGGCGACGCCGGCGACCGCGCGCGTGGGCATGGCGCGAAAGCGTGGGACCGCGAACAGGATCGCGGCCAGCGCGACGGCGGGCAGCAGGAAGGCGATGCCGAGGCCTGGTCCCTCCGCGAGCAGGCCGACGACGACAGCGCCGAGGATCGCGCCGGCGTAGTTGAAGAGGTTCACGCGGGCGATGACCTGGTCGCTGTGCTCCGGCGCGAGCTCTCCGGCAGCGCCGAAGGTCACCGGGATGAGCACGCCGGCGCTGACGCCCGCGAGCGCGAACCCGATGATCGCGGCGACCGGGAAGGGGAGGAGGGCGATGATCACGCAGCCGACGGCGGAGACGGATGCTGCGATCGCGACGAGCCGCCCGCGACCGAGTCTCGGCACCAGGCGATCGGTCGCGAGGCGCGTCAGGAGCACGACGGCCTGATACACGGCGTATCCGAGCGGTGCGATCCAGGCCAGCGCCGCGAGGTCGTCCTGCAGGTAGACCGTGCTCCACGTGCTCACCGCGGAGTCGGCGACGAACACGGCGAGGATGACGAGCCCGAACGCCCAGATGCCCGCGCGCGGGAGCTTCGCGCGCTCTGCCTTCGGCAGCACCTCGTCGATGGGCACCTCCCGCGCGAAGAACCTCACTCCGGCCAGGGCGGCCGCCAGTGCGATGACGGCGGCGCACGTCAGCGCGACACCCGCGCCGACCGCGGAGAGCGCGACCCCCGACACGAGCAGGGCTCCGGCGATGGCCGCGGCCGTCGCGGCGGCGAAGAAGCCGCCCAGGAGGTGACGCCCGTAGGCCCGCTGCACGGCGACGCCCTGCATGGCCGCTGCCGCGTCGACGCAGCCGAGGCCGATGCCGAACACGGCGAAGGCGCCGGCGAACACGGGGAACTCCGTCGGCAGTGCGATGACCGGAAGCGCGATCGCCTGCACGATGAGGCCGAGCGCCAGCGCCGTCCTGCTGCCCCACCGCACCGCCACGGCATTCGCGATCACCGAGCCGAGCGCCGCGGTCAGGGCCACGCCGAGCACGAGGATCGTGACGACGTCGTCACCGACCTCCTGGCGCGCCTTGAGGGCGGGCAGGGACGTCACGATGACGGCGTAGCCCAGACCCTGGGCCGCGTAGGCGGCCGTCACCGCGATGCGTGCGGAGCGGAGGGTTCGGGGAAGGGACGGGGCGAGGGGCGCGTCGTCGCGCTGCGACTGTGTCACGCAGGGAAGCTTAGGGCCGTCCGCGCAGAACCGCCTGCTTGACCTCTGCGATCGCCTTGGTCACCTCGATGCCGCGTGGGCAGGCCTCGGTGCAGTTGAAGGTCGTGCGGCAGCGCCACACGCCCTCCTTGTCGTTGAGGATGTCCAGGCGCACGTCGCCCGCGTCATCGCGCGAGTCGAAGATGAAACGGTGCGCGTTCACGATCGCGGCCGGGCCGAAGTACTGCCCATCGGTCCAGAAGACCGGGCAGGACGACGTGCACGCGGCGCACAGGATGCACTTCGTGGTGTCGTCGAAGACCTCGCGGTCGACGATCGACTGGATGCGCTCCTTGCCTGCCTCGGGCTTCGAATTCGCGATGAGGAACGGCTGCACCTCGCGGTAGGAGGCGAAGAACGGCTCCATGTCGACGACGAGGTCCTTCTCGAGCGGAAGGCCCTTGATCGCCTCGACGTAGATCGGCTGCGAGATGTCGAGGTCCTTGATCAGCGTCTTGCAGGCCAGCCGGTTGCGGCCGTTGATGCGCATCGCATCCGAACCGCAGATGCCGTGGGCGCACGAGCGCCGGAACGTCAGCGAGCCGTCGACCTCCCACTTGATCTTGTGGAGCGCGTCGAGCACGCGGTCGGTGGAGTACAGCTCCACGTCGTAGTCGACCCAGCGCGGCTCCTCGTCGACCTCCGGATCGAACCGGCGGATGATGAAGGTCACCAGGAACGACTGGATGCCGGTGTCGGCCGGGGTCTGGACCTCGGTGGTCGCGTCCGAGGGCGCGTCGACTGCGACGAGGCTCGCCATCAGTACTTCCTCTCCATCGGCGGGTAGTTCAACTCGCCCTTGTCGTTCTTGGTGAAGACGACCGGCTTCCAGCCCAGGCGGATGTGGTCCTCGGCGTGCGAGGATCCCGCGTCGCCCGACAGGTACGCCATCGTGTGCTGCATGTAGTTCTCGTCGTCGCGCTGCGGGAAGTCGTCGCGCATGTGACCGCCGCGGCTCTCCTTGCGGTTCTTCGCCGTGACGACGACGACCTCGGCGATGTCGAGCAGGAAGCCCAGTTCGACGGCCTCGAGCAGGTCGGTGTTGAAGCGCTTGCCCTTGTCGTCGACATGGATGTTCTTGAAGCGCTCGCGCAGCTCCTCGATCACGTCGAGCACCTCGCCGAGGGACTCATCGGTGCGGAACACCTGGGCCTTGCGGTCCATCTCGTCCTGCAGCCGCTTGCGCAGCACGGCGATGCGCTCGGTGCCCTGGTTGTTCCGCAGCCCCTCGATGAGCCCGCGCACCTCGGCGGCGGGGTCGTCGGGGAGCGCCACGAACTCGGCGGTCTTGACGTACTCGACGGCGTTACGGCCGGCGCGCTTGCCGAACACGTTGATGTCGAGGAGCGAGTTGGTGCCCAGGCGGTTCGAGCCGTGCACCGACACGCAGGCGCACTCGCCGGCGGCGTAGAGGCCGGGGACGACGGTGGTGTTGTCCGCGAGCACCTGGGCGTCGTTGTTGGTCGGGATGCCGCCCATCGCGTAGTGCGCGGTCGGCATGACCGGCACCGGCTCGACCACAGGGTCGACGCCCAGGTAGGTGCGGGCGAACTCCGTGATGTCGGGCAGCTTCGTCTCGAGCACTTCGGCGCCGAGGTGGGTGCAGTCCAGGAGCACGTAGTCGCGGTGCGGGCCCGCGCCGCGGCCCTCGGCCACCTCCTGGACCATGCAGCGGCTGACGATGTCGCGCGGTGCGAGGTCCTTGATCGTGGGCGCATAGCGCTCCATGAAGCGCTCGCCGGACACGTTGCGCAGAATCGCGCCCTCACCGCGCGCACCTTCGGTGAGCAGGATGCCGAGGCCGGCCAGGCCGGTCGGATGGAACTGGAAGAACTCCATGTCCTCCAGCGGCAGACCCTTGCGCCAGATGAT
Source organism: Microbacterium sp. Root180 (assembly GCF_001428485.1). GTDB lineage: Bacteria > Actinomycetota > Actinomycetes > Actinomycetales > Microbacteriaceae > Microbacterium. The sequence goes on along the minus strand of NZ_LMHS01000003.1, from coordinate 454,819 downwards.
GCCGACGCCGTCACCGGTGAGGGTGTGCGCGTTGGAGGTCGTCTTGAAGATCTTTCCGAAGCCGCCCGTCGCGAAGATCACGGCCTTCGACTGGAAGACGTGGAGATCTCCCGTGGCCAGCTCGTAGGCGACCACGCCCGCGATCTCGGTCTTGCCCGCAGCATCCTTCACCGTGATCAGGTCGAGCACGTAGAACTCGTTGAAGAAGTTGATGCCCAGCTTGACGCAGTTCTGGAACAGCGTCTGGAGGATCATGTGGCCGGTGCGGTCGGCGGCGTAGCAGGCGCGGCGCACGGGGGTCTTGCCGTGATCGGCGGTGTGCCCGCCGAAGCGGCGCTGGTCGATCTTGCCCTCGGGCGTGCGGTTGAAGGGCAGGCCCATGTTCTCGAGGTCGATGACCGCGTCGATCGCCTCTTTCGCGAGGATCTCGGCCGCGTCCTGGTCGACGAGGTAGTCGCCGCCCTTGACGGTGTCGAAGGTGTGCCACTCCCAGGAGTCCTCTTCGACGTTCGCGAGCGCCGCGGCCATGCCGCCCTGCGCGGCGCCCGTATGGGACCGCGTGGGGTAGAGCTTCGAGATCACCGCCGTCTTGGCGCCGGGACCGGCCTCGATCGCCGCCCGCATGCCGGCGCCGCCGGCGCCCACGATGACGATGTCGAACTGGTGGTAGTGGACGCCGTCCTTGACGTAGGAGTCCGCGGTCTGAGTGGTCACTCTGTGATGCCTTCGGTCGAGGGTGCGCTCGTCAGTTCGTCACGCTCTGGCACATGTCCCAGAGCGAGCTGTCGCTCGTCACACCGATGCAGGGGTCGAACGTGAACACCACGAGCGTGCCGAGGAGGATGAGGAATGCGGCCGACAGCCACAGCGCCCACACGAGCACCTTGCGGGTGCCGTCGTGGGCGACGTAGTCGTTGACGACCGTTCGCATGCCGTTGGCGCCGTGGATCAGGGCGAGCCACAGCATCAGGACGTCCCACCACTGCCAGAACGGCGTGGCGAACTTTCCGGCGACGAATGCGAAGTCGATCTGGTGGATGCCGGTGCCCGTCATCAGGTTGATGAACAGGTGGCCGAAGATGAGGACGATCAGCAGCACGCCCGAGACGCGCATGTAGATCCAGCCCCACTTCTCGAGGTTCGGACCCTTCCGGCGGACGGCGGAGCGGGGAGCGCGGGGCTCGGCGATGGTCATCAGTGGCCCCCCTGCCCGAGCTCGGAGAAGACGTTGATGAGGTGGCGCGGCACGAAGGCGAGCATCGTCACGACCCACAGGCCCAGTACGCCCCACCAGAGCTGGCGCTGCATGCGCGTGGCCCACGTGAACATGTCGACGAGGATGATGCGCAGGCCGTTGTAGGCGTGATACGCGACGGCGCCCACGAGCGCGACCTCGCCGACTCCCATAATCGGGTTCTTGTAGGTGCCGATGACGGCGTCGTAGGCCTCGGGCGACACGCGGATCAGCGCGGTGTCGAGCACGTGGACCAGCAGGAAGAAGAAGATCGCGATGCCGGTGATGCGGTGCAGCACCCACGACCACATGCCTTCGTTCCCGCGGTAGAGAGTGCCGCGGGGGACTCGGGAAGTGGTTTCGGATACCGACGGTGTGACGCGTGCTGGTGCAGACACGGCCGTCCTCCCTGGATCGAACATGATGAGGCGGAATCGATGCCCCTGGGGTGACCCGGCACTGCCTGGTCGGGCCATCGGCGTCACGCGGGCGCTTGCTCCATCCTATTCCGGCATCCCGTGATGCGGTGACGAAGGCGTGCCTTAGTCCGCCTCCCTGCCGAGGGATCTTCCCGCTCGTCAAGAACGACGGAACTTTCCGGACGCCGGGGCTGCGGCATCCGCTCCATCCGCCGCGCGGGACCGTCCGCGGATAGCCTGGGGACATGTCAGAGCCGATCGACGACTTCTACGCCGTGATCCCCGCGGGCGGGATCGGGAGCCGCCTGTGGCCGCTCTCGCGTGCCGACGCCCCGAAGTTCCTCCACGATCTGACAGGCTCCGGTCAGACGCTGCTGCGCGACACCTGGGACCGGCTCGAACCGCTGGCCGGCGCCGATCGCATCGCGGTGGTGACCGGGCGAGCTCACCGCGCGGCGGTCGAGAGGGAGCTGCCCGGGATCCCCGACATGAACGTGTTCCTCGAGTCGGAGCCGCGTGACTCGACCGCGGCGATCGGGCTCGCGGCGGCCGTCTTGTCCCGTCGCAACCCCGACGTCATCATCGGCTCGTTCGCCGCCGACCACGTGATCCGCGTGTCGCACCTGTTCGAGTGGGCGGTGCGCCAGGCGGTCGCCGTGGCGCGCGAGGGCTACATCTGCACGATCGGCATCCAGCCTTCGGAGCCGTCGGTCGGTTTCGGGTACATGCGCAAGGGTGCGGAACTGGTGATCGACGGCGCGCCCGAGGCGGCGCTCGTGGAGAGCTTCGTCGAGAAGCCCGACCTCGAGACGGCGAAGGCGTACTTCGCCGACCGCTCGTACCTGTGGAACGCCGGCATGTTCATCTGCCGCGCCGACGTGCTGCTCGGCGAGATCGCCGAGAACGAGCCGCAGCTGTACGCCGGGCTCATGGACCTCGCCGAGGCGTGGGACGACCGGGAGCTGCGCGGTCCGGTCGTCGACCGGGTGTGGCCGACGCTCACGAAGATCGCGATCGACTACGCCGTCGCCGAGCCGGCGGCCGCCCGCGGGCGGCTCGCGGTGATCCCCGGCCACTTCGACTGGGATGACGTCGGCGACTTCGCGAGTCTCGCCAAGCTCAACTCCGGCGGCCGCAAGAACGACCTCGCGATCCTCGGCGAGAACGCGAGGATCCTGTCGGATGCTGCGAGCGGCATCGTCGTGAGTCAGACGCATCGCGTGATCAGCCTCATCGGCGTGCGGGACATCATCGTGGTCGACACCGAGGACGCGCTCCTGGTGACCACGAGCGAGCATGCGCAGCGGGTGAAGGGTGTCGTCGACGCGCTGAAGCTCACCGGGCGCGGCGACGTGCTGTGAATCACGCGGGAGTGTCGGGGCGATCTCGTCACACTCGTGTCGAGTGCCGCCGACGGCCGGCTCCTGCCCCCGCTCGGGTGTCGGCGGTGTGTCGAGACATTGCGTCTTTGTAACCATTCGGCCTACGAGCCTCGCCACGACTGCAACCCTCGCGTCACAGTGGGTAACTTTGTGCAGTCCCCGTGATGGACGCGGGGCCGTAAAAGTGGAGGCTGAGTTGACCATCTCACGCACCAAGAAGCTCGCCGGTGTTGTTGCCGCCGCGGGCCTTCTCGTCGCCCTTGCGGGCTGCGGCGCCGCACCCGAGACCGCGCCCACGTCCGAGGAGACGACGCCCGAAGTCGTCGAGGGCTTCATGCCCTGCCTCGTGTCGGACGACGGCGGTTTCAACGACAAGTCGTTCAACCAGTCCGCGCTGACCGGAATGGAGACGGCCGCCGACGAGCTCGGCGTCGAGTTCATCGAGGTCGAATCGGCCTCCGCGAACGACTACGCACCGAACCTCGAGAACCTCGTGGCCGAGGGCTGCACGTTCATCGTCGCCGTCGGCTTCAAGCTGTCGGCCGACACGATCGCCTCGGCGACCGCGAACCCCGACATCGACTACGCGATCATCGACGACTCGGCCGACGCCGACTTCAACGGTGAGAGCGACGCGCCGAACATCAAGCCGCTCCTGTTCGACACGGTGCAGGCCGCCTACCTCGGTGGCTACGCCGCCGCGGCATGGTCCGACGCTGCCGGTGTCAACAAGGTCGGCACCTTCGGCGGCATCCAGATCCCGCCGGTGACGATCTTCATGGACGGCTTCGTCGACGGCGTCGCCAAGTTCAACGAGGACAAGGGCACCGACGTGCAGACCGTCGGCTGGGACGTCGCGACCCAGGAGGGTTCGTTCACCGGCGGCTTCGCCGCGAACGACACCGCCAAGCAGACCGCTCAGGGCATCCTCGACCAGGGTGTCGACGTGGTCCTGCCCGTCGGCGGCCCGATCTACCAGAGCGCCGCGGCGGCGATCACCGACGCCGATTCGGACGCGCTGCTGATCGGCGTCGACTCCGACCTCGCCGTCGTCGACCCGTCGGTCGCCGACCTCGTGCTCTTCTCGATCATGAAGCGCATCGACGTGGCCGTCCACGACGCGACCATGCAGGCCGCGACGGGCGAATTCGACGTCACGCCCTACGTCGGCACGCTCGAGAACGAGGGCGTGGGCCTGTCCGGCTTCGGCGCCTTCGAGGCGGATCTGCCCGACGGCCTGGTCGACGAGCTCGCCGCCCTGCAGGAGGCGATCATCTCCGGTGAGCTCGAGGTGACCTCGCCCAGCTCGCCCGCGCAGTGACCTCGACCTAGTCGAACCGACTGCTGACCGCGGCCGGGTGGATCAGTCCACCCGGCCGCGGTTCTTCCAGCCCGATGGAGACACTGGATAAGGTGCAGATATGAAGCTCGAGCTCCGTGGGATCACGAAGCGCTTCGGATCACTCGTCGCGAACGACCACATCGATCTCGTGGTCCAGCCCGGAGAGATCCACGCCCTGCTGGGCGAGAATGGCGCAGGCAAGTCCACGCTCATGAACGTCCTCTACGGCCTGTATCAGGCCGACGAGGGGGAGATCCTCCTCGACGACGTCGTGCAGCATTTCCGAGGTCCTGGCGATGCCATGGCCGCTGGGATCGGCATGGTGCACCAGCACTTCATGCTCATCCCGGTCTTCACCGTCGCCGAGAACGTCATGCTCGGCCATGAGAGTACGAAGGCGCTCGGCGCCCTCGACCTCAACAAGGCCCGGCAGCACGTGCGCGATGTCGCGCAGCGCTTCGGCTTCCAGGTCGATCCGGATGCCGTCGTCGGCGACCTGCCGGTCGGTGTGCAGCAGCGCGTCGAGATCATCAAGGCCCTGTCGCGCGACGCGAAGGTGCTCGTGTTCGACGAGCCCACTGCGGTGCTGACGCCCCAGGAGACCGACGAGCTGATGACGATCATGCGCCAGCTCCGCGATGAGGGCACCTCGATCGTCTTCATCACCCACAAGCTCCGCGAGGTGCGGGCGGTCGCCGACCGCATCACCGTCATCCGGCTCGGCAAGGTCGTGGGCGAGGCATCCCCGACCGCGACCAACGCCGAACTCGCCTCGCTCATGGTGGGCCGCGCCGTCGAGCTCACCGTGCACAAGGACGCGCCGAAGATCGGCGAAGGCGGCCTTTCGGTCACCGACCTGCGAGTGCTCACTCCCACCGGTGCCGTCGTCGTGGACAACGTCAGCTTCGACGTCCGGCCCGGCGAAGTCGTCGCGGTCGCCGGCGTGCAGGGCAACGGACAGACCGAGCTCATCGAGGCGATCGTCGGGCTCGCCGACCGCGTATCGGGCTCGGTCACGCTCGAAGGGGTCGAGCTCGTCGGCAGAAGCGTGCGCGGCATTCTCGACCACGGCGTCGGGTTCGTGCCGGAGGATCGCACCGAGGACGGCCTCGTGGGCGGCTTCTCCGTCGCCGAGAACCTCATCCTCGACCGCTCCGGCGACAGCGAGTTCGCGCGCGGCGGGACCATCCGGCGCGCGGCTCTCGAGGAGTTCGCCACGGCGCGCATCGCGGAGTACGACATCCGCACGCAGGGACCGGACGTCCCCGCCGGCACGCTCTCGGGCGGAAACCAGCAGAAGGTCGTCATCGCGCGCGAGATGAGCCGCGAGCTCAAGCTCCTGGTCGCCGCGCAGCCCACCCGCGGCGTCGATGTGGGGTCGATCGAGTTCATCCACACGCGCATCGTCGAGACGCGTGACGCCGGCGTGCCGGTGCTCGTCGTCTCGACCGAGCTCGACGAGGTCGCCGCCCTCGCCGACCGCATCGTCGTGATGTACCGCGGCGCGATCGTGGGCATCGTGCCCGGCGACACCCCGCGCGACGTGCTGGGTCTGATGATGGCGGGCGAGACGCCGGGGAGCGGGGTGGCCGCGTGAGCGACGACGGCAAGGGCACGACGCCGGGAGCGTCAGAGCCCGTCAAGGGGCTTCCCCCGGAGCAGCTGCCGACGGTGTCGGGCCCGCTCACGGGCAGCGCCGACGGCGAGATCCCCCCTCCACCGCGGCAGAACGTCGCCATCAAGGAGATGCTCCGCAGCAACTGGGTGACCACGATCCTCGCGATCGTCGTCGCCATGGTCGTCGGCGGCATCCTGATCGCTCTCACCGACGAAGACGTGCGCGCGACATCCGTCTACTTCTTCGCGCGCCCCGGCGACACGGTCGTCGCCATCTGGAACTCGGTGTACGGCGGCTACGAGGCGCTGTTCCGCGGTGCGATCTTCAACCCGCGCGCGCCCGATTTCGCCACGCAGATCCGTCCGCTCACGAACACCCTCGGGTTCGCCGCACCGCTGATCGCCGCCGGCCTCGGCGTGGCCCTCGCGTTCCGAGTCGGCCTGTTCAACATCGGCGGCCGCGGTCAGATGCTCATCGCCTGCGCGGTGGCCGCCCTCGTGACGTTCAACCTCGACCTGCCGATGTTCATCCACCTGCCGCTCACCCTCGCGGCGGGCATCGCCGGCGGTGCGATCTGGGGTGGCATCGTCGGTGTCCTCAAGGCGCGCACCGGTGCGCACGAGGTCATCCTCACGATCATGCTCAACTACGTCGCGTTCTATCTCGTGGCATGGATGGTGCGCACCCCCGGCCTGCTCCAGCGTGCAGCGGAGGACCAGCCGATCTCGGACCCGACCCCGCCCAGCGCGCAGTTCCCGGCACTGCTCGGCGACCGGTTCCCGCTGCTGGACTGGGGCTTCATCATCGTCATCGGCGCGACCGTCTTCGTGTGGTGGCTGGTCGAGCGCTCGAGCCTCGGCTTCCGCCTGCGGGCGGTGGGCGAGAACCCGCACGCCGCGCGCGCCGCGGGCATCTCGGTGCAGCGCATGTACATCTACGCGATGCTGTTCGCCGGTGGTCTGGCGGGTCTCGCGGCCATGAACCAGATCCAGGGTTCGGTGACCAGCGGGTTCGACGGCTACATCGACGCCGGCATCGGCTTCGACGCGATCACGGTCGCGCTCCTGGGCCGCAGCCGCGCGTGGGGCGTGTTCGCCGCCGGCATCCTGTTCGGTGCGCTGAAGGCGGGCTCGTTCACGATGCAGGCCTCGCAGGGCATCCCGGTCGACATCGTGCTCATCGTGCAGTCGCTCATCGTGCTGTTCATCGCGGCCCCGCCGCTGATCCGGGCGATCTTCTTCCTGCCGAAGACCGATGCCGAGAAGGCCGCCAAGGCGAGAGCCAAGGCCGCGAAGAAGGCGGTGAACGCATGACCGCCCTGGCTCCTTCGACCGCCTCGGACGGCACGATCCAGCTCGCCACCGTGAAGGTGCGCCACTGGAAGCTCGCCATCAGCCTCGGGGTCGTCAGCATCCTGCTCTTCCTGCTGTTCCTGCTCGTTCCGCGTGGCGGGGTCAGCACGTTCCGCCTCAACGACCGGACGTCGTCGATCGAGCTCCCCGACGTGACCGTGCCGGCGGCCGCGACCTGCTGGGGCGTGCTCGTCGTGCTGGTGCTGCTCACGCTCTGGGCGGCGTGGGATGCCTGGTCGTACCGCCGAACCGGCACGTGGCTGCCGATCGTCTACGGCGTGCTGGCGATCTTCGCGTTCCTGACGTGGGCGGCGGCGTCCTCGGAGGCCTCGGTGCCCGTCACCGGATTGCTCTTCGGCGCCCTGTCGCTCTCGATCCCGCTCATCTTCGGCGCGCTGGGCGGTGTCATCGGCGAGCGGGTGGGCGTGGTGAACGTCGCCATCGAAGGTCAGTTCCTCCTCGGCGCGTTCAGCGCGGCCCTGCTGGCGAGCATGACGGGCAATCCCTTCGTGGGGCTCATCGGCGCGATGGTCGGCGGTGTGCTGGTCGCTTTCGTGCTGGCCGCGTTCTCGATCAAGTACCTGGTCGACCAGGTCATCGTCGGTGTCGTGCTCAACGTCCTGGTGACGGGGCTCACCGGATTCCTCTATGGGGCGCTGCTCGTTCCGAACGAGGAGTTCCTCAACCGTCCGGTGCGCTTCACGCGCTGGGAGATCCCGGTCCTCGGCGACATCCCGATCATCGGGCCCGTCCTGTTCAACCAGACGTTCATCGTCTACCTCATGTACTTCACGGTCGGGATCGTGGCGTGGGGTCTGTACCGCACCCGCTGGGGCCTGCGTCTGCGCGCCGTCGGCGAGCACCCGCAGGCGGCCGACACCGTCGGCATCAAGGTGAACACCAGCCGCTTCTGGAATGTCTCGCTCGCGGGCGCGATCGCCGGCATCGGCGGGGCCTACTTCACGCTGGTCTCGGTGGGGCAGTTCACGAAGGAGATGACGGCGGGCCTCGGCTTCATCGCCCTCGCCGCGGTCATCTTCGGTCGCTGGGATCCGATCCGCGCCACGCTGGCGGCGCTCCTGTTCGGGTTCGCGACGAACTTGCAGAACCTGCTGACCGTGCTCAAGACGCCGATCCCCAGCGAGTTCATGCTGATGCTGCCCTACCTCGTCACCATCATCGCGGTGGCCGGATTCGCCGGGCAGATCAGGGGTCCCGCGGCGGCGGGCAAACCATACATCAAGGGCTGAGAGGCGTTCGTGACGGACATCGACTGGGACGAGCTGCGTGCTGCCGCGACGGACGCGATGCAGCGCGCGTACGCACCGTACTCGCGGTACAAGGTCGGCGCCGCCGCCCTCGTGACGGACGGGCGCATCGTGACCGGCTGCAACGTCGAGAACGCGTCCTACGGGGTCGGGCTGTGCGCCGAGTGCGGGCTCGTCAGCGAACTGCAGATGTCGGGCGGCGGCAACCTCGTCGCGTTCGTCTGCGTGAACGGGCACGGCGACACGATCATGCCGTGCGGCCGCTGCCGGCAGCTGCTGTACGAATTCGCGATCCCCGGGATGCTGCTCGAGACCGTGTCCGGCATCCGCACGATCGACGAGGTCCTGCCTGACGCGTTCGGGCCCCGCGACCTGGAAGAGGCCGCGCGATGAGCACCGTCGAGCCTCACGACGCGGTCGACGTGATCCGCACGAAGCGCGACGGCGGCGAGGTCCCCGAGCCCGCGCTGCGCTGGATGGTCGACGCGTACACACGCGGCTACGTGGCCGACTCGCAGATGGCGGCGTTCGCGATGGCGGTGCTCCTCAACGGCATGAGCAGGGCCGAGATCCGAGTGATGACTGACGCGATGATCGCGTCGGGGGAGCGGATGAGCTTCGCCGGCCTCGGCAAGCCGACCGTCGACAAGCACTCGACCGGCGGGGTGGGTGACAAGATCACGCTGCCGCTCGCGCCGCTCGTGGCCGCGTTCGGGGTGGCGGTTCCGCAGCTGTCGGGCCGCGGCCTCGGCCACACCGGGGGGACTCTCGACAAGCTCGAGTCGATCCCGGGCTGGCGGGCCGCGCTCTCCAACGACGAGATGTTCGCGCAGCTGCGCGACGTCGGCGCCGTGATCTGCGCCGCAGGATCGGGCCTCGCGCCGGCCGACAAGAAGCTGTACGCCCTGCGCGACGTCACCGGCACCGTCGAGGCGATCCCGCTCATCGCATCCAGCATCATGTCGAAGAAGATCGCCGAAGGCACCGACTCGCTCGTGCTCGACGTCAAGTTCGGCTCGGGCGCGTTCATGCGCGACGTCGACCGCGCGCGCGAGCTGGCCCGCACGATGGTCGCTCTCGGAACCGACTCCGGTGTCGCGACGACCGCGCTCCTGACCGACATGAACACGCCCCTCGGACTCGCGATCGGGAACGCGAACGAAGTGCGGGAGTCCGTCGAGGTGCTCGCGGGCGGCGGCCCTGCCGATGTGGTCGAGCTGACGGTCGCGCTCGCTCGCGAGATGCTCACGCTGGCCGGCCAGCCTGACGCCGACGTCGAGGCGGCGCTGCGCGACGGTCGCGCGATGGACGCCTGGCGCGCCATGATCATTGCGCAGGACGGCGATCCGGATGCCGCGCTCCCGGCGCCGAACGAGACGCACACGGTGACCGCGCCGACGTCGGGCTTCGTTTCGCGCATCGAGGCGCTGCCGTTCGGCATCGCCGCCTGGCGTCTGGGCGCCGGCCGCGCGCGCGCCGAGGACCCGGTGCTGCATGCCGCCGGGATCGACCTCCACGCCAAACCGGGCGACCGGATCGAGGCCGGAGAGCCGCTGTTCACTCTGCTCGGCGAGGACGACTCGCGGTTCGAGCGCGCGCTCGACGCCCTCGAGGGGGCGTGGGAGATCGGGGCGGACGCCCCGGCCGCCAGCCCTCTCGTGCTCGAGCGCATCACCGCCTAGGCTCAGCATCCGCCGCCTTTTCACGACATCCCACACGGCCTCCGAGGAGATCACCATGCCCATCGACCAGCACGCCGACGCACTTCTCGACGGGGTGTCGATCCGGAGCCTGCCGAAGGTGTCACTGCATGACCACCTCGACGGAGGCGTGCGGCCGGCGACGATCATCGAGCTGGCGGACGAGATCGGGCTCGACGTGCCGGAGTCCGACGCCGACGACCTCGCGGACTGGTTCGCCGAGAAGAGCGACTCGGGCTCGCTCGTCGAGTACCTCAAGACGTTCGACCTCACGACCGGGGTGATGCAGACTCGGGAAGGTCTCACGCGCGTCGCGCGCGAGTTCGTCGAGGATCTCGCCGCCGACGGCGTCATCTACGGGGAGGTGCGCTGGGCGCCGGAGCAGCACCTGGCGAGCGGTCTGTCGCTCGACGAGGTCGTGGCCGCGGTGCAGGAGGGCATCGAGGAGGGCGAGGACGCCGCAGAGCGCCAGGGACGCGACATCCGCGTCGGTCAGCTCATCACCGCGATGCGCCACACCGACCGATCGCTGGAGATCGCGCGGCTCGCCGTCGACTGGCGCTCGCGCGGTGCCGTCGGGTTCGACATCGCCGGTCCCGAGGACGGGTTCCCTGCGTCGAACCACCGTGAGGCGTTCGACTACCTGGCGTCGGAGTTCTTCCCGGCGACCGTGCACGCGGGTGAGGCGGCCGGCCTGGACTCGATCCGTTCGGCGCTGATCGACGGGCGCGCGCTGCGCCTGGGGCATGGTGTGCGGATCGCGGAGGATCTCGAGGTGGTCTCGCGCGCCGGCGAAGAGGTCCTGGTGCAGTTCGGCGACCTGGCCCGCTGGGTGCGCGATCGCGAGATCCCGCTGGAGCTCTCGCCGTCGTCGAACCTGCAGACCGGCGCGGTCGAGCGCTGGGGCACCACGATCGAGGATCACCCCTTCGATCTGCTCTATCAGCTCGGCTTCGCGGTGACCGTGAACGTCGACAACCGCACGATGAGCCGCACCTCGCTCACGCGGGAGCTCGCGCTGCTCGCCGAGACCTTCGAGTACAGCCTGGACGACCTCGAGGCGTTCCAGCTCAATGCCGCGGCCGGCGCGTTCCTGCCGGTCGAGGAGCGCGAAGAGCTGATCGAGCTGATCGCCGAGGGCTTCGGGGCCTGAGGCCCGCCCGAGATCAGGAGAATCAACGAGCGCAGGACGGATCTGCCCGGATCGTCCTGTCTCGGGCAGATCGACTGATCCGAGCGGATGCCGCGGGAGACGGATGCTGCGGCTCAGCCCCGCGCGACGCCGGGATGCGTCTCGAGGTACGCCTCGAAGGCTTCGACCGAGGTCTTCTCGGGGGTGAACCCGAAGTCCCGCTTCAGCGCCTCGTTCGCGAGCACCGGGCGGTAACGCAGGAACCCGACCTGCTCGGGGCCGTGGACGGTGAGGCGCAGCATCCGTCCCACGCGCAGCGCGAAGGCGAGCAGCCCCGGGCGCACGGTGAAGGTCGGCTTGCCGAGGCGTCGCGCGATCTCGTGCACGGTCATGCGGCCGTCGCCGGCGACGTTGTAGATGCCGGCCGGTCCGTCCGTCGCAGCGCGGGCCATCGCCCCGGCGACGTCGTCGGCCCACACGAACACGAAGGGGGACTCCGATCCCCGGATCGCGAGGATCCGCTTGCCGCCCCACAGCGCGGTGATCTGATTCTGCACGGTCGGCCCGAGGATGGTGCCGATGCGGAACACCACCTGCTCGAGGCCGGGTTGCAGGCGGCGCGTCTCGGCCAGCATCTCCTCCACGAGGCGCTTGTGCCGCGAGTACGGGAACTCGTCGTTGCCGCGCACCGGGTCGGTCTCACGCAGCCACTGCGGGCTGTCCGCGTGGTAGCCGTAGGCGGCGCCCGACGACGAGACGACGATGCGCCGCACCCCCGTCGCGATGCACGCGTCGAGGACGTTGCGCGTGCCGTCGACGTCGACCCGGTATTCGAGGTCGTGGTCCCGGCCCGGGTTCACGATGGCGGCGAGGTGCACGACCACGTCGATCCCGTGCCGTTCGAGCAGCGGCTCGAGGCCGGCGGGCCGGGTGACGTCGCAGTCGTCGTACACGACGCCCTCGATCGGATGCTCCGGCCGGCGCACGTCGCCGGCGACGACCAGATCGACCTCGGGGTGGGCGACGAGCGCGGCGACGACGTACGAGCCGAGGAAGCCGGCGCCGCCGGTGACGAGGACGCGCGCGCTCATCGGGCCGGGTCCTCCGCGATGCCCGGGGCGGCGGCATCCGTCGGTCCGCTGTCAGCAAGTGCGTGACGGGTCGCGTCACCCTTGGCCGAGCCCGTGCGGCGTCTCGTGTGGCGTGCCCACAGGGCGGCCACGATGAGCCCGGCGATGATGTCCCAGATGCCCCACCAGCCGGCGACGATGGCCATGCCGCCGAGTCCGCCGAAGAACGCGAAGACGAGGCCGAGCCCGAGCCCGGCGTTGCGGATGCCGACCTCGAACGTCATCGCCTTGCGCTCGCGCGTGCCGAGGCCCCCGACGACGGCGGTGCTGTAGCCGATCGCGAGGGCGACAGCATCGTGGATCGTCACGACGAGGATGATGATGCCGAGGAATGCGACGAAGTACGCCCAGTTGCCGATGAGCGCCGCGAGGATGAACCCCACGAGGGCGAGCAGCGAGAACCACTTCACGAACGGCTGCACCCTGGCCGCGAACGCCGGGAACCGGTTGCGGATGAACAGGCCGGCCGCGAATGGCAGTCCGATGATGAGGAAGATGTCGAGCAGCATTGCCCACGCGTTCAGCTCGACCGCTTCGAGAAGGGTGCTCGCGGTCGGGTGGAGCGAGCCCCAGAAGGCCACGCTCAGCGGCAGCGCGAAGATGTAGATCACGTTCGAGACAGCGGTCATCGAGACCGACAGCGCCACGTTCCCGCCGGAGCGGTGGGTGAGCACCTGCGAGATGTTGCCGGGCGGGCAGCACGCGACGAGGATCATGCCCATCGCCATCGACGGCGTCACCGGCAGGATCAGCGTCAGGCCGAACGTCACGGCCGGCAGCACGACCAGCTGAGCCAGGATCGCGATGACGAACGGCTTGGGCTTGCGCAGGACGACCTTGAAGTCGTCGAGGGTCGTATCGAGCGCGATTCCGAACATGATGAGCCCGAGCACCACGTTCAGGATCACGAGCGTGCCCGGATTGAAGTTGAGGGCGATGTCGTCGGGATTCATGCCGAGACTTTCTTCGAGGGTCGACGACGGGAACGGATGCCGCGTCCCCGGGGCTCCGGCTCGCCGTCCTGCAGCGCGCCGGCCGCCGCGCGCACGGCGCGTCGGTAAGCGTCCTTGTTCACGTAGTAGGACATCCGCTCGAGGCCGAGGTAGTTGTAGCCCCCAGTCAGGTCGGGCCAGGGCTCGGACGTCGCCCGGCGGCGGAAGGCCTCGGCGCGCGCCGGGTGGTGCGCGAGGGCGGCGGCGTAGGCCGCGATGAGCTCTGCCTGCTCGTACCGACCTTGCCAGCCGATCCCGGACGCCTCGATCATCCCCATCACGTACAGGCCGTTGAACGACGGCGGGAAGACGTTGAGGTACAGCTTCGGAGACCAGCCGGTCCAGTTGAGCGCCTCGCGTGCCACGAACGGGTAGTCCAGCGTGTAGCCCGTCGCGAGGAGCACGAGGTCGTACTCGCCGCTCGACCCGTCCCGGAAGTGCACCGTGCGGCCGTCGAACCGGTCGATGTCGGGGCGGACCGCGAGGTCGCCCTGACCCAGGTGGTTGAGGATCAGGGTGTTGACGATCGGATGCGACTCGTAGAGCTTGTAGTCGGGCTTCGGGAATCCGAACCGCACCGGGTCCCCGGTGAAGGCACGGAGCACCCGCCGATCCACGAACTGCTTGATGCGGGCGGGGAGCGGCCGACCCTGATTGAGGGTGTCGCTGGGCTTGCCGAAGAGGTAGCGCGGCACGAAGTAGTAGCCGCGGCGCACGCTCATGTCGACCGATTCGGCGTGATGCACGGCGTCCACGGCGATGTCGCATCCGGAGTTGCCCGCGCCGATGATCAGGACCCGCTTGCCGGTCAGCTGCGTCGCACTCTTGTAGGCGCTGGTGTGCAGGAGCTCGCCCGTGAACTCGCCGCGGAAGGCCGGCACGTTCGGCTCGGCGAGCGTGCCGTTGGCGAGGATCACCCCGTCGTAGCGCTGCTCGGTGGGGCCGTCGGGACCGGCGGCGCGCAGCATCCACCGTCCGTCGTCCTCGCGGGCGAGGGCGGTGACCCTCGTGTCGAACCGGAATTGCTCGGTGATCCCGAAGCGGTCGGCGAAGTCGCGGAAGTAGCGGATCAGCGTGCGGTGACTCGGGTAGTCGGCCGTGGTGTCCATCGGGAACTCGGTGAACTCGGTGGTCGTGCGGGACGAGATCAGATGCGCCGACTCGTACATCGTCGACCGCGGGTTCTCGATGTCCCACAGGCCGCCGACGCCCCGCGAGGCCTCGTACCCGTCGAACTCGATGCCCGCCTTCTGCAGCGCGCGTGCCGCCGACAGCCCGGACGGACCGGCGCCGATGATGGCATAGCGAGGCTCGCTCATTCGTCTCCCACACGTCGTCGTGGTGGCCTGCGACGCCGACCCCAGCGAAGAAACCCTAAGGGTTACCCGCCATTAACCGAAATTCCGCGGCAGCGGCGCTCGGCGTCACGACCAGAGTGCCAGGATGCCGCGCACGAGCACCACTGTCGCGCCCGCCCACGCGATGGACAGCATCGCGATGCGGGCGATGCGGGGCGAGACGTGGCGCGACAGGATGGTGCCGATGAGGATGCCGCCGACCGTGGCCGCGACGAGCAGCCACACATCGGCGACCGGGGAGGCGGGCAGCCCTCGCAGGGCGACCGAGACGAGGCTGAACACCGCGAAGATGACCTGGACGCTCGCAGCGAAGCGGCGCTGGTCCCACTTGTCGCCGACGGCGTAAGCCGCGAGGGGCGGGCCGGAGAGTCCGCTCGCCACGTGCATGAATCCGGCGGCTGATCCGGCGACGACGGCTCCGGGCTTGCCGCGCAGCGAGGCGGAGAGCGCGGGGATCCATCCCGCGACGAGCGCGAAGTACGCCATCGCGGCGATGAGGAGCAGGAGAGCGGGCTCGGGGAGCAGCCGCACCAGCAGGGCGCCGAAGGGTGCGGCGATGAGGCCGGGCCAGATGAGCCACCATGCGCGCCGCCACTCGATCCGGCGCCAGACCAGCGGAATCGCCGAAAGGGAGGCGACGAGCGCCAACAGCACGCCGATCGTCACGCCCTCGATCGGGCCGTACAGCAGCACGATGGGTCCGAGGAGCACGAGCACGAACCCGAGGCCCGTGATGCGCTGGATCACCGCCGCGGCGAAGGCGGCGAGGATCGCGATGCCGACGGTCACTGCGCGGCGAGTTCCTCAGCGAAGCCGAGCAGCAGGGCGGTCAGCGCCTCGTCCATCTCCGCATCGTCGATGGTGGGCGTGCCGTCGCCCGCCTGCGGCCCGTAGTCGCCGAAGGACGCGTGACTGGCACCCTCGATCACCTGCATGTCGGCGTCCGCGGGAAGGAGCGGGCGGGCATCGGCGATCTTCTCGGGAGTAGAGAGGCCGTCTTCACTCCCGGCGATGCTGAGCACGGGCAGTCCGGAGTCCGAGAGGTCGTTGGCGCAGTACGAGCCGAAGAGCACGAGGGCGTCGGCGTCGCTCGCGAGCTGACACGCGCGCACGCCGCCGAGCGAGTGTCCGCCCACGGCCCATGTCTCGACCTCGGGAACGAGGTCGGTGAACGCCGACAGCGGCCGCAGGTCGAAGAAGGCCAGGTTGAGCCACGGCTTCGTGATCACCACGGCGACTTCTCCCTCGGCGACGAGCCCGGCGAGGTTGTTCGCATACGCCCACGGGTCGACCTTCGCGCCGGGGATGAACACCAGGCCGGCTTCGGGCTCCGTGCCGGCCGGGGTGAGGATGATCGCGCCGGACGTGTCGGTGATCTCGATCGCCGGGTCGGCCCGCACCTCGGCGAGCGGTTCGGGCTCGGCCGCCATCACGCCGACCTGGCTCCACACGAGGATGCCGATGACGGCGAGCACTACCAGCGCGCCGACGGACCCGAGGATCCACCACAGCACGCGCAGGCCGCGGCGCCGCTTCGGTGACGGGGCTTGCGCGGAAGCTGCGGAATCGTCGGGCGAGGCCGGCGAGGAGGGGGAAGTCACCCCATGAGCGTAGTCGCGCGCTTCAGATGCCGATCTCCGCCTGCTGATCCTCGACGGCGGCGACGATGCGGGCGAAGAGCGGATGCTGCGGCTCGAGCCCCGTCACCGTGCTGGTGAATGCTGCGGCATCCTGCTCGCGCAGCATCCGCTGCAGGTCGACCGACTGAGGATCCTCGGCGTCGTCGAAGGCGAGCGCGGCGCGCATCGCCTCGACCAGCGCGTCGACGCCGAGCCCTCGCTCGGCCGCTTCGGCGGCGGGCCCGACGAAGCGCTCGTGCCGCGAGAGCTTGCGCAGCGGCTGCCGGCCCACCCGCCACACCGTGTCGGGGAGGGCGGCGTTGCGGAACCTCGCGAGGATGGTCGATCGGTACTGCGCGAGCTCGGTCGGGTCGAGGCCGTGCTTCGCGGCGAGCAGCGCCGAGGTCTCCTCGAGTGCGGACTCGACGCTCGAGGCGATCTCGCGGTCGGCGAGGGCGCCCGCGATGGTGTCGATGCCCGCGCGGGCGCCGAAGTAGGCGGTCGTCGCGTGGCCGGTGTTCACCGTGAAGAGCTTGCGCTCGATGTACGGCGCCAGATCGTCGACGAAATGCGCTCCCGGAATGTTCGGCGGGTCGTCGCCGAACGGCGGGCGCTCGATGGCCCACTCGTAGAACGGCTCGACGGTCACGTCGACGCCGCCGCCCGCGGGCTGCGCCGGGACGATGCGGTCGACCGCGGTGTTCGCGAACACGGCGTAGGCGCTGACCGCCTCCCACGCGTCGCCGGCGATCGCCTTCATCTCCTCCCGCAGCAGGTCCGTGGCGTTGATCGCGTTCTCGCACGCCATGATCTGCAGCGGCGGTGCGGAGGGGTCGCGGTGACCGAGGCCGGCCACGATGTGCGGAGCGACGAACTTGAGGATCGTGGGACCGACGGCCGTCGTGACGACGTTCGCCGTCGCGACCTCGTCCACGACCTGCTGCGCGTTCTCGGCGCTGTTGATCGCCCGGAATCCGGTCACGACGGTGTCGCGACCGCCGTCGCCGACCTCGTGCACGGTGTAGCTGTCGACGGCGTTGATCGCGTCGACGAGCGAAGCCGCGACATCCGAGAACACGAGCTCGTAGCCGCCTTCGTGGAGCAGGAGGCCCACGAAGCCGCGACCGATGTTGCCCGCGCCGAAATGGACGGCCTTCATCAGACGCCCGCCGCCGAGACCAGCTGGTACAGCTCCTCGGGGGTCTGGGCCGTCTTGAGGCGCTCGACCTCGTCCTCATCCGAGAAGAGGATCGCGATCTGGGACAGGATCTCGAGGTGCTCGTCGCCCTTGCCGGCGATGCCGATGACGAACGTGACCGGCTCTCCGCCCCAGTCCACGCCGCCGTCGTAGCGCACCACCGAGAGCGCCGACTCGAGGATCGCGGCCTTGGTCTCGTTGGTGCCGTGCGGGATCGCCAGCTCATTGCCCATGTAGGTGGACACCGTCTGCTCGCGCTGCTGCATGGCGTCGAAGTAGGCGCTCGTGACAGCTCCGACGGCCTCGAGGATGTCGGCGGCCTCCTTCATCGCCTCTTCGCGCGTCGCGCTTCCGCTGTGGATGCGAACCTGACCGATGCTCAGAACGTCCCGTGCCATTTCGATTGCCTTTCCGTTGACGGATGCCGCATCCGCGGACTTCGCGAGAAGGCCACGGGGTCGGGGGCCTCGCGCCGCCCGACCCCGCAGCTGTCTCAGCGCTCGCTACACACCATCCTGGTGCTGGTCGCGAACCAGTTCCACAACCTCGTCGTACTTCGGCGAGTTCATGAAGTTATCCACGGACACGTGCACCGAGCTCGGCGTCTGCTGGCGGGCCCGGTCGGTGAGCTGGTTCTGCGTGATGACCAGGTCGGCCGAGGCATCCAGGTTCGCGATCGCCTTGTTGACGACCGTGACGTCCTCGATGCCCGCCTTCTTCATCTTGTTGCGCAGCACGCTCGCGCCCATCGCCGACGAACCCATGCCCGCATCGCACGCGAACACGATGTTTTTGATCGTGCGCTCGGTCATCGTGCGGGGCTCGATCCCGCCCTCAGCCGCCGTCGCGGCGCCGCCGCGCAGGCCGCCGAGCGCATCCGACGACTTGCCCTTGGCGGCCTCGGTCTGCGTGATCGCCGCGCTGAACGCGTCGTCGGTGGCAGCCATCGCCGCCAGATCACGCTTGCGCGAGGCGCGCAGGATGATCATCGAGATGAGGAAGGTCACCGTCGCCGACAGGATCACCGACAGGATGACCGCGACGTACGAGTTGTTCGCGACTTGGGCGAGCACCGCGATGATGCTTCCCGGTGCCGCGGGGGCTCGGAGGGCGCCGCCCAGCAGCATGTTGGTGGTCACTCCCGTCATGCCGCCCGCGATCAGGCCGAGGATCAGCACGGGCTTCATCAGCGCGTACGGGAAGTAGACCTCGTGGATGCCGCCGAAGAACTGGATGACCGCTGCACCCGGGGCCGAAGCGCGCGCGGCTCCGAGCCCGAAGAAGGTGAACGCGAGCAGCAGCCCGACACCGGGGCCGGGGTTGGCCTCGAGCAGGAACAGGATCGACGAGCCCTCCTCGGCCGCTTGCTGGATGCCCAGCGGCGTCAGGACGCCGTGGTTGATGGCGTTGTTGAGGAAGAACACCTTCGCGGGCTCGATGATGATGCTCGTGAGTGGGAGCAGGTTGGTCTCGACGAGCCAGTTCACCGCCGCGCCCAGCGCCTCCATGATCCGATTCACGACGAACGCGATCGGGTAGAACCCGAGGATCGCCATGGCGAAGCCCCAGATGCCGGCGGAGAACATGTTGACGAGCATCTCGAAGCCCGCCTTGATCTTCCCCTCCCACAGCGAGTCGAGCCACTTCATGGAATACGCGGCGATCGGCGCCATGATCATTGCGCCGATGAACTGGTGGATCTGGGGGATGGTCGGGTCGCCGGCGGCCTCGGCGATGGCGTTGTACTGCGCCACGAGGAGATCGGATCCTGCGATGACGCCCATCGTGCCGATCGTCGCCACCACGCCACCACGGATGCCGTAGACGATGCTTCCGCCCGTGTAGGCGATGATCAGCGGCAGCAAGTAGTGGATGAACGGCCCGACGATCGTGGCCAGGTCGGCATTGGGAGTCCAGCCCACGTCGATGAAGAAGGCGGTGAAGATGCCCCACGCGATGAGCGCGGGGATGTTCGGCATGATCATGCCGGACAAGTACGTGCCGAAGCGCTGGACTCCGACCCGTGCCTTGCTGCCGCCACTCGTGGCGGCCGGTGACGTCGTCGTCATTGCTGTGTCTCCTTGTGTGAGGTCGCGGCCGCTTGGGCCGCGGTTCGGGCGGATGCCGCATCATTCGCGGCGAGGGCAGCCTGCGCGATCTCCCGCGCATCGTCGAGGCTGTGCTGGAGGAGGGTGGCCCGCACGTCGGCGATCGCCGTGGGGGCCATGGACAGGCTCGTGGCGCCGAGGCCCACGAGCACGACCGCGAGGAGAGGGTCGGCTGCCGCCTCACCGCAGATGCCCACGGGCTTGCGGTTGATGCGGCCGGCGTCGCCGACCTCGCGGATGAGCCGCAGCACCGCAGGGTGCCACGGATCCTGGAACGCGGCGACCGAGCCGAGCAGGCGGTCGGCGGCCATCGTGTACTGGGTGAGGTCGTTCGTGCCGATCGAAGCGAAGTCGGAGAATCCGAGGATGCGGTCGGCCAGCAGTGCGGAGGACGGCACCTCGACCATCACTCCGGCGGTCTTGATGCCGTAGTCGCGGGCGAGATCGGTGAAGTACCTCGCCTCCTCGACGGTCGCCACCATCGGCGCCATCACCCACAGATCGGCGTCGGTCGCGGCATCCGCTTCGGCCAGCGCCGTCAGCTGCTCGCGCAGGATGTCCTCGCTCGCGCGGAGGGCGCGGATGCCGCGGAGTCCGAGTGCCGGGTTCTCCTCGTGCGCGTCGTTGAGGAACGCGAGCGGCTTGTCGGCGCCCGCGTCGAGCACGCGCACGACGACCTTCTTGCCGGGAAACGCGGCCAGGAGCTTCGTGTACGACTCGCGCTGCTGCTCGACGGTCGGCGCCTGGCTCGAACTGAGGAAGAGGAACTCGGTGCGGAACAGGCCCACGCCCTCGGCACCGAGCGCGACGGCGTCGGCCGCGCCGTCGGGGCTGCCGAGGTTCGCCAGCAGCGGGATCGGCGTGCCGTCCGCGAGGGCGCCGTCGGTGATCGGCGCCGTCGCCGCAGCGGCGCGGTCGGCCGCGCGGTTGCGCGCCCGGTCGAGCTCGTCGGACGTCGGCTCCGTGGTCACCACGCCGGCCGCGGCATCCACGATCACCGTCTCGCCGTCCTTCAGCCCGGTCGCCGCGACCGCGCCGACCACGGCGACGATGGACTTCTCGCGGGCGAGGATCGCCGTGTGCGAGGTCGGTCCGCCATCCGTCGTGACGAGCGCCAGCACCTTCTCGAGGTCGAGGAGGGCCGTGTCGGCGGGCGCGAGATCCTTCGCGACGAGCACGAACGGATGCCCCGGATCGGGCACGCCGGGAGCCGGGACGCCGCGCAGCCGGGCGATCACGCGCTGGGCGACGTCGTCGAGGTCGGCGGCGCGCTCGCCGAGGTAGCCGCCGAGCGCCGTGAGCTGGTCGCGGAACGAGGCGAACGCGTCGAACACCGCGAACTCTCCGGTCTTGCCCTGACCGATGCGCGCATTCACCTCGTCGGCGAGGCTCGGGTCCTCGGCCATCATGGCCTGCGCCTCGAGCACGTCCTGCGCCGCACCGCCCGCCTGGGCGCCGCGGGTCTCGAGCTCCCGGGCGACGCCGGCGACGGCATCCGCCACCCGTGCCTTCTCCTCGTCGGCGCTCAGCGTGCTCGGTGCGTCGCTCGGCGGCGGCAGGGGCTCGGACATCCGGGCCACCGGACCCTGGGCCACACCCAGGCCGATTCCCACTCCACGAAGCTCGGTCATCGCCTCACTCCGCGTCGTGGTCGGTCGTGAGCAGCTCGGCGAGGGTGTCGAGCACCGACTCCGCGTTGTCGCCGTCGGCCGTGAGGGTGACGTAGTCGCCCTGCTCGACGCCGAGCGCGATCACGCCGAGGATGCTCGCCCCATTGACGGGCGCGCCAGAGTCCTTGGCGACGGTGACCGGGATGCCGGAGTCCTTCGCCGCCTGCGCGAACAGCTTCGCCGGGCGGGCGTGCAGTCCGTGGGAGGAGCCGATCCGGACGGTGCGGGAGATGGGTGGCATGGGGGTGACCTCTCTGTCAGTCGCTGGGGTGGATCGTGTCGGCGGGGGCGGCGTCGGTGCCGGCGATCGCGTCTCGCACGAGCGCGAGCGTGCGCGTGCCGTCCGTGTCCGCGAAGACGTCGGGCGGCAGCAGCACCACCGTCGTGCCCCGCGCGGCGGCGTCCCGCTCGATGCGGGGGAGCGCGTGGGCGAGGTGAGGGCCCACGAGCACGACATCGGCGGCATCGAGATCGATCGGAAGCGACTGCTCGGTGCCGGCGAAGGCGATGTAGGCGAGTCCCTGGTCGTGGGCCGCGTGGCGCACGCGCTGGGCGACGAAGGTGCTCGACGCACCCGCTCCGCAGACAACCAGGATCCTCATCGACCCACCTCTCTGTGGCCATTCTTGTGAAAACGCTGGGAGCCGACAACCAGTCCTTCTTCCGCAGGGGGCGGAAAGCGTCGCCGGTCCACAATCGCGCCGAACGACGCCGCGCGCGGGTGCCCGCGTGGTTGACTGGCTCCACCCCGCGGCGAGGCCGCTCGCGGAAGCGAAGGATTCTCGGTGACCAGAGCGCGACAGGACAGGCTGCTCGGTCTGCTCGTGCGAGACGGGGATTGGGCGACTGCTGCGACCCTGGCCGACGCGGTCGGAGTGACCCCGCGCAGCATCCGCTCGTATGTGACGGCGGTCAACGCGCGTGTCGCGCCGGGCCTGGCGATCGAATCGGGTCCGCTGGGCTATCGCGCCGGTTCCGAGGCCCCCGCAGCGCTGCGGACGGCGGGGACGGATGCCGGCACCCCCCGGGATCGGCTGCACACCCTCGTCCGCGCCCTCCTCGACGCCCCCGACGGCATCGATGTGTTCGAGTTCGCCGAGCGGCTCCACGTCAGCCCCGCCACGCTGGATGCGGACCTCGCGCGCGTGCGCGGTCTGCTCGGCGGTACCGAGCTGACCCTCGAGCGATCGGCCTCCACCGCCCGGCTGCGCGGCACCGAGATGGCCCAGCGGCGCCTGCTCAGTCGCCTCGCCCACGACGAGATGGATGCGGGATCGTTCGACCTCGCCGCCCTCCGCCGCACGCTCGGCGAGGACTCGGTCGGCGCGGCGGCGTTCGGGCCCTTCAAATCCGACCTCGTCGCCGAGCTCGGATCGATGGGGTACTTCGTCAACGAGATCGGCATCTCCGACGTGGTGATGCACATCGCGATCGCCGCGGACCGGGTGGCGCAGGACCGCGGACTCGAGGGCGGCCCTGACGACGGGCGCCCGGCCCTGCAGGAGATCGCGGCGCTTCTGGACCGCCTCGCGCGCCGGCACCTCGGCGTGGACCTCGGTGCCGGGGACCTGCAGCACCTCGCGACCCTGGTGCTCACCCGCGTGGTCGCGCCCGGCGACGAGGCCCCGGCGGATCAGGCGAGGGCGCGGCTCGACCCGGGGATCGAGGCCGCCGTCCGCGACGTGGTGGGCACGGCATCCGCGGAGTTCCTCGTCGACATCGCCCACGAGGACTTCATCCTGCGCCTCGCCCTGCATGTGCAGAACCTGCAGCATCGGGCGCGCGAGCAGGCGTGGTCGCGCAACCCGTTGACGCGCTCGCTCAAGTCGACGTACCCGATGATCTTCGAGGTGGCCGTCTTCGTCGCGAGCCGGCTGCAGGAGCGGCTCGGCATCCCGCTGCCCGACGACGAGATCGCCTACATCGCGATGCACGTGGGCGGGCGCCTCGAGCGCAGCCGCCGGGCCGATCACCTCCTCACGGCGACGATCGTGTGCCCGGGCTACTACGACCTGCACGAGCTGCTGCGATCGAGCGTCGACCGCTCACTCGGGCAGGCGATCGAGGTCGTCGGCGTCGAGACGCGCGTCGACCCCGACTGGGCGTCGATCGACACCGACCTGGTGCTGACGACGATCGACCCCGTCACTCCCGCCGACCGCATCGTGAAGATCCAGCCCTTCCTCACCGACGCCGACATCGAGCGCGTGCAGGCCGCGGCAGGCCGCATCCGCCGCAGCCGGCGTCTGGCGCGCCTGCGCACGGAGCTGGAGCGCTACTTCGCACCGTCGGCGTTCGTGCGCGGCCTCGAGGAGGCGGCGACGGGCGGCGCGGACGGCGTGATCCGCACGCTCGGCGCGACGTTGATCGCGCAGGGTGTCATCGACGAGGACTACGTGCGACGCGCGATCGAGCGCGAGAGGCTGTCGTCGACGGCGTTCACGGATGCGCTGGCCGTGCCGCATGCGATCGGGATGACGGCGACCCGCACGTCGATCGCGATCGGCATCGCCGACCCGTCGATCCCGTGGGGAGACGGCCGTGTGCAGGTCGTCGCGCTCGTGGCCTTCTCCGAGACCGACCGCGAAGCCTTCCAGACCGTGTTCGAGCAGTTCGTCGAGGTCTTCTCCGAGCGCGACAGCGTGCAGCGGATCGTCCGCCGGGCGACGGACTTCGGCGGCTTCCTGGACGAGCTCGTCGCCGTGATCGACGGCTGAGCCCCGGCATCCGCTCGCTCGTTCTTCTTCGGGTTTGGGGCGCTTGCCGTCCGTTGGGGCGCATATCGCGCGCCCCAACGGACGCATCGCGCCCCGAAAGCGCCGGCTCAGTGGGGTGGGAGGATGCCGAAAGCGGCGAGCCGTGCGCCGAGCGCCGCGGAGGTCGACAGGTGTGACCATCCCCAGCGCGCGAGCCGTCGCTGCGTTCGTCCACGGATCCAGTCCTCGCGACGCTTCTCGCGATCGAACACCTCGGCTGTCGTCCGTCCGTCCGTCATGCGGTCGTCCACGTACTTGATCGACCCGTCGAATTCGCCGAAGGCCGCCGCCTCATCGAGCGCGAAGTCGACGAAGTAGTCGCGACCGCCAGGACCCGCGACGCGCGCTTGGAGCCCGATCTCGCGGAACCCCAGCTGGTGGAGTCGGATACGGCTGATGCTCTCGCCCGGAAGCTGCGCGCGCCCGTCCGCGAACTCCAGCGCTCGGGTGGCTCGCGCCTGTCCGTGTGCCGAGCGGGCGGCGATCTCCAGCGTCTTCTGACGGAACGACTCAGCGCCTTCGGTGTCGTACCGCGCGTTCCCCGACCCGAATCGCGAGCGCAGCGCGCCGTCGGCGATCGTCACGGCCCGCTCGAGGGTGAACGTCCGCACGACATCGGATACCGTGCGCGCGAGGCCCGTGACGAGGAGCCCCTGACGTTCCTCGACGTCCGGATCGGGCTCGCCGCGATGACGGACGACGCCGGATGCCGCGCCAGGCCGCTCGGGTGCGGCGATGACATGAACGCTGGTCGGGTGCGGCCGGAAGAGAGGGAGCCCATGGATCGCCGCCGCCGTCTCATGAGAGAAAAGGGGTGGCGCGGCGGAGACCGCGTTGAGCGCTCGGGCTCGCGCGACGATCCGTCGTTCCGGACTCGCGCTTCGCCACGCTTCCCCGGGCACGAACATCCCCGGCCGGATCCGCACCAGATCTCCCGACGCGACGTCGGAACGAACCCGCCGGGGCGACGCGCCCTCCGCGATGAGCTCGTTGTAGCGGCGCGGGGTGAGATCGGCGGTCATTCGCCGAGGATTGTCCACGCGCATCCTCCCGGACGGCCCGGCCGCGGCATCCGTGGATGGATTGAAGTCCGACGCCCCCGTGGACGAGCCGTCCGGGTCCGGCGGTGCCCGGTTCGGGGCGTTCGTCATCCGTTGGGGCGCGTTTCGCGCGCCCCAACGGACGAGGCGCGCCCCAAACCCGAGGATCGGCCGCCCCAACGGACGAGGCGCGCCCCAAACCCGACGAACCCGGGAAGGGCAGCGGATGCCGCGGCGGGGTCAGCCGCGGCGGAGGCGCTCCTGGAGGCCGAGGCGCACGGCCGGCCACTCGGTCGGGAGGATCGAGAAGACGACGGTGTCGCGGAGGGAGCCGTCGGGGCCGAGGCGGTGGTTGCGCAGCACGCCGTCCTGCTTGGCGCCGAGCCGGGCGATCGCCTCGCGCGACTGCCGGTTGTGCCAGTGGGTGCGGAACTCGACCGCGATCGCGTCGCAGGCCTCGAACGCGTGCGTGAGCAGCAGGAGCTTCGCGGCGGTGTTCACAGCGGTGCGCTGGGCCTCGAGGCCCAGCCAGGTGTGGCCGATCTCGACGTGCCGGTGGGGCTGGTCGATGTTGCAGAACGTCGTCTCGCCGACCACTCGGTCGGAGTCGAGGCGGCGTACGGCCCACGCGTTCATGTGGCCCTCGGCCTGCCAGGCCAGTCGCTGGGCGACATCGGACGCGGCATCCACCGGCGACGGCACCGAGGTGTACCAGGCGTGCTCCAGCCCGACGGCGGCGGCCGCGAGTTCCTCAGCGTGCTCGGGTCGCAGCGGCTCGAGCCGGACGTGGGCGTTCTCGAGGGTCACGGACTGCGCGAGGAGCATGCTCCGAGCCTAGAGCGATCGAGGTGCTCAGCCCTCCTTGTGCATCGCCTTCTCGGCGGCGGCGGCGCCCGCACCCGCATCGTGCTCGGCCGCCTGCGACGCCTCGCGCGCGGCGGTGATCGCCCGTTGCCCGGCCGGCAGCCACACGGCCAGTCCGATCACGACGAACGTCAGGATGCCGGCGGCGACCAGCAGCACCTCGATCGGCACGGTGTCGGCGAGGGGGCCGAACAGGACCATGCCGAGCGGCATGGCGAGGGCCATCACGATGCCGACGAAGCCGAACACGCGTCCCTGCCGCTCGGGCTCGACGGTCTCCTGCAGCAAGGTCATCGACGGGGTGGAGAAGAACGGCACCGCGAGCCCGACCAGGAACATGAAGCCGAAGAACATCCAGATGCTCGTCGAAAGGCCGAGCCCGATCGACAGCCCGCCGAACACGAGTGACGACACCACGATGAGACCGATGCGACTGCGCTTCGCGAACAGCGAGGCGACGAGGATGCCGCCCAGCATCATCCCCACGCTGAAGGCGATCTCGAGCACGGCGAGGTTGACGACGTCCTGCGTCTCGCCGGCGGGGAAGTTGCGCACGAGCATGAGGGGAGTCAGGTTGGACGGGGCGACGGTGAGCACGAAGATGATCGCGAAGACGACGAGCAGCCAGCGCACGAACGCGTGGTGCGCGATGTAGCGCACCCCGTCGACGAGATCCGCGAAGTAGCCGGTCTCGACGTCGGCGGCGCGGCGCACCGCGCGCACCGGGATGAGGGCGAGGAAGCCGATGCCGATCACCGCCGTCACGACGTCGATGAAGAAGATCGGGATGAGCGACGACGCGCTCCCGTCGGAGGCGGCCGAGGACCACGCGTAGATCGCGCCGGCCGCCGCGGGTGCGAGGAGCATCATTCCCGACTGGATCGATCCGTTCACGCCGTTCACCCGGATGAGGTTGCGCGTCGGCACGATCTGCGGGATCAGCGCCGAAACGGCGGGCATCTGGATGCCGGCACCTGCCGACCGGATCGCCATCACCGCGAAGAGCAGCCAGACAGCGTCGAAGCCCGTCATCATGATGAGCGCGAGGGCGAGGGTCGACAGTGCGATGGCGGCATCGGCGCCGATGATCAGGAACTTGCGATTGTGGCGGTCCGCCCACACACCGCCGAAGATCGACACGACGGCCTGCGGCAGGAACCCGAACAAGGCCGCGAGCATCATGTAGACGCCGGAGCGGTACTCGATCGTGAGGTACCAGAAGACCGCGTACTGCACGAGCATCGAGCCGAACAGGCTGACGGTCTGCCCGCTGAGGAACAGGACGGCGTTGCGCAGCCAGTGGGCGGGGTCGGCCGAAGGCTCTGACCCGTCGCCGGCTCCGGGGGTCGCGTCGATCGATCCGGCGATTGACGCGGCGGCGAGCGGCCCGCCGGCCTCGGGAATCGATTCCTCGGACGGAGGAGCGGATGCCTCGGCCTGCGGATCTCGACGGTCTTCGCCGGTCATCTTCTGCTCCTCGTCGTGCCGGAAGTCCTCGCGATCGTGCCCGCGACCAGGACACGATATATCGCGAGTGTGACTCTAGCACGAGCCACCGACACGGCCGGAACCCGCGCGCACCGGCCCGTGAAAACGGCGGCTGATCAGCCGATCTCGTCCAACAGGGCCTGAGCGCCCGCCCCGAGTCGCGCGATCCGCTCCGCCGCATCGGCCGACGATTCGCCCCGCACGTCGAGGTACAGCTTGAGCTTCGGCTCGGTGCCGCTCGGACGCACGATCACGCGCGAGCCGTCGACGAGCCAGATGCGCAGCACGTCCCCCGGCGGCAGGTCGTCCACGCCCTCCAGCAGGTCGTCGATCCGCTCGACCGCCACCTCTCCGATGGCAGACGGATGCTGCGCCCGCAGGGCCGCCATGATCCGCGTGATCGTGGAGACATCGTCGACGCGCACCGAGATCTGATCGCTCGCGAACGCGCCGAACGTCTCGTCGAACTCGGTCAGCAGGTCCGCGATCGTCGCGCCGCGGCCGCGGGCCTCCGAGACCATGCCGAGCATCGCGACGGCGGCGGAGATCCCATCCTTGTCGCGCACCGTCTCCGGGTTGACGAGGTAGCCGAGGGCCTCCTCGAAGCCGAACACGATGCCGGGGGCGCGCGAGATCCACTTGAAGCCGGTGAGCGTCGAGTGGAAGTCGAGCCCATAGTGCTCGGCGACCGTCTGCAGTCCGGGGGAGGACACCAGCGAGCAGGCGAGGGAGGCGCCCTCGGTCCGTCCGGCCTCGGCCGCTCGACGTGCCGCGCGCCAGCCCAGGAGGAGTCCGATCTGGTTGCCCGTGAGCCGGCGCCATCCGCCGTCCGCGGCATCGTCGGGGACCGCGACGGCCAGACGGTCCGCATCGGGGTCGTTCGCGATGATGAGCTCTGCACCGGTCTCCCGTGCGCGCTCGAAAGCGAGGTCCATCGCACCCGGCTCCTCCGGGTTGGGGAACGACACGGTCGGAAACGCTCCGTCGGGCTCGAGCTGCGCGGTCACCGGTGCGGGAGCGGGGTAGCCCGCGGCATCGAGGATGCGGGAGAACGTCTCCCACCCGACCCCGTGCATGGCCGTGTACACCCACGTGAGGCCGTCCGCGCCGGGGGGCGCGGGTGCGACGTCGGCCGTTTTCGCGACGTACTCGTCGACGATCGACTCGCCGGCGACCTCGTACCCGAGCGAGCGCGGGAGCAAGGCGATGTCACCCGCCGCGGCGATGCGCTCGATGTGCGCGGCGATCTCGGCGTCGGCCGGTGCGACGATCTGCGACCCTTCATCCGCGCCGCCGAGGTAGACCTTGTAGCCGTTGTCGTTCGGCGGGTTGTGGCTCGCCGTGACCATGACGCCGGCCGCCGCGCCGAGCCGTCGCACCGCGAAGGCCAGCACGGGCGTCGGGAGCAGGCGGGGGAGCAGGATCGCGCGCAGGCCCGCGCCGGCGAAGATCTCGGCGGAGTCCCGTGCGAAGACTTTCGAGTTGCGGCGACCGTCGTATCCCACGACGACCGTCGGGGCCGCAGCATCCGCCCCGGCATCTGCGCGCTCGAGGACGTACGCCGCCAGTCCTGCCGCCGCCTGCGCCACCAGCACGCGGTTCATGCGGTTGCTGCCGGCGCCGAGTTCCCCGCGCAGCCCCGCGGTCCCGAAGGCCAGTCGCGCCGCGAATCTGTCGCCGAGGTCGGCCGACGCCGCGGCGTCGCCGCTCTCGGCGGCGTCGATCAGCGCGCGCAACTCTGCTCGCGTCTCAGGGTCGGGGTCCTGTGCGAGCCACGTCCGTGCGCGGTCGAGAACGGATGCCGCGTCCCCGCGGCCGCTCACAGGGCGCCGATCACGCGGGCCAGCAGCGACGAGATGACCGGCTCGGCCTCGCGACCGGCGTCGATCACCTCCTGGTGGCTGAGGGGGGTCGTCTGGATCCCGGCAGCCATGTTGGTGATGAGCGAGAACCCCAGGATCTCCATGCCGGCCTGGCGTGCGGCGATCGCCTCGAGCGCGGTCGACATGCCCACGATGTGGCCGCCGATCGTCTTGGCCATCCGCACTTCGGCGGGCGTCTCGTACTGGGGACCGCGGAACTGGCAGTACACGCCTTCGTCGAGCGACGGGTCGATCGTGCGAGCCAGGTCGCGCAGCCGCAGCGAGTAGAGGTCGGTGAGATCGATGAAGGTCGCGCCCTCGAGGGGTGAGTCGCCGGTGAGGTTGATGTGGTCGCTGATCAGGACCGGCGTCCCGGGCTTCCAGGTGTGCTTGATGCCGCCGGCGCCGTTGGTCAGCACCATCGTGCGCACGCCGGCGGCGGCCGCGGTGCGCACGCTGTGCACGACCCGGCGCACGCCGTGCCCTTCGTAGTAGTGCGTGCGCGCGCCGATGACGAGAACGCGTCGTCCCTTCGGCGTCAGCACGCTGCGGAGCGTGCCGACGTGGCCCTCGAGCGCGGGCTGGGAGAAGCCGGTGACCTCGGTCGCAGGGAAGGTCGCAGTGGTCTCGCCGATGAGCTCCGCCGCCTTCCCCCAGCCGCTGCCGAGCGTGAGCGCGATGTCGTGGTGATCGACGCCGGTGAGGCGCGCGATGTCGTCCGCGGCCGCGGACGCGACCTCGAACGGATCGGTCGCCGGGTCGTCGAGAGGGTTGCCGGTGGTGTCTGACATGCCCACCACTCTAGGAAGGCCGGGGGGTGAGGGCCAGCGCGAGCTGATGCGGTGTCGTCGCGGAGGCGCTGGGCGGGGGAGAATGGGGCACATGTCTCTGAGCTTCGAGCGCACCCAGAGCGTCGCCATCATCGGCGGCGGACCCGGCGGCTACGAGGCGGCGCTGGCCGCCGCCCAGCTCGGAGCCGAGGTGACGGTGGTCGAACGGGCCGGGATCGGCGGCTCCGCCGTCATCACCGACGTCGTGCCCTCCAAGACCCTGATCGCCACCGCAGACGCCGCCATCGCGATCGCCGGGGCAGGCGATCTCGGCGTGCAGCTGTTCGCGAAGGGAGGCGACGGCAAGCCGCTCAAGCCCGAGATCGCGATCAACCTCACGGCGGTCAACAAGCGTCTGCTCGCGCTGGCCCGGCAGCAGTCCGACGACATGCGCGCATCTCTCGCCGAGGCAGGCGTGCGCATCATCTCTGGTCACGGGCGCATCGACGGAGAGAACGCCGTCGTGGTGTCCACCGGGCCCGGCGGCACCGATTTCGACCGCGTCGAGGCCGACACCCTGCTCGTCTCGACGGGGTCGTCGCCGCGCGAGCTCGACAGCGCCAAGCCCGACGGCGTGCGCATCCTGACGTGGACCCAGCTTTACGACATGAAAGCCATCCCCGAGCACCTCATCGTGGTCGGCTCGGGCGTCACCGGTGCGGAGTTCGCCGGCGCCTACATGAACCTCGGCGCGAAGGTCACGCTCATCTCGAGCCGCGATCAGGTCCTGCCGGGGGAGGATACGGATGCCGCGGCCGTCCTCGAGAAGGTGTTCAAGCGCGGCGGCATGACGCTGCTCTCGAAGTCCCGCGCCGACAAGGTGGAGAACCTCGGCGATCGCGTGGTCGCCACCCTCAGCGACGGCCGCACGGTCGAGGGAAGCCACTGCCTGATGGCGGTCGGCTCGATCCCGAACACGGCGGGCATCGGACTCGAGCAGGCCGGCGTGCAGATGACCGAGTCGGGCCACATCCAGGTCAACCGCGTCGCGCGCACGTCGGTGCCCAACATCTATGCCGCCGGCGACTGCACCACCTTCGTCCCGCTGGCCTCGGTCGCGTCCATGCAGGGGCGCACCGCGATCTTCCACGCGCTCGGCGACGTCGTGATCCCGCTGGAGCGGCGCCGCATCACCTCGAACATCTTCACCGCCCCCGAGATCGCGACGATCGGCTGGCAGCAGAAGGACATCGAGGACGGCTCCATCAACGGCGTCGTGCACAAGCTGCCCCTCGCGGCCAACCCGCGGGCGAAGATGATGGGCATCAAGGACGGGTTCGTGAAGCTCATCGCGCGCCAGGGGAGCGGCACCGTCATCGGCGGCGTCATCGTCGGACCGCGCGCGTCCGAGCTGATCTACCCGATCGCCATCGCGGTCGAGCGACGGCTGACGGTCGACCAGGTCTCGCGGGTGTTCGCGGTGTATCCGTCGCTGTCGGGCAGCATCACCGATGCGGCCCGTGCCATGCACGTCGTGGACCACCAGATCTACGGCGGCTGACACCTCACCCTTCCGCGGAGCGGATGCCGCGGCATCCGCTCCCCTCCCCGCACGCGTGCGTGACTCGTTCGTTCATTCGGTCGTTCCACAGGACAACCGGGGTTCTGCATGCTCCATGCCGCGTGCCGTCTCCTGCACAACCGCGGTCATCCTGTGGAAGCGGTGGCGGCGGATGCGGGAGCGCGGCGAGTCCCGATGCTTCGGCACGAGGGCACGGCGCCCTCTGCGACGAGGCGGAGGCGATCAGGGGGCGACGTCGATCGCGACGAGGTAGGCGCCGGGCTCGCCCCGGCTGTCCAGGGTGACGGAGAGACCGTCGGCGTCGGTCGTGAACGGGTAGGTCGCCGCACCCGGGCAGGTCAGCTCCTGGGCGTCGGCCTCGTAGGGAAGCGCCTCGCCCTGGCTGAGGGCGACGTCGACGGGGAAAGCAGACGCGGCCGCGCATTCGACGGTCACGACGTGGTCGCCCGGCGGGCGAGAGGCATCCGTCCATCCCACCGGCGACACCTCCCCCTCGAGCCCGAAGCTGCCCCAGGACACGCCACTGGCACTGTCGAGCTCCGCAGCGCGATCGGTGAAGTGCGCCTGCCAGGGATCGGCGGCCGCGGCGGGCTCTGTTCCGATGACCGCGACGTAGGCGAAGGTCGCCGGATCGGCGGTCACGTCCACACGCGCGATGGTGATGCCCTCGCGCTCGCCGCTCGGCACGATCTCGTGGGGCTCTTCGTCGCAGGGAACCTCCGCCCCATCCGCGTGCGAACTCGTCGCGGCCGAGACCTCGAACTCGAACGACGCGGTGCCGCCGCCGTAGCAGCTCACCTCGAAGGCGTCGACGTGGACGCCCGGTGCGGGGAAGTCCAGAGAGATCCCCGACGGCTCGTCGGGGTCCTCACGCCCCGACTCGGGCTCTGCGGGGATCACCGCGTTGCCGATGACATCCGATCTGCCGACGTCGGCGTGCTGCGCCTCATCGACCCAGACTCGGGCGTCGTCGAGGGTGGAGGCGGGGGCGGTGCACCCTGTGAGCGCGAGCGCGAGGGCGACGGCGACGAGCGCAGCCGGGGGGAGGCGGCGAGACATGGCGCCACCCTAGCGAGCGGATGCCTCGGCGCTGCCGTGGGCGGGCGTGCGGCGTGTCAGGAGATCGTGAGCAGCTGGTGTCCAGCGGCCACCGTCGTGCCGGGGTTCGCGTTGATCGCGCCGATGACGCCGTCCTTGTGCGCCTGGATGGGCTGCTCCATCTTCATCGCCTCGAGCACGACCACGAGGTCGCCCTTGACGACCTGCTGGCCCTCCTCGACGGCGATCTTCACGACCGTCGCCTGCATCGGCGACTTCACTGCGTCGCCGGATGCGCCCGACACCACCGAGGGGGAGTGCGAGCGTCGCGACGGCGGCACGGCGACGGGGCGGCCGGCGACTCCCGGGGCGGCGACCACGCGATCGGGCAGGCTCACCTCGAGGCGCTTGCCGGCGACCTCGACGACCACGGTGTGACGGTTCTCGCTCGGCTTGGGCGCCTCGAGCTCGCCATCCCACGGGGGGATGTCGTTGTCGAACTCGGTCTCGATCCACCGCGTGAACACACCGAACCGGCCGTCCTCCGCCGTGAAGGCGGGGTCGCGCACGACCTTGCGGTGGAACGGCAGCACCGTCGGCATGCCGGCGACCTCGAACTCGTCCAGAGCGCGCCGCGAGCGCTCGAGCGCCTCGGCGCGGTCGCGGCCGGTCACGATGATCTTGGCCAGCAGCGAGTCGAACGCGCCCGAGACGCTGTCACCGGCGGTGACGCCCGAGTCGAGGCGGATGCCGGGACCGCCGAACGTCTTGAAGACGTGGATCGGGCCGGGCTGGGGGAGGAAGCCGCGTCCGGGATCCTCTCCGTTGATCCGGAACTCGATGGAGTGGCCGTCCGCGACCGGGTCGTCGTACCCGAGCTCCTCGCCCTCGGCCAGGCGGAACTGCTCGCGCACGAGGTCGACGCCGGTGATCTCCTCCGAGACCGGGTGCTCTACCTGCAGGCGGGTGTTCACCTCGAGGAACGAGATCGTCCCGTCGGCGCCGATCAGGAATTCGCAGGTGCCCGCACCGACGTAGCCGACCTCCTTGAGGATGGCCTTGGACGCCTCGTACAGGGTCTTGTTCTGCTCGTCCGTGAGGAAGGGGGCCGGTGCCTCTTCGACCAGCTTCTGGTGCCGGCGCTGCAGTGAGCAGTCGCGGGTCGAGATGACCACGACGTTGCCTGCGGCATCCGCCAGGCACTGCGTCTCGACGTGTCGCGGCTTGTCGAGGTACTTCTCGACGAAGCACTCGCCGCGCCCGAAGGCGGTGATCGCCTCGCGCGTGGCGGATTCGAAGAGCTCGGGGACCTCGTCGATGGTGCGGGCGACCTTGAGTCCGCGTCCGCCGCCGCCGTAGGCGGCCTTGATCGCGATCGGAAGGCCGACCTGCTCGGCGAACGCGATGACCTCGTCGGCGCCGGCGACCGGTCCGGGGGTGCCCGGGGCGAGCGGCGCCCCGACCTTCTCGGCCACAGCGCGAGCGGTGACCTTGTCGCCGAGGGATTCGATGGCCTCGGGCGAGGGGCCGATCCAGACCATGCCGGCGCCGATCACGGCGCGGGCGAAATCGGCGTTCTCGGCGAGGAAGCCGTAACCGGGGTGCACGGCGTCGGCACCCGAGCGGCGGGCGATCGAGAGGATCTTGTCGATGGACAGGTAGGTGTCGGCGCTCGTCGAGCCGTCGAGGGCGTACGCCTCGTCTGCGAGGCGCGCGTGCATCGCGTCGCGGTCCTGGTCGGCGTAGACGGCGACGGACGCCTTTCCGGCGTCGCGGGCGGCGCGGATGACGCGGACGGCGATCTCGCCGCGGTTGGCAACGAGAACCTTGGCGATCTGGGGCATGGTTGCCAGCCTAACCAAGCGTCGCCGCCCCGTTTTGAGTGGTTCGTACAAGAACGGGGCCGAAACGTGGGACTCCTACTACAACGCGCGGTCGGCGGGGAACCCGTCGTCGATGGCGGGCCGGAGCGACGGATCGGTCGTGTGCCAGAGCTGCGCCCAGTCCACGCCGAGGTCGCGCACCAGGCGGCGCAGCGTCGACACCGACATGCCCACGACGGTGGACGGGTCGCCCTCCACGCGGGTGATGAACGCCCCGCCGAGACTGTCCACCGTGAACGCGCCGGCGACGTGCAGGGGCTCGCCGGAAGCGACGTACGCGTCGATCTCGGCATCGGTCACATCGTCGGCGAAGGTGACGGATGCCTCGGCCACGGCGTGCACCTCGCGTGCGGCGGCCCCCGGCGCGATGCGCACGACCGCGTGACCGGAGTGGAGCACCCCGGTGCGTCCGCGCATCGCATGCCACCGGGCGACGGCGTTCTCGGCGGTGTGGGGCTTGCCCAGCACCTCGCCGTCGAGCTCGAACATCGAATCGCCGCCGATGACGACGCCGTCGAACGACGGATCGTCGTCGGCGAGGCGGGCAGCCACATCGGCCGCCTTCCGGCGCGCGAGCAGGAGCACATGCTCGTCCGGCGAAAGGGTGCGGGCCTCCGCAGCCTCGACCGCCGCGACGACCGCCTCTTCGTCGACGTCGGGCGCCACGGTCAGCGGGCGGATGCCGAACTGCTGCAGCAGCATCAGCCGGGCGGGGGACGTCGAGGCGAGACACACGCGCATGGCACCACCGTAGGCTCTTCCCCGTGGTGGACACGACAGCGGACGACGGACCGATCATCGACCTCGAGATCGGCGATGTCGCCCACGGCGGCGTCTTCGTCGCTCGCCACGAGGGGCGGGTCGTGTTCGTGCCGGACGTGCTTCCCGGTGAGCGGGTCGTCGCCCGCCTCACCGACACGCGAAAGTCCTCCTTCTGGCGGGCGGAGGCGCTGGAGGTGCGCGAGGCCTCGCCTCACCGCCGACCGCACGTGTGGCGCCAGGCCGACATCCACGTCGCACCCGGGCTGCGGCCGGGCGGCGCCGACTTCGGGCACATCCACCTGGCGCACCAGCGCGAGCTCAAGCTCCACGTGCTGACCGATGCGCTCCAACGCTTCGGCGGACTCTCCGACCCCGACGTCGCGCTCCTCCCCGCTGGCGCGACGGATGCCGCGTCCCCCGAGACCTCCGATGGAACGGGCTGGCGCACGCGCGTGAGCCTCCACGTGGATGCGGACGGCCGTATCGGGCCGTACGCGGCGCGCAGCCACCGCGTCATCGACGTCGACGCCCTGCCGCTCGCGACCGTTGCGCTGGAGAACGCGGCCCTCGCGCTGCGCAGCGGGGATCCCGGGAGAATCGACCTCGTCCAGCCCGCGGACGGGCGTGTGCGGGTGCTTCCCCGTCCGGTGGAGGCGCGTGGAAGAGGCCGTGGGCGGTCCCCGCGCCGCGCACCGGCCGCGGAACCCGAGGTCATCGTCGAGCAGGTGGGCGATCGCCGGTTCCAGGTCGACGCAGGCGGATTCTGGCAGGTCCACCGGCTGGCGGCATCCACCCTCCACGACACCGTCGCCGCCGCGCTGCGCGGGGTGGGCGGGATCGATCCCGACGCGTGGCACCTCGATCTCTACGGCGGGGTTGGACTCTTCGCGGCCACGATCGCCGACCAGGGCGGGCCGGCCACGCGGGTCACCACGGTGGAGTCCGATCCCCGCGCCACCGTGCACGCCGGCGAGAACCTCGCCGAGTGGGTCGGCGCCCGCGCCGAGACCGGTCGGGTCGATCGCTGGCTCGCGAAGCTTGCAGCCGAGGCATCCGCCATCGATCGCGAGCGCCTCGCACGAGGAGCCGTGCTCCTGGATCCGCCGCGGGCGGGCGCCGGACGCGAGGTCGTCGAGTCGATCGCCGCGCTCGCACCGGCCACCGTCGTCTACGTCGCGTGCGATCCGGTGGCGCTGGCCCGCGACATCGCCACCTTCCGCGCCGCGGGCTACGAGCCGTCCCACCTGACGGCGCTGGATCTGTTTCCGAACTCGCACCACGTCGAAGCCGTGGCGACCCTCACTCCGACGGGTGCCCAGGGCTAGGCTGGCGGCATGACGCGGGTAGCCCTCATCGACGACCACGAGTCCGTCCGGCTCGGTCTCGAGGCCGCATGCGCGCGCGCGGGCGAGAAGGACGTCGTGTTCTCGGGAAGCTCCGTCACGGCATACCTCACCTGGCGTGCCAGGACGGGCTCGCCTCCCGCCGACGTGGTCGTGCTCGATCTCACCCTCGGCGACGGCACGACCGTCACCGAGAACGTGCGACGGCTCGTGCTCGACGGCTCCAGCGTCATCATCCACAGCGTCGCCGACCGCCCCGCAGCCGTGCGCGAGGCGCTCGCCGCGGGGGCCGCCGGCGTGGTGAGCAAGTCGTCGCGGATCGACGACGTCATCGCCGCCGTGACGACGGTCGCGCGGGGCGAGCCGCTGAACAACGTCGAATGGGCCAGCGCCGTCGAGGGCGACCGCGAGTTCGCCGACGCCCAGCTGTCCGCACGCGAGCGCGAAGTGCTGCGCCTGTACGCCGCGGGTCTGCCGCTCAAGGTCGTCGCCGACCGTCTGGGTGTGGCCTACTCCACGGCGAAGGAGAACATCACCCGGGTGCGCGTGAAGTACGTCGAGGTCGGACGCCCGGCGCCGACGAAGGTCGATCTCCTGCGCCGCGCGATGGAGGACGGGATCCTCGCCGAATCGGCGGCGGAGCCGGGAGGCGGTGCCGGTGACGGCTGAGGCACCCGTCTCGCTCCTCGACAGTGCGTGGGGCCAGATCCCGCGCTCGCGCGAGGCTACCGCCGGCATCGGCTCGTTCACGCGCACGCGAGTCGAGCGGATCATCTCGATCGTCGCGGGGTTCGGCTCCCTCGTACTCGGTGCGCAGGCGTTTCTGACGGCCCTCGGGCCTGGCGAGGAGCGCGAGGGCTGGCACTTCCCGCTCATGCTGTTCGTCTTCGTACCGCTCGCCGTCATGATCCTGGCGTGCTTCGTCGGACGCGGTGTGCGCGTGTGCGCGGGCGTCTTCGCGTTCGCGTACGTGCTCGCGCTCATCGCATGGCCTGTGGCGTCCGCAGGCTCGCACCCCGATCCGACCAGTCAGCCCTGGATCTGGTTCCTCGTCAACATCGCGACGCTGGCCGCCGTGCTGGCCTTCCCGCTCCCCGTGCAGATCGCCTGGACGATCCTGTGCCCGCTGCTGTTCGGGTTCGTGCGGCTCATCCAGGCCGGAGATGCGGCCGGGGTCTTCCTCCCGCCGCTGGGCCTGGACGTCTCGTTCGCCCTCATCCTGGGCGGCGTGATCCTCACGCTGGGCTGGATGTTCCGCTCGGTGGCGGCGAACGTCGACGAGACGCGGGCGCGCGCGGTCGCGTCGTACGCCACGGCGGCGGCGGCGGATGCTGCCGAGCA
Organism: Microbacterium sp. Root180; assembly: GCF_001428485.1. Lineage (GTDB taxonomy): Bacteria > Actinomycetota > Actinomycetes > Actinomycetales > Microbacteriaceae > Microbacterium. Next base: position 416,568 of record NZ_LMHS01000003.1, on the reverse strand, counting down.
GGAGCGCGTCGCGGTGGCGGCCCTCATGCACGACAGCGTGCTGGCGGCCCTCATCGCAGCGGAGCGCGCCGACACCCCTCGCGCCCAGACGCTCGCGGCCGCGATGGCGCGCGAGGCACTGACCCGACTGGCCAACACCGAGCAGGACGCGCACGAGGGCCCCGACGAGCCGCGCGAGGTCGACGCGGTCGCGGACGACATCGCCGCGGGTGCGCGCGAGGTCGGCACGGCGATCGACGTCGTGCGCAGTGTCGGCCACGACAGCCCCGCCGTCCCGGGGCGCGTGGCCCGTTCCCTCACCCTGGCGGCGACGCAGGCCATCGCCAACGCGCTCCAGCACGCGGGCGGCATCGGACTCGGCGTGTCGGTCACCGGCGGTGACGGGCGCATCGCGATCGAGGTGCGCGACGCCGGCGAGGGCTTCGACCTCGCCGGCGTGCCGGACGACAGGCTCGGCATCCGCGCCTCCATCTTCGCCCGCGTGGCGGCGGTCGGCGGAATCGCCCAGATCGACTCGGGACACCACGGCACCATCGTGCGACTGGAATGGCGGGAGGGCGCCGCATGACCAGTGTCAAGAACGTCCTCGTCGCCCTCGGCGTCGCCTTCACCGCCTATATGGCGGCTCGCGGACTGTGGTGGACGGAGCCGGTCCCCTTCCCGCTCGTCGTGGTCGCCGCTCTCGGCCTGTACCTCGCCACGACGTGGATCTGCATCTTCTGGGAGCCGCCGCGGCACGAGTCCGCCGAAGAGGGCGGTCCCGAGGCATCCCTCAAGCGCCCCCAGCACCGCCTGCCGGTCCCCGCGCAGATGCTCGCCCTCGCGAGCGCGGCCATCGTCCCCACCGCGATCTCCCTCGCCGTCGGCGAGTCCTCCCGCACCGCCCCGTTCGCCACCTGGTACCTCGGCGGCATCGGCGCCCTCATGACGATCGTGATGGTCCGTCGCCGTCCGTGGACGGCCTGGATCGGCATCGCGATGCTGGCGGTGGCGTCGATGGTCTGGATGGGCTGGGCCTCGGCGCTCGCCCTCGGGCTCGTCGGCTCGATCGTGTGGGTGACGTGCGCGCAGCTGCTCGTGCTCTCACTCGATCGCGCCGCGCGCGACACCGGCCGCCTTGCGCAGCTGCAGCGCGCGGCATCCGCATGGCAGGCATCGCAGGCGATGCGCCAGCGTGAGCGCCGCGTTCAGGTGCAGGAGGCCCTCGCCGTCGCCGGTCCTGTGCTCACCCGCACCGTCGCCACCGGTGGCCGTCTCACCGAGGATGACCGGCTCGAGGCCCGCCTCGCAGAAGGGCGCCTCCGCGACGAGATGCGGGGCCCGCGCCTGCTCGACGACGATGTGCGCACGGAGCTGGAGCGCGCGCGCCGTCGCGGCGCGAACGTCACCGTGCTCGACGAAGGCGGTCTCGAAGGGCTCGACGAGAGGACGCTGTCGATCATCCGCGCGCAGCTGACGGAGGCGCTGAGATCCGCCAGTTCGGACCGCCTCTACATCCGCACCTCGCCCGACGCGCGGATCGCGGTCACCGTGGTGGGCCGTTCGCCGTCCGTCGGCGGGCCGTCCGAGGAGGACGGCGTCGACCTCTGGCGCGAGATCCCCCACCCCGGCGCGGCCTGAACCGGACGCCAACCCCACAAGAACGCTCCCCGTGTCGGTGGGGGAGGGGAACCGATACAGGGAGCGGTGAACGAGGAAGGCGAGGGGCGGCGAAGCCGCCCGCCCCTCGCCTGGCGGACTGTTACCCGAAAACAGCCCGCGTGGCCGAACCCGGATCTGCCGCAGAGCGGGAGAGCGAGTCAGCCGAACGCAGAAGCGTTCCAGCGATTCAAGTATCACCGCGGCGCGACAGGTGCGTCTGTAGGTATTTCGGGGGACATGTGCGAATCCAATGAACGACGCACCGGCGACTCAGCCCGCGTGTCTCGATACACCGCCTGCGGCGGCACTCGACAACCGGCTTCGCGGCCTGAGCCGATGGCTCAGCCCGCGTGTCTCGATACACCGCCTGCGGCGGCACTCGACAACCGGCTTCGCGGGCTGAGCCGATGGCTCAGCCCGCGAAGCGGCCCCACGTCAGGTCGCGGCGCAGAGGCTCGCGGAGGTTCCGCTGCGTGAGCGACCATGCCGTGCGCACGTCTTCCTGGGCGACGGCCTCTGCCGCCTCGCCGGCATACGCCTCGGTGACGACGGCGACGAGGGCCGCGAGCTCCTCCTCGTTCGGCGAGCCGCGCAGGACGTCGACCCGGACGCCCTCGGCGCCCTCCGCTGCCGCAGTCACAGCGGGATGTTCCCGTGCTTCTTGGGCGGCAGGCTGGCGCGCTTGCCGCGCAGCGCGCGCAGCGCCTTCGCGATCGACACCCGCGTCGCCGCCGGCTCGATGATGCCGTCCAGTTCGCCTCGCTCGGCGGCGAGGAACGGGGAGGCGACGTTGTAGGTGTACTCGTTCGCGAGACGGGTACGGACGGCCGCGACATCCTCTCCCGCCTCCTCCGCCTTCTTGATCTCGCCGCGGTACAGGATGTTGACGGCGCCCTGGCCGCCCATCACCGCGATCTCGGCAGTCGGCCACGCGAGGTTGACGTCGGCGCCGAGCTGCTTGGACCCCATCACGATGTAGGCGCCGCCGTAGGCCTTGCGCAGGATGACCGTCACCAGCGGCACCGTGGCCTCGGCGTAGGCGTAGAGGAGCTTCGCTCCGCGCCGGATCACGCCCGTCCACTCCTGATCGGTGCCGGGGAGGTAACCCGGCACATCGACGAGAGTCACGATCGGCAGCGAGAACGCGTCGCAGAACCGGACGAACCGGCTGGCCTTCTCGCCGGCCTCGATGTTGAGTGTGCCCGCCATCTGTGAGGGCTGGTTGGCGATGATGCCGACCGAGCGGCCCTCGATGCGGCCGAATCCGATCACGATGTTGGGGGCGAAGAGCGGCTGCACCTCGAGGAAGTCCTCGGCGTCCACGATGCCGCGGATCACCTGGTGGATGTCGTACGGCTGGTTGGGGGAGTCGGGGATGATCGTGTTGAGCGCGCGATCGGCATCCGTCGTCTCGAACTCGAACTCCGTCTCGTAGACCGGGAGCTCCGCCATGTTGTTGTCGGGAAGGAAGCCGAGCATCGAGCGCACGTAGTCGATCGCGTCCTCCTCGTCCTCCGCGAGATAGTGCGCGACGCCTGACCGGGTGTTGTGCGTGTACGCGCCGCCCAGCTCCTCCATGCCGACGTCCTCGCCGGTCACGGTCTTGATGACGTCGGGTCCTGTGACGAACATCTGGCTCGTCTTGTCGACCATGACGACGAAGTCGGTGAGGGCGGGGGAGTAGACCGCTCCGCCGGCGGCCGGGCCCATGATGATCGAGATCTGCGGGATCACGCCGGACGCACGCGTGTTGAGGCGGAAGATCTCGCCGTACTTGCCGAGGGCGACCACGCCCTCCTGGATGCGGGCGCCGCCGGAGTCGAGGATGCCGACGATCGGGATGCCGGAGCGCAGCGCGAATTCCATGACCTTGATGATCTTCTCGCCGGCGACTTCGCCGAGCGATCCGCCGAAGGTCGAGAAGTCCTGGGAGTACACAGCGACCGTGCGACCGTGGATCGTGCCGACCCCGGTGACGACGGAGTCGCCGTACGGACGGGACCGGTCCATGCCGAATGCTGTCGTGCGGTGTCGCACGTACTCGTCGAGCTCGACGAAGCTGCCGGTGTCGAGCAGCTGGTCGATGCGCTCGCGGGCTGTGCCCTTGCCTTTCGCGTGCTGCTTCTCTTTGGCGGTCGCCTCGGGATCGAGCACGGCCTCCTGGAAGCGGGTGCGGAGGTCGGCGATCTTGCCGGCGGTCGTCGAAAGGTCGGGCTGCTCGGTCACGGCTTCCACCTTATCGGCGGGCTTCGCGCAGCGGTTGGAGGGTTTGCACAAGGGGAGAGCGCATCCGCTGTCGACCGATTCACCTTCGCCGGTGCGCGCCCGGCGCGACGCCTGTCCGCCGTGCGCAAGTCTCACGCCCTTCTCACCCCACGATCCTCTGGCGGCCGATATCGTCGGGATCACTGTGACTGGTGTGAAATTTGATATGACGACGCGGTGGCTTCCTGCCACAGCACTGGCCGTACCGCTGGCACTCGTGATCTCCCTGCTGCCGCCCACCGGCGCCCGGGCCGGAACGAATGACCCGACGCCCGCCACCACTCCGTCCGCCTCGGCGACTCCGATGCCCGACCCCTCCGCAGAGCCGGCGCCGGAGCAGACGGACCCGGCGGCGCCGCCTCCGGTCCCCTCTCCCGAGGCGTCCGAGCGGGCCCGTGACGTCGCGGAGGAGGAGGACGGCCGGGTGATCGCCCCGATGGTCGCCCCCTCCACGGTCGCCCCCACGATTCCCACCGCCGCCCGGGTAGCGGGCATCGACCGCTTCGCCACGAGCATCGCCGCCTCCCAGGCGGCGTTCCCTGCCGGCGCGACGGCAGTCCTCATCGCGAACGGCCTCGCACCGGTGGATGGCACCGTGGCAGCGGCGATGGCGGCCCAGCTCGGCGCGCCGCTCCTCTATGTGCACCACGGATCGGTGCCTGCCGCCGTCCTGACCGAGCTCGCCAGGCTGGCTCCCCAGTCGATCGTCGTGGTCGGCGGGACGGGCGTGGTGGCCGACGCCGTGCTCACCCGGCTGCGGGCGGTCACGCCCGACGTCCGGCGCTTCGGCGGGGCGAACCGCTACGAGACCTCGCGACTCGCTCTCACCGGCCGTGGCGGCGCCTTCCCCACCGTCTACGTCTCGGGCGGGGCCAACCTCATCGACGCGCCGCTCGCCTCCTCCGCCGCCGCCGCCACCGATCGGGCGGCCCTCCTGGTGCACGGGACGGGGACGCTCGACGGCCCCACGATCTCCGCCCTGCGCGCGGTCGGCGCCAGTACCGTGGTCATCGTCGGTGGCGTGGGGACGGTCTCGGCCGCCTACGAGACGGCGCTCCGATCCGCAGGTTTCGCGGTCGAGCGGCGCGTCGCGGCGAACCGCTATGCGCAGTCGGTGCTGATGGCGCAGGACCGCCCCGTCCGCCCCGTCCGCGCCATCGTTGCCAATCCCGCGACGGACCCCGACGTCGCCGTGGCGACCGCACTCGCCGCGGTGACACGGCAGCCGCTGTATTACGCGATCGAGAAATGCGTGCCCGACGATGTCTCGGCACACCTGTCCGCGGACGGCGCGCCGATCACGGGCGTCGGCGGGGTCTACTGGCTCGAGGCCGCGGTCCTGTCCAACAGCCCGTGCGCCACGGTGCGCACCACGCTGCAGGCCAACCTGAACGCCGCGATCCGCTCCACGATGTCGCGGTACCCGGGCACGTACAGCGTGACGGTGCGCCAGATCGGCGGAATCGGCGAGGTCACGCACATCGATGGCGGTGTTCGTCGCGAGCCCGCCAGCATGCTAAAGATCTTCGCGGCGTGGGCGGCCTACAAGCGCATCGAGGAGGGTCGCGCCACGACCTCCACCCGACTCCCGTCGGGTGTGGCGCTGGGCACCTGCATCCGAATCATGATCCATGTCTCGGACAACTACTGCCACACCGACATCGCGCACTGGATCGGCATCCCTCAGCTCAACACCATGATCCGCAACGCGGGCTTCCCTAACTCGTACTACGGCTCGGTGGCACCGGGCACAAGCGTGCTCTACGCGGGCAACCGGTCTACGACGAACGACCTCTCGCTCCTCATGACCAAGCTGTCGGGCGGAACGATCCTGTCGAAGCGGTATGTGGACGCGCTCTTCTCGATCATGGGGATCCAGATCGGGCGCTCGCGGATCGCGTCGGGAATCCCCCCGGTCGCGCGGCAGGTGAGCAAGCCCGGTGCGCTGTGGATCGCGTCCGGGCTGCTGCAGGGCGACACCGCGAACGTGTACGGCATGCGTTATACCTACGCGCTGTCCATCATCGGCGACGACGGACCCCCGGCGGAAGCGTTCCGCGCAATCTCCCGAACCGTGTACGAGCATTTCCACGGACCCTTCGGCACGGCTGCGAGCTATCCGCGCGAGCAGATGAAGACCACGAAGCCGGTCGGCCTGCGGAGCTCCGCCAACGGACCGGTGGTCGTGACGGTGCCCGCCGGCACCCTCGTCGAGCAGCTGGACTCCATCCGCGACTGGTACCTGGTGCAGTACGGCACGCGCAAGCTCTGGGTGTACTACACCGGACTGCGCAACCGCTGACGACCCGCGTAGCCTGACAGCATGCCGCTTCCCGAGCACGGATACCCGCTGGCCGCCGCCGTGTCACCACGCGTGCAGGTGATCGAGTCGACCGATTCGACCAATGCCGACGTCGTCGCGCATGTCATCGACGCGCCGGACGAGTGGCCGCACCTCTCCCTCCTGCTGACGACGGATCAGCGCGCCGGGCGGGGCCGGCTCGACCGTACCTGGACGACGCCGCCGGGCACCGCCCTCGCCCTGTCCGTCGTCGTGCGCGTCGGTGGCATCCCGATCGCCTCCCGGGGGTGGATCCCGCTCATCGCGGGTGCCGCGATGACCCGGGCGATCGCCGCGCAGGTGCAGGGAACGGGCCACGATGCTCGCCTCAAGTGGCCCAACGACGTCCTGCTCGACGGCGCGAAGATCTGCGGCATCCTCGCGGAGGTCGTGCCGGAGCATCCGGATGCCGTCGTCATCGGCTCCGGCGTGAACACGCGGATGACGGCGGCCGACCTGCCGGTGGAGACGGCCACCTCGTTCGAGGCCCTCGGACTCGTCGCCGACGAGGACCGTCTGATCGCGGACTACCTCACGGCCCTGGGCGAGCAGCTCGACGCGCTCATCGCGGCCCGCGGCAGCGCATCGGCGGCCGGCCTGCGAGGCGAGATCGAGGCGCTCTGCTCGACGATCGGCAGCGACGTCGCGGTGACGCTCCCGGACGGCGAGACGCTGCGGGGCCGCGCACAGCGCATCGACGACGACGGTCGGCTCGTGGTCGTGCAGCAGTCCGAGTACGAGAGTGTCGTCTCGGCCGGAGACGTCGTCCACGTGCGCTGAGCACCGGATGACGCCCAACGGCGGTGCGCGATCGCCTGCGACGCCGTGACCCGCACAATGGGAGCATGACGCAGCCGATGAGCTACGGCGGCGGGCGCCCGATGGCCCCGGCCCCCGGGGCGCCGACGCCCGAGCTGCGCGTCGCCCGCTTCCGCGGTCACGCGAGGCGGCTCACCTGGTCGGCCCTCGTCCTGATCATCGTCGCGGGAGCGGCGGGGTATCTGTACGGCAACCTGCCGGCGCCGTTCGAGAACTGGATGCTGCTCACGGCCGCCGCCGTCGTCGTGTTCCTCCTCGTGGTGCTGCCGTTCCTCGCCTGGTCGGCGCACGTCTACACGATCACGACCCGCCGCGTCATCGAGCGCTCGGGCATCGTGGTCGCCCGGCGGCGCGAGCTCGCGCACGTGCGGGGGTACACGATCCAGGCGCGCCGCGGCATCCTGCAGCGCATGTGGGGCGCGGGCACGCTGACGCTGTCGAACGGCGTCGATCCGCCCCTGCGGCTGGCGAACGTGCCCAGCGTCGGACTCGTCCACGAAGCGCTCGTCGACCAGGTCGAGGTCAACCAGATCCTCGCCCACCGCGATGCGCAGCCGCCGCTCCCGCCTCCTCCGCCCCTTCCCGGCACCCCCTGACGCCCACCACGCCCGCGCGCGTGCGGGATGATGGACTGTCGGCAGAAAGGTGACGGTATGGCGCTGCGAGTCGGAGTCGTCGGAGGCGGGCAGCTCGCCCGCATGATGATCGCCCCCGCGGTCGAGCTCGGAGTCGACCTCCGCGTGCTGGCCGAGGAGGAGGGCATGGCCGCGTCGCTCGCGGCATCCGCCGTCGGGGACTACCGCGACGCCGATACGGTGCTCGCCTTCGCCCGCGAGGTGGACGTCGTGACGTTCGACCATGAGCACGTGCCGCAGGACGTCCTCTCGGTGCTCGTGCAGGCCGGTGTGCGGGTGCATCCGGGGCCGGATGCGCTCCGCTTCGCCCAGGACAAGCTCGTGATGCGGGCCCGCCTTGCGGAGCTCGGAATGCCGCAGCCCGACTGGGCGGCCGTCACCACGGCCGAGGAGCTGCAGGCCTTCCTCGACGACCACGGCGGCCGCGCTGTCGTGAAGACGCCTCGCGGCGGGTACGACGGGAAAGGCGTCCGCGTCGTGAGCGCGGCCACCGAGGCCGACGACTGGTTCGCGACGCTCGCGGAAGACGCCCGCGGCGGTGCGCTCCTCGTCGAGGAGCTCGTCGACTTCTCGCGCGAACTCGCACAGCAGGTGGCGCGCCGACCCTCCGGCGACGTCGCCGTCTATCCCGTCGTGGAGACGGTGCAGCGCGGTGGCGTCTGCGCCGAGGTGATCGCGCCCGCGCCGCACGCGGGCGACCGGCTGCGCGAGGTCGCCGCGGAGATCGGCGTCGCGATCGCCCAGGGGCTCGAGGTGACCGGGATGCTGGCGGTCGAGCTCTTCGAGACGACGGACGAGCGGCTCCTGGTGAACGAGCTGGCCATGCGCCCGCACAACAGCGGCCACTGGACGCAGGACGGCGCCGTCACGAGCCAGTTCGAGCAGCACCTGCGCGCCGTCCTGGACCTGCCGCTGGGTGATGCCGCCTCACGCGAGCCGTGGTCGGTCATGATCAACATCCTCGGCGGCCCCGCGGAGGGCGGACTGGACGCGCGTTTCGCGGCGGCGATGGCCGAGCACCCCGACGCGAAGGTGCATACCTACGGCAAGGCGCCCCGTCCCGGCCGCAAGGTCGGTCACGTCACGGTGGCGGGGGACGACCTGGACGACGTCGCGTATCGCGCCAGGGCGGCGGCATCCGTCTTCCTGGACTGACACCGCCGGCGACGCGGAAATCGGATGCCGGGCCGCGCCGTTGCGGGGATCTTCCAGGCTCGCGCCCTAGCCTGGTCGAGTGACCCGGCCACTGCATTCCTCTGACGCGCCTCTGGTCGGTGTCGTGATGGGCTCCGACTCGGACTGGCGGGTCATGAGCGACGCCTCGCAGGTCCTCAGCGACTTCGGCATCCCCCACGAGGTCGAGGTCGTCTCGGCGCATCGCACGCCCGACAAGCTGATGCGCTACGGGCGCGAGGCGCGTGGCCGCGGCCTCCGCACCGTTATCGCGGGCGCGGGCGGCGCCGCCCACCTGCCCGGCATGCTGGCCTCGGTCACCGCTCTCCCGGTGATCGGCGTCCCCGTTCAGCTCTCCACGCTCGACGGACTGGACTCGCTGCTCAGCATCGTGCAGATGCCCGCCGGCATACCGGTCGCGACCGTGTCGATCAACGGCGCGAAGAACGCCGGACTGCTCGCCGCCCGCATCCTGGGCACGTCGGACCCCGCGCTGGCCGAGCGGATCGAGGCCTACGCGCGCGACCTCGAGTCGCAGGTCGAGGAGAAGAACCGGCGGCTCAAGGACTCCCTGTGACCGTCGCCAGCCCGCCCCGGATCACCGCGGCTCCGCGAGGGGGCCGTGTCGTCGAGGAGCGTCCGCTGCGGCATCCGGATTCCTCGTCCCGCGCGATGATGACGCGCCGCGGCTGGTGGCTCGTCGCACTCAATTTCCTCGTGCCCGGATCGGCGCAGGCGGTCGCGGGGAATCGCCGCCTGGGCAAGGTCGGCCTCGCCTCGACCATCGTCCTGTGGGTGTGCGTCGTGCTCACGCTCCTCTTCGCTCTGCTCGCCCCCACCGCGGGACTGAGCGTCGTCACCGGCGCGTGGCTGCCGTCGTGGCTCGGGCTGCTCCGGCCGCTCCCGCTCCTCCTCATCCAGGGGGTCCTGCTCGCGTACGCGATCCTCTGGGTCGTGCTCACGATCGACACGCTGCGTCTCGTTCGGCTGGTCAGGACCGGCACCGGCGCGCGATTCGGCATCGCCGCCGTCGCAGTCGCCCTCCTCTTCATGGCGAGCGGATCCGCGGCCTATGCATCGAGCGCCGTCGGCACGGCCAGGGAGACCCTCGGATCGATCTTCGAAGCGACGGGTCCGGCTGTGCCGCCGTCGGACGGGTACTACAACATCCTCCTGCTGGGTGCCGACAGCGGCGAGGGACGCGACTCGATGCGATTCGACAGCATCTCGGTGGTCTCGGTCAACGCCGAGACGGGCGCGACCACGATCACCGGCATCCCCCGCGACATGCCCCACTTTCCGTTCGCCGAAGGTCCGATGCAGGACCGCTACCCGAACGGCCACGAAGGTCACGCTGACGCGTCGTGCGGGTGGGGAAGCGGCATCAACCAGCTGCGCACCGAGGTGGAGGTGTGCCAGGACGGTGACACGCTCTATCCCGACGCGACCGCCAACTCGTCCGCTCCGGCCATCGAGGCGACGAAGGATGCAGCCGAGGGCATCCTCGGCATCGAGATCCCCTACTACGTCTTCGTCGACATGCACGGCTTCGCCTCGCTCATTGACGCGCTGGGCGGCGTCGACATCACGGTCGCCGAGCGCCTGCCGAAGGGCGGCGGTCCCGCGTACGAAGGGCAGCCGGCCGAGGAGTGGGCGATCGGCTGGATCGAGGCGGGCGAGCAGCACATGAGCGGCGACACCGCGCAGTGGTACGCCCGCTCGCGCTACACCACCTCGGACTTCGACCGCATGGAGCGTCAGCGCATCCTGCAGCAGGCCATCCTGGCGCAGTTCACGCCGCAGACCGTGCTGACCCGCTTCCAGGACGTCGCGGCCGCCGGAGCCGACATCGTCGAGACCGACCTGCCGCAATCGCTTCTGCCGACCCTCGCCGATCTGGCGCTCAAGGCGAAGGAGCTGCCCGTCACGACCATCGAGCTGACGCCCGAGGGCGGCATCGACGAGTACGAGCCCGACTACGCGTACATCGCCGAGCTCGTCCGCACGACCCTGCACCCGCCCACGCCCACCCCGACTCCGGAGGGCTGAGCGTTGGTCGCCACCCTCCGCGTCGTGCTGGACCAGCTCGTCGCCCCCACCGAACCCGTGCTCGCTGAGGCATCCCGTGACCTCACGCGTGCGCTGATCGCCGGCGCCCCCTCGGGGTGCCAGGTCGATGGCATCGCGCCCGCCGGCGGTGACGGCGACCCGGAGGTCCCCGGGCTCGCCGGGCTGCGGCGCACCGCGCTCCCGCGCCGCGAGCTCGCCGCCGCACTGCAGCTGGGCGTGGGAACGGGCATCGGGGGCGGGATGATTCACTCCCCGACGCTGCTGGCGCCGCTCGTGAAGCACGATCGGGTGCACGACAACGACCAGACGGTCGTCACGATCTGGGACCTGCGCCCGTGGGAGTCGCCCGCCGACCTGCCGCGGGCTGCCGTCGCCTGGCACAAGGCCATGCTCAAGCGCGCGGTCAAGCACGCCGACGCGGTCGTGGTGCCCACTCACTCCCTCGCCGAGCGCCTCGGGGGCATCGCGCGTGTCGGCGACCGCGTGCGCGTGATCGCCGGCGCCGCGCCGCTGGGATTCACGGTCCCGACCGACGAGGTCGGCCGACGACGCGGGCTCGATCTCCCGGAGGGCTTCGTGCTCCTGGCCGGGGGTCCGGTGGCGTCGGATGCGCTCGGGACGGGCTTCGCGGCCATCGCGCGGTCGGATGTCGACCTCCCGATCGTCGTGATCGACGTCGAGGACGGCCACGAGCCGGCCATCGCCGACCTCGCCGCCGCGGCGGGAGTGCCGGAGCATCGGCTTCACGTTCGCGGCGCCCTCGAGGCCGCCGACCGCGCCGCTGTCTTCGGCGCAGCGGTCGCGTTCCTCGCTCCGAGCCGGCGCAGTGCCTTCCCCTGGCGGGTGGTGGACGCGCTGACGCTCGGCGTCCCGGTCATCGCCGCGGCATCCGACGTCCATGGCGAAGTCATCTTCGACGGGGGTGAACTGGTCGAAGGGGCCGATGACACGTCCCTGGCTGAAGGCCTCGGTGCCGCGCTGAGCACGGCCCTCGCGACGACCGACGCCGCCGATCGGCTGGCGGTGCTGTCCGGCGACCGCGGACGGTCCTTCTCGTGGCGCGAGGCGGCGGACAAGATCTGGCTGCTCCATGCCGAACTGTGATGGGGAAGGGTCTTCGAACTGTATGGGAACGGCGTATCTATGATTGGCGTTCCGCTTATTGTTGTGATCATTCGTCACTTCGGTCACACTGTTCACATGGCGTGGGCGAGAGATCGGCATGCGCGCAGGCGTTTCACCAGGCGTACGGCGGTCCTCACCCTCGTCGCCGCGCTGACGGTGGCGCTCGTCGTCCCGGCCGCAGCGGCATCTGCGGCGCCGTCTCCGGCTGCCGGGAGCGTGGTGAGTTCGCGCATCGACACGGGGATCGTCCACACGGCCGACCTCTCGGCTTTTCGCCCGGGGAACATCATCAGCGATGCCGTCTTCTTCAACCGAGACGCGATGGGCGAAGCCCAGATCCAGAGCTTCCTCGAATCCAAGGTCACCACGTGCCGCTCGGGCTACGTCTGCCTGAAGGACTACTCCGACACGACCCGCGCGACGACCGCCGACGCGATGTGCGGCGCGTACTCGGGGGGGTCTCGCGAACGCGCCGCCCGCATCATCTTCAAGGTCGCACAGGCCTGCGGCATCAACCCGCGCGTCCTCATCGTGATGCTCCAGAAGGAGCAGGGGCTGGTCACCACGACGGCGCCCTCGAGCTACAACTATCGCGCCGCGATGGGGCAGGGATGCCCGGACACCGCAGCCTGCGACACGCGTTACTACGGCTTCTTCAATCAGGTCTTCGGCGCCGCGTGGCAGCTGAAGCGCTATGCCAATCCGCCCGGCACCAGCGCCTTCTTCACCTGGTACGCCCCCGGCAGGACCTGGAGCATCCTCTATCACCCGAATCGGGACTGCGGATCCTCCTCGGTGTACATCGAGAACCAGGCGACGGCGAACCTCTACTACTTCACCCCGTACCGCCCGAACCCGGCAGCGCTGCGCGCCGGGTACGGCGAAGGCGACAGCTGCTCGTCCTACGGCAACCGCAACTTCTACAACTACTTCACCGACTGGTTCGGGTCGACCCAGCATGTCTCCGTCGCCTCCATCGACCAGATCGCGCACGTCATGGCCACCGACACGGCCGGCGAGCTCTGGGCGTACCCGATGAAGGGGTTGGGCTCCTGGTACCAGCGGGTGAGCCTGGCGAAGGGACTCGCCGCCGGCAGTCGCGTGGTCGGGGCCGGTGACCTGGACGGCGACGGCTTCCGCGACGTCCTGGTGGTCACCGCCGCCGGCGAGGTCTCGCTCTACCCGGGCGAAGCCGGAGTGGCTCTGTCGGATCCGCGACGGCTCCCCGCCAGCTGGTCCCACGCCGAGCTGATCACGGCGGCGCACGACTTCGACGGCGACGCCGTTCCGGACATCCTGCTCACGACCTCTGCCGGCGCCCTGGAGCTGTGGTCGGGCAATGACGCCGGAGGATTCCGCGCACCGAAGACCGTCGGCTCCGGTTGGGGCTCGATCACCGCGCTCGTCGGAGCGGGAGACGTGAACGGCGACGGTCGCGCCGACGTCGTCGCACGCGGTGCCGACGGCCGCCTCCGCCTCTATCCGGGCGACGGCCGCGGCGCGTTCGGCCGGGTGGTCGTCCTCGGCGCGGGATGGGCGGGGATGACCGCCATCATCAGCGCCGGCGACCTGAACGGCGATCGACTCGGGGACATTCTGGCTCGGGACGCATCCGGCGGTTTGTGGGGATACCTCTCATCCAAAGGCGGCCTCGTCGGCGCGGGCAAGCTGGGCAACGGCTGGTCGGGATTCGGTCTTGCCGGCGCCGGGCCGGTAGCCGGGCGCCTGCGGGCTCTTCCCGCCGGAGCCGGCGACGTCGACGGCGACCGGCGCCGCGATGTCGTCGCGCTGTCGGCCTCTGGTGCGGTCACGGTGTACCGGGGGAGCGGGTCGGGCGGCTGGCTGGGCACCCAGCATGCGGCGCAGCTCCCGGATGCGCAGGGGCGTCTCTTCCCCCTCGGCGACTTCACCGGGGACGGGCTCCCCGATCTCGGACACATCTCGGCCGGCGGCCAGCTGTCCGTCCTCGCCGGGAAGGCCGATTCGACCTTCGCCGCGGGCACGGCGATCGGAGCGGGGTGGGCCAACATGACTTTGGCCTCGGGGAGCATCGACTTCAACGGCGATCGCCGGGTCGACATCATCGCGCGCGATGCCGAGGGGAACCTGAGGCTCTACCGAGGCAACGGCGCGGGAGGCTTCCTCGCCGGCACCGGTGAGGTGATCGGCGCCCGCTGGACGGGGATGACCGCGATCTTCGGCGTGGGAGATTTCACCGGGGACGGGAGGGTCGACGTGATGGCGCGGACGGCCACGGGCGCGCTGATGGTGTACCCCACCGACGGCCAGGGCGACTGGCAGGCCGCGCGCTCGATCGGCACCGGATGGCAGGGCATGACGGCCCTCTTCAGCCCGGGGAACTTCGACGGCAGCGGCGGGACGGATGTGATCGGCCGCGGCGCGGACGGAAGGCTCCACCTCTACCGCGGCGACGGCCGCGGCGGCTGGCTCGGATCGACCGTCATCGGAAGCGGCTGGAGCAGCCTCGTCTCGGTCGGCTGATACGCCGGGCGCCTCGGGGGATTCCCCAGATTCCCTCCCCTAGAATGAGGGAGTTTGCCGGGGAGCCTCCCCGCACGAGCCCGAGGGACACATGATTGACAGCCGCGACCTGTTCGACGCCGTGCCGCGTTCGCAGTTCGACGTCCCCGGGCGCAGCGGCGGCCTCCTCGACGTCTTCCGCTGGCACTACCTGCTGCGCCTTCTGGTCCGGACCGGCGTGACGACGCGGTACCGCAACTCGGTCCTCGGGTGGACCTGGTCCTACGTTCGGCCCGCCGCCCAGTTCCTCGTCTTCTTCATCGTCCTCGGCGTCTTCCTGAACCTCAACCACGGGATCCCGAACTACGCGATCTACCTGTTCTCGGGGATCGTGGTGATCAACCTCTTCAGCGAGGGGTTCAAGAACGCGACCACGTCGATCGTGAACAACGCCGCCCTCGTGCGCAAGGTGTACCTCCCGCGCCAGCTCTTCGCGGTCTCCGCAGTGATCGTCGCCTTCGTGCACTTCCTCCCGCAGGTGGCCCTGCTGGTGATTGTGTGCCTCTTCTTCGGCTGGATCGCGAATCTGACGGTGCTGGCCGTGCTCGCGATCTTCGCGGGGATGCTGCTGATCATGCTCTTCGCGCTCGGGCTCGGCCTGCTGTTCGGTGCCATGAACGTGCGCTTCCGCGATGCGGAGAACATCGTCGAGCTGCTTCTGCTCCTCGCGACGTGGGCCTCGCCCGTCCTCTACTACTGGACGATGGTCGCCGACGTGCTGCCGGGCTGGCTGCTCGAGATCTACATGCTCAACCCGATCACGCAGGCCGTAGAGCTGTTCCACTTCGCCTTCTGGAATCCCATCACCCCCGACAGCGCCGAGCTGCCACTGCCGCCCATGCTCGCGATCAACACGCTGTGGACGTATCTCATCGCCATCGCGTCGATCCTGATCGGGCAGGCGGTCTTCCGCCGGCTCGAAGGAAGGTTCGCACAGGATCTATGAGCTCGCCCACCGCGGACGTGAGCCGTCCCAGCATCATCGTCGACGGAGTGCGCAAGCGCTTCACGATCAACCACGCCCTGTCGCTCAAGGACACGGTCGTGGCATGGATCCGTCGCCGCACGCTCAGCAGTGACTTCGAAGCGCTCAAGGGCGTCGACATCGTGATCGACGAGGGCGAGTCCGTCGCCATTCTCGGTCTGAACGGGTCGGGCAAGTCGACGCTGCTCAAGCTCATCTCCGGAGTGATGGCGCCGGACGGCGGCGAAGTGCTCACACGAGGCCGTGTCGCGGGCCTGATCGAGGTCGGAGCCGGCTTCCACCCGGAGCTCTCCGGTCGAGAGAACGTCTTCCTGAATGCGGCGATCCTCGGGATGAGCCGTGCGGAGATCGAGCAGCAGTATGACGCGATCGTGGCCTTCAGCGAGATCGAGGAATTCATCGATCAGGAGGTCAAGCACTACTCCTCCGGAATGTTCATGCGCCTTGCCTTCTCCGTGGCCATTCATGTCGCGGTCGACGTGCTCCTGGTCGATGAGATCCTCTCGGTGGGCGATGCCCCCTTCCGTGAGAAGTGCCGCCTGAAGTTCGAGGAGCTCATCGCGCAGCGCAAGACGCTGGTGATCGTGAGTCACGATCTCGACATGGTTCGAGAGCTGTGCAGCCGCGGTGTCGTCCTCAACCGAGGCGATGTCGTGTACGACGGTCCCATCGAGGGGGCGGTCCGCCTGGTGGAATCGTGATCGTCGAGTGGGCGGGCGCCCTGCCCGCACTCCTCGTCGCCTTCGCGGTGGTCTTTGCCCCGGGTGTGCTGATGGGAGCCGGGCTCCGGCTTCGCGGTCTCGCGCTCTGGGCGCTCGCGCCGGTGCTCGGCGTCGCCGCATTCGCCGGGCTCGCGCTGGTGTACGGCGCCGTGAGGATCCCGTGGTCCGCGTGGTCGATCGTCGCCGGCATCGCCGTGCTGTCGGCGTTCGCGTGGCTGGGCGGCTGGTGGCTGGGCCCCCGTCGTCCCTCGCGGCCGACGACGCGGCAGGGCCTTCTCCTCCTGACCGCCGGACTGGTCATCGGCATCGGCCTGACCACGGTGCGATTCGTGATCTACGTGCACGACCCTGCGGCCATCTCGATGACGAACGACGCCGTCTTCCACTTGAACGCGGTGCGTCACATCCTCGAGACCGGATCGGCCTCTTCGCTGCAGATCAGCTCGGTCATCGGGAGCCGCGGCTTCTACCCGGCCGCGTGGCACGCGCTCGCGTCGGCGGTGGTGCTGTTCACGGGCGCGGAGATCCCGGTGGCGGCGAACATGGTCTCGCTGGTCCTCGCGGCGGGCGTCTGGACCGTCGGCGTCACGTGGTTCGCCCGGCGACTGCCGAAGTCCACCGACTCGATCGTCGCGCTGACGGCGGCGCTCTCGGCCTCGCTCGTCGTCTTCCCCATGCTGATGTTCCAGTGGGGCGTGCTGTACTCCTTCGCGCTGTCGCTCGCGCTGGTCCCGGCCGTCGCCGCGCTGGTGGCCGGGTCGCCGCAGTGGATGACCTCGGACTCGCCGGTCGGCGGGCGGCTGCGCTCGGGAGTGCTGCTCGGGATTCTGCTGATCGCCGGGGTCGGCGCGATCGCGCTCTCGCAGCCGGCCTCGCTGCTCACGTGGGCGATCATCGCGGTGTCGTGGTTCACCTGGTGGGCGGCCTCGGTGATCGCCGCCGGGGGCCGCCCGCGCACCCGGACGATCGTCGCGCTCGCCGTTGTGTGGGTCGCGTTCGCCCTGCTGTGGCTCGCGCTCACGCGCAGCACCTCCGGCTCGCACTGGCCCCCCTTCCGGAGCAAGGTCGAGGCCGTCCTCGATGTGCTCCTGAACGGCACCGTGCTGCTGCCCGTGCTCGCCGGGGTGAGCATCCTCATGATCGCCGGCCTGGTGGCCGCGATCCGCCGACCCGAATGGCGCTGGCTCGCGACGGCGTGGCTCGGGCTCGGCGGTCTGTACGTCGTCGCCGCATCCATCGGAAACCCCTTCCTGCGGCGCGCGCTGCTCGGCGCCTGGTACGCCGACCCCTACCGGATCGCCGCGGCCTGCGCCGTCGTCGTCGTTCCGCTCGCCGCGATCGGACTGGCCATGATCGCGGCGTGGGCGACACGTGCGCTCTCGCGGCGGCGCGGCGAGGGCGCCGAGGCCTCGGGTGCGCGCTGGGGCCTCGTCGCCGTGGCGGCTCTCGGAATCGCGTCGCTCATCGCCGCGCCGATGATCCAGATGCGCGCGGTGACGCAGGGCACGGTGGATGCCGAGTCCCGCTACATCACCGAGGATTACCTCTCGCCCGACGAGCGAGCACTGCTGGAACGCCTCGATCAGCACGTGGCCGAGGATGAGCGCGTCATCGGAAATCCGTCCACCGGCCTGGGTTTCGGGTACATGCTGAGCGGCCGGGACGTCTATCCCCGCACCTGGGCGCACCCGCGCACCGCCGAGTGGAAGACCATCCAGGAGGACCTGCGCGACGCCGCCACCGATCCTGCCGTCTGCGACGCCCTCGAGACCTACGGCTCACCGTCCTTCGTACTCGACTTCGGACTCGGCGAGGATTCTCCCGGACGCTTCGAGCTCGAGGGCATGACCGACTTCGCCGGGCAGCCCGGCTTCGAGCTCGTCGACAGCGAGGGCGAAGCGTCGCTGTGGCGGATCACCGCGTGCGAGCGGTGACCCCGAGCCCGGCCCGACTAGGATTTCGTGATATGCCCGCCCCCGTGCACCGCCTTCTGATCGTCGTTCCGGCGCTCAACGAAGAAGCGTCGGTGGGCGATGTCGTCCGCAGTGTCCGCGAGGCCGTCCCGACCGCCGTGTGCCTCGTCGTCGACGACGGGTCGACGGATGCCACGGCCCGCGTCGCGGATGAGGCCGGCGCCGTAGTGCTCCGCCTCCCCTTCAACCTCGGGGTCGGGGGAGCTATGCGCGCCGGTTTCCGGTACGCGCGGGACCACGGCCACACGATCGTGGTCCAGGTGGACGCCGACGGCCAGCACGATCCGCGCTACATCCCCGAGCTGATCGCCGGACTCGCCACCGCAGACGTCGTGATCGGGGCGCGGTTCGCCGGCGTCGGCGAGTACGGCGCGCGAGGCCCTCGCCGGTGGGCGATGCACGTCCTCGCCGGGGCTGTGAGCCGCGTCGCCGGCCACCGGCTCGACGATGTGACGAGCGGATTCAAGGCCAATGGCCCGGCGGCGGTGCGGCTGTTCGCCGACACCTACCCCGCCGAGTATCTGGGCGACACCGTGGAGGCTCTGGTGATCGGCGCCCGTGCGGGCCTGCGCCTGGCGCAGCACCCGGTCGAGATGCGCCCCCGTCAGGCCGGCGCCCCGTCGCACCAGCCACTGCGGGCGACCGTGTACCTCGTGCGGGCGGGGATGGCCTTCCTGCTCGCCCTGCTGCGCCCGCGTGTGCCGATCCCTGCGGATGTGCTCGCATGAGCCCGATGACCTATGCGTTCGGCATCGCCGCGGCCCTCCTCGCTCTGGTCGCGATCATCGAGCTCATGCGTCGCGCCACGTTGCGCGAACGGCACGCGGTGTGGTGGCTCGTCGGCGGCATCCTCGCGCTCATCGTGGCGATCTTCCCGCAGACGCTGACCTGGGCGGCGCAGCTGCTGGGGATCGCGGTGCCGACCAACCTGGTGTTCTTCATCGCCATCGGGCTGCTGTTCCTCGTCAGCCTGCAGTACGGCGCCGAGCTGACCAGGGTAGAGGACAAGATCCGCACCCTCGCCGAGCAGAGCGCGTTCCACGAGCGGCGCCTGGCTGAGCTCGAGAACGCCGAGCGCGACCAGCGCGGCGACGATCCGCGCGACGCCGAGGGGTGAGCGTGAGCCCCCGTCCGGCCAGGTCGCTCGTCCTTCTCGCGACCCGCACCTACCCGCCCGAGGTCAACGCCGCGGCCTTTCGCCTCGGTGCGCTCGCCCGCGCGCTCGCGCGTCACGCTGAGGTGAGCGTGGTCACCTCGACGCCGGCGAAGCACGCCCCGCCCATCCGCGCGGTCGACGGCGTCGAGGTGCGGCGGCTTCCGGTGCTGCGCGATCGTGGCGGGAACGTCCGCGGCTATGTCCAGTACATGAGCTTCGACGTGCCGCTGTTCGCGCGGTTGATCACGCGTCGGTTCTCGGTCGCCGTGGCGGAGGCGCCCCCGACGACCGGCGTCGTGACCGCCGTCGTGGCGGCGCTGCGCCGCCGTCCCTTCGCGTATTACGCGGCGGACGTGTGGAGCGATGGTGTGGCCGCGGTGGGCGCGCCACGAGTAATCGTCGGCGCGATGCGCATGCTCGAGCGGTTCGTGCTGGGACGGGCGGCCGCCATCCTCTCGGTGTCCGAAGGCGTCAACGAGCGGCTCGCCGCCCTCGGGACCGACCTCGATCGGGTCACCGTCGTCGGGCACGGCGTCGACACCTCCGTGTTCGCCCCCGATGGGCCGCGCACCAAGGGCGATCCCTTCTTCGTCTACACCGGGACGATGTCCGAGGTGCACCGACCTCAGGTGCTCATCGAGGCCTTCGCCTCGATCGCCGCCGCGCATCCGAATCTGACGCTCCGCTTCTTCGGCCAGGGCGTCTACGAAGAGGAGCTCCGCGACCTGAGCGAGCGACTCGTTCCCGGCCGGGTGCATTTCGGCGGGGTCATCGCGCCCGAGGAGGCGGCGCAGCGGCTGCGCGGCGCCGTCGCCGCCCTGGTGACGCTCGCCCCTGGCACCGGCTACGAGTTCGCCCACCCCACCAAGGCGTACGCCGCCGCCGCCTGCGGCACGCCGGTCCTGTACGCCGGGCCGGACGAGTTCGGCGCGATCATCCGCGAGAATGGACTCGGCATCGCCGTGGACCACGATGTGCGGGCGGTCGCGGCATCCATGCAAACCCTCCTCGGCGAGTGGACGAGCGGACACAGCGAACGGGAGCGGCCGCACCGCGCCCGGTGGGCCGCGGACAACGTCTCCCTCGATGCCGTCGGCGCCCGCGCCGCAGCCGCCGTGCTCGCCCTGGCGGGCCCACAGGTGGACGAAGGTAGAATCGATCAGCACTCGTGGCCGTCTACGCGCCCGGTGCAGGAGCCCCCAACATGACACATTCTCCCGCCGTGCGCATCGTCGATTCCGCCGACGTCTCGCCCGACGCCACCATCGGCGACGGTTCGTCCATCTGGCATCTCGCGCAGGTCCGCGAGCAGGCCGTCCTCGGCCGCAACTGCATCGTCGGCCGCGGCGCCTACGTCGGTACCGGCGTGATCATGGGCGACAACTGCAAGGTGCAGAACTATGCGCTGGTCTACGAGCCCGCGAAGCTGGGCGACGGCGTGTTCATCGGGCCGGCCGTCGTCCTCACCAACGACACCTATCCCCGCGCGATCAACCCCGATGGCACGCTGAAGAGCGCCCACGACTGGGAGCCGGTCGGCGTCACCATCGAGACCGGCGCGTCCATCGGTGCGCGGGCGACCTGTGTCGCCCCGGTGACGATCGGCGCGTGGGCGACCGTCGCGGCCGGCGCCGTGGTGGTCAAGGACGTGCCGCCGTTCGCGCTCGTCGCGGGAGTCCCCGCCAAGCGCCTCGGCTGGGTGGGGAGGGCCGGCATGCCGCTCACCCGCGAGGTCCCCGACGGTCCCTGGATCTGCCCCACGACGGGCGCCCGTTACATCGAGTCCGACGGACTTCTGACAGAGGAGAACGCGTGAGCGAGTTCATCCCCCCGGCCAAGCCGATCATCGGCGACGACGAGCGCGAAGCCGTCGATCGCGTTCTCCGCAGCGGCATGGTGGCTCAGGGCCCCGAGGTCGCCGCCTTCGAAGCGGAGTTCTCGCAGCACTTCGTGAAGGGGCGCCCCGTCGTCGCCGTCAACTCCGGAACCGCGGGTCTGCACCTCGGTCTGCTGACTGCGGGCGTCGGGCCGGGAGACGAAGTCATCGTCCCGTCCTTCACCTTCGCGGCCACCGGCAACTCGGTCGCCCTCACCGGCGCGACTCCGGTCTTCGCCGACATCGAGCCCGAGACGTTCACTCTCGACCCGGCGTCGGTCGAGGCATCCATCACCTCCCGCACCAAGGGCATCATGCCGGTGCACCTGTACGGTCACCCCGCACGGATGCGTGAGCTGCAGGCGATCGCCGACAAGCATGGGGTCGCCATCTACGAGGACGCGGCGCAGGCCCATGGCGCCGCGCTCGACGGGCGCCCGGTCGGCACGTTCGGCGCCTTCGGCATGTTCTCGCTCTACCCGACCAAGAACATGACCAGCGGCGAGGGCGGCATGATCTCGGCGGCTGACGACGACATCGCCCGGAACGCGCGCCTTCTGCGCAACCAGGGCATGGAGCGCCAGTACGAGAATGAGGTCATCGGCTTCAACGCGCGCATGACCGACATCCACGCTGCGATCGGTCGCGTGCAGCTCACGAAGGTGGATGCGTGGACGGCGACCCGCCAGGCCAACGCCGCGTTCCTCGACGCCCACCTCGAAGGCGTGGTCGTGCCGCCCGTCCTCGACGGCGCGGTGCACGTCTACCACCAGTACACGATCCGGGTGGCGGACGACCGCGACGGCTTCGTGCGTGCCCTCAAGGAAGAGCACAACGTCGGCAGCGGGGTGTACTATCCCATTCCCAACCACCGCCTGCCTTCGCTCGCGCACTTCGCACCCGGGCTCGACCTGCCCGAGACCGAGACGGCGGCGCGCGAGGTCGTGTCGCTCCCGGTCCACCCGTCGCTGGGACAGGACGATCTCGCGCGCATCGTCGCCGCCGTGAACGCCGTCGCAGGGGCCGGCGCCTGATGGCCGCGCTGCGTGCCGGGCTGCTGGGCGTCGGGATGATGGGGCGCCACCACGCCCGAGTCCTGCGCGAGCTGGACGGCGTCGAGCTGGTCGCGATCGCCGATCCCGGTGGCGATCCTCACGGCGTGGCGGGTGAGCTCGAGGTGCTGCCCGACATCGACGCGCTGATCGCCGCGGGAATCGACATGGCCGTGGTGGCCGTGCCGACCCGCTTCCACGAAGCCGCTGCCCTGAAGCTGGCGGCGGCGGGTGTCCACACCCTGGTCGAGAAGCCCATCGCCGACTCGGTCGAGGCCGGGCAGAAGATGGTGGATGCCTTCGCATCGGCCGGCCTGGTCGGTGCGGTGGGGCACATCGAGCGATTCAACCCGGCGCTCCAGCAGCTCCGCCGCCGCCTCGAGGCGGGCGACCTGGGCAACGTGTTCCAGATCACGACGCGCCGGCAGGGCCCGTTCCCGTCGCGGATTGCGGACGTCGGCGTGGGCAAGGACCTCGCCTCGCACGACATCGACCTCACCGCATGGGTCGCGCAGAGCGAGTACGTCAACGTGTTCGGCCAGACCACGTTCAAGAGCGGTCGCGAGTACGAGGACATGGTCGTGATCACCGGGCGTCTCGCGTCGGGAGTGATCGTGAACCACCTGGTCAACTGGCTGAGCCCCATGAAGGAGCGCGTCACCGTCGTCACCGGCGAGAAGGGCGCCTTCGTCGCCGACACCGCCACCGGCGATCTCACCTTCTTCGCCAACGGCACGATTCCGCTGGAGTGGGAGTCGGTCTCATCCTTCCGAGGTGTGTCCGAGGGCGACGTCACCCGCTACTCGTTCGCGAAGCGCGAGCCGCTGCGCGTCGAGCATGAGGCGTTCCGGGATGCGGTGCTGGGACTGCCCAGCGATGTCGTCACGATGGAGCAGGGCCTGCGGACGCTCGTCGTCGTTGAGGCGGCGCTCGAATCGGCACGCACCGGAGCGTCACGCACCCCGTGAGCACCCCATGAAGCAGATCCTCGTTCTCCTCCGCCGGCTGCTGCCGTACCTCCCGCACGCAGCCCGGCGATTCCTGCTGTGGTACTCGATCGTGTCGGCGCTGCTGTCGATCGTGGACGTCGTCGCCCTCATGCTCCTCGCTCTGACGCTCGCGGCAGCCGCGACGGGAACCGCGGTGCAGCTGCCGCTGGTGGGCACGCTCGCTCCCGACAGCATGGTGTGGCTGATCGTAATCCTCTCGGCGATCGTCATCGCCAAGTCCGCCGCGAACGTCGGATTGCAGTGGATCGCCACTCGCCGTTTCGCGGCGTTCGAGGTCGAGGTGGGTGCGCAGCTTCTCGCCGCATACCTGCGCGCTCCGTGGACGGAACGGCTCACCCGCAACTCCGCTCAAGTCGTGCAGATGGCCAACACCGGCGTCGCGAATGTGACATCCGGATTCCTTCTGCCGATCACGTCGCTCCCCGGACTCGTGGTCACCTCGATCGGCGTGATGGTCGTGATCCTGATCGCGCAGCCCGTGACCGCCGTGATCACGGTGGTGTACCTGACGGGCATCGCGGCGGTGCAGTATTACGTGCTGGGCGGCCGCACCCGGCAGGCGGCGCGCGTCGCCCGGGATTCTCAGATGGCCGCGGCCGCACTGATCTCGGGCATGGTCGCCGCTCTCAAGGAGATCACTCTGCGCGACAAGGCCGCGGAGGTCGAGAAGGTCGTCGAGCGCCAGCGTGCGCTCTCCGCGCGAGCGCGCTCCAACTCCAACTTCCTCGGTGCCGTCCCGCGGTTCATCTTCGATTCCGCCGTCATCGGCGGCTTCCTCCTCACGGGCGGCGTGGCCTGGGTCACTGCGGGTCCGGACTCCGGGATGGAAGCGGCGATCGGCGCCATCGCCCTGTTCGGCATCGCCGGATTCCGGCTCGTCCCCGCCTTGACCGGATTCCAGGGCGTGATCACCCGCACGATCACCACCGCTCCGTACGTCGACGTCGTGATCAACGACATCCGCTCCTCCGAGGAGTACATCAAGGCGCAGGAGAGCCTCGGCCGGCAGCCGCTGCCCGAGGCCCCGCGTGTCCTCGCGCTCGAGGGCGTCGAGTTCACGTTCCCGGATGCGACCCTCCCCGCGGTCACCGACGTGGCGGTCGAGATCCAGATCGGAACGACGGTCGGCATCGCCGGTCCTTCGGGCGCCGGGAAGTCGACCCTCGTCGACCTGCTCCTCGGTCTCATCACGCCTACGAAGGGCTCGATCACGATCGATGGGAAGCGGATCGAGGATGTGCTGGCCGCGTGGCGTGGCCACGTCGGCTACGTGCCTCAGGAAGTCGCACTGTTCGACGGCACGATCGCCCAGAACATCGCACTGGTCTGGGACGACAGCTACGACGTCGAGCGAGTCGAGCGGGCGGCGCGCCGAGCGCAGCTGTGGGAGGTCATTGCGCAACGCGACGGTGGCATCCATGCGCGGGTGGGCGAGCGCGGCATGAGCCTGTCCGGCGGTCAGCGCCAGCGACTGGGAATCGCGCGTGCGCTCTACACCGACCCGCTCGTGCTGATCCTCGACGAGGCGACCAGTGCGCTGGACTCGAAGACGGAAGCCAACGTCACTGACGCGATCAAGGAACTCCACGGCGAGGTGACCGTCATCGCGGTCGCTCACCGGCTTTCCACGATCCGATCCTCCGATCAGATCCTCTACATGCAGGAGGGCCGCGTCGCAGCCTCGGGAACCTTCGACGAGGTCGTCGAGGCTCATCCGGAGTTCGCGATCCAGGCGCGACTGTCGGGTCTGACGTGACTCCGCCGAGCGCGCGGGAGCGCCTGCTGTCGCGACTGCGGATGGTGCGCCGACTCGTCCGCGCGCGGCTGCCGGAAGCGGTCACTTCGCGCACCGGCCCTGCGTCGGCGAGGTATGCCCTGTCCGACGTTCCCGACCCCGTCGTCGCGCCGGACACCGCGGTGCGCGTGCTCATCGGCCCGCGCAATTTCGCCGCACAGGGTTTCGCGTGGGCGCGTTCCCTGGAACGACTGCCGGGCGTCGGAGCGGTCTCGATGCAGGCGGGCGACAACGGCGGCCTCGCCTTCCCGATCGACTATCAGGTGAGCGACGCGGTCTACACCAACTCCCGCCGCTGGGGCACGCGTCAGCGCGATGCCGTCGGCGCAGGCTTCAGCCATGTGTTCTTCGAGGCCGCGTCCTCGCTGTTCGGCGCCGCGAGCGACAAGGTCGTGTCGCGCGAGGCCGATTGGCTGCGCGGGCACGACGTCGGGATCGGGATGCTGTGCCACGGGACCGACATCCGCCTCCCATCCCGGCATGCCCAGCTGGACGAATGGTCGCCGTTCCGCGATGCTCCTCCCGAGTGGGTCGAGAAGCTGGAGCGTCGAGCCCGATTCAACCAGTCCGTGCTCGACACCGTCGCGGCGCCGGTGCTCGTCTCCACCCCCGAGATGCTGCTCGACCGGCCAGGCTCGGTGTGGCTGCCCATCGTCGTCGACCCGGCGAAGTGGGCTACCGCGGAGGGTGTTCTGGAGCGGGAGCGTCCGGTCGTCCTTCATGCGCCGACCAATCCTCGCGTCAAGGGCACGCACCTCATCGAGCCGGTGGTCGAGGCCCTCGACGAGAGCGAGGTGATCTCGTACTCTCGCGTCATCCGGGTCCCGTCAGCGCGGATGCCTGCGCTCTACGCGGAGTCCGACATCGTTCTCGAGCAGTTCGCCCTGGGCATGTACTCCGTCACCTCGGTCGAGGCGATGGCTGCCGGGCGCCTGGTCATCGCGCACGTGCACGAGCAGGTGCGCGACCACGTGTGCGAGGTGACCGGTCTCGAGCTTCCGGTCGTGGAGGCGACGCCCGCCACCCTCGGCGAGGTGCTGCGCGACGTGGTCGAACGCCGCGAGCACTACCGGATGGTCGCCGCACGCGGTCCGGCCTTCGTGGCGGCGGTCCATGACGGCGCGCTCTCCGCACGCGTGCTGGCACCGTTCGTCGGAGTCGCCGCGGCATGAGCGGCCACCTCCTGCTGACCTCGTGGGCATTTCCGCCGGCACGGACATCCGGGGTCTATCGTGCCGTGGGGATCGCGAACGCTTTCGCGGCAGCGGGCTGGAGCGTGACGGTGCTCTGCGGGCCGGCGCGCCTCTTCCGCGACAACCTCGTCGTGGACGAATCGCTCGTCGGCAGCGTCGATCCCGCAGTGCAGACCGTGGAGGTGCCGCTGGAGCACCATGAACTCTCGACCGACATCGCCCAGTGGAGCCGCCTGCGCGCACGGCAGCCGGAGATCTGGGCGAAGACCCGCCTGCGGAAGGATGCGTCGCAGTTCCCGGAGCCCTGGTTCGGCTCGTGGGCTCCGGCACTCCGGCGAGCCGCCGAGCGCGTCCATCGCGCGGATGCTGTCACGCTCGCTCTGGGGACGGCCGCGCCCTATGTGGACTTCGTCCCCGGGACGCACCTCCGGGAGCGCTTCGGCGTGCCCTACGTCCTCGATTACCGGGATGCCTGGACATTCCTGACGTTCACGGGGGAGGACCCGCCGACGGCGACGCTCGCGATGCGGGAGCGGGAGAGCGCACTCATGGCGGACGCGCTACAGGTGTGGTTCGTCAACGACCCCATCCGGACCTGGCACGCTCGGCGATACCCCGACGCGGCATCGCGGATGCGAACAGTCCGCAACGGCTTCGACGCGCCCGGCTCCGACGCGGACGCCCGCATCGGCGTGCCGTGGTCCCCGCCCGCGAACCGAGGTCTCACTTTCGGCTACGTCGGAACGATCAACTTCGGCGCGTTCCCCCTCGAGGCGGTCGTTGAAGGCTGGAAGCTCGCCCGCGCCGACCTCCCCCCGGGATCGCGCCTCGTCCTTCGCGGCCATCTGGGGCGAACGGGCGAGGGCAGCCCCACCCTGCTCGACGCGCTGGCCTCCGCCGTGCCCGCCGGGGTCACCTTCGAGGGGCCTGTAGCGCGAGCCGACGTCTGGGACGTCTACCGGGGCTTCGACGCGCTCGTCCTCGCACTCCCCAGCGGGCCCGGAGTGACCAGCGGCAAGGTGTACGAGTATGCGGCGACGGGTCTGCCCATCGTCTCGGTGCACACGCCCGAGACTCCGGTGTGGGAGGTGCTCGGCGACTCTTCGCACTGGCATCCGACCGAGTCCCTGGATCCGCAGAGCGTTGCCGCCGCGTTCCTCGCGGCAGCGGCCGACGTCCTGTCCGGGAGCGCCGCGGATCGGGCGGATGCAATCGCGGCCGGTGCGCGGTGGGAGCGGGCGGGTCAGCTTCAGGCTGCCGTGCGGGAGCTCGACGACGTCCTCGCAGAGGCGGCATCGTGACCGCGGTGGTCATCCTGGCGCCGGGTGGTGAGATCTCCGACGCCGCGCTGTCATCGCTGAAAGCCGAAGGTGCCGACGTCGCGGTGATCACGGTCGCCCCGCCGCCGGCACTCGGTGTGCGTTCGGTAGGGGTCCCGCCGCCCTCGCCGGCGGTTCGCCGCATCGACGGCTGGATGCGGCGCACGGCCGTCGGGCGTGCCGTCCGCCGCCTCACTCCCGTCGATCCCGGTTCCCGTTTCTGGCGGGCGACACGACGTTCGCGCGAGGCGGCGGAACTCCTCAGCTCGGCGCAGATCGTCGTCGCCGTCGAGCGGGACGCGTTCTACGCGGCCTGGCGGTCGGCGCGGCGCGGCGGCGCCGGCGTGCAGGTCGTCAGCGGGGTGTCCGCCGCGACGGCACGGCTCCGCGCGATCGGTCAGACCGACCGCGACGCCGCGATGTAGCGAGCGGCTGAGGCGCCGAACACCGCCGCCCACCCCTGCCCGAATCGCCGGGAACGGGTCATCTTCCACACCGTGAACACGGCGTCGCGATCCACCGCGACCACGACGTCAGCGCCCGTGATGAGTTCGCGCACCGCCCTGTCGGAGCGCGTGGCGCGCCAGAGGCGCCGGGACTGGTCGAGCGGGGAGGTGCGGATCAGGTTGCGTCCGGCGGCACTCTTCCAGGCGGCGCGGACGATCGCAGCGGACAGCGGCGATCGCGTGCCGAGGTCGACCGGATGGGTCACGTGCATCACCCCGGTGCGCGCGGGACGGGGGCCGACGATCGCGAGATCGTGCTCCTCGGCGAGGTCGGTGAGCGCGTCCACGGTCCCCGGGTGCGAGACCACTGCGACGATGCGGCTCATGCGGCGGACCTGGCGGCGAGCGCCTCCCGCCATCGCGTGGCGATCGGGTCGAGGATCTGCGAGCGTTCGTACCGCTGGGCCCAGGCCCGCGCGGCTTCGCGATCGGCGAGCGTCTGCGTCGCCGCCGCTTCGGTCGCCCGGATGAGGGCATCGGCGATGTCCCCCGCTTCGAGCGAGGCTGCCGGCACCCAGCCCGGGTATCCGCGGAGGGTGTCGCTGACCGCATTGACGGGGTCGTGCACCGAGACGATGGGCAGGCCGGTCGACATGTACTCGAACACCTTCCCGCTGGTCATGAATCGGCTGGTGCCCAGGGGCAGGATGAGGGCATCGAGGCGCGCGTAGACCTCGGCGATGGTCGCTTTCGACACGGCGCCGCGGTAGGCGACGCTCCCGTCGGAGACCCGCGCCACCTGTTCCAGCACGCGCCCTTCGTCGTCGCCCTGATGGCCCAGGTATCCGTAGAGGTCGATGCGATCCGACAGGAGGCGGCCCCGGTCGCGCGCCGTGATCCAGCCGTCGACCAACTGCCGGATGGGCGTCTGCGAGGTCATCGTCCCGATGTTTCCGAGGACGAGCCCGCGATCGCGATCCGGCCGGGGCGGCGTCGGCACCCCGACGAACTCGGGATCGAATCCGTTCGAGACGACGGAGATCTTCCCCGCCGACCCGGGATACAGGTCTCGGTGCCATGCTGCGATCGGCTCGTTCACGAACCAGACCTCGTCCGCTGACTCGATGAGCCGGCGCTCCCAGACCGCCCCCGGCGTCCGGTCGGTCATCGTGCGGCGCCCACTGTACATGTCGAGCTGCCAGGTATCGCGGTAATCCATGACGTACGGGACGCCGGCCCGCTCGTGCAGGTGGAATCCGGCGGTATGCACGACGTTGGGGTTGCCCGATCCGATCGTGAGCGAGACGGGGCGCTCAGAGTGGATGCGCGCGGCGGCTTTCTCGAGTTCGGGCTTCCACAGCCCATAGCGCGGCTCGGGGAAGACCCGTGACGTCTGCCAGGCCTTCCAGCCGTTCCACAGCTCCGGAGCGTGTGCCCGGAAAGCTCCCCACGCGCGAAGGTCGAGGTTGGTCTCCTCGTGGGGGAACGGGATCCGCTCGATCCGAACACGGGGATCCACGCGGGCTTCGAGGGAGGGGTCGATGCCGGTGCTGCGCTGGAAGATCTCGCGCTCCACGGTCAGCACGGTGACATCCCAGCCCTGCCGTGCGAAGGCGTTCGCGGTCGCCAGCAGTCTGTAGGCGCCACCGCTGCGGGAAGGGGCGAAACCCCAGGCGACATAGAGTAGGTGGGGCGGGGAATCGTGGCGCAAGGCGAACCCGTCAAAGTATGAGCAACCGGGACGTGGGGTAACCACGTTATCACCGGCCGTAATCGCCCAGAGGAGCCCGATGCGCGTTGCCGTGACGAAGGGATCGTTGCTGATCCCGCCCACGTACTTCGCGCTGGCGCACCCTCGCGCGCTCGCCGGTGAGTTCGACTTCCGGTTCTTCGCAGGCGCCGCTTCGATCTCGGACCCGGCCGTGCGCGCGTCCGTCGATATCGAAGACACCCTGGCGCGCGTGCTCCCCCTCGCCGATCGGCTGCCGGTCCGGCGTCGTGAGCAGCTCGGCGCGCTGCTGAACCACGCGACGGCGCGCGCCGTCGCGGAGTGGCATCCGGATGTGGTCCACCAGCATTTCGCCTACGGGTCGGGTGCCGCCGCGCGTGTCGCCACCCGGCAGGGTATACCCGCGCTCGTCACGGTCCACGGCGGCGACGCCTTCGTGCCCCTCACTCCGATGTCGAGCCGCCGGCCCCTCGGACGCCCCGCGCTCGCGCGCATGAAGCGCGATGTCGCCGAGATGTACCGCGTCGCGCGGTCGGTGCTGGCCGTGAGCTCCTACATCGCCGATGTGGCGGTCCGAGGCGGCGCCGACGCACGGCGGACGACCGTCCACTATCAAGGCGTCGACACCGACGTCTTCCGCCCCTCGGAGGCGGAGCGTCCCGAGACGCCGCGGGTGCTCTTCGTGGGCAGGCTGAGCAAGCCGAAGGGCGTCCACGACCTCATCGCCGCATCCCTGGAGGCCTTTGCTCACGTCCCGCATGAACTGGTGTTCATCGGAGAGGGAGCCGAGCGCGGAGCTCTCCTGCAGGCGGCGCAACGCCACAGACACCTCCGAGTGGCGGGCGGCCTGACCAGCGACCATCTGCGCGACGAGCTTGCGGCAGCGCACGTCCTGGTGCTTCCGACGCGAGTGAACGGCATCGCCCGAGAGGCCGCGGGGCTGGTGCTCCTCGAGGCGCAGGCCTGCGGAGTGCCGGTGATCGCCTATGACAGCGGGGGTACCGGCGAGATGGTGCGCGACGGCGAGACGGGCTGGCTCGTCCCTGAGGCGGACGAGAGCTCGCTCGCCCTACGGCTGCGCGATGCGTTGGAGCTCTCCTCGGAGGAGCGGGCAGACATGGGGCGGCGAGCGCGCGAGTTCGTCGTGGCCGAACGGAGCCTCGCGAGGAGCGCGGCGCAGCTCGCAGACATCTATCGGGAGTGCGCATCATGACCCGCATCCTCTGCATCTCGCTGACCCCCATTCGCCGCGACGCGCGCGTGCTGCGCCAGATCGAGGTCCTCCGCGAGCTCGGCCACGTGACGACCGTCGGACACGGCGAGGCCCCGCCCGGAGTCGTCGAGCACATCCGCGTCCCGGACGACAAGCTCTCGCTTCCCCAGACGCCGGCCGGGGTCCTCAAGCTCGCCACCCGGCAATTCCGCCGCGCTGAGCTCGCCGCACCCGGGGTCGCCTACGCCCTCGCCCAGCTCCAGCACAGGCAGTTCGATCTGGTCGTGGCCAACGATGCGCGCGTGCTCGGGCTCGCGTTCGCGGTCTCCGGCGGCGCACCGGTGTGGGCCGACCTGCATGAGTGGGCTCCCGAGGAGCGCACTCACGTCCTGTCCTGGCGGCTGCTGGTCGCGCCCTTCATGGTCCATCTCTGCCGCACCTACCTTCCGCGCGCCGCCGCCGTCACCACCGTCGGTGACGAGATCGCCGATCTCTACGAACGCGATTTCGGGATGCGCCCGGTGGTGATGCGCAACGCCGCCCCGTTCGCCGATCTCAAGCCCTCGCCGCCCGTGCCGGGCAGGATCCGCCTCGTGCACAGCGGCGGAGCGATCCATGGCAGAAGCCTCGAGACGATGATCGATGCGGTGCGAGAACTCGATGAGCGCTTCACGCTCGATCTCTATCTCGTCCCCGCAGCCGACGGCGGGCGGTATCTCGCGCAGCTGCGCGCCAGAGCCGGCGACGACCCCCGGATCACGTTCCACGAGCCGGTGGCACCCGCGGATCTCCCGCGGACCCTCAACGCCTACGACGTCGGCGTCTTCTGGATTCCGCCCGTCCACACGAACGCGCGCCTGACCCTTCCCAACAAGCTGTTCGACTTCGTTCAGGGCCGCCTTGCCATCGCCGTCGGGCCGACCGTCGAGATGGAACGAGTGGTTCGGGAGTTCGATCTCGGCGTGATCGGGGAGGACTTCACCGTCGAGGCGGGTGTCCGCGCGCTCGCGGGCCTGACCGCCGAGACCGTGCAGCGCTTCAAGGAGCACTCGCACGCGGCTGCGCGGACGCTCAGCTTCGATCGAGAACGCGACGCCGCACTCTCGATGCTGCGGCCGATCCTCTCGGCCCGGCGCTGACCCGGAGCCGCGGGACCCCGCAGGCCGCGGGGGAGAGCGGCGTCCACCGCAGGACCACGGCGATCGCCCACGTCGCGCTCAGCACGATCGCCAGGGTGATCGGCACGGGCAGGCCCCACGGAGCGACGAAGAACAGCACGAACGTGTGGAGGAGGACCACCGCGATGCCCGCGGTCGCGGGAAGCGTGGCCCACGCAGCGGAGACGTGCCCGAACGAGACGGTCAGGCCCCACGAGAGGGCGACGGCCAGCAGCACGCCGACGACGGGGGTGCCGAGGTTGAGGGACTTCAGGTTGAAGTACGCGATCGGGAGCGCGGCGATCACCGCCGCGCACGCCGCGAGCAGCGCCAGACCGGCCCACCACGGCAGACGCACCCGCGCCGCGAGCGCGCCGAACAGGAGGAACAGCAGTCCCGGGAAGGCGTGGCCGAGCGCGAGCGGCAGCGCGCCCATCGGCAGCGAGTAGGACGCAGCGACGCCAGCGACGGCGACGGCCCACGCAACCCAGCCGGGAAGGGGTTCCAGCAGCCGCGCGAGCATCGTCGCCCAGAACAGTGCGGTGACGAACCAGAACGCTGCAAAGATGCCCTTGGCGGATACGCCCCCACGCGCGATCGCGAACACCCCCTCCACCGTGAGCAGGCCGGCGATGCCGAGGAGCACGAGCCCGGCGGCGAGCCAGAACGCGTAGGGCACGAGGAGCGACCGGGCGCGGATCCGCAGCTCGGACGTTGCACTCCGGCCGCGCTTCCAGAAGTAGCCGGAGAGGAAGAAGAAGAGCGGGCCGTGCCACGGGTAGATCCACTGGGCTGTGGTCTCGGTGGTCACGACGTGCCCGTAGACGACGGCGCAGATGCCGAGGACGCGAAGGAGGTCGATCCCGGAGTTCCGCGTCGCCGAGGGTCCGCGCGTGGCGGGTGCTCGTCGGATGTCTGAAGGGCGCACGGGCTCGGGGTCCTCACAGGGCTCGGCCGTCGTCGGGGGAGGGGCATCGCGCGCGAGCGCGTCGGGCCAGGATACCCCGACGTGACCCGGGGGTTCCCTGGATGCCGACCGGGGAGCGCCGCCTCGCCTAGACTGGAATCCATGCGTATCGCCGTCGTGGCCCTCGGAAAGATCGGCCTTCCCCTCGCCGTCCAGTTCGCCGACTCGGGTCACGAGGTGATCGGCGTCGATGTCAACCCGAAGGCGGTCGATGCCGTCAACGCCGGCATCGAGCCCTTCCCCGGAGAGGCGCACTTGCAGGAGAAGCTCTCCGAGCTCGTTCCCGCCGGACGCCTGCGCGCGACGACCGACTACGCCGACGCCATCCCCGGCGCCGACGCCGTCGTGCTCGTGGTCCCGCTCTTCGTGAACGACACCACGTGGGAGCCCGACTTCGCGTGGATGGATGGCGCGACCCGCTCGCTCGCGGAGCACCTCACGCCCGGCACGCTCGTGTCGTACGAGACGACCCTTCCGGTCGGCACGACCCGCGGCCGCTGGAAGCCGATGCTCGAGGAGGGCTCGGGCCTCACCGAGGGCGCCGACTTCCACCTCGTGTTCTCGCCCGAGCGCGTGCTCACGGGCCGCGTGTTCGCCGATCTTCGCAAGTACCCCAAGCTGATCGGCGGCCTCTCCGAGGCGGGCGCCGAGCGTGCCCGTGAGTTCTACGAGGCGGTGCTGCAGTTCGATGAGCGCGACGACCTGGCGCGCGCGAACGGCGTGTGGGACCTCGGCTCGGCCGAGGCCGCCGAGATGGCGAAGCTCGCCGAGACCACCTACCGCGATGTGAACATCGGCCTGGCGAACCAGTTCGCGCTGTTCGCCGCGGACCACGGCATCGACGTCTACCAGGTCATCGAGGCCTGCAACTCGCAGCCCTACAGCCACATCCACCGGCCCGGCATCGCGGTCGGCGGTCACTGCATCCCCGTGTACCCCCGCCTGTACCTGTCGACCGACCCCGACGCCGACATCGTGCGCACCGCACGCCTGCTCAACGCCTCGATGCCGGAGCGCCTCGTCGCCCAGGCCGCCGGCGTCCTCGGCTCGCTCGAGGGCAGCCGCGCCGTCGTCCTGGGTGCGGCGTATCGCGGGGGAGTCAAGGAGACGGCGTTCTCGGGCGTCTTCCCGACCGTCGAGGCGCTGAAGGCGCGCGGCGCCGAGGTCCGCGTCCACGACCCGCTCTACAGCGACGACGAGCTCCGCGCTCTCGGATTCGAGCCGTTCGCCCTGGGCGACGCGGTCGATGTGGCCGTTCTCCAGACCGACCACGCGGACTACCGCGCGCTGACCCCGGAGCAGCTTCCAGGCATCCGTCTTCTCGTCGACGGTCGCAACGCGACGGATGCCGCATCCTGGGTGGGTACGCCGCGCATCGTCGTCGGCGCCGCCGGGTGATCCTGACCACCCCATCGGCGCCGACGGGTCGACGGCTCAGCCGATACCGCTGAACGCGTTCCAGCCGGCGCCGAGGACGCTGGTCGTCCCCCAGCCGCCGGCGCCGTTCCCGCGGTAGAGCAGCAGTGTGCCGTCGGTCTTGCGCGCCATCACGTCCGGCTTTCCGGTGCCGTCGAAGTCCCCGGGGCTGAAGACGGCCGTGAGCCCGCTCCAACCCGTGCCCACCCGCTTGGACGGCCCCCACGAGCTCGCGCCCGAGGTCGGGTACAGCCACAGCGTGCCGTCGCTGCGGCGCGCCATGACGTCGCCGCGAGTGTCGCCGTTGAAGTCGCCGGCGTAGAACACGGCGGTCATCCCGCCCCATCCCGACCCGACCTTGACCGCCGAACCCGCCCAGCCGCCCGCGCCGTTGCCGCGGTGGAGCATGAGCGCGCCGGCCGTCGTCACGGCGAGCACGTCAGGGCGTCGATCTCCGTCGTAGTCGACGCCGCCGGTGACGAGCCGGTAGCCCGTCCAGCCCCGGCCGATCGTCGCGGGAGCCACGAATCCGCCACGGCCGGTTCCGGCGAGCAGGTCGAACGTGCCGTCGGCGCGGAGTCTGCCGACATCGTTCACGCTGTCGCCGGTGAAGTCGCCGAGCGTCACCAGCTTGTCGCTCGCCGTCCAGCCCGACCCCACCACGGATGAGCCGGCCCAGCGACCGTTGCCGGCGCCGCGGTACGCGAGGAGCTGGCCGTTCGAGTCGACCGCGACCACGTCGGCGTTGAGATCGCCGCTGACATCGGCCACTCCGGCCGGTGCGGCGGTCTTGGTCAGGCCGAATATCTGCACCCAGTAGGAGGAGTAGCACGTGCCTTTCGCGTGGCCGATGCCGACACCGGTGTACTTCGCGTTGAGGATGTTCGCGCGGTGGCCGGGGGAGGCCATCCACGCGCTCACCACCGCTCCCGTCGCGTAGCCGGCGGCGATGTTCTCGCCGGTGGCTGACCATCCGGCCTTCGCGACGCGGCTGGCCCGCCAGGTGGAGCTGCTGTGCGAAAAGGTGCACGAGTTCGCCATCACCCGGGCCCACTCGCCGGCAGCCTGATCCAGGATCGGATCGGAGATCAGAGGCTTGAGACCGGCCTTCACGCGCTGGGCGTTGGTCTGGGCGAAGACGGTCGCCGCGTCACCGGTGGCGGCCTGCGCCGGTGCTGCGGTGGCGACACTCGCGCCGACGATGAGGATGACGGGCAGGATGATCGAGATGATGCGGGCACGCATAGCGGCCCTCCTTCGTACGCTGGGGTCGTACAAAAAATGACAGGGCTTGGGGACGCCCGGGCGCTCGGGTACAACGCTTGCCAACACGCTAGCGGAGGGCCCGGCCTCACCAGAAGCCCCATCGTGTCCCCCTTTTGGGGGACGAACTCGCGTTCGTGCGGCGTGTCTGGATGCGGCTAGCACACGAAAGGGCTACATTAACCGCCCTGCCGCCCGAGTTTTCACTCAGGTTCGGTGCGGCTGCTCCCGGTAGGCTGGCACGACGCGGCGGTGCCTTCTGCCCGCCGCGTCGCCGTGTCCGCGGCATCCGTCTTCACGAAAGCATGTCACGTATGGATCTCCTCGTCGTCGGCTCCGGCTTCTTCGGTCTCACGATTGCAGAGCGAGCAGCGGCATCGGGTCGCAAGGTCACGGTGATCGACCGCCGGCACCACATCGGCGGCAACGCCTACAGCGAGAACGAGCCCACGACCGGCATCGAGGTGCACCGCTACGGCGCGCACCTCTTCCACACCTCGAACCCGGGCGTGTGGGAGTACGTGAACCGCTTCACCTCCTTCACGAACTACGTGCACCGGGTCTACACGAACCACAAGGGCGTCGTGTTCCCGATGCCGATCAACCTGGGCACGATCAACCAGTTCTTCCAGGCCGCCTACAGCCCCGACGAGGCGAAGCAGCTCGTCCACGAGCTGGCGGGCGAGTTCGACGCGAAGGACGCCGCGAATCTCGAAGAGAAGGGGATCGCGCTCATCGGGCGCCCCCTGTACGAGGCGTTCATCCGCGACTACACCGCCAAGCAGTGGCAGACCGACCCGAAGGAGCTGCCGGCCGAGGTCATCAGCCGGCTCCCGGTCCGCTACACCTACGACAACCGCTACTTCAACGACACGTGGGAGGGTCTGCCGACCGACGGCTACACCGCGTGGCTCGAGCGCATGGCCGATCACCCGAACATCGAGGTGAAGCTCGACACCGATTTCTTCGACGCCTCGCAGCCCCTCAACAAGAAGGCGACCGTCGGGCAGCTGCCCATCGTCTACACCGGACCCGTCGACCGCTACTTCGACTACGCGGAGGGGGCGCTGTCGTGGCGGACGATCGACCTCGAGCAGGAGGTGCTCGAGGTCGGCGACTTCCAGGGCACCTCGGTCATGAACTACGCCGACGCGGACGTGCCGTACACGCGCATCCACGAGTTCCGCCACTTCCACCCCGAGCGCGCCGACCGGTACCCGACCGACAAGACGGTCATCATGCGCGAGTTCTCGCGCTTCGCCACGCGTGAGGACGAGCCGTACTACCCGATCAACACCCCCGAGGACCGCGCCGGCCTCGTCGCCTACCGCGAGCTCGCCAAGGGCGAGCAGGACGTGCTGTTCGGGGGCCGGCTCGGCACGTATCAGTACCTCGACATGCACATGGCGATCGGCGCCGCACTGTCCAT
Organism: Microbacterium sp. Root180; assembly: GCF_001428485.1. Taxonomy (GTDB): domain Bacteria; phylum Actinomycetota; class Actinomycetes; order Actinomycetales; family Microbacteriaceae; genus Microbacterium. Next base: position 379,257 of record NZ_LMHS01000003.1, on the reverse strand, counting down.
GTGGAACAACCAGCTCGCCTGATCGGCGCCCCTTAGACTCGCATCGTGACCACCGCAGCAGTCGGCGCGCCCGGATCGCCGAGGCGGTACCTCCACTCGTTGTGGCTGCTGTCCGCCCGCGACCTCAAGGTTCGCTACGCGACCAGTGCGCTGGGCTACCTGTGGTCCGTGCTCGATCCGCTCGTCATGAGCGCGATCTACTGGTTCGTCTTCACCCAGATCTTCCAGCGCACGGTCGGTCATGAGCCGTACATCGTGTTCCTCATCACGGCGCTCCTTCCCTGGGTGTGGTTCAACGCCGCGGTCTCCGATTTCACCCGCGCCTTCAGCAAGGACGCGCGGCTCGTGCGCTCGACGGCCATTCCGCGCTCGATCTGGGTCAACCGCATCGTCCTGTCCAAGGGCATCGAGTTCCTGTGCTCACTCCCCGTGCTCGCGCTGTTCGTGGTGATCGCCGCGTTCAGTGAGACCCCGGTGCAGATGAACTGGGGTCTTCTCCTCTTCCCGGTGGCCGTCCTGCTGCAGACGGTGCTGCTCGTCGGTCTCGGTCTGCTCGTGGCGCCCCTGTGCGTCATCTGGACCGACCTGGAGCGCACGACGAAGCTGATCCTCCGTGCGCTGTTCTACGCGTCGCCGGTGATCTACGGGGTGTCCGATCTTCCCGGCGTCTTCGAGACGCTCGCCGCCTTCAACCCCCTGTCGGGCATCTTCGCGCTGTACCGCGTCGGCTTCTTCGCCGAGGAGTGGGACCCGTGGGTCATCGGCGTCGGCGCCGTCATGAGCGTCGGCTTCCTCGCGCTGGGCATGTTCGTCTTCCGCCGCCTCGAGCGTCCCCTGCTGAAGGAGCTGTGATGACGGCATCCGATCATGCCATCGAGGTGCGCGATCTCGGCGTGCGGTTCCGCCGCAACCGCCGCGGGCGCCGGAGCATCAAGGACCTGTTCGCCGACTCGTCGCGCCGCAGCAAGCCGGGCGAGTTCTGGCCCCTGCGCGATGTCACCTTCGATGTGCGACCCGGTGAGTCGATCGGGGTCGTCGGCCGCAACGGCCAGGGAAAGAGCACGCTCCTCAAGCTCGTCGCCGGAGTCCTCATCCAGGACGAGGGCACGGTCGAGGTCAACGGCGGAGTCGCGCCGCTCATCGAGATCACGGGCGGGTTCGTCGGCGACCTCACCGTGCGCGAGAACGTGCGCCTGACGGCGGGGCTTCACGGGATGCCCAAGGCCGAGGTCGCCCGCCGGTTCGACGGGATCATCGAGTTCGCCGAGCTCCAGGAGTCCATCGACACGCCGTACAAGCACCTCTCCAACGGCATGAAGGTGCGGCTCGCGTTCGCCGTGGTGTCGCAGCTCGAGGAGCCGATCCTCCTCGTCGACGAGGTGCTCGCCGTCGGCGACAAGGCCTTCAGGGAGAAGTGCTACAAGCGCATCGACGAGCTGCTCGCCGACGGTCGCACGCTGTTCTTCGTCAGTCACAGCGAGCGCGACCTGCGCCGCTTCTGCACGCGCGGACTCTATCTCGACAAGGGCCGGCTGCAGATGGATGCTCCGATCGGCGAAGTGCTCGATCGCTACAACGCCGACTACAACGCCGGCTGACCCCCGTCGGGAGCCGGCGACTGCGCATCGCGGAGATATCCACCGAGGGCGGCATCCCAGTCGGCCGGCTCGAACCCGGTCGCGATGATCTTGGCGAGGTCGAGCACGCTGCGGCGAGGACGCGGAGCGACCAGCCCCTTCGCGCTCGCGAAGTACTCGTCCGTCGAGACGGCGCCGACGCGCTGCGGGTCGTGCCCGGTGAGCGCGAAGACGCGGCGGGCGACGTCGCACCACGAGGCGGGCTGGCCGGAGCCCGTGAGGTTGTAGACCCCGAAGGGCGCCCCCGTGTCCAGCAGGTGACGGATGCCGCGCGCCAGGTCATCGGTGAACGTCAGCCGCCCGAGCTGATCGTCGACCACCCGTGGGTCGACACCTCGTTCGGCGAGGCCGCTCATCGTGCGCACGAAGTTGCGTCCGTCTCCGATGACCCAGGACGTCCGGAGGATGTAGTGCCGGTCCACGGACGAGACGATGGCGTCGGCGGCCGCCTTCGTCTGGCCGTAGACGCCGAGCGGGTCGAGCGGGTCGTCCTCCCGATAGGGATCGGCCGATGAGCCGTCGAAGACGTAATCGCTGGAGACGTGGATGAGTGCGAGCCGGTTCTCGTGCGCGATCCGAGCGAGGTGCGACACCCCTGTCACATTGACCGTCCACGCAGCGCGGCGGCCTTCGGGCGTCTCAGCGAGATCCACGGCTGTGTACGCGGCGGCATTGATGATCGCGTCGTACTCGCGCCAGCGCCGTGCAGTGACGACCTCGGGCGAGGCGAGGTCGAGCTGGGCGCGCGTCGTGTACTCGATGTGGGGGGCGTCGCCGAACTCGGCGCGCAGTGCGCGGCCCAGCTGTCCGTCCGCGCCGGTGACGAGGATCTTCCGCGGGGCGACGGGCGCGACATCGGCGAGCCGGGGGTGGCGGAGGTCCTTGTCGGAGATCTCGGCCCGATCGAGCGGGATGGGCCATTCGATCGCGGCGCTCTCGTCGGCGAGGTTGAGGAACGAATACGTCGCTTCCGGCGACCAGTGCTCGTTGACGAGATAGGTGTACGCGGTATCGGGCTCGAGCGTCTGGTAGCCGTTCCCCACCCCGCGGGGGACGAAGATCGCGCGCGACGGGTCGAGCTCCGCCGTGAAGCGGGTTCCGAAGGTCGGGCCTTCGCGGAGATCGACCCATACGCCGAAGACACGGCCGGTCGCGACCGACACCCACTTGTCCCACGGCTCGGCATGGATGCCCCGCGTGGTGCCCACCGCGTCGTTGAACGACACGTTGTTCTGCACCGGCCCGAAGTCGGGCACACCCGCGGCCACCATCTTCTCCCGCTGCCAGTTCTCCTTGAACCAGCCGCGGCTGTCGCCGTGAACGGTGAGATCCCACAGCACGAGCCCCGGGATCGGGGTGATGGTCGGCCGGAGGGGCTTGCCGAATTCCGTCATCACTGGCCCTTGGACGCGTAGAACGCCTCGGTCGCATCCTTAGCCGGAGCCCACCATGCCTCGTTCTCGCGGTACCACTCGATGGTCGCCGCAAGACCCGCCGGGAAGTCCTGATAGATCGGCGTCCATCCCAGCTCGGTGCGCAGCTTGGTGGAGTCGATCGCGTAGCGAAGATCGTGTCCGGTGCGGTCGGTCACGTGATCGTACGCATCGGCGGGCTGTCCCATCAGGGTGAGGATGAGTTCCACGACCGCCTTGTTGTTCTCCTCGCCGTCGGCGCCGATGAGATAGGTCTCGCCGATCACGCCCTTCTCCAGGATCGTGAGGACCGCGGCGGAGTGGTCGTCGGCGTGGATCCAGTCGCGCACGTTCTCGCCCGCGCCGTACAGCTTCGGACGGATGCCGCGGAGCACGTTCGTGATCTGACGGGGAATGAACTTCTCGACGTGCTGATACGGACCGTAGTTGTTCGAGCAGTTCGAGATGGTCGCCGCGACGCCGAACGACCGCACCCACGCGCGCACCAGCAGGTCCGATCCTGCCTTCGTGGACGAGTAGGGGCTCGACGGGTTGTACGGCGTGGACTCGGTGAAGCGCGCGGGGTCGTCCAGCTCGAGATCGCCGTACACCTCGTCGGTCGAGATGTGGTGGAGCCTCGTGCCGTGCCGTCGGGCGGCTTCGAGCAGCGTGTAGGTGCCGATGATGTTCGTGTCGAGGAACGGGCGCGGATCGTCGAGCGAGTTGTCGTTGTGCGACTCGGCGGCGTAGTGCACGACGGCGTCGGACTCTGCGAAGAGGGAGTCCACGAGTGCGGCATCCGCGATGTCGCCCCGCACGAACCGGAACCGGGACTCGGGCAGGCCGTCCAGTGATGCCGTGTTGCCCGCGTAGGTGAGCTTGTCGAGCACCGTGATGTGGTGGTCGGTGTGATCCAGCGCATGGTGGACGAAGTTCGACCCGATGAAGCCGGCTCCACCGGTGACGAGCAGTCGAGCCATCAGCGGCCCCTTTCCAGGAGTGCGAGGAGGTAGGCGCCGTAGCCCGACTTGAGGAGCCGCTCCGCACGAACGCGGAGCTCGTCATCGGTGAGGAAGCCCTGTCTCCAGCCGACCTCTTCGGGCGCGCCGATCTTCATGCCGGTGCGGCGCTCGATCGTGCGCACGTAATCGGCCGCGTCAGTCATCTGATCGAACGTCCCGGTGTCGAGCCAGGCCGTCCCCCGGGGCATGACCTCCACCGAGAGCCTGCCCTGCGCGAGGTACGCCCGGTTGACGTCGGTGATCTCGTACTCCCCGCGCGCGCTGGGCGCGAGTCCGCGGGCGATCTCCACCACATCGTTGTCGTAGAAGTAGAGGCCGGGCACCGCGTAGTTGCTGCGCGGGCTGACGGGCTTCTCCTCGAGCGAGATCGCCCGGCCGGCGTCGTCGAACTCGACGACGCCGTACGCCTGCGGGTCGGCGACCCAGTACGCGAACACCGCCCCGCCGGAGATGTCGGCGAAACGGGCGAGCGTCGTGCCCAGCCCGGGGCCGTACAGCAGGTTGTCACCGAGGACGAGGGCGACCTTGTCGTCGCCGATGAAGTCCGCGCCGATCGTGAACGCCTGAGCCAGACCGTCGGGGGAAGGCTGCTGGGCGAACGAGATCGACACTCCGAACTGCGAGCCGTCGCCGAGCAGTCGCTCGAAGTGCGTCGCATCGTGCGGAGTCGTGATCACGAGGATGTCGCGGATGCCGGCGAGCATCAGGGTCGAGAGCGGGTAGTACACCATCGGCTTGTCGTACACCGGTACCAGCTGCTTGGAGACGCCGAGGGTGATCGGATGCAGCCGCGTGCCCGAGCCGCCGGCGAGAATGATGCCCTTCACCGTCCCATAGTTCCACAGCCGCGCCCCTTCACGCGGCGGGTGGCCCGCACGGGTCGCCGTGTGGCCGTTGCTAGAGTGGCTCAATCTCCCCGCCACCTGATTGGTTCGACGTGACCCAACAGACCTCCGTGACCGCCCGCCGTCGGGGGGTGGCCGCAGTCTGGGTCGCAGTCACGGTCACGCTCACCGGCGTCTTCGCGGTGTCCCGGGTCTTCGTCACTCCACGGTTCTACTTCGCGGACGACAGCGAGGTCGGCGCGTTCGGGCAGTGGTGGCAGCTGGGCGACCGGCTGCTGAGCGGCAGCTTCCCCGTCCTCGACCCGCACGCATGGCAGGCGGGAAACTACTTCGCCGAAGGGCAGTGGGGCCTGCTCAATCCGCTCACGTGGCTGATCGCGATCACCGCCCGCTGGGCGGAGAATCCTGTCGTTCACACGACCATCGTGAAGATCGCCTTCCTCATGCTCATGGCCGGTGGCGTGTACCTGCTGTCCCGGTCCTTCACCGCGAGTGCCCCCTGGGCCGCGGTCGCCGGGGTTCTCGTGCCACTCGGCGGTTTCACGGTGTACATGGATGCCCCGTCGTGGGCGACCGGCCTGTTCAACGCGGCGGTGCTGCCCTGGGTCTGGTGGGGTCTACGCCGGTCGGTCGAGGCCCTCCGCTCCCCGATCCCTTATCTCCTCGCTAGCTTCGCGCTGGTCACGTTCGGCTACGTGTTCGGCGTTCTGATCCTCGTCATCATCCTGGTCGAGAGCCTGGTACGCGCGATCATCGGCCGCGATCGCGGGCGCATCGTGCGCACCCTGCTGGCTTCCGCGTGGGGGGCACTTCTTACCATCGTGGTGTATCTGCCCGGTGTGCTCACCGCGCCCGTCACCGCGCGCGCAGGACTCGGCATCTCCAACGCGCGCTTCCTCAACGCAGATCTGAGCGACCTCATGTCGGCGGCGGCGCCCACTGCAACGGCATCCGTCGGCGCGTGGTGGGGGCCTGAGACGGCTGCCCCGCTCGTGTACGTCGCCTGGCTGCTCCCGCTGCTCCCGCTCCTGCTGCCGATGCCGCGCAGCGTCGTCCGGCGGTGCATCCCGCTGTTCGTGCTCCTCGCGCTCATGATCGTCCTCGTCATCGGACCGAGCCAGGTGGGGCCGCTGCGCTGGCCGGTGCGCTTCATGCCGTACGTGTGCCTCGCCGCATGCGTCCTCGTCGCGGTCATGGCCACACACGCCTTCCCCGCTCTCGTCACAGGTCGCCGCGTCGGGTGGTCGTTCGCCCTCCTCCTGGTGACCACGGGTATCACCTTCGCCAACACCCCGCCGCAATGGCGCTCTCTTGCCGTTGTCCTGGTCGTCCAGGCACTCGCCATCGTGGGGATCGCGTTCGTGGCCCTGTCCCCTCGGGCTCCGGGCGACGCGCGGCGGACCGGGCTCACGGCTGCCGCGGCCGTCGCGGTGTCGGGGCTGCTGGTCGTGCCGCAGATGCTCGTGTTCCCGTACACGCCGCTGCCGAAGTTCGGTGTGCCGGACAGTGTCGAACGCATGGAAGCCGTGCTCGCCGAGGCATCCGGCGACGCGATCGTCGTAGGAGACATCTACGCCTACGGAGGTGTGGATGCGAGCTTCGATGAGCGTCTGATGGGTAACCTCTGGTATCTGAGCCCGACGCCAGTCAGCAGCCTGTACACGGTGCTGCCGTACTCGACGTTCTCCAGGGACCTGTGCATGGACCTGCGGGGTTCGACCTGCGCCGATTCGCTCGCCACGCTGTGGAGCACCGACGACACGACTGGGCTCCCGGTCGCCGACCTCATGGGCGTCAGCACGATCCTCGCGATGAAGGCGACCTTCCCGGAGCAGCCGATGCCGCCGGAGGGATGGCGTCTCGTTGCCGACGGGGATTACACGTGGCTGTTCGAGCGCGCCCAGGAGGTGGCGGGCGCCGGAGGCGTCGCCTGGACGGGGTCGGGCACGGAGGTCACCGTTCTTGACACGTCCGGCACGACGGTGACCTTCCGTGTGGACTCGGTCGGGAACGACTCGCGCGTCGTGCTCGGGCGACTCGACTACCCCGGCTATGCGATAAGCGGCGCCGATCACGCCTCGCCGACGCGAGGGTGGCTGCTGACCGTCGACACGTCCGAGGCGCAGCCAGGAGACATCGTGACGGTCGCGTTCCGGCCGCCCGGGTTCCCGGTCATGGTGGCGGCGCTCGCGCTCGGAGCGGCGGCGGCGATCGGCTGGGTCATCCTCCAGCGGCGCGCACGTCGGCGTTCCCCGGTCCCGGCCGAGGGTGACGAGGAGCAATTCATCGCGGCGACGCCCGCCCGAGAAGCTGAGCCTGATACACACGGCTGAGTCCCTCGGGAAGAGTCGTGCGGGCGAGCCCGTCAAGGTCGGTCCACACCTCGGAGCGGATGCGGAGATCGAGAGCCTGTCCGCGGGCGTCACCGCCCCCGAGCACGATCGGGCCACGATGCCGCCGAAGCCGTGTGAGCTCGGACAGCAGCGCCCCGACCGACACGGCGCGCATCGCGCCGATCAGCTTCGTGATGGTCGTTCCCGGCGGCTCGGCCGCGGCGCGGCGCACGCCGGCGTCGACGACGGCGGCGCAGTCGTCCTCGTAGATGTAGTCGCGGAGCGTGTCCAGCGGGACGTATACCGAGGTGGGTTGCCCACTCAGGTGGCCCTTCACCAGCGCCGAGATGAGTCCCTGGGGCTTCGAGAGATCCTGGCCCGCGCCGTAGATGTTCGTGATGCGTCCGACGAGCGAACGCCACTGTCCGTCCGTCGTCGCGCGTCTGAGTGTCGCCTCCATACGCAACTTGGTGTCACCGTACGCGCTCAGTGAGGCGACCGGTGTCGACTCGGTGAAGGGCGGCACGGGTGATCCCGCGTACGCACCGCCGACGGACGACGCGAGGAAGACGGTGAGCCGCGACCGCGTCTCGGATGGCGCCGCGAGCACGACGCCGACTATGCGCTCGAACACGGATGCCTCGACAGCGAGCACGTCGCGAGGTGTGGAGGTGACGCCCCGCCCCGCGCACCAATAGATCTCGAGCAGGGAGCGCGTGTCGGCGAATTTGGTGAGCGCGTGGCGGAACGCGTCGACAGTCCGATCCGGATCGTCCCACGGTACGGGGACCGAGAAGACCTCGTCGGCTCGCGTCCGTTCAACCGCGCGCCCGAGGAGCCCACGTCCGATGACCCACCGCCGCGCCGGGATCATTCTGGATCGATCGTCCGCTGCTCAGGCGCTTGTGTGTGTCCGAGGGGGCCGCTGGCCGGATCGCGGACGATGAGATAGGCGGGTTTGCCGAGGGCGGCGCTCACGGCGACCCCCAGGTACTCCGCGATGATTCCGAGAGACACGAGGATCACGCCCGTGCCCAGCGCGGTCAGCACCATCTGCGACGTCCAGCCCTCGGGGATGTCGCCGGACAGCACGCGCGCGACCGTGAGGTAGACGGCGAACGCGATGCCGCCGATGAAGAACGCCACGCCTACGGCCGTGACCAACCGCAGGCCCTGCGTGCCCGACGTGAGCACCATCCGCCAGAAATGACCGAACAGCCGGCGGTACGAGTACCCGGAGGGACGATCGCCCTCTTGGCGGAGCGTGACCGGTGCGGTGGCGACGCGGCTCGCGACCCAGGACAGTGCGACGTCGAGGTAGACGCCGGTGCCGGCATACGCGGCGACGCTCCGTCCGATCTCACCGAGAATGAGGCGGAAGCTGTTGAAGTGCGACGCGCGGCCGCCTCCGAGGAACGACTCGAGCGTGCGCTTGGAAGCCCTCGACGCCGTGTTGCGGACAAAACCGTGCGGCGCCCGGTTGACGGGCTCGGCATAGACGAGATCGGCCCGCTCGGCCAGCGCCTGGTCGAGCAGAATCCGGATTTCTCGTGGGTCGTGCTGTCCGTCCTCGTCGAGTGTCGCGATCCACTCGCCCCCGGAGCTCGCCATGCCGGCGAGCGTGGCCGCGTGCTGGCCGTAGTTGCGGCTGAGCCACACCGGCTTGATCCAGGGCAGCTCTCCGGCGAGCTCGCGGATGACGCGGGCCGAATCGTCGGGTCCGCGGTCGTAGGCAAGGACGACCTCGTCGACTCGCGCCGCGTGACCTGCATCCGTGGTGAACCCTGCGGTAAGGGGACGGATCTCGTCGATCACAGAGCGGAGCGTGCGTTCACCCTGATAGACCGGAATCACGATGCTGATCCTGTGCGCATAGGTCTCGTCGACGGTCATCGCATCCTCCTCTCGAGCAGACGATACGACAGGCGACGAGCGCGGGCCATCGCGGTCGACCGCACGTCGCCGATACGGACATCGGTCGCCGACACGACCTCTGGATGCTCCGCAAGCAGCCACGCGTGGAATCCGCGCGCCTGGTCCGATTGTTCGCGCACCAGCGCGACGCTCCACTGCGTGACACTCATCCGAAAAGTCGCGCCGACCTCGCGATCGGGTGCGAAGTCGCCACTCAACAGCACGCGGGAGTACGTCGCCTGGTCGATCAAGTAGGGGAACCGGTCGAACCAGCCGCCGCTCTGCGCGAGACGGTCGCGTCGCATCATCACCGACGCCGGCTCGCCGAACAGGTTGGAGCCTGCCCGCACTGACCTCCGGACGGCTTGGTGCCCGGGCATCCGCTCGCCCAGCCCGCGCAGTCCCCACCCCGCCTTCAGGATGCGCCCGTTCGCGTCGACTACATCCCGACGGCATGCTGTCAGGGAGGCGCCGGTGGATCGGAGGATCTCGAGCTGACGTGCGAGAGCGCCGGGGCGGAGCACGTCGTCGCCGCAGACGAGTTTGAGGAACTCGCCGGTCGCGGCCTCGGTCACGCGATTCCAGTTGCGTCCGGCGCCTCCGCCGGCGGGCGTCTCGAGCAGGTGGACCCGCTCATCGTCCGCGAAGCGACGCATGACTCCGAGGGTGTCGTCGGAGGACGCGTGATCGGCGACGATGACCTCGAGCCCGTCCACGTTCTGGTCGAGCACCGACGTGATCGTCTCGACGAGCGTGCGACCGTTGTTGTAGGCCGGGATGACGACGCTCAGGGCGGGGGCGGTCACGATTCGAGTTCCTTCCGCGGCCGTCGTACCGTGGGGCCGGCTGGTCCGCGAACGATGGCAGGACGTCAACGGTCGAGCCTAACGCACCCGCCTGCTCGCACCTGGGCTGCCCGGGCGGATCGGGGATGCCGAGTGTAGGGTGGGCGCGATGCGAAACCTGCTCGTGGAGGCCTCCCGACGCCCCGAGATCCGGTACCTCGTGTTCGGAGGCCTGAACACCGCGTTCTCGTACGGCCTCTACGCGATCGCGCTGCTTATCCTCGATGCGTGGGGCGTCCCTGCCGACTACGCCATCGCCATCACGTTCAGCTGGATCGTCTCGAACCTGACGTCGTTCGTGCTGCAGCGGCATTTCGTCTTCCGCGGAACTGGGCATCCGTTCCGCGAGTTCGTCAAGTTCACCTCGGTCACGCTGGGTTCGTTCCTCGCCAATCTGGCTATGAGCTGGTTCTCGGCCTCGGTGCTCGGGTTCGACAGCGCCATGGAGAAGCTCGTGAGTCAGCTCATAGTGACGGCGATCCTGGTGATCGTCACGTACGCCCTGCACAAGTCCTTCTCCTTCCGCAATGCTGGTGCCGCGCCCGCAGGAATGGTCGCGGTCGAGGAGGACCACGCACCCGACGACGAGCAGAGCGAGCCGCATCGCGAGTGAGAGCGCTCACTTCGGGTCCACGTCGCGGCGCGCTATACCCGCCATTGTCAGTGGTGCGCGGTGCGGCTTGTTAGAATCTGCTGAGAAGGGGACGCCTCCGGTGCGTGCCGACTGAGCGATATGGGTTGGGTGGTCCTCGATTGGACGTGGGCGGTGTGGCCGCGGCGGTACGTCGCAACGCCTTCATCCCGATCCTGGCGATCGTGGTCGGAGTGGTAGGTGCCCTGGCATACGTGGTCACCGAGCCGCGCCTTACGACGGTCGCGGCGGAATCTCTCGTGACGATCGCGGCCGAACCCGGCGCCGCCGCCATCGACGAGGCCGCGCGAACCATCGCCGCAGCGCAGTTGGCGGCCGGGGTGGCGGCAACGACGACCACGGCACGGGTTCTCCAACCGGTCATCGACACGCTCGGAATCGATGGCTCGACTGCCGATCTCGCTGGTCGTGTCGAGGTCACCTCCTCACCGGGATCAGCAGTCATCCGCGTTGCTGTCACCGATGAAGACTCGCGCGCAGCCGAGTCGATTGCCGACGCCGTCTCGGCTGCGCTTGCAGAGACAGTCGAGGCGCGCCACCCCCTCGCGCGCGTCGAGATCATCGAGCCGGCAGGCGCTCGGGAGCCGCGCGTGACGCCCCAGATCGGTCAAGCGCTCGTCACCGGATTCCTGGCCGGGACCGGGCTCGGGACCGTCGTGCTGTGGGCGCGCATCGCCTTTTCCTCGAGGATTCAGCTTCCGTCGGACGCCGTCGCGGCCAGCGGCGCTCGCCTGCTCGGCTTCGTGCGCGCCGGGCGGCACCGTGCAGACGACACGCGCGCGACGGTGAGGATGCTGGATGTGGTCGCCGCACGACAGCCGGCGAACCAGGATGTCGTCCTCGCGACACTCGTCGACGACGTTGCCCCGGCGCTCGCCGTAGCGAAACTTGCGCGCCTGAGCGGCGCCGAGCCGAAGATCGTGGAGGGTCTCCCGCAAACCTCGACGGCGACGATCGAGCAGTTCGCAGACAAGGACATCGCCGTCGTGGCTGTAGCAGGCCGCACCCGAAAGGCGGCGGTGTCGGAGACGACCGACCTCGCCACAGCGGCGGGCGGACGAGTGATCGGCACGATCGTGTTCACGGCTGCACGCGGACGCGCAGAGGTCAGCCCATGAGCCGCATGGACTTCCGGGCGATCATGGACTGCGTCGCCTGGTTCCTCGCCGTGATCCTTGCCGTGCTGCTTCGCTATGAGTTCGACGTCTCCGCCGTCGCATGGCTGTGGGTGCTCGCCTTGGCCGCCTTCGCGGCAGGCCTGCAGGCTCTTCTGGGGTGGGTGTTCCACGTATATCGCGGGCGGTTCGGAAGTCGCTCCCTCGACGAGGTCCGCGCCCTCGTCCTGACGCTCGTCGTCGAGGCTGTGGTGCTCGCCATCGTCGTCGCAGCGCATCCGCCTGTCCCCGGGTTGCCTCGCAGCACGGTGCTCATCGCGCTGCCCCTGGCGGCCGCGTTCTTGTTCCTCCTGCGGTACGCGCCTCTGTTCTTCCGGCGGAGTCGCCGACGCGCGAACAACGCCGAGCACCGGGTCATCGTCTTCGGCGCGGGATCACTCGGCCAGGCTCTCGTGCGGACGATGGCGAACAGCTCGGGGGCCTTCGCACCGGTCGGGTTCGTCGATGACGACCCGCGCAAGCGCAACCTCCGGGTGAGCGGCGTGCCCGTCCTCGGAACCTCCGCGGACCTGGCGCGGGTCGCGGAGGCGACGGAGGCGACCGACCTCGTCGTCGCGATCGGCCGCGCGGACGCCGCGCTGCTGCGCCAGACGACCGACGCAGCCGAGGCTGCGGGCCTGACCACCCTCGTCTTCCCGGAGCTCGACCGCATCCTCAGCGGCGCGTCGCGGCTGTCCGATCTGCGCAGCGTGAGCATCGAGGATCTCATCGGCCGGCAGCCCGTCGAGACCGACATCTCCGCGATCGCGGGATACATCACCGGGCAGCGGATCCTCGTCACTGGGGCAGGCGGCTCGATCGGCTCAGAGCTGTGCCGCCAGATCGCGCAGTTCGGGCCGGGCGAACTCATCATGCTAGATCGGGATGAAACGGGGCTCCAGCAGGCGCAGCTCGGCGTCGCGGGCCACGGACTTCTCAACACGAACGACGTTGTTCTCGCCGACATCCGCGATGAGGCGACACTGCGGGGCATCTTCGACTCGCGCCGACCGCAGGTGGTCTTCCACGCCGCGGCGCTGAAGCACCTGCCCATGCTCGAGCAGTATCCCGACGAGGCGTGGAAGACCAATGTCATCGGCACGCTCAACGTGATCGCGGCGTCACGCGCGGTCGACGTGACTACGTTCGTCAATATCTCGACGGACAAGGCCGCAAACCCCACGAGCGTGCTGGGACACTCAAAGCGCGTCGCCGAGAAGCTCACCGCGTGGGCCGCGACCGAGACTGGCCAGCGGTACCTGTCCGTTCGATTCGGGAACGTGATCGGCAGTCGAGGGTCCATGCTCCCGACCTTCCAGCGCCTCATCGAGCTGGGCGGTCCCATCACCATCACGCACCCCGAGGTGAGCCGCTACTTCATGACCATCCCCGAGGCCTGCCAGCTCGTGGTCCAGGCAGGCGGCATCGGCCGACCGGGTGAGGTGCTGATCCTCGACATGGGAGAGCCGGTGCGCATCCTCGATGTCGCGAGACGAATGATCGCCATGAGCGGCCAGCGCGTAGACATCGTGTTCACCGGGCTTCGCGACGGCGAAAAACTGCACGAAGAGCTCGTCGGCGCCAGCGAGGAGACGTCGAGTCCCTTCCATCCCATGATCTCGCACGCGAAGGTGGGAGCGATCTCGCCGGCCGCGCTCGACAAGCGGGGCTGGGAGAGCCGGCTCGGTTCGGCCGCCGCAACCCAAGATCCGGGTACCGACACAAGTGCCGCCACGAGAGCGCAGGCGAATGACTGAGTCGCGGATCTATATGTCCTCACCCGACACCGGCGCGCTCGAAGAGGAAGCCGTCCTGCGCGCGCTGCGGTCCGGCTGGATCGCGCCACTCGGCCCCGAGGTGGACGCGTTCGAACGGGAGGTCGCCGAGCGCGTCGGCGCACGATTCGCTGTGGCGCTGAGCTCGGGCACGGCGGGGCTGCACCTGGGCCTGCTCGCGCTCGGCGTCGGCCCCGGCGATGTCGTCGTCACCTCGACCATGACCTTCGCCGCGACGGCGAACGCGATCGTGTACACCGGCGCCCGCCCGCACTTCGTCGACGCCGACCCGACGACGGGCAATATCGACGTGCAACTCCTTGGCGAGACGCTGGCGCAGTTACAGGCGGACGGCGAGAGCGTCCGTGCCGTGCTCCCGGTCGATTTGCTGGGGAAGGCCGTCGACTACGCCGCCATCGAGCAGCTTGCCGCCGAGTTCGGCGTGCCGGTGCTCGCCGATGCCGCCGAGTCCTTCGGCGCGCGCTTCCACGGGAGGCCCGTCGGAAGCTTCGGCCGCGCGTCGGTCTTCTCCTTCAACGGGAACAAGATCATGACGACGTCGGGCGGCGGGATGCTGGTCACCGACGACGCCGCCGTCGCCGATCGCGTGCGCCACCTGGCGACGCAGGCGCGGCTGCCCGTGAGCCACTACGAGCACGCCGACATCGGATTCAACTACCGTCTGAGCAACATCCTCGCTGCGCTCGGTCGTGCGCAGCTGGCCCGCTTCGACGACATGCTGGCACGGCGCCGCGAATGGCGTCGGCGGTATCGTGCATTCTTCGCCGAGGTCGACGGGGTGGGGATCTTCGGCGGTGACGACGACGATGACGACAACGCGTGGCTCACCGCGATCATCGTCGACGAGGGCGCGGGCTGGTCGCCGGCGGAGCTCATCGCCGGACTGGCGGAAAGCAACATCGAGTCCCGGCCGCTGTGGAAGCCGATGCACCTTCAGCCCGTGTTCGCCTCTTACGGCGCGACAGTCGGCGGTGCGGCCGAGCGGCAGTTCCGTCGCGGGGTCACCCTCCCGAGCGGTTCGGCGCTGAGTGAAGAGCAGTTCACCCGGGTCGAGACGGCGCTCCGGTCCTTCCTGGAGAGTCGGGCATGAGGGTCGAGATCTACGATCGCGTGAAACGGGTGCTCGACTTCGCGTATGCGGGGGTGGTGCTCGTGCTCGTGTCGCCGATCATCGCGGTCGTGGCGGTCTGCGTGGCGATGAACCTCGGCCGGCCGGTCCTGTTCAGCCAGGAGCGTCCGGGCCGCGGGGGTCATCTGTTCGTGCTTCGCAAGTTCCGAACGATGCGCGACGTCGACACGGAGCGAGGGCTCATAGACGACACCGATCGCCTCACGCGCTTCGGCAGGATGCTGCGCGCGTCGAGTCTCGATGAGCTCCCCACGCTGTGGAACGTGCTCCGCGGCGACATGAGCTTCGTCGGCCCGCGCCCGCTTCTGCCCGCCTACTTGTCCCGCTACTCTCCCGAGCAGGCCCGGCGCCACGAGGTGCGGCCCGGAATCACCGGTCTGGCACAGTCGCGGGGTCGGAACGACGTTCCGTGGAATGAGCGCCTGCGGCTCGATGTGGAGTACGTCGACACGAGATCGCTCCGTGTCGACACGCGGATCCTGATGGCTACGGCGGGGATCGTGGCGCGTCGCCAGGGTGTCTCGGCGACGGGACATGCGACGATGCCCGAGTTCCGCGGCACGATCGGCGCCGACGAATGAAGGATCTCGTCGTCGTCGGGGCGGGCGGGTTCGGGCGGGAGACGCTCGACATCGTCGCGGCGATCAATCGCACGGCGCCTCGCTTCCGGGTCGCCGGCGTGGTGGACGACTCGCCGAGCCAGATCGCCAAGGACCGACTCGCAGCGCGGGACTGCCCTTATCTGGGCGTGATCGACGAGTTCGCAGAGCAAGCGCCCGGCGCGCTATTCGCCGTCGCGATCGGGTCGCCGGCGGCGCGCCGGGCCGTTGTCGAACGGCTCGTCGCGCGAGGCATGCGCCCCGCGACGCTCATCCATCCGTCGGCGGTCATCGGTACCCAGACGACCATCGGAGAGGGATCGATCATCGCGTCCGGCGCACAGATCTCCACGAACGTCCGCCTCGGTAGGCATGTCCACATCAACCCCGCGGCGACGATCGGTCACGACGCGCGCCTGGACGCGTTCGCCTCCGTCAACCCGGGAGCGATCGTGTCGGGGGAAGTGGTCGTGGACAGCGGGGTGCTCATCGGAGCCAGCGCGGTCGTCCTCCAGGGGATCCACGTCGGGCAGGACAGCGTGGTCGGCGCCGCCGCATGCGTCACCCGGGATGTCCCGGCTGCCGCGGTGGTCGTCGGTGTTCCGGCACGACTGCATTCACGCGGCGCGCCGCACACAAGAGAGGAAGCACGGCCATGAGGATCCTGGTCACCGGAGGCGCGGGATTCATCGGCGCCAATCTCGTTCGCCGCCTCAACATGCACGAGCCCGATTGGGATGTGTGCGTCCTCGACGACCTCAGCACCGGGAGCGAAGCGAATCTCGAAGGCGTGACTGCCGCGTTCATCCACGGTTCGGTCGCCGACCGCGACGCCGTCGCCGCAGCGGTCTCGGGTGCGGATGCCGTCGTCCATCTGGCTGCGCTGGGAAGCGTGCCGCGCTCGGTCAACGACCCGATCGCCAGCCACGTCGCGAACCTCACCGGAACGCTCAACGTGCTCGAGGGCGCGCGAACGCAGGGTGCGCACGTGATCTTCGCGTCCTCGAGCTCGGTGTACGGATCGAACCCGGCGCTCCCCAAGTCCGAATTCGACTGGACCCGCCCGCTGAGCCCGTATGCCGCGACGAAGCTCGGCGCAGAGGCGTACACGATCGCGTACCAGAAGTCGTACGGGCTGCCCACGCTGGCCTTCCGGTTCTTCAACGTCTACGGACCGCTGCAGGCCGCCGATCACGCCTACGCCGCCGTCGTGCCGCGATTCGTCTCGGCCGCGCTGAGCGGCGACCCGCTCGTCGTCCACTCCGACGGCAGGCAGTCGCGAGACTTCACGTTCGTCGACACGGTGACTGAGACGCTTCACCGCGCGATCGCGGATCGGGTCGTGTCGGAGCATCCTGTCAATCTCGCCTTCGGCACCAACACGACCCTGCTCGAGCTGATCGATGTGCTCGAGGATGAACTCGGAGAACGTCTGCGAGTGGAGCATGTCGAGGCGCGCGCCGGAGATGTACGAGCGTCGCAGTCGGACGGTGTGCGGATCCGCGAGCTCTTCCCGGCCGTCGAACCGGTCGGGCTGAGAGAAGGTGTCGCCGCCACCGTGGAGTGGTTCCGCCAGGAACGTCGCTGATGCCCGCGCGGTCACGTCGGATCGTCGTGGCGGTGACAGCCGACATCTCGCTGAGCCTGCTGACGGGAATTCCGGAACGCCTCGTCCGCGAGGGCTGGGACGTGCACGTCGTGGCGGGCGGCGGCGAGCGTCTGGCGATTCTCGACGCGACACCCGGTGTGACCACGCACACGCTTCCGATGTCGCGCGACCCCGATCCGTGGGGCGACGCACGCGCGCTCGTGCGCTGGCTGCGCCTGCTGCGCCACCTCCGACCCGAGGTGATCCTCGTCGGGACGCCGAAGGCCGGCCTGCTCGGCACGCTCGCCGGGTTCTTCACGCGAGTGCCGATCCGGATCTATCACGTGCGCGGTCTTCGGCTCGAGACGACGACAGGATTCACGCGGAGGGTGCTGACGGTCCTCGAGAAGGCGGCGCTGCGGTGCGCGACGACCGCGCTGTGCGTCAGCCAGAGCCTTGCCGAACGCCTCGTGGAGCTTCGGCTCACTTCGGCCGATCGCGTGGTGGTGCTCGGCAGGGGCAGCTCGAACGGGGTCGACACCGCGCGTTTCGCCCCGGGGCCAGCCCCCGCGGTGACCGGGCTGGATCCGAGCGTGCCCGTCGTGGGTTTCGTCGGACGGCTCAACCACGACAAGGGTCTGGACATTCTCGCGGCCGCGTCGGGCATTCTCGAGCATGACGGGGTCGACCACCAGCTCCTCATCGTGGGGGGCATGGACGGCAGTGATCTGGAGGCGTTCCAGGACTTCCGCAGAACGCCGGTGGTGACGGGTCAGGTGGCGGATGTCGCTGCGTACTATCCCACGATGCGAGTTCTGTGCCTCCCCACGCGACGCGAGGGCTTTCCCAACGTGGTCCTGGAGGCATCCTCGTCGGCGACCGCTGTCGTCACGACCGACGCAACGGGCGCGGTCGACTCCGTGGAGGACGGGGTGACCGGGATCATCGTCCCCGTGGGCGACGCGCAGTCGCTCGCGAGGGCTCTCACACGGCTCGTGCAGGACGACGACCTCGCACGACGGATGGGGCTGGCGGGCCGAGAGCTCGTCTTGGCGGAGTTCTCACGTGATCGCGTACAGGATGCGCTGTGCGCCTTTCTCGACGATCTGCGCGAGGTAGCGGTGACCCGTGGGTGAGACGACGATTCCGAACGGCATCGCCGCCGTCATTCTGGTCGCGGTGCTGGCGGGACTGACGATCGTCGCGGTCAGGATCGACCGGCAGGGTGCGCTCCCGAGCGTGCTCCACAACGCGGTGTGGGCGGTGACCCTGTTGCTGGTCGGCTCCAACCTGATCGCCTATCGCGAGGCGTCGCCCGTCGCATGGGGCATCCTGCTCGTCGGGCTCGTCTTCTTCAACCTCGGGTCGTGGTGGGGGACCGCCTGGGGTGCGCGCAGAATCGCGCGTCTGCCGCTGCCACCAGCCGACAAGAGCATCGCGATCGTCGGACGCACCACACTGGGGATCCTCCTCGCCGCGTACGCGGTCGGATTTGCGACGTACCTCCTCGTGATCGCCGGCCGGTTCGGTCTGGCGACGCTGTTCACCGATCCCGTCAGCATCCGCAGCGCCACGGATTCGTATCTGGCGTCGGTCCCGCTGTGGGCGCGGCTTCTCCTGTACGTCGGCCCTTTCCTCGTCGCCGTCGCCGTCGTTCCCCGGTCGATCCGAGGCGGCCTGTCGGTGTGGTGGCGTGCCGCGATCGTGGTCGCGGTCGGCGCATCGATGCTCCTCCTCCTGCAGCGCACGAACCTCTTCACGGCGGTGCTGTGGGCCATCGCCGCCCTGTACCTGGCCACACGCCGCTCGGCTGCTCCCGACCCGCACGCGCGACGGCGCGCCCGCCGTCCGCTGGCCATCGCGGGCGCCGTCGCGGGGCTGGCGGTGGTCGCGGTGTTGGCGTTCCAGCTGCTCGGCGCCGCGCTCGGCAAGACGGGGGACTGGCAAGCCGCGCGTGAAACCGTGTCGCCGGCGCTCGCACAGTCCGGTCTCATGAGTCCGTTCGTCTACCTCACCGCCGGGACGCCCGCATTCCTGGCACTGACGTCATCGGACAACGTCGCCTGGCCGCGGGCGGACGGCGCGCGCGTGATCTACGGGGACTACAACCCGCAGACCTGGGGCGCAGCGCTCTTCGAAGGGCCGCTCAGCATCATTCCGGGTGCTCGACCGTGGAACCCTGTGGCGCCGTTCGTCGACGTCGGCACCCTCACCAACGTCTACACGTGGTTCGAGCCGTTCTACCGCGACTTCCGTGAGCTCGGCGTCGCGGCGGGCGCGCTCGCGATGGGACTTCTCATCGGGTACATGTACCGCACCCGGGCACTCTCCCCGGCGCGGTTCTGGCTGTCCGCGCTGCTGGTCTCCACGATCTTCCTCGCGCCGTTCGTGCAGAAGCTCCATACGACGCTCTACCTCGCGTCGGCGGGGGTCGTGATCCTCTGCGCGGTCGCCCGTCGAAGGAGGTCAGTCGATGGCTGAGCGCCTGATCACCGTCACGAGCTACGGACGCATGGCAGGCAGCGCACGCGTCCGCGTCTTCGACTGGCTCGCGGACCTCGGCCTCCGATCCGAGCCGCAGACGTACCTCGACACCTCGACGAACTCCCCTCGAGACCTCCTGATGCATCCTCTCGCCGTCGCGCGCGCCGAGAGTCGGCTGCGTCGGCTCAGCCGCTCGGTCGGCGGCCGCACGCTGCTCCTCTCCCGTCAGGCGTCGCCGCTGAGCCGCGGCGGGGTGGAGGAGGCGTTGCTCCGACGGGCGAAGTGGTCGGCCTACGACGTCGACGATGCGCTCCACGTGCTCGACCGCGGAACGTTCGCGAAGGCCCGGATCTGGCGCCGCGCCGCGGCCGCTGCGGGCGTCGTGATCGCGGGAAACGACATCCTGGCGGATGCGGCGTCGACCGTGAGCCGGAACGTCGTGGTGGTCCCCAGCTGCGTGGAACCGGACGACTACCGACGCAAGAGCGACTACTCGCAATCGGAGACCCCACGGGCGGTGTGGATCGGATCGCCGGCGACTGAGCAGTATCTGAGCTCTCTCGCCCCGGCGCTCCTGCGCGTCCACCGTTCGCACGGTCTCAGGCTGACGCTCATCAGCGCCGGTGACCGCGGCCTCGGCGAGCTCGATCAGATGGTCGATCGGATCGCGTGGAGCCCCGACGGCTTCGCGACGGCGCTCTCGGGCGCTGACGTCGGAATCATGCCCCTGCCCGACAATCCGTGGACCCGCGGCAAGTGCGGTTACAAGCTGCTCCAGTACTCCGCCGCCGCGCTTCCGATCGTGGCCAGCCCGGTCGGGGTCAACCGTGAGATCATCGCGGGCGCATCAGGCTTGGCCGCTTCCTCGGTCGATGACTGGGCCGGTGCGCTGCAGCAGATCATCGATGAGCCCGAGGCTGCGCGCCGAATGCGGGGAGAGGCCGGCCTGCGCATGGTCCGCGACCATTACAGCTTCGCGGCGTGGCGCGATGTCTGGCGTCGCGCCGTCGGGCTCACGTGATCCTGCGGCCGCGGTACACCAGAACGGTCCACACGACCGCGCTGACGGTCGTCGCGACGGCATAGAGCCACACGGCACCCTCCAGACCCCACAGCAGGGCGCCGACGATCGGAAGGACGATGCCCAGCACCGTCTGCACCGCTCGACCGACGTACAGCGTGCGGGGGGCCGAGTGGCCCCGCGCGAGGAGATAGAACGTGTGGCTCTGCAAGTTGGCTGCGACGAACAGGCCGGTGGGGATCGCCAGCGCACCGAGGTGACTCAAGGTGCCCAGATCCAGCCCGAGCGCGTCGATGGCCCACACCGTTGCGGCGGCGAGCATGCCGGTGACGATCGCGGCCGCTGTCACCAAGATCCCCAGACGCGCTGTCGGTGTCGTGAGCACGAGGCGCGGTCGGATCGGCGCAAGCACCAGGCGCACGGGCGCTGCGACGTTGGACACGGCTCTATAGAGCCCGAAATCGGCGACACCGAGCAGCGGGATCATCGCGTACGGCGTGCCGATCGCGGCCGCGTCCATCAGGAGCGAGTCCCGCAGCAGGGGGCCGATCGTCGTGCGATGGCGGGAGCCCCAGTGGATGAGCGTCATCGGTCGCCAGCTCACGGGCATTCGCGACAGCACAGCGGCGCCCAACGTGGAGGCCGCCCACACCGCCATCACGGCCCCGAGATGGTCGTCTGCTGCGAAGAACGCCCACAGTCCTCCGACGACGGCGATCATCGCGCCCACGACATCGCCGGGGAGAACCTCGTTCCAACGGCTCTGGTGGAGGCTGTAGAAGCGGGCGCTCGAGCGGTAGCCCATCGCGAACACGGCGACCGCCGCGAGCCACCAATACGGAGCCAGGGGAGGAAGGAAGAGGGCGACGACGCCGGCGACCACTCCGCCGAGCACGCAAAGGTAGAAGCTCGCAGCACCGTAGCTGCCCCAGTCATCTCGCACCGTCTCGGACGAGCGCGCGAGGCGGGCCCAACTGTCGCAGACGACGGAGAGGCTGATAGAGAGGAGGAGAGCGCCCAGCAGGTACACCGACGAGAACAGCCCGAACTCCGCGGGCTGCAGGATCACGAGCGCGACGACCTGGACCCCGAGCATCCCTATGGCCGAGGCGAGCGACGCGAGAGCCGTCTTCATGCCGTCACAACTGGGTGACGTGCGCAGCCTGGAGACGGTGCTTGGTGTCCAGCGTCGACGTCGTCGCGTTCTCGATCACCGAGAGGTCGAAATCCGAGTGGTCGGTGACCAGGATGACGAGGTCCGCGGCATCGACGGCGTCGGCCGTGAGCGACACGCGTTCGACTCCCGCCGGCCAGCGATGCGCTTCGACCCGCTCGTCAGCGGCGCTCACCTCCGCGCCGTACTCTCGCAGCAGTTCGATGAGTCGCAGCGACGGCGACTCACGGATGTCGCCCGTATCGCGCTTGTAGGAGAGGCCGACCAGCAGCACTCGCGAACCGCGCAGCGACTTCGAATGATCGTTCAGCATCCGCAGGGCGCGCTGCACGACGTAGTCGGGCATGTGGTCGTTGATGTCGTTGGCGAGTTCCACGAAGCGGAAGCTCTGACCGAGCTCACGCTGCACCCGCCACGAGAGGTAGCTGGGGTCCACCGGCAGACAGTGCCCGCCGACGCCCGGGCCGGGCGTGAACTTCATGAAGCCGAACGGCTTTGTCGCCGCAGCGTCGATCGCCTCCCAGATGTCCACCCCCAGCTGGTGGGAGAAGATCGCCAACTCGTTGACGAGGGCGATGTTCACGTGGCGGAAGGTGTTCTCGAGGAGCTTGGTGAGCTCCGCCTCCTTGGGTGAGCGCACAGGCACGACCGTGTCGACAAGGCTCGCGTAGAACTCGCTCACAGCCGCCAGCGACCGGGCGTCGATCCCCGAAATGACCTTGGGCGTGTTCCAGAACCCCCATGTCGGGTTCCCGGGATCGATGCGCTCGGGGCTGTAGCCGGCAGAGAACTCCGAGCCCCCCACCAGTCCGGATCCGCGCTCCAGCAGCGGAACCAGGACCTCTTCGGTGGTTCCCGGGTACGTCGTCGACTCGAGGACGACCAGCGCGCCCTGCTTCAGGTGCGCGGCCAGCGATTCGCCGGCCGACTCGATATAGGAGATGTCGGGCATTCCCTCGCGGAGCGGCGTGGGCACGGTGATCACCGCAACGTCGAAGCCTGCGGCATCCGCATAGTCGGCGGTGGCGACGTACCGGCCCGACGACAGGGCCTCGCGAAGGGTGGCGGACGTGACGTCGTCGACATACGAGTCGCCCGACTTGAGCGCAGTCACCCGATTCTGATCGAGGTCGATTCCTACGACGGAATACCCCTTCTCTACCGCCCTCATCGCGACGGGGAGACCGACATAGCCCTGACCGACCACAACCAGCTTGGCGGGGTTCGCGGAAGTGTGACGCGAGGGAAGGTGTTGCACGACTAAAGCCTATTTCGTTCCGGGACTCCTCCACGCCACGGCGGTGGGCTTTCGCTCAGGCTGGAATCGGTAGCATTCTCCTCATGCCTGCGGGGAATCGACGAGTAATACGTAAGAAGCGCGCCAAACGCCGACGCGCACTCGCATGGACCCTCGGCATCGTCGGTCTTCTCATCGTGGTGGTGGGCGGAGTATCGGCCATCATTCTGCCCAAAGCGCTCGGAGCCCGCGACAGCCTGGAGGCGGCGATGCCGGCGGTGTCGCAAATCCAGGAGCTGATCGTCGCGGGCAAGAGCGAGGAGGCGCAGGCGAAGGCCGCCGACCTCGCCGAGACGGCGCGGAAAGCGAGCGCGGACACGGACGGGTTCGTCTGGCGAGCGATGGAGGTCGTTCCGTTCGTCGGCCAGAACCTCTACGCCGTGCGAATGGCGACTGCGACCGTTGACGAGATCGCCCGCGGTGCGATCGTCCCCGCGTCGACATTGAGTCTGGCGCAGCTGACTCCGGTTGACGGGCGGATCGACACCGCGTCGATCAGCACGCTCATCTCCACCTTCCACGCCATCGCCGGTTCGGTCAGTGAAGCCGAGGGCCTCATGGCCTCGGTCGACCGAGGCATCCTGGTCGGCCCCGTCAGCGGGGGCGTGAAGCGGATCGACGACGCGCTCGAGCGCGTGTCTTCCCTCATCGGTCCGGCGATGCCCGTCGTCGATGCCCTGCCGTCGATGCTCGGTCAGGACGGTCCGCGCGACGTCCTCGTGATCTTCCAGAACAACGGCGAGGTCATGCCGGCCGGCGGAACGGTCGGGTCGTTGGCACAGCTGCACATAGAGGATGGCGCCGTGAGTGTCGTGGCACAGTCCTCGGCGTCCGGGCGAGACATGGAGCAGTTCGCCGAGCCGATCGTTCCCATCGCCGACGACGTCCGCGACCTGTACCCGTTCGGTCTCGGCACTCACGTGCAGAACGCCACCAAGACGCCGAGGTTCGACCTCACGTTCGAGATCGCTCGCGAGATGTGGCGTCACAAGACAGGCGTCACTGTCGACGCCGTGATCTCAATGGACACCCTCGCGCTGAGCTACCTCCTCGTCGCGACAGGGCCGATTCCTATTTTCGACGGACTGGAGATCTCGAACGATAACGCGGTCCCGCTCCTGCTCGGCGACCTGTACTACGACTACGAGCCTGCCGAGGTCGACCTGATCAATCAGGCCTTCGCCGGCAAGACGCTCCAAGCGCTCATGTCCGGCGGCGCCGACCCGGCGAAGCTGGTGTCGGTTATCGGCCTCGCCGTGGAGGAGGGCAGGGTCCGTATATGGAGCTCGCGGGAGAGCGAGCAGCAGCTGATCGCTGGCACCGGCGTCGACAAGCGCGGTCCGGCGCAGACTGAGAAATCGGACGGAATCGGCGTCTACTTCACTGACTTCACGCCAGGAAAGATGCAGCGCTTCATGACGCAGAGCGTGGACGTGGCGCAGGGCGATTGCCAGGACGGCACCCGGCAGGTCCAGGTCTCGGTGACGATCGTCAACACGGTGGATGCCGCGTCTGTCGTTGGTCTCCCCGAGTATGTGACGGGCACAGGGGATTACACCCCCAAGGGGTCGATGCAGCTCGAGACTCTCGTCTACGCCCCCGCCGGGTACTCTCTGGTCGCCAGCGAGGTTGGCGGCGACATCGTAGGAGCGCGCACCGGTACCGATGGGGGAATGGCAGTGGAAGCCGTCCGCGTCGTGCTTGCCCCGGGCGAGAGCAGAACCATCGTGCTGCGATACTCGGCCGACGGGTCTGAGAGGCCGATCACCGCCGACGTGACGCCCGTGGTGAAGCCCACGACGCTCACGGACTCCGTGCTCGCCTGCGTCGCGGACTGATCCACGCGTGAACCCACGTCGGAGCATCGTTCTGCCGGAGACGATCGCCATTGGCGCGGCCCGTGTCGCGTTGCTTGCAACCCTCGCTTACTTCGTCGTGCTTCCGGTTGGTCACACCGCTATCCTCAGTTCGGCTCTGGCTCTTGCGGGAATTTCCGCGCTCACGCTCGCGGTGCTCGAGCGGCGCCGCTTAGCGCACGCGCTCGTGCCGGTCGTTGTCGCGTCCGCCGCCCTCATGGTCCTGGGCTTCGCTGTTGGATTCGGCAATCCCGGGTGGCAGCATTCCTTGATCGCGTGGGTGGGGGCTCCCGTGCTCTTCTGGATCTGGAGCGTGGCCATCTCGGAGGCCCTGCTGCGTTCCGTGCTGGTGGTCCTCGCCTGGGCGACGATCGCGCTCAGTGCGGTCATGCTGGTGGCCGCAGCGATCGGGTCATCGGCCTCGGGAGCGCTTCCCACGTTTCTCCGGGTCGTCTTCGACGCAGACGTGACCGGAAGCGGGCTGGCCAGCGCTGTCGGTGTCTACGGAGCATCCAGCCTGATCGCGCTTACGCCGATGTGGCTCATGGCCCTCTTCTTCGGAGATGCCCGCCATCTCCCACCCCGAGTCCTGGTGATCGCCGCGGCGGTCCTTTCATGTCTCGCGGCGCTCCTTTCGACCCGGCGGGCCAGTCTCGCGCTGGCCGTCGTCGCGCCCGTCCTCGTGGGCGTCGCCTATCTCGCGACGCGTGACTGGAAGGCGAACCCGTGGTCGCGTCGACGGTGGGTGCTCGCCACGGCGTGCGTAGCAGTTGCCGCGGTGGGCGTTCTGCTTGCCCAGCGGCTGCCCATCGTCGCACGGACTCTCGCCGGTATCGGAGGATTGCTGGCTGGAGAGGCGACGTCCATCGACGAGCGGCTTCGTTTGGAGCAGGTCCAGCGGCTCTGGGAGGGTTTCCTCCAATCGCCGGTGTGGGGGCACGGCATCGGCGCGACAATCGACGGCTACGCGCGCAACGACGAGCGTGCGTGGGCGTTCGAAATGCAGTACCACCTCCTTCTGTTTCAGACAGGGGCCTTGGGAGCCATCCTGCTGATTGCGATCGCAGTGACGACGGTGCTAGCGCTGTGGCGTGCTCAGCGACGCCGACCGGACCTGCGGCCCGTGCTTGCGGTCACCGCCACTGCGGCTCTCGCCGTCGCCCTGGCCAATGCCGTGAACCCGATTCTCCAGGCTCCCGGCCACTTCTGGGCTTTGTTCCTGGTCATCGGTGTCGTGAACTCAGCGCTCGTCGGCCAGCCGGCTCCCTCACTTGGCCTGCGCGTAGCTTCGAGCCGCGGCTCCGACTAGTCAGCCCTGCGGCTCGCCTTCCGTTCGCGCCGCCAGCGGAGGCATCGGGGCCCAGGTCGCGTCCTTCGCGATCTTGCGCCCATCCCGGATGCCGCGGAACAGGTTGCTGGTGCCCCGGACCTTGCGCTCGACGAACACCAGGCGGATCAGCTCCTTCGCGAACGTCAGCACGGAGCCGAGCCAGAAGCGCACCGGCCGGTAGGCGCCGTTGACCTTGAAGTAGTGCTTCATGTGCCCGCGGTTGCGCATGATGTAGTACCGGTAGGCGTCGCTCGAAGCGTTCAGGTGCCGGATGCCCATGTCCCACTGACGGATCTCGCGCGTGCGGCGCAGCACGAACTCGTCGACGATGACGGCGGTCGTCCGGCGCGAGGCGAGCCAGCCGTAGACCGAGTCGTCCCAGTAGATGAAGAAGCGCGGGTCGGGGAGGCCGATCTGCGACACGATGTCGCGGTGGATGAACATGCCCTCGAAGCATCCGCTGTTCATCTCGCGGTAGCCGGAGGCGTCGAATCCGGCGGGTGCGAACGGTATCGGGATGCCGAAGGGGATCGACAGCCGGTACTGCCAGTAGAACTCGCTGCCGTCGTAGTCGTAGCGTCGGCCCTGGATGCTCTTGAATCGTGGGGACCACGCGCCCATCCGGGCGAGGCCGTCGGGAAGCACCTCGACGTCGTCGTCCATGAGCCAGATCCACTCGGAGCCGAGTTCGTAGGCGACGCGCATGCCCTCGCTGAATCCGCCCGAGCCGCCGGTGTTGGTCTCCATGCGGTGGTAGACGAGCTCCGTGCCGATGCGGTCGCGGAACGACTCGACCACGGCGGACGTGTCGTCCGATGAGGCGTTGTCGATGATGACGACGTGGCCCGGCTTCGGGTCCATGAGCGCGATGCTCTCCAGCAGACGCGTGAGCAGACCGGAGCGGTTGTAGGTCACGATCGCGATCGTGGCGCTCGCCGGGTCGAAGGCGGCGGAGACGGATGCCGCGCTCATCGGCCGCTCCCGAAGGTGCCCTGCCACGCTTCGAGCGAGGTCAGTTCGTCGGAGGCCGCTCGGTACCGGGCGGCGAGTTTCGGCCACTCTCGCTGCAGCCGCCGGTGGAGGCGCACGCTCTCTCGCAGCATCCGGCGGTACTGGCGCCGATCGCGCGTGTAGATGTTCTTGCCCGACCCGTCGGCGGCGCTCACCAGCGCACTGTCGTAGATCGGCAGCCGCCACCAGTGCGCATCGCCCTTGCCGAACTCCACCTCGGGCTGCGCGATGTTCTCGGGCCGCGGCGCGTGGAACCAGTGCGAGACGAGGGTGCTCAGCGTGAACCAGCGCAGGCGCAGCCCGGTGGGGTTGTCGAGCTTGTGCACCGAACGGTGCGTGAAGACGACGCGCCCGCGTCGAGAGCGGAGCGGGACCCCGGAGTCCTTGTGGATGACGGTCTCGGGGAAGTCGGCGGCGACCGCACGGGCCTCGGGCATCGCGGTCGCCAGATTGCGGCGCATGTGCTCGGGGCCGGACAGCACGTCCTGAAGTGCCCGGTGGCGCAGGGCGACGGGGTAGTACTGCATCATCATGAGGTGCTTGAGATCCATGCGCCGGCTGTGACGCAGGAGCGTGCCGCCGTTGGGCGCGTTCGAGTGGAGGAGGGCCGCCACGATGCGATTGCGGGCGTGGAAGTAGGCCTGCCAGTCGATGGTGTCGTCCTTGCCGACCCATGACACGTGCCACAGCGCGACGCCGGGGAGCGACACGGTCGGATAGCCGGCCTCCCGTGCCCGCAGGCAGTACTCCGCGTCGTCCCATTTGATGAACGCCGGGAGCGGAAGTCCCAGTTCGCGGATCGCCGCGATCGGGATGAGGCACATCCACCAGCCGTTGTAGTCGGCGTCGAGGCGCATGTGAAGCATGGGCGTCTGACGCAGGTTCGCCACGCTGAAGTCGTGCGGGAGCTTCTCCTGGTAGAGCGCCCGCCACATGAACGGCTCCTCGTCCACGACCTCGGCCCACGCGTGGAGCTTCGGACGGTCGAGCAGGTCGAACATGTGGGCCCCGACGATGGTCGGCACCGTCGCGTACTGCGCGAAGACGATCGAGCGCCGGACCGACTCCGGCTCGAGTCGGACGTCGTCGTCCATCAGCTGGACGAACTCGGTCTCGGGGCGGGCGAGGCTCTCCGCCATCACGCGCGCGAAGCCGCCGGAGCCGCCGAGGTTCGGCTGGGTCACGATCTGCAGGGTCTCGCCCAGCGCCGCCGAGACCTCGGCGAACTCGGGCTGAGCGTCGACGCGGCGATCGCCCTGGTCGATGATGAAGATGCGGTCGAGCAGCTCGAGAACGTCCGGCGACTCCGCCAGGTTCATCAGCGTCCACACGCAGTAGTCCGGCTTGTTGTACGTCGTGATGCCGATCGAGGCCTTGCCCGCGCGGGTGGGATCCTGTTCGGTCGTCCACTCCGCTCCCTCGAAGATGGCGCTCTTCTCATCGGCGACGATGTCGAACCAGATGAAGCCGCCGTCGCTGAACTGGTCCAGGACCAGATCGAACACGGTTGCCGTGGCGCCCTCGACCTCGCGGGTCTCGATGCGCTGGCGCACGCCCGAGCCGTTCGAGCGGTAGACGAGGATCGTCGCAGGTCCGCTCGTGCGGACCGTGAGACGGACGTCGCGGACCGTCGTCCAGTGCTGCCAGTACGAGGCCGGGAAGGCATTGAAGTACGTTCCGAAAGACACCCGCCGACCGGCGAGGATCCGCGCGGAGGTGCGCCCGAGGATGTTGCCGAGCTGCGCCCGGTTGGAGACGCGCACCGGCTCCTCGTCGATCACGGACCACGTCTCAGGGTCCACGTAGAGGGGAAGAAGGTCGGGATCGCGGTCAGTCGGGAAGACGACGTTCTGAAGGATGTGTGTCACGTGGGGACTTCCATGAGCGGGCGGGGCGCGGGGCGTCGGGCCAGGGAAGAAGCCTACCCTGCCCGTCGTGGGCTCCCCTGTGAACGGCTCAGCCCGTGACGAGCGGATCGTCGCGGTCGCGGGGAAGCCCGCCCTCGGTGCCCGGCGCGTCGATCCGCTCCCGCCACGAGCGGGACTGTCCGGCGCGCACCGCGCACAGCACGAGCATCATCCATCCGATCCCGACGAGCGTGAAGCTCTCGAACATCGAGTCGATGAGCAGTGCGATGAGGATCAGCGGCGTCCACGCGTAGATCACCGATCGCCGCTCGCTCGCGGCGAGCCAGGCCCGCACCAGCGCGATCGCCGCGAGCGCGATGAAGAAGAACAGTCCGACCCAGCCGAGCTGAAGCAGCACGTCGAAGTAGGCGTTGAGTCCGGTGGCGTGCGACGAATCGAGGATGTAGTTGATGATGCCGAAGGGGTACTCGCGCGGGCTCCATGCGCCGAACCATCCCCAGCCGAGGACGGGCTCGAATCGCACGTAGTCGACCATCACGTTCCACAGGTTCACCCTCATGGAGAAGTCGGTGCCGGCGCCCAGCCACGCGATGATCGGATGCCGTGCGAAGTAGCCCACGAGCACACCGACGACCACGAGCGCGCCCAGGCCGAGCTGGAGGGCGCCCCGGTGTTCCGGGCGGGTGTGCCGGACCAGCGCGAGAGCGGCCACGGCGAGGCCGACGCCGACCGCGAGCACGAGGACGGTCGGAGAGTCGCTGAGCGCGGCGAGTCCGCCGGCAAGCAGCACCGAGGCGTACGACAGACCCGGGCGCACCGACTGCGTGCGGTACTCGATGAGGAACGTGATGAGCGCCAGGACCGCGACGAAGCCGAGCATGTTGCGCGTTCCGAAGATGCCTTGAATCGGTCCGAGCTCAGCGATGTTGCCTTGCACGCCGAGGAACCGGATCGGGATGTCGAGCAGGATGCCCGAGAGCACCTCGACGGCGAGCGACACCGCCAGCAGCGCCCGGAGGACGTCGCCGAGCGCTCTCACGGTCTGAAGGGTGTCGCGGACGTGGCCGATCACCACCGCGAGGAAGGCGAGGGCGGCGGTGGTCACCCAGCTCCAGAACGAGGTCGCGGAGTCGGAGCTCCAGAAGACGCTCGCGAGCGCCCATCCGAGGAACAGCACGAGCGTCGTCGGCACGAGACGCAGCAGCGAGATCTCCTGGCGCCGCGTGGCGAGGATACCGGCGCCGAGCACGCACAGCCCCACGATGATCGAGACGTACGTCACCCGGCCGGCCAGGCGCTCGATCGCGAACGACGCGAACACCGCGCCGAGCACGGTCACCGTATAGGCGCGGGCGAGATCGGCCGACCCGAGGAGCGTCAGGAACCACCCGTGCGGGGGGCGCGCGCCGGAAGCCGCCGTCACGGCGCCTGCTTCGTCGGCTCGCCCCGCTCGATCGCGAGGCTCTGCTCGGCCGGGCCCACGCCGACGTGGGGGGACTGCTTGATCTTGGCGCCGAGCATCACCACGAACATCCAGCCCCACAGGAGGAGCGGACTGGACTCGGCGAGTCCCTGCACGAGGACGATCGCACCGATCAGGGTCGGCAGGAGGGTGATGGGGGAGTAGGGCCGGTCGTCGCGCAGGTCCCACCGGGGACGGTCCACGGCGAAGAACCACGACCGCCAGACGAACGCGAGGTAGACGAATGCGGTGACGACGACTCCGACGATGCCGAGCTGCATGCGGATGTCGACCCACATGTTGTGCGCCTGGAGCACGGTTTGGCCGTGGTCGATGATCCAGCCGTCGAAGGCGGGGTCCCAGGGGGCCCACGGCGTCGCGTAGCCCCAGCCGAGCCACGGCCGCTCGCCGGCCCGCTCCAGCACGGCGTCCCAGATGTCCTCGCGGCCGGTCAGATCGGCGCTGCGCCCGAGCGCCGCGAAGATGCTGTCGCGCAGGAAGTACAGGGCGGCGAGGCCGCCGAGGCCGACGACCGCGTAGGCGACGTAGTACTTGGTGCGCTCGTGCGGTCGCCGTGCGCGGCGCATCAGCAGCACAGTGGCGAGCACGACGACGACCGCGGCCGCGGCCACGTACGCCGTCGCCGACGAGGCCCGGTAGAAGAGGTATGCCGACAGTCCGATCCACGCCCACAGCAGCCCGCGCCGCGGGGCGCGCAACGCGATCCGGATGCCGAACACGATGATCGCGAGCAGGGCGACCGGCCCGAGCAGGTTGGCGTTGCCCATGATCCCCTGGAGGCGGCCGCCCTCGAAGAGGTTGTTCCGCGACCAGTATTCGATCGGGTCGGCGGCCGTGGCGACCTCGAACCCGGGGAGGACCGGCGCCTGGACGAACACCGCCACCCACAGCTCGAACAGGATCGACAGCGCCAGCACCCATTTCAGAGCGGATGCCGCCGCCCGGACGAGCTCCCGCCAGGTCAGCACGTTGCCGATGAACAGGGCCTGGGTCGTGGTGATCCACAGCAGCAGGAGGGTGAGTGCCGTCGTCTGGGGCCACGCCGACCACAGCAGCGACAGCGTCGCCAGCGCGACGAAGGCGACGACGAACCACGGGAGTCTCCGCCACGCGACGGGCGGGCGGATCACGATCCACAGCGCGACGGACAGGAGTCCGCCCGCGATGGTGATCACGGCCGCGCTCAGCTCGCCGAAGGCGTGCACCCAGGCGGTGCCGGACAGGGCCATGAACATCACGAAGATGCACCAGCCGCGCAGCATGAGGTGGCCCGACTTCTCACGTACCGGTGGCGCGGGCGGTGCCGATGCCGGATGCTTCGAGTGGACGGCCATCGCTCCCAGGCTACTCCCGCGAACCTGCGGATCCGGTGCGGCTCAGGCCCGGAGCCGGGGCGGCGCCGCCGTACGCTGGAGGCATGCTCGTGCCGCTCACGAACGAACCCCGCGACTACGCGTGGGGGTCGGCCACGCTCATCGCGGGGCTGGAGGGCCGAGCGCCCACCGGTCGCCCCGAGGCCGAAGTGTGGTTCGGCGATCATCCCGGCGATCCCTCGATCACGCCCGACGGCCGCACTCTCGACGTGTGGCTGGCCGACGAGGGCCGAGACGCCGGTGCTCCGGAGCATCTGCCCTACCTTCTGAAGCTGCTGGGCGCGGCATCCGCTCTGTCGATCCAGGCGCACCCGTCGAAGCCGCAGGCGCAGGCGGGATTCGCGCGGGAGGAGGCCGCGGGTATCCCGCGCGATGCCGACGGGCGCGTCTATCGCGACGAGAACCACAAGCCGGAGCTGATCGTCGCCGTGAGCGACGAGTTCCTTGCGCTGGCGGGGCTGCGGGAGGTCGAGGCCAGCCGTCGCCTCGTGAAGGCGCTCGGTGCCGGCGGGCGCCCCCTCGAGGAGCGCCTGGGAGTGTCCGATGTCGCGCTCCGTGATGTGCTCGCCTGGGTGCTGTCGCCCGAAGCCCGGGGAGACGTGCGCGACGTGATCGCGGCGGCGGTGGCCGCGACGTCCGACGAGTTCCGTGCCGAGCTCTCCGTCGTCCGTACACTGCAGGAGCGATTCCCGGGCGACCCCGGCATCGTGGTCGCGCTGCTGATGAACCTCGTGACCCTCCGCCGTGGCGAGGGACTGTTCGTGCCGGCAGGCGTGCTGCACGCCTACCTCGAGGGGCTCGGGGTCGAGCTGATGGCAGCCAGCGACAACGTGCTGCGGGGCGGGCTCACGTCCAAGCACATCGCCGTGGCGGAGCTGCTCGACGTGATCGACGACGCCCCGCGCACGCCGCCGATCATCGAGCCGAGCGTCGTCGCCGCGCAGGTCGGGCGATTCGACGTGCCCGTGAGCGATTTCGTGCTGGATCGGGTGACGCTGGGCGGCGCGCACGGCGAGCTCGTGCGACCGGTCCACGGCGCGTCGATCGTGCTCGGCACGGCCGGCACGATCACCGTGACGGGGTCGGCGAGCCGCGCGGCCGAGACGCTCGCCCCTGGAGCCGCCGTGCTCGTCACCCCCGACGAGAAGTCGATCCTCCTGCAGGGCGACGGAGAGGTCTTCATCGCCGCAGCGGGGGAGAGCGCTCGCTCCTCCGCGTAGATGATGGACTTCTCATCGGACCGTTATCACACGGCGACGCGCCGACGGCGAGTCGCGAAGGTTCAAGAGCGAGTTGAGCCTTTAGTATCTGCGACTTGACCTGAGCGAACTACACCGGTGTAATTACTCCAACACGCACACCGCGTGGAGGGGTATCCCCGGGGGGAGTACGAGATGACGGCGTCGCAATACCGTTCCGGCGTTCCCGACAACTGGTTCGTCGATCCGGTCCAGCTCGGGGTCCCAGGTGTCCGCCGACCGATCGAGGGTGACGACAATCCGCTCTCCTGGCAGACCGATGCGCTCTGCTCCCAGACCGACCCCGAGGCCTTCTTCCCGGAGAAGGGCGGATCCACGCGCGACGCCAAGCGCGTCTGCGGCACGTGCGACGTCCGCGGCGAGTGCCTCGAGTACGCGCTCCAGAACGATGAGCGCTTCGGCATCTGGGGCGGCCTGAGCGAGCGCGAGCGCCGCAAGCTCAAGCGCCGCGCCGGCTGATCCGACAGCATCCGGCTCTTTCGCCGATCGATCCGACTCGATCGGCGCGTGCGGCCGCGGGTCGTGCGGATGCCGCCTAGGCTGACCACGTCATGCCCGTCCGAGTACACGCCATCCTCGTCGTGCGTCCCGACGGCCGCACGCCGGCCGCGTATCACCTGCGGCGCACACTGGCGGCGCTGACGGAGCAGAGCCGTCCCGTCGATGTCCTCACGATCGTGCTGTGCGGCGGCGATGAGACACTCGCCGAGGTCGCGCGGACCTCGCTCGCCGAATCCGTGATCGAGGCCCCGTCGTCGACGGGTTTCGCCTCTGCCATCGCGCTCGTCGCGCCGCGCCTCGACGGCGATGCGGTGTGGCTCCTCGCCCAGGACACCGCTCCCGAGCGTGAGACGCTGGCTCGCCTCGCGGGCGCGCTCGAGCTGTCGCCGTCCGCGGCGTTCGCCGCGCCGAAGCTCGTGCGCTGGGACGATCGCTCCGAGATCGTCTCCCTCGGCGTGGGGATGACGCGGTTCGGGCGGTCGATCGGACTCGCCGACGGCGAGCTCGACCAGGGCCAGCACGACGGCGGCGCCGATGTGCTGGGCGCTGACGTCCGGGGCCTCCTCGTGCGCGCGGACGCGTGGCGTGAGCTGGGCGGCATCGACCCCGCACTGCACGGCGCCGACGAAGGACTCGACCTCGGCGTGCGCGCACGCCTCGCGGGTGCGCGGGTCGAGCTGGCTCCGACGGCCATCGTGGCGACGGCGGGAGACGGCGTGGCGGGCCAGCCTTCCGCGCTGACCGCCCCGCGGCGCCGACGCCGGGCGTACTCGTCACGCGTCGCCCAGCTGCACCGGCGGCTTTCCTACGCGCCCGCGGTGGCCGTGCCGCTGCACTGGCTCGCGATCCTGCCCCTCGCCGTGTGGCGGACTGTCGTCGATCTCGTTCGCAAGGAGCCGGGCAGCATCCTTCCCGAGTGGGGCGCGGCCGCGGTGGCGATGTTCCGGCCCGTCGCGGTGTCGCGCAGCCGGAGGCGGCTCGCGCAGACCAAGCGCACATCGTGGGCCCAGCTCGCGCCCCTGCGCACGACGGGCTCCGAGCTGCGTGAGCAGTTCGGACACGAGCCGGCCGACACCGTCGTCGGAACCCCGCGACGGTCCGAACTGCGGTTCTTCTCGGGCGGGGCGGCGTGGCTGGTGCTGGGCGCGCTCGTCGCCTCGATAGCCGCTTTCCCTGCTCTCCTCGCGTGGACCACGGTGGGCGGCGGCGCGCTGCAGCCGCTGCGCACCGCCGTCTTCCAGCTGTGGACGGATGCCGCGTACGGCCAGCGGGCGCTCGGGCTCGACACGATCGGACCCGCCGATCCCTTCGCGGGGGTCATCGCGGTCCTCGGCTCGCTGTCGCCGTGGGCGCCGTCGCGCGCCGTCGTGATCCTGTGGATCATCGCGCTGCCGCTGGCAGCGCTCGGCGGATGGTTCGCTGCGACGCGCGTGACGGACAGGTCCGTGCTGCGGCTCATGGTGGGGGTGCTGTGGGCGCTGTCGCCCGCGTTCCTGGTGGCACTCACCCAGGGCCGTCCCTCCGCCGTGCTCGCTCATCTGCTGCTCCCGTGGCTCTTCCTCGCGGGGTCGGTCGCGCATCGTTCGTGGGCGGGGGCGGGGGCGGCATCGCTCCTTCTCGCGGCGGTGCTCGCGGTCTCGCCGTCCCTCGCTCCCGCACTGGTCGTCGCATGGGCGGGATCGATCGTCCTCGCGGTGGTGCTGCGCGGCGGA
Organism: Microbacterium sp. Root180; assembly: GCF_001428485.1. Classification (GTDB taxonomy): domain Bacteria; phylum Actinomycetota; class Actinomycetes; order Actinomycetales; family Microbacteriaceae; genus Microbacterium. Next base: position 343,962 of record NZ_LMHS01000003.1, on the reverse strand, counting down.
CGGGGCGTGGCGCGGCTCATCTGGATGATCGTCCCGGCGGTGGTGCTCTTCGCGCCCCTGGTCTGGAGCGCGTCTCGTCGGGGCGAGCTGTGGGGACTGCTCTCGGATCCGGGCGTGCCGTGGGCAGGACCGCAGGTCGCTCCGGATGCCGCGGGACGGGCGCTCCTCGCCGCGGGCATCCCCACGCCCGATCTCGCCGGGTGGACCACTCTGCTTCCCGAGGGCCCGACGTGGTGGGTCCCGCTCCTGGTCGCTCCCGTTGCGCTGCTCGCCCTGATCTCCCCGCTCACCCAGCGCTGGGCAGCCGGCATCACCCTCCTGGTCGTGACCGCCCTCGGAATGACCACCGCGTTCGCCGCCGTGGGGATCGCGGTCTCGTTCGATCAGTCCACCGCGGTGGCCATCTGGCCCGGCGGCGGCCTGAGCCTCGCGTGGCTCGGTGCGATCGGCGCGGCAGCCGTCGCGCTGGACGCCGGACTCGCCCCTCGCCTCCGGCTCGTCCGCGGCCTGGCGGCGACGGTCGCCCTCCTCGGCATCGCCGTGCTCGCCGTTCCCTCACTCACGGCGATGACGCGCGGCACCGCGCTGCTCACGAACGGACCGGAATCCACCCTCCCCGCGTACGTCGCGGCCGAGGGGAACGACGATCCGGACGTCGGCACGATCGTGCTCACGCCGCAGAACGCCGGGGGAGTGTCGGCGCAGGTCGTCTGGGGCGGGAGCGAGACGATCGGCGGTCAGACCACGCTGCTCTCGACCCGCACGGAGCCCGACGAGCAGGCCGCCGACCTTGCCGAGCTCGCCGCCGATCTGGTGACCTCGTCGGCAGACGACGTCGTGGCCGAGCTCGCCGAGCGCGGGATCTCGTTCGTCCTCGTCGCACCGGCGACAGCGCCCGAGTCCGACACCGCCCGCACCATGCGACTGTCGGCGACGACCGCGCTGGATCAGCGCGACACCCTCGACGCCGTGGGTGAGACGACCAAGGGGGCGCTGTGGCGAGTGACCTCCGAGCCGGCGCCCCGTCCGGCGGTGGCGGCATCCGTTCATGCCACCGCGGCGCTCATCACCGCCGCGCAGATCGCCGTCCTGGCGGCAGCGCTCCTGCTCGCCCTTCCCACGAGCGCGTCGCGTCGCGAGGCGCGGCAGACGCCGCGCGTCGTCGGCCCGCATTGGCAGGAGGGTCGATGAGCGATCGGCGCATGTTCCGCTGGGCGACGACGAGCACCCGGCTGCTGGCCGGAACGGTCGTGTCGGCGGCCGCCGTGGTCGCCGTGGCGACCGCTGTCACGCTGCCGTGGCCGACCGTGGCGCGCGAGCCGGCGTCCGTATCGGCCCAGCCTGCCCCGGCCGCGTCCGTCGTCGCCTGCGACGGGCCGCTGCTGACCGTCGGCAGGGATGTCGCACAGGCGGGGGCCGTGTCGATCGCGGCCTCCCAGCAGGTGACCAGCGGTGTGGGCGAAGGCGCTCCGCCGCCGACCGAGACCGTGCTCGCCCTCGACGGACAGGACCTCGGCGACGGTCCGCAGGTCTTCACCGCGCCGCCCCAGGACCGGGAGCGGGTGGACGTCGGCGCGGCGGGCTCGGCGATCGTCTCGGCGGACGATCTCGCCGGATTCGCGGCATCCGCGTGCCGCCCGCCGCTCCTCGAGTCGTGGCTCGTCGGAGGGTCGGGCGAGACCGGAGCCGCCGACCTCGTTCTGCTGTCGAACCCGGGGGTGGTTCCCGCCACGGTGCAGCTCAGCGTCTTCGGCGCCGCCGGAGCGCAGACGCCGCCCGGCGGCACCGATGTCGTCGTGGCCCCGGGAACGCAGCGCGCGATCCCGCTGGCGGGTCTGGTCCTCGGCGAGGCGAGCCCGGTGGTGCGGGTCTCGGCGGCCGGCGCCCCCGTGCACGCGTCGCTGCAGGCGAGCATCACGCGCACACTGACCCCGGGCGGCGTGGATCAGGTCAGCTCGATCCCGGAGCCGCTCGCCGAGCAGACGATCACCGGCGTCGCGGTCACGCGCGCCCCGGGAGCGGACGGCGCCTCGGACGTCGCGACCGTGCTGCGGATGCTCGCGCCGTCCGCCGATGCCACGGCGTCGATCACCGTGACACCCGTCGGCCGGGACGATCCGGCGCGGGAGCCGGAGGAGGTGGCGCTGGTCGCAGGTCAGCCCGTGGAGGTCGACCTCGGCGGCCTCCCGGTGGGCACCTACACGGTCCGCGTCGAGGCCGGCGAGCCGCTGGTGGCCGCGGTGTGGCAGGCGACCGGGTACGAGGCGGGCGACGACTTCGCCTGGTACACGCCGTCGCCGGTGGTGTCGGTGCCGAGCCTGTTCGCAGCGCCGAGCGGCCCCCCGCCCGCGCTCACCCTCGTGAATCCCGACGACGAGCCGGTCGAGGTCTCGCTGACCTCGGAGGACGGCTCGTACCGCCTCGATGTGACGGTGCCGGCGAACGGCAGCACGACCGCCCGGCTCTCGCCGCGCACGGTCTACGTCCTGGATCCGGGCGCGGGGCGGATCCGCGCCGCACTGTCGCTGACGGGAGACGGCGCGCTGGCGGGCATGTCGGTGTGGCCCGCCGACGCTGCGGCACCCGACATCGTCGTCTACCCCTAGAAGAACCGGAACCGCTCGGGGCCGAGGTCCCAGGGATCGCGGTCGAGGTACTCGGCCGCCGCGCGGAACACGCAGCTCTCGATCATCATGCGGCGGTGCAGGTCGTCGTCGCGGTGCAGATGGCTCAGGCGCTCGATCGGCAGGCGGTAGACGATGATCCGCCGCGCGTCGCGCAGCGCCGTCCAGCGGGGGATGCCGTCGTCGTCGCTCGCCGGTGGCATGTCGGCGATCTCGAAGCTGACGTCGCGCAGTTCCGGCCACGCCGACCGCAGGAACTCCGCCGCGGTGCCGACGGCGAGGTCGAAGCGGTCGATCCTCGTGTCGAGCGGGGGGAGCGGCGGGCGCACGACCGGACTGCGGTCCTCCCGACCGTGCCGGCCGTGGCGCGAGCGTCGCCGGGACGGTGATTCCGTGCTCCGGGTCCGCCGCCACGCCATGCGACCATCCTAGGCGCGCCGCGCGCCCATCGAGCCGAATCGCACGCCGTGGGCGCGGCATCCGGCTCCCGCATCACGGGGACGATAGCGTCGACCCGATGCGCGAGAGACTCTGCTCCAAGGTGGGATGCGCCCGCGAGGCCGTGACGACGCTGACGTACGACTACGGCGATCAGATGGCCGCGCTGGGGCCGCTCGGCGGCGGAACCGACCCGCACGCTCACGACCTGTGCGCCATCCACACCGACCGCCTGTCGGTGCCCAAGGGCTGGGTCGTCGTGCGGCACGAGACGCTGCGCGTCTAGACCCCGGCACGCCGCACCCGGCGGGTGCGAGAATGGGCGGATGCCGACCGAATCGCCCGCTGCCGCCGTCCGCTCGCTCGAGTTCGAGGTGGCCGACCTCTCGCTCGCCGAAGCCGGTCGTCACCAGCTGCGCCTCGCTGAGAACGAGATGCCCGGACTCATCGCCCTGCGTGAGGAGTTCGGCCCGCTGCAGCCCCTGCGCGGCGCGCGCATCGCCGGGTCGCTCCACATGACCGTGCAGACGGCCGTGCTCATCGAGACGCTCGTCGCGCTGGGCGCACAGGTGCGCTGGGCCAGCTGCAACATCTTCTCGACGCAGGACGAGGCCGCGGCAGCCGTGGTCGTCGGTCCCGCCGGCACCGTCGACGCCCCCGCCGGCGTGCCCGTCTTCGCGTGGAAGGGTGAGACTCTCGAGGAGTACTGGCGCCTCGCCGACCGCATCTTCGACTGGTCGGCCGAGGGGGCCGACGGTCCCAACCTCATCCTCGACGACGGCGGCGACGCCACGCTGCTGGTCCACAGGGGCGTCGAGTTCGAGAGCGCGGGGGCGGTTCCGGATGCCGCGGCCTCCGACTCCGCCGAGTATCGCATCGTCCTCGAGACGCTGCGCGCGAGCCTCGCGCGCGACCCGCAGCGCTTCACCCGCCTGGCGTCGGGATTGATCGGCGTGACCGAGGAGACGACGACCGGCGTCCACCGCCTCTACGAGCTCGCGGCATCCGGTCGCCTGCTCTTCCCGGCCATCAACGTCAACGACTCGGTGACCAAGTCGAAGTTCGACAACACGTACGGCATCCGCCACTCGCTGCCCGACGGGCTCAACCGTGCCACGGATGTGCTGATCGGCGGCAAGGTCGCGTTCGTCGCCGGCTACGGCGACGTGGGCAAGGGCTCGGCCGAGGCGCTGCGCGGCCAGGGCGCACGGGTGATCGTCGGCGAGGTGGACCCGATCTGCGCCCTTCAGGCCGCGATGGACGGGTTCCAGGTCGCGCGCCTGGAGTCGGTCATCGACCAGGTCGACATCGTCGTCACCGGCACCGGCAACACGCGCGTGGTGACCCCCGAGCACCTCCTCGGCCTCAAGCATCTCGCCATCGTCGCCAACGTCGGCCACTTCGACGACGAGATCGACATGGCCGGTCTTGCCGCGATCCCTGGCGCCGAGCGCATCGAGATCAAGCCCCAGGTGCACGAGTGGCGACTGCCCACCGGTCGCAGCGTGCTGGTCCTGAGCGAGGGACGCCTGATGAACCTCGGCAACGCGACGGGGCATCCGTCGTTCGTGATGAGCGCCTCCTTCACCAACCAGGTGCTCGCGCAGCTCGAGCTCTACACCCGGCGCGAGGACTACCCGATCGGCGTGTACACACTGCCCAAGACCCTCGACGAGAAGGTCGCGCGACTGCACCTCGCGGCCCTCGGGGTCGAGCTGACGACGCTCACGCCCGAGCAGGCGGCCTACATCGGCGTCCCGGTGGACGGACCGTACAAGCTCGACCACTACCGGTACTGAGCCGGCCTGCCGTCCGTTTGTGCGGGCGAATGCATCGACACGTCCGCCGTGTCGCACGCATTTGCCCGCACAAACGGCCCTCGCCAGGAGGACTTCAGCGCTCCGGGAAGCCTCGCGGGGTGGACGGCGCCGCGGCGATGAGCCGGTCCACGCGCGTGGCCTCGAGCTGGAGCGCACGCAGTTCCCGCTGACGACGAACGGCCACGACGCCGATGATGAGCGTCTCGGGGTCGACGGCGGGCACCGGCGAGACGTATTCGGCCGCTTCGCGGGCGAGGGATGCCCCGACCCGTGCACGCGCGCCGGGCTCCATCCTGCGCGCCGAGGACGCGAACTGCGCCAGGCGACGTGAGAGGCGCTCGGGCAGGCGTGCGACATCGGCCACCGCGGCCCATTCCACGAGCTGCGCCGGGACGCCGAAGTCGGCGGCGGGCAGCCGCGGAGTGCGGGTCCGCTCGGAGTACGTGCCCGCCAGGAGATCGCCGAGCCGCTGCGACCGGGGGGTGAACGCGCCGACCAAGGCGGCGACGGCCCCGACCGTGAACCACAGCTCGAAGACGCCCACGAGCGCCCGGATCAACGCGTGCCGGAACCCCGTCGCACCGCCGTCCGTTCGCACGATCCGCCCGCCCACGGCGAGCTTGCCGAGACTGCGGCCGCGGCTCAGGGTCTCGACCACCGTCGGGATCAGCACGAGGACGAGCACGAGCATGGTGACGGTCGCGATCGTCAGAGTCGATTCGTCGAGCGCCCCGATGCTCAGCAGCCACGTCGTCAGCAGGACGAAGAGAACGATCAGGATGACGCCGATCAGCATGTCGATGAGCACGCCGAGCGCCCGCAGGAAGTAGCCGACCGGCTGCACATCGAGTGCGACCGCCTCGCCGGTCAGCACCTCGTCCTGGTGGATGTCGATGATCGAGGCGCGGCCGTCCGGCATGGGTACAGTGAAGCACATGGACCTCGACGCTCTGACCGCCGCGCGGCGGGACGAATGGGCGCGGCTGGACGAGCTCAGCCGCACGCGGCGGCTCGCCGGAGCCGAGGTCGACGAGCTGGTGGATCGCTATCGCGCGGCTTCGGCGGACCTCGCCGATGCCAAGACGTCCACCGGACGCAGCGTGCAGGGCGACCACATCTCGACGATGCTCGCACGGGCACGGCTCCGCCTGACCGGCGCACCCGAGAACGTGATGCGGAAGGTGCCGCGCTTCTTCGCCCTTCAGCTCCCCGCCGCCCTCTACCGGATCCGCTGGCTCACGCTGGCGATCGCGGTCGGATTCGTCCTGGTGGGCACCGTCGTGGCGCTGTGGGTGTCGGGCGACGACGCGCTGGTCGCCGCGCTCGGAAGCCGCTGGCAGCTCGAGCAGTACGCCGAGAGCGACTTCACCGACTACTACAGCGAGAACCACCCCGCGGCTTTCGCGGGCACGGTCTGGACCAACAACGCGTGGATCGCGGTCCAGTGCGTGCTGTTCGGCATCACGGGGTTCTGGCCGATCATGGTGATGGTCCAGAACGCGGTGGGGGTCGGGACGGCCGCGGCGATCATGATCGAGTTCGGTCGCGCCGATGTCTTCCTCCTGTACATCGCGCCGCACGGGCTGCTCGAGCTCACCTGCCTCTTCGTCGCCGCTGCGGCCGGCCTCACGATCTTCTGGGCATGGGTCGCGCCGGGGCGTCGCTCGCGCGGCGAGGCGCTCGCCGCCGCGGGCAGGTCACTCGCGACCGTCGCGATCGGTCTCGTGTTCGCGCTGGCGGTCGCCGGCATCATCGAGGGATTCGTGACGGCGCAGCCCTGGCCGTGGCCGCTCAAGATCGGCATCGGTGCGGCCGCGCTGGCGCTGTTCCTCGTCTACATGATCGTGGTCGGAGGGCGTGCGTTCCGTCGTGGTGAGACCGGTGACCTCACCGAGTACGAGACGGGCACGCCGACGCTCACCGCGGGGTGACGCAGCCTCACTCGGGCGCGGCGCTGTCCTCTGCGGTGCCGAACAGGGCGCGGAAGGCGTAGCCGGCGATCAGCGCACCCACGACGGGGAACACGAGGAAGACCCAGAGCTGCCCGATCGCCAAGGGGCCGCCGTAGATCGCCGTGGCGATCGACCGGGCCGGGTTCACCGAGGTGTTGTCGATCGGGATGGTGGCGAGATGGATGAGCGTCAGCGTGAGCCCGATGACAAGGCCCGCGAACGCCGGGTTGCCCCGCGTGGGGTGGGTCACTCCGAGGATCACCAGCACGAAGAGCGCCGTGAACAGCACCTCGACGACGATGGCGCCGCCGATGCCGAAGCCGGCCGGAGACCGGGAGTCCCACCCGTTGCTGGCGAATCCGCTGTCCTGTGCGGTCGAGAGCCACCCGTTCGGGCCGAAGAGCCCGATCAGCACGATCACCGTCGTCGCGATGGCGCCGCCGATGATCTGGGCGACGATGTACCCGATCGTGCGGTTCCACGGAAAGCGACCCGCGGCGGCCAGCCCGATGGTCACGGCGGGGTTGAAGTGCCCGCCCGAGATCGGGCCGAACGCGTACACGCCGGCGACGACGGTCAGACCGACCGCGAGGGCCACGCCCAGGAACCCGACCCCCCGGTTGGCCTGGTCGGTCCCTTCGCCGTATCCGGCGGCGAACAGTGCCGTGCCGATCACGCCGAGGACGAGGACGAAGGTGCCGATCGCCTCGGCGACGAGCGCTGAGCTCGCGGGCCGGGCGGTGGTCGACTCGCTCATGGCGGCTCCTCCTCGGGCGCAGACGGGGGACGCCCGCACCGAATCTAGTGGATCGCCCTGCCTGTCGCATGTCGCGGCGCGTGGCCATGAAGCGTTCACGTGAGGGACGGCGTGCGCTCCCTGGGAAATCGCTGAACGTCCGCTAGTGTCGGGGCCGTAACTCGTGGCGGGGCAGTTCGCGCCGCCCGTTCTGAATGGAGGAACTCCCATGACGGGCACGGTTCGCAGTGCAGTCGCCGAGCTGGTCGGCACATTCGTCTTCGTCTTCGCCATCATCGCGGCGGTCAACAGCGGCAGCGATCTCACGCCGCTGGCGATCGGCTTCGCGCTCATGATCATGGTGTTCGCCACGGGCCACATCTCGGGCGCGCATCTCAACCCCGCCGTGTCGGTGGGCGTCTGGCTCCGCGGAGCCATCGACGCCGTCGGTCTCGTGGTCTACATCGTCGCGCAGCTGGTCGGCGCAGCCCTCGCGGCTGCGGTGAGCTTCGCCCTCTTCCCTGCGGCGGAGGCGCCGATGGAGGTCGAGGTCGGTCCCGCGCTGCTCGTCGAGGCCCTCTGGACCTTCGTGCTCGTCTATGTCGTGCTGAATGTGGCGACGTCGAAGGACCACCCGAACAACTCCTTCTACGGCCTGGCCATCGGCACCACGGTGTTCGTCGGCGCAGTCGGCCTCGGCGGGATCTCGGGCGGCGGCTTCAACCCCGCCGTCGCACTGGGACTGTCCATCACCGGCACGTTCGCGTGGAGCTCGTACTGGATCTACTTCCTCGCCCCGATCGTCGGCGGCGCCATCGCGGCGGTCGTGTTCCGCGTGCTCAACACCCACGACAAGCTGCCCGCGACCGACAAGTAACCTCGCACGCAGAACGGCCCGGGTGGATGACACCCGGGCCGTTCCGCGTCTGCCGGAGGCGCGTGTCAGAGCCGCCCGGCCGCCTTGAGCGCGAGATACCGGTCGGCGATACGGGGCGGAAGCATCTCCGGCGAGTCGGAGATCGCCTCGGCCCCGGCTCGTGCCATCGCTGCCGCGACCGCGGCGGCATCGCGCTGTGTCTTCCGCTCCGCTGCTTCGCGGTAGACGGATGCCGCGTCCGGCCGGTCCTCACGGGGTTCCGGGTCGTCGGTGACCGCGCCCACGAGCACCTGGGTGCGACCCGTCAGCGCCGGCAGCGAGCCGAGGAATCCCCGCGCCGCGCCGGCGGAGTCCTGCGCGGTCAGGAGCACGACCAGCGACGGTCGCGAGGTGAGTCGCCGCACCTCTGCGAAGGCGGCATCCCAGTCGGTGTCGATGAGCTGTGGTTCGACGGGCGCCATGGCGTCGACCAGCGCGGGAAGCAGACCCGGTCCATCCACGCGGGTCACCCGGGCACGTACCCGTCGGTCGAACATCAGCAGGTGGGTGTGGTCTCCGGCGCGCGATGCCAGCGCCGCGAGCAGCAGTGCGGCCTCCATCGCGGCATCCATGCGGACGCCGTCGCCGACCCGAGCCGCCGAGGTGCGCCCGGTGTCGATGACGATGATCACGTGCCGATCCCGCTCGGGGCGCCACGTGCGCAGCATCGTCGTGGTCGATCGCGCGGTCGCGCGCCAGTCGATGGAGCGCACGTCATCGCCGCGGACGTACTCGCGCAGGCTGTCGAACTCCGTCCCCTGCCCGCGCACCTGGATGCTCGTGTTCCCGTCGAGCTCGCGCAGCCGGGCCAGGCGCGAGGGCAGGTGGCGCCGGGAGGTGAACGGCGGAAGCACGCGGATCGCGCCGAGGGAATCGAGCCGGGTCTGCCGGCCGGCCAGGCGCAGCGGTCCGTCGGACCGCACGACGACGAACCGCGAGGTCAGTTCGCCGCGGCGCCGGGGGAGGAGGGGAATGACGGTCGCGCGGCTCTCCCCGGCCGGGAGGACGAGGGGGATGCGACCGTCCGGTGCCCCCGCCGTCGGCTGCCATGCGTCGCGGAAGCGCCCGTGCACGGTGCGCTCGCCCTCGTTGCGCAGCCGCACCTCGGCGCCGGCCGGCTCGCCCAGCAGGACCCGCCGTGCGGCGGGTCGCTCGACGCGGATGCGTCGCGGATCCGCCGCGAGCGCGGCATCCGCCAGCGCCGCGATGAGGCACAGGACCACCCAGCCGGCCGCCGCGACCCAGGCGTCCACGCCGGCCAGCGAGAGCAGCACGACGGGCACCGCGCCGAGGGCGACGAGGAGGGGGAGGCGGCCGGTGACGTACATGGGTCAGATCGGGACGCGGGTCTGCTGCACGACGGAGCCGAGCACCGCGTCGACGGACACGCCCTCGAGCTCGGCGTCGGCGCGCAGGCGGATGCGGTGCCGCCACGTCGGAAGCAGCATCGTCTGGACGTGGTCGGGGGTGATCGCCGGGTATGCGCCGAGCCACGCCCACGCCTTCGCGGCGGCGAGCAGGGCAGTGGTGGCGCGAGGGCTCACCCCCAGCTGCACCGACGGGCTGCGTCGGGTGGCCTGCGCGAGGTCGACGACATACCCGAGCACATCGTCGGAGACGGTGACGGATGCCGCGGCCCGCTGCGCCGCGTGGATCTCGTCGGCGCTCGCCGCACGCCGCACACCCGCGCCCGCGAGATCGCGCGGGTCGAAACCGCCGGCGTGGCGGCGCAGGACGGCGAGCTCGGCATCGCGAGCGGGGATCTCGACGATGAGCTTGAGGAGGAAGCGGTCGAGCTGCGCTTCGGGCAGCGTGTACGTGCCCTCGTGCTCGATGGGGTTCTGCGTCGCGGCGACGAGGAACGGATCGGGGAGCGGGCGGGTGACGCCGTCGGTGGAGACCTGTCGCTCCTCCATCGCCTCGAGAAGCGCCGCCTGGGTCTTGGGAGGCGTTCGGTTGATCTCGTCGGCGAGGACGATGTTCGTGAACACCGGCCCCTCGCGGAACTCGAACTCGCCGGTCTTGGCGTCATAGATCAGCGACCCCGACACATCGCCGGGCATGAGGTCCGGCGTGAACTGGATGCGCTTCGTGTCGAGCCCGAGCGCGGCACTGAAGGCGCGCACGAGCAGCGTCTTCGCCACGCCGGGCACGCCTTCGAGAAGGACGTGTCCACGGGCGAGCAGTGCGATGAGCAGCCCGGTGACGGTGCCGTCCTGGCCGACGACGGCCTTGCCGACTTCGAGGCGGACGCGGTTCATCGCCTCCCGCAGCGCGGCGTCGTCGTGGGCTGCCGGGGTGGGCGGGGGAGTGTCGCTCATCGGGGATTCCTCTCGGGGCGGACTCGGGCGTGGACGGCGTCTTCGAGCTGTCGCAGACGCTGGCTGAGGTCGACGAGGTCGGCGTCGGTCGCCGGCACCTCGTCCAGGAGTGTGCGGCGCGCCGCACCGCGGTCGAGCCCGGCGCGCGCGGCGGCGGCGTCGGTGATCTCCTGCGCGGAGGCGCCGGCCCCGAGGCCGAGCAGGCGGGCGAGGCGCTCGAGGGTCCCGATGCGCAGCTGATCGGCCGCATGCAGGGCGTCGCGCGACTGCGCATACAGGCGCGCGCGTCCTTCCGTCGTCTCGGCGGCGCGCACCGTCACCGGAAGGCGCTCGGCGACGAGCGGGCCGAAGCGGCGGCCGCGCCAGATCCCGGCGGCGACACCGGCGACGAGCAGCAGCACGATCACCGGGCTCACCCAGGGCGGGGTGAGCTCTCCCAGCGTGAAGTCGGTGTCGGCGAGGTCGGTGTCGCCGAGGCCGGGCTGATACCAGACGACGAGCGGATGCCGCCCCATGAGGTTCATGCCGAGGGCGGCGTTGCCGTTCTCGGCGAGATGCTCGTTGGTGAAGAGCACCGTCCCGTCGACCGCCGTCGAGCGTCGGTCGCCGTCGAGCGCGGTGAGGAGCGCGTGGGCGCCGTCCACGGGGTAGCAGGCCGTGACATCCCCGGGCGCCGTGAAGAGCGCGCCCGGCGCGATGCCGCCGGCCCGCTCGGCGTCGCCGAGATCGCAGGCCGGGGACACGACGGCGGACGGCGCGGAACCCGCCATCGCCGCATTCGGGAAGAGGAGGTCGAGGGTGCGAGAGCGCGGCTCGATCAGCACGACGTCCGAGGCGAGGTCGACGAGTTCGCGAAGCCTCTCGTCCGTCAGCGACGGAGTGTCGGGGAGGACGAGGGTGTCGGCATCGCCGGCGAGAAGGGCGGCCACCTCCTGGTGGTCGCGCGCGATCCGCACCTCCACGCCGTGGTCATCGAGGATCCGAGCGAGGGCGCGGGTTCCCGAGGGGCCTGCGGACTCCGGGTCGAGGGCATCGCGCTCCATCCACTGCGAGCTCGCTGCCAGAGCGGCCCCGACCGCGCCGACGACCAGGACCGCCACACCGATCGCCACCCAGGTCCCGACGTGCCGTCGCCGCACGGGCGGCGCTTCCACGTCCGGAGCGACGGTCGCGCTCATGCGAGCACCTCGACGGATGCGATCGGCCGTGCCGCCACGACCGCGGCGTCGACCTCGGCGACGAGTCGATAGAGGTCGGCGGTGCCGGGGCGCCGGAGGTAGCGCACGTCGTCGAATGCCGCAGCGGCATCCTCGAGGCGATCCGCGAGCGGTGGGAACACGCGACCCGCCGCCCGTGCGAACGCGTGCACTGTGGCGCCGGGCGGGGTGTCGACGACGCCGCGCTCCACGCATCCTCGCGCGAGGGCCCGGAAGTGCAGCACGATGGCCTCGTCCCAGTCGCCGTCGCGCGCAGCGGATGCCGCTGCCGTGCGCAGCTCGGCCGCAGACCGGCCTTCCTCCTCCCCGAACAGGGTGGCTGTGGAGGCTCGCGCGCGTCGGGACGATCGCGGCACGCCCCACACGATGAAGGCGACCACGATCACCGCGATCACGACGACCGCCGCGATCACAGCGACGAGGGAGCCCCACCCGCCCGACAGCTCGGTCGAGAAGAGGTTGCCGATGAACTCCGCGATCGCCTGGGCGACGCGGTCGAGCAGGGTGGGTTCGGCGATGTCGTAGACCGGGTCGGACAGCTCGGTCTCGGCCCACCGGCGCGCCTCGTCGCCGTCGGGCTGGAGGGGCGGCACGTCATCGATCGCGCGGGAGACGAGGGTGATCCCCGTGCTCGCCGCGGCGGTGAGCAGTCCCGTCAGGCCCACGGAGACTCTCGGTCGACGCCATCGGCGGATGACCCGGGCGCGGTCCACGTCGTCGGCGCGCCCGGCCCGGGCGGGGTCTCGCGTACGGGCGGAGCGGCGCCGTCGGCCTGCGCGGGCGCGGCGTACGCGGGCGCCTGCCCGGTGGGCGCCTGCGGGGACGCCTGCTGCCCGTACGGCGGCTGCCCGGACGGAGCCTGGCCGTAGGGAGCCTGCGGGTAGGGCGCCTGCGGGTAGGGAGCCTGCGGGTAGGGCGCCTGGCCGTGGGGAGCCGGGGGATACGGGTGGGCAGCGTACCCGGGAGCCGCGGCCGGCTGCACGTACGGGGGATAGGCGCCGGGTGCGCCGTACGCGGGCTGGTAACCGTAGACGGGGCGCACCGCGGGGCGGCCGATGTTCTCGCGGTAGGGGTCGGCGAGGACGGTGGCTCCGGCATCCCTTCGCTCGACGTAGGCCAGCAGATCGAGGTCGAGGCCCTCGTGGCGCATGCGGCAGTCGATGTAGATGATCGCCGTCGCGGTGGACTGCACCACGATGGCGACGGACTGGATGAGCAGTGTCACGGCCTGCGCGAGCAGGGTCGTGACGACGAGGCCGACGATCGCGGTCGCGTTGGGTTCGCCCGTCGGGGCGATGATCGTGCCGAGACCGGAGCCGAGCAGGCTGAACGGGAGGCTCACCGCCTGCGCCACGAAGCCGAACACCAGCGAGATGAGGACGATCACGCCCAGCGTGGGCCAGAAGCGCCGCCGCGTGAGGGTCCAGGATCGCGCGAGCGCCCGCCCGATCGTCGCACCCTCGAGGATGATGGCGGCGGGCACGAGCAGCAGCTTGACCGATAGCCACAGCGTCAGCGGGATCGCGGCGAGGAAGACGAGCAGCATCAGCGCGATGGCGGCGGGACCGATCGCCGCAGCGATCGCGATCGTGGTGACGGCGACGACGGCGAGCGCGGCGACGATCACGAGCATGAGGAGCAGCGAATACCCGATGAGGCGCCAGACGACCGGCTTCACCTGCCGCCACAGCGCCCCGAGGGTGAGCTTCTCGGCCACGGCGGCGTGCGCGACCTCGGTGACGACGATGCCCTGGACGATGACGCCGAGCGCCCCCGCGGCCAGGCCGAGCACGACGCCCGCGATGATCGTGATCGCCGTCGACCCGGCGGCGACCGCGTCGTACTCGTCAGTTCCGAACTGCAGGGTCGCCAGCCGCGAGAACGACGCGAACGCGATCGCGCCCACTGCGGCGATGACGACGAGGTACGCGAGGGTCTGCACGATGAGCGCGAAGCCGAGCAGCACGCGCGGGTTGCTGCGCAGGGCCGAGAAGGAGCGTCCGAGGATCGTGCCGAACGGCAGCGGATGCAACGGGATGATCCCCGGTCGGGATGCCGGAGTCCAGGCCGGATAGGCGGTCACGCTCGTCTCCCTCGGGGTCGTGCACCTGCGTCTTCGCGCACCGTGTCGGGCGTGCCCCTATCGTGTCATATCGGGTGGGCGCGGCATCCGCTCTCCACACCGTTCGGCGCTGTCACGGGCGGTCTTCGGCCTGTGCTCAGGTGGCGTCGACTACTCTGTGGGGAGCGCAAGGGGAAGGCGCCGTCCGCGCCCTGCCCGTGTGACGAAGAGAAGGACGAATCCGCGCGATGACATCACGCATCCTGGTGGTCGACGACGACACCGCCCTCGCCGAGATGATCGGCATCGTGCTGCGCACTGAGGGATTCGACACCGTGTTCTGCTCCGACGGGGCGCAGGCGGTCGAGGCGTGGCGCACGGAGCGTCCCGACCTGATCCTGCTCGACCTGATGCTCCCCGGAATGGACGGCATCGAGATCTGCACGCGCGTGCGCGCCGAGTCCGGCGTCCCGATCATCATGCTCACCGCCCGCACCGACACCGCCGACGTCGTGAAGGGCCTCGAGTCCGGCGCGGACGACTACATCGTCAAGCCGTTCAACCCGAAGGAGCTCGTGGCGCGCATCAAGACGCGCCTGCGGCCGGCGAGCCAGCCGACCAACGACACCCTGCGCATCGGCGACCTCACCGTGGACGTGGCAGCGCACGAGGTGCGTCGCGGCGACGGCGCGATCCCTCTCACGCCCCTCGAATTCGAACTGCTGGTCGCCCTCGCCTCCAAGCCCCAGCAGGTGTTCTCCCGCGAGATGCTGCTCGAGCAGGTCTGGGGCTACCACTACAAGGCCGACACGCGCCTGGTCAACGTGCACGTCCAGCGCCTGCGCGCCAAGGTCGAGCAGGACCCGGACAACCCGAAGATCGTGACCACGGTGCGCGGCGTCGGCTATCGCGCCGGCGCGGTCGTGTGAGGCCCGCATGGCAGCCCCGATCACGGGGGTGACGGCGACCCGGACGCCGCTGACCGGGTGGCGGCACTGGCGCGCCTGGCCCGGGAACATCGCGGCGCTCTGGCGGCGCTCACTGCGCTTCCGGACGATCCTCGTGACACTCGGGCTCACCGCCCTGGCCGTCATCGTCGCGTGCGTGTGGATGGCCCTCGCCATCCAGAACGACCTCTTCGTCTCGCGCAAGGACCAGGTGCTGCTCAACGCGCAGCGCACGACCGCCGCGGCGCAGCAGACCCTCGACAGCGTCGCAGGGCAAGACGGCGTGCAGCTTCAGAACGCGATGCAGCTCGTGCGCGCGACGCTCAACCAGCAGTCGACCAGCGACGCGTACGCCGCGTTCCGCATCGGCCCGCCCTCGCCGAACGCGCCGCAGGACTTCACCTCGGATTTCGCCTTCGAAGCGCTGCTCACGGACGGCATGCGCGAGAGCGTGCGCGCCAATGACGACCGTCAGGTGTGGCAGTCCGTCGCCCTCGCGACGGAGGACGGCGCGACCGCTCCCGGGATCGTCGTCGGGCAGCAGCTGAACGTCCCGGGCGTCGGCGCCTACGAGCTGTACCTCGCGTACGACCTGGCCAACGCGCCGCAGACCCTCGGCTTCGTCCAGGGCACGCTGTGGATCGTCGGCATCGGGCTGGTGCTGCTCATCAGCGGTATCGCGTGGTTCGTGCTGCGATCGGTGACGACCCCGATCGGGGAGGCGGCCGACAGCAGCGCGCGACTCGCGTCGGGAGAGCTCGGCGTGCGGCTCCCCGTGCGCGGCGAGGACGAACTGGCCACTCTCGGCCGTTCGTTCAACGCCATGGCCGACAGCATCGAATCGCAGATCAAGGAGCTCGCCGACCTCTCGCTGGTGCAGCAGCGCTTCGTGTCGGATGTCTCGCACGAGCTGCGCACCCCTCTCACCACGATCCGCCTCG
This sequence comes from Microbacterium sp. Root180, assembly GCF_001428485.1. GTDB lineage: Bacteria > Actinomycetota > Actinomycetes > Actinomycetales > Microbacteriaceae > Microbacterium. The sequence continues at coordinate 327,988 of NZ_LMHS01000003.1, read as the reverse complement.
CGGCCGACATGATCAACGACCAGCGGGACGCGTTCGACCCCGCGACCGCGCGCGCCGCCGAGCTGCTGAACAACCAGGTGCAGCGGTTCGAGACGCTGCTGACCGATCTGCTGGAGATCAGCCGCTACGACGCGGGATCCGTGCAGCTGGAGCTCGAGCCGACCAGTCTCGCCCACCTGGCCGAAGACGTGATCTCCTCGATGGAGCAGCTCGCCGAGCAGCACAGCACCGACGTGCGGCTCGTCGCCCCCGGGGGATATTCCCCCGTCGACATGGATCCGCGACGGGTGCGTCGGGTGGTGCGCAATCTGCTGGGCAACGCGATCGAGCACGGTGAGGGCCGACCGATCGTCGTCACGGTGGACAGCGACCAGCAGGCGGTCGCCATCGGCGTCCGCGACTTCGGGCTCGGCATGAAGCCGGAAGACGTCGAGCGGGTCTTCGATCGCTTCTGGCGCGCCGACCCGTCGCGCACGCGCACGATCGGGGGGACCGGGCTGGGCCTGTCGATCGCCCTGGGCGATGCGCGGCTGCACGGTGGCGCGCTCGGCGTCTGGTCCGAACTCGGCCGCGGTACGAACTTCGTGCTCACCCTTCCCCGCAAGGGAGGACGCCTCACCGGGCGGTCCCCGATCCCTCTCGACCCGGGTGAGGATTCGATCACGGCCGACGACCTCGGCCTGACGCAACCCATCCAGATCCCTCGCGCGGAGGCGGCTCAGAAGACGGATGCCGCGACCACGGGGGGTGCGTCATGACGGCGCGCCGCGGCATCCTGGCGCTTCTGGTCGCCGTGCTCGCGATCGGCCTCACGGCCTGCGCGGGTCTGCCGACCAGCGGGAGGGTGAACTACGGGCTGAGCGCTTCGGATGCTCCGGACTCCGAGGACATCTCCTTCCTGCTGCCCGACAGCCCGCAGCCGGGTGCGACGGCGGAGCAGATCGTCGAGGGGTTCATCCGCGCAGGTTCCGGCCCCGGCGCCAATGCCCGCTGGGATCGCGCCCGCGAATTCCTCACCCCCGAGTTCGCCGACGTGTGGAATCCGTCGGCCGGCGTGATCGTCGACGTGTTCGAGGATCGGGCCCCCGTCGAGGCCGAAGAGGGCGCCGTCTCGATGTCGATCACCACAGTTGCCACGGTCGATGACACGGGCGCGTACGAGCGCGCCGAGGTCGGTGCGCGCGTGCTGCCGTTCGAGCTCCAGCAGGTCGGGGGCGAGTGGCGCATCTCGTTCGCCGCCGACGGAGTGGTGCTCGATCGCGACGAGTTCCCCCGGGTCTTCCACAACTACTCCGTCATGTACTTCGACCCGACGTGGCAGTACCTCGTGCCCGACGCGCGGTGGTTCCCGACGACCGCCGCTCCGCGCCTCGTCGCGGATGCGCTCAACGCACCGCCGAGCGCATGGCTCGGCGACGCGGTCGAGAGCGCCTTCCCCGAAGGCGTCACGGTCGTCGCGGCCGTGCCGCGCCCCGGGAACGCGTACGAAGTCGACCTGTCGGAGTCGGTCCTCGGGGCCGATCCCGAGACGATCGACCGCATGTACACGCAGCTCCGGGCGAGTCTCGCGACAGCGGGCGTGGCGGATGTCGAACTCACCGTCCAGTCGACCCCCATCGACGCCGAGGCGGTCGCCGTACGGTCGACCCGCATCCCCGGTGCGCCGCTCGTGCTGACCGAGAACGGGTTCGGCTTCCTCGCCGGCGGGGAGGAGCTCGAGCCGATCCCCGGTCTCTCCGAGATCGTCCCGGAGTTCGCGCCGGTCGCGATCCAGGTCGACCCCCAGCGCGAGGCCGCCGCGATCCGGCAGGCCGATGGGACGGTGTCCATCGTGCGCGCCGACGAGACCTGGGACAACCTCGATCCTCGGGCCGGTCTCATCGACCCATCGATCGATGCGTTCGACATCGTCTGGACGGTGCCCCGGGACCAGCCGGGTGGGCTTCAGGCCTACCTGCCCGACCTCTCACCGGTCATCGTCGCCGACGCCTGGCCGGGAGCCACCGCCGTGCACGCGATGTCGGTCTCGCGCGACGGCACGCGGATCGCGGCCGTCGTGACCGCCGGCGGGCGCACCGCGCTGTGGGTCGCGGGAATCGTCCGCGGTGCCGACCAGGTTCCCGAGCGCCTCGGGGACCCCGTGCAGCTCGCGGCGGTCGACGGCGCGAGTCGCGGCATCGCGTGGCTCGACGACCTCTCCGTCGGCGTGCTGTCCGGGGACGCCGAGGGGACCGAGGTGCTGGAGCAGGTCGTCGGAGGCCTGGCCTCCACCAGCAGTGCGCCGGCAGCGATGACGTCGATCGCGGGAGGCACGTCGCTCTCGAGCGTGCGACTGCTCGCCGACGACGGCATGCTGTCGGTGAAGCGCGGCACGAGCTGGCAGCCCACGGCGACGGGCGTGCTGGTGCTGGCCACCCAGCAGGGCGTGCCGGAGTAGCGCTCCTCCCCAGATCGCGATGGGGCCATCGGGATCCCCTGCTCGCTCGCGCGGGCGCCGGGCGCACTCAGCCCTGGTGGGAACCTGCCTGCATGCTTCTCGACGACTCCGCCGCCGTCGTGCGCTCAGCGCTCGCCGACGCGCTCGCACTCGTGCTCCCCGTGGTGTGTGCAGGATGCGGCATCCCCGATTCCTCCCTGTGCGACGCGTGCATCGCGGCGCTCGAGCCGCAGCCCGTCCGGCGCGTGCTCGATGCACCGGGCGGGGAGGTCGTGCTCTGGAGCGGCCTCTCGTTCGAGGGCATCGCGGCGCGGGTCGTCCGCGCGATCAAGGAGGACGGACGCACGCCGCTGGCGCGCAGGCTCGCTCCGGGGATGCGGGAGGCATTCGCCCGGCTCGACGCGGGCGATGCCGTCGTGGTGCCGATGCCGACCTCGCGCGCGTCGTATCGTCGTCGTGGCGTCCGTGTGCCCGACCTGCTCGCGCAGCGCGCGCGACTCCCCGTCGCGCGTCTGCTGAGACACGCACGCCGCACGGGCGACCAGCGCGGTCTCGACCGCAATGCGCGTCGGGACAATGTCGCCCACAGCCTGATGGCGACATCCGCTGCGGGTCGTCGCGTCGTCGTGCTCGACGACGTGGCGACCACCGGGGCGAGCCTGGAGGAGGCCGTCCGCGCCCTCCGCGCGGCCGGCGCCGTGGTCCTGGGCGCGGTCACCGCGGCCGCCACGCCGCGTCATATGAACGGCCGGAGGCCACCCGGCGTCGCATTCGAAACTCACAGGTGACATGTGACGGGGTCGGGGCTAGCGTGGGGACCACAAGGCGACTCATGGTCCGCCCTTGGCCGGGCGGACCGGAACAAGGAGGTCAGGGATGGAAACCAGCATCGTCGGCGTGGGAGTGGGGATCACAGATCGATTCCGCTCGGTCGTCGAAGACAAGGCCGCCCGCATCGAACACCTCGCTCCACGAGCGCAGCGCGTGGATGTCAAGATCACGCACCGCGCGTATCACAACGGCCGTGTGGAAGACGACACGGTCGAACTGACCCTCACCGGAAAGGGCCCGATCGTTCGGGCCGAGGCCACTGACGGTGACAAGTTCACCGCGCTCGATCTCGCGGTCGACAAGCTGTGCGAGCAGCTCCGCCGCGCGAAGGACAAGCGCGTGGACGCCCGCAACCACCCTCGCGGAGCCAAGCTCGACAAGGGCAGCGGTGCGATCCAGGGGATCGACGTGCAGCCTGCGTCGGTCGACGTGCTCCGCGCCGTTGCGACCGGCGAGATCCCGATCGTCACGGGCAACGAGGAGGAGGAGGGCTACACCCCCGTCGTCATCCGCACGAAGGAGTTCGATCCCGAGTGGATGTCGGTCGAAGAGGCCGTGGACCGCATGGAACTGGTCGGCCACGATTTCTTCCTGTTCGTGAACGTGCAGAACGATCACCCGAGCGTCGTGTACCGCCGCAAGGGATGGGACTACGGCGTCATCTCGCTCACGACCCTGGCAGCCCCCGAGGCCGTCGCGTCGTAGGCGACTGAGACGAGCGGATGCCCCGGCCCGAGGGTCGGGGCATCCCTATGTCCGGATGGCTCAGTCGATGAAGCCGTCGAGGATGCTTCCGATGACGAGGCCGCCGAGGATGCCTCCCATGAGGTCGCCGCCGCCTCCGCGGCGGCCGCCTCCCCAGCCCTGCTGCGATCCGCCCCACTGGTCGGGGCCGCCCTGGGGGCGTGAGGCGTCGATATCGCGCTGCGCGAGCTGCAGCGCCTCGCCCGCGAGGAAGCCGACCCGGCGGGCCATCGCCATCGCCTGTTCGCGGTGGTCCTCGTCGATCATGGTCGCGGCGCTCGCCGACGTGCCGAGATAGCGGTCGAGGTCGGTCCGGATGCGCTCGGCCTCGGCCAGACGCGTGCGGGCGTCCGCGCCGATCCAGCCGCGATGCCCGGCGATGACGTCCTTCGCGACGGCGAGCTGACGATCGGCGTCGTCGATCGCGTGGCGCACATGCTCGAGCGGGGGGATCGGCCGTGCGGCGCGCTCGCGGGCCTTCGCGATGGCCTCGTCGAGCGCCGCGTTGGCGGTGCGCAGCCGCGAGAGCAGCGTGAACGGGTCGGTGTTGACGCCGGCGGCCGGCAGCGAGGCGAGGGCCGTCTGCAGGTCGCCGATCGCCGTGCTGACGGCCGGCGTGTGGGGCTCCTTGAGTGCGACGGCGATGTCTTCGCGCGAGTCCTCGACGATCGCCGACAGCGTCGATTCTGCGCGCAGCGCCTCGACCTCGAACGTCTCGACCGCGTCGATCAGCGTTGCGGCGCGGCGCGCGGCCTCGGTGCAGGCCTCGAGAGCGAGGTTGGCCTGCTCGCGCTGGCCGGCTTCGCGGCGGCGCTCGGCGATGCCGGCGCTGTGCTCGGCGAAGCCGAGGAGCTGCTCGGCCTCGGCGGGGTTGGCCGCGACCTGCGCGAGCGCCTCGGTCGAGTACCGGTTCGCCAGGCGCTGCACGGTCTCGCGGGCCTGCGGGATGCGTGCGCGCAGGCGCACGGCGTCCTCGCGCACCTTCGCGACGATCTCCGGAGCTCTGCGCGCGCGCTCGATCGGTGCGGCGAGCGCCTCCGTCCGATCGTCGAGCAGGTCCTCGGCCCATTCGCACAGCTGCGCGATGCGCGCGTTGCGGGTGCGCAGCTCTTCGGGGGTGTCCGGGATCTCGTCGTGGTTCAGCTGGTGAAGGTGGAACGCCTCGGCGAGGTGCGTGCGCACGGACTCGAGAGCGTCGCGCAGGTCCTTCGTCGGCTCGGCGCCGAGTTCGGCCTCGGCGAACGCCAGCTCGTCGGTCGTGACGCGAATCCGCTCATCCGCTGCGACGAGCGCTGTGCGCGCCCGCCGTGCGAGATCGGCGTCCTGCGCTTCGAGCTCTTCCTGTTCGCGTTTGCGCTTGCCCCAGAATCCGGCCATGCATCGATCCTATGGGCGCCGCCCGGGAGGCGGCTGACGGTCGGAGGCGCTGTGGACTCGCGAACTGCCGCCCGGCACGCGGAGCGTTTCGGGGCGGCGTTTGACCGCACCGCGCCGAGGCTCACGGCGAGTCCCGTGCGCTTCACGCCCCGAACGCGGACAACCGGGCTGCGATCAGCGGTCGCGCGGCGAGTGGCGCGGCTTCCTGTCGGGGCGATCGTCCCGGTCGTCGCGGCGACGGCTCGGACCGCCGGAGTCGAGCCGCAGCTCGATGAGCCGGCCCGAGATGCGCGTGTCGGAGAGCTTGTCGAGCGTGCCACGGGAGAGGTCCGCGGGCAGTTCCACCAGCGAGAAGTCCGGCCGGATCTGGATCGCGCCGAAGTCGTCGCGGCGCAGGCCGCCCTCGTTCGCGAGTGCTCCGACGATCTGGCGCGGCTCGACCCGATGGCGCTTGCCGACCGCGATGCGATAGGTGGCCATGCCCTCGCGCGGCGCACGCTCGCGTCGCTGGGGCCGCTCGCCGCGATCGTCGCGGTCGAATCGACCTCCGCGGTCGTCGCGCTCTCGCGGCTCATAGCGCGGCCGCTCGGGCTCGGGTTCGAGCAGCAGGGGCGACTCGCCCTGCGCGACCACGGCCAGCGCAGCCGCCACGTCCACCTCGGGCACGTCGTGGTTGCGCACGTAATGGGCGACGATGTCGCGGAAGCGGTCGATGCGCTCGTTCTCGGCCAGCGCAGCCGTGATCCGGTCGTCGAAGCGCGACAGGCGCGTCTCGTTCACCTCGTCGACGCTCGGGAGCTTCATCTCGGTGAGCTCCTGCCGCGTCGCGCGCTCGATCGCGCGCACCAGGCCGCGCTCGCGGGGCGTGACGAAGCTGATCGCGTCGCCCGAGCGGCCGGCGCGGCCGGTGCGGCCGATGCGGTGCACGTAGGACTCGGTGTCGGTAGGGATGTCGAAGTTCACCACGTGCGAGATGCGCTCGACGTCGAGGCCGCGGGCCGCGACGTCCGTGGCCACCAGGATGTCGAGCTTGCCCGACTTGAGCTGATTGACGGTGCGCTCGCGCTGCACCTGGGCCACGTCGCCGTTGATGGCGGCGGCAGAGTAGCCGCGGGCGCGGAGCTTCTCGGCGATCTCCTCGGTCACGCTCTTGGTGCGGCCGAAGACGATGAGGCCATCGAAGTTCTCGACCTCGAGGATGCGCGTGAGCGCATCCATCTTCTGCTGGAACGACACGATGAGGTAGCGCTGCGTCGTGTTCGAGGACGTCGTCGTCTTCGACTTGACGGTGATCTCCTCCGGGTCGTGCAGGTACTGCTGCGACATCCGGCGGATCGTGGCGGGCATGGTCGCCGAGAAGAGCGCGACCTGCTTGGTGTCGGGGGTGTCGGCGAGGATCGTCTCGACGTCTTCGGCGAAGCCCATCTTCAGCATCTCGTCGGCCTCGTCGAGCACGAGGTACTTCAGCTCCGACAGATCGAGGGTGCCCTTGTCGAGGTGGTCCATGATGCGGCCGGGCGTGCCGACGATGATGTGCACGCCGCGGCGCAGCGCCGACAGCTGCACGCCGTAGCCCTGGCCGCCGTAGACGGGGAGGACGTGCACGCCCTTCAGGTGCGCGGCGTACTTCTCGAACGCCTCGCACACCTGGAGCGCCAGCTCGCGGGTCGGGGCCAGCACGAGAGCCTGCGGATTCTTCTGCGACAGGTCCAGACGATCGATGATCGGCAGGGCGAACGCGGCCGTCTTGCCCGTGCCGGTCTGTGCGAGGCCCACGACGTCGCGTCCGGCCAGCAGCGTGGGGATGGTCGCGGCCTGAATGGCCGACGGCGTCTCGTACCCGACGTCGCGCAGTGCCTTGAGCACGGCATCGCCCAGTCCGAGGTCGGAGAACGTCATCTCGGCGGGCTCGACGGGAGCCTCGTCCGCGATCGGGGTGTCGGTTTCGGTCACGCTTCAGGTTAGTGCGTGCCGCCTGGGAGGCGACAGGATGCCGTGGCCCGCGGCATCCGATGGCCCTCAGGCGGGACGCACTGCCTGGGTGACGAGCTCGGTGATGTCGATGGGCTCGGTCGGGGGCAGGTGGATGGCGGCGGGATCGATGGCAGGCACTGCGGGGCTCATGGTTCGTCCTCTCCGACGGTTCATCTCTTATGTGTCCGGCTGGGCCGGTTTCGTCTCGGACCGGGCCGGGCGTCCTCGCCGCGGCCGCTCCGTCGACAGCTCGAGCGCCATCGCGTGGTCGGGATGCTGCGCCAGGCGCTGCTCGGTGTGATCGAGCCAGCGGACTTCTGCCTCGGCCGCGAAGATCATGGAGTCGACGACCAGCGACCAGGCGAGCTCCTCACGACCGTCCGGACTCGCGCCCGCGTACTTCGCCCTGTTGAGCGACTGCAGCTGGGCCAGGGACGCGCGGCGCTGCGTCTGGATGATCTCGCCGACATCGACTCCCGGAAGGGTCGCGGCGACGGAGAGCTTGATCGCCAGCTCGTCGCGCGTGCCCTGCGAACGCTGGACGGGGGAGGCGAGCCACCCGCGCACGTCGGCGGCTCCGGCATCCGTGATCTCCCAGTAGACGTGACCCTGCTCGTCGACGTCTCCCTTCGCGACCATTCCGTCGCGCTCGAGGCGATCGAGGGTGTTGTAGATCTGCCCCACGTTGAGCGGCCACGTCGAGCCGGTGCGACGGTCGAACTCCGCACGGAGCTGGTAGCCGTAGCACGGCCCCTGATCGAGGATCGCCAGCAGGCTCTGCCGAACGGACATGGGCTTCTCCCGTCGTCCCCGGTGCATACCGGGTATGTAGATTCCGAGTATATGCATACCGGGAAACATCGCAACGATCGCTCGCCCACACCCAGCGCACACCAAGGTCACGGGTGGATAACATAGGAAGGTATGTCTGGGGCCGAGCTCCGGGCGACAGCGGCGCCGATGCGTCACACCCGACAGATGGAGACACTCCGTGGCCAACCCCCTCGAGAAACTGCTTCGCGCCGGCGAGGGTCGCATCCTCCGGCGGCTTCAGCAGGTCGTCAAGGCCGTCAACGCCCTCGAAGAGGACTACGCGCACCTCACCGACGAGGAACTCCGCGGCGAGACGGCCGAGCTCCGGGCGCGCTTCGAAGCGGGCGCGACGCTCGACCAGCTCATGCCCGAAGCGTTCGCCGCCGTGCGCGAGGCCGCCAAGCGCACCCTCGGCCAGCGCGCCTACGACGTGCAGATCATGGGTGGCGCGGCGCTCCACCTCGGCAACATCGCCGAGATGAAGACGGGTGAGGGAAAGACCCTCACCGGAGCGTTCCCGGTCTACCTCAACGCCATCGCCGGGCAGGGCGTCCACGTCATCACCGTCAACGACTTCCTCGCCTCGTACCAGGCGGAGCTCATGGGCCGCATCTACCGCGCGCTCGGCATGACGACCGGCATCATCGTCGCCGGGCAGACGCCCGATGTGCGCCGCGAGCAGTACAACGCGGACATCACCTACGGCACGAACAACGAGTTCGGCTTCGACTACCTGCGCGACAACATGGCCTGGCGCAAGGAGGACCTCGTGCAGCGGGGCCACTTCTACGCGATCGTCGACGAGGTCGACTCGATCCTCATCGACGAGGCGCGGACGCCGCTCATCATCTCCGGTCCGTCGTCGGGTGAGGCCAACCGCTGGTTCGTCGAGTTCGCGAAGATCGCGAAGACCCTCGAGGTCGGCGTCGACTACGAGGTCGACGAGAAGAAACGCACCATCGGCGTGCTCGAGCCCGGCATCGAGAAGGTCGAGGACTACCTCGGCATCGACAATCTGTACGAGTCGGCCAACACCCCGCTGATCTCGTTCCTCAACAACTCGATCAAGGCGCTCGCGCTGTTCAAGCGCGACAGCGACTACGTCGTCATGAACGACGAGGTCATGATCGTCGACGAGCACACCGGCCGCATCCTGGTCGGCCGTCGCTACAACGAGGGCATCCACCAGGCCATCGAGGCCAAGGAAGCCGTGCCGGTCAAGGCCGAGAACCAGACTCTGGCCACCGTCACGCTGCAGAACTACTTCCGCCTGTACGAGAAGCTCGCCGGCATGACCGGTACAGCCGAGACCGAGGCCGCGGAGTTCATGTCGACCTACCAGCTCGGCGTTGTGCCGATCCCGACGAACAAGCCGATGATCCGCAAGGACCAGGCAGACCTCGTCTACAAGAACGAGCAGGCGAAGTTCGCGCAGGTCGTCGAGGACATCGCCCAGCGCCACGCGAGCGGTCAGCCCGTGCTCGTCGGCACGGTGAGCGTCGAGAAGAGCGAGTACCTGTCGCGCCTGCTCGCGAAGAAGGGCATCAAGCACGAGGTCCTCAACGCGAAGAACCACGCGCGCGAGGCCGAGATCGTCGCGCGCGCGGGCCGATTCGGCGCCGTCACCGTCGCCACGAACATGGCCGGTCGAGGCACCGACATCATGCTCGGCGGCAACGCCGAGTTCCTCGCGGTGCAGGAGATGAAGGCGAAGGGCCTCGACCCGGTCGAGACCCCCGACGAGTACGAGGCGGAGTGGGATGCCGTCTACCAGGGCACCCGCGACACCGTCGCCGAAGAGGCCGGCAAGGTCGTCGACGCCGGCGGCCTGTACGTGCTGGGCACGGAGCGCCACGAGTCCCGTCGCATCGACAACCAGCTGCGCGGTCGATCGGGTCGTCAGGGCGATCCTGGTGAGAGCCGCTTCTACCTGTCGCTCACCGACGACCTCATGCGTCTGTTCCAGTCGGGCGCAGCCGAGGCGATCCTCGCGCGCACGAACTTCCCCGACGACGTCGCCATCGAGTCGGGCATGGTCTCGCGCGCGATCAAGTCCGCGCAGAGCCAGGTCGAGGCCCGCAACGCCGAGATCCGCAAGAACGTCCTCAAGTACGACGACGTCCTCAACCGCCAGCGCGAGGCGATCTACTCCGACCGCCGGCACATGCTGCAGGGCGACGACATCGCCGACCGCGTCCAGCACTTCATCGAAGACGCCATCAACGCCGTCATCGACGACCACACCGGTGCCGGTCACAACGAGAGCTGGGACTTCGACGCCCTGTGGACCGAGCTGAAGACGCTCTACCCGGTGAGCGTCTCGATCGACGAGGTCGTCGCCGAGGGCGCCGGACGAAAGGGCGGCATCACGTCGGACGGTCTCAAGCGCGAGATCCTCTCCGACGCGCGCATCGCCTACGACAAGCGTGAAGAGACGCTCGGCACGCCGGCCACGCGCGAGCTCGAGCGCCGCGTCGTGCTGCAGGTGCTCGACCGCCGCTGGCGTGACCACCTCTACGAGATGGACTACCTCAAGGACGGCATCGGCCTGCGCGCGATGGCCCAGCGCGACCCGCTCATCGAGTACCAGCGCGAGGGCTACCAGATGTTCCAGGCGATGATGGGGCAGATCAAGGAGGAGTCGGTCGGCTACCTCTACAACCTCGAGGTCGAGGTGCGTCGTCAGGGCGAGGGCGAGGCCGAGGTCGAGGCGAAGGGTCTGGGCGCACAGCCCGTCGAGGGCCAGCGCCTGGAGTACTCCGCGGCGAACGACGCCGGTGAGGTCGAGGTCCGCAACGACCGCGGCCAGGTGCAGCAGGCCGCGACCAACCGGCTCCGCCAGGCCGCCGCGTCTGCGGCATCCGCGCAGCCGGCCGCTGCACCCGCCGCCGCTCCGGCCGCGGAGCAGCAGCGCGGTGCCTTCGGCCAGCGGACGGATGCCGCCGCCGGCGCACCGCAGCAGGCTCCGCAGAATCGCGCCCAGCGCCGCGCCGCCGAGCAGAAGAAGAAGTGAGCCGGGGGCCCGGGCGGTGACGCCCGGGCCACACGGCGTCCATTGGCCTCCCTGCGGCCCCGATATCCTGGGCCGATGAGTCCCCTTCGCACTCTCGACCAGTCCAGCAAGCTCAAGGATGTCCTCTACGAGATCCGCGGGCAGGCCCTGGTCGAGGCGGATCGCCTGGAGAACGAGGGACACACGATCCTCAAGCTCAACACCGGCAACCCGGCGGTGTTCGGCTTCGAGGCGCCGTTCCAGATCGTGCGGGACATGATCGAGGCAGTGCCGCACGCACACGGCTACAGCGACAGCCGCGGCATCATGTCGGCGCGTCGCGCGGTCGTGTACCGCTACGAGCAGGACCCTTCCTTCCCGTCGTTCGGCCCGGACGACGTCTACCTCGGCAATGGCGTGTCGGAGCTCATCACGATGGTGATGCAGGCCCTGCTCGACGAGGGCGACGAGGTGCTGATCCCGGCCCCCGACTATCCGCTGTGGACCGCGATGACGAGCCTCGGCGGCGGCACGCCGGTGCACTACCTGGCCGACGAGCAGAACGGCTGGCAGCCCGACCTCGACGACATCCGCGCCAAGGTCACGCCGCGCACGAAGGCGATCGTCGTCATCAACCCGAACAACCCCACCGGCGCGGTGTACTCGCGAGAGGTGCTCGACGGAATCGCCGAGATCGCCCGTGAGAACTCGCTCCTCGTGCTCGCCGACGAGATCTACGACCGCATCCTGTTCGACGATGCCGTGCACATCCCGTTGGCGTCCGTCGCTCCCGATCTGCTCGTGCTCACCTTCAACGGGCTGTCCAAGACGTACCGCGTCGCCGGTTACCGCTCGGGGTGGCTCGTGATCACCGGTCCGAAGGATCACGCATCCGGCTTCATCGAGGGAATCACGCTGCTCGCCTCGACGCGGCTGTGCCCCAACGTCCCCGCGCAGCACGCCGTGCAGGCCGCGCTGTCGGGCGTGCAGTCGATCGACTCGCTGATCGCGCCGACCGGTCGGCTCCGCGAGCAGCGCGATGCCGCCTGGGAGGGGCTGGAGGCGATCCCGGGTGTCACGTGCGTCCGCCCCGAGGGTGCCCTCTACGCGTTCCCGCGCCTCGATCCCGAGGTCTACGAGATCCGTGACGACGCGAAGCTCGTCTACGACTTCCTCGTCGCCGAGCATGTCCTGCTGGTGCAGGGCACCGGTTTCAACTGGGCCACGCCCGACCACCTGCGCATTGTCACCCTTCCCGAGGCGCGCGTGCTGACCGAGGCGATCGAGCGCCTGGGCAACTTCCTCTCGTCGTACAAGCAGTGAGCGAGGCGGATGCCGCGGCATCCGTCAACCCCGTCGTCAGCGCCGTCCGGCGGTCCTAGGGTCTGTCCATGGCGATCGAACTGAACAGACCCGCGCTGCGCCAGGCCCGCGCCCTCGTTCGCGAGGGGAAGGTCGTGCGCGACCAGCAGGGCGACTGGTCGGAGGCGGCGCCCACCGCGGATGAGGAGAACGGCTTCATCGAGCGCGACGGGTGGACCGCCTACGCCCACTGGCATCTCGGCGTCGACAAGACGGAGGACCGTGACACGAAGCAGGCGTGGTCGTTTCCGATTGGCGATTTCCGCAGGGTGCATCGTTCGGGAGTGATCGCCGCGCAGAGTCGCGCCGGGCAGTTCGGCCACGACGACATCCGCGACGCATGCAAGGCGCTGCTCGAACTGATCGACGCGCAGGACTGACGATCGACCGCCCCACGAAGCCGCGACGGCTGTCGAGCCCCCGCTAGAGCAGGGCGAGGGATGTCGCGCGCCAGCGCCCGTCCATGCCCTCGAGGCGCAGCGCCACCGCGCGCGTGCGCGCGGGACCCTGGACGATCACGACGGATTCGATGACCCCGTCGGCAGGCGCGGACTGGTGCACCGAGAGGATCATGTGCACGGGTCGCCGCGCCGGGACCCCCCGGGCGCTGCGTGCACGCGTGGCCAGGTTCGACCGCGTGACGAGCTTGCGGTAGGGGTCTTCGGTGAGCCAGCGTGCGAGCTGGTCGACCTCGCGCACCCCGGCGAGCACCTCGAGCACGCCGCGCGTGATGTTGCGCAGGAAGGGCTCCGGCTCGGGGAGGGCGGTGGCGGACGTGCGTTGCGGCGCGAAGAACTCGGAGAGCTCTGCGGCGCTTCCGAGCGCGCGGAAAGCGTGGGCAGAGCCCGCGGGCAGCATTGCCATGGGTGCCTATCTCGACAGGGGGGATGTCTTGCGGACAGTAGAACACATGACGCCGCTCGAAGGGGAATCCGCTCGGACCGATGTGGATAACTTGTGATCCGCTCTCGATGATTGCCCTAGCCTCGCCGGATGCGCTGGGACCGCTTCTTCGACGATCTCGAGGGTCAGCTCGCCTCCGAGTGGGAGGCCGAGCGCGCCGCGCTCGACACCGAGGCCGAGCGGCTGCGGCTGTCGCGCGTCTCGCTCCAGGAGCGTCTGGGCGGGCTGGTCGGTCGCGACGGCTCCCCGTCCACGCCGTCGCTGGACCTCTCCGACGGCACGACGATGCGCGGTGCTGTCACGGGCGTCGGCGCGGACTGTGTCGCGCTCTCGCCCCTCGAGGGACCCGCGGGGGCGGTGGTGGTGCCGTTCGCGGCGATCATGGGCATCGGGATGCCGCACCAGGACGTCCTTCGCAGCGCGCGCCCGGGTCCGGCGAGGTCGGCGCTCGCCGACCGGCTGACCTTCGGGTTCGTGCTGCGCGACCTGGTGCGTCGCCGCGCGGGCATCGCGGTGCACCTCGCCACCGGACGTGCGCTCCACGGCACCATCGATCGCGCCGGCGCCGACCACCTCGACCTCGCTCTGCACGACCCGGGGGCGCCCCGCCGAGCGGACGCGGTCACCGGCCACCGCATCGTGCCGCTGGCTGCGATCTCGTGGGTGCGCGTCGAGGGGACGACGTCGCTGCTCTGACCGGGGGTGCCTCAGTCGGCGTGGCGCACGGGTCCGGAGCCCCACAGCTCCGGGAAGCTCGCATTCTGGGCCTGCTGCCACAGCGCGGTGCGCCGCGCGGCCTCCGCCTGATCGTCCAGGTAGGCGGCCACGCTCGCCTCCTCCACACGCCAGCGGGCGGGGGAACCCACGCGCATGCCGGTGAGCTGCCCCTCCATGACGAGCGCCATCACCTCGTCGACGGAGACCCCGAGCACCTCGCTCACCTGTGCAGGAGCGAGCAGACGCACGTCCGATGTCGGGGTCTCGGGCATGCCCCCATTATGGACCCGCCCCGATGAGGGGGGATCGGCGCCGAAACCGCTGTGGATAACGAAATCGCGGTGCTGCGAGCTCGGCCACCATGGGGGCATGACTGTCGCAGAGCCCGTCCGAACCCGCCGTCGCGCCTTCTGGGGGGATGCGCGATTCCTGCTCGGAATCCTGCTGATCGTGGCCTCCGTCGCCGGCGTGTGGTTCGTGGTGGCGGCCGCCCGGCAGACCGCGCCCGCCTACGTCGCCGCGCACACCATCGTTCCGGGCCAGGTGATCGCGGCCGACGACCTGCGGCACGTGGACGTCGCGCTCGGTCACCTCGGCGGCGTCTACCTCTCGCCCGACGCCTGGGAAGAGGGCCGTGTCGCCACACGCACGATCGAGGCGGGGGAGCTCGTCCCCGCCGACGCCGTCGGCGCGGCGGAAAGCGCGCGCACGACGAACGTCGTGGTGCAGAGCGCGGTCGACGTTCCGGCATCCGTCGACGAGGGCAGCGCGGTGGAGCTCTGGGCCGCCCCGCTCGTCGAGCCGGGGGAGTACGACGCGCCCCGCATCCTCGTCGCCGATGCGACGGTGGTCTCGGTCACCCGCGACGACACGCTGATCGGCGGCGGGGCCGCGGCGCTCGAGCTGGTCATCCCGAGAGCGGATGTCGCGGCCACCCTGGCGGCGCTCGCGGACGACTCGGCGCTCTCGATCGTTCCCACCCTCGGCGGCGGGGCATGAAGCTGCTCCTGGCCGTCGACGATGCGAGCGCCCTCGCCGAGGCGCTCCGCCGCGAGGGCCACCATGTCGTGGCGACGTCCGACGCGACGTCGCTGGCAGCAGCCGCCGACGATCTGCTCCTCGATCCGGGCGCCGGGGCGCTGCTGAGCGCCGTCGCCGAAGCCGACGCCGTCGTGCTCGAGGTCCGCCGCGACACGCTGACCGCCGCCGTCGTCGCGGTCTGCGACCGAACCGCCACGCGCATTGTTCCGCTGTGCACCGACGACGCGTCGATGCGCCTCGCGGAGGTCTTCGGGCTCGAGCAGCCACTGGCGCTCGCGATCGAGGGGTGGCGCCTGTCGGACGTGCTGGGCGCTGCGCCCGCGCGACCCGCATCCGCCCCGTCGCCGCGACCCGGGCCGCGGGTGATCGTCGTATGGGGTCCCGCCGGTGCGCCGGGCCGGTCGACGGTCGCGGTCGAGCTCGCCGTCGAACTCGCGCGGGGAGGTCGACACGTCGGCCTGGTGGATGCCGATTCCCACGCCCCCTCGATCGCGCTCGCGCTGGGTCTGGCCGACGAGGGCCCGGGATTCGCCGCCGCGTGCCGTCAGGCGGAGCGGGGCGGACTCGACCCGCGCGAGCTCTCGCGCGTGAGCGTTCCGCTCGGCGGCAGCGGCGTCGACGTGCTGACGGGACTCAACCGTCCCTCCCGCTGGCCCGAGCTCTCCGGGACGCGCGTCGAGCGGGCACTCTCCGTCTGCCGCGACTGGACCGACTACACCGTGGTCGACGTCGCCGCGTCACTCGAGCGCGACGAGGAGATCGTCAGCGACCTCGACGGACCGCGTCGAAATGCGGCGACCCTCGCCGCCCTCCGATGCGCCGATCTCGTCGTGGCCGTCGCGGGCGCCGATCCCGTGGGCGTCGCCCGCTTCCTGCGTGCCCATTCCGACCTGCGCGCGACCATCGGGGCGACCCCGGTCGTGGTGCTCGCGAACCGGCTGCGCCCGAGCGCCCTCGGCATCGATCCGCGAGGTCAGGTGCGCCGCACCCTCGACCGCTTCGGCGGCATCGGCGACATGTGGTTCCTCCCGATGGATCCCCGGTCGGCGGATGCCGCGCTCCTCGCTGCGCGCCCGATCGCCGAGATCGCGCCGAAGTCGCCCTTCACGCTCTCCCTGCGACGGTTCGTCGGCGAGGCGATCGTCACCGCCCCGACGACGCGCCCGCCCCGCCGGACGTCGCGACGCATCGCCGGCGCCGAGCGGATCTCCGACGGCGTCTAGGCTGAGAGTCGTGTCGACCCTCAGCGATCTCGTCTACGCCCAGGGCCGTTCCAGCGCAGAGGACGTGGAGTGGCTTCACCGTCTCGCGGGCGACGGTCAGCTGCTCGCCGACCTGGCCTTCGCCGACATCGTGCTGTGGGTCCCGACATCCGACGACTCCTTCGTCGCCGTCGCGCACACACGCCCGAGCGGCGCGGCCACGCTCTTCTATCGCGACATCGTCGGCGATCGGGTCCGCCCGCAGTGGCGCACGCAGGTGCGCGACGCCTTCCAGACCGGGCGCATCGTCGATTCGGCGTCGCCCGACTGGTTCGAAGAGACCCCGACCCGCGTGCGCGCCGTCCCGGTGGTCCGTGCGCGGGGAACCGAGCCCGCGCAGACGATCGGCGTGGTGACACGGCACACGAACCTCGGTGAGGCTCGCACGCCCTCCCGCCAGCAGATCACGTTCAACGACTGCGCCGATGAGCTGTTCGGCATGGTCGCGACCGGCGACTTCCCCGACATGTCCGCCCCGACGTCGCCGCGCCGCGGCGCGCCCCGCGCCTCCGACGGACTCGTGCGGCTCGACGTCGACGGGATCACCACGTTCGCGAGCCCCAATGCGCTGTCGGCCTTCAACCGGCTCGGATTCGACGACGAGCTCGAAGGGGAGTCGCTCGTCGAGGTCGTGACGCAGATCCTTCCGGCGAACCGCCAGTTCGACGAGTCGCTCCCGGTCGTGGTGACCGGTCGCGCCCCATGGCGCGCCGACATCGAGGCGCGCGGCGTCACCGTGTCGCTGCGCACGATCCCGCTCCGCGACCACGGCAAGCGCATCGGCGCAATCGTGCTGTGCCGCGACGTGACCGAGATCCGGCACCAGGAGCAGGAGCTGATCACCAAGGACGCCACGATCCGTGAGATCCATCATCGCGTCAAGAACAACCTGCAGACCGTCGCCTCGCTCCTGCGCATCCAGGCCCGCCGTTCTCACAGCGAAGAGGCGCGCGAGGCCCTCACGCAGGCCATGCGACGGGTGTCGGCGATCGCGGTCGTGCACGACACGCTCTCCGAGGGCCTCGCGCAGAACGTCGACTTCGACGAGGTCTTCGACCGGGTGCTCAAGCTCGTGGCCGAAGTCGCCGCAGCTCCGAACACCCGCGCGCGCACGCACTCGACCGGCCGGTTCGGGACTCTGCCCAGCGAGTATGCGACCCCGCTGGCGCTGGCTCTCACCGAGCTCGTCACCAATGCGGTCGAGCACGGCCTGGCCGGTCAGGAGGGTGATGTCGAGATCATCGCCGACCGCACCGGCGAGCACCTGGAGGTTCGCGTGCGCGACACGGGCTCAGGGCTTCCCGAAGGTCAGGTCGGTCGCGGTCTCGGCACCCAGATCGTGCGCACGCTCATCCAGGGTGAGCTGGGCGGAACGATCGACTGGCACACGATCATGGGGAGCGGCACCGAGGTCACGATCGAGATCCCGCTGCGCTACATCGAGCGCGGCAGGAACTGACGGCATCCGTCTTCGCGAGAACGCGGGTGTGTCATCCGTCGGCGGCGTGTCGAGAACACAAGCGCGTTCTCGAGAAGCCTGCGACCGGGGTCAGGAAGCGCGGCGGGCGCGCGCGGCGCGGCGCTTGAGGGCGCGACGCTCGTCTTCGGACAGGCCGCCCCACACGCCCGAGTCCTGACCGGTCTCGAGCGCGTACTGGAGGCAGATCTCGGTGACGGTGCACCGTGCGCAGACGGACTTGGCCTTCTCGATCTGATCGACGGCCGGTCCGGTGTTCCCCACGGGGAAGAACAGCTCGGGGTCGACGGTCAGGCAGGCGGCTTTGTCGCGCCAGTCCATGGTGGTGCTCCTTGATGCGGGGGATGTTTTGACGAAGAGGGCCGAATTCGGGTCCGGTACCCTGTGGGAGTGCGAGGATTGCTCGCCCCACGTCGCTGTGGGAGCACACTGCTTCACCAATCGTCCCATAGCGGTTTACCTAGATCAAGGGACGCGCGCCAGGTTTCTGTGCAAGTTGCTGAGTATTCCCTCTGCGACATAGAGGGTTCGCACAATCCCGACCCGTTCGACCCGAAAGATGTCCAGCCATGCGAACAAACCGGATCGGCCGCGTCGCGGCCGTCCTCGTCGGACTCGAGGGACTGGGCCTGGTCGCCCTCGCCGTGTGGCAGATCGTCGCCATCGTCGGGGGGGACACCGCGTCCATCGACAGCGCCCTCGCTCTCATCGTGCTCACCGCGGTCGGCGCGGCGGCGGTGATCGCCTTCGCCGTCGCGATCTGGCGGGGTCGCTCGTGGGGGCGCTCCGGTGCGGTGGTCGCGCAGCTGCTGATCCTGGCGGTCGCCCTCGGTGCGGCGACGGGCGCCTACGCCGAGCCGGCGGCCGCGCTGGTCATCGCCGCCCCCGCGATCGTGACCCTCGTGCTGCTCGTTCTCGCCGTGCGCGAGGCCGGGCGGGAGTCGCGGGACGAAGCATCCGCCTGAGCTCCCACGCGCGCTCTCGAGCGCAGCGCTATGCGGCGTCCAGCCCGACGAGCTTGCGCACGCGTGCCACATGGCCCGTGGCGCGCACGTTGTACAGCGCGTGCTCGACGCGACCCTCGGGATCGATGACGAACGTCGATCGGATGACGCCCATGAACGTCTTGCCGTAGTTCATCTTCTCGCCCCACACCCCGTAGGCGTCGTGGATGGCGTGATCGGGGTCGCTGAGCAGGTCGTACGTGAGTCCGTCGCGCTCGCGGAACCGCCGCAGCTTCTCGGGCTCGTCGCGCGAGATGCCCAGCACCGTGTAGCCCGCGGCCTGGAGCGGCACGAGGCTGTCACGGAAGTCGCACGCCTCCTTCGTGCAGCCCGGGGTCATCGCCTCCGGGTAGAAGAACAGGATGACGCGGCCGCCGCGGAGGGACGAGAGCGAAACGGATCGCCCGTCCTGGTCGACGAGCGTGAAGTCGGGTGCGGGGGAACCGGTCTCGAGTGGCGTGGTCACTCGACCAGCCTAGGCTCCGTCGTGGCCCGCGGGTTCGCTCGAGGCGCGGGCGGGGTCGCGCCGGGCGAACGTCTCGAGCAGGCGCTGGAGCGAGTCCAGGCGGGCGGGTCCGCCGGGACCGAGCCGGCCTTCGGCGACGGCCTCGACGATGGCGCAGTCCGGGGCATCCGTCAGATGCGTGCATCCCCGCGGGCATTCCTCGGCGACCTCGGCGAGGTCGGTGAACGCGCGCAGGATGTTCGCGGGATCCACGTGGCCGAGACCGAACGAGCGCACACCCGGGGTGTCGATCACCCATCCGTTGCCCGCGGCTCCGGCATAGCGCAGCGACACGGTCGAGCTCGATGTGTGGCGGCCACGGCCGGTCACGACGTTGACGTGACCGGTTGCTCGGTGCGCCTCGGGCACGAGGGCGTTCACGAGGGTCGACTTGCCGACGCCCGAGTGGCCGACGAACACGGTCGAGTGTCCCACGAGGGCCGCGCCGATGCGTTCGAGCGGCATCTCCTCATGCCCGCTCGTGAACACCTCGAGGTCGAGGCCCTCGAAATGCCCGAGGAACTCCGTCGGGTCGGCGAGGTCGGTCTTCGTCACGACGAGGAGAGGACGGATGCCGGCATCCAGCGCCGCCACGAGGTAGCGGTCGACGAGACGGGCGCGCGGCTCGGGGTCGGCGGCGGCGACCACGACGAGCATCTGGTCGGCGTTCGCGACGATGATCCGCTCGACCTGGTCGGTGTCGTCGGCGCTGCGCCGGAGGAGCGAGGTGCGCTCCTCGATCCCGATCAGCCGTGACAGCGTGCCCTCGTCGCCGGAGATGTCTCCGACCACGCGCGCGCGGTCGCCGGTGACGATCGCCGTCTTGCGCAGCTCGCGCGCGCGGACGGCCAGGATCGTCCGCTCGTCGGGGAGGTCCTCATCGACGAGAACCGTGTAGCGGCCTCGGTCCACGCCCAGCACACGGGCGATGCGCGCGTCGGAGTGGGCGGGGCGGCGTTTCGTGCGGGGCCGATTCGCCTTCGGGTTGGGCCGGACGCGCACGTCGGCCTCGTCGAACTCGGGTTCGTCGTCCTCGTCGAGATCGTCGAGCCAGCTCACGATGCCCGCATCGTCTCCGTCGCGTGCGCGGCGGAGTCGCCGCCGTCCTCGAGCATGGCCTGCCAGAGCTCGGGGAACTGGGGCATCGTCTTGGCGGTCGTGCCGATGTCGTCGATCTCGACCCCGGGCACCGCCAGTCCGATGAGGGCGCCCGTCGTCGCCATGCGGTGGTCGTGGTGCGCGCGCCACGTGCCGCCGTGAAGGGGGCGGGGCACGATCCGGATGCCGTCGGGCAGCTCCTCCGCTTCGCCGCCCAGGCTGCGCAGCTCGCCGACGAGCGCGGCGATGCGGTCGGTCTCGTGCCCGCGGATGTGGCCGATGCCGTGCAGCGTCGACGGGGCGTCGGCGAACGCCGCGAGCGCGAAGATGGTCGGCGTGAGCTCGCCCGCTGCGGACAGATCGAGGTCGACTCCCTGGATGCCGGTGCCCGCCGTGACGGTCAGTGCACCACCGCGGCGCTGCACCCGGGCGCCCATGAGCGCGAGGATGTCGGTGAGCATCGCTCCGGGCTGCGTGGAGTGGGCGGGCCAGCCGGTGACGGAGACCGAGCCGCCGACGATCATGGCGGCGGCGAGGAACGGTGCGGCGTTGGACAGGTCGGGCTCGATCGCGACATCCTTGCCGCGCACCGCACCGGCCGGCACGATCCACTCGCCCTGCGCGGGGCGCTCGACGTGGACGCCGCGATGCGCGAGGGCCTCGACCGTCATGTCGATGTGCGGGATGCTCGGCAGTCGTTCGCCGGAGTGGTGCAGGTGCAGGCCGACGTCGAACCGGGGGGCCGCCAGCAGCAGGCCCGACACGAACTGGCTCGACGCGCTCGCGTCGATCGTGACCTCGCCGCCGCGCGTGTGCCCGTGCCCTCGGATGATGAACGGCAGCGCCCAGTGCCCGCCGTCGTCGATGTCGACGCCCACGTCGCGCAGCGCCGTGATCATCGCGCCCATCGGGCGGTGCAGCGCGCTCTCGTGGGCCGTCAGCGTGACGTCGCCCCGCGCGAACCCTCCGAGCCCCGCCACGAAGCGCATGACGGTGCCGGCCTGGCCGCAGTCGACCACGCTGTCGCCGCGCAGCGGCCACACCGGCGTCACGAGGATGTCGTCGCCGAAGCGGCCGGCGCCGGGCTCGAGCTCGATGCCGACGCCGAGCGAGCGCAGGGCCTCGACCATGTGCCGGGAGTCGTCGGAGTGCAGGGGGGAGATGAGCCGGCTCGGCGCGTCGGCGAGCGCGGCGAGGATGAGCTCGCGATTGGTGAGCGACTTCGAGCCCGGAACGGTCACCGTGGCGTGAAGGGGGCCGTCGGCGACGGGAGCGCGCCAGGGGCCGCGCCCGCTCGGCGCGGTGCTGGGGGAATAGCCGCTGCCTGTCATCGGGTTCTACCCTACTGAACCCCACCCCGGCGAGCCGGGATGGATGACAGAAGTGGAGCCGGATGATCGCCACCCTCGATCGCCTCGATATCGAGACGACGCCAAGGGACCTCTCGGGCAGCCGGGAGGCGCCCGCCGTAGACTTGCGCGTGATGAGCGACACGATCGACCAGGTGCCGGACGCGCGTGCGCAGTTCGAAGAGCAGGCGCTGCCCTTCATGGACCAGCTGTACGCCGCCGCCATGCGCATGACCCGCAATCCCGCCGACGCCGCCGACCTCGTGCAGGAGACCTTCGTGAAGGCCTTCGCGTCGTGGCGCACGTTCACGCAGGGGACGAACCTCAAGGCGTGGCTGTACCGCATCCTGACGAACACGTACATCAACACCTACCGCAAGAAGCAGCGCGAGCCGTACCAGGGCACGATCGACGAACTCGAGGACTGGCAGCTCGGCGGGGCCGAGTCGACCACGGCCACGAGCAGCCGATCCGCCGAGGCGGAGGCGATCGACCACATGCCCGCGTCGATCGTCAAGGACGCGCTGCAGTCCATTCCGGAGGATTTCCGGCTGGCGGTGTACCTCGCCGACGTCGAGGGCTTCGCCTACCAGGAGATCGCCGACATCATGAAAACCCCGATCGGCACGGTCATGAGCCGTCTGCACCGTGGCAGGCGCATGCTTCGTGAACTGCTGGCCGACTATGCGAAAGAGCGCGGCATCACCACGGCCGCCACGAGGAGCACGACATGACCGACTGCGGCTGTGAGAAGGCGCGGCGCGACCTGGAGGAGTACCTCCGCCACGAGGTGTGCAAGACCCAGCACACCGACATCGCGGAGCACCTCGAGAACTGCGACGGATGCCGGGACGAGGCGCTCGTGGCGCGCACCCTGACCGAGGTGGTTGCCCGCGCATGCAAGGAGACCGCTCCCGAGGAGCTGCGCGACCAGGTGCTGGCCACGCTGCGGGCGGCGCAGGCCACGCACTGAGCGGACTGCGTCAGGGAGCGGGTGCGAACACGCGCAGCGCGCGGGGCGCGACGTCGACCGTGAGGGGCAGCGCCCCGATCGGGTCGCCGTCCGCGTAGGCGGTCACTCCGGCCGACACCAGCCGCACCGAGCGCACCCGGTGCGTCGCCACCTCCGGCACGGTGGCGTGCGTGCCGCGATACACGCGCGGCAGCAGGCGGAGGAGGCGCGCGCGACCGGCGGGACGCACCAGTACGAGGTCGAGCAGGCCGTCGGAGGGGTCGGCATCCGGACAGATCGGGATGCCGCCACCGTAGGTGCGCCCGTTCCCGACGGTCGCCATCACGAGGTCGCCCGTGACGCGCTCGCGCGCGCCGTCGGCGGTCTCGAACGCGACCTCGTAGGGCATGCCCGCGAGCGTGAGGAACTCGCGCAGGATCGCGATGTTGTAGCGGGAGCCGCCGCGGGGCCAGCGCATGGCGTTGGCGCGGTCGTTCACCTTCGAGTCGAAGCCGCTCGCCAGCACGGTCGCGAAGTACTCGGTCGAGCCGTCCTCGCGCGTCACGCGGGCGAGGTCGATGTCGCGCGTGGCGCCGGCGGCGATCGTGTCGGCGGCCGCGACGGCATCCAGCTCGCGCAGCCCGAGAGTCGCTGCGAAGTCGTTGCCCGTCCCGGCAGGGATGATCCCGAGCGGGATTCCGGTGCCCGCGACCTCCTGGATGGCGAGGCGCACCGTGCCGTCCCCGCCGGCGACCGCGACCGCGTCGACGCCCGCGGCGATCGCCGCACGCAGCAGCGCGGAGGACTCCGCCGCGCTGCCGCCGCTCACCAGGGCGGTGCGCACCCCGTGCTCCCGCAGGCGCTCGGCCGCGTGGGTCGCCGCACCCGTGTGGGCGCCGCCCCGCGCAGCGGGATTGACGAGGAGCGCGACGGTCACTCGCGGCCGCCTTCGGGCGTCCCGGATCCTTCGCCCGACCCCACGAGGACGCCGGGGTTCATGATCCCGTGCGGGTCGAGCACGACCTTGACGGCGCGGAGGACCTCGACCCCGAGCGGGCCGATCTCCGCCTCGAGGTACGGCCGGTGGTCGCGCCCGACGGCGTGATGGTGGGTGATCGTGCCGCCGGCCTCCCCGATCGCGCGGGATGCGGCATCCTTCGCCCTCGCCCACTGCTCCTGCGGATCGGCGGTCAGCGCCGCGACGACGGTGAAGTACAGCGAGGCGCCCGCCGGGTACACGTGCGAGATGTGGCTCAGCACGATCGGCTTCGCGCCGGCCGCCGTCATCGTGGTCGACAGCGCGGCGGTCACGGCCGCCTTCAGCCCGGTGAGCGCAGACCAGGTCGTCGCCGTCTCGAGGGTCTCGGCGAGGATGCCGGCGTCCATGAGCGTGTCGCGCAGGGCAGGCGACGCGAACCGCCCGCGTTCCCACGACCTGGCCGGATCCTCGCCGCGCGCCTTGGCGCCGTGCCGCCCGAACACGGCGGCGATGTCGTCCCGCACGCGCACGGCCTCGGCGGTGTCGGCGCCCTCGAAGGTGGCGATGGCGAGGCATCCGCTCAGCCGCGTGAGGTGGCCGCCCATCGTGGCGTTGACGCGCGTCTCGGTCTCGTCGCTGAGGCGCAGGACCGTGGGACGGATGCCGCGCTGCGTCGCTTCGCGGAGGGCGGCCGCTCCCGACGCGAAGTCGGGGAAGGTCCACGCGGCGTAGGCCGTGGCGGCGGGGCGCGGGCGGATGCGCACGGTGACCTCGGTGAGGACGCCGAAGGCGCCCTCCGAACCGACGAAGAGCTGGCGCAGGTCGGGACCGGCGGCGCTCGCCGGCGCGCGCCCGAGCGACAGATCTCCCGCGGGTGCGGCGATCCGCAGCGCGTGGACGAGGTCGTCGAAGCGTCCGTACCCGCGCGATGCCTGGCCGCTGGAGCGCGTCGCGGCGTAGCCGCCGAGAGACGCGTGGAGGAAGCTCTGGGGGAAGTGGCCGAGCGTGTAGCCGCGCGCGCCGAGGAGCTCTTCCGCCTGGGGCCCCGTCGTCCCGGCGCCGAACGTCGCGAGCAGCGACGTCTCATCGAGGTCGAGCAGCGCGGCCGTCCGCTCCAGATCGAGGGCGACGACGGCGCGCTGCGATCCGGACTCGGGGTCGACTCCGCCGACGACGGACGTGCCGCCGCCGAAGGGCACCACGGCGATCCGGCGCTCGACGCATACGGCGATGACCGCCGCGACTTCGTCGTGGGCGGCGGGGGAGACGACGGCATCGGGTGCCGACTGCGGGTCGTCCAGTCGGCGTCGCAGCAGATCGGGCGTGCTCTTGCCGCCCAGGTGGAGCACGCGGACGGCGTCGTCGGTGGTCGCGTTTCCGGCGCCCACGACGTCGCCGAGGGCCGCGAGGTCGGCGGCGTCCAGTCGCGACGGCGTGAGCATCGGAGAGCTGCGTCGCGGGACCGGGTGCGCCTTGCCCGGAAGGAGGGTGGCGATGAGGGCCTTCGCACCCGCGGGGAGACGTGCGGGCTCGGTTCCCCATGCGTCCCACTCGGAGCGAGGGCGCGGCGCGGGCACCGCGAGCGGGCGAGGGGGGATGCCGGAAGGCTCCGTCGCGGTCATGGCGACAGTATGACACATTATGTATGGTTGTCACATGGCTGACGGCGTCTCCGACACCGAGACCGCGATCCTCGACGCGGCGCTCGCCGAAGTGCTCGCGCACGGTATCCGTCGCACGACCGCGTCCGACATCGCACGGCGCTGCGGAATCGCGCGGCAGACTCTCTACCGGTACTGGCCCGACGCGCAGGCGATCTTCGCGGCGCTCGTCACACGGGAGCTCCTCTCGGTGCTCCCGTCCGGCGAGCCCGAGCCCGCCTCGCTCGACGACCTCGTCGGTCTGCTCGCCGGAACCGCCGACCGCGTGCGACGGATGCCGCTGGTCGACCGGCTGCGCGACACCGACCCCGAGCTGTTCGCGCGGTACATCCTCGACCGCCTCGGAACGAGCCAGCGCGCGATCCACGCCGATGCGGCGTGGCGCGTGGAGGCCGGACAGCGGGCGGGATTCGTGCGCGAGGGCGAGCCCGCGCAGCTGGCCGCGATGATCCTCCTCCTGACGCAGTCGGCCGTTCAGTCCGCGCCCCTCGTCGCCGAATGGCTGCCCGCCCAAGCGTGGCGCGTCGAGCTCGGCGCGGCGCTGCGGGGCTACCTCGCACCGGTGACGGCATGACCGTCGTCGGGCGGATGCCGCACCCGTCCGCGCTGAACGCGGGGCGGCGCGCGCGCGAGCTCGACGCGCTCGCCGAGGGCCCTCCACTGGACGTGCTGGTCATCGGCGGCGGTGTGACGGGAGCAGGGATCGCGCTGGATGCCGCGAGCCGAGGCCTGCGGACGGCGCTCGTCGAACGCCACGATCTCGCCCACGGCACGAGCCGTTGGAGCTCGAAGCTCGTGCACGGCGGTCTGCGCTACCTCGCCACGGGCCAGGTCGGGATCGCGCACGAGAGCGCCGCCGAGCGGCATCTCCTCATGACCCGGATCGCGCCGCATCTCACGCGGGCGCTTGCGCAGGTCGTGCCCCTCTACGCGCCGGGGCACATGCCGCGGGGCGCGTTCGTCGGGCTCGGCTACGGTCTCGGCGACGGCCTGCGCCGCTTCGTGGGGACGCCGGGCGCCGTCCTCGGTCCGCCGGGGCCGATCGGACGGGCGGAGACCCTGCGCCTGGTCCCCGCGGTCGCACCGGAGGAGCTTCGCGGCGGGGTGCGCGGCTGGGACGGGCAGCTCATCGACGATGCGCGGCTCGTCGTGGCGATCGCGCGCACGGCGGCCGGGTACGGGGCATCCGTCCTCACTCGCGTCGAGGCGGTCTCGGCCGGCGGCGACGGTGCGGTGCTGAAGGACCGGGTCACCGGGTCGGAGGTGTCGGTGCGCGCGCGGGCTGTCGTGAGCGCCACGGGCGTGTGGGCAGGCGAACTCGCCGCGGACGTGCGGCTGCGCCCGAGCCGCGGCACCCACCTCGTCGTCTCGGCCGAGCGCCTGGGCGGATCGGACGCCTCGCTCACGGCGCCCGTCCCCGGCTCGTCGAGCCGCTTCGTCTTCACCCTCCCCGCGCCGCACGGCCGCGCGTACATCGGGCTCACGGACGTTCCCGCCGACGGGCCGCTGCCCGACGTGCCCCATGCCACCGAGCCGGAGATCGATGCTCTCCTGTCGACGATGAACACGGTGCTCGCGCGACCCCTGACGCGGGAGGATGTGCTCGCGACCTTCGCCGGACTCCGGCCGCTGCTGGCCGGTGCCCACGACACGGACGAGGGCGACGACACGAGCGACCTGTCGCGCCGCCACGCGATCCTGGAGTCCTCGTCGGGCCTGCTCAGCGTCGTGGGCGGCAAGCTGACGACCTACCGGCGCATGGCAGAGGACGCCGTGGACGCCGTCATCCGGCGGGATCCGTCGTTCCCGGCGCGCCCGTCGCGCACGCGCGCAGTTCCGCTCGCCGGAGCGTGGCCGCGCCATCGGATGGCCGAGATCGCCGCCCCGCCCCGCTTCGTGCGCCGCTACGGCGCCGAAGCTCCCTACGCCGCCTCGCTCCCGGACGGCCCCGCCGCTGCGCGCGGCGTCACGGCGCAGGAGCTGCAGTGGGGGATCGAGGTCGAGGGCGCGCTCGGCATCGAGGACCTCCTCGACCGGCGCACGCGTCTGGGCCTCGTCGCAGTCGATCGCGAGGCTTCGACGGATGCCGCGGCCGACGCTTTCGTGCGCGCCGGGGTCGAGCCCGTCTGATCCCGCGGACCGGGGCGTGTTGGCAGGAATCCGCAGAACGACGTCCGATCCCCGCGAGCGCGGTGTCGGGGGCGCGCGCGAGACTGGATCCATGACCTCGCCTGACGCTGCTCCGGCCCCGCCCAGGGGAAGGCTCGGCGTCGTCCAGGGCACGGCTCTCTACATCGCCTCCGTGCTCGGCACCGGCCTCCTGGTTCTTCCCGGGCTCGCGGCCGAGGCCGCAGGCCCGGCGAGCATCGTCGCCGTGCTCGCCGTGATCGGCCTCTCGATCCCTCTCGCCGGCACGTTCGCCGTGCTCGCCGCGCGCTACCCCGACCCCGGCGGTGTCGCGAGCTATGTGCGCAGGGCATTGGGCGGCACGGCCGCTCGCATGACCGGGTACTGGTTCCTGTTCGGCGTGTGTGCGGGCGCGCCGGTCGTTGCCGTGCTGGGCGGGGAGTACGTCGTGGCAGTGGCGGGCATCGACCGCGCCATGGTTCCCGTCATCGCCCTCGCGATCCTCGTCCCGCCTTTCGCCGCCAACGCTTTCGGCGTGCGCGTCGCGGGCTGGGTGCAGTTCGTGCTCACGGCACTCCTCCTCGCGGTCGTGGTCGGCGTGGTCTCGCTCGCAGCTCCGGCCGTCGAGCCGTCGAACTTCACCCCCTTCCTGCCGAACGGCTGGGGCGGCGTGGGCACCGCGATCAGCCTGTTCGTGTGGGCGTTCGCCGGGTGGGAGGTGGGCACCCACATCTCGGGCGAGTTCCGCGATCCTCGCCGCGCGATCCCGATCGGCACCGCGATCGCCCTCGTCGTCACCGGCGTCTGCTATCTCCTGCTCCAGATCATCACGGTCGGCGCGCTCGGCGACTCCGCCGGCGACGGCGCGGTCCCGCTGCTCGAGCTCGCGCGGCTCGGCTCGTCCGGCCTCGGCCCCGTCGCGGTGGGCACGATCGCCGCGATCGTGGCGCTCGGGGTCATGAACGCCTACCTCGCGGCGTTCGCCAAGCTCGGAGCATCCCTCGCCGCCAACCGCGACCTGCCGCGCTGGTTCGCCGCCGGGGTCGAATCGGGCGCCGTGCCGCGCCGCGCCCTGGCACTCACCGGCGTCGTCGTGCTGATCTACTTCTCGCTCATGCTGTGGTCGGGGCTCGAGCTCACGCCGTTCATCCTCGTGCACACGAGCAGCATGGTCTCCATCTACGCGGTGGGGATGGTCGCGGCCGTGCGCCTGCTCCGCCGCTGGTCCCCGGGTTGGTGGATGGCGCTGGTCGCCGCGGTGCTGTGCGCCGGCATGCTCGTGCTCGCGATCGGTTCGCTGCTTCCGGCGGCGATCCTCGCGGCGGGCGCTGTCGGCGTCACACTCGTGCGCCGCGCGCGCCGTCTGCGGGTCGCGGCGACCTTCGACTCCGCCGGGGTGAAGACGGCGGACGACCCGGCCCTCGGCACCCACGAAGCGCGTGCGGATGCCGCGGCCGAGCGCACGTCGGCCCTGGAAGCCGAAGCTCCCAGGGCCGACGTGGCGGGCTGATCCGCTACAGCGTCAGAGCCTTCTTCAGGATCGCGGCCTGCTCGGCCGCGTGCACCTTCGGCGAGCCGGTCGCCGTCGAGGCGGCGGCCGCGCGCGACACGCGACGCACCGTGCGCCCGTGCAGGTGCTTGCTCAGCTCGAGCGCGATGAACGGCCATGCGCCCTGGTTCTCGGGCTCGTCCTGCACCCACACCAGCTCGGCGTTCGGGTACTGGTCGATCACCGCGTTGAGCTCGGCGACCGGCGACGGGTAGAACTGCTCCAGGCGCACGAGCGCGATCTCGGGGTTCGGATTCTTGTCGAGCTCGGCGCGCAGATCCCAGTGGATCTTGCCGGCGTGCAGGAGCACGCGCTTCACGGCGTCCCTCTCGAGACCACGGTCGTCGTCGAGCACCGGCTCGAAACGACCGGAGATGAAGTCGTCGACCGGGCTGGTGGCGCCGCGCAGGCGCAGCATCGCCTTCGGCGTGAACACGATCAGCGGACGGCGGGGACGCGCGTAGGCCTGGCGGCGCAGCAGGTGGAAGTACGACGCCGGCGTCGACGGTCGTGCGACGGTCATGTTGTCCTGTGCGCACATCTGGAGGTAGCGCTCGATGCGCGCCGACGAGTGGTCCGGCCCCTGGCCCTCGTAGCCGTGCGGCAGGAGCAGAGCGACGCTCGACTGCTGACCCCACTTCTGCTCGGCGGACGAGATGAACTCATCGACGACCGACTGCGCTCCATTGGCGAAGTCGCCGAACTGGGCCTCCCACAGGACGAGCGAATCGGCGCGCTCGACGGAGAAACCGTACTCGAAAGCCATCGCCGCGTACTCGCTGAGGAGCGAGTCGTACACCCAGAAGCGACCCTGGTCGGCGGCGAGGTTCGAGAGTGGGATCCACTCCTGTCCGTTCGCACGATCGTGCAGCACGGAGTGGCGCTGCACGAACGTGCCACGGCGGGCGTCCTGCCCGGCGAGGCGCACGTTCGTCTTCTCGAGGAGGAGCGAGCCGAACGCGAGGAGCTCGCCGAAGGCCCAGTCGATCGAGCCGTTGCGGCTCATGTCGAGACGCTTGTCGAGGAGCTGCTGGAGCTTGGCGTGCACCGTGAAGCCCTCGGGCTTGTTGACGAAGGCATCGCCGATGAGGTGCACGACCTCGCGCGTCACGCCGGTCGTCTCGGGCTCGCCCACTGCGGCGTCGTCGTCCGCGTCATCCGCGGCATCCGCCTGAATCACCGGCGACGAACCCGTCTCGGCGGCGTGCGTCTCGGCGAAGGCGATCTCGAGGCGGTTCTGGAAGTCCTGCTTCGCCTTGTCGTACTCCTCTTCGGTGATGTCGCCGCGACCGACGAGCGCCTCCGTATAGAGACGCCGCACCGAGCGCTTCGCCTCGATGAGGTTGGTCATGAGCGGCTGGGTCATCGACGGGTCGTCGCCCTCGTTGTGACCGCGGCGGCGGTAGCAGACGAGATCGATCACGACGTCGCGGTGGAAGCGCTCGCGGTACGCGAAGGCCAGCTGCGACACCCGGGTGACGGCTTCGGGGTCGTCGCCGTTCACATGGAAGATCGGCGACTGGATCGTCTTGGCGACATCGGTGGAGTACACCGAGGTGCGCGCGTCGATGGGCGTCGTCGTGAAGCCGACCTGGTTGTTGACGACGACGTGGACCGTGCCGCCGGTGCGGTAGCCCCGCAGCTGCGACATCTGGAGCGTCTCGACCACGACCCCCTGACCGGCGAACGCCGCATCGCCGTGGACGAGGATCGGCAGCCACGAGAAGGTGCCGATGGGCTTGCGATCCTGCTTCGCGCGGACGATGCCTTCGAGCACGCCGTCGACCGTCTCGAGATGCGACGGGTTCGCGGCGAGGTAGACGGGGAGCTCCTCGCCGTGGTCCGCGACGAAGGTCCCCTCGGTGCCCAGGTGGTACTTGACGTCGCCGGATCCGCTCTTCGAGCCGATGGCGACCGAACCCTCGAACTCGCGGAAGACCTGGCCGTAGGTCTTCCCGCCGATGTTCGTCAGCACGTTGAGGCGGCCGCGGTGGGCCATGCCGATGGCCGCGCCGTCGAGGCCCGCCTCGGCGGCGCCCTGGAGGATCTCGTCGAGCAGCGGGATGAGCGACTCGCCGCCCTCGAGGCTGAAGCGCTTCTGCCCGACGTACTTGGTCTGAAGGAACGTCTCGAACGCCTCGGCCTGGTTGAGCTTGTCGAGGATGCGCAGCTGCTCGGCGTGGCCGGGCTTCTGATACTTGAGCTCGACGTTCTCCTGGAACCACCGGCGCTGCTCGGGGTCCTGGATGTGCATGTACTCGATGCCGATCGTGCGGCAGTAGGAGTCACGCAGCACGCCGAGGATGTCGCGCAGCTTCATCGTGCGCTTTCCGCCGAAGCCGCCGGTGACGAACTCGCGGTCGAGGTCCCAGAACGTCAGTCCGTGCTGCTCGATCTCGAGGTCGGGGTGCGTGCGCTGCACGTACTCGAGGGGATCGATGTCGGCCATCAGGTGGCCGCGCACGCGGAACGAGTTGATGAGCTCCTGCACGCGCGCCTGCTTGTCGACGCGCTCCGCGAGGTCGACGTTGATGTCGGGGGCCCAGTGGATCGGAGCGTACGGGATGCGCAGCGCGGCGAAGATGTCGTCGTAGAAGTTGCGCTGACCGATCAGCAGCTCGTGGACGCGCTTGAGGAACTCGCCCGATCCCGCGCCCTGGATGACGCGGTGGTCGTACGTGCTGGTGAGCGTGATCGTCTTGCCGATCGCGAGCTCGTTGAGGGTCTTGTCGCTCGCGCCCTGGAACTCCGCGGGATACTCGAGGGCACCGGCGCCGACGATGCAGCCCTGGCCCTTCATGAGGCGCGGCACCGAGTGCACCGTGCCGATGCCGCCCGGGTTGGTGAGCGAGATCGTCGTGCCCTGGAAGTCGGCTGCGGTGAGCTTGTTGCTGCGGGCGCGGGTGACGAGGTCCTCGTAGGTCGTGAGGAACTCACTGAAGCTGAGCTGGTCGGCGCGCTTGATGCTCGGCACGAGGAGGGCACGGGTGCCGTCGGGCTTGGGCAGGTCGATCGCGATGCCGAGGTTGACGTGCGCGGGCGCCACGACCGAGGGCTTGCCGTCGATCTCGGCGTAGAACACGTTCTGGCTCGGGATCTCCTTGAGCGCCCGGATGATCGCCCAACCGATGAGGTGGGTGAAGCTGACCTTGCCGCCGCGCGTGCGGGCCATGTGGTTGTTGACGACGATGCGGTTGTCGATCATCAGCTTGGCCGGGACGGTGCGCACGCTGGTCGCCGTCGGCACCGTCAGCGACTCGTCCATGTTGGCCGCGAGCGTCTTGGGCATGCCGCGCAGCACGGTGACCTGGTCGTCGGCGGCTTCGGCGGACGCGGAGGGCTCGACCTTCGGCGCCTGCGCGGGGATCGGCTGCGGTGCCGCCGGACGGGCGGTGGTGCGAGCCACCGGCTGCGCGCCGATGATCGGCACGGGCGCGGTCACCGGGCGCGGCTCGTTCGAGGACGCCGTCGTCGCGGACGGGCTCGCCCCCTCGGAGGCCTGCTGCGTGGGCACCGGCGGCGGGGGCGCGGTGTCGGCCTCGTCGACCGGGTGGTAGGCCTCGAGGACCGGCCACCACGCCTTGTCGACCGAGTTACGGTCGATCTTGAACTGTTCGTACAGCTCGTCGACGAGCCACTCGTTGGCTCCGAACTCGCCTTCGTTCGAAACCCCGACGCCCGTCACCTGGCTCGACACGCTGAATCGCCTGCTTTCATCGGTGAAGATCTGGAGTGCGAGGGCTCCCGAAGGCCCCTCCCGCACGACTCTCAAGCGTAACCCAGTCTGGCGTTCCGAATCCGGCCCAGGCGGTGAGCCGCCTGAAAGAACGCGCATCGTGAGCTGTACAGGAAGTGTCACTACCCTTGACGGACATGGAGTTCTACGGCGACCGCCCCGACGTCGATCTGACGTATTCCGATGTCTTCCTCGTGCCCCGGCGATCTTCGATCACCAGCCGGCTCGACGTCGACCTGTCGCCCCGGGACGGGACGACAGCGACGATCCCCCTGGTGTCGGCCAACATGAACTCGGTCACCGGCGCTCGCCTGGCGGCGACGCTGGCCCGTCGCGGCGGGCTCGGCGTGCTCCCTCAGGACATGCCGCTCCAGGAGCTCGACGCGGCCATCCGCTGGGTCAAGTCGCAGCCGGTGCCGTGGGACACCCCGCTCGTGCTCCCGCCCGACGCGACGGTGGCGGATGCCGCCCGGCTGCTTCCGGCGACCGAGGGTCACGGCATCGTGGTGGCCGATGCCGCAGCCGGCACGCTCGACATCGGCGACATCCTCGGGGTGGTCCCGGCCACGCGCCTGGGCACGGCCCTGCCGGACGCTCGCCTGGGCGACCTGGCACGCGGGCGCACGGCATCCGTCGACGCGGTGGACATCGAGAGCGCGCGACACGCGTTCGACGTGATCGTCGCCGCGGGTGCCGAGACCGTGTGCGTCGTCGACCACGGGCACCTCGTCGGCACGCTCTCGCGCCGCAGCGCACTGCGATCGACCCTGTACCGCCCGGCCGTCGACGCGTCGGGACGGCTCATCGTCGCCGCCGCGATCGGCATCAACGGCGATGTCGCCGCGAAGGCCCGGGCTCTCGCCGGGGCGGGCGTGGACGTGCTCGTCGTGGACACCGCCCACGGTCACCAGGAGGGGATGCTGCGTGCCCTGCGCGCGGTCGCCGACCTCGACCTCGGCATCCCGATCGCCGCGGGCAACATCGTGACCGCGGAGGGCGTGCACGATCTGGTGACCGCCGGCGCGGACATCCTCAAGGTCGGCGTCGGTCCCGGCGCCATGTGCACGACCCGCATGATGACGGCGGTCGGCCGTCCGCAGTTCTCCGCGGTGCTCGAGACCGCCGAGGCCGCGCGCATCATGGGCGCGCACGTGTGGGCGGACGGCGGGGTGCGCTACCCCCGCGACGTCGCC
The DNA here is from genome assembly GCF_001428485.1 of Microbacterium sp. Root180. Lineage (GTDB taxonomy): Bacteria > Actinomycetota > Actinomycetes > Actinomycetales > Microbacteriaceae > Microbacterium. The sequence goes on along the minus strand of NZ_LMHS01000003.1, from coordinate 293,905 downwards.
CTGGCGCTCGCCGCGGGCGCGGCATCCGTCATGATCGGCTCGTGGTTCGCGGGCACCATCGAGGCTCCCGGCGAGCTGCAGGTCGACGCGTCCGGCCGCACCTACAAGGAGTCGTGGGGCATGGCCTCGACCAAGGCCGTGCACGAGCGCTTCGGCCGGCTCGACCCCTACGAGCTCGCACGCAAGGAGCTGTTCGCCGAGGGGATCTCGTCGTCGAAGATCTACCTCGACCCCCTCCGCCCCGGCCTCGAGGATCTTCTCGACATGATCACGTCGGGCGTGCGGTCGTCGTTCACCTACGCGGGGGCCGCCACGGTCCCCGAGTTCCACGACCGTGCGCGTGTCGGTCTGCAGTCCGCCGCCGGCTACGAAGAGGGCAAGGCGCTTCCCGTCAGCTGGTGACGAAAGCCGGGCCGCGGACGGATGCCGGGGCCCGGCATCCGTCGGAATCCCTGCCCTAGACTGGTCGGCACGATGGACGACCCCCCCAGTTGCAGACGATCGCCCCACCGACCCGCCTCCCGTTCCATCGGGGGTGATGCGTGATGGATTACGTCATGCTGGGCGTGGGGCTCCTGCTCACGGTCGGGACCGGCCTGTTCGTCGCGAGCGAGTTCGCGCTGGTCAACCTCGACCGCGCCGATCTCGAGGCCCGCCGAGAGGCCGGCGAAACCCGCCTCTCGCTGACCATCAGCGCACTGCGGATCACCTCGACCCATCTCTCCAGCGCGCAGCTGGGCATCACGCTGACCACGCTTCTCACCGGCTACACGATGGAGCCGGCGATCTCGAACCTGCTGCGCCCCGTCTTCACCGCGTGGGGTCTGCCTGAGGGGCTCGTGAGCCCGCTCGCGGTCATCATCGCCGTCTCGGTCGCCACGATCTTCTCGATGATCATCGGCGAGCTGGTTCCGAAGAACTTCGCGCTGGCCATCCCGCGAGAGACGGCCAAGCTCGTCATGCCCTTCCAGGTGGCGTTCACCACGGTGTTCCGCCCCGCGATCGTCGTGCTCAACGGCAGCGCCAACGGCGTGCTCCGGGCGGTGGGAATCGAGCCCAAGGAGGAGCTGTCGGGCGCCCGCACGGCCGAGGAGCTCTCCAGCCTCGTGCGCCGCTCCGCGAGCGCCGGCGTGCTGGAGGAGGACACCGCGTCGCTCCTGGACCGCAGCCTGACCTTCGCCCGCCTCAGCGCGGCGGACGTCATGACGCCGCGCCCCAGCATCCACGCGGTCTCCGCCGACGACTCGGCCGAGGATGTCATCCAGCTCGCCCGCCGCACCGGGCACAGCCGCTTCCCCGTCTACGACGACTCGATGGACGACATCACCGGCATCGTGCACCTGAAGGCCGCCGTCGGCGTGCCTCGCGACCGCCGTACGGACGTGCCGGCGGGCGCCCTGGCGACCGAGCCGCTGCGCATCCCCGAGGCCGTGCACCTGGACGTGCTCGTGTCGGAGCTGCGAGCGCGCGGATACCAGATGGCGGTCGTCGTCGACGAGTACGGCGGCACGGCCGGCGTCGTCACCCTCGAGGACCTCGTCGAGGAGATCGTCGGCGAGGTGCTGGACGAGCACGATCGCCGACGGGCCGGCATCGTCCGGGCGGAGGGCTCCATCCTGTTCCCCGGCGAGCTCCGCCCCGACGAGGTGCTCGATCGCACCGGCATCCGCATTCCCGAAGGCGACGTGTACGACACGGTCGGCGGGTTCATCATGAGCGTCCTCGAGCGCATCCCCGTCGTGGGCGACCGCATCGAGACCGAGGACGGCGCGATCGAAGTGCAGCGCATGGACGGCCGACGGGTCGACCGCGTGCGCTTCACCCCCACGCCCATGCCGCACGACGCGGCGGCGATGGAAGGGGGTGAATCGCGATGAACGATTGGGCCGGACTCGCCTGGCTCGTGGTGCTCCTCATCGCGAATGCCTTCTTCGTCGGCGCGGAGTTCGCCGTCATCTCGGCCCGCCGCTCGCAGATCGAGCCGCTGGCCGAGAAGGGATCGCGTTCCGCCAAGACCGCGCTGTACGCGATGGAGCACGCGACCCTGATGCTCGCGACGAGCCAGCTGGGCATCACGATCTGCTCGCTGCTGATCCTGAACGTGTCCGAGCCGGCGATCCACCACCTGCTCGCGGAGCCGCTCGCGCTCACGGGCCTGTCGGAGGGCGCCGTCGACACGATCGCCTTCGTCATCGCCCTGCTGCTCGTCTCGTACCTGCACGTCGTGTTCGGCGAAATGGTGCCGAAGAACCTCGCGTTCTCGATTCCCGACCGCGCCGTGCTGATGCTCGCGACGCCGCTCGTGTGGGTGTCGAAGGTCTTCCATCCGGTGATCGTCACGCTGAACTGGATCGCGAACCACATCGTGCGCCTGTTCCGCGTGGAGCCGAAGGACGAGGCCGCATCGACCTTCACGCTCGAGGAGGTCGCCACGATCGTGAACCAGTCGCGGATCGAGGGCGTCCTCGACGACCTCGCCGGCACGGTGGCCGCGGCGGTCGAGTTCACCGACAAGAAGGCGGCCGAGATCGCCGTGCCGCTGGCCGACCTGGTGACGCTGCCCGAGACGACGACGCCCCACGAGATCGAGCGCGCCGTCTCGAAGCACGGGTTCTCGCGCTACGTGATCGTGGACGACACGCGCACGCCCGTGGGCTACGTGCACCTGAAGGACATCCTGCAGGCCGCTGAGGGGCCGGATGCCGCCACCGATGTCGCCCGTCCGATCCCGGCCAAGCGCATCCACCACATGGTGCCGGTCCTCGAGACCACCGATCTGGAGGACGCGCTGGCGGTCATGCGCCGCGCGGGGCGTCACCTCGCCCAGGTGCGCAACGCCGAGGGCGAGACCACCGCGGTGCTGTTCCTGGAGGACATCATCGAGGAGCTCATCGGAGAGGTGCAGGACGCGACGCGTCGCGGCCTCGGCCGCTGAGCCCGGGTCGGTCGGGTCGGCCGGGTTTGGGGCGGGGCTGGCCGGGTTTGGGGTGGGGCCGGCCGGGTTTGGGGCGGCATCCATCCGTTGGGGCGCACGATGTGCGCCCCAACGGATGATGTGCGCCCCAAACCCCTGGATGCCGCCGGGGCTTGCCCGCGCCGCCGCGGCGCGATCGCGGCGCGCCCGCGCGATCGCGGCGCATAACTCCTGCACTTTCCAGGTTGGGCGGCGCCCGTGGTGCGGAATCACGGAGTGCCCGCGCATCGGACGGGCGAGAGTGCAGGAGTTATGCGCCGAGGCGTGCCCGCGCCGCCGGCCACGCGTCAGCGCCGGGCGCGGGCGTACTGCTTCGGCCAGTAGTCGATGTCGGCGCCGAGCTCGTCGGCTGCGCGCAGACCGTAGTGCGGGTCGCGCAGCCACTCGCGCCCGGCCATGATCGCGTCGGCCTCGCCGGCGGCGAGGATCCGCTCGGCGTGCGCGGCGTCGTCGATCATGCCGACGGCGCTCACCGGCACGCCCGCCTCACGGCGGACCCGAGCCGCGAGGTCGACCTGATAGCCGGGACCGGTCGTGATCCGCTGGTGCGCGACGAGGCCGCCGCTGGAGATGTCGAAGAAGTCGGCACCGCGCTCGGCCGACCAGCGCGCGACGACGGCGGTCTGGTCGGCGTCCCACCCGCCGTCGGCCCAGTCGGTGGCGGAGAACCGCACGAGCAGCGGGATGCCGGGAGCGGCATCCGTCACTTCATCGATCACGCGCAGGAGCAGGCGCGCACGATTCTCGAGCGAGCCGCCGTATTCGTCCTCGCGCAGGTTGGACAGCGGGGAGAGGAACTGGTGGATCAGGTAGCCGTGGGCGGCGTGGATCTCGAGCACCTCGAACCCGGCGGCGACGGCGCGGCGGGCCGCGGAGCCGAAGTCGGCGACGACGCGGTCGATACCGGCGACCTCGAGCGCGGCGGGCTCCGCGAACCCGTCGAACGCGACGGCCGACGGGGCGACCGTGTTCCAGCCGCCGTCGGCCGCGACGACCGTGCCGCGGCGTCCGGAGAACGGCGACCACGTGGAGGCCTTGCGTCCGGCGTGCGCCAGCTGCACGGCGGCGACGGCCCCGCGCGAGCGGATGGCGGACACGATCGGCTCCCACGCGTCGCGCTGCGCGTCGGTCCACAGTCCGGTGTCGTCCGGGGAGATCCGGCCCTCCGGCGAGACCGCGGTCGCCTCGGCGATCACGAGCCCGGCACCGCCCGAGGCGAACTGCGCGAGGTGCGTGTGGTGCCACTCCTGCGGCACCCCCTCCACGGCGCTGTACTGGCACATCGGCGAGACCCACAGCCGATTTCGCAACGTCAGGTCGCGCAGCGACAGGGGCGTGAAGAGGGTGCTCATTCGGGGGAGTCTCCGCGGGTAGGGTGGCGCCATGATCCGGTCATGGACGGCGACGGACGCCGGACGCGTCCTGCGAAGGCCAACGGCCTCCGACGACAAGTATTCCCGTGGCGTGCTCGGCATCCGCACCGGGTCCGACGCCTACCCGGGCGCGGCGGTCCTCGGCGTCGAGGCGGCCTGGCGCACCGGGGTGGGCATGGTGCGCTACCTCGGCCCGGAGCGCCCGACGTCGCTCGTGCTGTCGCGCCGCCCGGAGACGGTCGCGGCCGAAGGGCGCGTGCAGGCGTGGGTGATCGGCTCGGGAACGGATGCCGCCACCCGCACGTCGACCGAGACGGAGGTCTTGCGCGGCATCCTGCACGACACCGACCCGGTGATCGTCGACGCCGGCGCCCTCGATCTCGCGACGGACGCCACGGCGCCGCGGATCCTCACCCCGCATGAGCGCGAGCATGCACGGCTGCGCTCGGCGCTGGGCCTCGGGCACGCGGGAGCCGACCGCGCGGCCTCGGCGCGCGAAACGGCCGAGGCCATCGGGGCGGTGCTGCTCCTCAAGGGCTCGTCCACGATCGTGGCGTCGCCCGACGGCTCCGTCATCGAGGTGTCGGCGGGCACGCCCTGGCTCGCGACGGCGGGCACCGGCGACGTGCTCGCCGGCGTGATCGGCGCGCTCGTCGCCGCGTTCGCGGGGGAGCGGTCGACGGATGCCGCGTCCCTCGCCGCGCTCGCCGCGTCCGGCGCCTGGCTGCACGGGCATGCCGGACGTCTCGCGTCGGCCGCATGCGGCGGCGGGCCCGTGACCGCGCTCGACGTCGCGCAGTCGCTGCCCCGTGCCGTCGCCGAAGCGCTCGACGCGGTCTGACGCGGCGTCGGGTCGGGAGCGCTGCGCGACGCCGACGCGCTCGACGCGGTCTGACGCGGCGCCGGGTCGGGAGCGCGGCGCGAAATAGGATTGCCGGGTGTCGAGGCGAGCGTGGCTGTGGATCGGGTTCGCCGTGGTGCACGTCGCCGTGGCGGCCCTCGGCTTCATCGAGCCGAACGCGCCGATGGGCGACGTCACCCTCGTCTACCGGCCGTGGGTGACCGCGGCGGTCGAGAGCGGCTGGATCATGGGGATCTCGCAGGAGTGGATCTATCCGCAGCTGGCGATCGTTCCTCTGGTGCTCGCGCGCGGTCTGGCGTGGATCGCCGGCTACGAGGTCGCCTGGGCGATCCTGGTGACGGCGCTGAACGCCCTCGCGTTCGCGCTGCTCGTGGGGCGCGGGCGATCGCAGGGCCGCACGATCGCGGCGGCCTTCTGGCTTCTGTTCATCCTGCTCCTCGGCCCGGTCGGCATGTACCGGCTCGATGCCGTGACGGTGCCGCTCGCGCTCGCCGGCGTGCTCTGGCTCGTCGGTCGCCCGCTCCTCGCGTCGATGCTGCTGGCGGTCGCGACCTGGATGAAGGTGTGGCCCGCCGCTCTTCTCGCCGCCGCCGTGATCGCCGTGCGTCGGCGGCTCGTCGTCCTCGCCGGCGCCGTCATCGTCTCCGGTCTCACCCTCGTGGCGATCGTTGCCGCGGGCGGGGGAGTGTTCGCCTTCGGATTCGTCGCCGGGCAGACCGGTCGCGGGCTCCAGCTCGAGGCGCCCGTGACCGCGTGGTATCTCTGGCAGGCAGTGGCCGGCGTCGAGGGGGCGTCGATCTACTACGACTCCGACATCCTCACCTTCCAGGTCACCGGTTCGAACGTCGATGCCGTGATCGCGGCGATGACACCGCTGCTGCTGCTCGCAGTGCTCGCGGTCGCGGCGCTCGGAGCCGTGCAGGCGTGGCGTGGCGCGAGATTCGCGGCGCTGTTCCCGCCGCTCGCGCTCGCCCTCGTGCTCGCCTTCATCGTGTTCAACAAGGTCGGCTCGCCCCAGTTCCTCACCTGGATCGTCACGCCGATCGCGATCGGGCTCGTGCTGGATCGCCGGCGCTGGTGGGGCGCGGCGATCGCCGGACTCGCTGCGGCGCTGCTGACGCAGCTGGTGTATCCCCTCCTCTACGACCGCCTGATCGTCGCGGACGGAATCGCCGCCGCCGTCCTGACCCTGCGCAATCTCCTGCTGATCGCGCTGCTGGTGTGGGCGGTGGTGGGTGTCGTGCGGGCTCCGCGCCGCGCGCTCTCCCGCCTCGCATCCTGAAATCCATCGACCCCTCGGAGGTTCCCATGCTCGTCGCCTTCTCCGTCGCTCCCAGCGGCACCGGACACGCGGACGGCTCCGTGCACGACGCCGTGGCCGCGGCGGTCCGCGTCGTCCGCGACAGCGGCCTTCCTCATCGCACCACCTCGATGTTCACCGAGATCGAGGGGGAGTGGGACGAGGTCTTCGACGTCGTCAGACGCGCCACCGAGGCCGTCCAGCCGTTCGGCTCGAGGGTCTCGCTCGTGCTCAAGGCCGACATCCGGCCCGGCTGGACGGGCGAGCTCGAGGGCAAGGTCGAGCGTCTCGAGGCTGCCATCGAGGAGCAGCGCGACGTGTGAGCGACGCGCTGCGGCATCAGTGTCGAATCGATTCGACAGGATGCCGCTCCCGCGGCTAGCATGACCGGGTGACCTCCTCGAATCTGACGAGGGGTGCGGCGACGTGGGCGCTCCTCTCCCTCGCCGTCGGCAGCTTCGGCATCGGCATGACCGAGTTCGTCGTCATGGGCCTGCTGCCGAACATCGCCGAGGATCTCCTCCCCGCCCAGTGGGCGTCGAACCCTGCGGATGCCGTCGCGCAGGCGGGGTGGCTCATCACCCTCTACGCGCTCGGCGTCGTCGTCGGCGCGCCGACCATCGCGGGCAGCGTGGCGAAGTACCCGCGCCACCGCGTCATGATCGGACTCGCCCTCGTGCTCGCGGCGTTCAATGCGCTCACGTTCCTGCTCCCGACGTTCGAGCTGGTCGCGGCATCCCGATTCCTCGCGGGCCTGCCCCACGGCGCCTTCTTCGGCATCGGCGCGCTCGTCGCCGCGGACGTGCTCGGCCCCGGCAATCGGGCCAAGGGCGTCGCGTTCGTGCTCACCGGGCTCACCGTGGCCAATGTGGTAGGCGTGCCGCTCGGCACCTTCCTCGGGCAGCAGGTGGGCTGGCGTGCGGCGTTCATGGTCGTCGCGGGGATCTTCGCCCTGGCCACCCTCCTCATCGCGCTGTTCGTGCCCGCCCATGAGGGCGAGCCCGGTCGCACGCTCCGTCAGGAGCTGAAGGTCTTCCGCGTCGGGCAGGTCTGGCTCGCGCTCGGCGTGGGGGCGATCGGCTTCGGCGGGTTCTTCGCGGTCTACAGCTACGTCGCATCGGTCGTCACCGAGGTCACCGGGTCACCGGAGTGGGTCGTGCCGCTCATCCTCGTAGTGATGGGCCTCGGCATGACGATCGGAAACCTCGTCGGCGGCCATCTCGCCGACGTCGACCTCAAGCGCACGCTGATCGGCGGACTGATCGCGCTCACCGTCGTGCTCGCTCTGTTCGCACTGACGGCGCAGTGGATCTGGGCGGTCGGGCTGTTCGCCTTCGCGACGGGATTCGTCTCGTCGGCGCTGAGCCCGACGATCCAGTCCCGCCTGCTGGACGTCGCCGGCGACAACCAGTCGATCGCCGCCGCGCTCAACCACTCGGCGCTCAACATCGGCAACAGCGTCGGCGCGTTCCTCGGCGGCGTGGTGATCGCCGCGGGCTGGGGCTACGTCGCCCCCGCGTGGGTCGGGGTGCTGCTCGCGCTCGGCGGCCTCGCCCTCGCCGTGTTCAGCCTGGCCCTCGAGCGACGGCGGGCGCTCGTCGCGGCCTGAGGCGGGCCGTGACGCACGGCGTCGGTCGGAGCCCCGGCGCCGCGCACGGCCACGCCGGGGCCGCGCAGCGCTCGGCGGCCGCGCACAACTCCGGCAATCCGCTTCGTGCGCCGACGTAGATCCGCGGATTCCCGGCGATGCGCGGCCACGACAGCCCCGTTCTTCCGGAGTTGTGCACGGGCAGCGGGGCCGAAGACCTTCCGCCTCGACTTGGCCCGGCCTCGACACGGCTGGGCGCGGCTGGGCCCGGCACGGCTGGGCTCGGCCTCGGCATGGCTCGGCACGGCGTGCACAACTCCGGCAATCCGCTTCGTGCGCCGACGTAGATCCCCGGATTCCCGGCGATGCGCGGCCACGACAGCCCCGTTCTTCCGGAGTTGTGCACGGGCAGCGGGCAGAAGGCCTTCCGCCTAGAGTGGGTCGCGTGTCGGAGCAGACCCCCGCAGACCGCGCGCTGCGCGCCGTCGCGGACTCGATCGACCAGGCGCGGGCCCGCACGCCGCACGACGGCGCCGATCCCGACATCCCGGTCGCGGCGACCGTGGTGCTCCTGCGCGATGCGCCCGCCGGCCCGGAAGTGCTGCTCATCGAGCGTCCCGACCGCGGCTCGTTCGCGGGGGCGTGGGTCTTCCCCGGCGGCAAGCTCGAACCGGCCGACCTCGCCGAGTCCGAGGAGGAGTCGGCTCGCCGAGCGGGCGTGCGCGAGACCGCCGAGGAGACGGGGCTCATGCTCGATCCCGCCGACCTCGTGACGCTGTCGTGCTGGGATCCGCCGCCGGGCATCGCGCTGCGCATCCGCACCTGGTTCTTCGTCGCCGTCGCGCCGTCCGGCGCCCTGCGGCTGCAGCCCGCCGAGGCCGTCGCGGCGGAGTGGGCGCGGCCGGCCGAACTCCTCGCCCGCCACAGCCGCGGCGAGCTCACCCTCTACCCCCCGACGTGGGTCACCCTCCACGGGCTGACGGGGCATCCGCGTGCCGAGTCCGTGCGGCCCGCGGCCCGAATGGCAGGCGTCGAGCGCTTCGAGACCGTCGCCCGGCGGGGAGCCGAAGGACCGATCCTGCTGTGGCGCGGCGACGCCGAATACGAAGCGGATGCCGGGGACGCGGCATCCGGATCCCGTCACCGGCTCGAGATCGGCGCACTCCCGTGGCGGTACGCGCGGGACGCGTGAGCTAGGACTCCAGGAGCCGGCGCACGTGCGCGCCGACGAGGTGCGTCTCGATGAGGAAGCCGTCGTGACCGAAGTCGCTCGTGAGCACAACGGCGCTGTCGCCGTCGAGGGTGCTCCGGATGCCGCGCGCGATGCGGTGCTGGCCTTCGATGGGGAACAGCCGGTCGGTGTCGATGCCGAGCACGAGGGCGCGAGCCGTGACACGCGCGAGGGCGTCGTCGATGCCGCCGCGGTCGCGTCCGACGTCGTGGGAGTTCATCGCCTCGACGAGGGTGATGTAGCTGTTCGCGTCGAAGCGGCGGGTGAACTTGTTGCCGTGGAAGTCGAGATACGACTCGACGGCGAAGCGTCCGCCGTGGCCGAGCGGGCTCACGCCGGACTGCCACGAGCGCTGGAACCTCTGATTCAGCTCGGTCGGAGACCGGTAGTTCAGCAGCGCCATCCGCCGGGCGAGGGCGAGGCCGCGCGTGGGCCCGTCGCCGTCGGCGGCGTCGTAGTACTCGCCCGACTGGAAGCGCGGATCGATGCGGATCGCCTCGATCTGCACGGAGTTGAGCGCGATCTGGTCGGCCGTGTTGATGGGCGGGGCGGACAGGATGCCGACCCGCTCGACGCGGTCGGGGAGCCCGACGGCCCACTCGAGGGCGTGCATCCCGCCCATGGAGCCGCCCACGACGGCTGCCCACACGTCGATGCCGAGGGCGTCGGCGAGCCGCACCTGCGCAGCGACCTGATCGCGGATCGTCAGATAGGGGAACCGCGACGCCCACTCGTACCCGTCGGGCGCGATGCTCGCGGCACCGGTGGAACCCTGGCAGCCCCCGAGCATGTTCGGTGCCACGACGAACCAGCGATCGGTGTCGATGGGGGCCCCTGGCCCCACGATGTCGTCCCACCACCCGGTGGTCGGATGCCCCGGACCGGCCGGTCCGCGCACGTGGCTGTCGCCGGTCAGCGCGTGGAGCACCAGCACCGCGTTGTCGCGTGCGGCGTTGAGCTCACCCCAGGACTCGAACGCGAGCCGGTACGCCGGCAGCTCTCGGCCGCCCTCGGTGCGGAACGACCCGAACGCCGCGAACTGCCGCTCGCCGACGGGGTCGCCGTCCCGCCATGCTCCGGTCGCGGGCGGGCGCCCGAGGAGAGAGCGGGCGTCCGCCTCCGTCACCGGTGCCGAGGGCACGGTGTCTTCGGAGGTCTGCCAGTCCATTCGCCCATTCTCTCCGGTGCCGACGGGGGCGGTCCGACTGTTACGCGTCGAGAACGGAGGAGAACCCGCGGGTTCGACCCCGGACCCGAGCCTTCGGCCGGCGATTCTCCTCCGTTTTCGACGCGCCGGGCGGCCGCGCGAGGTTCGGCCGACACCGCGCTGCGGCGCGGGGTTCGCGCCGGGCGGCCGCGCGAGGTTCGGCCGACACCGCGCTGCGGCGCGGGGTTCGCGCGGGGCGGCCGCGCGGGGTTCGGCCGACACCGGGGGGCCCTACTGATACGCGTCGAGAACGGAGGAAAAAACGGCGGGTTCGACCCCGGACCCGAGCCTTCGGCCGGCGATTCTCCTCGGTTTTCGACGCGCCGGGCGGCCGCGCGGGGTACGGCCGACACCGCGCTGCGGCGCGGGGTTCGCGCGAGGCGGCCGGGCGGGGTTCGCCGACGCCGGCCGGCGGCGCGGGGTTAGGCCGACCGCGCGGCGACGGCTCAAACCCGCAACGGCGGATCAGCCGCGGAACGGCGCCGTCTCGTACGTCGCGCCGTGCTGTCCGGCCAGGGCGATCGGCCGGGCGTCCCACGTCTGCACGAAGCGGTGGTCGGTGGCCGTCCCCGCCGGGACGCGCGCATCGATCTCGGGCAGCGTGCCGAGCGTCTCGTTCGACAGCCACACCACGCGCCGCCCGATCCGGTCCCCGAGCCCGGCCATGAGGTCGGCGAACTCGCGGCGACCCTCGGCGTCGAGATACAGCAGGACGGCGCTGTGGAAGACGACGACGGTGGCATCCGCGGGTGCGGCGGCCGCGGCATCCGTCACCTTCTCGCGCAGGTCGCCGCGCTCGATGACGGGCGGATCGGCCGCGACGATCGCGGCGGCCGCGCGCAGCCGCGACACCCGGGCGTCGTGGTCGGGACCGGGCCACACGAGGGTGGTCAGCCAGTCGACGGCGTCGGGATCGCCCGCATCGATCGGGTCGAGGTCGATCCCGCGGCGCGAGACGACGTCGGGGTGATGTGCGGGGACGGATGCCTCGCCATCGACGCGGCACGACAGCGCGACGTCGCTCGGGCCGTCCAGAGGATCGACGCGGCGGATCCCGGAGGGGGTGGCGTAGTCGACGCTGTAGCGGTCGGGGAAGAGGCAGAGGCCGGCGGCCGCGCCGACCTCGAGGAGGGCGACCGGGCCCCCGAGGCGCGCGAGCGGCGGAAGCCAGGTCGCGCAGCGGTTCGCCTCGTTCGTCTGGACCGTGCGGGCGGCGCCGGTCGCGGCGATCCGGTCCCAGTGCTCGAGCAGCCAGGGGCGCACCTCGTGGTACGGGCTGAGCGGGGCACCCTCCCAGCGCGCCGCGGCGAACACGAGGTTGGGCTGCTGCTTGGCGCGGGGGAGCGCGGCGAGCCGTGCAAGCATCTCCGGATCCTGTGAGATGCCCAGTGCCCAGTCCTCGTACAGGGGCGACGTGCCGCGCGCCCACCGGCGTCCGAAGTCGTCGTAAGTGGTGGCGATCTGCTCGCGCTGATCGGTGCCCATGGGGTCACCCTACGAGCTCGGCGGGGCGGTGTCGCCGGGCCGGTCTAGCATGCGTGGCATGGACGTCATCGAGTACCTCATGAGCGGCGACCCCTCGATCCGCTGGCAGGTGATGCGCGACCTCACCGACGCCGCGCCCGACGAGGTGGCGGCCGAGCGGGCGAAGGTCGCGACCGAGGGGTGGGGTGCCCGCATGCTCGCCGAGCAGGCCGACGACGGCCGGTGGGACGGCGGCACGTACCGCCCGGGCTGGGTCGACGAGTCGCGCCCGTTCTACGACGCGTGGACGGCGACGCACTTCTCCCTTCAGTCGCTCACGGAGTTCGGCATCGACCCCGCTGCGCCCGAGGTCGAGCGCGCCGTGCGCCTGGTGCGCGACAACGTGCGCTGGGAGTACAACGGCGAGCTCTACTTCGAGGGCGAGGCCGAACCGTGCATCAACGGCATCGCGCTCACCTCGGGTGCGTACTTCGGGCAGGATGCCGGTCGCATCGCCGACACGATCCTCGCCACTCAGCACGCCGACGGGGGCTGGAACTGCTGGGAAGAGGATGCCGCGACGCCGGGCTCGTTCCACTCGACGATCTGCGCGATCGAGGGGCTGTGGGCATGGGAGCAGGCATCCGGCGGCAGCGACGCGGTGCGCGACGCGCGGCGCCGGGGAGAGGAGTACCTGCTGGAGCGGCGACTGTTCCGCCGCAAGACCGACGGCGCGATCGTCGATCCGCGATTCACCATGACCTCCGTTCCCGGGCGCTGGTTCTACGACGTGCTGCGGGCGCTCGACTACTTCCGGCTCGCGCGCCCGGAGCGCGACCCGCGCTGCGCCGAGGCGGTCGAGCTCATCCGCGCCAAGCGGCTCGACAACGGGCTCTTCCCGTTCGAGAACCACCACGAGGGGCCGACGCTCTTCTCGCTCGACGGCGAGCACGACGGGTTCCCGAGCCGTTGGGTCACCCTGCGCGCCCTTCGGGTCCTGCGGTGGTGGGACGCCGCCTGACCCGCCTGACACGGCTGACCCGGCTACGCGTGCACCGGACACCACGACGCACAAACAGCGGATGCCTCGACCGGTCGAGTCGAGGCATCCGCTGTCGTGAAACCGAGGTCAGGCGCGAGCGGCCTCCGACACGCGCCGTGCGGCGGCAAGCGCCTGCTCGAGGTCGGCCTTCAGGTCGTCGATGTTCTCGAGACCCAGCGACAGGCGCACCAGGCCCGGCGTGACGCCGGTGGTGAGCTGCTGTTCGGGCGTGAGCTGCGAGTGCGTGGTCGACGCCGGGTGGATGACGAGCGAGCGCACGTCGCCGATGTTGGCGAGGTGGCTGAAGAGGGTGAGCGAGTTGACGAACTCGCGCCCGGCCTCGACTCCGCCCTTGAGCTCGAACGACAGCACCGCACCGACGCCCTTGGGGGCGTACTTGTTGGCCGCGGCGTACCAGGGCGACGTCGGGAGCCCCGAGTAGTTCACCGAGGCGACGTCCTCGTGGTTCTCGAGCCATTCGGCCGTGTCCTGCGCGTTCTGGACGTGACGCTCGACGCGCAGCGACAGCGTCTCGATGCCCTGGATGAGCAGCCAGGCGCTGTTCGGCGAGATCGCGGCGCCCAGGTCGCGCAGCAGCTGCACGCGGGCCTTGATGATGTACGCGAGACCGTCGCCGACCGCCGCCGTGTACGACGCGCCGTGGTACGACGGGTCGGGCTCGGTGAGGCCCGGGAACTTGTCGACGTTCTTCGACCACTCGAAGGTGCCGCCGTCGACGATGACGCCGCCGATGGTGGTGCCGTGGCCGCCGAGGAACTTCGTCGCCGAGTGGATGACGATGTCGGCGCCGTGCTCGAACGGCTTGATCAGGTACGGCGTCGCGATGGTGTTGTCGACGATCAGCGGGATGCCGCTCTCATGGGCGACATCGGCGATCGACCGGATGTCGAGCACGTTGATCTTCGGGTTGCCGATCGTCTCGGCGAAGAAGAGCTTGGTGTTCGGGCGCACCGCGGCGCGCCACTCGGCGGGGTCGTCCTGGTTCTCGACGAACGTGGTCTCGATGCCGAGCTTGGCGAGCGTGTACTTGAAGAGGTTGTAGGTGCCGCCGTAGATCGAGCTCGACGACACGATGTGGTCGCCCGCCTCGGCGATGTTGAGGATCGCGAAGGTCGACGCGGCCTGGCCGCTCGCGACGAGAAGGGCACCGGTGCCGCCCTCGAGCGCGGCGAGGCGCTCCTCGACCACGGCCTGCGTGGGGTTCTGGATACGCGTGTAGATGTTGCCGAACTCGGCCAGCGCGAAGAGGTTCGCGGCGTGGTCGGCGTTGTCGAACACGTAGGAGGTGGTCTGGTAGATCGGGGTCGCACGAGCCTTCGTCACCGGATCGGGCTGAGCGCCGGAGTGGATCTGCTTGGTCTCGAAGCGCCAGTTCTCGGGTGCGGACATCGTGTGCTCCTGCGGGTTCGGGTGGTCGAGGGCGGAATGTCCCGACCGGATCGACAGTACGGATGCCGCGCCGTGTCAACAACGAGGCGGAAATGTGACGTAACGTCCGGCGTCGGCGCGCCGGGCGCCGCGTGGGTAGCGTGGAGGCATGACGATCAGACGTGCAGTGGTGACCGGGGCGAGCTCGGGAATCGGGGAGGCGACCGCGCGGGCGCTGCGCACCCGCGGGTGGGAGGTCGTGGCCGTGGCCCGTCGCGCCGACCGGCTGGCGGAGCTCGAAGCCGAGACCGGTGCGGTGGCCTTCGCGGCCGATCTGACCTCCGACGCCGACGTCGAGGCGCTCGCCGCGTTCCTCGAGGACCTGGGGCCGGTGCACTCGCTCGTGCACGTGGCCGGCGGTGCGCGCGGCGCCGACCGCGTCGAGGACGGCCGAGTCGCCGACTGGCAGTGGATGTTCGACGTCAACGTGCTCTCGGCGCAGCGCCTGGTGGCCGCGCTGCTCCCGCAGCTGCGACGCGCGGCCGCGCAGGACGGGCACGCCGACACGCTCTTCGTGACCT
This sequence comes from Microbacterium sp. Root180, assembly GCF_001428485.1. Classification (GTDB taxonomy): domain Bacteria; phylum Actinomycetota; class Actinomycetes; order Actinomycetales; family Microbacteriaceae; genus Microbacterium. Next base: position 278,894 of record NZ_LMHS01000003.1, on the reverse strand, counting down.
CGACCGCGGCGCAGACCGCGTACGCCGGCGGCTCCGGCTACAACGCTGCGAAAGCCGCGGAGGCGATGATCGCCCACGCGCTGCGCCTCGAGCTCAACGGCGAACCCATCCGCGTCATCGAGATCGCGCCGGGCATGGTCCACACCGACGAGTTCACCGCCAACCGCCTCGGCGGCGACACCGCCGCCGCGGAGCGCGTGTACGCCGGAGTCGAGGCTCCGCTCACCGCCGAGGACGTCGCCGACGTGATCGCGTACGCGCTCGAGGCGCCCGGACACGTCAACCTCGACCTCGTGACCATGCGCCCGGTGGCCCAGTCCGCACAGCACCTGCTCGCCCGGGGACCGCTGCGTCCCCGCATCGACGGGGTGCCGCACGCATGAATCCGACGTCGATCACCTATCCGGCGGGAGCCGTGACCTCCACGGGAACGGTCGTGCACGTCGCCGAGGCCGGCGACGGTCGCACGGCGATCGTGCTGGACTCGACGGCCTTCCACCCGGTGGACACGGCGTGGCCAGACCAGCCCGCAGACCGGGGGACGCTGCGTTCGGGCGGTCGCGTGTTCGAGGTCGTGGACGCCGTCGTGGGAGCCACCGACGGCGGTGATCTCCACCTCGGACCCGACGTGCCCGTGCGCACCGGCACCGAGGGCTGGACCTTCGTGGTCGCTCACGTCGTCGACGGCGCCGGTCCGGACGAGGGAGCGGATGTCGAGGTCCACGTCGACGCGGAGCACCGCGCCGCACTCTCAGCCGGTCATACGGCCTGCCACCTCGCCTCGCTCGCCCTCGACGCCGCTCTCGCCGACGCCTGGCGCAAGGACGTTCCGGCGGACGCGCTCGGCGCCCCGGCGTTCGACTCCCTGGCGATCTCGGAATCGCGCATCCTCCCCGACGCCTCCCGCGACGTGTATCGCATCGGCAAGTCGCTGCGTCGCAAGGGATTCGACCCGGCCGCTCTCGACGACCTCGCGAGCCTCGCTCAGCGCGTGAACGGTCGCCTCGCCGAATGGATCGCCGCCGGCGGATCCGTCCACATCGAGGCGGACGGCCCGGCGCTCGCCGACCGGCGCACCTGGGTGTGCGAGCTTCCCGGCGCCGAGGCCCGCATCCCCTGCGGTGGCACGCACGTCGCCTCGCTCGCGGAGCTCGTCGCGGTGACGGTGGCGTTCGAGCTGACGGCGGTCGAGGGCGGCCTCGAGCTCGTGATGACCACCACCGCGACGCCTTCCTGACCGGGCGGCGGCAGCATCCTGCCGTGGCCGCAACTCCGGAGATCTGTCGTTCGGAGGATGCCGGGGGCTGAGGGCTTCCGTCGTACGGGCGATCTCCGCAGAGCGGGCGGCCGCCGGGGTGGAGGGCTCTCGCGCTAGACGACCTGAGCCCCGGCCTCTGCCGCTTCCTCGGGGAGGGTGTCGGCGAAGGCCACCTTGGGGACGAAGAACAGGAGCACGGCGGCCAGGAATCCGCCGGCGGCGCAGATCGACCACACGGCCATGTAACCACCGAGCGAGGCGGCGGTCTCGCTTGCGACCACGCCCGCGCCCGCGGCCAGGACGACACCGAACACGGCCGAGGCGAACGCGCCGCCGATCGTCTTCGTCGTGTTGGTGAGCGCCGCGGCGATGCCGGTCTGGCCGTGCGGTGCCGCCGCGGCGGCTGCGGCCGGGAGCGCGCCGACGAGCGCGCCCGATCCGAGACCCGCGATGGAGAGGTTGAGCAGCACCTGCCACAGCTCGACGTGGAACGGGATGAACAGGGCGTAGCCGATGCCGACGAGTGCGGAGGCCACGATGAGGATCGCTCGGGGGTTGGCGCGGCGGGAGGTCACCGCGAACAGGATCGCGCCGACGATCAGCGAGACGAGGTAGATGCCGATCACGTACGAGCGTGCTTCGGCGTCGAGGCCGAGACCGTAGCCGAGTGAGGAGTCGGTGCCCGCGTATGTCGAGAGCGGACCCTGCGCACCCAGCAGGCTGATGCCGACGAGGAACGCCGTCGCCTGGACCGGCCACATCTCCGGACGCCGCAGCACGCGCATGTCGATCGCGGGGTCGGGCTGACGCAGCTCGAAGAACACGAGGATCACGAAGGCGACGATCCCGAGCGCGAGCAGCAGCCACACCGGGGCGAAGCCGGCGCCGTTGAGCCGCAGGAACGTGAGCGCACTCGTCACCAGCAGCAGCCCGATCGCCAGGATGACGAATCCCCACGTGTCCAGTCGCCGTCCGCGCACCGGCTCGGACTCGGGCACGGCCAGCCAGATCACGAAGCAGACCAGCGTCACCGCGATCGCCGGGACCATGAGCGTCAGCGTGAGATCCTGCGTGGCGGTGAAGATGCGCCCGGCGGCGAGGGCGCCGATGATCGCGCCGGCCTGAAGGCCCACCACGAGCAGCCCGGCCGCGCGGCGCGTCATCGAGACGCCGCGGTTCTGACGCCGACCGCGCTCGAAGATCAGCGCGATCTCGAGCGGAAGCCACACGACGTAGAAGCCCTGCAGCGCCCACGCGGCCAGGAAGCTCCAGAAGTCGCCCGCGAACACCAGCCACCAGCTGGCGCCCGCCGTGAGGATCGCCGCGATCAGCAGGATGCGCTTGTGGCCGTACATGTCGCCGAGCTTGGCGAGCACGGGCACGACGAGCGCCGAGAGCAGCAGCTGCGCCGCCTCGAACCAGTTCACGTCGGAGTCGTGGATGCCGAGCTGATCGACGATGTCGCTGAACAGCGGCACGTAGTAGCCCTGCAGCACACCGCTGGTCACCTCGACCAGGACGAACCACCCGATGAGGCCGGCGGTGATGCCGAGGGCGGAGCCGCGCAGGCGGTCGACGGCGGACGAGGGGCGGGTCACGAGCCCGAGAATACCCCCACGCCCGGTCGCCGCTGCAGATTCCGACGACCGCGCCGTCGCGCGACGCAGCGTGCGTCGGAGACTGCCGCGCGTGCCCCGTGGAAGCCCGTCGGTTCGCCCTAGTCTGAGTGCGTGCGCGAGACGATCGACCCGCCCTCACACGGAGCCGCCGCATGGCGATGACGCTGTCCGAGCTCGCCGCGGCGGGCCTGGTCGACCCGGAGTGGGCGGCCGCCCTCGAACCGGTCGCGCCCGACATCGCGACGCTCGGCGAGCGGCTGCGCGCCGAGGTCGCCGCCGGTCGCTCCTACCTCCCGGCGGGTGATCGGGTGCTCCGGGCGTTCCAGCGCCCGCTGTCCGACGTGCGGGTGCTCATCGTCGGACAGGATCCGTACCCGACCCCGGGGCATCCGATCGGTCTGTCGTTCGCGGTGGACCCGCATGTGCGCCCGCTGCCGCGCAGCCTCTCGAACATCTACCAGGAGCTCGAGGCCGATCTCGGGGTGCCGCGTGCCGCCCACGGCGACCTCTCGGCCTGGAGCGATCAGGGCGTGATGCTTCTCAACCGCGTGCTGACGGTCACCCCAGGGCAGCCCGGGTCTCACCGCGGCTGGGGGTGGGAGCGGGTCACCGAGCACGCGATCCGCACCCTCGCGGACCGCGGCGGACCGCTCGTCGCGATCCTCTGGGGGAAGGATGCCGCGAACCTGCGTCCGCTCCTCGGTTCGACGCCGATCATCGAGTCCCCGCATCCGTCGCCGCTGTCGGCCCATCGCGGGTTCTTCGGGTCCCGGCCGTTCTCCCGGGCGAACGCCCTGCTCGCGGAGCGGGGCGCCCCTCCCGTCCAGTGGGCCCTCCCCGCCCGAGCGTAGGCTTGCAGCATGCTTGAGGAGGAATACGATCGCGACCGCCGGCGGCTGCCGCGGCACCTGCGTCGCCTCCCCGAGCCGGAGCGCCCGTTCTCCTATGAGATCCGGCCCGTCGCCGACGGCGACATCCCCGACATCCGCGAGATCTACAACTACTACGTGACCAACTCCGTCGTGACGTTCGACGAGAAGAAGTGGTCGCTGGCCAAGTGGCGCGAGAAGCGCGAGTTCCTGCGCAAGCTCGACCTGCCCTTCCTCGTGGCCGAGTCGCCCACCGGGCAGATTCTCGGGTACGCCCTCGTGCAGCCGATGTCGAGCAAGTCCGCCTACCGCTACTCGGTCGAGAACTCGATCTACCTGGGGCAGGCGGCCACCGGGAAGGGCCTCGGCCATGCCCTGCTCGTCGCGCTCATCGCGGCGTCCGAGCAGCACGGCATCCGCCAGATGGTGGCGATCATCAGCGACAAGGGCGCCGAGGGCTCGGTCGCGCTGCACGAGAAGCTCGGCTTCGTCGAGGTCGGGCGCATGGGTCGAGTCGGGTTCAAGTTCGGCCGGTGGCTCGGCACGATCTACATGCAGAAGGAGCTCAAGCCCGTGAAGAAGCCGAAGAAGGGCCTGTTCGGCCGCTGACCGGCGTCACCCGTTCGCGGAGCGACTCCACACGCGCACCGCGTCGACGAGGTCGCGCCAGGCTCCGACCACCGCATCGTCCGGCAGTTCCGCCTCGCGCTCGTCCTGCTCGCCGCAGCGTGCGCGGATCCACCACGTGAATCGGTCGGCCCCGACGGGGGGCGGGCCGTCGGAACCATCGACGCGGACCGCAGCGGACACGTCGGCGGGAGCATCCCACGGGCACTGCGCGATGAGATCGATCCAGACGGATGCCTCGTCGCCGGCCGGTTCGGCGTGCCAGCGCTTGGTGAGTCCGGCGAAGCCCCCGGTGCGGGTCACGGCCACCTCGACAGGGGGTGCAGGTGCGGCGGCCGGCGCCGTGTCAGCCTCGCTGCTCAGTGGCTCGCTCATCGTCGATCACGCCGACGCCGACCCATCCGGCTCGCACGGCGGACACCTCCTCCGACTCCTCACCGTACTCCGCCGCCGCGGCGGCCAGGGTGGCGCGGGCGAAGGCCGTGAAGTCGGCCGACGACGACAGCGTGCCGGTCGTGATCGTGCGATACCAGATGAGGCCGGCGCGCTCCCAGGCCTTGCCGCCCAGCGCCATGGCCGCGAGGTAGAACGCGTGATTCGGGATGCCGGAATTGATGTGCACGCCGCCGTTGTCGTCGCGCGTCACGACGTAGTCGCGCATATGCGCGGGCTGCGGATCGCGGCCGAGCACGTCGTCGTCGTACGCGGTGCCCGGGGCCGCGAGCGAGCGCAGTGCCGCGCCCTGGACCGCATCGGTGAAGATGCCCTCGCCGATGAGCCACGACGCCTGGTCGGCGGTCTGCCCGAGCGCGTGCTGCTCGGCCAGCGCCCCGAACACGTCGGCGATCGACTCGTTCAGGGCGCCGGACTGGCCGCGGTACAGCAGGCCGCCCTCGTCTTCGATCACCCCGTGGGCGAGCTCGTGCGCGATGACGGTCAGCGACCCGGTGAAGCCGGTGAACACCTCCCCGTCGCCGTCGCCGAACACCATGCGCTCGCCGTTCCAGAACGCGTTGTCGTAGTCCTGCCCGTAGTGGACGGTCGCCCGCAGAGCCCCGCCGGCGCCGTCGAGGCTGTTGCGGCCCCAGGCGTCCCACAGGAAGTCGAACGTCGCGCCCAGCCCGTCGAACGCCTCGTCGGCGGCGGCATCGCCGGTCGCGGGATCGTCTTCGCCGCGCACCCTCACCCCGGGCAGCTCCTCGCGCTCCTGCGCGTCGGAGATCTCGCGGTAGGGCGCGGGGGTCGTCTCGGCCACGAGCGCGCCGTCGTTGTCGATCGACAGGCGCAGCCGCGACCGTACTGGGCGGTAGTCCCGCGGCGCGGCGAGCGTCGACCTGGCCGCCTCGGCAGCGCGCGCCCACGTGGGCTCCTGCGCGGCGGCGATGCGGGCGAGCAGGTACGGGGGGACGATCGCGTGGGCCATGGTCCGAGGCTAGCGTCGGCCTCCGACGACCGGCCGGGTCGGATCAGGGCGTGCCGGGGTCGATCACGGGGATCGAGGCGAGCAGTCGCCGCGTGTAGACGACCTGCGGCTGGAGGAGCACCTTCTCGGTGGGGCCCTCCTCCACGATGCGGCCGTCCTTCATCACGACCACCTCGTCGCACAGGTTCTGCACGACGCCGATGTCGTGCGAGACCATCAGGAGCGTGAGTCCGTCGCGGGTGCGCAGCTCGCCCAGCAGCGCGAGGATCTGCGCCCGCACGGTGACGTCGAGCGCCGACAGCGGCTCGTCCCCGACCAGCAGCCGCGGACGGTGCACGATGGCCCGGGCGAGCGCGATGCGCTGACGCTGGCCGCCCGAGAACTCGTGCGGGAAGCGGTTCGCCATCGCGGCCTCGAGGCCGACGTCCGCGAGCACCTCGCGCACCCGCGCGCGCCGGTCGCCCTCGATGCCGAGCGCCCACAGGGGCTCTCCGACGATCCGGCCGATGCTCATGCGCGGGTCGAGCGACGCGTACGGGTCCTGGAACACGATGCCGGTCTGCCGGCGGAGCCAATGGAGCGATCGGGCGCCCGCCGTCGCATCGACGATCTGCCCGTCGAACTGGACCGTGCCGTCGGTGGGGGTGTCCAGGCCCAGCAGCAGCCGCACGAGTGTCGACTTGCCCGAGCCCGATTCGCCGATGATGCCCACGGCGGAGCCCTCGGCGATATCGACATCGGCGTCCTCGAGTCCGGTCGTGAAGAGCCGCGGACCGAACATGGTGGCCTTCGGCGCGGGGTAGCGGCGGGTCAGTCCGCGCGCTCGCACGAGGCTCATGCCAGGCTCCCTCGATCGCCCGGTCGCCAGAGCGTCGCGGTGGCGTCGCGCAGGAGCCCCTGCGTGACGGCTGAGGCCGGAGCGGTGAGAAGAGTCGAGATCGGGGCATCCTCGACGACCCTGCCGTCCTCGAGCACGACCCCGTGCGTCGCGATCTGCGAGAGCACGGCGAGGTCGTGGGTGATGAACACGAGGGACATCCCGTCGTCGCGCACGAGCGAGAGCAGCAGGTCGAGGATCTCGGCCTGGATCGTCACATCCAGCGCCGTCGTCGGCTCGTCGGCGATCAGCAGGCGCGGGCGGCACGCGAGGGCCATGGCGATCGCGACGCGCTGACGCTGACCGCCGGACAGCTGATGCGGATACCTCGACACGATCCGCTCGGGCTCCGGCAGAGCGACGCGCGCAGCCTCCGCGACGGCGCGGGCCGCGGCATCCTTCTTCGACGCCCCCTCGTGGATGCGGATCGACTCCGCGATCTGCCGTCCGACGGTGCGGATCGGGTTGAGCGCGGTGCGCGGCTCCTGGAACACGATGCCGATCTCGTCGCCGCGCAGCTCCGCCAGTTCGCGGTCGCTCAGACCGATCAGCTCGCGACCGTTCCAGCGGATGCTGCCGCTCGCCGTCGCCCCGTCGGGGAGCAGTCCGAGCACGGCGAGTGCGGTGAGCGACTTGCCCGAGCCCGACTCTCCGATGAGTCCGACGCGCGCGCCGTCCGGCACGGAGAACGACACCCCGTCGACGACCCGCCGACCCTGGATCTCGACGGTGAGGCCCTCCACCTCGAGCGTCATGAGACCACCTCCGGCATGTGGGTGCGGGCGACCCGGCCGGCGCCGCGGGCATGGCTGAGGGTGGGGTCGGTGGCCTCGCGGAGTCCGTCGCCGAGCAGGTTGAGCCCGAGGACCGTGACGGTGATCGCCAGGCCCGGCCACACCACCGACAGCGGGTGCACGGTGATGAACTGCTGCAGTTCGGCCAGGAGGAGTCCCCAGGACGGCTCGGTGACGGGGGCGCCGAAGCCGAGGTAGGACAGGCCCGCCTCGGCCAGTACCGCCACGGCCATCGCCCACGACAGCTGCACGATGAACACCGGCGCGACGTTGGGCATCAGGTGGCGCACGAGGTTCTGCGACGGCGTGAGGCCGGAGGCGCGACCGGCGAGCACGAAGTCGCTGTGCAGCACGCGGCGCAGCTCCGGCCTGGTCACGCGGGCGATGTTCACGCCGAACCCGATGCCGACCGACAGGATCACGACCCACAGCGATCCGCCCCACACCGCCGCGATCATCATCGCGATGATCAGCACCGGGAACGCGATGAGGATGTCGACGAACACCGCCACCGACTCGCGGATCCAGCGGGCGGTGAGCGCGCCCAGCGAGGCCAGCGCGACGCCCACGAGCGTGGCGATGACCCCGGCGCCGACGGCGACCCACACCGTCGTGCGTGCGCCGGCCATGATGAGGCTCAGGATGTCGCGCCCCGTCGCGTCGGTGCCGAGCAGGTGCGGCCAGACCGGCGGCAGCCAGCGGGCGGAGATGTCGACCTGCTGCGGATCGAACGGCGTCCAGAACCGGGAGACGATCGCCGTGGCGACGACCGCGATCACCACGATGAGCCCGAACCGGCCGGTCGACAGTCGCCACAGGCGCCCGAGCCACGCCCACCGCGACGGCGGGGCGTCGGATGCGGCATCCGCTCGGCCGTTCGTGTCCCGATTCTTGCCCTTTGTGTCCCGATTCCGGTCGGTTGCGGGGCCGTCTTCCGGCGGAAAGTGGGACATGCCTTCAGAGCCGGATGCCGAATCCGCTCGGTCTTCGGGAGTCATGACGCCTCCCGCTGCCGGGGATCTATGACGCGGTGCACCAGGTCGACGACGAAGCCGACGATCAGCACGAAGCCGGTCAGCACGAGGAGCTCGCCCTGCACCATCGGAAGATCGCGCGCACCCACGTCGGACACGAGCATGCGGCCGATCCCGGGGAGGGTGAAGAGCTGCTCGATGACGACGGCCCCGACGATGATCCCGGCCACCTGGAGGCCGAGGACGGTGATGACGGACAGTCCCACGACGGGGAGCCCGTGGCGCACGAGCGCCGCGTTGCGCGTGAGGCCCTTCGCGGCTCCGGTGCGCACGTGGTCCTGGCCGACGGCCTGCAGGGTCGCGCTGCGCACGAACCGCATCAGCATCGCGCCCTCCACGATGCCGATCGTGAGCGCGGGCAGGATCAGGGCGCGGACGGCCGCCGCTGGATCCTGCCAGCCCGCGCGCGGGAAGCCCTGGGCCGGGAGCCAGCCGAGCCACACCGCGAACACGACGACCAGCATCATGCCCGCCCAGACCACCGGGACGGCGGCGAGGGCCTGCGCGCCGACGCTCAGCGCGGTGCCGTCCGCGCGCCCGCGCCGCATCGCCGAGAGGACCCCGAGGGGGACGCTGAAGAGCACCGCGATCGTGAGGGCGAGGATGCCGAGCGGGACGGTGACCTCGGCCTTCTCGGCAAGCTCGCTCGTGACGCTCGAACCGGTGAGAAGCGAGCTGCCCAGGTCGCCGCGGAGCACCCCACCGATCCAGTCGAGGTACTGCGCCGGAAGGGGCTGGTCGAGTCCGAGCCGTTCCCGGATCGCCTCGATCTGCGCGGGTGTGCTGTTGACGCCCGCGATCAGCTGGGCGACGTCACCGGGGAGCACCCGGAGCGAGAGGAAGATCAGCACGCTGGCGACGAGCAGGCCGAGCAGGAGCAGGGCGAGGCGCGTCAGCGTGTATCGGATCACCCGTTGCTCTTGGCCAGCTCGGCGAGATTGAGGCGCTCGTTCACGTTGATCGAGGGCATACCGGTGATGTTAGTCCCGACCGCGACCACCGAGGCGCCGTTGTAGAGCCAGTCGGCCGCGGCGTCTTCGGACACGATGCGCGCCGCTTCGGCGAGCAGCTCGGCCGCCTCGGCCTCGTCGGTCGCGGCGAGCGACTGCGCGTACAGGTCCTGCACCTCGGGGTTGTCGTAGGTGAAGTAGTAGTCGGGGTTGGCCCAGTTCTCGAAGTCGCGCGCCTCGGTGTGGAGCACGAAGCTGAGGTCGTAGTCCTGGTTGATGTACACGTCGTTGAGCCACGTCGAGAAGTCGACCGATTCCACCTCGAGCGTGATGCCGACGTCGTTGAGGTTCGAGACGAGGATCTGCGGGATGGTCGTGGGGTAGAAGTTCGGGATCGTGAGGGTCAGCTCCAGATCCTCCGCGCCGGCCTCTTCGAGCAGCGCGCGTGCTGCGTCGGGGTCGTAGGGCGCGACGTCGGCGAGGTCCTCGTAGCCGGGGTCGAGCGACGGGATGGGGCCGTACTGGGTCTCGCCCGCGCCGAGCGCCTCGACGAACGCGTCGTGGTCGATGGCCTGGCGGATCGCCTGACGCACGCGCTGGTCGGCGAGGGGGCCGGAGGTCTGGTTGAACGCGAGCGTGCCCTTGTCGGTGGACTCGCCGAGCTCGAGGGCGAAGTCGCCGCCGGCCTCCACCTGCTCCTTCAGGTTCGCGTCGAACCCGGTGAGCACGTCGATCTCGCCCGCGAGCGCCGCGTTGAGGGCGGCCTGATTGTCGGGGATGTAGTCGAACACCACCTCGGCCACCTGGGCGGGGTCGCCCCAGTAGTCGTCGTTGCGCACGAGCGTGATGCTGTCGCCCTGTCGCCACTGGTCGAGTCGGAACGGACCGGTGCCGTTGGCGGCCGTGTTGTAGTCGACGGTGTCGCCCTCCTTGAGGACGATGCCGGCGCGGCCGGTGAGGTTCCACAGCAGGCTCGAGTCGGGCTCCGCGAGCGTGAGGACGATGTCCTGCCCGTCGGCGGTGATCGCGGTCACGTTCGCGAGCCGCGCGGAGTCTCGCCACTCCGGAGTGTTCTTGCGAGTGGTGAGAGACCAGACCACGTCCTGCGGCGTGAGCTCCTGGCCGTCGTGGAAGGTCACGCCCTCACGCAGGGTGAACGTGTACGTCAGGCCGTCGGGCGAGACCGTCCAGTCCTCCGCGAGCACGGGCACGATCTCCTGCTCGGGCGTGCGCCCCACCAGCCCCTGGTAGACGTTGTCGACCAGGATCTGGTCCAGTGCCGAGCCGGCGGTCTGACGGATGTCGAGGTTGCCGGGTTCGAGCACGAGCCGGATCGTGGCCGTCGCGTCGAGGTCGGGCTCGCCCGTCGTCGGAGCCGGCTCTCCGCCGCCGCCGCTGCAGGCGCTGAGCGCGAGCACGCCGGCGGCGAGGATCGAGGCCGCGGCGATGGCGGTACGACGGAGCATGGGAGTCCTTTCGGAGGGGGATCCGCGGGGTTCGCGGGGGGCGGACGGGATGCTGATCTCCCGGCCGGTCCGCGTGAGCCAGCCTAGGGAAAGCGCGCCGCCGCGGGAGAACCCGGTACACGGAACGCAACAGAAGCGTTAATCGTTCCCGGCGAGCTCGCGCAGCCGCTCGCCGAGCGCGGTCGGAGCATCCTCCTGAACGTTGTGACCGGCGGGAAGGACGACCACAGCGGCCTCGGGCTGCCGCCGCGCGAACTCCTCGGCATCCGCGTCGGTGACGTAGCCGCGCTCGCCGCGGATGAGCGTCGTCGGCGCGGTCGCCGTCGCGAGGTCCTGCCATCCGCTCTCGCCGAGCACGGCCGACACGGCATCCTGCGGGGGTCCGTCGGCGACGGCGGGACCCGCGGCCGCGGCCGCCGCGGCGAGGTGCGCGAAGTGATGCTTCCACTCCGCGCGTCCGTCCGGCCGCACGCGCGAGTTGAAGTACACGCCGCGCTCGGCCTTGCGGCGCGTGCCGCCGCCGAGACCGAACGCCAGCGCCCGGTCGACGAGCTCGTCGCGCGAGGCCCAGTCGGTCGGGCCGGCGAAGAACTCCCGGATCTGCGACGGCCCCGCGGACGGGTCGAGGCCGGGAGTGATGTCGATCACGACGAGCTCGCGGACCAGATCGGGACGGGATGCCGCCACCGCCGCCGCGGTGAGACCACCGAGCGATTGCCCGACGAGCACCTGCGGGCGATCGGTCCACGCATCGATGCCGGCGGCGACGTCGGGGGCGAGAGCGCGCGCCACGTACGCGAAGTCATCGCGCCACGAGGAGTCGCCGTGCCCGGGCAGGTCGATCGCGAGGGCGGGAAGGCCCAGCGCGAGGATCGTCGTGTCCCACGTGTGGGCGTTGAGCCCGGCGCCGTGGAGGAAGGTGACGACGGGTGAGGCCGCTGTCCCCTCCGGTGTCCAGCGCAGGGCGCTCAGCGCGCGGCCGTCGGGGAGCGTCAGCGTCAGGCGCTCGCCGCGGGGCAGAGGGCCGTCGATGCTGGCGTCGGCGGCCTGGTCGGGCAGGAACGAGAACTCGTCGATGGGGTCGCTCACCCCGCTATTGTCCTCCACGCCCGCGACGCCCGGGCCCGCCCCGCCCCGGGCCTTGCGCTGGTCCGTTTGTGCGGGCGAATGCGCGCTTCACGACGCCCGGAAGGATGCATTCGCCCGCACAAACGGAAGGCCCGGCCGGAGGCCCCGCCCCGCCCGCCCGCCCCGCCCCTCGCACAAACGGAAGGCCTGGCCGGAAGCCCCGCCCCGCCCGCCCGCCCCGCCCGCCCCGTTCCGTTTGTGCGGGCGATTGCGCGCGTCAGGGCGCCCGGAAGGATGCATTCGCCCGCACAACCGGAAGGCCCGGCCGGAAAGGCCCGGCCGGAAGGGCCGTGGGTAGGCTGGCGGCATGACCGAAGAACGGCGTGTCCACCTGTCGCGTTCCGCTCCGCCGGCCTACCAGGCGCTCTCCGCCTTCTCGAAGACCGTCGGCGGCCTCGCCGCGGACGGCGGAATCGATGCGCGGCTCAGGGAGCTGGTGCAGATCCACACCTCGCAGCTGAACGGCTGCGCCTACTGCGTGCGGGTCCACGTCGAACGGGCGGGCAAGGAGGGCATCACACCCGACGTCATCGCCCAGCTGCCGGTCTGGCGCGAGTCGGGCGTCTTCTCGGAGCGTGAGCGCGCCGGCCTCGAGCTGGCCGAGTCGTTCGTGTTCATCCACGAGGAAGGGCTGTCGGACGACGTCTACGGCCGGGTCGGCGCGATCCTCAGCGAGCAGGAGTACGTCGCGCTGAGTTGGATCCTCGTGTCGATCAACGCGTTCAACCGCATCGCGATCGCCGGTCGCTACAGCGTTCCGCCGCGCGACGACCTCGACGGCGAGGACCGCGACGCCGCCTCCGGGGCTGCGTGGTGACACCCGACGCGCTCGAAGTTCCGGGCGCCGTCAACCTGCGCGACGTCGGCGGCCTTCCCGCCGGCGCGTCCGTCACCCGCCACGGCGTGCTGTTCCGCTCGGGCAACCTCGCGCAGCTCGAACCGCAGGGCACAGCGGCCCTGGGGGAACTCGGAGTGCGCCGCATCATCGATCTGCGCGCCGACGACGAGGTCGCGCGCTCACCGAGCCGCATCGACGGCCTCGAGGTCACCACCCAGCGGATTCCGCTCTTCCTCGGATCGGTCGAATCGTTCTTCGCCGACGACCTCAGCCTCGACGAGATGTACCGCCGCCTCGTCGAGGACTCGTCGTCCCTCGTGGTCGAGGTGGTGCGCGGCATCCTGGCGGATCAGCCCGTGCTCGTGCACTGCACGGTCGGCAAGGATCGCACCGGAGTGACGGTCGCCCTCACGCTCGCCGCCGCGGGGGTCGAGACGGATGCCGTCATCGGCGACTACGCGCGGACCGAGGCGCTGCTGCCCGAACGGCGCAACCGCAGGATCGTGGAGTTCCTGCGGAGGATGCACCCGGAGGCCGTGCATCTGGAGGATCTGGCGACGCGCTCGCCCGCGCCGGTCATGCGGGCGCTGCTCTCCGATGTCGAGGAGCGCTACGGCTCGCCGGCGGAGTACCTGCGCGCACACGGCCTGACCGATGAGGAGCTCGTCGAGCTCCGGCGCGTGCTGCTGCGCCCGCTGTGACCGTGAATGACGACGAAGGTTAGGCAACCCTTCATTCGCGGTATAGTGGAGAAGTCATGGAACACTCCACCGAGCACACCGCCGCAACCTGCCGCTCGTCGCGGCACACGCGGGTGCAGCACCTCATCACGGCCGACGAGTCTTCGCTCGCCGACCTCGAGATGATGCTCGCGACGCTGCCGATCTGCTCGACCGGTCGCGTGTTCGTGGAGATTCCGGATGCCGAGGCTCAGGCCGACATCGTCGTGCCGAGCCGTATGGTGCTCACGTGGCTCGACCGCTCGCAGCGCTCCGGTGCCCCGGGCTCGGGCCGCGGCTGCGCCCCCGGCGAGGCGCTGTCTCGCGCGGTGACCGCGTGGGCCGACGAGATGCTGTGCGCCGACGACGACGAGACCCGCATCCACCTGCTCGGCGGCTACCTCGGCACGGCGGACATCGTCGACCACCTCACCGCGATGGGCATCGACGCGCAGGCGATCCACACGCCCGCGCAGTACGGCCTGGCCACCGCGCGCTGATCCTCAGCGGGTCCCGCGGGGAAGGTAGTTGCCGTCCTCGAGGCCCGCTTCGATCTCGAAGCGGTTGCGCAGCGGGTTGCGCCCGGCGAAAAGGTACAGCAGCGGCGTGAGGAAGCCGTAGCGCTCCCACTGGCGCTTGTGCACGCCCTCGTGCCGCAGCAGCCGGTCGGTGACGCGACCGTCGCCGGTGAGGAAGCATCCACCCACGCACACGCCGCCGCGCGCGAAGGTCCAGCCCGGCATCCCACGGAACACCCACAGGCCTTCGCGCTTCTCGACGCGGCCCGTGCTCCACAGCGTCCCCCACACCCAGCCGACGGTGGTGCCGTACCAGTACCCGGCACGGCTCACGGGGGAGTCGAGCAGGAACGACGGGATCAGCCGGTCGACACGGCGTCCGCGCACGACCGCGCGTTCGGCTGCCGCGCGCCAACCGGCGGGGGGCGGGGGGATCGGACTCACGCGAGCGCTCCGATGACGCGCAGGATCGCGCCGAGGTCGTCGGTGGCGCTGGCGACCGAGGCGGGCGAGTACCCGGCGAGCGACGAGCCCACGAGGGGGAGCTCCGCGCGCACGGCTGCGATCGCCGCCGTGAGCTCGGCCACCGTCACCCCGAACGGCTCGGGATGCGCGTTGCCGGCGATCTCGGCGGGGTCGAGCACGTCGATGTCGACGTGGATGTAGACGCCGTCCGCGCCGCTCGCGCGCACGGCCGCGGCGAGGGCGCCGGGGTCGCGGAGGGCGTCCACGGTGAGCGCGGTCACCCCGAGCTCGCCGACGGCGTCGAGCTCGGCGTCGTCGTACGAGCGTGCCCCGGCCACGAACACGCGATCAGGCGTGACGGCGCCCCCGGGCAGCGCCAGCCCCGGCTCGCCGTCGCCGATCACGGCGCGCAGTACCATGCCGGCGAAGGCTCCGGACGGGGACGAGTCGGGAGTGTTGAAGTCGGGGTGCGCATCGAGCCACACGACCGCGAGCGACGGAACCCGCGCGACGGCATGCGCGACCGGCGCGAGGGCGATGCCGCAGTCGCCGCCGACCGTCAGCACGGGCTCGTCGTGGCCGACGAGGGCCTCCGTGACCTGGTCGCGCACGCGCTGCAGCGCACTGAGGCGATGGATGCCGGTTCCCAGCGACTCGCCGGCCTCCATGGGCACCTCGAGCACGGTGGTCGCCGCGCGGGGGAGGTCGCCGGCGATGGCCTGTGCGCCGTCGATCAGCTGCATGGCCCGCGACGAGGGGCTGCCTTGCCACTGGGGGACCACGAGGTAGCGCATCATCCCCTCATCCTCTCGCAGCGCGCGGTCGCCGTGCACTCGTGATGCCACGCCGTCGGCGAACACGACGGAGGCCGCCGACCTCGGTCGACGGCCTCCGGCAGAGCAGGCGTTACGGCGTGTACGGCGCGCTGGGCGCGTCGATCGCCGCCTGCGCGGGTGCGGTGCCCGACTTGAGGGCGGCGAGGCGCGCCTCGACCTCGGTCAGCTCCCCGACATCCTCGAGGCTCTCGAACTGCGCGTCGAGGCTCGAAGCGGCGAGCTCCTGCTTGCCGGCCGCGAGCGCCTCCTGGCGGCGGACCTTGTCTTCGAAGCGGCCGAGCTCGCTCGTCGGGTCCATCACGTCGATCGACTTGACGGCGTCGTGGACCTTGTTCTGGGCCTCGGCGGTCTTCGCGCGCGCGAGCAGCTCGGAGCGCTTCGACTTCAGCTGCTCCAGCTTCTGCTTCATGCCGTTGAGGCCGTCCTTGAGCTTGGCGACGACCTCGGTCTGCGAGGCGATCGTGGGCTCGACGGCGCGCGCCTCGTTCTCTTCGCTGATCTGGCGCTGCAGTGCGATCTTGGCGAGGTTGTCGAACTTGTCGGCGTCGGCGGTGTTGCCGGCCGTGCGCAGCTCGTCCGCCTTGCGGCTCGCCGCGAGCGCCTTGTTGCCCCACTCGGTGGCCGCCTGCACGTCCTCCTGGTGGTCGCGCTCGAGCAGGCGCAGGTTGCCGATCGTCTCGGCGATCGCCGCCTCGGCGTCCGCGATCGAGTTGGAGAAGTCGCGCACGAGCTGGTCGAGCATCTTCTGGGGGTCCTCGGCGGAGTCGAGGAGTGCGTTGATGTTGGCCTTCATGAGGGTCGAGATGCGACCGAAGATGGACTGCTTCGCCATGGGATTTCCTTCCTATCGGACAGAACTGCGGGTACGTCGTTGAGTGCGTGAGGCCTGGGCGGGCGGGGCGGATCGGGTCAGAAGCGGCCACCTCCTCGGCGGGCACGGGTGCCCCCGCCTCCGAAGCTTCCGGGACGTATGCCGCCGCCTCCCGAGGAGCCGCCGAGCATACCGCCCAGCCCGCCGCCGAGGCCGCCGGACGAGCCGCCGCCCCCGCCGCCCATCATCGAATTGATCAGGATGCCGCCGAGCACTGCTCCGAGCATCCCGCCGCCGTTGCCGCCGCCCTGGGACTGGCCGCCGCCGAGCATCCCGCCGCCGGAGAACGCGCCGACATCTCCCTGCGCGTGCTCGATCGCCTGCCCCGCGAGCTGATCGGCCCGCTGCGCATGCTGCATCGCCTGCTCGGGATCGCTCGCCTGCAGCTGCTGGGCGCGCACGAGCGCGGCACCGGCCTCGGCGAGGCGGGTGCGCGCCTCGGCGCCGACGGCACCGCGCCGGGACGTGATGTAGTCCTCCGCCGTCGAGACCTGCGCCTGCGCCTGCATGATGAGCTGCCCGACCATCTGTCGCGCGCGCTGCGCCTGGGCCTCGGCATCCCGGATCCCCTGCACGAGGGAATCGATCTGCTGGTTCGCCGCCTCGAGGCTCTGCAGGGTGACGAGCGGGCGCTTGGCCGGACCGGAGAGATTGGCCTTCGCGGCCTCGATCTGCTGCACCGTCGCGGCGATCGCGGCGGCGATGCGCCCGTCGGGGTCGGGGAGTCCGCGCGCGGCGGCGACGTCCTGTTCGAGTTCGGCGATCAGCGCGGCCGCGCTCTGCTCGCCCTGGGCGAGGTCGTCGGCCAGCTTTCCGATCGCGTCCTCCAGAAGGGTCGCCTGGCCGACCGCGTCTTCGGCGGCCCGGATGCCGACGGCGGCCTCGCCGCCGGAGCCGGCGCCGATCGCGGCCCGTGCGGCGTCGAGCTGCTCGTCCGCGAACGCGAGTCGCTGGCGCGCCTGGTCGGGGTTGTCGGCGACGGTGGCGAGCGCCTCGGGTGCATACGACGAGCGCAGGGTCTGCAGACGGGCTGCCGCGGCGTCGAGGGCGGCTTCGGCCTTCGCCTTCTCGGTCTCGACGCGGGCGAGCGCCTCGGGCGCGTTCTGCTCGAGCTTGCGCAGTTCGTCGAAGTCCGCGGCCTTCTCGTCGAGGAGGGAGTTGGCCTGGTCGCAGAGGGCGATGATCCGCTCATTCCACGCCCGCGTGTCCTGCTCGGAGTCGGGGGTGGCGTCGTCGAGCTGCTGCTTGAGCGTGAAGGCCTCGTCGAGGTTCGCCTGGGCCTGCGCGAGCGCCTGCTCGAACTCGACCGTGGCGGCATCGCCGAACTGGGCCTTCGCGAACCCGAGCTCCTGCGCGCTCGTCTTGAGGGCGTCGTCGGTGTCGACGAGAGCGGATGCCGCCTGCCGCTCGACGTCCTCCAGCGGCACCTGCGGCACCGCCGGCCCGCCCGCGCCGCCGGCGACCTGGCCGCCCTTCCTACGCCGCCGCAGGAACATCACGAGCAGCACGATTCCGACGCCGATGACCACGACCACCAGCAGCCAGGTGAACCAGTTCGAGCCGCCGCCGGACCCCGCACCGCCGCCTTCGGCGTCGGTCATGCCGTCCGCAGCGGCGTCGACGGCGCCGAGCCAATCGTTCTGCTGCAGGGCGGGCTGCACGCGCTCCTGCTCGATCGTCGCGATCTGGTCCTCGGAGAGGGGTCCGGCGGAGTCGGCCGAGAGGTAGTACTGCCGCGCATCCGTCGCGACCGCGAGCAGGTACTGCGTCGGGCCGAGACCGTTGTCCTGGGCGGTCTGAGTCGCCCAGGCCTCCGCGCCGGAAGGGTCGGTGAAGTCGTCGACGTACACGACCCACAGGTCGAGACCGGTGTCGGCCTTCAGCTGCTCCAGCCGCTGCTGCGCCTCCGCCTCCTCGGCGGGCGAGAGCACGTCGACCTCATCGAGGACGTAGCCGGATCCGAGCGAGACGGGCGGGGTCGCGAGCGCGGCGGAACCTGCGATCGCGGTGACCGCGACCACCGCAGCGGACGCCACCGCCGCAGCCCAGCGCAGTCGCATCGATCCCCCCTCTGGGACTCGGACCTTCCCCTCGGGCGAGTCTATTCAGGCCCGGGGATACGACGGTAGCCCACGGCATCCGCTCTCGGTGTGTGTTCGCCGAGAACCCGGGTCGCTCCCGGTCGGCGGGGGTCGCAGCGGGTAGCCTCTCCGATCCGGAGGGCATATGGACGATCGCTACGGCATGGACGTGCTGGCGTCAGGATGGCGCACGCACGGCACCCGGCAGCTCGCTCGGGTCGAGGCATCCCGCGACGTCGTCGTCGAGGTGGCGGACGACGGATTCTGCGGCGCCGTGGTCGGCCTCTCCTCGGGCATGGTCGAGCTCGAGGATCGCAACGGCCGGCGGCGGCTGTTCCCGCTGGGCGCGGGATTCCTCGTCGACGGGGAGGATGTCGTCCTCGTACCGCCTGCCGCCGCACCGGCGAAGACCGGTCCCCAGCGGACCGCATCCGGCTCGTTCGCCGCACCCGAGACCCGGGCCCGCGTGGCGCGGGCGAGCCGCATCCTCGTGGAGGGCCGGCATGACGCCGAGCTCGTCGAGAAGGTGTGGGGAGACGACCTGAGGGCCGAGGGCGTGGTCGTCGAGTACCTGCAGGGCATCGATCTGCTGGATGCCGCGCTCGACGCGGAGCCGCCCTCGGCGGACCGCCGCTACGGCGTGCTCGTCGATCATCTCGTTCCCGGGTCGAAGGAGTCGCGGATCGCCGAGGCCGTCAGCCGCGGCCGTCACGGCGCACACGTGCGGATCGTCGGCCACCCGTGGATCGACGTGTGGCAGTGCGTCACCCCCCGTGCGGTCGGCATCGAGCGCTGGCCCGAGGTGCCGCGCGGCATCGACTACAAGGTCGGCGTGTGCCGGGGCCTGGGCTGGCCCGCCCGCGATCAGGCCGACCTCGCCCGCGCCTGGCAGCGGATCCTCGCGTCGGTGAACAGCTACCGCGACCTCGAGCCCGCGTTCCTCGGCCGCGTCGAGGAGCTCATCGACTTCGTCACCTCCTGACGTTTCGCGGCCCCTCGGTCGTTGAGCGAGCGAAGCGAGACGAAACGCCCGGATACGCTGGGAACGTGTCCGATCTCGAACCCGCGCCCCGCACCTTCCGCGACCATCCGGTGTCGTTCGTGCGGCGCAGCGGACGCATGTCCGAGGCGCAGGACCGCGCGTGGATCGAGCTCGCACCGCAGTACGTCATCGAATCGCCGCGTGACCTGGCGGCGACGAGCATCCGCCCCGGCTCGGCCATCGACCCGGCCGTGGTGTGGGGCCGCACCGCGCCGCTGGTCGTCGAGATCGGCTCCGGGCAGGGCCACGCGATCGTCCACGCCGCCTCCTCGCGACCCGAGACCGACTTCCTCGCGATCGAGGTGTTCCGTGCAGGGCTGGCGCGCACCATGCTCGACGCCGACAAGGCCGGCGCGCGCAACCTCCGCCTGGTCGAGGCGAACGCGCCCGAGGTGCTCGAGCATCTCCTGCCCGAGGCATCCGTCGCCGAGCTGTGGGTGTTCTTCCCCGACCCGTGGCACAAGAAGAAGCACACGAAACGCCGGCTCGTGACCGCCTCGTTCGCCGCACTCGCGGCGCACGCGCTCGCGGACGACGGGATGCTGCGCCTGGCCACCGACTGGGAGGACTACGCCCTCCAGATGCGCACGGTCCTGGACGGTGCCGCCGACTTCGAGGCCGCTTTCGAGGGGGAATGGGCACCCCGGTTCGACGGCCGGGTGCTGACGGCGTTCGAGCGCAAGGGCGCCCGCGTCGGTCGCGACATCCGGGATCTCTCGTACCGCCGCCTGCCCCGGTCATGAGCGGGGAGGGCCCCGCTCGGGCCGAGACTCCCGTCGGCGCTGCGCCGGCGCGGCGCGACCCGTGGCGCTTCGTGCGGCCGCTGGGTCACCGCGACTTCCGCATGCTGTTCGGTGCCGTCGTGCTGGCGATCTTCGCCGCCGGCATGTGGGCCGTCGTCATGGTCTACACGGTCATCGATTCGGGCGGCGGACCCGTGGACCTCTCCGTCGTCGCCGCGGCGAACGCGGTCGGGCTCCTGGCGTTCGCGATTCCGGGCGGCATCGCCGCCGATCGCATCCCACGGCGCATCCTGCTGCGCATCGTCGCGCTCACCGACCTGCTGGCCATCACCTCGGTGGCGGTGGCGGGCACGCTCGGCCCCGTCGCGATCCCGCACCTGGCGATCGTCGCGTTCGTGCTCGGTGCGGGCGCCGGATTCTTCTTCCCCGCCTACAGCGCGATCCTTCCGCGCATCCTGCCGCCTGCGCAGCTGCTCGCCGCCAACGGGCTCGAGGGGGCGATCCGTCCGGCGCTGCAGCAGGCCGCCGGGCCCGCCGCGGCGGGCGTGCTCGTGGCGGCGGTGCTCGCCCCCGCGCACGCGGCCTGGGGCGTGGTGGCCGCGTACGCGATCGCCCTCGTGCTGCTGCTCTTCGTGCGCCCCGAGCCGGCGGCCGCTGCCGGGGAGTCGCGTGAGACGCCGGCGGGAGTGCGGGGAGTGCTCCACGACCTGCGGGAGGCCGTCGTCTTCACCGTGCGCACGCCGTGGCTGCTGTGGACGCTGCTGTTCGCGACAGGCTGGGTGCTCGTCTTCATCGGCCCCGAGGAGGTGCTCCTGCCGTTCGTGACCCGCGACCGCATCGGCGAGGATCCGCGTCTGTTCGGCTTCCTCCTGGCCATCTACGGCATCGGCGGCGTGCTCGGGTCGATCTTCGTGTCGTCGATGCGACTGCCGCGCCGGTACCTCACCGCGATGATGGGCGTCTGGGGCGTGAGCACCCTGCCGTTCGCGATCGTGGGCATCACGCATCAGTACTGGGTCATGGGGCTCTGCCTGTTCCTGGTGGGCTTCGGATTCAGCTACGGCAACGTGATCTGGGGCACGCTCCTGCAGCGGCGTGTGCCGCGACACATGCTCGGGCGCGTGTCGAGCCTCGACTTCTTCGTCTCGCTCGCGCTGATGCCCCTCTCGATGGCGCTCGCCGGCCCCCTCGCCGAAGTGGTCCCGGTCGAGATCATCTTCATCGCGGCGGGCACCATCCCGCTCTTCCTCGGCGCCATCGCCTATATCGTGGCGGGCATGGCGCGCGACGAGATCGCCCATCCCCTCGACGCCTGATCCGGAGCCCCTATGCCCGCCCACCCCGCCGCCGCCCCCGTCGCGACGCTGCCCGCGTGGTCGTGGCGGCTCGCGCCCGCCCTCCTCGTGTGCCTTGCGGCGCCGGCGTTCTTCGTGCTGCGTGTTCCGTGGGTGGGCTGGGTGCTGCTGGCCGCGGGGCTCGCGATCGCGGTTGCGCTGGAGCGCGCGGATGCTGCCCGCCGGCCGATCGCCCCGCCGGCCGCAGCCGCACCGGCCGCGCCCCGGTCGTCGAGTGGCCACGACACGCCGTCGGATCGCGACGGCGACGGCGTGTCTCGGACACTCGAACGGGAGGACACGGCGGAGCGCGGCATCCGGCCCCCGTCGATCGTGCGCGATCTCTCGCTCATCGCGATCGGCCTGCTGATCGTGAGCTCGATCCCGCTCGAGGCGAAGCTCGACGATCTGTCGATCGTGCGGTTCGGGGTCGTGCTCGGGGGAGCGGTCGCGGTGCCGTACGTCATCTCACGGTGGGTGTATCGCGATCATGCGATCCGGTTCCCGTGGCGCGGGGGCGGCCGGTGGAACGCGTTCCAGTGGTCGTGGCTGGCCGCGGTGCTCGTGCTGGGCTGGCTGATCCTGCCGTTCTACTTCATCACGTCGGGCGTGTACCTGAACTGGCCGGTGGTGAACACCCCCGACCTCATCGCGCGGCTGTTCGTGGGTGTCGGCGCGGTCGGAATCTGGGACGAGCTGTTCTTCATCTGCACGTGCTTCGCACTGCTGCGCCGGCACTTCCCGTTTTGGCAGGCGAACGTGCTGCAGATGGTGGTGTTCGTCTCGTTCCTGTGGGAGCTCGGATACCAGGCGTGGGGACCCCTGCTCACCATCCCGTTCGCGCTGCTCATGGGATGGATCTTCATGCGCACGCGGTCGCTCGCGTACGTCGTCACGGTCCACCTGCTCTTCGACGCCGTCGTCTTCCTCGTGCTGGTGCACGCACACAACCCGGGCCTGCTCGACCGGCTGTTCCTGGTCTGACCCCGCCCCGCCGCTTGCCGAGAACGCACAAACGTCATCTTTGCGGGGCCTGAACGGGTCATTCGTGCGTTCTCGGCAAGTGGGGGGGCGGGGGTGCACAGGGGGTGCGCAGGGTGGTGGGGTAACGTCGGATGCGGATCCCCGACCGGATCCCCGGACGACGGATCAGTACCCGGTAAGCGACAAGACTGGCCAGGAGCACAGTCATGGCGTGGGTCATCCTCATCCTTTCCGGCGTTCTCGAGGCCGTGTGGGCCACTGCCCTCGGCAGGTCCGAGGGGTTCACCAAACTCTGGCCGACCATCATCTTCGGCGTCACCCTGATCCTGAGCATGGGCGGACTGGCTCTGGCCATGCGCGAGATCTCCACCGGCACCGCCTACGCGGTCTGGGTCGGCATCGGCGCATCCCTCACCGTCGCGTACGCGATGATCACGGGCGACGAGTCGTTCTCGATCGTGAAGATGCTTCTCATCCTCGGCCTCGTCGGCTGCGTCGTCGGCCTGAAGGTCGTCGGGCACGAATAGCGGATGCCGCGGCATCCGATTCCGTCGACGGAATTCACCTTCAACCTGACGTCGATATGACTTCGCGGTGAACTCTTGACGACGTCGGCGGGCTGAGTAGATTCAGTTCTGCGAAGAGAAAACGGAAACGAAAGGAACCCGAAAGGGAACCCGACACAGAGACCGCAGATCGCAGAATGATCGCCCCGAGGCTTCGGCTTCGGGGCGATCTTCGTTGTGCCCGGGCCATAGGCTCGCGGCATGGACTCGAGGACTCTGACCGACGGCGCTGTCCTCCGCAGCGCGCGCCCGGGGGATGAAGCCGGCATTCTCGCGTGCATCCACGGACTTGCGGTGTACGAACGCGAGCCGGACGCGGTCGAGAACACTGTCGACGCGCTCGCCGAGAGCCTGTTCGGCGCCGCCCCGCGGGTGTTCACGCACGTCGTCGAGCGCGAGGGCGACATCGTCGCGATCGCGATGTGGTTCGTGACCTACTCCACCTGGACCGGCCGGCACGGCATCTGGCTCGAGGATCTCTTCGTCGACGACGCTCAGCGCGGGCGCGGCTACGGCAAGGCGCTCATCGCGTCCCTCGCCGAGGTGTGTGTCGATCGTGGCTACTCGCGCTTGGAGTGGACCGTGCTCGACTGGAACGCGCCCGCGATCGCGTTCTACCGGTCGATCGCCGCCGCTCCCATGGCGGAGTGGACCACACAGCGCCTCGCCGGCGCAGAACTCGCCGCGCTCGCCGCGACCCGCTGAGCCCGCCCTCCTCCCCGCGCACGGCGCCGGGACGCGGCATCCGAAAATTTCCGCTATTCAGTGTTGCCAAGTACCGGTACTCAGTGTTACCGTCTAGTGGTAGTCAGCAACACAGAGTAGAGGAGGTGGGCGATGGGCAATCAGATGACCGAGATGCTGAAGGGCACTCTCGAGGGCATCGTGCTCGCCGTACTGGCAGGCAGGCCCGCGTACGGGTACGAGATCACGGCGCAGCTGCGCGATCAGGGATTCTCCGACCTCGTCGAGGGCACCGTCTACGCGCTGCTGGTGCGGGTCGAGCAGAAGGGTCTCGTGGACGTGGAGAAGGTCCCGTCCGAGAAGGGGCCGCCCCGCAAGGTGTACACGCTGAACGCGCAGGGTCGCGAACAGCTCGAAGAGTTCTGGGGGACGTGGAGCTTCCTCTCCGAACGGATCGATCAGCTCCGCACACAAGACACCGAAGGAGACAACTGACATGGCCGCCAAGTGGTACGAACTGGTCACCGGATCGTTCGCCGACAAGAAGGCGTACCGGCAGTACAAGGCCCGCATCGCGGCGCTGCCCGAGCCCTACAAGACCGCCGCGAACGCCTACGAGCGCTACTTCATGTACAACGGCGGGATCACCGACGGCGACCCCGCAGTCATGATGACGATGCTCAACGATTTCGCCGATCTGTGGGAGCGCGCCGCTGCCGACGAGACCCCCGTCGCCGACATCGTCGGCGAGGACCCGGTCGAGTTCGCCGAGGCCTTCGCCGCTGCCTACTCGGGCAAGCGCTGGATCGACAAGGAGCGCACCCGGCTCACCGACACCATCAAGGGTCTCGACGGAAAGGACGCGAAATGACCACCGCAGCCATCTCCGTGCAGGGCGTCGAGAAGGCGTTCAAGGACCTCAAGGTGCTGCGCGGCGTCGACTTCGAGGTCGAGCGGGGGAGCATCTTCGCGCTGCTCGGCTCGAACGGCGCCGGCAAGACGACGGTCGTCCGCATCCTGTCGACGCTGCTCGGATCGGATGCCGGCACCGCCACCGTCAACGGGTTCGACGTCGCCGCCCGCCCGGGCGACGTGCGTCAGTCCATCAGCCTCACCGGGCAGTTCGCCGCCGTCGACGAGGTGCTCTCCGGACGCGAGAACCTCGTGCTCGTCGCCCAGCTGCGCCACCTCAAGAACCCCGGTGCCATCGCCGACGAGCTGCTCGCGCGGTTCTCGCTGACCGACGCCGGGGGCCGCAGGGCGGCCACCTACTCGGGCGGCATGCGACGCCGGCTCGACATCGCGATGAGCCTCATCGGCGACCCGCCGATCGTGTTCCTCGACGAGCCGACGACGGGCCTCGACCCGCAGGCGCGCATCGAGGTGTGGCAGACCGTGAAGCAGCTCGCGAAGAACGGCACCACGGTGCTCCTGACGACGCAGTACCTCGATGAGGCCGAGCAGCTCGCCGACCGCATCGCGATCCTCCACAAGGGGACGATCATCCAGAACGGCACCCTCGACGAACTCAAGAAGCTGCTTCCGCCGGCTCAGGTCGAGTACGTCGAGAAGCAGCCCACCCTCGAAGAGGTCTTCCTCGCTCTCGTCGGCGAGGACGGCTCGGCTCAGAAGGAGCTCTCATGACCACGCACGTGATCGGCGACACCGCCGTTCTCACCAGCCGGTCGCTGCGGCACATCCTCCGCAGCCCCGACACGATCATCACCACCGCCGTCACCCCGATCGCGCTGATGCTGCTGTTCACCTACGTGTTCGGCGGGGCGATCGACCTCGGCTCGCAGGCGTCCTACATCGACTACATGCTGCCCGGCATCCTGCTCATCACCATCGCATCGGGTGTGGCCTACACCGCCTACCGGCTGTTCCTCGACATGCAGGGCGGGATCTTCGAGCGGTTCCAGTCGATGCCGATCGCACGATCGAGCGTGCTGTGGGCGCACGTGCTCACCTCGCTCGTCGCGAACGTCATCTCGATCGCGATCGTCATCGGCGTCGGGCTGATCATGGGGTTCCGCACCGGGGCGTCGCTGTGGGTGTGGCTGGCCGTGGCCGGCATCCTGATCCTGTTCACGCTCGCACTGACGTGGATCGCGGTGATCGCGGGACTCTCGGCGAAGACCGTCGACGGGGCGAGCGCGTTCAGCTACCCGCTGATCTTCCTCCCGTTCATCAGCTCCGCCTTCGTGCCGACCGACTCGATGCCGGCCCCGGTGGCGTGGTTCGCCGAGAACCAGCCCGTCACGTCGATCGTCGACACCCTGCGGGCGCTGTTCGCCGGTGAGCCCGTGGGCACCGACATCTGGGTCGCGCTGGCGTGGCTCGTCGCGATCCTGATCGTCGCCTACGCGGGCGCCGTGGCGATCTACAAGCGCAAGATGCGCTGAACCCCGCAAGGGCGCCGCAGGGCGGCATCCGATGGCCATCGACCGGCTCACACCGCCGGTCGGTGGCCATCACTGCGTGCGCGGTCGCGGAGCCTCAGCGGGGTGAGGGGTCGTCGGTGCGGGACTGCCTTCTCGCGGCTCGCGCGGCGACGACGGTGACGATCGCGATCGCGCCCAGCGCACCGAGCCAGAGCCAGACGCTGGTCTCGATTCCGAGGACGGACTGCTGCACCGAGCCGCGCTCCGACGTGCCGGTCTCGTCGGCGTCGGAGCACCAGCCGAGGGTGATCAGCGGCGCGAACAGCACCGACGCGACGATCGCCGCTGCGATCCCCGTCCAGATGATCGCGCTGAGTGTCCATCGTCGCTGTGCCCGCACGCTCTCATTCAACCCGTTCGCGGCTGCGTCGGCGAGCGAGCTCGCGCCGTCCCACGGCGCATAACTCCTGCACTTTCGCGCCGCGCGCCCCCTATCCGGCTCGATCGGGGTCGCACGGCGCAGTTTTGCAGGAGTTATGCGCCCGGGACCGAGGCCGACCAGTCCACTCGTGCGCGAGAGGCACGCTGCACTCCGCCACCGCTCCTGATGTCATTGAGGGATGCCGAACGGACTCGTCTTCTCCTCCGACACCTCGACGATCGACGTGGACCTCGTTCACCGCTGGCTGTCAGAGGAGTCCTACTGGGCCCGCGGCCGCACGCGCGAGACCCATGAAGCCGCGATGGCGGGCTCCCGCAACTACGGCGTGTTCGACGCGCAGTCGGGGCAACAGCTCGCGTATGCGCGGGCGATCACCGATGGTGCGACGTTCGCCTGGATCGCGGACGTCTTCGTCGATCCCGCCGCGCGAGGGCGGGGTGTCGGCATCCGCGTCATGCAGGGCATCATCGACGATCTCGAACCGCTCGGCCTCAAGCGCACCGCCCTCTTCACCGAGGACGCGCACACCCTCTACGAGCGGTTCGGGTTCCAGTCCCTCCCCGATCCGGATGGCTGGATGCTGCGATGGGGCACCGGGTACGCGCCGGCCACGCCGTAGAGGCGAAACCGCGCCTCCCCGCCCGGCTCACAGCTCGTCGAGCAGCTGCTTCATCTCCTCGATCTCGGCCGTCTGGTCTTCGATGATCTTCTCGGCCAGTGCGACGGCGTCGGGGTCCTGACCGGCCTCGACCTCGCCCTCGGCCATGATGATCGCGCCTTCGTGGTGCTCGATCATCTGCTCGAGGAAGAGAGCGGATGCCTCGTCCCCGGCGGCGTCCTCGAGGGCGGCCATGTCGTCCTGCGACATCATGCCGTCGCCGTGATCCATGCCGTCCATGGGCATCTCGGCCTCCCAGTCGTCGAGCCACTCCTCCATGAGCTCGATCTCGGGCTGCTGGGCGGCCTTGATCCGCTCGGCGAGGGCGGTGACGTCCTCGTCGATGCCGTCCTTCGCGAGGAGCACGTTCGACATCTCGACGGCCTGCTCGTGGTGCGGGATCATCATCTGCGCGAACATGACGTCGGCGCTGTCGAACTCGGCCGACTCCGACGAGTCGTCGTGGTCCATGCCGGGCATGTCATCGGTGTCGGCGCCGGGGGCGCAGCCCGAGAGTGCGAGCATGAGGGCGAGGGTGGCGGCCGTCGCGGTGGTGCGGATGTTCATCGTGATCTCCAGGGGTGGTGCGGTACGGGGCGGATCAGGCGCCGGCGAGCTTCTCGGGGTCGAGGTCGAGCCGGCGCAGCAGCTGGGCGTTGAGGGCGACGACGATGGTCGACACCGACATGAGGATCGCGCCGACCGACATCGGCAGCACGAAGCCGATCGGTGCGAGGATTCCGGCGGCGAGCGGCACCGAGATCAGGTTGTAGCCGGCGGCCCACCACAGGTTCTGCGTCATCTTGCGGTAGCTGGCGTGCGACAGCTCGATCACCGACAGCACGGAGCGCGGGTCGTCGCTGGCGAGGATGACGCCGGCCGATGCGATCGCGACATCCGTCCCGGCGCCGATCGCGATGCCGACGTCGGCCTGTGCGAGCGCCGGTGCGTCGTTCACGCCGTCGCCCACCATGGCGACCTTGCGACCCTCGTCCTGCAGCTCCTTCACCGTGGACGCCTTGTCCTCGGGGCGCACGCCGGCGAAGACCCGATCGATGCCGAGTTCGGCGGCGACGGATGCCGCGACCGCCTGGGCGTCGCCGGTGATCATGACGACCTGCACGCCGCGCTGGCGAAGAGCGCTCACCGCCTGGCGGGACTCGGGACGAATCTCGTCGGCCAGGCGCAGTGCGCCCGCGACTTCGCCGTCGACGAGCACGTGCAGGATGATCGCGCCCTCGCCGCGCCACGTCTCGGCAACGGGCAGCTCGGCACCGCCCTCCTGGGCGAGCAGGGCGGGGCCCCCCGCCTGCACGCGCCCGCCCTCCACGCGCGCACTCACGCCGACCGCGGGCGCCGAGGAGAAGTCGGCTGCGGCCGGCACCGCGAGTCCGCGCTCACGGGCCGCTGCGACGATGGCGTGGGCGAGCGGATGCTCCGAATCGGCCTCCGCGGCGGCGGCGAGAGCGAGCACGCGGTCGGCGGCGTACCCGGGGGCCGGCTCGACGGCCGTGACGGCCGGGGTGCCCTTGGTGAGCGTGCCCGTCTTGTCGAAGAGGACGGTGTCGACGGTGCGCATGCTCTCGAGGGCGAGGCGGTCCTTCACCAGCACGCCGCTGCGGGCGGCGCGCTCGGTCGCGATCGAGACGACGAGCGGGATCGCGAGTCCGAGCGCATGCGGGCACGCGATCACGAGCACGGTGATCGTGCGCACGACGGCTTCGTCCGGCATCCCGAGCACAGACCAGACGATGGCCGTGAGCGCCGCGGCGCCGAGCGCGAACCAGAACAGCCAGCCTGCGGCGCGGTCGGCGAGGCGCTGCGCGCGAGAGGACGAGTTCTGCGCGTCGGTGACGAGTCGCTGGATGCCGGCGAGCGCGGTGTCGTCGCCCACGGCAGTGATCTGCACACGCAGCCCTGAATCAGTGGCGACGGTGCCGGCGACGACGGGGTCGTGCGCGGCGCGACGGACGGGGTGGGACTCGCCGGTGATCATCGACTCGTCCATGCTGGCCGAGCCCTGCACGACGCGGCCGTCGGCGGGCACGCGCCCGCCGGGACGAACGACCACGACATCTCCCACCCGCAGTTCCGCCGGGGCGATCGTGACCGTCTCATCGCCGACGACCTTCTCGGCCTCGTCGGGCAGGAGGGCGGCGAGCGAGTCGAGCGCGTTCGTCGTCTGGGCGAGCGAGCGCATCTCGATCCAGTGGCCGAGGAGCATGATCACGATGAGGAGCGCGAGCTCCCACCAGAAGTCGAGCTGGTGGTGCAGGAGGCCGAGGGTGGCGCCCCACGACGCGACGAACGCGACCGTGATCGCGAGGCCGATGAGCAGCATCATGCCGGGCTTGCGCGCACGCAGCTCCTGCGCGGCGCCGGTGAGGAATGGCGCGCCGCCCCATACGAACATGATCGTGCCGAGAACGGGGGAGATCCACGCGACCCACGCCGCCTCGGGCAGCGGGTAGCCGAGGAGCATCGCGAACATCGGGGAGAAGCCGACGACCGGGACCGCGAGGATCAGATTCCACCAGAACAGCCGGCGGAAGCGCTCAGCGTGTCCGGCGCCGTGCCCCGCGTGGCCGCCGTGCCCGGCGTGCGTGGCGTGCGTGGGGTCGGCGTGGTCGACGTGTCCGGCGTGGTCGATGCCCGCGTGCGTCGTGTGGCCGGCGTGGTCGTGCTGTTCCATCGCGAGTCTCCTTCGATCATGCAGCGCTGCTGCAGCTCTCGCGGGACGTAACTATTATACCCCCGTAGGGTATTCCGCGAGCCGGGCTGACGCGGCAGTTTCCACACAAGCGCCCGGCAGTCGGCGCGTCCCCTTCCCGTCTGGCAGGGTGGAGGCGGGAGCCGGAACACGGTTACCCGCCCCTTGCCTAGAAGGAGTCGCCCATGGAGGTCGCCGGAGTCATCGGCATCCTGACCATTGTCGGTATCGCGGTCGTCGCCGTGATCATCGTCGGACTGATCACGCTTCTATTCGCACGAAGCTGGATCAAGGTCGCGCGCGCCGACGAGGCGCTGGTCATCTCGGGACGCAAGCAGAAGGTACAGAGCACCGTGATCGGCGCCGACGGCTCCAGCCGGTCCGAGATGTCGGAGTCACCTGTCACGGTGATCGTCAACGGCAAGTCGCTGGTGAACCCCATCACCCAGCGGCACGAGATCATCTCACTGCGCTCGCGGCAGGTGTCGCTGAACGCCGAAGCCCAGTCGCTCGACAACGTCACCCTCAATGTCGACGGCGTGGCGATCGTCAAGATCGGCTCCGACCCGCTGTTCGTCCGCCGCGCGGCCGAACGCTTCGCTTCGCAGGACAAAGCGATCGAGCAGTTCACGACCGAGCAACTCGAGGGCGCCCTGCGCGGCATCGTCGCGACCCTCTCCGTGGTCGAGCTCATGCGGGAGCGCAAGAAGTTCTCCGACCAGATCGCCGCCGAGGTCTCCCAAGAGCTCGCCGAGCAGGGCCTCATCCTCGACTCGTTCCAGATCAAGGGCATCACCGACGCCGTGGGCTACATCCGGTCGCTCGGCGCGCCCGAGATCCAGGCGAAGCGACAGTCGGCCGAGATCGCGCAGACGAACGCCGATCGTGCGATCAACCAGAAGATCATCGCCAACCAGGAGGCGAACCTCGTCGAGCAGACCGCGCTCGACACCAACACCGCCAACGCCAACGCGGGCGTCGGCCGCGCGCGTGCCGAAGCCGAGAAGGCCGAGGAGCTCGCCCACGCGAAGGCCGAGCAGGCGGTCCTGCAGCAGCAGGCCGAGAACAAGCAGGCGCAACTGGATGCCGACGTCAAGCGCGTCGCCGATGCACAGCGATACGAGGCCGAGACCCGCGCCCAAGCCGAGCTGTACACGCGCGAGCGCTCCGCCGAGGCCGCCGCGATCGAGCAGGTCAAGCAGGCCGAAGCCCGCACCCGGATCGCCGAGCAGCAGGCCGAGGCCGACAAGGCCCGCGCGGCCGGTGAGGCCACGGCAGCCGAGGCGAAGGCCGCGGGTGAGGCGGCAGCACTGCGCTCGCTCGCCGATGCCGAGGCATCCGCTCGCCGTCTTCGCGCGCAGGCCGAGGCCGACGCGATCCGTGCCGAGGGTGAGGCCCGCGCGCGTGCACTCGAGGCCGAAGCCGAGGCGATCGCGTCGAACCAGGAGGCATTCCTGTCGCAGCGTGTGCTCGACGTGCTGCCGTCGATCATGTCCGAGTTCGCCAAGGGCTACGCCGCGATCGGCAACATCTCGATCATCGGCGGCGCGCCCGACGACGGTGCCAGCGGCGTCGTCGGGAGCGACAGCGCGAAGGCGATGCGGTCGGTGTTCGACAGCGTCGAGGCGGCCACCGGGCTCGACCTCGCCGCCATCATCCAGGGGCGGACTGTGGGTCGCAGCATCGGCGCGGGCATGGCCGAGGTGGCGCCCGCGAAGGCCGGTGCGGCGCCGACGACCGACGACGGGCAGGAGAGGGCGGTGCCGGCAGCGGAAGTCGGGGCCTAGCGGACTGTGCGGAGGGGCCGATCCTGCCGGGTCGGCCCCTCCGCCGTGCGCGGCACCCGTCGCGCCCGCGGTAGCTCAGCGGTACTGCTCGGCGCAGCATGCTCGGGTAGCGTCGAACGATGACCTCGACCTCGGACCCCATCGCAGGTTGGCGCACGGCAGCACGTTGGCTTCTCGTCGTGCTGCTCGCCGCGGCGGGCGCGTCCCACCTGTCGTGGGGCAGGCGGGGTTACCGCATCGTGGTGCCGGACTGGTCGACGCGCGTCACGGGCCTCAGCAAGGACGCGATCGTCGTGGGCTCGGGTGTGGTCGAGCTGGCGCTCGCCGGCGCGGTCGCGACGATGCCCCGGCAGCGGAGCGTCGGCTGGCTCGTCGCGGCGTTCTTCGTCGCCGTCTTCCCGGGAAACCTCCATCAGTGGCGAACCGGCCGGTCGGCGCCGATGCTCCGCACCGATTGCGCCCGCTTCGTGCGCCTGCTGCTCCAGCCGGTCCTGGTCGCGTGGGCCCTGTGGGCGACGCGATAGCCGCACACCCGGCAGGGGGCGTACCCTGACATCAGATGACCTGGACCCTGTCATCGGCGCGACACGCTCTGTGCGCGCCACTCATGGCAGGGGGTATCGAAATGTCGGTCATCTCACCTGGACAGGTCCGGTCGACCGTTCGCTCGACGATGCCCCGGGCATCTAACAGCTACACCGAGCTGTCCCAGCTGGTCACGGCGAGCGGTCTCATGCGTCGCCGCTACGGCTACTACTGGACGAAGCTCATCGCGGCGCCGATCGTGCTCGCGGCGGTGCTCGCCGCGTTTATCGTCGTCGGCGACACGTGGTGGCAGCTCGTGACCGCCGCAGTGCTGGCGGTCGTGCTCACGCAGGTCGCGATGCTCGGGCATGACGCCGCGCACCGGCAGATCTTCCGTTCGGGACGCTGGAACGACTGGACCACGCTGGTCATCAGCAACTTCCTCGTCGGGCTGAGCTACGGATGGTGGCAGCACAAGCACACGCGCCATCACGCGAATCCGAACAAGATCGGCAGCGACCCCGACATCGACCTGCCGGTGATCGCCTTCACTCCCGAGCAGGCCGATCGCCGGCGCGCCAGCCGCAACGGGCCGCTGAGGTGGCTCATCGCGCACCAGGGTGTGTTCTTCTTCCCGATCCTGCTGCTCGAGGGCCTCTCGCTGCACGCGTCGAGCGTGCGCCGGGTGTTCTCGCGCGAGCCGCTGCGTCGACGTCCGATCGAGATCGCCTTTCTCGCGGTCCGGATCATCGGGTTCGTGGTGCTCGTCTTCCTGGTGCTCTCGCCGGGGATCGCGTTCGCGTTCATCGGGGTCCAGCTCGGCCTGTTCGGCGTCTACATGGGCATGGCATTCGCTCCGAACCACAAGGGGATGCCGCTGGTCCCGGCCGATGTGAAGGTGGACTTCCTCCGCCGCCAGGTGCTCATGAGCCGGAACGTCCGCGGCAGCCGGATGCTGGACACGGTCATGGGAGGGCTGAACTTCCAGGTCGAGCACCACCTATTCCCCTCCATGCCGCGCCCCCACCTGCGGGCGGCATCCGGAATGATCTCCGCGTTCTGCCGCGAACACGGCGTGACCTACACCGAGACGGGGCTGTGGCAGTCGTACGGGATCGTCGTGCGCTACATCAACCGTGTCGGGCTCGGCGAGCGGGATCCGTTCGAGTGTCCGCTGCTCGCCCAGCGGGAGACGGTGTAGGCGGCGCGCGTCGCGGGCGGGGCAGTCTCGGCGGCTCAGAGCTCGAGGCGGCCGGCGATGACGTCTGCCGCGACGACGCCGATGCGCGTCTGCGTGGAGCGGGCGCGGGTGCGGATGCGCGCGAACGCCTCGTCCATGTCGATGTTCTGCCGCTGAGCGAGGTATCCCTTGGCCTGTTCGATCACCACCCGGCTGTCCAGCGCGCGCTGGAGCTGCGCCTGGGCGAGCTCGGCCTCCTCGACCAGCCTCTGCTGCAGGATGCTGATGGTGGCGATGTCCGCGAGGGCCTGCGCCGCCGAGGCATCGGCCGCATTGAGCGCTCCCGGTTCATCGCGCAGGAGGTTCAGCGATCCCAGGGTCGAGTTGCGCAGCCGCAGGGGGATCGCGTGGATCGACGAGAACCCGGAGACACGGGCATCCGCCGCGAAGGCCGGCCATCGGTCGTCGACCAGGTCGATGTCCTCGACCGAGACGACCTCACCGGTCGTCGCCGCCTCGACGCACGGACCGGCGCCCGCCTTCAGCTGCATGAGCTCGACGAGTTCGCTCCGCTCGCTGGTGGACACGATCACCTCGAGCCGGTTCGACGGGCTCAGGAGCAGGATGCCGGCCGCAGACGCGTCGAAGAGCGAGATGCATTCGTCGACGAGCTGCTGGAGAACGTCGACGACGTCGAAGTCGTCGACCAGGGAGTCCGCCAGGGCCACGAAGGTTCCCAGCAGCTGATGTTCGCGGGTGAGCGCCATCATGTCGTCATCCTAAACCTCGGCTCGTCACAGGGTCAGGTCCAGTCGCCGGGCGATGACCTCGGCCGCGATCTCGCGCACCGGCAGGCCCGCCGCGTACGCGTGACCGCGGAGGAGCACCAGCGCATCGTCGACGTCGATCCGGTTCCTGGCGGCGATCATCCCGGTCGCCTGGTGCACCTGTCGTCGTGAGTAGGGCTCGTCCGCCGCCTCATCGTCGCTCACCTCGAGGCGACCCAGCGCCCGGCGGAGGAGGGTGCCCGAGACGATGACCGCAAGCTTGCTCAGCCCGGCGATGTCCGTGCCGGACAGTTCGCGCGCGGCCATCGAATAGAGGGCGATGGACCCGATGCTGACCGTGCCGACATAGAGGGGGAACGCGTACAGCGCCCCCACATCGAGCTCGCGCAGCGCCGCCCAGGCGCCCGGCCACTCGGTTCCGCCGTCGAGCTGGAGATCGGATGCCGCGACCGGCCGCCGCGTCCGCAGGGCCTGCCACGAGGGACCCTCACCCAGGTCGATCTGCACCTCGTCGATCCGCGCGCCCAACGTCGTGCTGGCGCACACCGTCTGCGAACCCATCGGCGAGCCGAGGGTGGAGATCACCGCACCGGGCATCGAGACCGCCGCCCGCAGCGGGGAGCACAGGTCGTCGCTCGCCTCGGTGAGCGCGGCGGCAGCGAGCGAGAAGGCATCGTCCGGTGGTTCACCGGCTGTCATGGACATCGCCCCCGCCGTTCGCTTCGGAATGAGCAGGCGCTGGGTCTGGGTGCCCTCGTCGCGAGCGTACACCGCGAGGCGACTCCGGGCGTGGGGTCGTCAGGTCGTCCCGCGCCACGGCGTGAGCCGGGGCCACCAGCCGGGAACGTTCTGCCGGTACTCGACGTACTGATCGCCGTACGTGCGGGCGAGCGTCGGCTCCTCGTAGCCCTTCACGAATGCGAAGACCGCGGCGAAGACGAGCGCGGCGTAGACCACGACTCCCCAGCTGCCGAACAGCAGCGCCTGACCGAGGATGATCGCGAGCACCGCGAGGTACATCGGATTGCGGACGAAGCGGTAGACACCGGTCACGACCAGCGTCTGCGTCGGGGCGACCGGGGCCGGCGTGCCCTGGTGCAGCGCGAACAGCGCGAAGGCGTACAGCAGGAATGCCACCCCCGCGGCGATCAGGATCCACGCGACCGGCACGACGAACCAGGCCGCACCGCCCCAGTCGTGCCGCTGCCAGCCGGAGATGAGCCAGGGGAGGAGACCGGCGACGACGCCGGGTGCGACGAAGAGGAAGACGATCGTCCCGATCCACGCGCGGGCGGTCGCGGATGCCTCGGCCATGCGCGCCACGCTAGACCCGTTCGTGCGACCGTGCGAGGACGCCGACACAGCTGCGGGCCGCCGCGGCCATACGATCGTCGTGGTGCGTCGCGAGCCGACCGCCGCGCGCCGACGCCCCCACGAAAGGCCCCGCACTAGCCGTGTACTCGCTGCTCCTCGCGATCATCTACATCGCCTTCATCAGCCTCGGACTGCCCGACGCCCTGGTGGGCGCGGGCTGGCCGGTCATGCACGAGAGCCTGGGCGTGCCCGTCGCGTTCGCCGGCATCCTCTCGATGATCATCGCGGCGGGAACCATCCTGTCGAGCCTCGCGTCGGAGCGCATCACCCGCCGATTCGGCGTCGGCATCGTGACGGCGGTGAGCGTCGGGATGACCGCGGCCGCGCTGGTGGGCTTCTCGGTGAGCGACTCGTTCTGGATGCTGTGCCTCTGGGCGATCCCGTACGGCCTCGGCGCCGGCGCGGTCGATGCGGCGCTCAACAACTACGTCGCCGTGCACTACGCCGCGCGACACATGAACTGGCTGCACGCATGCTGGGGCCTGGGCGCCTCGATCAGCCCGTTCATCATGAGCTACACGCTGTCGTCGGGGATGGGGTGGTCCAGCGCGTATCTCATCGTCGGAGTCCTCCAGGCGGTGCTGACGTTCGCGCTGCTCATCAGCATCCCGCTGTGGGGCAAGGTCAACCCGATCGTGCCGAGCGGCGACGGTGCGGTAGGCGACGAGGCCGGCGAGGGAGCGGACCAGGACGACGACGAGCCGGCGGGGCGCGGAGCCAGCCACGTGCCGCTCGCGCAGGCCCTGCGAATTCCCGGCGTCCTGTTCATCCTCACCGCCTTCTTCGCCTACTGCGCGCTGGAGAGCACGGCGATCCTCTGGGCGTCGACCTACCTCGTCGCCGACCGCGGAGTCGCACCCGCGACCGCAGCCGCGTTCGGTGCGTTGTTCCTCCTGGGTGTCACCGCGGGCAGATTCCTGGCGGGCTTCTTCGCCGACAAGGTCGGCGACCGCGGGATGATCCGCGGCGGCTTCGCGACCGTCGGTCTCGGAATCGTCCTGCTGGCTCTCCCCGTGCCGACGAACGTGTTCGCCCTCGCCGGGCTCGTGATCGCCGGGCTCGGCTGCGCGCCGATCTACCCCGCGATCATCCACTCCACCCCGGTGAACTTCGGCCGCCGCAACTCGCAGGCGATCATCGGCATCCAGATGGCGGCGGCCTACACCGGCTCCACGTTCGCCCCGCCGCTCTTCGGCGCGATCTCCGCCTGGACGGGAATGTGGATCCTCCCCCTCTTCCTCGCGGTGCTCGTCGTGCTGGGCGTGTTGATGTCGGAGCGCCTCAACCGGCTCGTCCGGCGTCGGGAGCTCGTGGCTTAGCGACTTCTTGCCTCTGGGCGGTGGGTGTCTACAGATAGCCGGGCCGGCTCAGGGCACCACCTGAATCGCCGACTTCGCGGCGAGGAGGTCCAGCGCGTCCATCGGGTCACCCTCCGTGCAGGTGACGGCGAGCGCGAATCCGTAGAGCGGGCCGGTGAGGGCCCGGGCGACCGTCACCCACCTGCCGGTATCCCTCGTGCCCGCGAGGAGCCGCATGGCGATCAGGTCGTTGCCGGGCACGCCGAGCGCGAATCCGCCGTCGACCACGTCTTCCGCTTCGTACGCGCCCGGGTCTTCGATCGTGTCCATGAGCATCTGGTTGCTCGCTTCGAGGTCGCTGAGATCGGCGTCCTCCTCGTCGAGACGAGATTGCTGGTACTCCGCCGTGCAGTCTCCGTCCGTGGAGGCGAACGTCCACATGCCGTCGTCCGGTTCGCCCTCGTCGTAGGTCCATGACGCGTCGTCCATGAGCGCGGCATCCACCCACCGCCCGCCGGACGACTCGACGAGATTCGCGCCATCGTCGAAGTCGAGCGCCTCCAGGACGTTCCAGTCGACTCTGCCGAGTCCGACGTGGAGGGCTTCCGCGCCTGCCACGGCGGGGAGAAGCTCGTACAGCTGCTGGCCGCTCGCACCGGTCATCGAACCGGCCTCGCAGTCGAGCTTGATCACCAGCGCGGTCTCGAGTGCACCGAACACCCTCGCCGCCGCCAGCCAGCTGCGACCGTCGCTCCAGCCGCCGGCGCGCACCCGGAAGTCAGCCATCATCGGATACCGGCCGACGACAGGGAACAAGACATCCGACCCTTCCTCGGTGATGTCATCGACCGGGATCTCGGTGACCTGCGCGAGCAGCTGGTTCGACAAGCTGCGGTCGTCGAGGGTGGGATCGAGGCCGTCGAGCGTGAATCGGTGATACCGCGAAGCGATGCAGTCCTCGGCGAAATGCTGCTCCTCCCAGTCATCGCGCGGGTTCACCACGGCGAAGCCGTGTGACATGTCCAAGGGCTCCGCATGCCAACCGCCGAGCCACACCTCCGGATCGAGGTCGGCGCCCGCTTCGAACGTGAGCTCTTCCGGCGGCGCCGGCACATCCGGGCGCTCGATGGGAGTGGTCGAGGGCGACGGCTCCGGGGCCTCGGCGGCGCCCGCGTCGGACGGCGTCGGGCCGCCGCTGCAGCCGGCTATCGTCACGGCAACGCTGACGATGAATACACAGGCGAGGTGCCTCAAAGAGGCGTGCATAGGCGCATCCTGCTCCTGCCGCTTCTCTGCTGTCAATGGGAGCTCGTGGCGTAGCGCGTATCAAGCCCATCGCGGCGGGCCTCTGCGCAGTATCATCAAGCCAACATCCGGCGCCACCGACGCATCCGGAGGGGTCTCCCATGACCGACGCGACATCGACCACGCCGCCGCCCTCACCGCCGACGCCACCGCTGATCCTCGACATCCGAGTCCATGGGGTGAGCAACAGCCCTCCGGCCGAGATGCTCGAGTCCGAACCCGACGCCATCGAGCGCGTCGACGGCGACTCTCTCGGCTCGTTCTGGCAGAGGAAGGACAAGGCCGCCAAGGATGGCGTCACGTCCACGCAGGCGTTCTCGTGGGGCGCGCAGACGCGTACCGGGGGAGGGGCGCTCGCCGCGATCGGGCGAGCCTTCGTGCACGTCGGCTGGTTCCTGCTGCTGCCCTACGCCCTGGTGAACCTGGCCTACTGGACGCGCGAGATCAAATACCAGCCGGACGGCACCACCCGCGCCTGGCACGGCGACACCGGCTCGGGTACGGTGCGGGTCTTCGGGCTCGTGCTCACGTTCATCGCGGTGGCCGCGTTCTGCTCGGTCACGCTCGATCTCGTGGCGGTGCAGTGCTTCCGCGGCACGGCGACCGAGGCGAATCAGGTGTGCGCGGCGCTGCCGTCGATGTTCGACGGCCTGCGCGGACTCGACGTCGACAGCCGGGCGGCCCTGCTCGGACTCGTTCCGGTGATCGTCATCCTCGTCCTCTACCTGATCGCCCGCAGTGGGCGCGTGCGGTTCGAAGCCCGGATCGAGAGGTTCGGCAAGCAGGTCGGCAGTCAGGGCGACGAGGGCCGGCCGCTGCTGGCCACTCGCGGATTCTGGGCCGCGGCGCGCAGCCGGGACACGACGGAGTGGCTGCACGTGGCCGGGGCGCTCCTGCTGGTGCTGTTCCTCCTCGCCTTCGATGCTGCGTTCCCCGAGGCCGACTGCATCGGCGCTCCGGTGACCAAGGACCTCGTCACCTGCCTCGGGACCGTCGCCTGGGTGCCGATGGGCGTCGTGTTCGTCACGGGAGCGGGAATCGTGGCCGTCGTCATCGGCGTGATCATCTCGTCGAGCACGCCGCTGCGGCCACCTGAGACGCCGAAGGATGCGAGCAAGCAGGCCAAGGCGAAGCCGTCACCCGACAAGCTCAATGGTCGCAAGCGCGCGTACGCGTTCGTGTGCCTCGTTTACGCCGCGGTCGGCTACGTCGTCTGGATCGTGCTCACGTTCACCCCGCTCACCGACACCGCGAAGGTGACGAGCGAGTTCATCGGGCTGATCACGGCTCCGCTCGTCCTCATGTCGGTGGCGCTGTTCCTCGCTCTGTATGCGGTGAGCTGGCGGGTGCGCTCGACCTGGCGTCGCCGCACCAGCGCGTTCGTGCTCATCCTCGGGGCGGTGGCGCTGCTGCTGAGCCAGGTCCTCTCCGACTCCACGATTCAATGGATGCTGACCGGAGCGGCGGTCGTGCTCGTGGTGATCCACCTCGTCATCTCGCGGACCCGCCAGGCGAACCCCGGCGCCGCCGAGGGAGAGTCGGATGCGGGTGAACTCCGGTTCCGCGCATGGCGAGGTCAGGGGGCGGCAGTCGTCATGCTGCTCGCACTCTTCGTTTCGATGGCGCTGTCGAGCCTGCTCGTGCTCGCGGTCGCCTCGTGGCTCGGGACGCCCGAGCCGGGCAAGACCGACCGCATCTGGCGCACGCCCAGCGAGCCGCTTCCGCTCTCGGACTGGGACGTCCCCGACGCCTACGAGCGCTTCGCGGTGCTGCTGATGCTGGTCGTCGCGGCGATTTTGGTCCTGCTCATCCTCGCCGCGGTCGTCGTCTTCTCGAAGAAGCTCGTGCGGTTCACCCTGCCGGAGCTGACCTGGAAGGGGGACGCGCCGAAGGACGAGGGCGACGCGGAGTCCCGGGGCGGGGTGGAGAAGCCCGGTGCCGATTATCCGGCGATGCTCGTCGACCCGAATGAACGCGTGCGGATCCGTGCGAGCGCCCGGCGGTCGTCGCATCTGCTCCACCGGGGCGAGCCGCTCTTCGCCTGGATCGCCGTGTTCGCCGCGATCGGGTTCTTCAGCCTGTCCTCCTCGATCGTGTTCGACGCGGCCAAGCGCCTCCTCGAGGACGCGGCGCCGGGCCTTCCGGCCGGCCTGCGCGGCGCGGCGACGGCGATCCTGGTCGCGCTCGCGCTCGCCGTGACCGCGGCCATCGTCGCGAACGCGGCCGCGAGCGGCGAACGTCCGCTCGGTGTCTTCTGGGATGTCGTCGCCTTCTTCCCGCGCGCGGGGCACCCCTTCGCGCCGCCGTGCTTCGCCGAGCGTGCTGTCCCCGAACTGGCGGAGCACACCCGGAAGTTCCTGCGCGAGTCGCCCGCGGATCCCGGCAAGCCATGGTCGGCCGTGATCATGACGGCGCATTCGATGGGGTCGACCATCTCGGCCGCGACGATCCTCGCGCTGCGGGGGGAGAGGTTCTCGGAAGAGCCTGCGGCGGGTCCGCTGCTCACCGAGCGCATCGCTCTGCTGTCGTACGGAAGCCAGCTGCGCGGCTACTTCAGCCGCTTCTTCCCGTCCGTGTTCGGGTATCAGGTGCTCGGGGTGCCCGGGCTCGCCGGGCCATCGCTGTGGAAGGCGGACCCGTGGGGCAGGCAGGTGCTCGCCGAGTTCCCGAGTCCGGATGCCGGGGGAGCGGATGCTGCGGTCACGACGCGTGCGGAGGCCAAGGCTCTCCCTCGAACGGAAACGAAGGCCGAGGTGAGGACGGCCGCCTATAAGAGGGATTCGCTGGCGGAGATGCTCGGGGCAACCGTGTCGCACGCACCGCGCTGGCGCAACATGTGGCGTCGCACCGACTTCCTCGGCTTCCCGGTGTTCAGCTACGACGGCGACGAGAACCCGGTCGACCGCGGGGCGACCGAGACGGCCCCGGGGTATCAGTGGAGTGTCGCCACGCACTCGGCGTATCTGGGGACGGAGCAGATCGAACTCGCCCGCGGCGAGCTGGTGCAGGAGTTGAGCGACAACCCGGTCGTCTAGCGGCATCCACCTCTCAGATCCAGCCGCGCTCCTCAGCCATGAGGACGGCCTGCTGGCGCGTCTGGACCGCGAGTTTGGCCAGAATCGCCGACACGTGGTTGCGCACGGTTCCCGGCGCGAGGGAGAGAGTCCGCGCAATCTGCCCGGTCGTCTCGCCCCGACGGCCTGCGCGCAGGACGTCGAGCTCGCGATCGGTGAGCGGGCATCGCTCATCACTGAGCGCATCCGCGGCGATCTCGGGATCGACGTAGCGGCCGCCCGCGGCCACGCGGCGGATGATCGCCGCGACCTCGTCCGCGTCGCGGGACTTCGGGAGGAACCCGGCCACTCCGGCGGCAAGCGCGCGGCGCAGCACTCCGGGACGGGCGTGACGGGTCACGATGATGCATCGCGTCGCCACCGTGCGCGCGAGTCTCTTCGCAACCTCCACGCCGTCGAGTCCCGGCATCTCGAGGTCGAGCAGGCAGATGTCCGGCGTGAGGCGGATCGCCGCTTCGATCGCCTCCTCGCCGTCGGCGCACTCGGCGACGACGTCGATGTCATCCTCGAGCCGGAGCAGTGCCGCGAGCGCCGAACGGATCATCCCCTCGTCGTCGGCCAACAGCACGCGGATCATCGGGCAGCCGCCTCCGCCGGCACGGTGACGACGACGGAGAACTCGTCGCCGTCCTGGCGTACCTCGAGCGCGCCACCGGCTTCGGCGACGCGCCGCTCCATGCCGGCGATCCCGGCGCCGTCCGCGGAGCGCGGGGCACTCGGAGCGACGTCGTTCGTGATCTCATACCGCCACGTGCGCTCGGGTGTCAGGGTCAGGGCGAGGTGCGCCCGGCGTCCGCCGCCGTGCCGGAGGACGTTCGTGGTCGTCTCGCGGATGACCGGACCGAGAACGTCGGCGGGAGCGGCATCCGCATCCGGTCCGATCGACGCGTCGGCCGCAATGCCCGCCGCACGCAGCAGATCACGCGCGTTGGCCAGCTCGTCGCCGAGGGGAACGGACCGGAAGCGCGTCGCCAGGTCGCGGGTGCCCTGACGTGCCTCGTCCACGCTCGCGCGCGCCAGCCGGAGCTGCTCGAGAGCGGCGTCGGGGTCCCGCGAGAGGAGCTTCTCGGTGAGTTCGAGCTGGAGGGCGATCACCTGGAGGTGGTGCCCTTGCAGGTCGTGGACATCGGTCGCGACGCGCAGCCGCTCCTGGGTGGCGCCCAGACGCGCCTCCG
The DNA here is from genome assembly GCF_001428485.1 of Microbacterium sp. Root180. Classification (GTDB taxonomy): domain Bacteria; phylum Actinomycetota; class Actinomycetes; order Actinomycetales; family Microbacteriaceae; genus Microbacterium. The sequence continues at coordinate 236,468 of NZ_LMHS01000003.1, read as the reverse complement.
AGATCCGGGCCCGGTCGAGCGTGATGAGCACATCCCACCACCACAGCGAAAGCGCGGTGAGGGAGGGCACGAACACCGAGTACAGCCCGAGCGTCCAGAATCCCGCCGTCTCGGCGGCGGCGCCGCCGGCACCCGGAGCGAAGGGGACGCCCACGTCGATGAACCAGAGACAAGCGAGCAGGATCGTGCTCGCCACCACGAACCGGAGCCGCACTCCGCGTGGCCACGGCAGCAGGACCAGGGACTGAACGATCGGCACGGCGCCCACGAGCCAGCTGCCCGAGACGACGCCGGCGCCGATCCCGTACGCGACGGCGACGAGCACCGGACCGAGGATGCGACGACGGATGGTGACGGTCGACTCGTCACGGTGGCGGTAGTCGAAGAGAAGCGGAAGGGTCGAGGCAGTCCAGACCAGGCCGCCGATCCCCACCACCAGCACCTCGCCGACGGGCTTGCCCGAGCCGAGCAGCATGAGGGACCAGAAGAGCACCAGCGAGAGATCGAAGGCGACCACCCCCGACACCGTGTACCACCACGTGGCGGTCACCCCGCGCGACATCCGCACAGCACTGGCAGGCGCCGGGCTTCGAGATGACGGGGATGCCTGATCGGTCACGGCTCCACCCTAGGCGCGTGACAAAAGTCACGGCCGACGGTGCATTACGCCCGCCGGTTGGTGACGCATCGACACTGTCACGAGCGACCACGTTCGGGTCGACTGGTTGCACCACCTATTCGGTCGCGACCTTCGCACCGACGGAAGGATTGTCATGAACCTCGTCGAGAGTTTTCAGAATCTCGTTGCTCAGGTCCCCGAACTGCTCCAGCCCCTCATCGTCGCGCTCGCCGGCGCCGTCCCGTTCATCGAGGGAGAAGGCGCAGCGGCGATCGGCATCATCGGCGGCCTCAACCCTGTCGTCGCCGCGGTCTCGGGTGCCGTGGGCAACTTCATCTGCGTCGCTGTCCTCGTGTTGCTCAGCTCCGGCGCGCGCGGTGCGATCGTGAACCGGTCGCGGGAGCGTCGGGTAGCAGCCGGTGGAGTTTCGCCGGCCGTGGGCGGAGCAGCATCCGGGGGTGTGAGCACCGAAGACGGTTCGCCCCGCAAGGCGAAGTTCCAGAAGGCGTTCGAGCGCTACGGCGTGCCCGGGGTGAGCCTGCTCGGCCCGCTGCTGCTCCCCACCCAGTTCACTGCCGTGATGCTCGCCGGTGCCGGCGTCTCGAAAGGACGCATCCTGCTGTGGCAGGGCATCGCCATCGCCGCATGGACGACTGCGGTCACCCTGGTGATCACCGGCGTGATCTCGGCCGTCGGCTGAGGCTGCGCGGTTAGCCGCTTCCGTCGCCGGCCTTGGCTGCCCTCAGGGCTTCTCGAGCAGCCGCCCGTCTCGCTTGGACGTCGTCCACATCGAATGCCAGCTGCGGCATCCGGTACTCGTGCTCGAGCACCTCCTCCCACGTGCGCGCGACGAGCACGGCGTCGTCGTAGAGAATCTCGTCGCCGTCCATGTGGAACACGTAGGACGGCGTGACGATGTAGAGCACGTGCGCATCGACCTCGGCATCGTTCCGCAGCTGGTAGAGCGTGCCCGGTCGCGTGAGGACCGCTTGACCTGGGCCGAGGGTGTTGTCGGAGAAGGCCGCCGCCTCGTCTTTCATGCGGATCGTCAGGCGGCCGCTCAGGACATAGGTCACCTGCGTGACGACCGGGTGCACGTGCACCCACGAGTGAACGCCTGCCGGTACTCGCCCTGACGCGATACTGAGCTCTCCGAGCGCGTCCCAGGGAAGATCTCTCTCCGTCGCATCGGTCGCGTTGAGGAAGGCGCTGACGTCGGTGCCATCGGGCACTGTGAAATAGCCGGATGCTTCGAAGACTCGGTTCATGTTCGCTCCTTCGCGTTCGCCGCTGTCGAAGCCACCCCCATCGTGCACCTCCCGGCACGGTTCGGATAGAGGCGGAGCGCTGGCGGATGCCGTCATGCATCGCCGCACGTGGTGCGGAGCGTTCACCCGGGGTATACCTTCATTGCAGAAGCCGCCGGTCGGGACGTGCGCGCTCTCGGAAGCCGGCGACGCTCTACGCGAACGGGGGCGTCGGAATGCACGGTGCGGCGCCTTCGGTGCGCGTGCTCGGCCGGTTCCAGGTGGAACCGGAGGCACGGCTGGCCAACGGTGCCGCCCGCACGGTCGCCTACCTCGCACTCGCCGATGGCAGTGCCGGCCGCGATGAGGTCGCCGAGGCGCTGTGGCCCTTCGCCCACCGGCAGCAGAGCCGGGCGAACCTGCGCAAGTCGATCTGGCAGATCCCCGATGGACTTGTGGATGCCGCGAACGGCAATCTTCGGCTGCGTGCCGACATCGACATCGTCCGGGCGCACGAGGCCGCTGCGGCAGCGCTCTCGGGGGAGCCCATCGAGTTCGCCGACGTGCAGCTGCTCTCGTCCGACGTCCTGACCGGCTGGTACGACGAGTGGATCGATGCCTTTCGCGACGACTTCGCGTCGCTGCGGGTGGCCGCGCTCGAGACCGCGTGCCGCACGCTGATCGAGACGGGGCGGGCGCTCCTGGCCGTTCGCGCCGGCGAGGCGGCGCTCGCCGCAGACCCGTTCCGTGAGAGCGCGGCGCTCGCGCTCATCGGGGCGCACCTCGAGCAGGGCAATCGGCACGCGGCGGCCGCGCTCGGCGAGAGCTTCGCGACGAGGCTGCAGAGTGAACTCGGGCTGCGGCCCGCGCCGCAGTTCGCCGCCGCCGTCCGCCGGGCGGGCGGGCCTGTCCGCAGCTGACCGCCGGACGGCTGAACCGCCCGCCGGCGATGCACGCGCAGGCGCCGCCTTGCGTATGGCAACGCAGGAGCAACGCGCCGGCAACGCACACGCGACCCGCGTGGGGCGATCTCGGTCGCGGACCAGGAGCGCGCCCGGGGCGTACCCGGATCGCGGCGACCCCGCTTTCGGCGACGCCTCGATCCCCCTCGCGGAACCTGCCTCCAGGTGAACTGTGCGCATCAGTGACGAATGGGGTGACTGCGATGTCCATGATCGATCAGCCGACTCGGACCGAAGCGTTCGACGAACTCGAGAACCCGTTCGCTGAGCACGCATTCGCGGGCGAGGCGGAAGAGGAACGGTACGAGGAGGGGTTCACGCCGTGGACGGAGAGCTTCGACCCGTTCACCGAATCGTTCGACCGAGAGGGCGATGAGGCCCCCGGCGCCGAGGTGCAGGCGGGATTCGGGGAGGCGTACGCGGAGCTCAGAGATGAGGCCTTCGACGAGGCCCTCGAGCAGCTCGCGGACGAGACCGCCGAAGCTGTCGGCGGCGCGGCGTTCGCGTTTGAGAGCGGCGACGCGCTGCGCAGCGGCGAGGCGCATCTTGCTCCCATCGAGTCCGCGAGCGAGGCGTACATCGATCGCCTGCTCGAGTCGCTGGAGCAGCTCGATCTCGCCTCGCTCAGCGAATCGCAGCTCGAGGAGCAGTTCGACCGGATCGACACGGAGGCCTACCGGCTCTCGCCGGCGGGCGAGGAGTTCCTCGGCGGACTGGTCCGCAAGGCGAAGCGCGCAGCATCCTTCGTCGTGAGCAAGGCGAAGGCGGTGGGTCGCACGGTCATCGCACCTGCCCTGCGCGCCGTGTTCGGACGCTTGAAGACGCTCGTCCGCCCGCTCCTCCAGCGGGTGCTGTCGTTCGCGATCGGACGGCTTCCCGCGCCGCTGCGACCCGCAGCGCGCGCGCTCGCCAAGCGCATCACCGGCGAATCGGAGGACGAGTTCGAACTCGAGTCGCTCGACGAAGGTCCCGTGCTGGGAGTCGCGTCGCTCGCCATCGACCCGGAGCAGATCGCGGAGGGGTTCGACGCAGCGCTGGCCGAGGCGGCCGTGCTGGGAGGCGAGTCGGAGCAGCCGGAGGCCGAGTACCTCGACGGCTCCGAAGCCGAGAGCGGCGAGTACACCTACGCCGCCGGCGGGCGGGAGCTCGAGGCGCTGGCAGAGGCGCGTGCGACGCTCCTCGACCGCCTCGCCGCCGCCGACGAAACCGAAGACCTCGCACCGGCGATCGAGCAGTTCATCCCGGCGGTGCTCGCGGCCCTGCGCGTCGGCGTGCGGATCGTCGGCCGGCCGAGGGTGGTGCGGTTCCTGGCGAAGTACCTCGCGAACTACATCAGCAAGTGGACGGGGCCGAAGCTCGCCGGCCCGCTGTCGGTGGCGATCGTCAGCACGGGGATGCGCCTTGCCACGCTCGAGGCGGAGGGCGAGGCATCCGAGTCCGGCGAGTCCGGCGAGTCCGGCGAGACGGAAAGCGAACGCGACCTCTCGGCGGCGCTCCTCGCGAACACGATCGAAGACACGGCCCGGCGGCTCGCGGAACTCGAGGACTTCCAGCTCGAGGACGAGGACCTCCTGCAGCTCGGCCTCTCCGAGGCGTTCGAGGAGGCCGTCACGGCGAACTTCCCGTCGACGGTCGTGCGCGAGGAGCTGCAGCTCGCGCCGAGCCTGCAGGCGTCGTTCATCCCGCGCGGGGCACGCTCCCGCTCGCCCTACCGCGTGCTGAACCGGCGACCCGAGCTCACGCTCACGCCGCAGCAGGCCGCGGCCATTCGCACGTTCGGCGGACTGACGCTCACCGCGTCGCTCAAGTCCCGCGGCACCTCTCTGCCGGCGAAGTTCCGGGTGCACATCGTGCAGATCGCGGTCGGCGGGAGCCTGCGCACGGTCGCGGCGGATCTGCGCAAGCGCTTCACGACGTTCCGCCCGACGCCCGGGATGTTCCACCCGCTCACGCCCGCGGCGGCGGCGGCGCTGTTCCGCGAGCCGCACCTCGGCGCGCGCGTCGCCCCGCAGTTCCTGCGGAGCCGGCGCCGGGTCGCCGCCGGGCAGCGGTTCTACATCCTCGAGCCGATCGGCGCGGGCGGAGCGCTCGGCGGCGCACGTCCGGGGCGCATCGGCACCACCGCCGGCTCTTCCGCGCCCGCCACGCGCGGCGTGCCTTCGCAGGGCTGGTGCGTCGTGGATCTGCGGCAGGCCGTCGTGCGCGTCTCCCTGCACCTCACCGAGCAGGATGCCCAGCGCATCGCCGCCGACATCCGCGGCGGGGTCGCACCCGCCGCCGCGCTGCGGACGTTCGCCTCCATCTACGAGGGCGTCGCGCGCTCGTTCGCCAGCCCGGACGGACGGGTGCGTGTCATCCGCGAAGCCGAGTCCGAGGACGAGCAGTTCATCGGCGGCGCGCTGCGCGCGGCCTCGCAGAAGGTCATCGGCGCACTGGCCCGCGTGCTGCGGTCGTGGGTGCTGCCGGCTATCGCGGGCTGGCTGCGGACCAAGTCCGCCGAGTTCGCCCGCGCGGCAGCGAACCCCGCCAACGGGGTCACCCTCGTCATCACGCTCCGCGGGGTGCCGGGGCTGCGCGTGATCGGCGACGTGCTTGCGGGCCGGAGCCTCATCTCCAACACGCGTGCGATCCTCAACGGCAGCGCGTTCCGCGGTGCGCCGAGCATCGACGCGGTGGTCCGCCCGGGACTGGTGCGGCCATGACCGAGACCCTTGCCGCGCACCGCGTCGTGGTCGACGACCTGGAACGGCAGTTCGCGCACTGGCTGACGGCGGCGACGCCCTTCGCCGACGCCGAGGAGTTCGCGTCGGCCGAGGCGTGGCGCAGCGTCGAGGCCGAAGCGGGACTGCCCCTGCGGCGGATGCTCGGCCGGCTCGTCGACGAGCTCCTGCGGCAGGCGGGGCTGGCGCGCGGAGTGATCCGCTCCGCCAGGTCCGACCCCGCTTACGTGCCGGCCGCGGCGGCGGCGGTGCAGCAGCTCCGGCGCAGCTACACCCAGGTCGAGACCACCCTCGAGTTCTTCGGAGACGCGGTCAACACCCGCACGACCGCGCCGCTGGCGATGACGCTGCGCACGCTCGATCGGCTCGCCTCCGCGAGCATGCGCGCCGTGCTGGCGCCGGCCGGTCTGATCGTCCCCCCGACCTTGACATATGTCGATAAGGGCATGGGCGCATCGATCCTCCGAGCCGGCATAAGGCTCTGGTCGCCGGGGAGCGTCAATCCGGTGGCCGCGATCAAGATCGTGCGGCACAATATTTATCGCCCCACCAGCCTTTTTCACGAAACTGGCCACCAGGTTGCAGCGATGACGGGCTGGGTTCCGGCGTTGCGGGACGCGCTCACCCAGGAGCTCGCCGATGCGCCGCAGCTCGCCTCGGTGTGGAGCGGCTGGGCGTCCGAGATCGCGGCCGATGTCTTCGCCTTCGCCCACACCGGCTACGCGTCGGTCTCGGCCCTCTACGACGTCGTCGGCGATGAGAGCACGATCTTCCGCTGGCCGCTGGGCGACCCGCATCCGATCGGCTGGCTGCGTGCGCGACTCGGGGTCGAGATGTGCCGCGACGCGTGGGGACCTGGACCGTGGGATGCTCTCGACGCGGCCGTCGTCGTCGGGCACCCGATCTCGCGGGTCGGGGGAGTGCTCGCCGAGGTGCTGCAGGGTTCCGCCGAGCGGATGCCGCGCATCGCACGCGCGTGCCGCAACACCCGCATCCCGGGCCTTGCCGGTCGCACGATCGGCGAGATGCTGCCGCCCGGCCGGGTGTCGCCGTCCGCGCTGGCCGACTTCGAGCGCGAGGCCGGGCGTGCGCTGTGGACGTCGCCCGAGATTCGCGAGCGCGACGGCATCCGGATCGTTGCACTCGCCGGACTGCGTGAAGCAGAGCGGCCCCAGACTGCGGCCGAGTGGGCCTCGCGGGCCCGTGATTGGTTCCATGGCACGGCTGTGGCCGCGTGAGGAGAGGACAGGAGCGATGGTGGACAACGGGAAGGCCGAGCGAAACGCGCTCACACGGCAGATCGCCGAGCAGAAGAGGGAACTCGCCGACCAGCGACGGCAGCTCGAGGCGAACAACGACAAGCTCCTCGAAATGCTGAAGGAAAGCATCGCGAACGGAGCGGGCGGCAAGCAACTGGCGGATGCCGCGCAGAAGCACCTCGACGAGATCGAGAAGAGCTTCGGCGGGCTGGTGTTCCGCCGGCCGGACTTCGATGCTGGCCAATGGGACAAGCTCGACACGGTACTCGCGGCGATGGAAGCGGCGGATCTCAAGCGCGACATGCGGGTCGACCCCTGGGCGTACGTCCCGGCGACGGATCCGCGTGCCATGGCGGAGGCCACGCGACTGCTGCAGGAGCGCAGAGATCTCGAAGCGAAGGTCCAGCAGCAGCAGCAGCAGCAACAGCAGCAGCAACAGCCACCGACGGGCGCCGCGTCCGCGGCGGCGAATTGAAGGAGTCGGCCCGTGTTCAAGCAACTCATCGACCGTATGGAGAAGGCGGGCAATCAGCCGCCCGCCGTCGTCGCCGCCGTCTTGCAGGCGGATCCCACTGACATCCTGCTCGCCATCGACCAGGCGTGGTCCGCGGCCAACGTGCTCGGCACGCCCGCGACGCCGGCCCTCGCCGTTCTGGCGGGCAGCCCGGCGCAGCCGCCGCCCGTGCGAACGACGCGGCACGCGGAGGGCTACTTCTCGCAGTGGCCGCCGCCGACGTCGCCGACGGGACTCCCGATGCCCCGCTCGTGGGAGCATCTCATCTACGCGTACATGATCGAGAACACGCGGGCGCTGCAGATCTTCGGGCGACTCGTCCGCGAGTTCCGCACCGGTGAGGCGCTCGGCTCGGCCTCGCCGCTCACGCAGCGCTGGCTCGACACGACCGAGGCGCTGTTCTTCGGTGCGGAAGCGCCTTATCCGACCTTCCGTGCGGTGAGTGAGCTGCGGTCGAACCCCGAGTCAGTGCGGCGGAATGCCTACGAGAGGCTGTTCAAGCTCCAGCTGGCATTCGGCACCGAGGTGAACGGCCCGGCCGAGTACCCGAAGGCGATCGCGGCGAACAGCACCTTCGTCTCGCTGCTCGAAGACCTGCTCTACGAGGCGTGGCGTGCGATCACGAACATCCGCAACCAGGTCGGCATGAACGAGACCGATGACGACCGCATCTACCGGATCGCCGAGGAGCTCGCCTTCATGCTCGACGAGCGCACGCAGAATGGAAACCTCGCCCGGGAGGAGCTCGCGGCCGTCGCCGCGGCATCCTGGATCGAAGTCGTGCTGAGTTCGAATAACGACGTGATCCGCGATCTCCGGGCCGAGGGCGTGAGTGTCGAGGGGCGTCTGAAGCTCGTCGGCGAGAAGGTGAAGATGGCGCCACACAGCCGGTCCGATGCGCTCTTCGGCCTGGCGCTTCCGCTCTCGGAGCTTCTCCGCGTGGTGCAGAGCCGCATCCTTCGCAACGGCGCTGACTCGTGGCTCCTCTACGCCACGGTCATTCCCAACGGCGTTACGAACCCCCCGACGGGAGCGCCCGCTCCGCTCGGCCCGCAGGTGCAGCGCGTCCTCACGGAATGGAGCGCGGCGACCGGTCGCGACCTCAAGGCCCGCAAGGCACCCGTCGCCATCACCGCCGGCGGCGCGCGGCTCGTCGGGGCGAGGTCGAGTTAGCGGCGATACCGGATGCTGTCGCACGGTGAATGCCGATGGGCAGCGGACCGCTTGGGGGTCCTCCAGTGATCAAGAAGCAGCCGATTCGAGACGGCAGGGCCAGGCTGCGGGAAGCGTACGCGCGTCGCGGAATCGCTCTCGTGCTCGGAGCGGGCGTCTCGTACGCCTCTGGGCTGCCGAACTGGGCGGGGCTCATGGAGCGGGTGTTCGCCGACCTGCACGACGGCTCGCCGCCGTATCCGGGCCTTGAGGACATGTCGGCACCCATGCTCGCCAGCCTCCTCGAGGAGCGGACGCCTTTCACGGGCGACTCGACCAAGGAGCAGCGCAAGGCCTTCGCCGAGCTCGTGTGGAACGCGTTGTATCGAGACTTCGAGTGGACCCTGGGCACCAAGATCACCCACGGCACGGCGGCGCAGCTCGTTGAGCGGCTCGACAAGAACACGACACTCAAGGCCGTCTCGGCCATGTGCGTGGCGCGGGAGGGTGACACGTTCACGCGGAATCCGAAGGTACGGGCGGTCGTCACCTTCAACCTCGACAACCTGCTGCAGTCCCATTCGGTCGTGAAGTACTGCGCGCGCTACTCGTCCGCACTTCGCGGCGAACGCAGCAGGAATCTCATCCTCCGCACCGTCGAGCGCGCCTCGGCGTCGTCGAGGTTGAGCAAGACGAGTGTCTACCACGTGCACGGCCTCATGCGGTTCGACCAACCCCTGGAGGAGTTGCGCAAGCACGCTCCGGACGGGCTCGTACTGACCGAGCAGGACTACTTCGACGTGTTCAACAACGCGACCAGCATGTTCAACTACAGCTTCCTGCACCTGCTTCGCGAGCACACGGCCGTCTTCGTCGGTCTCTCGATGGAGGATCACAACCTCCGTCGCCTGCTCCACTACTCGAAGCGGGAGCGCGTCGCCGCGCTCGTGGCCGAAGGCGTGACGGACATCGAGGAGATCCGCGAAACAGTGGGGCGGCACGTCGCTCTGTTGAAGCAGAAGAACCCCGAGGCCGACCGCGCGACGGAGGACACGCTTCGACCGCTCGGTGTGCACGTGGTGTGGGTGCGGGACTACCCCGAGATCCCCGAGGTCCTTGCGCCGGTCTACGAGACGGCGGGGGACTGGGATGCCGTCTACGGGACGGTGGCCTGACGAGATATCGGTAACCTCAGTCCAGGGGGCGCGGGGGCGTCCGAGTCTGGGGGAGACGGATGACGCGAAGCTCGTCGCGCCGGTTGCGCGTTGCTCGGAAGGTGCCTGGCCGGATCGCACGACCGCTCGCGGAGCTGGCCTCGGCGCGGGAACTCGATCGGATCGATCGAGTGCGGATTCGCGCGGTGGCGATGTCGCTCGCGGCATCCGCTCCATCAGATTGGGATGACGCCACGGAGCTCATGCGCGCGGCCGTGAAGTACCTCACGGGACCCGTGAACGAACTCCTTCGCGAGCATGTCGCCCGGGCCTTCCGTCAGCCGGCCGAGGATCTGGACCTCACGGAAGACCTGCGACAGCAGTTCGCGGACTACGAGGGCAAGCTGTACCAGGTCGGCGTCATGACCTTCGCGAAGACGTTCCAGCACCGCTTCGAGACCTTCGACGATGATCTCGGCCCGGGGCGGGCGGCAAGTTCACTCCAGATGCCGGCGATCGCCGAGTTCGTCGAGCGCTGGGACCCGCCGGCGTTCTGGCGTTCGTTCGAGAGTGAGATGCAGGACAATCGCCGATGGATCGCTCGGCCTCCGTGGAGCATCGCGTTCGTCGTGATGGCGATCCTCGTGTCTCTCGGCTTCCTCAACGTGCTGCCGTGGGAGGGACAGGGGCGGGCAGTGCTCAACGTCCTGACGTCCACGGCCCTCGCGACGATCGTGGTCGCCCCGTGCCTCCTCTGCTTCTACATCGCCTACCGCTTGCCGCGGCCGGCTCCGTTCGCCGAGCGCAATCTCCTTCTCACCCGGATCATGTGGTTCGTGTCGGCGACGTGGGGTACCGCGCTCCTGTTCTTCGGTGCGCTCATCGGAGCGTTGGTGGCGGTGTTCGTGAGCGCGGAGGAGCTGGAACGACTCCAGGAGGACGATCGATGGAGCGTGCAGCTGCTGGAATCGCAGGTGCTGGTGCCCGTCGCCGTCATCGCCGCCATCGTGGGGTTCCTGGCGTGGATCTGGCTCACGTTCGACATGTACCGAGTGCGGCGCAGCGGCCGATTCGTCGCGCTGCTGAGTCGCGAGTCGACCGAAGAGCTGAGTCGCGCGATGAAGGACTGGATCGGGCTCGACCTGCTGAGCTCGCTCGATGCCCCGCCACCGCGGGAGTCGCGGATGACGACGAAGGTCGCGTGGGCTCGCCACCTCTCCTCACCCGTCTACCCGGCCCTGAGCTACGTGGCGGGCTTCGTGTTCCTGGGGATGCTGCCCTGGGTGTGGGCGACCTGGACCGCGCTGGTGTGATCGCACGGCGGTAGGGCCTCGGCCGCCGGGTAGCCCCAGCCGGCCTCACCGCTGCGGCCGGGAGGCGTGAAGGCGTGTCTCGCCGTCGGGGTTCGCCGCCCGCGCGAACCTCGCGGCGAGGCGCTCGAACGCCCCCTTCAGCTCGTCGCCGTCGACGACTTCGACGTCGGCGTCGAGCTGCGCCAGCAGCAACGCCAGCTGGTCGGGGTCGTCCGATCCGAGCTCGACCCGGCACGTGGACTCGTCGATCGCCTCGACGTCGACGGGAATGCGGATCGCGGCAGCGACGGCGGCGGCCGACGCATGCACGACGACCCGCGCCCGGTACGTCCAGCTCGCCTGGACGATGCGGCGGACGACGTGCTCGACCAGGGCGTCTTCGGGGATGACGCGGGGACGGAATCGCACGCCGGTCGGGGGATGCTGCACCATGCGGTCGACTCGGAAGACCCGCCAGTCATCGCGGTCGAGGTCCCACGCGAAGAGATACCAGACAGGTCCCCAGCTCACGAGCCGTTGCGGCTCGGTATGGCGTGCCGACGCGCTGCCATCGTGCGTCGTGTACCCGAACCGCAGGCGTTCGTGGCCTCGGATCGCCGCGGCGACCGCGCTCAGCACCGCGAGGTCGGGTTGCGGTTCCGGGCCAGGGACCACACTCGTCGCCTCGCGGACCGCGTCGACGCGCCGACGCAGGCGTGAGGGCATCACCTGCTCGATCTTCGCGAGCGCGGTGAGCGAGGTCTCCTCGATCCCGAGTCGCCATGTCGCCACCGCGCCCAGCCCGATCGCGACGGCGACGGCTTCGTCGTCGTCGAGCAGCAGCGGCGGCATCGCTGCACCCGCGGCGAGCCGGTAGCCGCCGGCGACGCCGGGTCGAGCATCCACCGGGTACCCGAGCGAGCGCAGCTTGCCGATGTCGCTCCGCACGGTCCGCGTGCTCACGGCGAGCCGGTCTGCGAGTTCGGAGCTCGTCCAATCTCGCTGGAGCTGCAGCAGCGACAGCAACTCCAGCAGGCGGGCGGAGGTTTCGAGCACGATCCGATCATTCCGCATATTGCGGAAGCTAACCTGCCGCATTGGTTGGAATCGTCGGAGTCATGAACAACGACACCGGGCTCACGCCCTTCCGCATCGACATCCCGCAGTCCGACCTCGATGACCTGCACGATCGACTCGCCCGCACTCGCTGGCCGATCGCCGCACCCGACCGGGATGACCGCGATGACTTCAGCCGCGGCATCCCGCTTCGGTTTCTGACCGAGCTCGCCGACTACTGGCGTGACGGATTCGACTGGCGTGAGCAGGAGGCGAAGCTCAACGCGCTCGACCAGTTCACCACCGTCGTCGACGGGCAGACGTTCCACGTCGTGCAGGTGCGATCGGCGAACGCGGCGGCCACTCCGCTGCTGCTGTGCCACGGCTGGCCGGGATCGTTCGTCGAGTACCAGCGACTCATCCCACTGCTGACCGACCGGTTCCACGTGGTCATCCCATCGCCCCCGGGCTTCGGCTTCTCCACTCCGCTGTCCGCGAGCGGGTGGGAGCTGGGACGGACGACGGATGCCTACGCCGACATCATGACGCGGCTCGGCTACGAGCGCTTCGCCGTGCACGGAACCGACATCGGCTCGGGCATCGCCGCCCGCCTCGCCGGTGTCTTCCCGCAGCGGGTCATCGGCACGCACCTCGGGGTGGATCGCATGGTGCTGGGGGTGGTCGGCGACAAGTTCCCCATGCCGGACGGCCTGACCGACGACGAGGCCGGTCAGCTCGAAGCGCTGCAGGCCGAGCTCAAGGCGGAGAGCGGATACCTCGGCATGCACAACCACCGCCCCGACACCATCGGCCCCGCGCTGACCGATTCGCCCGTCGGACTGCTCGCGTGGATCGGAGAGAAGTTCAAGACCCGCCGCGACGACGGCCACCACGTGCCGGCCGTCGATCGCGACCAGCTGCTCACGACCGTCGCGCTGTACTGGTTCACGCGCAGCGGCGCCTCGAGCCCCCAGTTCTACTACGAGGCCGAGCACACCGAGCTCGCGTTCGCCTACGCCCCCGAGGTGCCCTCGGCCTGGGTCGCGTTCGACACGCACCCGATCATCCGCCGCGCCCTGGATCCGTGGGGAGCGGTGGGCCACTGGACCGACCACGCCGAGGGCGGACACTTCCCGGCCATGGAGGAGCCGGGACTGCTGGCCGACGACATCCGCGACTTCTTCGACGGGCTGGAGTGAGGAGAGGCGCGCCGCGGCGAAGGAGAGCGGATGCCGCGGCGCGCCGACTCCGCTATTTGGCGGCAGTCTTGGGCTTGTTGCGGACTTGAACGCCTCCGGTTGGTCGCGACTCGACTTCGAAGAGTTCGGTCGCTCGCACCAGGTCGGAGAGCTTCGCATAGTGCCAGTTGCGCGGATCGAAGTCAGGCTGCTGCTTGCGCATTAGGGCACCGACCACCGCGAGGTTGGCCCAACCATCTTCTCCGGAGGCAGTCGCGATGGAAGTTCGAAGCCCTGACAGAAGTTTCGTGTTGGACCGGAGTTCTGCGCGCGTCGCTCGAGTCGGCGCCGGAGCCTTGACAGCCCCCTCGGCGGCGGGCTCGTCCAGCACGTCGAGGTAGGTGAACTGGTCGCACGCGTTCCGGAACGCCTCAGGAGTCTTCCGCTCCCCGAACCCGTAGACGGTCACGCCGTCCTCCCGGATGCGCGAGGCCAGGCGAGTGAAGTCGCTATCGGACGACACGATGCAGAACCCTTGGAAGCGGCGTGTGTACAGCAGGTCCATCGCGTCGATGATGAGTGCGCTATCGGTGGCGTTCTTCTTAACCGTGTTCGCGAACTGCTGCATGGGCTGGATGACGTGCTCGCTCGCCGGCGCCTTCCAACTACTGAGGCGCTGCTGGGTCCAGTCGCCGTAGACGCGCTTCACGGATGCCGTACCGAATCGTGCGACCTCGGTGAGCACCGCGCCGATGCTGGACGGCGGCACGTTGTCCGCGTCGATGAGGACTGCGAGAAGGTCGTTGGGCTGCGCCATGGGATCAGCATGGCAGTTGCGCCCGGACCTCAGCGCCCGAGCGGGAGTCCCGGGTCCGCGTTCCACCGCGCTGGTGCGGGAAGTGCGGTGCCGCGGGAGAGGCCCCGGGTGATTCCCCGAACGACCATCCACGCCAACGGCACGGCGGCCACCCGCAGAACCTCGCCGGCGATGCTCGCCCACATCGAATCGCGGAACTGCTCCAGCACCTCGGCGTTGTTGTAGATAATGCTCGACACCTGGATGAGGGTGCCGCTCGAGATCCACAGTAGCCACCAGAGGATCTGCCACGCGGGCCGGGAGCGTCCGGTCGCCCGCCAAAGGTCCGAGATGTTCTGGTACGGGAACCAGAACGAGACAACGGGAATCAGCCAGGAGCCGACGTGCCAGCCGGGTGAGCGTCGCGTGCGGCCCTGCACCTGCTTGGCGGCCCGGTACTGCCAGATGAGCCACAGCACGCCGGTGGCGACGAGGGCCATGGACGACACGACCGTGGACATCAGGCTGACTCGGTCGTACGCGTTGAGCAGCTCGATGTCGTAGTCGAGTCCGTCGAGGTAGCGCGTCACCGCGCCGATCCCGAACACCTCGACTCCGATGGTGAGAACGGATGTCAAGCCAGAGACGATCAGCAGCACCTGCGTCGCCACCGCCAACCTGACAGGAACTCTGGATGCCGCCGGCTGGGAGCCCGGCTGCGGAGCCGGAGGAGTCCACTGCACGCCGTCCCACCACCACTTCTCAGACGATCCGTTCGGCGCTGGGTACCAGCCGGCAGGAGGTGGGGCAGGGGTGGTGCTCATCGGCGGGCATCCTTGTGATGTTGTGGACTTATCGTGCGATCCGGACAGCGAAGTCCGCGGATCGATTGCTCACTCTAGCGATCCGCTGAAGAGTTGAAAGCGACACGCCGGATGCCGCCCTCGGCGCACGATGACGGCATGAGTACTCGGCAACGCTAGCCCCATCCAGGGGCCGCGCCCGGGTGGCCATGGCGCTCGCTATCGTGCAACCTGACCGAGATCCAGATCAATGACTGACGGAAAGTCGATCGCGCGCCCGAGACGCAGGCAGGCTGGTGCAACGGCGTGCCACGGGCTCCGCGAGCGCCCGGATTCAGTCTTCGAATCGTCGCTGCAACTTGGCGAGCTGACTCGCCGGTCGTACCCAAGCGGCGTTCCGATCCCACGGCGGGACGTGACTCCCGGTCCGCTTGCGCGTCAGGTGCCACGCGTCACAGCGATCACATGGATACACGCGTTGCGGGACTTTCGGGTCGTCTGGTTTCGCGTTCCGCCAGCCGGCGAGCGCATCACGGGCCGCGGCCTGGGTCCTGTACGGAGTCTTGTTGCATAGCTCGAGTGCCGCGGCGGGCTTGGACGCGTTCACGTTCTTGATGCTGGGGCTCGCGGGCTCGGCTGGCGCGGGAGCAGGATCGCGTACGGCACGATCGAGCGCATTCAGGATCATGTCCATCTCGAAGTCGTCCTCGGCGCCATAGATCTGCCGATCGCTGAGCGAGTAGCGGTCAACCATGACCGGACTCTATCGGTGCACCGACGCGGTGAAGGCTTGTGACGACGCGATGACCTGCTTCGCTAGGCGAATGCTGCGTCCGCCGTGAGCGTCCGAGCGAGGTGGGCAACGCCAGCTTCGACCTGTTCGATGGTTCCGGAGATTGGGATCGCATGGACGTAGACGCGCACTCCCGCCGTAGGAATCTCAAGGGTGCGCTCGATGACATCACCTGAGACATAGAGGAGGTGAGCGTCCGGCACGTTCAGTGCGAGTGCGTACGCCACCGCCTGATAGACGTCGCCGTTCGGTGGCGAACCATGCCCGGCGCCCAGCACTTTGTACTTGGTGTCGGCGACGGTCAAAGGAACTCCGTGGGCTGAAATGACGATGTCGGGCCGTAGCGCGATCGCGCGATCCGTATCGAGCCAGTAGTGGCGGTCCTGCGCAGTGACCGTGAGTCCGTCTTCAGCGAGGATCGTGTGGAGGCGATTCGCGACGTAGCCCTCGAAGACTTGTGCCATGTCCACGAGGAAAGTGCCTCCGACCGTGGCCCCCTCGCGATGTGTCCACGACACTGCTTCAAGGATCACTCGTGCGAGCTGCAGTGGGGCGGCGTAGTGCTGATTCAGGCGGTGTAGCCGGATCTCGGGGAGGGGCAGGCCACGCGGCAAGGACTCGACGTCGACGAAAAGTACCTGCATCCCCTTCAGGGTGTGACCCAGGCCGATGGTCAGACCGTCGAGCCGATCGAGCACGCGAAGCGCCGTATGAAGGATGCGGTTCTCGTCGATGTCTTCTGTGAAGTCATCGAAGTCGATCTCAACCGGGATGGGGATCCCGGGTCTCACAGCCAGCTGTCGTGCGATGTCCCATCGACCGCGCACGACTGTGCTCGATTCTTGGATGCTTCTGTAGCCCTTGAGCAGTCCGCGCCGGGTCGCCTGGTCGAGTGCATTTACAAACGCACTGGCGATCGCAGTCGGGATCGACGTTTCAGCTCCGTGCTGTGTCTCGGTCGCGGCCAGGTTCAATTGAACTCCGCCCATCGAGGCCATGAAGACAATGTTCTCGAGCGAGGTCTTGGGCACAACACGCAGCTCCCGGCCCTCGACGACGGCCACACCGATCTTCCCGACGTCGGTGATCCGCCACCGCCCGGCGATGGAAGTCGGCGTGACGCGACAGAAGCGCAGCGCCTGGATCTCCATCGCTTGCGCGAGCGTCAGATCAACGAAGCTCTCGCCCTTCTCGCTGATCGAGATGCGATGAGACACGGCCGCGTTCAGTTCGCCTCGGCCGAGGTCGAGCCGTCGCTCACTCCCTCGATGTCGGGGGCAGGGTCCGGCTCGACAGCATCGAACAGAGACTTGAGTGCGAATCGTGATGCTACGTCGACTCCCGTTCCCAGATGGCGTTCCTCCAGGAGCGGAAGGAGATTCTCGGTCCAGATTGCCTCGAGGTCCGTCGCAGCGAGGTTCTCTCGACGCAACAGATAGCTCGGACCGATCCGATCCTCGCGCTCGCGGATTCGAGCATTCAGCTCGGCAAAGAGCGCTGGCAACGGAAGACTCTGCGGATTGGCGTCGACCCAACGCTCGAGGATCCCGGCGACTGGCGGCACATCGGGATGCAGCTCAAAGAATGAGAATCGTCGGCGCATGGCCGAGTCGAGCAGGGCGATAGAGCGGTCCGCCGTGTTCATCGTGCCGATGATCAGGACGTTCTTTGGCAATGAGAACGTGTCGCCGCCGTCGGTGCCTGAGCCGGCGTACAGGAGATCGATCGCCTCGTCCCGATACTCGAGCAGGTAGTACAGCTCCCCGAACACCTTCGAGAGGTTTGCTCTGTTGATCTCGTCGATCAGCAGCACGTGAGCAACGTCCGGATCTCTGCGCGCGTCCTCCGCGATGCGACTCAGCGGCCCTTTCGCGAGTTCGAACACGAGCTGTCCATTCTTCTCACGCGGCCGGTACCCCGCGAAGAAGTCCTCGTACGTGTAGGAAGGGTGGAACTGGATCCGTCGGGCTGCGTCGGGTCGGCCCGTAATGGCGTCGGTCAAGGCCTTGGCGACAAAGGTCTTGCCGGTGCCGGGGGGGCCATAGAGGATGACCTGACCGCGCCGATAAAGCGCGTCAACAACACGGGCAACCCATTGGTCGTCTAGGTTCAGTGTCTGACTGAGCCCGACGTGGTCAATCTCGCTGGGAGCGAAGCCTCGCGGATCCGCCGACACTGCATCCTCATCTTCCGGCTCCGGCTCGTCATTTTCGTGGATGACGGTCGGATGGTGCGGTGTGGGGTCCGCGTGCCAAACGTCCCGCAGCGGACTCGCGTAGAAGTTGACCGGCTTGCCGCCCTTTGTCTGCAGGGCGATCACGATCCGCCGCAGATCGTCATCTGCGTCGTTGCTGAACTGCCCTCCGATCTCGCCGATGAAGGCTTGCCGGATTCGGTGACGGTGATCCTCCGAGACGATCGGCCCGAAGAACCCAGGGTGCACCAGGTACATCAGTGCATATCGCTGAGTCGGGAACGAATCGCCATCCACCGAGAGCACGAATTCGCGCCACGCGCGTGGGTCACCCAGAACACGCTCCTGCGCGTCCGCATCTAGGTCCACCCAGGCTTTCGCGAGATTGATGATGATCGTCACAGCGTGATTGATGCGGGACATCATCCCCGTACCGGGATTGAAGGCGCCGCCGCCGAATGCCTCATCGAACACCGTGGGGATCGACACCGGGTGCTCCATCAGCCGCAGGACCGACTGGACCTTTTCCGTCTTTTTCGCGTGTCCCATCACGGTTGCGATCGGGAGTACCTGAACGGAGACGATCTCCGCCATCAGCAGCTTGACGGCGTCCGCCTGGTCCTGAAGCTGGATCTCGAGATTCTCGACGAAGTTCTTGCCTTCAACCTTTGCCGAGCTAGTCCACTTCGCATGGAGCGCGGTCACCGTTGACGGCTCCCAGACCGACAGCCCGGGGCTGAAGATCGATCCGCCTTTCTTCAACCCTTCATCCACCCACGCGCGGGCGGCAAGTAGGAGCTTGCGCTGCGCGGCGTCCGAAGAAACCCACACAGTCGGGAGTGCGTCCTCTATGTTTGCCTGCAGTTCAATACGTCCCGTCGCGTACCGCCGTTGAGCCTCGGCGAACAAGTCGTCCGCAGGGAAGTCGTCGAGCGCACGCAAGCCTGCTTCGGTGATCGCCCACTTCCCTGAACCGTCAGGATGCTTCCGCAGCCAACCCGCTGCAACGAGATCGGCACTTGCCCAACGCCAGTCGGTCTCGCCGCGACGGCGTCCGCGCGAACTATTCAGCTCGGTCTCATGATCGGTGAGAGGGACCGTGTGCTCCGCATCCGCCCAAACTTCGTTGATCGGCACATAGTCGCCCGTCGGCGCTGTCCGCGCCAGGTACTCCAGTCCAGCTCGTGCTCGCGCCGCTCTACGCACGTCCGTCTCTGCCACCGGTGCTCCTGACTCCCGCTTCCGCTTGAGTCTATGGAGGCGCTTCGCACTACGGCAGATTGCCGCGCTCGGCGTCGAGTCCGCAATCGTGTCGGTCCGCGCGACGTTTGGTACCGGTAGCGTCCCAGGAGGGTTTCGGGCACTCGCGGAAACACGCCAAGTCCCGCGGAATCACGCAGATCTTGGAGGTTTCAGGGGCACGTTTCGATTTCCCGGATACACCTGAGATTTCACCGATTGTGGGCAAGATGTCCTCACGGCGCAGACAGCGGGGTTTTGATGTCTCAGGACATCGGTGACAGTTCTGCCTCAGGACATCGGTGACCCGCAGGGAAGCGCCGGAGTCTCGGCCCCGTAAGCGAAGCCCAGGTTGAACCGTCATTGTTAGCTGGCCCTTCGAGAAGGAATACCCGTACGGCGTGGACGTCTGTCGGGCACGTCGTCCTCCCGCAAATTGAAGCGGGGCACGGCACGGCGTGAGGCCCAGCGCTGTGATCCTGGTCGCCTGTGGAGTCCTAGATCGAACGCTCGAGCCGGACCGCCTGTCGGCGCATGTCAGGCGCCGAGATCGCGCGGTACAGTGCGAGGCTGAGACCGCAGACAGCAGCGATACTTGAGGGCTATGGCGAACTACAAGAGCGCGGAGCCTGCGGTCCAATCCTGGTCCCAGGAGCAGCTCAACTTTGACGTGGACGAAGGGCGTTCGAGGACCTACCACCGAGCGCCGGGATCACCTCTTGTGCGGAGCCTTGAAGTATTGGACGGTGTGGGTCCCAAGACTGCTCGCGAGCTCCACGGGCATGACATCACGACTTGGACTGATGTCGTCGACGATCCCTTTAGTCTTCCTCGGGGTATGCGTGCTCGGGTGACTAGCTCGGCACATCGCGCGATCGAGGCGTTTGAGCGAGAAGACGTCTCCTACTTTGTCGCCCGGGTCCCCCCGCCAGAACGATGGCGCATTCCCGCATCGATGCCACGTCGCGCGCTCTTCCTAGACATTGAGACGACCGGCCTGAGCCGGGTTTACCATGACGTCACGGTGATCGGCTGGTCGCGGGATGATCGTTTCGAAGTCACGGCTGCGGAGAACTGGCGAGAGGGCCTCGACCTCCTTGCGGCCGAACTCGGTGACAGCGTCGTCGTGTCGTTCAACGGGGCTCACTTCGATCTGCCCTTCCTTCGACACAAGATTCCTCGCCTCCCTGAACCTCTCGGACATGTCGATCTTCGCCATGTCCTCGCGCGCGCCGGGTACTCCGGCGGGCTGAAGCGGATTGAGGCCGCGGTCGGGTTGGCTCGGGACGATCGGGTCGCGCGATTGAACGGCGCAGTCGCTCCTGGCCTCTGGTTTTGGTACCAGCGCGGTGACTTGGCGGCGCTGGAGTCGCTCCTGCGGTACAACCATGCAGACGTCGAGAACATGAAGTTCCTCCTCGAGCACGCTGCCTGGACGCTCGACCCAGGGGCGGAGCCAGTGGAATTCAGTCGCTCGTCCTTCGAATCGTGGCGAGAATCCAGATCTGGGAGGGCAGTTGTGAGAGCTTTCACCGGTTCTACATCACCGCGGTTGACTCGTAACGACCTGCCCGCTGCAGAAGGGGTGACAGTGGTCGGGATCGACCTCACTGGTAGCGAGTCGAAGCCGACTGGATGGGCTGTGCTCGACGGTTTTTCTGCTCGCACCCGCATGATCGGCTCGGATCGTGACATCCTCGAGGCGACGGTCGCTGCGAAACCGACTCTGGTGTCTATTGACGCCCCACTCTCCTTGCCATTCGGCCGCACGTCGGTAACGGATGATGATCCCGCGTTCGCTGAAGCCGGAATCGTGCGGACGGCGGAGCGCGTCCTCTGGGCTCGAGGCGTCAAGACATACCCCGCGCTCATCCGAAGCATGCAGCAACTCACAGCTCGCGGAATCCGCTTGGCAACTGACCTCCGCAAGCTCGGGATACCGGTAATTGAAAGCTTCCCAGGCGCTATGCAGGACATCCTTGGTATGCCACGAAAGGGAGTGAGCCTGTCTGCCCTCGCCCAGTGCCTGTCCGAGTACGGGCTGACGGGGCTGTCGGATGGACAGTCCCGCACCCACGATGAGATTGACGCCCTGAGCAGCGCGATCGTCGGTCAGGCGTTTTGGGAAGGAAAGTATGAGGGGGTTGGCGACGACCGTGAGGGTTACCTGATTGTTCCAACGACCGACTCAGTCCGCCCGCGAGCATCCGTCGTGACCATCGCCGGCCACTTCGCGGCGGGGAAGTCGACGCTCGCCGAGCTGCTGGAGGTGCGAGGATTCAGACGTGTCAGGTATAGCGAGGTGATCGCAGAACTCCTTGGCACATCGGATCGTTTGGCGCTGAGGGTCGAAGGCGAGCGACTACACGCCTCCGGTCGTCAGACCTGGCTGAGTCATGAGGTTCTCGCACGTGTGCGTGAGGCAGACCGCGTTGTGGTGGACGGTGTTCGCTATCCCGAGGACTCGGCCTTCTGGACCGAGCAGGCGGGGCCTGCTCATTTCAAAGTCTTCGTCGAGGCTGACGCCGCTGTCCGTCGGTCCAGATACTCTGAAAGAGCCGATACAGCGGAGCGATTCGATGAAGTAGACAACTCAATCTCGGAGAGGGAAGTTGATGCCCTCCGGGGACTCGCATCGATCGTCTTCGACAACACAGGACCGATGAACGCCGTTGAGGCGTTCGCCGACAAGCTCGCGAAGGAGAGACCCTAAGTCATGCCCATCTCGATCATCGTCGGAGCGCAGTACGGGAGCGAAGGCAAAGGGAAGGTGGCGCATGCCTGGGCAAGTCGATACGGTGCCTCGGTAACTGTACGCGTCGGGGGACCCAATAGCGGTCACACTGCGGTGCACGACGGACAGACGCACGTCTTCCGGCAGCTTCCAACGGCGGTCCTCTGGCCAGGGATCGTTGCTGTCCTTCCACCCGGGAGCTACATAGACGCATCGCTGCTTCTACGGGAAATCGAATCGCTCGGGCTCGGGCCAGATCGACTCGTTGTGGATCCCCGTGCGGTGGTCGTCACCGCCGCCGATGTTGACGCGGAGCGTGAGGCTCAGTTGGCGCGAAGAATCGGCAGCACCGGTTCCGGGACTGGTTCGGCAGTGGCACGTCGCATCAGGCGGGACGGCAGCACTGTCCGCGCTGCGGACGTCGAGGAGTTGAGGCCCTACCTCGGAGACACGCTCCCGCTGCTGCACGCGACAATAAGTGAACGCGGGCGTGTGCTCATCGAGGGGACGCAGGGCTACGGCCTTTCACTGCTGCACGGCCTCGAAGGTGACTTTGCTACAAGTCGCGATACCACCGCAGCCGGATTCCTGTCGGAGACAGGTCTGAGCCCTCGAGACGTTGACCAAGTCGTACTGGTGGCAAGGTCCTTTCCGATTCGCGTGGCTGGAAACAGTGGAAGCCTGGCTTTCGAGCGCAGTTGGGAAGACATCGGCGCAAAGACTGGCCGCAAAGAGTTGATCGAACGAACGACGGTCACCAACAGAATTCGAAGAGTAGGAGACTTCGAGCCTGAGGTCGTTCGCCGCGCCATCTACGCGAACAGTCCTTCCCACATCATTTTGAACCATCTTGATTACGTGTCAGATGTTCAAACCGATCGTGGCAGAGCTGAGGCGGCGGGCTTCGTGCAAAGGATTGAAGAGGCGCTGCAGTCAAGAATTGATTATCTCGGACTTGATGCGGCGAGGATCGTGAGTCGCGAGGAGTTCCACGCGGTGATTTGACTGCCGACGAGCCTCAGCTACGGGGTGGGCGCTGTAGGCGCCGGGGTTTGCGATGGCGATGAACTAGGAGTTGGCGTCGGACTCTGAACCGTATCGACGTCATTCACGCGCACCTCCAATTCGCTTAGCTTGAAGGTCATCGGGATTATCATGCTGAAGATTGCGACGGCTAGAGCAATCACCCCGGCTACTCCGGTAATGCCGAGCCAGGTCGTATTCCTTGCAAGATCCTTCTGCGCCTTTTGCGCAACGCTCTTGGCTTCTGCCGCGTTGCGGGCGATTGTTGCGGAGCTGCTCGAGGGTAGCCCGAGTGTGCCGACCGCCTGCTGAATGTAGTCGTCAACGACTCGATCGCGAGTCCGGTCAGCGCGGAAGTTGACGTAACGTGCGCGATCGGGCGTTCGAGGGATGGCTCCCCACGCTGGATTCGGGCTCAGTTTGGTGACTTCCACCCAGATAATGCCCTGCCCTCCGACCAACGTGTAATTGTGCTCGGTGAGGTTGTGAAGAGGCAACGAAATTCTGCCAACGAAACCGGGGTCGATGAGAGGGCCGGTGCCTACCAGCAAACCCTTGTAGACGTGGTCAATTTTTAGGTTGTGGCGAAGAGCGATGTAATCCGGGAGTCGAAGGAAGGGCTCGGTTGTGAGAAATGCAATGCTGTTCTTGGGTAGAGTTAGCGACTGCCCGCGCTTCAGCTCACCCTCAATCCGCTGACCGTTCGCGTCGATGTAGATGTATCGTCCCAGCGCCGCGATCTCATAACTTGCGGTCTTGAGTCGGTCCGGGTTGAAAGGGTAGATCATGCCCGTGCGCGCTACATAGTCCGCGATGTCTGCGCTGTTCAGGAGGGCAGGTGGCACATCCGGGAATGGGTCGGTCGAGCGGGTCACGCGGAACCGCGAGGTAGCCTCCTCGTCGGTTGCCGCAAAGTCCAACGAGGAGTTATGCTGGCGAGCGCTGTCGCGCTCCTTATTCCGGTCCCAGTCGTCCATGGCATCGGTAGAGTTCGACCCGGCGATCGAGTGGGCGTCGCTAGCGTCGGGTTGAACTTCGGCTGGCGACTCTTGGGCCGGCGCCCTATTGCTACGCCAGTCTTCGAATTTCTTACCCCAGTCTTTGAACTTTGCGACTAGATCCATGTCGTTTCCTTGCCGGGGGACTGACTCGAAGCGGTCATCCGCAAAGGTAGCGCATGAAGTGGATGAGGATGCGAGTGGCGCAGCGGGATAGGTGGCATGTGGCGTTCGGCCACCCGACTTCCGGTGCCTGCAAAGCAGGTGCCGCCATCCGAGCGGGTTCGCTCGTATTGGCACTCAGGTCGGTCCCTGAAGGCGCTGGTGGTGCCGCGCTCCTATGAGGCTGGCTGCCGTAAAGCCGGCTCACGGCTGGGCATCGCGGCGCCACCTTTTGACATGCGAGATGTCGGAGTGGGGGGTAACGGACGAAAGGCGAGCGGCAACTTCAAACACGCCCGCGTCGCCCGCATAAGCCGTCCGATGATTACGCGGTGATGGTCCGCTATCCGCGCTCGACTGGACGGCCTGACCCAACAGGGAGGGTGCGGTAAGTCGCAGTGGCCACCATCTCGCTTCCACTGCCGCAGACCACCGCGCATGCTGTCAGGGTACGGGCATATGTCAAACGCTGGCACATCCTCGCAAGAAGTGATATGTGCATTGCGGTTCTTCCTCGGTGTCACCGCGCTCGTTCGTGGCCGGGCGCGCTCGCGTCATCGTCGGTGGCCGACTGTCTCCGTGAGCATCCCATCCAGACCGGGGCCATAGAAGCGTGATCAGTAGGCTGAGCAGTGGAACTACCTCCCAGGTTGGGTCGAGTGACAGAGGCATGCCGTCGCTCCCCTGAACTGCGCTACCGTGCCAGGTCGCGGGATCGAACCTTCGGCGCGCAGGACAGGACTCGCCTTTGACATGTGCGCCCGACAAAAGCGCGGACTGCCATAATCGGCCGTGGGGGAATCTGGTGGTGATGACGTGCTACGTTCCGGCTGCACATGAGACCAGGGCCTAACGCTTTCGCCGCGGGGTTGAAAGCCTGGGTTCGAAAGACTTCGCGGCCGTTGCCTTCAGCGCGGAATCTCGTGGATTGCCCAACCAGCACAGCGCAGGCGTGCGTCGGCGTCCGACTGTGATCGACCACGCCGCCGCCAGGGAAGGAACCCCCAAGTGACTAGCGACATTGACATCCTCCGTGCTGCGCTCGATGTCAAGACCACTGTCGACTTCGCTGCACTTGAGGCCGCGCTGGCTGAAAGGGGCGCGATCAGGTGGCGCGCGGTTGGGGACATGGACGACAACTTCGGAGCTATCAACGCCGCGTCCGACAGTCGGCTTGCACTCAACGAACGAATCACCAACATGATCGATGCCGTCCTGGAGAGGGAGGCGCGTCTTACGTTTGGCACTGACCTGTCGGCGATGATTGGGGCCATGAGCAGTCCTCTGGAGGCGGCGACGGTGTTGTTCGGCGTACCTGACGGCGGAGTGGGCGAGCTCTCGATTGCCGACAGACAACGTCTAGCCGAGGACGTTGCAATCGACTTCGTGGAGTCCGGCGCTCCCGATCGGCCAACGGCGGTCATGCGTGACCGTGGAATCGGGCAGACGGCCGACCGCCTGCCCGAAACGATCCTGTCCATCCATAGAGGTAACAAGCGCGATAAGCCCTTCCTCATGGGGATGTACGGCTGGGGTGGTTCCAATGCTCTGGGGTTTGCCGAAGGCGGTACCGCGATCGTGTCGCGGCGCCACCCTGCTCTGCTCGACGGCGAGGTCGATGGCGTGGCGGTCACCGTCGTTAAGAAGGTGTACTCCGCAGACATGCGAACTCCGGCGTACTATTTCGCCGTCGACGAGAACCAGAAAGTTCTCTCGCTCGACGGGGAAGCTGCTGACGTGATCGGCTTCCCGTTTGGCACTCAGATCGTCCATGTCGAATACGACCTGGGCATCAAGGGTCCTCTCCTCAACCAGTACAAGTACTACAACGCCGCGCTTTACGAGCCTGTTATTCCTTACTATCTCGGCTCGAATCGCCTCGTCGACAAGACCCCTGGGCGCCGCACAATGGTCGGTGTCGGCGGCGCGCTGAAGTCCCGCGGTACGGAGGACGAGGGCTCCAAAGGAACAAAGGTCGGCTACCAGAACCGCGCAACGATCGATCTCGGGGACGACGGCGAGATCAAAGTGCACGTGTGGGTCATCGACAGGGAAGGGGTCAAGCCCGGAGCAAACACGGCATCGGCATTCGTGGATGCCGATAGCGCAATAGTTGTGACACTCAACGGCCAGCGTCAAGACTCCGGCAAGGCAGAATGGATCAAGCGGGTCTGTAAATATCCTCACCTCTACTCGCGCATCATCATCGAAGTCGAAGCCGATTTCCTGAGCCAGGATGCAAAGATCCGCGCATTCGCGTCCACGCGCGAGCGGCTGAGGGGCGCGATGCACGAGCGCATCTTCAGTGAGCTCGCGGAGCTGCTGATTCAGGATGAGGAGCTGCAGCGTCTTCAGGAGAAGCTTCGTGAGGAGTCGCTGAAGGATACTGCGAGCAAAGCCAGTGAGAAGGATCTCAAGAAGCTGGCCAAGATCATCGGGAAGCTTGGTGGGCGCACTGCCGAGGTTGATGTCGAGATCGAGGTCGAGGCGGACGGGGAAAAGAACAAGAAGGGTGGCGCCGGACAACCTCGCGACACCGATGACACCGCTTTGCCTGTCATTCCGACCACGCTCCAGTTTGCGCCCCATGTGCTCGTCGTCACTCAAGGCGGCACAAAGAAGCGGCTCATGGTGAATCTTGACGCCAAGAACGGCTATCTCCCGGGACATGACGCCGACCTGACGATCACCGTGGAGGGTCCGGAGGGCGAAACCAAGGACGTCTACCCCACGACGCGTTCTCAACTCCTCGGCGGTGCAGCTCAGTGGCTGGTTGCCGCCACGGAGGACGCAGAGCTCGGCGATTACAAGCTGACCGCGCGCCTTCAGGTACCTGGCGGGGAACTCATCGACACGGTCGATATCTCGGTGATAGCTCCGCGTGAACCGGATGGCGGATCGGGGCGGGCCGGAGAGCAAAAGGTCAAGAGGGTCGTCAAGCAAGCTGTGCCCGTGGGACCGCAGGTCTCCTGGGTCGACAAGTCAGGCTGGGATACACATGACTTCGACGCGCGATCAGTCGGCCGAGTCGACGATAGCGGCAAGGGTGTCGATATCTACCTCAACCTTGACTTCGACAAGCTCCAAGATGTCTTGAGCAACCGTTCCTACACCTTGGCCGTTCAGGAGGCCCGCAAGTCTGCCTACATGATCCCGGTGGCTTTGGGGCTCTATCGAATTCACGAGGTCGAAGAGAAAGCAGAACTCGATCCGGAGCTGCTGAAGCAACTCCAGATGATCGTGGCCGATTCGGTGCTGGTCGCGACCGATACCGAGGGGATCCTCGGTGACAGCCTCGATGATGACGACTAGCTCAGATGCGCGCTGGTATCGCGGTGACTGGCTATCGGACACAAGAAGGCGGTCTGAGAACCACCGTTCGAGGTCGGCCCGGGGTGTGGCAGACTGGGTGGCTCGGCTCAGCCGTGCGTGCCCATGCCGGCCATCCAGGAGGACCGCCTGACGGAGTTCCCTCGCCCAGAGGGGTATGAGGCAGTCGTACGCCGGGAGGTTATGCTCCGGACGACGTCGCCGGTGGCCCATCACTGATCGTCAGCGTTCGGGCGTTCAGCGGTCGGCTACTCGCGGGAAGACGCGGTGCCGGAGTCAGCGCTTTCTTATTCCTTGTCGAAACGCTCCGAGCCCTGCCACCCGCGATTCACGCAGGCGTGCCTCTGATCTAGGGCTTCCGTTGAAGGCGCTCGTGAGCCGCGTCCGGGCCTCCATCCTTATAAGGCTCGTCCCAGTCGAGCTCCGAGTCGATCGCGGAAATCTCTGCGTCTTTACGGGCCAGCACCAGTACGCAATCCTTGTCGGTCGCCTGTCCTTTGGTGTCGCCCCAGATGCGGCTGACCTTTTTCTCAACCGGAAGATGGTCCTCGATCAACTGAACTAGCTTTAGGCCTGAGCCGGCGCTCAGCTCGCTCCAGACTTGCTCAGCGAGCGGCACTCGTTCCTTACCGGGCTCGATGACGTCGCCGATCACCACGGCGGCGACGCCGGTCGGTTTGAGAGATGTCTCGATCCCCGAAAGGAGGCGCTGCATGAACGTCTGATATGCGGGGTAGCCGTGCCCATGATCCAAGACGCCGTCCAGCTGCTTTCTACCCGCGCCCTGGTCACGACCCACCTCGTCGACGCCGAGCAACCACAGGCGTATCCAGTTTGCGGTGGCGTAATTCACCACGCGAAGGTACGGCGGCGAGGTGACGATCAGGTCGACGCTACCCGGCCGGACGACGCCGTCAGCCAGCAAGCTCGTCGCATCCGCCGAATAGGTGACCCCCTCGGGGCCCTCGATCGCATCGAGGTAGAGTCGGGCGAGCTTGTCTCTAATGCGGGCGAAAACATCCTGATCTGGTGGCACCAGACTCTTCTCACGGATGAACTTCGCTACGTATCGAGGTGACATGCTGAATGTATTTGGCATTGAGATGCTCAAGTACTGTGAACTGCCATCGCGTCGATGCCCGCCGTGCATGATTCCGGCCAACGCGCCCGCAATCATATGCTTTTGAGGAGCCCAAGTCGTCCGCTCCTCGCTCAGCAACCAGCTGCGAATATAGACGAGCTGCTTGAGAGTGTCGGGATGGTAAAGCATGCGAATGTCGGGCGAGACATCCACGTCGTCTTGAGGCGCCCGGTAGCCCTTCTCCAGCACACCCACCGCGTCCATCATCTTCCCCCATGATGGAGGGTTCGCTTTCGCGCTCGACAGTACATAGGCGAGAGGACTGAGGTCATTTGCGATGGTCCGCCGGCCCTCAACCCGAGCTTGCAACGGCACTGTGCCTCGACCACTGAAAGGGTCGACCACCACATCGCCCGGATTCGAGTACGTCTGGATGAAGTAATGCGCGAGCCGCGCCGGAAACATGCCGTGATACGAGCACATCGTGTGCATCGAGTGGCCCCATCGAGCACCCGCGGCATGCCAAAGCGGACCGATGCTCGTCGTGCCACCGTCGATCGAGTCGGACTCGGCCACATCGAAGAAGGACTGCGTCCAGTCCGTCGCTGAGTTGGTCATGTCAGGTACACCTTGAAGGAGGTTGCAGCGGCCTTCAGCACCGGGTCAGTCGAGTGCTGCGACACACGCGTTAAGTTCTTCACCGCTGCCTTGGAGCGGCGTCGCTCGACGGGCGCGGCCCTCATCGCCCGGCGGGTCCCGAGATCCTTCTTAGCGCTGCGGGTCTCCGAGTCCGAGACGTAGTAGGCGTCGGCCAGCGCTCCGGTGACTGACTCGATCTCGCTCGTCGTGTATCGAGTGACGTGACCTTGGCGCGTTGCGTAGGTCACCTCAGATATCCAAGTCTCAGGCGTCTTTGCGTCCCCCGCGAGTTGCTGGAGAACCAGATCGAGACCACCCGCCGTGAGGCGGAGCCAGGCATAAGGGTTTGAAGCGGGGAAGACGCCGGCGTCCATCAGTTCCACAACCTTGGCGAATTGCCCCGCGCGCTGGACGAGGCGCCAAAGACCGGTGTAGTTGCGCAGCGTCGCCGGAGAAACCCCGATGTAGCGCGCGATGTCGGCCTTCTTCACGCCCTCCGACTCGTGGAGGTGCTCGACCAGCTGTGCGAGCTGGCTCGGGAGCAGATCCTGATAGATGTCGGTCTGAAAGCGAATCTCATAGCGACGCTCGTAGTCGGTCAGGTAGGCCGGCACTGTGTCGAAGGCGGTGTCGTCGCTCTCTCGAATTGCGTTGATCGCGCGGAGTCGCATCGTGCCGTCAACCACGAGGAACTTCCCTGACGGCATCGGCGCCACTTTGATCGGCTCGGCCAGCCCGATCTCTTCAATCGATGAACGCAGCCGCTCTTCAAACTGCTTGGCGCTACCAGACCGCCGCAGCTCATCGCCGACGACGAGCTCGCTCGGCGGAATCTCGATCAGTCTCATCATGCGCCTACCACTCCAGCAACATGGGTTTCCTCACCGAAGGAGAGCGGCAGCCGTTCGGCGAGCTGGCTGAGCCGGTCATCGATCGCTCCCTTACCGAGTCCCGAAAGAGCGTGGCACGCCCAAGAAATCAATAGCAACCTTGACCGGCGATGGGCCTTGCCGCCAAGCTCTACCAGACTTGCCCATCCGATGGCGCGGAATAACTCATCGACCTCGCGGGTGCGCAAATCGAACTTTGCAATCTCACCGACCACATCGGCCCGCTCCGCGCTATCGAGCACATGGCGGGAGATCACGGCGTGAAGGGCGAGGTTTACGCTGCCATCTCTCAGCGCTGCAACTTCAGTCTTGGATGCGGTTTCGAGCTGAGCCTGCAGTCGACGAACAGTTGCGGGCGTCACTCCGAACCGCCGCGCGACGTCCACGGTCTCCTCGCCGCGCTGCCGGGCACGCGAAATCAGGAGAGCCCTGTCAACTGGCCGCATCCGAAGTCGGGCCACGTTTTCGACCAGGAACTGCTGGACCTTCTCATCCTCAGCGAAGTCTGGGGCGACTACGATTCCCGGGATAGTCGCGAGTCCGAGCATCTCGCACGCCAGCGTGCGCCCCTGACCCTTGATGAGGAGGTAGTCACCACTTCCGTCGGGCGCAAGCCGCACAGTGATCGGTGTGAGCACGCCAAACTGTTCAATTGACCTGCGGAGCTCCCGGTGGCCGTCGCGATCGCGCTTGCGTCCTAGGCCATATTCGGGACGAATCTTGGATACTGGGATGTCCTGCACCTCGAGTGCGGGGTGCCGCCCGCCCTGCTCGAACCGGTGTGGTTCCACGCCAGCGACCGCCTGATCCCTGATCGCTTCAGAAACTCTCTCCAACCTGGCCGCCACCCTTCCAAAATACTTTCTGCGAGCCTGCCGCATGCTTCCGACACGACGCGTCCTAGCCACGGCATCGCGGTAGAAGACGGTTGATCTCTCCGTCTGATGCGCGATCCGGCACGCGTCGCGCTTGGGTCGAGGCTCGTAGACCGCGCCCTTCGGAGGTAGAGAACGGTGGTACGCGGCGCTAGTGGGTTGCACGAGCGGTCCCCACCATACCCGCCGGCTCGATACTCGGCGGACCGAACACACCCGCATCCCACTCTGCCCCTGGCCGCGGTATGACCGGCATCGCAACGAACTTGGATGGACACGGAAACTTTTCGGCATCGCGAGACCTATACCCATATGTAGCCACTGACGGGTGCACTGCCCGTCCTACGGAAAGGATACGAATCATGACTATGGACACCACGCCCATCCCGGGAATCGAGGCTCAGCACGATCTGATCCGCCACCTCGAGGGAAGCCAGTTCGGCTGGGACATCGTCGTCGGTGACGCGTTCGTGCGCGGCATGCGCGACATCGGGTACAAGTCGACCGCCTTCGCTCTCAGCGAGCTGTTCGACAACTCCGTTCAGGCGGGGGCCGGCCACATCGACCTTCTCTTCGGGTTCGATCAGGGACACAAGCCCACCAAGATCGCGATCGTCGACGACGGCCACGGAATGGTACCCGCAATGGTTAGAGCCTCGCTCGTATGGGGCGCCGGCACGCGGCACAATAACCGGGTGGGGTTCGGCAAGTACGGCTACGGGCTCCCGAGCGCCTCGGTGAGCCAGGCGCGTCGAGTGACGGTGTACTCGAAGACCGAGAGCACTGACTGGACCAGCGCCTATCTCGATGTCGATGAAATCGGCGATGGCAAGTGGACGAGCGGAAACCGCATCGAGATGCCGAAGGAAACGCAGGAGCGCCCGCCGAGGTTTGTCTTCGACGAACTGAAAAGGCTGGGTCGCGCGGACCTCGATCACGGCACAGTGATCATCTGGGAGAACCTCGATCGTGTGGACCTCCGCCAACGCGACGCACTGCGCGGCAAGCTCGTCACCGAGATCGGCATCATCTACCGCAACTACCTCCTGGACACTCCGATCTCCGTTGATGGCCAGGTCGTGGAGCCTTGCGATCCGCTGTTTCTCACGGAAGGCTTCCGCTATTACGACCTCGATGAAGATCGAGCTGTGGCGTACACGCCCGCGACACTCGAAGTCGCGGACAAGCAGACCGGAGAAGTCATCGGGCGTATGCG
The DNA here is from genome assembly GCF_001428485.1 of Microbacterium sp. Root180. Taxonomy (GTDB): domain Bacteria; phylum Actinomycetota; class Actinomycetes; order Actinomycetales; family Microbacteriaceae; genus Microbacterium. The sequence goes on along the minus strand of NZ_LMHS01000003.1, from coordinate 204,542 downwards.
CGTGCGGTTCTCGCGGTTCCCGGCGTCGTTTTTCCGCAAGCCTGAGGCGAAGGCTAAGCCTCGCCCCAACCCGCGCAGAGACATGAACGAGCGTCTTGGGATCGCCGATAGCAACAACGGCATCATCTTCCTTCGAAATGGCAGGCAGATCGATGTCGTCCGTCCCCCGCGCCAGCACCTCGGCGTGCTCAACGCCACGACAGACCGGTTCTGGGCGGTGGAGGTCGACTTCGAGGCCACGCTCGACGACTACTTCTCGATCACCACGTCCAAGCAGCAGGTGACGCCCAGCGACGCCATCTGGGACATGCTCAAGGACAAGGCGGGGATCTTCGCCGCAATCAATCAGATGAAGTCGGACTACGAAAAGAACGCGAAGGTCATCCGCGAAGCGGCTGAGGGTGAGGACAAGAAGCCCTCGATCGCTGCGCTCGAGGAAGCGAAGAAATTCCAGACGCAAAAGGCTCCCGTCGAGACTCCTGTGCGTAAGAAGGAGGCCGACGAGAACTTCAAGCGCGAAGTGGACAAGAAGGCTAAGGAAACTGGGATCGACAGATCCCTGATCGAGCAGGAGCTGACCGCCCAGCAGGCCGAGAATCACTACGCTATCGAGTTCGAGGACTTGCCCGGAGCGCCGTTCTACCGGTGCATCCAGCGTGGCGCGCAGCGTGTGCTGTTCGTCAACCAGGCCCATCGGTTCTACAGCGACCTCTACATGGGTCATGGGACGAACCCTCGCCTCCGCGCGGCGCTGGAAGTGTTGCTCCTCACACTCGGGGACGCCGAGGTGAACGCGGACCCCGACTCTGAGCGTCGCACGTTCTACGAGCGCGAGCGCGCGAGTGTGTGGTCCCCGAATCTTGATGACACCCTCAAGTCGCTCGGCCACATCGACCTGGTTACTTCTCCTGACTCTGCCGAGGCTGCGGAAGCGGCTTAGGCACTAAGCCTGGGGCGCAGCATGGACGAAAGCCCTGTTGCGCTCTAGGCTGGTAGCGCCAACTAAACACCACCCTGAAGGGGTTCGTTCTTTCCTGGGGCAAGTCCCTGGGGCCACAGACCGAGAAGTGAACCTATTCTTTCCGACCTTCCAGGTCGCCCCTTCCCAGATTCCGAAGGAGCACCTCATGGAAGGTTTTTCTGTTTTTGAGCTCGCTGAGCTGACTGTCGATGAGCTGGTTCTCGCAGCACAGACCTGCGAGGCGGACAACACGCGGGCGATGAATGAGCTGGTTCGGCGACTGAGCGATAGTGCGCGCAGGATCTCCGCGACCGTGTGCCACCACGCCGCTGACCGCGACGATGTAGCCAACGCGGCGCTGATGGCGATTCCCCGCGTCGCTCGCGCATTCTGTTCGGACAGAGGTCGCCCATTTACCCCCTACGTGACCACAGCTATGTATAACGAGGCACGGCGTGAGTCCATGCGGCTGACCGGACAGCGAAACCCGCGAGATGTAGTCGCAGCTGCCGAAATGACGAGGGTGCTGCACCTCGAGCGCGACCGCGACGTGATCGAACGTGGAGCGCTTCCTTTCGGTTCGCTGGGACCTGCGCTTGCCGCGCTTCCCGATATGGAGCTCGAGGCTGTCCTCCTGATCGACCTCGGCTATTCCGGCCGCGAGATTGCAGCAAGGACGGGGGTTCAGGCGCCCGCGATCTCGAAGCGTCTTTCGTCTGCGCATTCTCGACTTCGCGCCTCCCTCGGGGCTGCAGCATGAACCGTCGAGCCACGGATTCTCCTCAGGTTCTGGGCGCAATCCTTATCAACCCGGCATTGGGTCCTGGCACGGCAACTACTCGCCGGCTGGAGGTCGTCCGCGATCTGCTCGGCTGCGACGAGATGCGAATAGCGAACCTCTTGGCGGTTCCCACCCGGAGTGTCCTGGAGATCACAACGGCTGGGTCAGCGCTCGACGGGTGGGATATTGCGCGCCCCCAGCTGCGGTCGCTGATTGGCTCGGCTGATCAGCTGCTCCTCGGGTGGGGGCTAGGTGGAGGGTTTAGCGGCGAAGCTCGGAATCACTTCGAGGCGCAGGTCGGATGGGTCGAACGCGAGATTTCGCGTCGGTTGGACCGCCCGCGTGTGTGGACGGTCGGGGATTCCCCGAGGCACCCCTCGCGCTGGCATCAATACGTCGCGGACAAACACAGGCGCACTCGCGGCGGCGACTTCCAGAGTCGCCTGCGAGAAGTGCTCGTCGAGACCTCGCCCCGGCTATACGCGAGAGGTATCTGCGACTGAGCCGGTGTGTCATCGACACGCGAAAGTCGGAAACCCGAGATTGGCGCTGTCGACCCTGTCGCAACCCCGGTTGTTTGACTGGTTGACGCATCCGTTCGATCACTTTGGCGATGTTCGCCGGGGGTTGGACGCGACCTTCCACTGCCCGACCCGATAACCGAGCCAGTCCGCGATGGGCATCGAGCTGCTGCGCTCGGTGCTCGCCGGAATCTGGCGAGGTTGATTGCTCGCAAGGTCGCTCGATACCGAGTCTCGTAGCTTGATTGCGATCAACTCCAATTGCGCTGCGAGGTCTGTAATCGACTTCGCGCCCTCGGACCCGGTGAAATCGAGATGCATCGTGAAACGCAACACGGTGGGCTCCTTCCGAATGCTGGTCAAGATTTCTGGTTCGCCTGTCTGGCAGGGAGATCGAGTGTGAGGGGACGCCGCTTAGTTTCGGGTCGTGGAAAAACGGACTGAGTGAAGCGCGGGACCATATGCCGCGAAAGCCCGGCACGGGGCCGCAGGAGCGAGCTACGATCGGCCTGTAAGCCAGACGACCGTAGGCATGCGGGGGACTCATTGTTCGATTGGGTCTTAGGTGGTTCGCCGACTAGCGCGGCACGCCTCTTCGGCCGTCACGTGAGTTAGCACCTATTCCGGCGGCGAGCAGCGCCCATTCCACTTCAGGTCCAGATCGACTACTAGGCCGGACGCAAGCGCCTGTCAACGTCAGAGACGCCTCGACATGGTGATTGCCCTCGCTTCCTTTCGGCGGATACAGACTCTTTGCCCAGGCACTGGTGCGGCATGCCTACCCATGCCAGCATTGTACATGCTAATTCGTGGCTCGGCTACGCAATACTTAAGGGGTGAAAATCGACGTGCGATCCCTCACCGGCGCGAAGGTCACCGTCCGCCATGCCACTCGGCCCATCGGAACAGGGCTGCGCATCGTGCCCGAGTTCCGAGCGATGGCCACAGATCAACCCGACGTGCCGTTCGACACGGCGATCCACGCCCGATTCGACGAGAGAGCGGGTCGCTACGTCATCGCCGAGGCCACCTACACGGCTCGAGAAGGCGCCGAGATCAACGCGGTGACACTCCGAAAGGCCCGCACCGCGGACGTGCTCAAGGCGGCGGCTCCGGAGTGCATCACGCTCAACCTGATGGACGGCGGCAAGTGGATCAAGGCGAGCGAGCTCACGACGAGCCGCGAGCGAGTGCTGCCATGGTTCATTGTGGACATGGTCAGGCAGCGCAAGAACACCGAGCGCCGCATGGAGGCGGTCGAGATCGTCTACGGTGTCGCTGCGCTGTCCAATCAGCCACCGACGCAGGCGGTACAGCGTGAGTTCGGGATCCCGCACCGCACCGCGGCGGACTGGATTAGTAAGGCGCGGGAAGCGGGACATCTCGAGGGTATGAGCTACATCGCCGGTCGACGGGTGGATGGGTAGTGTCTCGCGTTGCAACACGTCGTCAGGTCGGCGGTATCGCGTTCGGTACCGCAAGCGGACCACACGGAGATCGACAAGCGCGGGTACCGCACCAAGCGTGAGGCGGGGGTTCCTCTGCACAGTCGAGTTCGCCAATGCGCCAGGTGATTACGTCGACCCTCCGCTCGCGCAAGTGACGGTCGATTCGTGGGCGAGGGACTGGCTCAAGAGCCGAGCCAGCTGAAGCCGACCACGCTGATCGGGTACCAGCGCTGAACAAGCACATCATCCCGCGGTGGGGGAGCCGCCGATTGAGCCATGTCGACTATGCCGAGATTCAACGCTGGATCAGTGGGCTCTCCAAGACGCTCGCGCCGCAGACCGTCCGCAACACCTTCGCCGTCTTCTCGCCGGTGTCTTCTTCGCTGTTCGAGATCGAGGACTCGTCCGCCGCCCCGCTGAAGGGATCCAGCTGCCGCGACGCATGAGCCGAGTGATCCACCCGTCGCGTGCGGGAGGTGGTGCGGTCGCGTGCAGGCTGTCTCTCGCCGGGTGATTCGTTCCGGGCTCGCGTCATTGGTCGTGCTATCGAGCGACACCCCACCGGCCATCGTCACCGAACTGCTCGGAGTCGAGCCGACCCAATCTGAGCTGAGAGGGTCGATCACGCGGTCGGGACATGCTCGCCAACTCAACGTTTGGTCGTACGACACCGGCCGGCTCGACAACACCGAGGACGACCAGACCGGAACTCGGGCCGTGCGCGAACTCTTGAGCGCATGCCGCCCCGCGTTCGGGCGGATCGCAAGTCTGCCGGCCGACTGCGACGCGCACATCACTTGGTCCGCCAACTCGGATTCATGGCAGGGAGGATTTCTTCTGCCTGCAGACCTGGCGGTCGAAATCGCCGCACTCGGCGTGGACGTCCTGGGAACGGTCTACTTCGACGACGAGGACGAGGACGAGGACGAGAGCGCGTAGGTGGTCGAGAAGACCACTGCTCGGGGATCCAGCAGCGGGGCTTAGCGACCAAGACCGCGGACGTCCACGCCGAGCAGGGCTGGTGCCAACGCCGTCGCTGCGCGCCGGCTCAACGATCTCGATGGTTCAGCCTCCGACAGGATCCCTCGCGCTCTCCACACGCCGCTTCGCGGCGCGCGGAGCCTCGGCGCGTGGGGCCCCCGAACACGCCCGCTTCGCGGGCTGTTCGATTGCTGTCAAAGACACAAATGCGAGAAGGCCGACCCTCCGGGCCGGCCTTCTCGCATTCGTGCCCCCGACAGGAATCGAACCTGCGACCTTTGGTACCGGAAACCAACGCTCTATCCCCTGAGCTACGGAGGCGTACCGGTCGAGATTATCACCCTGCGGCCGGCGCTCCCGCCGCGTCAGGGGGCGACGATCTCCTCGTCCAGCGGTGCGTCGGCGACGACATCCGTGGGTGCGGTCATCTCGATGATCGCCTCGGCGACGCGCTCGGCGAGGTAGGCGTGACCGTCGGTCGAGGGGTGGTTGCGGCCGACCGGGCCGATGTCGATGACGTCGAGGTAGTTGGCCTCGGTGATCCAATCGCCGGCGATGGGGGAGATGTACCACCAGCCGCGGGCAGCGGCCAAGCTCGCCAGATCCCTGTCGATGCGCGCGGTCGCGGACTCGACGGGGAGCACCTGCGGCGCCGGGCCGAGGATCACGATCGCGGCGTCGGGATAGCGGGACTCGAGCGCGTTCCACACGGCGGTGACAGCATCCGTGTACCCCTCGGCGGGGAGCCGGCGATCGTTGATCGAACCCTCGAGGATGATGAGGTCGGGGTCGAGTGCCGGGTCGAGGGCGGCGACGCGCTCGCCGTACGAGCCGCCGTCGATGCCGGGCTTCAGATAGCCGGAGCCGCGCACGCCGTCGACCACGGCATCCCACCCGAGGTTCTCACCGAGGCGGTATGCGAAGCCGAGGGCCGGGATGGTCGCGGCGGAGCCGTAGACCCACGAGTCTCCGAACACGAGCACGCGCGGCGCATCGGGGAGTTCGAGCATCGCGGGAGCCACGGCGACGACCGTATCGGCCTCGCTCGCGACTGGTGCCGAGGGGGTCACCCAGGGCCGCCACATGCCGAGCGCGCACACCGCGGCGATGGCGAGCGCAGCGCCCAGGACCGGCAGCCACGGACGCCGTACGCGGAGGCTCCCGGGCGCGTGCATGAAGCGAGGCTACGTCACGAATCGGCGCGCACCGATTCCGACCCCGAATCGTTGGGAAACACGGTGCAGAACCTGAGCCGCACGGCCCGCCGAAAGCAGTGCAGATCTGGCGCGCGAAGGCCCCTCCGCGCGCATTCTGCGCACCCGCAGGAACACCCCATTCGGCGTGCGTAAGATACTTCGGTGCAACGTGTCCTGACCGCCGAACTCGACCTCGATCTGGGGTCGTCCGTCGACCTCATCTTCCAGATCACGGCGGCCCAGGGAGTGCCCCTGGCGAGCGAGCAGCTGACCTTCACCCAGGGCGAGCGCGTCTACACGCCCACCGAGATCGTCGACCAGTCCGGCAGCCGCCTCCACCGCCTGCTCGGCGAGGCCGGCCGGCTCGAGGTCCGCTACGAGGCGACCGTCGACGGGCAGACCGCGACCAGCCGCACGAGCGACCTCGAGGCCATCACCTACCTGCGTCCGAGCCGCTACTGCCAGTCCGACGAGGTGTTCCAGCAGGCCCGCCGCCAGTTCAAGGGACTCTCCGGCCACGACCTCATCGCGGCCGTGTCGGAGTTCGTCGCGACGAGCACCACCTACACGCCCGGACTCAGCCAGGGCACCGACAGCGCCGTCACCACCCTCATGACCGGTCAGGGCGTGTGCCGCGACTACGCCCACGTCGTCATCGCCCTGCTGCGCGCGATGGACATGCCCGCCCGCTACGCCGCCTGCTTCGCGCCGGGGCTGCAGCCCATGGACTTCCACGCCGTCGCCGAGGCCTACCACGACGGCGCCTGGTACGTCATCGACGGCACACGGCTCGCGAACCGCCGCTCGCTCGTGCGCATCGCCACGGGGAGGGATGCCGCGGACTGCGCCTTCCTCAGCTACCACGGCGGGTACGTCGGGCTCGATCGCATGCGCGTCGACGCGTGGGTCGTTCCGGATGCTCCGCCGCTCGACGGGCTCGACATGCTCCCGGAGACGCTGCCTGAGGCATCCGATCCGTCGCTCGACGACTTCACGTCGCTGGTGCAGCTGGCCTGACGGGGGCCGGGGCGCGGGGTGGGGCGTTTCGTCTCGCTTCGCTCGCTCAACGACCGGGCCACCGGGGGGCATTTCGTCTCGCTTCGCTCGCTCAACGACCGGGCCACCGGGGGGCGTTTCGTCTCGCTTCGCTCGCTCAACGACCGAGGGAGCGACCGGGGGGCGCGGGGTGGGGCGTTTCGTCTCGCTTCGCTGGCTCAACGACCGGGGTGACCGACCGGGGCGGCGTTTCGTCTCGCTTCGCTCGCTCAACGACCGAGGTGAACGACCGGGCGGAGCGGGGTGCGCCGCTCGCGCCCGTAGAATTAGCGGGCTATGAACCCCGACGCCCTCTCCGCTGCTCTGCTCGCCGTCATCGTCCCCCTCGCCGAGGCGCGACGACCCGGTGCCGCCGAGGGTCTCACCGCCGCCGACCTGCCGCTCGAGCGTCCGAAGAACCGCGAGCACGGCGACTGGTCGTCCAACGCGGCGCTCAAGCTCGCCAAGACGATCGGCGCGAACCCGCGTGAGCTCGCCGCCGAGATCGCCGACGGTCTTGCCGCGCTCGACGGCGTCGCGAGCGTCGACGTCGCCGGTCCCGGCTTCATCAACGTGCGACTGGATGCCGCGGCCGCCGGAGCCCTCGCGAAGACCATCGTCGACGCCGGCGCCGCCTTCGGCACCAACACCACCCGCACCGAAGAGATCATCAACCTCGAGTTCGTCTCGGCGAACCCGACCGGGCCGATCCACCTCGGCGGCACCCGCTGGGCCGCGGTGGGCGACTCGCTCGCCCGCATGCTCTCCGCCCAGGGCGCGCAGGTCACCCGCGAGTACTACTTCAACGACCACGGCGCCCAGATCGACCGCTTCGCGCGCAGCCTCGTCGCCGCGCACGAGGGCCTGCCGACCCCCGAGGACGGCTACGGCGGCGGCTACATCGGCGACATCGCGCGCCGCGTCGCGCTCGCCTACGACGGCGACATCGACGCGCTCGAGCCCGACGCCAAGCAGGAGGCGTTCCGCGCGCTCGGCGTCGGCTTCATGTTCGAGGAGATCAAGAAGAGCCTCCACGACTTCGGCGTCGACTTCGACGTGTACTTCCACGAGAACGACCTGCACGAATCCGGCGCCGTCGAGCGCGCCGTCGAGCGTCTGCGCGAGCAGGGACACATCTTCGAGGAGGACGGCGCGGTGTGGCTGCGCTCGACGACCTTCGGCGACGACCGCGACCGCGTCGTCATCCGCTCCAACGGCACGCCCGCCTACATCTCGGGCGACCTCGCCTACTACCTCGACAAGCGCGAGCGCGGCTTCAACCGCTGCATCATCATGCTCGGCGCCGACCACCACGGCTACATCCAGCGCCTGATGGCGATGTGCGCGGCCTTCGGCGACGAGCCGGGCGTGAACCTGCAGATCCTCATCGGCCAGATGGTCAACCTCGTCAAGGACGGCCAGCCGATGCGCATGTCCAAGCGCGCCGGCACCGTGGTCACCCTCGAGGACCTGGTCGAGGTGGTGGGGAAGGATGCTGCGCGCTACGCACTCGTCCGCAGCTCCACCGACTCGAACCTCGACGTCGACCTCGACGTGCTGCAGAAGCGCACGAACGACAACCCCGTCTTCTACGTGCAGTACGCGCATGCGCGGACCCACAACGTCGCACGCAATGCCGCGGCATCCGGAGTCGACCGCTCGGAGTTCGCCCCCGAGCTGCTCTCGCACGCGACGGAGTCGGCGCTGCTGGGCGTGCTGCAGGAGTTCCCGCGCATCGTCGCGTTCGCCGCGGAGGTGCGCGAACCGCACCGCGTCGCGCGCTACCTCGAGGAGCTCGCGGGCGTCTACCACCGCTGGTACGACAACTGCCGGGTGATCCCGCTCGGCGACGAACCCGTCGAGGCCGTGCATCGCACCCGTCTGTGGCTCAACGACGCCACCGGCCAGGTGCTCCGCAACGGGCTCGGCCTGCTCGGCGTGGGTGCGCCGGAACGGATGTAGCGATGAGCACCGGCGACACCGTAGAGCTGCCTCCCGGCTGGGAGGTCGCAGAGCCCCCGCGCCGCCGTCGGCGCGTGTGGCCGTGGATCGTCGCCCTGGTGATCCTCGTCGCGCTCGCCGTGGCCGCGTTCTTCATCGCCGAGGCCGTCGCGCGCGACATGGTCGAGCGCACGGTCAAGAACGAGATCTCGAAGCAGCTGTCGCTTCCCGCCGACCAGGAGGTCGACGTCGAGGTGCCGGGCCTGCTGATCCCGCAGCTGATCGGCGGCAGCCTCAATGAGGTGACGGTGTCGTCGCAGGATGTCCCCGTCGGCGCATTCGAGGGCGACGTCACCGTGACGGCGACCGAGGTGCCGATCCAGCAGGGCGTCGACATGGGCGGCGCCACCGCGACGGTCACCCTCGACGAGGAGCAGCTGCGCAGCCTGATGGCGACGGTCGAGGGCTTCCCCGCCGACACGCTCGGTCTCGCGGCGCCGAACGTCACCATGAGCACCGAGCTGCAGTTCTTCGGGATCGAGTTCCCGATCGGCGTCGCGCTCACGCCCTCCGTGTCGGACGGCGACCTCGTGCTCACGCCGGCGTCGTTCGAGCTCGCCGGCGCCCAGATCGACGCGGGTGCCCTGTCGGACCGCTTCGGGGCGCTCGCCGACATCGTCGTGCGCGACTGGAGCGTGTGCCTCGCCCAGTACATCCCGGCCGGCGTCACGCTCACCGGCGTCGAGGTCGTCGGCGACACGCTCGTCGCCGAGGCGGACGTCGACGGAGCCATCGTGACCGACCCCGCGCTGCAGGCGAACGGCAGCTGCGGCTGACGTCTGCCGCGTTTCGTCTCGGTCGCTGCGCTCCCTCGCTCAACGACCGGGGGTGGCTGCGTTTCGTTTCGGTCGCTGCGCTTCCTCGCTCAACGACCGGGGGGCCGCAGGCGTCACACATCACGGGCCCGGCATGGGCTGTGCCCTAGACTGCAAGGACGCTCGGCACGTGCAATCCGGCCGAGGCATCCGCGCCGATCCGGTCGCCCCGGACGGCTCTGCGCCGAAGCTCGAACCGATTGGTCCTACCCGTGTCCGCCCCTTCGCAGTCCCGCTCCCTGGCACCGGACTGGCTCGTCGAGCCCGATGACGCGAACGCGCTCGCACCCCTGGTGTGGCCCGAGGCCGCGGCACGCGACGACGAGGGCGTCCTCGTGCTCGGCGGCATCCCCGCCACCGCGCTGCGGGACCGCTTCGGCACGCCGCTGTGGGTGCTTGACGAGGACGAGGTCCGCGCCCGGGCCCGCCGCACCCTCGACGCGTTCCGCGCCGCTGCCGCCCTCTACGACGTGCAGGCGCGCGTGTACTACGCCGGCAAGGCGTTCCTGAGCACCGAGGTCGTGCGCTGGGTGACCGAGGAGGGCCTTGCGCTCGACGTGTGCACCGGCGGCGAGCTCGCCGTCGCCCTGGCCGCCGGAGCGGAGCCCGCACGGCTCGGCTTCCACGGCAACAACAAGAGCGTGCGAGAGCTCGAGGCCGCCGTCGAGGCGGGCGTCGGCTCCATCGTCATCGACAGCCTCATCGAGATCGAGCGCCTCGCGGCCATCGTCGACCGCCGCGACGTGAACCAGGCGGTGCTGCTGCGCGTCAACAGCGGCGTGCACGCCGAGACGCACGACTTCCTCGCGACGGCCCACGAAGACCAGAAGTTCGGCTTCACGCTGACGGATGCTCCCGCCGCGGCCGCCCGCATCCGCGAGCTTCCGGGGCTGACGCTCGTCGGCCTCCATTGCCACATCGGCTCGCAGATCTTCGGCACCGCCGGGTTCGAGGAGTCCGCCGCCCGCATCGTCGAGCTCCACGCCGAGCTCCGCGCCGGCGGGGACCTGCCCGTCCTCAACCTCGGCGGCGGCTTCGGCATCGCCTACACCTCGGCCGACGACCCGACTCCCATCGAGGAGCTCGCCGTCGGAATCGCGGATGCCGTCGCCCGCCAGTGCGAGGTGCGCGGCATCCCGGTCCCCAACCTGGCGTTCGAACCCGGCCGCGCGATCGTCGGCCCCGCCGGCGTGACGCTGTACGAAGTCGGCACGACGAAGGCGGTCGAGGTCGGCGACGACGCGCAGCGCCTGTACGTGAGCGTCGACGGCGGCATGAGCGACAACGCACGGCCGGCGCTGTACGGCGCCGAGTTCTCGGCACGGCTCGCCTCCCGCACGAGCGACGCGGCCCCGGCGCTCGTGCGCGTCGTCGGAAAGCACTGCGAGTCCGGCGACATCGTCGTCGACGCCGAGTACCTGCCGGGCGACGTCACGCCCGGCGACCTGCTCGCGGTGCCGGCCACCGGCGCGTACTGCTTCTCGCTCGCGAGCAACTACAACTACGTCCCCCGCCCGCCCGTCGTGGCGCTGCGCGGGGGAGAGGCGCGCGTCATCGTGCGCGGTGAGACGATCGACGATCTGCTCGCCCGCGACGCCGGCCTCCACCACCCGAAGGGAACGCATGACTGACTACCGCCGTCTCCGCGTCGCACTGCTGGGAGCAGGCGCCGTCGGCTCGCAGGTCGCGTCGCTGCTGCAGCAGCACGCCGACGAGCTCGCCGACCGCGCCGGTGCCCGACTGGAGCTGGTCGGGATCGCCGTGCGCGACGTCGACGCTCCGCGCGACGCCGACCTGCCCCGCGAGCTGCTCACCACCGACGCCGAGTCGCTCATCGTGGGCGCCGACATCGTCATCGAGCTCCTGGGCGGCATCGAGCCGGCGCGCACCTACCTGCTGCAGGCGATCAACTCGGGCGCTGATGTCGTGACGGCCAACAAGGCCCTCCTCGCCACGCACGGCCCGGAGATCTTCGATGCGGCCGACCAGGTGGGTGCCGAGGTCTACTACGAGGCCGCGGCGGCCGGTGCCATCCCGATCATCCGCCCCCTGCGCGACTCGCTCGCGGGCGACCGCGTGCAGCGCATCATGGGGATCGTCAACGGCACGACGAACTACATCCTCGACCGCATGGACACCGAGGGCGCCGACTTCGCCGACGTGCTCGCCGACGCGCAGCGCCTCGGGTACGCCGAGGCCGACCCGACGGCCGACGTCGAGGGCTACGACGCCGCGCAGAAGGCCGCGATCCTCGCGAGCCTCGCCTTCCACACGACCGTTCCGCTGGACGCGGTGCACCGCGAGGGCATCACGGCGATCGACAAGTCGATGATGGATGCCGCGCGCCACGCCGGCTATGTCATCAAGCTCCTCGCGGTGTGCGAGCGACTGACCGGCGACGAGCCCCGCCCATCGAGTAGCGGCGAAGCCGCGTATCGAGATGCGATCTCGGTGCGCGTGTACCCGGCGCTGGTGGACCGCGCCCACCCGCTGGCGAGCGTGCACGGCGCGAACAACGCCGTCTTCGTGCAGGCCGAGGCTGCCGGCAACCTCATGTTCTACGGCGCCGGCGCCGGCGGCGTGCAGACTGCGTCGGCCGTGCTCGGCGACGTCGTCTCGGCCGCCCGCCGCCACATCGCCGGCGGTGTCGGGGTCGGCGAGTCGACCCTCGCGAACCTGCCGATCGTCCCCATCGGGCGCGTCACGACCCGGTACCAGATCACCCTCGAGGTCGACGACGAGCCGGGCGTGCTCGCCACCGTCGCCGGGACCCTGAGCGACGGGCGCGTCTCGATCGCGAGCCTCGAGCAGACCGTCGTGGGCGAGGACGCCCGCACCGCGCGCCTGGTGATCGGCACGCACAAGGCTTTGGAGCAGGACCTCAGCGAGACGGTCGACCGTCTCGCCGCGAGCGGCGTCGTCGAGCGCGTCGTCTCGGTCCTGCGTGTGGAAGGAGACTGACATGGCACACGTCTGGCGCGGAGTCCTGCGCGAATACGGCGATCGTCTGGGCGTCACGGATGCCTCGACCGTCGTCACCCTCGGGGAGGGCGGAACGCCCCTCCTGCCGGCCCCGGCGCTGTCGCGCCTGACCGGCACCGATGTCTGGGTGAAGTTCGAGGGCATGAACCCGACGGGCTCTTTCAAGGACCGCGGAATGACGGTCGCCGTCTCCCGCGCGATCGACCACGGCGCGAAGGCCGTGATCTGCGCGTCGACGGGCAACACGTCGGCGTCGGCCGCCGCCTACGCGGCGCACGCAGGCATCACCGCGGCGGTGCTCGTGCCCGAGGGCAAGATCGCGATGGGCAAGCTCAGCCAGGCGGTGGCCCACAACGGTCAGCTCATCCAGATCCGCGGCAACTTCGACGACTGCCTCGAGATCGCGCGCGAGCTCGCCGAGCACTACCCCGTGCACCTGGTGAACTCCGTGAACCCCGACCGCATCGACGGGCAGAAGACGGCCGCCTACGAGGTCGTCGAGCAGCTCGGCGACGCCCCCGACTTCCACTTCATCCCGGTCGGCAACGCCGGCAACTACACCGCTTACACGCGCGGCTACCGCGAAGAGGCCGAGTCCGGCGTCTCGACCCGCATTCCCCGCATGTTCGGGTTCCAGGCCGAGGGCTCCGCACCCCTCGTGCGCGGCGAGGTCGTGCGCAACCCCGAAACGGTGGCCAGCGCGATCCGCATCGGCAATCCCGCGTCGTGGGAGCTCGCCCTCGAGGCGCGTCAGGCGACCGACGGCTACTTCGGTGCGATCGACGACGCGCGCATCCTCGCCGCCCAGAAGCTCCTCTCCGGAGAGGTCGGCATCTTCGTCGAGCCCGCCTCGGCGATCAGTGTCGCGGGGCTCCTCGACCGCATCGAGGCCGGCGTGGTCCCGAAGGGCGCACGCGTCGTGCTGACCGTCACCGGCCACGGGCTCAAGGACCCGCAGTGGGCCCTGCGCAACGCCGACGGCAGCCAGGTCGAGCCCACGGTGGTCGACGCGACGACGTCGGAAGTGGCATCCGTCCTGCAGCTCTCGCCCGTGGGGGCGACCGCGTGAACGCACCCGCCGCCTCGGTCACGGGGCGTCGGGTCGTCGTGCGGGTGCCGGCGACCAGCGCGAACCTCGGACCGGGATTCGACACGCTCGGCCTCGCGCTCAGCGTGTACGACGAGCTCGACGTCACGGCGCTGCCCGAGGGCGAGCTCGAGATCGAGGTCAGCGGGGCCGGTGCGGAGGATGTGCCGCGCGACGCCTCCCACCTCGTCGTGCGGGCGATCGCCTACGCGTACGAGTCGACAGGACGACCGATGCCGGGCCTCCGCCTGCGCGCGCACAACGTCATCCCGCACGGCCGCGGACTCGGCTCGTCGGGGGCCGCCGTCGTGTCGGGCCTGCTCGCGGCCAAGGGTCTGCTCGAGCCGGAGGTGACGCTCTCGGATGACACACTCCTGCGCCTGGCCACCGAGCTGGAGGGACACCCCGACAACGTCGCCCCGGCGCTGTTCGGCGGACTGACGATCGCGTGGGTCGACGAGAACGGCCCTCAGCACAAGAAGCTGCTCGTGCACCGCGGCGTCTCGCCGCTCGTGTTCGTGCCCGAGTTCACGATGTCGACCGAGGTCGCGCGCAGCCTGCAGCCGCTGCAGGTGCCGCGCGAAGACGCGGTGTTCAACGTGTCGCGCTCGGCTCTGCTCATCGCGGCGCTGACGCAGAGCCCCGAGCTGCTGCAGGCGGCGACCGAGGACAAGCTGCACCAGAACTACCGGGCCAGCGCCATGCCCGAGACCGACAAACTGGTCCGGATGCTGCGCGCTCAGGGCTTCGCGGCCGTGGTGTCGGGGGCGGGTCCGAGCGTGCTCGTGCTCGCCGACGGACCGGGCCGCCGGCTCGAGGCCGCTGCTCTGGCCGCCGAGGCGGGTGACACCCCGTGGGAGTCGCTCATGCTCGCCGTCGACTTCAAGGGTGGTACAGTGAAGGAGTACGCGGAGGGTTCCACGTAAGTCGTGAATCTGGCCTCCGTCGCAATCTGCGAACCGCGCACGACCCCCCATCCTCTTGACGGTCTCTGAGCACCATCACGGCATATACGCCGACCGAAGGGCCTGAGTTCCGCCGAAGGATCGGGTAGATGCCTGCTCTGCAGCGCGTCCGTGCGAACGTGCATTTCCATTCGTATGACAAGGGAGAACTCGTGGAGTCCATCTCCGAGATCCACACTGCCGACGCATCGGCCGAAGAGCGCACGGAAGCGCCCGAATCGGTCGAGAACGCCGGCATCGCCGAGACCGCGGCCGAGGCCGCCGCCCCGGCTGAGACCGAGGCCGCCGCTCCGGCGGAGGCCACCGACACCGCTGACGCCGACGCGCCTGCGGAGACCCCGGCCCCCGAGGCTGAGGCTCCGGCCGAGCCCGCGGCGGAGGCCGCTCCGGCAGAGCCCGCGGCCGCCGAGCCCGAGGCTCCGGTCGCACCGGCCAAGGCGCCCCGCAAGCGTGCGCCGCGCCGTGCCAAGAGCACCGACCCGCAGCCCGAGCCCGCCGCCGAGGCGCCGGCCGAGGCTGCCGCCGACGCTGAGGCGCCCGCCGAGGCCGCTCCGGCCGAGGCTCCTGCTGAGGCTGCCGCCGAGACTCCGGCCGAGGTCGAGGCTCCGGCCGAGACCGCCGCCGATGCTCCGGCCGAGGCTGCCGCCGACGCTCCGGCCGAGACCGCTGAGACGCCCGCTGAGGGCGACGCCGCGGCCGAGGCATCCGACACCGACGCCGGCGAGTCCGCCGACGGCGGCGACGAGGCACCGAGCCGTGGCCGTGGCCGCAGCCGCAGCCGCAGCCGCAACCGCAACGGCAACGCCCAGGGCGGTCAGGGTGGTCAGGGTGGTCAGGCGCAGGGCAACCAGGCGCAGGGCAACCAGAACCAGGGCAACCAGAACCAGAACGCCCCGAAGGAGTCCGCTCCGGCCGACGGCGACGACGAGCAGCCCCAGGGCAACGCCCGCAACCGTCAGCGCAACAAGCGCCGCGGCGCCACGCAGACGACCGACGAGTTCGACACCGAGATCGGCGAGGACGACGTCCTCATCCCGATCGCCGGCATCCTCGACGTGCTCGACAACTACGCCTTCGTGCGCACTTCGGGCTACCTGCCCGGCACGAGCGACGTCTACGTCTCGCTCGGCCAGGTCAAGAAGTACAACCTCCGCAAGGGCGACGCCGTCGTCGGATCGATCAAGCAGCCCCGCGAGGGCGAGCAGTCGAGCCGCCAGAAGTACAACGCGCTCGTCAAGGTCGACGCCGTCAACGGCCTGTCGGTGGAGGATGCCGCGACCCGCGTGGAGTTCGGCAAGCTGACGCCGCTCTACCCGCAGGAGCGCCTGCGCCTCGAGACCGCGCCCGAGAAGCTCACGCAGCGCATCATCGACCTCGTCGCGCCCATCGGAAAGGGCCAGCGCGGCCTCATCGTCGCGCCGCCCAAGGCGGGCAAGACGATCGTGCTGCAGCAGATCGCCAACGCCATCGCGACGAACAACCCCGAGGTACACCTCATGGTCGTGCTCGTCGACGAGCGCCCCGAAGAGGTCACCGACATGCAGCGGACGGTCAAGGGCGAGGTCATCGCCTCGACGTTCGACCGCCCCGCCGAGGACCACACGACGGTCGCCGAGCTCGCCATCGAGCGCGCGAAGCGCCTCGTCGAGCTGGGCCGCGACGTCGTCGTGCTGCTCGACTCGATCACGCGCCTCGGCCGCGCCTACAACATCTCGGCGCCGACCTCGGGTCGCGTGCTGACCGGTGGTGTCGACGCGTCCGCGCTGTACCCGCCGAAGCGCTTCTTCGGTGCGGCGCGCAACATCGAGAACGGTGGATCGCTCACGATCCTCGCCACGGCGCTCGTCGAGACCGGCTCCAAGATGGACGAGGTCATCTTCGAGGAGTTCAAGGGCACCGGCAACAGCGAGCTGCGCCTGAACCGCTCGCTCGCCGACAAGCGCATCTTCCCGGCCGTCGACGTCAACGCGTCGAGCACCCGCCGCGAAGAGATGCTGCTCTCGGCCGACGAGGTCAAGATCACCTGGAAGCTCCGCCGCGCGCTCGCCGGCCTCGAGCCCCAGCAGGCCCTCGAGGTCGTGCTCGGCAAGCTCAAGGAGACGCAGTCGAACGTCGAGTTCCTCGTGCAGATGCAGAAGTCGATCCCGGCGCCCACCACGGGCCACGGCGGCGGACGCAGCCACGCGGACGACAACAGCATCCGCTGATCTCCATGTTCGAGTCCGTCAAAGGGCTGATCGAGGAGCACGCCGCCGTCCAGACCGAGCTGTCGGACCCCGCGGTGCACGCCGATGCGGCGCGCGCCAAGCGGGTGAACCGGCGCTACGCCGAGCTGTCGAAGATCGTGAAGGCGTACGAGGACTGGGTCGCGGCATCCGATGACCTCGTCGCCGCGCGCGAGCTCGCGAAGGAGGACGACGCGTTCGCCGAGGAGGTGCCCAGCCTGGAGGCCGGGCTCGCCGAAGCGCAGGAGAAGCTGCGGCGACTCCTGATCCCGCGCGACCCCGACGACGCCCGCGACGTGATCATGGAGATCAAGCAGGGCGAGGGCGGCGCCGAGTCGGCGCTGTTCGCCGCCGACCTGCTGCGGATGTACATCCAGTACGCCGCCTCCAAGGGGTGGAAGACCGAGCTGCTCGAGCGCAACGAGTCCGACCTCGGCGGCTACAAGGACGTGCAGGTCGCGATCAAGGGCTCCTCGAGCGACCCCGCGCAGGGCGTGTGGGCGCACCTCAAGTACGAAGGCGGCGTGCACCGCGTGCAGCGCGTGCCGGCGACCGAGTCGCAGGGGCGCATCCACACCTCGACCACCGGTGTGCTCGTGTTCCCGGAGGTCGACGAGCCCGACGAGATCGACATCAACCAGGCCGACCTGAAGATCGACGTGTTCCGCTCGTCCGGCCCCGGCGGGCAGTCCGTCAACACGACCGACTCGGCCGTGCGCATCACGCACGTCCCGACCGGCATCGTCGTGTCGATGCAGAACGAGAAGTCGCAGCTGCAGAACCGCGAGGCCGGCATGCGCGTGCTCCGCGCGCGGCTCCTCGCCCGCCAGCAGGAAGAGCTCGAGGCGGCGGCATCCGATGCCCGCAAGTCGCAGATCCGCGGCATGGACCGGTCCGAGCGCATCCGCACGTACAACTTCCCCGAGAACCGCATCGCCGACCACCGCACCGGTTACAAGGCCTACAACCTCGACCAGGTCATGGACGGCGCGCTCGAGCCCCTCGTCGAGTCGGCCATCCAGGCCGACGAAGAGGCGCGGCTCGCGGCGCTGGGTGGCGACGGCTAGGACCGCTGGCGCGAGGCGTCATCGTGCTCTAGCGTCGGGCGGGTCGAAAGGACCCCATGCCCGCGTTCGTGTTCACCGCACCCTCCGGCGCCCAGCTGCACGGCGGCAGGCAGGGGGAGGGGATGCCGCTCCTCGCGCTCCACGGCGGCTATTCGTCGCGGGGCGAGATCGAGGCGATCCTCGACCTGGTGCTGCCCGCTGCGCCGGCCTTCGAGCGCTGGACGCCCGACCTCCCGGGCATGGGCGACAGCATCCGCACGTCCGTCGACAGCGCCGAGGAGGTGGCGGATCTGCTGTGCGCCTTCATCGCGGCGGAGTTCCGTGGGAGACCGTTCGTCGTGCTCGGGCATTCGCTGGGCGGCTTCCTCGCGCGGGCGGTGGCCGCGCGCATGCCCGATCAGGTGCGCGCCGTCGCTCTCCTCTGCACGCTGCCCGCGGACCTGCGGCCGGAGCCGGTCTCGGTCGTCGAGGCCGAGGACGGGGCGCTGGACGCCCTGAGCGAGCGCGAGCGCGGGGAGTTCGAGGGGTACTTCGTCTGGCATACCGCCGAGGCGGTCGCGCGATTCCGCGACGGGGTGGCCGGCTCGCTCGACCGTTATGACGCCGACATCGTCGGTCGCATCATGGAGTCGGCCGACTTCGACGTTGGCCACGGGGCCGACGACCTGCCGACGCTCCTCATGCTCGGCCGCCGCGACAGCCTCATCGGGTACCGGTCCCAGGTGGCCGCGGCCGAGGCATGGGGCCGCGCGAGCGTGGTGATCGTGGACGATGCCGGCCATGCGCTGCCGCACGAGAAGCCGGACCTGGTGAGGATGCTCCTGTCGGATCTGTTCAGGCGCGCCGGGCTCGTCGCCTGACGCCGCGGCGCTATGCTCGGCCCGTGCTCACGCTGATCATCCGCGCCCTGATCTTCCTCGTCTCGGCGTTCCTCGGTCTCGTGGCGGCCGACCTGCTGCTGCCCGGCTTCTCCCTGCACTGGAACGACTGGTGGGGGATCGTCCTGGCCGTCGTGATCTTCGCGGTGCTGCAGAGCATCCTGGCGCCGTGGCTCTTCAAGATCACGCGCCGCCACGCCAACGCCCTCATCGGCGGCATCGGACTGCTGTCGACCTTCGTCGCCTTGCTGATCGCCGTCGTCATCCCGGCGGCCGGCATCGGCATCGACGGCCCCGTCGCCTGGATCATCGGCACCCTCGTCGTGTGGCTCGTGACCGCGCTCGCGACCTGGCTTCTCCCGCCCCTGTTCATCAAGAAGAAGGTGGACGAGCGGCGGTCCTGACCCTGCCGACCCTGATGTGATCCGTTTGTGCGGGCGTATGCGCGCCCGACCCGGGCTTGACACGCACTTTCTCCCGCACAAACGGATCAGGCGGAGGGTCCGGCTCGGCGGGTTCGGCGGGCGTAGGGCAGGTCTCTCGGATCGCTGGATGCGTCGCCCCCTCCGCCCCCGCGGCTCCTCACCTGGGTCTGCTCCGTTTGTGCGGGCGCATGCGCGCCCGACCCAGGCTTGACACGCATTTTCGCCCGCACAAACGGATCAGGGCGCCCGTCGACCTACTCTGGTGCACAACTCCGGCAGTTCTGCCCGCGCCGCGGGCTCCGGCCACGGAACTCCGGGGGCGCGGCCTCACCACCTCGTCTACCTGCCGGAGTTGTGCTCGCCGCCCGACCTCGGATCGCTGGATGCGTCGCCCCCTCCGCCTCCCCGCGGCTCCTCACCTCGGTTTGCTCCGTTTGTGCGGGCGTATGCACGCCTGGCCCGGGCTCGACACGCACTTTCTCCCGCACAAACGGAACGGGGCGCGCGCACAAACGGAACGGGGCCCCGCGAGCCGGCGGGGCCCGGCGATCCGGAGGCGTCAGATGTGGTACTCGAGGTGCTCGGGTGCCGTCAGGATGGCGCGGGTCTCCTCGCCGTCGCGGCGCTGACGGGGCTTGGCGGGCACGCCGACGAGCACACTGTCGGCCGGAGCATCCTTCGTGACGACGGCGTTCGCGCCGACGACAGACCCCGCGCCGATCGTGATCGGGCCGAGGACCTTCGCGCCCGCGCCGATCGCGACGCCGTCCTGAATGGTGGGATGCCGCTTCCCGCCCTCGCGCTGACGTCCGCCGAGTGTGACCCCGTGGTAGAGCATGACGTCGTCGCCGACTTCGGCTGTCTCACCGATGACGACGCCCATGCCGTGGTCGATGAAGAAGCGGCGGCCGATGGTCGCACCGGGGTGGATCTCGATGCCCGTCAGCCAGCGGGTGATCTGCGAGCCCGCGCGCGCCACGAACCGCAGGCCTCGCACCCACAGCGCGTGCCACACCCGATGCGCCCAGATCGCGTGGAGGCCGGGGTAGAGGAGGGCGATCTCGAGGCTGCTGCGCGCCGCGGGATCGCGGAGACGTGCCGCGGTGAGGTCTTCGCGCACGCGCGCGAGGGTCCCGATCCGCTCGCTCACGACGACGCCTTCTCGGGCTCGCGCAGGTGCTCGTACAGGGCGGTCGAGAGGTAGCGCTCCCCGGAGTCGGGGACGATCACGACGATGCGCGCGCCGGCGGCCTCGGGCCGTGCCGCGATCTCGAGCGCCGCCCACACGGCCGCGCCGGCCGACATGCCCGCCAGGATGCCCTCGCGGGTGGCGAGGTCGCGCGCGACCCGGATCGCGTCGTCGAACTCGACGTCGAAGATCTCGTCGATCACGGAGCGGTCGAGCACCGCGGGCACGAAGTTGGGTCCGATGCCCTGGATGCGGTGACCGCCCGCGCGACCCTCGCTGAGCATGGGGGAGTCCTTGGGCTCGACGACGGCGATCTTCACCTCGGGGTTGCGCTGCTTGAGCACCTGCCCGACGCCCGTGATCGTGCCGCCCGTGCCCGAACCGGCGACGAAGTAGTCGACCCTGCCCTCGGTGTCGCGCCAGATCTCCTCGGCGGTCGTGCGCCGGTGGATATCGGCGTTCGCCTCGTGCTCGAACTGCTTCGCGAGAATCGCGCCGGGGGTGGCGGCGACGATGCGCTCCGCCTCGGCGACGGCCTCGGTCATGCCCTTGTACGGGTCGGTGAGCACGAGTTCGGCGCCGTAGGCCTTGAGGAGCGTGCGACGCTCCTTCGACATCGACGCGGGCATCGTCAGGATGACCTTGTACCCGCGCGCGGCGCCGATCAGCGCCAGTGCGATGCCGGTGTTCCCGCTCGTCGACTCGACGATCGTGCCACCCGGCTTCAGCTCGCCCGACTCCTCGGCCGCCGCGATCAGCGCGTATCCGAGGCGGTCCTTCACACTCGATCCCGGGTTGTAGAACTCGAGCTTGACGAGCACCTCGGCGCCCAGGCCCTCGGTGAGAGCGTTGAGCCTCACCAGGGGGGTCTCGCCGAAGGCGGTGGAGATGTCGGAGTGGATCCCTGGCACGGAGCGCCTTTCTGCAGCGGTGTGCGTCAATCCTCTCGCAGGTTCTCGAAGAGTGCGGTCGAGAGGTAGCGCTCGCCGAACGACGGCACGATCACGACGATGTTCTTGCCCTCGGCCTCGGGGCGTGCGGCGATCTGCAGCGCCGCCCAGATCGCGGCGCCCGAGGAGATGCCGACGAGGATGCCGTCCTGGGTCCCGACCGCGCGTGCGGTCTCGATCGCGTCGGGGAACTCGACGTCGATGACCTCGTCGATGACGCCCTGGTCGAGGATCGGGGGCACGAAGTTCGGGCCGATTCCCTGGATCTTGTGAGGTCCGGGGGTGCCCTTGGTGAGCAGGGGCGAATCGGCCGGCTCGACGGCGATCACCTTCGCGCCGGGCACGCGCTCCTTGAGCACCTGGCCGACGCCGGTGATGGTTCCGCCCGTGCCGATGCCGGCGACGAAGTAGTCGACCTGGCCGTCGGTGTCGCGCAGGATCTCCTCGGCCGTCGTCTTGCGGTGGATCTCGACGTTCGCCTGGTTCTCGAACTGGCGGGCGAGCACAGCACCCGGGATCTCGGCGAGGATCTCGTCGGCCTTGGCGAGAGCGCCCTTCATGCCGCCGGCCGGGTCGGTGAGCACGAGCTCGGCTCCGTAGCCCTTGAGCAGCAGGCGACGCTCGATCGACATGGACGAGGGCATCGCCAGCACGACGCGGTAGCCGCGTGCCGCGCCGACCATGGCCAGCGCGATACCGGTGTTTCCGCTGGTGGCCTCGACGATGGTGCCGCCCGGCTTGAGCTCGCCGGATGCCTCGGCCGCGTCGACGATCGCGATGCCCAGGCGGTCCTTGACGCTCGACGCCGGGTTGTAGAACTCGAGCTTCACGATCACGTTGCCGCCGACGCCCTCTGCGACGCGGTTGAGGCGCACCAGCGGGGTGTTCCCGAAGGCGGAGGTGATGTCGGGGTGGATGCCGGTCATTTCGGGCCTTTCGAGGGAAGGTCAGCGGGTGGGAGACAGCCTACGGGGGCACGGCTTTCGTGAGTCCTTGTGTGACAGCGGCCTGGCCTCGGCCCGGTACCCTGCCGGGCTTAGGCTGGACGGGCTCATGCCTGCACCCGAACCCCCCACCGCCCTGTCCGACGCCCTCCGCGCCGCGACCGCGCGCCTCGGCGACGCCGGCGTCCCCGATCCCGAGGTCGACGTCGAACTGCTCGCCGCCTTCGTACTGGGCACGGGTCGCGGGGGAGTGCAGGCGGCGACCATCCGCGGAGACGTGCTCTCACCCGACGACGCCGCGCGCCTTTGGTCCCTCGTCGCCCGCCGGGCGACGAGGGAGCCGCTGCAGCACATCGTGGGCCTCGCGCCCTTCCGTCACCTGGAGCTGCGCGTAGGCCCCGGCGTTTTCGTGCCCCGCCCCGAGACCGAGATGGTCGCGCAGCTGGCGATCGACGCGCTGCGGGCCGCGGCATCCGCCTCTCCTGTCGCCGTGGACCTCGGCACCGGAAGCGGCGCGATCGCCCTCGCGATGGCGACCGAGGTCCCGCACGCCCGTGTCTTCGCGGCCGAGAACTCGGTGGAGGCCTTCGTGTGGACGAAGGAGAACTTCGCACGCGTCGGCGCCGACAACGCGCAGCTCGCCTTCATCGACCTCGCGCACGCGTTCCCCGACCTCGACGGGACGGTCTCGGTCGTCGCATCCAATCCGCCGTACGTTCCGGATGCCGCGATCCCGCGCGATCCGGAGGTGCGGTTCTTCGACCCGCCGGCCGCGCTGTACGGGGGAGAAGACGGGCTGGACGTCGTGCGGATCTTGAGCGGGGTGGGTCTCCGGCTGGCGCATCCGGGCGGCACGATCGTCATCGAGCACGGAGAGTGGCAGGGCGAGGCGATCCGCGGGATCCTGCGCGCCGACGGGTGGCGCGCGGCATCGACGCACCCCGACCTCACGATGCGCGACCGGGCGACGACCGCCATCCGGCCCTGACCCCGGCTCGCAGCATCCGTTCACGAGCCCGCAACTAGACTGTGCGCGACATGTCCCCCATCTTCGACTGCCGTGATGAGGCGCAGCTGCTGGCCGGCATGCGCCTGGCGCGCCAGGCCATCGGCCGCGGCGATCTCGTCGTCGTTCCCACCGACACCGTGTACGGCCTCGCCGCCGATGCGTTCAGCGCGAAGGCCGTGCAGAAGCTCCTCGACGCGAAGGGCCGCACACGCCAGATGCCGCCGCCCGTGCTGGTCGCCGGCGTCGCGACGCTCCGGGCCCTCGTGGCCGAGGTGCCGCAGCCGGTCGAGGCGCTCGTCGAGGCGTTCTGGCCCGGCGGGCTGACCATCGTCCTCCCCGCGCAGCCGTCGCTGTCGTGGGATCTCGGCGAGACGCGCGGCACGGTCGCCGTGCGCATGCCCGCGCACCGGATCGCGCTCGCCCTCCTCGAGGAGACCGGACCGCTCGCGGTGTCCAGCGCCAACCTCACCGGCAAGGCCGCCGCGATCGCCGCGGAGGACGCCCAGGCGATGCTGGGCGAGAGCGTCGCGGTATATCTCGCTGACGGCATGTCTGCCGACGGCATCGCCTCGACGATCATCGACGCGACCAGCCTGGTCGGCGGCGAGGAGCCCGTCGTCCGCGTGCTGCGCGAGGGGGCGATCTCCCGCGCGCAGCTCCGCGACGTGCTGGGCGACCTGCTGGAGCCCGACCCCGACGACCCGAGCGCCCCGTGAAGCAGTACGTCTTCATCGTCCTCTTCACGGCCAGCGTCACCTTCGCGCTCTCCTGGACGGTCTGGCGTCTCAGCCTCCGGTACAAGCTGTATCCCGGCATCCGTGAGCGCGACGTCCACAAGACGCCGACTCCGCGGCTCGGCGGAATCGCGATGTTCGCCGGCGTCGTGGCGGCGTTCCTGGTCTCGTCGCAGCATCCGTTCTTCGCCATCATCTGGAGCGAGCCGGTCCAGATCTGGGCGATCCTCGGGGCGACGTTCCTCATCGTGCTCGTCGGCGTCGCCGACGACCTGTGGGACCTCGACTGGATGATCAAGCTCGGCGCGCAGTTCCTCGCCGCCGGGATCATCGCCTGGTTCGGCGAGCTGCAGATCTACTCGCTCCCCATCGGCGGGATCGCGATGGGGTCGAGTTGGATGAGCTTCACCCTCACCGTGTTCGCGATCGTCGTCGTGATGAACGCGGTGAACTTCATCGACGGGCTCGACGGCCTCGTGGCCGGGGTCTGCCTCATCGCGAACAGCGTCTTCTTCGCCTACACGTACATGCTCTCGCGCGACACGGGTGCCAGCTCGTACTTCAACCTCGCGTCGCTCATCGCGGCGGTGCTCATCGGCGTCTGCGCCGGGTTCCTGCCCCTGAACTGGCGGCCGGCGAAGCTGTTCATGGGCGACTCCGGCGCCCTCATGATCGGGCTGCTGATGGCGTCGTCCGCCATCGCGGTCACCAGCAGCATCACACCGGCGATGGTGGGCGACAACGACGAGTTCGGCCGCTCGCAGCTCCTGGGTGCCTTCATCCCGATCCTGCTCCCCGTCGTCATCGTCCTGCTGCCGCTGCTCGACTTCGGCCTCGCCGTCGTGCGGCGGATGAGTCGCGGCAAGTCCCCGTTCTCACCCGACCGCAAGCATCTCCACCACCGGATGCTCGACATGGGCCACTCCGACCTCGGGGCCGTGCTCATCTTCTACGCGTGGACGGCGACCGTCAGCATCGCCGTGCTGCTCATGTACATCGGCACGTCCGAGAATTGGCCCGGCGACTACCTGTTCGGCGTCGCGTTCGGCGTCGTCGGCGCCGCCGCGTGCCTCGTCGTGACCCTCATCCCCTCGCGCCGCCCTGCGGCCGCGCCCCGACCCGTCCTGGAGGACGCAGCATGACCCCCAGCCCCGTCTCGAGCACCCCGATCCTGCGCACCGTCCTGGTGTGGGCGGGCATCGTCACCGGCGGCCTCGCGCTCGTCGGGGGAGTGATCGGCTACCTCGTCGCCGGCACCGACGGCCTCTGGAGCGCGCTCGTGGGCGTGCTGGTCGCCGCTGGATTCCTCGGCATCACCGTCGCGAGCATCCTCATCGCCAACCGCTGGTACGGCGACCCGCTGTACGTGCCGGTGTTCTTCGGCATCGTGCTCGGCGGCTGGATCCTCAAGTTCCTCGTCTTCATCGTGATCCTGCTCGTGCTGCGCGGGCAGCCGTGGATCCAGCCCACCGTGTTCTTCCTCGCGGTCGTGGTCAGCGTGCTCGCATCGCTCGCCGTCGACGTCGTCGTGCTGATGCGGATGCGGGTGCCCCACGTCAGCGACGTGCAGCTGCCGACCGACCCCGATGCCGGCGATCGCCGCGACGAACCGGCCGAGCGCGGACAGGATCGTCCGGGACAGGACTCAGGGACCTCTCAAGTTTGATAGGCTGATTCCGCGCCCGCCGCTCGCTCTGCGAGCACTTGCGGAGTGACGCTCATCGACCATCGTCGCAACGGTTCTCGACCGATGCCCCGAAGCTGGAGCCAGCGCTGTTTACTCAAGCTGCGACCCTGATCGCCCCCACTGCCGCGGACGCTCCGCCGGAGTTCCACGGTCCTTCGATCGTTGAGTTCTTCCCGGATGGTCTCATCACCTTTCCCGCGATCGTGCTGTTCGGCGATCCGCTCACGATCAACCGGATCCATCTGATCCAGTTCCTCGCGACCGTTGCGGTCATCGTGGTCTTCTGGCTCGGCACGCGCCGCATGCGCGTCGTTCCGGGACGGTTCCAGAGCCTCGTCGAGATGGGCCTGGACTTCGTCCGCGTCAACATCGGCGAGGACCTGCTCGGCAAGAAGGACGCCCAGCGCTTCCTGCCGATCCTCACGACGATGTTCTTCATGATCCTGTTCATGAACATCACGGGAGTCATCCCGTTCCTGAACATCGCCGGCACGAGCACCATCGCGGTGCCGCTGACGCTCGCGATCGTGAGCTACGTCACCTTCATCTACGCCGGCATCAGGAAGAGCCCGAAGAACTTCTTCAAGAACTCCCTCTTCCCGTCGGGCGTGCCGTGGCCGATCTACATCATCGTCACGCCGATCGAGCTCATCTCGACCTTCATCATCCGTCCGGTCACCCTGACCCTCCGACTTCTGATGAACATGATGGTCGGCCACCTGCTGCTGGTCCTCTTCTTCGCCGCGACGCAGTTCTTCATCGTCGAGCTCGGCGGCTGGTGGTCCATCCTCGGCGCTGGCAGCCTCGCGTTCGGCTTCATCTTCACGCTGTTCGAGATCCTGGTGGCCGTCCTCCAGGCTTACGTCTTCGCCCTTCTCACCGCGGTCTACATCCAGCTCGCGGTCGCCGAAGAGCACTGATACGGGACGGCTCTGCAGCCAAGGGACGCAGAGCCGCCCACAACCGAAAGGAAACACCCCCGTGGACGCAACTACGGTTCTCGCCGAGGTCACCGGTTCCATCGCCACCGTCGGCTACGGCCTGGCAGCGATCGGCCCCGCCATCGGTGTGGGCATCGTCGTCGGCAAGACGATCGAGGGCGTTGCTCGTCAGCCCGAGCTCGCCGGCCGCCTGCAGGTGCTGATGTGGATCGGTATCGCCTTCACCGAGGCGCTCGCCTTCATCGGCATCGCCACCGGCTTCATCTTCGGCTACGCCTGATCCACTCGACCTCTACAAAGGAGACAGGATGCTGAACGCTCTTGTCGCGTACGCCGCGGAAGAGGGTGCGGAAGCGCACAACCCTCTCATTCCCGCTTGGTACGACATCATCTGGTCGTCGGTGTGCTTCATCGTCATCCTCGTCATCTTCTGGAAGGTCGCCCTTCCGCGGATGAAGAAGCTGCTCGACGAGCGCTCGACCGCGATCGAGGGGAACATCGCCAAGGCCGACGAGGCCCAGCGCAAGGCCGAGGCGGCTCTGGTGGAGTACACCGCGCAGCTCGCCGACGCGCGCAAGGAGGCCGGTGAGATCCGCGATGCCGCCCGTGAGGACGGCAAGAAGATCGTCGCCGAGGCCAAGGACTCCGCCACCGCGGAGGCCGCGCGCCTCACGGCTACGGCGCACTCGCAGATCGAGGCCGAGCGCCAGACCGCTCTCGTGTCGCTCCGCGGAGAGGTGGGCACACTCGCCCTCGACCTCGCCGGCGGCGTGATCGGCGAGACGCTGTCCGACGACAAGAAGGCTCAGGCCGTCGTCGACCGCTTCCTGGCCGAGCTCGAGGCATCCGAGGCAGAGAAGGCGACGAAGTAATGGGCAGTGCGACCACTCAGGCCGTCGCGGCGACGACGAAGGCGCTCGACGCCGCGTCGGGCGTCGACCTCGACGTGGCCGGCGAGCTGTTCGCCGCGGCGCACGCCGTGGGCGGCTCGTCGCAGCTGAGCGGTGCGCTCGCCGACTCCGCCGCGCCCGCCGCGGCTCGCGCCCAGGTCGTCGCAGCGGTGTTCGGCACGGCGGTCTCACCGACGACGGCGTCGCTGCTCACGACCGTGGTCGCGCAGCGCTGGTCCTCGGCGTCCGACCTGGTCGACGGCATCGAAGAGCTGGCCGTGCGCGCAGCCGCGGTCGCCGAGCCGACGGCCGATGTCGAGGAGGAGCTCTTCCGCTTCTCTCGCACGGTCGCCGAGAACCCTCAGCTCGAGCTCGCGCTGGGCAGCAGGCTCGGCGATGCCTCGGCCAAGGGCACGCTCGTGGAGACGCTGCTCGCGGGCCGGGTCAGCCCGGCCACGACGCTGATCGCGGCATCCCTCGTCCAGGCGCCGCGCGAGCGTCGCGTGCGCCAGCTGCTGTCGCGGGCGACCAAGCTGGTCGCCGACCAGCGCGGACGCACGGTCGCGACGGTCTACACCGCTGCCCCGCTCAGCGCCGCGCAGGTCGATCGTCTCGCCGGGACGCTCACCAAGCGCTACGGCACCCAGGTGTCGCTCAACACGGTCATCGATCCCACGGTGGTCGGCGGGCTGCGCGTGCAGATCGCCGACGACGTGATCGACGCCAGCGTGTCGTCCCGGCTGGCGGATCTCCGCCAGCGACTGGCCGGCTAGCACACACTTCCCGCCGCGGGCGGAGATTTCGGGGCCGAGCGCCCCACACACAGAACTTGGAACAAAGGGAAGACCATGGCAGAACTGTCAATCAGCCCCGACGTCATCCGTGACGCGCTGAAGGATTTCGTCGCCGCCTACGAGCCCACCGGGGCAGCGGCGACCGAGGTCGGCACCGTCATCGACGCCGCCGACGGCATCGCCCACGTCGAGGGACTCCCCGGCGTGATGGCGAACGAGCTCGTGACGTTCGAGGACGGCACGCTCGGACTCGCGCAGAACCTCGACGAGCACGAGATCGGCGTCGTCGTCCTCGGCGAGTTCTCCGGCGTCGAGGCGGGCCAGCCCGTCACCCGCACCGGCGAGGTGCTGTCGGTCCCCGTCGGCGAGGGCTACCTCGGCCGCGTGGTCGACCCGCTCGGCAACCCGATCGACGGTCTCGGCGAGATCACCGGCATCGAGGGCCGTCGCGCCCTCGAGCTGCAGGCGCCCGGCGTCATGCAGCGCAAGTCGGTGCACGAGCCGCTGCAGACCGGCATCAAGGCCATCGACGCGATGATCCCCGTCGGCCGCGGCCAGCGTCAGCTGATCATCGGCGACCGCCAGACCGGCAAGACGGCGATCGCGATCGACACGATCATCAACCAGAAGGCCAACTGGGACTCGGGCGACACCAACAAGCAGGTGCGCTGCATCTACGTCGCCATCGGCCAGAAGGGCTCGACGATCGCCGCCGTCAAGGGCGCGCTCGAAGACGCCGGAGCGATGGAGTACACCACCATCGTCGCCGCCCCGGCCTCGGACCCGGCCGGCTTCAAGTACCTGGCGCCGTACACCGGCTCGGCCATCGGCCAGCACTGGATGTACGACGGCAAGCACGTCCTGATCATCTTCGACGACCTGACCAAGCAGGCCGAGGCCTACCGTGCCGTGTCGCTGCTCCTGCGCCGCCCGCCGGGCCGCGAGGCGTACCCCGGTGACGTCTTCTACCTGCACTCGCGTCTGCTCGAGCGCTGCGCGAAGTTGTCGGACGAGCTCGGCGCCGGCTCGATGACGGGCCTCCCGATCATCGAGACCAAGGCGAACGACGTCTCGGCCTACATCCCGACCAACGTGATCTCGATCACCGACGGCCAGATCTTCCTGCAGTCCGACCTCTTCAACGCGAACCAGCGTCCCGCGGTCGACGTGGGCATCTCGGTCTCGCGCGTCGGCGGTGACGCCCAGGTGAAGTCGATCAAGAAGGTCTCCGGCACGCTCAAGCTCGAGCTTGCCCAGTACCGCTCGCTCGAGGCGTTCGCGATGTTCGCCTCGGACCTCGACGCCGCCTCGCGCCGTCAGCTCGCCCGCGGTGCGCGCCTGACCGAGCTGCTCAAGCAGCCGCAGTACTCGCCGTACCCCGTCGAGGAGCAGGTCGTCTCGATCTGGGCCGGAACGAACGGCAAGCTCGACTCGATCGAGGTGGAGGACGTCCTGTCGTTCGAGCGCGAGCTCCTGGACTACCTGCGTCGCAACACCACCGTGCTCGACACGCTGCGCGACACCAACGTCCTCGACGACGACACCGTGGCCGAGCTCACCAAGAAGACCGACGAGTTCATTCTCGAGTTCCAGGCCGGCAAGGGCCAGGCCATCTCGAAGCCCGGCCACGAAGAGGTCGCGGCGGCGGGTGCCGAAGACGTGAACCAGGAGAAGATCGTCAAGGGCCGCCGCTAAGGCGATACCGGACAGAGACAATGGGCGCACAACTCCGGGTCTACAAGCAGAAGATCAGCACTGCTCAGACGACCAAGAAGATCACGAAGGCGATGGAGCTCATCGCGGCTTCGCGCATCCAGAAGGCGATGGCGCGTGTGCGCGCGTCCTCGCCCTTCGCGCGTGCCGTGACGCGAGCCGTCTCCGCCGTGTCGACGCACTCGAACGTCGAGCACCCGCTCACGCGGGAGCGCGAGGTGATCCGCCGGTCCGCCGTCGTGATCTTCGCGTCCGACCGCGGCCTGGCGGGCGCGTTCAACTCGCAGATCCTCCGCGAGGGCCTCGAGCTGGCCGAGCTGCTGCGGCAGCAGGGCAAGGAGCCGGTGTTCTACCTCATCGGCCGCAAGGCCGTCGGCTACTTCCAGTTCCGTCGTATGGCTGCCGCCGCCGAGTGGACGGGTGACACCGACACCCCGCACTTCCACACGGCGGAGGAGATCGCGGCGACACTGCTCGACGCGTACGACCGCGGTGGCGACGACGGCGGCGTCGACGAGATTAACCTCGTCTACAACCGCTTCGTCAGCATGATGACGCAGACGCCCGAGACCGTGCGCCTGCTTCCGCTGGAGGTCGTCGAGGCCGAGGAATCGGCATCCGCTC
Source organism: Microbacterium sp. Root180 (assembly GCF_001428485.1). GTDB lineage: Bacteria > Actinomycetota > Actinomycetes > Actinomycetales > Microbacteriaceae > Microbacterium. The sequence continues at coordinate 173,699 of NZ_LMHS01000003.1, read as the reverse complement.
AGGTGTACCCGCTCTACGAGTTCGAGCCGGACGCCGAGACGGTGCTCGACGCGCTCCTGCCGGTGTACATCCAGAGCCGTGTCTTCAACGCCCTCCTGCAGTCGTCGGCGGCCAAGCACGCCGCGACGCAGAAGGCGATGAAGTCCGCGAGCGACAACGCCGACAAGCTCATCACCGACTACACCCGCCTGCGCAACAACGCACGCCAGGCCGAGATCACGCAGCAGATCGCCGAGATCGTCGGCGGCGCCGACGCTCTGGCGTCGGGCAAATAGACCACACGAAAGAGAAGAAGCCATGAGCCTCACCGCAGAGAAGACCGAGACCCCGGTCGTCGGCCGCGTCGCGCGCGTGACCGGTCCGGTCGTCGACATCGAGTTCCCGCACGACTCGATCCCCGACATCTACAACGCGCTGAAGACCACCATCGTCATCGACGGCGAGTCGAACGAGATCACCCTCGAGGTCGCGCAGCACCTCGGCGACGACCTGGTGCGCGCCATCGCGCTCAAGCCCACCGACGGCGTCGTCCGCGGCCAGGAGGTGCGCGACACGGGGGAGCAGATCACCGTTCCCGTCGGCGATGTCACCAAGGGCAAGGTCTTCAACGTGATCGGCGAGGTCCTCAACGGCGAGCCCGGTGAGACCATCGAGATCACCGAGCGCTGGCCGATTCACCGCAAGGCGCCGAACTTCGACCAGCTCGAGTCCAAGACGCAGATGTTCGAGACCGGCATCAAGGTCATCGACCTCCTCACGCCGTACGTCCTCGGCGGCAAGATCGGCCTCTTCGGCGGCGCCGGCGTCGGCAAGACGGTCCTCATCCAGGAGATGATCCAGCGCGTCGCGCAGGACCACGGTGGTGTGTCGGTGTTCGCCGGTGTCGGCGAGCGCACCCGTGAGGGCAACGACCTCATCCACGAGATGGAGGAGGCGGGTGTCTTCGACAAGACGGCCCTCGTCTTCGGCCAGATGGACGAGCCGCCGGGCACGCGTCTTCGCGTGGCCCTGTCGGCGCTGACGATGGCGGAGTACTTCCGCGACGTGCAGAAGCAGGACGTGCTGCTGTTCATCGACAACATCTTCCGCTTCACGCAGGCCGGCTCCGAGGTCTCGACGCTGCTGGGCCGCATGCCCTCGGCCGTGGGATACCAGCCGAACCTCGCCGACGAGATGGGTGTGCTCCAGGAGCGCATCACGTCGACGCGCGGACACTCGATCACCTCGCTGCAGGCGATCTACGTGCCCGCCGACGACTACACCGACCCGGCTCCGGCGACCACGTTCGCCCACCTCGATGCGACCACCGAGCTCTCGCGTGAGATCGCCTCGAAGGGTCTGTACCCCGCCGTCGACCCGCTGACCTCGACGAGCCGCATCCTCGACCCGCGCTACATCGGCGAAGACCACTACCGCGTGGCCACCGCCGTCAAACAGATCCTCCAGAAGAACAAGGAACTGCAGGAGATCATCGCGATCCTCGGTGTCGACGAGCTGTCCGAGGAAGACAAGATCGTCGTGTCGCGTGCACGCCGCATCCAGCAGTTCCTCTCGCAGAACACCTACATGGCCAAGAAGTTCACCGGCGTCGAGGGCTCCACGGTCCCGATCAAGGAGACCATCGAGTCGTTCGACGCGATCGTCAAGGGCGACTTCGACCACGTGGCGGAGCAGGCCTTCTTCAACGTCGGCGGCATCTCCGACGTCGAGGAGAACTGGGCCCGTATCCAGAAGGAGAACGGCTGATCATGCTTGTGCTGAGCGAGCGAAGGGAGTCGAAGTGCCCCTCAAGGTGAGTCTCGTCTCCGCCGACGCGGAGGTCTGGTCGGGAGAGGCGTCGCTCGTCGTCGCCAAGACCGTCGAGGGCGAGATCGGCTTCATGGCCGGTCACGAGCCGGTGCTCGCGATCCTCGCCGAGGGTCAGGTGCGCATCACCGAGACCTCTGGCTCGAAGATCGTCGCGAACGCGCAGGACGGCTTCCTCTCCATGGAGGGGGACGATCTCACGATCGTCGCCGGCAACGCGGCGCTCATCTCCTGACACCACTCTGAGCGAAACGCCCCCGTTCGTCACCGGACGCGGGGCGTTTCGTCTCGCTTCGCTCGCTCAACGACCGCGGTGACCATGCTGATCCTCCTGCCCCCATCCGAGACGAAGCGCCCGGGCGGCCGTGCGCGACCGCTGGATGCGGCATCCCTCGCCCTTCCTTCGCTCGCGCCGCAGCGGGCCGCCGTCGTCGAAGCGCTCGTCACGCTGTCGGCCGATGAAGACGCCGCGGCGCGCGTGCTGAAGCTCAGCGCCACGCAGCGGCACGAGGTGGCCGTCAACGCCGCGCTGCAGGGTGCCCCGACGATGCCGGCGGTGGACCGCTACACCGGCGTGCTGTTCGAGGCCCTGGACGCGGCATCCCTCCCGCCGGCGGCGCGCCGCTGGCTCGGAGCCCACGTGCGCGTGCACTCCGCTCCCTTCGGCCCCGTGGGCGCGCTCGACGCCATCCCCACGTACCGCCTCGGCGCGACCGCGTCGCTGCCCGGGCTGCCGTCCCTGAAGCGGGTGTGGGCGGATGCCGTCACCGTGGCCCTCGCAGAGGAGAGGCCGCGCTTCGTGCTCGATCTGCGCTCCGAGGCGTACGTCGCGCTCGGTCCCGTGCCGGCCGGCATCGCGTCTGCGTACGTGCGGGTGGTCGCCGAGGGGGAGGGCGGCGCCGTGCGCGCGCTGAACCACTTCAACAAGCACGCCAAGGGTGCGCTGGTGCGGCGCCTGGCCGAGGAGCGTCCGCGCATCGCGAGCCGCGACGGCTTCGTGAGATGGGCGGATGCTGCGGGCCTGCGCGTGCGCGACGGAGCCGAGGGCGAGCTCGAGCTCTTCGCCTGACCCGGCTTCCTGAGGTGAGTCGGGCGTACTGCGGGTCAGTCGCGTGTGTGCTGCGCCGTGCGCTCGGTGTTCTCGGCGATCGCGATGAGGGCGACGACGGCCTCGATGATGAACCGCAGCGCGATGATCGCGATGAAGGACACCAGGGGGACGATGATGATCGTCGCGATGATCGCCGTGATGCCGGCGCCCGCGTTGATCCACAGCAACGAGATACCGCCGACGAGGCCGTTCACCAGGTAGACGAGGAACCCGATCGCGATCGCGATGAGCCCGACGAGGTAGAAGACGCTCGCGAGGCGACGGGTGATGAAGGTGCGGAAGCTGAGGTCGAACAGCGCGGAGAAGAATCCGCGGCCCACGGCCGTGGCGTCGTCGCTGAGCGACGTCGGCACACCGGTGTTGTCGGGGTCCGCCGCCGGGTCGTACGCGGGCGTGGTCGCCGGGGCGGGCGCGGTTCCCGCGCGAGCCGCCTGCGCCGCCTCGGATGCGGTCAGGTCGGGAAGGGGCGGGACGGAGGTGGAGTCGGTCATGATCCTCAGGCTACCCACCGCGGCCACGGGGGTCAGCCCCCGAATGCGACGTGTCTGCTGACACGGTCGCGCATGCCTCGATAGCATGTGACGCGCGGGGCGTGGCGCCCCGCTCGGCGTGCGGTGCATGCCGAAGATCGTTCCGGAGAGGACGTTCATGTACGACGACGACTACGGGGTGGGGGCGCTGATCGCGCTCTGGCTCGTGCTGCTGCCGCTGCTGGTGATCTTCGCCATCGCCGCATACGTCATCGGTTCGTGGTTCCTGATGAGGATCTTCGAGAAGGCCGGTGTGCAGGGCAAGTGGCGGGCGTGGGTGCCCGTGTACAACATGATGGTCTTCGCCAAGCTCGGCGACCTCAACCCATGGGTCATGCTGGGAGCGATCGTTGCTTCGTCGCTCCTCAGTCAGATCCCTGTCGTCGGCTGGATCCTCGGGCTCGCATCCCTGGCGGCTTCGGTGCTCGTCGGGTGGCGTGTCGGCCTCAAGCTGCAGAAGGACTGGCCGTACCTGCTGCTGTGGCTGATCTTCCCGATCGGCTACTTCATCTGGCTGGGTATTCTCGCGTTCGGCCGCTCGACCTGGAACCCGAACATCGCCCCGGCGCCGTGGGGAAACACCTTCCTCAAGGACAACGTCGTGTGGCAGGGCATTCCGGTGCAGCCGGGCGCCCCGGTTGCGACCGCCGGCGCCGCACCTGCCGGGTACTCCGCACCGCCTGCGGGGTACCAGCCCCCGGCCGGCTACCAGCCCCCGGCCGGTTACACCCCGCCGCCCGCACCCCTGGCGGGCCCTGCCGCCCCGCCCGTCGCGCCGCCGCCCGCCGCCGCGCCGGTCACGCCGCCGCCCGCAGCGGCCGAGCCGCCCGTGACGCCGCCTCCGGCCGCCGCACCGCCGGCGCCCCCGGCAGCGACCGAGCCGCCCGCGCCGGTCACGCCGCCGCCCGCAGCACCGGAAGAGCCGAAGCCGTAGCTTCTCGACACGACGACCCCTCACCTCTCAGGTGGGGGGTCGTCGCATGTCCCGGGGTCGTTCTGTCGTCGTTTCTCCGGAGATCTGCGCTTCTGCGGAGGAGATCGCGGCGGCGGGTCCGGAGAACCGCAGATCTCCGACGAACGATCGCACAGCCGCCGGGTCGGAGAGCGGATGCCGCGGCGCCGGATAACGTGGAGGGATGACCTCCGAACCCGCCGTCCCCCTGCGCCGCGTCGGCGCCTCCGGCCTCCTCGTCTCCGCCGTCGGCCTGGGCTGCAACAACTTCGGCCGCGCCGGCACGCGCACGGAGACGCTCGAGGGCACCCGCGAGGTGCTGGATGCTGCGATCGATGCGGGGGTCACGCTCCTCGACACCGCCGACATGTACGGCAAGGATCCCGGGCTATCAGAAACGCTCATGGGCGAGGCGCTGAAGGGTCGTCGAGACCGGGTGACGCTCGCGACCAAGTTCGGGCACTTCGGACGCGACATGGGGTACGAGGTGACGGGATCGAAGGCGTCGCGCACGTACGTGCGGCGTGCGGTCGAGGCATCCCTCACCCGGCTGCAGACCGAGTGGATCGACCTCTATCAGCTGCACACCCCTGACCCCGGCACCCCGATCGAGGAGACGCTCGACGTGCTGGCCGACCTGGTGCGCGAGGGCAAGGTGCGCTACATCGGCCACTCGAACCTGGCCGGCTGGCAGATCGCCGAGGCGCACTACGTCGCCGCCGAGCGCGCGGGCGTGCCGTTCGTCTCGGCACAGAACCACTACAGCCTCCTCGCGCGAGCGGCCGAGCGCGACGTGCTGCCGGCGGTCGAGCGCTTCGGGCTGGGCTTCCTGCCGTACTTCCCGCTGCACAACGGCCTGCTCACCGGCAAGTTCACCCGCGACCACGCGCCCAGCGACACCCGCATCATGCGCCAGCGGCAGCATGTCTGGCAGGAGGCGCCGTGGGACGCGCTCGAGGCGTTCCAGGCCTTCTGCGACGAGCGCGGCGTCACGATGCTCGAGGCCACGTTCGGCTGGCTGCTGGCGCGGCCGTCGCTGGCGAGCGTGATCGCCGGTGCGACCTCGCCGGAGCAGATCCGCGCCAACGCCGCCGCGGCGTCCGCGTGGTCGCCGACGCCGGACGACCTGACGACGATCGACGCCCTGTTCCCGCTGCCGGAGGACCCGGCCGCGCGCGTCTGAGACCGCTTTCCCACCCGCGTCGCGCGGGTTCGCCGAGGGCGTACGCGGAGGGTTTGTCACGCGCACTCCGCGAGGCGTAGCGTCGCACTCTGTGCGCATGCCGCCTTCCGGCGCCCTCTCGCGCACCGGAAGGACCACCGTGCTCGGAAAGCTCCTGGTGCGCTACCTGCGCCCCGCCTGGGCCCTCATCATCGCCGTCGTCGTGTTCCAGCTCGCGCAGTCGATCGCGTCGCTCCTGCTGCCGACCCTGAACGCGAACATCATCGACAACGGCGTCGTCACGGGAGACATCCCGTACATCTGGCAGACGGGCGGCGTCATGCTCGCCGTCAGCCTCGTGCAGGTCGCATGCGCGATCGTCGCCGTCTACTTCGGATCGCGGCTCGCGATGGGGATAGGGCGCGACCTCCGCGGCGACATCTTCCACCGCGTCGTCGCCTTCTCGCAGCGCGAGGTCGGCCAGTTCGGCGCTCCGTCGCTGATCACGCGCAACAGCAACGACGTGCAGCAGGTCCAGATGCTGGTGCAGGTCTCGGCGACGCTGATGATCTCGGCTCCGATGCTCGCGATCGGCGGCGTCATCATGGCGGTGCGGCAGGATGCCGGGCTGGCGTGGCTCATGGCGGTCGCCATCCCGGTGCTGCTAGTGATCGTGGGCGCGATCGTGTGGCGGATGGTCCCCGCCTTCACGAAGATGCAGAAGCGCATCGACCGCGTGAACCAGATCATGCGCGAGCAGCTCACCGGCATCCGTGTGGTGCGGGCGTTCGTGCGCGAGCGCGAGGAGCGCGTGCGGTTCGCCGCCGCGAGCGACGAGGTGCAGCAGACCGCACTCAAGGCGGGCAACCTGATGGCGCTCATGTTCCCCGCGGTCATGCTGGTGATGAATGTGTCGAGCGTCGCGGTGATCTGGTTCGGGGCGTTCCAGGTGCAGGAGAACGGCGTCGAGATCGGCACGCTGTTCGCCTTCCTCCAGTACCTGATGCAGATCCTCATGGGGGTCATGATGGCGACCTTCATGTTCGTCATGATCCCTCGCGCCGCCGTGTGCGCGAACCGCATCGGCGAGGTGCTCGACACATCGCCGTCGGTGGCGGCTCCCGCGGTCGCGGCGCAGGCGCCGGTGCCCGCCGGGCGCGTCGAGTTCGACGCGGTCGACTTCGCCTATCCCGGCGCCGAGGACGCGGTGCTCCGCGACCTCTCCTTCTCGGTGGAGCCCGGCACGACGACGGCGATCATCGGCTCGACCGGAGCGGGCAAGACCACGCTCATCGGCCTGGTGGCCCGGCTCTTCGACGTCACCGCGGGTTCGGTGCGCGTGGACGGCGTGGACGTGCGCGAGTACGACCCCGATGAGCTGTGGCAGCGCATCGGCCTCGTGCAGCAGCGCGCGTTCCTCTTCTCGGGATCGATCGCGTCCAACCTGCGCTACGGCAATTCCGAGGCCACCGACGAGGAGCTCTGGGACTCGCTCGACCTCGCGCAGGCGCGGGACTTCGTCGAGGGGCTCCCCGAGGGGCTCGAGGCCCCGATCGCGCAGGGCGGCACGAACGTCTCGGGCGGGCAGCGACAGCGGCTCGCGATCGCGAGAGCCCTCGTCAAACGTCCGGAGGTCTACATCTTCGACGACTCGTTCTCTGCGCTGGATCTGAGGACGGATGCCGCGCTCCGCCGGGCGCTGGACACCCGGCTGCCCGATGCGACGCGGATCGTGGTCGCCCAGCGCGTCTCGACCATCCGCCACGCCGACCAGATCGTCGTGCTCGACCACGGGCGCATGGTGGGGATCGGCACCCACGACGAGCTCGTCGAGACCTGCGAGACGTACGCCGAGATCGTCGAATCCCAGCTCACGGCGGAGGCGGCGGCATGAGCGGCCCGCAGCGGGGACCACAGCAGCGGATGCCGCTCCAGCGCGGTCCGATGGGTCAGGTCGCCGGCGGCGAGAAGGCGAAGAGCTTCGGTCCGAGCGCCAAGCGCCTCCTCGGCACACTGCGCTCGGACATGCCGCTCCTGATCGTGGTGCTGGTGTTCTCGGTGCTCTCCGTGGGCTTGAGCGTGATCGGTCCGAAGCTCCTCGGCAACGCGACGAACGTCGTGTTCGCGGGCTTCGTCTCGCTGCAGGTGCCGGCGGGCGCGACCAAGCAGCAGGTCGTGGACGGGCTGATCGCCCAGGGCAACCAGGACCAGGCGAACATGATCGCCGCGATGGACTTCGTGCCGGGAGCGGGTGTCGACTTCGAGCAGCTGGCCTGGATCCTCGCCGGCGTGCTTGCGGTCTATGTGCTGGCGAGCCTCTTCGGCTGGCTCCAGGCGCGGCTCCTCAACGGGATCGTGCAGCGTGCGATGCACCGGCTCCGCCTCCAGGTCGAGGACAAGATCCAGCGACTGCCTCTCTCGTACTTCGACAAGGTGCAGCGGGGCGAGCTGCTGAGCCGCGTCACGAACGACGTCGACAACATCGGCCAGACGATGCAGCAGACCCTCTCGCAGGTCGTCATCTCGCTGCTGACGGTGGTCGGGGTGCTCGTGATGATGTTCGTCATCTCGCCGCTCCTGGCGGTGATCGCGCTCGTGACGATCCCGCTCACGATCCTCATCACCGTCCTCGTCGCGCGGCGCTCGCAGAAGCTGTTCGTCGCGCAGTGGACCTCGACCGGCATCCTCAATGCGCGCGTCGAGGAGACCTTCTCGGGTCACTCGATCGTGAAGGTGTTCGGTCACCAGAAAGAGGTCGAGGCCGACTTCCGCGCCGAGAACGAGGAGCTCTACCGGGCGAGCTTCGGCGCGCAGTTCCTCTCCGGCATCATCATGCCCGCGATGATGTTCATCGGGAACCTGGTCTACGTCGCCATCGCGGTCGTGGGCGGACTCCAGGTCGCTGCCGGCCTGCTCTCGATCGGGGACGTGCAGGCCTTCATCCAGTACTCGCGTCAGTTCACGCAGCCGCTGAGCCAGCTCGGGTCGATGGCCAACCTGCTGCAGTCCGGCGTGGCGAGCGGCGAGCGCGTGTTCGAGCTTCTCGATGAGACGGAGGAGGAGCCCGACGATGCCGACGCGCAGACGGCGCCCGACCACGCGAGCCGTCTCGCATTCGAAGACGTCTCGTTCCGCTACGTCGAGGACAAACCGCTCATCGACGGCCTGTCGCTCGCCGCCGAGCCGGGGAGCACGGTCGCGATCGTCGGCCCCACCGGCGCCGGCAAGACGACTCTGGTGAACCTCATCATGCGGTTCTACGACGTCGACTCCGGCCGCATCTCGCTCGACGGCGTCGACACCCGTGCCATGACGCGCGACGACCTGCGCTCGCGCACCGGGATGGTTCTCCAGGACACGTGGCTCTTCTCGGGGACCATTCGCGAGAACATCGCCTACGGACGACCGGATGCCTCGGAGGAGGAGATCGTCGGAGCGGCCACCGCCGCCTACGTCGACCGGTTCGTCCACGCACTGCCCGACGGCTACGACACGGTGCTCGACGACGAGGCGACCAACCTCAGTGTGGGCGAGCGCCAGCTCATCACGATCGCGCGCGCCTTCCTGGCCGATCCGCGCATCCTCATCCTCGACGAGGCGACGAGTTCGGTCGACACCCGCACCGAACTGCTCATCCAGCGGGCGATGTCGCGGCTGCGCGAGGATCGCACGGCGTTCGTCATCGCGCACCGCCTGTCGACGATCCGCGACGCCGATCTCATCCTCGTGATGGAGAACGGCGCCATCGTGGAACAGGGCACGCACGACGAGCTGCTCGCGGCGAAGGGCGCCTACTGGCGCCTCTACAACGCGCAGTTCGAGGCGCCCATGGACGAGGAGGTGCTCGTCGATCCGGTGACCGTCGGAGCCCCGGCATCCGGCGCGTCGCCCAGCCCCGCCGCCGAGGACGGGGGAGGGGAACCGACTAGTATGTGAGGACGCGTCAGGCCGCCGGGCCTCGCGAACGTCGATCGGGAGGACACGCGTGCCCGAGGTCTCCACCCAGTCGCGCACGGTCCCCGTGCCGGGAGGATCGCTCGACCTCGCCTGGGCGGCGGTCACCGACACCGGCCGTCGCCGCGAGGTCAACCAGGACGCCGTCTTCGCCGCGTACCCGCTGTTCGTCGTCGCCGACGGCATGGGCGGCCATGTCGGCGGGGAGATCGCCAGCGCCAGCACCATCGACCGGCTCAAGGCGATGACCGAGGCGGGCACGGTCAACCCCAAGACGATCGAGAAGGCGCTCGCGCGCGCGGTGAAGGACATCGCCTCCCACCCCGAGGCCACCGACGACGGCACCGGCACGACCCTCACGGGCGTCTACCTCGACACGAGCGGCGAGGCCGCGCACTGGGTGACGCTCAACATCGGCGACTCACGCGTGTACCTCGTCCGCGAGGGATCGATCATCCAGATCACGACGGATCACTCGGTGGTGCAGGAGCTCATCGCGTCCGGGCGTCTCAGCCCGGAAGAGGCGGAGAACCACCCCTACGGCAACGTCATCACGCGCGCCGTGGGGCCGAGTGAGGGCGTGACGCCCGACTACGTCCGGCTGGAGGTGGCCGAGGGCGATCGGTTCGTGATCTGCTCGGACGGGCTCACGAAGGAACTCACGGACTACGGCATCCGTCATTTCCTCGACGAGAATCGCGATCCGGCCGCCGCAGCGACCGCGATGCTCGACGCCGCGCTCGAGAACGGCGGGCGCGACAACATCACGATCATCGTGCTCGACGTCGGAATGCCCGAGCCGCTCGACGACGACGACCATGACGACGACACTGCCGAGAGCGCGCGCGAGGTGCGCGCCGACGAGGACGCCTCCTCCACAGCGGCGGACTGACGCCCCGGTTCCACGAATGCGCCCCGACGGGGGCCTCGCGCCGCGTCGCAGCGGTGCACTGGAGCGGTGCACCTCTCGCCGGCCCCCGCCTTCTCCGCGCTCGTGAACCCCGCCGACGACGCCGCTGAGCCGCTCTCACTCCCCGCCGCGTGGTCGCCGCCCGCGCGGCCGCCCTTCCCTGTCGTGGCGGCGATCGTGCCGGTCGTGGGGGCTGTCGGGCTCTGGTTCGTCACCGGGTCGATCCTGTCGCTGTGGCTCGCAGCCCTCGGGCCCCTGATCGCGGTCGCGACGATGGCGGATGCCGCGCGTTCCGCTCGCCGCGATCGCAAGCGACATCTGGCGACGGCGGTCCGCACACGCGCCGAGATCTCCCGCGCCGTGGACGCCCGCCACGCGTCCGAACGCCGGCGCCTGTGGACACGGCATCCCGACGTCGCGGCATTCGTCGCCCGGGAGGATGACGTCTGGCGGCAGTCTCCGGAGCGCGCCGACGCGCTGGTCGCCGGAGAGGGCGAGATCGCGAGCGCGCTGCGTCTGGCCGGCGGCGAAGGAGATCCGGATGCCGCCGCTCTCCGTGTGCGCGCCGGCCGGCTGACGGGAGGTCCCGTCGTCGTGCCGGCCGGGCAGGGCGTCGTCGTCGTCGGTGCACCGCTGCTCGCGGCGGCCGTGCAGCGCGCGCTCGTCCTGCAGCTGTGTCTCGCGCTCCCTCCGGGGGAGCTCGCCCTGGTCGGTGGGCTCGACGCGTCGCAGCGGTGGGCGGACCGCCTGCCGCATCGGCGCGTGGCCGGGGGCCGGCGAGTCGCGATCATCGCGCCGGGCGAGGCCGTGCCGCCCGACGCCGACATCGCGATCGCGCGTCGCCTCCCCGGTGAGCCGCTGCCGCCACGGTGCGCGACCGTGCTGACGGTCGGGTCGCCCGGGGTGGGGCGCCTCGAGCGCGCGGGCGAGGCCGCAGAGGTGAAGGTGGAGGCGATCGCCCGCGACCAGGCGGCAGCGCTCGCAGAGACGCTCGCACGCCGCGCGGAGCGCACGCTCGGCATCGCGGGGCGCGACGCGGGCCCGATCCAGCTCGGGCCCCTCATCGACCCGCGCACGGCCCGCACGGGGGCTCTCACCGCTGTCATCGGTCTCGACGGCACGGTGCCGGCGGCGATCGATCTCGTCGCGGACGGACCCCATGCGATCGTCGCCGGCGTGACCGGGTCGGGAAAGAGCGAGCTGCTGATCACGTGGATCCTCTCGCTGTGCCGCACGCACTCGACGCGCGAGGTCTCGTTCCTGCTCGCGGACTTCAAGGGGGGTACGGCCTTCGACGTCCTCGCAGGCGTTCCCCACGTGACGGGTGTGATCACCGACCTCGACGGGACGGGCGCGCGCCGGGCGATCGAGAGCCTGCGCGCCGAGGTGCGGCGGCGCGAGGGCGTCATCGCGGGCGCCGGAGCGCGCGACATCCTGGATCCGCGGGTCGAGTTGCCCCGCCTCGTGGTCGTCGTCGACGAGTTCGCGGCGCTGCTCACCGACCATCCCGAGCTGCACGCGGTGTTCACCGACGTCGCCGCGCGAGGACGGGCACTCGGCATCCATCTCATCCTCGGCACCCAGCGCTCTGCCGGCGTGATCCGCGAAAGCCTTCTGGCGAACTGCCCCTTGCGCATCAGCCTCCGCGTGTCCGACGCGGCGGACAGTCGCACCGTCCTCGGCACGGACGATGCCGCCCACCTGCCGGGCGGGCCGGATGGCCGTGGGCATGCGTTCGTGCGCGGCGCCGGCGACGCACGCCCGCGACGCGTCCGGGTCGCCCTGTCCGCGCCCGCCGACGTCGCCGCCGCCTCCGCACCTCACGACGGACCCGACCCGCGCCGGCCCTGGCTCCCGGAGCTCCCGCGGCGGCTCGCCCTCGACGACCCGCGGCTCCGAGGGGGCGATCCTGCGCAGCTGGTCCTCGGTCTGGCCGACGAGCCGGGGCTCCAGCGCCAGAGCGTCGCGACGATCGAGGTCTCCGACCGCGGCCTCCTGGTGCTGGGCGGGCCCGGCGCGGGTGCGAGCAACGCGCTCCGGCTCCTCGCCGCGCAGGCGACCGGCGACGTCGTTCGTGTGCCCGGCGATCCGGAGGGGGTGTGGGATGCCGTCGCCGCGCTCGCGGCCGAACCGCCGCGACCCGGCACCGTCGTCTGCATCGACGACCTCGATGCGATCACGGCCCGATTGCCGCCCGACCACGCGCAGGTCGTGGTCGAGAGGCTCGAAGACCTCCTGCGCGGCACCGGACCCGGGGGCTTCCTCGTCGTCGCCTCCGCGCGGCGCCTCACCGGAGCCGTCGCGCGTGTCGCCGACCTCTTTCCGCGTCGCCTGCTGCTCGCGTTTCCGACGAGGGTCGAGCACATCGCCGCCGGGGGAGAGGCCGACCGATTCCGAGCGGGCACGCCCGCCGGCCGGGGCATGCTCGGCGGCGTCGAGGTGCAGGTGGCGCTCGCCCCGGCCCTCGCCGACGAGGCGCGCAGTGACCCCGGCGAGTGGCGTCCGACAGCGCACCTCACCGGCTTCGTCTCGCGACGATCGCCGTCGGCACGAGCCGCACTGGCGGACTGGGAGGCGCGCGGCATCCGCATCTCGGATCTCGACGCCTATGTCGCCGACCCCTCCATCACCGCGCACGGCCCGGTGGTCGTATCCGGGGAGCCGGACGATTGGCAGCGCCACTGGCGGCTGCTCTCCGACGTGCGGGGCGACCACGAGCTCGTCGTCGACGCGTCGTGCGCGGCGGAGCTGCGGCTCCTCACCGGCGCACGGGGGCTGCCGCCCTACTGCGAGCCCGGACGCGGGCGAGCCTGGCTCGTGGTCGGCGGTGCTGAACCCGTTCGCATCGTCCTTTCGTCATCGCAAGTCCGGCCGATCCGTTCCTCGGGGCTCCTTGACCGTCCGGGAGGCACCCCATAGCTTCACAGTGTGGCTACATCCCCTATCGATCTCGAACGGCCGGCAGGCAAAGGACTCGCAGCAGGGACGCTGGGACTCTGGGGCTCGACCGTCATCGGCCTCGCCTCGACCGCACCCGTCTACTCGCTCGTGGCGACCCTCGGCTTCGTCGTGCTCGCCGTCGGCGCGCAGGCGCCCATCGCCTTCGTCATCGCCTTCATCCCGATGCTGTTCATCGCGTTCGCGTACCGCGAGCTCAACAACGAGATCCCCGACTGCGGCACCACCTTCACGTGGGGCACCAAGGCATTCGGTCCGTGGGTGGGGTGGCTCGGCGGATGGGGTGTCGCGGTGGCGGGCATGGTGGTGCTCGCCAACCTCGCGCAGATCGCGGGCATCTATTTCTGGGCACTGATCGACGGGATCGTGCGCAGCCCCGAGGAGGCCCTCCTCTCCGACAACGTGCCCCTGGTCACCGTGACCGGGGTCGTCTTCATCGCGGCGATGACCTGGGTCAGCTGGCGCGGCGTCGAGATCGGCGAGCGCATCCAGAACATCCTCCTCGCGATCCAGTACATCGCCCTCGCGATCTTCGTCGTCGCGGCGCTGTGGCACTTCTTCGCCGGCACCGCCCCCGACCCGACGCCGTTCGACTGGTCGTGGTTCAACCCCTTCGCCTTCACAGAGTGGTCGGGCTTCGTCGAGGCGATCCTGCTCGCGCTCTTCATCTATTGGGGCTGGGACACCTGCCTCGCCCTCAACGAGGAGACCAAGGACCCCAAGCGCATCCCCGGCCGCGCGGCGCTGCTGACGACGGTCATCCTGCTGGTGACCTACGTCGGAGTCACGATCGCGGCCATGATGTACGCCGGACTCGGTGAGAGCGGCACGGGCCTCGGGAACGAGGCGAACGCCGACGACTTCTTCCTCGCGATCAAGGACGGCCTCCTGGGCCCCCTCGGCTGGGTGCTCGTCGTCGCCGTGATGATCTCGGCGATCTCGTCGACGCAGACCACGATCCTCCCTACGGCGCGCGGAACGCTCGCGATGGCCGCCTACAAGGCACTGCCGAAAAAGTTCGCGACGGTTCACCCGGTGTACAAGACGCCGTCGTTCTCGACGCTCGTGATGGGCATCGTTGCGATCGTCTACTACGTCGGCATGACGCTCATCAGTGACAACATCCTGCAGGACTCGATCCTGTCGCTCGGCCTCGCGATCGCCTTCTACTACGGCATCACCGGGTACGCGTGCGTCTGGTACTTCCGGCGCGAGCTGTTCACGTCCGCCCGCAATTTCTTCTACAAGTTCCTGTTCCCACTGCTGGGCTCGCTGATGCTCACCTACGCGTTCGTGCAGTCCGCGATCGACATGTACAGCCCCGACTACGGCTACGGCGGCGGCATCGGCCCCGTCGGCAGCACGTTCCTGATGGGCATCGGGGCCCTGGCATTCGGTGTGCTGCTGATGTTCCTGTGGTTCTTCTTCCCGCGCTCGAAGCCGTTCTTCCGCGGCGAAAGCCTGAACCGCGACACCGAGGTGCTCGTTCCGGACGACCCCGCCGACTACACCCGTTCGATCGACGGCGGACTCGCCTGACCCGCGGGCCCGTTCCGAGCGCGGGCCCGGTCAGGCGAGATGCGCGCAGCACCCCACGGCGTGGGCCTCTTCGAGCCAGCCGACGAACTCCGCGTCGAGGTCGTCGTCGCCCGTCAGCCGGAACTGATGGACGAACAGCTTCCGGCCGTAGGGCGAGGACGATCGGATGCGACGGTCGGCCGGCAGCGCACGCATGAGGTCGAAGTAGCCGACCAGACCCGTGGCGGTGGGCCGTGCGCCCGCGAAGCCGCGGCGCGACCCCTTGAATGTCACGGTCGTCTTGCTCACCGACACTGTGACCGGGCCGAAGCCCTCGAGGACGGCGGCGAAACGGCGCCACAGGGCGACGGTCCGCTCGTCGCCCGCGGCGAGATGATCCTCGACCGTCCACTCGGCGCGCTCGATCATGCCGTCGAGTATTGCACCGCGGACGCGGAGGCGCCGAGATAAGGCGGATCGGCTGCCCGCCGCGCTCGCCCGCGCACGAAAAGACGGCCCCGTCACGCGACACGCCGAGGACGAGGCATCCATCCCCGGCGTGTCGGCGCACGAAGCCGTCTTTTGGCCTGAGAAGGCGCCAGAACGACACACGGATGCCGCGCCCTGCGCAGAACGCGGGGCGCGGCATCCGCTCGCATGCTTCCGCCTCCGAGCTCAGGCGATTCGCCCGGATCAGGTCGATCGGCGCCCCGCGCTCCTGATCTCGTCGAATCTCCTGATTTCGGCGCCCCTGGGCGTGCCGCCTCCGGGATCAGACCGACACACGGATGCCGCGCCCCGCGCAGAACGCAGGGCGCGGCATCCGTTCGTCCTTACGCGAGGGCGCTTTCGAGAGGCGTCAGTTCGAGGCCGTGAGCCGTCGCGACGCCGGCGTTCGCGACCTTCCCGCCGACCACGTTGAGGCCGGCCGCGAGAGCCGGATCGGCGCGCAGGGCGTCCTGCCAGCCGCGGCGCGCGATCTGACGGATGTAGGGGAGGGTCGCGTTGGTCAGGGCCGAGGTCGACGTGTTGGGCACCGCGCCGGGCATGTTCGCGACGCAGTAGAACACGCTGTCGTGGACCCTGAAGGTCGGGTCTGCGTGGGTGGTCGGCCGCGTGTCCGCGAAGCATCCGCCCTGGTCGACCGCGATGTCCACGAGCACGCTTCCCGGACGCATGCGCGACACCATCTCGTTGGTGACGAGCTTGGGCGCCTTGGCGCCGGGAATCAGCACCGAGCCGATGACGAGGTCGGAGTCGACCACGGCGCGGTCCAGGTCGAACGGGTTCGACGCCGCCGTCTTGACGCGGCCCTGGAAGTGGTCGTCGAGGTAGCGCAGGCGCTGGACGTTGGTGTCGAAGACCGTGACGTCCGCGCCCATGCCCACGGCGATGACCGCCGCGTTGGCCCCTGCCACGCCGCCGCCGATCACGGTCACGCGCGCCGGGCGCGTGCCGGGGACGCCCGACATGAGCAGGCCGAGGCCGCCCGCCGAGCGCATGAGCGTCGCGGCGCCCACCATCGGAGCCAGACGCCCCGCGACCTCGCTCATCGGGGCGAGGAGGGGGAGGCCGCCGCCGGCGACCTGGACGGTCTCGTAGGCGATCGCGGTGATGCCGTCGGCGATCAGCTGATCCGTCAGCGGGCGGTCGGCCGCGAGGTGTAGATAGGTGAAGAGCACGAGGTCGTCGCGGAAGTATCCGTACTCGCTGGCGATCGGCTCCTTGACCTTCAGCAGCAGCTCGGCGCGCGCCCAGACCTCGGCGGCATCGTCGAGGAGGATCGCGCCGGCGGCCTCGTACTCGCTGTCGGGCATCGACGAGCCAGTGCCCGCGCCCCGCTGCACGAACACCTCGTGACCCGCGGAGACCAGGTCGTGCACGCCCGCGGGCGTGAGTGCCACCCGATACTCGTTGTTCTTCACCTCGGTGGGGACGCTGATCCGCATCGTGTGATCCTTTCCGCTCCGCCGTTGGAGCGCTCGGGCTCCTCGTGGGAGCGCCTCTAGAAAGCGGGGCGGATCGCCCCGACATCCTGCCCGCCGCCGGAGATCGACAGGGGAAGCTTCTGCATGGTGGCCGACACGTCGGCGGGGGACAGCGCGCCGGCGCGCTCGAGGAGCCGCAGGGCGACGGCGGTCGCGGCTCGGCCGCTGCCGTCGAGCATCTTGAGGGCGACCGTGGTTCCGTCGGGAGCCACCATCACCATCACGCCTTCGGCGCCGCCCTTCGCGAACACCCCGAGCGACTCGATCGCGATCGTGTCGGCTCGGCCGGGTCCGTCGATCGTCCAGGGGTTCTCACGCACGGCCTGCACGAGGGTGCCGGCGCTGCGGTGCAGCGCGAACGGCGAGGTCGTGGACGAGGTGCCGATCCGGTGGATCGCGCGCGCGAGAGCGAACAGCGTCGTCGCGTACACCGGGGCGCCGCACCCGTCGATCGCGGTCGCCGAGGTCTTCTCGCCGAGCAGGCGCTCCACCACCTCGCGGATGTGGAGCTGCAGCGGATGCCCCGGCGCCAGGTAGTCCGCCGTGTCCCAGCCGTTCGCGACGCACGCGAGGAGCATGCCGGCGTGCTTGCCCGAGCAGTTCATCCGGATGCGCGCGGGCTCGGCGCGGTCGCGCACGAGCTCGTCGCGCGTGGCGGTGTCGCCCGGCCAGGCGGGCGGGCAGCCGAGATCCTCCTCGCCGAGACCGGCGGCGCCGAGGATCTCGCGAACGGCCTCGACGTGGCGGTCGGTGCCGGAGTGGCTCGCCGTCGCGAGTGCGAGCGGGACGCCCTGGAGCGATGCGCCCGCCGAGAGGCACGCGACGGCCTGCAGCGGCTTGAGGCTCGACCGGGGGAGGATCAGCGCCGACGGGTCGCCGAGGCGCTCGACGATCGATCCGTCCGCCCCGAGCACCACCGCGATGCCCGCATGCCGCGACTCGATGAACCCGCTGCGGTCGACGACGGCGAGCTCGACGGCGTCGGCTGCGGCGAAGGTCTGCGGCACCCGGCCAGCCTACCGCCGAGTCGCCACGGGCCCGCATGACAGACTGTGCACATGTTGGGCGAGCATCGATACTCCGTCCGGACCACGTGGACGGGCGACCGGGGCACCGGCACCTCCGGCTACCGGGAATACGACCGCTCCTCGACGGTCGAGATCGAGGGCAAGCCGACCCTGCTGGCCTCATCCGACAAGCCTTTTCGCGGCGATCCGTCGCGCTGGAACCCAGAGGACCTCCTCCTCGCGTCGCTGAGCGAGTGTCACCTGCTGTCGTACCTCCACGCGTGCGTCACGGCCGGCGTCGTGGTGGTCGGCTACGAGGACGACGCGTCAGGGCTCATGGTCGAGGACGGTCGCGGCGGGGGCGCTTTCCGCGAGGTGGTGCTGCGGCCGCGAGTGACCGTCGCGGATGCATCGATGACGGATGCCGCCACCGCCGCCCACGCGCAGGCGAACGAGTGGTGCTTCATCGCGAACTCGGTCAACTTCCCGGTGCGCCACGAGCCGACGATCGTCGTCGCCGGGACGTCCTCTGCGTGACAGAGGTGGACCGGGCGCTCAGCGGCGCTCGTGCGGGAGAACCTGCTTGATGCGCTCGATCGGCGTGTGCGCCGGCGCCTCGTTGTAGGCGTTCGCGAGTTCCTGGCCGGACAGCGCGTGGATCGCGGCCATGATGTCGTCGGTCGCGAGCCGTCGAGCGCGGCCCGACTCGGCAGGGCCGTGGTGCGCGAGGTCCAGCGGTTCGCCGAACTTGACGGTCACGCGCTCGCTCAGAGACGGACGCTTCGCGCCGACCGGCATCACCTTGTCGGTGCCGATGAGCCCGACGGGAACGACGGGAGCGCCGGTCTGGAGAGCGAGGAAGGCGACGCCGGTGCGGCCCTTGTAGAGGCGGCCGTCGAGGGAGCGGGTGCCTTCCGGGTAGAGGGCGACGGCGCTGCCGTGCTCGAGGAGGAGGCGCTGCTGCTCGAGCGCGTCGAGCGCAGCCTGGCCCGCTCCGCGCTTGACCGGGATGGCGCCGATCGCCGTGAAGAACTCCTTCGACACCCATCCCTTGAAGCCGGGGCTGTCGAAGTAGCTCGCCTTCGCGAGGAAGTGCACGGGGCGCGGGGCCGAGACGGGGATCGCGATCGAGTCGATGAACGACAGATGGTTGCTCGCGAAGATGACCGGCCCGCTCTTGGGGACGTTCGCGCCGCCCTCCACATGAGGTCGGTAGATGAGTCGGGCGAGGGGGGTGAGCACGAATCGGCCGAGGAAATACGTCGCGCCCATGCGTGTCACCGGCTGCTCCGGCGCTTCGTCGGCGGTCGGGTCGTCCGCGTCGGGCACCAGGTCGGAAGTCACCCGTCGAGGGTACTCCCGTTTTCATGCCGCCACAGGCATGACCGGGCTCTCAGCGCAGACAGAGGAAACATGCGGAATGATGGAGCGTTCCCTGACATCGACTCGAGGTCTCACCGTGCGCATTCGCCCGCTCGTCGCTCTTTCCGTCGCCGCCCTGTCGGCCGTCCTCCTCGCGGGCTGCGCGGGGTCGGCGCCTCAGTCGACGCCGACCGCGAGCGAGACCGGCGCCGCCAGCGACCTGTGCGCGGTCGCCGTGCCCGAAGGCGATGTCGCCGCGTCCGTGAGTGTCTCCGGCGAGGTCGGCGAGCTCCCCACGGTCGAGTTCGAGGCGCCGCTCGAGTTCACCAGCGCCGAGCGCGTCGTCGCCGTCGAGGGCGACGGCACCCAGATCGCCGACGGGGACTACGTCACCTACGCCCTGGCCGTCTACGACGCGGCGACCGGCGAGCAGCTGCAGGCCGGGGGCTTCGACGGCGAGCCGATCCCGCCGCAGCCGATCACCATCGGCTCGGGCCCCGACGCGTACTTCGGCTGCGCGACCGAAGGCTCGCGCCTCGTGGTCGCCACCCCGGAGAGCCAGTCGGGCGGCGCGCTCGTGTACGTCATCGACGTGCTCGAAGTGACTCCGGCCGACGCATGGTGCGCGGCGACCGAGCCCGGCGACGTCTTCCCCACGGTCGAGTACTCGGCCGACGGCATCCCGACGATCACGATCCCCGAGGGTGAGGCACCCGAGGGCGTGCAGCTCGAGGTGCTCGAAGAGGGCGACGGCGCGACCGTCGAGCCGGGCGACACCGTCACCGTGAACTACACGGGCGTGAAGTGGAGCGACGGCTCGGTGTTCGACTCGAGCTACGAGCGCGGCGAGCCCGCGCAGTTCTCGACGACGGGTGTCGTCGCCGGCTTCCAGCGTGCGCTCGAGGGCCAGACCGTCGGTTCGAAGATCCTCGTCTCGATGTCGCCGACCTGCGGCTACGGCGAGGCGGGCTCGAGCGAGCACGAGCTGGCCGGCGAGACCCTCGTCTTCGCGCTGGAGATCGTCGAGGTCACCGAGCAGTAATCCGGGTCGCCGGTAGGCTGGCGCGATGCGACGCGTCCTCGTCCTCGGCTCCACAGGTTCGATCGGAACGCAGGCGCTCGACGTCATCCGCGCCAATCCGGGGCGCTTCGAGGTCGTCGGCCTGTCGGCGGGCGCCAATCGCGCCGCCATCGAGGCGCAGGCCGTCGAATTCGGCGTCGAGCACGTGGCGATGGGCGCGGCCGAGGCCGAGCAGCTCGTGCGGGATGTCGAGGCCGACGTGGTGCTCAACGGCATCACCGGCTCCGTGGGTCTCGGCCCCACACTCGCCGCACTCGAGACCGGGCGCACCCTGGCGCTCGCCAACAAGGAGTCGCTCATCGTGGGCGGCGACCTGGTCACGGCGATCGCCCGGCCCGGGCAGATCGTCCCGGTCGACTCCGAGCATTCCGCGATCGCCCAGGCGCTGCGATCGGGCGATCGCGCGGAGGTGCGCCGGCTGGTGCTGACCGCGTCGGGCGGTCCGTTCCGCGGCCGCAGTCGCGCGTCACTCGAGAGCGTGACACCCGCGGAAGCCCTCGCGCACCCCACGTGGGACATGGGGCGGGTCGTGACGACGAACTCGGCGACGCTCGTGAACAAGGGACTCGAGGTCATCGAGGCGCACCTGCTGTTCGGCGTGCCCTACGGCGAGATCGACGTCGTCGTGCACCCGCAGTCGATCGTGCACTCGATGGTGGAGTTCAGCGACGGATCGACGATCGCCCAGGCGTCGCCGCCCGATATGCGCCTTCCCATTTCGCTGGGGCTGGACTGGCCGCATCGGGTCGCGGGTGTCGGGCGTCCGCTGGACTGGTCGGTCGCGGCATCCTGGACCTTCGAGCCCCTCGACGAGAGGGCGTTCCCCGCGGTGCGGCTGGCGAAGTCCGTCGGACGGGCCGGCGGCACTTTCCCCGCCGTGTTCAACGCCGCCAACGAGCAGGCCGTGGACGCCTTCCACGAGGGACGCCTGGGCTTCCTGGGCATCCTCGAGACCGTGCAGCGCGTGGTCGACCGCCACGAGGCGCCGGATGCGCTGACGCGCGAGACGCTGGCTGAGGCCGAGCGGTGGGCGCGCGAAGCCGCCGACCGCGAGATCGCCGCCGCGGGCTAGGACTCGGGGAAGACCGGACGCAGCGGATCCGAGGCGGGCGTCTCGTCCTCGGGATACGGCACCGGCCAGTGCGGCTCGGGGACGGGCCACCCCGCGGCGCGCAGGGCGCGGCGCGAGAGCTCGCGGGCCGAGTAGGGCGTGCGAACCCCGCGGATGTCGCGATAGTCCTGGTGGCCGGGACCGGCCCACAGGATCGCGTCGCCGTCGCCGACGAGCGCGACGGCCTCGATGATCGCGCGCTCGGGCGGCGAGAACTCGTGGATCTCGGCATCCGGTCGCGCGCGCCGCGCCCCCTCGATCAGCGTCGCGCGGATGGAGTCGGGGTCTTCGTTGCGCGGGTGGTGGTCCGTGATGACGAGGATGTCGCTACCTTCGACGCCCGTGCGCCCCATGTCGTGGCGCTTGGTCGCGTCGCGGTCGCCGTCGGCGCCGAAGAGCATGACCACCGTGCCGGGAGTCACCCGTCGCACGGCGGCGAGGGTCTTCTCGAACGCGTCGGGGGAGTGACCGAAGTCGACGTACACGGCCGGGCCGGTCTCGCCCGAGACGAGCTCCGTCCGCCCGGGGAGGTAGGCGTCGATGCGCTCGCCGTCCAGCGCCGCGACGAGGCGCTCCCACGAGTAGCCGCCCTCGAGGATCATGACGATCGCGAGGCCGGCATTGGCGGCCATGTGCCGCCCGATGACCGGCACGAGGGTGGTCAGCGAGCGACCATCGCGTGCGGTGAGGCGGAACTCCGTGCCGATCTGCCGTTCGTCGAGGATGTCGACGACCCAGTCCGCATCGGCCGAGGCCGTCGGATCGGCGGCCAGCGCAGGAGTGCCCACCGTCACCGTCGGGACCTGGCTGCGTGCGACCACTTCGGCACCCTGGTCCGAGTCGACGCACACGACCGCCCGTCGCGATCGATCAGGGAGGAACAGCGGGAGCTTCGCGTCGAAGTACTCGCGCATGTCGGCGTAATCGTCGAGGTGATCGTGGGTGAGGTTGGTGAAGCCGGCGACGTCGAACACGATCCCGTCGACGCGGCGTCGGCTGAGCGCCTGTGCGCTGACCTCGACGGCGACGGCCTCCACGCCGCGTTCGCGCATGAGCGCGAGCAGGGCGTGCATCTCGTAGGCCTCGGGCGTCGTCAGTCGCGACACGACCACCTGGCCGGCGATGTGGCGCTCGGCGGTCGAGGAGAGCCCGGTGACGGCGCCGAGCTGGCCGAGGATCCCCTCGAGGAGGTGCGACACGCTGGTCTTGCCGTTGGTGCCGGTGGTGCCGAACAGCAGGGGGAGCTCGTCGTCGCGACCGGTGCTGTAGACCCACGCGGACAGGTCCCCGAGGAGGCCGCGGGGGTCGTCGACGAGGACGACCGGGAGGCCGCTCGCCGCAGCGAGGTCCGCGCCGTCGCGGTCGGTGATCACGGCCACCGCGCCCTTCTCGGCCGCGGCGGCGGAGAATTCCGCTCCGTGGCGGTTCACGCCGCGCACCGCGACGAAGACGTCGCCCGGGCGCAGATCGGCCGTGGCGAGGGTGATGCCCGTGAGCGTCACGCCCGAGACGTCGCCGCGCACGTCGACGGCGAACCGTGCGGCGAGATCGTCGAGGGAGTGGACGGGGGGAGCATCCGGTCGCAGGACGGGAGGGAGGTTCGAAGGCGCATCGGTCGGCATGGCGGATCCATCCTCTCATCCGCGGCGCCCGGCACCCATGCTCTCTGCAACCGGGGCGAGGAGGACGCCGGCGAACCGGCGCCTCCTCGTCCGGCGTCAGCTCTTGCGGGAGCGGCCGCGCACCAGCACCACGACGAGCGCCGCGATGCCGGCGACCAGGCCACCGGCGGCCAGCCAGCGGGCGACGGGGTCGGCCGAGTCCGAGGATGCGGCCTCGGAGGAGTCGCCCTCATCGTGTCCGTCGCCTGCGGCCGAGTCGCTGTGGTCGCCGTGGCCGTCGCCTTCCGCGGAGACGGGCCCGACCTCCACCACGGGTGCCGGGGACTCGAGGTCGTCCTCGCTCTGGCCGTCTTCGGCGACCTCGGTCCACGCGGTCTCGCCGTCCACGCACACCTGGGTGACGGGGAACGCGATCGACGTGTCGGCCGCGGACTCGTCGAACAGCGCGTCGAGGGCGACGGTCGCCTTGAGGCCGTCCTCGACGGGGACCTCGCTCGTGAACGTGACCTGTGTCGGAACGCCGTCGGCGCCCAGCTCGCGCGAGATCGTCCAGCCGCCCTGCACGACGGGTGTGACATTTCCTACGCCCTCGGGCACGTCGATCACGACGGCCGTGGTGGGTGAGCCGTCGCAGCCGTGCGAGAAGGCAAAGGTGAGGGTCTCGGTCGAGCCGGCCGAGGCGGTGCCGGGGTCGACGTGCACGTGTGCGGAGGCGGCCAGCGGCACGCCCAGCGCGAGGGCGACGCCGACGGCGGAGCCGAGGAGGAGGGTGCGGCGGAAGCGGGTGGTGGTCATGGGTATCTCTTTCGTCGAGGAATGCAGGGATGACCGGCACGCGCGGATGCGCGTGCCGTCGGATGCCGCGGTCAGACGACCGCGTCGACGAACGACGGGGGACCCCGCCGCGAGAGGTCCGAGAGGACGACGCCGCGTGACGGCGCGAGGGTGAATCCTGCGACCGTGCGCCGCACCGCGGCTCGCGGGGCGTGCAGCGTGACCTCGACCCGCTGCAGGACGGACCGGATGCCGCGGCCCAGGGCTCGCAGCATCCGCTCGCCGCCGTACAGGCCGAGGAGGGTCGCCACCGCGGCGAGGGCGTGTGCGAGGAGCATGGGGGCGTCGGGCACGAGGCTGGCGCCGAGTCCGGCGCCGTCGAGCACGACATGGTGGAGGTGGCCCGTGGCGGCCGACGGGTCGGCGCCGGCGGCGACCGCGAAGGCGACGTGGAAGAGCAGCTGCGCCGAGGCCACGGCCGCGGCGATGCGCCCGACCGACAGGCGGCGACCGACGAGCGCGATGCCGGCGGGCCAGGCGAGGATGCTCACCACCCCGACGAGGACGGGAGCGGGGGCCCCGCCGCCGGCGAGGGTGTGAGAGGTCGCCGCCACGATCGTCGCGACCCAGGCCGCCGCTGCACCGCGCAGGGTGCGGACATGACGTGGGGTCACCGGATCCTCCTCGGATCGAGCTTAGGCTCCTCCGAGCGGGGTCCAGGCCAACTCCAAGGCGGACGCGGGTACCGTGTGGGTGTGGAAGCTCTTGCATTCGTCATCGGCGTCGTGCTCCTGGTCGTGGGGCTCGCCGTGTCGATCGCCCTCCATGAGCTCGGGCACCTGTGGCCGGCGAAGAAGTTCGGCGTCCGCGTCGGCCAGTACATGATCGGCTTCGGCCCGACGCTGTGGTCGCGCCGCATCGGCGAGACCCAGTACGGCATCAAGGCGATCCCGCTGGGCGGCTACATCTCGATGGCCGGCATGTATCCGCCGTCGCCGAAGGAGCTCGCGGCCGCGGCAGCCGGGCAGCGCTCCGGCCGCGCCGGTGGCGGATTCTTCGCCACGATGGTCCAGGACGCCCGCGCGGCGAACGACGAGACGCTCGAGGCCTCCGAGGACCGCGTCTTCTACAAGCTCCCCATCTGGCAGCGCGTGATCATCATGCTCGGCGGACCCACGATGAACCTCCTGTTCGCCATGGTGCTCTTCGCGATCCTGATCTCCGGCATCGGCGTGCAGACCGCGACGACCACGGTCTCGAGCGTCAGCGAATGCATCATCCCGTCCGATGCGGATCGCACGGAGTGCGCGGCATCCGATCCCGCGGCCCCCGCTGCCGCGGCCGGAATCCAGCCCGGAGACGTCATCGTCGCGGTCGACGGGCAGCAGGTGGCGACCTTCGCCGCTGCGGCTGCGCTCATCCAGGCGTCCCCTGGCCGGGCGATCGACATCACCGTCGAGCGCGACGGCGACGAGCAGACCCTCACGCTCACCCCGGCGACCGTGGAGCAGGCCGTCACCGACGAGCGCGGCAGAGCGGTGCTCGACGACAACGGCGATCCGTTGACCGAGGAGGTCGGGATCGCGGGGATCCGCCAGGAGGTCGACTACCTGCGTGAACCCATCTGGGTCGGTCCTCAGACGGCGATCGGGAACGTCGGCGCCGTCGCCGGGATCATCTGGCAGATGCCCGTCAAGGTGTGGGAGGCGGGCAGCACCCTCATCACGGGCGCGGAGCGCGACCCGAACGGGCCGCTCAGCATCGTCGGGGCGGGCGTCCTCGCCGGCGAGGTCGCCGCGGCGGAGGCGCCGGTGCTCAACCGCGTCGCGGGGTTCCTCTCCCTGCTGGCCTCGCTCAACATCGCACTCTTCGTCTTCAATCTGGTCCCGCTCCTCCCGCTGGACGGCGGTCACATCGCGGTCGCGCTGTGGGACGGCATCCGGCGCGCGTGGGCGAAGCTCATGCACCGTCCGCCGCCGAGGCAGGTCGACGCCACGAAGCTCGTCCCGATCACGTTCGTGGTCGTGGTCGCCCTCATAGTCATGGGCGGCGTGCTGATCCTGACCGACATCGTCAATCCGCTATCGCTGTTCGGTCCGTAGTTTTTTCGCGGATGCTGTCGAAAACGGTCTTGCCCGTTCGCTGTGGGGATGAAACGGTTCCACTGACGAAAGGACCACGACCGTGAAGTACGTCATCATGTTCACTTCGACGCCCGAGCTCGACGCCGCGGTGCCACCCGAGCGCGCGCAGGAGGTCTACGGCCGCGTCTACGAGTGGTTCCAGGAGCACGACGCCAAGATCAGCGACGCCGGCGCCGAACTGCAGCCCGTCACGACCGCGACGACCGTGCGCCACGGGGCCGACGGTCCCGTCCTCGTCGACGGCCCGTTCACCGAGGCACGCGAGGCGGTGGGCGGCTTCTCGGTCATCGACGTAGAGGATCTCGACGCGGCGCTGGCACTCGCCCGCTCCTGGCCGATGCTCGACCTGCCCGGCACGTCGGTCGAAGTGCGGCCGATGGTGACCGACTACAGCCAGTTCGACCAGTGAGCGGGACGGATGCCGCGACCCCTGACGATCCCGTCGCCGGGGCCGCGGCATCCGACCTTCTCCTCGCCCGCACCGTGCGCGAGGAGTCGGGGAAGCTCGTCGCGACGCTGACCCGCTCGTTCGGCAGTCTGGATCTCGCCGAAGAGGCGGTCGCCGAAGCGGTCGAGGAGGCGCTGCGGGCGTGGCGCGTCCGCGGTATCCCGCCGAAGCCGGGCGCGTGGCTGCTGCAGGCCGCCCGCCACAATGTGCTGGACCTCCTGCGGCGCGATCGAGGGATGCGCGATCGTCTTCCCCTCCTGGCGGCCGACGTGACCGTGAGCGCGGCGAGCGACGCGGAGAGCGTCGACGCGGACGAGCGTCTTCCGCTGCTGTTCGGCTGCTGTCACCCCGCCCTCGCGCCGGAGGCGCAGCTCGCGCTCACCCTGCGGGCGGTGTGCGGCCTGACGACGGCGCAGATCGCGCGGGCGACGTTCAGCGCCGACGCAGCCGTCGGTCAGCGGATCGTGCGCGCGAAGCGCAAGATCGGGACGGCGGGGATCCCGCTGCGGATTCCGGAGGGCGAGGAGCGCGCGGAGCGCCTCGACATCGTGCTCACCATCGTGTCGGTCATGTACAGCGAGGCGCACCTCGTCGCCGGCGGGGACGCGTCGGCGGACCGCGACTTGGCGGAGGATGCGCTGTGGCTGGCGCGCGTCGTCGCCGACGCGCTGCCCCGCGAGCCCGAGGCGCTCGGCCTGCGGTCGCTGCTCGCGTTCCACCGTGCGCGCGAGTCGGCGCGTGCGGTCGACGGAGCGCTCGTGCTGCTGGGCGATCAGGACCGATCTCGATGGGACGCCCGACTCCTGGCCGAGGCGCGGGTCGTTCTCGAGCGGGCTGCCCGGCTGCGTCGTCCGGGCCGCTGGCAGCTGCAGGCGGCGATCGCGGCCTGTCACGCGGACGCGGCGGATGCCTCGGCCACGGACTGGCTGCAGGTGCTCACCCTCTATGACATGCTGCTCGCGTACGACCGATCGCCCGTCGTGCGGCTGAACCGGGCCGTCGCGCTTGCACGGGTCGATGGCCCGGAGGCGGCGCTCGCCGAAGTCGACGCGCTGGCCGACCCGCTCGCGCGCTCACACCTGTGGCACGCCGTGCGCGCGTCGCTGCTGCGCGAGGCCGGCCGCGACGCCGAAGCGCTCGCCGAGGACCTCTTGGCGCTCGAGCTCACGGCGAACGAGGCCGAGCGCAGGTTGCTCGCGGCGCGTGCCGGCCGCTGAGCGTGGGGGCTCTCGAGCGCTGGCACTCGCGGGGACATGGGGAGCGGGGAGATGGGAACCTCTTCGCGTGATTCGGATTGCTGCGGTTCGCATAAGTAGCTCTGCGCATGTGAGTTCGCGTTCACACACCCGGATCGCCCTGCGCGAAGATCATGTGAGCTGGGGCTCACATGAGGATGGGTTCGTGGGGCTCACCCGAAGGTGTGTGTGAGCCGGAACTCACATGCCGAAACGAGAGCGTCGGCATGTGAGTTCGCGTTCACACACCCGGATCGCCCTGGGCGAAGGTCATGTGAGCTGGGGCTCACATGACGATGGGTGCGTGGGGCTCAGCCGAAGGTGTGTGTGAGCCGGAACTCACATGCCGAAACGAGAGCGTCGGCGTGGCCGCGCAAGGGTGCATCGCGGTGCGCGAGCCTAGGATCCGATGGGCTCCAGCGCGGCGGCGACGAGCCGTTCGAGCGTCACCATGCCGTCGCGCGACAGGATCGACTCGAGGTGCCCCTGCACCGACGCGTAGCCCGGCCCCCGGAGCGCGTAGACGTCGCCGGTGTCGGCATCCGCGGCGATCTCGGTCTCGCCGCGGTGCGTCGTGCCAACGGGAACGCGGGCGGTGAAGGTGTTGTAGAAGCCGATCGATGCGGGCTCCCCGAACACGTCGACGGTCTTCTGAAGGCCCTGGTGCGGTGCGGCGAGAGGGGCCAGCTCGATCCCTAGCGAGTCGGCGAGGATCTGGTGGCTGAGGCACACTGCCAGCAGCGGCCGTCCCGACGCCCGGCGGCGGGCGACGACCTCGCGCATCCGGATCATGCGGG
This sequence comes from Microbacterium sp. Root180, assembly GCF_001428485.1. Classification (GTDB taxonomy): domain Bacteria; phylum Actinomycetota; class Actinomycetes; order Actinomycetales; family Microbacteriaceae; genus Microbacterium. The sequence goes on along the minus strand of NZ_LMHS01000003.1, from coordinate 145,229 downwards.
GACTGGCAGGGTCACGGGGATCTCCGGGGCCAGGCCCGGAGACCACGAGCTCCGCCTCGTCGATCTCGGCATCGGTCACGGCGCTCCACGGAACGATGCGGGCATCCAGCCCGAGGTGGCGCAGCTGGTGCGCGAGCATCGTCGTGAAGCGGTCCTCCGCGTCGACGACCAGCGCGCCGCGGCCGCGGAACGGGCCGTCGTCGCCGCCCTGCGGCTCGAGCCAGAACGACGCGAGGCGGCCGTTGCGCGAGGCGAGCAGCGCAGCGATGGCGGGATCGTCGGCGAGAGGAAGCGGCTCGGCGGCCGGGGCGTCCTCGTCGATCGCCTCGAGCGGCTCGGCGGCGAGGTCGCGGGCGATCGCGCCGATCGCGCCCAGCACTCCGGCGGCCTTGCCGTGCGTCTCGCCGACCTCGCCGTACGGGTCGGAGTGCCGCACGAGCGTCGCGCCGACGGGCACGCGCAGCCGGCCGTCCTCGAGGTAGGCGGTGCGGATGAGGATGGGGGCATCGAGATCGTGGGACTGCCCGCCGGGCGCGGCATCCGCTCTCGGCGTGAACAGCGCGGCGACGCCGGAGTAGTAGCCGCGCGGGGTCTGCTCGTGGCGCGTGATCACTGTGCAGGCGTTCTGCATCGGCGACCCGGTCACCGTCGGCGCGAACATCGTCTCGCGCAGGATGTCGCGCGGGTCGAGCCGGCTGCGGCCGCGCAGCACGTACTCGGTATGCGTGAGGCGCGACATCTCCTTGAGGTGCGGGCCGGTGATGCGGCCACCGTCGGAGCAGACGGCGCTCATCATCTTCAGCTCCTCGTCGACGACCATGAAGAGCTCCTCGGTTTCCTTGGTCGACTCCAGGAACTCCGTGAGCGTCTCGGCGGTCGCGCCGCCGGCCGGATGGCGGAAGGTCCCCGAGATGGGGTTCATCGTCACGACCCCGCCCTGCGCACTCACGTGCGCCTCCGGGCTCGCGCCGACTGCGACGTGCCCCGGCGTCACGATCGCGAACGTCCAGTAGGCGCCCCGCTCGTACTCGAGCAGTGCGCGGAACCATGTGAGGGCGGCGGTCGCGGCATCCGCTTCCACCCCCGCGGTGAAGTCGCGGCGGATCACGAAATTCGCGCCCTCGCCGCGTCCGATCTCGTCGGCGATGACGGTGCGCACGATCTCGGCGTAGGCCTCGTCGGCGATGTCGAAGCCGGCGTCGGTGAGCGGGACGGGCGCGCTCGGCAGGTCGGCGAGTGCGACCTCGCGCGGCACGCTCGTGTGCTCCGACACGACGAGGCAGCGCAGCGGGGCGCCGTCGTCGTGGCAGGCGAACCCGCGCTCGCGCACCTGGCGGAACGGGACGAGCGCGAGCACCTCCCGCGACACGCCGGCGGAGTCCGTCAGCGGGATGTCGGCGAGCAGCTCGACGTCGACGACGTCGCCGGTGAGGATCTCGACCGTCGCGCCGTCGCGGGCGATGAGGGCGAACGGGATGCCGCGCGCGGCCAGTTCACGGAGGGAGGGGTGGGCAGGCCCGGTCATGATCGGTCTTTCGTCGTGGGGGCGGTCAACCCTACGAAAAAGAAGACCGCCACGAGGGCGGTCTGTGGTCGCGCGAACCCACCGCCTATGCGGTGAGCCACCAGGTGAGGCGTGCGGACATGGGGCGAACCTACCACAGGCACCGGTCAGGCTCGGGCGGCGTCCTTCTCGAGCGCCGCTGCCTGGTGCCGCCATCCGACCGTCTCGTAGCCGACGATGATCACGACGGGCGAGGCGCCGACGATGAGCAGCGCGGTGCCGATGGACGCCCCGGCATTCACCGCGACCACACTGAGTGCGAGCATCACGACGGCGCCGACGAACAGCCAGATGTGGAAGCGGTCGAACTGGCGCAGCAGCAGCGTGTACAGCGTGAAGAGCATGATCTCGAAGACGAGCACCGGGAGGGCGACGCAGAGCAGGGCGAACGTGGCATCCACGTGCGCTTCGTGCGTGATCACCTGCGCCGCGACGTGCAGGCCCGCCCCGACTCCGACGAGGGATGCGAACAGGATGATGTGTCCGTACCCCCACACGAATCCGCGCTCCGGATGCCGCGCCAGCAACATGCCCGACGGCATCATGAAGTACACCCACCACAGGCCGAAGGCGAGGCTCGTGCCGCCGAAGGCGACCAGGGCGGTCTCGAACGTCCAGCCCTGCGCGGTGAGGACGGCGGAGATCGCGAGGATCGTGCCGAGGATGACCTCGCCGAGGGTGATGATCACCAGCAGCCCGTAGCGCTCGGCGATGTGGTGCGGATGCCACGGCGTCCGGCCGAACTTCAACTCGGCGAACGGGGGCCCGGCGAGCTCGAACAACGCCAGAATCGTCGCGCAGATCAGCGTCGTCTGGAGGGGGAGGTTGACGAAGATCAGCGCGATCCAGCCGAGCTGGGCGATCGAGATGTTCACGACGTACGCGAGACACGTCTTGCGGTGTGCGGGGTCGTGCGCGGCAGCGCGCAGCCAGAGGGCGATCGCGGCGATGCGCATGATGACGTAGCCCGCGACGATCACTCCGTTGTCGACGTACTCGCCCTCGTGGATCGACTCGAACAACGGCGGAACGCCCAGCGCCAGGATCAGGACGCCCACCATCTCGATCAGCGTCGCGATGCGGAAGAAGACGTCGTCGTTGTCGTAGGCCGAGGCGAGCCAGGAGTAGTTGATCCACGCCCACGTGACCGCGAAGCCGGCGAAGGCGAAACCGAGCAGCGCCGTGCTCACCTCGCCGATTTCGAGGAAGTGCGCGGCCTCGGTCGAGATCTGGCTGAAAGCGACGACGAACGTCAAATCGAACAGCAGCTCGAGGGGAGTGGCCGCCCTGTGCCGCTCGAGCGGGTCACGGCCCGTCATCCTGGCGACGCGATGGCTGCGGGCGGTCGCGGTCGTTTCGCTCATGCGGGCACGATACCGGCGCGGCATCCGCATCGTCGACGCTCGGCCACGTCCCTCGCGCCTTCGGCGCTCGACGCTTGCTCGCTCGGCCCCGTCCGCAAGCGGCCGGGCCTCACTCGCTGCGCGTGGGCTCGCGCCTACGGCGCTCGACGCTTGCTCGCTCGGCCCCGTCCGCAAGCGGCCGGGCCTCACTCGCTGCGCGTAGGCTGGGATCGTGCCAGCCGTCAATCTCGGGATGCCCAAGGTCCCCGTCACGCTCGCCCCCCGCCGCAAGAGCCGCCAGATCAAGGTCGGCAAGGTGCTCGTGGGCGGCGACGCACCGGTCAGCGTGCAGTCGATGACGACGACGCCGACCACGAACATCAACGCCACGCTGCAGCAGATCGCCGAGTTGACGGCATCCGGATGCGAAATCGTGCGCGTCGCCGTCCCCTCGCAGGACGACGCCGATGTGCTGCACATCATCGCGAAGAAGAGCCAGATCCCGGTCATCGCCGACATCCACTTCCAGCCGAAGTACGTCTTCCAGGCGATCGATGCCGGCTGCGCGGCGGTGCGCGTGAACCCGGGGAACATCCGCAAGTTCGACGATCAGGTGGGTGCGATCGCACAGGCCGCTTCTGCTGCCGGGGTCAGCCTGCGGATCGGCGTGAACGCGGGCTCGCTCGACCCGCGCCTGCTCGAGAAGTACGGCAAGGCGACGCCCGAGGCGCTCGCGGAGAGCGCTCGCTGGGAGGCGAGCCTGTTCGAGGAGCACGACTTCCACGACTTCAAGATCTCGGTCAAGCACAACGACCCGGTCATCATGGTGCAGGCGTATCGCCTGCTCGCGGCGATGGGGGACTGGCCGCTGCACCTCGGCGTGACCGAGGCCGGCCCCGCGTTCCAGGGCACGATCAAGAGCGCGACGGCCTTCGGCATCCTGCTCGGCGAGGGCATCGGCGACACGATCCGCGTCTCGCTGTCGGCGCCGCCGGCGGAAGAGGTCAAGGTCGGCCACCAGATCCTGCAGTCGCTGAACCTCCGCGAGCGCAAGCTCGAGATCGTTTCGTGCCCGTCGTGCGGCCGCGCCCAGGTCGACGTCTACACACTCGCCGACGACGTGACCGAGGGCCTCAAGGACATGACCGTGCCCCTGCGCGTGGCCGTCATGGGCTGCGTCGTCAACGGACCCGGCGAGGCGCGCGAGGCCGACCTCGGTGTGGCCTCGGGCAATGGCAAGGGACAGATCTTCGTCAAGGGCCAGGTCATCAAGACGGTCCCCGAGTCGGAGATCGTCGCCACCCTCATCGAGGAGGCGAACCGCATCGCCGCCGAGATGGGTCCCGCCGCTCCCGTCGGCACCGCGCAGGTCGTCACCAGCTGACCGCACGGATCGGGTCGAGGCGACCCCCGCTCAGCTCCAGAGCGAGTGGTAGGCATTGATGGCCGGCTGCCCGCCGAGGTGCGCGTAGAGCACCGTCGAGTCCTTGGGGATGTCGCCGGTCTTCACGAGGTCGATCAGTCCGGCGAGCGACTTGCCCTCGTAGACGGGGTCGGTGATCATCGCCTCGAGCTGGGCGCCGAGGGCCATCGCGTCCATCGTCGACTCCACCGGGAGGCCGTAGAGCTCGCCGGCCCAGCCCTCGAGCACCTGGATCTCGTCGTCGCGCAGGTCACGGCCCAGCTCGATCAGCGCCGCGGTGTTCCGTGCGATCCGTGCGACCTGATCGCGCGTCTTCTCGAGAGTCGCCGAGGCATCGATGCCGATGACGCGGCGCTTCACGCCCGTCAGGTCCTCGAGTGCCGCGAAGCCGGCGATCATGCCGGCGTGTGTCGAGCCGGTCACGGTGCACACGACGATGGTGTCGAAGAACACGCCTTGCTGCTTCTCCTGCTCGGCGACCTCGAAGGCCCAGTTCGCGAAGCCGAGTCCGCCGAGCGGATGCTCCGACGCGCCCGCGGGGATCGGATAGGGCGTGCCGCCGGATGCCTCGACCTCGGCCAGCGCGTCCTTCCACGAGTCGCGGATGCCGATGTCGAATCCGGCGTCGTCGAGCCGGGAGTCGGCACCCATCATGCGCGAGAGCAGGATGTTGCCGACTTTGTCATTCACCGGGTCGTCCCACGGCACCCACTTCTCCTGCACGAGACGGGCCTTGAGGCCCAGGTGCGCGGCGACGGCGGCGACCTGCCGGGTGTGGTTGGACTGGTAGCCGCCGATCGAGACGAGCGTGTCGGCGCCGGAGGCGAGCACGTCGGGGACGATGTACTCCAGCTTGCGCACCTTGTTGCCGCCGTACGCGAGGCCGCTCGACACGTCCTCGCGCTTCGCCCACACCTGCGCACCGCTGAGGTGCTGCGTGAGCCGCTTGAGGTGCTGCAGCGGGCTCGGGCCGAAGGTGAGCGGGTAGCGGGGGAACTGATCGAGCTTCACGAGGTCTCCTCGGGCCGGGCGTCGGGGGACGGGTGGGTGGGCGACGGCACGGTGAGGCTCCGCCAGGTCTGTTCGGCGACGGATGCTGCGCCCTCTGCGTCGCCGGCGGCGCAGAGCTCGATCAGCCGTTCGTGCCGCGAGGCGGAGTCCCGGCCCTCCGTGGACGCGAATCGCAGTCGCTCGGCCCGGTGCAGAACGGGCTCGTACTGGCCGATGACGGCCCGAACGGCGGAGTTGCCGCACACCTCGACCGCGACGGCGTGGAACTCCTCGTCGGCGGCGAGCGCGGCATCCGTGTCGCCGTCTCGCTGCGCCTGGGCGAATCGGGCGTTCGCGGCGCGCATGCGGTCGAGATCCGCCGGCGTCATGCGGGGGACCGCGGCGGCGACCGCGATGCGATGCATCGCCGCGACGACGTCGCGAGCGTCGAGGATCGCCCGCGCCTCCAGCGGCGCGACGACGGTCGAACGGCCCGGCAACGCGCGGACGAGACCCGCACGGCCGAGTTCGAGCATCGCTTCACGGACCGGCGTGCGGCTCACACCGAGCCAGTTCGCGATTTCGGTGTCGCGTAGCTGTTCATCGGGTGCGAGGGTGCCGTCGACGATGGCGTCGCGCAGGCGGGCGAGGACCTCGTCGCGCAGCAGGGCGCGGGGGGCGAGCGTCTCGGAAGGAATGGGCATATATGCAATATATTGCACGCGGAGCGCGCTGGCGAGCGCGCGGGCGCCGGCACTCAGTCCGCGACGGCCGAGCACACCGTCGGCAGTCCGTCCCGATTCCCGGCGCGTGCCGCCGCCCGCCGTACGGCGCGGGCGAAGTCGCCGACGCTGTGCTCGTCGAGGTCAGTGGAGAGCGCCGCCGGGAACCGAGGTATCGGCCGCTGTCGTCAGGGCTGTGCGCACCGCGATCTCGAGTGCCCGGCCGATCTCGCGCAGCGGCAGGGTGGCGGCATCCGGATCCGGCGCGTGCTCGGCGGACCAGGGGACGTGGACGAATCCGGCGCGCGTGCCCGGCGGGGCGGCGTCCAGCGCGGTGAAGAACACGTGGTTGCACACGAAGGTGCCGGCCGAGTAGGACACCTCGGCGGGGATGCCCGCGTCCTCGAGCGCACGGAGGATCGCCTTCACCGGCAGAGTCGCGAAGCGAGCCGCCGGTGCGCCTGCGACGCTCGGCTCGTCGATGGGCTGTGCGCCGTCGTTGTCGGGTATGCGCGCATCGACGAGGTTGACGGCGACGCGCTCGACGCCGACCCGGGTCCTGCCGCCGGCGAGACCGGCGGCGATCACGACGTCCGGCCGGTGCTCGGCCATGAGCTCGCGCAGCCGGGACGTCGCACCGGCGAACGTGACCGGCAGCACCGCGGTCACCAGCACCTCGGGTCCCGCCCAGTGGGCGGCGACCAGATGCACGGCTTCGCCCGAGGGGTTGCCGGCGTCGCCGCCGAAGGGCTCGAAGCCGGTGAGGAGCACGGTGGTCACACGATCCAGCGTACGGCGCGCACTTTTTGGGCGCGAATGGCCTCCCTCTGGGAACCATTCGCCCGAGCGCGGACACTACAGGGTATGAGCGAAGGAGACGCGGCGGTGTGGGCGCGGCTGTGCGAGGGCCAGGAGTCCGCCCTCACCGAGCTGTTCGACCTGCATCAGGCGCGTCTGTTCCGCCAGGCGGGCCGGCTGCTCACCACGCGGGAGGACGCCAAGGATGCCGTCTCGATCGCCTTCTTCGAGCTCTGGCGCAAGCGGGAGGCCGTGCGCCTCGTCGACGGCTCGCCGCTGCCGTGGCTGCTCAACACGGTCTCGCACTCCGCGCGGAATCTCGAGCGGTCGAGTCGCCGATATCGCGCGCTGCTCGCCCGGACGCCGGCCGTGCGCGATCAGCCCGCACCCGCCGCGCCCGACGAGTCGGGAGTGCTGGCCGCTCTGAAGCGCCTTCCCGCGCGCGAGCAGAGCGTCCTGGTGCTCACCGTGCTCGAGGGGTATCCGGACCGTGTCGCGGCCGAGACGCTCGGGATCCCGATCGGAACCGTGAAGTCCCGCCAGGCCCGGGCGAAGGCCAAACTGCGACACGAGCTGGCCGCGATGGAAGGAGCATGGGCATGAACGCCGAACTCACCCCACGCGAGCTCTCCGACATGCGGGACGCGCTCCGCGCCGGTGCCCAGCGGCTCCACCCCGCCGGCCAGCGGCGCATGCAGATCATCGCTGCGTCCGTCGCGTTCGTCCTGGTCGCGGGGATAGGTGGCGCAGCGGTCGCGACCGCCTCGCTTGTCGGGCTCGGCATCGACCGGGGCACCCTCGCCACGCCGAGCGAGACGCCTCGGCCGACCCCCACGCTGTCGCCGACACCCGAGCCGACTCCGCCGGCTCCACCCGCGCAAGGCGTGCTCCCGTTCGGCGGGGAGTGCGAGAACGCCCTCGACGAAGCGGCGGTCGAGGCGGTGTCGGGCATCGACATGATGCTCTCGGACTATCGCTGGAGGACGGGCGCCGACGACGTACTGGGCGGGATCGACTGCGTGTGGGTGTCCGACGGCGTCTATCTCGCGGCGATCACGCACCTCCACGCGTACCCGGATTCGGTGGTCGGGAACGATCTCCGCGAGGGCACCCCCACGGGATGCGTCGGGGTGGAGGGCGGCATGGAGTGCACGGAGGCCGGATCCGTCGACGGCACGTGGCTCGTGGTGCGCTCGTTCGGATCCGAGGTCGCCGTGACGGAGGCAGCAGTGGAGGGGCTCTTCACGGCTGCCTCGGAACGCCTCGCGGAGCACCCCGCGGCAAGCCCGGCAACGCGCACCCCGCAGTGGTGGCGGCTGGCCGACTGCCAGGGGCTCGCCGCGTCGATCGATCCGGCCGTCTACGGGTTCGAGCGGGTGGCACTGCTCGCCCAGAGCAGCCGCGGGGAGCCCACGGAGCAGATGGAGGGAATCGCGCTCTTCGCCGAGGCGACGAACTGGTGCGACCTGCACTTTACGTCCGGCAGTGGCGACGCGATCTCCGGTGAGGTGGTCCGGATCGGCGTCGTCCCGGGCGGTGCCATCACGTTCCAGACGGCGCTCGACGCGGCGGACGCCCGTGCCGTGTCCGTCGACGGCGCTCAGGGCGCGGTCATCGTTCCGGGACTGAACCGGTACGAGGGATCGGAGTCGGTCGTCGTCGTGACGGACGGGGTCAACATCCTCACGCTGACGCCCGACTTCTCGCGCGATGCGGCAGAGGCCGCGCCGCTGGCGGCGGCGGTGCTCGGGATGATGCATCCCTGAGCGCGAGGAACCCGCTCGCCCGAGGCGGCTCCGCCCGACCCCTCTAGACTTGACCCTCGTGGTCACCCGTCTGTCGCACTTCTTCCTCCGCACGCTCCGCGAAGACCCGGCCGATGCCGAGGTCACGAGCCACCGTCTGCTCGTGCGCGCCGGTTACATCCGCCGCGCTGCGCCGGGCATCTTCACGTGGCTGCCGCTGGGCCTTCGGGTCAAGGCGAAGATCGAGGGCATCATCCGCGACGAGATGTCGAACGCGGGAGCCTACGAGGTGCATTTCCCGGCGCTGCTCCCGCGCGAGCCCTACGAGCAGTCGGGCCGGTGGACGTCCTACGGCGATGGCATCTTCCGTCTGCAGGACCGCCGCGGCGCCGACTACCTGCTCGCGCCGACGCACGAGGAGATGTTCACCCTCCTCGTGAAGGACCTGTACTCGTCGTACAAGGACCTTCCCCTGTCGATCTATCAGATCCAGGACAAGTACCGCGATGAGGCACGCCCCCGCGCGGGCCTCCTGCGCGGCCGCGAGTTCACGATGAAGGATGCCTACTCGTTCGACTACACGGACGAGGGGCAGGATGCCTCGTACCAGGCGCAGCGCGATGCGTACGAGCGCATCTTCCAGCGGCTCGGTCTGGAGTACGTGATCGTCGCGGCCGACAACGGGCTCATGGGCGGTGCCCGGTCCGAGGAGTTCCTGCACCCGATCGCTGTGGGCGAGGATACGTTCGTGCGCTCCGCCGACGGGTATGCCGCCAACGTCGAGGCGTACACGACGACCGTGCCCGATGCCATCGCGTTCGAGGGAATCGGCGAGCCCGTCATCTTCGATTCGCCGAACACGCCGACCATTCAGACGCTCGTCGATCACTCCAACGCCCACCTCGCCGCGCCGGCCCCCGGGATCGCGGGTCCCGGCACCGATGGCCTCACCGAGTGGACCGCGGCCCACACGCTCAAGAACGTCGTGCTGGCGCTCACGCACCTCGACGGCACCCGTGAGCTCGTGATCGTCGGCGTGCCCGGAGACCGCGACATCGACGACAAGCGCGTCGAGGTCGCCTTCGCCCCGGCCGCCGTCGAGCCCGCGACCGAGCAGGACTTCGAGAAGCACCCGCTGCTCGTCAAGGGCTACATCGGTCCGTGGTCCGAGACGGGCCCCGTGCTCGGCGAGGAGTCGGCCACCGGCATCCGCTATCTCCTCGACCCGCGCGTGGTCGACGGCACGGCATGGGTGACCGGCGCGAACATCGACCAGAAGCACGTGCACACCCTCGTCGCCGGGCGCGACTTCACGGGAGACGGGTTCGTCGAGGTCGCCAATGTGCGCGCCGGCGACCCCGCGCCCGACGGCTCCGGCCCGGTCGAGCTCGCGCGCGGCATGGAGATCGGCCACGTCTTCCAGCTCGGACGCTTCTTCGCCGAGACGCTCGGGCTCAAGGTCCTCGACGAGAACGGCAAGCTCGTCACCGTCACGATGGGCTCCTACGGCATCGGCGTGACGCGCATCCTCGCGATCCTCGCGGAGTTGAACAACGACGAGCGGGGGCTCGTGTGGCCCGCTTCGGTGGCGCCGTTCGACGTGCACGTCGTCGCGACGGGCAGGGATGCCGCGGTGTTCGAACTCTCGGAGCGGATATCGGCCGAGCTCGAGGCATCCGGTCGCGACGTCCTCTACGACGACCGGCCCAAGGTGTCTCCCGGCGTGAAGTTCGGGGACGCCGAGCTCGTGGGCGTTCCGCAGATCCTGATCGTCGGACGCGGTGCCGCCGACGGCCAGGTCGAGCTGTGGGACCGCCGCACGGGCGACCGCGAGGTCGTCCCGGCCGCCGACGCGGTCGCACGCCTCACCGCCCGCTGATCCAGGGATCGCCCCGCGCCGCGCAACGCGTGGGAGGCTGGGAGCATGGCCCGCGATGCGATCGTCTCGGCAGCTGTCACCGACGACCTGCGCGCTGTCATCGCGGATGCGGGAATCGTCGAGAACACCGACCTCATCGCCCGCATCCTCGCCACCGGAGTCGGCCTCGGCCTCGACGGCGCGAGCAGGCTCGATCTGAAGATCACCACGGCCGCGCTCACCGAGATGCGCGCCGCCTTCCGGCACTTCGCACCGTATGCCGGCGTGCCGAAGGTGACGATCTTCGGCTCCGCGCGCACGCGGCCGGACGATCCCGTCTATCTCGCCGCCGCGCGCGTCGCCGAGGCGCTCGCCGGAAGCGGATGGCTGGTGGTCACCGGCGCCGGCCCGGGCATCATGCAGGCCGCCGCCGAAGGGGCGGGCTCGGAGCGGTCCCTCGGAGTCTCCATCCGCCTGCCGTTCGAGGAGCGCCCGAACGCGGTCATCGCAGAGAACGCGCGCAACGTCGCGATGAAGTACTTCTTCACGCGCAAGCTCATGCTCGTGAAGGAGTCGCACGGGTTCGTCTGCGTGCCCGGCGGGTTCGGCACTCTCGACGAGCTGTTCGAACTGCTCACGCTGCAGCAGACGGGCAAAGCCGAGCCGACGCCCATCGTGCTGCTGGACAAGCCGGGCGGGACCTTCTGGCGCGGGCTGGAGCGTTTCGTTCACGAGCAGCTCGCCGGATCGGGACTCATCTCGGCGGACGACTTCGACCGGTTGCTGCTGACCGACTCGGTCGACGAGGCCGCCGCTGCGGTCACCGGCTTCTGGCGCAATTACGACTCCCTGCGGTGGATCGGCGACCGGCTCGTGCTGCGCCTCAAGGCGACCCCCACCGACGCCGAGGTCGACGCGCTGAACGACCAGTTCGCCTCCCTGCTGGAGTCGGGTGGCATCGAGCGCACCGGCCCGCTGCGAGCCGAGGCGGACGACGAGGCGCGCGCGACGCTGCCAAGGCTGGTGCTGCGGCTGAATCCCGTGCACGTCGGCTCGCTCTATCGCCTGATCCGCGCGATCAACGCCCTGCCGAGTGCACCGCAGGGACCCGCCCGCGCAGCCTGAACCCGCGACGCCTCAGCAGCTGACCCGGCCGTGGCGCATCATGTCGTCGGGCGTGTCCTTGGTGACGAGCGCCTTGAGCATGCCTGCCGCGGCGACGAGCTTTCCGTGTGCCGGCTCCCAGAACTCGCACTCCACCGGAGTGACGCGGAGGAGCGCGATATCGGGGGTGTCGAGACCCTTCTCGAACCAGATGTCGAGGTCGGGGGAGTAGAGCTCCTCCATCTTCGCCCGGTCATGCACGACGCTCGCGCGGCCAGCCACCGAGACATAGCGATGGTCCTTCGCGTCGAGATACGACAGGCCCACATCGTGCTCGGGGTCGCTCTCGGCCTGGACGACCTTGTCGGTGTGCTCGAGCGTGAAGAACCAGATGTCGCCGCCCTCATCCATCTGGCGTGTGCTCATCGGGCGGCTCACGAGGTTGCCTGCGGCATCCCTCGTCGTCAGCATGGTGAAGTCGATGTCCTCGACGAGCTCGCGCACGCGCTCGATCGCGTCGGGACCGGTGACTTCCTGGGGTGTCGTCTCTGCCATGCCCTCGACGCTCCTCCGCGCTCCCGCGCGCGGCAAGGCATTGACAGGGCGGATGCCGCGGCCTAGCGACCTCACATGCGCGCGTAGCGCGCGCGGGCGATCGTGAACCCTCCGTAGGCGATGAAACCGCCGCCCACGATCCCCACCAGCAACGGTCCGAGGGTGAGGGCGAGCAGCGCCTCGACCGCACCGTCGAGACCGCCCGCGGTCTCGGCATCCGACCGCACCGCCGAGATCAGCAGCAGGATGCCGACGATCACGAGCGCCACGCCCTTCGCGACGAAGCCGACGACGCCGGCGATCTCGACGGCGCGCCCGCGTGCGCCCTCGGGGATGTCCAGACGCTTGCGGAAGCTGCGGAGGGTGCCCATGATCACGAACGACACACCGCCGGCGACGATGCCCAGCCCGATGAGTGCGAGCACGACGGGCCCGCCGGGGATGTCGAGGAGGCCACGGCTGGCGGTCTCGGCCGTCTTCTCGGCGTTGGGCCTCGCGCCGAGCGCGATGGCCGCCGCGATCAGCCCGAGTGCGACGAACACGAGGGCCTGCCCCCACTCCGCCGCGCGGCGGCCCCACTTCCGCGCCGCCCCCGCCACGTCGTCCGACCGGTCCCGCGCGAGGACCCCCTCGGCCAGGTGCCACAGTCCCAGCGCCCACAGTGCGACGGCGATGAGCCACAGCAGCACGAATCCGAGGGGCGCCGCGGCCAGGGCCTTCATCGCGCCGGCCTGGTCGCCTTCGGCGTCTCCGCCGAAGGCGAGCACGAGCACGATGACGCCGATCAGGACGTGCACGATGCCGTTGGCGACATATCCCGCCCTGGCGAGCACCTCGAAGGTCGCACTCGACTCGGCTTCTCTGGCCGCGGTCTTCGCGGCGGTCCTCGGTGACGATGCCGCCATGCGGTCAGCCTACGGCGAGCGCGCGGGGGCTAGGTCGTCTTGCGCCCGCCCTTGTCGGTGTGCAGGTGGTCGCGGTGCTTCGCGGCCTGGCGGTCCTCGGCGACCGGATCGGCGGGCCCCCTGACGCTGCGCGCGTCCTCCCACACCGCGATCCCCTTGACGTCGGGCATCAGGTCGCGCGTGAACAGCGGATCACGGCCGCTCCGGCGCTGCTGCGTGTAGTCGTTCAGCAGCCGGAAGGCGATACCCGAGAGCAGTGCGATGGCGATGAGATTCGTCAGCGCCATGAACCCCATCACACCGTCGGCGAAGCTCCACACGAAGTCGGCGCTGACGACCGCGCCGGCCAGCACCGCCAGCACGACCAGGATCCGGTAGCCCGCGAGAACGCCGCCGCGCTCGGTGATGAACTCGATGTTGGATTCGCCGTAGTAGTAGTTCGCCAGGATCGAGCTGAAGCCGAGCAGGAAGATGATCACCGTGAGCGCGACGCTCGACCAGTCGCCGAGTGCGGAGACCAGCGCGTTCTGGGTGAGGCTGATGCCGCGCGACGCATTCGCCAGGTCAGGCTCGGACACGAGGATGATGAACGCCGTGATCGAGCACACGAGGAAGGTGTCGAAGTAGACGCCGAGGGTCTGCACGAGACCCTGCTTGACCGGATGCGTCACGGCGGCGGTCGCACCGGCGTTCGGCGCCGAGCCGAGGCCCGCCTCGTTGGAGAACATGCCTCTGCGCACGCCCTGCAGAACGATGTAGCCGAACGTGGCTCCCACGACCTCGTTGTAGCCCCACGCCTGCGTGAAGATCTCGGCGAAGGCGGTGGGGATGTAGTCGACGTTGGTCGCGACCACGGCGAGCCCGAGCAGGAGGTAGGCCAGAGCCATCGCGGGCACGACCGCCTGCGTCACCGAGGCGATGCGCCGGACGCCGCCGAACACGACGAGGGCGGTGAGGACGGCGAGCACGAAGCCCACCGCCCAGGGGAGCCACGGCGGCGCCTGCGGACCGACCGTCGCGCTGAGCGTGGCGGTGATCGTGTTCGCCTGGAGCGCGCTGAAGGCATAGGGGAAGCACACGATGAGGATCACCGCGAAGAGGATCCCCATCCATCGGCGGCCGAGGCCGCGCTGCATGTAGTACGCGGGTCCGCCGCGGAAGCCGTTGCGGTCGCGCACCTTGAACAGCTGCGCGAGAGTCGACTCGATGAAGCTCGAGGCGCCGCCGATGAAGGCCATGACCCACATCCAGAACACCGCTCCGGGACCGCCGAGCGCGATGGCCGTGCCCACTCCGGCGATATTGCCCACGCCGACGCGCGACGCAGCGGAGATGGTGAAGGCCTGGAACGCAGACACCGACTGCGTTCTCCCGCCCTCGCCGCGGGGCGTCTTGTCGGTGAGGGTGCGAAACATCTCGGGGATCATCCGGAACTGGACGACTCCGGAGCGCACCGTGAAATACAGGCCGAGGAGCACCACGACGGGAAGGACGATCCAGTTCCACAGGTTGTCGCCCCACGCGACCATCCACTCGTTGACAGCGTCCACGCGCTCAGTATGGCGATCGCCCCGCGCGGAGGCCACCATCCGACGGGGTGATTCGCGCCGCCCCGCCAGGCCGTTCCCAGCGTCGAGGGACCCGGCATCCGGTAACGTGGGAGGGTTCCGGCGGCAGGATGCGTCGGTGAGAGCTGAATACGGAGGCCCAGAGTGGACATCGATCTCGGATTGCTGCGGACTGTCGAGCGAGAGAAGGAAATCCCCTTCGACGAGCTCGTGCGGATCATCGAGCAGGCCATTCTGACGGCATACGCCAAGCACACGTCGCCCACGGGCGAGCTTCCCGAGGGCGCACGCGCCGAGCTCGACCGCAAGACCGGCCACGTCGCCGTCTTCATCCCGGTGCTCGACGACGAGGACGTGGTCATCGGCGAGGAGGAGTCCACGCCCGAGGACTTCGGCCGCATCGCCGCCTTCGCCGCCAAGCAGGTCATCAGCCAGCGTCTGCGCGACATCGCCGACGACGCCGTTCTCGGCGAGTTCCGCGGCAAGGAGGGCGACATCGTCGCCGGCGTCGTGCAGCAGGGGCCCAACCCCCGCATGGTGCACGTCGACCTCGGCACGGTGGAGGCCATCCTTCCGCCTGAGGAGCAGGTCGCCGGCGAGGAGTACGCCCACGGATCGCGCCTGCGCGTCTACGTGACCTCGGTGTCCAAGGGAACCAAGGGGCCGCAGATCACGGTCTCGCGCACGCACCCCGGACTCGTCCGCAAGCTGTTCGCGCTCGAGGTGCCCGAGATCGCCGCCGGACTGGTCGAGATCGTGTCGCTCGCCCGCGAGGCCGGTCACCGCAGCAAGATCGCCGTCAAGGCCAACGACCCGACCATCAACGCCAAGGGCGCCTGCATCGGCGAGCTTGGACGCCGCGTCCGCGCGGTGACCGAGGAGCTCGGCGGCGAGAAGATCGACATCGTCGACTACGACCCGGAGCTGGCAAAATTCGTCGCCAACGCCCTGTCGCCGGCCAAGGTGACCTCGAGCTTCATCCTGGATGCCTCCAGCAAGGCTGTACGCGCCCTCGTGCCCGACTATCAGCTGTCCCTCGCGATCGGCAAAGAGGGCCAGAACGCCCGTCTGGCCGCCAAGCTGACCGGCGCGAAGATCGACATCCAGCCCGACAGCATCCTGGAGGATGCCTGACCGTCGCCCCGGCGACGGTGGTCCCGGCGGCTCGGTGTGGGAAAGGGGGGTCCGGGGGATCTTTCCTCCGGTGTAGAATGGATCCTGTACGAACGTGCGTCGGATGCCGCACGCGTGCCTCCCGCTCCGCCCTGCTGAGGGTGGTCGTCATCGATTCCGTCCTCGTCCCAGACGAGCACGCAGTCCTGCCGGGGAGGGGTGCGTGGGTGCACGAGACGAGTGAATGCCTGGATGCCGCACTGCGGCGCCGAGCGTTCGTGCGGGCATTGCGTGTGTCAGGCCCGCTTGACACGCAGACCATCGAGAAACGGCTGAACGGCTATGGAAAAAAAGTGAACGGCTCGAAATGAGACCCGTCCGCGACTAACGGTCTGCCCTGCCTGGGTAGATCCCAGACAGGAGAATTGTGGCAAACGCCAAACCACGCGTGCACGAGATCGCTTCCGAACTCGGCGTCGACAGCAAGGTCGCTCTCGCGAAGCTCAAGGAGCTCGGCGAGTTCGTGAAGAGCCCGTCGTCGACCATCGAGCCCCCGGTCGCCCGCAAGCTGCGCGCCGCCCTCGAGGCCGACGGCACCGCGGCGCCCGCCGGTGACGCGAAGCAGGCCGCTCCGGCCCGCCCCGCGGCGCGGCCCGGTCCCGCGCGCCCGGCCGCCCCTGCGGCGCCCGCTGCCCCGGCGGCGAACACCCCCGCACCCGCACCCGCTGCCGCCGCTCCCGCGCCGGCTCCGGCTGCTTCGACTCCGGCCGCTCCGGCCGCCGAGGCACCTGCTGCCGAGGCACCCGCTGCTGAGGCACCCGCTGCCGACACGGCCGCGCCGGATGCCTCCGGCCCGAAGCCCGGTGCACCCGCTCCCGCGGGTCCCCGCCCCGGCGGTGCGGCTCCGCGCCCCGGCAACAACCCCTTCGCGTCCGCGCAGGGCATGGGCCAGCGCCCCGCCGGACCGCGTCCGGGCAACAACCCGTTCGCGTCGGCACAGGGCATGGGCCAGCGCCCGAGCCCCGGCAACATCCCGCGCCCGCAGGCTCCGCGCCCCGGCGCGCCCCGCCCCGGCGCCCCGCGCCCCGGCGGCGCGGGTCGTCCCGGTGGCGGCGGCCGTCCCGGCGCGCCGTTCCAGCAGCGTCCCGGCGGCCCCGGCCGTCCCGGTGGTGCCGGCGGCGGCGGCGGATTCCAGCGTCCCGGCGGCGCGCCCGGCGCGGGTGCGCCCGGCGGCGGCTTCGCCGGTCGTCCCGGCGGCGGTGGCGGCCGCGGCCGCGGCCCCGGCGGTGGCACCGCCGGCGCGTTCGGCAAGGGCGGCGGCAAGTCGAAGCAGCGCAAGTCGCGTCGCGCGAAGCGGCAGGAATTCGAGATGCGGTCGGCGCCGGTCGTCGGCGGCGTCAACGTCTCGAAGGGCAACGGCGAGATCATCCGCCTGCGCCGAGGCGCGTCCATCGCCGACTTCGCCGACAAGCTCGAGGCACTGCGCGGCTACACCGTCCAGCCCGGCACGCTCGTGACGATCCTCTTCAACCTCGGCGAGATGGCCACGGCCACCGAGTCGCTGGACGAGGCCACGTTCGAGGTGCTCGGCGCCGAGCTCGGCTACAAGATCCAGATGGTCTCGCCCGAGGACGAGGACAAGGAGCTCCTCGAGGGCTTCGGTCTCGACCTCGAGGCCGAGCTGGAGGCGGAGAACGAGGAAGACCTCGAGATCCGGCCTCCGGTCGTCACCGTCATGGGCCACGTCGACCACGGTAAGACGCGACTGCTCGACGCCATCCGCCAGACCAACGTGGTCGCGGCCGAGGCCGGCGGCATCACGCAGCACATCGGTGCGTACCAGGTGTGGACCGAGCACGAGGGCATCGAGCGCGCCATCACCTTCATCGACACCCCGGGTCACGAGGCGTTCACCGCCATGCGTGCTCGTGGCGCGCAGGTGACCGACCTCGCGATCCTGGTGGTCGCGGCCGACGACGGCATCATGCCGCAGACGGTCGAGGCGCTGAACCACGCCCAGGCGGCGAACGTGCCGATCGTGGTCGCGGTGAACAAGGTCGACAAGCCCGACGCCAACCCGGCCAAGGTGCGCCAGCAGCTCACCGAGTACGGCCTGGTCGCCGAGGAGTACGGCGGCGACGTGCTGTTCGTCGACGTCTCGGCCCGTCAGGGCACCGGCATCCAGGAGCTGCTCGACGCGGTCCTGCTGACCGCCGACGCCGGCCTGGACCTCACGGCCAACCCGAACAAGGCTGCCCGCGGTGTCGCGATCGAGGCGAAGCTCGACAAGGGCCGCGGCTCGGTGGCCACCGTGCTCATCCAGTCCGGAACGCTGCGCGTGGGCGACGCGATCGTGGCGGGCACGGCCTACGGCCGCGTGCGTGCGATGGCCGACGAGAACGGCGACGCCGTCGAAGAGGCCTACCCCTCGCGTCCGGTGCAGGTGCAGGGTCTGAACTCGGTGCCGCGTGCCGGCGACACGTTCATCGTGACCGAAGAGGACCGCCTGGCCCGCCAGATCGCTGAGAAGCGTGAGGCTGCCGAGCGCAACGCCCAGCTGGCCAAGGCCCGCAAGCGCATCTCGCTCGAGGACTTCACCCGCGCTCTCGAAGAGGGCAAGGTCGAGTCGCTCAACCTCATCATCAAGGGCGACGTGTCGGGTGCCGTGGAGGCGCTCGAGGAGTCGCTCCTCAAGATCGAGGTCGACGATTCGGTCCAGCTGCGGATCATCCACCGCGGCGTCGGTGCGATCACCGAGTCCGACATCAACCTGGCCACGATCGACAACGCGATCGTGATCGGCTTCAACGTCCGCCCCGACACGAAGGCGCGCGAGCGCGCCGCTCGCGAGGGCGTGGACGTCCGGTTCTACTCGGTCATCTACAACGCGATCGACGATGTCGAGCAGTCGCTCAAGGGCCTGCTCAAGCCGGAGTACGAAGAGATCCAGTCGGGTGTGGCCGAGATCCGAGAGGTGTTCCGCTCCTCGAAGTTCGGCAACATCGCCGGTGTCATCGTCCGCTCGGGCACGATCACGCGCAACGCCAAGGCGCGGGTCATCCGCGACGGCGTGGTCCTCGCCGACGGCCTGGCCATCGAGTCGCTGCGCCGCTTCAAGGACGACGTCACCGAGGTCCGCACGGACTTCGAGGCGGGTATCGGCCTCGGCAAGTACAACGACATCCAGATCGGCGACGAGATCGAGACCACCGAGATGGTCGAGAAGCCTCGCGGCTGATCGCAATCGGTGAGGGGCGCCCGAGGGCGCCCCTCACCTGTCGAAAGGAACGGACATGGCCG
Organism: Microbacterium sp. Root180; assembly: GCF_001428485.1. Classification (GTDB taxonomy): domain Bacteria; phylum Actinomycetota; class Actinomycetes; order Actinomycetales; family Microbacteriaceae; genus Microbacterium. The sequence goes on along the minus strand of NZ_LMHS01000003.1, from coordinate 126,241 downwards.
GCGAACGTCAGGCACGACTGGGCGACCGCATCCGCGTGATCCTCGCCGAACGGCTCGAGAAGGGCCTGCGCGACCCCCGGCTGGGGTTCGTGACGATCACCGACGTCCGCGTGACGGGCGATCTTCAGCACGCATCGGTGTTCTACACGGTGCTCGGCACCGAGGAGGAGCGGGCGGCGTCCGCGGAGGCGCTCACCTCGGCGACCGGGATGCTGCGCTCCGAGGTCGGCAAGCACCTCAACACGCGGCTCACCCCGTCGCTCGAGTTCATCCTCGACGCGATTCCCGAGAACGCCGACCACATCGCCGATCTGCTCCGCGAGGCGCGCGAGCGCGACGCGGCTGTGGCCGGGCTCGCATCGTCGGCCTCGTATGCCGGCGACGCCGATCCGTACGTGAAGCCGCGCGAAGCCGACGACGAGGACTGATCCTCACGCCGGCAGGCGCAGGAGCCCATCGGATGCCTCGACCAGCCCGTCTGCGATGAGGGAATCGATCGCCCGATCGCGCTGGAGCATGTCCGGCCAGTCGCTCGCGACGTCGATGAGGGCCACGGCGTGGGCCGAGGCATCCCTCAGCGCGCGCAGCACCGCACCGCGCGCCTGTCGGTCGCTGCCCTCGTAGCGCGCCTGGCGGCGGCGGTCATCGCCGGTGTCCGGATACCCTGCCGCTCGCCACGCGCACCGATCCGCGATCGGGCACACGTCGCACCGCGGCGATCGGGCGGTGCACACGACGGCTCCGAGCTCCATCGCGGCGGCATTCGTCACCGCGGCGTCGGCGTCGCCGGTCGGGAGGATCGCCGTCATGGCGGCGAGGTCGCCTCTGGACGGCGGCCCCGGCTGCGACCGTCCGCCGATCGCCCGCGCGAGAACACGCCGCGTGTTCGTGTCCACCACCGGGTGACGGTCCCCGTAGGCGAAGACGGCGACGGCGCGCGAGGTGTAATCCCCGATGCCCGTCAGTGCGAGGAGGGCGTCGACGTCGCGGGGAACGATGCCGTCGTGCCGGTCGCGGATCTCGACGGCGGCGCGATGCAGCCACAGAGCCCGTCGCGGGTAGCCGAGGTTCGCCCACTGCCGAACGGCCTCGGCCGGAGAATCCGCGGCGAGCGAGGCCGGCGTGGGCCAGCGTGCGAGCCACGCCTCGAGGTGCGGGATCACCCGGTTCACCGGAGTCTGCTGGAGCATGAACTCGCTCACGAGCGTGCCCCACGCGCCGAAGCCCGGATGCCGCCAGGGCAGGTCCCGCGCGTTGTCGCGGTACCACCCGATGAGCGGCGTCGCGAGGTCGGGCATGCCGTTCAGCCTATGCTCGACGCGAGCCGGGCAGCGCCGTGTCCGGCCGTAGGCTGGGGGCATGCGCCTGCCGATCACCCCCGTCACCACGCTGTGGCGCGAACTGCGCGACGAGGTGAGGCGGAGGAACCCCGGCGGCCGCGTGATCGTCGCGATCGACGGCGTCGACGGAGCGGGGAAGACGACATTCGCCGACGGTCTCGCGGAGGTCTTCGCCGAGAAGGGCGCCGCCGTCTACCGGGCGAGCATCGACGGCTTCCATCGCCCGCGATCCGAGCGCTACGCACGCGGGCGGACGAGTCCCGACGGGTTCTACCGCGACTCCTTCGACTACGGCACCTTCCGTCGCGTGCTCATCGACCCCTTCCGCGACGGCGCGCAGACCTCGGGCGCGACCGGGTTCCAACTCGCCTCCTTCGACGTGGCCCGCGACGCGGTCGAGGAGTCTCAATGGGTGACAGCTCCGCGCGATGCCGTGCTCGTGGTCGACGGCATCTTCCTGCACCGCCCGGAACTGCGCGATCTGTGGGACTGGTCGCTCTGGCTCGACGTGCCGGAGCCCGTCGCCGCGCGGCGCCTGGCGGACCGTGACGGGAGCGACCCCGATCCGGAAGCGCCGTCGAACGCGCGGTATCGCCAGGGGCAGAGGATCTACCTCCGCGAGGCGCAGCCTCAGGCCGCGGCATCCGCCATCGTCGACAACAGCGACCTCGCGCACCCGCGGCGCACGGCGCGGGAGTCCGGCTGATGGCAGCCGCCGGCATCCTTCTCGTCGACAAGCCCGCCGGGATCACCTCGCACGATGTCGTCGCGCGCGCCCGCCGTGCCCTGGGGACGCGCAAGATCGGGCATGCGGGCACGCTCGATCCCATGGCGACCGGACTCCTCGTGCTCGGCGTCGAAGGGGCGACGCGCCTGCTGACATTCATCGTGGGTCTCGACAAGACCTATACGGCGTCGATCCGACTCGGCGTCGCGACCGACACCGACGACGCAGACGGCCAGGCGGTGGCGGCGACGGATGCCTCGTCCCTCGCCTCCGCCGCGATCCACGCCGCGATCGCGCCGCTCACCGGCCGCATCTCGCAGGTTCCGAGCACCTACTCGGCCATCAAGGTCGACGGCCGCCGCGCCTACGACCTCGCCCGCGCCGGCGAGGAGGTCGAGCTCAAGGCCCGCGAGGTCACGGTGTCGCGCTTCGAGGTCCTGGCCGAGCGGCGGGAAGCGGAGGTGGTCGACCTCGACGTGGTGGTGGACTGCTCGAGCGGCACCTACATCCGATCGCTCGCGCGCGACCTCGGCTCCGCGCTCGGGGTCGGGGGGCACCTCACGGCGCTCCGGCGCACATGCATCGGCCCGTTCGACGTCACCGACGCCGCGCGCGTCGAGGAGATCGGCGATCGGCCCCTGATCGCCCCCGCGGAGGTCGCGGCATCCGTGCTGGGCCGGTTCGACGTCACCGCCGATGAGGCGCGTGACCTGCGCCACGGCAAACGGCTCGCCGGCGCCGCCGCCCGGCTCGAGCACGAGCGCGCAGCGGCGATCGACCCCTCCGGCACGCTCGTGGGCATCGTGGGCGGGCGCGGTTCCGACGTCAAGAGCATCATGAACATGCCCGAGGAGGCTCCCCGATGATCCTGTGGTTGACGATCGCGGAGGTCGCCGTCGCGGTGCTCGCCGGATCGCTGTGCCTCATCGCCGGGCTTGCGGGCCGCCGGCCCAGCGACCTCACCGTGGGCTCCCTGGCGCTCGTCGAGCTGCTGCTGGTCGTGCAGATCGTCGTGGCGGTCATCGCACCGTTCGCGGGCAACACCCCGACCGGCAGCGCGCTCGAGTTCTGGGTGTACCTGATCTCGGCCGCCTTGCTGCCGATCGCCGGAGTCGCCTGGGCCCTGCTCGAGCGCAGCCGCTGGAGCACGGTGATCATGGGCATCGCGGCGCTCGCAGTCGCCGTCATGGTGTGGCGCATGCACGTGATCTGGACGGTCCAGATCGCGTGAGCGGGGTCAGCGCTTGACGAGATACGTCGAGTGCACCCAGCCGGTCTTGCCGGCGTAGGACACCTGGCGCCACTGGCCGCTGGACGCCTTGATGACGCCGACGTTCGCGCCCTTGGGGATCAACAGAATCCGGGCGTTGGCGGTGGAAGGTCCGGTGCGGAGGTTGAGTGCCGCCGTCGCGGCATACGTGGGCGGCTTCGGTACGGGGCGCGGCGCGACGACCGCCGGAGCCGGAGGCTTGGTCGGCGAGACCAGCGATGCCGACACCCATCCCGTCTGCGTGCCGACCTTGACGGGGATGAAGCCCGCAGTGATCGTGCCCGGGACGTGGACCATGGCGGTGCCGAGAGGCAGCATGCGGATGACCGAGTAGCCGGTCGATGGTCCGGTGCGGAAGTTCACGCCCCCCACCGTGTAGTACGTGCACGTCGCCGGCGTCGGCTTGGCATTCACCCGGTACGCCGAGGTGTACAGGTCCACCCCCTTGTTCTTGAGGAAGGCCGCGGCATCCGTCGCCACCATGCCGGCGGGCGTCGACTTCCACAGTTCCAGGTGGAGGTGGTTTCCGGATGAGGCTCCGCTGGTGCCGACCTGGCTGATGCGCTGGCCCGCGGTGACGGTCTGGCCGACCTTGACGTGTGTCGTCGCGGACCACATGTGCATGTAGACGGTCTTGTACTCGACGCCGTCGATGATGCTGCGCACGGAGATGTAGCCCTCTTGGGAGGACGTCCCGTTCACCGTCGCCGTCACGATTCCCGCGGCGACGGCGTGGATGGGAGCGCCGCCCGCGGCCGCCATATCGACGCCTCGATGAACGGTGGGGCCGTAACGGACCGGGATGCAGCGGGGGCCGAAGTAGGAGGAGACGGAGTAGCTCTTCGCGGCGAGGGGCAGACGGAACGTCGCCGCCGTCGGCGTGGGCGTCGGCGTGGCCTTCGGGGTCGCGGTCGGCGTGGGCGTCGGCGTGGCCTTCGGGGTCGCGGTCGGCGTGGGCGTCGGCGTGGCCTTCGCGGTCGCGGTCGGCGTGGGCGTCGGCGTAGCAGCGCTCAGCTGAATCGCCGAAGCGGGGGAGATGATGCCGATGGTCAGCGCCGCAGCGGCGGCGCCGGCGAGCAAGAGGGTACGGATCGATCGCATGGTGGGTACTTCGCAAGGGGAGAGGCGGATAGGGAAGTACGGCACGGGTCCGTGCTGTGAATATTGTCACTTATCGGTGTGTCTGTCTACTGGTGTTAAACAAGTGGCCTATGTGACTGCCTCGCGAGGTCAACCGTGCGGCCCGAACTAAGATTGACGAGCCATGACATCCCCCGCTCGTCCTCGCCGCCGCATGACCGGAATCGGCCGTGTCCTCGTCGTCGTCTACGGGATCATGGCGCTCGCCGCCACCGGTCGCTCGTTCGTCCAGATCGTCGAGCGATACGAGGAGGCCCCGCTCGCGTACGCGCTGTCGGCGCTGTCGGCGCTGGTCTACATCGTCGCGACGTTGGCGCTCGTATTCGCCGGCTCTCGCGGCTGGTATCTCGTGGCGTGGATCGCGATCGTCTTCGAACTGGTCGGTGTGCTGGTCGTCGGTGCGCTGAGCCTCGCGCTGCCCGAGCTGTTCGCCCATCCGAGCGTGTGGTCCTGGTTCGGGCTCGGGTACGTGTTCGTCCCCCTCGTCCTCCCGTTCTTCGGGCTGTGGTGGCTCATGACGCATCGCCCGGCGGAGCGCGAGACCGCGCTCGAGAGTGCTGTGGTGGCCTCGTGATCGTCTTCCGCGATCCCGCGGAGGTGCCTGAGGGCTTCGGACCCTCGGTCGTCGCGATCGGCAAGTTCGACGGTGTCCACTCCGGACATCGAGCCGTGATCGATCGCGCAAGGGTGGATGCTGCGGAGGCGGGCGCGCGTGTCGTCGCCGTCACGTTCGACCGCAATCCGCTGGCGCTCCTCCGCCCCGAGATCTGCCCCGACAGTCTCGTCGGCGCGCACCAGAAGCTCGACCTGCTCGCCAGCGCGGGCGTCGACGCGACCCTGCTGCTGACGTTCGACCGGGCCCTCGCCGATCTCGGTGCGCGCGAGTTCGTCGAACACGTCCTCGTCGGCGCCCTGGGCGTGCGCATCGTCCTGGTGGGCGGGGACTTCCGCTTCGGCCGTGGGGGAGCGGGCACGCCGGACCTCCTGCGAGAGCTCGGCGCCGAGTTCGGCTTCGAGGTCGACATCGTCGACGACGTGCGCGCGATCGATGCCGGGCGCAGGGTGTCCTCCACCTGGGTGCGCGAACTGCTGGCGGAGGGCGACGTGGCCGGAGCGGCGAGGATCCTCGGCCGCTCACACTCGGTGCGCGGCGTGGTCGTGCACGGACTCAAGCGCGGCCGCGAGCTCGGATTCCCGACCGCCAACCTGTCGTCCGACCTCGAGGGCTTCGTGCCCGCTGAGGGGGTCTACGCGGGCTGGCTGGTCGACGGCGGCGCACTCGACGCCGATCATCACCGGGACGCGCGGCGCAGCATCCGCTATCCCGCCGCGATCAGCATCGGCACCAACCCGACCTTCGACGACGTCGTCCTGCGGCAGGTCGAGGCGTACGTGCTCGACGAGACCGACCTCGATCTCTACGGACACACGGTCGAGATCGAATTCGTGGCCCGCATCCGCGGTATGGTCGCGTTCGAGGGGATCGGTCCGCTCATCGAGCAGATGACCGACGATGTCATCCGGGTGCGCGAGGAGCTGACATGACGGACGCGGTGGAGCAGACCCGACCCCGGATGTCCGTTCTCCGCCGCGTGATCGTCGGCATCATCATCGTCTCGTTCGGGCTCGCCGCCCTCGGCGGCATCGTCGTACTGCTCGGCGCCGAGCTAGGCGATCCGGCGTGGAAGGTCCTCGGCACGACGGGTCTCGTCGGCGCCTTCAGCGTGGCCGTGCTCTGCTGCGCGTCGCTGCTCGGGCGGCGCCTGCAGATCGTCGGGCTCGTCGGCGCAGCGGTGGCGGTCATCACCGCCGTCCTCGCGATCATCGCGCTGTGGGCCCAGCCGTCGTGGGAGGCGGAGCTGTTCTGGGATGTCCTGTGGACGATGGTCGCGGCATCCGTCGGCCTGGCGTTCGCGTGCCTGCTCCTGCTGCTGGCGGATCGTCGTCAGCGCGTCGTGCGGATCGGCCTCATCGTGACGCTCGCGCTGTTCGCGCTGGTGTTCGTCCTCGTCGTGTACCCGGTGTGGACCGACGAGACCGGCGGCGAAGCGTACTCGCGAACGATGGGGATCGCCTCGATCCTCGCTGCCCTCGGCGCCATCGTCGTGCCCGTGCTGTCGCTGCTGCTTCGCGAGCGACCCGCCGACGCCGCTGCCCGGCCGGGAGCGCTGTCGCCCTCGACGATCGCCCGGCTCGAGGCAGAGGCCGCGCGACGCGGCATGACGCCGGACGAACTGGTGGCGGAGCTCATCTGGCCGGCCGCGCCCCCGGCGTAGGGCCCGCCGACCCGTAGACCGGCCAGGCCCGACGAGCCTACGATCGAGCCGTGCGCGGCATCCGACGGTCACCGGCGATCGCGGCGCACCCGACCGAGCCGGGTAGGCTTGACGTTTTGCGCGACGAGGTGAGCGATCCTCGCCCCCGCGAGCAGGATCACCAGACAGAGGGAGCACCATGAGCCGCACCGATCTGCAGACGCTGCCCGAGCGGGCCGTCGCGCTGCTCGGCGGGGAACCCGACGACACGACCCTCCGCCGCTATCTGCACGGCCTGCCCGGCGTCGATGCCGTGGGCCTGGAGCAGCGGGCGGCCGGCCTCGGCACCCGCTCGATCAAGACATCCTCCAAGGCGTGGGCGCTCGACAAGATCATCGATCTCATCGACCTGACCACGCTCGAGGGCGCCGACACGCCGGGCAAGGTGCGATCGCTGGTCGCCAAGGCGCTGAACCCGGATGCGTCCGACCCGACCTGCCCGCGCGTCGCCGCCGTGTGCGTGTACGGCGACATGGTGCCGTACGCCGTCGAGGCGCTGGGCTCCGCGCACGGCGACCCCGACGACGGGCTGGTCTCCGTGGCGGCGGTCGCGACAGCGTTCCCGAGCGGGCGCTCCTCGCTCGAGATCAAGCTCGCCGACACCGCGGAAGCCGTCGCGCACGGCGCCGACGAGATCGACATGGTGATCGACCGCGGCGCATTCCTCGCGGGCCGGTACGGCCTGGTCTTCGACCAGATCGCCCGTGTGAAGGAGGCCTGTCGTCGTGAGGACGGCACCTACGCGTCGCTCAAGGTGATCCTCGAGACCGGTGAGCTCACCACCTACGACAACGTCAAGCGCGCGTCATGGCTCGCCATCCTCGCCGGCGGCGACTTCATCAAGACGTCGACCGGGAAAGTGCAGCCCGCCGCGACCCTGCCGGTGACGCTGCTGATGCTCGAGGTCGTGCGGGACTGGCATCGCGCGACCGGCGAGAAGGTGGGCGTCAAGCCGGCTGGCGGCATCCGCACATCCAAGGACGCGATCAAATACCTCGTCACCGTCGCGGAGACGGTGGGCGAGGAGTGGCTGCAGCCCCACCTGTTCCGCTACGGCGCGTCGAGTCTGCTCAACGACGTGCTGCTGCAGCGCCAGAAGCTGAAGACCGGCCACTACTCCGGCGCCGACTACGTGACGATCGACTGAGGACCCGAGACATGAGTTTTCTTGAGTACGCGCCCGCTCCCGAGTCGCGAGCGATCCTGAACCTCCGCGACGAGTACGGGCTGTTCATCGACGGCGAGTTCCGTCCCGGTCGCGGGGAGAGCTTCGCCACCATCTCCCCGGCGGACGAGAAGCACATCGCGACCATCGCGACGGCGAGTGAAGCAGATGTCGATGCCGCCGTCGCCGCCGCGCGCCGCGCCCACGACAAGACGTGGTCGAAGATGAGCGGCCGCGATCGCGGCAAGTACCTCTTCCGCATCGCCCGCCTCGTGCAGGAGCGCGCGCGAGAGCTCGCCGTCGCCGAGAGCCTCGACAACGGGAAGCCGATCAAGGAGAGCCGCGACGTCGACGTGCCGCTGGTGGCCGCGTGGTTCTTCTACTACGCCGGCTGGGCCGACAAGCTCGACTACGCCGGTCTCGGTCCGAACCCGCGCGCCCTCGGCGTCGCGGGCCAGGTGATCCCCTGGAACTTCCCGCTGCTGATGCTCGCGTGGAAGATCGCGCCGGCGCTGGCGGCAGGCAACACGGTCGTGATCAAGCCGGCCGAGACCACGCCGCTGTCTGCGCTGATCTTCGCGGAGATCCTGCAGCAGGCCGATCTGCCGCCGGGCGTGGTGAACATCGTCACGGGCGCCGGGGCGACCGGTGCCGCTCTGGTCCGCCACCCCGATGTGAACAAGGTCGCCTTCACTGGCTCGACTCCGGTCGGCCGCGAGATCGCCAAGGCCGTCGCCGGCACGGACAAGAAGCTCACCCTCGAGCTGGGCGGCAAGGCCGCGAACATCGTCTTCGAGGACGCCCCCATCGACCAGGCCATCGAGGGCATCGTCAACGGCATCTTCTTCAACCAGGGTCACGTGTGCTGCGCCGGCAGTCGACTGCTCGTGCAGGAGTCGATCCACGACGAGGTCGTCGACCGGCTCAAGTCGCGCCTGTCGACGCTTCGTCTGGGCGACCCGCTGGACAAGAACACCGACATCGGCGCCATCAACTCGCGTGAGCAGCTCGACCGCATCCGTGAGTTGAGCCGCATCGGCGAGGAGGAGGGCGCGGAGCGCTGGAGCGCCGACTGCGTCATCCCCGACAGCGGGTTCTGGTTCGCTCCGACGATCTTCACCAACGTGCAGGCCTCCCACCGGATCGCTCGCGACGAGATCTTCGGTCCGGTGCTGTCGGTGCTCACATTCCGCACGCCCGCGGAGGCGATCGAGAAGGCCAACAACACGCCGTACGGCCTGTCGGCGGGCATCTGGACCGACAAGGGCTCGCGCATCCTCGCGGTCGCCGACCGGCTGCGCGCCGGTGTGATCTGGGCGAACACGTTCAACCGATTCGACCCGTCGAGCCCGTTCGGCGGATACAAGGAGTCCGGCTACGGCCGGGAGGGCGGCCGCCACGGCCTCCTCGCGTACCTGAAGGGAGCGGCGGCGTGAGCAAGCGACTGACCGTGCCGAAGACGTACAAGCTGTTCATCGGAGGAGCCTTCCCCCGCACCGAGTCCGGACGCACCTACGAGGTCGTCTCGGCCAAGGGCGAGTTCCTCGCCAACGCGGCGCTCGCCTCGCGCAAGGATGCCCGCGACGCGGTGACCGCCGCCCGCGGAGCCGTGAAGGGCTGGGCCGGCGCGACCGCGTACAACCGCGGCCAGGTGCTCTACCGCGTCGCCGAGCTGCTCGAGGGCCGCCGTGCGCAGTTCGTCGACGAGATCGTGCAGCAGACGGGCGTGTCGGGCTCCGCCGCGCAGGCGGAGGTCGACGAGGCGATCGACCGGTGGGTCTGGTACGCCGGCTGGTGCGACAAGTTCGGCCAGGTCGCCGGAAACGGCAATCCCGTCGCCGGTCCGTACTTCAACATCTCGGTGCCCGAGCCGACCGGTGTGGTCGCCGTGATCGCCCCGCAGGACACCGCCCTGCTCGGGCTCGTCTCCGCGGTCGCGCCGGCGCTGGTCTCGGGCAACTCCGTGGTCGTCGTCGCCTCGCAGCGTTTCCCGCTCTCGGCGATCAGCCTCGCCGAGGTGCTCGCGACCTCCGACGTGCCGGGCGGCGTGGTGAACGTCCTCACCGGATCGCCCGCCGAGCTCGCGCCGTGGCTCGCGTCGCACCCCGATGTGCACGGCCTCGACCTCGTCGGCGCCGGTGACCTCGACTGGGTCGACCTGCAGATCGCCGCCGCTGAGACGCTCACACGCGTGCTTCCCCCCGAGTCGGGAGCGGATGCCGCGGCTCCGAGCCTGCAGCGCATCGCCGCGTTCACCGAGACGAAGACGGTCTGGCACACCAAGAGCCTGGTCTGACCCCGCCCCGCACCGCTTGCAGAGAACGCACTTGTGTACGCCCGACTCCGCGTGTCGAGGACACAGGCGCGTTCTCGGCAAGCGGGGGGCGCGGATCAGTCGAGGTCGAGCCCGCCCCAGCGGCCGGGCTCGTCCAGCTCCCCGTAGTGCACGTCGACGCCTTCTGACGAAACGGACGCGACGCACGCGAGCAGCGACAGCGTCGGGTAGCCGTACGGGCGGTTGTCGCGGATGATCGCCCGGTCATCCGTCGGCTCCAGCTGCGCCGACCGGCGCAGGACGTCGACCCACGGCATCCACCACTCGGCGTCGCCGGAGAGACCGGCCGCCTGAAACTCGGCGAGCCAGTGCGCGATGCGCGGCGTGCCCGGGTCATCGACGTCGTCGTGCGCGATCATGTGCGTCCCCGGTGCGAGCTCCGTCGTGCGCAGCCGCTCGCCGTCCCAGGTGAGCACCCGCGCGCCGGCCGGATCGACCTCGACCAGATTGAAGCCGTGCGTCGGCGGGGCGCCCTCGGGGGACCGGCCGGCTACCGCGTCGAGCACGATGCCGCCGCGCGAGATGAGCTCCGATTCCGGTCGGGCCGAGGCATCCGCTCGATTGAGCAGCACCGCCAGCCGGCGGGTGCCGGGATCGGCGGCCAGCCACGCACCGCCGGCTCGCGCATCGCGCACGCCGACGACGCCGTCGTGCGCCTCGGGCCACCAGGGTCCGAGCGGGTTCCAGGGTCGCTCCGGGTCCTCGTCGCGGACCGCGAGCACTCGTGTGGGCTCATCGGGGGAGTCGGGCACGCGGATGACGACGGTGCACATCGAGGGCGTTCTCCTGCCTGCCGGGATCCGGGTCGTGCCAAGATCGGAGGGTGTTCGTCGTCGTCGGAGTCTCGGGCGGGATCGCCGCCTACAAGACGGTGCACCTGGTGCGCCTCCTCGTGAAGGAGGGACATGAGGTGCACGTCGTGCCGACCGCGGACGCCGTGCGCTTCGTCGGCCTTCCGACGTGGGAGGCGATCAGCCGCAACCCTGTCACGACCTCCGTCCACGAGGACGTCGCTCGCGTGCGTCACGTCGCGCTCGGCCAGTCGGCCGATCTCGTGATCGTGGCGCCCGCGACCGCGAACACGCTGGCGAAGATGGCAGCCGGGCTGGCGGACGATCTCCTGGGAACGACCCTACTCGCCACCACGGCACCGGTCGTCGTGGCCCCGGCGATGCACACCGAGATGTGGCGGCACCCCGCGACGGTCCACAACATCGCCACGCTGCGCGAGCGCGGAGTGGTTATGGTCGGCCCCGCCGACGGCGCACTCACCGGCGGCGACAGCGGCCCAGGACGGATGTCGGAGCCGGAGCAGATCGTGACGGAGGCGCTCGCCGCGGCGGGGGCCCGCAGCGCCGATCTCTCGGGAATGCACGTGGTCGTGTCGGCCGGCGGCACACGCGAGCCCATCGATCCGGTCCGCTTCATCGGCAACCGCTCCAGCGGGAAGCAGGGGATCGCGGTCGCCCTCGCGGCGGCCGATCGCGGTGCGGACGTGCTGCTCATCGCCGCGCACGTCGACGAAGGCGTGCTCTCCGGCGCCTCCACGCACCCGCGCGTGAGCGTCGTGCGTACCGGCACGGCGGCGGAGCTCGCTGTCGCGGTCGGCGACGCCGCCGCCGGGGCGGACGTCGTCGTCATGGCGGCTGCCGTCGCCGACTATCGCGTCGCCGAGGTGTCGGACGCGAAGCTGTCGAAGGATGCCGCGGAGGGGCCGGGCATCACGCTGCACCTCGTCGAGAACGCCGACATCCTCGCGGGCCTGGTCAGGAGCCGTCGCGATGGGCAGATCGTGGTCGGATTCGCGGCGGAGACCCCGCAGGACGGTGAGACCCTGCTCGACCGCGGACGCCGCAAAGCCGCGCGCAAGGGCGCCGATCTTCTCGCGGTGAACCAGGTGGGGTGGGCGCAGGGATTCGAGGCGGATCGCAACGAGGTCACGCTGCTGGATGCCGCCGGCGAGGTCGTCGCGACGGCCGACGGAACCAAGCGCGACGTCGCCGACGCGATCTGGGATGCCGTAAGCGGCATCCGTTCCGAAAAGAGGTAACGGAAAGGTAACGGCGCATGTAGAGTGGGCGCACCGTGTCGAAGAGGACACGGTGTACGACCCGGAGGACATACCCGATGCCCCCTTCCGCGGCATCCGATCGCACGCGCGACCGGACCCACGCTCTGCTCGTCGTTTGCGTGCTCGCGGCCGCCAGCCTGGTGATCGCCTTCCTCGGCGCCAGTCCCGCGCGCGTGAGCGCCACGGAGCTCATGGGGGACCCGCGAGGTCCGGGTGACGCCGCGTTCATCGCCAGCCACCGGGGAGGCGGCGCCACCGCTCCCGAGAACACCCTGCCGGCGATCACGGCCGCGCTGGCCGGAGGCTTCGGCTACGTCGAGGTCGACGTCGCGCTGACCGCCGACGGCCACCCCGTGCTGCTGCACGATCGCAAGGTGGATCGCACCACCGACGGCACCGGGTACCTCGCCGATCTGACGCTCGCCGAGGTGCAGTCCCTCGACGCCGGGTCGTGGTTCGATCCGGCCTACGCCGGTACGCGGGTGCCGACGCTCCCCGAGTTCCTCGACGTGCTCGCCGCCGCGGGCGGCCGCGCGATCGTCGAGCTCAAGGGAACGTGGGATGCTGCCGCGGTGGCCCGAGCGATCGACGAGATCGCCGCGCGGGATCTCGATCGCAGCATCGCCCTCGCGAGCTTCGACGCCCGCACGCTCGCCCTGTGCGCGATCGAGTCGGAGGTCGTCTCGCGCCTTCTCATCCTCAAGCACCTCCCGAAGGACGTCGTGGCGGCGGCCGAGCAGGCCGGCGTGCGCGGCATCGTCGTCTCGCGCAAGGCTGTGCTCGCGCGACCGGAGGTCGTCGACGAGATACACGCAGCCGGGGGACGCATCGTCGTCTACACGCTCAACAAGGATGCGCAGTGGGACGCGGTCACCGCGCTCGGCGTGGACGGCATCGTGACCGATGATCCGCACCTGCTGTCGCAGTGGCAGGTGGCGTCGGCCGACGATTAGGGCCTCGATGCGCGCGGCGCGTCCCCCGACAGGTGTGCGAGGGGCATCGTAGGGTCGAAGGGTTCCCCAGAGCACGGAGGCCGGATGCTGCACGATCGACGTCGGATCGCGGTCCGCTCGCTGGGCGCGATCGCCCTCCTCTCCGTCGCGGCCGCCCTCATCGTGGGGTGCCGCCCCGAGCCGGCGCCCGACGCCAGCGGAGATGCGACCCCGTCGATCTCGCCACGCCCCACGGGTGCTTCGCCCACCCCGATCGAGACGGAGCTCCCCGGCGCGGAGTTCGACGTTCCGCAGGCGTGCGAAGAGCTCTACTCCCCATCGATGCTCGCCAGCCTCAACGCCGACAATCCGCCTCTCAACGACCCGGGCGTGACGATGCTCTCCACGCAGGACGTCGACCTCATCCAGATCATCGACGGCGGGGCGCCGACCATCCGCTGCTCGTGGGGGATGCCGGGCGAGTACGGGCTGGCGACCAACGTCACCGCGATCGATGCCGGGCAGGAGGAGTTCATCACCTCCGAGCTCGCCGCTTCGGGAGCCGCGTGCGAGTCGCTCGGGAGCGGGACCGTGTGCCGCTTCGAGCAGAAGGGCGTCACGCAGGACGACGAGGAGTACGCGAGCGGCGAGACCCACTACGTCGGCGACGGCGGCTGGGTGTCGACCTCGTGGATCAACTTCGCCCCGCAGGGCTACACCGAGGACATCGTCGACACGGTCTGGGGCTGAGCCGCCCGCGTCCGCTAGACTGGCACCAGGGGAATCCGCTGTCGACGTCGCAGCTCGCAGAAGCGAGTGCCCGCGGCCGACGGCGAGAGCACCCGTCCCGTGTTGCGACGGCGTCCGCGCCGCCAGCGGGAGCATCGCAGCCGTTTCGGTGTCCACACCGATTCACCGCCGGTTCGCCGGCATTCACGCTCAGGAGGAGCATGCCGCCCACGGCACCCGCCCAGACGTCGGCGCAGCGTCGCCGCAAGTCTTCGTCCGTACGTCGAGACGACGAGGCCCCCATCATCCCGATCCTCGCCCGCAAGGTGCGTGAGGTCGAAGCCAAGGCCCAGCGAGGAAAGCTCGGACCGACGAACCGCGTCAAGTTCCAGGTCATCGCGTTCCTGGTGCGCGAGGAGCGCGCCCGTGTGAAGGCCGACACCTCGGTGACCGACGCCGCTCGCGCCGAGCTCCTCAAGCGGCTCGACGGCGTCGCCACCATCCTCGCGAAGACGGCTGCGCGCGACACGTCGCTCATCCAGCTGCTCGAGGTCGATCAGGCCGCCTCGCCGGTCGCGCGGCGCATGCGCCGCGACTGGCTACTCGAATCCGGCGCGGAGCTGCCGCCTGACGAGCTCATCATCACCGATGCCGCCCCGGCCGCCGCGACGGTCGTCCCCGCCGCACTGGCCGAGCGCCAGGTGGTACCGCAGCAGGTGGAGGCGCGCCGCGAGTCCAACCCGTTCCTCGCGCCCGACCTCTCCCTCCGCGCTCCCAAGCAGACGCCGCGGCGTCGCCTCGACGGCTGGGAGCTCATGGGTCCGCTCTACAAGGCCTTCGAGACGGGCGCCGGCGGCGGTGCCGCGACCATGGACCTTCCGCCCGTGCCGGAGTTCGACCGCCTCTCGCCCAAGGGCCTCGAGATCATGGTGCATCAGTCGCGCTTCCTCGAGTCCGTGCGCGAAGGGCACCGCACCTTCCTCCTGGCCGATGAGCCCGGCCTCGGGAAGACGGCGGAGTCCGTGCTCGCAGCATCCGTCGCCGGCGCGTATCCGCTGCTGGCGGTCGTGCCGAATGTCGTCAAGATGAACTGGGCCCGCGAGGTGGAGCGCTGGACGCCCCACCGGCGTGCAACCGTCATCCACGGCGACGGCGAGGCCATCGACGCCTTCGCGGACGTGTTCATCGTCAACTACGAGGTGCTCGACCGGCACCTGTCCTGGCTCGGCGACCTGGGCTTGAAGGGCATGGTCGTCGACGAGGCGCACTTCATCAAGAATCTCGGCTCGCAGCGCTCGCAGAACGTGCTCGCGCTCGCCGCGCGTATTCGCGAGCAGGTGCGCGACCCGCTCCTGCTCGCCCTCACCGGAACGCCGCTCATCAACGACGTCGAGGACTTCGACGCGATCTGGCGATTCCTCGGCTGGACGACCGGCGAGAAGCCCGGGCCCGAGCTGATGGAGAAGCTCGACGAGACGGGTCTCACACCGGCCGACAAGGCGTTCTACCCCGAGGCTCGCGACGCGGTGATCTCGATGGGCATCGTGAGGCGCAAGAAGAAGGATGTCGCCGCGGACCTGCCCGACAAGCTCATCGCCGACCTCCCGGTCGAGCTGGACGACGAGTTCGGCCGCTCGATCCGCCAGGCGGAGCGCGAGCTCGGCGAGCGACTGGCCGCCCGCTACCGCCGGATCATCGAGGCCCGCGGCGATCGCGGCCTCGCCCCCGGCGAGATCGACGGCGACATCGTGCGTCTCGTCGCGCAGAACGAGCTGGAGGAGTCCAAGGCCGCCGGGACCGGCTCCGAGAACGTCTTCACCATGGTGCGCAAGATCGGTCAGGCCAAGGCGCTTCTCGCGGCGGACTACGCCGTGCAGCTGCAGCGCTCGGTCGGCAAGGTCGTGTTCTTCGCCAAGCACATCGATGTGATGGATGCCGCCGAGGCGCACTTCGCGGGCGCCGGCCTGCGCACGGTGTCGATCCGCGGCGACCAGACGACGCCGGTGCGCCAGCAGGCGATCGACGACTTCAACAACGACGCGGGCGTGGGGATCGCGGTCTGCTCGCTGACCGCGGCGGGCGTCGGCCTCAACATGCAGGCCGCGTCCAACGTCGTGCTCGCCGAGCTGTCGTGGACAGCCGCCGAGCAGACGCAGGCGATCGACCGCGTGCACCGCATCGGCCAGGACGAGCCGGTCACCGCGTGGCGCATCATCGCCGCGCACACGATCGACACGAAGATCGCCGAGCTGATCGACTCCAAGCAGGGGCTCGCCGCCCGCGCGCTCGACGGCGAGGCCGTCGACCCGCAGTCGAGCGACTCGGTGCAGCTGTCGGCGCTCATGCACCTCACGCGCCGGGCCCTCGGCGCGGACTGACCGCGTGTGGCAGGGTGCGGCATCCGGGCACTAATGTCGGGTGAGGCAGCGTCGCCGACCCTCTTCCCCCGACAGCGAGGACCACAGCCATGAAGATCGGCATCCTGACGAGCGGCGGCGACTGCCCCGGGCTCAACGCGGTCATCCGCGGCGTCGTCCTCAAGGGGACCACGTCGTACGACCTGGAGTTCGTCGGTATTCGCGACGGCTGGCGCGGGGTCGTCGACGCGGACTTCTTCCCGCTGACGCGCCACGAGGTGAAGGGCCTGTCGAAGGTCGGCGGCACGATTCTCGGAACGAGCCGCACCAACCCGTATGAGGGGCCGCGCGGCGGCGCCGAGAACATCGCCAAGACGCTGTACGGCCACCGGATCGACGGCATCATCGCGATCGGCGGCGAAGGCACCCTCGCGGCCGCCAACCGTCTGGCCAACGACGGCATCAACGTGCTCGGCGTGCCGAAGACGATCGACAACGACCTGCGTGCGACCGACTACTCGTTCGGATTCGACACGGCCGTCAACATCGCCACCGACGCGATGGACCGACTCCGCACCACGGGAGACTCGCACCAGCGCTGCATGGTGGCCGAGGTCATGGGGCGCCACGTCGGGTGGATCGCCCTGCATGCCGGGATGGCCGCCGGTGCCCATGCGATCTGCATTCCCGAGGTGCCGATGTCGATCGAGGAGATCTGCGACCTCGTCTCCAAGGCGCACGACCGCGGCCGCGCGCCGCTCATCGTCGTCTCCGAGGGCTTCAAGCTCAAGGGGCAGGACGAGGCCTTCTCCGACAAGGGCCTCGACGCGTTCAACCGTCCGCGCCTCGGCGGCATCAGCGAGGTGCTCGCCCCCGAGATCGAGCGCCGGACCGGCATCGAGACCCGTTCCACCGTGCTCGGTCACATCCAGCGTGGGGGATCGCCCTCCGGTTTCGACCGCGTGCTCGCCACGCGCCTGGGTCTGCACGCCGCCGATGCCGTCATCGACGGCGCGTGGGGCCAGATGGTGGCCATGCGCGGCACCGACATCGTGCGCGTGCCGTTCGCCGAGGCTCTCGGTGAACTCAACACCGTGCCCCTCTACCGGTACGAAGAGGCCGCTGCACTCTTCGGCTGAGCCCTGCGGATGCCTCCACCGAGGCATCCGTGTGAGATCAGGTCATCTGCCGAGATCAGGAGCGGGGCGGGCTCCAGCATCCTGATCTGAGCGTTTCTCCTGACCAGGGAGAATCACTGAGCGAGGTGTCGTCGCTGCGCGATCGCTGTCTGGATCACAGAGATCACCTGCTCGGGGTGGAAGAGGATCTGCACGTAGTCGAACCGCAGGACGTGGAACCCCCGCAGCATCAAGCGCGCATCCGCGGCGATGTCTCGGCGGCGATCCGCCGCCCGATGATGTTCGAACCCGTCGACCTGCACGACGAGCCGCTCGCCGATGAGACCGTCGACGGGGTGACCGTCGATCCACACCTGCTGGCGTACCTTCACACCGATTCCGTGCATGAGCCGCATGAAGTGTGACTCGATCCCGGAGTCGGAAAGGGCTCCTGCGCGGTCGGCCAGCCCCTGCGCGCGAGTGCTGCTCCAGGGCACCGCGCGAAGGACAGCGGCGTCGGTCTGTCCTGTCCGGAGCGCTGACTCCCACACCGCGAGTGAATCCGCCGGCGGTAGGCAGCGGGCAACGTGGAACAACACGTTGAGGAGCGGCTCATGGGCAACATGGCGGGGGACCGGCACCGGGCCGACTGCCCAGTGCACGACAAGCCCGCCGGCGGAGAACCTGGACGCACCGGGCGAGACGGACACGTGCGGGCAGTCGTGTTCGGGCGTCCACAGACCGAGTCGCCGCGTGCTGCTCACACAGGTCGCTCGTCCGCCGGCTTCCGCCGCGGCGCGAAGCGCCGGGTCGCAAGCTGGAGCGACGAGCCATGAGCGCCGAACCCACTGCAGACGGCCCGCGGCCACCGAGGTCGCGGCGTCGTGCTTTGAGAAGCCGTGGTCGCGGGCGACGCTCGAGTGAGCGACTCCGCCCTGTCGAGTGATCCACGCTGTCAAGTCCCGGGGCACCCGCCAAGCGTGCTCGCGCGCGTCCCCTACGATCGTCGTTCTGAGCGCGCCGGTGGGCTCCTCGCCTCCATGCAGGTGTGTGGAGGAGCCGGCGGCTCAGATCACGTTGCACCCGGGATCAGGAGACCTTCCCGGATCAGGACCGATGCCGGCAGACCGGTCCTGACGTCGGCAGATCTCCTGACCTCGGCAGGGCAGGTCAGGTCAGGCGTCGGCGACGCCGAGCACGTCGAGCATCCACGCCAGTTCGAACGCCCGCTCGCGCCAGGCGTTGTAGCGGCCGGAGACGCCGCCGTGACCGGCGACCATCTCGCACTTGAGGAGGGCGTCGGCGCCGACCTCGCGCAGACGCGCGACCCACTTCGCCGGCTCGACGTAGAGCACACGGGTGTCGTTGAGCGACGTGACGGCGAGGATCCGCGGGTAGGGAGCATCCGTCCGCACGTTCTCGTAGGGCGAGTACGACTTCATGTAGGCGTAGACGTCGGCGTCGTGCAGGGGGTCGCCCCACTCGTCCCACTCGATCACGGTCAGAGGGAGCGAGGGGTCGAGGATCGTGGTGAGCGCGTCGACGAACGGCACGTCGGCCAGCACACCCGCGAACAGCTCCGGCGCGAGGTTGGCGACGGCGCCCATCAGCAGACCGCCCGCGGAGCCGCCCTCGGCCACCATCTGCGACGGCGTGGTGTACCCGTGGTCGACGAGATGCCGGGCGCAGTCGACGAAGTCGGTGAAGGTGTTGCGCTTGTGGAGGAGCTTGCCGTCCTCGTACCACTGACGACCCATCTCGCCGCCGCCGCGCACGTGGGCGACGGCGAAGATCACGCCGCGGTCCAGCTCCGACAGGCGCGGCACCGAGAACCCGGGCTCGATCGAATGCTCGTACGAGCCGTAACCGTACAGATGGAGCGGCCGCGGCGTCTCGCCTGCGTCGCCGAACGAGCGCTTCCAGACGAGCGAGAGCGGGATCTGCGTGCCATCCTGCGCCGTCGCCCACACGCGTGCCTGGGCGTAGGCCTCCGGGTCGTAGCCCCCGAGCACCGGCTGGCGCTTGCGCAGCAGCAGGTCGCCGGTCGCGAGGTCGTAGTCGTAGACCGTGCCGGGGGTCGTGAACGAGCCGTATCCGATGCGCAGCAGCGGCGGAGCCCACTCCGGGTTGCCCCCGGATCCGACGGCGTAGAGCGGTTCGTCGAACTCGAGCTCGTTGACGTCGCCGGTGGTGTAGTCGAGCAGGCCGAGGCGGGGGAGTCCGCCGCGGCGATAGCCCACCACGCCCCAGTCCCGGAACGTCGAGACGCCGAGCAGCCGATGTCCGGGGCGGTGCGGGATCACGACGGCGCGCTCGCCGCGGGGATCGGATGCCGCCACCCGCACGAGCTCGAAGTCCAGGGCGCCGTCGTTGTGGAGCACGAAGAGCACGTCCTCGCCGTCGATCACGGCGTGGGACGACTCGTATTCGACCCCTTCGGACCGGGGCCACACCACGCGCGGCTCGGTGCGCAGGGCCGCGGCATCCACCAGCCATTCCTCGGAGGTGATGGACGACCCCACCTCGATCATGAGGAAGCGGTCGCTGCGGGTGAAGCCGGCACCGACCCAGTACCGCTCGTCGGGCTCGTGGAACAGCTTCTCGTCGCTGTCGACGGGGGTGCCGAGTTCGTGCAGCCACACGGTGTCGGGCCGCCACGCGTCATCGACGGTGGTGTAGACGATGAAGCGCCCGTCGGGCGAGAACGTGGCCCCGGCGAAGGTGCCCGGGATCTCGTCGGGAAGCTGCTCGCCGGTCACCACGTTGCGCACGCGCACGGTGTAGCGCTCGTCGCCGGCGACGTCGACGCCGTACAGCATGAGGGTGCCGTCGTTCGAGATCTCGAAGCTGCCGAGCGAGAAGAACTCGTGGCCGTCCGCCTCGACGTTGCCGTCGAGGAGGATCTGCTCGCCGGGGACGTCCGCCTCGGGCGAGAGCTCCGGCGGCGTCCAGTCGTCGGGGGAGGAGAGCGGAGATCGACACTGGATGCCGTACTGCTTGCCCTGGATCGTGCGGCCGTAGTACCACCAGTCGCCGCGGCGCGTGGGCACCGACAGGTCGGTCTCCAGAGTGCGGCCCTTGATCTCGTCGAAGAGCTTCGCGCGCAATCCGTCGAGGTGCGCGGTGCGCTGCTGGGTGTACGCGTTCTCCGCCTCGAGGTGCGCCAGGACGGCCACGTCCTCCTTGGCGCGCAGCCACTCGTAACGGTCCTCGACGTCGTCGCCGTGATGGCTGCGGACGACGGGCCGTGATTCGGCGACGGGGGCGGATGCTGCTGCGGGGGTGTCGTGAACGGTCACGGTCCCACGGTAGCCGTGTCGGAGGGCGGGAGACCCCTCCTCCCGCACCGCGTCCCGAGTTGACCGCAGGGCGGGGCGGTGTAAGGATTCTTTCTGGCCGGTTGCCGGTTCCTGAACTCAAGGTGAACTGTTCGTTCGTCACGCCGATCCCGTCGGCATCTTCTCCACATCCCCTTACGGAAAGCGAACGGTGGAAACCGCAACCCTCATCATCGTGCTGGTCATCGCACTCGCGTTGTTCTTCGACTTCACGAATGGTTTCCACGACACGGCGAACGCGATGGCGACGCCCATCGCGACCGGCGCTCTCAAGCCCAAGACGGCGGTGCTGCTGGCCGCTCTGCTGAACCTGGTCGGGGCGTTCCTGTCCACCGAGGTCGCCCAGACGATCTCGGGCGGAATCATCAACGAATCCGAGATCTCCGCGGCCATCTTCCCCGAGATCATCTTCGCCGGTCTCATCGGCGCGATCACCTGGAACATGCTCACGTGGCTGCTCGGGCTGCCCTCGTCGTCCTCGCACGCGCTCTTCGGCGGTCTCATCGGCGCCACCATCGTCGGCGTGGGCGTCGCGGCGATCGACTTCGGCGTCGTGATGTCCAAGGTGATCCTCCCCGCGATCATCGCGCCGCTCACCGCGGGCATCATCGCGTTCTCGGCGACGAAGATCGCGTATGCGATCACGCGCCGCTACGACAGCAGGCCCGACGGCCGCGACGGGTTCCGCGTCGGCCAGATCTTCACGTCCTCGCTGGTCGCCCTCGCGCACGGCACGAACGACGCGCAGAAGACGATGGGCATCATCACCCTCCTCCTGATCACCTCCGGCCTCCAGTCGGCGAGCGACCCCGAGCCGCAGACGTGGGTGATCTTCGCGTGCGCCATCACCATCGCCCTCGGCACGTACATGGGCGGCTGGCGCATCATCCGCACCCTGGGCAAGGGACTGACCGACGTCAAGCCCGCGCAGGGCTTCGCCGCCGAGAGCTCGACGGCCTCGACGATCCTGGCCTCGAGCGCCCTCGGCTTCGCGCTCTCGACGACGCAGGTGGCGTCGGGATCGGTCATCGGCTCGGGCCTGGGCCGACGCGGCGCGACGGTGCGCTGGCGGACCGCGGGCCGCATCATGGTCGGCTGGCTGCTCACCCTCCCCGCCGCCGGCACCGTGGGAGCGCTCGCCGCACTGCTCGTGGTCTGGCTGCCGGTGTGGGGTGTGATCATCGACGCGATCATCGCGGTGGCGATCATCCTGTTCCTGTACATGCGCTCGCGCCGCGACGAGGTCACCGCGGCCAACGCGATGAGCGAGGTGGCGGACTCCGGCAAGGCGGTCAAGGTCAAGCGCAACCCGCCGCCCACGCGACGTCAGCGAGCCATCGCTCGGGAGGAGGCCCGCCAGCGCGCCGCGCAGGAGGCCGAAGCCAAGAGGGCCGCCAAAGCCGCCGAGCGATCCGCGCGCGGACCGAAGAGCGGAGGCGACGCGTGATCGTCATCAACTGGCTGGCCTTCGTCCAGGTGTTCGTCGCCGCCTTCATCTCTGCCACGATCGTCGTCGCCGCCTATGCCACGGGCCTCCGACTCCTGGTCCGTGCCGGTCGTGCGCCCGTCGTGGCGCCGGCCGAGTTCACCGACGCGATCACCGTCATCTCCGAGAAGGAGGCCCGCAAGGCCGAGAAGGCGGCTGCGAAGGCCGCCAAGCGGAGCCCGCTCACCGACGGGCAGAAGCGCATGGCGCTCGTCGGTGCCTACCTCTCGTTCGGCGTCGCGGGGGCGGCGGTCGCCGGCGGCCTGCTGCTGATCATCTTCAACCACTGAGCCCGTCCGAGCCCGGCCCTAGGCTGAGGGAATGGTCGCCACGCCACCCTCTTCCGCCGCCGACGGCGCCTCGCCCGGACTCCCCGGTCACGCGGAGGCCGCGGCATCCGTCCGGTTCGGGCAGTACGCCCCCGCGAGGCGGACGCTGCTGCACCTCAGCGACACCCATCTGCTGGCGGGGAACCGCGCGCTGGCCGGCCGGTTCGACACGGCGGCCAATCTGACGCTCACCCTCGAGGCGGCGGAGAGGACCGGCATCCGCCCCGATGCCATCGTGTTCACCGGCGACCTCACCGACCTCGGCGAGCCCGAGGCCTACCTCGCCCTGCGCGAGGCGGTGGAACCGATCGCGGCGCGCCTCGGCGCACCGGTGATCTGGGTCGCCGGCAACCACGACGAGCGTCCCGCTCTGCGACGCGACCTGCTCGGGCTCGAGCCCTCCGAGCAGCCGGTGACAGGCGTGTGGGACCTCGGAGGACTGCGGCTCGTGGTGCTGGATTCCACGGTGCCGGGGTGGCACCACGGGGATCTCGACGCCGCCCAGCTCGAGTGGCTCGCCGACGTGCTGGCCACGCCCGCGCCGCTCGGAACGGTGCTGGCGATGCACCATCCGCCTCTGCCGTCGCATGTGCCGCTCTTCGACATCCTCGAGCTGCGCGACCAGGGCCGCCTCGCCGAGGCGATCGCCGGCTCCGACGTGCGGGCGATCCTCGCCGGTCACCTGCACTACTCCACGAACGGCACGTTCGTGGGTGTCCCGGTCAGTGTGGCCGCGGCCACCTGCTACACGATGAACCTGGCCCGGCCGGCGTCCGAGGTGAACGGCATGGACGCCGGGCAGTCCTTCCACCTCGTCCACGTCTACGACGACACGATCACGCATGCCGTCGTGCCCGTCGTCGATGCCCCGACCGGCGACTTCTTCTCCGCCGAGTGGGTGGAGCGGATGTCGCGGCTCACGCCCGAGGAGCGTCTCGAGGTGTTCTCGCGCAAGCCCGCGCGATAGACGCGATGTACACGGCGGTGCGCCGGGTGTACCCGGAGTACACCGGTGCCGCGCCGGGTCCGCGCGTAGGGTTGAGGCGTTCCCACACCGCCGTGACCAACCCACAAGGACCAGCACCATGGCTCTGGACGCAATGACGCGCACACGCACCGAGACCGACTCCCTGGGATCCCTCGAGATCCCCGCCGACGCGTACTGGGGCATCCACACCGCCCGCGCACTGGAGAACTTCCCCATCTCGAAGCGGCCGATCTCGGTCTACAAGGACCTCGTCGTCGCGCTCGCGATGGTCAAGCAGGCCTCGGCCCGCGCCAATCGCGAGATCGGTGTGCTGGATGCCGAGAAGGCCGACCTCATCGACCGCGCCGCACAGCTCGTGATCGACGGTGAGCATCACGACCAGTTCGTCGTGGGCGTCATCCAGGGCGGGGCCGGCACGTCGACGAACATGAACGCGAACGAGGTCATCACCAACATCGCGCTCGAGCTGGCCGGACGAGAGAAGGGCGACTACGCCTACCTCTCGCCCATCGACCACACCAATCGCAGCCAGTCGACGAACGACGTTTATCCGACGGCGATCAAGGTCGGGCTCGGCCTCGACCTCCGCTCCCTGCTGGACGAACTCGATCTGCTCCGCAAGGCCTTCCTCGCCAAGGCGGTCGAGTTCCACGACGTCCTGAAGGTCGGGCGGACGCAGCTGCAGGATGCCGTGCCCATGACGCTCGGGCAGGAGTTCCACGGCTTCGCGACGACCCTCGGCGAGGACTACAGCCGACTCAACGAGAACGCCTATCTCCTCTACGAGATCAACATGGGCGCGACGGCGATCGGCACCGGCATCACGACGCATCCCGCCTACAGCGCGGCCGTGCTGCGCCACCTGCGCGAGATCAGCGGTCTCGACCTCGACCTCGCGACCGACCTCGTCGAGTCCACGAGCGACACGGGCGCCTTCATGTCGTTCTCCTCGTCGCTCAAGCGCAACGCGATCAAGATGTCGAAGATCTGCAACGACCTGCGACTGCTGTCGTCCGGTCCGCAGGCGGGTTTCGGCGAGATCAACCTCCCGGCCCGTCAGGCGGGGTCGAGCATCATGCCCGGCAAGGTCAACCCCGTGATCCCCGAGGTCGTGAACCAGGTGGCCTTCGCCGTCGCGGGCGCGGACCTCACTGTCACGATGGCGGTCGAGGGCGGGCAGCTGCAGCTCAACGCGTTCGAGCCGGTCATCGCGCACTCGATCTTCCAGTCGATCACCTGGATGCGCCGGGCCATGTGGACCCTGCGCGTCAACTGCGTCGACGGCATCACGGCCAATCGTGAGCGGCTCGGGGCGATGGTCGGCTCCTCCGTCGGCGTCGTGACGGCGCTCACCCCGTTCATCGGGTACGCGGCCTCCGCGGCTCTCGCCAAGGCGGCACTCCTGACAGGGCGCAATGTCGGCGACCTCGTCGTCGAGGCCGGGCTCATGTCGGCCGATGAGGTCGCCAAGCAGCTCTCGCCGGCACGGCTGTCCGGACTGGAGGTCATCACGGCCGCGATTCCGGTCATCGCGACCGTGGACGAGCCGATCGTCGTCGACGATCCGCAGATCTGACCCGCGCGCCCGGCACCGGCGCGGTGATTGCCGGGCCGCCGCGCCGCCCGCTACGGTCGATCACAGACCTACGCGAGAGGAACACGCATGACCGATCCGCAGAACCCCAACGACCCCGCGTCGAACATTCCGCCGGCGCCACCGGCCTATGGCGCTCCGCAGCCGCAGTACGGCGCCGCGCCCCAGTACGCGTCGGCACCGCCGCCGGCGTACGGCGCACCCGTGGACGCCCCCGTCCCCGGGCGGACGATGGGCATCGTCGCGTTCATCCTGTCGTTCTTCGTGCAGCTCATCGCGCTGATCCTCGGCATCATCGCGCTCGTGCAGAGCCGCAAGGCCGGACACAAGAACGGCTTCGCGCTCGCCGCCATCATCATCAGCGCCGTGCTGATGGTGCTCGGCGTGATCCTGTTCTTCGCAGTGATCATCCCGCTCATCACCTTCGGGACCGAGACGTACCAGGCGTGCCAGGCGGTCGGATTCGAGGGCACCATCACCGTTCGCGGGCTCCCGGTGGACTGCTCGAACGTCAGCGACTAGCACTCGTCGGCCGAGCCCCCTCCCGCATCGCGGCGAGGGGGCTTCGTCGTGTGTCAGCCGATGATGCGGCAGTGCGTGGTGAGCTCGCCGATGCCGTCGATCCCCACGGTCACCGTCGACCGATCGCGGATGAACACCTGTGGGTCGCGCGAGTAGCCCGCCCCGCCGGGGGAGCCCGTCGAGATGAGCGTGCCCGGAAGCAGCGTGGCCGACTTCGAGAGGTGTGCGATGAGGGTCGCGACCGTGCGGACCATCTGGCCGGTGGAGGCATCCTGCATCGTGTGACCGTCGAGCACCGTCCAGATGCGGAGGTCCTGCGGGTCGGGGATCTCGTCCCGCGTCACGACGAAGGGTCCCGTCGGCGTGAAGCCGTCGAAGGACTTGCACCGCGACCACTGCGCCTCGGAGTACTGGATGTCGCGTGCGGTGATGTCGTTGACCACGGTGTACCCCCACACGTGGTCGAGTGCGTCGTCGGCGGAGACGTCCTTGGCCGGCCTGCCGATGATGACTCCCAAC
Organism: Microbacterium sp. Root180; assembly: GCF_001428485.1. Taxonomy (GTDB): domain Bacteria; phylum Actinomycetota; class Actinomycetes; order Actinomycetales; family Microbacteriaceae; genus Microbacterium. Next base: position 99,966 of record NZ_LMHS01000003.1, on the reverse strand, counting down.
TCGGCCTCGTAGTCGACGGATTCGCTGAGCGACCGCGGCCACGTCGTCGTCGCGTCGTGGCCGGTCAGCGAGTTCGGCCACAGCACGAACACGGTGGGTGTGGAGTCGGTCTTCAGACCGAGCTCGCTCGAGTGCGCGGCGTAGTTCAGGCCGATCGCGAGGATCACCGGAGGGTTGAGCAGGGCGGATGCGTAGCGGACGCCGGCGAGCGGATGCCGCACCCCGGCATCCGCCGTCTCGCGCACACGATCGAGCAGGGCGTCGCCGCCGGCGATGAGATCCTCCAGCCGCCGCGGCGCCCCATCGAACAGCTCATCGACCAGCACGGCGTCGTCGCCGTCCACGAGGACGAGGCGAGGGTCGTCGGACCCAGGCCGGATCACATGGGCGAAACGCATTCCTCCAACCTACCCGCCGCGCACGCCGGGCTCGGGGCCTGGACGGCCATAGGCTGAGCCCATGACGTCCGCGCACGGTGACGAGCGGCCATCGCTGGTGCCTCCTGACTTCCCGTCGGCACTCGCCCAGCCCCGGCACGCGACTCCGGCCGCCATCGCGCCGGCGACGGTCTCGCCCGCCGTGATGCCGGTCCCGCCGAAGCGCGGCCGCACGGCGCCGATCTGGATCGCCGGCATCCTGGTGGTCGTCCTCGTGGCCCTCGTCGGCTACTTCCTGAACGCGATCGGGCCGGCGGCCTCGCTCATCGGCATGCTCCTCGCGCTCATCCCGCTCGCGGGCGTGCTGCTCGCTGTCCGGATCGTCGACAGGTGGGAGCCCGAGCCGCGCGGACTGGTGATCTTCGCCGTCGCCTGGGGCGCTATCGCGGCGGTCGGCATCGCGCTCGGCGTCGATGTCCTTCTCACCATGGTCTTCGGTCGCGCCACGACCCCCGAGGCCGAAGCGGTGTCCGCGATTATCCAGGCCCCCATCGTCGAGGAGTTCGGCAAGGGCCTGGGCGTGTACATCATCTTCCTCGTCGCGCGGAGGGCCTTCGACGGGCCGGTCGACGGGATCGTCTACGGCGCCCTCATCGGCGCCGGCTTCGCCTTCACCGAGAACATCCAGTACTTCGCGATCAGCTTCCTCGAGGGCGGCGCGGCCGACACCACGATCACGTTCTTCATGCGCGGCATCCTGTCGCCGTTCGCCCATGTCATGTTCACGAGCGTCACCGGCTTCGCGCTGGGGCTCGCCGCCCGCCGGGGCTCGCGCGGAGCGCGGGCGTTCGGCGCGTGGATCGTGGGCATGATCGGCGCCACGATCCTGCATGCGATCTGGAACGCCTCGGCCGTGCTCGGCGACTTCTGGGGCCTCTACCTCACGCTGCAGGTGCCGCTGTTCGTGGGGTTCCTCCTCGGCGTCATCGCACTGCGCCGCGAGGAGTCGCGTCTCACGCGCCGGCGACTGGGGGAGTACGCCGACGCGGGCTGGTTCACCCCTCAGGAGGCCGACATGCTCGCGACCGGCGCCGGCCGCAAGGCCGGGCTCGCGTGGGCCGCGACGCTGCGCGGCGACCGCACGGCGCTGATGAAGGGCTTCATCACGGATGCCACGTCCCTCGCCGCGGCCCGGCAGCGGGCGATCACGGGGCGCGACCCGAACGCCGCCGAGGACGAGCGGGTGCTCCTGCAGCGCACCGTCGCGGCGCGTGCGGCGCTGTTCGCCCCGTGACGTCGGGTGGGCGGCGGGCGTCACGGGGAGGGTCTTGACACGTTCGCTCCCGCCCCGGCATCCTGAGGGCAGATCAACTCAGCGCCCGGATGGAACGCAGGCATCGCCGCGACACCGGGCGCTGAGTCTTGTCATGAGCGCTGCTCGCGTTGACCCCGGCGACCGGCTCGGGTTGGATGGAACCATGACTGACGACCGCACCAAGCCCGAGTTCGACGCCCCCGAGGGCCCGGCTCCGACCGACCTCGTCATCCGCGACATCATCGTGGGCGACGGCGCCGAGGCGAAGCCCGGCGACACCGTCACCGTGCACTACGCCGGTGTCGAGTACGAGACCGGCGAGGAGTTCGACTCCTCGTGGAGCCGCGGTGAGAGCATCCAGTTCCCGCTCCGCGGCCTGATCCAGGGCTGGCAGGACGGCATCCCCGGCATGCAGGTCGGCGGCCGCCGCGAGCTCGTGATCCCGCCTCACCTCGCCTACGGTCCTGCCGGCGGCCACTTCCTCGGCGGCAAGACCCTCGTGTTCATCATCGACCTCATCGCGGTCGGCTGACCGGCCCGCACACAGCTCCGAGAGGGGCGGATGCCGCGGCATCCGCCCCTCTTTTTTCTATTCATGGGAATAGAACGCGCCGCCGCACGTTGGATACGTCATGCCGCCGCGTCCGCGGCACTCCCCAGACGAAGGAAGAGCATGACCGACTCCACCACGATCGACGTTCCCGGCTACAAGACGGGCACCTGGGTGCTCGATCCGTCGCACAGCGAGGTGACCTTCAGCGTGCGTCACATGATGATCTCGAAGGTGCGCGGCACCTTCGGCATGAAGAGCGCCACGCTGATCGCGCCGGAGAACCCGCTCGACGCCAAGGTCGAGGCCAGCGTCGACGTCACCTCGGTCGACACGAAGGACGACGGACGCGACAACCACCTGCGCTCAGCCGACTTCTTCGACGTCGAGAACCACCCGACCATGGAGTTCGTCTCCACGGGTGCCCACGTCAAAGGCGACGACTTCTTCGTCGACGGTGACCTGACGATCCGCGGCATCACCAAGCCCGTCTCATTCGAGTTCGAGTTCGGCGGCTTCGGCACCGACCCGTGGGGCAACTACAAGGCCGGCGCGACGGCGAAGACGGTCGTGAACCGCGAGGACTTCGGACTCACCTGGAACGCCGCGCTCGAGACCGGCGGCGTGCTCGTGGGCAAGGACATCACCATCACGCTCGACCTGCAGGGCGCTCTGCAGCAGGACTGAGATCGTCCGCCTCGGCGGATGGGGGGACGGATGCCGCGGCATCCGTCCCTTCGTCGTTCCGGCGTCGCAGCCGGAGGCGGTCTTGTGCGAGCAGGATGCCGAGGAAGACGATCAGCGCGCCGGCGGGCTCGTTCCACGTCACCGTCTCGCCGAGGATCAGGATGCCGAGGATCACGCCCACCACCGGGGTGATGTAGGTCACCGTCGAGGCCCGCGTCGGTCCCCACGCGCGGACCGTGTTCTGGTTCCACACGTAGGCGATCGCTGTGCCGAGGCATCCGAGCAGCACGAGGCTGACGATGATCGGCACATCGAGAGCCACCGGCGTGAGCACGAGGAAGGGCGTGAGCAGCGCCATGACCACGCCGGCCATCGCGATGTACCCGAAGGTGAACCCGAGCGCCGACATCCCCGTGTTCGACACGAACTTGCGCATGTAGGCGAAGCTGAAGCCGTAGCTCGCGGTCGCCCCCAGGATCGCCAGCTCCGCCACGAGGCTGCCGTCGAGAGAGATGCCCTGCCACGGCGCGATGATGACGACGACGCCCAGGATGCCGACGCCGATCCCGAGCACCTGGAGCAGCCGGAGCTTCTCGACGCGGAAGACGAGCCACGCCATGATCGCCGTCATGATGGGCGTGGTCGCGTTGAAGATGCTCGCGACACCGGAGCTCACGTGCTGCTGCGCCCACGAGAAGAGCAGGAACGGGATCACGCAGAACGTGAGGCCCAGCACCAGGAGATGCGCCCACACCTTCAGGCTGCGCGAGAGCGCCTCGCGGCGCAGCAGCACCAGGGCGCCGAGGGTCAGCGCGCCCAGGAGGATGCGGGTCCACGCGACCTGCGCCGGGGAGATGCCGGTGAGCGCGACCTTCATGAACAGGAAGCTCGCACCCCACACGATCCCGGCGAGCACGAACTGGGTCGTGATCCAGCCGGACGACGGCGTCCGATCGCGCGACGCGTCGGCGGACGGGGCGTCGGTGGTGGGCACCCGGCGACTCTACGCCGGGCAGGCGACGCCCCGCGGCGCGCTCGAGTGCGACGTCCGAAATCCGCCGCAGAGCGACCGTTGGACTACGTCTGCGCCGGTTAACGTCCGGGTCTTCCGGGCTGGTAGACTCTTGAGGTTGCCGTTTGATCGGCCGCGGAGAAAGAGAGCTCACGCATCAGGCGTCGGGCACCGCGCAACGACGAGAAAGGGGATCCCATCTATGCCGCTCGAATCAGACGCCAAGAAGGCGATCATCGAAGAGTACGCGACGCACCCCGGTGACACCGGATCCCCCGAGGTGCAGGTCGCGATGCTGACGCAGCGCATCAAGGACCTCACCGAGCACCTCAAGGAGCACAAGCACGACCACCACTCGCGTCGTGGCCTGTTCCTGATGGTCGGTCAGCGTCGTCGCCTGTTGGGTTACCTCCAGGACATCGACATCAACCGCTACCGCTCGCTCATCGAGCGTCTCGGCCTGCGCCGCTAATCGCGACCAGCGTTCTATCGCGCAGAACATTCTTGTGAAGGCCTCCCCACGGTGTGGGGAGGCCTTCTTCCATTCGCCGGGGCTGCCCGCGCCGGTTCTCCGGAGATCGCCGGTTCTCCGGACCGATCCGGGCCGAACTCTCCGGAGAACCGCCGATCTCCGCAGAAGTGGCGGGGACGGATGCCGGGGCTACGACGTCGAGGCCGAGGCGCGGGTTGCGACGAGGTCGGCGTGGTGGATGGCCGCGACGTCGGGATGCGCGCGCAGGCGCGACTTGAGCGCGTTCTCGCCGTAGAGGGCGTGGATCGGATTCGCCGGATCCTGGGTGACTCCGCGCGCCTCGCCGGCCAGTTCGACGGGAAGCTCGATCAGCGGAAGGCGCTTGTCCAGCGCGGGGTTGAAGAAGAACGGCACCGAGATGCGGTCGTCCGGGTAGCGCGGCGAGATCACGCGGTGATTCGTTGCGACGAGGTACCCCTGCGTGGCGTACTCGAGGAGTTCGCCGATGTTGACGACGAAGGCGCCGGGCACCGGCGGTGCATCCACCCAGTGCCATTCCCCGGTGGCGCCGTCCTGACGCTGCACCTGGAGCCCGCCCTTGCCCGGCTCGACCCACAGGAGGGTCAGCACGCCGGAGTCCTTGTGGGCACCGACACCCTGCTGCGGAGTGGGATCCTCCTTGCCCGGGTAGCGGACGATCTTGATCAGCGTCGAGGGCTCGCCGAAGTGCTCGTCGAAGTAGTTCTCGGGCGCGCCGAGCGACAGCGCCCACGCGCGAAGGAGCTTGCGGGCGACTCCCGAGAGGTGGTCGTGCCACTCCGAGACGACGTCCTGCAGCTCGGGCTGCGCCGCGGGCCACAGGTTCGGGCCGATCAGGCGGAAGAAGTCGGCCGCCTCGGGGTCGGAGATCGCCTCGCGCTCCGGGCCGATGTCGATCTGCTCGCGCCAATCGACCTTGCCCTGGGTGCGCTCGCCGCCGATGCGGGTGTAGCCGCGGAAGTGCGGGCTCTTGACGTTCTCGATCGCCAGCTTGTCGGCCTCGGGCAGGGCGAAGAAGTCCCGCGCGGCCCGGTGCAGTCGCGCTTCGAGGTCGGGCGTGACACCGGTGCCGGTGAGGTAGAAGAACCCGACCTGGTGCGTGGCGGCGCGCAGGTCGTCGCGGAACCGCGCGGCGGCCTCCGGGCCGTGATCGAGCTCGGACAGGTCGAGGATCGGCAGGTTGAGGTCGGTCATGCAGCGAGAGTAGGCGGATGCCGCAGCATCCGCCCGTTTGTTTCCGAGGGTTAAGCGCGCGTCACGCGCGCGCGGCCAGCGCGAACGGGAGCACCGGCCCCGCTCCCGCCCGCCGCAGCAGCCGACCGGCGACCGTGATGGTCCACCGGCTGTCGACCAGGTCGTCGACCAGCAGGATCGGGGCGCCGTCGAGGGCAGCCAGGGACTCCGCGAGTTCGGGTTCGACCATGAAGCTCTCGGCCACGCCCGCGAGTCGATACGCGCTGTTCCCGCCGTCGCCGCTGGGCGCCGCGGCGGTGAGAGCGAGCGATCCGAGGAGGGGGAGGCGTCCGACCTCCGAGATGGTGCGCGCGAGCGAGGCGACCAGCAACGGACGCGAGCGCGACGGCATCGCCACGACGGCGGCCGGGCGGGTTTCCCATTCCCAGTCCGCCAGCACCCGGACGCAGGCGTCTGCGAGGGATGGGGAGATCTCGGCGTCGGGCGTCCCCGTGGCGAACAGCGCGCGGAGCGGGCCGCCCCACCCCAGATCGGTGAGTCGCGCGAGCACCCGGCCGGGCTCGAGGCGGTCGTCGCGGGCGATGTTGCCGCGAAGACCGAGCCCGAGCTTGTCCATGCCGGAGGGCCATTGGGCGCGGGGCTCGACGAGGACTCCGACACGGTTCATCGCGGCGTCCGCGGACGCGGACGCTTGGGCGGCGACGTCGGTCGGATACCAGGGCGCCGTGCAGTTGTCGCACCGCCCGCAGGGCGCGGCGGCGGGATCATCGAGCTCGCGCTGGAGGAACTCCATCCGGCAGCCGGTCGTGGTCTCGTACGCGATCATCGCCTGCTGCTCGCGGGTGCGCGCCTCGGCGATGCGGCCGTAGCGCTCGGCGTCGTACCTCCACGGCAGCCCGGTCGACAACCAGCCGCCCTGCACGCGTGCGACCGCCCCATCGACGTCGAGCACCTTCAGGAGCAGCTCGAGCCGGCTCCGCCGGATGTCGACGCGGGCCTCGAGGGCGACGGTCGAGAGCGGGCCGCCTTCGTGCGCGAGCTCGTCGAGCACCGCGGTCGCCTTCGCCTCGTCGGGCATCGAAGACGTTGCGAAGTACTGCCAGATCGCCTGATCCTCCGGCCCGGGCAGCAGCAGGACGTCGGCTCGGTCGGACGCCCGCCCGGCGCGGCCCACCTGCTGGTAGTACGCCACCGGGGTCGACGGCGCACCGAGGTGCAGCACGAATGCGAGGTCGGGCTTGTCGAACCCCATTCCGAGCGCGCTCGTGGCGACGAGCGCTTTGACGCGGTTCTCCTTGAGCAGTCGCTCGGACTCCTCGCGCTCGGCGGGGTCGGTCTGCCCGGTGTAGGCCCGCACGGCGTGGCCGGCCTCGCGCAGCAGTCGCGCGGTGTCTTCGGCCGCCGACACCGTGAGGGCGTAGATGATGCCGCTGCCGGGCAGGTCGCCGAGGTGGCTGAGCAGCCACGCGAGCCGAGTGGCGGCATCCGGCAAGCGCAGCACCCCGAGGCGCAGCGACTTGCGCGCAAGCGGCCCGCGGATCGTGAGGACGCCCACGCCGCCGGACCCGAGCTGCTCCTCGACGTCGTGGACCACGCGCTCGTTCGCCGTGGCGGTGGTGGCCAGCACCGGCACGCCGACGGGCATTCCCGCGATCAGGTCGCGCAGACGGCGATAGTCGGGCCGGAAGTCGTGGCCCCAGTCCGAGATGCAGTGCGCCTCGTCGACGACCAGCAGCCCGACGCGCGCCATGAGCGCAGGCAGCTGCTCGTCGCGGAACCTCGGGTTGTTCAGCCGTTCCGGGCTGACGAGGAGCACGTCGAGCTCGTCGGAGCGCAGCCGGGCGAGGATGTCGTTCCACTCGAGCGGGTTGGCGGAGTTGATGCTCGCTGCGCGGACACCCGCCCGCTCGGCCGCCGCGACCTGATCGCGCATGAGGGCCAGCAGCGGCGACACCAGGATCGTCGGCCCCGTCCCGCGGCGGCGGAGAAGGAGGGTGGCGACGAAGTAGACCGCGGACTTTCCCCAGCCGGTGCGCTGGACGACGAGCGCCCGGGAGCGCCCGCGCACGAGCGTCTCGATCGCCTCGAACTGGCCGTCGTGGAACGACGCGTCCGCGCTGTCGACCAGGCGGCGCAGAGCTTCGAGCGCCTCGGCATGCAGGTCTTCGGTCGTGTCGTCGCTCACCCCGCGACCGTACACGCCGTGGCCGACGTTCCCGGCGCCGTGCGCCGGCTCATCCGTTCTGACGGGGATCGGCGTGCGCCTGTGGCGGCTTCGGCTGCGCGCGAGGTCGACGGGATCCGGTCGGGTCGTTGCGACGGCCTTCACGTCCCGCGAGCGTGCGGTCGGTGAACAGCCACCCCGGACGCGGCTCGACGAGGGGGCGGAACACCCACCGCACCGGTTTCGTCGCAAGTCCCAGCGCGATGAGCACCGACGCCACGATCACGATCGGAAGCCACAGCCACGTCGGTTCGAGGTCGCGAAGCGCTCCAGACTCGCGGAAGGGATAGAGCACGAACGAGTGGAGCAGGTAGACGTACATCGTGTACTGCCCGAAGTGCGTCCACCAGTGGGTCCCGAGGGGCAGCAGCGCGAAGAACGCCGCGCTCAGCACGATCGCGACGACCATGAGCGCGAGGCGGACGCCGCCCGCCCACCATTGCGTGCCGCCGAGTGCGGCGTAGTTGTCGTCGTAGAACAGCCACTCGCGCAGGTTCATCGCGCGCCAGTCGTCGACGAAGAACCATGCCGACCACCCGGCGAGCGCGAACACGCCGACCGCAGCCAGGGTCACGCCCCACCGGCGCCGGGCAAGCAGGCCGAAGCGCGCGACGACGTCGTGCTCGCGCAGCCACCAGCCGAGGGTGAAGAACGGGAGCAGCCCGAGCGTCCGCGAGAGCGAGAACGTCGAGTCGATGTTGGGCAGGTAGCCCGCGCCGATCGAGATGAGCACCGTCCACAGCAGCGGCCAGCGCAGCAGCGCGAGGTACGGCAGGACGAGCCGGAAGATCCCCAGCGCGAGCAGGAACCACAGCGTCCAGGAAGGCTCCGTGAGGTTGGGGTTGGCGCTGCCCTCGACGATCCACTTGGTGAGGCTCCACAGACCCTCGAAGATCACGTAGGGCACGAGGATGTCGGTGATGACGCGGGCCATCTGCCGGCGGTTGGGAGCGTCGGACTTCGAGAAGTACCCGGAGATGATCGCGAATGCCGGCATATGGAACGCATAGACGAGCAGGTAGAGGCCGAGCGCGATGTCGGAGTCGTACGTGAGGCGCTGCACCGAGTGGCCGAGGACGACGAGGACGATGCACGCGAAGCGGGCGTTGTCCCAGAACGGCACGCGGCGCTTGATGCGCACGACGCCGGTGCTCCCGGTCGGAGGGGGAGCCGAGGATGCCGCGCTCGCGGTGTTCGCTGGATCGGTCATGGCGCCCAGCCACCCTATCCTGGGGTTCTCGACCACCGCGGCTGCGCGGCGCCGAGGAGCCGAGATGACGCGAGGAGACCCGCATGCCCGATTCCCCCGTCCTGTCGCTCTCGAGCGGGCTCGTGCGCGGCGCGAGCGAGGGCGGGATCGACAAGTACCTCGGCATCCCGTACGCGGCTCCGCCGGTCGGCGAGCTCCGGTTCCGGGCTCCCGCTGCGCCTCCCCACTGGGAAGGGGAGCGGGATGCCGCCGCCTTCGGTGCGACGGCACCGCAGGCGGTGTACCCGCCGGCCCTCGCCCCGTACCTGCCGACGGTCGAGGTCGCCGGCGACGACTTCCTCACGGTGAACGTCTGGACCCCGTCGGACCGCGCCGATCGGGGGCCGATGCCCGTCCTGGTCTTCGTGCACGGCGGCGCCCTGAGCCGGGGCTCGGCCGCGCTCACCGGGTACGACGGCGCGTCGTTCGCGCGCCACGGCATCGTCTACGTCTCGGTGCAGTACCGGCTCGGACAGGAGGGCTTCGCCGTCCTCGACGACGCGCCGAAGAACCTGGGCGTGCTCGACCAGGAGGCGGCGCTGCGCTGGGTACGGCGCGAGATCGCCGCCTTCGGGGGAGACCCCGCCCGGGTGACGGCGATGGGGCAGTCCGCGGGCGCGAACACGCTCACCGCGCTGCTCGCCCTTCCCCATGCCGGGGAACTGTTCGACCGCGCCATCCTGCAGAGTGGACCCCTGGTCGCCCAGCCGCCGAGGAAGGCGAGCCGGATGACGCGCGCCATCGCCAAGCGTCTCGAAGTCGCGCCGACGCGGGACGGTTTCGCCGGCGTCGCTGCGGACGACCTCGTCGCGGCGCAGACCGAGGTCGCGGCAGGGGGCTCTCCCCTCGGCCGCGGACCGACCGTCGCGCTGGTGATCGACGGCGAGACCGTGCCCGAGAACCCGCTCGACGCGCTGCTCGCGGGTGCGGGACGCGGCATCCCGGTGCTCATCGGCAGCACCAGCGAGGAGTATCGCCTCTGGTTCGTGCCCGGTGGCGCGATCGACCGGATCACCGCGGCCACCTTGTCACTCGCGCGCATGGCGGCGCGCGTGCCCAAGCGGGTGCTCGAAGCGCATCGTCGACGCAGTCCCGACGCGTCGCCCGGTCAGCTGCTGGGCGAGGTGATGACCGACGTGCTGCTGCGCGGCCCGATCACGCGGTTCGCCGACAGCCGCACGGATCGCGGCGCTCCCACGTGGGTGTACGAGTTCCGGTGGCGCAGCCCCGTCGACGGACTCGGGGCGGCACATGCGATGGAGCTCGGCTTCGTGTTCGATCGCCTCGACACCCCCGACGCGATCGCGCTGGGCGGACGCGACGGCCCGCGCGCACTCGCCGACGCGACGCACCACGCGTGGGTGTCGTTCGTGGTCGACGGCGACCCCGGATGGGAGCCCTGGTCGCCACGCCGCCCGGTACAGGCCTTCGACGCCGACGGCGGGCATATCGACTACGCGCCGCGGCAGGACGAGCTCATCGGGCTCCCGGAGCGGTAGTCTTCCGCGCGATGACCACGATCGACGACGCGCTCGAGAAAGACCGCGCCATCCCCGACATCGACTGGCGCGTCTTCCCCGAGGGGACGGTCCACGACTTGTTCGCCGCGCCGAGCGGCCCACTGGCGCGCGTGCGCCTGGGCGACGCCGCGGCGCCGCGGGTGTTGCTGGTCTCGGGCGTGGCGGGCTCCAAGGAGGATTTCATCCTGCTGTTCCCGCTGTTCGCTGCGGCCGGGTACCGGGTCGAGTCCTACGACCTCGCCGGCCACTACGGTTCGGTCGACGCGGGGCCGCAGAACCTCGACCCGCCGCGCGAGCACTACGACTACCGGCTCTTCCTCGACGACTTCATCGCGATCCTCGAAGACGGCGGCGGCCCGGTGCACGTCCTCGGCTACAGCTTCGCCGGCCTCCTCGCCGAGCTCGCCCTCGTCGAGCGCCCCGACCTGTTCGCGAGCATCACGCTCATGGCCGCGCCGCCGGCGACCGGCCAGGTCTTCCGCGGCGTCAAGCACATCGGCCCGATCTCCGACATGCCCCCGCACCGCGCGGCGGGGCTCATCCTGTGGGGCATCCGCTACAACCTCAATCGCACTCCGCCGCTGCGGATCGCGTTCGTGCGCGAGCGGATGGCCGTCACGCAGCGCCCGGTGATCGACGACGTCGTGGGACTCATGATGACGACCCCCGACTTCGCCGACGACGTCGCCCGCATCGGCATCCCGAAGCTGATCGCGGTCGGCGAGTCCGACCTGTGGCCCACCGAGCAGCATGCCGAGTACGCCGCGCGCATCGGAGCGCACCTCGCGGTCTATCCGACCGGCCACGCCCCGTGCGAGACCGCCCCGCACCAGCTCGTGCGCGACATGCTCGCGCTGTTCGCCGAGGCCTGACGATCCACAGGAACGGATGCGCGCCCGGCCTCGCCACCGGGCGCGCATCCGCGGTCTACTTGATCGAGCCGCGGGTGACCCCGGAGATGACCCACCGCTGCGAGAAGATGTAGACGATCAGCAGGGGCGCCATCGCCATCAGGTACGAGGCGAATGCCACCGTGTAGTCGGTGTTGAACTGTCCTTGGAACACGTACTGCGCGAGCGGCAGCGTCCGAGCGGCCGGATCTGTGAGCACCACGAGCGGCATGATGAAGTCGTTCCATGCCCATACGCACGTGAGGATGCCGACCGTGGCATTCATCGGCATGAGCAGCGGGAAGATCACCGACCAGAACACCCGCCAGGTCGATGCCCCGTCCATCCGCGCCGCTTCTTCCAACTCGATCGGGATCGAACGGATGTAGGCGGTGTAGATGAAGATGTTTATCGACAGGCCGTAGATCGTGTAGAGGATGATCATGCCGGCCTGGTTGTCGAGTCCTAGGATCGCCGTCTGCTTCACGAGCGGCAGCATGATGATCGGGAACGGGATGAACAGCGCCGCCAGGAAGTAGAAGAACACTCCCTTGAAGAACGGGCGATGGATGTTCCTCGCGATCGCGTACGAGACGATCGAGCTGGTCAGCAGCGTGAAGGCCACCGCGCCCACGGTGATCAGCGCCGTGTTCGTCAGGGCCTGGCCGAAGTTGGTCCGTTGCCACGCCTCGGGGAAGTTCTCCCACCGGACCGGGTTGGGCCACTCGAAGCCCGTTCCCTCGGTGAGCTGTGCCGGCGTCTTGAGGGCGACGACGACCGCGAGGTAGAGCGGGATCAGAACGGTGAGCGAGCAGACCGCTATGAGCGCAGTCGCCCACCAGTTCGTCCTCCGAGTGTCATCGGCGTCGCCGGACGTGCGCCACCGTCGTCGTGGTGCGTCGACCGCGGCGACGTCTTGTTCGAGCTGGGCCGCGGTGTTGGTCGTGCTGGTCATCAGAAATCGGCCTCTCTGCGCTGAAGGACACGGAATTGCAGCAGCGAGATGATCGTGATCACGATGAAGAAGACCACGGCGTTCGCCGCCTGGTAGGCGAACTCGCCGCCGGTGAAGCCGCCACGGAAGATCAGCAGCGTGACGGATTCGGTCGCGGTGCCCGGTCCGCCGTTGGTGAGCGCGACGACTTGGTCGAACACTTGCAGGAACCCCTTCAGGCTCAGCACCACGTTGATCGTGAAGAAGGCACTGATGAGAGGAAACGTGATCGAGGTGAACTGCCGCCACGGCTTGGCGCCGTCTATGGCTGCTGCCTCGTACAGCTCGCCCGGGATCGTCTGCAGCCCCGAGAGATAGATGATGATCGCGAACGCGCAGGCCTGCCAGACGCCGAGGGCGACGATGGCGGTCCACGCCCAGGTCTCGTTCGTGAGGATGTTGTCGGCGAACAGAGGAATGCCGGCCAGGATCTTCGGGAGCGAGTTCGAGAAGAAGAACTGGAAGACGAAGCCGATCACGAGGATGGCCAGCACGTACGGGACGAAGTAGACACCTCGCCAGAAGTTGCGCGCCTTGATCTTGGCGTTGAGGCCGAGCGCGATAGCCAGCGAGATCACGTTCGTCAGGATCGTCGCGACGATGGCGAACAGGAACGAGAAGCCGTATGCGTTGAGCACCCGACTGTCCTTGAACAGGTTGATGTAGTTCGACAGCCCAATGAAGTTCCAGTCGCCGTAGCCCGGATAGTTCGTGAAGCTGAAGAAGATGCCGATCAGCACAGGAAGGGTGTGGAAGAAGGCGAAGGCGATCACCGCCGGCCATACCATCCAGTAGAACGTGGAGCCGGCCCGTTTCTCGCCGGATCGCACCCGGGTGGCTCGCTTCTTCGCGGTGCCGCCCGTCGATGAGGCGCGCACGGCCTCCGTCATCGTCGTCATGTCACTCTCCTGTCACGGGGATCGTGCGGGCGGCCACCTTGGCCCACTCGCTGTCGAGCGTGGCGAGCGCCGCCTCTGCGTCGCCGCTGTAAAGGAACTGCTGGTCGATCGACGCGAGCGGGATGCTCGGCGGGATCTGGTGGTCGATGAAGCCCGTGATCCGGCCCTCGTCGAAGAACGGCTTCACCGACTGGAGCGACGGGTCATCGCTGATCTCAGCGCCTTCGACGGAGGGCACCATGTTCTGGGATGCGGCGAACTCCTCGATCACACCGACTTCGAACAGGTAGTCGATGAACCGCAGCGCCTCCTCTTTGCGAGGCGTGTTCTTGCCCATCGTCACCACGACGTCCACGCCGGAGACGAGAAGCCTGTCGTCGGGATCGTCGACCGCGGGGTACGGGAAGATCGCGGCCTTGATGTCGGGATTGACAGCCTTGACCGGGTTGATCGCCCAGATGCCCTGCAGCAGCATGGCGACCTCGCCGTTCGCGAACGCGGCATTGCCCTCGTCATACGTCTTGCCGCGGTATCCGTCCTGCATGTAGGAGAAGAGCTCGTACTGCTGGTCCATCGCTGTCGCGAAATCCTTCTGGAACGACACCGCTGAGTCGGGGCCGACGTTCTCGCCCTCCGCCCTCATCTCGTCCCAGAAGTCGCCTTGGGACGGGTACGCACCCAGCGCGTTGAAGGAGGGCAGTCCGGTCCAGGAATCGGCGAGAGTTCCGTAGAACGGGGTGATTCCGGCATCCTGCAGTGCGTCGCACACGGCGATGAACTCGTCCCACGTCTCGGGGACCTCGAGGCCCTGCTCGTCGAAGATGTCCTGGTTGTAGATCACGCCGTTCGCGTTGTTGACATAGCCGAGGCCGTTGACCTCGCCTGTCTTGTTGCCGAGGGCCGCCAGGATCTCCTGAACGGCGGGGTTGATCGTCTGCAGCACCGGTTCGTCTGAGAAGTCGTAGAACACTCCCGCCTGGGCGAGCTTGCCGAATCCGCCATTGGCGTTGAGGGTGATGACATCCGGCGCCTTGTCCTTGACGAGGAGCGTCCGAATGATCGTGTCCGCGTCGGCGACCTGGTTCTGCACCACGCGGATGTCGGGGTTCTCGGCTTCGAAGTCGGCGATGATCTCGTTGAAGTCATCGAGCGCCTCGCCCTTGAACTGGAAGAAGTTCAGCGTCGTGACCCCGCCGGAGCCCGATGCGCAGCCTCCGAGCACGATCGCAGCGCTCGCCAAGGCGAGCACTCCGATCGCCCTGGTCGTCCGTCGGTGAGTGAGTCTCATCGTTGCGCCTCCTTGCGCTTGTCTTTCGGGGCTCAGGGCTCCGAGGTGATCTCGATCACGGTCGAGTGCTGGGGGAACTGCACCGGGGGCCGGAGCCCGACCGTCGCGAGTTCGTGTCCGGTGAGGAAAAGGTCGTGCATCGCCCACTCGAGCGGGGACTGCGCCGGTTCGGGGTCGCCGCCGAGCGAGCGGACGCGATAGACCCGTGCCGGTTCGAGCCCCGGCATCCGGATCCGCCCGGGCGGGTGCGCCACCGTCGATGCCGTCTGGGTGACGATCAACAGAGCGGATGCCGCGTCGTCCGCGACGATGCCACGGAGGTCGATCCCCGGCTCGGTCCCGTCGACGTGGATCACGCGACCGGTGGCGACGAGCGGCCGCACCCGCTTGGCGAGCCTCACCCACGCAGCGATCGCGTCGCGCGTCGGTTCGTCCGCCGTGGTGAGGTCCCACTCGATGCCGAAGTGACCGAGAAGGGCGACGGCCGCGCTCAGATCGAGGGAGACGGCGCGCGCCGAGGAGTGCACGATCGGGCTCGTGAGGTGCATGCCCATCATCTCGGGCGGGACCACGAGCCCCGTGAAGCGCTGGTTGTCCAGCCGTTCGAGTGGGTCGAGGCTGTCGCTCGTCCAGATCCGGTCGGTGCGGTCGAGGATCCCGAGATCCACGCGCGCGCCGCCCGATGCGCAGCTCTCGATCTCGAGGCCCGGGTGACCGGCCTTGAGCTCATCGAGCAGGCGGTACACGGCCAGCGTGTGGGAGTGGACGCGGGCGACCCCTTCGGGTCCGCTTCCGGCGTCGACGAGGTCGCGATTGTGATCCCACTTGAGGTAGGCGATGGGGTACTCGTCGAGGAGAGCGTGCAGCCGGCCGGCGATGTGGTCGTACGCTTCCGGGTGCGAAAGGTCGAGGACCTGCTGCTGGCGCGCTGACGGCGGCAGCGCCATGCGGCCGCGCAGGATCCAGTCGGGGTGGGCGCGGGCGAGGTCGCTGTCGGGGTTGATCATCTCCGGCTCGACCCACAGCCCGAACTCCATGCCGTGCGCGCGGACATGGTCGACCAGCGGGTGCAGTCCCCGCGGCCAGACGTCGGGGTCGACGAACCAGTCGCCGAGTCCGGCGGTGTCGTCTCGCCGCCCGGAGAACCAGCCGTCGTCGAGCACGAATCGCTCCACACCGACGCCTGCCGCGGCATCCGCGAGCGCCGTCAGCCGCTCGAGCGAATGATCGAAGTAGACCGCCTCCCAGGTGTTCAACGTCACCGGGCGCGGACGGCGCGGATGCTGCGGACGGCGGCGCCACTCGTCGTGGAACCGGTGGGAGAGCTCGTTCAGACCGTCTCCCCACGAGCCGATCGTCCACGGAGCGGCGAGCGACTCGCCGGGCGGCAGGATGATCTCGCCGGGTCCGAGGAGCTCGCCGCCCGCGAGGAAGGCGTCCCCTGTCACCGTGCGCTCGGCGAGCACCCGGTGGTTACCGCTCCACGCGACATGGACGGCGTGCACTCGGCCGGACTCGAAGCCGAAGCCGGGACGGCCCGCTGCGAGCAGGAGCGTCGCATCCGCTCCCGGTCGACCGCGGCGGCTCTCGCGGAGATGGGTGCCGAGCGTGAACGCGCGGCGCTGGGGCGAACGCTCGCGGAGATGATGGCCGGTCGTGTCGAGGATCTCGGTGGCATCCCAGGGAACGGGGAAGGTCGCAAGGACGCCGTTGACCATGTAGTCGGTGTCGCCGGTGTTCCGTAGCGTGATGCGCTGGTGGAAGAGGCCGCTCGGACCGACGCGGAGCTCGACCTGCACGGCGAGCCGCGCCTCGGAGTCGCTCAGTGCGATCGTCGCGCGGTGCTGATTCGCCTGGACTCCGACCACGTCGAACAGCGCGCTGAAGCCGGCGCCGCTGCGGTGACCTTCGAGGCCGGGCGTGCCGAACCACCCATGGGCGGCGGTCGGGAGGATGCTGAGCGACGGCGTGCGGTCCAGCCCCCCGGACACCCGCTGGCCACGGGCGGCACGAGCGATGCCCCGGAGCGTCGCCTCGGTGGAATCCGTGAGCCCCTCACCCCAGTGCACGATCGCGGGAGCGGGGTGGGACGCGAGGTCGACGACCACGCTCGTTCCGCCTCGGCAGAGGTGCAGGACCTGGGGCTCGGCCGAAGGCGAAGCCGTGATCGAGGAGGTCTCGACATCGAGCGATCGGTCCGAGGAGTTCATGGGTTAGTTCTAGCACGGAATTAATACAGGGACAAGAGGGCGGAATTCGCGCGGACAAGTCGGAAACGTGTGCCAGTTCGTGTCATCATGGAACCAATCAGGGAGGATTCGCCATGCTGACCGACAGCGAGAGCGCACTCGCCCGCGCCGTGCTGATTCACGGCCCGATTGCGCGCAGTGCACTGACTTCGCGCCTCGGCCTGTCGCCGGCGAGCCTGACCAGACTTGCCAAACCGTTCCTCGACAAAGGACTTCTCGTCGAACTCGACGACTCGGCGGACGGCTCGGTCGGCCGACCCGTGCGCCCCCTCGACGTCGCACCGGGGATCGGGACCTTCGCCGGCGTGAAGATCACCGGCGAACACATCCACGCGGTCATCACCGGCGTGCGCGCCGAGCCGCTCGCCCAGGCCTCCGCGCCCCTGGAGAGCCACGAGCCCGCGCGCGTGGCAGCGCAGGTCGCCACGCTCCTCGGCGGGATGACGTCGCGAACGCTCGCCGGAGTGGGCGTCGCGCTCGGAGGAGCGGTGCGCGGCGGCACGGTCGTGTATGCGCCCTTCCTCGGGTGGGAGGATGTCGCATTCGGCCCCATCCTCGAAGCCGCCGTCGGTGCACCGGTGTCGCTCGAGAACGACCTCATCGCGCTCGCCGAAGCCGAGCGCTGGTTCGGGCTCGGCCGTGGCATCGCCGGATTCGTCGTGATCACCATCGGCGCCGGTGTCGGCTACGCCCTCGTCGTCGGCGGAGAGGTTGTGCGCTCGCCCGACGCGGGCCTCGGCCTCGGCGGCCATATCCCGCTTCGTGACGGCGGCCCGGTGTGCAGCGCGGGGCATCACGGATGCTCGGAGGCGATGCTCAGCTCCGGCTCCATCGCGGCGCAGGTCTCGTCGGCGCTGCAGCGGCCGGTCGACTACGACGAGGCGCTGCAGCTGGCGGCGCAGGGGGTTCCGGCGGCCGCCGCGATCGTGGACGCCTCCGCCGCCGCCTTGGGACGTTTCGCGGTGGTCGCGGCCAATCTCACGCTGCAGCCCGCGGTCGTCCTGGCCGGCGAGGGCATCGGACTTTTCCGGCTCGCCGAGGGCGTCGTGCGCGCCGCAATCGCCGCCGAGCGCGATCCTCGCGCGCAGGCCGTCGAGCTCTACGTCGACGACACCGGCTTCATCGCCTGGGCCCGCGGCGCGGCCGCTGTCGCGATCCAGGCCGCGGTCGACCGCATCCGTCTCGACTGACCGACACGCTCCCGAACCCGCACACGATCGCGAGGAGGCCATGATGTCCGCCCACCCCACGACTCCGCCCGCTGCGCACACGCCCGCGTGGTGGACGTCCGCGGTCGTCTACCAGATCTATCCGCGTTCGTTCCAGGACTCGGACGGCGACGGGGTCGGCGACCTGCGCGGGGTGCTCCGCCGCATCGACCACCTCGCCGAGCTCGGCGTGGACGTCGTGTGGTTCTCGCCCATGTACCGCAGCCCGCAGGACGACAACGGCTACGACATCAGCGACTACCAGGACATCGACCCGCTCTTCGGCACGCTCGACGACCTCGACGAGGTCGTCGCGGCTCTCCACGCACGGGGCATCAAGGTCGTGATGGACCTCGTCGTCAACCACACGAGCGACGAGCATCCGTGGTTCGCGGAGTCCCGCTCGTCGATCGACAGCCCGAAGCGCGACTGGTACTGGTGGCGCCCTGCCCGGGCGGGATTCGCGCCGGGGGAGCCCGGTGCGGAGCCGACCAACTGGGAGTCGTTCTTCTCCGGGTCGACGTGGGAGCTCGACGCCGATACGGGGGAGTACTACCTCCACCTCTTCAGCAGGAAGCAGCCCGACCTCAACTGGGAGAACCCGCAGGTCCGCGACGCGGTGTACGCGATGATGCGGTGGTGGCTGGATCGCGGGATCGACGGCTTCCGGATGGATGTCATCAACCTCATCTCCAAGGCGACGCATCCCGACGGCTCGCTGTCGGACGGCGCGGTCGCGCACGGGCTGTTCGGCGATGCGGGACCGTTCACGATGAACGGACCGCGGCTGCACGAGTTCCTCCAGGAGATGCACCGCGACGTCTTCCACGGGCGCCGGGACGGCCTGCTGCTGGTCGGCGAGACACCGGGGGCGACCGTCGAGGACGGCGTGCTGCTCACCGACCCGGCACGCGCCGAACTCGACATGGTCTTCACGTTCGAGCACATGGGACTCGACCACGGCCCCGGCGGTCGCTTCGATCGTCGACCGCTCGATCTGCGCGACCTGAAGGCGACGATGGCCCGCTGGCAGCACGGGCTCGAATCGACCGGGTGGAACTCGCTCTACTGGGAGAACCACGACCAGCCGCGCATCGTCTCGCGGTTCGGCGACGACGGCGCCCACCGGCGGGACTCGGCGACCGCGCTCGCCACGCTGCTCCACCTCCATCGCGGCACGCCCTACGTCTATCAGGGCGAGGAACTGGGCATGACGAATGCCCATTTCGCCGCGCTCTCCTCGTACCGCGACATCGAGTCGCTCAACTTCGCCTCCTCTGCACGGGCGCTGGGACTCCTCGACGAGCAGCAGCTGGTGGGCGCGCTCGCCTTCGGGAGCCGCGACAACGCCCGCACGCCGATGCAGTGGGATGCCACGACGCACGCGGGGTTCACGACGGGAGAGCCGTGGCTGCAGGTGAACCCGAACCACGTCGATGTCAATGCCGCCTCAGAACGTGTCGACGAGGCATCCGTCTTCCATCACTACCGACGGCTGATCGCGCTGCGTCACGACGATCGCGTGGTGAGGTTCGGAGACTTCCGGATGCTGCTTCCCGACGACCCGGACGTGTACGCCTTCACCCGATCGCTCGAGGGCACGACGCTCGTCGTCGCGTGCAACATCTCCGGCTCGCCGCGATCCGCCTCGATCGCCGAGCTCGCGGTCCCGGGCGAACTCGTGCTCGGAAACCTCCCGGGCGAGCCGGCGATCCACGGTGACGTCGTCTCGCTCCGCCCGTGGGAAGCGGTCGTCCTCCGCGTGCGCCGATCGAGCGACTGACGGCGTGCGTCGCGCCCGGGTGTAGCGTCGGGAGCCCGGGGACCGTCCTGCTCTCCGCACGGAACGAGGCCCATGATGACCGCTGCCGGACTGACTCTCGGCGTGATCGGCACGTCGCGCAAACCCGATGAGCGGCGCGTGCCGATCCACCCCGCGCACTTCGAGCGCATCAACGAGGAGCTGCGCAGCCGCATCACCGTCGAAGCGGGCTACGGCGAGCGCTTCGGCGTTGCCGACGACGAGCTGCGTCCGCTCGTGGGACGGATCGCCTCGCGGGAAGACGTCATCGCGACCTCCGACGTGGTCCTGCTGCCCAAGCCCCAGCTCGAGGACCTCCGCGGTCTGCGCGACGGTCAGGTGCTGTGGGGATGGCCGCACCTGGTGCAGGACGAGGCGATGACGCAGCTCGCCATCGACAAGCGCCTGACCGTCATCGCGTTCGAGGCGATGAACCACTGGGGCAGCGACGGCGCGTTCGGGCTGCACGTCTTCCACCTCAACAACGAGATCGCCGGGTACTGCTCGGTGCTGCACGCCCTGCAGCTGTGCGGATCGACCGGCGACTACGGGCGACGCCTGACGGCCGTCGTGATCGGCTTCGGGGCGACCGCCCGCGGCGCCGTCACCGCGCTGCGCGCGCACGGCGTGCACGAGGTGCGCGTGCTGACCAACCGCCGGACGGCCTCGGTGGCCGCTCCCATCCACGCCGCGCACATCATCCAGTTCGACCACGACGACGAGCCGTATCTCAGCGAGGTGATCACGGACGACGGTCGTGTGCCGCTCGCGCCGTTCCTCGCCGAGAGCGACATCGTGGTGAACTGCACGCTGCAGGACCCGAACCGTCCGCTGCTCTACCTCCGGGAGAGCGACCTGGGCGCCTTCCGGCCGGGCAGCCTCATCGTCGACGTCTCGTGCGACGAGGGGATGGGTTTCGAGTGGGCGCGGCCGACCTCGTTCCTCGACCCGATGTTCACCGTCGGCGGGACGATCAACTACTACGGGGTGGACCACAGCCCGTCCTACCTGTGGAACTCGGCCAGCTGGGAGATCAGTGAGGCGCTCCTCAACTTCGTTCCGGTGGTGATGGGCGGATCGGCCGCGTGGACGGCGAACGAGACGATCCACCGGGCGACGGAGATCGCCGACGGAGTCGTCGGGAACCCTGCGATCCTCGAGTTCCAGCGACGCGAATCGGCGTTTCCCCACCGGATCGGAATATCCTGACGCACGCCGCGTTGCATGAGATACATTCACATGCATAGAAAACGCGAGGAGCGACGTGAACGACATCACACCCCAGATGCAGTTCGGCATCTTCACGGTGAGCGACATCACCGAGGACCCGACGAACGGCACCACGCCGAGCGAGGCGGAGAAGATCCGCAACGCCATCACCGTCGCCAAGCACGCCGAAGAGGTCGGGCTCGACGTCTTCGCCCTGGGCGAGCACCACAACCCGCCGTTCTGGTCCTCCTCGCCCACGACGACCCTCGCGTACATCGCCGCCCAGACCGAGCGGCTCATCCTGTCGACGGCCACGACGCTGATCACCACGAACGACCCGGTGAAGATCGCCGAGGACTTCGCGATGCTGCAGCACGTGTCGGGCGGCCGGGTCGACCTCATGATCGGCCGCGGCAACACCGGACCCGTCTACCCGTGGTTCGGCAAGGACATCCGCCAGGGCCTCCCGCTCGCGATCGAGAACTACAACCTGCTGCACCGCCTCTGGCGTGAGGACGTCGTGGACTGGGAGGGACAGTTCCGCACCCCGCTGCAGGGATTCACCTCGACTCCGCGCCCCCTCGACGGCGTCGCCCCCTTCGTGTGGCACGGCTCGATCCGCACCCCGGAGATCGCCGAGCAGGCCGCGTACTACGGCGACGGGTTCTTCGCGAACAACATCTTCTGGCCCAAGGAGCACTACCAGCGGCTGATCGCCCTGTACCGGCAGCGCTACGCCCACTACGGCCACGGCACGCCCGAGCAGGCGATCGTCGGGCTCGGCGGCCAGGTGTTCATGGCCGCGAAGTCGCAGGACGCGGTCAACCAGTTCCGCCCGTACTTCGACAACGCCCCGGTCTACGGTCACGGCCCGTCGCTCGAGGACTTCAGCGACATGACGCCGCTCACCGTGGGGTCGCCGCAGCAGGTCATCGACCGGTACGCCGCGATGCGCGACTACTACGGCGACTACCAGCGTCAGCTGTTCCTCATCGACCACGCCGGGCTCCCGCTCAAGACGGTGCTCGAGCAGCTCGACATCCTCGGCGGCGAGGTCGTGCCGGTGCTCCGCAAGGAGCTCGCCGAGAACCGTCCCGCCGACATCCCGGATGCCCCGAGCCACGCGAACCTCGTCAAGGCGGCGTACGGCGACCAGGCGCCGCGTCAGGCGGTCCCCGGTGCGAACCGCGGCGACAACCTCGTCGGCGACAGCCCGTACCGCGACACCCCTGCCCCCGCCGGCGCGGCATTCGGCCTCGGCAACGCCACCGGTCGCTGAACGAGCGAAGCGAGACGAAACGATGACCACCACCACTTCCCGCCGCATCGCCGTCATCTCGGCCGGCCTCTCCAACCCCTCCTCGACCCGCCTGCTCGCCGACCGGCTCGCCTCCGCGACCGCGAAGCAGCTGTCGGAGTGGGAGATCCCGGTCGAGGTCGACGTGTTCGAGCTTCGCGACTACGCGCACGACATCACGAACAACCTCCTCACCGGGTTCGCGCCGCCGGCGCTCGAGTCGATGGTCAACGCCGTCGTCTCGGCCGACGCGGTCATCGCGGTGACGCCGATCTTCTCGACGAGCTACTCGGGGCTGTTCAAGTCGTTCATCGACGTGCTCGACCCCGATGCGCTCACCGGAAAGCCGGTGCTCATCGGTGCGAACGCGGGCACCGCCCGGCACTCGCTCGCGATCGACTACGCCATCCGGCCGCTGTTCACCTACCTGCACGCGGAGCCGGTCTCGACCGGCGTGTTCGCGGCGTCGAGCGATTGGGGCGCAGCCGGCGACCAGGTCGCCCCGCTCGGCGAGCGGATCGACCGGGGCGCGCGCGAGCTCGCCGAGGCGGTCGCGCGACGGGAGCCAGCGAAGAACGACGACCCGTTCGACCCGGCGAACTACCTCGGCGAGGGCCGTTCGTTCGGTCACCTGCTCGGCGGGCTCGCGGGCGAGTAGACCTCAGCCGAGCACCACGTCCTCCGCTGTGCGGAGGGGGCGCCACGCGTCCTCTCCGCGCAGCGTCGTGCGCGGCAGCACATCGGCCTCGACGAGCGGTCCGAGGTCGACGCCCGCGAGAGCCTCGATGTCGGCGATCGGCACCTGGAACGTGCGGAACGCCCCAAGGCGCTCGACCTCGAGCACACCCTGCGCGTCGTCGATGAGCTCGGACTGGTCGAGGACGAATCCGGCGGCCTCGAGCCGCGGCATCCCCTCGTCGTCCGCTGCGGACCAGGCGGCGACCTTGAAGAAGCGGCGCGGGATGCCAATGCCCCGGTACGGCGGATCGTCGGCGGCGAGAACCGGTGCGGTGAACACGCTCACCCGCTGGTCGGTGGCGTCGGCGTACGCGAGCACGTGGTCCTCGAGCCCGAGCCAGAGCTCCTTCGACTGGTTGAAGGCGCCGGCCTGCGGCGCGGCGTTCGTGTAGAAGAACGTCGCCTCGGTCGCCGCGCGCGCTTCGGCGACGGTGCCCCACCCGGGATCGCGCCGGCGCACGAGATGCCCGCGGTCGAGGTCGTTGTCGGCATACACCGCCGGCCCCGCCTGCTCCGACGCCGGGACACGGGGGTCGAGCTCCCACTCGCCGGTGCGGGGCAGGTCCTGCAGCATCGCACCGTCGATGTTCACGCCGGTCATGGCCGCGAGGCGGCGCACCGGGTCGAGCAGCACGGTGAACCGCGGGTAGGGGAGCTCGCGCACCGGCGCATCGCCCACCGGCCGCGGAAGGGGGAGGGGGATGCCCAGGAAGCCGTCGTCGTAGCCGGTCGCTGCTGTCACATCCCCATCCTGGCCCGCCCCGCCCGCGGCGCGCCGCAGCCGGCGCGCGAGGATGGCATCGACGGCGACGCCGATCCCGACCGCGAGCACGATCGACACGACGACGGCCGCCACCGGCCCCCCGGGCAGGATCGCAGCGACGAGCGCCCCGACGAAGGCCTGGTAGCCCGCCCACGCCAGTGCGGCGCACGCGGCGATCGCGAGATAGCGGGGTGCCGGGATGCGGCTCGCGCCGGCGGTCAGGTTCACCGCGAGCCGCGCGAACGGGATGAACCGGGCCGTGAAGAGCACGAGCGCCGCGCGGCGCTCGAGACGTGCGCGGGACCATGCGAACGCCGCGCGCGCGCGCGGCGTTCGCATCCACCGCCATCGCTCGAGCCCGATCGTGCGGCCGACCAGGTAGCAGGCCGCATCGCCGATCGTGGCGGCGACCGCTGCGACCGCGACGACCGCTCCAAGCGGCGGCTCGCCCTGGGCCACGGCCAGCGCCCCGAACGCCGTCACGGCCGCCTCGCCCGGCACGACGACGAGGAAGGCGTCCCCGAGCACGAGGGCGAACAGCAGCGGCAGCGCCCAGGGACTCGCGGCGACACCGGTGAGCAGATCCTCGAGCACGTCCCTCTGGGTATCAGGCGGCGGTGAACGGCCGGCGAACGCCCGGCGCCGGAGAGTCGGGGAGGTGACACCCGGGCGTGGATCGGGTGAACACTCGTGCGCACACGCCGGTCTGCGGCATCCGCTCGCTGCCCTGCCCCCACGCTGGAGGCGTGAGAGTCGCACTGCTCGCCGAATCGTTCCTGCCCCACATGAACGGGGTGACGGGGTCCGTGCTCCAGATCCTGCGCCACCTCGCAGCCGAAGGGCACGACACGCTCGTCATCGCCCCCCGAGCCGGAGAGGTCGACGGCGACCTCCACGGTGCCCGCACCGAGCTGCTGCGTTCGGTCCCGCTGCCCGGGTATCCCGACGTGCGGGTGGTGTTCGCCCGTGCCGCCCGTCTCACAGCGATCCTTCGCGACTTCCGCCCCGACGTGATCCACCTGGCGTCGCCGTTCGTGCTGGGATGGCAGGGGCTCGCTGCGGCCGATGCGCTCCGCGTGCCCGCGGTCGCCGTCTACCAGACCGACATCGTGGCCTACGCGCGGAAGTACGGGATGCCCCGCGCCACCTCCCTGGTCGGCCGCCACGTCTCGCGTCTGCATCGACGTGCGACGATCACGCTCGCGCCGTCGTCGCCGGCGATGCGCCAGCTCGAGGAGCTCGGGGTCGACCGGCTCCGTCGCTGGGGTCGCGGCGTCGACAGCGTCCGCTTCGCCCCGCACCGCCGCAGCGAGCGCTGGCGGTCGCAGGTCGCCCCCGGTGAGACCGTCATCGGCTACGTCGGGCGGCTCGCCCCCGAGAAGCAGGTCGAGGATCTCGCCGCGGTCGCGGATCTGCCGGGCACGCGGCTCGTCATCGTGGGTGACGGTCCGTCGCGGCCCGCGCTCGAGCGGATGCTGCCCCGTGCGCTGTTCACCGGCCACCTCGGCGGCGCCGCCCTGGCCGAGACCCTGGCGAGCTTCGACGTCTTCGTGCACCCGGGGGAGAGCGAGACGTTCGGCCAGACGATCCAGGAGGCCCTCGCCAGCGGCGTCCCCGTGGTCGCCACCGGCGTGGGGGGTCCGGTCGATCTGGTGCGCTCGAGCATCGACGGCTGGCTCTACCGCCCCGGCGATCTCAGCGACCTCCGCGCCCGCGTGGCCGACCTGGTCGGCGACGACGCGAAACGGCGCGCGTTCGCGGCCGCCGCGGAGGAGTCCGTGCGGCACCGCACGTGGGACGCGCTGTGCAGCCAGCTCATCGGGCACTACGAAGACGCACGGATGCTGCGTCCCATCGACGACGCGCTGCTCCGGCGGGCTGCGACCCGGCCCTCGGCGCCCCCCGCGGCTCCCGCCGCGCGCCCCCGCTGGTCGCGGTATGTCGCACTGGGCGACTCATTGACCGAGGGACTGTGCGACACGTCGCGGATGCCCGCGGGGCAGCATCGCGGGTGGGCGGACCGGCTCGCGCAGCTTCTCGCCCATGAGGGCTCGGACGCGGAGCCGTTCCGCTATGCGAACCTCGCCGTCCGCAGCCGCCGCGTGCGCGACCTCACCGAGGAGCAGCTGCCTCGCGCCCTCGCGCTGCGCCCCGACCTGGTGTCGATCCTCATAGGCGCCAACGACCTCGTCGGGCGCCCCGTCGACATCGCGGCGCTCGCCGCCGAGGTCGAGACGTCGGTCCGGGCGCTCCGGGATGCCGGCGCCGACGTCCTGCTGGTGACGCCGTTCCTTCCCCGGCGGAGGGCAGCGGTGCTGCTCGGACGGCGATTCGCGGCCTTCGCCTCCGAGCTGAGGCGCGTGGCGGCCGACACGGGCGCGATCCTGCTCGACATGGAGTCGCTGCCCGCGATCGGCGACCTCGAGCTGTGGGCGTCGGATCGCGTGCATCTTCGCTCACGCGGCCACCGTTTCCTCGCCTACCGCGCCGCCGATGCGCTCGGCGTCCCGGACGCCGGGGCCCTGGGCGGCCTCGATGCGGCCCTGCACGTCGACGACGACCCGGTGGCGGAGGGAACGTGGCTGGGGCGCGACGTGCTGCCCTGGGTCTGGCGCCGCCTCCACGGCCGCAAGGCCGGCGACGGCATCGCGGCGAAGCACTCCGGGTACGTCATCATCGGTGGACGCGGCGACGTGCGATCTCGCGCGCGTACTCCGTGAGGCGCAGTCCCGCTCCTCGTGGCCGTGATCGCCTCACGCGCCGTCTCGCCAGACGTACTCCGACTCGGGTCGCCCGGGAGCGCCGTAGCGAGGCGAGCGGATGACGCGGCCCGCCCCGACGAGGTGCTCGAGGTAGCGGCGAGCGGCGACGCGGGACATCCCGAGCCGCGCGGCGGACTCCACGGCCGACACCGGGCCGTGCGCCCGGACATCCGCCGTCACCTTCGCGAGCGTGTCGACCGACAGCCCCTTGGGGAGGGCCACCGGGATCGACGGGCGGAAGGCCCCCAGGAGCGCGTCGATCTCGGATTGGGTCGGGGCGCCTGCTGCCTCCGCCGCCCGCTGACGGTACTCGCGGTACTGCTCGAGCCTCTCGCGGAAGACGCCGAAGGCGAAGGGCTTCACGAGGTACTGCGAGACGCCGAGACTCACCATCTGCCGCACGACGTCGGCGTCCCGCACACCGGTGACCGCGATCACGTCGACGTCGGACGCCCGCGCGCGGATGTGGCGCAGCACGTCGAGGCCGGTGCCGTCGGGCATCGTGACGTCGAGAAGCACGAGGTCGACCTCGCCCGACCCGTCGAGGATCGCGGCGACGGCGGCCCTCGCGCCGGTGCACTCGCCCGTCACACGGAAGCCGTCGAGACGCTCGACATACGACCGGTGCAGCTCGAGGGTCAGCGCGTCGTCGTCGACGAGCAGGACGCCGATCATGCCCGCCTCGCCGGGATCACGGCCGTGAACGTGGTCGGCGCGGAGGCGATCGAGACGCTGCCCCCGGCATCCTCCACGATCGACCTCACCAGGGCCAGCCCCACACCGCGGCCGTCCGTCCCCGCGGGCTTCGTCGAGAACCCGTGCTCGAACACCCGCTCCTGCAGATCCTCCGGGATGCCGGCGCCGCTGTCCGACACGACGATCCTGAGCAGGTCGGTCGTGGCGGGCTCGAATGAGATGTGCACCCAGCGCGGCGGGGCGCCGGCCGCTGCAGCATCCAGCGCGTTGTCGATCAGGTTCCCCACCACGGACACGGCATCCACGGGGGAGAGCACGCTCCGCGGCGCGGACGGATCGATTTCGGCGCTCCACTCGACGCCGCGCTCGCGCGCCTGCGCGGCCTTGCCCAGCAGCAGGGCGCCCACGGTCGGGTCGCCGTCGCGACGCGCGGCGACCTGGTCCACCAGCGCCTGACTCTGCCGGGACGTCTCCGTGAGGATCTCGATCGCCTCCGGAGTGCGTCCGAGCTCGAGCAGCGACACCGCGGTGTGCATGCGATTGCCGTGCTCGTGGGTCTGCGCGCGCAGCGCCTCGCCGAGCGTACGGACGGACTCGTAGGAGGCGACCGCGTCCCGGATGCTTCCGGCGGGGAGATCTCCGGCCAGCCGACGCGTCGTCCGCCGAGCGAGCATCGCGCCGCCGAGCCCGGCGACGAGCACCGCAAGTGCGATCACGACGACGAACGGCAGCCGTGGGAGGAGGTCCGTCGCGATGCTGCCCACCGTCCGGCCGACGGATACCCATCCGACGAGCTCGCCATCGGCCTCGATCGGCGCGATCGTGCGCACCGACGGGCCGAGCGTGCCGGTGAACTCCTCCGTCAGCGGAGCGGGATCCCGCGGAATCGTGCCGAGGTAGGGGCGACCGACTTCCGCAGGGTCCCGATGCGACACGCGGATGCCGTCCGGCGTCATGATCGTCACGAAGTCCACGCCCGCCTCGCTCATGATCGCCTCGGCGTACGACTGGAGGGCCGCCGTGGGATCGTCGCCGGCCAGCGCGTCGGCCACGGCCGGCGTCACCGCGATCGACGTCGCGACACCGCGGGTGACCTCTTCGGCCTCGACGCGCGCGGAGCGCTGCGCATCGACGACGAGGAGCACCGCGAGCACGGCGACCAGGACCACCACGCCCGCGGCGACGGCGACGAACACGAGCGAGGCGGCGCTGACGCGACGGCCGACTGCGGGCATGCGACCTCCTCGTGGCTGTGCTCGCTCCATCCTCGCCGGTCGGAGCCCAATCCGGACCGGTCGAACTGCGACCAATACGACCACAACTCGTCGACGGCGGGAGCCTCCCGCACTCTGGGGGTCACCACCGGCCCGCTCGGGCCCGGCGCACGGACAGCGACTGTCCCCTCAGGAGGCGATGATGGCTCTTTCGACCCGGACGACTTCGTTCACTCTTCCCGGCTTCAACTGGCGCCGCGGCAAGCAGGCATGGGACAAGCACACGTGGCTCTACGTCGCGGTGATCGCCGCGGTGGTGCTGGGCGCTGCCGTCGGACTTCTGTGGCCCGAGGTCGGGCAGGCGATGAGACCGCTCGGCGTCGCGTTCGTCAGCCTCATCAAGATGATGATCGCGCCGATCATCTTCTGCACGATCGTGGTGGGCGTCGGATCGATCGCCAAGGCGGCGACCGTCGGCAAGATCGGCGGGCTTGCGCTCCTGTACTTCATGGTGATGTCGACCTTCGCCCTCGCGATCGGGCTCGTGGTCGGCAACATCCTCCACCCGGGAGAAGGCCTGAACATGGCCAGCGCCACGTACGAGGCCACCGCTGAGGCCAAGACGACCGAGGAGTTCATCCTCGGGATCATTCCCACCACGTTCTTCTCGGCGTTCACGGGGGAGAGCGTGCTCCAGGTGCTGTTCATCGCGCTCCTCGTCGGCTTCGCGCTCCAGCAGATGGGGCCTAAGGGCCAGCCGATCATGAACGCGGTCAAGAACCTGCAGGCGCTGGTGTTCCGCATCCTGGGCATGATCCTGTGGCTGGCGCCGCTCGGCGCGTTCGGCGCGATCGCCGCGGTGGTGGGCGACACCGGGATCGCCGCGATCTGGAGCCTCGGCCTGCTCATGGTCGCGTTCTACATCACGTGCATCGTGTTCATCGTCGGAATCCTCGGCACGCTGCTCTACGCCGTGACGCGCGTGAGCATCTTCAGCCTCGTGAAGTACCTCGCCCGCGAGTACCTGCTGATCGTCGGCACGTCCTCCTCCGAGTCGGCGCTGCCCCGCCTGATCGCGAAGATGGAGCATCTCGGCGTCTCCAAGCCCGTCGTGGGCATCACGGTGCCGACTGGCTACTCGTTCAACCTCGACGGCACGGCGATCTACCTGACGATGGCCTCGCTCTTCATCGCCAGCGGAATGGGCGCGCCGATGTCGATTCCCGAGCAGATCGGCCTGCTGGTCTTCATGATCATCGCGTCGAAGGGCGCCGCGGGCGTCACAGGCGCCGGGCTCGCGACGCTCGCCGGTGGACTCCAGGCCTATCGCCCCGACCTCGTCAATGGCGTCGGCGTCATCGTCGGAATCGACCGCTTCATGTCGGAGGGTCGCGCACTCACGAACTTCACCGGCAACGCGGTCGCGACCGTGCTCATCGGGTCGTGGACGAAGGAGTTCGACGCGGATCGTGCCCGTCGGGTGCTCGCCGGCGAGCTGCCGTTCGACGAGAACACGCTGTCGGGCGACGACCACGACGGGATGTCCGACTCGCCCGACGCCGTCGGGATCCAGGGGCTCGAGGAAGCCGCCGTCGCCGAGGCCGATGCCAAGGCGCAGCGTGCGCGGGACCGCGAGACTCAGCTCAGCCGCTGATCCTCGCGCATCCGCGCCCCCTCGCCACCGCGTCGGGGCGCGGACCCGTGTGCGGACGGCCGGAGCGCCGACGTGCACTGCGCGCGGTCGGCGGCGGGATCAGGTCGCCGGGTGACGGCGGAGGCGGCGGAGCAGCGCGCCGCGATGGATGGTCCGGCGGGACAGGACGGCGGCCGTGAAGAAGCAGACGGCTCCGACGGCGGTGCCGGTGTTCGTCCACTGCACGCTGACCAGGTCTCCCGTGGCCGGGACCACGAAGGCGGCGATCGCCGAGACCATGAACGCCACCGACCCGAGCATGTTGAGCCCGGTGCCGTGCCAGGTGCGGGCGTCTCGATCCCACAGTCGCTCACGCCCGCGGGTCGCCTCGATCGCGAGGAAGCTCGACACGAGGAACGCGATCGATCCCCAGAAGTCGGGGCGCCAGCCGGCGCCCACCATATCCGGTCGGGCGATCGCCGCGATCAGGGCTACCGCGGTGGAGACGTTGAACGCCAGCGTCCCGGCGAACTGGATTGCCGCTGACCACCAGTCCGCCCGATCGGGTCGGTTCGTGTGCTGCCGCGGCGGACGGCGGCCACTCAGAAGCAGCTGGATCAGCGCGGCGGCGGTGAAGAAGATCGAGCCGACGAAGAAAGTGACGTTCGTCCATACGGCGCCGGCCCAGTCCGCGTAGAACGGGAGTGCGCCGGCCAGGAAGCAGAGCGACCCGATGGCGAATCCCCACGCCTCGCGACGAAGTCGCCGCACGCGGGCGGGCGCCGTGCTCGAGGCGTTGCTCACGGTCCCGGCACCCTCCCAGGGCCGGGATGCGCCATCGCTCACGCCCCGGAGTCGATCTCGCCGGACTCGATGGCCGCTTCGCGCTCCTCGAGGTCGAGCTCGTCCATCTGGTCCTCGACGGACTCCATCGGATCGAGAGTCGCCGGAGGCAGCTCGAACTCCACCTCGTCGTCGAGCGGCACGTCACGCTCGTCGTCGGGGTTCCGCTCGCGGAAGTCGCTCATGCCGGCCTCGATCGTCAGCCGCTCTTGCGGCGGAACTCCCGCTTCGTCACGGCGCCGTGCGTGCCGTGCACGGACGAGTCGCCGTCCATGTGCGCCTCGCCCTCGCGGTGCTGGGAGTTCTTCTTGTCGAGTGCTTCCTTGAACTTGCGCTTCATCTCATCGGATGCCGCGCCCGCCGGCTTCTCGTCGGTGCTCATGTCTCCACCCTAGCCGCCCCCGATCCGTCGATGGAGGGCCGTCACTGGTAGGATCGCAAAGGTTGCCCTGAGGCATCCGCTCAATTCAACATGAGCTCACGGAGCAGGCCGGCAGCTAGCTGGTCCCCTGTGGTGGTCTCCTCGTCGCGTTCGCGCCGGGTGGATTTCTACTGGTGGCCAGTGCTGGCGCACATCCGCGGCTACCGCCGCGCGCCGAGATCTGCCTGTTCCTGCTCCTTCGAAGTGCTCGCGCATCACACGGATCCGCGAGTCTAAACAAAGAAGGAGAGACCTCTTGGAAGGTCCTGAAATCACCGCCGCCGAAGCCGTCCTCGACAACGGACGCTTCGGCACCCGCACCGTCCGGTTCGAGACCGGACGACTCGCCCAGCAGGCGCAGGGCGCTGTCGCCGCCTACCTCGACGAGGAGACGATGCTCCTGTCGGCCACCAGCGCCGGCAAGTCGCCCCGCGAGGGCTTCGACTTCTTCCCGCTGACCGTCGACGTCGAAGAGCGCTCGTACGCGGCGGGCAAGATCCCCGGCTCGTTCTTCCGTCGCGAGGGTCGTCCCTCGACGGAGGCGATCCTCGTCTGCCGTCTCATCGACCGCCCGCTGCGCCCGTCGTTCGTCGACGGTCTTCGCAACGAGGTGCAGATCGTCGTCACGGTCCTCTCGATCGCGCCCGGCGAGTTCTACGACGCGCTCGCGATCAACGCCGCGTCGCTGTCGACCCAGATCTCCGGTCTGCCGTTCTCCGGCCCGATCGCCGGCGTGCGCCTCGCGCTCATCCCCGGCCACGGTGAGAACGCCGACCAGTGGATCGCCTTCCCGACCGTGACCCAGCTCGAGGAGGCCGTCTTCGACCTGATCGTCGCCGGCCGCGTCCTGCCCGACGGCGACGTCGCGATCATGATGGTCGAGGCCGAGGCCACCGAGCACAGCTGGAACCTCATCAAGGCCGGCGCCGTCAAGCCCAGCGAAGAGATCGTCTCGCAGGGTCTCGAGGCATCCAAGCCCTTCATCAAGCAGCTTGTAGAGGCGCAGAACGCCGTCGCGAGCACCGCTGCGAA
Organism: Microbacterium sp. Root180; assembly: GCF_001428485.1. Taxonomy (GTDB): domain Bacteria; phylum Actinomycetota; class Actinomycetes; order Actinomycetales; family Microbacteriaceae; genus Microbacterium. The sequence goes on along the minus strand of NZ_LMHS01000003.1, from coordinate 67,390 downwards.
GGAGGTCAAGGAGTTCCCCGTCTTCCTGCCCTACAGCCAGGAGACCTACGACTTCGTCGCCGGTCGCGCTTACGACAAGCTCGTCCCGATCTACCAGATCGCCGACAAGCAGGATCGTCAGAACGCCGATGACGAGCTCAAGGGTGCCGTGAAGGCCGAGCTCCTCGCCGCAGTCGAGTCGGGCGAGCTGCCCGCCGTCGCGACGCTGGAGTTCAGCGCCGCATACAAGTCGGTGACGAAGACGATCGTCCGCGGACGCATCCTCGCCGAGGGTGTCCGCATGGACGGTCGCGGCCTGGCCGACATCCGTCCGCTCGACGCCGAGGTGCAGGTCATCCCGCGCGTCCACGGGTCGGCGATCTTCCAGCGCGGCGAGACCCAGATCCTGGGTGTCACCACGCTCAACATGCTCAAGATGGAGCAGCAGATCGACTCGCTGTCGCCCGTCACCAGCAAGCGCTACATGCACCATTACAACTTCCCGCCCTACTCGACCGGTGAGACCGGCCGAGTCGGCAGCCCCAAGCGTCGCGAGATCGGGCACGGCTTCCTCGCCGAGCGCGCGCTCGTGCCGGTGCTGCCCAGCCGCGAGGAGTTCCCCTACGCGATCCGTCAGGTCTCCGAGGCGCTGGGCTCCAACGGCTCGACGTCCATGGGCTCGGTCTGCGCGTCGACCCTGTCGCTGCTCAACGCCGGTGTGCCGCTGCGCGCGCCGGTCGCGGGCATCGCGATGGGCCTCGTCACGGACCAGGTCGACGGCCAGACCCGCTACGCGGCGCTGACCGACATCCTCGGCGCCGAGGACGCGCTGGGCGACATGGACTTCAAGGTCGCCGGCACGAGCGAGTTCGTCACGGCGATCCAGCTCGACACGAAGCTCGACGGCATCCCGTCGTCGGTGCTCGCGGCCGCGCTGACCCAGGCCAAGGAGGCCCGCCTCACCATCCTCGGCGTGCTCAACGCCGCGATCGACGGCCCGGACGAGATGGCGCCCACCGCGCCGCGCGTGATCAGCGTGCAGATCCCGGTCGACAAGATCGGCGAGCTCATCGGGCCCAAGGGCAAGACGATCAACGCCATCCAGGATGAGACCGGCGCGCAGATCTCCATCGAGGAGGACGGCACCGTCTACATCGGCGCCACCGACGGCGCGTCGGCCGAGGCCGCCCGCGCCCAGGTCAACGCGATCGCCAACCCGACCAACCCCGAGGTGGGTGAGCAGTTCCTCGGCACGGTCGTGAAGATCGCGACGTTCGGTGCGTTCATCTCGCTCCTTCCCGGCAAGGACGGCCTGCTGCACGTCAGCGAGGTCCGCAAGCTCGCGGGCGGAAAGCGCGTGGAGAACGTCGAGGACGTGCTCGGCGTCGGCCAGAAGATCCTCGTCAAGATCACGAAGATCGACGACCGCGGCAAGCTGTCGCTCGAGCCGGTGCTCGAGGAGGCGGCGGACCAGGAAGGCTCCGCGGCCGCGAGCGAAGGCCCGGGAGACGCTCCCGCCGAGGGCTGATCGCCCGACGCAGTGTCCGGATGCCCGTCCCCTCCTTTCGCGGAGGGGGCGGGCATCCGTCGTCTCACGTGGTGGCGCGCGATCGGTCCGCCGAATGGGGGACACGAGGGAGAGGCGAGCCGCCACGTGATGAAAGCGTTATGCAATGTTTACCGGTTGTACGCGTCAATGGCCGGGCTCATGTCCGGACTGGCCTACCCTCATAGGTACGTGCCGGGGGGTGCGGAACAGGCGATCACGAAGACACCTGCGGGAGTCGTCGTGAGGGGGTGACACATGGCTTTCTTCGGCGTTGGATCGACGCTCTCTTCGCAGAGCGCTCAAGCCGGTGCACCGCTGGGCGTGCATCCATCGGCCCCGATTCCCGTGCAGGGACCGTCGATCGGCACCAATGTGCGTGTCGCCCTCGGCGAGAGCGGCTTCGACGTGTTCCCGCTCATCCTGGGCGGAGCGGAGTTCGGCTGGAACGTCGATCTCGAGTCCAGTCACGCCATCCTCGACGCCTACGCCGAGCTCGGCGGCAACGCCGTGCACACGTCCGACAGCTACTCCTCGGGCCGCAGTGAGCACATCATCGGCCAGTGGATCCACTCGCGCGGCCTGCGCGACGAGGTGGTCCTCGCTGTGCGAATCGGCGGTCATGCCGACAACCCCGGACTCGGATCGGTCAACCTGATCCGCGCCGTGGAGGCATCGCTCACGCGGCTGCGCACCGACCGCATCGATGTGCTCTTCCTCGACGCGACGACCGACGCGACGTCGGCCCTCGAAGACACCCTCGCCACCGCGGAGTGGCTGGTCGAGACCGGAAAGGTCCGGGCGATCGGCGCGGTGGGCTACACGCCCGCGCAGCTGGTGGAAGCCCGCATCTACTCGTCGGCCGGCTTCCCGCGCATCACCGTGCTCGACGTGCCGTTCAACGTGCTGCGCCGTCACGAGTTCGACTCCGATCTGCGCCTCGTCGCGGGGGCGCAGGGCATGGCGGTCACGCCGTCGCACGCGCTCGAACACGGCTTCCTCGCGGGTCGGCAGCGCACGCGGCAGCGGGGAACGCTCTCCGTGCGCGGCGCTCAGCTCGCAGCCAATCTGAACCGGCGGGGGAGTCGCACCCTGCGTGCGCTGGACGCCGTCGGCAGCGAGCTGGGGGTGCCCGACGCCGCCGTCGCGCTCGGGTGGCTGCTCGCTCAGAGGCTCGTCACGGCGCCCATCGTGAACGCCTACGCGCCGGAGCACGTCGAAGAGCTCGTGCAGGGTGTGGGCGTGCGCCTGAGTCGCGCGCAGCTGGCCGACATCGCCCGCGCCGCCGAGTAGCACGCCGACACGTCGACGGGCCGTGATCGTTTCGTGACGTAGGCTGAATGAGTGTCCCGTCGGGGCACGCGACCCCCGACGGAGTGAGCTGCGTGACGCACTACATCTACCTCGTGCGGCATGGTGAGCACCAGGATGCCGAGCACGGCCTCGTCGACGGACCCCTGTCGCCGCGGGGCCGCCGCCAGGCAGCACTCCTCGCCGATCGTCTGTCGGGCGTGCCGTTCGACGCCGTCTGGCACTCGCCGCTGGAGCGAGCGAGCCAGACCGCCCGCGCGGTGCAGGAGCGGATGCCCTCACTCCGGCCCGAGCCCTCGGCACTCCTCTTCGACTGCGTGCCGACGGGGATGACCGTCGAGACCCCCTCCGCCTTCGAGCCCTTCTTCGGCTCCGTCACGGAAGCCGAGGTCGAGGCCGGCCGGGCTCAGATGGCCGACGCTGTCAGCGAGTACCTCGCCCGCAAGCGCGGCGAGGTCCACGAGCTCATCATCACGCACAACTTCGTGATCGCGTGGTTCGTGCGCGAGGTGCTGCAGGCGCCGGAGTGGCGCTGGATGACCCTCAACCAGGCGCACTGCGGCCTCACCGTGATCGCGCAGAAGCAGGGCCGCCCGTGGACCCTGCTGTCGCACAACGACCTCGCGCATCTCCCGGTGGAGCTGCGCACCGGGCTCCCCGAGGTCTATCCGGTCTGAGCGCCCTCACCGAGCGCCTTCCCGTACCAGCGGGATGCGTTCGGATTGTCGTTGTACGGCTCGATCGCGACGAAGCCCGAGCGCGCGTAGAGCGCACCGGCAGCCTCGAGCGAGTGGTGCGTGTCGAGGACGAGCTCGCGAGCACCGAGCTTGCGTGCGCGCTCCTCGAGGCCGTCGAGCAGCATCCGTCCCCAGCCGCGGCCGCGGGTCTCTGGACGCAGGTAGAGGTGCTTCACCTCGTAGCGGGTGCCGTGCCCGCCGTCCGCGATGTGACGGATGCCTCCGCAGCCCACGGCGCGGCCCTCGTCGTCGTGGACCATGAGGAACACTCCGGCAGGGGGGACGAACGCGGCCGGCAGCGGGAATGTCGTCGTGTACGCAACGTTCTGATCGGCGAATCCGGCGGTGCGCGCCTGGAAGTACTCGGCGAGGAGCTCATGCGCCGCGGGGGCATCGACGGGGGATTCGCGAAGTGCTGCCACGTCATCCAGCGTAGGCGGCGCAACGGGTCGGGAGTGCCGTCGCGCCTAGGATGGAGCGCATGACGACGCGCGTGGCCATCGTGGGAGGCACCGGCAAACTCGGCGGGATCATCCGCGAGGTGGTCGAGCACGAAGACGGGTTCGAGGTGGCCGCCGTGCTGACGTCGCGCTCCGAGTTCGCCGAGCTCGACGGCGCCGATCTCGTCATCGATGCCTCGGTCCCCGCGGTGTCGATCGACGTCGTGCGCGCCGCCGTGGAGCGCGGCATCAACGTGCTCGTCGGGACGTCCGGCTGGTCGGCGGAGCGCATCGCACTCGTGCGCCCGCTCGTCGAGGCCGCCGGGACCGGCGCCGTCTTCATCCCGAACTTCTCGCTCGGCTCCGTGATCGGCTCGGCTCTCGCCGCGGCCGCCGCGCCGTTCTTCCCGTCCGTCGAGATCGTCGAGGCGCACCGCGAGACCAAGATCGACTCGCCCAGCGGCACCGCCGTGCGCACCGCGGAGCTCATCGCCGCGGCCCGCGCCGGCGTCGGGCCGGTCGAATCGCCCCATGTCGACCAGCGCGCCCGCGGCCAGCAGGTCGCCAGTGTGCCGATCCACTCGCTGCGGCGCCCCGGCGTGATGGCCCGTCAGGAGACGATCCTCGCGGGCGCCGGCGAATCTCTCACGATCGTCCACGACACCGTCGAGCCTGCGCTCGCGTACGGTCCCGGCATCCGTCTCGCCCTGGCGGCCGCGAAGGACGCCACCGGTGTCATCGTGGGACTCGACAGCTTCCTCGACATCGGGCTGCGATCCCCGGGCGCCGCTGTCGCCGAGACTCCGGTCGACGAGGGCGGCGTGCCCGGACAGGTCGCGAGGGCCACCGGCGCATGAACGCGCGCATCGGCGTCGCCGTCATGGCGGTGCTCCTGGCTCTGTATGTCGCGCTCGTGGCACAGCGGGCGTGGCTGCTGCTCGTGAGCGGCGATCCGGTGGGGGTGCTGATGGGTGTCGCGCTCGTCGTCCTGCCCGTCATCGCGGTGTGGGCGCTCGGCAGGGAGATCTGGTTCGGGGTGCGCGCGGAGCAGCTCGCCCGGCGGCTGCAGTCGGAGGACGCCCTGCCCACCGAAGAGGTCGAGGTGCGACCGAGCGGACGCGCGGTGCGGTCCGAGGCCGATGCGCTCTTCCCCGCCTACCGCGCCGACGTCGAGGCCCGCCCCGAGGACTGGCGCGCGTGGTATCGGCTCGGACTCGCGTACGACGCGTCCGGCGACCGGCGTCGAGCCCGCGAGGCGGTGCGCCGCGCGATCCGCCTGGAGAGCGCCGAGCGCCGGGCCTGACCGTCAGTCCGCCGCGGGAACGGCTGCGGCGACGGCATCCTCGACCGTGCGGTGCTCGAACGTGAACCCGGATGCCTCGAGCACGGCGGGTGCGACGTCAGCGTCCGTGGTCAGCAGCGCCTCGGTGGCGTCCGAGCCCAGCACCGCGCGCAGCGCCCACGTCGGCGCCCGCAGCAGGAACGGGCGATTTCGTCGCACCGCGAGGGCGAAGCCGAGGTCGTTGGCCGTCGCGCGGGTGGGCCCCGTGAGGTTCACCGGTCCGGTGAGTCCCGCGTCGATGACGTGGCGGATGGCCCGCACCGCGTCGTCCAGCGAGATCCACGGCCACGCCTGCGTCCCGCGTCCGATCGGCCCGCTCACGCCGAGGTCCGTGAGAAGCATGAGCGGCTTGAGCACGCCGTCCCGGTGCACGACGGGCGCCGTGCGGAGCACCGAGACCCGTGCGTCGTCACCGGCCGCGTGCGCCGCCGCCTCCCATTCGCCGCACAGGTCGGCCAGGAACGTCTCCCCACGCGGCGAGGTCTCGTCCAGGCGCCTCCCCGGCGCCGAGCCGTAGAAGCCGACGGCCGACGCGGAGACGAAGGCGGGAGCATCCGTCCCCAGCTCCCGCACGGCGCGCGAGATCGCCAGCGTGGGGGTCACCCGCGACCAGAGGAGCGTGTTGCGGTACTTCGGCGTCCAGGGGAAGCGCCCGATGCTCGCGCCGTTGAGCCCGACCACCGCTTCGGCGCCGGCCAGCACGCTCGGGTCGAGGGGCGCGGCATCGGTGAGCCACTCGACCTCGTCCGCCGCGACGGGCGCGTGACGCACGAGGCGAGTCACCTCGATGTCGTCGGCGCGAAGGCTCCGGACGAGCGCGGAACCGATCAGGCCCGACGCGCCCGCGACCACCACCCGGCGTGCGCCGGATCGCGGAGCCGCAGCATCAGGCAAGCGTCGCCTCGAGCGTGATGTCGATGCCGGCCAGCGCCTGCGAGACCGGGCAGCCGGCCTTCGCCTCCTGGGCGAGCCGCTCGAAGTCCTCGGGCTCGAGGCCCGGTACGACGGCGTTGACGTTGAGGTGGCTGCCGGTGATGCCGGTCCCCGGCTTGAAGGTGACGGATGCCGTCGTGTCGATCGACTCCGGCGGGGTGCCGTTCTCGGCAAGGGCGAGCGAGAAGGCCATGCTGAAGCACGATGCGTGGGCAGCCGCGATGAGCTCTTCGGGAGTGGTGGTGCTGGTCGACCCCTCGCTGCGGGCCTTCCAGTTCACGTCGAAGGTCCCCAGGCCCGAGGACACGAAAGTCACCTCGCCCGATCCGTCGAAGAGGCCGCCCTTCCAGGCGGTGGTGGCTTCGCTCGTGACCGTCATGGGTGCCTCCTGTCGCTGCGCCCGACGACCGGGCGTCTCGCGGTCAGCCTAACGGCGGCGGTGGTGCCGCGCGACGGGTTGACAGCCGGTCAGACCGACGCCGGACGGGCGCGGCCGACCACGCCCACCCGCTGCAGCAGCAGGTACAGCTGGCAGCCGAGGCACAGCCCGAACGCGGCATTGAGGAATGCCGCGACGAACGCCATCGCGGCCGCGATCGTGAGCGCCCACGGCACGCCGAACAGCTGGAGGACGAGGCCGATCGCCGCCACGAACAGGCCGACGCCCTGCGCGAAGCGCGGGGGGCGAGGGTCCTCGAGCTCGGTCGGGGCCGCCAGTCGCGGCGCCACGAACGTGCGGAAGAGCGCGGCCCACGGCGCGGTGCGGGGCGAGAGCACACCCCACAGGAAGAGGAGCGCGATCGCGAGCAGGAGGAGGAACGCCGGGTCGAGTGCGCGTTCGGCAAGGGACGCCGTCGCCACCGCCCAGCCGGACGCGGTGTAGGCGGTCGAGAGCCCGGTGAGCCCGAGGAACACGTCGATCAGGAGCAGCAGCGCCGTGATCCCGGCCACGAACCGGGGACCTCGGGGGTCGATGCCGCGCGGGGCGGGAGCATCCGCGTCTCTAGACATTGGCGTCCTCCGAAATCAGGCGGTTCAGTTCGAGTTCGAGCACCTCACGGCTCGGGGCGCCGCCGAAGCGGGTCTGGACCACGCCGTCGCGGTCGAGCACGAGTGTCGTGGGCGTCTGGAGCACGTGGAAGTGCCGGGCGATGTCGGGTCGATGGGTGAGATCGACGTCGAGGTGCCGCACGCCCTCGTGGGCGTCGGCGATGGACGCGAGGGTGCGGTGCACCCCGGGGCACCGCGCGCACAGCTCGGTGCTGAACTGCAGCAGTGTGGCGACTTCGCCGAGTCCGTCCGCGCCCAGACGCCCGGGCTCGACGACCTCGTGCGGCACGTGACGCCGCGGCCGGGACTGCGCGTAGCGCAGGTAGGCGCCGATGCCGATCGTCACCGCCAGAAGGACGGCGATGGCGACGAGCGCGGCGACGAGGTTCACAACTGATCAGGTTAGCTCTGTTCACCTGAATGGATACCGGATGCCGGAATGTGACGTTCCGGGCGTAACAGAGCCCCGTGGGGGAGGGCGCGGGTATCGTGGCAGCCGTGACCAGCGCGATCCCCACCCCGTACGAGGACCTCCTGCGCGACGTGCTGGAGCACGGCACGCACAAGGACGACCGCACCGGCACCGGAACGACGAGCGCCTTCGGGCGTCAGATCCGGTTCGACCTGTCGCAGGGCTTCCCGCTCATCACGACGAAGCGCGTGCATTTCAAGTCGATCGCGTACGAGCTGCTGTGGTTCCTGCGCGGCGAATCGAACGTGCGCTGGCTGCAGGAGAACGGCGTCACGATCTGGGACGAATGGGCCGACGACGAGGGCGAACTCGGCCCCGTCTACGGCGTGCAGTGGCGCTCGTGGCCCACGCCCGACGGTGCGCACATCGACCAGATCTCGCAGGTCATCGACCAGATCCGCGCGAACCCCGACTCCCGGCGCCTCCTCGTCTCGGCGTGGAATCCGGCCGACATCCCCGACATGGCGCTCGCGCCGTGCCACGCCATGTTCCAGTTCTACGTCGCCGACGGCCGGCTCTCGTGCCAGCTGTACCAGCGCAGCGCCGACCTCTTCCTCGGGGTTCCGTTCAACATCGCCTCGTACGCCCTCCTGACGCTCATGGTTGCTCAGCAGACCGGACTCGAGCCGGGTGACTTCGTGTGGACGGGCGGCGACTGCCACATCTACGACAACCATCTCGAGCAGGTGCGCGAGCAGCTCACGCGCGATCCCTACCCCTTCCCGACGCTGCGGTTCGCGCGCACGCCCGACTCGATCTTCGACTACGCGTTCGAGGACTTCGTCGTCGAGGACTACCAGCACCACCCGGCGATCCGGGCAGCGGTCGCGGTATGACCGCACGCATCGGCCTCGTGTGGGCCGAGGCATCCGGTGGCGTGATCGGTGCGCAGGGCGGCTTGCCGTGGCACGTGCCCGAGGATCTGGCGCACTTCAAGGAGGTCACCTCCGGGGCGCCGGTCGTCATGGGCCGCAGGACCTGGGAGTCACTTCCCGACGGGTTCCGTCCCCTCCCCGGGCGACGCAACATCGTCGTGACGCGCTCCGGCGAGTGGACTGCACCGGGCGCCGAGCGCTCTGCTTCGCTCGAAGCGGCGCTGGCGACGGCGGCGGACTCCTCGCCCGAGTGGATCTGGGTCATCGGCGGCGGCGAGCTCTTCCGCGAGAGCATCGGATCGGCCGATCGCCTCGAGGTGACCGAGCTCGATCTCGCGGTCGACGGCGACACCTTCGCGCCCGACCGTTCGGAATGGCGCACCGTCGCCGCGGAGCCGGCCGAAGACTGGAACACGTCGAGGAGCGGCATCCGCTACCGGTTCCTCCGGTTGGAGCGACCGGCCTAGGCTTTCCCGCATGGCGAAGACAGTGGTGATCACCGGAGCGAGCTCAGGTCTGGGTGCGGAGTACGCGCGGCAGCTCGCGGCTCGCGGCGCCGACCTGGTGCTCGTGGCGCGAGACCGCGAGGCACTGGACGACCTGGCTCGCGAGCTGATCCCCCGACACCACGTCGGCGTGGAGGTGATGGCGCTCGACCTGCTGAAGCCGCGACAGCGCAAGAAGCTCGAGCGGCGCCTCGCCGATCACGAGCATCCCGTCGAGATGCTCGTCAACAACGCCGGATTCGGGCTGCCGCTGGCGTTCGACCGCAACGACGTCGAGGACGAGGTGCGACACCTCGACCTGCACGTCGAGGTGCCGCTGCGGCTCACCCACGCGGCACTGGGCCCGATGCTCGCCCGCGGTCACGGCCGCATCCTCAATGTGGCATCCGTCGCCGGGTTCACACCGCGCTCCACCTATGGCGCGTGCAAGGGCTGGCTCATCAGCTTCAGTCGCTGGGCGAACGTCGAGTACGCCAAGCGCGGAGTCACGGTGACCGCGGTGTGCCCGGGGTTCACCCACACGAACTTCCACGAGCGCGCGGGGCTCCCACCCGGGCAGGAGGGCGTGCCCGACTGGATGTGGCTCGACGCGCCGACCGTCGTCGGCGAATCACTCCGAGACGCCGCGCGTGGGCGCGCGGTGTCGATCCCGTCCACCAAGTACAAGACGCTGGTCGCGCTCACGCGGTTCGCCCCCTCGGCGCTCGTGGCACGCGCCGCCGCAACAGGACGCTGAGCCCTCCCGCACCGCGCGGGCCGCGGCATCCCGATAACCTGGGGACATGACGCACACGGGCAACCCCTTCGGACAGGTTCTCGTCGCGCTCGTCACCCCGATGACGGCCGACGGCGAAGTCGACTGGGCCGCTGTCGAGAAGCACATCGACGACGTGATCGCCGCCGGCGCCGACGGCATCGTCGTCACCGGCACCACCGGCGAGACCTCGACCCTCACCGATGCCGAGAAGATCCGTCTCGTCGAGGTCGGCAAGGACGTCGCCGCGGGCCGGGCGAAGATCATCACGGGCGGCGGCTCCAATGAGACGGCCCACGCGATCGAGCTCTACAAGGCCAGCGAGAAGGTCGGCGCCGACGGCATCATGATCGTCACGCCGTACTACAACAAGCCGACGCAGGCGGGCATCCTCACCCACTTCCGGCTCGTCGCCGATGCCACGGACCTGCCGGTGATCCTCTACGACATCCCCGGCCGCACCGGTGTGCCGATCCGCTACGAGACGATCCTTCGCCTGGCCAAGCACCCGAACATCCTCGCGATCAAGGACGCCAAGGGCGACTTCAGCGAGGTGAGCCGTGTGCTCAACCAGACCGACCTGATGTACTTCTCGGGCGATGACGCCAACGTGCTGCCGCACCTCGCGATCGGCGCGACGGGCCTCATCGGCGTGACGGCGAACATCGCACCGGCGCCGTACCGGGCCATCGTCGACGCCGTCAACGCGGGCGACCTGAAGACCGCGACCGCCGCTCACCAGCAGCTCGAGCCGCTCGTGCGCGCCGTGATGACGCACGTGCCCGGAACGGTCTCGGCGAAGTACATCCTGCACGGCCTCGGCCGTATCGGCAGCCCGCGCGTGCGCCTGCCGCTGGTCGGACCCGAGGAGTGGGAGGCCGCGAAGATCGAGGACGAGCTCGCCCTGGTGACGGGCGTCCCCGGCGCCGACTTCTCCAACTTCCGCCCCGACCGCAACGCCGCCGCCGGCGGCGCCCTGCCGAAGGTCTCGGGCACCACGAGATGACAATGAGCACCGGCGCCTCCAGAGCGAGACGCCGGCGCGAGAACGAAGCGGATGCTGCGGCATCCGGAGCATGCACCGGCCCCGCCGGCGCATCGGAATGAGTCCAGGAGGCCGACCATGCCCAGCACCCCGTTCGACCCGCCCGCCCTCCAGCCGGGCACCCTCCGTGTGACGCCGCTCGGCGGACTCGGAGAGGTCGGCCGCAACATGACCGTCTTCGAGTACGGCGGAAAGCTCCTCATCGTCGACTGCGGCGTTCTGTTCCCCGAGGAGCATCAGCCCGGCGTCGATCTGATCCTTCCGGACTTCGAGCCGATCAAGAGTCGCCTCGACGACATCGTCGGCGTGGTCCTGACCCACGGCCACGAGGACCACATCGGGGCGGTTCCCTACCTTCTCAAGCTGAAGTCCGACATCCCGATCGTCGGTTCCGGCCTGACCCTCGCGCTCACCGAGGCGAAGCTCAAGGAGCACCGGATCCGGCCGTACAGCCTGACGGTGGCGGAGGGCCAGCGCGAGACCCTCGGGCCGTTCGACCTCGAGTTCATCGCGGTGAACCACTCGATCCCCGACGCGCTCGCCGTCGCCGTGCGCACGCCGGCCGGCCTGGTGCTGGCCACGGGCGACTTCAAGATGGACCAGCTGCCGCTGGACGGCAGGCTCACCGACCTGCGCGCATTCGCCCGCCTCGGCGAGGAGGGGGTCGACCTCTTCCTCGTCGACTCCACGAACGCCGACGTGCCGGGGTTCACCCCGCTGGAGCGCTCGATCGGCCCGGTGCTCGACCAGGTGATCGGCAGGGCGCCGCGCCGGGTGATCGTCGCGAGCTTCTCGAGCCACGTCCACCGCGTGCAGCAGGTGCTGGATGCCGCAGCCGCCCATGGCCGCCGTGTCGCGCTCCTCGGTCGCAGCATGCTGCGCAACATGACCATCGCCGAGGATCTCGGGTACCTCAACGTCCCCGAGGGCGTCCTCATCGACTACAAGAAGGCTCGAGACCTTCCCGAGGACCAGATCGTCTACATGTCGACCGGGTCGCAGGGCGAGCCGATGGCGGTGCTCAGCCGCATGGCCAACCTCGACCACGCGATCGAGCCCGGTCCGGGCGACACCGTCATCCTCGCGTCCAGCCTCATCCCCGGCAACGAGAACGCGGTCTACCGCGTGATCGACGGCCTCACCAAGCTCGGAGCGAACGTCGTCCACAAGGGCAACGCGAAGGTGCACGTGTCCGGTCACGCCGCGGCCGGCGAACTGCTCTACTGCTACAACATCCTCAAGCCGAAGAACGTGCTGCCGATCCACGGCGAGTACCGCCACCTCATGGCCAATGCGCGCCTCGCGCAGGACACCGGCATCGACCCCGAGCGCACGATCCTCGCTGAGAACGGCACCGTGATCGACCTCAAGGACGGGGACGCGCGCGTCGTCGGACAGCTCGATCTCGGCTTCGTGTACGTGGACGGATCGTCCGTCGGGGAGATCACCGATGCTGACCTGAAGGACCGCCGGATCCTCGGCGAGGAGGGGTTCATCTCGGTGATCGTCGTGGTCGACGCCTCCACGGGCAAGGTGATCTCGGGACCCGAGATCCATGCGCGCGGCTTCGCCGAGGACGACGCGGTGTTCGACAGCGTCAAGCCGAAGATCGCTGCCGCGCTGGCCGAGGCCGCGAAGTCGGGCGTGCGCGACCCGCACGCACTGTCGCAGGTCGTGCGCCGCACGATCGGCCGCTGGGTGAACCAGTCGCTGCGCCGGCGGCCGATGATCATCCCGCTCGTCATCGAGGCGTGACACCCTCCGTCACGCACTGACGTGCGGGACGAGGCATCCGTCGTCCGTCGCTAAACTCGCGGCATGCCCCCCTCCTTCTCCGTTCGCGCCGCCACGCAGGCGGACGGCGCGTTCCTCGGGGACATGGTCGTCGAGGCGGCCAACTGGCGCCCGGGCGGCGGTCAGCCGAAGCATCAGCTGATCGCAAGCTCCGAGCACAGCCGCTACGTCTCGGGATGGATGCGCCCGAGCGACGCCGGCTTCGTCGCCGAGGATGCGAACGGCCAGCCGATCGGGGCCGCGTGGTACCGGATGCTGCCCCGCAGCGATCCCGGGTTCGGCTACGTCGGGACCGGCGTGCCCGAGCTGATCATCGGCGTGCGGCCGATCTGGCGCGCGCACGGCGTCGGCCGCGCGCTGCTGCAGCGCCTGTGCGACCACGCGCGCTCGCAGGGATTCGGGCGCATGAGCCTCAGCGTCGAGCGCGGCAACTTCGCTGCGACGCTGTACCGCAGCGAGGGATTCGCCGTCGTCGAGGCCGGTCACGGGCGCGACACCATGGTGAAGCGCCTGCGCTGAGGCGGATCCGGCGCCGCGGAAGCTCCGCGCGGCTCCGCGGAAAAGTCGGGGGCCCGGCATACCGTGGGGGAATGGCCAGGAGCTCCAGCCCGACCAAGAACGGTCGCGCGCCCTCACGCACGCAGGCATCCTCGTCGCGCGCCAAGAAACCCGCGCCGGCGCCGACGCGCTATGTCGGCGAGACCGATCGGCCTCCGCTGCTCGCACGCGCGTGGCTGGGCCTCGCGCACGCGACGGGCGCACTGTTCCGGGCGTTCGGACCCGAGACGCTCGAGAAGGATCAGCGCCGCGACGGCTTCCCGTTCCTGCTGGTGCTGCTCGCGGTGGCGGGCGCCGTCAACGAGTGGTTCTTCATCGGCAACGAGGTCGCCGGTGGCATCAGCGCCTTCACGGTCGGCGGCCTCATCGGCCGCGAGGCCTTCATCCTTCCCGTCCTGCTGCTCGTGCTCGCGGGCTGGATGTTCCGCCACCCGTCCTCGGTGCATGACAACGGACGCATCGGCATCGGCTTCGGCCTGCTCATCTGGACGATCGCCGGCTTCTGCCATGTCGCCGGCGGACGCCCGCAGCCGAGCGAGGGTCTCCCCGCGCTCAGTGAAGCCGGCGGCCTGTTCGGGTGGATGCTCGGCGAGCCGCTCGCGCTCGTGCTCACCGACGTCGGCGCGTACATCGTGCTCTCGCTGCTGGCCGTCCTCAGCATCCTGATCATCACGAAGACTCCGCCGAACCGCATCGGGCGACGCCTCGGCGAGCTGTACGCGTGGATGTTCGGCGCCGAGCCCCGTCCCGCGACGGACGTGACGGATGCCGCATCCGACGACGCCGACACCGACGACCCGTCGCTGCCGTGGTGGCGCCGCAACAAGACCGGGCGTGAGAAGGATCCCGACGGGGTGCTCGGGTCGGACGACCTCACCGCACTGCTCGCACCCGGCGCCTCGCAGGGCGGATTCGACCAGGTCTTCGAGGCGCCGCCCGCGTCCGAACCCGACCCGGCCGACGCGCTCACCGAGATCATCGACCCGGCGGTGCTGACCGCCGCGAAGGCGTCGAAGGCGTCGAAGACGTCATTGCGCGACGACAGCGACGACCCGCTCGAGGACGGCGTGCTGCCCGGACTCGCGGGCATCGGCACCGACGCGCCCGCGGCGGCGACCACGGCGCCTTATCGACTGCCCGCCGTCACTGCACTCGCAGCCGGCACACCGCACGTCGCGCGCTCGCAGGCCAACGACGACACCGTCAAGGCGATCACCAGCGTGCTCGAGCAGTTCTCGGTCGACGCGCGTGTCACCGGCTTCTCCCGCGGCCCGACCGTGACGCAGTACGAGATCTCTCTCGGGCCCGGCGTGAAGGTCGAGCGCATCACGGCGCTCACCAACAACATCGCCTACGCGGTCGCCTCGAACGAGGTCCGCATCCTCGCGCCCATCCCCGGCAAGAGCGCGATCGGCGTGGAGATCCCCAACGCCGACCGCGAGATCGTGACGCTCGGTGACGTGCTGCGGTCGCAGAACGCGCAGCAGTCCACGCATCCGATGACGATCGGCGTCGGCAAGGACGTCGGCGGCGGGTACGTCGTGGCGAATCTCGCGAAGATGCCGCACCTCCTGGTGGCGGGTTCGACGGGCTCGGGCAAGTCCAGCTTCGTGAACTCGATGATCACGAGCCTCCTGATGCGGGCCAAGCCCGCCGACGTCCGTATGGTGCTCATCGACCCGAAGCGCGTCGAGCTCACCTCCTACGCGGGCGTGCCGCACCTCATCACGCCGATCATCACGAACCCGAAGAAGGCGGCCGAAGCGCTGCAGTGGGTCGTGAAGGAGATGGACATGAGGTACGACGACCTCGCGTCCTTCGGCTTCCGCCACATCGACGACTTCAACCGGGCGGTCGTCGCCGGCGAGGTCATCCTCCCGCCCGGCAGCGAACGGGTGCTCAAGCCCTATCCGTACCTCCTCGTCGTGGTCGACGAGCTCGCCGACCTCATGATGGTCGCCCCGCGCGACGTCGAGGACTCGATCGTGCGCATCACCCAGCTCGCGCGTGCGAGCGGCATCCACCTCGTCCTCGCCACGCAGCGCCCGTCCGTCGACGTGGTGACCGGACTCATCAAGGCCAACGTCCCCTCGCGTCTCGCGTTTGCGGTGACGAGCGTGACCGACTCGCGCGTCATCCTCGACCAGCCGGGCGCCGATCGCCTCATCGGGCAGGGCGACGGGCTGTTCCTCCCGATGGGAGCCTCCAAGGCGCTGCGCGTTCAGGGAGCCTGGGTGAGCGAGCTGGAGATCGAGAAGGTCGTCAAGCACGTCACCGCGCAGGCCCGTCCGGAGTATCGCAACGATGTCGCCGTCGCGGCCGAGAAGAAGGAGATCGACGCCGACATCGGCGACGATCTCGAGCTTCTGCTCGCGGCTGCGGAGCAGATCATCTCGACGCAGTTCGGATCGACCTCGATGCTGCAGCGCAAGCTCCGCGTCGGCTTCGCGAAGGCCGGCAGGCTGATGGACCTGCTCGAATCCCGCGAGATCGTCGGCCCGTCCGAGGGCTCGAAGGCCCGCGATGTGCTGGTCACGCCCGATCAGCTTCCGGCGGTGCTGGCCCGCCTGCGGGGCCAGGACGTTCCGGATGCGCCGGCACCGGCATCCGATCCCTACGGCGCCGACGCCGTCGACGCGCAGTACGGCGGCTACCCGGTGGTCGAGGGCGACGAGGGGTCCGAGGACGCCTGGGGCCTGACCGGCCGCGACTGACGCGGTCGCACGGTTAGGCTCGGCCCATGGCGATTCCGCGGCAGCTTCCGAACACCATCACGATCGTGCGCATCCTGTGCGCGCCCGTGTTCCTGTGGATGCTGCTGGCCGACGGCGGCACCGACGGCCCGCTGCGCTGGTGGGCGGCGGTGCTGTTCATCGTCGCGATCGCCACCGACGGCATCGACGGGTACCTGGCCCGCCGGCACCACATCGTCACCGACCTGGGCAAGCTGCTCGACCCCATCGCCGACAAGGTGCTCACCGGGTTCGCCTTCATCGGGCTCTCCATCCTGGGCGAGCTTCCATGGTGGATCACGATCGTCGTGCTCGTGCGCGAGGTCGGCATCACCGTCCACCGTCTGATCGTCGCGAGCGACCACGTGGTCGCGGCGGCATGGATGGGCAAGCTGAAGACGCTCGCGCAGGGGGTGGCCCTGTCGCTCGCCCTCCTGCCGCTGTGGACCCTCGTCGGCGACTGGATCTTCTGGGTCAACGGCATCACGATGACGATCGCCGTCGTGCTGACGGTCGCGAGCGGCATCGACTACGTCATCACCGAGGCTCGGGGGGCGCGGCGCGCGAAGGACTCGGCATGACGGCGGCCGCAGCGCTCCTGGCCGCGCTGGCCGCGAAGGGGTGGACCGTCGCGGTCGCGGAATCGCTCACCGGAGGTCTCGTCACCTCCACGATCGTCGAGGTGCCGGGAGCGTCCGCCGCTCTGCGCGGGGGAGTCGTCGCCTACGCGACAGACGTCAAGCGCGACGTGCTCGGGGTCGACGCCGCTCTGCTCGCCTCGGCGGGAGCGGTCGACCCGGCGGTCGCGTGGCAGATGGCCGTGGGCGTCCGACGCCTTCTGGGTGCCGACGTGGGGATCGCCACCACGGGCGTCGCAGGGCCGGACCCGCAGGACGGCACACCCGTTGGCACGGTGTGCATCGCCGTGGTCACGCCGGAGGGCTCCTCGGGGTCGACTCTCGTGCTCGAGGGCGATCGCACGGCGATTCGGGAGGCGGCGGCCACGGGGGCGCTGAGAGCGGCGATCGCCCGGGTCTCCGACCCGTGAGCGATCGGTCGCACGATGTGGGAACACACCGTGTTTCTTCTCGGTTACATTCGGTGATTCCCACCCATTCCCCAGTTCGCGGGATTAGATTGGCATCATCCGGTGCTGTACTGTTGTCCACCCGGACAAGCGGAATCAGAAGTGAGGAGGGGGCCCACAATGATCCTGGTTCGTCAAGAGATCGGCGAAGTGCTTCGTGACTTCCGCCAGCAGAAGGGTCGCACCCTCCGTCAGGTCGCGAGCCGCGCCAGCGTGGCGCTCGGCTACCTGAGCGAGGTGGAGCGAGGCCAGAAAGAGGCATCGAGCGAGATCCTCGCATCGGTCGCCGAGGCGCTCGATGTGCCCATCTCGATCATCATGCGCGAAGTCGGCGACCGCATCTCGGTGCTCGAGGGCCTCCAGACCTTCCCCGACGTGGTCCCCGACGATCTCGTCGCCGCCGTCGACGCCGAGCTGTCGCTCCGCTGACGCCTTCCTCTTCCACCGCCTCTCCGGGAGTCGCACGCCTTCATGCGCCGCAGTGAGTTCGACCGGGCCGTCGACGACGAATTCGGGCTGCGTGGCGACGCGCTCGTCGTCGACCTCGTGCTGCCCGGAGCCGGCGGCCGCACCGCTGCCGAAGCACTGAAGGCGGGCGTGCCGCCGCGCGAGGTGTGGCTGGCGCTGTGCGCCGAGACCGACGTTCCGCTCGAACGGCGTTACGGCGCCGGTCGCCTCGAGCCCAAGCGCTGAGCCACGCGTTCGAGGCCGCGCGAGTGGAGAAATCGCGGCGTGTCCTTTCGAACGGGTGTTCGATACCGGCGTAGGCTTCTGCACAGCAGGTGTCGAGGACGTTTCTGTCCCCGAGAGCGGGGGAGCGAAGACGGATGTCGGAGCCCTTCCCTAGCGTGGACAACGTCGAACGACACCTCACGCCTTGTCGCAGCATCCGTCCCACCGGGGCCGGAGCGCGACAGCCTACAGGCGACGGAACGCGAGCATTAGGAGCACGTCATGCCCTCAGCAGTTGACCGCGAGAAGGCCCTCGAATCGGCCCTCGCCCAGATCGACCGGCAGTTCGGAAAGGGCTCGGTCATGCGACTGGGCAGCGACGAGCGTGCTCCCGTCGAGGTCGTCCCCACGGGATCGATCGCCCTCGACGTCGCGCTCGGCATCGGTGGTCTTCCCCGTGGCCGCATCATCGAGATCTACGGTCCCGAGTCGTCGGGTAAGACCACGCTCACGCTCCACGCGATCGCCAACGTGCAGCGCGCGGGCGGCATCGCCGCGTTCATCGACGCCGAACACGCGCTCGACCCGGACTACGCGCAGAAGCTCGGCGTCGACATCGATTCCCTGCTCGTGTCGCAGCCCGATACCGGTGAGCAGGCGCTCGAGATCGCCGACATGCTGGTGCGCTCCGGGGCGATCGACCTGGTCGTCATCGACTCCGTCGCCGCGCTCGTGCCCAAGGCCGAGATCGAGGGCGAGATGGGCGACACGCACGTGGGTCTGCAGGCGCGCCTCATGTCGCAGGCGCTGCGCAAGCTCACCGGTGGGCTCAACCAGACCAACACCACGATGATCTTCATCAACCAGCTGCGCGAGAAGATCGGTGTGTTCTTCGGCTCTCCCGAGACCACTGCCGGTGGCAAGGCGCTGAAGTTCTACGCCTCCGTCCGCCTCGACATCCGCCGCATCGAGACGCTGAAGGACGGCACCGACGCTGTCGGCAACCGCACGCGCGTCAAGGTGGTGAAGAACAAGATGGCCCCGCCCTTCAAGCAGGCCGAGTTCGACATCCTCTACGGCGTCGGCATCTCGCGCGAGGGCAGCCTGATCGACTTCGGCGTCGAGCACGGCATCGTCAAGAAGTCCGGCGCCTGGTACACCTACGACGGCGAACAGCTCGGCCAGGGCAAAGAGAATGCGCGCAACTTCCTCATCAAGAACGAAGACGTCGCGGCCGAGATCGAGTCGAAGATCAAGGCGAAGCTCGGCATCGGCCAGCCGAAGGCCGTCGAAGTTCCCGTTGACGACGAGCTGGCTCAGCGCCGCCCGGCCTGATCATGACGGCATCGCACGGGGGCGAGCGGTCGGTCGCGGCCGATGGGCTCGCCCCCGTCATCCCTCTGTTCGGCGGCTCCGAGCCGCAGGTCGCCGCGCGGTCGGTGTCGCGCGCCGAAGCGGCTGAGCCGACCGAGGCAGAGGAGTGGCACCCCACGTGGGTCGCCGAGCATGACTCTCCCGACGTCGACGAGGCGATCGCCGAGGCGACGGACCTCGCCGAGAAGGCGCTCCTGAAGAAGCTCCGGGCGCGCTCTCTTTCCGTATCGGAGGCCCGCGCGGTGCTCCGGGAGCGCCAGCTCGACACCGAGGCTGCCGAACGGGTGCTGCAGAGCCTCGAGGAGTACGGGTACCTCGACGACGCGGCCCTCGCCGACCAGCTGATTCACTCCGCCGTCGATCGCAAGGATCAAGGTAGACAGGCGATCGCGCAGACCCTCGCGAAGCGGGGCATCCGGCGCGATATCGCCGACGCGGCGCTCGCGACACTGCCCGACGACGACGCCGAGCGCGCTCTGGAGTTCGCCCGGGGCAAAGCCAGGTCGCTGTCATCTGTGGAGCGTGAGACTGCGCTCCGCCGGCTGACCGGGCAGCTCGCCCGACGCGGATATCGCGGGTCGGTCGCGATGGCCGCGGCGCGCGCGGCCCTCGACGAGCAGGACCGCGGAGCGGCCGGCGTCCGGTTCCGCTGAGCCGCGCGGTCATCCGGCTCCCCGATATCGTCGGACGGGACGAGAGGAGCGGCATGGCCGTCGAAGTCGAGGGACTGACGAAGCGATATCGCGCGAAGACCGCCGTGGACGACATCTCCTTCGTTGTCCCCAGCGGTGGAGTGTTCGCCTTCGTCGGCACGAACGGTGCCGGCAAGTCCACCACCATCGGCTGCCTCACCACGGTGCTGGGGTTCGATCGGGGGATCGTCCGTGTCAGTGGATTCGACGTGCGCAGCGAGAGCGATCGCGTGCGGGAGAGCATCGGGGTCGTCTTCCAGGACTCGCTCCTCGATCCGCTGCTCAGCGTGCGAGAGAACCTGCGGCTGCGGGGGCAGCTGTCCAGAGTCGCGAAGACGTCGATGGGCATGCGGATATCCGAGGTGTCCGAGCTCATCGGCCTCGGGGGCTTCCTCGACGCGCGATACGGAACCCTCTCGGGCGGGCAGCGCCGGCGGGTCGACATCGCACGCGCGCTGCTGCACCGCCCGGCCGTCCTGTTCCTCGACGAGCCGACGGCGGGACTGGACCCCGCGAGTCGTGCGCTCGTCTGGCACACCCTGCATGAGCTCAGCGCGCCGGGCGACCTCACGATCTTCCTCACGACCCACTACCTCGAAGAGACCGAGCAGGCCTCGCGAGTGTGCATCATCGACGAGGGCCGGATCATCGCCGACGACACCCCGTCGCGACTGCGCGCCCAGCACAGCAGGAGTGTTCTGACGGTGACCACCGCCGATCCCGAGGGGCTCATCACGCTCGCACGGCTCGCCGGCGGCGACCCGGAGCGCGACGGCGACACCGTGGTGATCGGCGTTCGCGATGCGAACACCGCCCGAGGCATCCTCTCGTCCCACGGGGAAGCCGTCCGCGACTTCGAATTCCGCCATGGGCGGATGGACGACGTGTTCCTGGCGCTCACGGGCCGATCCGCACAGGAGACGGCGGCATGAGCGTCGTGCTGGCCATCGTGGGCCGCAACCTGCGGCTGTTCTTCCGTGATCGGCTGAACGTCTTCTTCTCACTGCTCGGCGCCATCATCCTGTTCGCGCTCTACACGCTGTTCCTGGGCAACCTGCAGACCGAAGACCTCGTCGCATCCGTTCCCGGTGCGAGCGCCGACGAGGTGCAGGCGTTCGTGGACAGCTGGATGTTCGCGGGAATCGTGCTCATCACGACGGTCACCACCGGCCTGGGCGGCCTCTCCGTCCTCGTCGAGGACGACCAGTCCGGCCGCTTCAAGGACTTCCTGGTCGCGCCCCTGCGCCGCGGGCAGCTCGTGCTCGGGTACCTCCTGTCGGCCGCCACCATCGCCGTGCTGATCTCCACAGCGGTCCTCGTGGTCAGCGTCCTCTACCTCGGGCTCCTTCGCGGCACCTGGCTGAGTCCCGGCGCCATCGTCCGAAGCCTCGGGATCGTCGTGCTCTCCTGCATCGCCTTCACGTCGCTCTCCGCGCTGATCGTGTCGTTCGTGCGTACGACGGGCGCCTACTCCGGCCTCGCGACGATCGTGGGCACCGTCCTCGGATTCGTCGCTGCCGCCTACATTCCGGTGGGCGTGTTCCCTCCGGCGGTCGCATCCGTCGTGTCGGCTCTGCCGTTCGCGCAGGCAGGGATGCTGCTGCGCCGCGAGTTCTCCGACGACACCCTCGCGGCGATGACCGCCGACGCGCCGGGCGCCGATGACGCCCTGCGCCTCGTCTACGGGCTGGATCTGCAGGTCGGCGAGTGGATGGTGCCCGCGTGGTTCGTCGTCGTCAGTCTCATCGTGCTCGCGATCGTGTGCACGACCCTGTCGGCGATCCGCATTCGCCGGCGCATCCGCTGAGCGAGATCCGGCACCGCCGAGGACGGTCACGAGGACTCGTAGAATGTGAGCACCATGTCTTCTCCGTCCTCCGCGCCGACGATCATCACGGCGTCGCCCGCGTCGCACACCGCTGACGGCCGTGCGCGCACCTACGAGGTGCGCACGTTCGGCTGCCAGATGAACGTCCACGATTCGGAGCGGCTCTCCGGGTCACTCGAGAGCGCCGGCTACGTCCGCGCCGAGACGGGCGAGGACGCCGATGTCGTCGTCATCAACACGTGCGCCGTGCGCGACAACGCCGCCGGCAAGCTGTACGGCACGCTCGGCCACCTGAAGTCGCGCAAGGACAAGCACGAGGGCATGCAGATCGCCGTCGGCGGCTGCCTCGCCCAGATGGACAAGGACACCGTTCAGCAGAAGGCGCCCTGGGTGGACGTCGTCTTCGGCACCCACAATATGGGCTCGCTGCCGAGCCTCCTCGAGCGCGCGCGCCACAACGGCGAGGCCGAGCTCGAGATCCTGGAGTCGCTCGAGATCTTCCCCTCGACCCTTCCGACCAAGCGGGACAGCATCCACAGCGGCTGGGTATCGATCTCCGTCGGGTGCAACAACACCTGCACGTTCTGCATCGTGCCGAGCCTCCGCGGCAAAGAGAAGGATCGCCGCCCCGGCGACATCCTCAACGAGATCCGCCTCCTCGTCGACGACGGCGCGATGGAGGTCACGCTCCTCGGTCAGAACGTCAACTCCTACGGTGTCGAGTTCGGGGACCGCCAGGCGTTCGGCAAGCTGCTGCGCGCCGCAGGCGAGATCCCCGGCCTCGAGCGCATCCGCTTCACGAGCCCCCATCCGGCCGCATTCACCGACGACGTCATCGACGCGATGGCCGAGACGCCCGCGGTCATGCCGCAGCTGCACATGCCGCTGCAGTCGGGCAGCGACCGCGTCCTCAAGGCGATGCGCCGCTCGTACCGGAGCGACCGATTCCTCGGCATCCTGGACCGCGTGCGCGCGAAGATGCCGGATGCCGCCATCTCGACCGACATCATCGTCGGCTTCCCCGGCGAGACCGACGAGGACTTCGCGGACACCATGCGCGTCGTCGAGCAGGCCCGGTTCGCGAGCGCATTCACCTTCCAGTACTCGATCCGAGAGGGCACGCCCGCGGCGACCATGCCCGACCAGGTTCCGAAGGAGGTCGTCCAGGAGCGCTACGAGCGACTGATCGCGCTCCAGGAGCGCATCTCGCTGGAAGAGAACCAGAAGCAGGTCGGCCGCGAGCTGCAGGTGCTCGTCGCCACCGGCGAGGGCAAGAAGGACGCGGCGACGCACCGGCTCACCGGGCGGGCCGAAGACAACCGCCTCGTTCACTTCGAGGTGCCTGCGGGATCGGACATCCCGCGTCCCGGCGACCTCGTCAGCGTCGTCGTGACCCACGCAGCCCCCTTCCACCTGCTGGCGGACTCCACGGACGGCGCGCCCCTGCGCATCCGCCGCACGCGGTCGGGAGATGCGTGGGATCGCACGCAGGCCGAGTCCTGCGGCGTCCCGGCGCCGGCAGGCGAGAGTGATGCGCCACGCGCCGTGTCGCTCGGACTCCCGACGCTGCGCATCGGCGTGTGATCGCTCAGGCCGGCCCGCCGCGACTGTGGGGGGTGGTCGGCGCCACCGGCACCGGCAAGACGGCGCTGTCGCTCGATCTCGCTGAGGCGCTCATCGCGAGCGGTGTCCCCGCCGAGATCGTCAACGCCGACGCCATGCAGCTCTACCGCGGCATGGACATCGGCACGGCCAAGCTGCCCGACGCGGAGCGGCGCGGCATCCGTCATCACCTCTTCGACGCGCTCGACGTGACCGAGGACGCCGCCGTGGCGTGGTACCAGGATGCCGCGCGCCGCGTCATCACCGAGATCCACGGCCGCGGCTCCGACGCGATCCTCGTCGGCGGCTCGGGGCTCTACGTCTCGAGCGTCGTCTTCGACTTCCGCTTCCCGCCCCACGACGTCGCGCTGCGAGCCGGACTCGAGGCCGAGCTCGAGGCGCAGGGCCCCGGAGTGCTGTTCGCACGCCTGCGCGCCGTCGATCCCGTCACCGCCGCGCGCGTCGACCCGAAGAACGGCCGGCGCATCGTGCGGGCGCTCGAGGTGCTGGCGCAGGGCGCTCCCACCCATGGGGCGGCCCTGCCAGACGAGCCGGTGCTGTGGCACGACCCGACGACGCTGATCGGCGTGTCCCTGCCACGCGACGAGCTCGTCGCGCGCCTCGACGTCCGCGTCGAGCGGATGTGGCAGGACGGCCTGCTGGACGAAGTCGCCGCGCTGCGCGACGCCGGACTCGAGGACGGCGTCACCGCGCGCCGCGCGATCGGCTACGCGCAGGCGCTCGCGCAACTCGACGGGCGGCAGACCGAGCGCGAGGCCATCGCCGAGACGCAGGCGCTCACGCGGCGGTACGCGCGCCGGCAGGTGTCGTGGTTCAAGCGCTACGACGCGGTGCGCTGGGTCGAGCCGGGGCACCCCCCGGCCGACCTCATCGACCTCGCCTGAGACCGGCCGAACGCCGCGACGCGCGCCTCTAGACTTGGGGCATGCCGCAGACCGTCGCGTTCACCAAGGGGCACGGCACCGGAAACGATTTCGTCATCATCCCCGATCCCGACGGGATGCTCGAGCTCTCCGACGATCAGGTCGCCGTGCTGTGCGACCGCCGTTTCGGCATCGGCGGCGACGGGATCCTCCGCGTCGTGCGCGCGTCGGTGATCGACGAAGGAGCTCAGGCCGCGGCATCCGGAGCCGAGTGGTTCATGGACTACCGCAATGCCGACGGATCACCCGCCGAGATGTGCGGCAACGGGATCCGCGTCTTCGCGCGGTACCTCGCCGAGGTCGGCTGGGCCTCGCTCGACGGCGAGCCACTCGCCATCGGAACCCGCGCCGGCGTCAAGGCGGTGACGCGAAGCGACCTCGGCCTCGAGGTCGACCTCGGAGCATGGCGCGTCGAGGGTGACGACGTGCTCGTGCGCGCGCGGGGGATCGGCGCAGCCCGACCCGGCCTCGGCATCGACGTCGGCAACCCCCACATCGTCGTCGCGCTCCCCGACACGCGTGAGCTCGAGGGCCTCGACCTCACCGTCCTGCCGCAGCTGCACCCGGAGCCTGCGCACGGAGCGAACGTCGAATTCGTCGTCCCGAGCGATCCGCTCGTCCAGGACGGTGTGGGATCCATCCGCATGCGGGTTTTCGAGCGTGGCGTCGGCGAGACGCTCAGCTGCGGCACCGGCGTGGCGGCGGCCGCTCTGGCGGTGCGCCACTGGGCGGGGCCGGCCGCGCCGGATCACTGGACCGTGGAGGTGCCCGGCGGAACGCTCGGTGTGCGGATGCCGCTCGTCGGCGACGAGCATCACGTGCTGCTCTCCGGCCCGGCGACCCTCGTCTACTCGGGCGAGGTCACGCTGGCCTGAGCCCGCGCCGGCGCGAGACCCGCCCGCGCTGATCGCCTGCGTCAGGGAAGGGTGATCGCCTCGGTCGGCGGCGTGCCGTGCCGTCGCACCTTGATCACGCGGAATCCGCGCCCGGTCGCGGCGCGGTGCACGCTGTAGCCGCGCTCGAAGGTCGCGGTCAGCCAGCGCTGCAGCGAGTCCGATCCGAGGTTGCGCTGCACGACAAGCCACGCATCGGCGCGCTCGTCGAGCCGGGGGATCCAGCGGTCGAGGAGTCCGTGCAGCTCGTTCTTGCCGACCCGGATCGGCGGATTCGAGCGGATCGTGCGGAACGAGATGTCGTCGGGAACATCGTCGGGCAGCACGGCGTTGACATTGTCGAGGCCGAGCGCGGCGGCGTTGCGGCGAACGAGATCGAGCGCCCGCTCGTTCACGTCGACCGCCCACACCGTGGCGTGGGGAGATTCGAGTGCGAGCGTCAGCGCGATGGGTCCCCACCCCGAGCCGAGGTCCAGCAGATTCCCACCGCGTGGCGGCGGGGGAGTGTTGCCGAAGAGCACCGCGGTGCCCGAGTCCACGTGATCGGGGCTGAAGACACCGCCTGCGGTCGTCACCTCGACATCACGGCCGGCGAGGGTGACGCGGATGCGGCGGAGGTTCTCGGGACTGGCGGGCGATGCACTGAAGTAGTGTTCACTCCCCATGGCTGATGAGCCTAGCGGAGGAGCTCCCCGGCACGGGAGGCTAGAATTCACGGATGCCTCGAACCGGCCGATGACGCCGGGAAAGCATCAGTTCGAGAGGAACGAATGACGGATACGACAACCCCCCAGAGCACCGACGAGACGCCGGTGGACCCGGTGGATCGCGTGCTGGCGCGCGCCGATGCGCGATCCGGGGTGCGCGTGTTCGGCGCCGCTCAGGCGCTGCAGGACGAGGCCACCACCGGCAGCGGCGACACCGACGGCGACCAGTGGGACCGCGAGGAGCGCGCTGCGCTTCGCCGCGTTCCGGGTCTCTCGACCGAGCTCGAGGACGTCACCGAGGTCGAGTACCGGCAGCTCCGTCTGGAGAACGTCGTCCTCGTCGGCGTGCATCCGCAGGGCGAGCAGGAAGACGCGGAGAATTCGCTCCGCGAGCTCTCCGCCCTCGCCGAGACCGCGGGCGCCGTCGTGCTCGACGGTGTGCTCCAGCGCCGGCCGCATCCCGACCCCGCGACCTACGTCGGCCGCGGCAAGGCGCAGGAGCTGCGGGACATCGTCGCAGCGGTCGGCGCCGACACGGTCATCGCCGACACCGAGCTCGCGCCGAGCCAGCGCCGCGCGCTCGAGGACGTCGTCAAGGTGAAGGTCATCGATCGCACGACCGTGATCCTCGACATCTTCAGCCAGCACGCCAAGAGCCGCGAGGGCAAGGCGCAGGTCGAGCTCGCGCAGCTCGAGTACCTCCTTCCGCGCCTCCGCGGCTGGGGTGACTCGATGAGCCGTCAGGCCGGTGGCCAGGTCGGCGCCGGCGGCGCGGGCATGGGCTCGCGCGGTCCCGGTGAGACCAAGATCGAGCTCGACCGTCGACGCATCCGCACCCGCATGGCGCAGCTGCGCCGACAGATCCGCGACTTCGCGCCGGCGCGCGACGCCAAGCGGGCCGAGCGCAAGCGGCACACGATCCCTTCGGTCGCCATCGCCGGCTACACCAACGCCGGCAAGTCGAGCCTGCTCAACCGCCTCACGAGCGCCGGCGTGCTCGTCGAGAATGCCCTCTTCGCGACGCTGGATGCCACGGTTCGCCGCTCCGAGACGACCGACGGACGCGTGTACACGCTCACCGACACGGTCGGCTTCGTGCGCAACCTCCCGCATCAGCTCGTCGAGGCGTTCCGCTCGACCCTCGAAGAGGTCGGGGGCTCGGACGTGATCGTGCACGTGG
The DNA here is from genome assembly GCF_001428485.1 of Microbacterium sp. Root180. Taxonomy (GTDB): domain Bacteria; phylum Actinomycetota; class Actinomycetes; order Actinomycetales; family Microbacteriaceae; genus Microbacterium. Next base: position 40,337 of record NZ_LMHS01000003.1, on the reverse strand, counting down.
TGGACGGATCGCACCCCGACCCGGCCGCACAGCTGGCGACGGTGCGCGATGTGATCGGCGACGTCGGAGGACGCGACATTCCGGAGCTGGTGGTCTTCAACAAGGCCGACCTGGTCGACGAGGACACACGGCTGGTGCTGCGCGGCCTCGAGCCGAAGGCGCTCTTCGCGTCGTCGCGCACGGGGGAGGGCATCGAGGAGCTGCGCGCGGCCATCGAGGCGGCTCTGCCGCTTCCGGCGGTGGAGCTCGAGGTGCTCGTGCCCTACGACCGTGGAGACCTCGTCTCGGCGATCCACGAGCAGGGCATGATCCTGTCGCAGGCGCACGAAGCAGGGGGCACGGCGGTGCACGCCCGCGTCGGGGAGCATCTCGCGGCGCGCCTCGCGCCGTTCCTTCTCGCGCGCCCGAGCTAGTCCAGGTCGAGGGGCTCGACGCCCTCGGGCTCGAACCCGAGGACCTTGCCGAGGAACGCGATCTCGGCTTCGAGCTGGCGCACGACGGTCTCCGCCCGGCGGAAGCCGTGCCCCTCGCCCTCGAACGCCAGGTAGGCGTGCGGGACGCCGTTCTGCTGGAGCGCGTCCCGCACGGCCTCGGACTGCGAGGGCGGTACGACGCGGTCGTCCAATCCATGCTCGATGAGCAGCGGCGTTCGCAGCCGATCGAGGCGGGACAAGGGCGATCGCGCGATATACAGCGCCTCCGCTCCCGGCAGCGGACCGACCATCGAGTCGAGATAGCGTGCTTCGAAGTCGTGCGTGTCTTCGGCCAGGCGGCGCAGATCGGCGACGCCGTACCTGCTGATCCCCGCCGCGAAGGTGTCGTCGAGCGTCAGCGCGCACAGCACGGTCCAGCCCCCCGCAGAGCCGCCGGCGATTGCGAGGCGCCCGGGATCGGCGGCACCCGAGCGCGCGAGGCCCGTCGCCGCGGCGATCACGTCGTCGACATCGACGACACCCCATTGTCCGAGCAGGCGCTCGCGGTAGGCGCGGCCGTAGCCGCTGGACCCGCCGTAGTTCACGTCGAGCACGCCGATCCCACGGCTGGTGAAGAAGGCGATCTTGCCGGATGCCGCTCCGCCGACATGTGCTGTCGGACCGCCGTGGACGAGCACGAGGTACGGCGGCTTCTCCTCCGCGGGAGCGGTGACCTCCGGATTCGTCGGCGGGTAGTCGAAGGCGTGGACCGGACCGCGCGGCCCTTCGAACGTCACGGCGCGGGCCTGCGGCATCCACTCTGCGCCCCAGGGCGATTCGCCGCCCATCACGGTGCGGCTGGCGGCGGGCTCGTCGACGTCGACGTCCCACAGCGCGGTGCCGTCGTCTCCCGCTCCGCTCACGAGGACCCGTGAGCCGCGGGCATCCTCGATCGACAGCCCTGCGACACCCGCGCACGGGATGCCGCGCACGTCCTCGCCGTCGATCAGGACGAGCTCGTCGGCGCCGTGCGTGCGGATGGCCACCACCCGGCCGTCGTCGAGCACGGCGAACCAGCGCTGCCCCAGCACCCACAGCGGACCGCCGGTGTCCGCGTCGGCGGGGGCGATCGGCCGGTGTTCGAGATCGGCGTTGAGTCGCAGCCTCCAGAGGTTCCAGCGGCCTGTCGGATCGTCGGCGTAGAGCAGATCGTCGTCGCCGATCCACCGGGGCTGAAGCGGTGCCGTCGCGCCTCCCGCCACGGTGGTCCATTCGGCCACGACACCGTCCTCGAGGCGACCGACGCGCAGCTCCGTGCGATCCCACGGCATGGCGGGATGGTTCCACGCGATCCATGCCAGATGCGATCCGTCGGCGGAGAGCGACGGATGAGCGAGGAAGTGGCTGTCCCCGACGAGCGACGACAGGAGGGCAGCATCCTTCGCTGCGCGTCCGTCGATGGGGATCTCGACGATGTCACGATGCGGCACGGCCGACGCCCCGTGCACCTCGCGCACGGCGAGCAGCCGGCCGTGCTGCCATGTCAGCCCACCGAAGCGCATGTCGCCGACGACGGGCGTGAGCGGCCGCGGGGCACCACCCCGGCCGACCGCCCAGACCCGCTGGTCGCCCTTCTCGACGAACACGAGAGCATCATCCTCGACGGTGGTCCACGAGCCGCCGCCGTACTCGTGCACGCGCGAGCGTGCGCTCCACGGCACGGCGATGACATCGGAGACCGCGCCGGATGCCGTGCGCCGCCGGACCGCGGTGCGCCCGGCCTCCTCGGCGACCGTCTCGCCCCACCAGATCTCCTCGCCGACGTAGCGCGCGCCCTCGATCCGCGGCGAGGCCGCCGACACCGCCCGTGCGGACAACGGGGAAGGCCAGGTTCCGTAGGGCAGGGGAGTGCTCACGACACCACGGTACGGCGAAACACAAGGTCATAGGGAGGGGGTTGCGCGCGGCGCTGGGCTAGCTTGGACCCATCGTCGCCCGGGGGTTCTCCTCGGGCAGGGAGCGACAGCCGAGCCCGGCACCCGCCCGCGATGACACCGCGTCCCCGTCGCCCGGGTGGCGCGTCCGTCCGCGGCCGCCCGGCCTCCGTCCCCCGACCCCGAGAGCACGCCATGTCGATCGATCTCAGCGCCCCTCCGGTGCCGTTCTCGTTCGAGGTGTACCCGCCGAAGTCCGAGGCCGGAACCCTCGCGCTCCACGAGACGATCCTGCGTCTGGCCGAGGTCGGGCCGCGATTCATCTCGGTGACCTACGGTGCGGGCGGTTCGACGGGCGGGCGCTCGCTCGACCTGCTGCGCCACATCCTGCGCGAGACGCCGGTGGCGCCTCTGGCGCACCTCACCTGCGTCGGCAACACCTATGCCGGGGCGAATGCGCTCATCCGCGAGTTCCTCGACGCCGGGGTCACGAGCTTCCTCGCTCTGCGCGGCGACCCGCCGACCGGCGCCGAGGACGCGGAGGCGTTCCTCGGCGACCTCGAGAGCTCCGCACAGCTGGTTCAGCTCATCGACCGCGTGCAGGCGGAGCGCGAGCCCTACACGGAGCAGGCGATCCCGGGTGTTCCCGGAGCGGTGCGCGTCGAGCCGCGACCGAAGGTCGACATCGCGGTGGCGGCGTTCCCGAACGGACACCCCAGGTCGCGGCATCCGCGCGAGCACATCGATGCCCTCCTCGCGAAGCAGGCCGCCGGCGCCACCCTCGCGATCACCCAGCTCTTCTTCCATGCCGACGACTACCTCGCGTTCGTGCAGCGTTCCCGCGAGGCGGGCGTGACGATTCCGATCCTGCCGGGGATCATGCCGATCACGTCTCCCGGACGCCTGCGCCGCGTGCTCGAGCTCAGCGGCGAAGAGCTGCCTTCCGAGCTCGCCATCGCACTGGAGGTCGAGCCGACGCCCGAAGGGCAGCGCGCGCTCGGCGTCGCCCATGCGGCCGACCTCGCACGCGACGTCGTCGCCGGCGGGGCCCCCGGCGTGCATCTCTACGCCTTCAACAGCCACGACACGGTGCTCGCGGTCCTCCGCGACGCCGGCATTCTCACCCACCCCCTCGAACAGGAGGCCGCACGATGACCGACACCACCCCCGAATTCCCCCGCGGAACGATCCTCGGCTACCCGCGGATCGGACGCCGTCGCGAGCTCAAGCGCGCGGTCGAATCGCACTGGAGCGGCAAGACGGACGAGCAGACGCTCGAGGCCACCGCGGCCGACCTGCGGCGCGCGACCCGGGAGCGCCTCGCCGAACTCGGCCTCGGTCGCGCCGACTCCTCGATCCCCGAGTCGTTCTCGTACTACGACCAGGTCCTCGACGCCGCCCTCGCCGTCGGCGCCCTTCCGGAGCGCTTCGCCGACCTGCGCGGCGCCGACGGCACGGTCGGCCTCGATGCGTACTTCACGGCTGCCCGGGGCGCCGGCGAGAACGCCCCGCTCGAGATGACCAAGTGGTTCGACACGAACTACCACTACCTCGTCCCGGAGATCGGGCCCGAGACGTCGTTCGCCCTGTCGAACGACCGCTTCGCGCGTCAGGTGGCCGAGGCCAAGGCCGACGGCTTCACGGTCCGCCCCGTCATCGTGGGTCCGGTCACGCTCCTCGCGCTCGCGAAGGCGTCGGATGCCGCACCCGACGGCTTCGATCCGCTCAGCCGCCTCGACGACCTGCTCCCCGTCTACGCCTCGCTGCTCGCCTCGCTGCTCGCCGCCGGCGCCGAGTGGGTGCAGCTCGACGAGCCCGCCCTCGTGAGCGAGAGCCTCCCCGCGTCGACCGCCGAGCTCGCCGCGGCCGCACAGCGCGCCTACGCCGTCCTCGGCGGCGCGTCCGACCGCCCGGCGATCCTCGTGACCGCGGGCTACGCGCAGCTCTCCGCCGAGGCGTGGATCGCACTCGCCGGCTCGCCCGTCGAGGCGCTCGCGATCGACCTCACCCGCGGCGCGGTCCCCGCTGCCGCGCCGGGGCTCGAAAGCAAGGTCCTCGTCGGCGGTGTGATCGACGGCCGCAACATCTGGCGCGGCGACCTCGCCGGCGCGTGGGGCAAGCTCCAGGCTCTCGAGGAGCTGGGAGCGGCGCAGGTCTCCGCCGGCACGTCGACATCGCTGCAGCACGTGCCGCACGATGTCGCCGACGAGTCCGCTCTCGAGCCTCGACTCGCCTCGTGGCTCGCGTTCGCCGACCAGAAGACCGCCCAGGTGGTCACCTTGGCCCGTGGCCTCGCGGAGGGAGCCGCGGCGATCGCCGACGACGTGGCTGCGGCATCCGACGCCCTCGCCGACCGTCAGAGCGCACCCGGCGTGCGCGACGGCGCCGTGCGCGCGCGCGCCGCCGCCCTCACGGCGGACGACTTCGCCCGCGGAGACTACGAGGCGCGCGTGGCGGCCCAGGATGCCGCACTCGGCCTCCCCGTGCTGCCGACGACGACCATCGGGTCGTTCCCGCAGACCGGCGACATCCGCCGCGCCCGCGCCCGCCACGGCAAGGGCGAGATCACGACCGAGGAGTACGAGCAGTTCCTCCGCGACGAGATCGCGCGCGTCGTGACGCTCCAGGAGGACCTCGGGCTCGACGTCCTCGTCCACGGCGAGGCCGAGCGCAACGACATGGTGCAGTACTTCGCCGAGAACCTCGACGGGTTCGACGTGACCGAGAACGGCTGGGTGCAGTCGTACGGCTCCCGCGCGACGCGTCCGTCGATCCTGTGGGGCGACGTGTCGCGTCCGGCCCCGATCACGGTCGCGTGGTCGGCCTTCGCGCAGTCCCTCACCGACAAGCCCATGAAGGGCATGCTCACGGGTCCGGTGACGATCCTCGCCTGGTCGTTCGTGCGCGACGACCAGCCGCTGGCCGATACCGCCAACCAGGTCGCCCTCGCCCTGCGCGACGAGATCGCCGACCTCGAGACCGCGGGAATCTCGGTCATCCAGGTCGACGAGCCGGCGCTGCGCGAGCTGCTGCCGCTCAAGAAGGCCGCTCAGCCCGCGTACCTCGAGTGGTCTGTCGGATCGTTCCGACTCGCCACAGCCGGCGCGGCCGAGGCCACGCAGGTGCACACCCACCTCTGCTACTCGGAGTTCGACGTCGTCATCGACGCGATCGCGGCCCTCGACGCCGATGTCACCTCGATCGAGGCGGCCCGCAGCCGTGGAGAAGTCATCGGCGACATCGCCGAGTCGGGCTTCACCCACGGCATCGGACCCGGCGTCTACGACATCCACTCGCCCCGCGTGCCGTCGGTGGCGGAGGTCGCCGAGCTTCTCGACCGCGCCGCGACCGAGCTGCCGCTGCGCCAGGTGTGGGTCAACCCTGACTGCGGTCTCAAGACCCGCGGCTACGACGAGACCGTCGAGTCGCTGCGCAACATCATCGAGGCGACGCGGTCGATCCGCGACAAGGTCGGTGCGGCGGTCTAGCCCTTCGCACCCTTCTTGGAGGTGGATGCCGCGGCCCCGGTGGTCGCGGCATCTGCCGTTTCGACCACCACGACCTCATCGACGACGACGATCGCGTCGGGATCGATGATCTCGGACGCCTCCACCTCCGCTTCGGCCTCCGCCTCGGCGTGCTCCTCTGCGCGGCGCTGGAGGAGCTCGAGGATCCAGGCCACCACGAACGCGACGACGATGACGAGCACGATGTCGCCGAACGACAGCGGACGCAGGGCGAAGAGCCACAGCACCGCGAGGACCGCGATGGCCGTGCGCACGAGCACCTTGTGGCGCGCGAGCCAGCCGCCGAAGCCTCCGGTGTCGAGCCCGCGCGAGGCGAGCTGGCGACGGGCAGAGGAGTTCAGCCCGCGAACGGCCCCACGGGCGCCTTCAGCCGCGGCGGAGCGTCCCATCGCCCAGCCGAGGAGAGCGACGAACACACCGAGCACGCTGAGCACGACGGCCGTCTGGGCCATTGAGGCGACCAGCTGGTCGTAGATCACGTTGAGAGCCGAGGGAGACAGGCTCAGGTCGCCGGCGACGATGCCGACGGCGGTATCGCCGATCGACAGGGTGACCGCCAATGCGCCCGCGCCGATGGCGATCGCGAGGCCGGTGCCGAGCACGGCGACGCTGCGCCGGCGGGCGATGGCGATGCCCAGCCCGAAGAGAACGAGCGTGATCACGGGCAGCCACCACCCGAGGGTCGTGGCCAAGGCGTACGCTGTGCGGATCGCGGCGAGGTTGTCGCCCTCGCCGATGATGACGACGCGGTCGATCTCCGGAATGAGCTGAGCGGCACTGACCCCTCGGTCGACGAGCCGCTGCTTGACGTTGTCGACGATCGCCCCGAGCTGGATGCCCACACCCTCGTCGGTGCGCACGACGAGGCCGCCGCCGTCCGAGGTCGCCGCGGTGGTCAGGGCCCGGTGGGCGGCTCTCGTCGCGGTCGCCCAGACGTCGGAGAAGGCATCCGATCGGACGACGCGGGTGACTGCCTCGTTGACGAGGTTCTCCAGTCCGTCGGCCGCAGGTGCCTGGAGCAGCCCGAGCGCCTGCGCGGCGCGGGGCGGGAAGCCGTCGATCGAGGTGATGCCGTCGAAGACGTTCGCAGTCAGCTCGTGGAAATCGACCTTGGCGTTCACCGCCTCCATGGTCTCGTCGATGATCATCGACTGCACGGCGGCGTCGTCGACGAGCGGTGCCAGCGTCGCGACGAAGGCGTCCTCCTCCACAAGCTGAACGCGTGCCCACGCTGAGACGATCGACACCGGGACCAGGATCGCGGCGACCACGATGCAGATGGCCGAGACGATCGCACGCCATCGACTGCCCGTCGGACGGGGTTTCGCCGGGGCGTCGGCCGCAAGACGGGCGTTCTCGGACTCCAGCTCGCGGATGCGCGCGGTCAGAGCCTGGGCATCCGCGCTGTCGATGTCGCTCATGGCGACATTCTGGCCGACCTGCGCCCTGCTGCGCTAAGGATCACCCGTCACGGGTGATCAGATCGCGCGCAGCACCGCCACGACTTTGCCCAGGACGACGGCGTCGTCGCCGAGGATGGGCTCGAACGCGGAGTTGCGCGGGAGGAGCCAGGTGTGTCCGTCTCGCTGACGGAACGTCTTGACCGTGGCCTCGTCGTCGAGCATCGCCGCGACGATGTCGCCGTTCTCGGCATCCGGTTGAGAGCGCACCACGACCCAGTCTCCGTCGCAGATGGCGGCGTCGATCATGGACTCGCCCGACACCTTCAGCATGAACAGGTCGCCCTTGCCGACGAGCTGCCGGGGGAGCGGGAAGATCTCTTCCACCTGCTGCTCGGCGGTGATCGGCACGCCGGCGGCGATCCTGCCGACGAGCGGGACGAGCGCGGCGTCGCCGACCGACGGCGCGGAATCGGCCGGATTCTCGGTCGCGAAGCCGGGAAGATCGATGAGCACCTCCATCGCACGGGTCTTGCCGGCGTCGCGGCGCAGATAGCCGCTCAGCTCGAGCTGGTTGAGCTGGTGCGTCACGCTCGACAGGGACTTGAGGCCGACGGCGTCGCCGATCTCGCGCATGCTCGGCGGGTAGCCGTACCGGACGATCGACCGCTGGATGACCTCGAGGATCGCGCGCTGCTTGTCGCTCAGGCTCTTGCGGCGCCGCGTCTGCGGTCGTTCGCGCCCTGTGGCGTCGCTCATGTCCGGCTCCTGTCTCGCCGTCCACGGGGGCCCGTGGAGTGCAGCGGTCTTCGAATGTCGGAGGCCCGTGGTGGGGTACTCGTATCGAAACCGTATCCGGCTTCGACCGCCGAACGGGGCAGCATCACCGCGTGTCGCGTTCGATGGATCGTCGCCGGATCCGGCTGTTGACATCGTAGAGCATCGAAGATAACTTCGGTACAGAGATTCGCATCCATCGCTCCCGGCCGAGCGGCGGATGCGAATCTCCCCCCACTCAGAGGAGCAGATCATGACCGCGATCAGCATCACCACACCGGCACTGAGCCGACGCTCGTTCTCGCGGGCCGCGAACGGCACGCGCCTGCGTCTGACGGTGCGCGGCCGGCGGGTGCTGGCTGCGATCGCGGCGCTGCCCGCGGTCATCGCGATCGCGGTCGCCATGGTCTCCGGGGGTTCCGCTCTCGCGTCGCGCGACGCCGGCGCACCCGCCGGCTCGTTCGAGACCGTGACGGTGTTCCACGGCGACTCGCTGTGGACCATCGCCGAGGAAGTCGCGCCGCAGGCCGACCCGCGTGATGTGGTCGACGCCATCGTCCGCCTGAACGCGCTCGAGGGCGTGACGCTCCAGGCAGGTCAGACGCTCGCGATCCCGGCGGAATACGCCACGGAGCGCTGAGTCCGCGCTCTACCATGGGAGGGGTGAGTCCCCACCTCGAAGACCTGCCCCTGCGCGACGATCTGCGCGGTATGACGCCGTACGGCGCGCCGCAGGCACCTCTGCCCGTCGCTCTCAACGTGAACGAGAACACGCATCCCGTTCCGCAGGAGGTCGCCGACGACATCATGGACTCGATCGCACTCGCGCTGCGCGACGTCAACCGCTACCCGGATCGTGAGTTCACCGATCTGCGCGAAGGGTTCGCGGACTATCTCGGCCATGGCCTCACGCGTGAGCAGATCTGGGCCGCCAACGGCTCCAACGAGGTGTTGCAGCACGTCCTGCAGGCGTTCGCCGGGCCCGGACGCACGGCGTTCGGATTCGCTCCGACCTACTCGATGTATCCGCTCCTCGCGCGCGCCACCGGCGCCGAGTGGATCGCGGGAACGCGCGGCGCCGATTACACGGTCGACGCCTCCGACGCTGCCGCGCAGGTGGCGGATGCCGCGCCCGACGTCGTCTTCCTCTGCGCGCCGAACAACCCGACCGGCACCCCGCTCGGCCTCGACGTCATCGAGGCGGTGTACGACGCCGCGCCCGGAGTCGTGGTCGTGGACGAGGCGTACTTCGAGTTCGCTCCCCGCGATGAGCGGTCCGCCCTCACGCTCCTGCCCGGCCGGGAGCGGCTGGTCGTGTCGCGCACGATGAGCAAGGCATTCGCGTTCGCGGGGGCCCGCGTCGGCTATCTCGCGGCCGATCCGGCGTTCGTCGACGCACTCCGCCTGGTGCGACTCCCGTATCACCTGAGTGCGCTGACGCAGGCGGCGGCATCCGCTGCTCTCCGTCACGCGTCCACGATGCTGCGCATGGTGGACGAGATCGTCTCGCAGCGCGATCGCATCTCGGCCACGGTCGAGGCGCTCGGGTACACGCCGCACGAATCCTGGACGAACTTCGTCCTCTTCGGCGGCGTCGCCGACCCGGCCGCCACCTGGCAGGCACTGTACGACCGCGGCGTGCTGATCCGCGACGTCGGGATCCCGCAGCACCTGCGCGTCACGGCGGGCACCGAGGATGAGACGACCGCGTTCCTCGACGCGCTCGCCTCGGTAGGATCGAACGCATGAGCGCCGCCCCGCGTACCGCGTCCCTCCGCCGCTCCACGAGCGAGTCCACCGTCGAGCTCGAACTCGACCTGGACGGCTCCGGTCGCAGCCGCATCGACACCACCGTGCCGTTCTTCGACCACCTGCTCACCGCCTTCGCGAAGCACTCGCTCACCGACCTCACCGTGCGAGCGTCGGGCGACACCGACATCGACGCCCACCACACCGTCGAGGACATCTCGATCGTGCTGGGGCAGGCGATCCGCGAGGCGCTCGGCGACAAGTCGGGCATCTCCCGCTACGGCGACGCTCTCGTGCCCCTCGACGAGGCGCTCGCGCAAGCTGTCGTCGATATCAGCGGACGGCCCTACCTCGTGCACACCGGAGAGCCTGCGGGCTTCGAGCACCACCTCATCGGCGGCCACTTCACCGGCTCTCTCGTGCGCCACACCTTTGAGGCGATCGCGTTCAACGCCGCTCTCACCGTGCATGTCAGGCTGATCTCGGGACGCGATCCCCACCACATCGCCGAAGCGGAATACAAGGCGTTCGCGCGCGCGTTCCGGCAGGCCAAGGCGCTCGACCCGCTCGTGGACGGAATCCCCAGCACGAAGGGCGCTCTGTGAGCTCCAGACCCGTCGTCGCGGTGCTGGACTACGGATCCGGCAACGTCCACTCCGCGGTCAAGGCGCTCGATGCCGCCGGTGCCGATGCGCGCCTGACTTCCGATCGCGGACTCGTCCGCGATGCGGACGGTCTCGTCGTGCCCGGGGTCGGGGCGTACAGCGCGGTCATGCAAGCGCTGCGCGCGATCCGCGGCGACGAGCTCATCGAGCGGCGGCTGGCCGGCGGGCGGCCCGTGCTCGGAATCTGCGTCGGGATGCAGGTGCTGTTCGAACGCGGCGTCGAACGGGGCGTCGACACCGAGGGCATGGGGGAGTGGCCGGGCGCGGTCACCGAGCTCGACGCCGCGGTGCTGCCCCACATGGGCTGGAACACCGTCGACCCCGGCGAGGGCTCGCGCCTGTTCCGCGGCATCGAGGACGAACGGTTCTACTTCGTGCACTCGTTCGGCGCGCAGCACTGGACCCTCGACGTCCAGCCGCCGTTCCCGCAGCCCGCGCTCACGTGGTGCACGTACGGTCAGCCGTTCCTCGCAGCCGTCGAGAACGGTCCCCTGTCGGCGACCCAGTTCCACCCCGAGAAGTCGGGGGATGCCGGCATCCGGCTTCTCGCGAATTGGATCGACGGCCTCCGCGGGGCTACCCTCTGAGATCGTGCCGTCTACGGGAGCTCTCCTCTTCCGAGACCTTCCCGCACGAGGAGCCATGAACGATTTCGCCTCAACACCCGAGCTGATCCTGCTGCCCGCCGTCGACGTCGCCGACGGCAAGGCCGTGCGCCTGACACAGGGGGAGGCGGGCACCGAGACGAGCTACGGCGACCCCGTCGACGCCGCTCTGGACTTCGCTCGTCAGGGTGCGCAGTGGATCCACCTGGTGGACCTCGACGCCGCCTTCGGCCGCGGATCGAACGCCGGCATCATGCGCAAGGTCATCAAGCAGGTGCGCGGCGTGCAGGTCGAGCTGTCCGGCGGCATCCGTGACGACCGCACGCTCGAAGCCGCGCTCGAGAGCGGTGCAGCGCGCATCAACCTCGGCACCGCGGCCCTGGAGAATCCGGAGTGGGCAGCGGACGTCATCGGCCGCTACGGCGACGTCATCGCCGTCGGCCTCGATGTGCGCGGCACGACACTCGCCGCTCGCGGCTGGACCCGCGAGGGCGGAGACCTGTGGACCGTGCTGGATCGCCTCGAGTCGGCGGGGTGCAGCCGCTACGTCGTCACGGACGTCACCAAGGACGGCACGCTGCAGGGGCCGAACGTCGAGCTGCTGCGTGAGATGACCTCGCGCACCCCGAAGCCGATCGTCGCGTCGGGAGGCGTGTCGAGCCTCGACGACATCGCGGCGCTGCGCGACCTCGTCCCGCTCGGCGTGGAGGGGGCGATCGTGGGCAAGGCGCTCTACGCCGGCGCCTTCACGCTCGCCGAGGCGCTGGATGTCGCCGGACACTGACCCCCACGCGGACTCCGCCGGCGTCCCCTGGGAGGGTCGCAGCTTCCACGCGAACCCGCATTCGGGCGACGACGGTTCGGCCGACCCCGCGCTGCTCGCCGCGCTCCTCGCGTTCCGCGACGGGTCGGGCGGTCAGACCGAGGTCGTCGACGCGTATCGAGCGGCGCGCCTGCTGATCCCGCTCCTGGCAGAGAAGGGCGATGAGGGCATCGGCGCCCATGGACTGGCGGTCGACAAGACGCAGGAGCTCTCGATCGTCACGGTCGCCGCCCCGGACGGCCGCCGGGTGCTGCCCGTGTTCACATCGGTCGACGCAATGAAGCGGTGGGATGCCTCTGCCCGCCCGGTGCCTGCTGACGGCACGCGCACCGCGGCCGCCGCATCCGCCGACGACACGGACCTCATCGTCATCGACCCCGGTTCGACCACCGAGTTCGTCCTGCGTCGGCCGGCCCTCTGGGCGATCGCGCAAGGCAATTCCTGGGAGCCGAGCTTCGTGTCGCCCGAGGTCTTCGCGGGACTTCAGGAGAGCATCGGCGGCGAGCTCGCGGTGATCGATCTCGCCGTCGAGCCCGGTGACCCCGACGCGCGCCTGCGGGGCCCTGAGCTCGTCGTGCGCCTGCACCTCATCCACGGACTCGAGAAGGTCGAGCTCGACGCGGTGCTCTCGCGCCTGGCGACCCGATGGGCGGCGGACGACCGCATCGCGGTGCTGGTCGACTCGCTCACCGTCAAGCTCGTCCGCGCCTGACACGTATCCGGCGCGCCACGCGGCTCTCTTCTCCAGGAGTCGGCGATCCTGCCGTGGCCTCTTGCCGCGTTCCGCCGACCGGCGGAGGATCGGCTCGGCGGAAGGGAAGTCATGGACGTCACGATGAGGCAGCAGTACCGCGAGGCGCTGGAGGTCGCGCACCGTCGCGCGGCGGAGTGGCTCGACACTGTGGATGAGCGTCCGATCCGGCCGGAGCTCGATGTCGACGGAATGCTCGCGCGCCTGGTCCGGGATCTTCCCGACGGCGGCGCGGACGCGGCCGCGGTCGTGGATGAGCTGGCAGAGGCATCCGGCCCGGGGCTCATGGCGATGGGGTCGTCGCGGTTCTACGGTTTCGTCATCGGAGGCGCGTACCCCGCCTCTCTCGGCGCGGACTGGCTCGTCTCGGCGTGGGATCAGAACACCGGATCGCGTCAGCCGACGCCGGCGACGGCCGCCGTTGAGGAGGTCGCGGCCACGTGGCTGCTCGACATCCTGTGCCTGCCCGCCGCCAGCGGCCTCGGCTTCACCACGGGCGCGACCATGGCCAACACCTCGTGCCTCACCGTGGGGCGCGACGCCCTGCTGCGGCGTGCCGGCGCGGATCCGCTCGCGGGCCTGCAGGCCGGCCCTCGGATCAGATTCCTCGCGGGCGGGGCCGTGCACACCTCGGCGGTGCTGGGCGGGCGCCTGGCGGGCCTGGGCGAGCCCGTCACGGTGGGCGCCGACGGTGAGGGGCGCATCGACGTCGCAGGGCTCGAGCGCGCGCTCGCCGCGGACGACGCACCGGCGATCGTCGCGCTGCAGGCCGGCGACGTGCACTCCGGCGCGTTCGACGACTTCGCGTCAGCGATCGCCATCGCGCACGAGGCGGGAGCCTGGGTGCACGTCGACGGAGCGTTCGGGCTGTGGGCGGCCGCCAGCCCTCGGCTGCGGCACCTCACCGAGGGCGTCGCCGATGCGGACTCCTGGGCGACCGACGCGCACAAGACGCTCAACGTCCCCTACGACTGCGGCCTCGCGATCGTCCGGGACGAGGCCGCCATGACGGCGTCGCTCGGCGCGCACGCGGCGTACCTGCCGACGGTGGAGAGCATCTCCGACCCCTACGACCGCGTGACCGAGCTCTCCCGCCGGGCGCGCGGCGTCCCGGTGTGGGCGGCGCTGCGCACGCTGGGACGGTCCGGTGTCGCTCGCCTCGTCGAGGGGCTGGCGGATGCCGCGGCCGCCCTGGCCCAAGGGTTCGAGGGCATTCCTGGCCTCGAGGTCGTCAACGACGTCGTCTTCACCCAGGTGTGCCTCGCGGCGCGCGACGACGCGGAGACGGCCGCGCTCGGGGAGTGGCTGCGCGCCGAGGGGACCGTGTGGGCCTCGTCCTCGACGTGGCACGGGCGTACCGTCGTGCGCTTCGCGGTGAGCAACTTCGGCACCGGCGAGGAGGCGGTGCGCCGGACGATCGACGCCGTCGCGCGCGGCGCGGCGGCGCTCGGCATCCGGGACTAGGTGACCGGTCCGGTCCACTTCTCGCCGGGGCCCTTGCCGATCGGGTCGGGGATGGTCGACGCCTCACGGAACGCGAGCTGGAGCGAGCGCAGGCCGTCGCGCAGGGACCGCGCGTGCATGTCGCTGATCTCGGGAGCACCCGCGGTGATGAGGCCGGCGAGGGCGTTGATGAGCTTGCGGGCTTCGTCGAGGTCGGTCTGCGTGGCGGGATCGTCCGCGAGGCCGACCTTCACGGCGGCGGCGCTCATCAGGTGCACGGCGGCGGTCGTGATGACCTCGACCGCGGGGACGTCGGCGATGTCGCGCGTTGCGGCCGATGCCGAGCGTTCCTGTTCCTCCCAACGGGCGTGGCGGTCGTCGTCTGAGGGCGGAATCGTGGTCACGCGCTTCTCTCTGCTAGACTCGTGCGGGCTCCGGTGCGTTCTGCTCCGGATCGAAAGAGGATCACATCCCACCCGCGCTTGCCGTTCCAGGCTACCGGGTCACGCACTCCGTCCCGACCGCGCAGCGTTCGGGGCAGATGCTCGCGAGCGGAGAACCGTGCGCGACGACAGGGTGCAGAAGCCGGCGCTGAGCGCCGAGCGGGTGGAATGAACTCCTCTTCAGCCCGCGTCACGTCCCATGTGCCGCGGTGGCCGACATCCGTATGAAAGAGGAGTTCCGCATCAGCGATCCCCGCACCAACGACCGCATCCGCGTCCCCGAGGTCCGCCTCGTCGGACCCGCGGGTGAGCAGGTCGGCGTCGTCCGCATCGAGGTGGCGCTGCGCCTGGCCCAGGAGGCCGACCTCGATCTCGTCGAGGTGGCCCCGAACTCGAAGCCGCCCGTGGTCAAGATCATGGACTACGGCAAGTTCAAGTACGAGGCTGCGCAGAAGGCCAAGGAAGCGCGTCGCAATCAGGCGAACACCGTCCTCAAAGAGGTCCGGTTCCGTCTGAAGATCGAGGCCCACGACTACATCACCAAGCTCAAGCGCGCCGAGGGCTTCCTGCAGTCGGGAGACAAGGTCAAGGCCATGATCCTGTTCCGCGGTCGCGAGCAGTCGCGTCCCGAGCAGGGTGTGCGCCTTCTCCGCAAGTTCGCGGAGGACGTCGCCGAGTTCGGCACCGTCGAGTCGAACCCGACGATCGACGGCCGCAACATGGTGATGGTGGTCGCCCCGCACAAGAACAAGTCCGAGGTGAAGACCGAGCAGAACGCTCAGCGCGCCGCGAACAAGGAAGCCGCACGTTCGGCTCGTACCGGCCCCGGCGCGTCAGACGACGACGCCGCGGTCGAGACCGAGGCCGCCACGGCCGAATAGGCCCCACATACTCCCGCCAGGCGGGACCCGACTCCCGCCTGGGCGGGAAGTGAAACGAAGGAAGAAGAGATGCCGAAGCAGAAGACCCACTCGGGTGCCAAGAAGCGCTTCAAGGTCACCGGTAGCGGCAAGCTGATGAAGCAGCAGGCCGGTATGCGCCACAACCTCGAGGGCAAGTCGTCGCGCCGCACGCGCCGCCTCAACCAGGAGCAGGTCCTGGCCCCGGGTGACGCCAAGGTCGCAAAGAAGCTCCTCGGCCTCTGAGCGCCGACGCACGATAGGAAACAGAAGAAATGGCTAGAGTCAAGCGGGCGGTCAACGCCCACAAGAAGCGTCGCGTCATCCTCGAGCGCGCCTCCGGTTACCGGGGTCAGCGTTCGCGTCTGTACCGCAAGGCGAAGGAGCAGGTCACCCACTCGCTCGTCTACGCGTACCGCGACCGTCGCAAGCGCAAGGGCGACTTCCGCCGCCTGTGGATCCAGCGCATCAACGCTGCGAGCCGCCAGAACGGCATCACGTACAACCGCTTCATCCAGGGCCTCGGCCTCGCGGGCGTGCAGGTCGACCGTCGTATGCTCGCCGAGCTCGCCGTGAACGAGCCCGCGGTCTTCACGTCGCTCGTCCAGACGGCCAAGGCCGCGCTGCCCGAGAACGTCAACGCTCCCAAGAGCGCCTGACCTCTCCCTTCCGAAAGGGCGTCCTCCGCACGGAGGGCGCCCTTTCGTCGTCCCGTCATGACGGGGATCGGGATGCCGCGACCCTAGACTGATCCCGTGCTCGAGAACCCTCGCTCTCCGCGCGTCCGCGCCGTCGCGAAGCTGACGAAGCGCAGCGCCCGCCAGGAGACCGGACTGTTCCTCCTGGAGGGCCCGCAGTCCGCGCGAGAAGCGCTGGGTCACCGTCCTGACACCCTCGTCGAGGTCTTCGCGACCCCGGCGGCCCTCGAGCGCCACGCCGACGTGCGCGAGGCGGCGCGCGACGCGGGAATCGAGGTCGTCTTCACGACGGAAGCGGTGCTCGACGCGATGGCCGACACGGTCACGCCGCAGGGGATCGTGGCTGTGGCCCGGCAGGCGCCGACGTCGGTGCGCGAGGTCTTCGCCGCGATGCCCCGTCTCGTCGCCATCTGCGAGGAGGTGCGTGACCCGGGCAATCTCGGCACGATCATCCGGGCAGCGGATGCCGCGGGCGCTGACGCCGTCATCCTCACCGGCCGCACCGTCGACCCCTACAACCCCAAGGTCGTGCGCGCCACGACAGGGTCCCTCTTCCACGTGCCCGTCGCCGTCGGCGTCGACCTGGCGTCCGCCGTCGAGAAGGCCCACGCCGCGGGCGTGCGAGTGATCGCGGCGGATGTCGGCGGCGGGGACTTCCTCGCGTCTCGGAACCTGCTCGCCGAGCCCACCGCGTGGCTGTTCGGCAACGAGGCGCGTGGCCTCGAGGAGTCCGCCCTCGCGCTGGCCGATCTGTCGCTGCGGCTCCCGATCTACGGGGCTGCGGAGTCGCTGAACCTCGCCACAGCCGCGAGCGTGTGCCTCTACGAGACGGCGTTCGCGCAGCGGGCCGGCTGATCCCGGCGTCCTGTTACAACACGGTTAAGACGCGGTTCAACCCCTGGTAGAGCGTCCCGGCCCGGTCCTAGGGTCGACGTATGACGATGGATGACAGCGCTGCACCCAAGACGTCGAACATCACCGTGCGACGCGGCGATCCGCTGGTCGAGATCACCGACGTCCAGAAGCACTACGGCGAGTTCCAGGCGCTCAAGGACATCGACCTCACGGTGAACCGCGGCGAGGTGGTCGTCGTCATCGGGCCGTCAGGCTCGGGCAAATCGACCCTGTGTCGCACGATCAACCGTCTCGAGACGATCACGAGCGGCACGATCAAGATCGACGGCAAAGAGCTGCCGAAGGAGGGCAAGGAGCTCGCGGCGCTGCGTGCGGACGTCGGCATGGTCTTCCAGTCGTTCAACCTCTTCGCGCACCTGACGATCCTCGACAACGTCACGCTCGGGCCGATCAAGGTCAAGGGCATGAAGAAGGCGGATGCCGAGAAGCTCGGCAGGCAGCTCCTCGATCGCGTCGGCGTCGGCCCTCAGGCGGCCAAGCTGCCGGCGCAGCTCTCGGGCGGACAGCAGCAGCGCGTGGCGATCGCCCGCGCGCTGGCGATGCAGCCGAAGGTCATGCTCTTCGACGAGCCGACGAGTGCGCTCGATCCCGAGATGATCAACGAGGTCCTCGACGTGATGGTCGGTCTCGCGCAGGACGGCATGACCATGATCGTCGTCACCCATGAGATGGGCTTCGCCCGCAAGGCCGCGGACCGCGTGGTCTTCATGGCGGACGGGCAGATCGTCGAAGAGGCGACCCCCGAGGAGTTCTTCACGAACGCGCAGAGCGACCGCGCGAAGGACTTCCTCTCGAAGCTCCTGACCCACTGACCGGGTCAGGCCAGGAGACCCAGGAGAAACCCCAGCACCACAATTCGCACGACAGCCCGCACGGACCCGAAACGTCGGACATACGGAACCAGTACGCACACAGCAACCAGGAGGAAACATGCGTAAGACACGGATCATCACGGGTATCGGCATCTCGGCGATCGCGATTCTCGCGCTCACCGCGTGCAACAGCGGCACGCCGGGCGCGGACCCGAGCGACGGCGGAGACGGCGGCGACGGCGGCACGGCGAGCGGCCAGCCCTGGGAGGTGGCGACGGACGTCACGCTCGAGGGCAGCCCCACGTTCGACGCGATGACCGAGCGCGGAGGCGTCGTCATCGGCGTGAAGAACGACCAGCCGAACCTCGGCTACGAGGACGCGACCACGGGCGAGCGTTCAGGCTTCGACGTCGACGTCGCCCGCTGGATCGCGGCGTCGCTCGGGTTCGACGAGGACCAGATCGAGTACGTCACGATCCCCTCCGCCAACCGCGAGCAGGCGCTCGTGAACGGCGACATCGACTACTACGTCGGCACCTACTCGATCACCGACTCCCGCAAGGAGCAGATCGACTTCGCAGGCCCGTACTTCATCACCGGACAGGGCCTGCTCGTCGCGGCTGACAACGAGGACATCAACGGTCCCGACGACCTCGCTGGCAAGGTGGTCTGCTCGGTGACCGGTTCGACCTCGCTGCAGCGGATCCGCGACGAGTACCCGGAGGCCGAGACCACCGAGTTCGAGACGTACTCGGCGTGCATCGAGCAGCTGAAGAACGGGCAGGTCGACGCGATCACGACCGACGAGGCGATCCTCGCCGGGTACGTGCAGCAGGACCCCGAGGCGCTCAAGCTCGCGGGTGAGCCCTTCAGCGAGGAGCGCTACGGCGTCGGCATCGCCAAGGGCGACGCCGCCCTGCAGGAGCACATCAACACTGTGTTCACCGACGGCGGCGACATCTGGCAGGCGATCTTCGACGCCAACCTCGCCGAATCCGGTATCGCGGGCGAGCAGCCCGCGGTCGACTGATCCCACGGGTCCCGGGGGCGTGAGCCCCCGGGACCCTCACCTTCAACGACACGCGAGAGGAGCGCCGTGGGCGTCATCACCGACAACCTCCCCATCTGGGGGGAGGCGCTATGGGGCACCCTCGCCCTGTTCCTGTGGGGCGGGCTCATCGCGCTCGTTCTCGGATTCATCGTCGGCGCGATGCGCGTCTCGCCGATCCCCGTCGCCCGCGCTGTGGGCACGGCCTATGTCAACATCATCCGCAACACCCCGCTGACGCTGGTGTTCTTCGCCTTCGCGTTCGCGGTGCCGATCCTGCTCCAGGTGCGGATGCCGTTCTTCTTGCTCGCCGTCATCGCGCTGGGCATCTACACGGCCACGTACGTCGCCGAGACCATCCGGTCCGGGATCAATACGGTGCCCGTCGGACAAGCCGAGGCCGCACGCGCCCTCGGGCTGCCCTTCGGCAAGGTGATGACACTCGTGATCCTCCCGCAGGCCTTCCGCTCGGTCATCCCGCCCATGATGAGCGTGTTCATCGCGCTCCTGAAGAACACGACGGTCGCCGCCGGGTTCTCGGTGGTCAACCTCGGATCGATCCGCAACTATCTCAGCGAGGACGGAGCGAATCAGATGGTCGTGATCCTGTGGGTCATGGTGATCTTCGTGGCGCTCGTCCTGCTGCTGTCGTGGGCGCAACGCGCACTCGAGAACCGTTGGAGGGTGGCGCGATGAGTTCGGTCCTCTATGACGTTCCCGGTCCCCGGGCGATCGCACGCAACCGCGTCCTCGGCGTGCTCACGGTGCTCGTCGTCCTCGCCTTCCTGGGCTGGCTGATCTGGCGCCTGTGGGCGACGGGGCAGCTCAGTGCCGAGAAGTGGTACGCCTTCACGTTCTCGAACGTGTGGGTTCAGTTCGGCCTCGCCACGCTGCGGACCCTGGCGGCATTCGCCGCCGCAGCCGTCGGCGCCTTGGTGCTCGGCTTGGTGCTCGCCATCGGCCGCATGTCCGACCATGCGTGGATCCGGTGGCCGTTCACGGTCGTCGTCGAATTCTTCCGCGCTGTGCCGGTTCTGGTCTTCATGTTCCTGCTCTACTACGGGCTACCGGTGATCGGCGTGAAGATGTCGCCGTACTGGGCCGTCGTGATCGCGCTCGTCGCGTACAACGGATCGGTGCTGGCCGAGGTCATCCGCGCCGGAGTCGAGTCGTTGCCCCGCGGACAGCGGGAAGCGGGCTATGCCCTCGGCCTGCGCAAGGCGGGCGTCATGCGACTCGTGCTTCTGCCGCAGGCCATCCGCGCGATGATGCCGGTCATCATCGCGCAGCTGGTCGTCACCTTGAAGGACACCGCGCTGGGCTTCATCATCACGTACCCCGAGCTGCTGTTCTACGCGAAATACCTCGGCAACCAGGCGAACCTCGATTCGCCGATCATCCCGGCCACCATGGTCGCGGGAGCGATCTACATCACCCTGTGCCTCATCCTCTCGTTCGTCGCGAACACGGTCGAGAAGCGGCTGCGCAGCTCGGCGAAGACGCCGCGGGTCGCCGACGCGAACCAACCGACTCAGGAGATCACCGACACCGAGCTGATCATCGCGCAGAAGGGCGCTGGGAAGTACGGGCAGGGCGGGGTCGCCTGATCGCGGCCGGGCGGGGCGGGGCATCCGCCCTCGGTAGACTCGGTTCTCGTGTCTGAAGCTCACGAGATCACGCCCGAGGCGGTGGAGGCGGCCGTGCAGTCGGCGCTCGCCGCCGTCGCGGCCGCCGGCGACACCGCCGCGCTGAAGGCGGCCCGTTCCGCCCACACCGCGGACGGCTCGCCGCTCGCCCAGCTCAACGCGCAGCTGCGCACCGTGCCCGCCGACAAGAAGGCGGAGTTCGGCAAGCTCGTGGGCCAGGCCCGCGGGCGCGTCAACCAGGCGTTCGCGGCGCGCGAGCAGGAGCTCGCCGAGGCCGAGACGTTCGCGCGGCTGGAGGCCGAGCGCGTCGACGTGACGGCGCTGCCTCAGCGGGCGCGGGCCGGGGCGCGGCATCCGATCTCCCTCCTCCAGGAGCAGATCTCCGACATCTTCGTCGGCATGGGGTGGGAGATCGCGGAAGGCCCCGAGCTCGAGCACGAGTGGTACAACTTCGACGCGCTGAACTTCGACGAGGATCACCCCGCGCGCCAGATGCAGGACACGTTCTTCGTCGACCCCGTCGAGCGCCACCTCGTGATGCGCACGCACACCAGTCCGGTGCAGGTGCGCTCGATGCTGGAACGCGATCTGCCGCTGTACGCCCTGTGCCCCGGCCGCGTGTACCGCACCGACGAGTTCGACGCGACGCACCTCCCCGTCTTCACGCAGTTCGAGGGGATCGTCGTCGACAAGGGCATCACGATGGCCCACCTCAAGGGAACGCTCGACCACGCCGCCAAGGTGCTGTTCGGCGCCGAGGCGAAGACGCGGTTCCGCGCCAACTACTTCCCCTTCACCGAGCCGTCCGCCGAGCTCGACCTGTGGCACCCCACCTTCAAGGGCGGCGCCCGGTGGATCGAGTGGGGCGGCTGCGGGATGATCAACCCCAACGTGCTGCGCGCGGCGGGGATCGACCCCGAGGAGTACTCGGGCTTCGCATTCGGCATGGGCGTCGAGCGCACGCTCATGTTCCGCAGCGACGTGCAGGACATGCGCGACATGGCCGAGGGCGATGTCCGCTTCAGCGAGCAGTTCGGAATGGTGGTCTGATGCGCGTCCCGCTCTCCTGGCTGCGTGAGTACGTCGACGTCCCGCAGGATGCCGCGCCCGAGGACGTTCTCGCCGCGCTGGTATCGGTCGGCTTCGAGGAGGAGGACGTCTTCCGCTTCGAGCTGCAGGGCCCCATCGTCGTGGGCGAGGTTGTGGAGTTCGTCGAGGAGCCGCAGTCCAACGGCAAGACGATCCGCTGGTGCCGGGTGCGTGTGGCGCCCGACGGCCAGGCGGCGGCCGACGGCGGCGACGCCGTGCACGGCATCGTGTGCGGCGCGCGCAACTTCTTCACCGGCGACAAGGTCGTCGTGACCCTGCCCGGCGCCGTGCTGCCTGGACCCTTCCCGATCGCCGCGCGCAAGACCTACGGCCACGTGTCGGACGGCATGATCGCTTCCGCGAAGGAGCTCGGCCTCGGTGACGAGCACAGCGGCATCCTGCGTCTCGTCGAGCTCGGCATCGACGCCCCCGTCGGCACCGACGCCATCGCGCTGCTCGGTCTCGACGACGTCGCGGTCGATATCAATGTCACGCCCGATCGCGGCTACGCGCTCTCCATCCGCGGTGTCGCGCGCGAGTTCTCGCACGCGACCGGCGCGGTCTTCCGCGACCCCGGGCTACGTCCGTGGAGCGAGCTCCAGCAGCCCACCGAGGGGTTCTCCGTCGTCGTCGACGACCGTGCCCCTCTCCGAGGCCGGGTGGGCGCGTCGGAGTTCGTCGCGCGGATCGTCCGAGACGTCGACCCCACCAAGCCCACCCCCGCCTGGATGGTCGCGCGGCTCACGCTCGCCGGCATCCGCTCGCTCGGGATCCTCATCGACATCACCAACTACGTGATGGTCGAGCTCGGGCAGCCGATCCACGGCTACGACCTCGACAAGCTGCAGGGCGGCATCACCGTGCGGCGGGCAGAGGCGGGCGAGCAGCTCGAGACCCTCGACGGCAAGATGCGCACGCTCAGCCCCGAGGATCTGCTGATCACCGACGACTCGGGCCCGATCGGCCTCGCCGGCGTCATGGGCGGAGGGACGACCGAGATGAGCGATGCGACGCGCAACGTGCTCATCGAGGCCGCCACGTTCGACACCGTCTCGATCGCCCGCACCGCGCGCCGCCACAAGCTGCCCAGCGAGGCGTCGCGGCGTTTCGAGCGCGGCGTCGACCCGCTCGTCCCGTTCGTCGCCGCGCGGCGCGTGGCCGACCTCATGGTCGAGTACGCCGGCGGCACGCTGGACCTCGAGGTCGGCGGTGCCCTGTTCGCCACGGTCGAGCAGCGCGCGATCAGCCTGCCGAAGCCCTTCGTCTCGGCGCTGATCGGCGTGGACTACACCGAGGCCGAGATCGTCGCCGCCCTCGAGATGGTCGGCACCGAGGTCAGCGACGCCGACGACCGCGCCGACGAGCCGCAGTGGTGGGTCACCCCGCCGTCGTGGCGACCCGACCTCACCGACAAGTGGACGTTGGCCGAAGAGGTCGCCCGCATCGAGGGGTACGACCGGATCCCGTCGATCCTGCCGACGCCGCCGTCCGGTCGCGGTCTGACCGCCGCCCAGGAGGGTCGCCGCCGTGTCGCCAACGCGCTCGCCGCGGCCGGCTTCGTCGAGACGCCGTCGTTCGCCTTCACCACCGAGGAGCAGAACGACCTCCACGGCTCGGCGTCGGGGGATCACCTGCCCAGCGTCAAGCTCGCGAACCCCCTCGACGGCCAGGCGGCGTACTTGCGCCGCTCGCTCGTGCCCAACCTGCTGCAGGTCGCGCACCGCAACGTGGCACGCGGCTTCACCGATCTCGCGCTGTTCGAGACGGGCTCGGTGTTCCTGCCCGAGCCGGGCGTGGCGTACGGTACGTCGCACGTTCCGCCGCTCGCGGTGCGCCCGGATGCCGCGACCCTTGCCGAGCTCGACGGGTCGATCCCGCCCCAGCACCGCCATGTCGCCGTCCTGCTCGCCGGCAACCTCGTCGCGAAGCAGCCCGGACTCGCGCCGGTCGGCGTCGACCTCGCCGCCACGGTCGACGCCGTGCGGACGATCGCCTCCGCGGCGGGCGTCACCGTCGAGATCGCCCAGGGGCAGCGCGCCGCGCTGCACCCGGGCCGCACCGGTGCACTGTCGGTGGACGGCGTCGAGGTGGGCTACGTCGGCGAGCTCCTGCCGGCGGTGGCCGAGGCATCCGATCTCCCGGGACGCGTCATCGTGGCGGAGCTGGATCTCGACCTCCTCCTGTCGCTCGCCGGCGAGAAGGTCGTCGCGGCGTCGCTGTCGGGCTTCCCGGCGGCCACCCAGGACGTGTCGCTCGTGCTCGGGGCGGACGTGCCGGCCGGAGACGTGCGCGCGGCGCTCGCCGAGGGCGCCGGAGGTCTGCTCGAGTCGGTGCGGCTCGTCGACGACTACCGCGGCCAGGGCGTGCCCGAGGGGGCGAAGAGCCTTACGTTCGCGCTGCGGTTCCGAGCGCCCGACCGTACGCTCACCGCCGCCGAGGCGACCGAGGCGAAGCTGGGCGGGGTCGCGGTCGCTGCCGAGCGCTTCGGCGCCGCTCTGCGGGAGTAGCCACTGGGCTCAGCGGGAGCCCCAGTGCCACGCCGGGCGGTCGAGCGTGCCCTGCCCGGCGATCCGCGTGCCGTCGGCGTGCGCCTCCAGCCGGTGGGTGAGCGCGCCCTTGCGCTCGAGGGCGCCCGACAACGGCTCGGCGTGGGTGACCACGATCACCTGCGAGCGGGCGGACGCTTCGGCGACGAGCGCGCCGAGAGGCTCGAGCAGGTCGGGATGCAGGCTCGCCTCGGGCTCGTTCAGCACGATGAGCGGCGCGGGGCGCGCGGGAAGGAGGGCCGCGCACATCAGCAGGTATCGCAGCGTGCCGTCGGAGAGTTCGGTCGTCTCGAGCGGGCGCAGCAGGCCCGGCTGAGCCATGACGAGCCGGAATCTGCCATCGCTCGGCAGAACCGACACGTGTGACCCGGGGAAGGCCCGTGCCACGGCCGCATCGAGCGCGGCGCCGTGCCCGGCATCCTGAATCGTCGCCCACACCGCCGCGAGGTTCTCGCCGCCGTGGGAGAGCGTCTGCGACCGTGTGCCCACCTGCGGCTGCCGCGCCGGTGCATCGGGGTCGACGCGGAAGTGGTCGTAGAACCGCCAGCCTCCGAGCGCACGGCGCAGCGCGAGCAGCTCGGGCGCGGTGTCGCCGTCGGCGAGATCGGTGATGATGCTCTCGTACGGCGCGAGCTGCTGGTCGAGGGAGATCCACGCTCCGTCGCGCACGCGCGTCGCGCCGCGCAGGCGGTCGATCAGCAGCGTCGCGGGCTTCGCGAAGGGACCCGCGAACACCTGCTCGCGCTTGATCTCGGGGTCGCGCGCGAAGAGGCTGCGCTGATCGACCTGCGGGATGCCGAGATCGACCAGGTAGCCGAGCTCGTCGGACGCGAATCCGAGCCTGACGGCGATCGGGCCCTTGCGCACCGTGCCTTGGTCTCCGCCGAACTCCGGACCCGCCCACAACAGCGATGGCAGGCCGCCTTCACGGGCGATCGCGCCGATCAGAGATCCCGCCGCGGAGTGCGACAGCAGGCGCAGCGCGCGGTACACGTTGGACTTGCCCGTGCCGTTGGCGCCGGTGATGACGGTGAGGGCTGCGAAGGGCAGGACCACATCGCGCAGCGATCGGTAGCCCGAGACGGCGACGGTGGTCAGCATGCCGACATCCTGGCAGGCGCGTCCGACGCGGATCCGCCGAGAGCGGAGGGGCCGCGCTGCGGGAGTAGCTCCGCCGCGCCGTGCGGGCACAACGTCGGCAGATCGCCGCCGGAAAGTGACCTGCCCGCGGTCGGTCCGGCGCGAGCGCGACGGATCGCCGACGTTGTGCACGTCTCTCCGCCGACAGCGGAGGGGATGCCGCGGCCGCGGCCGGTCTGGTTGGGTGGAGCCATGACCGACGTCCTGATCCTCGGCGGCACCGGGTGGCTGAGCGGCCGTGTGGCCGAGCGGTGGGCGGATGCCGGAGCCTCCGTGACCTGCCTCGCTCGAGGCGGCCGATCCGCACCGTACGGGACGACCCTCGTGACGGGCGACCGCGACCACCCGGACGCGTACGCGGAGGTGATCGGGCGCGAGTGGGACGAGATCGTCGACATCTCGTCGAACCCCGCGCACGTGGTGGCCGCGATCGGAGCGCTGGGGGAGCGCACGAAGCACTGGACGTGCATCTCGACCGTGTCCGTCTACGCCGCGAACGACGAACCCGGCGCCGACGAATCGGCTGAGCTGCTCCCTGCGCTCGGCCCGGACGACGAGCCGGACTACGGGCGCGCGAAGGCGGCGGCCGAGGCATCCGTGCGCGCCGCCCTCGGCTACCGTGCGGCGATCGCGCGGCCGGGACTCATCGTGGGACCCGGGGACCCCACCGACCGGTTCGGCTACTGGGTCGGGCGGTTCGCGCTCGCCGGCCCCGCGGACGTGCTCGTTCCCGACAGCATCGACCGCGGCGCGCAGGTGATCGATGTCGACGACCTCGCCGATTTCGTCGTGTCGGTCGGACGTGAACGGTGGACCGGCGTCGCGAACGCCGTCGGCGACCCCGTGCCGCTGGATCGGATCCTGCGCGAGGCCGCCGAGGTCGCCGGGCACACCGGCGCCACGCGCGAGGCGGACGACGCCTGGCTCGAAGCGCACGAGGTCGCCTACTGGATGGGTCCGCGCTCGCTGCCACTGTGGCTCCCCGCCGACATGCCCGGCTTCTGGACCCGCTCCAACGCGGTCTACCGCCTGCTCGGGGGCCGCATTCGGCCGCTGCGGGAGACTCTCCTGCGAACCCTGGCCGACGAGCGCGAGCGCGGACTCGACCGCGAACGCCGGGCGGGACTGTCGCGCGCCGAAGAGGTCGCCCTTCTCGACGCAATGGACACATGACCGCCGTGTGACGCGCCGATTTGCGGATGCCGCGACCCGGCGGCTATCGTCGCGACATGCCTTCGGCGCCCCAGGGACCCACGACGCTCGCTTCGAGCGCCGCTCCCGCGCGCCGTCGTCGTCTGGGCGAGCGCCGACTCTAGGCGACCCCGCACGCAGTCCTGTCATGGACTCCCGGGCGTCGCCGTCTCCGGCCCCTGCACCCAGACTCTAAGGTGGAATCCATGACATATTCGGTCGCCGTATCCGGCGCATCCGGCTATGCGGGCGGCGAGATCCTGCGGATCCTCGCCGCGCATCCCGACGTCGAGATCCGCAGCGTCACCGCTCATTCCAACGCGGGACAGCCGCTCATCCAGCACCAGCCGCACCTGCGCTCGCTCGCGGGTCTGACGCTGCAGGAGACCACTGCCGAGGTGCTGGCCGGGCACGACATCGTGTTCCTCGCGCTGCCGCACGGGCAGTCCGGTCAGTACACCGATGCTCTGGGCGACACCCCTCTCGTGATCGACGCCGGCGCCGACCACCGTCTCGAATCCGTCGCCGACTGGGATCGGTTCTACGGAGGCGACTTCCACGACCCGTGGGCGTACGGCGTGCCCGAACTCCCGGTGGGCGACGCGAAGCAGCGCGACCGGCTGGTCGGGGCAGGGCGCATCGCCGCGCCCGGCTGCAACGCGTCGACGGTGTCGCTCTCGCTGGCACCGGGCGTGGCGGCCGGGGTGATCGATCCGTCGGACATCGTCACCGTTCTCGCCGTCGGACCGTCGGGCGCAGGCAAGAGCCTCAAGACCACGCTGCTCGCGAGCGAGATCCTCGGCTCCGCGAACCCGTACGGGGTCGGCGGCACGCACCGCCACATCCCCGAGATCGCGCAGGCGCTGAGGGGTGCGGGGGCCGCGGGCGACATCGGCATCTCCTTCACGCCCGTGCTCGTGCCGATGGCGCGCGGCATCCTCGCCACCTCGACGGCACCGATCGCGCCGGGGGCGTCGGACTCCGACATCCGTGCTGCGTGGGAGTCCGCGTACGCCGACGAGGCGTTCGTGCACCTGCTGCCTGCAGGGGAGTTTCCGCGCACGGCCGACGTGCTCGGCGCGAACACGGCGCTGATGGGGCTGGCGATCGATCGAGCGGCGAATCGCGTCGTCGTCGTCACCGCCGTGGACAATCTCGTCAAGGGCACGGCCGGCGCTGCGGTCCAGTCGATGAACATCGCGCTGGGCCTGGCCGAAGGCACCGCGCTCACCGTGAACGGAGTCGCGCCGTGAGTGTCACCGCACCACAGGGATTCGAGGCGGCCGGTGTCGCGGTCGGGCTGAAGTCGACCGGGAAGCCCGACGTCGCCGTGGTCGTCAACCGCGGCCCCCGCAAGGCCGGTGCGGCGGTCTTCACGTCCAACCGGGCCAAGGCGAACCCGATCATCTGGTCGCAGCAGGCGGTGCAGGACGGCGTCGTCGAGGCGATCGTGCTCAACTCCGGCGGCGCGAACTGCTTCACCGGCTCCTTCGGGTTCCAGACCACCCATCAGACCGCCGAGAAGGCGGCGGAGCTCCTCGGCGTCAGCGCCGGAGACATCCTCGTCTGCTCGACCGGGCTCATCGGCACCGGCGACGAGGTGTTCCGCGCGAAGGTGCTCGCGGGGACCGAGCAGGGGATCGCCGAGCTGTCGGCGGACGGCGGGGAGGCGGCATCCCTCGCCATCATGACGACCGACTCGCGGCCGAAGCGGGCGATCGTCGCACGCGACGGCTGGACCATCGGTGGGATGGCGAAGGGTGCGGGGATGCTGGCCCCCGGCCTGGCGACGATGCTCGTCGTGATCACCACCGACGCCGTGCTCACCTCCGAGGAGGCGGACGCGCATCTGCGGGCGTCCACCCGTACGAGCTTCGACCGGCTCGACTCGGACGGCTGCATGTCGACCAACGACCAGGTGACGCTCCTCGCCAGCGGTGCCTCGGGTGTCACGCCCGATCCGGACGCCTTCCGTGCGGCGCTCGCCGCTCTGTGCCTCGATCTGTCGGAGCAGCTGCAGTCCGATGCGGAGGGGGCGAGCCACGACATCCGGATTCTCGTGAGCAACGCGGCGTCCGAAGAGGACGCCGTCGAGGTGGGCCGCTCTGTCGCGCGGAACAACCTCTTCAAGGCCGCGATCTTCGGCAACGACCCGAACTGGGGGCGCGTGCTGGCGGCCATCGGGACGACGGCGGCGGAATTCGACCCCTACGACGTGGATGTCTGGATGAACGGCGTGCGCGTATGCACCGCCGGAGGCCCCGACGCTCCGCGCGAAGCCGTCGACCTGACGCCGCGGGCGACCGAGGTCGTCATCGACCTCAAGGTGGGCTCCGCAAGCGCCGTGATCCTCACCAACGACCTCACGCACGACTACGTCCACGAGAACAGCGCGTACTCCTCATGACCGAGATCCAGGACACCGATCCCGACGAAGCCAGCCACAAGGCGGCGACGCTCATCGAGTCGCTCCCGTGGCTCCAGCGCTTCCGCGACCAGATCGTGGTGATCAAGTACGGCGGCAACGCCATGGTGTCGGAGGAGCTGCAGGACGCCTTCGCCGCCGACGTCGCCTACCTCCGCTACGTCGGGGTCAAGCCCGTCGTGGTGCACGGCGGCGGCCCCCAGATCTCGTCGATGCTCGATCGCCTCGCGATCCCGAGCGAGTTCAAGGGCGGCTATCGCTTCACCTCGACCGAGGCGATCTCCGTCGTGCGCATGGTGCTCACGGGCCAGATCAACCCGCAGCTCGTGGCGAAGATCAATGCCTATGGGCCGCACGCGGCGGGACTGAGCGGCGAGGACGCGGGCCTGTTCGGCGGCCGGCGTCGCGGCGTCGTGATCGAGGGCATCGAGCACGATCTGGGCAGCGTCGGCGATGTCGTCGAGGTCGATCCGCAGGCCGTGCTCGACCAGCTCGCCGCGGGCCGGATCCCTGTGGTCTCGAGCATCGCCCCCGACCTGGATCAGCCGGGACACTCGCTCAACGTGAACGCGGATGCCGCGGCATCCGCCCTCGCCGTCGCGCTCGGCGCCGCGAAGCTCGTCGTGCTCACGGATGTGCCCGGGCTCTACGCCGACTGGCCTCGCCGTGATTCGCTCGTGTCCCACCTCACTTCGACCGAGCTGCGAGCGATGCTGCCTTCGCTCGAGTCGGGGATGATCCCGAAGATGCAGGCGTGCCTGGAGGCCGTCGAGGGCGGCGTCGACACCGCCGCGATCATCGACGGGCGGGTGCCGCACTCGGTGCTCGTGGAGATCTTCACCAGCAAGGGGATCGGAACAGAGGTGGTGCTCGGATGACGTGGCAGGACGATGCGGGGCGCGACCTCGTCAGGAGCTTCGGGGAGCGGATGGCGATGTTCGTCCGCGGCGAAGGATCTCACCTGTGGGACGCCGAGGGCAGGCGGTACCTGGACTTCCTCGCGGGGATCGCGGTCGACTCGCTCGGCCACGCCCACCCCGTGTTCGTGTCGGCGCTGGCGAGTCAGGCAGCGACCCTCGCGCACGTGTCGAACTACTTCGCGACCCCGCCGCAGCTCGAGCTCGCGGCACGCCTGAAGCGCCTCGCGGGCACGGGGGACACGGGGCGCGTGTACTTCGGCAACTCGGGCGCCGAGGCCAACGAGGCCGCGTTCAAGCTCGCGCGCCTCCACGGCGGCGCCGAGCGTCCGCGCATCCTCGCCCTGAAGGACGCCTTCCACGGCCGGACGATGGGCACGCTCGCCCTCACCGGCAAGCCGTGGATGCAGGAGCCGTTCCTGCCGATGACCCCGGGCGTCGAGTTCATCGACTCGACGGTCGAGGCGCTCGAGGCCGCGCTCGACGACCGGGTCGCGGCGCTGTTCGTCGAGCCCGTCAAGGGTGAGGCGGGGGTCATCGACCTGCCCGAGGGGTACCTCGCGGCGGCACGGGAGCTCACCTCGCGCCACGGCGCACTGCTCGTGATCGACGAGATCCAGACCGGAGCAGGACGCACCGGCGAGTGGTTCGCGTTCCAGCACGCCGGGATCACGCCCGACGCGATCACGGTCGCCAAGGGCATCGGCGGCGGGTTCCCGATCGGCGCCCTCATCACCTTCGGTCACGCCAGCGACCTCTTCTATCCGGGCACGCACGGCTCGACGTTCGGCGGCAACGCCCTCGGCACGGCGGTCGCCGGTGCGGTCCTCGGCGAGATCGAGCGCGCCGACCTCGTGCGCAATGCCGCGGAACGGGGCGAGCAGCTGCGCGCCGCGATCCTCGGCATCGACTCGGACCTCGTCACCGGGGTGCGCGGGCGGGGACTCCTGCTCGGGGTGGCGCTGAGCCACCCCGTCGCGAAGGCCGTCGTCGCGGCGGCCCAGGAGCACGGCCTGGTCATCAACGCACCCAACGACGAGACGCTGCGCCTCGTGCCCGCCCTCACGATCGGCGACGTCGAGATCGACGAGTTCATCGACCTGCTCACCGCTTCGCTGCGCACCGTGCAGGACGCGCTGCTGCTCGACACCCCCACGGAGGCCCACGCATGACCCGCCATCTGCTGCGCGACGACGATCTGACCCAGGCCGAGCAGGACGAGATCCTCGACCTCGCGGTCGCGCTCAAGAAGGACCGCTGGAAGCTGAAGACCCTCGAAGGACCGCAGACCGTCGCGGTGATCTTCGACAAGTCCTCGACCCGCACGCGGGTGTCCTTCGCCGTCGGCATCGCCGACCTCGGAGGCTCGCCGCTGATCATCTCGACCGCCAACAGCCAGCTCGGCGGCAAGGAGACGCCCGCCGACACCGCGCGCGTCCTCGAGCGCCAGGTCGCCGCGATCGTGTGGCGCACCTATGCGCAGGCCGGCCTGGAGGAGATGGCCGAGGGCACCCGCGTTCCCGTCATCAATGCGCTGAGCGACGACTTCCACCCGTGCCAGCTGCTCGCCGACCTGCTGACGATCAAGGAGCACAAGGGGGAGCTCGCCGGGCTCACGCTGGCGTTCTTCGGCGACGGCATGTCGAACATGGCCCACTCGTACGTGCTCGCGGGGGTCACCGCAGGGATGCACGTCCGGGTCGCTTCGCCAGAGTCCTACGCGCCGCGGGACGACGTGATCGCCGATGCCGATCGCCGTGCGGCCGAGACCGGCGGGTCGGTGACGCTGTTCACGGACGCGAACGAGGCCGCCGCCGGCGCCGACGTCATCGTGACCGACACGTGGGTGTCGATGGGCAAAGAGGAGGAGAAGCTCGCGCGACTCCGCGACCTCGGCGGCTACAAGGTCACGACCGACCTCCTGGGGCTCGCCAAGGACGACGCGATCTTCATCCACTGCCTTCCTGCCGATCGCGGCTACGAGGTCGATGCCGAAGTCATCGACGGCCCGCAGAGCGTCGTCTGGGACGAGGCGGAGAACCGCCTCCACGCCCAGAAGGCGCTCCTGGTGTGGCTGCTGCGGCAGGACTGACGACGGCCATGCGCGCGTGAGCGGGCCGGACTCGCCGGCGGCGCCGGGATGGCTCGCGTCCCGCTGGGCGCGCCTGAACGGTCCCGATCGCGTCGCGGGAGTCGACTTCGCTCGCGGGCTGGCCGTGATCGGCATGTTCGCCGCGCACCTGCTGTGGATCCGCGATCCGTTCACCTGGACGGATGCCGGCACCTGGGTGGCCGTCGTCGACGGGCGATCCTCGATCCTGTTCGCCACCCTCGCGGGCGTGTCGATCGGGCTGGCGACCGGCGGGCGCGTGCCCCGGGCAGGGACGGCGCTGCGCTCGGCCCGCCTGCAGCTGATCGTGCGTGCCGTACTGCTGTGGGTGATCGGCATCCTGCTCATCCTCACGGGCGTGCCGGTCTACGTGATCCTGCCTGCGTACGCGCTGCTGTTCCTTCTCGCGGTGCCGCTGATCACGCTCGGCGCCCGACCGCTGCTGATCGCGGCATCCCTGCTGGCAGTCGTGATGCCGGTCGTGCAGGTCGCGCTCGATGACCTGCCGCTGTGGGGCACGGCCGCGGGCGACGCGCTGTCGCTCGCCCTTGGCTGGCACTACCCGTTCACGACCTGGGTGGCCTTCGTCGTCGCGGGTCTCGGTCTCGCGCGAGCAGACATCCGCCGCCTGAGGGTGCAGGTGCGGATGCTCGCAGCGGGGGCCGCGCTCGCGATCGTGGGCTATGGCGCAGCCGCCGCATCCGGTGTGGCGGAGACCGAAGCGGGCTCGTCCTATCTCGCCGCCCTGTGGACGGCCAGCCCGCATTCCACGGGGCTGCTCGAAGTCGTCGGCTCAGGCGGTTTCGCGATCGCTGTGCTCGCGGGATGCCTCCTCGCCAGCCGCACCATCGCCGTGTGGATCGTCCTGCCGCTGCGCGCCGTCGGCGCGATGCCGCTCACGGCGTACGTCGGCCAGCTCCTCGTGTGGGCCGCGGTCGCGACCGCCGTGCTCGGGCAGCCCGGCGACCTGGCGGGGTTCCGCGATCTCGAGCCGTTCTGGCCGATGGCGCTGGCGACGATCGTGCTGTGCACCGCGTGGGCGCTGCTCGTCGGGCGCGGGCCTCTGGAGTGGGTCGTCGATCGGTCGTCCCGCCTCGCCGCGCGCTCGGCCGTCGATAGGCTGGTGCGGTGAGCGACAGCAAGGGCGACGGGACCAACGAAGGCGCACTCTGGGGTGCCCGATTCGCGAGCGGACCGTCGCCGGAGCTGGCCGAGTTGAGCCGCTCCACGCACTTCGACTGGGATCTCGCTCTCTACGACATCGCGGGCTCGCACGCCCACGCGAAGGCGCTCGCCGCCGCCGGCTACCTCTCGGCCGACGAGGAGACCGCGATGCACGAGGGACTCGATCTCCTGGCGCTCGCCGTCGCGGACGGCACCCTGCGGCCCGCTCCGTCCGACGAAGACGTGCACGGTGCTCTGGAGCAGGCGCTGATCCGCACGGTCGGCCCCGAGATCGGCGGCAAGCTCCGTGCGGGACGCAGCCGAAATGACCAGATCGCCACGCTCGTGCGCATGTATCTGCTCGACCATTCGCGCGTGATCGCCCGTGATGTGCTCCGGCTGGTGGATGCGCTCGTCGCCCAGGCAGAGGCGCACCCGGATGCGGTGATGCCCGGCCGCACCCACTTGCAGCACGCGCAGCCGGTTCTGCTCGCGCACCATCTGCAGGCGCACGCGTGGCCGCTCGTGCGCGACCTCGAGCGCCTGCGCGACTGGTCGGCGCGCGCGTCGGTGTCGCCCTACGGGGGCGGCGCGCTCGCCGGGTCGACCTTGGGTCTGGACCCGCAGCTGGTCGCCCGTGAGCTCGGACTCGCGCGGCCGGCCGAGAACTCGCTCGACGGAACGTCGGCGCGCGACGTCGTCGCCGAGTTCGCGTTCATCACGGCGATGATCGGCGTCGACGTCTCTCGCCTGGCGGAGGAGATCATCCTGTGGAACACGCGGGAGTTCCGCTTCGTCACGCTCGACGACGGGTACTCGACAGGATCGAGCATCATGCCCCAGAAGAAGAACCCCGACATCGCGGAGCTCGCACGAGGGAAGTCCGGGCGACTCATCGGCAACCTCACGGGCCTTCTCGCGACACTCAAGGCGCTGCCCCTCGCGTACAACCGTGACCTGCAGGAGGACAAGGAGCCGGTCTTCGACTCGGTTCGCACGCTCGAGACCCTGCTCCCGGCGTTCGCCGGCATGGTCGCGACGCTGCGCTTCCACACCGACCGGATGGCCGAGCTCGCCCCACAGGGCTTCTCCCTCGCGACGGATGTCGCGGAGTGGCTCGTGAAGCGCGGCGTCCCGTTCCGTGACGCGCATGAGATCTCCGGTCACCTTGTGCGCGTGTGCGAGGACGACGGCATCGAGCTCCACGAGGTGACCGACGAACAGCTGCTGGCGGTCTCACCGGTGCTGACGCCCGCCGTGCGCGAGGTGCTCACCGTGGAGGGCTCGGTCGCCAGCCGCACGGGCACAGGAGGAACGGCGCCGATTCGGGTCGCGGAGCAGCGCGCCGAACTCGTCGAGCGCGTCCAGGCCGCCGCGCACGCGCTCGGGCTCTGAGCGCCGCGAGACAGCGCCCGTCAGCTGACCGCGGTCACCAGATCGCGAGTCGGACGACGCCCGCCGCGAGGCACGCCCACAGCAGGCTGGCGAAGGTTCCGATGATGAAGCGCTCCCGTGCTTCTGCGGCCGCGAGCTCGGAGAAGCGGCCGATGCCCTTGATCGCGACGACGACGGCGATCGCTTCGGGGAAGCCGACCACGATCCCCAGCGCGACGGCGAGGCGCTCGAGGTAGCCGATCGTCGTCCCGCCACGAAGGACTTCGCGCGCCGGGGCGTCGTCGGGCACGATCCCCGGGACTGCGGGCGGTCGCAGCATGATGCCGCCGTTGTCACCCTCGGGCACGCGGCCGTGCGTGGCGACCTCGAGCACGAGCCGGGTCACCGGGTTCCCGCCGACCGCGGCGAGCGCGACCCCGAGCATCGCGATGGCGATGGCGCCAATGGGGTGGATCTCGATCGGCAGCACGAGGACCACCACCAGCGACAGCAGGATCAGCCCGCCGGCGAAGAGCAGGGGGATCTCTCGCGGGCGCTTCGTGCTCAGCACGACGAGCACGAGAGCGCCGCTGAGCGTGAGGAAGAGGAACAGCGGCACCGCGAGCGAGAACAGCTCGGGAGGCACGATCATGCCGCTCAGTCTGGCACGGGGATCCGACTCAGCCGTGTGGCGGGGCCGGCGTCGCGAGAGCGTCGTCGGCGCGGCGCAGGAGCCGCTCGAGAACGGGGACCGCGGCTTCCTCGGTGCGCAGTCCCGCGTTGCGCGCCCGCAGACTCACGGCTCCCTCCGTGATGCCGAGACGGCCTGCCGCCTCGCGCTGCGTCAGCCCCTCGGTCAGGAGGTCGTGCAGCTCCCAGCCCTCCGTGGTGCGGCGGTCGCGCAGTTCCACCATCAGACGGAGGAGCGCCTCGGCATCCGCCCCCTCCTCGCCGCCGACGACGGCGACCCGCGTGGGCGACTTCTTTGCGCGGTCGACACCCTCGCGCGCGTTCACGAATGCGGGACCACGGGCCGCACGGACATCGGCGGGCATCGGCTCCTCGACACCGCCGATCCCGATCCCGACGCTCCACGCCTGGAGCCGGGTCAGGTGCAGCGCGACGTCCAGCAGCGCACGCGGGTCTGCCAGCGCGACCTGGAGCTCGTCCCCGGCGGTGCGCTCGGGTGCAAGCGTGAGACGCGGACCCGCGAGGCTGGCGACGGCGCTGAGTCCTGCCGGCACCAGGTCGGCGCCCGCCCGGCTCCTGCGCTGATCCGCGGTCACCACGAACATGCTGTGCTCCTTAGGTCTCACGGCTGAATTCAGTTGAGTTTAGCGTCTGAGCTTTATCCTCATAAGTCTCTAAGCTAAATACACTGAAATTTAGCCTAGAGGCTTCATCGCCGCAGCCTTCCGATCGAGACTCACGAGTGGCACGGTGGACCCATGGCGAAGATGGAGCACTTCGAGATCCCCGTCGATGACATCGCGCGGGCGCAGATCTTCTACCGCACTGTCCTGGGGTACGAGTACGAGCCGTGGGGGGAGGAGATGGGCATGCTTCGCCAGCCGGAAGGCGAAGGCGTGAACGGCGACCTCCACCTCCGGGGCGCGTCGCCCCACGTGACGGTGGTGTTCACCGTCGACCGCATCGAGGACACCGTCGCCGCGGCGGTCGCGAACGGTGGCGAGCAGGTCGGAGAGATCCAGCCGCTCGACGAGAACTCGAGATGGGTCTACATCCGCGATTCCGAGGGCAACACGATCGGACTCTACGACGAGATCGCCGTCGCCTGACTCGCCTCCAGCACGCTCCGGTACCACGTGAGCTTCTCGTCCAGCCGGGCCTGCTGAGCCCGCAGCGCGTCGAGCTCCGACCGGACCGCGTCGGCGTGCTCCTCGAGCAGCGCGACCCGGTCGGGCACCGTGCGCTCATCGCGGCACAGTTCGCCGTAGCGTCGCAGCTTCTCGATGGGCATCCCCGTCTCACGCAGGCACTTGAGGAAGCCGAGGGTGCCGAGATCGGCATCCGTGAACGACCGATGGCCGCCTGCGGTGCGTGCGACCGGGGGGAGGATGCCCTCCCTCTCGTAATAGCGGAGCGTGTCGAGGGAGAAGCCCGAGATCGCCGCAGCCTCGGCTGGCGTGTAAGTGGTCATGGATTCGAGGATAGGGCTTGACCTGGAGCGAACTCCAGGTTGCACGCTGGAACCATGACCACTTCGACACCCCCCACATCCCCGCTCGTCCTCGGCGCGATGATGTTCGGCACCGCCGTCGACGAAGAGACCTCGTTCGCGATCCTCGACCGTTTCGTCGAGCGAGGCGGCGTCTGGATCGACACGGCCGACTGCTACGCCTTCTGGGCATCCGATGACGGACACGGCGGCGCCAGCGAGCGACTGCTCGGCCGCTGGTTCGCCGCGCGTCCGGGCGTCCGCGAGCGCGTGCGCATCGCGACCAAGCTCGGTGCCGAGCCGCTGTGGGCGGGATCGTTCCCTGCACGGCGCGCCGGGCTCTCACCGCGCGCGGTGCGCGAGGCGTTCGCGGGCAGCTTGGACCGCCTCGGACTCGCGTCCGTCGACCTTCTGTGGCTGCACATGGAGGACCGCAAGACGCCGATAGAGGACACCGTCGGCGCGCTGGCGGAACTCACCTCATCGGGCGCCGTCGCCCGCGTCGGCGCGTCCAATCACCCCGCCTGGCGTGTCGAGCGGGCCCGCGAGCACGCTCGGCGCAT
This sequence comes from Microbacterium sp. Root180, assembly GCF_001428485.1. GTDB lineage: Bacteria > Actinomycetota > Actinomycetes > Actinomycetales > Microbacteriaceae > Microbacterium. The sequence continues at coordinate 3,091 of NZ_LMHS01000003.1, read as the reverse complement.
CGGGGCCGTGCCCATCGACGCGCTGCAGCACAACAGCACCTTTCTCCGCCCCCGCCCGGGCACCAATCCCACCAACCACCCGTTCGGCGTGCTGAGCGACGAGCACCGCGACTACGCTGCGGCGCACCGCCTTGAGGTGTGGGCGTACACCCCGCTGCTGTCGGGTGCCTATGACAATCCCGCCAAGCCGATTCCCGACATCTACGACCATCCCGGCAACGCCCGCCGACTCGAGGTGCTCGAGGACGTGGCGGGGGAGCTCGGCGCCTCGCGTGGACAGACCGTGCTGGCGTGGCATGTCGCGCGCGGCATCCGGCCCATGCTCGGCGGGAGCAAGCTCGACCAGCTCGACGCGGCGATGGACGCGGTGCGATTCGAGCTCTCGGCCGCCCAGGTCGCGCGCCTCGAGGAGACCGCCTGAGCACGGATGCCTCGTCCCCCCGCGCCGGCGGGCGGGCGGGGCATCCGTCTGCCCGCTGATAGCCTGAACCGCGTGTCTGAAACCGTCGTGAGCGCGACCGCGCCCGCCAACGACCCGGCGTTCGAGAACGTCTGGGATGAGATCGTCTGGCGCGGACTCGTGCATGTGTCCACCGACCAGGAGGCGCTGCGCGCCCTGCTCGCCGGCGGCCCGATCACGTATTACTGCGGCTTCGACCCCACCGCACCGAGCCTCCACCTCGGCAACCTGGTGCAGCTGCTCCTCATGCGTCGCCTGCAGCTGGCCGGCCATAAGCCGCTGGGGCTCGTGGGCGGGTCGACCGGGCTCGTCGGCGACCCCGGCGGCCGTGACGCCGAGCGCGTGCTGAACCCCGTCGAGACCGTCGAGGAGTGGGTCGGCTACCTGCGGGCACAGGTGGAGCGATTCTTGAGCTTCGAGGGCGACAACGCCGCCCGCATGGTCAACAACCTCGACTGGACGGCGCCGCTCAGCGCCATCGACTTCCTCCGCGGGATCGGCAAGCACTTCCGCGTCGGCACGATGATCAAGAAGGACGCCGTGGCCGCGCGCCTCAATTCCGAGGCCGGCATCAGCTACACGGAGTTCAGCTACCAGATCCTGCAGGGCCTGGACTACCTCGAGCTGCACCGCCGCTACGACTGCGTGCTGCAGACCGGCGGCAGCGACCAATGGGGCAACCTGACCAGCGGCACCGACCTCATCCATCGCGTGGAGGGCGTGTCGGTGCACGCCATCGGCACGCCGCTGATCACGAACAGCGACGGCACCAAGTTCGGCAAGAGCGCGGGCAACGCGATCTGGCTCGACGCCGCGATGTGCAGTCCGTACCGGATGTACCAGTTCTGGCTCAACACCGACGATGCGGACGTGATCACGCGCCTCAAGGTGTTCACGTTCCTCACGCGCGCAGAGATCGAGCAGTACGAGCAGCTCGTCGCGGACGAGCCGTTCCGCCGCGCCGCGCAGAAGCGTCTGGCCCTCGAGGTCACGACGTTCGTGCACGGACCGGATGCCGCAGCGGCTGTGATCGCGGCATCCGAGGCGCTCTTCGGCCAGGGCGATCTGGCTGCGCTCGACGCCACCACCCTCGGTCAGGCGCTCGAGGAGCTGCCGAACGCGACCGTCGCGACCGGCACGCCGGTCCTTCAGGGCCTCGTCGACACGGGGCTCGCGTCGAGTCTCTCCGAGGCACGACGCTCGATCGCGCAGGGCGGAGTCTCGCTCGACGGCGTCAAGGTCGACGACGAGGCCGCGGTGATCACGGGCGGGCTGCCCGGTGGTGTGTCGGTGCTGCGCCGAGGGAAGAAGACTCTCGCCGGAGTGTTCGTCCAGGTCTGACACCGCCGGCGCCGCCGTGCGTCCGCCCTCGATCACCGACGGAGGCCCATGCCGTTCACGCCGAGCCACGCGGTGGTTGCGCTGCCGTTCATCCGCACGCCGCTCGTGCCCGCCGCGATCGCGGTCGGAGCGATGGCGCCCGACCTCCCGCTGTTCGTGCGCGGACTTCCGCTGCACTACGGACGCACGCACGACCTCGCGTGGGTCCCGGCGACGGTCGTCCTCGCGCTGGCACTGCTGCTGGTGTGGCGCGTGGTGCTGCGCCCGGCCGCGCGCGAGCTGGCGCCGTCGTGGCTCTCCGCGCGGCTGCCGGGGGAGTGGGATCGTGGGGCCGGTGCCGCGGTGCAGGAGACGCTGTCGATCACGAGCGTGCCCGGACCGGGGGCGGATCGGCGCTGGCGCGTGTCGGGGCGGGGGATGCTGCTCCTCCTGGTCTCTCTCGTCCTCGGGGTCGTGAGCCACATTGCGTGGGATCTGTTCACGCACGAGGGTCGGTGGGGAGTGGACATCCTTCCTTTCCTCGCTGAGGAGTGGGGCCCGCTGCGGGGCTTCAAGTGGCTGCAGTACGGATCGGGGGTCGTCGGACTGGCGATCATCGGCGTTTGGGCGCTGATCTGGCTGAGCCGTCGGGAAGGGTCGGCGCCTGTCGCGCGGGTGCTTCCGGCAGCGGTGCGCTGGGCGTGGTGGATCTCGCTGCCGGTGGTGCTCGGACTCGCCTGGTTCGCCGGCATCGCGATCTGGGGTCCGCTGGACGATGACTTCACGGTGGCGCATCTGGCGTATCGGGTACTCCCACCGGCGTGCGCCCTCTGGGGCGCCGTGACGGTCGTGCTGTGCGTCGTCGTGCAGGCGATGCGCTCGGCGCGCGCGCGGGAACTGACGCGACCGTGACCCGCTGCGACGCCGGGAGCCGCGTGTTCTCGCGGCTCCCGCCGCGCGACACGCCCGGGATGTCGCCAGGATTCGACGGACGTCGAGCTGTCACGTAATGTTCTTGTTGTTCGCCCCAAAGGGAAGAGCGGAGAGGCCGGAAGGCCCCGCCCCCTCAAGCGGAAACACCCCCATCCAGAACCTCTTCCGAGAGGTGTGACCCACGGGTCGACGGAGGGGATCATCCTCCTCGGATGCGCGGTCATCGACCGCGAACGGGAGTCCTCGGACTCCGGTTCGCCCGATTTGACGAGCGGCCCGCAGGCGGATAAGATTGTGAAGTTGCCCTGCTGGGCTGGCTGTGAGGCTGGTTGGTGGGTGCGTCCGATCCTTGAGAACTCAACAGCGTGCACTTGTCAA
>NZ_LMHS01000002.1 GCF_001428485.1 Microbacterium sp. Root180 | reverse complement strand
AACCCTGCTCCTGACCGCGGTCAGGAGCAGGGTTTGCCCACCTCGACGGGACCGAAGAGCCAGTGTCGCTCGCCGTCGCACGCCACGTCGCGTGCAGCGGCACGATCCAGCGGGTCACCAGCGACTCGGCGGGACGGATCCGGGCGATCCACACGGTGGACCGGGTCTTCGGCCCCTACCAGCGCAAGGCGATCACCCTCCGAGACGGTGGATGCCTCATCCCCGGCTGTCACGTGCCGGCCGCTTGGTGCGAGATCCACCACGTCCAAGAGCACTCGCGTGGCGGACCGACCCATATCGACAACGGCGTGCTGCTGTGCTGGCACCACCATCGCACCCTCGACACCGGCGGCTGGACGATCCGGATGAGAAACGGCATCCCTGAAGTCCGCGGCCCGTACTGGTGGGACGCGACCATGCGCTGGCGACCCGTCACCTCATCACCCCTGCGCCTACGACAACGCCTCACCACGCGACTCGCAGCCGGCGACGGCTGAACGAGCGAGTGCCGGACCTGCCGTGCGGCTCCGAACCGACGGAGGGTGCGACACTGAGCATGCGTTCACCAGGGGTCGCCGCGGCTTGCCGCGTGACCGAATGAGAGCAGAGGAGCTCCAGTGACGTCCGACATCGATCTGGCCGGCCGGCGCGCACTCGTCACGGGCGGTGCCAGCGGCATCGGGCTCGCGTGCGTGCAGGAGTTCGCCAAGCGCGGCGCGCACGTGACCATCGCGGATCTGAATGCGGATGCCGCGACCGCCGCCGCTGAGGAGGTCGGCGGTGAGGCCTGGGTCGTCGACCTGTCCGACACCGCCGCGCTCGACGACCTGCGGCTCGACGTCGACATCCTCGTCAACAACGCCGGCATCCAGCGCGTGAGTCCCCTCACGGAGTTCGATCCCGATGCGTTTCGTCTCATGCTGCGGCTGATGCTCGAGTCGCCGTTCCTGCTCGTGCGCGCTGCGCTCCCGCGCATGTACGAACGCGGGTGGGGTCGCATCGTCAACATCTCGAGCGCCCACGGACTTCGCGCGAGCGCCTTCAAATCGGCCTACGTCGCCGCCAAGCACGGGCTCGAGGGACTGTCGAAGGTCACGGCGCTGGAGGGCGGTTCCCACGGTGTGACGAGCAACTGCATCAACCCCGCATATGTGCGCACGCCGTTGGTCGAGAAGCAGATCGTCCACCAGGCCAGGGTGCACGGCATCCCCGAAAGCGACGTGGTGGAGAAGATCATGCTCACCGAGACCGTCGTGAAGCGCCTCGTCGAGCCCGACGAGGTCGCATCGCTCGCCGGATGGCTTGTGTCCGACAAGGCCGGCATGGTCACAGGTGCGTCCTACACGATGGACGGCGGGTGGACGGCCCGATGACCAGCCGGACCGCGCGATGAGCCCGACGGACGCCGTGATGCCCCACCGCTACCGCACGATCGACGTGCCGGTCCTCGGCGGCGACCTCCGCGTCGGCGTGTGGGATCCTGATCCGCCGGTCGCCGCCGCCGCTGACGTCCTCCTGATCCACGGGGTGACGGCATCCCACCTCGCGTGGCCCTTCGTCGTCGACCGCCTGCCCGGAGTCCGCGCGATCGCCCCCGATCTGCGGGGGCGCGGCGCGAGCAACGGGGTCGCGGGACCCGCCGGCATGCGCGCCCACGCCGACGACATCGCGGCGGTGCTCGACGCGCTCGGAATCGAGCGCACGGTCGTCGTCGGTCACTCGATGGGCGGATTCGTCGCCGTCGTGTTCGCGCACCTGCACCCGGAACGCGTGTCGCGCCTCGTGCTCATCGACGGCGGACTGCCCCTGGACGTGCCCGCGGGCATCGACACCGACGCGCTCGTCGCAGGCATCCTCGGTCCGACCGCCGCCCGCCTGTCGATGCGATTCTCCGGCCCGGGGGAGTACCTCGACTTCTGGCGGGCGCACCCGGCATTCCGCGAGGACTGGACGCCCGAGCTCGAGGCGTACCTGTCGTACGACCTCGTCGCCGACGACGATGGCGGCTACCGCCCGGCGACGAGCTACCGGACGACGGCGGACGACACCGTCGACCTCACGACGGGGACTGCACTGCCCGACGCCCTCGCCGGTTTGCGGCATCCGACGCGCATGCTCACGGTGCCACGCGGCCTCCAGAACGAGGAGCCCGGCCTCTACGCGCCCGCCCACCTCGCGCGCGTGCTCGCGGCCAACCCGACGGTGTCGCACGAACGAGTCGAAGGCGTCAACCACTACACGATCGTCATGTCGCCGGCGGGAGCGGATGCCGTCGCCGGCGTGATCCACGAGGAACTCGCGGTGTCGCGAACCGCCTGAGTCGCCAAGACACGCCGATGTCGCCGCGAGCGAGCGGCGTGTCTTGGCGACTCGGGGACGGCCTACCTGCTCAGCGCGTCGCGGCGATGCGGGTCGTGAGCTGGTGGGCGTGAGCGAGCAGGGTGCGACCGAGCTCGGGCAGCCGGTCCGGCCCGAAGCGGAACTCCACGCCGGTGAGACTGAGCGCCCACTGCGGATGACCCTCGCGGCTGAACACCGCGGCACCCAGTCCGTACGACCCCTCGACGATCAGCCCCGGGTTGACCGCGTACCCGCGTTCCTGGGTGTCGCGAAGCCGCGCCCGCAGGCGGCCCTCGCCGTGAGGCGCGCCCCACTCGCCCGCGAGGCCCGGATGCCGCTCGAAGTACGCGTCCACATCGTGAGGCGGGAGGAAGGACAGGATGGCGAGCCCCGCCGACGCGACCCCGAGCGGGAAGCGCACGCCCTCTGACAGCACGAACGACCGGATCGGGAAGCTCCCCTCCTCACGAAGGAGGCACACCGTCTCGTCCCCACGCCGCACCGACAGGAACGCGCTCTCCTCGGTGCGCACGGCCAGAGACCGCACGATGTCGCGGGCGATGCCCGTGATGTCGTAGCGGGATGCCGCCACCGACCCCATGAGGTAGAGCTCAGGTCCCGGCATCCAGAGACCCGAGCGCTCGTCCTGGTCGACGAGCCCCTCGTGGCGGAGCGCCGTCAGAAGACGATGGGCGGTCGGCCGCGTGAGCTCGGCCCGCCGCGCGAGCTCGGCCACCGGCATCCCGTCATCGCCCGCCGAAGTCACGAGGCGCAGCAGGCGTGCGGCGCGCGCTACGGACTGCGCACCCGGCACACTCCGTCGGTTCGAGGTCGGTCCGTCCACGATGTGGACACTACGCGCGCACTCCTCCACATGGCAAACGTTACGGCGCGTCCTCGAGCGAACAGGCGCAGGATGGAGGCATCCGCCAGCGAAGGAGTACCGCGTGATCGACAAGACGTGGGGGTCGGCCGCGGAGGCCGTCGCCGACATCCCCGACGGGGCCTCGCTCGCCGTCGGCGGCTTCGGGCTCTCGGGCAATCCCATCGCCCTCATCGAGGCGCTGCTCGCGCAGGGAACCGGCGATCTGAGCATCGTGAGCAACAACTGCGGGGTGGACGACTGGGGCCTCGGCGTCCTGCTGAACGCGAAGCGCATCCGCAAGATGACGTCGTCATACGTCGGCGAGAACAAGGAGTTCGAGCGCCAGTTCCTCTCCGGCGAACTCGAACTGGAGCTCACGCCGCAGGGCACGCTCGCCGAGAAGCTGCGCGCCGGCGGGTCGGGCGTCGCCGCGTTCTACACGCAGACCGGCGTCGGCACCCAGGTGGCGGAGGGAGGCCTGCCGCGCCGCTACGACGGCGCGGGCGGGATCGCGGTGGCATCGCCCGTCAAGGACATCCGCACCTTCGACGTCTCGGGAGCGTCGCGCGAGTACGTGCTCGAGGAGGCCATCGTCACCGACTTCGCGCTCGTCCACGCGCTCAAGGGCGACCGCCACGGCAACCTGATCTTCAACAAGTCGGCGCGCAACTTCAACCCGCTCGCGGCGATGGCCGGGCGCGTCTGCATCGCCCAGGTCGAAGAGCTCGTCGAGCCGGGCGAGCTCGACCCGGATTGCATCCACCTTCCCGGCATCTACGTGCACCGCGTCGTCGAGGTCGGATCCGGCATCGAGAAGCGCATCGAACGCCGCACCGTCCGAGAGGCAGGCCACTGAGATGGCGCTCACCCGCAACGAGATGGCGGCCCGCGCCGCCCGAGAGCTCGCCGACGGCGCGTACGTCAACCTCGGCATCGGCCTGCCGACCCTGGTCCCCAACTTCGTTCCCGATGACGTCACGGTCGTGCTGCAGTCCGAGAACGGCATCCTCGGAGTCGGCCCGTACCCGGCCGACGAGCACGTGGATCCCGACCTCATCAACGCCGGCAAGGAGACGGTGACCACGCTTCCGGGCGCCGCGTTCTTCGACTCGGCGACGAGCTTCGGGATGATCCGCGGCGGCAAGATCGACGCGGCCATCCTCGGCGCGATGCAGGTGTCGGCCGCAGGAGACCTCGCGAACTGGATGATCCCGGGAAAGATGGTCAAGGGTCCCGGCGGCGCGATGGACCTCGTGCACGGCGCCGCCCGGGTGATCGTGCTGATGGAGCACGTCGCCAAGGACGGCTCGCCCAAGATCGTCCACCACTGCAGCCTGCCGCTCACCGGAAGGGGAGTGGTCGACCGCATCATCACCGACCTCGCCGTCATCGACATCACCGCCGACGGGCTCGTGCTCGTCGAGGTCGCCCCCGGTGTCACGGTCGAACAGGTCATCGCCGCGACCGAGCCCCCGCTCGCCGTCGCCCCCGCTCTTCAGGAGGAATCATGAACCACGACGACGTCGTCATCGTCGCCGCCGCCCGCACCCCGCAGGGGCGGCTCAAGGGCCAGCTCGCACCGCTCACCGCCGTGCAGCTGGGCAGCGCCGCGATCCGCGGTGCCCTCGCACAGGGCGGCATCCCCGCCGAGGCCGTCGATGCGGTGCTCGTCGGGCAGGTGCTTCCCGCGGGCGCGGGCCAGAACCCCGCACGTCAGGCGGCGGTGGGCGCGGGCATCGGCTGGGACGTGCACGCCGGCTCCGTCAACAAGGTCTGCCTGTCCGGTCTCACGGCGATCATCGACGGGGCGCGCATGCTCGCCGTGGGCGATGCGTCGGTGGTGGTCGCTGCGGGCATGGAGTCGATGACCCGCGCGCCGCACCTGCTCATGGGCTCGCGCGACGGCTGGACGTACGGCTCGATCGAGGTCCTCGACCACATGGCCGTCGACGGCCTGACCGACGCCTACGACCGCGAGAGCATGGGCGCCTCGACCGAGCGCCACAACGATCGCTTCGAGGTCACGCGCGAAGCGCAGGACGCGGTCGCGGCGCGCTCGCACCAGCGCGCCGCGCAGGCGCAGGCCGACGGCCGCTTCGACGCCGAGATCGTGCCCGTCGAGATCCCCCAGCGCAAGGGCGACCCCGTCGTCGTCACGAAAGACGAGGGCGTACGGCCCGAGACCACGGTCGACACTCTCGCCGGTCTGCGGCCCGCGTTCGCCCAGGGCGGCTCGATCACCGCCGGCAACTCGTCGCAGATCTCCGACGGCGCCTCGGCCGTCGTGCTCACGCGTCGCTCTCACGCCGACGAGAACGGCTGGCCGGTCCTCGCGGTCGTCGGCGCGTCGGGACAGGTCGCCGGCCCCGACAACTCGCTGCACGCGCAGCCCGCCCGTGCGATCGAGAAGGCCGTGGCCAAGCAGGGGATCGCCGTCTCCGACCTGGACCTGGTCGAGATCAACGAGGCGTTCGGCGCCGTCGTCGCCCGCTCGCAGGCCGAGCTCGGTCTCTCCGACGAGATCGTCAACCCGCACGGCGGCGGCATAGCGATCGGCCACCCGATCGGCGCCTCCGGCAACCGCCTGGTGGTGCACGCCGTGCACGAACTCGTCCGCCGCGGCGGCGGCACGGCCGCGGTCGCGCTGTGCGGCGGCGGCGGGCAGGGCGACGCGCTGATCCTCACCCGCTGAGCGGCGGCATCCGCTTCTCGCGCACCGGTGCGCGCGGCGTCTGCCACCGGTGCGCGCGGCGGGATACGGTCGCGGGATGACGACCATCACCCCGATCACGGCGGACGACCGACCGGCCTGGGACGCCCTGTGGCAGGCGTACCTCACGTTCTACGAGTCCGAGGTTCCCGCCGAGGTCACCGAGTCGACGTTCCGGCGGATCCTCGCCGACGAGCACCTCCACGGGGTGCTGGCGCGGGATGCCGACGGCCGGCCGATCGGGCTGGTCCACTGGCTCACCCACCCCGGCACGTGGACCACCGCGGTGTACTGCTACCTCGAAGACCTCTATGTCGATCCTGAGGCGCGCGGTGCGGGAGCGGGGACGGCGCTCATCGAGCACGTCCGCGGATGGGCGGTCCTGTTCGGTGCGGAGAAGGTGTACTGGCTCACGAAGGACGACAACGTCGTCGCGCGATCACTGTACGACCGGGTCGCCACCTCGACCGGCTTCGTGCACTACGAGATCGAGCTCTAGACGCGCTGCCGCCGGGCCCGCTCCTTCATGAGCTTCTTCTCCTGGCCGTGGACAGGGGAGTCGGGATCGATGGTGTGGCCGGTCGACGCACGGCGGATGTCGACGATCGCACCGACGACGAGGGCCACCGAGAGGGCCCAGCTGATCCACCCGAGAGCGCTTCGCCAGGTGAAGGGCGCGTCCTCGCGCATCCCGCGCAGCAGGGTGAGCCCTCCGGTGATCGCGGTCAGCAGGCCGGTGCCGAAGAGGTACTTTCGCATGCGCCCACGCTAGCGCGCGGCATCCGTCACCGTCTGCCCTTGACAGCCGAGACCGCTCGCGTCAAGCGGAAGGAATGCGCTCGCGTCCCGCGATAGCCTGAGGATGCCTCGTCCCCCCGCCACCCGTCAGGAGCCCGAGTGACCCAGGCGCAGCTCGTCGTCGTTGCGAACCGTCTTCCCGTGGACCGCGTGGTCGACGACTCCGGTGAGCCGTCATGGCGCCGGTCGCCCGGAGGTCTCGTGACGGCGCTCGAGCCCGTGATGCGCCGTGCCGACGGCGCGTGGGTCGGGTGGCCCGGCCAGGCCGACGTCGACGTCGACCCCTTCGAGTTCGAGGGCACGCACCTGGTTCCGGTGCGCCTCAGCTCCGACGACGTCGAGAAGTATTACGAGGGCATGTCCAACGACACGTTCTGGCCGCTGTACCACGACGTGATCGCCGAGCCGCGGTACCGGCGCGTGTGGTGGGACGCGTACGTCCGGGTCAATCGGCGTTTCGCCGAGGCCGCGGCAGCCGTCGCCGCCGACGGCGCCGAGGTCTGGGTGCAGGACTACCAGCTGCAGCTCGTGCCCCGGATGCTGCGCGAGATGCGTCCCGATCTCACCATCGGCTACTTCCACCACATTCCCTTCCCGGCATACGGGCTCTACTCGCAGCTTCCGTGGCGCCGTCAGGTGCTCGATGGCCTGCTCGGGGCCGACGTGATCGGCTTCCAACGGGTGGCGGATGCCGGAAACTTCGCTCGCGCGGTGCGCCGGGTGCTCCGCTTCGACACGAGGTCGACGGGAATCAGCGTCCCGAACCCCGACGGCACCACGCGCACCGCTCTCGCCAAGGCGTTCCCGATCTCGATCGACGCCGCGTCCTATGTCGAGCTGGCACAGCGCCCCGACATCCAGGCGCGCGCGGCCGAGATCAGGAGGGAGCTGGGCAACCCTCGGAAGATCCTGCTCGGCGTCGACCGACTCGACTACACGAAGGGCATCCGCCACCGGCTGAAGGCGTTCGGCGAGCTGCTGGCCGACGGCCGGGCCAATGTCGAGGACGTCACACTCGTGCAGGTCGCCAGCCCGAGCCGCGAGCGCGTCCAGGCGTATATGCAGCTGCGCGACGAGATCGAGCTCACGGTCGGCCGGATCAACGGCGACCGCGACACGATGGGGCACACGGCGATCCGATACCTGCATCAGGCGTATCCCCGCGAGGAGATGGTGGCGCTCTTCCTGGCGGCGGACGTCATGCTGGTGACGGCGCTCCGCGACGGCATGAACCTGGTCGCGAAGGAGTACGTGGCCGCACGCGTCGACAACCGCGGGGTGCTGGTGCTCAGCGAGTTCGCGGGCGCCGCCGACGAGCTGCCGAGCGCGGTGCGCATCAACCCCCACGACATCGACGGGATGAAGGACGCGATCATGCGCGCGATCGAGATGCCGCCGGCCGAGCAGGGGCGCCGCATGCGGGCGCTGCGAAAGCGCGTCATGGAGCACGATGTCGCGCGATGGTCCCGCTCGTTCCTGTCGGCGCTCGACGACGCCAAGGCGGCGAAGCGCCGCAGCGATGCGAGGAGGGCCAGCGCGTGACCACGCCATCCCCGGAGGAAGTCCGCACGGCGATCGCGCGGGTGGCGGCATCCGACCGCCTGCTCGTGGCGCTCGACTTCGACGGCACCCTGTCGCCGCTCGAGGACGAGCCCATGGACGCGCGGATGCTGCCTGCCGCACGCAATGCCGTCGACGCGCTCCTCGCGGCACCCGACACGCTGGTCGCTCTGGTGTCGGGTCGCAGCCTGTCCGATCTCCGCGTCATCGCCGAGCACGGCGACGACTCGCCGCTGCTGCTGGCGGGATCTCACGGCGCCGAGTTCTGGATCCCGGGCGAGGGCGCGGTGACCCACGACGAGGACCCGGCCGACGCCGCACTGCGCGATGAGCTGCGGGCACACGCCGAGCAGGCGACAGCGCAGATCGACGGCGTGTGGATCGAGCCCAAGCGCTTCGGCTTCGGCGTGCACACCCGCCGATCGACGGCGGCCGGCGCCGCCGAGGCGAACCGGCTGGTCGACGCGCTCGTCGCGGCCGAGGCGCCGCAGTGGCGCCGCCGCACCGGGCACAACATCATCGAGTACGCGTTCCGCCACGAGGGCAAGGACTCGGCGATCGCGGAACTGCGGGAGCGGACCGCCGCCTCCGCCGTGGTCTTCGCCGGCGACGATGTGACCGATGAGGACGCGCTCGCGAGCCTGGGAGAGGGCGACCTGGGGGTGCACGTGGGGAGCAAGCCGACCGCTGCGACGATCAGCGTGCCCGACATCCCCGCGATGGCCGAGCTGCTCGCCGTCATCGCGGCCGAGCGGTCGGCCGCTCGGGAATAGACTTCCCCCATGCCCCAGCCTGACAACTCCATCGACATCAAGCCGCGCAGCAGGGTCGTGACCGACGGCATCGAGGCCACGACATCGCGCGGCATGCTCCGTGCCGTCGGCATGGGCGACGAGGACTGGGACAAGCCGCAGATCGGCATCGCGTCGAGCTGGAACGAGATCACGCCGTGCAACCTGAGCCTGGACCGGCTCGCGCAGGGTGCGAAGGAGGGCGTGCACGCCGGCGGCGGCTACCCGCTGCAGTTCGGCACCATCTCGGTCTCGGACGGCATCTCGATGGGCCACGAGGGCATGCACTTCTCGCTCGTCTCGCGCGAGGTCATCGCCGACTCCGTCGAGACCGTCATCATGGCCGAGCGCCTCGACGGCTCGGTGCTCCTCGCCGGCTGCGACAAGTCGATCCCGGGCATGCTGATGGCATCCGCCCGCCTCGATCTCTCGAGCGTCTTCCTCTACGCCGGCTCGATCGCGCCCGGCTGGGTCAAGCTCTCGGACGGCACCGAGAAGGACGTCACGATCATCGACTCCTTCGAGGCGGTCGGCGCGTGCCTGGCCGGCAAGATGAGCGAGGCCGACCTGAAGCGCATCGAGTGCGCGATCGCCCCGGGCGAGGGTGCGTGCGGCGGCATGTACACCGCGAACACGATGGCGTCCGTCGCCGAGGCCCTCGGCCTCAGCCTGCCGGGCTCGGCCGCCCCGCCGTCGGCGGACCGTCGCCGCGACTACTTCGCCCACCGCTCGGGCGAGGCCGTCGTCAACCTGCTGCGCCAGGGGATCACGACGCGCGACATCCTCACGAAGGAGGCGTTCGAGAACGCGATCGCGCTGGCGATGGCGCTCGGCGGCTCGACCAACGTCGTGCTGCACCTCCTGGCGATCGCGCGCGAGGCCGATGTGGAGCTGAGCCTGCACGACTTCAACCGCATCGGCGACAAGGTGCCGCACGTGGCCGACATGAAGCCGTTCGGGAAGTACGTCATGAACGACGTCGATCGCCACGGCGGCATCCCGGTGATCATGAAGGCGATGCTCGACGAAGGCCTCCTGCACGGCGACGCCCTCACCGTGACCGGCAAGACGCTGGCCGAGAACCTCGCCGACCTGAACCCCGATCCGGTCGACGGCACCGTGATCCACTCCTTCGACGACCCCATCCACGCGAAGGGCGGCATCACGATCCTGCACGGCTCGATCGCCCCCGAGGGCGCGGTGGTCAAGTCGGCCGGATTCGACGCCGACGTGTTCGAGGGTCCTGCCCGCGTCTTCGAGCGCGAGCGCTCGGCGATGGACGCGCTCGAGGCCGGCGAGATCGCCGCGGGCGACGTCGTCGTGATCCGCTACGAAGGTCCCAAGGGCGGACCGGGCATGCGCGAGATGCTCGCGATCACCGCCGCCATCAAGGGCGCGGGGCTCGGAAAAGATGTACTACTCTTGACGGACGGCAGATTCTCAGGCGGCACAACCGGCCTGTGCATCGGCCACATAGCACCCGAAGCGGTGGACGCTGGTCCGATCGCCTTCGTGCGCGATGGTGATCTGATACGGGTCGATATCGCGGCTCGCACGCTCGACCTACTCGTCGATGATGCAGAGCTCGACTCCCGCCGCTCTGGCTGGGAGCCGCTTCCCCCGCGCTATACCCGTGGCGTCCTGGCCAAGTACTCCCGACTCGTGCGCTCCGCTGCGGAGGGCGCGACCACCGGTTGAGCCTGGCTTCCGACATCCCCTCCGACCGATCGAGGATCATCACCATGCCTGCCGAAACAGCTGCGGCCCTGCCACGGCCCCCCGCTCGCACCGCCACCGCGCCCGTGCTCACGGGCGCGCAGGCGGTCGTCCGCTCGCTCGAGCTGCTCGGCGTCACCGACGTCTTCGGGCTGCCGGGCGGCGCCATCCTCCCCGTCTACGACCCGCTCATGGACTCGAGCGAGCTGCGCCACATCCTCGTGCGGCACGAGCAGGGCGCCGGTCACGCGGCCGAAGGCTACGCCGCCGCATCCAACAAGGTGGGCGTCGCCATCGCGACGTCCGGCCCCGGCGCGACCAACCTCGTGACGGCGATCGCCGACGCGTACATGGACTCCGTGCCGATCGTCTGCATCACCGGCCAGGTCTTCTCGAACCTGATGGGGACGGATGCCTTCCAGGAGGCCGACATCGTGGGCATCACGATGCCGATCACGAAGCACTCCTTCCTCGTGAAGGACCCTTCCGACATCCCCGGAGCGATCGCCGCCGCGTTCGAGATCGCTGGCACCGGTCGTCCCGGCCCGGTACTGGTCGACATCACCAAGGACGCGCAGCAGGCCGAGGCGCCCTTCGTGTGGCCGCCGAAGATCGACCTGCCGGGCTACCGTCCGGTGACCAAGGCGCACGGCAAGCAGATCCAGGCGGCGGCACAGCTGATCGCCGAGGCGAAGAAGCCGGTGCTCTACGTCGGCGGCGGCGTCATCCGTGCGAAGGCATCGGAGGAGCTCCTCACCCTCGCCGAGTCGACCGGCGCTCCCGTCGTGACCACTCTGATGGCGCGCGGCGCGTTCCCCGACTCGCATCAGCAGCACCTGGGCATGCCCGGCATGCACGGCACCGTTCCCGCCGTGCTCGCGCTGCAGGAGGCCGACCTGCTCGTCTCCCTCGGTGCGCGGTTCGACGACCGCGTCACCGGCAAGGCCGCGCTGTTCGCCCCCCACGCGAAGGTCGTGCACGTCGACATCGATCCCGCCGAGATCTCGAAGATCCGCACCGCGGACGTGCCGATCGTGGGCGACCTCAAGGAGGTCCTCGTCGATCTCGACGTCGCCTTCCGTCAGACGGCGGCGGCGGCGGAGGCGAAGCCCGACATCGCCGAGTGGTGGTCGTTCCTCGACGGTCTGCGCGACGAGTTCCCGCTCGGCTACACCCAGCCCAGCGACGGCCTCATGTCGCCCCAGTACGTGATCCAGCGCATCGGCGCGCTGACCGGACCCGAGGGCATCTACGCCGCCGGCGTCGGACAGCACCAGATGTGGGCGGCGCAGTTCATCAAGTACGAGCGTCCGAACGCGTGGCTCAACTCCGGCGGGGCCGGCACGATGGGTTACTCGGTCCCCGCCGCGATGGGCGCGAAGGTCGCCGAGCCCGATCGCCACGTGTGGGCGATCGACGGTGACGGATGCTTCCAGATGACAAATCAGGAGCTCGCCACCTGCGCGATCAACAACATCCCGATCAAGGTCGCGATCATCAACAACTCCTCCCTGGGCATGGTGCGCCAGTGGCAGACGCTCTTCTACGACGGCCGCTACTCGCACACCAGCCTCAACACGGGTCACGGCACCGTGCGCATCCCCGACTTCGTGAAGCTCGCGGAGGCGTACGGCTGCCTCGCGATCCGCGTGGAGAAGGAGGAGGACGTGGATGCCGCGATCCAGACGGCGCTCGAGACCAACGACCGGCCGGTGGTCATCGACTTCGTGGTGAGCGCCGATGCGATGGTGTGGCCGATGGTGCCGCAGGGCGTGAGCAACAGCTACGTCCAGTACGCGCGCGACCACGCGCCTGCGTTCGAGCAGGAGGACTGAGCTCATGACCACTCACGTGCTGAGCCTCCTCGTCGAGGACAAGCCGGGCCTGCTGACCCGCGTCGCCGGCCTGTTCGCGCGCCGCGGCTTCAACATCGAATCGCTCGCGGTGGGCGTGACCGAGATTCCCGGACTTTCGCGCATCACCGTCGTCGTCGACGTCGACGAGCTCCCGCTCGAGCAGGTGACCAAGCAGCTCAACAAGCTGGTCAACGTCATCAAGATCGTCGAGCTCGACCCCGCGGCATCCGTGCAGCGCGAGCACATGCTCGTCAAGGTGCGCGCCGACAACCAGACCCGATCGAACGTGCTCGAGGTCGTGAACCTCTTCCGCGCGTCCGTCGTGGACTATGCCACCGACGCCCTCGTCGTCGAGGTCACCGGCGACAAGGGCAAGGTCGAGGCCTTCCTGCGTGCCATCGAGCCCTTCGGGATCAAGGAGCTCTCACAGTCGGGCCTGCTCGCGATCGGACGCGGCGGCAAGAGCATCACCGAACGCGTCCTGCGCGGCTGACCCTTCGACTCGCTTCGCTCGCTCAGGGCGGGCCACCACCCATCAAGGAGAAACACACACCATGGCTGAACTCTTCTACGACGACGACGCCGACCTGTCGCTCATCCAGGGCAAGAAGGTCGCGATCGTCGGCTACGGCTCGCAGGGCCACGCGCACGCGCAGAACCTGCGCGACTCGGGCGTCGAGGTCGTCATCGCCCTCAAGGAGGGCTCGAAGTCCACGCAGAAGGCCCAGGACGAGGGCTTCGAGGTGAAGACCGTCGCCGACGCCGCCGCATGGGCCGACGTGATCATGATCCTCGCGCCGGACCAGCACCAGCGCGGCATCTACAACAACGAGATCAAGCCGCACCTCGCGCCGGGCAAGACGCTCGCGTTCGCGCACGGCTTCAACATCCGCTTCGGCTACATCCAGGCGCCCGAGGGCGTCGACGTCATCCTCATCGCCCCGAAGGCGCCCGGTCACACCGTGCGTCGCGAGTACGTCGCCGGTCGCGGCATCCCCGACATCATCGCGGTCGAGCAGGATGCCTCGGGCACCGCGTGGGATCTCGCGAAGTCGTACGCGAAGGCGATCGGCGGCACGCGCGCCGGCGTCATCAAGACGACCTTCACCGAGGAGACCGAGACCGATCTCTTCGGTGAGCAGGCTGTCCTGTGCGGCGGCGTGTCGCAGCTCGTCCAGTACGGGTTCGAGACGCTCACCGAGGCGGGCTACCAGCCGCAGATCGCCTACTTCGAGGTGCTGCACGAGCTCAAGCTGATCGTCGACCTCATGTGGGAGGGCGGCATCGCCAAGCAGCGCTGGTCCGTCTCCGACACCGCCGAGTACGGCGACTACGTTTCGGGCCCGCGCGTCATCGACCCGCACGTGAAGGAGAACATGCAGGCCGTTCTCGCCGACATCCAGTCGGGGGCGTTCGCGGAGCGCTTCATCGGCGACCAGGACAACGGCGCGGTGGAGTTCCTCGAGCTGCGCGAGAAGGCCGCTGCCCACCCGATCGAGGAGGTCGGCCGCGACCTCCGCGGCCTGTTCGCGTGGAAGCAGCAGGACGCCGACTACACCGAGGGCAGCGCCGCGCGCTGACGCGGCGGTGCGCGAGGTAGTTCAGGTTGAGTAGCGGCGCAGCCGCGTATCGAAACCAGGGCAGCGCCGCGCGCTGACCTCTCGCTGAGCCAGTCGTACCCACCGGAACGGCTCCACAGGCCCGCAGCGGACCACCCTCGACCAGGGCCGTCCGCTGCGGGTCGCTTCTGTTTCCCCCGCTACGCTGAGGGAGTGCCGACCGGACGCGATGACGAGGCCCTGAGCTGGGGCGATGACGATCCGACGCTCGACGTCGGATCACGCGCCGAGGACACGGTCGCGCAGACGCCCTCGGAGCCCGCCGCACCCGCCGCAATCGTGCTTCCCGACGGTTACACAGCGGTCGGCAAGGGCAGCGAGCCCGTTGCAGACACCGACGTGCCGGACAGCGACGCCGATTCGGGCGACTCCCACGACGACGCCGGGGATTCGGGCGACGCCGGCGATTCCCGCGGCTCCGATGACGACGCCCCGGGGATGGGCAATGCCGAGCTGATCTCGCTCGGCGTGCTCGGCGGATTCTCGGTGCTCTACGCCCTCGGCTGGCTCATCGGCGGCCTGCGGCTGCAGGGCACCGCCGAGTTCCTCGTCGCCCCTCTCGCCTATCAGGTCAGCCTGTGGCTCGCCGTGCTGGCACCGCTCGTGTGGTTCGCCACGGTGCTCCTGCTCACGCGCGGCGGGCGCCGGTGGGTGCGCTTTGTCTGGCTCGTCGGGGGAGTCGTGCTCCTCGTGCCGTGGCCCTTCATCATGGTGGGGGCGATCGGACAATGAGCGACGCGATCACGGATGCCGCGGCATCCGGCCCCGTGCAGCGACGGGCCACGCCGACGTGGATCGTCGTGACGATCTCGGTGCTCTTCGGCCTGTTCTACGCGTACGCCCTGTGGAACGCGCTGGCGTTCCTCATCGCGCAGGCGACCGGGCCTCTCGGCCTCAACGGCTACGGGTGGTTCGTGCTGCTGCTGGCCGTCGTGTTCCCGCTCATCGCGTTCGCCGTCGCGTTCGCGATCGGGTGGCGTCGGGTGTGGTGGCAGTTCGCACTCGCGCTCTTCGCCGGGCTGTGCGTCGTGGCAGTCTTCTGGCTCAACGTGGTCGCGTACGCCGCCGTGTACGGCGCATCGCTCCTCGGCTGACGAGCAGCGTCACACGGTCAAGGACCGCCGGTCTGCCCGGGTAGGCTGAGAGCGGCCTCGCCCCCTATGGCGTGCGGCGTGGCATCCGCTCTGCACCGCGCCTTCGCGCACCGCCCCCGAAGGATAATCCCGTGACGAAGCCTGTCGTGCTGATCGCCGAAGAACTCTCTCCCGCCACGATCGATGCCCTCGGTCCCGACTTCGACGTGCGCAGCGTCGACGGCACCGATCGCCCGGCCTTGCTCTCGGCGATCGCCGAGGCGCATGCCGTGCTGATCCGCTCGGCGACGAAGATCGACGCGGAGGCGATCCAGGCCGCACCGCTCCTGAAGGTGGTCGCGCGCGCGGGCGTCGGACTCGACAACGTCGACATCAAGACCGCGACGACGGCGGGCGTCATGGTCGTCAACGCGCCGACGTCCAACATCATCTCGGCGGCCGAGCTGACGGTCGGGCACATTCTCAGCCTCGCGCGCCGCATCCCCGCCGCGCATGCCTCGCTCGCGCAGGGCCAGTGGAAGCGCAGCTCGTACACGGGCACCGAGCTCTTCGAGAAGACGGTCGGCATCATCGGCCTCGGCCGCATCGGCGCGCTCATCGCCGCGCGCCTGCAGGGCTTCGACATGCGCGTCGTGGCCTACGACCCGTACGTCACCAGCGCCCGGGCCCAGCAGCTCGGCGTGCAGCTGCTCAGCCTCGACGAGCTGCTCGAGCAGAGCGACTTCGTCACCATCCACATGCCCAAGACGCCCGAGACGACCGGCATGATCGGCGCCGAGCAGTTCAAGATCATGAAGCCCACCGCGTTCGTGGTGAACGTCGCACGCGGCGGCCTCATCGACGAGGTGGCCCTCCACGCCGCGCTCACCGCGGGCGAGATCGCCGGCGCCGGGCTCGACGTCTTCACCAGCGAGCCCCCTGCCGAGGGCGGCACGGCTCACGCGCTGCTCGACCTCCCCAACGTCGTCGTCACGCCGCACCTCGGCGCCTCGACCGAGGAGGCCCAGGAGAAGGCCGGCGTCTCCGTCGCCCGCTCCGTGCGCCTCGCGCTCGGCGGCGAGCTCGTCCCCGACGCCGTCAACGTCGCCGGCGGCGTCATCGACCCGTACGTGCGTCCGGGAATCCCGCTGGTCGAGAAGCTCGGCCAGATCTTCGCCGCACTCGCGCACTCGCCGCTCACGTCGCTCGACGTCGAGGTGCACGGCGAGCTCAACTCCTACGACGTGAGCGTGCTCAAGCTCGCCGCGCTCAAGGGCGTCTTCACGAACATCGTCAGCGAGACCGTGTCGTACGTGAACGCGCCGCTGCTCGCCGAGCAGCGCGGTGTCGAGGTGCGACTCCTCGTCGACGACGACAGCCCCGAGTACCGCAACCTCATCACGCTGCGCGGTGCGCTGTCCGACGGCTCGCAGCTGTCGGTCTCGGGAACCCTCACGGGCACGAAGCAGATCGAGAAGCTGGTCGGCATCAACGACTACGCCATCGAGCTGCCGATCGAGAAGCACCACGTCGTCATGGTCTACACCGATCGTCCCGGCATCGTGGCGGTCTACGGCCAGAAGTTCGGCGATGCCGGCATCAACATCGCGGGAATGCAGATCGCGCGGCGCGAGGCCGGCGGTCAGGCGCTGTCGGTGCTCACCGTCGACTCGCCGGTCGCCGACGAGCTCCTCGACGAGGTGCGCTCGGACATCCAGGCCGACCTGTTCCGCCAGATCGAGATCACCGAGTCCTGAGCCGCGGTCAGGGGCGCGTCGAGCGCTCCACGAGATCGACCAGCGCTGCGAGTGCGGCGCCGCGGGGGACCGGTCCGGGGATCGAGCCGCCCGACAGGGCGTTGTTGAAGTACAGGCCGTCGCTCACGAGCATGACGAGGTCGAGCGCCGTCGCATCCTTCGTGTGGGTGCGCAGCGCGTCGGCCCACTGATCGCGGATGTCGCGCAGTGCCTCGCCGGCGGCGGTGTTGCCTCCCTGCGCGAGACGTGAGGTGGCGAGGATCGCGCGGTCGATCGGGTCGTTGGAGTTCACCGACGTGTTCAGGAAGTAGGCGATCGGCCCTTCCGGCGCGGCGGTCATCGCGGCGACGTCCTCGGCGACGAGCCCCGTCAATCGCTCCAGGAGCCCGGCCTCGAGCGCTTCCTTCGAGCCGAAGTGGTAGAGCAGGCCGCCCTTCGACACGCCAGCGGCCCGGGCGGTGGCGTCCATCGTCGCCGCACGCTCGCCCTCGTCGTTGAGGATCGCCTCGAACGCGTCGAGCACCTTCTCTCGGGCGAGCGGAGGGCGACTCATGCGGTCGATCGTATCGACACGGGAGGCGGCATCCTGTTACTATACCGGCTGGACGGTAAAGAAACCGAGGAAGACCATGACCACCCAGACGATGCCCGCGATCCGCCCCGAGGTCGGCGAGCGCGTCGGCTGGCGCGGCTGGGCGGCGCTGATCGTGCTCATGCTGCCCGTGCTCCTCGTCTCGGTCGACAACACCGTGCTGAGCTTCGCGCTTCCGTCGATCGCGCTCGATCTCGCGCCGACGAGCGCGCAGCAGCTGTGGATCGTCGACGCCTATCCGCTCGTGCTCGCCAGCCTGCTGGTGACGATGGGCGTGCTCGGCGACCGGTTCGGGCGGCGGCGGATGCTGCTGATCGGCGCGACCGGATTCGGAATCGTCTCCGCTCTGGCGGCGTTCGCGCCCACCGCCGCTCTGCTCATCGTCGCCCGCGCGGGGATGGGCGTCTTCGGCGCGATGCTGATGCCGTCGACGCTCTCGCTGTTGCGCAGCGTCTTCAGGAACCGTGACCAGCGCCGCCTCGCGATCGCGATCTGGGCGGCGGGCTTCTCAGCCGGAGCCGCGCTCGGCCCGATCGTCGGCGGCGTGCTCCTCGAGCACTTCGCGTGGGGATCGGTGTTCCTCCTCGCGGTGCCGGTGCTGCTTCCTCTGCTCGTCCTCGTGCCGCTCCTCGTGCCCGAGAGCCGCGACCCGCACCCCGGCCGCATCGACCCCGTGAGCATCGGACTGTCACTCGCCGCCCTCGTCCCGATCGTCTACGCGGTGAAGGAACTCGCGGTGCACGGACTGTCGAGTCTGGCGGCGCCGCTGTTCGCCGTGGGACTGGTCTTCGCCGTGCTGTTCGTCCGCCGCCAGCTGCGGCTCGAGACGCCCATGCTCGATATGGCGCTCTTCCGCCGCGGCTCGTTCAGCGGCGCGATCCTCGTGAACCTGCTGAGTGTCGTCGCGCTCGTCGGGTTCCTGTACTTCGTGGCGCAGCACCTGCAGCTCGTCGTCGGGCTTTCGCCCCTGCAGGCGGGACTCGCGCTCGTTCCGGGTCTGCTCGCGATGATCGTCGCGGGGCTCCTCGTCGTCCCGCTGGCCAAGCGGTTCTCGCCGCGCGTGATCGTGCCGTCCGGGCTCGCGATGTCCGTGCTCGCGTACGTCATGATCGCGCTGACCGCGGGCAACGGCCAGGTGTGGCTGCTCGCGGTGGCGTTCAGCGCCCTGGGCATCGGCATCGGCATCGCCGAGACGGTGTCGAACGAGCTCATCCTCTCGAGCGCGCCGCCGGCGAAGGCCGGTGCCGCCAGCGCCGTATCCGAGACCGCGTACGAGCTCGGCGCCGTGCTGGGGACCGCGGTGCTCGGCGGCCTGCTGACCGCGCTGTACCGGGCGAGCCTCGTGCTCCCTGCCGGGATTCCCGCCGACGCCGCGGACGCCGCGCGGGAGACCCTGGCGGGCGCCGTCGCGGCCTCGGACGCTCTCGATCCGGCACTCGCCGAGCAGCTGCGGGATGCCGCGGCCCACGCGTTCGACTCGGGCGTCGGCGTCACGGCGCTCATCGGCGCCGGGCTCATCGTGATCGCGGCCGTCATCGCGGCCATGACCCTGGGACGCTCCGCGCCGCAGGGTCCCCGCTGACCCCGTGCCGAGTGGGACCTGGCCGCCCCACTACGCTGGAAGGATGTCGCGCGTGCAGGACTCAGGTGTCGTGAAGCTGGCCGTCATTCCCGGCGACGGGATCGGACCCGAGGTCATCGCCGAGGCCGAGAAGGTGCTCGACGCGGCGACGGCGGGAAGCGGCATCCGCTTCGAGAAGACCCGCTTCTCGCTCGGAGCCGGGCGGTTCCTCGAGACGGGCGACACGCTGACGGATGCCGACCTCCAGGCGATCGCCGCGCACGACGCGATCCTGCTCGGCGCCGTCGGGGGAGTGCCCGGCGACCCGCGTCTGAAGGACGCGAACATCGAGCGGGGCCTGCTCCTCAAGCTGCGGTTCGAGTTGGATCACTACGTCAACCTGCGTCCCTCGAAGCTCTACCCCGGAGTGCCGGGACCGCTGGCCGAGCCGGGCGACATCGACTTCGTCGTCGTGCGCGAGGGCACGGAGGGCCCGTACGTCGGCAACGGGGGGTCGATCCGGCGCGGAACGCCGCACGAGGTCGCGAACGAGACCTCCGTCAACACCGCCTTCGGCGTCGAGCGCGTCGTGCGCTACGCCTTCGATCTCGCCGAGCGCCGCGGCAAGAAGGTGACCCTCGTGCACAAGACCAACGTGCTCGTGCACGCGGGCGGCATCTGGAAGCGGATCGTCGACGCGGTGGCCACGGAGCACCCCGACGTGGCCGTAGACTACCTCCACGTCGACGCGGCAACCATCTTCCTGGTCACGAGCCCGGGCCGATTCGACGTGATCGTCACCGACAACCTCTTCGGCGACATCCTGACCGACCTGGCCGGCGCCGTCACCGGTGGCATCGGCCTCGCCGCATCGGGCAACATCAACCCCGACGGCGCGTTCCCCTCGATGTTCGAGCCCGTGCACGGATCGGCGCCCGACATCGCAGGCCAGCAGAAGGCCGACCCCACGGCCGCGATCCTCTCCACCGCCCTGCTGCTCGACCATCTCGGGCTGCGCGGCGAGTCCCTCGCCGTCACCCGCGCGGTCGAGGCCGACATCGCGGACCGGGGTGCGGCATCCCGCAGCACGGCGCAGATCGGCGACGCCATCGCCGACCGGCTCCGGGCGTAACCTGGAACCGGCAAGCGCCGCCACCCCAGGAGCACAGCGCTCCTCACGAAAGCACAGGCCCGTCATGACGCTCATCGACACCGATCCCGACACCGGACTCGCCCCCCTCGAGTTCGCCGTCAGTCGCAACCTGCAGGCGAAGTCCGCCGAGCAGCGCGCCGAGATCCTCGCCAACCCCGGCTTCGGCACCAGCTTCACCGACCACATGGTCGACATCTGCTGGTCGGTCGGCGGCGGGTGGCACCGCCCCCGCGTCCAGCCCTACGGTCCGCTCACGCTCGATCCGGCCGCCGCGGTGCTCCACTACGGTCAGGAGATCTTCGAGGGCATCAAGGCCTATCGTCACGCGGACGGCTCGATCCACACGTTCCGGCCCGACCAGAACGGCCGTCGGCTGCAGCGCTCCGCGCGGCGGCTGGCACTGCCGGAGCTGCCGGTGTCGTACTTCATCCAGTCGCTGCGCGAGCTGATCGCGGTCGACGCCGAGTGGGTGCCCTCGGGTGCCGATCAGAGCCTCTACCTGCGTCCCTTCATGTTCGCCAAGGAGGCGTTCCTGGGCGTGCGCCCCGCGCACAAGGTGGGGTACTACGTCATCGCCTCGCCGGCCGGTGCCTACTTCAAGGGCGGCGTGCGGCCGGTGTCGATCTGGCTCAGCGAGGACTACGCCCGAGCCGGCAAGGGCGGGACGGGCGCGGCGAAGACCGGGGGTAACTACGCCGCGAGCCTTCTGCCGCAGTCCGAGGCGTACGAGAACGAGTGCGACCAGGTGGTCTTCCTCGATCAGGATCGCAATGTCGAAGAGCTCGGCGGCATGAACATCGTGTTCGTCTACAAGGACGGCACCATCGTCACGCCCCAGTCCGAGTCCATCCTCGAGGGCATCACGCGCGACTCGATCCTGCAGCTCGCGCGCGACCGCGGCCACAAGATCGAGGGCCGCGCGGTCTCGTTCGACGAGTGGCGGCAGGGCGTGGCATCCGGCGACATCGTCGAGGTGTTCGCGTGCGGCACCGCCGCCGTCGTCACCCCGATCGGCCTGCTCAAGGGCACCGACTTCGTGGACGAGCAGCCCACCGGCGAGCTCGCGCTGTCGCTGCGCGAGGAGCTCACCGACATCCAATACGGACGCCGCGAGGACAAGCACGGCTGGCTCCTGCGCCTCGACGGCTGACTCCCGCGCCTCGATGGCTGACTCCGCGGGCCGTGTCCCGATCTCCCGCCTTCGTGTCCCAGAATCTGTCGCTCACGCACCGATGAACGGCAGATTCTGGGACATGGTCGCTGAGTAGGCTGGTCGGGTGAGGATCGCACGCTTCAGCCACAACGAGTCCATCCGGTTCGGAATCGTCGATGAGGGCGAACTCGTCGTCCTCTCCGGCGACCCGATGTTCGCCGGCTTCGACACCACGGGCGAGCGCGTGCCGCTCGCTGACGTCGCACTGCTGGCACCGGTGATCCCGCGGTCGAAGGTGGTGTGCGTCGGGCGCAACTACCGCGACCACGCCGCCGAGATGGGCAACGACGTGCCGACCGCGCCGATGCTCTTCTTCAAGCCGAACACCTCCGTGATCGGGCCGGGCGACGCCGTGGCGCTGCCGCGGCACTCGGAGTTCGTGAGCTATGAGGGCGAGCTGGCGGCGATCATCGGCCGCATCGCGAAGAACGTGCCCGCCTCGCGCGCGCTCGACCACGTCTTCGGCTACACGATCGCCAACGACCTCACCGCGCGCGACTGGCAGAAATCCGATGGCCAGTGGGCTCGCGCGAAGGGGTTCGACACGTCCTGCCCGCTCGGGCCGGCCATCGAGACCGAGTTCGACGTGAACGGATCCGCGGTCATCACGACCCGGCTCAACGGCGAAGTCCGCCAGCAGGGGCCGATCTCCGACATGATCTTCTCGCTCGCCGAGATCATCGAGTTCGCGTCGGCGGCGTTCACGCTCCTCCCCGGCGACGTGATCCTCACCGGGACTCCCGCAGGCGTCGGGCAGATCACCGCGGGCGACATCGTGGAGGTCGAGATCACCGGCCTCGGGCTGCTGCGCAACACCGCGCGCCCGGCCTAGCTCATGGCGATTCCGCCTTCCGACGCGCCGGGGGCGCGCACAGACGACTCGGATGCCGCGTCCCTCGCGCCCGCCGAGATCGCCCGCGTGCAGCGGCGCAGCGTGTGGGTGCTCTCGATCGGGCAGATCCTCGGCGGTCTCGCGTTCGGTGCGACGCTGTCGCTCGGGGCCGTGCTCGCCGCGGAGATCTCGGGCGACGAGGCGTTCTCCGGTCTGGCCGCCGCGGGTGTGACGCTGGGCACAGCCGCTCTCGCCGTGCCTCTCGCGTCGTTCGCACGCCGCCGCGGCCGGCGGGTGTCGCTCGCGACGGGGATGGCCATCGCACTGGTCGGGGTCGTGCTCGTCATGGTCGCGGTGGCGATGACGTCGTTCCCACTGCTGCTGGCCGCCTTCGCGCTCGTCGGAGCGGGGCAGGCCGCCAACCTGCAGACGCGGTTCGCCGCCGCCGATCTCGCGACGGATGCCACGCGCGGACGGGACCTCTCGATCGTCGTCTGGGCGACGACCATCGGCGCGGTGCTCGGGCCCAATCTCACGGGTCCGGGGGAGGCGCTCGGTCAGGCGGTCGGGATGCCGGCGCTCACCGGTCCGTACCTCATCACGGTGGTCGCACAGCTCCTCGGCATCGCGCTCTACCTCATCGCCCTGCGCCCCGATCCTCTCCTGCTCGCGCAGCGAGTCGTTGCCGCGGCGAAGACCGCGACCACCGCGATCGCGAAGCCCGACGACCCGATCGTCGCCCGCTACGCCATCTTCGCCGTCGCGGCGGCGCACGGCGTGATGGTGTCGGTGATGGCGATGACACCCGTGCACCTGCTGCATCACGGTGCGTCGCTGTCGATCATCGGGCTGACGATCAGCCTGCACATCGCCGGGATGTACGCGCTCTCGCCGGTCTTCGGCATCCTCGCCGACCGCGTCGGGCGTGTTCCGACGATCCTGGTCGGCCAGGCACTGCTCGTCGGCGCGCTCCTCACCGCGTCGTTCGGCGCGGAGTCCTCCGGTGTGGTGACCGTCGCGCTCGTGCTCCTCGGACTGGGGTGGAGCGCGACGACCGTCGCCGGCTCGACGCTGCTCACCGAGGCATCCTCCGAAGAGCAGCGCACGCGCCGCCAAGGTCTCAGCGACCTCATCATGAGTCTCGTCGGCGCGGCCGGGGCGATCCTCGCCGGCCTGGTGCTGGCTTGGATCGGCTACGGCGGGCTCGCGCTGGCCGTGGGGGTCCTCGTGATCGCGACCGTCGTGCTCGCGCCGTTCGGACGCCGCGGTCGGGTCGTGGCGGCCGCCACGCCGGGGTAGCCGCATCCGTCGGGCGGCAATATGCGCGCGGCGGCATGCGGATTTGTGCCGTGCCCACAATGTTCGGCGAGATGCCCCTTCGATGCTCTACCGTCGCCCCATGGGCACGACGGCATCCGCATACCTCACCGGCTTCGGCCGGTATCTGCCGGGGGATCCCGTCGACAACGACGGGATCGTCACGCGCCTCGGCGGCACCGACGCGGTCACCGAGCGCATCCGGCGCCGCATCCTCGAGTCCAACGGCATCCGGCAGCGCCATTACGCGCTCGACGAGAACGGCGAGCCGACCGAGCTGAACGAAGAGCTGGCGGTCAAGGCGCTGCGCGCCGCCCTCGATGATCGCGGCATCCCCGCGTCCGACATCCGGATGCTGGCCACGGCCACCACCATGGGCGACGCCCTGGTGCCGGGGTTCGCCTCGATGGTGCACGGCCGGCTCGGCGGCGGTCCGATGCAGCTGCTCTCGGTTGCGGGCGTGTGCGCGTCGAGCCTGTCCGCCCTCGACGCGGCCGTGAGCAAGGTCCGGCTCGGAGATCACCCGCGCGTGGCAGTGGTCGGCTCCGAGCTCCCGAGCCGCAGCCTGCGCCAGCTCCGCTTCGACGGGATCCGTGCGGGCATGGATTCCCACTTCCTTCGGTGGATGCTCTCCGACGGCGCCGGCGCGGTCGTGGTCGAGTTCCAGCCTCACCCGGACCGTCCGTCGCTGCGGGTCGACTGGGTGCGGCACGTGTCGCTGGCGCACGAGCACGACGTCTGCATGCGCGCCGGCATGGCCGGGACGGACCCCGTCGTCGGGAGCACCTGGCAGGATGTGTCGATCCCTGACGCCGAGGCCGCGGGCATGTTCCTGCTGCGGCAGGACGTGAGTGTGCTGGACGATCTCGCCGACGCCGGCCTTGCGCAGTTCGAGGAGCTCGTCGACATCGGACTCGTGGACGTGCACCATCTCGATCATGTGCTGTGCCACTACAGCACCAACATCTTCCGCGACCTGGCGTTCGAAGGACTGCGGCGTCGCGTCCCCGCGCTCGACACCGACCGCTGGTTCTCCAACCTCGAGACCTGCGGCAACACCGGCGCCGCGAGCATCTTCATCGCTCTCGAAGAGGCGTGGCGCACCGGACGCTTCTCGCCCGGTGAGACGATCCTGCTGGCCGTCCCGGAATCCGGGCGCTTCTCGTTCGCCTTCGCCCATCTCACGGTGGTCGCACCACCCGCTACGCAAGGAGCAACGCCATGACCGACAGCACGCTGACTGCGACGACCGACGCCTCGCTCGACGGGAAGGCGAGCCTCGCCGAGCGTCTCGCCGCTGTCTGGGCGGAGTTCGAGGAGATGCTCTCGCGTGTTCCCGTCCTGCGCCGGCTCGAAGAGGGCGCGGTGACCCTCGAGGACTACCAGCGACTGCTCTACAACCTGCGGCAGCAGGTCGTCGACGGGTCGCCGTGGATCTCGCGGGCCGCGGCGAGCTTCGACATCGATCACTTCGAGCTGCGGGCGGCCGCGATCCGCCACGCCGAGGAGGAGCATCGCGACTACCTCATGCTCGAGCGGGACTACGTCGCGGTGGGCGGTTCGCTCGACCATCTGCGCGCGGGGCGCAAGAACCTCGGCTCCGAGGCGCTGTCCGGCTACATGTTCCACTACGCCGATCAGCCCAATCCCGTCGGGCTCCTGGGGGCGATGTTCATCATCGAGGGTCTCGGCGCGCGGCGCGCGGCGGCATGGGCCGCACGGTTCCAGGAGGTCCTCGGACTCGCCGACAACCAGGTGCACTTCATGCGGTACCACGAGCAGGCCGATGCCGCTCACACCGGCGACATGGACGCGATCCTCTCCTCGGGCATCGTCGACGCCGCTGCCGCCGACCAGGTGGTGAGATGCGCACAGGTGGTCGCGCGCCTCTACGTGCTGCAGCTCGAGGAACTGGATCGCTGACATGCCCGAGTTCGTCAAATCCGATCCGAGCATGTGGGAGGCGGTGTACGCCGACCCCTCGGTGCCGCTCGACCGCGCCCTCGTGCGGCAGATCATCAACGATCAGCGGCGCCCGTCCCGGCGGTGGCTCTACCCGATCGCGCGCATCCTGTCGCGGCTCATCGTCGCGCTCGTCTCGATCGTGAAGCGGGTGCTGCCGTTCCGGTGGATGCCGCTGTCCACGATGGACTTCCTGTGCGTCTGGTTCCTGCGGCACTTCGTCTCGCCGGACGCGGTCGACCTGCTCATCCGCCACTTCGTCGTCGAGACGAACCTCGTGAACTTCATCGTCCGCAACACGGCGATCGACATGGAGCCGGTCACTCTCCGCCCCGAGACGCTCGCCGGCCTCGGCGACCACGCCGTGGTCGAGCACGACGTCAACGTCTACGACCTGCTCATCGCCCTCGACGACGTGCCGCTGACGCGCCCGGAGACGCTCGACTTCGCCCAGCTCGACATCCCGCCGCTCGATGCCGAACGCGGTCGCCGCCGGTTCCTCCGCCTCGACATCCAGACGGCCCTGTGCTTCATGAACATCCCGTTCTCGATGGCGCTGACGGTCGAGGAGTACCGGCGAGCCGTGCACTCGATCCGGTTCGACGATTCGTTCCTCGAGATCCTCGCGCTCGTGACCGACGACGACACCTTCCGCCACTGGAAGAACGCGGGCATGAGCCTGTGGATGGACTCCAACGTCGATGTGCCGCGAATGGTCTACCGGCACGCGCTCGTGTGCGAGTACGCGCACGCCCAGCTCGTGAAGCTCGCCGGCGGCGCCTACCCGCGTCAGACGGCGGCAGACTTCGACTGAGTCAGCGGCCGAGGGCGCTCGCGGCGAGCTCGACGTCTTCCTCGTCGTTGAAGACGTGGAAGGCGACGCGTGCCCGGCCCGCACGGCCGGACGCGACGATCCCTGCGTCGGCGAGACGTGACAGGGCGGCGCCGTCGGGATCGGCCCACGTGACGATCGCACTCGCGCGGTCCGGACGCCCGAGGCCCAGGCGCAGGCGGAAAGCCGCGGCGAGGCCCGTCGCATGCTCGTGCACGGCATGTCCGTCCAGCGAGGCGAACAGGGCGAGTGCGGGCGCGGCGCCGACGAACGCCTGCCACGCCGGCGATGCGTCGAACCGCGTCACGTCGGGGGCGAGCTCGACGTCGCCGCCGTAGCACGAGGACCACGGGTCGCCGCCGGCGTACCAGCCGGCGAAGAGCGGGGGCACCTCTCGTGCGAGGTCGTCCGAGAGGGTGAGGAACGAGACGCCCCGCGGGGCGCAGAGCCACTTGTACGTGTGGCAGACGAGGGCGTCGAAACGGGATGCCTCGACCGGCAGCCAGCCGACGGCCTGAGTGGCGTCGCACAGCGTCCGGGCGCCGTGTGCCGCCGCGGCGGAGACGATGGCATCGGCATCCGCCACTTCTCCGGTGGCCGACTGCACCAGGGAGAAGGCGACGAGTGCGGTCGTCGCCCCGACAGACCCGGCAAGGTCCGCGAGGGGCACGGCGCGCACGCGGAGCGATCGCCCGGCGTGGACGAAGGGCAGCACGACCGATGAGAAGTCGCCCTCGGCCACGAGCACCTCGGCTCCGTGGGGAAGGGATGCCGCCACCAGGGCGACGGCCACCGACACCTGCGATCCGATCGCGACGCTGCGCGATTCGACGCCGACGAGACGGGCGAAGAGCGCACGGGAGCGTTCGACCGCAGCGGAGGCGGCAGAAGGGTCCGGACGGCCGGCGGCCGCGGCATCCAGCTCGGCGATGACCGCCGCGCGTGTGGCCCGCGTCGGAAGGCCCACCGTGCACGCCGCGAGGTAGCCGCGCCCGCCCGTGAACTCTGAGCGCGCGGCGGCGAGGGCGGGGGAGGAAAGCGTCTGCAGGGCCATGCATCCAGACTCGACCTGTGCCATCCATTCGTCTACGGGCGGTGTCTCATGACATTCATCAACTGGAGTTATGTTTGCCGCCGTCCTATGCTGTGCGGTGTGACCGCCTTCGACGACCCCGACCTCGATGCGCATGCCCTCCGTGTGGTGAAGGCCATCGCCGACGAAGGCTCGATCACCGGCGCCGCCGCGGCGCTCGGTTACAGCCAGCCGGCAGTCAGTCAGCAGCTCAAGCGCCTCGAGCAGCGGCTCCAGCTTCCTCTCGTCGAGCGCGTGGGGCGCACCGTGCGCCTGACCGAGGCGGGCAGGGTTCTGGCGCGCCACGCCCCGGCGGTGACGACCGCGCTGGATGCCGCAGCCGGCGAACTCGCCGAGCTGCGGGGTCTTCGCACCGGCCGAGTGCGGCTCGTCGGCTTCCCGTCCGCGTCGCCGACGATCGTGCCCCGGCTGCTCGCCGATCTCGAGGAGCGTCACACCGGCGTCACCCTCACCTACCTCGAGGCCGAGCCGCCTGAGGCCGTCGAGGCCGTGCGGGACGATCGGGCCGACCTCGCCCTCACCTTCAGCTATCCCGGGGACCGTGACGATCCCCACGGTCCGAGCGCTCACGGCCTGTCCGTCCGCGCGATCGGGACCGACGACCTCCTCGTGGTCCTCCCGGAGGGTCACCCTGCCGCCGGCGACGGGTCCGTCGACCTCGCCGCCCTCGCGGACGAGCGCTGGATCGCCGGGTGCCCGCGCTGTCGCGGGCACCTCCTGGAGCTCGCCGCGCGCGCCGGATTCTCTCCGCACATCGCCTTCGAGACCGACAACTTCGTCGCCGTCGAGGGCCTCGTCGCGCGAGGGATCGGCGTGGCGACCCTGCCGCGGCTGGCCGTGGCATCCTTCCCGCGACTTCCGGGGGTCACGACCCTGCCGCTGCCGCCGTCGGAGGCCCGGACCATCCATGTCGTGACGGCACACGGCGCTGATCGGGTCCCCGCGGTCCGCGCGACACTCGACGCGATCGAGCGGCTGGTGGCCGAATGGACCGCCTCGGGCGCGGAGGCGGGCCGCGCCTAGACTGGAGGGCGATGTCTTCTTCACCCGATCCCCGCACCACGACCGCGACCGGCGCCGACGTGCGCGTGCGGTTCTGCCCCTCGCCGACCGGTCTGCCGCACGTCGGACTCATCCGCACCGTGCTCTTCAACTGGGCCTACGCGCGCCACAACGGCGGCACGCTCGTCTTCCGCATCGAGGACACCGACGCCGCGCGCGACAGCGAGGAGAGCTACCAGCAGCTGCTGGACGCTCTGCGCTGGCTCGAGATCGACTGGGACGAGGGCGTCGAGGTGGGCGGTCCCCACGCCCCGTACCGCCAGTCGCAGCGGCACGAGCTCTACCGCGAGGTGCTCGACAAGCTCATCGCGGCGGGCGCCGTGTACGAGAGCTACTCGACCGCCGAGGAGATCGATGCCCGCAACGAGGCGAACGGCCGCGCCAAGCAGCTGGGCTACGACAATCACGACCGCGACCTCTCCGACGAGCAGCGCGCGGCGTTCCGGGCCGAGGGACGCGAGCCCGCGTGGCGTCTGCGCGTGCCCGACGAAGACCTCACCTACGTCGACCTGATCCGCGGCGAAGTGACCTTCCCGGCCGGATCGTTCCCCGATTTCGTGCTCGTGCGCGCCGGCGGAGTGCCGCTCTACCCCTTCGTGAATCCGGTCGACGACGCCCTGATGGGCATCACCGACGTCATCCGCGGCGAGGACCTCATGCCCTCCACCGCCCGCCAGCTCGCGCTCTACCGCGCACTGGTCGACGCCGGCGTCACCACGTTCGTCCCGCGCTTCGCGCACATGCCGCTGGTGCTCGGCGAGGTCGGCAACAAGAAGCTGTCCAAGCGCGACCCGAAGGCCGACCTCTTCCTCCAGCGCGAGAAGGGCTTCATCCACGAGGGCCTGCTCAACTACCTCTCTCTGCTCGGCTGGTCGATCGGGCCCGACCGCGACGTGTTCTCGCTCGACGAGCTCGTCGCCGCCTTCGACATCGTCGACGTGAACCCCAACCCCGCCCGCTTCGACCAGAAGAAGGCCGAGTCGATCAACGGCGACCACATCCGGATGCTCCAGCCCGCTGACTTCGCCCAGCGGCTGGTTCCGTACCTCGCGGCCGCCGGGCTCGTGTCCGAGCCCCCGACGGCTCAGCAGCAGGCGACTCTCGCCGCCGCCGCACCGCTCGTGCAGGAGCGGATGCAGCTGCTCGGTGAGGCGCCGGGGCTGCTGGGTTTCCTGTTCCGTGACGAGGTCGCGTACGACGAGGACGCGCTCTCTTCCCTTCCCGCGAATGCAGGGGAGGTGCTGGTGGCCTCGGTCGGTGCGCTCGAGCTCGTTCCCGAGTCCGAGTTCACGACGGCTGCCGTGCAGGATGCCCTCTCGTCGGCACTGATCGAGGGACTCGGGCTGAAGCCGCGCGTCGCCTACGGCCCGCTGCGCGTCGCGCTCAGCGGTCGCCGGGTGTCGCCGCCCCTGTTCGAGTCGATCGAGCTGCTCGGCAAGGTCGAGACGATCCGCCGGCTCGGCGCTCTCGTCGAGCGCGTGGGCTGACACGCCTCGGTTTGGAGCATGTGCCGGGGTCGGCTAAGCTTGACCCTCGGCACGACTCCGGTCGAACGCCTTGGGGTATGGTGTAATTGGCAACACGGCGGTTTCTGGTACCGTTGTTCTTGGTTCGAGTCCAGGTACCCCAGCCAATGAGAAAACCCCCGCTGAGCGGGGGTTTTTCGTTTCTCGGCCGCCGAGCCGGGCGGGTGCCGAGCGGGGGTGGCGTGCTTCGCATCGCGCCGGTCCGATACCTGCGCGCAATATCCCACTGCGGTTGCGCGTTCTCTCGAGGAACGGCGGCGAGAGGGGACGGACGTGCGGATCGGTGAGCTTGCGGAGCGGTCCGGCGTGACCGAGCGATCCCTGCGCTACTACGAGCAGCAGGGACTCCTCGCGCCTCTCCGCAGCCCGGCGGGTCAGCGGCTCTACACACCTGCGGACGTGGATGCCGTCATCCAGATCCAGGAGCTGTTCGCTGCAGGATTCTGCAGCTCGGGAATCCGTGAACTCCTTCCTTCCCTGAACGGCGCCCGCGGCGGCTCGGCGAGTGATCTGTCGCGTCGGTTCGCCGATGCGGAGCTGCGGCTGGAGGACGAGAGGCGCTCGATCGAGCGAGAGCTGAGCGTCCTCGACGAACTGCGACGGCGCCTCGGACTTGCCCCTCACACGCGTGTCAGGGCGCACCGTAGGGGACATGACACCTCGACCCCGGCAACTTCGTTTGATCATCGAGACCGACGACTTCGATGAGGCTCTGCGGTTCTACCGCGATGTGCTCGGCATGACCGAGCAGCCGGCCTTCGGCTCCGGCGGCGACGACCGTGTCGCCATCCTCCACGCCGGGCTCGCGACGATCGAGCTCGCGAGTCCCACTCACACCCGCAACATCGATGCCATCGAGGGGGCGCCGCACGCGGCGGGATCGAAGCTGCGTCTCGCGCTCGAGGTGGACGACACGGAGGCGACCGTCGCGGCGACCGAGGGCGCCGGCGTGCCGACGATCGCGACGCCGACGATCACACCGTTCCGCTCCCTGAATGCGCGGGTCCAGGGACCGTCCGGGTGGCAGGTGACCTTCTTCGAGGAGCTGGAGCCCCTCGAAGAGCGCGTGCACAGCGAGGGCTTCGCGACCGACGACCAGCGCTGAGACCGCACACACCTTCGGACGGGCGCGGTCAGAGCGACACGATTCGCTCCGGCGCGGCGGCAGAGGGCGCGGACC
This sequence comes from Microbacterium sp. Root180, assembly GCF_001428485.1. GTDB lineage: Bacteria > Actinomycetota > Actinomycetes > Actinomycetales > Microbacteriaceae > Microbacterium. The sequence continues at coordinate 643,248 of NZ_LMHS01000002.1, read as the reverse complement.
GGATGCTTCCGCCCCGCGCCGTCCGTCACCTCAGGCGGTCGCGAGCGCGCCCTGCGTCCGCTGACGGTGGCTGATGCGGTGACCGACCCAGAACCCGATCGCCACGAGTCCGCCGAGGGCGGCGATGAGCAGCCACGGCAGGACCATCGGCGTCGCCCCGGCGGCCCCGGTCGCGAGCTGCGCGGAGCCGTCTGCGATCTGCGTGTTGCCGTCGCTCAGCGTCACCGCGCCAGCGGAGAGCTGGGCAGTGCCGTCGGCAAGCGTCTGCGATCCCTCGGCGAGGGTCGTCGTTCCCGCCGAGAGCTCGTCGAGTCCGCTCGACAGATCCTCGGCACCCGTGGAGAGCTTCGAGGTTCCGGCGGCGAGCGACGTGGCCCCGACCGACAGGGACCCTGCGCCCGAGGCCAGGCTCTGCGTGCCGCTGCTGAGGCTGGACGCACCGGCGGCGAGCGAGGCGGTGCCCGCCGCGATCTTGCCGGCTCCCGCGCTCACGTCGGCGACGCCGTCGCTCAGTTCCGCCGCGCCCGCAGCGAGCGCCGGAGCACCCGCCTTCTTGTCGGCCAGTCCGATGGTGCCCGGCCAGCCCTTGGACGGCACGCCCTGCACGAACGCGGTCGCACCGTCGCGCAGCTGCTTCGAGCCGTCGCGCGCAGCGACGAGCCCACCGGCGAGCCGCGGAGCATTCGTCGCGGCGGGTGTCAGGTACGCGACCTCGGTCTTCACGCCCGCCGCGAGTGCGGCGAGATTCGCCATGGTCGCATTGCCGGGATCGGCGGCGGAGAGCTGTGCGAGCGCGCCGGCGAGGGTCGTGGCGTGCGCGGTCGTGTCGGCAGCGAGCTGGTCGAGAGTGGACTGGGACTGCGAGAGCTGCACCACATCGGAGGTGACGCTCGCCGTGAGCTTGTCGTTCAGCGCGACGGTGCCGCTCAGCACGTTCTGCGACAGGTCGCGGTTGGCGACGACCCCGTCGGACAGTCGCTGCGTCTTCGCCGCGAGGGTGTCGGCTCCCGTTGAGGCACGACGGGCACCTGCGGCGAGATCCGCGGCGCCCGCGGCGGCCGTCTGGGCGCCGGTGCTGAGGCTGCTCGCGCCGCTCGCCGCCGAGCCCGCACCGAGGGCGAGCGACTGCGCACCCGTCGAGAGCTGTGCCGCGCCGTCCTCGGCCGACATCGCCCCGGTCGACAGCGTCTGTGCGCCTGCGGCGGCCTCGGATGCGCCCGCATCGAGCTGCGCGGCGCCGTCGTTGAGCTCGGCCGTCCCGTCCGCGACGGTCACCGCACCGGCGGCGAGTTCGGCGGATCCGGCATCGGCCTGCGACGCGCCGGACGCGAGCTCGTCCGCGCCCGCGGCGATCTTCGAGGTCGTGGCGAAGTAGAGGAAGATCATCGCCGCCAGCAGAACGCTGAGGACGATGACGGCGATGCGCATGCCGAGGCCGTGCGCGTGGGCAGTGGTGGTTCTCGTCATCGAGGACTCCTGTGGTGTCGCGCCTGCGCGGGGCAGGCGTGTGGAAGGGCACCGGCATGCTGTCGCCGGGTCGTCGCTCGATCCCTGTGTGGGATCGCCCTCCCGCGCACCATCGTCGGTGCGGCGGGCGTCGGGTGCGCTGGGGGAGCGGTGCGAATGTAACAGCGGCGCGGTCGGAGACGAAGCATCCGACGCCCAGTCTTCAAGGTGGAACCAAGTGTCACAGATGTTGAGACTGAATATCTGTAGAACGTCGACAAGAGACCCGGGCAGTACGGGGTCGCGACGGTCAGACGACGAATCCCGTCCGTTCGGGCCGATCCAGGAGAATAATGGCCACATGGACGCGCCGCCGCTGTCGCCCGAGCGATCGATCGAGCTCGCCGCGTTGCGACGGCGGGCGTATGGACCCGACGCCGACATCGGACTCGACCCGATCGCGCTGCAGCGGCTGAGCGAACTCGAAGAGCTCGCGCGTCCGCCCGTCGAGAGCCGCGGGGATCCGGCCGACCCCGTGGACCCGGCACCCGCGTCGTCGGCAGAAGACGACGCACTCGCTCCTCCTGCACGCCCGGCGCGCGACGCACCTGGGGCGCGGATCGTCGAGCCGGCGCCCGCCGCGGGCACGGAGGTCGCGTCGCCGGTCGTTCCCCCCGACCGACCCTGGTGGCGCCGCATTCCGCTGTGGGGTGCGACAGCGGTCGTCGGCATCGTCCTGGGGGCTGCGATCGGCTTCACCTGGCCGAACGGCGACGGCCCGCCGCCCGACGTCACCCTCGGCGTGGATCCGAACGGCGGCGAGCGAGGCGCCGGATTCACCGAGAATCTCGACTACTGGGGAGTGAACCCGGGAACGGTCGTGCCCCACGAGGGATACGACGTGATCCAGGTATGGACGGCCCTCGGGATCGACGAATCGCGCTGCCTGCTGCTCTCGCACGATGGATCGTTCCTCAGCGCCACCTGCACCGGTGCAGGCCTCGATCCGGTGCTCGACTTCACGATCTACGACGGACTGTCGCTGGACCTGGAGACCCCGCTGCCCGTAGGAACCGTGATCCGCTTCGTCGGCCACGAGGGGTCGGTGGACGTGTGGGTGCGCCCGCCGGGCGGTCAGGTGCCCGAGGCGATCTCGTCGAGCGCGGATCGGCCGAGCGCCTCGTAGTCGGGTTCGTCGTCGCTGTGCACGAGGAACACCGCGGCGACCGCTGCCGCCCAGGCGCGCGCCCTCGTCCAGGTCGAACGGTCGTACCGGTCGCCGGTCGCCTCGAGGAATCGATCCCTGCCCTCTCGATCGAAGGCGAGCCAGGCGACGGCGAGGTCGTAGGCCGGGTCGCCCCCGGTCACATCGCCGAAGTCGATGATCCCGACCAGGCGTGAGCGGTCGGCGACGAGGTTGCCCGGGTGCAGGTCGCCGTGGATCCAGACGGCGGGGCGGTTCCAGGCGGGAGCGGCGATCCCTTCTCTCCAGGCATCCGCGAGAGCCCGCGCCTGCGGAGCGGTCACGGTGCGCAGGGCGCTGAGCGTCTCGAGCCGTTCGGCGAAGACGGCCGCGCGGGTGGCGAGCGGTCGGCCGCGCACCGGATTGACCGGATGATCTGCCGGGGCGGCCGTGTGCAGAGCGGTGAGCGCCGCGGCGAGCTTCTCGGCCCAGCCGGAGCGTTCGCCTCGGGGCACGTCGATGCCGCGGTGGCCGGCGATCCACGGGACGATCGACCAGGCCCAGGGATAGCCGGCATCCGCAGTGCCGCGGACGGCCGGGATCGGCACGCGCACGCCGGTCGCCTCGATGAGCGTCCCGACGACGGCGAGGCTGCGGTGCTCGTGACTGATGAGAGGGGCAGCCAGCGCGCGCCGGGGGAGGCGCACGGCCCACTGCGCGCCGAGCCGCCACACCTCGCAGTCCCACCCCGCGGCGACCCGCGTGAGGGGTGATGTCTCGGCCCCCGCTAGTGCGGCGGCCTGCGAGACGACGAGACGACGCACGAGAGCTTCGTCGATCGCCACCTCGGCCGCGGGCTTGTCGGGCACCACACGAGCGTACCCAAAGAGCTCTGCGTCTTGTTATGTGTGGGAATCTGTTGTAGCGTGTGGGACTCCGATGGAGGATCCCACGTGTACGCAATGGAGCGCCAGGAGGCGATCGAGCGACAGCTCGCCACCGACGGCCGTGTGAGCGTCGTCGAACTCGCCGACAGGTTCGAGGTCACGACCGAGACCGTCCGGCGCGATCTCGCCCAGCTCGAGCTGAGCGGAGCCCTGCGCCGCGTGCACGGCGGAGCGGTGAAGACCGAGCGCGCGAGCACGTCCGAACGGCCGCTCACCGAGCGACTCCAGCGTCACAGCGCCGCGAAGTCGGCGATCGGCGACCGGGCGCTCGACGCCCTCGGTGACGACTTCCGCGGGTCGGTGTTCCTCGACGCCGGCACGACGACCGCCGCGGTCGCCACCGCGCTCTCGCCCCGCCTGGGCGCGGGCGGGATCGAGGTCGTCACGCATGCGCTCACCCTGGCTCACGCGCTCGCGTCCGTCCCCAACGCTGCGTTGACCCTCATCGGCGGACGAGTACGCGGGCTCACCGCCGCTGCCGTCGGAGCCGACACGGTCCGCGCCATCGAGGGAATGCGAGCGGATGTCGCGTTCGTCGGCACCAACGGCGTCTCGGCCGGCTTCGGGCTGAGCACCCCCGACCCCGACGAGGCCGCTGTGAAGCGCGCGATCGTGACCTCGGCGCGGCGGGTCGTGGTCGTCGCCGACGCCGAGAAGCACGACCGGGAGCTCCTCGTGGGCTTCGCTCCGCTGTCGGCGATCGACGTGCTGGTCACCGACGCCACCCCCGGTCCGGAACTCGCCGCGGCGCTTGCCGACGCCGACGTGGAGGTGTGGATCGCATGATCGTGACCCTGACAGCCCACCCGTCGCTCGACCGGACCATCACGCTCGAGGGACCCCTGCGCCCGGGGGACGTGCAGGCGGCGACGAGCGCCCGCGAGGATGCCGGTGGCAAGGGCATCAACGTCTCCCGCGTGGTCGCGACCGCGGGCGTCGAGACGGTGGCGGTGCTGCCGCTCGCCGCGGGCGATCCGTTCGAGTCCGCCCTCGCCACCGCCGGCATCGCCACGCGCGTGGTGCCGGTGCAGGGGCACGCGCGGGCCAACGTCACGATCACCGATCCGGCCGGTGTCACCACGAAGCTCAACCTCCCGGGAGCGCGGTTGACTCCGGCGGATGCCGCGGACGTCGTCGCCGCGGTCGTCGAGGCGGCCCGCGGCGCCCGGTGGCTCGTCCTGGCCGGCTCGCTTCCGCCGGGCGCCCCGGACGATTTCTACGTGCGCGTGATCGAAGCCGTCCGCTCGGCGTGCGGGGACGCGGCGCCGCTCATCGCGGTCGACACCTCCGGTGCGGCGCTGGCGGCGGTGGTGGCGCGCGGACGCCCCGACCTGATCAAGCCGAACGACGACGAGCTCGGCGAGCTCGCCGGCACCACGCTCGCCGAGGGAGATCTCGCCGAGGCCGTCACGGCGCTCGCGCGTTCGCTGGTCCCCGCACGGGTCGCCGCCGCGCTCGTCACACTCGGCGCCGAGGGAGCCGTGCTCGTCACCGCCGACGGAGCGTGGGCCGCGCTTCCGCCCGCGGTCCGCGTCGTCAGCACCGTCGGCGCGGGGGACAGCTCGCTCGCGGGCTACCTGCTCGCCGACGAGTCCGGCGCCGAGCCCGAGGAGCGACTGCGCGGCGCGGTCCGCTACGGGGCGGCTGCGGCATCCCTCCCCGGCACCCAGGCACCCGCCCCCGCCGACCTTCCCACGGGCGACGTGCCCGTCACGTTCCGCGCACCCACCCCCGCCTGATCCTGCTATCACCCTCGACCCTGGAGGTCACCGTGTCCGACACCATCACCCCAGACCTCGTCAGTCTCGACGTCGGTCTCGGCGCCGACAAGGCAGCCGTCATCCGCTCGCTCGCGTCACGCGTGGTCGCGCAGGGACGCGCGACCGACGCCGAGGCGCTCTTCGCCGACGCGTGGGCGCGCGAGGAGAAGGACGAGACCGGACTTCCGGGCGGCATCGCGATCCCGCACGCGAAGAGCGCGGCGGTGACCCAGCCGTCCCTCGCGTTCGCCCGCCTCTCTCCGGGCGTCGACTTCGGAGCGCCCGACGGCCCCGCAGACCTGGTGTTTCTGATCGCCGCGCCCGAGGGTGCGGCGGAGGCTCACCTCGCGGTCCTGTCCAAGCTCGCCCGCAGCCTCATGCAGGACGACTTCACGAGCGGTCTGCGCGCCGCGGCGACCGACGACGAGGTCGTCGCCATCGTGCGCGCGGCGATCGGCGAGGGGGATGCCTCGGCGACGCCGGCGCCCGCAGCCGCGGCAGCCGCCGCCGCCCCGACGGCCGCAGCTCCGGCTGCCGACGCGCCCCGCGTCGACGGCCACCCCGTGCGCATCGTCGCGGTCACCTCGTGCGCCACCGGCATCGCACACACCTTCATGGCAGCCGACGCGCTCACGGCGGCCGGTGTCGTCAGCGGGGTGGAGCTCACCGTCGAGCCCCAGGGATCGAGCGGCTACAAGCCCCTGCCCCCGGAGGTCATCGCGGCAGCCGACGCCGTCATCTTCGCCACGGACGTCGATGTGCGTGAACTCGGCCGATTCGCCGGCAAGCCCGTCGTGCGCTCCGGCGTCAAGCGCGGCATCGAGCAGCCCAAGGAGCTCATCGCCGAGGCCGTCGCCGCCGCGAGCAACCCGAACGCCGCCCGCGTGACCGCCACGGCGACGGCGGGTGCCGCAGCCTCGACCGACAACCTCTCGTGGGGCGCACGCATCCAGCGGATCCTCCTCACGGGCGTGAGCTACATGATTCCGTTCGTCGCGGGCGGCGGCCTGCTCATCGCGTTGAGCTTCCTGCCGTTCCTGGGCGGGGTGAACGTCAACGCCGACGACCAGGCGTTCGACGTCGTCGTGCAGAACGCGCTGTGGGATCTTCCCGCCGGCGGCCTCGGGCAGTACCTCGGCTCGGTCCTGTTCGTGATCGGCGTGACATCCATGGGCTTCCTGGTGTCCGCGCTGGCGGGCTACATCGCCTTCGCGATCGCCGATCGACCGGGCCTCGCTCCCGGCTTCGTCGCGGGTGCCGTGGCTGTGCTCATGAACGCCGGCTTCATCGGCGGCATCGTGGGCGGTCTGCTCGCGGGCTTCACCGCGCTCGCGATCGCACGCCTGAGCGCGCCGCGCTGGCTGCGCGGGCTCATGCCCGTCGTGATCATCCCGCTCCTGGCATCGATCGTCGCCTCGGGTCTCATGATCCTGTTCCTCGGACGCCCGATCGCCAGCCTCATGGAGTGGCTGAACACGTGGCTCACCGACATGTCCACCACCTCCGGCATCATCGTGGTCGGCGTGATCCTGGGCCTCATGATGTGCTTCGACCTGGGCGGCCCGGTCAACAAGGTGGCGTACGCCTTCGCGGTCGCGGGCCTCGCTGCGGCCTCCGCCGAGAACCCCACTCCGTACCTGATCATGGCGGCTGTGATGACCGCCGGCATGGTGCCCCCGCTCGCGATGGCGTTCGCCTCGACCGTGCTCGCACGCCGCCTGTTCACTCCCGTGGAGAGGGAGAACGGCGTCGCGGCGTGGCTGCTGGGCGCGGCGTTCATCAGCGAGGGCGCGATTCCGTTCGCCGCCGCTGACCCCCTCCGGGTCATCCCCGCCTCGATGATCGGCGGAGCTGTCACGGGAGGGCTCAGCATGCTGTTCGGCGTGCAGTCGCTCGCCCCGCACGGCGGCCTCTTCGTCCTGTTCGCGATCAGCCCCGTCTGGGGATTCCTCGTGGCGCTGATCGCGGGAGTGCTGGTCTCGGGCTTCCTGGTGGTCGCGTTCAAGCGGTTCATCGCACCGAAGGAGCTGCAGGTCGCCGAGAACATCCCCGCCGTCGCGGTTCCGGCGTGATCGCTGGCGTCCGCCTCGCTCTTGCGGGAAGCTGACTCTCAGTCCTACGAAAGGAACGATCCCATGGCAGAACGTCAGGCCACCATCGCGAGCAGCTCCGGGCTGCACGCCCGCCCCGCGAAGCTGTTCGTGCAGGCGGTGCAGGAGAAGAGCATCCCGGTGACCATCGCCGTCGAGGGAGGCCCCGACCTCAATGCCGGCAGCATCCTCTCGCTCATGGGCCTCGGCGCCTCACATGGTACGGTCGTGACACTCAAGGCCGAAGGGGACGGCGCTGAGCAGGCCCTCGACGAACTCGTCGAACTGCTCGAGACCGATCTCGACGCGCAGTAGCGCTCGGACAAGACGGACGACGGATGCCGCGGATCGAAGCCGCGCGGCATCCGTCGTCTGTCTGTCCGGCGGAGCGGGCGAGGCTCAGAGGTCGGTCGATTCGCCCGCCTCGAGCAGCAGGAATTCGCCGCCGTCCTGCTCGGTCGCCCACCGCAGGCGCGCGCGTCCCATGTCCTTGCCGATGCGAGAGAGCGTCATGTCGTGCGTGCCGAAGGCCTGACGCGGCGCGACGGCGAGCACGAAATCCATCGCGTCGCCGATCTTCAGCCACGGTGCACCCACCGGCGCCGCGAGGAGGCGCACCGCGCGTCCCTTCGGGACGGCGTACGAGTCGCCCGGGTAGTAGAAGTCGCCGTTGACGAGCACGCCCACGTTGTCGATCACGGGGATCGTCTCGTGGATCACGGCATGCTGTCCGCCGAAGAACTCCAGGTGGAACGGGTCGAGTTCGACGGTGTCGCCGGGACGGACCACGGTCACGTCGTAGCCGGCCGCCGCACGCGCGACGCCCTCCGGCGCGTAGATCGGAGTGCCGGGGAATGCCCTCAGCAGGCGGTCCAGATGCTCCGGCGTCCAGTGGTCGGGATGCTCGTGGGTGAGGACGATGCCCACGACGCCCTCGAGGTCGGCGAGCGGCGCGGTCAGGGATCCCGGATCGATGACGAGGGTGCGTCCGGCCTCGAGAAGGGTCAGGGTGGCGTGCTCGAATTTGGTCACTCGCATGCCCCGAGTCAACTCGTGCGCCGCCGCTCGGGCAAGCGTCGAGGCCGTTCCCGGGTCGATTTGGAGAGGGGGTCGGCGCGTGGCATAATCGAACGGTTGCGAAAACGGCCCCATCGTATAGCGGCCTAGTACGCCGCCCTCTCACGGCGGTAACGCGGGTTCGAATCCCGCTGGGGTCACAACACCGAAAGAGCCCGGTCTTCGACCGGGCTCTTGTCGTTTCGCGGGCGGACGGTTACGGGGAATCGACGGCGTCCTGCGGAGCCGCGGCCGCGGCATCCGCTCGCCGACGGTCGCGTCGCCCGCGCACCCAGCGCACGATCGCCCACACGATCAGCCCGGCGACGGCGGCGACCGCGAGCCAGGGGAGCAGGAAGCCGAGCGCGATCACGATGCCGTTGAGCGTGGCGACGAGTCCGTTCCAGCCGGCGAGCACGCCGTCCGCGAACCCCGCGGGATCGGCCTCGACCGTCTCGACGACGGGCGTCAGCGTCACGGTGAGCGACGACATCGCCACCTGGCCCTCGAGGCTCTCCAGCTGCTGCTGGTAGGACTCCAGGAGTGCCTGCCGCTCGGACAGGGCCGCCTCGGCGGCGAGGAGGTCCGCTGTGGTCGTGGCCTCCGCCATGAGCTCGAGCAGCCGGTCGACGGAGGCCTCAGCCGCCTCGATGCGCGCGCGCAGATCGACCGTCTGCTCGGTGACGTCCTGCCGGTTGATCGTCGACGAGGTGACCGCGCCGAGGTCGGAGAGCTCGTCGACCACGTCCGGGAGGTCCTCCGACGGCACGCGCACGGTGATCCACGCGCCGCCGGGGTACGGGTAGGGGGCGGTGTCGTACGCGATCCCGGTGTCCGCGTCGACGGGCATCGACTCGCCGTCGGTGCCGATGCTCATCGCCTCGACGTACCCGCCGTGCGCGATCGCGGAGTTGCCGACCGTACGGGCGGCGACCGTCACGTCCTCGACGACGACGGTGGCCGAGGCGGTCGTGATGATCTCGCGCTCGCCCTGGCCGGGTTCCGTGAAGGTCGCGCCGCCGCTCTCGTCGGCCTTGCCGCCGCCGAGGTCCTCCTCGGACGTCACGGCACCGTCGGCCCCGTCGACCGCGCCGGAGTCGACCGGGGCGTCCGGGGCGATGCCGGGTTCGATCGCGGAGTCGCTGGTTCCGCCGCCGGGAGTGACGAGCGGGACGATCTGGGGCGCGATGATCGCGGCGACGACGATGACGGCCGCCGCGGCGCCTCCGGCCAGCCACAGCCTTCCGCGTCGTGCGCTGCGCGTGCGGCTCGCCGTGCGCTCGCGCGCGATGTCGGCGAACAGCTCCTGCTCGATCTCGTCGATGCGCCGTGCGCTGAGCTCGGGAAGCTCCGGCGGCGCGCCCGTGGGCTGCTGGGTGCTCATGTGCTCTCCTTCACAACGGTCCGCAGTCGCGTGCGGATGCGGGAGAGACGATTGCGGACGACCCCGTGCGCGACGCCGAGCTCGTCGGCGGCGGCCTGGTAGGCGTACCCCTCGGCGGCGCAGAGCCGGAAGATGTCGCGGTCGAGGGGGCTGAGCCCCGCGACCTCCTGCAGGATGCGGTCGGCCAGGTCGGCTCCGATCACCTGCTCCTCGACATCGACCGTGGCGGGGAGGGTGTCGTCGGCGGCGGCCGCGGTGTGCTCGCGGTCGCGCTTCTGCCGGCGGATGCGGTTGGCCGCCTGGAACCGGCACACGGTCGCGAGCCACGGCAGCAGGGAGTCGCCTGCCAGCTCGAGCCCGGCAAGCTTCCGCCACGCGACCAGGAAGGTCTCCTGCGTCACGTCCTCGGCGTCCGCCGCGTTCCCCACCAGTCCGTGTGCGAGCCAGTAGACGGGGCGCACATAAGCGCGGTACAGCGTGCGGAAGGCATGTTCGCTCCCGCTCGCCGCCTGCGCCACGAGCGCGGCGTCGTCCCGCTCGGTCTCCTGCATTCCCGTCCTCCGGCCCGCGCCGGCGCCCCCGGTGAGGCGTCGTCGCGGAGCCCCATTGTCTCTCACGGTATGAGTGTCGCCGAGGGCCGGATCGTCTCAGTTCGGCGGCTGCGGCATCCGCCGGCCTGTATCCTGGTCGGGCGAGGGGGAGTATCCCGACAGCGCGCATCCGTCATCACGGGTCCCGACAGTGCGACCCCGGGTGCGCGACGCGGCCGGAAGGCCGTGGGGAGAGACTCTCGACGTCCGTCGACCCCCACCTGCATCTTCGAAAGGCCCTCCATGGACCTCGAGCTTCCCCTGTGGTTCGAAATCGGATCCCTCGTGATCCTGACGCTCATCCTCTTGGCCGACCTCCTGCTCATCCTGAAGCGTCCGCACATCCCGTCCACCCGGGAGTCGACTCTCTGGGTGGTCTTCTACGTCACCCTCGCCCTGATCTTCGCCGGGCTGATGTGGGTGTTCGCCGGCCCCGAGTACGCGGGCCAGTTCGTCGCGGGCTGGCTCACCGAGTACAGCCTGTCGATCGACAACCTCTTCGTCTTCGTCCTGATCATGAGCCAGTTCGCCGTGCCGCGCCGCTATCAGCAGGAGGTGCTGATGGTGGGCATCATCATCGCCCTCGTGCTGCGCGGGCTCTTCATCCTCGCCGGCGCCGCGATCATCGAGCAGTTCAGCTGGGTGTTCTACATCTTCGGTGCGTTCCTGGTGTGGACGGCGTGGCGGCAGGCGTTCCCCGGCGGCGACCACGACGAGGACGTCAAGCAGGAGAACTTCGTGGTGCGGATGCTGCGCCGCTTCATCGACATCAGCGACCACTACGACGGCGCGAAGCTTCGCACCGTCGTCGACGGCAAGAAGCTCTGGACGCCGATGATCATCGTCTTCGCGGCGATCGGCGTCACCGACCTGCTCTTCGCGATCGACTCGATCCCGGCCATCTTCGGCATCACCACGAGTCCGTTCATCGTGTTCACGGCGAACATCTTCGCCCTCATGGGACTGCGCCAGCTGTACTTCCTGCTCGGCGACCTGCTCGACCGGCTGCGCTACCTGCACTACGGCATCGCGTTCATCCTCGCCTTCATCGGCGTCAAGCTCGTCTTCCACGCGATGCACGTCAACGAGCTGCCGTTCATCAACGGCGGGGAGCCGATCGAGTGGGCGCCCGAGATCTCGACGTGGATGTCGCTCGGCGTCATCATCGTGTCGATGGCCGTCGCGACGATCGCGAGCCTCATCGCGTCCGCGAAGGACAAGCGCGCCGGAGAGACGGATGCCGCGGCCGCCGTCGCCGCCGTGGAGGCTCCTGCGGGCACCGAGGCGGCCGCCCGCGCGGCGACGATCGTCGCGGAGGAGAAGGGCACGCTCCCCACGGGCGACACCCCGCAGGGCGACGAACACCGCTGAGCGCACCTGGCACCTCGGGCCCCCGCCGGGTCGCACGACTCGAGCGGGGCCCGAGTCGCGTCCAGCCGGTGGTAGCCTGGCGACGTGCGGATCGCTCGCCTTCTCCTTAGCGGCCGCGACGAGTCCTAGTCTCAGGCCTCCCTCGTCGCGGAGTTCGTCGCGGGCCCCATCCCCCAGGGCAGAGTCCCCCCGAGGAGAACAGACACATGAGCACTTCCGACGCCTCCGTCATCCCCGATCGTCCGCGCACCCTCGCCGAGAAGGTGTGGGACGACCACCTCGTCGTCAAGGGCGAGGACGGCCAGCCCGACCTCATCTACATCGACCTCCACCTCCTGCACGAGGTGACCAGCCCGCAGGCGTTCGACGGCCTGCGCGCCGAGGGTCGCCCCGTCCGCCGTCTCGATCTCTCGATCGCCACGGAGGATCACAACACCCCCACGCTCGACATCGACAAGCCGATCGCCGACCTGACCAGCCGCACCCAGATCGAGACCCTGCGCCGCAACGCCGCGGAGTTCGGCGTTCGCCTGCACTCGCTCGGCGACAAGGAGCAGGGGATCGTCCATGTCGTCGGCCCGCAGCTGGGCCTCACGATGCCGGGCATCACCGTGGTGTGCGGCGACAGCCACACCTCGACTCATGGCGCCTTCGGGGCGATGGCCTTCGGGATCGGGACGAGCGAGGTCGAGCACGTGCTGGCCACGCAGACGCTTCCGCTGAAGCCGTTCAAGACCATGGCGATCACCGTCGAGGGCGACCTCAGGCCCGGTGTCACGGCCAAGGACATCGTGCTCGCGATCATCGCGAAGATCGGTGCCAACGGCGGGCAGGGCTACGTCCTGGAGTTCCGCGGAAGCGCCATCCGCGCCCTCTCGATGGAGGGTCGCATGACGATCTGCAACATGTCGATCGAGGCGGGCGCACGCGCCGGAATGGTCGCCCCCGACGAGACGACCTTCGCCTACGTCGAGGGCCGCGATCATGCCCCCACGGGCCAGGACTGGGAGGATGCCGTCGCCTACTGGCGCACCCTGCCCAGCGACGAGGGCGCGGTCTACGACGCCGAGGTCTTCCTCGACGCGAACGAGCTCGAGCCGTTCGTGACCTGGGGCACCAACCCCGGACAGGGCGTGTCGCTCTCGGGCGTCGTGCCCACGCCGTCCGAGATCGCCGACGCCAACGAGCGGGCCGCCGCCGAGCGCGCGATCGAGTACATGGATCTGCAGCCGGGCACGCCGCTCAAGGCCGTTCCCGTCGACGCGGTCTTCATGGGGTCGTGCACCAACAGCCGCATCGAGGACCTGCGCGCGTTCGCATCGGTCATCAAAGGCCGCACGAAGGCCGAGGGTGTGCGGGTGATGGTCGTCCCGGGTTCCGCCCGCGTGCGGCTGGAGGCCGAGGCCGAGGGTCTGGACAAGGTGTTCATCGAGTTCGGCGCCGAGTGGCGGTTCGCCGGCTGCTCGATGTGCCTGGGCATGAACCCCGACCAGCTGGCCCCGGGGGAGCGCTGCGCGTCCACGAGCAACCGCAACTTCGAAGGACGCCAGGGCAAGGGCGGGCGCACGCACCTCGTGTCGCCGCTCGTCGCGGCCGCGACCGCGGTGCGCGGAACCCTTTCCAGCCCCGGCGACCTCGAACCGGTCGCGGCAGATGCGCCGGTCGGCGCGGGAGCGGAGGCCTGACATGGAGAAATTCGCCACGCACACCGGGATCGTCGCACCGCTCAAGCGCTCGGCCGTCGACACCGACCAGATCATCCCCGCGGTCTACCTCAAGCGGGTGACCAAGACCGGATTCGAGGACGCGCTGTTCGCCACCTGGCGTCAGGACCCCGACTTCGTCCTGAATCAGCCCGCATACAGCGGTGCGAGCATCCTCGTCGCCGGCCCCGACTTCGGGACCGGCTCCAGCCGCGAGCACGCGGTGTGGGCGCTGCGGGACTTCGGATTCCAGGTCGTGCTCAGCCCCCGGTTCGCCGACATCTTCCGTGGCAACGCGGGCAAGCAGGGACTGGTCACCGGCGTTATCGCCGAAGCCGATCTCGAGGCGATCTGGGCGGCCGTCGAGGCCGATCCCGGCATCCGGATGACCGTCGATCTCGAGGCGCGACGTGCGACGATCGGAGATCTCGAGGTCGCTTTCGACATCGACGATTACACTAGGTGGCGGCTTCTCGAAGGGCTCGACGACATCGGGCTCACGCTGCGCAACGAAGACAAGATCGCGCAGTTCGAGGCTCGCCGCGAGGCATGGCGGCCGCGGACGCTTCCCGTTCCGTAAGCCAGGACGACGCCCCACCCGGGCATTCGATCCGCCCCTGCCGCCCCTCGAAGACACAAGTGAGGTCCACCGGATGAAGTCCGCTCTCAGCGTTACGCCGAGCACCCAGGCAGCAGAGAAGGAGCCAGCCGGCGAAGTGCTCGCCATCCGCGGCGGTCGTCCGCTGACGGGCCGGGTCGAGGTCAAGGGTGCGAAGAACCTCGTCACGAAGGCGATGGTGGCGGCGCTGCTGGGTGAGACCACGAGCACGCTGCGCGACGTACCCGACATCAGCGATGTGCAGGTCGTCCGCTCGCTCCTCGAGGTGCACGGCGTGCGCGTCATCGACGGCGACGAGGAAGGCACGATCCACCTCGACCCGAGCGGCGCCGTCTCGGCGCACTTCGAGGAGATCGACGCCCATGCCGGCGCATCGCGCATCCCGATCCTGTTCTGCGGCCCACTTCTGCACCTCCTCGGCGAGGCGCTGATCCCCGACCTCGGCGGCTGCCGGATCGGCGACCGCCCGATCAACTTCCACATGGACGCGCTGCGCGCGTTCGGCGCGATCGTCGACAAGAGCTACGAGGGCATCCGCATCACGGCGCCCGACGGGCTCCACGGTGCGAACATCGACCTGCCGTACCCGAGCGTGGGCGCCACCGAGCAGGTGCTGCTGACGGCGGTCAAGGCCAGGGGCACGACCGAGCTGCGCAACGCGGCGATCGAGCCCGAGATCATGGACCTCATCGCGGTGCTGCAGAAGATGGGCGCGATCATCTCGTACGAGCCCAATCGCGTCATCCTCATCGAGGGCGTCGACGAGCTGCGCGGCTACGACCACCGCGCGATCTTCGACCGGAACGAGGCGGCGTCGTGGGCGTGCGCGGCTCTCGCGACCGACGGCGACATCTTCGTCGGCGGCGCGAAGCAGCAGGAGATGCTGACTTTCCTCAACGTCTTCCGCAAGGCGGGCGGCTGGTTCGACGTGCATGAGGACGGCATCCAGTTCCGTCGCGGCGGCCCGCTCAAGCCGGTCGTCGTCGAGACGGACGTGCACCCCGGCTTCATGACCGACTGGCAGCAGCCGCTCATCGTCGCCCTCACGCAGGCCGAGGGCCGTTCCACCGTGCACGAGACCGTGTACGAGAACCGCCTCGGATTCACCAGCGCGCTCAACCAGATGGGCGCCGACATCGTCGTGCACCCGCACGGCATCGAGGCGTCGGACCGCCGCGTCCCCCGGCGCGCGCTCGAGCAGGCCGCCGTCATCACGGGCCCGACTCCGCTGCACTCCGCCGATGTCGAAGTGCCCGACCTGCGCGGCGGCTACAGCTACGTCATCGCGGCCTTGGCGGCCCAGGGGGAGTCGACCGTGCGAAACGTCGGCATCATCCGGCGCGGCTACGAGAAGTTCCTCACCAAGCTCGACACGCTCGGCGCCGACTTCGACGTCATCGGCTGACCCGTGGCGACCGACCGACTGCGTGCTTCGAAGGAGAAGTCGCGGCCCAGCATCTTCTGGCCGCTCGCCGCGATCGTGGTTCCCTTGGCGAGCCTCCTCTTCAAGCTCGAGATCCGCGACGGGCACAAGCTCCCGCGCGAGGGCGCGTATGTTCTCGCCCCGAATCATGCGAGCGAGATCGATCCCATCGTGGTGGCCCTCGCGGTGTGGCGACTGGGCCGCGCGCCCCGTTTCATGGCGAAGGAGAGCCTGTTCCGCGTGCCGGTGCTCGGCTGGGTGCTGCGGGTGACCGGCATGGTGCCGGTCTCGCGCTCCACCTCGGCGACAGCCGCACGTGCGACGCTCGAGGCGTCCGAGACCCTCGTGCGTCACGGACGCGGCGTGATCGTCTATCCCGAGGGCTCGCTCACCCGCGAGCCCGACCTGTGGCCGATGCGGGGCAAGACCGGAGCGGTCCGGCTCGCGCTCGCGGGCGGCATCCCGCTCATCCCGATGGCGCAGTGGGGTGCCCAGCAGGTGCTCCCGCGGTACGGGAAGCTCAAGCTCTGGCCCCTCCGCCGCCGTGTGAGCGTCATCGTGGGCGACCCGGTCGACCTCTCCGCGTTCGCGCAGAACGAGTCGCAGCCCTCCGCACTGATCGCCGCGACCGATATCGTGATGGCCGACGTCTCCGGCCTCCTGTCGGAGCTGCGGGGCGAGCCTGCGCCGGCCGAGCGCTGGAACCCGTCCGACCACGGCCAGAAGGAGACGGGTCGCCTTGAGTCGTAGACAGGATGCCGCTCGCCCGCGCGTCGCCGTCATCGGCGCGGGCAGTTGGGGAACCACGTTCGGGAAGATCCTCGCCGACGGCGGCGCCAACGTGACCATGTGGGCGCGCCGTGCCGAGCTTGCCAGCGAGATCCACGAGGCCAAGCGCAACAGCGAGTACCTCCCGGGCATCAACCTGCCGCGCAGCATGTCCGCGACGCATCACCTCTCCGAGGCGCTCGAGGGCGCGGAGCAGGTGTACCTGTCGATCCCGAGCCAGGCCGTGCGTCAGAACCTCAAAGCCGTGCGTCCGCTCGTCGCGCGCAGCGATGTGCCGATCGTGTCGCTCATGAAGGGCGTCGAGCGCCGCACCGGGCTGCGCATGAGCCAGGTCATCGAGCAGGAGCTCCACTGCGACCCGGCCCGCATCGCCGTCGCGTCCGGGCCGAACCTCGCACTGGAGATCGCCCGCGAGCAGCCGACGGCCGCCGTGATCTCGTCCACGAGTCAGGAGACCGCCGACGCGGTGGCGCGCCGAGCGCGCAACGACTACTTCCGCACGTTCGTCAACACCGACGTCATCGGCACCGAGTTCGGCGGCGTCCTGAAGAACCTCATCGCGGTCGCCATCGGCATCGTCGACGGCGTCGGCTACGGCGAGAACACGAAGGCGTCCATCATCACCCGAGGCCTCGTCGAGATGACGGACTTCGCGGTCGCCTTCGGCGCTCAGCCCGAGACGCTGCAGGGTCTGGCGGGCCTGGGCGACCTCATCGCGACGTGCCAGTCGCCGCTCAGCCGCAACAACACCGCCGGACGCCTCCTCGGCCAGGGCTATCGCTTCGACGACGTCGTCAAGCAGATGAACCAGACGGCGGAGGGGCTGGCCTCGGTCGCCCCCATTCTTCAGCTCGCTCGCGAGGTCGGCGTCGACATGCCGATCGTCGAGCAGGTGAAGATGGTGCTCGACGGAACCATGAACCCGCGCGACATCGCGCCGCATCTCACGACAGACGACGACACTCCGAAGGGCGAGAGGACGCAGAATGGACAGGCCGGCGGTGGCGGTGCTCTTTGGCGGTCGATCCAGCGAGCACTCGATCAGTTCCGCGACGGCGGGCGGGGTGCTGCGGGCGATCGACCGTGATCGCTATCGGGTGATCCCGGTCGGCATCACCCGTGACGGCGTCTTCGTGCTCGAGGACGACGATCCCGACAAGTTCGCCCTCGACGCCGAGCGTCTGCCCGAGGTCCTCGACAACGGCACGCGCGTGCTCTGGCCCGAGGTCGGCGACCGCGAACTGCGTGTGCGCCGCGCCGACGGCACGGTCGACGAGCTGGGCACGCTGGACGTCGTCCTGCCGATCCTGCACGGTGTGCACGGCGAGGACGGCACGATCCAGGGCTTCTTCGACACGCTCGAGATCCCGTATGCGGGCGGCGGTGTGCTGGACTCGGCGCTGTGCATGGACAAGCACTTCATGAAGATCGTGCTCGAGTCCGCCGGCGTACCGGTCGCTCCGTGGGTGACGGTGACGCGGCGGCGCTGGGAGAGCGACCCGGACGGCGTGCGGGCGGATGCCACGGCCCTGGGAGAGCCCACCTTCGTCAAGCCCGCGCGGGCCGGATCCAGCGTCGGGGTCTCGAAGGTGCATGACGCGTCCGAGTTCGCGGCCGCGCTGGAGGTCGCGTTCGCCGAGGACGACAAGGTGCTCATCGAGTCGGCGATCGTCGGCCGCGAGGTGGAGGTGGCGATCCTCGAGGGGCGCGACGGCGGTCCGTCGCGCGCGTCGCTGCCCGGTGAGA
The DNA here is from genome assembly GCF_001428485.1 of Microbacterium sp. Root180. Taxonomy (GTDB): domain Bacteria; phylum Actinomycetota; class Actinomycetes; order Actinomycetales; family Microbacteriaceae; genus Microbacterium. Next base: position 625,141 of record NZ_LMHS01000002.1, on the reverse strand, counting down.
TCGTGCTCACGACCCGCGAGTTCTACGACTTCGAAGGCAAGTACCTGGGCGGCGACGGCGCGGACGTCGTGTGCCCGGCGGACCTGACGGATGCCGAGATCGCGCAGATCCAGGAGCTCGGCGTGCGCGCGTTCGACGCCGTGGACGGCCGTGGCCTCGCGCGGGTGGACTTCTTCCTCACGACGGACGGGCTCTACGTCAACGAGCTCAACACGATGCCGGGGTTCACCCCGATCTCGATGTTCCCGAAGTGCTGGATCGCGTCCGGCCTGTCGTATCCCGATCTGATCGCGGAGCTCATCGACACGGCGCTCGAGCGCGTCTAGAGGTCAGTCCGAGGTGTCGGCGTCCTCGCGGGCGAGGCACGTCGCGCCGTCGGTCGGCAGCCGCGACACGAGCAGCGAGATGCCGTCGAGCACGTCGGCGCTCGAGACGACGTCGTTGTCGAGGTAGACCTCGACCGCCGGCACGCGGCCGTAGCTGGTGACGCGATACTTCGGCGCATCGGACTCGTCGATGACCCAGTCCACGCCGTTCACCGTCTGACAGGGAAGAGTCGTCGGCCCGATCGGCTCGACCCCGCACGTGAAGAGCACGGCGGCCGGGTCTCCCCAGGCTCCCGTCGCCTGCGCATCGGTCCAGCGCCGCGACTCTCCGGCCAGGTTGCCGGGGAGCAGGGAGGTCACGTCGGCGCAGGCCGGGTCGTTCGCGTCGGCCGCCGGGTCCATCGACACGGTGCTGGAGCATCCGGTCATGCCGATCGCGGCGACGAGGGCGAGGGCCGCGAGGGCGGCGCGGGTCGGTCGGGGCACCCCTCCAGGCTAACCCGCGCGACGGTGCGTCGACCTCGCGGCGGTAGCGTGGACCCGTGAGCGCGCAGCATCCGGATCCCGTGATCGCCGACCTCTCCGAAGGGGCGATCCTGCGGCGGATCCTCGAGCAGCTCGCGGCTTCGCGCGCCGAGGTGGGTCCCGGCGACGACGCAGCGGTGCTGGCCGCGCCCGACGGACGCGTGGTCGCGACGGTGGACACGCTCGTGCACGGTCCGGACTTCCGGCTGGCCTGGTCGAGCGCGTTCGATCTCGGCTGGAAGGGGGCCGCCGTGAACCTCGCCGACGTGGCGGCGATGGGCGCGCGCCCGACGGCGCTGCTCGTCGCGCTGGCGATGCCCGAGGCGACCCGCCTGTCGTTTGTGGAGGGACTCGCCGCCGGACTGCGTGCGGCATGCGACGCATTGGCACCGGGTTGCGCGGTCGAGGGCGGAGACCTCACCGTGTCGGACACGCTCACGATCGCCGTGACCGCGCTGGGGTCGCTCGAGGGCCGTCCCGCCGTGCGGCGCTCCGGCGCCCGGCCGGGCGATGTCGTCGCCGTCGCCGGGGACCTGGGCCGCGCGGCGCGGGGTCTGGGCATCCTGTTCTCTCGATTCACGGATGCCGCGGGCGCGCCGGTGCCCGTCGACGAATCCCTTCTCGATCCCACCGAGCTCGCCGATCTCGCCGTGCAGCTGCGCCCGTCGCCACCGCTCGCGCTCGGGCCCGTCGCGGCCGACGCCGGTGCGACGGCGATGATGGATGTCTCGGACGGTCTCGTGCTCGATGCGTCCCGGCTGGCCGCGGCATCCGGGGTCTGCGTCGCCATCGACTCGGCGAGCCTCGGGCCGGATCCCGCATCGGCGCTGACGGGCGGGGAGGATCACGCGCTGCTCGCGACGTTCCCCGCCGACCTCCCCGAGGGCTTCCGCCGGATCGGGCGGGTGGTGGAGCGCGGAGCGCACCCCGTGCTCGTCGACGGCCGCCCGCACGACGGCCGCGGCGGCTGGGACCCCTACCGCGATTGGGACGCCGGCACCGGCTGACTCAGGCGTCCTCGGCTTCGTCTTCGTCCTCGTTCTGGCCCTCGTCCGTGGCGGCGGACGACCACCACAGCGTGGTGTCGCCGTACTTCTTGGAGCGGTCGGCGACGAGCTCGGCGGGCAGCGTGGGCTCGGGGGAGCGCGATGCGCGCTCGACGACGACGATCGCGCCCGGTCGGAGCGAGGACGCCACGAGTTCGAGTGCCGTGGTGAGCTCGGCTTCGGGGAGTTCGTAGGGCGGGTCGATGAAGACCACGTCGAAGGGTCCGCGCGGGACCTGCAGGTACGCCGACACCGACGAACGATGGACCGTGATCGGGGCATCGCGTGCGATCGCCTTGCTCACCTTCGCGGCGTTGCGCTGGATGACGGATGCCGCCCGCGACGCCTGCTCGACGAGATCGGCGCGTGCCGCTCCGCGACTGACCGCCTCGAGCGCCAGCGCTCCCGAGCCGGCGTACAGGTCGAGTACAGCGGCACCTCGGAGCGCGTCGGCTGATTCCAGTGCGCCGAACAGGGACTCGCGCACACGGTCGCTCGTGGGTCTCGTGCCCGCATCGGGCACCTCAAGGGTGAGCGAGCCGGCCCGGCCGGCGATGATGCGGGTCACACGCCCACGATAGCCGGGCGCTTCAGGGAGCGATCGACGAAGGGTTCTCTTCGCGGAGGCGGGGTTCGGTGCGCCGCTCCGGGCGCAGGCCCGACTTGTCGGCGTAGAACGCACGGATGACGTCCATGTCGGCGGAGACATCGCCGGTCAGCTCGATCGTCGGGCCGAGGCCGGTGGTCATCGTGGTGCGGTCGACGTAGCCGAGCGTGACGCCCAGGCCCGCCTCGCGGGCGATGCGATAGAAGCCGGACTTCCAGTAGGCACCGGCTCCGCGTGTGCCCTCGGGCGTCACGACGAGTCCGAACGACTCGCCCGCGCGCATGCGCTCGACGACGTCCGAGACCACGCGGGAGGGATCGGAGCGGTCGACAGGGATGCCTCCCAGCCGGTGCATGATCGGCCCGCGCCAGCCGCGGAACAGGCTCGACTTGCCGAGCCAGCGCACGGGGATGCCGAGGCGCCACGCGATGCCGAGCATGAGGACGAAGTCCCAGTTGGAGGTGTGGGGCACGCCGAGAAGGACGGTGGGACGGGCCGGCGCCGGCTCGGACTTCAGAGTCCACCGACTGCAGGCCCAGTAGACGCGCGAGAGGAATCGCCGGAGCATGCGAGCAACCGTACGCCACGGGCCTGGGTCGCGTCGTGAGAGAGCGGGGTCGCCGTGCCTCCCTAGACTCGAACCATGTCGTCCTTCACGCTCGAGTCGCGCCTGGACGGCGCGGTCGGCGGCAAGACGGCGGCGGCGCTGGAGCGCGCCTTCGGCATGCGCACCGTCGGCGATCTCCTGTCCCACTACCCGCGGCGATACGCGAAGCGGGGCGAGCTCACCCCCATCTCATCGCTGCCCATCGGCGAGCCGGTGACGATCGTCGCCGAGGTGCGTCGCGCGAGCGAGCGTCGCATGCAGAACCGCAAGGGGTCGATCCTCGAGGTCGTCATCAGCGACGGACAGGGTGAACTCTCGCTGACGTTCTTCAATCAGTCCTGGCGCATCAAGGACCTCGCGCCCGGGCGGCGCGGGATCTTCGCCGGCAAGGTGGGGGAGTACCGAGGCGCGAAGCAGCTCGCCCATCCCGACTACGAGCTGTTCGACGACGAGGCGACGGCGCGCCTCACGGCGCAGGCCAACGCGAATCTGCCCATCCCGATCTATCCCGCCACCAGCACCATCGCGAGCTGGCAGTTCACGAAGATCGTGGATCTGGTGCTCGACGGGCTCGGTCCCGTCCCCGACCCGCTCACCGACGAGCTGCGCGAGCTCGGTGGCCTCCTCGACGCCCGCACCGCGATCGAGCGGATCCATCGCCCCGACTTCGAGGATCAGATCGAGCCCGCGCGGGCGACGCTGCGCATGCATGAGGCGTTCACGCTCCAGGTCGCGCTCCTGCAGCAGCGGGCGTTCGTGCGGGCACTCTCGGCCACGCGCCGCGTGCCCGGTGCTCTGCTCGAGCGGTTCGACGCCATCCTGCCGTTCCCGCGCACACCGGATCAGGTGAGCGTGGGCGACCAGGTCGAGCGCGATCTGCAGGGGGATTGGCCGATGAACCGTCTGGTTCAGGGCGAGGTCGGCTCGGGCAAGACGCTGGTCGCCCTGCGCGCGATGCTGCAGGTCGCCGAGAGCGGCGGGCAGTCCGCGCTGATCGCGCCGACAGAGGTGCTCGCCGCCCAGCATGTGCGCTCCATCGCGCGGATGCTGGGCCCGCAGCTCGCTCCCGAGCTCATGCCCACCCTGCTCACCGGCCAGCTGACAGCGGCCGAGCGGCGAAAGGCCGCACTCCGCGTCGCATCGGGCCAGGCCAGGATCGTCGTGGGGACCCATGCCCTGCTGAGCGAGTCCACGACGTTCGCCGACCTCGGTCTGGTGGTGGTGGACGAGCAGCACCGATTCGGCGTGGAGCAGCGCGAGTCGCTGCGCGCCAAGGGATCCTCGCCGCACGCTCTCGTGCTCACCGCGACGCCGATTCCTCGCACGGTCGCGATGACGGTGTTCGGCGACCTCGATGTGTCCACGATCCGCACGATGCCCGAGGGGCGCGCCGGCATCCAGACGTTCGTCGCGCCGCTGGCGGAGAAGCCCGCCTGGTTCGGGCGCGTCTGGGATCGCCTCGCCGAAGAGGTCGCGCAGGGCCGTCAGGGCTTCGTGGTCTGCGCCGCGATCGATGCCGAGGCCCTCACGAAGGACGACACCGCCGACGAGCCGCCGGGATCGCCCGAAGGGGAGACCGCGCGCACGCGGTGGGGCGTGGTGCAGGTCGGCGACCTGCTGTCGCGGCATCCGGCGTTCGGCGACATCCGCGTGGAGATCCTCCACGGCAAGATGCCGTCCGATGAGAAGGATGCCGTCATGCAGGCCTTCGCCCGCGGCGATGTGCAGGTGCTCGTCGCGACCACGGTGGTCGAGGTCGGGGTCGACGTGCCGAACGCGTCGACCATGGCGATCCTCGAGGCGGATCGGTTCGGCGTCTCGCAGTTGCACCAGCTGCGCGGCCGCGTGGGCCGCGGCGGCGTCCCCGGACTCTGTCTGCTGGTCACCGAGGCGACCGCGGGATCACCGGCCCGCCAGCGCGTCGAGGCCGTCGCGGCGACGCTCGACGGCTTCGAGCTGGCAGAGGTCGATCTCGAGCTGCGCGGGGAGGGCGACGTCCTCGGCGACGCCCAGTCGGGCGCCCGTTCGTCACTGCGCCTGCTGCGGGTGGTCAAGGATGCCGACATCATCGCCGAGGCCCGTACCGCGGCCGAGCACCTGCTCGCCGAAGACCCGGCGCTGCTGCGGCATCCGGGTCTCGTGGCCGCCCTCGAGCGGCGCGTCGGCCTCGAGGAGCGCGCGGCGCTCGCCAAGAACTGACGTCCGAGCGCGCCTTCCTCAGCCGGATAGGCTGAGCCCATGAACAGTCGGATCGCCGTTGTCCCTGGGTCCTTCGACCCGCCGACTCTCGGTCATCTCGACGTCATCCGCCGTGCCGCGTCGCTCTACGACCAGTTGCACGTGCTCGTGGTGCACAACCCGGGCAAGGAGGCGATGCTCCCGATCGCGCAGCGACTGACTCTCCTCGAGCAGTCGATCGCGGAGAGCGAAATCGACGGCGACGTCATCGTCGCGTCGTGGAGCATGGGCCTGCTGGTCGACTACGCCGTCGACGTCGATGCGGGAGTCCTCGTCAAGGGGATCCGCTCGCAGGTCGACGTCGCCTACGAGACCCCGATGGCGATCGTCAATCGGCACCTCGCGCACGTCGAGACCGTCTTCCTCCTGCCCGACCCCGCGCATGCCCTCGTCTCGAGCTCGCTGGTGCGTCAGGTGGCCTCGCTCGGCGGAGACGTGTCGCCGTTCGTCCCGGGCGCCGTGGCGCGCTTCCTCGATACCGGCTCGCGCGACATCTGAGCGCTGTCGGGCGGCGTTCAGCCAGCCGCGACTACGATGAGTGACCGTGGTCAGACAGCATGTGGCGGGTCCGTTCTCGATCCGCGTCCGAGACATCGTGAACCGGCCGGGTGAGATGCGGGAGTTCGAGCTCGACGTCCCCGCTCCGGAGAAGTGGGGCGAGGGGCTCGTGTCGATCGAAGCCCGCTCGCCCGTCGCGCTCGACGTGCGCGTCGAGTCGGTGCACGAGGGGATTCTCGTGTCGGGGACCGCTGATGCGGAGTACACCGGCGTGTGCGGTCGGTGCCTCACCGACATCGCCGAGGGCGTCGAAGTCGAGTTTCAGGAGCTTTTCGCGTATCCTGGAGAGGAAGCAACTGACTTCGAGGTTCAAGACGACCACGTGGATCTTGAAACTCTGGTCAGGGATGCGATCGTCCTGTCGCTTCCGTTTCAGCCGGTGTGTCAGCCGGATTGCCCCGGCCTCGATCCGGCTACGGGTGAGCGAATGACCACGAACACCGGCGCAGAGCAGCGCGAGCCCCTCGATACTCGCTGGGCCGCGCTCCAGGGATACACCACAGACCACGACGACGAAGCACAGCGCCCAGACGTCGAGAACACAGAAGAGAGCTAGCTATGGCAGGCAACCCCCCGAAGCGGAAGGTCTCGCGTTCCAACACGCGCTCGCGTCGCGCGCAGTGGAAGGCGGAGGCCCCCACGCTGGTCAAGACGATCGAGAACGGCAAGGTCGTCTACAGCCGTCCCCACCAGGCGAAGGTCGTCACCGACTCGCAGGGCACGGAGCTGTTCCTCGAGTACAAGGGCCGCAAGGTCGCCGACGTCTGATCGCCCTCCTGGCGACGTGACCGACGTCATCGCTGAGCGCCTCGCGCTCACACAACTCACGCAGAAGCTCGGGGTCGACATCGACCCCGAGCTTCTGTCGCTCGCGCTCACGCATCGTTCGTGGGCGTACGAGAACGGGCAGGTTCCCCACAACGAGCGCCTCGAGTTCCTCGGCGACTCCGTGCTCGGACAGGCCGTGACCGTGCGCCTGTTCACGGGGCATCCCGAGCTCGAGGAGGGTGCGCTGGCCAAGCGTCGCGCCAGCGTGGTGTCGACCGTCGCCCTCGCCGAGATCGCCCGCGGCATCGAGCTCGGCATCCATCTGCGCCTGGGGCGCGGCGAGGACCTCACCGGTGGGCGCGACAAGGATTCGATCCTCGCCGACACGATGGAGGCCGTCATCGGCGCCACCTACCTGTCGGCCGGGCCGGATGCCGCGACCGGCCTGGTGCTGCGGCTCGTCGAGCCGCTGCTCGCCGACCCGGAGCGCTACGGCGCTGCGATGGACCCCAAGACGAGCCTGCAGGAGCTCGCCGCGCGATCCGGTGTGCAGCCGCCGGCCTACTCGGTCTCATCGACGGGTCCCGATCACGATCGCCGGTTCACCGCCACCGTCGCCGTCGGGGACGTCACGGCGCAGGGCGGCGGGTCCAGCAAGAAGGCGGCGGAGATGGCTGCGGCCCTGCGCGCATGGCAGGAGCTCAGCGGGCGTGCCTGAGCTTCCCGAGGTCGAGGTCGTCAGATCCGGCCTCGCGCCGGCCGTGTCGGGCGCGACCGTGCTGGGTGTGACCGTGCTCGACGACCGAGCGCTGACCCGGCATCGCGACGACGGCGCCCATTTCGAGGCGGCGCTCACAGGCCGGGTGATCCGCTCCGCCGCTCGCCGCGGCAAATTCCTGTGGCTCCCTCTCGAGGGTGCGCCGTCGCTCGCGCCGACCGAGGCCGTCGTCGGACACCTCGGCATGAGCGGGCAGCTGCTGCTGCGCGCCCCGGGAGCGGCGCCCGAACGCCACGAGCGCGTGCGCATCGACCTGTCCCACCCCCGTCACGGCGAGGTGGCGGTGGTGTTCGCGGACCAGCGCACGTTCGGATCGCTGGCGATCGACGACCTTGTGCCGACGGCCGACGGCGCGCCCGGCGGATTCGGGAGTGCCGAGGCATCCGTTCCCCGTCAGGTGGCCCACATCGCCCGCGATCCGCTCGACCCGGCGTTCTCCGAAGGGGCGTTCCGGCGAACGCTGGCGACCAAGGCGTCCGCGGTCAAGCGGGTGCTGCTCGACCAGACGGTCGTGAGCGGTGTGGGAAACATCTACGCGGACGAGTCGCTGTGGGCGGCGCGGATCCATCCCGAGACGCCCGCGCGCGACCTGTCGACGCGGGCGGTGAACCGACTGCTCGCCGAGGTGCGTCACGTCCTCGAGAAGGCCCTCGCCGAAGGCGGCACGAGCTTCGACGCGCAGTATGTCAACGTCAACGGCCAGGCCGGCTACTTCGCCCACTCACTCCATGCCTACGGTCGCACGGGCGAGCCCTGTCCGCGCTGCGGCCGGCCGATCGTCAGGGTCTCGTTCACGAACCGGTCGAGCCATTTCTGCCCGCACTGCCAGCGGATGCCGCGGCCCTGATCACGCGTCGAGCGTCTTCTTCCACGCGCCCGCGTACGAGACGGCCACGAAGCCGAGCGCCTCGTTGATGTCGAGCATCGGGCGGTTCTCTTCGGCGTTGAACGTCGTCACCTGCGCGGAGTCGGGCACGAGCTCGCGCCAGGCCAGCAGATTCGCCGCCTTGACGAGCATGCCCAGACGGTGGCCGCGGTGTTCTCGCAGCACGAGCGTCGCGTTCTGCTCGGTGACCCCGGTGCGATCGCCGTCGACGAAGAGCTCGTTGAACGCCACGAGGGTGCCTCTGTCGATGTGCTCGGCCGCCACGATGTGGCCGAATCGACCGGCGTCGAGGACCTCCTTCTCGTAGCGGCGGAGGCGCGCAGCATCCCAGGTCTCCTCGTCCCACACCATTCCCGCCGACGGGGCATCCGTCGACATGCGCGACATCAGCCAGGCGTAGCCGGGCACGAGGTGATCGGGGGTGGGCAGCGTCCAGCTCACCAGCCGGTACCGATCGGATGCCGCGGCCAGCGCCTCGGCGTGCAGTCGCTCGATCGTCGCCCCGCCGCCGTGGAGATCGAGCGCGCTGTTGCGCTCCACCTGCTCGAGCACGTACCCGTGCGCGAGAAAGGCCTGCGCATAGTCGTCGCGGGGGATCGAGCCGAAGCCGGTCGGGGACGCCAGGGCAGGAAGGTCGTCGTCCGGGCGATGGAACGTCCACGTCTGCATGATCCGCCGGCCGTGCGCGCGGGCCGCCTCTTCGACGATGCGGAAGCCCTCATCGACGAGGCCGGGGTCCCAGGCCGCGGCGCGGACGTCGAGCCCCATGTCGGCGACCTCGGATCCGTCCTCCATCGGGCGCTCGAGGTAGAACCGCGCGATCGCCTCCCCGCCGCGGAAGGCGAGCCACGCCTGTCCGGCGCTGTCCTCCTGGTTCTGCCACCCCGGAAGCAGCTCGGCGGGTGCGTAGGCGAGGAGGTCGTGCCCGGTGCGCTCCCGTGCGACGTCATTGCGCAGCTCCGCCATCGCGATGAAGTCGGCAGCATCGGGCGCCGCGATGTCGTCCGGCACGATCACGCGCCGGACGACGACCGGGGCTTCGCTCACGCCAGCACCTTCTTCCAGGCACCCGCGTACGAGGCGGGGACGAACCCGATCGCCTCGTTGATGTCGAGCATGTGCCGATTCTCCTCGGCGTTGAACGTCGATACACGTGGGGACTCGGGCACCAGCTCGCGCCAGTGCAGCAGGTTCGCGCACTTCACGATCGCGCCCAGGCGGTGCCCGCGGTGCTCCTTCACGACGAGCGTTCCGTACTGCTGTGTGGCGCCGGTGTGGTCCTCGGCGATCACGAGCTCGTTGTAGGCAGCGATCTTCCCCGTCGGGAGGTGCTCCACGGCCGCGACCGAGACCGTGAGACCCTGGGCCTGCTGTCGAGCGTCTCGCCGCGCCACGCGATCGGCGTCCCAGTGCTGCTCATCGACGACCATGCCGCCCGATGGTGCATCCGTGGACATGCGCGCGAGCACATGCGCGTAGCCGTCACGGTACTCCGGGGGAGTGGGCGAGCTCCACGCCACCACCCGGTAATCCGGACCCGCGACGGCCACGGCCTCCGCCAGCATCCGCTCGACGACAGCGAAGTCGCCGGTGAGATCGAAGACGCTGTTGCGCTCGACCTGCTCCAGCGCGAAGCCGTTGTCGAGCTGGAACACCGTCTGCCGATCGTCCGCGGGGATCTCGCCCCACCCCGTCGGCGGCGAGAGACGAGGACCCGGGGTGCCCGGCCGGTGCAGCGTCCAGGTCTGGATCGTCGCGATGCCGCGCTCGCGTGCCTCGCGCTCGACCTCGGCGAGGAGAAGCTCCTCCGCGCCCTGGCCCCACCGCGGGGGGTCGACCATGAGGTCGAACTCGACTGTCGAGGCATCCGCCTCGTTCGAGATCATCATCTTCACGACGCCGAGGATGACCCCGCCCCGCTCAGCCGCGAAGCCGAGCTGGGTCCAGTCGGTCTGGTCCTGCCAGAACCCGAGCATCTCCTCGGCCTCCTCGCGGAGGTAGTCGTGTCCCGCGTCGGCGAGACACACGGCGTTCGCGATCCGCACCATCTCGAGGAAGGTTCCCGCGTCGGGAGCGTCCACGGTTGCGGGGGCGACGACGGGTCGGATGACGAGCGTCGCGCCCTCAGCGAGATCGGTCATGACAGCACCTTCTTCCATGCGCCTTCGTAGGCGATCGGCTCGAACCCGATCGCCTCATTGATGTCGAGCATCGGGCGGTTCTCCTCGGCGTTGTAGGTGATGACCCGCGGTGAGTCGGGAGCGACGTCGCGCCAGGCGAGGAGCCCGGCGCACTTCACCAGCGTGCCGAGCTTGTGCCCGCGATGCTCCTTGAGCACGAGCGTGTCCTCCTGGTGGCTGGCCTCGGTCCGGTCCTTGCCGACGACGAGTTCGTTGAACGCGCACAGCTCACCCGTCGCGATGTGCTGCGCGGCGGTCACCTGCATCGTCCGGCCGGCGTACTTCGCGTCGTGTTCGGCGATGCGCGCGGCATCCCACGTCTCCTCGTCGAACTCGAGGGCGGCTGCCGGAGCATCCGTCACCATGCGCGACTTCATCCAGGCGTACCCCTCCGCGAACTCCGGCGGAGTCGGGGCGAACCACTGCACGACGCGATAGTCGACCGCGGCCGCCTCGGCCTCGGCGAGCAGGCGCTCCACGGTGTCGAACGGGGCGGTCAGATCGAAGGCGCTGTTGCGCTCGACCTGCTCGAGGCTGAACCCGTGGCGCAGGTAGAACCGGGCGGCGTGGTCCTCCGGGATCTCGCCGAAGCCCGTCGGGGGAGACAGCCGGGGACCGGGTGCCGCCGGGTGCTCGGCCCATGACTGCAGCACGGTGCGGCCGTTCTCCCGCGCGGTGCGCTCGATGAGTTCGTAGGCGGCGGAGCCGATTCCGCGACCCCACGTCTCCTGAAGGAGCTCGATGAGCCAGAACGCGACCTTGGAGTCGTTCTCGAGCGGCAGATCGCACGCTGCGCGGCCGATCACGGCTCCCTCTTCGACGATGAGCCACATCTGGCGGAGCTCGTACTGATTCGGCGCGAAGTGCGGGAGCAGTTCATCGGCCGCGATGCCATGGTCGTCGTGACCGGAGATCTGACGGTAGATGAGGTTGCGCACGCGCACCATCTCGACGAAGTCGGCGGCGTCGGGCGCATCGATCGCGGCGGGTACCGTCAGCGGGCGGAACTCGATGTGCGTGAGTGTGTTCATGATCGTGGCGTCTTTTCGATGCGTGGTGGAAATCGGGGAGTGGGGTCCGCCGCTCGAGAATTTCGGGCGGCGGACCCCGGTGGCCGTCACGGCCGGGGTGCGAGGAGGGCCTCGCGGAGGTAGCCGTGCGCACGGGCGACGTTCGCCTGATGGGCGCGACGGATGCGAGCGTGACGCTCGCGATCATCCGTGAGCCGCGGAGTCCGTGAGCCCCAGATCAGCAGTCGCAGCCCGATACGGAGGGCGATGCGGTCGACGAGCGAGGTGCGGGTGTCGCGGCTCTGGAGCCGCAGCGTATCGGGGATGCCCGATGGGCGCTGCGGCGCGAGAAGGGTGGTACTCATGATGGTTCTCTTCCGTGTGGAGTGGAGGTGGATGCCCGGACCACGCGCGGTCGGGCGGGGGATGCCGTGCCGCAGCACGACGGGGCGAATGGCAGGATGCGCGCTCAGCACCCGGAAACGGGGCGGCGCAGGAGGTCATGCCCGCAAGCGGACAGAGTTCTCCCCTGCGGGGTCAGCCGGCGGTGTGGAAGCCGCTGTTCTGGAATGCGCCGAAGGAGTGGGTCCGCAGAGCGCACAGACGAATCGTCGCAACGCCAGTGGGAGCGATGACTCCGGTGGTGTTCATGTGCATCATTTCGGACCTCCTTTCTCGACTTCAGACGCGGAGAGTGACACTAGCGCGTCCATCCAGCTCGCGTCAAGCTTTCTCGCAGATTCGAGCGCCCACGGGCGTGTCGCGTCCCGTACGGCGGTGCTTCACGGAACGGTGTGCGTGCTCCGGTAGCGTGGTGGGCGCCCGCACACGGTCGGGCGTCCCCGGGCCGGGGTGGACGTGAGCGCGGAGGCGACGGATGCACCTGAAGAGCGTGACGCTCAAAGGGTTCAAGTCGTTCGCCCAGCCCACGACATTCGCCCTCGAGCCCGGCGTGACCTGCATCGTCGGACCGAACGGGTCCGGCAAGTCGAACGTCGTGGATGCGCTCGCGTGGGTGATGGGCGAGCAGGGGGCCAAGACCCTCCGCGGCGGCAAGATGGAGGACGTCATCTTCGCCGGCACCGCGACGCGCGGCCCGCTCGGGCGAGCGGAGGTGCAGCTCACCATCGACAACACCGACGGCGCGCTGCCGATCGAGTACACCGAGGTGACGATCAGCCGGACGCTGTTCCGCAACGGCGCGAGCGAGTACGCGATCAATGGCGAGGTCTGCCGGCTGCTCGATGTGCAGGAGCTCTTGAGCGACTCGGGGCTCGGACGCGAGATGCACGTGATCGTCGGGCAGGGGCGCCTCGACAGCGTTCTCCAGGCGTCGCCGGAGGATCGCCGCGGCTTCATTGAAGAAGCCGCCGGGATCCTCAAGCACCGTCGGCGCAAGGAGAAGACCCTCCGCAAGCTCGATGCGATGGAGGCGAACCTCACGCGTCTGAGCGACCTCGCCGGAGAGCTCCGCCGGCAGCTGAAGCCGCTCGGACGGCAGGCCGAGATCGCGCGTGAGGCCGCGACGATCGCCGCCGTTGTGCGCGACGCCAAGGCGCGACTGTTCGCGGACGAGATCGTCGGACTTCGCACCGAGCTCGCGTCGCATGCCCAGAGCGAGCAGGAGCGCCACGCCGAGCGGCTCGTGCTGCAGGATCAGCTCGAGAGCGCCCGGGCTCGCATCGAACTGCTCGAGACCGAGCAGCGATCCGAGGCCGTAGATCAGGCGCGCCGCGTCACCTACGGCCTCGAACGCGTACAGGAGCGCCTGCGCGGGCTGTACGCCCTCGCAGGCCAGCGGCTGGCGCTCCTCGGCGAGGCCGAGGACGACGAGCGCATCGAATTGACGACCGTGTCCCAGGCGATGATCGACGAGGCTCGCGCGGAGATCCAGGAGATCGGCGACGGCCTCGGCGGGGCACACGATTCCGCGGCCGAAGCCTCGCGCGACGTGATGCGCGCGCGTGCCGAGCTCGATGCGCTCGACACCGACATCGCGGCCCAGAGCGCTCTGGTCTCCGAGCACGACATGCGGCTCACGGCCCTGCGCGGAACCGCGGAGGCCGCGGCATCCGCTCTCGCCGCCGTCCGCGCGGCCGTCGACCGGCAGCAGCGCGCGCTCGATGCCGCGCTGGCCCGCCGTGCCGAGGCTGCGGAGACCCTCGCCGGCGTCGATCCCGATCTCGTGCCCGACGGGTCGGCGGCCGAGTACGCCACCGCGTACGAGCGAGCGCAGCGCGACGCGACCGATGCGGAGACGGAAGTCGGCACCCTGCGCGAGCGCCTGCACGCTGCGGAGCGCGAGGTCGAGGCGCTCACGGCGCAGACCTCCGCGCTGGGACGCGCGCTGGACGGCAAGAACGCCGCGGCTGAGGTCATCGCTCGCGGCGCCGCCGGCGTGCGCGGAGTGCTGGGCGACTCCGTCAAGATCACCGCGGGGTACGAGGCCGCGATCGCGGCCGCCCTCGGGCCCCTCGTCGAGGGCGTGCTCGTCGGCAGCCGCGAAGAGGCCGCAGCGACGGCGCGGCTGGTGCGCGAGGGCGATCTCGGCACGATCGACATCGCGATCGCCGAGGCGGCATCCGCTCGCCCCCAGTTCCCGGCGATCGCGGGTGTCGTGCCCGCGCGCGATGTCGTCTCGGCACCCGAGGGCGTGCTCGGCATCCTGTCCTTCGTCCTCGTCGCCGATGATCTCGACGCCGCCCTGGCTGCCGGTCCCGCGCTCACGGCCGCAGCGGCCGGGGGGCCGGTGACGGTCGTCACCCGCTCGGGCGAGGTCGTGACCGAGTACACCGTGCGTGCCGGATCGGGGCAGCGCCGTTCCCGCCTCGAGCTGGCGGCGGAGCGGGATGCCGCAGCGGAGCGTCGCGACGAGATCACGGTCGTCGCCGACTCCCTGCGCGAGGCCCTCGCGGATGCCACGCGCGTCCTCGACTCCGCCCGTCAGCGGACCAAGGCCGCGCTCACCACGCTGCGCGAGCACGATGCCGCACTGGCGGCGCACACCGAGCAGGTGAACCGCGCGACGGTGCGGCACGAGGCGGCGGTGGCCGAGTGCGAGCGACTCGCCGCAGGACTCGCTCAGGCCGAGGTCGCCGTGGCCGAGGCCGAGGGATCGGCCCGATCCGCGGACGACCAGCTCACCGCCGCGCTCGAGGCTCCCCGGCCGATTCTCGACGCGTCAGCCCGCGAGGGCATGCTGGCCGCTCTCGAGGGTGCGCGCGACGGCGAGATGCGCGCGCGTCTGGACGTCGAGACGCTGAAGGAGCGCATCCGCGCCGGCGAGGCGCGCGTCATCGCACTGGAACGCCAGCGCGAACGCGAGCGCGAGGCAGCCGCGGAGGCCGCGCGCCGAGCGGTCCTGCGCCGCGCGCAGCGCGACACCGCCGCGGGTGTCGCGGCGCAGCTCCCGGCGGTGCTCGACTCGGTGGAGCGCTCGCTCGTGCAGGCACGCCTCGAACTCGCCCAGGCGGAGTCCGAGCGGAGCGCGCTGACGACGGAGCTCGCCGAACTGCGGCGTCAGGAGTCCGTGGCGCGGGAGCGCCTCGCCGGCCTCACCGAGAGCGTCCACAGCCTGGAGCTTCAGATCCACGAGAAGCGCCTCCACGTGAACGGGATCCTCGAGCGCGTGCAATCGGAGCTCGGTCTGGACGAAGACATTCTCGTTTCGGAATATGGACCCGATCAGGGTGTTCCGGGCGATCCGGTCGCGTCGGAGGCCGCAGAGGATGCCGACGAGAGCGAGGCCGAGGAGGCGGCATCCGTCCCCTTCGATCGCCCGCAGCAGCGCCGGCGCCTGCAGGAGGCCGAACGCAAGCTCACGCAGCTCGGCCGGGTGAACCCGCTCGCGCTCGAGGAGTTCGCCGCGCTCGAGCAGCGCCACAAGTTCCTCACCGAGCAGCTCGCCGACCTGACCCAGACCCGCAAGGACCTCATCACGATCATCGAGGAGCTCGACGAGCGGATGCAGACGATCTTCCTCGCGGCCTTCGAGGACACGAGGACGGCGTTCGGCGAAGTCTTCCCGATCCTCTTCCCCGGCGGCACGGGGAGCATCTCGCTCACGGATCCCGATGCTCCGCTGACCACCGGCATCGAAGTCGCCGTGCGGCCCGTCGGCAAGAAGATCGAGCGGCTCTCGCTGCTGTCGGGCGGAGAGCGGTCGCTCGCGGCCGTGGCACTGCTCACCGCGATCTTCAAGGCGCGCCCGAGCCCGTTCTACATCCTCGACGAGGTCGAGGCAGCACTCGACGATGCGAACCTCGGTCGCCTGCTCGGCGTCCTCGAGCAGCTGCGCGAGTCCAGTCAGCTCATCGTCATCACGCACCAGAAGCGCACGATGGAGATCGCCGACGCGCTGTACGGCGTCTCGATGCGACAGGACGGCGTCTCCGCCGTCGTCGGTCAGCGCCTCGCCGAGCGCGCGGCCTCGTAAGCTCGGCCGGCGTCGAGACGACGAGGACGCGGGGAACGGCGCAGGGTCGGCCGGCCATAGGCTGGTGGCATGGCAGAGAGCTCCTGGTCGCTCGGTCGCGCGCTGCGCGGCATGTTCGTCAAGCCCACGATCGACGAGACGACGTGGGAAGACCTCGAGACGGCGCTCCTGACCGCGGATTTCGGGCCCGACATCACCGAGCGCATCGTCGACGAGCTGCGCGAGAAGGTCGAGCGGTTCCGCACCACCGACCCGCGCGATCTGCAGCGGATGCTGAAGGAGACGCTCGAGGAGCACTTCGCCAAGTTCGACACGACCCTCCGCCTCACGGAGCGCCCCGCCGTCGTGCTGGTGGTCGGCGTGAACGGCGTGGGCAAGACGACCACGATCGGCAAGTTCGCGAAGTTCCTGCAGCGCTACGGACGATCGGTGGTGGTCGGCGCGGCCGACACCTTCCGGGCGGCCGCGGTCGATCAGCTCGCGACCTGGGCGGAGCGCGGGGGAGCCGCGATCGTCCGACCGCAGCAGGAGGGGCAGGATCCGGCATCCGTCGCGTTCCAGACCATCGAGTACGCCAAGAGCACCGGCACCGAGATCGTTCTGGTGGACACCGCCGGCCGTCTGCACACCAAGGGGGGCCTCATGGACGAGCTCACCAAGATCAGGCGCGTGATCGAGAAGCAGGCGCCGATCAGCGAGGTTCTGCTGGTGCTCGATGCGACCACCGGTCAGAACGGCGTCATGCAGGCCCAGGCCTTCCTCGAGCACGCGGGCGTCACCGGACTCGTCCTCACGAAGCTCGACGGCTCGGCCAAGGGCGGGTTCGTCCTCGCCGTGCAGGAGCGCACCGGCATCCCGGTGAAGCTGCTGGGGCAGGGTGAGGGCATCGGTGACCTGACCGGCTTCACGCCGCACGTCTTCGCGGCGTCGCTCGTCGAATGACGGTCCCGCGGATGTCGGCCGCGTAACGGATCTCCGCCACGCGGGTCCAGGACTTCCGCCTCGGCGCGCAGGCTGGTTTCATGGGGACATGGCGATCGAGCACGACTACTTCGGACTCCTCGAATCGGGCCCGGACGGCTCGATCTTCTGGTCCGAGAATGTCGAGCTCGGGGATCAGTCCGTGACGGTCGACCTCACTGCACCCGATCAGGACGACGTCTCGGAGGCGGCACTCGATGTCGCCGCCGGTCTCATCTCGTCGATCGAGGACATCGACCGCAGCGCGCGCAACGCCATGGTGGACGAGCTCAGCGATCGCACGAGCGAAGTGACCGAGTACATCCTCCAGCAGCAGGAGTCCCTCGGCGATGAGCTGGAAGACCTGCTCGTCGACATCTCCGGCGACGTGCACATCGACGTCATCCGATCACTCCAGTTCATGAGCATGACGATCCTCGCCGACGAGCACGGCGGGTCCGACCCGTTCGCGGTGCTCGAGTACGCACTGGACCCCGACGCCACGGACGACGTGCTGCTGGTGAACCTCGACTCCGAGGGCGGCGTCCTCACCGTCACCAGCGCGGAGTAGCGCCCCCGCGGTCCGCTGCCGCCGGCTACACCGCCTGCGCGAACCCGCGTTCGACGTGCACGTCCTCGGCGATGTGCGCCAGGTTCGCGGGGATCTCGCGACCCTGCGAGAGCATCGACTGCGCCCACAGCCGTCCGGCGCGATACGACGAGCGCACGAGCGGGCCGGCCAGCACGCCGAGGAAGCCGATGCGCTCGGCCTCCTCCTTGAACGCGACGAACTCGTCCGGCTTCACCCAGCGAGCGACGGGCAGATGCCGCGGCGACGGGCGCAGGTACTGCGTGATCGTGATGATGTCGGTGCCGGCTTCACGGAGATCCCGCAGTGCCTGGACGACCTCTTCGGGTTCCTCGCCCATCCCGAGGATCAGGTTCGACTTCGTGATGAGCCCGGCCGCGCGTGCCTGCGTGAGCACGTTGAGAGACCGGTCATAGCGGAACGCGGGCCGGATGCGCTTGAAGATCCGGGGAACCGTCTCCACGTTGTGCGCGAAGACCTCCGGACGGCTGTCGAACACCTCGTCGAGCAGCGCGGGATCGCCGTTGAAGTCCGTGGCGAGGATCTCGACGCCCGTGCTCGGATTCAGGGCGTGGATCTGGCGAACGGTCTCGGCGTGCAGCCATGCGCCGCCGTCGGGCAGGTCGTCGCGAGCGACACCCGTGACCGTGGCATAGCGCAGGTTCATGCGCACCACGCTCTCCGCCACGCGCCGGGGTTCGTCCGTGTCGTAGTCGGCCGGCTTGCCGGTGTCGATCTGGCAGAAGTCGCATCGGCGGGTGCACTGGGATCCGCCGATGAGGAAGGTCGCCTCGCGGTCCTCCCAGCACTCGTAGATGTTCGGGCAGCCGGCCTCCTGGCAGACGGTGTGGAGCTCCTCCGTCTTCACGAGCGCGTGAAGGGCCTGGTACTCGGGGCCCATCTTCGCTTTGGTCTTGATCCACTCGGGCTTGCGCTCGATGGGCGTCTGCGCGTTGCGGACCTCGAGCCGCAGCAGCTTGCGCCCGTCCGGTCCGCTGGCGGGGGCGGCCCCCGGGGTTCCGCACGCGCTCATGCGGGCACCGCCGCGAAGTCGGCCTCGAAGACTCGCGACACCGTGGCGATGACGTCGCGGGGCGCGACATCCGCCCCGACGATCTCGCTGATCGTGGTGACCCCTGCGTCGGTGATGCCGCACGGGATGATCCCGCGGAAGCCGGCGAGCGTGTTGTCGCAGTTCAGGGCGAAGCCGTGCATCGTGACGCCGCGCTGGACGCGCACGCCGATCGCTGCGACCTTGTCCTCACCGAGCGGGCGGCGCACCCAGACGCCGCTGCGGCCCTCGACGCGGTAGCCCTCGACCCCGTGCTCCCGGAGCGCCTCGATGAGCAGGTGCTCCAGTCGGCGCACGTGCGCGACGACGTCCACGGGCTCGGCGAGCCGCACGATCGGGTAGCCGACGAGCTGACCGGGTCCATGCCACGTGATCTTGCCGCCGCGATCGACGTCGACCACCGGTGTGCCGTCGGTCGGCCGCTCATGGCGAGCGGTGCGCGCCCCCGCCGTATAGACGGGCTGGTGCTCGAGGAGCAGGAGGGTGTCGGGGCGCGTGCCCTCGACGACGTCCGCGTGGATGCGTCGCTGGAGCTCCCACCCGTCGACGTAGGGGACGTAGTCGGGGGCGAGGCCCACCGTCTGGATGTCCAGCATCGGACTCCTTCGCTCGTGGCGATTTCTGGATTGCGTCCAACATTACGCCATATTCATGCCTCCCTCGCGCCCGCTAGCGTGTCTGCATGAGCAGCACCGGGCGAGTCGGCAGGCCGAAGGCGTCGTCGAGGGAGACGCTCGCCGAAGCCGCGTGCGAGCTCTTCCTGGAGCAGGGATTCGAGGCGACATCGATCGCCGACATCACGACCCGCGCCGGAGTGAGCCGCTCGAGCTTCTTCAACTACTTCGCGTCGAAGTCCGACATCCTCTGGGCCGGCCTCGACGAGCGCCTCGAAGCGCTCGCCGTGCGTCTGGGCGCAGATGACGCAGCGGATGCCGCTTCCGCCGTCCGCGCGGCGGTGCTGGAGCTCGCCCCGGGCTTCGCTCCGGACAGCCTCGCCCTCGCGATCGTGAACTCCACCGCGATGGGCCTGGATTCCGAGCTCGAGCGCGAGGCGTCGCTCCGTCGCGCCCGGATCGCAGGGAGCGTCGCGACCCGGCTCGCGCGCGGCGGCGCCGACCGGCTCCATGCGGAGGTCGGCGGAGCGGCGTGGGGCGGTGCGGTACTCGCCGCGATCGAGGCCTGGGCGCACGACGGGGCCGGTGTGACCTCGCTCGGCCGTTTCCTCGAGCGCGCGGCGGCCGCCGCTTCGACGGTCGCCGCGACTCCGGCGGGAGGCGAGGTGCGTCAGCTGCGCGTGGTGGTGCAGGCGCCTGACTTCGACGCCGCACTCGCCTTCTATCGTGACGTCGTCGGGATGCCGCAGGCCGAGGCGTACGAGGCCGAGGGTGGTGCCCGGGTCGCGATCCTCGACGCGGGCAGGGCGACCCTCGAGCTCGCGAACACCGCGCAGGTCTCGTTCATCGATGGGGTCGAGACGGACGGTGGTGCGCCGAGCGACCGGATCCGCATCGGACTCGAGGTCGATGACACCGCCGAGGCGGTCGCACGCCTGCGCGGCGGGGGAGCGGCGGTCGAGGCATCCGCCCGCCAGACCCCGTGGCGATCGGTGAACGCGCGGCTGCGTGGCCCGGCGGATCTGCAGCTCACCCTGTTCCAGGAGCTCGGGCCGGAGGACTGAGGGTCGCCGCAGACGAAACGCCGGATGCCGGACACGTACGGAGTGAGACCACCCCGACGATGGAGGCACCATGACCCCCGACCTGCTCGACGAACTGCTGGACGGCTCCGCACCCGCGACCCGCGGGCCGAAGGACGCCGATCTCGCCGCGATGATCGCCCAGGCGCGCGTCGAGGTTCCGCGTCCGCGCCGACGTCGGATCGCGATCGCCTCGGGAGCTCTCGCCATCGTCCTCGTCGGAGGCGCCGGTGTCGCCGTCGCGACCGACGGGTTCACGTGGGGGCCCTGGGCGCAGGACCCCGTCGGCGCCGTGTCGTTCACGATGCCCAACGGGTTCGACTGCGAGCTGCGGTTCGCGCCGTACACGGGCGGCTCCGACGCGGGGTTCGTCTCGGAGCTGAACCGCGAACTCGAGGACTGGTACCGGTCGACCGATGTCGTCGCCGCGGCGGGGCCGCTTCTGCCCGCGATGCGCGACCACGTGGCGGCGCTGAGCACGGAGTCGGATGCCGATCCCGACGCGGACATGTCCGGGCTCACCCCGGCGGAGCGCGCCGACGAGATCGAGCATCGCGCGTGGTCGGCCGAGTGGATGGCGTGGGAGTGGGTCGTCAGCGACCTCGAGACGCAGGCGCTGCGTGACGCCGGCTACAGCATCCCGAACGAACGCCTCGTCGGGACGGAACGGGTCAGCGGAATCCAGTGCCTCGACCTCGACGGACAGCCGTACATCCCGGGTGCCGGTTCGTGAGCCGCGACGACCGGCGGCTCACCGCGGCGCTGAGCGCGGCATCTCCTGATCTCCTCGCCTATCTGCAGCGTCGTGTCGGACCCGACGACGCGCCGGACCTGCTCGGCGAGACGATGGTCGTGGCGTGGCGGCGGGTCGCCGACCTGCCGGACGACGCCGAGCGCGTGCGCATGTGGCTGTTCGGCATCGCGCGCGGGACGCTCCTGAACCACGCGCGGGGCGAACGCCGACGGTGGGCGCTGGCCGACCGCATCCGCGTCACGGTGGCGGATGTCACGGCACCGGCGGCCGACGAGGGTGTCGAGGTCCGCGATGCGATCGCCCGCCTCGGTGCCGACGACGCGGAGCTCGTCCGGCTGGTGCACTGGGAGCGGATGACCCTCGTCCAGGCTGCCGAGCTCCTCGGCATCCCCGATTCGACCGCGCGGACGCGCTACGCACGCGTCAAGGAACAGCTGCGCACGGCGCTCGGCGCGCCGGCGGGGGTGTGAGAAGCGGAACGAGCCGGCGTTCGCTCGCGTAAACTCGGGGGATCATGGCGACTTTCGGCACCCTCTCCGACCGGCTCACCGAGACCTTCCGCAACCTCCGCACCAAGGGCAAGCTCACGCCCGCGGACGTCGACGGCACGGTCCGCGAGATCCGGCGCGCCCTGCTCGACGCCGACGTGGCTCTGCCGGTGGTCAAGGAGTTCACCGCCAAGGTGCGCGAGCGCGCCCTCGGGGACGAGGTAAGCCGTGCGCTCAATCCGGCGCAGCAGGTCGTCCAGATCGTCAACGAGGAGCTCGTCGCGATCCTCGGCGGCCAGCAGCGCCGCCTGCAGTTCGTCAAGACGCCGCCGACGGTGATCATGCTCGC
Source organism: Microbacterium sp. Root180 (assembly GCF_001428485.1). GTDB lineage: Bacteria > Actinomycetota > Actinomycetes > Actinomycetales > Microbacteriaceae > Microbacterium. The sequence continues at coordinate 603,269 of NZ_LMHS01000002.1, read as the reverse complement.
GGGCCTGCAGGGCTCGGGCAAGACGACGTTCGCGGGCAAACTCGCGAAGATGCTCGAGAAGGACGGCCACACGCCGCTGCTCATCGCCGCCGACCTTCAGCGTCCGAACGCCGTCAACCAGCTCCAGGTCGTGGCCGAGCGTGCGGGTGCAGCGATCTACGCGCCCGAGCCCGGCAACGGTGTCGGCGACCCCGTCAAGGTCGCCAAGGACGGCGTCGAACTCGCTCGCCGGCAGCAGCACGACATCGTCATCATCGATACGGCCGGCCGGCTCGGCGTCGACGCCGAGCTGATGAAGCAGGCAGCCGACATCCGCGCCGCGACCGACCCCGACGAGGTCCTGTTCGTCATCGACGCGATGATCGGTCAGGATGCCGTCAACACGGCCAAGGCATTCCAGGACGGCGTCGACTTCACCGGCGTCGTGCTGTCGAAGCTCGACGGTGACGCGCGCGGCGGAGCTGCGCTGTCGGTCGCGTCGATCACGGGTCGCCCGATCATCTTCGCGTCCACCGGCGAGGGGCTCGACGACCTCGAGGCGTTCCACCCCGACCGCATGGCGAGCCGCATCCTCGACCTCGGCGACATCCTCACCCTCATCGAGCAGGCCCAGCAGGCCTTCGACGAGGAAGAGGCCATGAAGATGGCCGAGAAGCTCGCGACCGAGAGCTTCACGCTCGAGGACTTCCTCGAGCAGATGCAGCAGATGAAGAAGATGGGCTCCATGAAGAAGATGCTGGGGATGCTCCCCGGCATGGGATCCATGAAGGACCAGCTTGAGAATTTCGACGAGCGCGAGATCGACCGCACCGAGGCCATCATCCGCTCGATGACGCCCGGTGAGCGACGCAACCCCAAGGTCCTCAACGGCTCGCGCCGCCTGCGCATCGCGCGCGGCGCCGGCATGACGGTGACCGACGTGAACCAACTCGTCCAGCGGTTCGACCAGGCCGCCAAGATGATGAAGACCGTCGCGCGCGGCGGCGTGCCCAACATCCCCGGCATGGGGCCGATTCCCGGTGGCGGTCGTCCGGGCGCGTCGGCGAAGCGCGGCAAGCAGCAGAAGGCGAAGGGCTCGCGGTCGGGCAACCCCGCCAAGCGCGCGGCCGAGAACGCCGGTGTCGCCGCCACCACCGCCCCGACGGGCTCCGGCTTCGGCCTGGGAGGCGCGAAGGGCGGCCCGAGCGAGGCCGACCTCGCCGAGCTGCAGAAGATGCTCGGCAAGGGTTGAATCGCGCGTCGTCGGTCGCACCGCCGTGGCGCGTTGACTACGTTGGGAACATGGGCGGCGCACCGCGCCGGATGGTACGAGCGATCTGGGGGGATCGGCAGAGATGAGTGACGACGGCTGAAAGCGTCTTCGCGCGAGACGCGCCCCTGTTCGTGGAGAGCGAATCAGGGCGGATCGAACGATATCCGCGCAACACCTGGCTGCGCTGGGGCGTTCGCCTGCTGGCCGCACTGCCGTTCATCGGAATCGCCGTCTGGTTCCAGATCGCCTCCGGCGGGGACTGGAGCGACACCGCGAACGGCGCGCTCGCGGCACGGGTCGATGGTCTGCCGTGGGGATCGTCCGACGTCGCGGCGCTCGCCGAGCTGTACCCGATCCTGACCAGCGTGCTCGCTCTCGTGATCCCCGGCGGCGCGCTGGGCCTCGCGATCGCAGGCGCTCTCGTGGGCGGCATCCTGATCCAGCTCATCATCCAGTCGATGCAGCGCAAGGAGTTCCCCCAGCCGGTGCGGGTCGTCTTCGTCGCAACACTGGCGCTGACGCCGATGTTCGCATTCGTCATGACCACGAGCTTCGAGGCGGCCCTCGGCCTCACGTTCTTCGGACTCGGCATGGTCGACCTCGTGAGGTTCGTGACGTATGCGAACACGCAGGCGGGGTTCCGGGCGGGGCTGCTGTTCGCGTGCTCCGCACTGTCGGACTCCACGGGACTTTTCGTCGCGATCGTGGCCGCGCTGGCGGCCGCGTTCCTCGTGCGGTCGAGGTCGGCGTCGCGGACGGCGAATGCGATCGTCGTCGTTTTCCCCACTCTCGCGCTGATCGGCTCGCTCGTCCTGCTCGGCGTCGCCTTCCGACTCGGACCGCTCGCGATGATCCGCGGGAACCTCGAGTGGGATCCGGCGCGCGCCGCTGCGGTCGCCGAGCAGCTGCTCAGCCCCTCCGGACTGCTCTACCTCGCGCCCACCATCGTCGTCGTCCTCACCGCGATCGCCCTGCGCTACCCGGGTGTGGGTCTGGTCGCGCCGGTCATGACGGCGATGATCCTGCTCGCCTTCATCCTGGGTCTCACACCTCCGGGGGTCTCCGGGATCAACTACCTGCTCATGCTCCTGGTGGCGGTGGCGGTGGTGCCGAAGCCGACGACGGGGGTCAGCGTGCTGCTGGTGTGCGCGACGTCGGTGATCCTGTGGGGGATCGGCTGGGCGCAGGCATTCGACAACGACACGGTGAGCACGTGGATGCGCATCCTCGCGGGAGGTGCGCCGTGACCGCCTCGATCGACATCGACCGCGACCTTCTCGACCCCGATCTGCGCACGACGTACGCGAAGCAGGGCTGGATCCCGGTCAGGAGGACGGATGCCGCCGTCGAGGTCGCGACGACGGCGCCGCTCACCCCGCGCCGGCGCGCACGCATCGAGGCGATCGTCGGCGCGCCGATCGAGGAACGTCTTGTCGAGCAGTCGGCGATCGTCGCCGCCCTCACCGATCACTTCCGGGCCGAGTACGCGTCGCAGGCGGCGGACGGGCTCTATCGCCTCGACCCCGTGCTGTCGGCGCGCTACGTGCTCTCGACCTCTCAGAAGGTCATCGCGATCGTCCTCGGACTGCTGGTCGTCGCGTGCGCCATCGTGTGGCCGCTCATCACGCTGATGTCGTTGATCGGCATCGCGAGCGTGATCTTCCTGGCGAGCACTCTGTTCAAGTTCTTCATCGCGCTGCGCGGGTCGCGATACGACCTCGTGGCGCATGTGCGGCCCGAGGAGATCGCCGCCCTCCGCGACGACGAGATGCCGATGTACACGGTGCTCGTGCCGGTGTTCCGCGAAGCGCGCATCGTGGGCCGGCTCGTGGAGAATCTCGGCCGGCTCGACTACCCGACCGACAAGCTCGAGGTGATCATCCTCGTCGAGGAGGAGGACGCCGAGACCCGCGAAGCGATCGCCGTCTCGGACCCGCCCGCTCATTTCCTCGTGGTCACGGTGCCCAAGGGCACGCCGCAGACCAAGCCCCGCGCGTGCAACGTCGGACTCGAGGTGGCGCGCGGAGAGTTCCTGGTGATCTACGACGCCGAGGATGCGCCCGAGCCCGATCAGCTCAAGAAGACGGTCGTCGCCTTCTCGCGCGCCGATGAATCGGTGGTCGTCATGCAGGCGGCGCTCAACTACTTCAACGCACGCGAGAACGTGCTCACCCGCATGTTCGCGCTGGAGTACAGCTACTGGTTCGACTACATGCTGACGGGCCTCGACGTCGGCGACCTGCCGATCCCGCTCGGGGGGACCTCCAACCACTTCCGCACCTCGGCGCTGCGAGAGCTGGGCGGATGGGACCCGTACAACGTGACCGAGGACGCCGACCTGGGCATCCGCGCGAGCGCCCTCGGCTACCGGGTCGGCGTCGTCGACTCCACGACGATGGAGGAGGCGACCTCGCGGCTCGGCATCTTCATCGGCCAGCGCAGCCGGTGGATCAAGGGATACATGCAGACGGCGCTCGTGCACGCGCGTCGGCCGTTCCGGCTGATTCGCCGAATCGGCCTTCGGCGGTTCGCGTCGTTCACATTGCTCATCGCGGGAACCCCGCTGACCTTCCTCGGAGTGATCCCGTTCACGGCGCTGACCATCGTGTCGTTCCTGATCCCGTGGGCGAGCGTGACACCGGCGTTCCCTCCCGCGATCCTCTGGATCTGCCTCTTGAACTTCCTCGTCGGCAACGCGCTGATGGTGTACCTGAACATGATGGGGCCGTACAAGCGCGGCGCGTTCTGGCTCGTCGGGTGGGCGATCCTGAACCCCGTGTACTGGCTGCTGCACTCGCTCGCCGCCTACAAGGCGCTGTGGCAGCTCATCACCAAGCCGCACTACTGGCAGAAGACCGAGCACGGCATGTCGCACTTCACCGTCGAAGGCGTCGCGGGACCGGCGCCCGCCGTGTCCTAGACCGTGCCGGCGAGGTGATCGCGGAGGGTGGGTCCCGCGTCGTGACCCGCTCAGCTCAACCAGATGATTCCGTCAGAGTCGGGCAGGACTGTGGAGCCTTGAGCAGTGGTGTCATACACCTCAACCAGATCCAGGATGATGGCAAGGGAGGCCCATTCCTCCATGTCGTCGCCGGCAACCGGGAAGTCGTTCCACCTCTCGTCCCCCACGTGCGCTGGCGTTGCGATCCGGACTCCGAATCGCCCGGCACGAATCTCAGGAACTCCGTCGAACACCACGTGAAGACTCGTATCCTCCTGGGAGACGTCAACCAGCTTCATTCGGAGAAGTCCGGCGCTGGGAAAGTAGTTCCGCACAAACGGTGAAAAGTCCATGCGCGCCACTTCCTCACTTGCTCCGGTGTCATCCTGCGACATCGCGAACCCACTGCGGGCAGAGTACGGGACCGACACAGTGAGCGGTGACCACGCCCTTCGCGAAGTTGTCGGCAGCTCCCACGCGATTCACGCGGCAGCATCCCTGGACATCACAGCTCGCGGTATTTCTGGGCGAGGTGATCGCGCAGCGTCGGCCCCAGCCGGAACTCACGGATGAGATGCTGGACGACCTCGCGCAGGTCGCCGTCGGCGGCATCGGCCACACGCAGCTGACGTGCGTAGCTGGCACCCTCGGTGAGGATCGATTCGACGCCCGCCAATTCACGGGAGCACTTGAGCTCCACCGCGATGTCGGCGACCCGCTCGAGGGTCTCGCGCAGGTGCTCGGTGACGAGCATCTGCGTGCCCGCCCGGTCCACGATGATGCGGGCGTCGAGTCCGTACCGCGCGGCGCGCCACTTGTTCTCGCGGACGAACCACGGCTGGAGGGTCGGCAGGGCCCGTCCCTCGTCGAGCTCGCGCGAGAAGTGCTCGACGAGAACCTGAACGAGGGCCGCGATCGCCGCCAGCTCCGGAAGCGTCGACATGCCGTCGCAGGCCCGCACTTCGATCGTGCCCCAGCGCGGAGCGGGACGGATGTCCCAGCGCACCTCGGTCGAGTCCTCCATCACGCCCGTGCCGACCAGATCGTCGAGGTAGGACTCGAACTGCGCCCAGTCCTCCAGCGGCCAGGGCAGACCGGCGGTGGGCAGCTGCTGGAAGACCAGCGAGCGATTCGACGCGTACCCCGTGCGCTCTCCCGCCCAGAACGGGCTCGATGCGGAGAGCGCCTGCAGGTGGGGGAGGTACACCGCGAGGGCGTTGATGATCGGGAACACCTTGTTCACGTCATCGACGCCGACGTGGACGTGGATGCCCCAGATCATCATGTTGCGGCCCCACCACTGCGTGCGCTCGATGAGCTTGTGGTACCGCGTCTTGTCAGTGACCTGCTGGTCGTACCACTGGGCGAACGGGTGGCTGCCCGCGCACAGGAGCTCGACGCCGAGCGGCGTGGTCTCGGTGCGCACCGCGGCGATCGCATCCGCGATGTCGTCGACGGCCGCAGCGACCGTGTCGCCGATGCCGCTCGTCACCTCGACGGTGTTCGTGAGCAGCTCGCCGGTCACCGTGTACCGCTCGAGGGCGGTGCGCTCTTCGAGATCGGCGAGCACCTCGGGTGCGCGCGGCGCCAGATCGCCGGTCTCGCCATCGGCGAGCATGAGCTCCCACTCGAGCCCGACGGAAGAACGGGCGGATGTCGCGAAGGGCACCGTCATGGCCACATTGTGGCATGCAGGGCACCCGAGACGCGTGGTTCGCGGCATGGTGAGTCATCTGGCAGAATGGAGGGTCGGATCACCCGCTCGACCCTCTATCCAGCGGGGAGGTCCTCCTTAGAGCTTCCGCCGGGTGTGCACCCCACGCTCCAGGCGATCGGTTCGTTCACTTCCCACACATTCAGGAGAATCGTGGCTGTCAAGATCCGTCTCAAGCGCCTCGGAAAGATCCGCGCGCCCTACTACCGCATCGTCGTCGCCGACTCGCGCACCAAGCGCGATGGTCGCGTCATCGAGGAGATCGGCAAGTACCACCCGACCGAGCAGCCCTCGTTCATCGAGGTCGACTCGGAGCGTGCCCAGTACTGGCTGAGCGTCGGCGCGCAGCCGACCGAGCAGGTGCTCGTGCTCCTCAAGCTCACCGGCGACTGGGGCAAGTTCAAGGGCGACAAGAACGCCGTCTCGACCGTGCAGACGCGCGAAGAGAAGGCCGCCTTCGAGATCGACTCCTCCAAGAAGTCGGTCCTCAAGCCCAAGGCCGAGAAGAAGGCCGAGGAGCCCGTTGCGGCTCCCGCCGACGAGGCGACCGACGCGGCCGATGAGGCCGCCGAGTCCGCAGAGTAATCCGTTGCTGGCCGCCGCACTCGAGCACGTCGTCAAGGGGATCGTCGATCACCCCGACGCTGTGCGCATCGACTCGTCCACGTCGCCGCGAGGCGACGTTCTCGAGGTGCACGTCCACCCCGATGACCGGGGTCGCGTGATCGGGCGCGGCGGCCGCACGGCCAAAGCCCTGCGCACCCTCATCAGCGCGCTCGCCGACGGCAGGCGCGTGCGCGTCGACGTCGCGGACGACTGAGGTGGCAGGCGAAACGAACGAGCCCGGTGAGAGCCCGGACACCTCGGCGAAGGCACCCGTCCCGTCCGGCAAGACGCAGTTGCGCGTCGGACGCCTGGTGAAGGCCCACGGACTCAAGGGCGCCATCAAGCTCGAGCTGTACACCGACGACCCCGAGGGTCGGTTCGCCCCCGGTGCCACGTTCACCCTTCAGGTGCCGGAAGCATCGCCGTGGCACGGCAAGCCGCTCACGGTGCGCGAGTTCCGCTGGATGAACAGCCACCCCGTCGCGTTCTTCGAGGGCGTCGACGATCGCGCCGCCGCGGAGGAGCTCATCCGCGCGATCCTCTGGATCGATCAGGACACGCACGCCGCGCCCGCCGAGGACGATGCGTGGTTCGACCACCAGCTCGTCGGCCTCGAGGTCGTCCGCGACGGCGTGACGGTGGGGCGCGTCATCCGCGTCGATCACATGCCTGCGCAGGACCTCCTCATCGTGCGGACGAATCCGGATGCCGCGCACGGCGAGCCCCAGGAGGTCCTGGTGCCCTTCGTTAAGGCGATCGTTCCCGAGGTCGACATCTCCGCGGGCCGAGTCGTCGTGACGCCGCCCGCGGGTCTCTTCGAGGAGATCCCCGGCGACGACGACGCGGAGCCGCGCGACGAGGACCCGGCCGACGCCTGAGGCGCGGCATCCCTCACTCGCCCGCGCTCACTCCCGTGAGGGCCACGTGACCCGCCGGTAACACGCCGCACGACCGCGTGGAACATGGGTCGGCGATCATCGGGGCATGGCCACGATCGCGCGCCCGGCGGAGCCCGCCACCGGCGCGCCCGCGGGCGCGTTGCGCACCGTGTGCTCGTACTGCGGCGTGGGGTGCGGCATATCGGTGACCCCTGCCGACGGGCGCACGCTCGCCAAGGCGGTGGGCGACACGGCACACCCGGCCAACGCCGGGCGGCTGTGCACGAAGGGTGCGACGCACGTCGACCTGATGCACGCCCCCGGGCGTATGACGACGGCGTTCGTGCGGCCAGCGCGGGGAGAGGACGCCGTGCCGGTGCCGCATGACACGGCGATCGCCGAGGCCGGCCGCCGGCTGCGCGCGATCGTCGACGAGCACGGGCCGGATTCCGTCGCCCTGTACGTCTCGGGGCAGATGTCGATCGAGGCGCAGTACCTGTCGAACAAGCTGGTCAAGGGGTATCTGCGGGGACTTCACATCGAGTCGAACTCCCGGCTGTGCATGGCATCGGCGGGCACGGGCTACAAGCAGTCGCTCGGAGCGGACGGCCCGCCGGGATCCTACGAGGACTTCGACGCGGCCGACCTCTTCTTCGTCATCGGCTCGAACATGGCCGACTGCCATCCGATCCTCTTCCTCCGAATGGCGGACCGGCTGAAGAAGGGCGCGAAGCTCATCGTCGTGGATCCGCGACGGACCGCCACCGCCGATCGCGCCGACCTGTACCTGCCGATCCGGCCCGGCACCGATCTCGCGCTCCTGAACGGGCTCCTGCACCTCCTCGTCGAAGGCGGCGGGATCGACGCCGAATTCATTGCGCAGCACACCGAGGGCTGGGAGGCGATGCCCGGATTCCTCGCCGACTACACGCCGGCGAGAGTAGCCGAGACGACCGGCCTCGCCGAGGACGACATCCGCACCGCCGCGGGCTGGATCGCCGAAGCGGGCGAGTGGCTGACGCTGTGGACGATGGGCTTGAACCAATCGACCCAGGGAACATGGCACACTAACGCGATCTGCAACCTGCATCTCGCGACGGGCGCGATCTGCCGGACAGGAAGCGGCCCGTTCTCCCTGACGGGTCAGCCCAACGCGATGGGCGGACGCGAGATGGGCTACATGGGACCGGGGCTCCCCGGTCAGCGCGCGGTCTTCGACGCGGGCGACCGGGCGTTCGTCGAGGGCGTGTGGGGGATCGAGCCGGGATCGATCCGCGCGGAGTCCGGCGCCGGCACGATCGACCTGTTCAGAACGATGGCGGCAGGTGACCTCAAGGCCGCGTGGATCATCTGCACCAACCCGGTGGCGTCGGTAGCGAACCGCAAGACGGTGATCGAGGGGCTCGAGGCGGCCGAGCTGGTCATCGCGCAGGACGTGTTCACCGAGACCGCCACCAACGCGTACGCCGACATCCTGCTGCCCGCCACGCTGTGGGTCGAGTCCGAGGGTGTCATGACGAGCAGCGATCGCACGATGACCCTCGTGCCGCGCGCGCTGGACGCGCCCGGCGATGCGCAGCCGGACTGGCTCACGATCTGCCTCGTCGCGCGGGCGATGGGGTTCGACGAGGGGTTCGGCTTCACCAGCGCCGAAGAGGTCTTCGACGAGATTCGGCGGTTCTGGAATCCGAAGACCGGGTGGGACGTGCGCGGCGTCACCTACGAGCGGCTGCGGCGCGGTCCGGTGCAGTGGCCGGCGCCTCCCGACGACTCGGCGCAGCGGCATCCGATCCGCTACCTCAACGACGGAGTGAGCCAGAGCCTGCATCGCGAGGCCGACGGGACCCCACCGCGCCTGGCGTTCGCGACGCCGTCGCGGCGGGCGCAGTTCTTCGCGCGGCCGCACATCGGGCCGAGCGAGCTGCCGGATGACGACTTCCCCTGGATCCTCAACACCGGCCGGCTGCAGCACCAGTGGCACACGATGACCAAGACCGGCAGAGTCGGAAAGCTGGTGAAGCTCAACCCCGATCCGTTCGTCGAGGTCCATCCGGACGACGCGCAGGCCCAGGGGATCTCCCCGGGCGACCTCGTCGAGGTCTCCTCCCGTCGGGGGAGAGTGGTGCTGCCCGCGGTCGTGTCCGATCGCGTGCGCCCCGGGTGCTGCTTCGCACCCTTCCATTGGAACGACGAGCATGGCGAGTACCTCACCGTCAACGCGGTGACGAGCGACGCGGTGGATCCGGCGTCGCTGCAGCCCGAGTTCAAGTACGCCGCGGTCTCCCTCCGCCGCGTCGGCCCTGCCCCTCGTGACACCGCCGACGAGGCGGACCAGCGGATGCCGCCTCCCGACCGCGCGCGCGAGGTGCTCGCCGGCGTCGGGGTCGGCGCTCCCGCGCCGCCCGTGCTGGACGAGGCGGAGCACGCGTACGTGTCGGGCTTCCTCGCGGCGCTGGAGGCCTCTCCCGTCGAGGCCGGAGCAGTCCCGGTGCTGCCGGCATCCGCGCCCCTGCGCGCCGTCTCGAGGGCATGGCTGGACGGCGTGCTCGCGGGGCTGTACTCGCGGGAACTGCGCGGCGCTGAACCTGCGGCCGATGCGGACGACGAGGTCACGGTTCTCTGGGGATCGCAGACCGGGAACGCCGAGGAGGTCGCCGCCGCGTGCGCGGCGACCCTGACGGCACGAGGCATCCGGTCGCGGATGATCAGCATGGTCGACATGTCGCTGACCGAGCTCGCGGCCGCACGCCGCCTGCTCGTGGTGACGTCGACCTTCGGCGACGGCGGGCCGCCGGACAATGCCGCGGACCTGTGGACCGAGCTCAGCGGCGACGGCGCGCCGACGCTCGCCGACCTCGACTACGCGGTGTTCGCGATCGGCGACCCGAGCTACGACGACTTCTGCGGGCACGGGCGCAGTATCGACGAGCGCCTCGGCGCGCTGGGCGCGACCGCCCTGGTCCCTCGTGTGGACTGCGAGCCGGACTACGCCCAGCCCGCGGCCGCGTGGCTGGACCAGGTGATCTCGACGTTCGCCGAGGGCGAGGCATCCGTCACTGCCGTCGAGCCGGCTCCGCCGCCGACCCGCCGCCTCTTCACTCGCGCGAATCCGGTGCGCGCCGCGCTCGTGACGAACACGCTGCTCAGCGGCGCGGGCTCGGCGAAGGAGGTGCGCCAGTTCGGCTTCGACCTGTCGCACGCCGGGGTCGCGTATGAGGCGGGCGATTCGCTCGGCGTCCTCGCCCCGAATTCTGCGGGCGCGGTGGCCGAGTGGCTCGAGGTCACGGGCCTGGCGCCGCGGGAGATCGTCGATCTCGACGGCGAGGAGCGGTTCCTCGACGACGCCCTCACGAGCGATCTCGACATCACCCGGATCACCCCGGACCTGCTCGCGTTCGTCGCCGAGCACAATGCCGATCCGGACCTGACCACGCTCCTGCGCCGCGAGAACCGGGGGCGCCTCGAGCAGTACCTGTGGAGCATGCACGCGGTGGATCTCCTGCGTGCGTTTCCGCCGCGGGCGAGCGTGGCCGAGTGGATGCCGGTGCTCAAGCGGTTGCAGCCTCGGCAGTACTCGATCTCGTCGAGCCCGAAGACGAGTCCCGATGAGGTGCAGCTGACCGTCTCGGTCGTTCGCTTCGAGACCGAGACGGGGCGCCGGCGTGGGGGCGTCGCCTCGACGTTCCTCGCGGATGTCGCCGCCGATGCCCCCAGTCGCATCTACCTCCAGAAGTCACCGCACTTCCGCGTCCCCGCGGACCCGACCGTTCCGATCATCATGATCGGTCCCGGGACGGGAATCGCCCCCTTCCGCGGCTTCCTGCACGATCGACGGGCGGATGCCCATTCCGGTCGCAACTGGCTGTTCTTCGGCGAGCAGCACGCCGCGAGCGACTTCTACTACCGCGAAGAGCTCGAGGCGATGCACGAGGACGGGTTCCTCACGCGGCTGGACCTCGCGTTCTCGCGAGACCAGCGGCAGAAGATCTACGTGCAGGACCGCATGGAGGAGCACGGGCTCGAACTGTGGCGCTGGCTGCAGGACGGCGCCCACCTCTACGTGTGCGGCGACGCCAGCCGCATGGCGAAGGACGTCGACGACACCCTGGTGACGATCGCGCAACGGCACGGCGGTCTGTCGGCCGAGGCGGCGATCGAGTTCCGCAGGTCTCTCGTCGCGCACAAGCGCTACGTCCGCGACGTTTACTGACCACGGGCGCGTCGAAGATCCAGGAAGCACCGGCGCGTCAGGCGCTTTCCACACACTCCGCGCGGCGTGTCTCCTGCATCTCTGCACGGGGAGCACGACGAATCGGCCGCCCCGAGAGGGGAGCGGCCGATTCGTCGTTGCTCGCGTCAGATGCGCTGCTGAGCGAGCGAGCGGCGGGGGATGACGTACACCAGCACCGTCAGGACCATCAGTCCGACGTAGGCGGCCACGAAGCCGTAGAAGGCCGCCGTGTAGCCCCCGGTCGCCAGCTGCGACGCGTTGAGCACCTGCGGCACGACGAAGCCGCCGTAGGCGCCGATCGCCGAGATCAGCCCGAGCGCCGCTGCAGCCTTGCGCTGGATCTTGATGCCGGCGGGTGTGCCCGGCACCGCGCCGGTGGCGAGCCCGCGAGCGGCGAAGATGCTGGGGATCATGCGATACGTCGAGCCGTTGCCCATCCCGGTCGCCGCGAACAGCACGAGGAAGCAGGCGAGGAAGACCCAGAAGCTCTGCAGCGGCAGTGTCCAGATGAGGGACAGCGCGCCGAGGGCCATGACGGCGAAGGCGCCGACGGTCACTCGGGCGCCGCCGAAGCGGTCGGCGAGCCGGCCGCCGAAGGGCCGTGCGAGGGATCCCACCAGCGCGCCGAGAAAGGCGAGGGAGACCGCGGCCTGGCCGACCTGGAAGGTCGAGAACTCCGGGAACTGGTCGGCGATCAGCTTCGGGAAGACGCTCGCGAAGCCGATGAAGGAGCCGAAGGTGCCGATGTAGAGCAACGCCATCACCCACAGGTGGGGCTCGCGGAGGGCGGCGGCCGACCCGGCGAAGTCGGCCTTCGCGGACGACAGGTTGTCCATGTAGCGCCACGCGCCCCACATCGCGACGAGGATGAGCGGAATCCACATCCAGCCGGCGAGGGCGACGTTCATGGTCGCGCCGGCGCCGATCGTGACGACGATCGGGACGGCGAATTGCGCGACCGACGTGCCGAGGTTGCCGCCCGCCGCGTTGAGGCCGAGCGCCCAGCCCTTCTCCTTCTGCGGGAAGAAGTAGGTGATGTTCGCCATGGAGCTCGCGAAGTTCCCGCCGCCGACGCCGCCGAGCGCGGCCACCAGCAGCAGCACGGCGAACGGGGTCTCCGGGTTGGAGACGACGATGCCCAGCAGCACGGCGGGGATCAGCAGCAGCGCGGCCGAGACGATCGTCCAGTTGCGGCCGCCGAAGATCGCCACCATGAAGGTGTACGGGAATCGCAGCGTGGCGCCGACGAGGCTCGGAACGGAGATCAGCCAGAACAGCTGCGAGCTTGAGAGATCGAAACCGGCTCCCGGAAGCATCACGACCACGATGCTCCACAGCTGCCAGATGATGAAGCCGAGGAACTCCGCGAAGATCGACCAGCGCAGATTGCGCTGGGCGATCCCACGTCCCTCGGCCTGCCAGAATTCGCCGTTCTCGGGGTTCCAGCCATCGATCCAACGGCCTGGACGACGAACGAGTTCGACGGGTGCATCGGCTCGGGGCGGAGCCGCGACGTCCGTCGCGGTCGCGGTGACGGTCGTGGTCATGACGCCTCCTCTGATGAAGTGTGCCTCCACGGTATGAAGAGCGTGTTTCCGGGCCGCGACCCGTCCGGTTACTTCTGGGTCAAGGTTCGATCACCGCCGCCGTCGGGCCGGGTGAGTGGTCGGTCACACGTCGGAAACATGGGCGGATGCCTAGACTCGAATCCATGCGCGTCGACATCGTCACGATCTTCCCGGCGTTCTTCGACGTGCTCGACGTCTCGCTCATCGGCAAGGCCCGCGACCGCGGCATCCTGGACCTGCGCGTCCACGATCTGCGCGACTGGACCCACGACCGTCACCACACCGTCGACGACACCCCGTACGGCGGGGGAGCGGGCATGGTGATGAAGCCCGAGCCCTGGGGCGAGGCCCTCGACGAGGTCCTCACCGACGATGCGGTCCTGCTCGTGCCGTCGCCGGCCGGCGAGCGGTTCACGCAGTCGATGGCGCGCGAGCTCGCGCAGGAGCGGCACCTCGTGTTCGCCTGCGGCCGGTACGAGGGGATCGATCAGCGCGTCGTGGACCACTACGCGACGCGGGGGCGCGTGCGGCTGGTGAGCCTGGGCGACTACGTGCTCAACGGCGGTGAGGTCGCCGCGATGGCCGTCGTCGAGGCGGTGTCGCGGCTCGTCCCCGGCGTGGTGGGCAATCCCGAGAGCCTCGTCGAAGAGTCGCACGAGGACGGGCTGCTCGAGTACCCGAGCTACACGAAGCCCGCCCAGTGGCGCGGGCACGAGGTGCCGGCGATCCTGCTGAGCGGCAACCACGGCGCGATCGCCGCGTGGCGCCGCGAGCAGAGTCTCGAGCGCACGCGGACCCACCGGCCGGACCTGCTGCCCTGATCGGTCAGGCGGATGCCTCGGCGGGATCGAGCACGTCGAGCCGGTAGCCGCGCTTGACGACCGTCTTGATCAGGGCGGGGACCCCGAGCGCTTCGCGCACCCGCGCCACGGCCATCTCGACGGCGTGGGTGTTCTCGCCGGACCGGGGAAGTGCGCCCTGGAGGCGCTGTCGCGATACGACGCCGCCGCCGGCCTCGAACAGAGCGGCGAGCACGTCGGCCCCGGTTCGCGAGAGCGGGACGTGGACGCCGTCGAGCACGGCGCCGGAGCTGCGCAGCTCGAGACGCCCCGCAGTCGTGGGGAGCGAGGCGGCGTGACCCCCTCCGAAGTGCGTCACGACGGCCCGCACGAGCGAGCCGAGGCGCCCGCGCTCCGCGACGAGCGGGGCGATGCCGACGTCGACGAGGGGCCCTGCCGTGATCGGTCCGACCGCGGCCATGAGCACTCGGCCCGTCTGCGTGAGCGCGACGATGTCGTCGAGGATGCCCTCGCGCGATGCGGCGGCCAGCCACTCCGCGGCGCCGGGAGCCGACGTGAACAGGACCGCATCGACCTCGCCCTGAGCCGTCGTGGCGACCGAGCGACGCACCGCCACGGCATCGGGAGGCGGCCCCCACCGGTAGACGGTGAGGCTGACGACATCCGCCCCGGCGGTCTCGAAGAGCTCGTCGAGACCGTCGGCGCCGGAGCCGTGATGCTGCACGGCGATACGGCGGCTGGAGACCCCCTCCGCGAGCAGGTACTCGCCCAGCTCGGCGGACGTCTCCGATTCGGCGACCCAATCGGCCGTCAGCCCCGCCTGCTGGATCGCGCCGCGCGCCTTCGGGCCGCGGGCGACGATCTGCGCACCGGCGAGCGCCGCGTGGAGGTCGTCGAGGAGGCCTGCTTCGTCCGCGGCCTCCATCCAGCCGCGGAATCCGACACCGGTCGTCGCCACCACCACGTCGGGCGGGAGCGCGATCAGCTCGCGCGTGCGCGCGATGAGCGCGTCGTCGTCGATGTGCGGGACGATCGTGAGCGCCGGAGCGTGGCGCACGGTCGCTCCGTGACGCTCGAGGGCGGCCGCGAGCTCGAGGGATCGCCGGTCCACGGCGATCACGATCGTGCAGCCGTCGAGAGCGGCGGAGAGAGCGGGACGCGCGGCCGTCACGGTGATCAGCCGCCGTGTCCGGACTGCGCCGCCAGCAAGTCGGGCACGAGCAGACCCGCGCGTGCCACGTCGCCGACGACGATGACCGCGGGATTGCGCACGCCGATGCGCCCGGCATGGAGCACCACCGATCCGAGGGTGCTGCGGGTCGTGCGCTGGTCGGCGTGGTGACCGCGCTCGACGATCGCCACCGGACGATCTGGCGACACGCCCGCCCGCATCGCATCGGCGACCAGCCGGGGGAGGGCTCCGACCCCCATGAGGATCACCGTCGTGACGGCATCCTCACCGAGTGCCGCGAGGGTCGCCGCCGTGATCTCGGATTGCCCGTTGACGATGTGGACCGCGGATGCGATGCCTCTGTGGGTGACGGGGATGCCTGCCGCCTCAGGAACGGCGACTGCGCTGGTGATGCCCGGCACCACGGCCACGGGGATCCCCGCGGCCGCGCACGCGACCATCTCCTCGCCGCCCCGACCGAAGACGAACGGGTCACCGCCCTTCAAGCGGACCACCCGCTTGCCCACGCGTGCCCGGTCGATGAGGAGCGCGTTGATCTCGTCCTGGGGGACGGGATGGTGCCCCGGAAGCTTCCCGACATCGATGATCTCGACGTCGGGCCCGAGATGCGCTCGGATGTCGGTCGGACCCAGACGGTCCATGACCACGACGTCGGCCTGCGTCAGCAGTCGCCAGGCACGCACCGTCATGAGGTCGATCGGTCCGGGCCCGCCGCCCACCAGATCCACGCGGCCGCTCACGACTCGGCCTCCCAGCGCACCAGGACCTGACCGTCGCTGACCGTCACCGGCCAGACGTGGAGGGCGATGGCGTCCTTTCCCTGCGTATCGAGGCAGGCGCCCGTCCGAAGGTCGAAGACCTGCTTGTACATGGGCGACGCGACGGTGGGAGCATCCTGTCGGGTGCCGACGATGCCGCGCGAGATCACGTGCGCGCGACTGTAGGGGTCGAAGTTCGACACGGCGTGGACCCGGCCGCTGTGCAGCAGGAAGAGCGCGATCTGCGTCCCGCCGAGAAGCGCCGCGCGACCGCGCTCGACTTCGAGGTCGTTCAGCGTGCACACCCGCACCCATCCCTCGGGCGCGTCGGCGGCGGTGGTCTGCGGGTCGACGAGGGTCATCGGCGCACCTCCAGGATCGTTCCGGCGATGAGGACGCCACCGCTCGCGCGCTCCTCATCGGTGGCGGGTCGGGCCTGTCCGCGCTCGGCGGTGTAGGCGAGCGAGGGGTCCGGTGTCGTCGGCGCGTTCACGAACGAGGCGAAGCGACGCACCTTCTCGGGGTCCTCCAGCGTCGCGCGCCATTCGTCCTCGTACGATCCGATGTGCGCCGCCATCGCGGCATCCAGATCCGCGCAGATGCCGAGGCTGTCGTCGAAGATCACCGACCGCAGCTCGTCGATCCCGCCCTCGAGGTCTTCGAACCAGGGGGCCGTGCGCTGGAGGCGGTCCGCGGTGAAGATGTAGTACATCAGGAAGCGGTCGATCGCGGTGAGCAGCCCCGCGTCGTCGAGCCCCTCCGCCAGGAGCACCGCGTGTCGCGGGGTGAAGCCGCCGTTCCCGCCGACGTACATGTTCCACCCGGCTTCGGTCGCGATGACGCCGACGTCCTTTCCTCGCGCCTCCGCGCACTCGCGCGCGCAGCCCGAGACGCCGAGCTTGAGCTTGTGCGGAGAGCGCAGTCCCCGGTAGCGCAGCTCGAGGTTCACCGCCATTCCGACCGAGTCCTGCACGCCGTAGCGGCACCACGTCGAGCCCACACACGACTTCACCGTGCGCAGGGACTTGCCGTACGCGTGCCCCGACTCGAAGCCGGCGTCCACGAGACGCTTCCACACCTCGGGCAGCTGCTCCAGCCGCGCGCCGAACAGGTCGATGCGCTGCCCGCCGGTGATCTTCGTGTAGAGCCCGAAGTCACGTGCGACCTCGCCGATCACGACGAGGCCCTCGGGGGTGATCTCGCCGCCGGGGATCCGAGGCACGACGGAGTAGCTTCCGTCCTTCTGCAGGTTGGCCATGACGTGGTCGTTGGTGTCCTGCAGCGCGGCGTTCTCACCGTCGAGCACGTGATGCCCGACGAGGGTCGACAGGATGCTGGCGAGCGCGGGCTTGCAGATGTCGCAGCCGCGGCCGGTGCCGAATCGGTCGATGACGGCGCTGAACGTCGTGAGTCCGGACACGCGCACGGCGTCGAAGAGCTGGCGTCGGGAGAGGTCGAAGTGCTCGCACAGTGCGTTGCTGATCGCGGCGCCGGTCTTGGCGAGCTCGGCGCCGACGATCTTCTTGACCATCATCACGCATGAGCCGCACGCGGCGCCCGCTTTCGTGCACGACTTCACGGCGGCGACGTCCGTGCAGCCCTCTTCGTGCACCGCTTGACGGATCGTCCCGGCGGTGACGCTGTTGCACGAGCAGACGAGCGCCTCGTCGGGCAGGTCGCCGGTCGGCGCCGCGACGCCGCCCTCAGGCATCAGATAGGCGGCCGGATCCCCGCCGAGCGCACCGCCGACGAGAGGGCGCAGCGCGCCGTACGCCGAAGCGTCGCCCACGAGGATGCCGCCCAGCAGCGTCTTCGCGTCGTCGGAGAGGACCAGCTTCTTGTAGACGCCGCCGACGGGGTCGGCGTAGACGACGTCCAGCGCGCCCGGGGTCTCGCCGAAGGCGTCGCCGAAGCTCGCCACGTCGACGCCTGACAGCTTGAGCTTCGTTGACAGGTCGTAGCCGGGGAAGGACGCCGCGCCACCGAGGAGTCTGGTCGCCGCGACCTCCGCCATGGCATAGCCCGGAGCCACCAGCCCCACGCACATGCCGTCGTAGTTGGCCACCTCGCCGATCGCGAGGATGCGGGCGTCCGAGGTGCGGCATCCGTCGTCGATGAGGACTCCGCCCCGCTCGTGCACGGCGAGTTCCGCGCCGCGGGCCAGCTCGTCGCGCGGCCGGACGCCGACGGTGAACACGACGACGTCCGTGCGCTCGTAGCCGCCGTCGCGGAACTCGAGTCCCGTCACGCGCCCGCCGCGATCCGCGTCGATGCGCGTCGTGACCGCCCCGGTCCTCACCGAGATGCCGCGCGACTGGATCAGCCTGCGCAGCGCGTCGCCCGCCGGGAGATCGAGCTGCGCCGACATCAGCCGGTCGGACGACTGCACGACGGTGCATTCGACGTCGAGCCCCTGCAGTGCTCCGGCTGCCTCGAGCCCGAGGAGTCCGCCGCCGATGACGGTGCCCGTCAGCGCGCGCCCCAGTTCACGCGAGCGGCGCTCGACGAAGGCCCGCAGGCTCTCGACGTCGTCGAGCGTGCGATAGACGAAGCAGCCGTCCCAGCCGAAGCCGTCCACGGCGAGGCGGGCGGCGTACGAACCGGTCGCGAGGACGAGGTGGTCGTACGCCACGCTGAGACCGCGCTTCGTCGTGACGCGCCGGGCAGTTCTGTCGATGCGCGCCACCGCGTCGCCGCGGACGAAGCGCACGCGCTCGTCGTCGAGAACGCTGCGGTCGAGTGTCAGGTCGTCCGGCGTCGAGCCGCCGAAGAACGAGGTGAGGCCGACCCGGTCGTACGGATGCCGGTCCTCCTCGCCGATCACGGTGACACGCCAGCTCTCGCCGGCCCGCGCGAGGAGGCTCTCCACGAAGCGGTGCGCCACCATGCCGGCCCCGACGACGACGGCGTGCGCCGAAGCGGGGACGGTGGAGCTCATGGCGTCACGGTACGCGCGCGATGTTGCGGGCGAGTCAGCGCCATGTTTCGGGCTGTCGACGGGGTCGCGATGAGCCATGGGTTCTCCTCACGGGCGGACATCTCGGTGACGCCGACGGTACGAGCGCGGTGTTTCACCCCTGACCGCGCGTGGTTTCCCCGAGCGAACGTTTCCCTCACAGCCGCCGCGGCCGGGATGTGAGACGCGCCCGTCCCGCGGGACGGATGCTCTTGCCGTGATCGCGGAAGTGGAGGATTCTCTGCTGCATGGGGACCCTCGCTTCGCGCGAGCTCGAGCTGATCCGCTCCCAGTTCGCGTTCGGGCTTCGAGAGCGCATCGTCACGAACAATGCCGCCAGCACCCAGCCTCCGCTCGCGGTCTGGGAACTGCTGCGCGACCTGTCGGAGACCTACGAGAACGTCCACCGCGGGCAGTCGGATGCCTCCATCCGCACCACCGAGGCGTTCGAGGCGTCGTTCGACACCATCGCGTCCTGGATCAACGCGCCCTCACGAGACACCCTCTCGATGCATCGCAGCACCACGGAGGCGATCAATGCGGCCATGTATTCGCTGATGGCCGACTTCCGCGACGGCGACAACGTCGTGACGACCCTCATGGAGCACAACTCGAACTACGTGCCGTGGCACGCGATGTGCCGTGAGATCCTGCCGCGGTTCGGACGTCGGGTCGAACTTCGGCTCGCGCGCTTCGATCACGACTCGGGCGAGCTGGACCTGGCGCACCTCGCTTCGCTGGTCGATGCGCGCACGAAGCTCGTGACCTGCTGCGGCGGGTCGAACTTCCTCGGCACGAAGCCGCCGCTGGACAGGGTGCGGGCGATCGCCGACGCCGGCGCGTATGCGCAGCCCGATGGGAGCACGGGCGCCCTCCTCCTCATCGATGCCGCGCAGCTGTTCGCGAGCTCGCGGCTGGACGTGCAGGCGATGGATGCCGACTTCGTCGCGTTCTCGTTGCACAAGCTGCTCGCTCCCTTCGGCGTGGGCGTGCTGTACGCGAAGAAGTCGCTCCGCGAGACCCTGCCGCCGTTCCTCTACGGCGGGGACATGATCGCGGAGGGCCGGGTCTTCCCCGATCGGGTGGAGTACAACGACCTGCCCTGGAGGTTCTCGGCCGGCACGCCCAACATCCTGGGCGTCATCGCGTCGGCGCAGACCCTGCGACTCCTCGTCGACATGGTCGGCGCGGACCCCGATCGAGCCTGGTTCCGCACGGATGATCCGCTCGACCCGGCAGCGGTGGACGCCGCCATGGGAGCCGTCGCCGACCACGCGGCATCCCTCACTCAGCGGGCGATCGACGGGCTCGCCGCCATCGACGGTCTCCACGTGTATGGCGTGCCCGCGGGGAGAGAGCGCACTCCTCTGGTTGCCTTCAACATCGCCGGCCACTCGCCGTTCGCGATCGCCCGCGCGCTCAACGCGCAGGGCGTCGAGTCGCGGGCGGGATGCCACTGCGCGACGCTCGCGCACCGCGACCTGGAGATCGATCCGGCGGCGAGCTGCCGCGTGAGCTTCACCGTCTACAACTCGCCGGACGACGTCGACCGCGTCATCGCCGCGGTCCGCCGGGCGGTGGACGAACCAGGGCTCTTCGCTTCGGAGACAGCACCGGTCGTGGGCGCGACCCCGGCGAGCGCCTCGAGGGGGTGAGCCCCCTCTCACGTCAAGCCCCGCAGCCCTGATTCCTCCCGCCGCTATCGTGAAGGCGCCCGACGACTTGGAGGTCGCATGCAGATCTGGCCCGGTTCCCCGTATCCGCTCGGTGCGACGTTCGACGGAAGTGGGACGAACTTCGCGATCTTCAGCGAGGGCGCCGAGCGCGTCGAGCTGTGCCTGTTCGACGACGAGGGCGCCGAGACGCGGGTGCCGCTGATCGACGTCGACGCGTTCGTGCATCACGGGTACCTGCCGACGGTGCAGCCGGGTCAGCGCTACGGGTTCCGCGTGCACGGTGAGTTCGACCCGGCCTCCGGCCGGCGCTTCAACGCGAACAAGCTGCTGCTCGATCCGTACGCGAAGGCCGTGGACGGACAGGTCACCTGGGGGCAGCCGGTGTTCGGCTATGACTTCGGGGACCCCGACTCGCGCAACGACGAGGATTCCGCCGCTCACCAGATGCTCGGCGTCGTCGTGAACCCCTACTTCGACTGGAGCGGGGACCGGCTGCCCAAGACCCCCTACGCCGAGAGCTTCATCTACGAGGCGCATGTGCGCGGTCTGACCGAGCTGCACCCCGCCGTTCCCGAGGAGATCCGCGGCACCTACAGCGCGATCGCCCATCCGGCGATCGTCGAGCATCTGCAGAAGCTCGGCGTGACCGCGATCGAGCTCATGCCTGTCCACCAGTTCGTCAACGACTCCGTCCTCGAGGAGAAGGGCCTCTCGAACTACTGGGGCTACAACACCATCGCCTTCTTCGCGCCCCAGAACACCTACGCCTCCAGCGGTCAGCGCGGACAGCAGGTCCAGGAGTTCAAGGCGATGGTGAAGGTCCTCCATGCGGCCGGCATCGAGGTCATCCTCGACGTCGTCTATAACCACACCGCCGAGGGGAACCACCTCGGCCCGACACTCTCGATGCGCGGCATCGACAACGAGGCCTACTACCGGCTCGAAGACGACGACAAGCGCTACTACACCGACTACACCGGCACCGGCAACAGCCTCAATGCCGGCAACCCGCACACGCTGCAGCTGATCATGGACTCCCTGCGTTACTGGGTGCTCGACATGCACGTGGACGGGTTCCGTTTCGACCTCGCCTCGACGCTCGCCCGCGAGTTCTACGAGGTGGACCGCCTCTCGACGTTCTTCGAGCTCGTGCAGCAGGATCCGGTGGTCTCGCAGGTCAAGCTCATCGCCGAGCCATGGGATGTCGGGCCCGGCGGCTACCAGGTCGGCAACTTCCCGCCCCAGTGGACGGAGTGGAACGGCAAGTACCGCGACACCGTCCGCGACTTCTGGCGGGGCGAGCCGCAGGCCCTCGGCGAGTTCGCGTCGCGGCTCACGGGGTCGGCCGATCTGTACGAGCACTCTGGACGCCGGCCCGTCGCATCCATCAACTTCGTCACCGCCCACGACGGTTTCACGCTGCGAGACCTCGTCTCCTACAACGACAAGCACAACGAGGCCAACGGCGAGGACAACCGCGACGGCGCCGACGACAACCGCTCCTGGAACGGCGGCGCCGAGGGGCCGACCGACGACCCCGCAATTCTGGCCTTGCGCGAACGCCAGCAGCGAAACTTCATCGCCACGCTCATGCTGTCGCAGGGGGTGCCGATGCTGCTGCACGGAGACGAGCTGGGGCGCACCCAGGGCGGGAACAACAACGGCTACGCCCAGGACAACGAGATCACGTGGATCGATTGGTCAGCGGTCGATCACCCCCTTCTCGAGTTCACCGCCGCCCTCGCCCGGCTGCGGCGCGAGCATCCCACCTTCCGCCGGCGGCGCTTCTTCGACGGTCGACCCGTGCGGCGCGAGGAGGGAGCGCCGATCCCCGACATCGTGTGGGCGCGTCCGGACGGCACCCAGATGCAGCCGGAGGACTGGGAATCCGGGTTCGGGCGGGCGGTGGGCGTGTTCCTCAACGGGGACGGGATCCGCGAAAGAGATCGAAGGGGCGAGCCGATCTCGGACCACCACTTCATCGTGCTGTTCAACGCCGGCGATGACGTGGTCGACTTCGTCATCCCCGAGGACGAGTTCAGTCCCGAGTGGGACGTGGTGGTCGACACGGCCGGCGAGCATGCCAACACCGAGCCGGTGGAGCCGGGATCGAAGCTGGCGGTGGCGGGGCGGTCGATGATGGTGCTGCGGGAGCACGAACTGCCCGAGCCCGAGCTCGGCCACACCGTCGCCGCCTCCCTGGCCGTGACGTCCGTCGCCGGCGTGGACGAGGTGCCCGGCGCCGCTCCCCGGGCAGAGCTGCGTCGGTAGGGGATCGTCGTGCTCGCCTCCCGTCCGACGTCGACCTATCGACTGCAGATCCGCCCGACGTTCACGCTCGACGATGCGGCATCGCTCGTCGACTACCTGGTCGCGCTCGGAGTGGACTGGGTGTACCTGTCGCCGATTCTGACGGCGACGGAGGGCTCCGACCACGGTTACGACGTCGTCGATCCCACAGCCGTCGATCCCGCGCGGGGTGGGCGCGCGGGCCTCGAACGCGCCTGTCGCGCGTTCCGGACGGCGGGGCTCGGCGTGCTCGTCGACATCGTCCCCAACCATGTCGGGGTGGGGCGCGCGCACGAGAATCCGTGGTGGTGGGACGTCCTGCGCCACGGGCGCGCGTCCGAGCATGCGGCCACGTTCGATATCGACTGGGAGTTCGGCGGCGGCAAGGTGCGCATCCCGGTGCTGGGCGAGGAGCTCGCGGATGCTGCGGCCGACGGGTCGCTTCGGATCGACGGCGACGAGCTGAGGTACCACGAGCACCGCTTCCCTCTCGCCCCGGGCTCGACCGACGACGGCGCCGACGTGCTCACCGTCCACGATCGACAGCACTACTCGCTGATGCACTGGCGTCGGGAGGCGACCGATCTGAACTACCGCCGTTTCTTCGGCGTGTCAGATCTTGCGGCCGTGCGCGTCGAGGAGCCCGACGTGTTCTCCCGCACCCATGCCGAGATCGGCCGGTGGTTCGCCGACGGCCTCGTCGACGGGCTCCGCGTCGATCACCCGGACGGGTTGCGCGCCCCGGTCGACTACCTCGCCCAGCTCGACGCGCTCACCGGCGGCGCCTACGTCCTCGTGGAGAAGATCCTGGAGCACGGCGAGCCGCTGCCGCAGTTCTTGGCCGCAGACGGGACGACCGGCTACGACGCACTCGCCGAGATCGACCGGGTTCTCGTCGATCCGGCCGGCGAGGAGGAGCTCGATCGCCTCGACGCGCAGCTGCGCCGCGACACCGGGCTCGCCGCCGCCTCGCCGTGGCAGGATCTGATCGCGGGCACCAAGCGGGCCGTCGCCGACGGCATCCTGCGGTCGGAGGTGCGCCGGCTCGCGCGAGATCTCGGAGCCGCCGACGACGATCGCGTGGAGGACGCGCTCTCCGAGCTGCTCGTGCACTTCCCCGTATACCGCTCGTACCTCCCCGCGGGTCGTGAGCATCTCGACCTCGCCGCGGACGCCGCGCGCCGCCGTCGACCCGAGCTCGCCGAGACCGTCGACCGAGTGCTTCGGGCACTCGCCGATCCGCGGCATCCCGCTGCCCTGCGGTTTCAGCAGACCAGCGGGATGGTGATGGCCAAGGGCGTCGAGGACACGGCGTTCTACCGGGCGACGCGGCTCGGAACGCTGACCGAGGTCGGCGCCGATCCGTCGCAGTTCGCGCTGACCGTCGAGGAGTTCCACACGGCCCAGGCGCAGCGACAGGCGATGTGGCCGCACACGATGACGACGCTGTCCACGCACGACACGAAGCGCGGCGAGGATGTCCGCGCGCGCCTGTCCGTGCTGGCCGAGATCCCGCAGCGCTGGGTGACGGTGCTGGGCGAGCTGCGGGATGCCGCGACCACCGGCGACGGCCCGTTCGATGCGCTGCTCTGGCAAGCCGTGATCGGAGCGTGGCCGGCATCGCGCGAACGCCTGCACGCGTATGCCGAGAAGGCGGCGCGCGAAGCGGGGGAGTCGACCTCGTGGCTCGCTCCCGAGGCCGACTTCGAGGCGCGGATGCACGCCCTCGTCGACGCCGTGTTCGACGATCCGGACGTCGCCGCGCGCGTGGCGGCGTTCGTCTCGGAGATCGAAGGCGCCGGATGGTCCAACGCACTATCCGCCAAGCTGCTGCAGCTCACGGGGCCGGGGGTGCCGGACGTCTACCAGGGAACCGAGCTGTGGGAGCAGAGCCTCGTCGACCCCGACAACCGCCGCGCCGTCGACTTCGCCGAACGTCGTCGTCTGCTCGAGGCGATCGAGGGCGGTGCACGGCCCCTCGTCGACGCCTCGGGCGCGGCAAAGCTGCTCGTGACCTCGCGCGCTCTGCGTCTGCGGCGCGAACGCCCCGACCTCTTCACCCGCTACACGCCTGCGACGGTCGTCGGCCCTGCGGCCGGTCATGCGATCGCCGTCGACCGCGGCGGCGCGCTGGCGGTCGCGACGAGGCTTCCGGTGGCGCTCGCGCGCCGGGCCGCGGCATCCGGATCCCCGTGGGCAGACACCGTGCTGCTGAGGCATGACGGGCCGACGACGGACGTGCTCACCCGCCGGCGCTTCTCCGGCGGCGCGATCCCGCTGGGCGAGCTGCTCGACACCTACCCCGTCGCGCTGCTCGTCACGGAGGCGGCGTGAACCCCGCAGTCTGGGCGCCCCGCGCCCGGCGCGTCGAGCTGCACGCCCCACGGCTGGGCGGTGACCTGCCGATGACATCCGCCGGCGACGGCTGGTGGCGCGCCGCGACGCAGCTCGCAGAGGGAGACGAGTACGGATTCGTCCTCGACGGCGGAGCCGTGCGGCCCGACCCGCGCTCGCAGCGACAGCCGCGCGGGGTGCACGACCTCAGCGCGGTGTTCGATGCGGGCGCGCACGAGTGGCGCGACGGCGCCTGGAACGGCAGGCAGCTCGCGGGCGGCGTCGTCTACGAGCTCCACATCGGCACCTTCACCGACGAGGGGACCCTGGATGCCGCTGCTCGCCGCCTCGATCACCTCGTCGATCTGGGCGTCGACTTCGTGGAGCTGCTGCCCGTCAACGCGTTCAACGGCACCCACAACTGGGGATACGACGGCGTCCTGTGGTTCGCCGTCCACGAGGCCTACGGCGGTCCCGCGGCCTATCAGCGATTCGTCGACGCCTGTCACGCCGCCGGCCTCGGAGTGATCCAGGACGTCGTGTACAACCACCTCGGTCCGAGCGGGAACTACCTGCCCGAGTTCGGCCCCTACCTCAGGGACACCGAGTCCAACACGTGGGGCTCGTCGGTGGATCTCGACGAGCCCGAAGTGCGTCGCCACATCCTCGACAACGCCGCGATGTGGCTGCGCGACTTCCACGTCGACGGCCTGCGTCTCGACGCGGTGCACGCTCTCAAGGACCGACGCTCGCCGCACATCCTGCAGGAGCTCGGCGAATCCGTTGACGCGTTGAGCGCCCACCTCGGCCGGCCGCTCACGCTCATCGCCGAGAGCGATCTCAACGACGCCCGCCTGATCACCGCGCGCGAGGCGGACGGGTACGGGCTCGCGGCGCAGTGGAGTGACGACTACCACCACGCCCTCCACGTCGCCCTGACCGGGGAGACCTCCGGCTACTACGCGGACTTCGCCCCGCTCTCGGCGCTCGTCAAGGCCTCGACCCGCGGGTTCTTCCACGACGGGACCTTCTCCTCCTTCCGCGGCCGCGTGCACGGTCGTCCGATCGACCCGCGTCTGCCGGCGTGGCGGCTCGTGACGTTCTCGCAGGACCACGACCAGATCGGCAATCGCGCGGCGGGGGATCGCCTGTCCCAGACCCTCGACCCGGGCGGCCTCGCGGTCGCGGCGGTGCTGACGCTGCTCACCCCCTTCACCCCGATGCTGTTCATGGGCGAGGAATGGGGCGCCAGCACTCCCTGGCAGTTCTTCACGTCGCATCCGGAGCCCGAGCTGGGCGAGGCGACCGCACGAGGACGCAAGGCCGAGTTCGCCCGCATGGGCTGGGACGAGTCGCTCGTTCCCGACCCGCAGGACCCGGCGACCTTCCGGCGATCGAAGCTCGACTGGCAGGAACGGGATGCCTCGCCCCACGCGGCGCTCCTGGAGCTCTACCGCGAGCTCATCGCCCTGCGTCGGCGGATTCCGGGGCTCACCGATCCTGACTTCGGTCGCATCGCGGCATCGGCTGACGAGGAGGAGCGGTGGTTCCGGCTCGCCAGGCCCGGCGCGGAGATCCTCGTCGACTTCTCGGCCGACGAGGTGCGCCTTCGCGTGCCCTCCGGCTGGAGCATCGCGCTGACCACGGATGCGTCGGCACGGCTCGCCGACGGGATCGCGATCCTTCCGCCGAGATCGGCGGTCGTGATCGTCCCGTCCGAGGCGTGAGTCAGTCGACCCCGAGCCAGGAGCGGTCGGTCAGCACGATCGGCCCGTCCGCGGTGATCGCGACGGTGTGCTCCGAGTGGGCGCCGCGGGAGCCGTCGACCGATCGGAGCGTCCAGCCGTCGGGGTCGGTGACGAGGCCGTCGGTCGTCTGCAGGAACCAGGGCTCGAGCGCCAATACCAGACCGTCGCGCAGCGGATATCCCCGGCCGGCCTTGCCGTCGTTGGCGACGTGCGGGTCGCCGTGCATCTCGCGGCCGACGCCGTGGCCGCCGAAGTCGGTGTTGATCGAGTAGCCGTCGGCGTGCGCGATCGCCGCGATCGCCGCCGAGATGTCGCCGATGCGGTTCCCCACGTTCGCGGCCCGGATCGCGGCATCCAGCGCGCGCTGAGTCGTGTCGATCAGTGCGAGGTCCTCGTCGCGGGCCGTGCCCACGACGAACGAGACCGCGGAGTCGGCGACCCAGCCGTCGATCGCCACGGCGAAGTCGAGCGACACGAGGTCGCCGTCGCGCAAGGCGTAGTCGAAGGGCAGGCCGTGCAGGACCGCGTCGTTGACCGACGTGCAGATGACCTTGCCGAACGGGCTGGCCCCGAAGGAGGGGTGGTAGTCGATGTAGCAGGACTCGGCGCCGGCGCGCCGGATCAGCTCGTGCGCCCGCCGGTCGATCGCGAGGAGATTCGTGCCCACCTTGGTCTCGTCGCGCAGGGTCGCCAGCGTCTCGGCGACGAATCTGCCCGCAGGCTTCATCGCCTCGATCTCGGCGGGTGTGCGCAGCTCGATCATGTGGTTCCTCTCGGGTTCCCCTCCATTCTCACAGGCGGCGGAGCGCTCGGCTGTGAGGATGCCTCGTGCCGCGCCGAAGGCGTGTCCTGCAGGGCCTTCCCGGGCGTAGCATCGGAGCATGTGGCTTCGACGTGGATTCTTCGGCTGGATGATTCCCGCCGCATTTGTCCTGCCGCTGTGGCTGTTCGTCGGCTGGATCATCGCCGGCGCGAACGGCTGGGCGTTCTTGTGGATGCTGTTCGCGGTGCCGGGAGTGTTCCTCTGGCAGCTGCTGCTGACACTGCTGGTCCGCGCGCGCGGCACCGTGCGGGCGCATCGCGCCGTGTCGTGGTGGGACGTCCTCGGCTTCGCCGTCTGGCACGTTCTGATCATCTCCCTCGGGTTCTTCAACCAGACCTGGTGGGTGCCGGTCATGGTGGCCGCGGTGCTCGTCGGCATCGGCCTGTTCTGGCTGGAGCTCTGGCAGCTGTGGAGCGAGGCGAAGCCGTCGCGCATGGTGCTGCACACCGTCGATGGCGTCGCGTACATCCCGGCGGCGCAGGAAGCGCCGTCCGCGTCCGCATCCGCGTCGATGCCCGAGGTCATCGTGCTGAGCGAGAAGCAGGGGCCGCAGGCGCGCTGACGCCGTTTTGGCCGGTCGCGGCATCCGTGGCAGAATAGATGTTTGTGCCCTGACCAGGTTCTGCCTCAGGGGAATCAGTCGCGCGGCTTCCGGCCGGCGGCCTCGGGCACACGACTTCCTTTCCCATACTTCCCGCGGTCGACCTGTGGCGGCCGCAGAGAGAAAAGATCATGCAGATCCTCGACTCCGTCGACGCAGCATCGCTGCGCTCCGACATCCCCGCCTTCGCCCCCGGCGACACCGTCAAGGTGGGCGTGAACATCACCGAAGGCAACCGCTCCCGCATCCAGGTCTTCCAGGGCGTCGTCATCGGCCGCTCGGGCGACGGCGTGCGCGAGACCTTCACGGTCCGCAAGATCAGCTTCCAGGTCGGCGTCGAGCGCACCTTCCCGGTGCACTCCCCGGTGATCGACCACATCGAGGTCGTCACCCGCGGCGACGTGCGTCGTGCGAAGCTCTACTACCTCCGCAACCTCCGTGGCAAGAAGGCCAAGATCAAGGAGAAGCGCGACCGCTGAGTTCTGCGTACCGAAGCCCCGGACCCGTGTGGTCCGGGGCTTCGTCGTTTCCACGCTGACAACGTCCCGCGAAGTCCGCGTCCCGTCCCATTCGAGGCTCGGGAGTGTGGGAACCTTGAGGGGAGGCTCTCCGATCCGCGGCGCGCCGACGAAGGATCGTGCATGACCACCGAGAAGACGGCCTCCGCCGAACCGGCACCGTCGTCCGGTTCACTGGGCGAGGCGACCATCCGCCGCCGTCGTCGCGGGTGGGTCACATTCCTCCGCGATGTGCTGGTCATCATCCTGATCGCGGTCCTGGTCTCGTTCCTCGTCAAGACCTTCCTGGTCCGGTCCTTCTACATCCCGTCGGGATCGATGGAGGACACCCTTCACATCAACGACCGCATCCTCGTCGACGAGATCACCCCCCGGTTCGGCGGCTACGACCGCGGCGACATCGTCGTCTTCCGTGACCCGGGCGGATGGCTGCCGCCATCGACCGACCCGGCGCGACCGCCTGTCGTCGAGGCCGTGGAGTGGGTGCTCGCGCTCGTGGGGCTCTCCGCCCCCGACAGCGACGACCACCTCGTCAAGCGCATCATCGGCCTGCCCGGCGATCACGTGGTGTGCTGCAACACGCTCGGACAGGTCACGATCAACGGTGTCGCGGTCGATGAGACCGAGTACATCAAGCTGCCGTCGGGGGAGTCGGCCGCGTCGGGCGTCTCGTTCGACGTCGTCGTGCCGGACGAGAGTCTGTGGGTGCTGGGCGACAACCGGTACCGATCGAAAGACTCGCGATACAACCAGGAACAGCCGGGCGAGGGCTTCGTTCCCGTCGAGAACGTCGTCGGACGCGCGTTCCTGGTGACCTGGCCGCTGGACCGGTTCGGACTGCTGGACTTCCATCACGACGATTTCGCCGGCGTGCCCGAGCCGTCCCAGGAGGATTCGGCGCCATGACCGTCGCGGAGCCGCGACTGACGCTCGAGCGCAGGCTCCTGAAGGAGCACGCGATCGTCATCGCGTGCGACGAGGTGGGGCGCGGTGCCCTGGCCGGCCCCGTTGCGGTGGGCGCGGCGGTGATCGACGCTCCGCGGTCTCGCAAGCGCATCCCGCAGGGCCTGCGCGACTCGAAGCTCGTGCCCGAGCCGAAGCGGGCGGATGTCGCCTCCCGCGCCGCCTCGTGGGTCTCGGCCAGCGCCGTGGGCTGGGCGAGCTCCGCGGAGATCGACGAGATCGGCATCATGCGGGCCCTCGGTCTCGCCTCCATCAGGGCGATCGCCGACCTCCGAGCGCAGGGTGTCGTGCCCGAGGACGCCGTGGTGATCCTCGACGGCAACTACGACTACATCACCGCCGCCGGCGCACGCGGTCTTCGTGTGCGTCCGGTGATCAAGGCCGACCGCGACTGCGCGTCGGCGGCTGCGGCATCCGTCATCGCGAAGGTCGCGCGCGATGCGCTGATGACCGATCTCCACGCGGAGCTGCCCGCGTACAACTGGGCGCGCAACAAGGGGTATGCGAGTCCCGACCATCGCGATGCGATCCGCGAGCACGGGATCAGCGCTCACCATCGGGCGTCGTGGTCGATCACCGACGCGCCCACCCTGTTCTGACGGTCTGTCCGCCGTCGGCGGACGCGGGTTCGCGGCATCCAGTCGCGCCCATAGGATGGTGTCACCATGGATGACGAAGTCTTCGAGGACTACGACCGTGAGCTGGAGCTCGCGCTGTACCGCGAGTACCGCGACGTCGTTTCACAGTTCCAGTACGTGATCGAGACCGAGCGGCGGTTCTACCTCGCGAACGAGGTGAACGTCGTGCGTCGCGACACCGAGCACGACTTCTACTTCGAGATCTCGATGTCGGATGTGTGGGTGTGGGACATCTACCGAGCCGACCGTTTCGTCAAGGCCGTGCGCGTGCTGACGTTCAAGGATGTCAACGTGGAGGAGCTGCAGCGCCGCGACTTCCACCTCCCCGAGGAGCTGTCGCTCGACACCTGAGTTGTGACGGCGGATGCCTCACCCTCCGATCGGCGGCGATCGCCAGCCCGCGGGGCCGCGAACAGCCGAGCCCTCGAGCTGCAGAAGTCCGAGCACTGCTTCGACGTGGTCCACCGACATCCCTGTCCGCCGAGCGAGATCGGCCGCTTCGCGCGGCGACCGCGTGCTCAGCGCATCGCGGACGCGCGTCGTGTCGTCGGTGCGCGCGCCCCGGTCGCCGTGGCGGTGCTCCGCGTTCTGGGTGAGGCCGAGGAGCTCCCGCACGTCGGCGGCGCTGGTGATGCATGCGGCGTCGTACTCACGCAGCAGGCGGTGCGTCCCCGCCGAGGCCGCAGAGGTCACCGGACCCGGAACCGCGCCGAGTCGCCGGGAGAGGGAGGCTGCGTGCCCCGCCGTGTTCAGCGACCCGCTGCGCCATCCTGCCTCGACGACGATGGTGGCGTCGCTGAGCGCTGCGATGAGCCGGTTGCGCTGCAGAAACCGCCACTTCGTGGGGGCGGCGCCGCAGGGAACCTCGCTCACGACCGCGCCGGTCATCGCGACGCGTTCGATGAGCCCGGCGTGGCCCACGGGGTAGCTGCGGTCCACACCTCCTGCGAGCAGAGCGACCGTCCGCCCGCCCACGTCGAGCGCTGCGCGATGGGCGGCACCGTCGATCCCGTACGCGCCGCCGGAGATCACGGGGATTCCGCTTCCGGCGAGCTCCGCAGACAGCTCGAGCGCGACGTGGTCGCCGTAGGAGGTGGCCGCTCGCGCTCCGACGATCGCGACCGATGGACGTAGTCGAGCGAGGAGGGCGCGGTCACCGCGGACCCACAGGCAGTGAGGCGCGTGCATCCC
Organism: Microbacterium sp. Root180; assembly: GCF_001428485.1. Lineage (GTDB taxonomy): Bacteria > Actinomycetota > Actinomycetes > Actinomycetales > Microbacteriaceae > Microbacterium. Next base: position 571,592 of record NZ_LMHS01000002.1, on the reverse strand, counting down.
GAGGTCATCCAGCTGATCCGGCCAGTCCGCGTCGGCGCGGGTGATGATGGCGGCTGCGGATCGCGTGGCCGAAGCGAGTGCGCGCGAGATCTGCTCTGCGTCGAGCCGCGGCATCCAGCGCTTGCGGCCCTCTTCGAGCTCGCGAGCGGTGACCGCCACCGTGTCGTGGTCGCCGATGACGACCTGCAGCCCGCGCACCGGCCCGTGGGAGCCGACGATGCGTCCGGCCACGGCGTCGCCCGGTTCCACGAGGTGGGACCACACGACAGTGGCGTAGCGGTCGAGGATCTCCGAGTCCGGGGTCGATGCGTCGGCATGGCCGCCCAGAGCGCGCCGCGCCGCCGAAGGGTCGAGTCGGAAGCGGATCATGCGGCGAGTCCCTTCTTGAGGTAGAGCGCCCGGCCGAGCTGTTCGGCGGCCGGTCGGGGGAGTCCCGCGAGGTCGGCGAGGGACCACGCGACCCGCAGCACACGGTCGTAGCCACGCAGGGTGATCGCGCCACGGTGCAGAGCCGCGTCGAGCGGCCGGAGCACGTTCGCCGCAGGGGAGGCCGGGCCCTCGCGGAGCCAGGTGCCGGGCACCTGCGCGTTGAGTCGCCACGGCGTGTCGGCGAGCCGGTGCGCGGTGCGCGCCCGGGCCTCGGCCACCTGGGCGCGCGCGTCGGCGGTCGTGACCGTCGCGCCGGCGTGCGCACGTTGGGCGACCGAGACCCGCGTGAGGGTCAGCTCGATGTCGATGCGATCCAGGAGCGGTCCGGACAGCCGTCCGCGGTAGCGGCGGATCGCCGACGGCGGGCAAGTGCAGGTGCCGCCGCGGATCCCGTGATCGCCGCACGGGCAGGGATTGGTCGCGAGCACGAGCTGGAAGCGCGCGGGGAAGGCGGCGCTCGTTCCGGATCGATGGATGGTGATCGTGCCGTTCTCGAGCGGCTGGCGGAGGGAGTCGAGGGCGGAGGCGGTGAACTCGCCTGCCTCGTCGAGGAAGAGGACGCCCTCCGTGGCGCGGGCGATCGCGCCGGGACGGATGATGCGCGACCCTCCTCCGACGAGCGCGGCCACACTCGCGCTGTGATGCGGAGCCTCGAACGGCGGGGTGCGCGTGAGCTCGACCACCCGCGCACCCGACAGGCTGCGCACGGCAGCGCTCGCGAGTGCCGCGCGATCGTCGAGCGCGGGGAGGATGCCGGTGAGCCGGCGTGCGAGCATCGTCTTCCCGGCGCCGGGCGGACCGCACATCATCAGGTGATGCCCGCCGGCCGCCGCGACCACGAGCGCGTCGACGGCCTCGCGCTGGCCGATGACCTCGGCGAGATCGAGTGGCCGCTCCGCCGGGGCCGGGTCGTCGGGCAGGTCGACTGGTTCGTCGTCGGGGACGTCGACATCCGCGCCGTGCAGCGCCAGCACCTGCGCGAGGTTGACGGCGCCCACGACCTCGATGCCGTCGACGAGCTCCGCCTCCGCGCGGTTGGCCCAGGGGACCACGGCGCGTCGTCGCCCGGCCTTGACTCCCGCGAGGACGGCGGGGAGGACTCCCGGGATCGGTCGCAGCCTGCCGTCGAGGCCGAGTTCGCCGAGGTGCACCGTGGACGCGAGGGAAGCGGCATCCATCGTCGTCTCGGTCGCGAGGCAGGCGAGCGCCACGGCCACGTCGAAACCCGAGCCCTGCTTGGGCAGGCTCGCCGGGGACAGATTCACGGTCAGCCTGCGGCGGGGGAGCGGCGCCCCGCTGTTCGCGCACGCGTTGTGCACTCGCTGCACCGCTTCACCGAGTGCCTTGTCGGGCAGGCCGATGATCTTGAACTCGGGCGTCTGGTTCGAGAGGTCGGCCTCGACCTCGACCAGCTCGCCCTCGACGCCGACGAGGGCCACCGACCAGGTGCGGGCGATGCTCACGACACCTCCATGTCGCGGATGTGCTCGAGCCGCGCGGTGCCGGGGTCGGTGCCGATGATCGCCACGGCATCGATCCGCAGTCGACGATGCCGGACGACGTCGCGGTTGATGGCGACCCAGGCGCACGCGAGACGCCACAGTCGCGTGCGCTTGCGTGCATCGATCGCCTCGAACGGATGCCCGAAGCCCTCGCCTCGCCGCGTCTTCACCTCGGCGATGACCACGTGTTCGGCGTCGACCACCACCAGGTCGATCTCGCCGGCCGTGCAGCGCCAGTTGCGAGCGACCACCTCGTAGCCCGCATCGGTGAAATAGCGCGCCGCGCGCTCTTCTCCCGCGCGGCCGAGTTCGTCCTTGTCTGCCATGAAGAGATCGTCGCGAGTGCGATGAGCGAGGACACGCGTGCGTGACAGCTCGGTGGGGTGGCGGGCGCAGTGGCGGCATGTGGAGGAGGCGCCGGGCGAATGCGCGGTGAGTCGCGCCGCACGGGGGAGCGGGGCGGAGCAAGCTGGTGCCATGAGACTCGAGGCCGCCGCTGACGCGTATGCGCGCGTCCTCGCGGACGTGCGCCGCCTGTCGCCCGCGACGGTGCGCGCGTACCGCGGTGATCTGGCCGACCTGGCAGCGACGGTGGGGGATGCCGACCTCGCGGAAGTCGACCTGGAGACCCTGCGCGAGTGGCTGTGGCGGGCGACCCAGCGCGCCGACGCCCGAGCGACGATCGCGCGGCGCACCTCGACGGCCCGCGGCTTCTTCGCCTGGGCGCTCGAGGAGGGAATCGTCGCCGACGACCCTGCCCTGCGCCTGGTCGCGCCCAAGCGGGGCCGCCCGCTGCCGAAGGTGGCGACCGCGGATGCCCTGAGCGCAGTCCTGGACCGCGCGGGCGCCGCCGCCGCGGAGGGCGACCCGATCGCACTGCGCGACCACGCCGTGCTCGAGTTCCTCTACGGGTCCGGTGTGCGCGTGTCGGAGCTGTGCGGTCTGGACCTCGGGGACATCGACCGCGAACGACGCACGGCGCGGGTGCTCGGCAAGGGGTCGAAAGAGCGGGTCGTTCCCTTCGGGGGAGCCGCGGGACGCGCGCTCGACGCGTATCTGGTGCGCGGGCGGCCGTCATTGCTCGCGCGCCGACCGGCCACGGACGGCGTGCCGGCGGTGTTCCTCGGGGTCCGCGGCGGGCGCCTGGGCACCCGGGCCGCGTACGACGTCGTAGCGCGCGCGCTCGGCCCGGAGGTCGGCGGAGCGGTCGGCCCGCACGCCCTGCGGCACTCCGCGGCGACGCATCTGCTCGACGGCGGTGCCGACCTGCGTGCGGTGCAGGAGATCCTGGGCCACGCGAGCCTGGGCACGACGCAGATCTACACGCACGTCTCGAGCGAACGGCTCACCGCGACCTACCGGCTCGCGCACCCGCGCGCATGAACCTGCTCAGCAGCAGGGCAGCAGCACGGCGCGCGGGACACCGCCGAGCAGCAGCATCGGGTTGACGTACTCGCCGTCCAGACGCACGCCGAAATGCAGCGCGCCCGGGGGAGCGTGGCCGCCGAGCGCGAGTGCGGCGACCTCGTCTCCCCGTCGAACGCTCGCGCCTGCGCCCAGGTCGGACTCGACCGGCTCGAACGTCGTGACGAGACCGCCGCCGTGGTCGATCGTCAGGATGCCGCGTCCGGCGACCGCTCCCGAGAACGCGATCGTCCCTCCGGCGGGTGCCCGTACGGCGTCGCGGGGATCGGCCCGCAGGTCGATGCCCCGGTGACCGCGGCCGTACCGGTGCGCAGGAGCCTCGAAGGCCCTCTCGAGACGGAACCGGGCGAGCGGCCACACCCAGTCGGCGCCCGCCGGTCCGGCGACGGGCTCCGGTTCGGCATCCCTCGTCTCGTCGGCGCGCGAGGGCGCGGCACCCACCACGAGCACGAGTGCGACCGTCCAGGCGACGACGAGGGATCGCGGCAGGGCGCGTGAGGACGGCATGGGATCAGCCTCGGTCCTGATCCGGCGCGGGACGCCGGCGGGCATCGTGCGGTGGACGGATGCCGCCGCCGGCGCCCTGGGGAGGAGGCGGCGACTGGTACACTGGACCCTGCACCCCGCTCGTCGGGGTGACTCCGCGTGCCCAGAGCACCGCGAACGGTCGGAAGACCGGGCGGTGCGGCATCCACTCCCATCGGTCTCGCAGCAGCGAGCGGGCGTGCGCCGGGCACCAGGCCCGCCGACATCGTCGGCGCGAACACAACCGCAAGAGGCGCCCCGCGCCAGAACAGGAGAACGGCCATGGCCGTCGTCACCATCCGCCAGCTGCTCGACAGCGGCGTCCACTTCGGGCACCAGACCCGCCGGTGGAACCCGAAGGTCAAGCGCTTCATCCTCACCGAGCGCAGCGGCATTCACATCATCGACCTGCAGCAGTCGCTGACGTACATCGACAAGGCGTACGAGTTCGTCAAGGAGACCGTCGCACACGGCGGCACGGTCCTCTTCGTCGGCACGAAGAAGCAGGCCCAGGAGATCGTCGCCGAGCAGGCGACCCGCGTCGGCCAGCCCTACGTGAACCAGCGCTGGCTCGGTGGCCTCCTCACCAACTTCCAGACGGTGTCCAAGCGCCTCGCGCGCATGAAGGAGCTCGAGGAGCTCAACTTCGACGACCCGGCTGCGAGCGGCTTCACCAAGAAGGAGCTGCTGATCAAGAAGCGCGAGCTCGACAAGCTCCACAAGTCGCTCGGCGGCATCCGCAACCTGCAGAAGACTCCGTCGGCGATCTGGGTCATCGACGCCAAGCGCGAGCACCTCGCGGTCAACGAGGCCACGAAGCTCGGCATCCCCGTGATCGGCATCCTCGACACGAACGCCGACCCGGACGAGTTCCAGTACCCGATCCCCGGCAACGACGACGCGATCCGCTCGGTGAGCCTGCTCACCCGCATCATCGCCGACGCCGCCGCCGAGGGGCTCATCCAGCGCCACCAGCCCACCGACGAGTCGGCCGACGCCGAGCCCCTCGCCGACTGGGAGCGCGAGCTGCTCGAGCAGAACGCCGCCGACGAGGCCGCCGCGGCTGTCGTCGTCGAGGAGGCCGCTGAGGAGCTCGCCGCTGAGGCCGTCGTCGCCGAGGCCGTCGCCGAGGAGCTGGCTGCTGAGGCCGTCGTGGCCGAGGCCGTCGCCGAGGAGCTGGCCGCTGAGGCCGTTGCCGACATCGAGGCCGCAGAGAAGTAAGCACCCGCCGCAAGGCAACTCGGCGGGGTCGTGTTCCACGGCCCCGCCGAGGCATCCCCCGAGAATTCCCACAATCAAGGAGCCGCCACCCATGGCAAACTTCACGATCGCCGACATCAAGGCGCTGCGCGAGCAGCTCGGCACCGGCATGGTCGACACCAAGAAGGCCCTCGAGGAAGCTGACGGCGACCTCGAGAAGGCCGTCGAGATCCTCCGCCTCAAGGGCGCGAAGGGCAACGCCAAGCGCGCCGACCGCTCCACCAGCGAGGGCCTCGTCGCCGCCAAGGAGATCGGTGGCAAGGTCACCATCCTCGAGCTGAACACCGAGACGGACTTCGTCGCGAAGAACGACCGCTTCATCGCGCTGGCGGACAAGGTTCTCGAGGCCGCTGCGGCGGCAGGCGCCGAGTCGGCCGAGGCCGCTCTGGCAGCGCCCGCCGGCTCGCAGACCGTGGCAGAGCTGATCTCCGACGAGGCCGCCATCATCGGCGAGAAGGTCGAGCTCCGCCGCGTGAGCACCCTCACCGGCGAGAAGTTCGAGATCTACCTCCACAAGACGAGCAAGGACCTGCCGCCGCAGGTCGGCGTGGTGCTCGCCTACACGGGTGACGACGCCGAGACGGCGCGCAGCCTCGCGCAGCACATCTCGTTCGCGAACCCGACCTACCTGTCGCGCGATGAGGTCCCCGAGGCCGAGGTCGAGAAGGAGCGGGAGATCGTCACCGAGATCTCGCGCAACGAGGGCAAGCCCGAGGCCGCCCTTCCGAAGATCGTCGAGGGCCGCGTCAACGCGTTCTTCAAGCAGGTCTCGCTGCTCGACCAGGACTACGCGAAGGACAACAAGCTGTCCGTCGCGCAGGTCGCGAAGGACGCCGGTCTGACCCTCACCGGGTTCGCCCGCTTCAAGGTCGGCGCGTAACACGTCGAGAAGGCCCGCATCGGATGCCGATGCGGGCCTTTTCTCATGCGCTTCGGTAGTTTGTCGTCAACGAGAGGATCCGTCGTGATCAATGAGAACACCGGGCGCCGCCGCGTCCTCCTGAAGCTGTCGGGCGAGGCGTTCGGCGGCGGTCAGCTCGGGGTCAATCCCGACGTCGTGAGCCAGATCGCGCGGGAGATCGCCGCTGCCGTCGATCGCGTCGAGATCGCGATCGTCGTCGGCGGCGGCAACTTCTTCCGCGGCGCCGAGCTCAGCCAGCGCGGTATGGACCGGGGGAGAGCCGACTACATGGGCATGCTCGGCACCGTCATGAACGCGCTGGCGCTGCAGGACTTCCTGGAGCAGGCGGGCGCCGCCACCCGGGTGCAGTCGGCGATCTCGATGACACAGGTGGCAGAGCCCTACATCCCGCGCCGCGCGGAGCGCCACATGGAGAAGGGCCGCGTCGTCATCTTCGGCGCCGGGGCAGGGCTGCCGTACTTCTCCACCGATACGGTCGCCGCGCAGCGCGCGCTCGAGATCGACGCGCAGGAGGTCCTGGTCGCGAAGAACGGCGTCGACGGCGTCTACACGGCGGATCCGCACAAGGACCCCTCGGCGACCCGGATCGATCGCATCACCTACCTCGACGCGCTGCAGCGCGGCCTGAAGGTCGTCGACTCCACGGCCTTCAGCCTGTGCATGGACAACAAGATGGATATGCGGGTGTTCGGCATGGAGCCCGCAGGCAATGTCACCCGCGCACTTCTGGGCGAGCCGATCGGCACTCTGGTCACGGCGTGAAACGCCGCCCTGAGTAGACTGGACCGAGCCCACCCCTTGAAGGAGACACTGTGATCGCGGACGTCTTGGCCGATGCCGGAGCGCGCATGGACCGCGCCGTCGAGGCTGCGAAGGAGGACTTCGCGACTGTTCGCACGGGGCGCGCCAACCCCCAGCTCTTCCAGAAGATCCTCGTCGACTACTACGGCACCCCCACACCCCTGGCCCAGCTCGCCTCGATCAACAACCCCGAGGCGCGCTCGCTCATCATCACGCCTTACGACAAGTCGGCGCTGAAGGGCATCGAGCAGGCCATCCGCGACATCCCGAACCTCGGCGTCAACCCCACCAATGACGGCAACCTGATCCGCGTGACGATGCCCGAGCTCACCGAGGAGCGCCGCAAGGAGTACGTGAAGCTCGTGCGCTCCAAGGGCGAAGACCACAAGGTGCACCTGCGCGGCATCCGTCGCAAGTCCAAGGACGACATCGACGCACTCAAGAGCGAGGTCGGCGAAGACGAACTGACCCGTGCCGAGAAAGAGCTCGATGCCCTCACGCGCGCGCACGTCGATGCCATCGACGAGGCGCTCAAGCGCAAAGAGGCAGAGCTCCTCGAGGTCTGATACCTGGATGGCCGAAGCATCCGATGACGCGTTCGGGAGCGACCAGTCCGCTCCCGATGCGCCGCTGACCCGTCGCGAGGCAGCGGAGGCACGCCGCGCGGAAGCGACGACGCCCGACGAGTCGCCGGTCGCGTCGATCCCGCCGATCCCGCCGTTGCCGAGCACAGCGCCTGCGACCGATGCCGCGGGGGCGCCCGCGATCCAATCCCATCTGCGTGCGGCCCGCTCCGAGTTCGAGAGTCAGGTCGCGCACGCACGGGCCGAGTTCGAGGAGGCCAACGAGCGGATCAAGCAGCGCACCGGACGAGACCTCATCCTGGCGATCGTGATCGGCGTCGCCGCCGGCGCCGTCCTTCTCGGCTCGCTGATCTTCGTCAAGCAGCTGTTCCTGGTCTTCGCGCTGGCGGCTGTCCTCCTCGGCGTCTTCGAGTTCGCGCGCGCGCTCCGTGCGTCGGGCCGACGTGTGGACGTCGTGCCCCAGCTCGTGGTCGGCGCAGCGGTGGTCCTCTCGGGCTACTTCTTCGATGCGTGGCTGCACTGGGTCGTCGTCTTCGTCGCCGTGGCCGTCGTGGTGGTGTGGCGCCTTCTGGTGCAGATGGCGAGCCGGGACGGGCGAACCTACGGCAACGTGCTCGCCGACGTGCTGATCGCCGGGTTCGTGCAGCTCTACGTGCCCTTCTTCGCGAGCCTGTGCGTGCTGCTGCTCGCCCAGGAGGGCGGTGAGTGGTGGGTGCTCTCGTTCATCGCCGTCGTGGTGGCCGCCGACACCGGCGCGTACGCGGCAGGGCTGTCCTTCGGGCGTCATCCGATGGCGCCCCGGATCAGCCCGAAGAAGACGTGGGAGGGCTTCGCCGGCGCGGTGCTGGCCTCCGCGGTGGCGGGTGTGCTGCTCGCGATCTTCCTGCTCGGTCTCGACTGGTGGATGGGCATCGTGATCGGCGTCGTGATCCTGGGGACGGCGACGGTCGGCGACCTGGGCGAGTCGATGATCAAGCGCGATCTCGGCATCAAGGACATGAGCTCGTGGCTGCCCGGGCACGGGGGCGTGCTCGATCGACTTGACTCGATCCTGCCCTCGACCGCCGGGGCGCTCGCTCTCTATTACCTCTTCACCCCCCTGGTGGCATCGTGACGACAGCATCCGCATCCGCGCCGGCAGCGTTCCCCGAGACGCACGGTCGCGAGAAGGGCTACGACAGGGTCTCGGTCGACGCCTTCCTCAGCAGGGCACGCGCCGCGTTCGAGTCCGGCGACGACCCGATGACGGCGGCCGACGTGCGAGAGGCGGCCTTCCCGCTGGTGCGTCGCGGGTACGCGATCGCCTCGGTCGACGCCGCGCTCGGTCGCATCGAGGACGCCTTCGCGGCGAGGGAGCGGGAGTCTGCCCTCTCGGGTCGCGGCGGCGTTCGCGCATGGGTCGGGCAGACCAGGGAGACCGCTCAGGTCGTGCTCGACCGGCTCTCGCGCCCGCGCGGGCGCCGATTCGATCGGGTGTCGTCGCTGCGATACGGATACCGCATCGACGAAGTCGATCTCGTCACCGACAAGATCGCGCGCTTCCTCGAGACGGACGAATCCGTCTCGGTCGAGCAGGTGCGCTCGGTGGCGTTCCGCATGCAGCGCGGCGGGTATCGGGAGGCGCAGGTGGATGCCGTCCTCGACGCGGTCGTCGAGGTCATGCTGGCGGTCTCGTGACCCCCGGCGGCGTGCTCGGATGGCATGCGCGGCGGTCGATCGGTAGACTCGGGACACTGTGACTTCTGGAAACGAACTGATCTCGACCCGGCGCTCGCGCCGACAGGACGTGTCGACCGTCGCAGAGTCGCCCGCCGCAGCGCCTCGTCGAGCCCCCGCTCCGAAGCAGCGATGGTCGCGTCGTCGCGGTGTGCTCGGCGTGTTCGCGGCCTTCGCGGCGGTCGGTTTCGTCGCCGCCTACGTCGGACCGACGGGGATGGCGCTCAGCGATGCGAACGCTGACGAGGGCGCGGCGGTGTCGCTGTACGCGCACTCGGTCGAGGACGTGCAGACCTTCGCATCGGACGAGGAGGCCGCAGGCGACGACGCCCGCGCGCTCGACCGCGGCAACTACTCGGTCTTCGTCAAGCCGAAGCCGAAGCCCAAGCCCGTCGTCGAAACGGCGGAGGGGTCATCGACCTCGAGTGGATGGGCGCCGCCGTTCGTGACACCGGACCCCGGGAGCGCGCAGGCCATCGCCTACCAGATGGTCATGGCGCGCGGGTGGGGCGACAGCGAGTTCGCGTGTCTCGTCGCGCTGTGGAACAAGGAATCCGGCTGGCGCGTCAATGCCTACAACGCCTCGAGCGGCGCCTACGGCATCCCGCAGGCGCTCCCGGGCAACAAGATGGGCAGTGCCGGCGCCGATTGGGAGACCAACCCGGCGACGCAGATCTCGTGGGGCCTCGGATACATCGGCGGCCGGTACGGAACGCCGTGCGGTGCGTGGAGTCACTCGCAGAACGTCGGTTGGTACTGAGTTCGATGCCGCGGTCGAACCGCCGGCGTCCCGACTCGAGCGGCGACGATTCCTTCGAGCGCATGCTCTCAGGATGGAAGCGCACAGAGATGCGTCGCGGCGTCGAATGGACCGTGCAGCCGGTTTCGGCGCGGCAGGCGCAGAAGAGCTACGTGTGCCCCGGATGCGGCCGTGAGATCCCCGTGGGTGTCGCCCATGTCGTCGCGTGGCGCATGGACGGCGTGCTGGGTCCCGCCGCCGACCTCGCCGCCCGACGCCATTGGCATCAGCACTGCTGGAACATGGCCTGACGGCCCTCGCACAGAATCGATCGACATGGAGATCCGCGGACCGCTCCTCCTCCCCGCGCGCCGGGAGGAGATCGAATTCGAGACGATCGACGGGCTCACCCTCGTCGGCGAGCTCGCCCTGCCGCCAGAGCGTGAGCCGGTGGCGACGCTCGTGACGCTGCATCCGCTGCCCACAGCGGGGGGCTTCATGGACTCGCACATCCTCCGCAAGGCCGCGGGAAGGCTCCCGGCTCTCGCCGATCTCGCGGTGCTGCGCTTCAACACCCGCGGCACGACCTCCTCGCGCGGCACGAGCGACGGGGCCTTCGACGGCGGGCTCGCGGAAGCGTTCGACGTCGCTGCGGCGCTGGACTTCGTGCGGGAGCGCGCTCTGCCGCGTCCCTGGCTCGTCGGCTGGTCGTTCGGCACCGAGCTCGCACTCAAGTACGGCCGCGATCATGACATCGAGGGTGCCGTCCTGCTCTCGCCGCCCCTCCACCGCGCGAGCGACGAGGAGGTCGCCGCGTGGGCCGGCGATGCGCGCCGCCTCATCGTCCTGGTGCCGGAGTTCGATGACTACCTGCGACCGGATGCCGCGATCCGGCGCTTCGCGAGCGTGCCCGAGGCGGTTCTCATCCCCGTCGAGGGGGGAAAGCACCTGTGGGTCGGAGAGAATCAGACCCGGCGCGTGCTGACCGAGATCGTCGCGGCGATCAACCCGGACGCGCTGCCCCTTCCGAACGAGTGGAACGGCCCCGTCGTCGAGGACTGACGTCTCGACAGGGAATCGCGCGGCATCCGATCACCGCTCGTTCTGGCGCGGGATCACCACCTGCCGGTAGATGATCAGGATGCTGGCGGCCACCGGGATCGCGACGAGGGCACCGAGGAGCCCGAGGAGCGCGCCGCCGGCGAGGGCCGCGATGACGACGACGGCTCCCGGAACCGACACGGCACGACCCATGATGCGGGGCGAGAGGACGTACGCCTCGATCTGCATGTAGATGAGGTAGTAGATCGCCGCGATGAGAGCGGTGGTGGGGGAGCCGAGACCCAGGCAGAACAGCACGATGATGGTGGAGCCCGTCAGTGTGCCGACGAGCGGGATCAGCGAGAAGAAGAAGGCGATCACCGCGAGCACGGCGGGGAACGGCGCGTTGATGATCGACAGGAAGATGGCGCTGAGCACACCGTTGATCACGCCGAGGCTGAGCTGGCCGATGACGTAGTGGCCGACGGAGTCGGTGATCTGCTCGCCCAGGTCGATGAACCGCGCGCGCTTGGATGCCGGCACGAGCTGGTACACGGCGCGCTTGAGGTTCGGCGTGGACGCGGTGAAGTAGATCGTCAGGATCAGGACGATGAACGCACCGGCGAGTCCGGCCAGGACGGCACCGCCGACCGCGATGATGCCGCCGCCGATCTGCTCGCCGACCGCCCCCACGTCGATCGAGTTGAACCAATCCTCGAGGTACCCGAAGACATCGTCGACGTTGAGGTTGGGGAAGGTGGCGCTCATCCACTCCTTGATCTCGCCGACGGGGTTCCAATCGTCCTGCTCGACCAGGTCCTGGATGTCGGCGACGAGCTGCGAGATCTGCCCCACGATGATCGGGATGATCATCAGGATGATCCCGGCGAAGGCGGCGAGGACGCCCAGGATCGTGATGAGCACGGCGGCCCACCGCGGAAGCTTGCGGCGCTCCAGCCAGGCCACGATCGGGTCGAGGCCGAGCGAGAGGAACAGCGCCGTCCCGACATAGAGGAGGATCGTGGACAGGGTCTGGATGCTGCCGATGAGCACGAGTCCGAGTCCCACCCCGAGTGTCGCGACGAATGCGACCCGGAACGGATTGTGCAGCTTCATGAGACCTCCTGCGATCGTCGGCACGACCGCCGATACGTCTTCCGTCAGGATACGCATTGAGGACGCTCAGCCCGCGGAACGGTCCCTCCCGGTCTGCTTTCAGGTCACTTTCGCTAGTCTGAAATGTCGGATCGAAGACTCGCGGAACCCGTGCGAGTCCTGGAAAGGTGTTTCTTCGTGCGTTTCGTATGGGCCGTGGCGGCATTCGTGCTCGCCGCCGTGATGATCGGTGCGGGCATCGCGCAGCGGACGATCTTCCAAGGACCCGACACCGCGGTCGCCGCGATCGCGGTCGACGAGGACGCTCCGTATCTCGTGATCGACGGCGCGGTGCTCAACGAGGTCGACGGCGCGCAGACGCTGCGCGCACAGGCCGACGGCGACATCTTCGCCGCCTACGGTCGCACCGCCGACATGGAGGCCTGGCTCGCCGAGACCCCGTACAACGTGGCGACCCTCGACGAGCAGGGCGAGATCGTCACCGATCTCGTCGAGCCTGCGGCGCCCGTGGACCCGGCCGGCGACTCCGCCGTCGACGACGCGAAGCCCGACGACGCCGCCACGACGGACGACGAGACCGCTGCCGACGCTGCTGCCGCCGAGGAACCCGCTCTCAGCCCCATCGGCTCCGACCTGTGGCTCGACGAGTTCCAGCAGAGCGACATCCTGATCGCGCCGCTGCAGCTCCCGAGCGGCATGAGCGTGCTCGTCGCCACCGATGGCAGCGACCCCGCTCCCGCGACCGTCTCGGTCTCGTGGCCGATTCCGAACTCCACGCCGTGGGCGGGTCCGCTGATCGTCGGCGGAGGGATCGTCCTCGCCGTCGGGGTGTTCCTGTACATCCTCGGCATCCGCCACGCGCGCCGGTCGCGCGGGCCCCGGCGCAAGGGCCTTCCGCTTGCCGTCACCGAGCCCATCGACATCGCCGTCGAGGGTGCCGACAAGGGCGTGATCAGCTCGACGCCGCCGACGCGCCGCGCCGTGACCGGCGGCCGCCGGTCGTTCGTGGTGCTGCCCGCCGTGGCCGTCTCGGCGCTGCTGTTCACCGGTTGCTCCGCCGAGGCGTGGCCTGACCTCGCATCGACTCCGACCCCTACGGCGTCGGCGACGGTCCTCGTACCGGAAGGACAGCAGGCTCCGGCGGTCACCAAGCCGCAGGCCGAGCGCATCCTGGCGCGCATCGCGGACACCGTCTCCGAAGCCGATGCCGCGATGGACGAGGAGCTCGCCTCGACTCGCCTCGCTGGAGTGGCGCTGGCCGCACGGTCGACCAACTACAAGCTGCGCGAAGCGATCGCCGATTATGCCGTGCCCGCAGCGATCCTCACGAAGCCGCTCGAGATCGTGCTCCCGCAGGCCTACGACGGCTGGCCGCGCTCGGTGATGACCGTCGTCGACGACGACGAGTCCAAGACCTCGAGCATCATGGTCCTCACCCAGGACGACGCGTGGGCGCCCTACAAGCTCTCGTACATCGCGAGCCTCGAGGCCTCCACCACGATGCCCGACCTTCACCCCGTGTACATCGGCGCCGCGCAGCCTGCGCCGAACTCGCCGTTCCTCGCGATCGCGCCCGAGGACCTCGCCGCTGCGTACTCCGACGTCATCAACGAGGGGGAGAAGAGCGAGTTCTTCGACATGTTCGAGGCCGAGGGGGACGAGCTTCGCGAGCGCATCGCCGTCAACAGGCAGGAGCGCCTCGACGAGTTCAACAAGACCGCCTCGAAGACCGGCAGCCTGACATTCGCCTCGACGCCCGGCACCTTCCCGCCGTTCGCGCTGGCCACCGTCGAGAGCGGCGCCATCGTGGCGGTGAACATCAACGAGACCGACACGGTGAAGCCGACCAACGCGGACGCTGTCATCAAGCTCGACAACAACGCCACCGTGAAGGCGCTGGCCGGCGCCGACCAGTCGGCCACCGGTTTCACGACGACGTTCACCGATCAGGTGTTCTTCTACGTCCCGACCCAGGGATCGGCCGAGAAGATCCGCCTGCTCGGCTACGCCTCCGACATCCTCGACGCGAAGGTGATCAAGTGACCGATCCCAGCTCGGGCGCCGCGCTGCGCGGTGCCGTCGACCTCTCGGCCCTGCGCAATCGATCGGCATCCCCGTCCGCAGGCGACGGGCCGGACGCGGCGGGTGCGGCATCCGTGCCGTCGCTCGTGATGGATGTCACCGACGAGACGTTCCCTCAGGTGCTCGAACTGTCACGCACGGTTCCGATCGTGATCGATCTGTGGGCCGAGTGGTGCGGGCCGTGCAAGCAGCTGAGCCCGGTGCTCGAGCGTGTCGTGACGGAACTCGACGGACGCCTCGTGCTCGCGAAGGTCGACGTCGACGCCAACCCCCAGCTCTCACAGGCCTTCCGTGCGCAGTCGATTCCGATGGTCGTCGCTCTCGTGGCCGGCCAGCCGGTCCCGCTGTTCACCGGTGCCGTTCCCGAGCAGCAGGTGCGCGAGGTCTTCGCCCAGCTGCTCCAGGTCGCCGCGCAGAACGGCGTGACGGGCACGGTCACGGCGGACGGGGCGCCGGACACGGATGCTGCGGCCGAAGCCCCCGCGGAGGCGCCCCTCCCGCCGCTCCACGCCGAGGCCTTCGAGGCGATCGAGGCGGGCGACTACCCGCGCGCCGTCGCCGCCTACGAGCAGGCCCTGGTCGAGAACCCCCGCGACGCCGAGGCGCGCGCCGGTCTGGGTCAGGTCCGCCTCCTCGATCGTGTGCAGGGCGCCGACCTGCAGGCCGCGCGTGCCGCTGCGGCCGCGGCGCCGACCGACGTGGACGCACAATTCGCCGTCGCCGACCTCGATCTGGCCGGCGGCCACGTGGAGGACGCCTTCGCACGACTGCTCGACCTGTTCGCGCAGCTTCCCGCGGACGACCGCGCACCGGTGCGCGAGCGCCTGCTCGAGCTCTTCGCCCTGGTGGGTGACAGCGACCCGCGCGTCAGCCGCGCGCGTGGCAGCCTGTCCTCGCTGCTGTTCTGACGAGCCGGTCTCAGCCCCGCGTGGGCGACGGGATGTGCGCCTCCGGGTCGTGCCGGAGCCACAGCACGCCGAGCGGAGGAAGCACCATCTTGGCGCGGCCTCCGTCGCCGGCGTGCACCATTCCGAGGTTGCCGACGCCCGAGCCGCCGTACGCCTGCGCGTCGGAGTTGAGGATCTCGTGCCACACTCCGCGTTCCGGGAGATCCAGCTCGAACGAGCCGATCGGCTCTCCCGAGAAGTTGCAGATCACGGCGACCGCGTTCCCGTGCCAGTCACGGCGCGAGAACGCGATGACGTTCTTGTTCCACTGCGGCGCGCCCAGGCGCGTGAACGCCGCCCCGTCGCTGTCGCGCGCCCACAGTGCGGAGTGGTCGCGGTAGACCCGGTTGAGAGTCGCGACGAAGTCCTGGAGCTGGGCGTGAGAGGGCTGGTCGAGCAGCCACCAGTCGAGTGATCGCCCCTCCGACCACTCCGACAGCTGACCGAACTCCTGACCCATGAACAGCAGCTGCTTGCCCGGGTGGCCCCACATGTACGCGAGGAAGGCGCGCATGTTGGCGAGCTTCTGCCAGTGGTCTCCCGGCATCCGGCCGAGAAGGCTGCCCTTGCCGTGCACCACCTCGTCGTGGCTGATGGGCAGCACGAAGTTCTCGCTGAACGCGTAGACGAACGAGAAGGAGAGTTCGCCCTCGTGGTGGGAGCGGTACATCGGATCGCGCTTGATGTACTGCAGGGAGTCGTTCATCCAGCCCATGTTCCATTTGAAGCCGAAGCCGAGTCCGGCCTGGCTCGTCGGGGCCGTGACCCCCGGGAAGCTGGTGGACTCCTCGGCGATCATCGCGATGCCGGGATAGCGCTTGTACGCCGTCGCGGTGACCTCCTGCAGGAACCCGATGGCTTCGAGGTTCTCCCGGCCGCCGTGCACGTTCGGCGCCCATTCGCCCTCTTCGCGGGAGTAGTCGAGGTACAGCATCGAGGCGACCGCGTCGACCCGCAGCCCGTCGACGTGGAACTCCTCGAACCAGTACAGGGCGTTGGCCACGAGGAAGTTGCGCACCTCGCTGCGGCCGTAGTCGAAGATGTACGTCCCCCAGTCGCGGTGCTCTCCACGGCGCGGGTCGGCGTGTTCGTACAGTGGTTCACCGTCGAAGCGGGCGAGGGCGAACGCGTCTTTGGGGAAGTGGCCGGGAACCCAGTCCATGATCACGCCGATGTCGGCACGGTGAAGCCGGTCGATGAGGTAGCGGAGATCGTCGGGGTGCCCGAAGCGGCTCGTCGGGGCGAAGTAGCCGGTGACCTGGTAGCCCCAGGATCCGCCGAACGGATGCTCCGCCAGCGGCAGGAATTCGATGTGCGTGAATCCCTGGGCGGTCACATAGTCGATGAGCTGGTCCGCGGCGTCCCGGTAGGACAGGCCGGGCCGCCATGAGCCGAAGTGCAGCTCGTAGACCGACATCGGCCGCGACACCGGGGTCTCGTGCGCCCGGCGCGACATCCACTGGTCGTCCTCCCAGCGATAGGAGGACTGCTCGACGACGGATGCCGTGGCAGGCGGGACCTCGGCGAACCTGGCCATCGGGTCGGCCTTGGTGACCCAGGCGCCGTTGCGGCCGAGAAGCTCGAACTTGTAGGTCGTACCCACTCCGATGCCCGGGACGAAGAGCTCCCACACCCCGTTTCCGCCCATCGAGCGCATCGCATGGCTCTGGCCGTCCCAGTCATTGAACGACCCGACCACGCGCACGGCTCGCGCGTTCGGCGCCCAGACCGTGAAGGCAGTGCCGGCGACGCCTTCGTGCTCGCGCAGGTGCGCGCCGAGGACGCGCCAGAGCTCTTCGTGCCTGCCCTCGCCGATCAGGTGCAGATCGAGCGCGCCGATCGTCGGGGCGAATCGGTAGGGATCGTCGGCGACGTAATCCGCGGCATCCGCGTAGGTGGTCACCAGCTCGTAGCGGCGCTCGCTCCCTGACCGGGTTCCTTCCCAGACGCCCGCGCGCACGTGCTCGAGCGGGACGCGCGTGCCGTCGACGAACACCGCCGTCACGCTGCGGGCGAGGGGACGCCGCGCTCGGACGACCCACTCGGCGCCGTCTGCGCCGGCATCCTCTGCGGGATGGATGCCGAGTACGGCATGCGGATCATGGTGTGCTCCGGCGGCAACCGCGTCGAGCACCTGATCTGACGGGGTCATCGCTTCTCCTTGACGTGGAGGATGTGCACGGGATCGGTGAATGCGTCGAGCATCACGAAGTTGTGGTCCGACCAGGTCCAGCGCGCGCCGGTGACGAGGTCCTCGACGTCGAAAGGATCGCCGGGCTCGACGCCCCACACCGCCGTGTCGAGGTGGACCATGGTCTGCCGGACCGAATGCGGGTCGGTGTTGGCGACGACGATGATCGTGTCGGTGCGCCCCGTCGGCGACAGGGCCGCCGGAAGATGCTTCGCGAACACGAGGATCGCGTCGTCGTCGCTCCAGTGGACGGTGAGGTTGCGCAGCTGGCGCAGCGCGGGATGATCCCGCCGGATCTCGTTCAGGCGGCGGAGCCAGGGGGCCAGCGAGTCGCCACGCGCCTCCGCCCCTTCCCAGTCGCGCACCTTGATCTCGTACTTCTCGTTGTCGATGTTCTCTTCCGACCCGGGCCGTGCGACGTTCTCGAAGAGCTCGTACCCGGCGTACACGCCCCACGTCGGAGCTGCCGTCGCGGCGAGCGCCGCGCGGATCGCGTAGGCCGGCCGCCCGCCGAACTGGAGGTACTCGGTGAGGATGTCGTGGGTGTTCACAAACAGGTTCGGCCGCATGAAGTCGGCCGTCTCCGTGGCGATCGAGGTGAAGAACTCCTCGAGCTCCTGCTTGGTGTTGCGCCACGTGTAGTACGAGTAGCTCTGCTGGAATCCGGCCTTCGCGAGCGTCTGCATCACCTCGGGCCGCGAGAAGGCCTCGGCGAGGAAGATCACGTCGGGACGCTCGGCGTTCACCGTCGCGATCAGCCACTCCCAGAACTCCAGCGGCTTCGTGTGGGGGTTGTCGACGCGGAAGATCGTCACGCCCTGTGCGATCCAGTGCCGCACCACGCGCAGCACCTCGGCGTAGGCCCCGGCGGGGTCGGTGTCGAAGTACACCGGATAGATGTCCTGGTACTTCTTCGGCGGATTCTCGGCGTAGGCGATCGAGCCGTCGGGCAGCCTGACGAACCACTCCGGATGCTCGGTGACCCACGGGTGGTCGGGTGAGGCGTTGAGTGCGAGGTCGAGAGCGACCTCCATCCCGTTCTCCGCCGCCGCCCGCACGAACGCCCGGAAGTCGGCCATGGTCCCCAGCTCGGGGCTGACGGCATCGTGCCCGCCGTCGGGCGATCCGATCCCGTACGGCGAACCGGGGTCTCCGGGCTCGGCCGTGAGGGAGTTGTTGCGACCCTTCCGATTCGTGGTGCCGATCGGATGGACCGGCGGGATGTAGAGCACGTCGAAGCCCATGCCGCGGACAGCGGGAATGCGCGAGCGTGCCGTGCGCAGATTGCCCGGCTTGACGCGCCCGTCCTTGAACCTCTTCGCGCCCTCGGATCGCGGGAAGAACTCGTACCACGCGCCGACACCGGCTCTCTCGCGCTCGACGAGGATCTCGAGCTGGGCGCCCTGGGCGGCGATCGACATCAGCGGGCGTTGCGCGAAGAACCGGGTGATCGCGGGATCGCGCACGATCGCCAGGGCGCCGTCGGTTCCCACGTGCGCGTCGCGGAGCGCCGCGGCCGCACCCGCGAGAGTCTTGCGCTCGGCCGCGGGGCGGTCTCTCTCGGCCTGCGCGCGATCGAACAGGAGCGCGCCCATCTCCCGCATGAGATCGATGTCGACGCCCGCCTCGATCTTGACGTCGGCGGCGTGCTGCCACGTGAGGAAGTCGTCGCCGAAGGCCTCGAAGCGGAATGTCCACAGGCCGTCCTCGCGCAGCGCCACCATCGTCGCCCAACGGTCGAGCCCGTTCTCGAGCGGGCTGACCCGGTGCAGCGACTCATCGCCCGAAGGCGAATGCAGGCGCAGATGGACGCCGATGCGGTCGTGACCTTCCCGGAACGCCGTCACCCCGAACGGCACCGCCTCGCCGTTGAAGGCCTTCGGCCGGTACGGCTCGCCGGGGATCGCCGGCGACGGCTTGGTGAGGGGGATGCGACCGGTCGCGGTCGCGAACGGCGATTCCTGCACACGGGCCGGGCGGAGCGGGAGCGCGGAGGCGCTCCGCCACGGACGTTCGGAGTTCGGAGTCCTGGTCGATGCCACGTTCCGAACCTACCGGGCGTGCTGGGCACTCGATAGGAGCTTGCGCGGCGCGCGGCCGCGCGGAATGATCACTCGGCCCGGAAGAGATGCATCGTGGTGCCCGGCACAGGGACCACCTCACCCGGCTCGCGGTCCGGCCGCTCCTCGCCCGGTGCCTCGTCGATGCTCGACCACAGCGGCACGTACCGCTTCACGCCGTCGATCTCGGGGAGGGTCACCGCGGTGTCGTGCTCGGCGCCGTGGACGATCAGGAGGATGCGGTTGAAGTCCTCGTTCTCCGGTGTCGAGGCGGCGACGTACTGGAGCGTTCGGTGCGAGGGGTTGGTCCAGCGTTCGATCGACATCGTCTCGCCGTGCTCGTCGTACCACTCCATCACCGACGCGGACGGGGTGTGCTCGTCGAGCCGCGCGAATCGGATCGGCCGGAGAGCCGGGTTCTCGCGCCGCATCCGCAGGAGGTGCTGCACGTGAGCGAACAGGTCGCGCTGCCAGGGCGCGTGCTCCCAGGTCAGCCAGGTCAGTGGTGAGTCGTGGCAGTAGGCGTTGTTGTTCCCGCGCTGCGTGCGGCCGAACTCGTCGCCCGCGGTCAGCATCGGGATGCCGGCGGACAGGAGCAGGGTTCCGAGCAGATTCCGCATCGCCTTGCGGCGCACCGCCAGGATCGCGGAGTCGTCGGTGGGACCTTCGGCGCCGTGGTTGAACGAGCGGTTCGTGTCGGCGCCGTCGCGGTTCTGCTCGCCGTTGCCCAGGTTGTGCTTCACGTCGTACGACACGAGGTCGCGCAGAGTGAAGCCGTCGTGTGCGGTCACGAAGTTGACGCTCGCGAGCGGGCCCCGCTCGGCCGAGAACGTGTTGGAGGAGCCGGCGAGCCGTGTCGCGAACCCGCCGATGCCGACGGGGGCGGTCGATGCGCGGCGGGCGTAGTCGACGTCGCTCAGCCAGAAGTTGCGGACGCGGTCGCGGTAGCGGTCGTTCCACTCGCTCCAGCCCGAGCCGAAGTTGCCGGTCTGCCATCCGCCCATGCCGACGTCCCATGGCTCGGAGATCTTCTTGACGTCCGCGAGCTGGGGGTCGTCGATGATCGCTCGCAGCAGCGGATGCTCGGGAGTGAACTCGTGCGCGGCGTCGCGGCCGAGTGTCGCAGCGAGGTCGAATCGGAACCCGTCGACCTGCACGTCACGAGCCCAGTAGCGCAGGGAGTCCAGGACGAGGCGGGCTGCCGCGTCGGTCGCCGTGTTCACCGAGTTGCCGCAGCCCGTGACATCGATGTAGGCGCCGTCGTCCTGCTGGCGGTAGTACGCGCGGTTGTCGATGCCGCGCAGGCTCGAACGGGGGCCGCCGATGCCTTCCTCAGACGTGTGGTTGTAGACCACGTCGAGGATCACCTCGAGTCCCGCCTCGTGGAGAAGGCGCACCATGCCCTTGAATTCCCGCAGGACGGCCTCGGGTCCCTCTCGACGCGCCTGCTCGGTGGCATACGCGGCGTGGGGGGTGAAGAAGTTGAGGGTGTTGTAGCCCCAGTAGTTCGCGAGCCCGTGCTGCAGCAGGCGCGGTTCGGTCGCGAAGGCGTGGACCGGGAGCAGTTCGATGCTCGTGACACCGAGGGAGAGGAAGTGCTCCACCATCGCGGGATGCGCCAGCCCGGCATACGTGCCGTGCAGAGCGGGCGGAACGCCGGGGTGGCGCTTCGACATCCCCTTCAGATGGCCCTCGTACAGCACTGTGCGGTCCATCGCGATGCCGGGCTTGCCGACGCCGCCCCAGTCGAATGCGCCGTCGACGACCACCGACCGCCAGTCGTCGTACCCTCCGCGGGCGAGTCCGCGCGCGTAGGGCTCGACCAGCAGCGTGCCGCGGTTGAAGGTGTTGCCTGGTCCGTGCGGGCCGTCGACCCGCAGTGCGTAGCGGGTGCCGGGCCGCAGGAGAGCGGTGGTGACTTCCCACACGCCCCCGCCGACCGGCTGGAGCGCGGTGCTGTCGACCGCCCAGTCGAGATCGACGTCGTCGAACACGACGAGATCGATCCCTTCGGCGGCATCCGACCACACGCGCAGCGTCGCGGCGTCCGAGCCGAGGGTCACGCCGAGGCGGTCCAGGTCGGGGCTGTGCAGACCCGGGGGGAGCGTGAGCGCGGCGGACTGGAGACTGGGCATGCGAACTACAGTAGTAAGCGCGTGAGTCGCGGACGTTACGGAACCCGGTTCCCGCTCGCGCGAGACCCAGACGCACCCTGCGGCGGCCCCGCCGCGCCGAGGCCGGGAGGAGAGGCGATGCAGGTCTACCTCGACCACGCGGCCACCGCCCCGCTGCGCCCGGAAGCACGCGAGGCGTGGCTGGACGTCTCCGGCGAGGTCGGCAACGCGTCGTCGATCCACGGCTATGGGCAGGCTGCCCGCCGGCTCCTCGAGGAGGCGCGCGAGCGTCTCGCCGTGACGCTGGACTGCGACCCGATCGAGGTCGTGTTCACGTCGGGGGGCACGGAGGCCGTCAACCTCGCGGTGAAGGGACTCTGGTGGTCGCGGGCGGAAGGGACGGATGCCGTCGTCCTGCCCGACGGCGAGCATCACGCGACCCTCGACGCAGCCGAGTGGCTGCAGCACTCGGAGGGTGCGGTGGTGCGGACCGTTCCCGTCACGGCGCACGGCGCGATCGATCCGGCACTGTTCGCCGCTCGGCTCCCGGGCGCCGCCCTCGCCACCGCCCTGGTCGCGAACAACGAGGTGGGAACGGTCAACGACGCGATCGCGCTGTCCGCTGCCGCCCAGACGTCGGACGTCGCACTGCATCTCGACGCGGTCGCCGCGTTCGGGCACCTCCCCGTGTCCTTCCGCCTTTGGCGGGCGGATGCCTCCGCACACAGCGGTCTGACCGCGCTCAGCGTGTCCGCGCACAAGGTCGGCGGCCCGGTGGGGGTGGGTGCCCTCGTCGTCTCCCGCCACGCCCGTCTGGCTCCGCTGCTGCACGGCGGCGGCCAGCAGCGGGGACTTCGCGCCGGAACGCAGGACGTCGCCGGCGCGACGGCCTTCGCCGTCGCGGCGGAGCTGGCCGAGGCGGAGCGCGCGGCCGAGGCGCGCCGGCTCGCCGTGCTGCGCGATGAGCTCGTGCGCGGCATCCTCTCCTCCGTTCCGTCTTCGCACCTGCTCGGCGATCCGTCGGAGCGCCTTCCGGGCAACGCGCACCTGCTCTTCCGCGGGGCGAGCGGTGAGACGCTGCTGTTCCTGCTCGACCAGGCGGGAATCGCGGTCTCGACGGGCTCGGCCTGCCAGGCGGGCGTGCCGGAGCCCTCTCACGTGGTCCTGGCGATGGGGAGGACGGATGCCGAGGCCCGCCAGGTGCTGCGCTTCTCCCTCGGCCGGACGTCGACGCCCGAGGATGTCGCCGCCGTCGTGGCGGTGCTGCCCGCACTCGTGGAGCGGGCGCGCGCGGCGTCCGGGTCCCGGTCAGGCACGGGTTCGTAGACTGGACCCATGCGGATCCTTGCGGCCATGAGCGGTGGCGTCGATTCCGCCGTCGCGGCCGCGCGGGCCGTCGAGGCGGGACACGACGTCGTCGGCGTGCACCTCGCACTCTCGCGAGCGGGCGGCACGCTGCGCACCGGCAGCCGCGGCTGCTGCACGATCGAGGACGCCATGGACGCGCGCCGGGCGGCCGACCGGCTGGGCATCCCCTTCTATGTGTGGGATTTCTCGGAGCGCTTCCGCGAGGACGTGATCGAGGACTTCGTGTCCGAGTACCGCGCGGGCCGAACCCCGAATCCCTGCATGCGGTGCAACGAGAAGATCAAGTTCGCGGCGCTCCTGGAGCGCGCGCTCGAACTCGGCTTCGACGCCGTGTGCACCGGGCACTACGCGTCCCTCGTGGAGACCCCCGACGGTCTCGAGCTTCACCGGGCATCGGATGCCGCGAAGGACCAGTCGTATGTGCTCGGGGTGCTCACGGCGCAGCAGCTCGCGCACACCTACTTCCCGCTCGGTTCGACGCCGTCCAAGGCGATCGTCCGAGCCGAGGCGGAGGCGCGCGGCCTCTCGGTCGCGCAGAAGCCCGACAGCCACGACATCTGCTTCATCCCCGACGGCGACACGCGCGGATGGCTGGCCGAGAAGGTCGGCACCGCTACCGGCGATGTCGTCGACCGCGCCGGAGCTGTGGTGGGCAGCCACGAGGGCGCCCACGCGTTCACGGTGGGACAGCGTCGCGGGCTCTCGCTCGGCATCCCCGCGCCCGACGGCAAGCCCCGGTTCGTGCTCGAGGTGCGCCCGGTGTCCAACACCGTGGTCGTCGGGCCGAAGGAGGCGCTGGCGACCGCCGAGATCGCCGGGGAGCGGCACTCCTGGGCAGGGCGCCCTCAGCCCGACGGCGCCTTCGCGTGCGACGTGCAGATCCGCGCCCACGCCGATCCCGTTCCGGCCCGCGCGACGCTCGGCGGGGGAGTGCTGACCGTTGTGCCCGAGACGCCGTTCGAAGGTGTTGCGCCGGGTCAGACCGCGGTGCTGTACGACGGTACGCGGGTGATCGGGCAGTTCACGATCGACCGCACCGTTTCGGCCGTTCCCGTCGACGCCTAGACTCCCTCGTCTGTCGGTGGCGGCTCCTAGACTGGCGGCGTGACGGATGACGATGATCTCGCTACGCCCGCTCCGAGCAGCCGTGACGACGCGACCGCGTTGCCGGCCGATGGCGGGCTCGAGGCATCCCGGGTCGAAGCGCAGGAGCTGACCGAGCGCATCCTCGATGCGCGCGACGCGTACTATGGCCGCAACGCCGAGATCGTCGACGATGCGACCTACGACGGCTGGATGCACCGGCTCGAGGCCATTGAGCGGCTTCATCCCGAGCTGCAGGGGCAGGATTCTCCGACGCAGACGGTCGGCGCAGCGGAGAGCTCGATGTTCGCGCCCGTCGAGCACGCCGAACGCATGCTCAGCCTCGACAACGTGTTCAGCCTCGACGAGCTCCGCGAGTGGTGCCTGAAGGCCGAAGCCGGCGCTGGCCGCGCGGTGCGCTGGCTCACCGAGCTGAAGATCGACGGACTCGCCATCAGCCTCCGGTACGAGCGCGGGGTACTGACCTCGGCGGCGACGCGCGGAGACGGCCGCACCGGCGAAGACGTCACGGTCAACGCCGTGCGCGTGGCGGGCATCCCGCAGCGGCTGGCGGGATCGGGGCACCCGGATCTCGTCGAGGTGCGCGGGGAGGTGTTCATCCCCGTCGCCGCGTTCCAGGCGCTCAACGCCCTTCAGGCCGACATGCGCGACCGCGCGGTCGAAGAGACGCGGGCGCGAGGCCGCTCCTTCGACGAGGACAAGGCGCGCGCGAGCGCGGAGCGGCGGTTCCCCTCCTTCGCGAATCCGCGCAATGCGGCATCCGGCGGACTGCGTCAGCAGCTCGACAAGAAGGACGGACTCGAGCGCGAGGCCGGGCAGGCGCGGATCGACTCGCTGCGACTGTTCGTCCACGGCATCGGCGCATGGAGCCGGCCGCCGGTCGAGTCGCAAAGCGAGATCTACGCGCTCCTGGCCGAGTGGGGGCTGCCGACAAGCCCGTACTACCGCACGTCCGACGACATCGACGGGGTGCTGGAGTTCGTCGCCCACTACGGCGAGCACCGGCACGACGTCGAGCACGAGATCGACGGCGTGGTGGTGAAGGTCGACGAGCTCGCGCTGCACGACGAACTCGGCGCGACCAGCCGCGCGCCCCGCTGGGCGATCGCCTACAAGTACCCGCCAGAGCAGGTGAACACGAAGCTGCTCGACATCGTGGTGTCGGTCGGACGCACCGGGCGTGCCACGCCGTTCGCGGTCATGGCCCCCGCGCGGGTTGCGGGTTCCGTCGTCAGGCAGGCCACGCTGCACAATCAAGACGTCGTCCGCGCGAAGGGCGTGCTCATCGGCGACACGGTCGTTCTGCGCAAGGCCGGCGATGTGATCCCCGAGATCCTCGGACCCGTGGTCGAGCTGCGCGACGGCACCGAGCGGGAGTTCGTGATGCCGGCGGAATGCCCCGAGTGCGGGTCGGCGCTCGCGCCCGCGAAAGAGGGCGACATCGATCTGCGGTGTCCGAACACGCGCGCGTGTCCCGCACAGGTGCGTGGCCGCGTCGAGCACATCGGCTCGCGTGGTGCGCTCGACATCGAGGCGCTCGGTGAGGTGACGGCGGCAGCGCTCACGCAGCCGTCCTTCCCCGCGGTCGCGCCCCTCGAGACCGAAGCCGCGCTCTTCGACCTCACGGTCGAGCAGCTCGTGCCGATCGAGGTGATCGTCCGAGACGCCGACACCGGCGAGCCGCGGGTCGACGAGAAGACCGGCCAGCCGGTGCGGCGCGCGCCGTTCCGTCGCAATCCGAGCGCCGCCGAGAAGAAGGCGGGAATCACCGCACCGCAGCCTTCCGCGCAGGCGCTGACGCTGATCGACCAGCTCGAACGGGCGAAGACGAAGGACCTGTGGCGGTTCCTCGTCGCGCTCAACGTCCGTCATGTCGGTCCGGTCGCGGCGCGCGCGCTCGCGCAGTGGTTCGGATCGGTGGAGGCGATTCGCGCCGCCACCCGCGACGAGCTCGCGGGGGTGGAGGGGGTCGGCGGGATCATCGCCGACTCGCTCACGGACTGGTTCGCGGTCGAGTGGCATGGCGACATCGTCGACCGGTGGGCTGCAGCCGGCGCGCGACTGGAGACGCCCGGACACCCCGGTCCCGGCGCCGCGTCCGTCGAGGGCGGCGTCCTCCACGGACTCACGGTCGTGGCGACCGGGAGTCTTGAGGGCTACTCGCGCGAGGGTGCACAGGAAGCCATCCTCAAGGCCGGCGGCAAGGCCGCATCGAGTGTCTCGAAGAAGACCGACTTCGTCGCAGCGGGCCCCGGCGCCGGCTCCAAGCTCGCCAAGGCCGAAGAGCTCGGCCTGCGCATCCTCGATGCCGCGCAGTTCCACATCCTCGTGACGGAGGGTCCTTCGGCGCTCGATGCCCTCGCGCCCGATGCGGGCTGAGTCGGTGGATGGGTCGGCGCCGCGCCGAGTGTCGTAGGTATGTTCTAATCTCGGAATCCTTCGACGAAGGAGCTTCGAGATGACCATGATCCCCGACCCCGCCATGGTGGCTTGGCTCGACCAGCAGGACAAGCGCACCGCGCAGACGATCCGCAGCCACGGCACGAGCATCGAATACGTCACGGGGGATATGCGCCGCCGTCAGACCCCGTTCGCCTACACCGTCGGACTGTTCGGCATGGGGCATCCGGAGCTGCTCGTGTTCGGACTGGACGCGCGCACAACGGGCCTCCTCCTCAACGATGTCGCCGACCGCGTGCGCGGGGGGCAGGACATCGTTGCGGGGGAGCTCCTCGAGTTCGCCGGTTGGGGCCATCGCGTGACGGTCGAGACGGTTCCGAATCCCGGCGACATCGCCTTCGCCGCCAATCGCTTCTACCAGCGCCCCGACGACTTCTCGGTCGAGGTCCTGCAGCTCACCTACGATGACCGCGACGGTCTCTTTCCGTGGCAGGACGGCTACGCGAACGCGGTGTGGATTCAGCCCCGCCCGGGCGAGTTCACGGCGTGGTGACGTCCGTCGTGCGTCAGTCGCCGGAGTTCAGGGAGAGCAGCTTGTCGCGCACCTGTCGGCGCAGCACCTTGCCGATCAGCGATTTCGGCAGTTCATCGACGACGAAGATCCGGCGGGGCACTTTGTAGGGGGTCAGGATGCCGCGCACCGATGCGCGGATCTCCTCGACATCGAGGTCCGCGCCGGGAGTGACCACCACGGCGGCCACGACCTCCTCGCCGGAGTGCTCGCTCGGCAGACCGACGACCGCCGCGTCCTCGACCCGCGGGTGCTGCCGCAGCGCGTTCTCGACCTCGGTGGGGGCGACGTTGAAACCGCCCGTGATGATCAGCTCCTTGATGCGGTCCACGATGCGCACGAAGCCCGCGTCGTCGATCATCACGATGTCGCCCGTGCGGAACCAGCCGTCCGCGAAGACCGCCTCGGTCTCCTCGGGCTTGCCGTAGTAACCGCCGAAGACCTGCGGACCGCGCACGACGAGCTCGCCACGCTCTCCGCGCGGAACGTCCTGAGTGGGGTCGTCCGGGTCGACGACCCGGCATTCGGTGCCGGGAAGCGGCAGACCGACCGTGCCCGGCACGCGGTTCCCGGCGACGGGATTGGCCATCAGTACAGGCGAGCACTCGCTGAGGCCGTACCCCTCGACCAGGTAGCCGCCGGACGCCTCTTCGAACGGCACGACGAGCTCGTGCGGGAGCGCCATCGCGCCAGAGATCGCGACCTGGGTGCCGGCGAGCGACACGCCCTTCTCCTTCGCGGCCTTGAGCAGACGATCCGCGATGGGGGGCACCAGCGGGAGGAAGGTCGCAGGGTGCTTCCTGGTCACCTCGAGGACCATGTCGGGATCGAACCGGGGGAACAGCACCAGCCGCGCTCCCATCGACATCGCGAAGGTCAGGCAGAGCGTCAGCCCGTAGGCGTGGAACATCGGCAGCACCGCGTACACCACGCAGCCGTCACCGCGCACGATCGACGGCACCCACGCCTTCGCCTGAGCGGCATTCGAGAGCAGGTTGCGGTGCGTCAGCGAAGCGCCCTTGGGTGTGCCGGTGGTACCGCTCGTGTACTGGATCAGTGCGAGATCGTCCGTGGCGGGCTTCGGATGAGAGGCCGGCAGGGGCTCCGTCCCCACGATGTCGCTCCACGCGATGGCGCCGGTGACGCGCTCTGTCAGCGCCGTGCGGGCCTCTCGCGCCTTCGCGATCGGAAGGCGCAGCGCGATCCGGGTCGTCCAGGGCATCGCCGCGGTGATGTCCACCGAGATGAGCGAGGTGACCGAGAGATCCGCCGGGAACTCCTGAACGGTCGCGACGACCTTCGACCACACGATCGCGTGCTTCGCGCCGTGATCCTCGAACTGCTTGCGCAGCTCGCGCGGCGTGTAGAGCGGATTGTGCTCGACCACGACGGCACCCAGGCGCAGGATCGCGTAGAACGCGACGATGTGCTGCGGGCAGTTCGGCAGCACGATGGCCACCGGATCTCCGGGGCGCACGCCCCGCGCTCGCAGTCCGGCCGCGGCGCGATCGATCTGCTCCTGCAGCGAACGGTACGACGTCGTGCGTCCGAAGAACTGCAGGGCAGGGGCATCCGGGTAGTCCCGGGCCGACGCCTCGACGATGTCGATGAGCGAGCCGGTCACCGGTTCGAGATCCTCGGGAACGCCCTCGGCGTAGCTGGCGATCCACGGGCGCGGCGGGTCATAGGTCGTCACGGCGCCCAGCCTACGCCGGGGTCGCGGCGCGGGAGCACCGACGGAGACCCTCCGCCCGCGGGAGGGCCCCGTCGATCCGAATAGACTGTCGGGGTGTCTG
Source organism: Microbacterium sp. Root180 (assembly GCF_001428485.1). Taxonomy (GTDB): domain Bacteria; phylum Actinomycetota; class Actinomycetes; order Actinomycetales; family Microbacteriaceae; genus Microbacterium. The sequence goes on along the minus strand of NZ_LMHS01000002.1, from coordinate 542,899 downwards.
AAATCACCCCCGATCTCGTGCGCCATCTCGGTGTGCTCGCCCGGATCCAGCTGAGCGACGAGGAGGTCGACCGCCTCACGGGTCAACTCGACGTCATCGTCGACAACATCGCGAAGGTGTCCGAGGTCGCCACCCCGGACGTCGTGGCGACGAGCCACCCCGTCGCGATGCAGAACGTGTTCCGTCCCGATGTCGTGAGCGGTCAGCTGACACCCGCGCAGGTGCTGCAGAACGCTCCGGATGCCGCGGACGGCCGATTCCGCGTGACGGCGATCCTCGGCGAAGAGCAGTAAGGACCCTCGTGACCGATCTGACGAAGCTGAGCGCCGCTGCGCTCGCCGACAAGCTCGCCGCGCGCGAGGTCTCCAGTGTCGAGGCCACACAGGCGCATCTCGACCGCATCGCGGCGGTGGACGGCGACATCCACGCCTTCCTCCACGTCAGCGACACCGCCCTCGAGGTGGCGGCCGATATCGACCGCCGCCGCGCGGCGGGGGAGCGTCTGGGTCCCGTCGCCGGCGTTCCGCTCGCGATCAAGGACGTGCTCGTCACCACCGACATGCCGTCGACGAGCGGTTCGAAGATCCTCGAGGGCTACATGTCGCCCTACGACGCCACCGTCGTCGCCCGATCTCGCGCGGCGGGGCTCGTGCCGCTGGGCAAGACCAACATGGACGAGTTCGCGATGGGCTCGTCGACAGAGCACTCGGCGTACGGGCCGACGCGCAACCCGTGGGATCTCGACCGCATTCCCGGCGGGTCCGGCGGAGGCTCCGCCGCAGCGGTGGCCGCGTTCGAAGCGCCGCTCGCACTCGGCTCCGACACGGGCGGCTCGATCCGCCAGCCCGCGCACGTCACCGGCACCGTGGGCCTCAAGCCCACCTACGGCGGGGTCAGCCGCTACGGCGCGATCGCGCTGGCGTCGAGCCTCGACCAGGTCGGGCCCGTCACGCGCACCGTGCTCGACGCCGGCCTGCTCCACGACGTCATCGGCGGGCACGACCCGCACGACGCGACGTCGCTGACGGACGCCTGGCCGTCGTTCGCCGACGCCGCACGTGAGGGTGCGCACGGCGATGTCCTCCGGGGACTCAAGGTGGGCGTGATCAAGGAGCTTCCCGACCAGGGATTCCAGCCCGGAGTGTCGGCATCCTTCCGCGGCGCCCTTGCCGCGATGGAGGCACAGGGTGCCGAGATCGTCGAGATCAGCGCGCCCCACTTCGAGTACGGAGTCGCCGCGTACTACTTGATCCTCCCGGCTGAGGCCTCCAGCAACCTCGCGAAGTTCGACTCGGTCCGCTTCGGCCTGCGCGTCGACGTGCCGGGCGGCACGGTCGAAGATGTCATGGCCGCGACCCGTGACCGAGGCTTCGGGGACGAGGTGAAGCGCCGCATCATCCTCGGCACCTACGCCCTCTCCGCGGGGTACTACGACGCGTACTACGGATCTGCGCAGAAGGTGCGCACGCTCATCCAGCGCGACTTCGACGAGGCGTTCGCACGCGTCGACGTCATCGCGACGCCGTCGGCGCCGACGACCGCTTTCCGCCTGGGTGAGAAGATCGATGACCCGATGCAGATGTACCTCAACGACGTGACCACGATCCCGGCCAACCTCGCGGGCGTCCCCGGGATCTCGATCCCGTCGGGTCTCGCGGCGGAGGACGGGCTGCCGGTCGGCATCCAGTTCCTCGCCCCCGCGCGGGAAGACGCGCGTCTCTACCGTGTCGGCGCTGCCCTCGAGGCCGTGCTGCTCGACTCGTGGGGTGCGCCGCTGCTCGATCGCGCCCCGATCCTCGGAGGAGGACGCTGATGGCCAAGGACACCCTGATGGACTTCGACCAGGCCCTCGAACTGTTCGAGCCGGTGCTCGGATTCGAGGTGCACGTCGAGCTCAACACGCGGACCAAGATGTTCTCGGGCGCTGCCAACCCCGCGCACTCCGACAACCACGGCGCCGAGCCCAACACCCTCGTCGCCCCCGTCGACATGGGCCTGCCGGGCTCGCTCCCGACCGTCAATGCCGAGGCCATCCGGTACTCGATCAGCCTCGGACTCGCGCTCGGCTGCTCGATCGCGCCCTCCAGCCGATTCGCGCGGAAGAACTACTTCTACCCCGACCTCGGCAAGAACTACCAGATCTCGCAGTACGACGAGCCGATCGCCTTCGAGGGACAGGTCGACGTCGAGCTCGCCGACGGCTCGGTGGTCACCGTCCCGATCGAACGTGCGCATATGGAAGAGGATGCCGGCAAGCTGACCCATGTCGGTGGCTCGACCGGGCGCATCCAGGGCGCGGAGTACTCGCTCGTCGACTACAACCGCGCCGGCGTGCCGCTCGTGGAGATCGTCACGAAGCCGATCTTCGGCGCCGAGCACCGCGCGCCCGAGATCGCCAAGGCATACGTCCAGACGATCCGCGACATCGTGCTCTCGCTCGGGATCTCGGAGGCGCGCATGGAACGCGGCAATCTGCGCTGCGACGCGAACGTCTCCCTGCGCCCACGCGGGCAGGAGAAGCTCGGCACGCGCACCGAGACGAAGAACGTGAACTCGATGCGCTCCGTGGAGCGCGCCGTGCGGTACGAGATCCAGCGCCAGGCGGCGATTCTCGCCGCCGGGGGAACGATCACGCAGGAGACCCGTCACTGGCACGAGGACACCGGAACCACGTCGCCGGGTCGCCCGAAGTCCGACGCCGACGACTACCGCTATTTCCCCGAGCCGGACCTGCTTCCCGTCGCCCCGGCGGCGGAGCTGATCGAAGAGCTGCGTGCGGCGCTGCCTGAGCCGCCGGCGGCGCGCCGCCGTCGGCTGAAGACCGACTGGGGCTTCACCGACCTGGAGTTCCAGGACGTCGTCAACGGAGGCCTCCTCGCCGAGGTCGAGGCCACGGTCGCCGCGGGCGCCGCGCCGGCAGCCGCGCGCAAGTGGTGGACCGGCGAGCTCACGCGCATCGCGAACGCCGAGGGTCGCGAGGCATCCGACCTCGCCACCGCTGCCGATGTCGCGGCTCTCCAAGGTCTGGTCGACGCCGGTACGCTCACCGACAAGCTCGCACGCCAGGTGCTCGAGGGCGTCGTCGCCGGCGAAGGCACGCCCCAGCAGGTGGTCGATGCTCGCGGTTTGGCCGTCGTCTCGGACGACGGCGCGCTCATCGCCGCGATCGACGAGGCACTGGCCGCCCAGCCCGACGTGCTGGCGAAGATCCGCGACGGGAAGGTCCAGGCCGCCGGCGCGGTGATCGGCGCCGTCATGAAGGCGATGAAGGGGCAGGCCGACGCCGCTCGCGTGCGTGAACTCGTGCTGGAGCGCGCCGCCGCCACCTGATCTGCTGTGTCAGGTCGGAGGTTCCGAGGAGAATCGAGTCATGGGACGCGGTGACGGGACGGGGCGGATGGTCTCGCCCGATGACGCGGACGACAGCGGCACCGGCATCCTCCACGTCGACATGGACGCGTTCTACGCGTCGGTCGAACAGCTCGATGACCCGTCCCTGCGAGGCAAGCCGATCATCGTCGGCGCGCCCGACAGCCGGTCGGTGGTGTCCAGCGCATCCTACGAGGCACGCCGGTTCGGCGTGCGCTCCGCGATGCCGGTCGGCCAGGCGCTGCGCCTGTGTCCGACCGCGATCGTGGTGCTCCCGCACTTCGACCGCTACCTCGAGCTCTCCGCGCAGGTGATGGGCATCTTCCGAGATGTCACACCGCTCGTCGAGCCGCTGTCGATCGACGAGGCCTTTCTCGACGTGCGCGGCGTGCGCCGTCTGTGGGGGAGTCCGGGCGCCATCGCCCGCGCCCTTCGCGTCCGCGTGCGGGAGGAGACGGGCCTCGTCTGCAGCGTCGGCGTCGCCGCGACCAAGCACGTCGCCAAGATGGCGTCCACCGTCAGCAAGCCCGATGGGCTGCTGATCGTCGCCGCGTCGGACACGGAGGCATTCCTCCGGCCGCAGTCGGTGCGGGCACTGTGGGGGGTCGGTCCCAAGGCGGCGGAGTCCCTGCAGGGTCGAGGCATCCACACCATCGCCGACGTGCTCGACACCCCTCGCGAGGTCCTCGACCGAGCACTCGGCCCGGCGATGGGCGAGCGCGTCTGGCACCTCGCGCGGGGCATCGATCATCGCGAGGTGGACACGACACGGGTCGAGAAGAGCATCGGCCACGAGGAGACGTTCCACGACGACATCGCCGACCCTGCCATCCTGCGGGCCGAGCTGCGGCGACTCGCCGACCGGGTGGGAGCGCGACTGCGTGCCGGAGGGTGGGAGGCGTCGACCATCGCGATCAAGGTGCGCTTCGCCGACTTCACCACGATCTCCCGCTCGCAGACCCTTCCGGAGCCGACGGCCGTGGGTCAGCGCATCGGGGATGCCGCACACGAGCTGTTCGATTCCGTCGAGCGTCGCCTCCCGGTGCGCCTGATCGGCGTGCGGGCCGAGAAGCTGCGGCTCTCCGGCTCCGCGCCGCTCGCGCTGTGGGACGACGACCAGGAGTGGCGCCGGATCGAGGACGCCCTCGACGGTGCGGCCGCGCGGTTCGGTCGCGGCGCCGTCACACGCGCGACACTGCTCGGTGCCGCCCGCGGCGGAGGAACCCTGCCGTCGAACCCGCCCGCACCGAAGCCCGATCAGGGCTGACACCGGCGGGCCACGACGGTAGCGTGGTCGCATGCCCAACATCGCACTCGAACTCGGTCAGCAGTCCGCGTCCTTCGGCGTGAAGAGCGCCTATGGCGAGCAGCAGGACGTCGACGGCATTCGGGTGATCCCGGTCGCCCTCACGTGGTCGGGCTTCGGCGGAGGGTCCGACGAGGCGGGCAACGGCGGAGGCGGCGGGGGAGGCTGGTCCATCCCGCTGGGGGCGTACATCCGGCGAGGCGATGACCTTCGCTTCGAGCCGAACGTCGTCTCGATGCTGGCCGTCGCGATTCCGTTCGTCTTGTTCGCCGGTCGCGCGCTCAGCCGTGTCATCCGCGCCCTCAAGAAGTAGCTCCGGTCCGGTCGCGCACGCACTCGACGCCGCGGCGTCGAGTGTCATCGCCGCGATCCGAGAACTCTCGGCCGCCAATCCGGTCGTTCTGATCGATGGCCGCAGCGGTGCCGGCAAGACCTCCCTGGCGACGACGCTCGTCTCCCGCTGGCCCCTGGCTGGGCGCGTCCAGCTCGTCGCTCTCGACTCGATCTACCCCGGCTGGGACGGTCTCGACGCGGGTGTCGCGCTCGCGCGTGAGCAGGTGCTCGCGCCGCATGCGCGGGGATTGATCGGAGTGTGGCGGCGGTGGGACTGGGAGGTCGGTGCGCCCGCCGAGGCGCACGCGGTCGATCCGTCGCTGCCGCTGGTGGTGGAGGGCTCCGGCATCCTCACCGCCGAGACGCGTCAGCTGGGTGACGTGCGGGTCTGGCTGGATTCGCCGATGCGCTCGCGCCGGGACCGGGCGCTCGCCCGCGACGGAGACGCCTATCGGCCGCACTGGGACCGTTGGGCGCGCCAGGAAGCTGTCCACGTCGGCCGCGACGAGCCGGCACGCCTGGCCACCCACGTCTTCGACGTGCCCTGACCGGCTGAGTTCAGCCCGAGCCTTCGATGGCTTTCACCAAGCCATCCAGGCGATACCCCAGCCAGTCGTAGATGCCGAACCGCGGATCGTCGGCATCGTGGTCGTCGATGTCGGTGATGCCCAGGCGTGTGGCGAGCACCAGTCGGATGGCCGCGAGCGTTCGCAGCCACGCTCCGACGGCCGCGGGATCGAGCGGGATGGCGACGGTGTCCCGCAGCGCGCGATCATCGGGATCATCGGAGATCTCGGATGCCGCCGCAAGCGTCGCGATCATGGCTGCGGCGTCGTCTCGCCGTCGGTCGAGGAGGTCGCTCTCGGTCAGCGCGCGGAATTCGCGAGCCGCTTCGGCATCCTCGTAGGCATCGGGGGCGAGGCGCTCGATCGCCGGATCGCCGTCCGCGGTCTCAGCGCCGTCGACCAGGTCGGAGAACTGACCGACCAGGCGCGCGAGATGCGCGGCCTCGAGCCGTGTCACTTCGAGCGCGATGATCCGCCCGTTCACGAGGGGGCCTGACGAACCGTGGCCCACAGCCCGTAGTCGTGCATGGCCTGCGCGTGCAGCTCCATCTGCTCGCGAGCGCCTTCCGCCACGACGGCGTGACCGTCGTGGTGCACCGCCAGCATCAGGCGTTCGGCATCCTCGCGTGCGAGACCGAAGTACTCGCGGAAGACGTGGGCCACGTAGCTCATCAGGTTCACGGGGTCGTCCCACACCACCGTCTGCCAGGGGCGCTGCGGGCTCTGCCGGACATCCGCACCGGTGTGGCGCTCGGTGTCGACGTCGGGAGCGGCGAGCGGCGCCATCACGCCCATCCCAGCTCGTGCAGCCGGTCGTCGTCGATTCCGTAGAAGTGTGCGATCTCGTGGACGAGGGTTGTGTGGAGTTCGTCGCGCAGTTCGTCTTCGGTCTCGCACGCGGCGAGGTGGGACTCGCGATAGACGATGATCCGATCGGGGAGCTCCCCGACGCCGTACCGATCACGCTCGGTGAGGGCCCAGCCGTCGTACAGGCCGAGAAGATCGAGGCTGCCATCCTCCGGACGGTCCTCGACCACGAACACGACGTTGTCGAGCCCCTCGACCATGTCGTCGGGGAGGAGGTCCAGCTCGTCGATCACGAGCTGCTCGAAGGTGGCGGCATCCATCTCCATCATGATGCCTCGATGACCACTGCCGCGGGGCCGCAGCGCCGTCGTGAACGCGCAATCCTCGGGCGAGCACCGGGGCACGAACCTGACACATCCACCCCACGCGCAGAAACCACAGACCCGCAGAAACCCGCGGACTCCGTTCGAACACCGGCTCATGCCGACACGACCACAATAGACCGCAGGCGACGCCGACGTCTGTTTCGTTGTCTCGGTGGCGCCCTACTCCGTCTCTCGCGCGTTCCGTCGCGTGAGAACCAATCCGACGACGTTCACGAGCGCCGCGTACACGACCAGTGCGAGAACCAGCCAACCCGTGACGCTCACCCGTGGTCGACGGATTCGGCGGGTGCCGGCGCGGGGAACACCTCGAACTGGTGCTGGGCGATCACCGCGGCGTCCTCCCAACTCGGGTGATCCCGGGCGATGTCGGCGAGGTTCTGCGCGACCGCCCGCTCGTAGCCGAGGGTCAACCAATACTTCCGGCTGCGTTTCGGGGCTCGCATCGTCACCACGAGGGACCGCCCGCCGATTCTGAAGCGAGATCGCCCATGGTTTCTCTGACGATCGCTGCGGCGCGGTACTCGCGGGCCGTCTGTGGAACTACGCACATGATTGGAAGAGTCCAATCGTGCCCCGATCATGACGTCTCAGGCGGCGCTCGCTCGTCGCCCATGACGAGCACGCGACGTCGCGCCGTCGACGGCGTTCTCAATCGCGCGAAGACGGCCCGGAATGCACTGCCGAGAAGTTGGGGTGAGTAACGGGGCTCGAACCCGCGACATCGGCCACCACAAGGCCGCGCTCTACCAACTGAGCTATACCCACCATGTCTCCCGCGTGAGCGGGCAACCAGAAGATTCTCTCACACGTCCGAGGCGAATGACGACACCGCGGCCGCCGCGGCGGCGCGCGCACCATCGCTGGTGGGGCCCGGTTCGGGGACGAAGACGGCCTGGCGGTAGTACGCGAGCTCGCGAATCGATTCGAGGATGTCGGCGAGCGCCCGATGGCCGCCGTCCTTCGCGGGAGCGTGGATGTACGCGCGCGGATACCAGCGGCGCGAGAGCTCCTTGATGCTCGACACGTCGACATTGCGGTAGTGCAGCCAGTGGTCGATACGCGGCATGTACTTCGCGATGAACATGCGGTCGGTGCCGATGGTGTTCCCGGCGAGTGGAGCCTTGCCCTCGAGAGGAACGAACCGCTGAATGTACTCGAGCGCTTGGAACTCGGCGTCTGCAACGCTGACCCCGTGCGGGATCTCGTCGAGCAGGCCGGACTTCTCGTGCATCTTCGTCACGAACTCGTTCATGTTGGTCAGCGCCGACGCGTCGGGTTTGATGACCACCTGGAACCCCGGATGCATCGGTCGCAGCTCAAAGTCGGTGACGACGACGGCGATCTCGACGAGTTCGTCGACCGCGAGGTCGAGACCGGTCATCTCGCAGTCGATCCAGACAAGTCGATCGTTTTCAGGTGCCCCCACCATGCGCTCCATCCTATTGACGGCCCCGGACGCCGTCTGTTCGGCACGGGCGCCGACGGCGAAAGCCCCTCCGGGAGGATTCGAACCCCCGACCTTGCGGGTAGAAACCGCTCGCTCTGTCCCCTGAGCTACGGAGGGAAAGGTGAGAGATCAGGCTATCGGTTCACACGCCCAGGCGTGAAAGGCCGCTGCGGCGCGTGGGAGGCTGGCGAACGGTGCGAAGGCGGCGTAGCGTCGGCAACGGACGCATCGAAAGGAGTTCGCTCATGAGCACCACGGAGACGCACCACCCCCTGTGGGTCGCCTACGGCCCGTCGGGAGTCGTCGGCAGCATTCGCAAGGACGACGACGGGTACACCGTGACGATGGCCGGCGCCGACGGCTCGGCCGGAAGCTACCCCTCGATGGAGATCGCGAAGAGCGCGCTCCATTCGCGGATGGTTCCCGGGAGCGATTGGCCGCAGTTCCGCGAGCACTGACGCGGGCACCGAGACGAGGCGCCCGCTGCGTCTCAGTCGCCGGGGACGGCGACGTCGACGCGCGCCTTGTCCGCCACGGGCAGACCCCGCCGTGTGTCGAGGAGCGGAAGCGCGATGTGCACGAGTGGGCCGATCAGGAAGGCGAACAGGACCGTCCCGATCCCCACGGTGCCGCCGAGCAGCCAGCCGATCAGGAGCACGCTGAGCTCCACGAGTGCGCGGCAGGTCCAGATCGGCCATCCGAGTCGCTTGTGCATGCCGGTCATCAGTCCGTCGCGCGGCCCGGGGCCGAAGTGCGCGCCGATGTAGAGACCTGAGGCGAGAGCCACGACCAGGATGCCCCCGATCAGGACGGCGAATTGCGCCAGAGGCCCCGACACCGGCGGGAAGATCCACAGGACGACCTGCATGCTCGTTCCGACCAACAGGATGTTCGCGATCGTTCCGATGCCGGGCTTCTGACGCAACGGGATCCACAGCAGCAGCACGAAGAAGCCGAGGATGTTGGCGATCCAGCCGATGCCGATGCCGGTGTGGATCGAGATGCCCTCGGCCAGCACTGTCCAGGGGTCGACGCCGAGTCCCGCCTGCACGGTCATCGCACAGCCCACGCCGTACAGGACGAGGCCGACGAGGAGTTGGATGACGCGACGGACCATGGTGCCATCCAATCGCATGATTGGCCTGTGGTGAACAGGCCAATGTGGGTAATCTGGCCCCATGGACTCTCGGATCTCGGCTCGCGCGCTGGCTGTCGCGATCGGCGGGTGGCGCACGCGGGAACCGGCCTACGAGGCACTTGCTGACAGCATCCGCCTGCTGTGCCTCGACAACAGGCTCGCACCTCGCACCGCCCTGCCCGCCGAGCGCGAACTCGCCAACGCACTCCAGCTCAGTCGGAGCACGGTCGCCGCCGCCTACCGCAGCCTGCGCGAGACCGCGCACATCGCGAGCGTCCGTGGATCGGGGAGCGTCACGCTGCCACTGCAGCGGAGGGATCCCGGGCGCACCGTCGCCACGGAAGGCACGATCGATCTGCAGCAGGCGAGTCCGCCGGCATGGCCGGGCCTCGCCGGGATCATCAGCGAGATCGCCGCCGGTGCCGCCGCGCTCGTCTCGCGCGTGGGCTACGACGTTCTCGGGAGCCTCGAACTCCGCGAGGCGATCGCCGCGCACTACGAGCGGCGAGGGATCCCCACCAGCCCCGCCGAGGTGCTGGTGACGACGGGCGCGCAGAGTGCGATCCACCTGGTCGCATCGGTTCTCCTGGGGCGCGGGGACCGCGTCGTGATCGAGACGCCCACCTACCCGCATGCCGTCGACGCGCTCCGGCGCTCCGGGGCCCGACTGGTGGGAGTTCCGGTGACGACCGATGCCGGATGGGACCTGGACCGTGCCGAGCAGGCCTTCGCACGCACCATGCCGGTGATGGCGTACCTCATGCCCGACTTCCAGAACCCCACCGGCCGTTCGATGGAGCCGGGGGAGCGGAACGCCTTCCTCGTCGCGGCCGAGCGTGCGGGGTCGGTGCTCGTGCTGGACGAGACAACGGCAGATCTGGATATCGATCGCGGGCCGGCGCCCGCGGGCTTCGTCGGTGCGGCCCCCGGCGGAGTGGTGAGGATCGGTTCGCTCGGCAAGACGGTCTGGGGCGGGCTCCGCGTGGGCTGGATCCGGGCAGAGGGCGACCTCGTGCGTCGATTCGTCGCCGCACGCCCTGCGCACGACCTGGGCACACCGGAGTTCGAGCAGGCGGTCGCGGCGGCGCTCTTCGACGACTTCGCGGCGATCTCGGCGCAGCGCTCCGCGCTCCTTCGCCACGGGCGCGACACGCTTACCGCCGCACTTCGGAGACAGCTCCCATCGTGGCGCGTTCCGCACGCGCGCGGGGGAGTCTCGCTCTGGATCGAACTGGATGCGCCGTTGAGCTCGGGCCTGGTGATGGATGTGCGCTCGCGCGGGGTGCTGCTCTCGGCGGGCCCACGATTCTCGGTGGACGGTGGGCACGACCGCCACCTTCGCGTGCCGTTCACGGCCCCTCCCGACGACGCGGTGCGAGCAGTGGCGCTGCTCGCGGAGTCATGGGAGCGGGTCAAGGCCGGAGCGCCGGTCTCGATCGTGGACCGGTTCGAATCGGTCGTCTGATCTCATCGCGCGAAGCGCAGGCAGTCGAGTGCGTCGGACAGGCTCCAGAAATCGCCGAGGTCGAGGAAGGCGCGTGAGGCCGCGTGGAACCGGCGCGCGCGGTACCCGACTGCTCCGCCTTTCGCCAGCGCCTGCAGATGCCCGATCACTCGCCCGCTGCGGTCGACGACGCGCCACAGCGACGGGGCGGCTTCGAGCAGCTGCACGGGGACGCCGGGCGGGATCGTCGGGCGGGGGATGGCCGTTGTGTCGGTGAGGGTCATGAGGTTTCTCCCTTCGCGTTCGAACATATGTGCGACCTCCGACATTCTCGGAAGTCCGATTCCTCCCCAGGTGCGGCCGTGGCGCCCGCATCCTCAGATGTCAGTGCCGCGCATCGAGGGAGTGTTCTCGCACGCCAGGTTTGACCCACCGCCGGCGCTCGACGGGCACTCGAGCGTCGGCGGTGCCGGGGAGGGTCCCCGAAGGCAGGAGGAGGAGAAGTGAACGACACGATCACCATCACGGGGAATCTGGCGAACGACCCCGAACTGAAGCACACACCCGGCGGGGTCGTCATCGCGTCGTTTCGCGTGGGCAGCGGACGACGCAAGTTCGACAAGGCCGCGAACGCGTGGGTCGACGCCGGCACGAACTGGTACGCGGTCTCGGCGTTCCGGAGCCTCGCCGAGCACGCCCACGCCTCACTGCGTCGGGGGGACCGCGTGGTGCTCACCGGCCGCCTGCGGATCCGCAGCTGGGAGAACGACACCGCCCGCGGCACCGCCGTCGAGATCGACGCGGACGCCATCGGCCACGATCTGATGTGGGGGACGAGCGTCTTCACCAAGGCGACGCGCGCGTCCGCGCCCGCCGCCGAGGAGGCCTGGGAGCCCCCGAACGACGGTGCCGATGCCTGGGCGACGCCCGGGAGCCCGCCGCCCTCGGCGGCCCCTGCCTCGAGCGCCGAGGAGCCTCGTCCGATCGCGCTTGCCGGCGTCGAAGGGCCGTTCTGAGTTCACAGCAGCGCTCGGGGTACCGGGACCTATACTCACTGCGTGGCCCGATACCCCGAGCGATTCCCGCCTTCACGCGCCGCTCGCGGATACGCTGCCGGGCTGGTCCTCGCACTGGTCTTCACGGTGGCCGGATGCACGGTCGCTCCGCCGGTCGGGCCGTCGATGAGCGCGGATCCCAGCGACAGTCCTTCGACGACTCCGAGTCCGGACCCGTCGAGTCCCGCCGCAGAACCCGAGCTGGTCCCGGACGGGAACGCGTACGACAATCTGCCGCTGTTCACGGCGGTCACGGAGCGTGTGTGGGCATCGCCCGACCGTGTGGCGGGGCGCGCCTATGTCGATGCGCTCGTGGCAGCAGGGTTCGACAAGTCGGCGATGGAGGTGACGGCCGACCTCACCACGATCGGGAATCCCGTGGAGAGCATCCAGTTCTCGGTGCTGTGGGGACAGCAGTGCCTCGTCGGACAAGTCGGCCCCACGACGGGAGATCCCGTCACCGTGGTCATGCCGGTCGTCCCGGAGGACGGCTGCCTTATCGGTGAGACCCGCGCGATCGACTGGTGAGGCTCGTCCGTCCGTCACGCCGAGGCGGTCGGCGCCTCGTCGCAGCCTCCCGGCCGGTAGGCTGGGACGCTGACGTCGTCACGGTTTAGGAGAACGTTCACTCGAATGGCTGAATACATCTACTCGATGGTCCGCGCCCGCAAGGCGGTCGGAGAAAAGCTCATCCTGGACGACGTCACCATGGCGTTCCTCCCCGGTGCGAAGATCGGCATGGTCGGCCCGAACGGCGCCGGCAAGTCGACGATCCTGAAGATCATGGCCGGGATGGACACGCCCTCCAACGGCGAGGCCAAGCTCAGCCCGGGGTTCAGCGTCGGCATCCTGATGCAGGAGCCCGAGCTCGACGAGTCCAAGACGGTGCTCGAGAACATCCAGGACGGTATCGCGATCAAGGCGAAGGTCGACCGCTTCAACGAGATCTCGGCCCTCATGGCCGATCCCGACGCCGACTTCGACGCGCTGCTCGCCGAGATGGGCGCGCTCCAGGAGGAGATCGACGCCGCCGACGCGTGGGACCTCGACTCGCAGCTGGAGCAGGCGATGGACGCCCTCCGCACGCCGCCGGGGGATGCGGAGATCGGCCCCCTGTCGGGCGGCGAGAAGCGCCGTGTCGCGCTGACGAAGCTGCTGCTCCAGAAGCCCGACCTGCTGCTGCTCGACGAGCCCACGAACCACCTCGACGCCGAGAGCGTGCTGTGGCTGGAGCAGCACCTGCAGAAGTACCCCGGCGCCGTGATCGCCATCACGCACGACCGGTACTTCCTCGACAACGTCGCGGAGTGGATCGCCGAGGTCGACCGAGGCCGCCTCATCGGCTACGAAGGCAACTACTCGACGTACCTCGAGAAGAAGGCCGAGCGACTCGCCGTGCAGGGCAAGAAGGACGCGAAGCTCGCGAAGCGCCTTGCTGACGAGCTGGAGTGGGTGCGTTCGAACGCCAAGGGCCGCCAGGTCAAGTCGAAGGCGCGTCTCGCGCGCTACGAGGAGATGGCGTCAGAGGCCGAGCGCACGCGCAAGCTCGACTTCGACGAGATCCAGATTCCGCCGGGTCCGCGACTGGGCAGCATCGTCATCGAGGCGAAGAAGCTCCAGAAGGGCTTCGACGGGCGCTCGCTCATCGACGGGCTGACCTTCAGCCTCCCGCCGAACGGCATCGTCGGCGTCATCGGCCCCAACGGCGTCGGAAAGACGACCCTCTTCAAGACGATCGTGGGGCTCGAACCGCTCGACGGCGGCGACCTGAAGATCGGCGAGACCGTCAAGATCAGCTACGTCGACCAGTCCCGGTCCAACATCGACCCGAACAAGACGCTGTGGGAGGTCGTGTCCGACGGCCTCGACATCATCACGGTCGGAAAGATCGAGATCCCCTCGCGTGCCTACGTGTCGAAGTTCGGCTTCAAGGGTCCCGATCAGCAGAAGAAGGCCGGCGTGCTCTCCGGCGGCGAGCGCAACCGTCTGAACCTCGCGCTCACGCTCAAGGAGGGCGGCAACCTGCTGCTTCTCGACGAGCCCACCAACGACCTCGACGTCGAGACCCTGCAGTCCCTGGAGAACGCGCTTCTCGAGTTCCCCGGCTGCGCGGTCGTGATCACGCACGACCGGTGGTTCCTCGATCGCATCGCGACCCACATCCTGGCCTACGAGGGCACCGACGAGGATCCCGACAAGTGGTACTGGTTCGAGGGCAACTTCGAGGCGTACGAGGAGAACAAGATCGAGCGCCTCGGCCCCGAGGCGGCCAAGCCGCACCGCTCTGCCTACCGCAAGCTCACGCGCGACTGAGGCTCACGCCGTGACCGACATCGCCGACGACACTGGCCGCGATCGCGGGCGGCGCCTGCACCTCCCCATCCACCTGCGGTGGGGCGACCTCGACGCGTTCAACCACGTCAACAACACCTCGATGCTGAAGCTGCTCGAAGAGGCGCGCGTGCGTGCCTTCTGGCTGCCGCAGCCCGGCGAAGACGCCCCCGACACGGCGGTCCTCGAGTCGAGCATCCACAGCGGAGTGCTCACACTGATCGCACGGCAGGAGATCGAGTACCTCGCCCCGGTGCCGTACCAGCGGCATCCACTCGATGTGCAGATGTGGTTCGGCAAGCTCGGCGGCTCGAGCATCGAAGTCTGCTACGACGTGTGCAGTCCGGTCGAGACCGCCGGCGACAGCGGACAGACCCTCTACGCCCGCGCCACCACAGTCGTCGTCAAGGTGGATGCCGAGTCCGGCCGCCCCCTGCGGCTCTCGGCGACCGAGCGGGACGCCTGGTCGCCCTACCTCGGCGAGCCGATCGAGTACGCGCACCGGCGCTGACGCGTCACGTCGCGGGCGGAGCCGCCTCCGGGACACGGACCATGATCTCCTGGGCCACGCTCGCCAGCAGCGTGCCGTCGTGTGTGTAGATGCGCCCTGTCGCCAGGCCGCGCCCGCCCCGCGCGCTCGGCGACTCCTGGACGTACAGCATCCACTGGTCCACCCGTCCGAAGCGGTGCCACCACATCGCGTGATCCAGGCTCGCCACCTTGAGGCCGCGCATCGCCCACGGGATGCCGTGCGCGCGCAGGATCGACTCCTGGATCGTCAGGTCGCTGAGATACGCGAGCGCGGCACGGTGGATCGCCGGGTCATCGGGGATCGGCCGGCGTACCTTCATCCACACCGCCTGGCTGGGCTCCCTCTCACCCTCGACGGACAGGTAGATCGGCGAGGGCACATGCCGCAGATCGACCGGACGATCGGTGAACAGGCGCTTCGACATCGGATGGAGGCCTTGCAGATGCGCCTCGATGTCCGGCAGCTCTTCGGGGCCGGGCACGCCCGTCGGCATAGACGCCTCGTGCTCGATGCCCGGATCCTCGTCCTGGAACGACGCGATCATCGAGAAGATCGGCACGCCCTCCTGGAAAGCCTGCGTGCGGCGGGTCGAGAACGAACGCCCGTCGTGGATGCGATCCACGGCGAAGGTGATCCCCTTGGCCGAGTCGCCCGGGCGCAGGAAGTATCCGTGCATCGAATGGACGGTGCGGCCCTCCGGGATCGTCCGCTCCGCGGCAACGATCGACTGAGCGAGCACCTGGCCGCCGTAGACCCGCCCGAGCGGCATCGACTGCGAGACACCCGTGAAGATGTCCTCGGTCGTGCGCGCGTCCGAAGCGGCGAGGTCGAGCACCGACAGCATCGAGGCCACCGGGTCGGGATCGGGCTCCCAGTCCGCCTGTTCCACGGCTCTCCCTTCCGGGGGCCGCCCGCCACCCATCGCTCCGCTTGGTAGCTTAGAGGGCGATGTCCCCCCGTCTTCTGCTCGCCGACGCCGAGTCCGCCTCCGACGCGCTGACCTTCGCCGGTCGCGCGGACCGCTTCACGGACGAACCGGTCCGTCTACAGGCGACCGGGGGAGTGCTCGTCATGACGGCCGCTCCGCTGGCTCCCCGCGGCATCGGCGACTCCACCCCGACGGTGCTCGCGATGCGGACCCTGGGTGCCGACCCCGAGCTGGTGTGCGACGTCGTGGTCGAAGCATCCGCCCTCACTGCAGCGCCCGACGATGCGACCGCCGTCCAGCTGCCCGAGACCGCACTCTCGCCTGCGTGGGCCGGCATCGCACCGCCGCGGACGGGCTGGTCTGCGCGCGCCGGCGTCGACGCCTCTCAGCTGGCCGCCAAGGCGCAGCACGGCATCGCTCGCGTCGCCGAGACCGTGCCGACGGATGCCGGTGAAGACGTCGTCCGGGCGATCCGCGCCACCGTATGGGGCGCGCCCGACGAGGAGCTCGGAGGGCTTCCGCTCGGAGCGGCCTTCGCCGCGATGAGCATGGGATTCATCAGCGGCGCCGAGACCGCCCGCGTGTTCACGAGCGGACCCTGGACCCGCGTGAGCCTCGATCGCGGACACGTGATCGTCCGGGGACCGGTCGCCGTCGGTCTCACCGCCGTACGCCGCACCGGGATGTCCTCGCACTGACCTCCGCGTCGCCGGAAAGCGCTCAGACGGCGCCGGCCGCCGCCCGACCGGCCGTCCGGCCTGAGAACAGGCATCCGCCGACGAAGGTGCCCTCGAGCGCGCGATAGCCGTGCACGCCGCCGCCGCCGAAGCCGCTCGCCTCGCCCGCAGCGTACAGACCGGGGATCGGCTCGCCATCCGCGCCGAGCGCACGGCCGGACAGATCGGTCTCGATGCCGCCGAGCGACTTGCGGGTGAGCACGTGGAGCTTCACCGCGATGAGCGGACCCGACTTGGGATCGAGGATGCGATGGGGGGTCGCCGTGCGGATCAGGCGATCGCCGCGGTACGCGCGGGCCGAGCGCAGCATCGCGATCTGCGCGTCCTTGGTGAAGTCGTTGTCGATCTCGCGATCGCGTGCCTCGATCTCGAAGCGCACGCGATCCCCGTCGAGAACGTCACCGCCGGGGAGCGCTTTCATCCCCGTGATCAGCTCGTCCAGGGTGTCGCGCACGATGAAGTCGGCGCCCTTGTCCATGAACGCCTGGACGGGGCCGGCGGCACCCTTGCCCAGTCGGGACTTCGCCAGCAGACGCACGTCCTTACCGGTGAGGTCGGGGTTCTGCTCGCTCCCCGAGAGGGTGAACTCCTTCTCGATGATCTGCTGCGACAGCACGAACCACGAGTGGTCGTGCCCGGTGGCGCGCAGGTGGGCGAGCGTGCCGAGCGTGTCGAACCCGGGGAAGAGCGGTACGGGCAGCCGGGTGCCGGTCGCGTCGAGCCACACGGACGACGGTCCGGGCAGGATCCGGATGCCGTGATCCGGCCAGATCGGATCCCAGTTCTGGATGCCCTCGACGTAGTGCCACATGCGGTCGCCGTTGATGAGCCGCGCGCCCGCGGCCTCGCTCACGCCCTGCATCGAGCCGTCGACGTAGGCGGGTACCCCGGTCACCATGGTGGTCGGCGCCGTGCCGAGCCGCTCCGGCCACCAGCGGCGCACGAGCTCGTGGTTTCCGCCGATGCCGCCCGACGAGACGATCGTGGCTCCCGCCGCGATCGAGAACGACCCCACGACCTCGCGCGAGGATGCCACGCCGCGAGCGGCACCCGACGGCGCGAGGATCTCGCCCTCGGCGCCGGTGACGGTGCCGTCCGCAAGGGTCAGCGCCGTCACGCGGTGGCGCGGCAGGATCGTGATGCGGCCCTTGCCCTCGCCCGCCTCGACGGCGGCCTGGAACGGTGCGACGATGCCGGGGCCGGTGCCCCACGTGATGTGGAATCGGGGCACGGAGTTGCCGGGGCCGGTCGCGGTGTATCCGCCCCGCTCGGCCCATCCCACGACGGGGAAGAATCCCACGCCCTTCTCCTTGAGCCACGCGCGCTTCTCCTGGTGCGCGAACTGCAGATACGCCTCGGCCCAGCGCCGGGGCCAGAGATCCTCTTCCCGGTCGAAGGCGGCATTGCCGAACCAGTCCTGGCGCGCGAGCTCGATCGAGTCCTTGATCCCCATCCGCCGCTGTTCGGGCGAGTCGACGAAGAACAGGCCGCCGAACGACCACCAGGCCTGTCCGCCGAGGTTGGAGCGGGGCTCCTGGTCGACGATCA
Source organism: Microbacterium sp. Root180 (assembly GCF_001428485.1). Lineage (GTDB taxonomy): Bacteria > Actinomycetota > Actinomycetes > Actinomycetales > Microbacteriaceae > Microbacterium. Next base: position 524,972 of record NZ_LMHS01000002.1, on the reverse strand, counting down.
CGACACGCTTTCCCGCGGCGACGGCCTCGGACGCGGCCACGAGACCGGCCAGGCCCCAGCCGATCACGAGGACGTCCGCGGTGTGCGAGGTGGACCCTGCGGGCATGTCGACTCCTTCGTCGAGGTGGGGTGTGTGTCGGGTGGGGGTGGGCGGGAACGGCGGGTCAGTCGGCGGGCGGAACGGCGGTGACTGAGAGAGACGGACCGGATGCCGCATCCCGGCCCTCCGAGGAGGGGCCGATGCCGGTCGGCTCGAACGTGTTCACCATGGCCTGTGCGGCACGCTCCAGATAGTCCCACAGCGTCGCCTCGTGCAGCGGTGACAGGTGAAGCTCATCGACGGCCACGCGCATGTGCGCGAGCCAGCGGTCGCGCGCGTCCGGATTGACGTGGAACGGTGCATGCCGCATGCGCAGCCGAGGATGCCCGCGCTGCTCGCTGTAGGTCGTCGGGCCGCCCCAGTACTGCTCGAGAAAGCCGGTGAGCCTCTCTTTGGCAGGGCCGAGATCCTCTTCGGGGTACATCGGCCGCAGCACGTCATCTCCGGCGACACCGCGGTAGAACGCGTCGACCAGTCGCACGAAGGCGTCATGACCGCCGATCTCGTCGTAGAAGCTCGGAGGGACGGCGCTCACGGCGTGGCCTTCGGGTCGTCGCCTGTCGGCGGTGCCGTCTTGGACGTGCGCTTGGGCTTCCAGACCGGGCGTGATGCCGCGGGCGGTGGAGTGACGGCGGTCGGCTTGGTCTTGGGAGGGTTGGCACCGCGCACTCGCTGGGCGCCCTCGATACCCGACGGCATGATCGTGTTCAGCGCCGGCAGGGTGACGCCGGCCTCGTCGAGCGCCCGCTTCAGTCGCATCCGGAGTTCGCGCGCGACGTCGTCCTTCGCGTTGGCGCGCGTCTTCATCACGAGTCGGATGACCAGCGCGTCGCCCGAGATCGACTCGAGCCCCCACACCTCGGGCTGTTCGAGGATCCGCGTGCGCCACTTCGCGTCCTTCGCGAGAGTGCGCGCGGTGTCGAGCAGGATCTTCTCGACCTCGTCGATGTCGGCATCCACCGGGATCGACAGATCGACGATCACCCGCGACCAGCCCTGCGACAGGTTGCCGATCCGGGTGATCTCGCCGTTGCGCACGTACCAGAGCGTGCCGTTGACGTCGCGCACATGCGTCACGCGCACACTGACGTACTCCACGATTCCCGACGCGAGGCCGAGATCGACGACGTCGCCGATGCCCACCTGGTCCTCGGCCACGATGAAGATGCCGTTGAGCACGTCCTTGACGATGTTCTGTGCTCCGAAGCCCAGACCCGCGCCGATCGCGGCGGTCAGGAGCGTCAGCGATCCGAGTGCGGTGGGCGCGAGGACGTTGATGGTCAGCAGAATGGCGACGATCGCGACCGTGACACCGACGATGTTCTGGAGGATCGATCCCAGGGTGCGCGTGCGCTGGACGAGACGCACCGACGCGAGCGGCGATCGCTCGAGCGCCTGGGTGTCATCGACATTCGCCTTCGACTTCGCCCCCGAGACGATGCGGGCCACGACCCGGTGGATCACGATGCGCAGGATCCACGTGATGATGAGTGCGCCGACGAGGATGCCGGCGACGGTGAGCGCATTCCAGCCCGCCCTGGCCAGGAAGTCCAGGAAGTCGCTCCACAGCGTGGGGGGAGCGGGCTCGGTGGTGGAGAGGGGGATCATCGTGTCGATCCTAACGACGCCAGCCTCGGCCCCGCCTGAGTGCGGGGCCGAGGCATCCGATCCCGGCTACTGCGCGTCGCGCTCCTGCACCGACAGCGCGCGCTCGACGCCGGCGAGGTTCTCGGCGACGAGGCGGCGCAGGGCCGGAGCGGCGTCGGTGTTCGCCTCGAGCCACCCGCGCGTCGCGTCGCGCAGCGCGAGATTCGCGAGCGCGGACGGGTAGAGCCCGAAGATCAGGTACTCGGCGATCTTGTAGCTGCGGGACTCCCAGATCGGCAGGAGCGCGGCGAAGTACGGCTCGACGTATGACGCGAGCTGATCGCGCCCGGCCGGGTGCACGAAACCGAGCGCCGCAGAGCGCACGATCGTGTTCGGCAGGTCGTCGTGATCGACGAGCGACGACCAGGCGACGGCCTTGGCCTCGGCGGTCGGGAGAGCGGCCTTCGCCTGGGCGGCGAACTCACCGCCCTTGGCCGTGTTGTCTGCGGCGAGTGCGGCGTCGATGTCCGCCACCGTGACGACCCCACCGGCGGCGAGGGCCACCAGGAGCTGCCACGACAGGTCTGTGTCGATGTCGAGGCCGGAGAACGAGACCTCCCCGTCGCGCACCTGGCGCACCTTCTCCCACTGCGCCGTCGTCGCGGCAGCGCCGGCGAAGGCGGTGACGAACTGCAGCTGGCTGTCGCTGCCCGCCTCGGCGCCCTCGGCCAGCGCCCACAGGGCATCGGCGACCTTCTGGCGCGTGAGGTCGCGCTTGTCGGGCGCGACATAGGAGTTCGCGGCGAGCTGCAGCTGCGCGAGCGTGGTCCGCACGGTGGTCGACTCGGTCTCGGAGCCGATGTTGCGCAGCACCAGGTCGACGTAGTCGGAGGCGGATGCCTCGGCATCGCGGGTCTGGTCCCATGCGGCACCCCAGACCAGCGAGCGAGCGAGCGGATCGCTGATCTTCGCGAGGTGGCCGATCGCCGTCTGCAGCGAGCGCTCGTCGAGGCGGATCTTCGCGTACGCGAGGTCCTCGTCGTTGAGCAGCACGAGATCGGGGCGCTTCACTCCCTTCAGCTCGGGCACCTCGGTGAGGTCGCCGTCGACATCGAGTTCGACGTGGTGCACGCGCACCAGGGCGTCGCCCTCGAGGGAGTAGAAACCCACGCCGAGGCGGTGCGGGCGGATCGTCGGGTAGTCGGCGGGGGCCGTCTGCACGATGGCGAAGCGGGTGATCGCGCCGTCGACATCGGTCGCGATCTCGGGAGAGAGCGTGTTGACGCCGGCGGTCTCGAGCCACTTCTTCGACCAGGTCGACAGTTCGCGGCCGCTCGTGGTCTCGAGCTCGGACAGCAGGTCGGACAGCTCGGTGTTGGACCACTCGTGCTTCTTGAAGTACGCCGCGACGCCCGCGAAGAACTGCTCGATGCCGACCCACGCGGCGAGCTGCTTGAGCACCGATCCGCCCTTGGCGTAGGTGATGCCGTCGAAGTTGACCTGGACATCCTCAAGGTCGTTGATCTGGGCGACCACGGGGTGGGTGGAGGGGAGCTGGTCCTGGCGGTACGCCCAGGTCTTCTCCATGGCGTTGAACGTGGTCCACGCCTCTGTCCACTCGGTGGCCTCGGCGGTGGCGATCGTCGACGCCCACTCGGCGAACGACTCGTTGAGCCACAGGTCGTTCCACCACTTCATCGTCACGAGGTCGCCGAACCACATGTGCGCGAGCTCGTGGAGGATCGTCACCACGCGGCGCTCCTTGACGGCGTCGGTGACCTTCGAGCGGAAGACGTAGCTCTCGGTGAACGTGACGGCGCCCGCATTCTCCATGGCGCCCGCGTTGAACTCGGGCACGAAGAGCTGGTCGTACTTCTCGAACGGGTACGCGTAGTCGAACTTGTCCTCGAAGTACGTGAAGCCCTGACGCGTCTTCTCGAAGATGTAGTCGGCGTCGAGGTGCTGCCACAGGCTCTTGCGGCCGTAGACGCCGAGAGGGACGACCCGCCCCGAGGAGCTGGTCAGCTCGGAGAACGTGGCCTCGTAGGGGCCGGCGATGAGCGCGGTGATGTACGAGGAGATGCGCGGGGTGACTGGGAACGCCCACGTGGCAGTGCCGTCGCCGTGACCCTGCGGATCGGGCGTGGGGGAGTTGGAGACGACCTTCCACGCCTCGGGCGCGGTCACGGTGAACTGGAACGTCGCCTTCAGATCGGGCTGCTCGAACACCGCGAACATGCGGCGCGAGTCGGGCACCTCGAACTGCGAGTAGAGATAGACCTCGCCGTCGACCGGGTCGACGAACCGGTGGAGCCCCTCGCCGGTGTTGGTGTAGAGGCAGTCGGCGTCGATGACGAGCTCGTTCTCGGCAGCGAGGCCGGTGAGCGCGATGCGCGAGTCGGCGAAGGCGGTCGCCGGGTCGACGGCGCGACCGTTGAGGATGATCTCGCGGACGTCGCGCGCGATGAGGTCGATGAAGGTGTCCGCGCCGGCGGTGGCCGAGAAGCGGACGACGGTGCGCGACGCGAAGACCTCCGCGCCCTTCGTCAGGTCGAGCACGACCTCGTACGAGTGCGTGTCGACGATGGCGCGGCGCTCCTGCGCCTCGATGCGGGTGAGGTTCTCTCCAGGCACTGCAATGCTCCCGTGGGTGTGGGTGGATACGGCGGGCACGGCGTGGATGACACCGGCGGCAACCGGTCCAGCCTATTCCAGCCCCCGGCCGGGAGCGTCGCCTGTGCGATCCCGGTGTCCGTGACGGTGCGAGGATGGAGGGGTGACCTCGGGAGCGCAGAACTTGTCCGACACGTCGTCCGCCGACGGCGCCGTGCCCTTCGCATCGCCGGCCGCGGCATCCGGATCGCCGTTCGTCGAGGTGCCGGTCGCCTATGACGGGATCCTGCTGGCCGGGTTCGGCGGTCCCGAGGGCCAGGACGACGTGATCCCGTTCCTGCGGAATGTCACGCGCGGGCGGGGAATCCCCGACGAGCGACTCGAAGAGGTCGCGCACCACTACCGCCATTTCGACGGCGTGAGCCCCATCAACGCCCAGAACCGCGCCCTCAAGGCGGCGCTGGAGACGGAGCTGGCCCGCCGGGGGATCGCTCTGCCGGTGTTCTGGGGCAACCGGAACTGGGCGCCGTACCTCGAGGAGGCGGTGACGGATGCCGCATCCTCCGGCCGCACGAACCTGCTGGCTCTCGCGACCAGCGCGTACTCCTCGTTCTCGAGCTGCCGCCAGTATCGGGAGGACTTCGCGCGCGTTCTCACCGACACCGGCCTCGCCGGCACCGTCACGATCGACAAGGTGCGCCAGTTCTTCGACCATCCCGGTTTCGTGCAGCCGTTCGTCGACGGGGTGCGCGACGCGGTCGCCGGATTCCTCGCCGACGGGACTGCGCCGGAAGCGATCCGCGTGCTGTTCTCCACGCACAGCATCCCCACAGCCGATGCTGAGCGCTCGGGACCGCGGGAGGGCGACCCCGCACACCGCGACCTCGGCGAAGGCGGCGCCTACGCCGCGCAGCATCTCGCGGTCGCGGAGGTGGTGATGGCAGCCGTCGCCGCCGAGATCCCGTCTGCCGCGCGCATCGGCTGGGAGCTCGTCTACCAGAGCCGCTCCGGCCCGCCGAGCCAGCCCTGGCTCGAGCCCGACGTCAACGACGTGATCGCCGATCTGCCCGGTGCCGGGGTCGCCGCGGTCGCCATCGTTCCGCTGGGCTTCATGAGCGACCACATGGAGGTGCTGTGGGACCTCGATACCGAGGCGATGGATGCCGCGGCCGAGGTCGGCATCCGCGCCGTTCGCACGCAGACGCCCGGCGTCGACCCTGCCTTCGTCTCGGGGCTGGTCGACCTCGTCGAGGAGCGCCTCGCGGGCACGCCCGCTGCCGACCGGCCGCATGCGACGGAGCTCGGACCCTGGTTCGACGTGTGTCGTCCCGCGTGCTGCGAGAACGTGCGTGCGGGCTTCCAGCCGGCCGCCGCCGGCGTCGCGCCCTGACCCCCGTCACCCGCGCCGGGAGCTCCGGCGCCGCTCCCTAGGATGGTGCCCATGCGCATCCATATCGCGACCGACCACGCCGGCCTCGAGTTCTCCACGCAGCTGCAGCACCATCTGGCGGCCGCGGGACACGAGGTGATCGACCACGGCCCGCTCGAGTACGACGCGCTCGATGACTACCCGGCCTTCTGCATCCGCGCGGCGCAGGCCGTCGTGCGAGACCAGGCCGCGGGCATCGAGGCTCTCGGCGTCGTCTTCGGCGGATCGGGCAACGGCGAGCAGATCGCCGCGAACAAGGTCGTGGGCGTGCGGGCTGCGCTCGCCTGGAGCATCGCGACCGCCGAACTCGCACGCGAGCACAATGACGCGAACGTCATCGCGATCGGAGCACGGCAGCACACGTTCGACGAGGCGTCGACCTTCATCGACCGCTTCATCGCGACCCCGTTCTCCGGCGAGGAGCGTCATGCGCGGCGCATCGGTCAGCTCGCGGCGTACGAGGAGGACGGTTCGCTCGAGCCGGACCCGCGCGCGACGACCGGTCGGCCCGACGTGCTCGCCGCCGACGACAGCTCCTTCGACCCCGAGGCGGGCTGACCTCGCGATGCCCGAGGGTCACTCCGTCCACCGGATCGCCCGTCAATTCGACCGGAACTTCGTCGGTCGCGAGGTGTCCGCCTCGAGCCCGCAGGGACGGTTCGTCGAGGGGGCCGCGATGATCGACGGCAGGACCGCGACGGCCGTGCGGGCGGTCGGCAAGCAGATGTTCCTCGAGTTCGACGACGACCTGTGGCTGCGGGTTCATCTGGGGATGTACGGGGCGTGGGACTTCGCCGGTGAGATCCTCGTCGACCCCACGATCGCCTCGGCGAACGGGCGCATGGGGCAGACGAACCAGCGCGGCACCGACATCGCCCCGCCGATCCTCGACTCCGCCGGAGAGAACTCCCTCACCTCGATCGGGGCTCCGCGCAAGGCCCGGGTCCATGTGCGCATGTCGGAGCAGACGACGGGTCTCGCGGACGACGGCGACCAGTGGCCGCCCACTGTCGTCGGACAGGTGCGTCTGCGCCTGCTGACATCGTCGACGGCGGCCGACCTGCGAGGACCCACCGCGTGCGCGCTCCAGACGCCCGACGAGGTCGCCGCGACGATCGCCAAACTCGGACCCGATCCGCTCGTCGACGACGTCGCCGAGGGCGAGGAGCGGTTCACCGCGGTCGTGCGCCGCAAGCCCACGCCGATCGGCCTGCTGCTCATGGACCAGTCCGTCGTGAGCGGGATCGGCAACGTCTACCGCGCCGAGCTGCTCTACCGCGCGCGACTGAACCCGCACACCCCCGGACGCGATGTGCCCGAAGAGATCGTGCGGGAGCTGTGGCGCGACTGGGTGCGGCTGCTCGCGATCGGCGTCGAGACCGGCCAGATGATGACGATGGACGACCTGTCGCCCGACGCGTACCGCCAGGCGATGGCGAGCCGGGACGATCGGCACTGGGTCTATCACCGCGCCGGGCTGCCGTGCCGCGTGTGCGGCACCGAGATCGTCGTCGAGGAGGTCGCCACGCGCAAGCTGTACTGGTGCCCCTCGTGCCAGCGCTGATCGCCGTCTCGCGCGGGTGCCGACCGTAGGCTGGGAGCCATGCGCCAGAACCCGAGCTTCGCGATGACGGATGTCACCGAGCTGCGCCGTCTCATCGATGCGAACCCGTGGATGACCCTCGTCAGCGCGACGGACGAGGGGCTCGTCGCCTCGCACTACGCCGTGCTGCTCGACGAGGACCGGGACGACCTCACGATCGTGGGCCACGTCGGCAAGCCCGACGACCTCATCCACGGACTGGGCGAGCGCGAGCTCCTCGTGGTGGTGCAGGGCCCGCACGGCTACATCTCGCCGAGCTGGTACGGCGACTCCCCGAACGTGCCGACGTGGAACTTCGTCTCCGCGCATCTGACCGGCGTCCCCGAGATCCTCACGCCGGACGAGAACCTGGTCGTGCTCGACCGGCTCGTCGCGCGTTTCGAGAGCGGGATGCCGCAGCCCCGCCTGCTCTGGGAGCGTCCGAACGATCCCGACTACGTCACGCGGCTCGAGCGGGGCACGGTCGGCTTCCGGCTCACTCCGACGAAGGTCGTCGCCAAGCGCAAGCTCAGCCAGAACCGACCGGACGACGTCGTCGAGACGATCATCGCGGAGCTCGGCGCGGGTGGCGATTACGCCGATCCGCGGCTGCCCGCGGAGATGCAGCGCGCTCTCGACGCCCGCAGGGCTGCACGGTGAGCGGGGCACTCGGGGAGAGCCCCGCGGTGCTCGCCGAGGTGCGGCTGACCGGATCGGAGCGCACCGACCCGTTCGACGACGATCTCGTGGACGTGCACCTCGCCGACGGCGTCGTCGTCGACATCGCACCGGCTCGGGCGCTCCCGCGCACGGGTCTCGTGGTCGACGGCGGCGGCGGATGGCTGATTCCCGGACTGTGGGACCACCACGTGCACGTCGTGCAGTGGGCGCTGGCCGCCCAGCGCGAGCCGCTCGGCGGCGCGACGTCGGCCGCTCACGCGGCCGAGATCATGGGCACGGCCGCCGTGCTGCCCGACGGTCGCCGCATCGGAACCGGGTTCCGCGACGCCCTGTGGAGCGACGCCCCCACGCTGGAGGTGCTCGACGCGGCGACGGGGGACGTCCCGACGTACCTCATCAACGCGGACGTTCACAGCGTGTGGCTGAACTCGGCGGCTCTGCGCCGCGAGGGTCACATTCCCGACGGCGTCGGCATGCTCCGCGAAGCGCCCGCCTTCGAGATCTCACGACGCCTCAACGCCGTGGCGCCGGAGATCTCCGACCCTCTCGTGGAGCGGATGGCACGGGACGCCGCCGCGCGCGGCGTGGTGGGCCTCGTGGATCTCGACATGGCGTGGAACGAGGATGCCTGGGCACGGCGGACGAGCGCGGGATTCGATGCCCTGCGGATCGAGTTCGGGATCTATCCGGAGTTCCTCGACCGGGCGATCGCCGACGGACTGCGGACCGGCGACGTCGCGCGCGGCGCGGCATCCGATCTGGCTCGCGTCGGTCCGCTGAAGGTCATCACGGACGGCTCGCTCGGCACGCGCACGGCGGCGTGCTCTCACGCGTATCCGGACGATCCTCACAATCTCGGCGTGCTGACGGTCGAGATCGGGACGCTCGTCGACCTCATGACCCGCGCGACGGGAGCGGGGATCGCGTCGGCGATCCACGCGATCGGCGACGTCGCGAACACGCACGCCCTCGACGCCTTCGCCGCCACGGGCGCGTGGGGCACGATCGAGCACGCGCAGCTGGTGTCGCACGCCGACATCCCGCGGTTCGGACGCCTCGGCGTGGCGGCGAGCGTGCAGCCTGAGCATGCGATCGACGACCGTGACATGACCGACGCGATCTGGGCCGGGCAGACCGCCCAGCCCTATCCGCTGCGCTCGCTCGCCGACACCGGGGCGAATCTGCTGTTCGGCTCGGACGCGCCCGTGTCGCCGCTCGACCCCTGGGCGGCGATGGCGGCGGCGGTCTTCCGCACCCGCGACGGCCGTGCACCGTGGCAGGCGCACCAGCGGCTCGATGCCGCGACGGCGCTCGGCGCATCGACCCACGGCGGATCGGCCACTCCCGCGCGCATCGAGCTCGGCATGCGCGCCGATCTCGCCGTCTGCGCACGGGATCCGCTGCGTGCGAGCGAGGCCGAGCTGCGCGATATGAGTGTGCAGGCGACGCTTCTCGGAGGCAGGCTCACTCACCTGGCCTGATGTCCCGCGCCCGAGGGGGGACAGCCCCCGTACCGATCGGGGTGAGGATCGGATGCCGGCGCGCGGCCTCGCTCACGAGGCTGGAGTCATGGTCCTGCCCGTGCCCTCGCCCGTTCCGGCGGCTCCCGCCGTCCCGCGCCGTCGCCGCCGTCGCGGCCTCGTCGCCGTGCTCATCGCCATTCCGCTCGCGCTGCTGGTTGTCGGCGTCGCCGTGTGGTTCGCATTCAACGCCACGCGTCCGACGCCGCCCGCGGCCGGAACGACGACCTTCGCACAGCCCCTGCGAATCCCCGCGCTCGCTCCCTCGACGGTCGAGGACGGCGTGCGCGTCTTCCGGCTCGAGGCCCGCGAGGGCCGTACCTCGTTCGTCGCGCAGGGCGAGACGCCGACCCTGGGCTACAACGGCGAATACCTCGGCCCGACCCTCGTCGCCGCGCGCGGCGAGCGCGTCCGCGTCGAGGTCCGCAACGCGCTCGACGAGAGCACGACGGTCCACTGGCATGGCATGCACCTGCCGGCCGCGATGGACGGCGGCCCCCACACGCCGATCGCCGCGGGGGAGACGTGGGCGCCGGAGTGGCTCGTCGATCAGCCTGCGGCATCCCTCTGGTATCACCCGCACCTGCACGGCCGCACGCGTGAACAGGTCGACGCGGGCCTGGCCGGGATGTTCCTGCTCACCGATGACGAGGAGGCAGCGCTGACGCTGCCGCGAGAGTACGGCGTCGACGACGTGCCCCTCATCGTGCAGGACCGCTCGTTCAGCGCGGACGGCGCCTTCGGGGGCGGCCTGGGGATGCAGTTCGACGGCGTGCTCGGCGACACGATCCTGGTGAACGGCACGATCGCCCCGTACTTCGAGGCCTCGACCGAGCGTGTCCGGCTGCGCCTGCTCAACGGGTCGAGTGCCCGCATGTACGACTTCGCCTTCGACGACGGACGCCCGTTCGATCTCATCGGCACGGACGGCGGGCTGCTGGCCTCACCCGTCGAGTCCACCAGCATTCCGCTCTCGCCCGGCGAGCGCGCCGAGATCGTGGTGACGCTGACACCCGGGGAGCGGGTCGTGCTCCGGTCGCAGGCGCCCGATCCCGCCCTGCACGCCGGCGGGGCGGCCTTCGACGTCCTCGAGCTGCGCGCCGCGGCATCCCTCGTGGCCTCTCCTGAGGTGCCGCCGACGCTCGCGATTCTTCCCGGGGCGAGGGAGGCGGATGCCGCCGCCCAGCGCTCCTTCGAGATGTCGGGGCACGAGATCAACAACCGCGAGATGGACCTCGGACGCGCCGACTTCACGGCGACCGTCGACACGAGCGAGGTGTGGACGGTGCGCAACGACAATCCGCTGCCGCACTCCTTCCATGTGCACGACACGCAGTTCCGGGTGCTGGCGGTCGACGGAGCCCCGCCTCCGGCGCGGCTCTCGGGCTGGAAGGACACGATCGCCCTCGAGTGGGACCGCGAGTACCGGCTGCTCGTGCGCTTCGAGGATTACGCCGATCCGACGACTCCGTACATGTATCACTGCCACCTGCTGTGGCACGAGGACCAGGGCATGATGGGACAGTTCCTGGTCGTCGAACCGGGCCAGAAGGCCGACCTGCGACGTCCCGAGGGAGATTCCGATGACCACGATGACCACTGACGCCCCCGTGGCGGTGGCAGCGCCCGACGGCTTCTGGGCGTCCTACGGGCGGGCCTGGACCCGCACCCCGGGCAGCGCCGTGTATCTCCTCGCGGTGTTCGTGCTGGCGATGGTGTCCGTGAGCGTGCTCGCCTCGCTCTTCTGGACCGGGGTCGGACTGCTCGTGCTCGTCATCGGCCTGCCGATCGTCGTCGGCACCCTGCTGGTGGCGCGCGGCTTCGGGGTCGCCGATCGCGGGCTGCTGTGGCTCACCGGGTTGCCGCGCATCGAAGAGCCCGAGTGGAACCGCGACCAGCCCGGCACCGGCGGCTTCTGGATGACGCTCACCCGCCCGCTGCGCAACGCGCACTACTGGGTCTACCTCGTGCACGGCATGATCGTGAGCCCGATCATCAGCACCATCTCGTTCGTGCTGACCACCGTGTGGCTGAGCGTCGGGCTCGGCGGCCTCACCTACTGGTTCTGGGGTGTCTTCCTCCCTCGCGGCGACGGCGGCGAGTGGGGCCACTACGTGTCGGACGCGCTGCCGTGGATGTTCGGCGCCTGGCCGTCCTGGACCGTCGAGGTGGTGCTCTACCTGATCGCCGGAGTGCTCTTCACGTTCACGATGCCGTGGGTGCTCGGCGGCCTTGCGCTGGGGCACCACGCGGTCGCCAAGGGCATGCTCGGACGCTGGGAGTCGGACGACCTCGCGGCCGAGGTGCGTGCCGAGGCGGCGGCCCGCACGTCGGCCGTGCAGGCCGAGGACGTCGCTCTGCGCCGTCTCGAGCGCGACATCCACGACGGCCCGCAGCAGCGCCTCGTGCGCCTCCAACTCGATCTCGCCGCTCTCGAACGCCGTGCCGAGTCGGGAGACGCGGATGCCGCGGCCGAGCTCGCGCGCGAGGCCCGCGGTCATGCCAAGGCGGCGCTCGACGAACTTCGCGCGCTCTCCAGCGGCGTAGCACCGCCACTCCTGCAGGACCGCGGGCTGGCCGCCGCCCTCGCGGCCACGGCCGCGGGCGCGCCGCTGACGGTGCACACCGACATCGATCCCGCGATCGACCAGGTGACCAGTCCTGAGGTCGCGCGCACCGTGTACTTCGTCGTCGCCGAGCTTTTCACGAACGTGGTGAAGCACTCCGGCGCCTCCGCCGTCACCCTCAAGGCCGCGCTGCGGCCGTCGCTCAGCGGGGCGCCGTCGATGCTCGATGTCTGGGTCGTCGACAACGGACGCGGGGGAGCGGTGTACGCGGCAGGTCACGGCCTGGAGGGACTGCGAGAGCGCATCGCGGGGTTGCGGGGAATGCTCGTCGTCGACAGTCCCGTGGGCGGCCCGACATCCGTCGGTGCGCACGTCCCGCTCGCGGCAGCGGCATCGTGAGCGATCCCTATGCTGACGGTATGCCAGATGCCGAGGCGGTCCGCGTCGTCCTCGTCGAGGATTCCGTCCTCCTGCGGGAAGGGCTGGTGCGCCTGTTCGACGAGGCCGGCTACGTCACCGCCGGAGCGTGGGGCGACGCCGAGGACATCGTCGCGCGGGTGCGGGCGGCGCGGGCGGATGTCGCGATCCTCGATGTGCGGCTTCCGCCCGGATTCCGGGACGAGGGGATCCGGGCCGCGCTGACGCTGCGCTCGGAGCTTCCCGAGGTCGGCATCCTCGTTCTCAGCCAGTACGTCGAGGGCGTCTATGCGCGGGAGCTCCTCGCCGGCGGGGACGGCGGAGTCGGGTATCTCCTGAAGGATCGTGTGACATCTCTGGAGGAGTTCACGGATGCCGTGCACCGCGTCCGCGAAGGCGGGACGGTGCTCGACCCGCTCGTCGTGCAGGGACTGATCGCCTCGCGCCCGGATCCTCTCTCGAGACTGACGCCGAGGGAGCGCGACGTGCTGACGCTGATGGCCGAGGGCCGCAGCAACGCGAGCATCGCGGCGCGTCTGTTCATCGGCGTCGGCGCCGTGGAGAAGAACATCAGCGCGATCTTCGCGAAGCTCGGGCTCGAGGAGTCGGGGACCGAGCACCGTCGGGTGCTCGCCGTGCTCGCCTTCCTCCAGCGCGGCTGATCATGCAGAACGCCCCCGGCCGCAGCCGGGGGCGTTCTGGCGACTCGATGCCGCGCGGGTCACTCCGCGAGGTGCGCGAAGAGGAACCAGCGGTCCTTCTCGAGCGTCTCCTTGATGCCGATCGCCACGTCCTGGCTCGTGAGGTCGAACTCGTCGAGACCGTCGATGGCGGCCTGGACATCGGCGATCACGAGGTCCATGTCGGTGATGACCGTGCGAATGAGGGCATCCCACTGGGTGAAACCCGCGGGGACCGCGGAGCTGGTCCTCGCGGCGACCGTGCTCGCACGGGCGTCGATCGGCAGCCCCAGTGCGACGATGCGCTCAGCGGCCTGGTCGGCGCCGGCCTGCGCGTTGGCGACGACCGAGTCGAGCAGTTCGTGGATCGCGATGAAGTTGGCACCGCGGACATTCCAGTGGGCCTGCTTGCCGTTGACGGCGAGGGCCTGGAGTCCGAGGACCACGGGGGTGAGGAACTGGGCGCTGGCGGCGGCCACGGTCGGGTCGGCGGCGGTGGCGGGGGTGGTGTTCGTCTTCGTCATGTCTCGTCTCCATCTTCGAGAGGCCGCCTTCTGCGACGTGCGCCCTCCGGTGAATGCAACGCTACTCAGGCACAGTCATTCCGCAAGCAAGTGAAGGCTCCGCTAACCCGGTGTCGCGGACGGCCGACCTGTCGGGACGGATTGTCAGCCGGAAGCGGCTAACGTCGTTGAGTGCCTTCCGCCGATCACGACCTCGGACCCCAGAATCTCGGTCAGCCCGCCACCTCCGTGACGAGCGAGCCGCGCGACCGGTCGCCCGAGCACGCCGAGCCCTCGAGGTTCATCCCCCACGTGCAGGGGCTGCGGGCGATCGCCGTGCTGGCGGTCGTCCTGTACCACTTCTGGCCCGCGCGCTTCTCCGGCGGCTTCGTCGGTGTCGACGTCTTCTTCGTGATCTCGGGCTTCCTCATCACGGCGCACCTGATGCGCGAGCTGACGGCGACCGGAACCGTCCGTCTCGGCCAGTTCTGGGCACGACGTGCGCGACGACTGCTGCCGGCATCCCTCCTGGTCCTGCTCTTCTGCGCGATCGTCGCGATGTCGCCGTACCTCACCCCGACGTCGGCGCTGCCGAACGAGGTGCGCGAGATCCTCGCGTCGACCTTCTACGTCGAGAACTGGTACCTCGCGCTGAACTCGGCCGACTACCTGAACCACTCCGGCGACCCCACCACCGTGCAGCATTACTGGTCGTTGTCGCTCGAGGAGCAGTTCTACGTCATGTGGCCGCTGCTGATGCTGCTGGCGGCATGGATCGGCGTGAAGTGGTTCCGGGGTGCGCGCCGGCGCGCGGTCATCACCGTGCTCGCGGTGGTGTCGGTCGTGTCGTTCGCGTTCTGCGTGGTCTTCACGATCACGAACCCGGCTCCGGCCTACTTCGTGACCTTCGCGCGCATGTGGCAGTTCGGCGTCGGCGCGATGATCGCACTGGTCCCGCTGCTGCGCGTACGCAACGCGGTGGGCAGCTTCCTGCTCGGCTGGGGCGGCATCGCCGTGCTCGTGTACGTCATCTTCCAGTTCGACGGGCAGACGCCGTTCCCCGGCTACATGGCGGTCCTGCCGACTGTCGGCGCGGCCGCCGTCCTCGCTGCGTCGAACACCCGGCGCTGGTGGTACCCCACGCGCGTGCTCGCGATTCGGCCCGCCCAGTTCGTGGGCGACATCTCCTATTCGCTCTACCTGTGGCACTGGCCGCTGATCATCATCGCGCCCTCGGTGCCCTTCTGGGGTCTCACGATCTACCACCGCATCGCGCTGCTCGGGCTGTGCTTCGTGCTCGCGTGGCTCACCAAGAGATTCGTCGAGGACCCGGTGCGGGGGTGGAAGGTCCTCACGTCGCGGCCCGCGCACGCCACGCTGTGGAGCTCGCTCGGCGCGATGATCGTCGTCGCGCTCGTCGCGGGGATGGCCTGGTTCGTCAACGCCCCCGCGTACAGCGCAGGCTTCCGCGCCATCCAGGAGCTGCAGGAGAACCCGCCGCCCTGCTTCGGTGCAGCCTCCGTGCTGGATCCGGCGTGCGCCTCCGCCGACTTCGGCGACCAGATCCTCCCCGCGCCCGGCTTCGCGGGGATCGACCGTCCTCAGATGGGCGACTGCTTCGTGCAGCTCACCGATGCGCGGCCGGTCTCGTGCACGCTCGGCTCGGACGATCCCGATGCACCGCGGGTCGCGCTCATCGGCGACAGCCACGCCTACCAGCTGATCTCCACCTTCGATCGCATCGCCGAGGAGGAGGGCTGGCAGCTCGTCACGTGGCTCAAGGGCGCCTGCCCGTGGAGCACGACGCCGCTCGCGACGCCGGGCGCGTTCGGCGACGCGTGCACCGAGTGGCGCGAAGCCGTCACCGCAGACCTCGCCGAGGCCGACGTGGATGCGGTGTTCACCGCGGCGATCGCGACCACCCCCTACTCATCGGCGGGGTTCGACTCGTCGTACGACGCGGCGGTGGCCGGCTATGTCGATGCGTGGGACGAGATGCTCGATCGGGGCATCCCGGTGATCACCGTGGTCGACAACCCGGTGTGGGAGACCGACCCGAACAAGTGCCTGCGCACGCGCGACCAGTCCGAGTGCGTCGGCGTCCGGTCGGACGTGCTCGTCGCCGACGATCCGCTGCGGGAGGCGGCATCCCAACGCGACGGGGTCACCCTTCTCGACTTCACGGATGTCTTCTGCGATGCCGACACCTGCTCTCCCGTGATCGGCGGAGCGAACGTGTACCGGGATCAGGACCATCTCACGGTGACCTTCGCCGACACGCTCGCCCCGTGGTACACCGCGGCGATCCAGGAGCGACTGGCGACGGCAGCGCCCTAGGCCGGGTGGATAGGGTCGTGCCATGACGATCTCCCCAGACGCCGCCGTTCTCGCCGTCGCAGGACGCACCCCCGACATCCACGCCGAGTCGTTCGTCGCCGCGGGTGCGCGCGTGATCGGCGACGTCTCCCTCGCGGAGGGCGCCAGCGTCTGGTACAACGCGGTGCTGCGCGGCGACAGCGATGCGATCACCGTCGGTGCCGGGAGCAACCTCCAGGACAACGTCTCCGTCCATGTCGATGCGGGGCACCCGGTCGTCATCGGCAGAGACGTCTCCGTGGGTCACAACGCCGTCGTGCACGGCTGCACGATCGGCGACGGCTCGCTCATCGGCATGGGGAGCGTCGTGCTCTCGGGCGCCGTGATCGGCGACGGATGCCTCGTCGCCGCCGGCGCCGTCGTGCTCGAGGGCACCGTCGTGCCTGCGGGATCGCTCGTCGCGGGTGTGCCGGGGAAGGTGCGCCGGGAACTCACCGACGAGGAGCGCGCCGGGATCGTGCGCAACGCCGACACCTACCGGGCGCATCTGAGCGTGCACCGCGGCGCACGGCCCGCGCGAGGCTGAGTCAGTCGGCCGTACCCGCCTTGGGCGCCGGATGGTGCTTGCCGCGGTGGACCTCGTAGAGCCGCGCGTAGCCCGGCCATGACGGATCGGTGACGATGGGCCGATCGTCCATGAAGGCCCGGATGACATGCGCGAGCTGATCGGGATGGCTGAAGTTGATCGCGTGCGCCGCGCCCTCCAGCAGCACGACGAGGACGTGACTGTCGGTCTGGCTCGCGATCTCATCGACGCGGTGCGCATGCGGGAGCAGCGGGTCCCGCTCACCGAGCACGACGAGTGTGGGGATCTTCATCTCGAGCAGGCGCGGCAGGGACGGGTACTGCGTCAGCGCCTTGAACAGGCGCATCGTGCTGGGCACGCCGAAGCGCACGTAGTCGGGCACCGCGACGCGCGCCATTCGGGTGGGCTCCCGCGGGGCGTCCTTCGAGAGCTGACCGATCGCGCGGCGCAGCGGCTGGTTGAAGAGTCCGCCGGCGGGGGAGACGAGGACGGCACGGTCGATCCGCTCGGGGTACGCGTGGGCGAACTCGATGATCACGGGGCAGCCCATCGAGTTGCCGACCAGCGTCGCCTTCTCGACGCCGCGGTCGTCCATGAAATCCCGCGCCGCTTCCGCGAGGTCGGGGATGTCGAGCATGTCCCGGCGCTTTCCGCTGCGGCCGAAGCCCGGAAGGTCGGGCACATAGGTGTGGAACTCGTCCGCGAGGCGCTCGGCCGTCGGCAGCAGGTAGCGGCCGGAGAGACCGAAGCCGTGCACGTGCATCATCACGCGCGGGTCCGCCGGCCGCACGGGCGACTCCCGGTAGAAGACGTCGACGTCGTCCATGCGGGTCCACTTCTCGGCGAGGGTGGATGCCGGGCGGCGCGGCAGCTTCCGCGGCTTCGGCGCAGCTGCCGGCGGTGTCGGCTCGGCCATCGCATTCCCCCTTGTGTCCCGTCCTCTGCCGAATTCTGCCGCGCAGAGGCCGCGTGCGTAAGTAGGAGGCGGCGGAAATCACCCTCGGCGTCGTCCCTCGTGCGCGCTGGGTGGCGCGGGAGGCGAACGGGTACCGTGGCAGGCGAGCCGCACCGGGTGGCGCAGAAGCCGGAGGAATGACCGATGAGCATCGCGAGGGAGATCTTCCGCCGCAAGCCCGTCGAGCCTCCGGAGCCGGAGCCAGGCGGACTCACCCGCGGAATCGGCACGTTCCAGCTCGCAATGCTGGGCGTCGGCGCGACGATCGGCACGGGCGTCTTCTTCGTTATGCACGAAGCCGTGCCTCTCGCGGGGCCTGCCGTCATCGTCGCGTTCGTCGTCGCGGCCATCGCGGCGGGCCTGTCTGCGGTCTGCTACGCCGAGATGGCGTCGGCGGTGCCCGTGTCCGGCTCGACCTACTCGTACGCGTATGCCACCCTCGGTGAGATCGTCGCGATCGGCGTCGCCGCCTGCCTCGTGCTCGAATACGGGGTCTCGACTGCGGCCGTGGCCTCGGGCTGGAGCGGCTACCTGGATCGCCTCGTCGGTGATGTGTTCGGCTGGAGCATCCCCGCCGCGCTCACCGTGGGCCCCCTCGAGGGCGGCATCATCAACCTGCCGTCGGTGGTGCTCGTCGGGCTGTGCGCGCTGCTGCTCATCCGCGGGACCCGGGAGTCGGCCACCGTCAACACGGTGATGGTGCTCATCAAGATCGGCGTGCTGATCATGTTCGGCGCGATCGCCATCACCGCGTTCCAGGCCGACAACTTCGCCGACTTCGCACCCCACGGCGCGGCGGGCGTCACGGCCGCTGCCGGGACCATCTTCTTCACGTTCATCGGACTCGACGCCGTCTCGACGGCCGGAGACGAGGTACGCGATCCGCAGCGGTCGCTTCCGCGCGCGATCCTGATCGCGTTGGCCGTGGTCGTGACGGTCTACCTCTTCGTCGCCCTCGCGGCCGTCGGCGCCCAGCCATGGCAGGACTTCGAGGATCCCGATCAGCAGAGCGCCGGTCTCGCCGTGATCCTCGGCGACGTCCTCGGAGCGCCGTGGCCGGCGACCGTGCTCGCGGCCGGCGCGGTGATCTCGATCTTCTCGGTCACGCTCGTGACGCTGTTCGGCCAGAGCCGCATCCTGCATGCCATCGGGCGGGACGGACTTCTTCCGCGACCTTTCGCTCGCGTCGCGCCGCACACCCACACGCCGGTGTTCTCCACGGTCGTCGCGGCGATCGTGGTCGCCCTGCTCGCGGGGTTCATTCCGCTGTCCAACCTCTGGGACATGGTGTCGATGGGCACGCTCGTCGCCTTCATCGTCGTGTCGCTCGCGGTGATGGTGCTGCGGCGCACGCGGCCGGACCTCCCGCGGGCGTTCCGGGTCCCCGGGTACCCGGTCACTCCGATCCTGTCGATCCTCGCGTGCGGGTACCTGATCTCGGGTCTGGGATGGGAGACCTACGCCTGGTTCGCGGCGTGGGTGATCGTCGTGCTCGCGTTCTACCTGGTGTGGGGTCGCCGTCACAGCGTGCTCGCCGGTGATCGAGAGGCGACGGATGCTGCCTCCGGGTCGGCTCCTCCGACGCCGTAGCGAAGACGCGGCGCCCGTCAACCCACTCCGCGGCCCCCATCGGGCGCGCTAGCGTGGACCGACCGACGGAAGGACTCCCATGGCCCGCATCCTGATCTTCGGCGGACACGGAAAGGTCGCCCTGCTGCTCGAGCCGATGCTCGCCGCCCAGGGTCACACCGTGACAGCGGTCATCCGCAATCCCGATCACGAGGCGGAGGTGGCGCGGGCCGGCGCGCAGCCGCTCGTGGCCGACATCGAGTCGTTCGACACCGGGCAGCTCGCGAATCTGATCAGCGGGAACGACGTCGTGGTCTGGTCCGCCGGAGCCGGTGGCGGCGATCCTGCCCGCACCTACGCCGTCGACCGCGACGCCGCGATCCGCTCGATGGACGCGGCATCGTCTGCCGGGGTCGCGCGGTACGTGATGGTGTCGTGGATCGGATCACGCGCCGACCACGGCGTCGGGACCGACTCGTCGTTCTTCGCCTACGCCGATGCGAAATGGGCCGCTGACGCGCACCTCGCCGGGAGCGATCTGGACTGGACGATCCTCGCGCCGGGCACGCTCACCCTCGATGCGCCGACGGGCCGCGTCGCGCTCGACCCCGAAGGTCGGGGCGAGGTGCCGCGCGCCGACGTCGCCGCCGTGATCGCCGCGACCATCGCCGACGACACCACGATCGGGCGGACGCTGCGGTTCGGCTCGGGGGACGAGCACATCGGTCACGCCGTGGCGGGCTGAGCGCGGTCCCGCCGGATCAGTCGATCAGGGTGAAGCGCGGTCCCCAGCGGCCGTCGTGCTCGACGGTCTCGGTCCACATGTCGACCGGTCGCACCCAGAGGCCCTGCTCGCCGGAGAGCGGCCGGTAGACGACGAGCTCCTGCTCGGTCTCGGAGTGCCGTGCGACGCCGACGACCGTGTAGAGGCCGCCCTTGAAATGGCGGTAGGTGCCGGGCTGGATCGTCATGCGCCCACCCTACGACCGGACCCGCGCCCGCGCGGGTCGGCCTAGGCTCGACACATGCTTGCCACCGTCATCCACGCCGCGCGCGATGTCCGCGTCGAAGAGGTTCCCGATCCCGCGCTCTCCACCGGCGCCGACGCCATCGTGCGGGTGGTCGCCGCCTGCGTCTGCGGATCGGACCTGTGGCCGTACCGGGGCGTGACGCCGACCGACGAGCCGCACCGCATCGGGCACGAGTTCGTCGGCATCGTGGAGGAGGTCGGCCCCGAGGTGCAGGCGGTGCGGCCGGGAGACTTCGTGATCGCGCCGTTCTACGTGTGCGACGGGACCTGCGTCAACTGCCGCAACGGCGTGAGCACGTCCTGCCTCTCCGGCGGCTGGTGGGGGAGCGCGGACCGCTTCGGCGGATTCGCGGACGGCGGCCAGGGAGAGCGTGTGCGCGTGCCGCTCGCGGACGGCACGCTCGCCGTCGTGCCCGGTCCGGTGGGCGACGAGGAGATCCCCGGGCTCCTCACGCTGAGCGACGTCATGGGAACGGGACACCACGCCGCCGTATCCGCGGGAGTCGGCGAGGGAGACGCCGTCGCCGTCGTGGGCGACGGCGCTGTCGGGCTCTGCGCGATCATCGCGGCCAAGAGGCTGGGTGCGACGACGATCATCGCGATGTCGCGGCATCCGCAGCGTCAGGCGCTCGCCCGCGAGTTCGGCGCGACGCACATCGTGGAGGAGCGGGGGGATGCCGGCATCGAGCGCGTACGCGAGCTCACCGGCGGCATCGGCGCCGACCGCGTGCTGGAGTGCGTCGGCACCAAGGAGTCGATGGACCAGGCGCTGCGCTCCGCCCGGCCCGGCGGTCGCGTCGGCTACGTCGGCGTGCCCAACGGCGGACCAGAGCTCCCCATCCGTCAGATGTTCGGCCGGAACGTCGGCGTCGCGGGGGGAGTGGCACCCGTGCGGGGCTACATCGAGGAACTCCTTCCCGACGTGCGCTCGGGAGCCATCCGCCCGGGTCTCGTGTTCGACCTCGAACTGCCGCTCGTGGAGGCGGCCAAGGCGTACGCGGCGATGGACGAGCGGCGGGCGACGAAGGTGCTGCTGCGCCCCTAGCGCCCGCACCGGGAACATCGCGGGCGGCGCCCGCGTTCTGTTAGCATGGAGTGTCACTCGTGTGGCTCTCTCGCCACGCCTCGGCCCAGGCTGCTGTCTGGTGCAGAGTGACATCGCACCACAACAATCCGCTTCGCTTCGGCTCGAGGCATCCGTTCGCCATCGTGCGGCCGGAGGCAACACCTCGGACCGAGCCCGACACCCAACCCAACAAGGACAACCCACTACATGACTACCGCAACGACCGCCCCGGCCACCAAGCAGGTCGCCATCAACGACATCGGATCTGCTGAGGACTTCCTGGCCGCGGTCGAATTGACCCTCAAGTTCTTCAACGACGGCGACCTCATCGAAGGAACCGTCGTGAAGATCGACCGCGACGAGGTCCTCCTCGACGTCGGCTACAAGACCGAGGGTGTCATCCCCTCGCGCGAGCTCTCCATCAAGCACGACGTCGACCCCAACGAGGTCGTCAAGGTCGGCGACGCCGTCGAGGCGCTGGTTCTCCAGAAGGAGGACAAGGAAGGCCGCCTCATCCTGTCGAAGAAGCGCGCTCAGTACGAGCGTGCCTGGGGTGACGTCGAGAAGATCAAGGAGAACGACGGTGTCGTGACCGGTTCGGTCATCGAGGTCGTCAAGGGTGGTCTCATCGTCGACATCGGCCTCCGCGGCTTCCTCCCCGCGTCGCTCATCGAGCTGCGCCGCGTCCGCGACCTCACGCCGTACCTCGGCCAGGAGATCGAGGCCAAGATCCTCGAGCTCGACAAGAACCGCAACAACGTCGTGCTCTCGCGCCGCGCTCTGCTCGAGCAGACGCAGTCGGAGTCGCGCACCACGTTCCTGAACAACCTTCACAAGGGTCAGGTCCGCAAGGGCGTCGTCTCGTCGATCGTCAACTTCGGTGCCTTCGTCGACCTGGGCGGCGTGGACGGGCTCGTGCACGTCTCCGAGCTCTCGTGGAAGCACATCGAGCACGCGTCCGAGGTCGTCGAGGTCGGCCAGGAGGTCACCGTCGAGATCCTCGAGGTCGACCTGGACCGCGAGCGCGTGTCGCTCTCGCTCAAGGCGACCCAGGAGGACCCGTGGCAGGTCTTCGCCCGCACGCACGCGATCGGTCAGGTCGCGCCGGGCAAGGTCACCAAGCTCGTTCCGTTCGGTGCGTTCGTGCGCGTCGCAGACGGCATCGAGGGCCTCGTGCACATCTCGGAGCTCTCGGGCAAGCACGTCGAGCTCGCCGAGCAGGTCGTGTCGGTCGGCGAAGAGGTGTTCGTCAAGATCATCGACATCGACCTCGAGCGTCGCCGCATCTCGCTCTCGCTCAAGCAGGCGAACGAGTCGGTCGACCCCAACGGCACCGAGTTCGACCCGGCCCTCTACGGCATGGTCACGGAGTACGACGAGAACGGCGAGTACAAGTACCCCGAGGGCTTCGACCCCGAGACCAACGCCTGGCTCGAGGGCTTCGACGCTCAGCGCGAGAAGTGGGAGCAGGAGTACGCCGCTGCGCAGGGTCGCTGGGAGGCCCACAAGGCCGCCGTCGCCAAGGCCCTCGAGGCCGAGGCGAACGCACCGGTTGAGACCGGCTCCTCGAGCTTCACCTCGGAGAGCGCCTCGGCCGGCACGCTGGCCGACGACGAGGCCCTCGCCGCTCTGCGCGAGAAGCTGTCGGGCCGCTGATCTCCGGATCGGCGATCGAGTAGCTCAGCACTCATCGAGATCAGAAAGGGCCGGGACCTTCGGGTTCCGGCCCTTTCCGCGTCTCCGGTGATGTCGCAGGCGCTTCGTAGACTGCCATCCGTGCCCGGTCAGTGCCTCGTGGGGAGCGGATGCCGCGGCCCCGTCCCGGCGGAGTCGCCCGTCTCGCTGTGCGAGTGGCACCTCGCGGCGGCATCCGAGTGGGAGCAGAGCCGCCACGGGGTGACCGACGTCCTCCCTTCGCCGTGCGCGGTGTGCGGCTCGCGGCTGGGTGTGCGCTACCCGTCCGGATGGCTGTGCGCGGTGTGCGAGTGGCGTCACGGCGAGCTCGTCGACCACGAGCTGCCTCCACCCCGGGTCGACGTCGTGTACTACCTCCGCTTCGACGATCGGATCAAGATCGGCACGTCGGGCAACCCGCGGCAGCGACTGTCCGCCATCTGGCACGACGAGCTGCTGGCGTTCGAACGAGGCGACCGGGTGCGGGAGCGCCGGCGCCACGCGGAGTTCGCAGCGGACCGCTTCGCGGGCACCGAGTGGTTCCGCCGGTCCCCGGCGCTGTTGGCGCACGTCGAGGGCCTCGCCGCCGGGGTCGATGACCCGTGGGCTCTGCACGCCCGCTGGACCAGCGAGGCGATCGCGCGAACCGGCTGATCCGCGCGGGCATGGCGCGGCGCTGGGCGTGCGGTCACGAGTCCGGCCACGACGACGGGTTCTGATCCGCCTCGCGTGCCCCGCACGCGGAGGGCGCGGCATCCATTAGTTTCACCATATGGTCGGCGCGCCGAACGGCGGACAGCGTCGCGCTCGGCGTCCGCCCGAGGCGCGCAGCACTCGCGCGCGCGCGACCTGGCTGCGGGACGACGTCGCTGATCGCACGCGCGCACGCACGGCGACGCTGAACCAGCTGCTGCTCGCCTCGGTGGTGTTCGCGCTCGGCGCGCTGGTCGCGGTCGGATCCTTCCCCGGCGACCCGGTGCTCTTTTTCGGCGGTGTGGTGATCGTCGTCGTCCTGACGGGGGCGACCCTCGTGGTCCCGTGGAACCGGCTGTCCTACGGATGGGTGGCGATCGTGCCGGCGATCGACATCGTCGCCATCACGCTCATGCAGCTAGCGGCGCCCGGCACAGCGATGGGGCTGCTCTGGATCTTCCCGACGACGTGGCTCGCGGCCGGGTTCGGATTGCTCGGCCTGTTCGCCGTGATCGTCTCCATCACCGTCGTCATCTCCGTCCTCACCCTCGTCAGCGCGCAGCAGGTCACCTACCTCACCTTCCTGCTGCCGCTGGTGCTCTTCGCCGTCGCTGCGACGAGCCATCTCACCGCGCGGCGCTCGGACGCACAGCGCATGCTCCTGGCGAAACAGGCGCAGCTGCTGCGTCGCGTTCTCCAGAGTTCGCGGCGGCAGGAGCAGGTCGTCACCGAAGTTCTCGACGCCGTCGACTTCGGCGTGGTGCGGATCGACGGCGACGGCCACGTGGCCGTCACCAACGAGGCGCACGGGCGGCTCCAGCAGGCGATGGGCGTCGACGACGGCGAGGTCCCCGCCTTCCGCGACGACGGCGTGACCCGTCTCCCTCACGACGAGCTTCCGGTCGAGCGCGCGCTGCGAGGGGAGGCATTCGACGCACAGGTGGTGTGGTTCGGCGAGGAGCCCGGGCCACGCAAGGCTCTGAGCATCACCACACGCCGACTGATCGATCCCGATGGGGACGACGGCGGGGCCGTGGTCATCTCGCGCGACGTGACGAGCGAGCTCGAGGCGCTGCGGGCGCGCGACGAGCTGGTGGCGTCGGTGTCCCACGAGCTGCGGACGCCGTTGACGTCCATCCTGGGGTACCTCGATCTCGCGATCGAGGATCCGGACATCCCCGACCACGTGCGCGCGAATCTCGACATCGCCGAGCGCAACGCCGAGCGTCTGCTGCGCATCGTCGCCGACATCCTCGCGGCGTCGAGCTCGTCCTCCTCCTCGATAGAGGCGACGATGACGGCGCAGGCTCTGGATGCGCGCGACATCGTGCGGGCGTCGGGAGAGGCGCTGCTGCCCCGCGCCTCGTCCCGTGCGGTCACGATCGACACGACCGGCCTCGAGGAAGCCGGAGCATGGGCGGATCCGTTGCGTCTGCGTCAGGTGGTCGACAACCTCGTCTCGAACGCGATCGCGTACAACAAGGACGGCGGCACGGTCTTCCTCGGCACGACGACCGACGGCACCTCGACCTGGATCCTGGTGCGCGACACCGGGATCGGCATCAGCGAAGCGGACCGCTCGCGGTTGTTCCAGCGCTTCTACAAGGCGGGTGCCGAGCGTCGCTCGGGTACCGGCCTCGGCCTCGCCATCACGCGTGACATCGTGCGCGCGCATGGTGGCGAGATCGGTCTCCACAGTGCGCCCGGAGTCGGGTCGACTTTCATCGTCAAGCTCCCCGCAACCGCCCCGGGAGGGACCACATCATGACACTCGACCTCACCACCGTGCTGGTGATGACGGCGCTCGTCGTCAACACCAGCGGTGTTCTGTTCATCGTCGAGACCCTGCTGCGCCGCGACGAGGGCGCCGGCCGCATCTGGGCGCTCGGATTCCTCGCGGGCATGCTCACGACCCTCGCCTACACGATGTGGTCGCAGACCGATGCGGCGTGGTGGGCCGTCGCCGTCGGGAACGGCGCATTCGTCGCGGCGACGGGGTGCATGTGGCTCGGCTGCCGCAGGTTCAACCGGCGTCGCATGGACTGGTCGGGCGGACTCGTCGCGATCGGGGTGCTCGCCACGGCCATCGCGGTGGGCGTCGAGGGGGAGACGGGCGGCGACTGGGCGGGAGCGCTGTGGATGTTCCTCGCTCTCATCGTGTTCGCCGGCGCCGGCGCCGTGGAGTGCCTCCGCGGCGCGCTCCGCGAATCGCGGACGGCCTGGGTGCTCGGCACCGTGCTGGGGATCGAGGCGCTGTACTACGTGTCGCGCACGACGGCGTTCGTGACCGCCGGCCCCGACGCGCCGCTGTTCGAGAACGTCTTCGGCACGATTCCGACGGCTTTCGTCACGGTCGTGCTCACGATCGTCGCGGTCGTCGTGACGTCGGTGCTGCGGGCGTCGCGTGCGCCGATGCGCGGATATCGGCGCCGTTCCACCGCCGTCGCCCGTGACGGGGTGCTCGACCACGAGACGTTCGACGCCGCCCTCGGAGATCTGTGCGAGCGCGCAGCCGTGCGCCGCGAACTCGTCGGCGTGATCGCCGTGCGCATCGAGGATCTCGACCAGATCTCCACGGCATTCGGCAGCGAGGTGGCCCGCGCGGTCACCGAGACGTGGCGGACGGGCGTGCGCCGCCATGCGCCGTCCAACGCGCTCGTGGCGGAGGACGGCCCGACGGGTCTCTGCGTCGGGGTGCTGGTGGATTCCCCCGCCGAGGCGAGGCGGCAGGCCGGCGTCGTGTACCGCGGGCTGTTCGACGATCTCGGCAAGGTGGGCGGCGGGGTGATCCCCGTCGTGGGCGTCGGCATCTCCCTGAGCGATGTCGTCGGGTACGACTCCGAGGCGCTGCAGCGCGTGGCCCGCGATACGGCGATCCTCGCCGCGGAGAGCGTCGAGACGTCGGTGCTCGTCGGCGAGATCGACTAGCGGCGCCTCAGGGAGCGGTCAGCCGGTAGCCCACGCCGCGGACGGTCTCGATCCAGCGCGGGTTCGTCGGGGATTCCCCGAGCTTGCGGCGCAGATTGGCGACGTGCACCTCGATCGCACGCGCATCGCTGTCGCTGACGAACTCGACGCCCGTGAACTGCTCGCCGCGCAGCATGACCGCGAGGTCTGATTTGCCGCGCACGCGGCGTCCGGCGGCCAGAAGGTCTGCGAGGATGTCGAATTCGCTCCGGGTGAGTTCGAGGTCTTCGCCGTCGACCGTGACGATGCGCGTCTCGACGTTCAGGCGGAGGCCCTGGTGCTCGAGCCAGTCTCCGGTGGGCTCGCCCGCGTCGGATGACGCGGCGGCGATGTGGTGCCGGGGCCGGCGCAGCATCGCGTCGATGCGCGCACGCAGTTCGCGCGGCCGGAACGGCTTGGCGACATAGTCGTCGGCACCGGCCTCGAGACCCTGGAGCGCGTCGATCTCCTCGGTGCGGGCGCTGAGCATCACGATGTACGTGGTGCTGACCGCGCGGATGCGCTTGGCCGTCTCGAAACCGTCGATGCCGGGCATGTTCACGTCGAGAGTCGTCACGAGCGGCTGGTGCTCCCGGACGAGTTCGAGTCCGGCGTATCCGTCAGCGGCGCCGTGAACCTCGAATCCCGCCTGCGCGAGGACCGCCGTGAGGAGGGAGCGGATGTCTTCTTCGTCCTCGATCACGACCGCAACGCGAGTTTCGTCCACCGATTCACCCTCCGGTGCCGGGGAGACGACCGCCGGCTCCCGGACGTCGGTCAGGATATCCCAGAACGCGGTCTGGAAGAGGCGTGTCGGGGTAACCGTCACGGCGTGTCCCTCCGACGAGTCCTGCGGAGGAAGGCGGCTGTGCTGGATGAGGTGGCGATCGCCCCCACGATCGCCACCTCCCCGCACCGAAGCCGGTTCCTTGCGTTTCGCCTTGCGACGGTGCGGGAAGAGGTGGTGGGGAGAGCAGTCGACGTCACGCTGTCACGTCGATCCACGTCCCCTCCTCCCCGGATTCCCACGCTCGGACCCGTCTTCAACCGGGTTGATCCCGACGCTAGCCCCGGGCCCTCAGGCCACCCTCAGTGCGACCTCAGGAGCCGCCAAGTGTTGCGCGCACGGGGTCGCCGGGACGTGGCATCCTCGACTCATGCCCCTCGTCGCGCTCACCGGCGGAATAGCCTCCGGCAAGTCCACGATCGCCCGGCGTCTTGCGCAGCACGGCGCCGTCGTCGTCGACGCGGATCGGATCGTCCGCGACGTGCAGCAGCCCGGTTCGCCCGTTCTCGCCGATCTCGCCGATGCGTTCGGCGCCGATGTGGTCCGCGCCGACGGCTCCCTCGATCGCGCTGCCCTCGGCGCCCGCGCCTTCGGCGACCACGAAGCCGTCGCACGCCTGAACGCGATCGTGCATCCGGCGGTGCGGAGAGAGTCGGCACGCCGGTTCGCCGAGGCGTTCGCGACCGATCCGAACGCTGTCGTGGTCTACGACGTGCCGCTGCTCGTCGAGGCGAGGGCCGAGGACCCGTGGGAGCTCATCGTCGTCGCCCACGCCCCGGCCGAGGTGCGTCGTCGTCGACTCGTGGAGCTGAGGGGCATGAGCGAAGAGGATGCCGCCGCGCGTCTCGCCTCGCAGGTGTCCGACGACGAGCGCCTGGCGGTCGCCGACGTCGTGATCGACACCGCCGGCTCGCTCGAGGACACCGTGCGCCAGGTCGACGACCTGTGGGGCTCGCTCCCGGAGCATCTCGCCGCTCGCTCCTAGTCGCGCGCAGTCCCCACCGGTAGCCTGGGGCCGAGCGGGAGGTGTCTTATGGGCATGCTGTCGAGATTCCGGCGCAGGAGACGAGTCGCCGCGCTCACCGACGAGGAGCGCATCGGCCGCTACGTCTATCTGCTCAACACGCTCCCCGCGTCCGTGATCGAGGGGGCGCATGCATCGGCCTTCAAAGATCTGCCGGCCCAGCGGCGCCGGGAGATGTTTGACCAGCTCCGTCCGTTCATGGCGGAATCCGAGCGGAACGCGGCATCCGATGACCCCTCCGTGCTGGCGAAGCTCGTGCGCCGGGCCGAGGAGCGGCGCGCGCAGCGCGAGGCGGGGGCGGATGCTTCGACCGTCGCAACGGCGGTCGGCGAGGCCGACCCCCGGGACGCGGTTGATTCTCGACGTCTCCTGCTGGACAACGGGGTCGCGATCGTCGTCGCGCAGAACTTCCTGCTCTCGGCGGCGGTGATGTCGTACTGGTCCGTCGGCGGCGGGTCGCTCGCGATCGCGGCCGAGCCCGCGTGGGTGGGGGAGACCTACGACACCGGGGGAGGGTTCGACGGCGGACACGGCGGAGGGTTCGACGGCGGCGGGGGATACGGCGGGTTCGACGGGGGAGGATTCGGCGGGTTCGACGGCGGAGGATTCGGCGGAGACGGCGGCGGCGGAGGCGGCGGGGGCTGAGCGACCGATCCGCCCCGCGCGAACGCCGGACCGGGTGTCGGCGGCCCCGCCTACGCTGGAGAGGTGCAAGCCACCCGTTCCGTCCGCCCTTTCGAGGTCATCAGCGAGTTCGAGCCGTCCGGTGACCAGCCGCAGGCGATAGCCGACCTCGCAGCGCGCATCAACGCCGGCGAAACCGACGTCGTCCTGCTGGGCGCCACCGGCACGGGCAAGTCCGCGACGACCGCGTGGCTCGTCGAAGCGGTGCAGCGTCCGACGCTCGTCCTCGCGCACAACAAGACGCTCGCGGCGCAGCTGGCCAACGAGTTCCGCGAGCTCATGCCCCATAACGCGGTGGAGTACTTCGTCAGCTACTACGACTACTACCAGCCCGAGGCGTACGTCCCCCAGACCGATACCTTCATCGAGAAGGACTCCTCGATCAACGCCGAGGTCGAACGCCTGCGCCACTCGACGACCAATTCGCTCCTGTCGCGGCGAGACGTCGTCGTGGTCAGCACGGTCTCGTGCATCTACGGCCTGGGCTCGCCCGAGGAGTATCTGCGCGCGATGGTGGCGCTGCAGGTCGGCGAGCGCTACGACCGCGACGCCCTCATCCGCAAGTTCATCGCGATGCAGTACAACCGCAACGACGTCGACTTCTCGCGCGGAAACTTCCGCGTGCGCGGCGACACCATCGAGATCATCCCGGTCTACGAGGAGTACGCGATCCGCGTCGAGATGTTCGGCGACGAGATCGAAGCGCTCTACATGCTGCACCCGCTCACCGGCGATGTGATCCAGCGGATGGACTCCGTGCCGATCTTCCCCGCCACCCACTACGCCGCAGGCACCGAGACCGTGCAGCGCGCCATCGGCACCATCGAGCACGAACTCGAGGAGCGTCTGAAAGAGCTCGAGTCGCAGAACAAGCTGCTCGAGGCGCAGCGCCTTCGCATGCGCACCACCTTCGATCTCGAGATGCTGCAGCAGCTGGGCTTCTGTTCGGGGATCGAGAACTACTCCCGCCACCTCGACGGCCGGATGGCGGGCGAACCACCCCACACCCTGCTCGACTTCTTCCCCGACGACTTCCTCATGGTGATCGACGAATCGCACGTCACCGTCCCGCAGATCGGGGCGATGTACGAGGGGGATGCCTCGCGCAAGCGCACGCTCGTCGAGCACGGCTTCCGCCTGCCCAGCGCCATGGACAATCGACCGCTGCGGTTCGACGAGTTCAAGAACCGCGTCGGGCAGACCGTGTACCTCTCGGCGACACCCGGCCGCTACGAGATGGGGATCGCCGACGGCGTGGTCGAGCAGATCATCCGCCCCACGGGTCTGGTCGATCCGCAGATCATCGTCAAGCCGTCCAAGGGCCAGATCGACGATCTGCTCGAGGAGATCCGGCTGCGCGCGTCGCGCGATGAGCGTGTGCTCGTGACGACCTTGACGAAGAAGATGGCCGAAGAGCTCACCGACTTCCTGGGCGAGCACGGCGTGCGGGTGCGGTACCTGCACTCCGACGTCGACACGCTGCGCCGGGTCGAGCTGCTGAGCGAGCTGCGCGCGGGGGTCTACGACGTGCTGGTGGGCATCAACCTGCTGCGCGAAGGCCTCGATCTTCCCGAAGTGTCACTGGTGTCGATCCTCGATGCCGACAAGGAAGGCTTCCTGCGCAGCGGCACCTCGCTGATCCAGACCATCGGCCGCGCGGCACGCAACGTGTCCGGCGAGGTGCACATGTACGCCGACAAGGTCACCGACTCGATGCGCAACGCCATCGAGGAGACCGACCGGCGTCGGGAGAAGCAGGTCGCCTACAACACGGCGAACGGAATCGACCCGCAGCCGTTGCGCAAGCGCATCGCCGACATCACCGAGATCCTCGCCCGTGAAGCATCCGACACCCAGACGCTGCTCTCCCGCAAGGGTTCTGACTCACGACTGAAGTCCGGCAAGGGCAAGTCGCCGACCCCGCAGCTGCGGCGCGAGGGCATCGCCGCCGAGGGTGCGAACCAGCTCGAAGCGACGATCGCCGACCTGAGCGGTCAGATGCTCGCCGCGGCGGGTGAGCTCAAGTTCGAGCTTGCGGCGCGTCTGCGTGACGAGGTGCAGGACCTCAAGAAGGAGCTCCGGGCCATGGAGCGAGCCGGACACGCCTAGCGCCGGGCGCGCGGCGCCTGGAACGGTTCCGCTTGAGCTCAGGGGCAGTGCATGAGCGGCTTGACGCCGGATCGATCGAACGTGTGCTCGGTCATGGGCCGCCCGCAGAGCGGGCAGGCCCGTTCCGCACGCTCTGCCGTCGAAGGCGGCGGAGTCGTCTCATAGGGGCCGACCGCGGCCGGACCCGCGAGGCGTATGAGCCGGGTGTTGAGGAAGGCGTACCAGCCGCCGGCGTCACGAACCCGTTGGCGCAGGGGGAGCGGGGCGTCGGGCCCCTCCGTTCGATCCATATTCTTTAGTGTACTAAACATTAGGCCCGGTAGGATGTCGGTGTGGAACCCGACGACCTCCTGAAACTCGAGAATCAGCTCTGCTTCGCACTGGTGACCGCAGCGCGCAACGTCGTGTCGATCTATCGCCCGGTCCTGGAGCCGTTGGGGCTCACGCATCCGCAGTACCTCGTGATGCTGGCCCTGTGGGAGGAGTCGCCGCGTTCGCTGGGAGAGCTGGCCGATGACCTCGCGATGGAGCCGGCGACGCTGTCGCCCCTCGTCAAGCGTCTCGAGTCACAGGGGAGAGTCGCACGAGCGCGACGGGCGGACGACGAGCGAGTCCTCGAGATCCGCCTCACGGATGAGGGTCGCGCGCTTCGCACGCGTGCCCTCGAGGTCCCCGGCCAGATCATGCGCGCCACCGGACTGGACGTCGAGCGCATCGCGGCGCTCCGGGACGGGCTCGTCCCCTTCGCCGGGGGGCGCCACGGGAGCGTTTCCTGACCGATACATGAACTTCTTCTCATCTTCTAGGCAAGGACCGGCGGCTTTTCTAGGCTCGCTCTGAAGCCCCGTCCGGACCCACAGCGAGCCCGACGTCTTTCGGGCTGCTCGTCGTCCAGAAGAGGAACCACCATGCGAATGCGGTCACACCCCGACCACAGCACTGCGTCCCGCCGCCGGATCGCCACCGGCGCCAGTGTCGCCATCGTCGCGCTCGGCGCAGGGCTGCTCGTCGCGAGCCCCGCGGCCCACGCCGCGGAGACGCAGATCCAGATCCTTGCGACCAACGACTTCCACGGCCGCATCCTCGACGAGGGCGCTCAGGCAGGCGCGGCGAAGCTCGCCGGCGCCGTCCAGCAGTTGCGCACTGCGAACCCGAACACGGTGTTCGCCGCCGCGGGCGACCTCATCGGCGCGTCGACGTTCGAGTCGTTCATCCAGCACGACAAGCCCACCATCGATGCGCTCAACGCGGCCGGACTCGAAGTCTCGGCGGTGGGCAACCACGAACTCGATCAGGGCTACGACGACCTGATCAATCGAGTGATGGCGCCCTACGACGCCGTGACGAATCCCTACGGCGGCGCGCAGTGGGAGTACATCGCGTCCAACCTCAAAGTGAAGCTGACCGGCGACGACGCTGTTCCGGCCACCTGGATCAAGGAGCTGAGCGGAGTCCAGGTGGGCTTCGTCGGCGCCGTCACGGAAGAGCTCCCCTCCCTGGTCAGCCCGGGCGGCATCGCCGACATCGAGGTGAAGGGGATCGTGGAATCGGTGAACACCGAGGCCGCGGATCTCGTCGCCAACGGCGCGGATGTCGTGGTGATGCTGGTGCACGAGGGCGCCCCGTCGACGAACTGCCTGACGATGCGCGATTCCGGCAAGTGGGCCGACATCGTCAACACCGTGTCGGCCGACGTGGACGCGATCGTGTCGGGTCACACCCACCTCGCGTACAACTGCTCGTTCCCGGTCGCGGAGTGGGCAGCCGAGGGACGCGCCGTGACGGAGCGCCCGGTGGTCTCCGCCGGTCAGTACGGCACGAGCCTCAACCAGCTCCTCTTCACCGTCGACAGCGAGACAGGCGACGTCACGGCGAAGGCGCAGAACATCCTCGCGATCCAGGGCTACCCCGCCGACGCCGACGTGGCGGCGCTCGTGCTCACGGCGAAGAACGAGGCCGACATCCTCGGGGCCGAGCCGCTCGGCGAGATCGCCGGGGCGCTCAACCGTGCGCAACTGGCCACCATCAACCCGACCACGGGCCTGCCGAACGAGAATCGAGGCGGCGAGTCCACGATCGGCAACCTGGTCGCCGAAGTGCAGCGTTGGGCGACGGAGAAGCCCGAGTCCGGCGGGGCGCAGATCGCGTTCATGAACCCGGGCGGACTGCGCGCCGACATGGTGGGGGTGGACCCGGGCGACGGTTCCTACCCGCGCACGCTGACGTACAAGCAGGCCGCGAACGTGCAGTCGTTCGCCAACACGCTCGTCAACATGACGCTCACCGGCGCTCAGATCAAGACCGTCCTCGAGCAGCAGTGGCAGCGCGATGCCTTCAACGCACTGCCCACGCGGCCGTTCCTGCGACTGGGGGTCTCCGAGGGATTCGAGTACACCTACACGCAGGCTCCGGTTCTCGAGACGCAGCGCGACAACCCGGGCACCGCCGCCAACGAAGAGGGTCTGCAGTACACCGCGCCGCGGGGCACCATCACGGGCATGTGGCTGAACGGCGAGCCGATCGACGCGGGCGCGACCTACTCGGTCACGGTCAACTCGTTCCTCTCGACCGGCGGCGACAACTTCCGGGAGCTGAACACCGGCACGGGAAAGCGTGACACGGGCAAGGTCGACCTCGCCGCGATGGTGGACTACATGGCCGCCTTCGCCTCGACGCAACCCCTTCCCGTCGACGTCGCGCAGCGTGCTGTCGAGGTGGCGTTCCCGGCTTCCGCGCCCGCGACCTACGAACTGGGCACGACGGTCTCCTTCGATGTGAAGTCCTGGTCCATGTCGACGGCCGCCGACGTCAAGGACACGGAGATCGTCGTCTCGCTCGGTGACAAGGTCCTCGGCACGGCCCCCGTGACGACGGTGCTGGCGACGGATCCGTACGACAACCTCGGCACGGCGACGGTCTCGGTGAAGCTGCCGGCGAACGCCCCGATCGGTGCGACGGCGCTGACTCTCACCGGAGCCTCGACGGGCACGTCGATCTCCGTGCCCATCACCACCTTCGACCGTGCCGACAGCGTGACCATCGGCATCCCCAACAAGCTCATCGCGAAGAAGGGGTCGGCCGTGCAGTTCACGACCATCGTGGTGGCCGAGGACGGCGTGCGCCCGACCGGGGAGATCACGATCTTCGACGGCAAGACCGCGATCGCTTCGGCGACGCTCACCGCCAAGGATCGCGGCGTGGTGAAGGTCAAGCTGCCGGCGCTCGGCACAGGGCTCCACAAGCTCTCGGTGTCGTATGCGGGAAGTGACACCGTGCGCGCATCGAAGAGTCCGACGGTGCCCCTGCTGATCTGGTAGGAACCCGTGAAGGCGGGGTCTCCGGCGCTCATGTCGGAGGCCCCGCCTAAACTTGTCTGGTGCCCATCGTCCCCGTCGCCGTGCCTGGAAACACCAGCGGAAAACTCAGTGTCCGCGGTGCCCGTGTCCACAACCTCAAGAACGTCGACCTCGACATCCCGCGTGATTCACTCGTCGTGTTCACCGGGCTCTCGGGCTCCGGCAAGTCGAGCCTCGCGTTCGACACGATCTTCGCCGAGGGCCAGCGCCGCTACGTCGAGTCGCTGAGCGCCTACGCCCGCCAGTTCCTCGGCCAGGTCGACCGTCCGGACGTCGACTTCATCGAGGGCTTGAGCCCTGCGGTGTCGATCGACCAGAAGTCCACGAACCGCAATCCGCGGTCGACGGTCGGCACGATCACCGAGATCCACGACTACATGCGCCTCCTGTGGGCGCGCATCGGCGTGCCGCACTGCCCGGAGTGCGGCGAGGTCATCCAGCGCCAGACGGTGCAGCAGATCGCCGACCAGCTGATGGAGCTGCCCGATCGGACGCGGTACCAGATCGTCGCGCCGGTGGTCACCCAGAAGAAGGGCGAGTTCGTCGACCTCTTCAAGGAGCTCTCGGCCAAGGGATACGCGCGCGCGGTCGTCGACGGCGACCTCATCCAGCTCGCCGAGCCGCCCGCGCTCAAGAAGAGCTACAAGCACGACATCGCCGTCGTCATCGACCGCCTGGTCGCGGCTCCCGACATCCTGAGCCGCGTCACCGACTCGGTCGAGACCGCTCTCGGCCTCGCGGGCGGTGTCATGCAGATCAACTTCGTCGACCTCGAGGGCGACGACGCCTGGCAGTCGTTCTCCGAGAAGCTGGCGTGCCCCAACGGACATCCGCTGCAGCTCACCGAGATCGAGCCGCGCACGTTCTCGTTCAACGCGCCGTTCGGCGCCTGCCCTGCGTGCTCGGGTCTGGGCACGCGCATGTCCGTCGACGTCGACCTGATGGTCGGCGACGACGAGCTCTCGATCCGCGAGGGCGTGCTCATTCCGTGGACGACGCAGGGCAAGGGGCTCTTCCAGTATTACGAGCGACTGCTCGAGGGCCTCGCGAACGACCTCGACTTCTCCCTCGACACGCCGTGGCGGAGGCTGCGCGCCGAAGTCCGCGAGGCCGTGCTGCGCGGCGAGAACTACAAGGTGACCGTGAAGTGGAAGAACCGGTACGGCCGTGAGATGCGGTACTCGTCCGGCTTCGAGGGCGTGGTGCCCTACATCGAGCGTCAGTACCTCCAGGCCGAGACCGACACGCAGCGCCAGCGGTGGTCCGAGTTCCTCCGGGAGGTGCCGTGCCCCGTCTGCGACGGCGCGCGCCTCAAGCCCGAGGTGCTGGCTGTGCTCGTCCACGGTCACTCGATCGCGGATGCCTCGCGCCTGAGCCTCTCGGACGCGCAGGCCTTCTTCGCCGGCCTCGACCTCACCGATCGCGAGGCGAAGATCGGCGCCCAGGTGCTGCGGGAGATCCGCCTGCGGCTGGAGTTCCTGATCCAGGTCGGTCTCACCTATCTGAATCTGAGCCGCTCCGCCGGTTCACTGTCGGGCGGCGAGGCCCAGCGCATCCGATTGGCCACGCAGATCGGCTCCGGGCTCACCGGAGTCCTCTACGTGCTCGACGAGCCCTCGATCGGGCTGCATCAGCGCGACAACCGCCGCCTCATCGAAACGTTGATCACGCTGCGAGACCTCGGGAACACGCTGATCGTCGTCGAGCACGACGAGGAGACCATCCACGCCGCCGACTGGATCGTCGACATCGGGCCGCGCGCCGGCGTCGACGGCGGATCCGTCGTGCACTCCGGCCCCCTCGAGCAGCTGCTCCAGGCGGAGGGCGAATCCATCACCGGCGACTACCTCGCCGGCCGGCGTGAGATCCCGACACCGAAGAAGCGGCGCAAGATCGACAAGAACCGCAAGGTGACCGTCGTCGGCGCCCGCGAGAACAACTTGCAGAACGTCACGGTCGACTTCCCCCTGGGCGTGCTCACCGCCGTCACGGGCGTCAGCGGCTCGGGCAAGTCGTCGCTCGTCAACGACATCCTCTACGAAGTGCTCGCGACGCGTCTCAACGGCGCCCGTCGCGTGGCCGGCAAGCACACCCGGATCACCGGCACCGACGATCTCGACAAGGTCGTCCACGTCGACCAGGGGCCGATCGGCCGCACCCCCCGCTCGAATCCGGCCACGTACACCGGCGTGTTCGATCGCATCCGCACGCTCTTCAGCGAGACGCCGGAGGCGAAGGTCCGCGGCTATCAGCCCGGGCGATTCAGCTTCAACGTCAAGGGCGGTCGCTGCGAGGCGTGCTCGGGTGACGGCACGATCAAGATCGAGATGAACTTCCTCCCCGACGTGTACGTCGACTGCGAGGTGTGCCACGGCAAGCGGTACAACCGCGACACGCTCGCCGTGCACTACAAGGGCAAGAACATCGCCGAGGTGCTCGAGATGCCGATCTCCGATGCGGCGGAGTTCTTCGAGCCGATCCAGGCGATCCATCGCTACCTGCGCACGCTCGTGGATGTCGGACTCGGATACGTCCGCCTCGGCCAGTCCGCGACGACGCTGTCCGGCGGTGAGGCCCAGCGGGTGAAGCTCGCCACCGAACTGCAGCGCCGGTCGAACGGGCGCTCGATCTACGTCCTCGACGAGCCGACCACCGGCCTGCACTTCGAGGATGTGCGCCGACTCCTCGAAGTGCTCGGCGGGCTCGTTGACAAGGGCAACTCGGTCATCGTGATCGAGCACAATCTCGACGTGATCAAGAGCGCCGACTGGATCATCGATCTCGGCCCCGAGGGCGGTTCCGGCGGCGGGCAGGTCGTCGCGACGGGCACACCCGAGCAGGTGGCGCGGGTGGAGGGCAGCTACACCGGCGCGTTCCTGGCCGAGGTCCTCGGCGGCCCGCAGGCGGTCCGCAAGGCCGGCTGACCCCGATGCCACGATCAGCGCCCACGGTCTCGTACAAGCCGAAGCCGGGGGAGATCCCGACAAACCCGGGCGTCTATCGCTTCCGGGACGCCGACGGGCGCGTGCTGTACGTCGGCAAGGCCAAGAACCTGCGCGCCCGCCTCTCGAACTACTTCGCGCCCCTGCGCACGCTCCACGAGCGCACGAGGCGCATGGTCACGACCGCGGCATCCGTGGAGTGGACGGTCGTCGCGAGCGACGTGGACTCCCTGCAGCTCGAGTACATGTGGATCAAGGAGTTCGATCCGCCGTTCAACGTCCGCTACAAGGACGACAAGTCCTACCCGTTCATGGCGATCACACTGGCCGACGAGGCGCCGCGGGTCATCGTGACACGCAACCGCCGGATCAAGGGCGCGAAGTACTTCGGGCCGTACCCGAAGGTCTGGGCGGTGCACGACACGATCGACCTGATGATCAAGGTCTTCCCGATCCGCACCTGCAGCGACTCGTCCTACAAGAAGGCGATGGCCTCCGGTAGGCCCTGCTTCCCGGGTCAGATCGGGCGCTGCGGCGGTCCCTGCTCGATGAAGGTCTCCGTCGAGGAGCACCGCGCGATCGTGGAGGACTTCGTCGCCTTCATGTCCGGGGGCGACCAGCGATTCCGACGAGAGCTGACCGCTCGCATGCGCGAGGCATCCGCTGCAATGGACTACGAGGCGGCTGCCGTCTACCGCGACCGGCTTCAGGCGATCGACGCGGTGCTCAACAAGAGCGCCCTCGTCCTCGCCGCCGACACCGACGCGGATCTGTTCGGCATCGCCGAGGATGAGCTCGCCGCCGCGGTGCAGCACTTCGTGATCCGGGGCGGCCGCGTGCGCGGTGTGCGGGCGACGACGATCGAGAAGGAGCTCGACATCTCGGGGGGCGACCTGGTGGACCAGGTGCTTCAGCGCACCTACGGCAACGCGGACGGCGCCGACATCCCCCGGCAGGTGCTCGTCCCGGCGATGCCGGAGGACGCCGCGGACCTCGAGGAGTGGCTGCGCGGGCGCCGCGGCAAGTCGGTGACGATCCAGATCGCGCAGCGGGGGCGCAAGGCCGAGCTCATGCGAACCGCGTCGCTGAACGCCCAGCAGGCGCTCATGCTGCACAAGACGCGGCGCACGAGCGACTACGTGGCGCGCACGCAGGCGCTCACCGACCTGCAGGAGGCGCTCGACCTCGCCGAGGCGCCCCTGCGCATCGAGTGCTTCGACGTGTCGCACCTCGGCGGGACCAACGTGGTGGCCTCGATGGTCGTCTTCGAGGACGGACTGCCGCGCAAGGACCAGTACCGGTCGTTCAAGGTCGAGGAGACGACCGACGACACCGACTCGCTCCACCAGGTGCTCTCGCGCAGGCTCGCCTACCTCGATCGCCCCGACGAGCCGCAGACCGTGCCCGAGGTCGATGCGACGGGGGACGGCGACGTCGTGACGGAGCGGCGCCGCACGCGTTTCGCCTACCGGCCGCAGCTGCTCGTCGTCGACGGCGGCAAGCCGCAGGTGGAGGCCGCGGCCCGCGCGCTGCGCGACGCCGGACACGAAGAGATCGCGCTGTGCGGCATCGCCAAGCGGCTCGAGGAGGTCTGGCTGCCGGGGGAGGAGTATCCGGTCATCCTGCCGCGCACGTCCGAGGCGCTGTACCTGCTGCAGCGGCTGCGCGACGAGGCGCACCGGTTCGCCATCACGCACCAGCGCAGACGGCGGCGGCGCGACATCCAGAGTGTGCTGGCGGAGATTCCGGGTCTCGGCGACGCGCGGATCAAAGCTCTGCTGCGCCACTTCGGATCCGTGACGTCTCTGCGCGCCGCGACCCCGGAGGAGATCGCCGAACTGCCCGGCGTCGGGCCGAAGCTCGCGGCGTCGATCCATTCGCACCTCTCCGGTGGATAGGGTGGTCTCGATGACGGGGGTGGTCATGGCCGAGGCAGGGCGCCGCGAGACGGGCGAGGTTCTCATCGTGACGGGCATGTCCGGGGCCGGTCGGTCCACCGCGGCCAATGCGCTCGAGGATCTCGACTGGTACGTCGTCGACAACCTCCCTCCGCAGATGCTGCGACCCCTGCTCGATCTGACCGAGCTCGCCGCGGGGGTGCTGCCGCGCGTCGCGGTCGTCGTCGACGTGCGCGGTCGCGACCTGTTCGCGGATCTCCCCGAGGCGATGCGCTCCCTTCGCGAGCGTCGGCAGATCCGCCTGATGTTCCTGGATGCCTCGGACGAGGTTCTCGTCCGGCGGTTCGAGGCCGTGCGCAGGCCGCATCCGCTCCAGGGCGACGGCACGATCCTCGACGGCATCCGTCTCGAGCGCGAGCGCCTGGCCGCCGTGCGCGAGAGCGCGGACGTCATCATCGACACGTCGCGCCACAACATCCACCAGCTCGCGACCCAGATCACCGAGCTGTTCACCGACGCCGATGCCGCGCGTCACACGCTCACGATCCTGAGCTTCGGCTTCAAGTACGGTCTTCCTCCCGACGCCGACCTCGTCGCAGACATGCGATTCCTTCCGAATCCGTTCTGGAACGAGGATCTTCGCGCCCTCACCGGAGAGGACGAGCCCGTGCGGGAGTTCGTCCTGGCGCAGGAGGGCGCGCGAGAGTTCATCGATGCCTACGCGTCGGCGTTGCGACCGGTCCTGGAGGGATATCAGCGCGAGAACAAGCGGCACTCCGTCGTCGCGGTGGGCTGCACCGGGGGCAAGCACCGTTCGGTCGCGATGGTGCGCGAGCTCGCCGATCGACTCGCGTCGGTGCCCGGCGTGGCCGTCCGTGTGAAGCACCGTGACCTCGGCCGGGAATGAGATGCTCCGCATGCGGCCTCGGCCGCGACTAGGCTGGACCGTCGTTCCCCACCGAAATCTGCAAGGAGTCCCGTGTCGCTGACCGCTGATGTGAAGGCCGAGCTGATCACCGTGCGCGATCCGCGCCCGACGGCCCGGGTGGCCGAGCTCACCTCGCTGCTGCGGTTCTCGGGCGGTCTGCATTCGATCGCGAACCGGGTGGCCGTCGAGGCGGAGCTGGACTCCGATGTGCTCGCGCGGCGCACCGCACGCGACCTCGTCGACATCTACGGCGTGCGACCCGAGCTCGTGCACGTGCAGGGTTCCGGCGGCCGCAGTGCGAGCCACTACGCCGTGCGCGTGATCGACGGCGGTGAGACGCTCGCCCGCCAGACGGGACTGCTCGACCAGCGCCGCCGCCCGGTGCGGGGGCTTCCGAACAAGCTCACCACCGGCTCACGCGCCGACCTCGCCGCTGTGTGGCGCGGCGCGTTCCTCGCGGCCGGCTCGCTCTCCGAGCCGGGCCGCTCGGCCGCGCTCGAGATCACGTGCCCGTCGTCGGAGGCCGCCATGGCCCTCGTCGGCGCGGCGCACCGACTCGGCATCCCCGGCAAGGCCCGCGAGGTGCGCGGCATCCCGCGTGTGGTCGTCCGCGAGGGTGAGGCCATTAGAGCGGCTCTCGCGGTCATGGGAGCCGAGAAGGCCGCCGCGGAGTGGGATCAGCTGCGACAGCGCCGCGAGGTGCGCGCCGGAGTGAACCGGCTGGTCAACTTCGACGACGCGAACCTGCGCCGGTCGGCACAGGCGGCCGTCGCCGCGTGCGCACGTGTGGAGCGGGCGATGGAGATTCTCGGCGACGAGATTCCCGAGCACCTGCGCGAGGCCGGCGACCTCCGACTCGCCCACCGCGATGCGAGCCTCGACGAACTCGGCCACCACGCCGACCCGCCGCTCACCAAGGACGCCGTGGCCGGCCGCATCCGTCGCCTCCTCGCGATGGCCGACAAGAAGGCCGAGGCGGACGGGATCCCGGGCACCGAGTCCGCGGTTCCCGCCGGCATGGAGGACTGAGGCTCTCAGTCGATCCGCGCCGCGGAGCCGGTGACGGTGACGCCCCCGGTCGCGGGGATCGTCACCTCGAGGAGTCCCGGCCGCCCGACGTGGCGTCCTTGCGAGATCCGCACCTGCGCCGGCGGCGTCACCGCGCCCGTCTCGCGCAGATACGCTCCTGTGGCCGCGGCGGCGGCACCCGTCGCCGGGTCCTCGGCGAGGGTGCCGACGGGGAACACATTGCGCGCCTCCCACTCCCCGTCGCCGAGGTCGTGGAGCACGATGATCGTCGCGGGCCAGGCCGCGGCATCCATCAACGCCCGCGCCTCGAGGGGATCGAAGGTGAAGGCGTCGAAGACCACGCGCTCGGCGAGGACGATCAGCGGGTGCGGATTTCCCGCAAAGGCCAGGCGGGGCGGATACCGCCGGTCCAGGTCGTCGCGGACCAGCCCGAGGAGCGAGAGCACGGCGTCGAGATCGGGCTCGGCGAGCGTCGAGACCCACGGCTCGACGCTGGTGAACGACGCGCGGCGACCGCCGTGCGACGTCGTGGTGATCTCGACGGGACCGACCGGCGTCTCGAACACGAAGGCGCCGTCGCCGAGCTCCTCGGCCAGTGCCACGGCCGAGGCGACGGTCGCGTGTCCGCAGAAGGGCACCTCGGCGACGGGGGAGAAGTAGCGGATGCCGCGTTCCCGACCGCCTCCGAAGACGAAGGCGGTCTCGGCGTACCCGACATCCGCCGCGATCCGCTGCATCTCGGCGTCGGTGAGAGCATCGGCGCCGAGCACGACGCCCGCCGGATTGCCGCCCGCCGGATCGTCCGAGAAGGCCGCCCATCGCTGGATCGCGGGTCGCATCATCGGCCGATCGTATCGCCGTTGCGCGGGGCCGCGGCGAGGCGACGGTAGATCCTGTCACGGAGGGAAGCAACCCCCTCGCCGCGGTGTTGGTGCTCAGTAGGATGAACCCGTCACCCTCGCTGCGCCGGGGAATTCGGCGCGCGCCGACAGGAAGAAGAGAACATGGCGACTTACTCCTTGCCCGACCTCCCGTACGACTACGCCGCGCTGGAACCGCACATCAGCGGCAAGATCATGGAGCTGCACCACGGCAAGCATCACCAGGCGTACGTGACCGGGGCGAACACCGCGCTGGAGCAGCTCGCCGAGGCCCGTGAGAGCGGCAACCTCGCGAACGTGAACAAGCTCGAGAAGGACCTCGCCTTCAACCTCGGCGGACACGTCAACCACTCGATCTTCTGGACCAACCTGTCGCCGAACGGCGGCGGCGAGCCCGAGGGCGAGCTGCGTGCCGCCGTCGACGAGTTCTTCGGCGGCTTCGACAAGTTCCAGGCGCACTTCACCGCTGCGGCCCTGGGTATCCAGGGCTCGGGCTGGGCCGTGCTCAGCTGGGATCCGATCGGCGAGCAGCTCATCATCCAGCAGCTGTTCGACCAGCAGAGCAACGCCGCGCAGGGGACGATCCCGGTGTTCCAGCTCGACATGTGGGAGCACGCGTTCTACCTCGACTACCTCAACGTCAAGGCCGACTACGTCAAGGCCGCGTGGAACATCGCCAACTGGGAGAACGTCGCGCAGCGCCTCGATGCCGCCCGTCAGAAGACCTCGGGCCTGCTGGTACTGTCATAGCAGGCGAGGCGTCCCGGCGGGACAGCCCGCCGGGACGCCGTTGTCCACTGTCTGAATCGCATCAAACCGCGCACTCGCGCACGACACATCTCAGGAGAAACTCCGTGGCTGTCAAGATCGGCATCAACGGCTTCGGCCGTATCGGACGCAACTACCTCCGCGCGGCGCTCGCGCAGGGCGCGGACCTCGACATCGTGGCGGTGAACGACCTCACCGACAACAAGACCCTCGCGCACCTGCTCAAGTACGACTCCGTGGGCGGCGTGCTGTCCGAGGACGTCTCGTACACCGCGGACTCCATCACCGTCGGCGAC
The DNA here is from genome assembly GCF_001428485.1 of Microbacterium sp. Root180. Taxonomy (GTDB): domain Bacteria; phylum Actinomycetota; class Actinomycetes; order Actinomycetales; family Microbacteriaceae; genus Microbacterium. Next base: position 481,756 of record NZ_LMHS01000002.1, on the reverse strand, counting down.
AAGACCATCAAGGTCTTCGAGGAGCGCGACCCCGCGAACCTGCCGTGGGGCGAGCTCGGCGTCGACATCGTCATCGAGTCGACCGGCCGGTTCACCAAGGCCGAAGACGCCAAGAAGCACATCGCGGGCGGCGCGAAGAAGGTTCTCATCTCGGCTCCCGCCACCGGAGACGACGTCACCGTCGTGATGGGTGTCAACGAGGGCGACTACGACCCCGCCAACCACGTCATCATCTCGAACGCCTCGTGCACCACGAACTGCCTCGCGCCCCTCGCGCAGGTGTTCAACGACGCATTCGGCATCGAGCGCGGCTTCATGATGACGGCCCACGCCTACACGGCCGACCAGAACCTCCAGGACGGCCCGCACAGCGACCTGCGCCGCGCGCGCGGCGCCGCGATCAACATCGTCCCGGCCTCGACCGGCGCGGCGAAGGCCATCGGCCACGTGCTGCCCGAGCTCAACGGCAAGCTGAGCGGCTCGTCCTACCGCGTGCCGGTTCCCACCGGCTCGATCGTCGACCTCACGATCGTGACGCCCACCGAGGGACTCACGGTCGAGCAGGTCAACGCGGCGTACAAGGCCGCCGCGGCGGACGGCCGTCTCGCGGGTTACCTCCAGTACACGGAGGACCCGATCGTCTCGAGCGACATCCAGGGCAACCCGCACTCGTCGATCTTCGACGCGGAGCTCACCAACGTCAGTGGCAACCTCGTCAAGGTCTCGGCCTGGTACGACAACGAGTGGGGCTACTCGAACCGCCTCGTCGACCTCACCGAGTACGTCGCCGAGAGCCTGTAACCACACCATGGCTCTGCGCACCCTCGATTCGCTGGGTTCGCTGGCCGGCAAGCGCGTCATCGTCCGTGCTGATCTCAATGTTCCTCTCAAGGACGGGATCATCACGGACGATGGCCGTGTGCGGGCCACGCTCCCCACGCTGAACCGCCTGATCAACGACGGCGCCCGCGTCGTCGTCTGCTCCCATCTCGGCCGCCCCGACGGCGCGCCCGACCCGAACTACAGTCTCGAGCCGGTCGCGCAGCGGCTGTCCGAGCTGCTCGGTAAGCCCGTCGCGTTCGCGCTCGACACGGTGGGCGAGTCCGCCCACGAGGCCGTCGCGGCCCTCGAGGACGGCGACGTCGCGATCATCGAGAACCTCCGCTTCAACGCGGGCGAGACGGCGAAGGACGAGGACGAGCGCCGCGCGTTCGCCGAGCAGCTCGCCGGACTCGGCGATGTGCTGGTGTCCGACGGCTTCGGCGTCGTGCACCGGAAGCAGGCGTCGGTCTACGAGCTCGCCCAGCTCCTGCCGTCCGCGGCGGGCACGCTGATCGAGAAGGAGCTCGATGTCCTGGACCGCCTGACCGAGAACCCGGAGCGTCCGTACACGGTGGTGCTCGGCGGCTCGAAGGTCAGCGACAAGCTCGGTGTGATCGATCATCTCCTCCCGCGCGTGGACCGCCTGCTCGTCGGCGGAGGGATGCTGTTCACCTTCCTCGCCGCTCGCGGGCACCGGGTGGGCGCCAGCCTGCTGGAGGCCGACCAGCTCGACACGGTGCGCGAGTACATGCGTCGCGCCGAGGAGTCCGGCGTCGAGCTCGTGCTTCCCACGGACGTGGTCGTCGCCTCGAAGTTCGGTGCCGACGCGGAGCACGTCGTCACGCGCGCCGACGCGATCGAAGACACGGCGTTCGGAGCATCCGGACTCGGACTCGACATCGGACCCGAGACGGCGACGCGGTTCGCCGACCTGGTGCGCGGTTCGAAGACGGTGTTCTGGAACGGTCCGATGGGCGTCTTCGAGATCCCCGCGTTCGCCGCCGGCACGAAGGCCGTCGCTCAGGCGCTGACCGAGGTCGACGGACTCTCTGTCGTCGGTGGCGGCGACTCCGCGGCCGCGGTGCGTCAGCTCGGCTTCTCCGACGACCGATTCGGACACATCTCGACGGGCGGAGGCGCCAGCCTCGAGTTCCTCGAAGGCAAGAAGCTCCCCGGACTGGAGGTCCTCGGATGGCAGTGAACACCCGTACCCCGCTCATCGCCGGCAATTGGAAGATGAACCTCGACCATCTGCAGGCGGTGGCGTTCGTGCAGAAGCTGCACTGGACGCTGAAGGACGCCAAGCACGACGGCGGCTCTGTCGAGGTCGCGCTCTTCCCGCCGTTCACCGATCTGCGCACCGTGCAGACGCTGCTCGACGCCGACAAGATCCCCTTCGCTCTGGGCGCGCAGGACATCTCGTCCCACGACTCGGGCGCCTACACCGGCGAGGTCTCGGGAGCGTTCCTCGCGAAGCTCGACAACCGCTACGTCATCATCGGCCACTCGGAGCGTCGCGAGTACCACGCCGAGACCGACGAGGTCGTCGCCGCGAAGGTGCAGGCCGCGCTCAAGCACGGTCTCGCACCGGTCATCTGCGTGGGCGAGACGCTGGAGCAGCGCGAGGAGTCGGGGCCGACAGCCGTCTCCGTCGCGCAGCTGGAGGTCGCGCTGGAGGGCGTGCCCTCGAATGCCGACATCGTCGTGGCCTATGAGCCCGTGTGGGCGATCGGCACCGGCCAGGTGGCCTCACCCGAGCAGGCGCAGGAGGTGTGCGCCGCGCTGCGCGGCGTGATCACCGACAAGCTGGGCGAGGATGCCGCGGCCCGCACCCGCGTGCTCTACGGCGGATCCGTGAAGGCGGCGAACATCGCGAGCTTCATGCGCGAGCCCGATGTCGACGGCGCGCTCGTCGGCGGAGCGAGCCTCGTCGTGGACGAGTTCGCAGCGATCATCCGCTACCAGAAGCACGTCGGCGTCTGACCGGTATACTCGACCCTTGTGCGATCGGCAGAAGATCGCGGCGAAAGGCTTCAACGACTGTGCAGATCCTCGAGTTCGTCCTGCAGGTGCTCCTCGGAATCACGAGCCTCCTGCTGACCCTCCTCATCCTGCTCCACAAGGGGCGCGGCGGCGGCCTGTCCGACATGTTCGGAGGCGGCATGACGTCGGCGCTCGGCTCGTCGGGTCTCGCTGAGCGCAATCTCAACCGTTTCACGGTGATCCTCGCGCTGGCCTGGTTCGTCTCCATCGTGGCGCTCGGCCTCATCACGAAGTTCCAGAGTCTCTGATGGCCACCGGAGGAAACGCGATCCGCGGCACCCGTGTGGGCGCCGGACCGATGGGCGAACAGGACCACGGGTTCCACGCCGACCGCGTCGCGGTGTCGTACTGGGACGCCCTCGGCAACGAGACCGTCCGCTACTTCGCCGCGGGAATCCCCGAGGAGGAGATTCCCGAGACGATCGACTCTCCCCATTCCGGGCTTCCTGCCGGGCGCGACAAGGCGAATCCGCCGGCCGTCGCGAAGAGCGAGCCGTACAAGACCCACCTCGCGTATGTGAAGGAGCGTCGCACCGAGGAAGAGGCCGATGCCCTCCTCGACGACGCGCTCCAGCAGCTGCGTGAGCGCCGCGGTCAGGACTGACCCCGCTGAACGACGAAGAAGAGCGGATGCCGAGGCATCCGCTCTTCTTCGTGTGGTGAGGTCAGTACTCGCGGTCGATGAGCTCCGGGGGCACCTGAGCGGCGGCATCGAGATCGACGAAGAACACCGTGCGCTTGCGGCCCTTGGCGCCCGCGGCGGGGACGCTCGCGTAGCTCGCGCCGGCGAGGGCCAGGCCGAGCGCGGAGGCCTTGTCGGCGCCCGAGAGCACCATCCATACGCGCTTCGAGCTGTTGATCACCGGACGCGTCATCGATACGCGCTCCGGTGGTGGCTTGGGAGAGTCGCGCACCGGGACCACGGCACGATCGGTGAGAAGGATCTCGGGGCGATCGGGGAACAGCGAGGCGATGTGCGCATCGGGCCCGACGCCGAGGAAGCACACGTCGAACGACGGCCACGGTCCTTCCGAACCGGAGAATGCCGCGAGCTCCGCCGCGTAGGCCTCGGCAGCGGCATCCAGTCCCATGCCCTCATCGCTCGCAGCAGCCGCGTGGATGTTGCCGGCCGGGAGGTCGAGGGCGTCGAGCAGCGCGGCGCGCGCCTGCTTCTCATTGCGGTCCGCGTCGCCGCGGGGGACGAAGCGCTCGTCGCTCCACCAGAAGTGCACGCGCGACCAGTCGATCGTCGTCAGGCGCGGGTTGCGCGCTGCGGCGGCGAGCACGGCCGATCCCATCGAACCGCCGGTGAGGGAGACGTGCGCGAGCTTGCCTTCCTCGACACGTTTCGACACGCGGCTGAGGAACCGCGTGGCGACCGACTCGGCGAGGGACGAAGGATCGTGACTGATGACGACGCGCTTCTCGGCCCAGGCTTCAACCATCGTGGTCACTCACCCGACGACTCGCTCATGCGTCTTGCGTCTCCTTCGTCGCCGGGGGGTCGAGCAGCTGCCATCCCTCCGTGATCACTCGACCATACAGGACGTCCGGGTCGAGCCGGCGGAGCTCCTCGGCCAGGCATTCGCGCAGGGTGCGGCGCGGGAAGGCCAGCTCGTGACTGGGTTGACCGGGCTGGGTGAGGATGGCGGAATCCGAGACCGGGCGTTCGAGCAGCACCTCTCCGCTCTCGCGGACGAGGGCGACCGACTTGATCCCGTGCGGCCACTCCTCGGGGGTGAGGTAGGCCCAGTCCACCGGCACGTCGAGCGCCAGGCGCAGCCACGCGGCCAGCAGCGCGGTCGAGGGGGAGTCGGCGGCCCCGCGCACGCGGACGGCGGTGACGGCCTCGTACGGCGGCTGGTCGAGGATCGCCGCGAGCTGCTCGCGCCAGCGGGTGAGGCGCGTCCAGGCGAGGTCCGTGTCGCCGGGTGCGTACTGCTCGCCGAGCGAGGCGACCCAGGCGGAGGGATCCGACTTGGTCGCGGCATCCGTGATGCGCCGCTGCGCGATGCGCCCGATCGAGGTCTTGGAGATGTTCTCGGGGGTGCGGTTCGGCCACCACACGACGACGGGGGCGTCGGGCAGCAGCAGCCCGGTCACGAGCGACTCGAGGTTGGAGTGGCCCGCCTCACCCGTGATGCGCAGCGTGACGACCTCGCTCGCTCCGGCGTCGCCGCCCACGCGGATCTGGGCGTCCAGGCGCGAGTCCGACTCCTCGGCGTTGCCGATGAGCAGCACCAGGACGCGCATCGGGTGCTCGCGCGACGCGTCGTTGGCTGCCTCGATGACCTCCTCCATCGCCCCCTCGCGCGTGAGGATGATGAGCGTCAGCACGCGACCGAGGGCGACGGCACCGCCCTCCTCGCGCACGCTGACCAGCGCGCGCGAGATCTTGCTGACGGTGGTGTCGGGCAGATCGACGATCACGGGCGCCTCCAGGTGCGGCCATCGCGGGCGAGCATCTCATCCGCGGACGCCGGGCCCCACGACCCGGGCGAATACTGTTCGAGCGGACCGCCCTGCGCCGTCCAGAATTCCTCGATCGGATCGAGGATCTTCCACGAGAGCTCGACCTCCTCATGGCGCGGGAACAGCGGAGGGTCGCCGAGCAGAACATCGAGGATGAGCCGCTCGTACGCCTCGGGGCTCGCCTCGGTGAAGGCGTGGCCGTAGCCGAAGTCCATCGTCACGTCTCGCACCTGCGCGCCGGCGCCGGGAACCTTCGATCCGAACCGGATCGTGACGCCCTCGTCGGGCTGCACGCGGATCACGAGGGCGTTCTGCCCCTGGCCCGAGGTCTGGCTGCGCGAGAAGAGCAGCTCGGGGGCGCGCTTGAACACGACAGCGATCTCGGTGACGCGGCGGCCGAGGCGCTTGCCCGTGCGGAGGTAGAACGGAACGCCCGCCCAGCGCCGCGTGTTGACCTCGAGTGTGATGGCCGCATAGGTCTCGGTGGTCGACTGCGGGTTCATGCCGTCTTCCTCGAGGAAGCCGAGCACCTTCTCGCCGCCCTGCCAGCCGCCCGCATACTGACCGCGCGCGGTCGAGCGCGACAGGTCGTCGGGCAGAGTGACGGCCGCGAGCACCTTCTCCTTCTCGGCGCGGAGGTTCTTCGCGTCGAAGGAGATGGGCTCCTCCATCGCGGTGAGCGCCATGAGCTGCAGCAGATGGTTCTGGATCACGTCGCGGGCGGCGCCGATGCCGTCGTAATACCCGGCACGGCCTCCCACGCCGATGTCCTCGGCCATGGTGATCTGCACGTGGTCGACGTAGTTGGCGTTCCAGATCGGCTCGTACAGCTCGTTCGCGAAGCGCAGCGCCAGGATGTTCTGGACCGTCTCCTTGCCGAGGTAGTGGTCGATGCGGAAGATCGAGTCGGTCGGGAAGGTCGATCGCAGGGCGTCGTTCAGCGCCTGCGCCGATTCCAGGTCGTGGCCGAACGGCTTCTCGATGACCACGCGCCGCCAGCGGTCGGGCTGGTCGGCGGTGTCGTCCACCAGGCCGGAGGCGCGCAGCTGCTCCGCGACGAGCGCGAAGTCCTTGGGCGGGATCGAGAGGTAGTAGGCGTGGTTGCCCATGGTCCCGCGCTCGACGTCCAGCTTCTCGACCGTCTCGCGAAGGCGTCGGAACGCGTCGGGGTCGCCGAACTCGCCCGACACGAACCGGATGCCCTGCAACAGCTGCTGCCACGTCTCGTCGCGGAACTCGGTGCGTGCGTGCTGACGCACCGCATCGTGCACGACCTGCGCGAAGTCCTGATCCTCCCAGTCGCGGCGCGCGAAGCCGACCAGGGCGAACCCCGGAGGGAGCAGTCCGCGGTTGGCGAGGTCGTAGACGGCGGGCATCAGCTTCTTGCGGGAGAGGTCTCCCGTCACCCCGAAGATCACGAGTGCGCTCGGACCGGCGATCCGGTTCAGGCGACGGTCTTCGGGGTCGCGCAGCGGGTTGTGCCCGCGCGAGATCTCGACAGTCATCGAAGGGGGGTTCTCCTACTGGGCCGCCTCGAAGAGCGAGAGCACTTCGATCCGCGGGTCGGTGAGGGTGAGCGTGACGACCGGGCGACCGTGGCCGTCGGCCAGCACGCTGGCGTCGCCGGCAGCCTGCGCCTGGATGAGCTGGCCGAACGTGAACGGACGGCCCGGGATCTCGAGATCGACGTCGGTCTGCTCGAGGATCTGGAGGAACACGCCGTTGGCGGGTCCGCCCTTGTGGAACTGCCCGGTCGAGTGAAGGAACCGGGGCCCCCACCCGAAGGTGGTCGGCCGGCCGGAGTCCGCGGCGACGAGCTCGCGCAGACCCGGGAGCTGGTCGAGCTCGAGTCGGTTCACGTAGGCCTGGATCGAGACGTACCCGTCCTCCGGCAGGCGAGACCACAGGGCGTCGAGCACGCCGGCCACGGTCCCCGAGGCGGCGAGCTCCGGGTCTGACACGCGCACCTCGACGCCGTCCACGGAGAAGGCGGGCTCCGTCGGCTCGGGACGCGCGTCCAGGAGGCCGCGCGCGGCGATCTTCGCCGACTCGACGTCGGGCTGATCGAACGGGTTGATCCCCAGCATCCGTCCCGCGATCGCGGTGGCGTACTCCCACACCACGAGCTGAGCGCCGAGCGATCCGCTGATGAGCACCTCGTCGGTGTGATGCTCGAACAGGTGGAACTTCTTCGCCTCGTCGACGAGCCGCACGATCTGCACGTCGGACGGCTTGTTCTCGACCTCGGGCGACACCGGAAGCAGGACGACGGGCAGGATGCCGGTGCCTTCCTTGCCGGTGGACTCCGCGACGAGCTGCTCGATCCAGTCCGGCAGGCCCACGATGTGCGTGCCGTCTGTCACCAGCCCGAGCTTGTCGCGGCGCGGCTCGCCCCCGGCGATCGCCGCGGCCAGCACGAGAGCGGGATTGTCGGGGCTGTCGATCGCGACCTCGAGGAGGGTCGCGTCGGCCTCGTCGAGAAGCTCGGCGATGTCGACTCCGGCGAGCCCGGTCGGAACCAGGCCGAACGCGGTGAGTGCCGAGTAGCGGCCGCCGACGGTGGGGTCGGCGTTGAACACCGTGTATCCGTCCGCGCGCGCAGCCTGGTCGAGCGGCGAGCCCGGGTCGGTCACGACGACGATGCGCTCGAGCGGGTCGATGCCGAGATCGCGGAAGGCGGCCTCGAACGCGCGCTTGGCCGAATCCGTCTCGACGGTGGATCCCGACTTCGACGACACGACGAGCACCGTCTGGGAGAGGCCGCCCTGCTGGGCGTCGCCGTCGATCGCGGCGAGCACCTGGCCGGGAGCTGTCGAGTCGAGGATCACCAGGGGCACCCCGGCTGTCTGGGCGATGACCTCGGGGGCGAGCGACGAGCCGCCCATGCCCGCGAGGACGACGCGCGTGACGCCCTTGGCTGCCAGCTGCTGACGCAGGGCCTCGATCTGCGGCACGAGCGGGCGCGAGACGCTGACGGCCTCCACCCACCCCAGACGCCGAGAGGCCTCGTCCTCGGCCGCCGGGCCCCAGAGCGTGCCGTCGCCGGCCGTGATGCCCGACGCGACGAGGCTCGACACCAGCCCGGGGAGCGTCTCGTCGACGACGGATTTGACGTGCCCGCTCAGGTGGATGTCGAAGCTCATCGGGCCACCTCGGGGGCGTTCTCGAGGGCGGTCCTGACGGTGCCCTGGAGGTCGTGCCAGGAGGCGATGAACTTGTCGACCCCCTCGTCTTCGAGCACCTGGGTGACGTCGGCGAAGTCCACGCCGGCTGCAGCGAGGTCGGCGAAGATCTTGTGCGCCGCCGCGTAGGTGCCGGTGACCGTGTCGCCGGCGATCTCGCCGTGATCGAAGGTGGCCTCGAGCGTCTTCTCGGGCATGGTGTTCACGGTGCCGGGCGCGATGAGCTCGGTCACGTAGAGCGTGTCGGGGAGGGCGGGGTCCTTGACGCCGGTCGATGCCCACAGCGGACGCTGGGCGTTGGCTCCGGCAGCCGTCAGCGCGGCCGCGCGTTCGCCGGCGAACTCCTTCTCGAACAGCTCGTAGGCCAGACGGGCGTTGGCCACGCCCGCGAGCGAGGTCAGTCCCTCGGCGTGGTCGCCGCCGATGGCGGTGAGGCGCTTGTCGACCTCGGTGTCCACGCGCGACACGAAGAACGACGCGACCGAGTGGATCTGGGAGATGTCGTGGCCGCTCGCCTGCGCCTGCTCGATGCCGGCGAGGTATGCGTCGATGACCTCGGCGTAGCGCTCGAGGCTGAAGATCAGTGTGACGTTGACCGAGATGCCCTCGGCGAGGACCGCGGTGATGGCCGGCAGGCCGGCCTTGGTCGCGGGAATCTTGATGTGCACGTTGGGGCGGCCGACCGTCGCCCATAGCTCCTTCGCCTGCGCGATGGTGGCCTCGGTGTCGTGCGCGAGGTCGGGGGAGACCTCGATCGACACGCGGCCGTCGACGCCGTGGGTGGCGTCGAAGACCGGACGGAAGATGTCGGCCGCGTCGCGGACGTCGTCGGTGGTCGCGGCGAAGATCGCCTCGTCGACCGAGGCGCCCTGGGCCGCCAGCTGCGCGATCTGGTCGGCGTAGGCGTGACCGCCGCCGCCGATCGCGCCCTGGAAGATCGTCGGGTTGGTCGTGACGCCGCTCACGTTGCGCGTGCTGATGAGCTCCGTCAGGTTGCCCGACGTGATCCGGTCGCGTGACAGGTCGTCCAGCCAGATGCTCACGCCGGCGGCGGAGAGCTTTTCGGTGGGGGTGCTCATGCGTTCTCCTGGAGGGTGTCGCGTGCCGCCTGGACGACGGCGTCGGCGGTGATGCCGAACTGCTGGAAGAGGGTCTTGTAGTCGGCGGAGGCGCCGAAGTGGTCGATGGCGACAGAGCGGCCCTTGTCGCCGACGATGGAGCGCCACGTGAGGGACGACCCCGCCTCGACCGACACGCGGGCGGTGACGGCGGCGGGGAACACCGACTCGCGGTACGCGGCATCCTGCTCGTCGAACCACTCGAGCGACGGCGCCGACACGACGCGGGCGTTCACGCCTTCGGCGGCGAGGGTCTCGCGGGCCGCGACGGCCAGCTGCACCTCGGAGCCGGTGGCCACGATGATCACATCGGGAGTGCCTCCGGGCGCCTCGGCGAGCACATACGCGCCCTTGGCGACGAGGTCGGCCGACGCGAAGGTGTCACCGGATGCCGCACCCTCGCCGCGCGCGAACACCGGGATGTTCTGGCGGGTGAGGGCGATGCCGGCCGGGCCCGCGGTGCGGCGCAGCAGCTCCAGCCACGCGACCGCGGTCTCGTTGGCGTCGGCCGGACGCACCACCGTGAAGTTCGGGATGGCGCGCAGCGTCGCGAGCTGCTCGACCGGCTGGTGGGTGGGTCCGTCCTCCCCGAGGGCGACAGAGTCGTGGGTCCACACGAAGATCGACGGGATGTCCATCAGCGCGGCCAGACGCACCGACGGGCGCATGTAGTCGCTGAAGATGAGGAACGTGCCGCCGAACGCGCGAGTCGGGCCGTGCAGCACGATGCCGTTGACGATCGCACCCATCGCGTGCTCGCGGATGCCGAAGTGCAGCACCCGTCCGTAGGGGTCGCCCGACCACTCGTGCGTGGACCACTCCGACGGGATGAAGGACTTCGAGGCCTTGATCGTGGTGAGGTTCGACTCGGCGAGGTCGGCCGATCCGCCCCACAGCTCGGGGAGCTCGGCGGCGAGGGCGTTGATCACGACGCCGGATGCCGCGCGCGTGGAGACCTCCTTGCCGGCTTCGAACGAGGGGAGGGCGCCAGCGATGCCCTCGGGCAGCTGCCGAGCGATGAGGCGGTCGAGCAGCGCCTTGCGCTCGGGATTCGCCGCGGCCCACGCGTCGAACGAGCTCTGCCAGGCGGCGCGCTCCTCGGCGGCGCGCTCTGCGAGCGAGCGGGTGCGCGCGAGCACGTCCTCGGCGACGACGAAGGACTGCTCCGGGTCGAAGCCGAGCACCTTCTTCGTGGCGGCGAGCTCGTCCGCGCCGAGGGCCGAGCCGTGGATCTTGCCCGTGTTCTGCTTGCCGGGCGACGGCCAGCCGATGATCGTGCGCAGGATGATGAGCGACGGCTTGTCGGTCTCGCCCTGGGCGGCCTCGATCGCGGCGTAGAGCTCGGCGACGTCTTCGACGTACTCGCCGGTCCGCTTCCAGTCCACGGTCTGCACGTGCCATCCGTAGGACTCGTAGCGCTTCGCGACATCCTCGGTGAAGGCGACGTTCGTGTCATCCTCGATCGAGATCTGGTTGGAGTCGTAGATCGCGATGAGGTTGCCCAGCTGCTGGTGGCCGGCGAGGGAGGAGGCCTCGCTCGTCACACCCTCCTGCAGGTCCCCGTCGCCCGCGACGACGTAGACGAAATGGTCGAACGGCGAGGTGCCCGCGGGCGCCTCGGGGTCGAACAGCCCGCGCTCGTACCGGGCCGCGTACGCGAACCCGACCGACGACGCGAGACCCTGGCCCAGCGGGCCGGTCGTGATCTCCACGCCCGCCGTGTGGCCGTACTCGGGGTGACCGGGGGTCTTCGAGCCCCACGTGCGCAGCGCCTTCAGGTCGTCGAGCTCGAGACCGAACCCGCCGAGGTAGAGCTGCACGTACTGCGTGAGCGAGGAGTGGCCGGCCGAGAGGATGAACCGGTCGCGGCCCACCCACTGCGTGTCGGCGGGGTCGTGGCGCAGCACGCGCTGGTACAGCAGGTACGCCGCCGGCGCCAGGCTCATCGCGGTGCCGGGGTGGCCGTTGCCCACCTTCTCGACGGCGTCCGCCGCCAGAACGCGAGCGGTGTCCACCGCGCGCCGATCGATCTCATCCCAACGCAGTTCCGACACGGGACCGCCTCTCTCATGAAAGTGCGCCCGACGAGGGCCGTGCCGCAGCCTCGTCCGGAGTCGGAGAAGGGGGATCGGCGCGGGGCGCGCGTGTGGTTTCAGCATAGCGAAGGGGCATGCCGCGTCGGCCATGTCAGCCGCTGTATGACGGAGTCTTGCTGAGGCGTCGGCGCCGCGCGTGTCCTCCCCGTGTCCTCGCGGTGACGATTCGCTCACCGTCGTTCCTGCGACCTTGTGAGCCCTCACGCGCCGGGGCGCGCCGCGCCGATGCCATAGACTCGACAGCAGTTCTGCAGGCGGCGATTGCGGGGGCGATGGACATCACGACGACGGCGCGGGCCGAGGCATCCCCTCGGACACCGCGCGGGACGCGTCAGCCCTTCGGTCGTACCGTCCGCGCGTACATCGCGCTCATGAAGCCGCGCGTGCTCGAGCTGCTGCTGGTCACCACGGTGCCGGTCATGATCCTCGCGCAGGGCGGGTTCCCGAGCCTGTGGCTCGTGGTGGCGACCGTCATCGGCGGCACCGCCAGCGCCGGCTCGGCGGCGGCGTTCAACATGTACCTCGACCGCGATATCGATGCGCATATGCAGCGCACCGTCAACCGCCCTCTCGTGACCGGCGAGGTCTCCCCGCGCGGCGCACTGATCTTCGCGTGGACGCTGGCAGCCTTCTCGACGGTGTGGCTGTGGCTCACGACCAACTGGCTGGCCGCGGTGCTGTCGGCGGGAGCGATCTTCTTCTACGTCGTGATCTACACGATGATCCTCAAGCGCCGCACCGAGCAGAACATCGTGTGGGGCGGCATCGCCGGCTGCTTCCCGGTGCTCATCGGGTGGACGGCCGTGACCGGCTCGCTCGCCTGGCCCCCGGTGATCCTCTTCACCCTCGTCTTCCTCTGGACGCCGCCGCACTACTGGCCGCTGTCGATGAAGTACAAGGAGCAGTACGAAGAGGTCCACGTGCCGATGCTCGGAGCCACGCGCAACGGCTCGCAGGTCGGCCTCCAGGTCATCCTGTACGCGTGGGCGACCGTCGCCTGCTCGCTGCTGCTCATCCCGGTCGCCGACATGGGCCTCGTCTACACGGTCTCGGCACTCGTCTTCGGCGGGTGGTTCATCTACGAGTCGCATCGCCTCTACAACCGCGCCGTCCGCGGCACGGAACCGCGCCCGATGCGGGTGTTCCACGCGTCGATCACGTATCTCACGCTGCTCTTCGTGGCGATCGCGGTCGACCCGCTCCTGCCGTTCTAGTCAGTCCTGCTTGGGGTACTGGGCTTTGAGCGCGGTCTCCTCCGCGTCGATCGCCTGCAGCGCGGCCATGATGGCCGGCTCCTGGTACCGGCCCTCGCGGCGGGCGTCGAGCACTGCGGAGCGCTCCGCGTCGAGCATGGCGCGGCGCAGCCGGAGCTTCGACTCGAGCTGGGGGATCGAGGCATCCGGCCCGTAGATGTCCAGCGTCTCGCCCAGGAAGCCGGCATCCGTGCGGAGCAGTTCGACGATGCGGGCCTCGTCGGCGGGCGTCGCCTCCTCGTCGAGACGGCTGATGCCCGCAGCGCGCGCCTCGGCCATGAGCAGCCGGCGCTCCGTCAGCTCTTGCGTGAGGCTCGGGCGCGGCAGACGCAGGCGCCGGACGATCCACGGCAGGGCGAGGCCGCCGACGAGGCTCGCCACGACCACGACGAATGCGAGGAACTGCAGGTACTCGCGTTCGGGCGTCTCGGGCGGCAGGAGGAATACCGCTGCGAGCGTGACGACGCCGCGCACGCCGGCGGAGGCGACCGCCACGCCGTTTCCCCAGGCCCAGCTGCGCTCGCGCAGACGACGGGGCCCCTTGCGGTACAGGAGCGTCGTGGCCATGACCCAGGCGAAGCGCGAGGCGACCAGTGCGAGGAGGATGCCGGCGCAGATGAGCACCGTCGGCCAGACCCCCGGCCCGGTGGCGATCGCGCCTTCGAGGATTCCGCGCAGATTCAGCCCGATGAACAGGAACACGGCGTTCTCGAGGAGGAACTGGATCGTCTTCCAGTTGACCCGCTCGGCCACCCGGGCCTCGGCTGAGGCGACGGTCGGCGCCCGGTATCCCAGATAGAGTCCCGCGATCACCACGGCGAGCACGCCGGACGCGTGCACGAGCTCCGCCAGGAGGAACGCGGCGAACGGCGTGATGAGTATGAGGCTCGTGTCGAGCACGGGGGAGTGCAGCTGCGCGCGCACGAGGGAGACCACCCAGCCGACGCCGAGGCCGATCGCGACGCCGGCGACGACGGCGATCGCGAACTCGATCCCGATGTCGGCGGGAGTGACCACGCTCACGATCGCCGCGATCGACGCGTTGAGCGCGACCAGCGCGGTGGCGTCGTTGAGCAGGCTCTCGCCCTCGAGGATCGTCACGACGCGCCGGGGGAGGCCGAGGCGCCCCGCGATCGCCGTGACGGCGATCGCGTCGGTCGGCGCGACCACCGCGGCGAACGCGAACGCGGCGGCCAGCGTGAGCGCCGGGACGAGCAGGTAGGTGGCGAAGCCGACGGTCACCACGGTGAACGCGACGAGCCCGACCGAGAGCAGCAGGATGCTGTCACGGCGGGCGCGGACGTCGATGACCGACGTGCGGATGGCTGCGGCGAAGAGCAGCGGAGGAAGGATGCCGTAGAGGATGAGGTCGGGATCGACCGTCACTTCGGGCACGCCGGGCACGAACGAGACGATGCCGCCCACTGCGACGAGGGCGACCGGAGCCGACCATCCCATGCGGCCGACGAGTCCGGTGACCGTGACCGTGGTCAGGACGAAAAGGACGATCCAGGTGATCGATTCGACGGGGTCCACGCCCCCAGTATCGGCCCGCAGATGCCGACGGGGCGCGTCCGCCGGTCACCCGGTCGAACGCGCCCCGAGGACACGGCGGCGATCAGCGCGTGGCGGTGAGTTCCGCTGCGTCGGCCTCGACGGCCTCATCGACCGGCGCATCGTCGACACTGTCGGCCGACCAGTCGATGGGCTCCACGACCTCGACGGGCGCGAGGGGACGCAGGCTCGCGGCGGTCGCCACGGCGAGCGAGATCAGGATGCCGACGATGCCGGCGCCGAGCAGGATCGCGCCGAGACCGGCCACCGACTGGCCGACGTACACCTCGACACCGGTCGCCGAGCCGTCGGTGAGGGTCGTGGTCATGACGCCGAGCTTGTCGACCAGCAGCACGGCACCGCTGACGGCGGTCGCCACGGAGGCGGCCACGAGAGCCCAGAAGGGGATGCTGCGGACCAGGCGGGGACGGGTAGGCATGGCTTTCACTCCTCGATGCGCGACACGGGCGGTCGCGGCATCCGCAAGCCTTTCGTGCCGTCCCGAACAGGTGCTCGGCGTTTCCGATGAACCCGCTATGAATCCTGGGCGGGCCGCTTGAGGTGCAGGACGACGACGGTCATCGTGGCGGCGGCCAGGGCGGCGAGCACCATGTGCACGCCCACGGCGAGCTCGGGGAGACCGTTGCGCGCCTGATATAGGCCGACCGCGATCTGGACGAGTTCGACCGCGAGCAGCACGATCGTCCAGCGCAGCAGCTTCGGCGCGGCGGCGCGCGAGCGCCAGGCGGCCACGACGAGGACGACGGTGAGTGCCAACAGCGCATAGCCGGGCCACGCATGCACGTGCTCGAGCAGCTCCGCGTTGAAGCCGTTGCGGCCGGCATCGGCGTCGCCGGAGTGCGGACCCGCGCCCGTCGTGAGCACGCCGAAGGCGATCGTGAGCGCCATGGCCAGCGTCGTCAGGTGCGTGAGCACCGCCTGCCAGCGCGCCACGGCGAGCACGCGGGGGCCGCCGGGCTGCGACATCCGCACCAGGAACGCCGCAGTGACGCAGACCAGTGCGAGCGAGGCGACGTAGTGGAAGCCGACGATGAAGGGGTTGAGGCCCGTGAGCACCGTGATGCCGCCGACGATCGCCTGGGCTGCGACACCGCCGAGCACGACGACCGCGAGCACATAGAGGTCGCGGCGCTCATGCCGCAGCTTCAGCACCAGCACGACGAGGATGGCGGCGACGATGCCGACGACGCCGGTCATCAGCCGGTTGCCGAACTCGATGATCTGATGGATGCCCTCATCCACACCGGGCACGGGGACGAGGGAATCGGCCGTGCACAGCGGCCACGTCGGGCAGCCCAGGCCCGAGCCGGTGAGGCGGACGGCCCCGCCGGTGCCGATGATCGTCACCTCGGTGAGGAACGACAGCCACGCGAAGACACGGATCCGGCCGTCGACCCGATCGGGGAGCCAGTTCCAGAATCTGCGCCACACGCCCGGGGCCGCCGTCGTCGTCTGCTCGCCGGACATGCTGCTCGTAGCCTCCTGGGGAACGGCCCGGTCGCATGCGGGCAAGACGCGGAGCGTCCGGAGCCGGGCCGGTACCTGTAGAATCGAGGGGTCGGTCGCGTGCAGGAGCCGTGAGGTTCGGGCGCAGCGACTACTGACAGTCTAGGCGCGATGGCCAGCGCCGAATGAGAGGGCCCACGAGCGGCATCCCCCTCCGGTAACTCCACCGGAGGAGCCGGAATGCCGGGGCGGATGACACCGCCAGGACCCGGAGGAGAATGTGACGATGTCTGATGTGCTGATCGACCGCCCGGAGCTCGAAAGCCTGGGTGTCTACGAGTTCGGCTGGCACGATACCGATGCCGCCGGCGCCGTTGCGCAGCGCGGCATCAACGAGAACGTCGTGCGCGGCATCTCGGCCCTCAAGAGCGAGCCGGAATGGATGCTGAAGACCCGCCTCAAGGGCTACCAGCTGTTCGGCCGCAAGCCGATGCCGACGTGGGGCGCCGACCTCAGCGAGATCGACTTCGACAACATCAAGTACTTCGTGCGCTCGACCGAGAAGCAGGCAGGCTCCTGGGAGGAGCTCCCGGAGGACATCCGCAACACGTACGAGCGCCTGGGCATCCCCGAGGCCGAGCGCCAGCGCCTCGTCGCCGGCGTGGCCGCGCAGTACGAGTCCGAGGTCGTCTACCACCAGATCAACGAGCAGCTCGAGGCTCAGGGCGTCATCTTCATGGACACCGACACCGCCTTGCGCGAGCACCCGGAGTTCTTCGAGGAGTACTTCGGCACCGTCATCCCCGCCGGCGACAACAAGTTCGCCGCGCTCAACACCGCCGTCTGGTCGGGCGGATCGTTCGTCTACGTGCCCCCGGGCGTGCATGTCGAGATCCCGCTCCAGGCCTACTTCCGCATCAACACCGAGAACATGGGCCAGTTCGAGCGGACCCTGATCATCGCCGACGAGGGCTCGTACGTGCACTACATCGAGGGCTGCACCGCCCCGATCTACAAGAGCGACTCCCTGCACTCGGCCGTGGTCGAGATCATCGTCAAGAAGAACGCCCGCGTGCGCTACACGACGATCCAGAACTGGTCGAACAACGTCTACAACCTCGTGACCAAGCGCGCGGTCGCGCATGAGGGCGCCACCATGGAGTGGATCGACGGCAACATCGGCTCGAAGGTCACGATGAAGTACCCGTCGATCTTCCTCGTGGGCGAGCACGCCAAGGGCGAGACCCTGTCGGTCGCGTTCGCCGGCCCCGGCCAGCACCAGGACGCCGGCGCGAAGATGATCCACATGGCGCCGTACACGCAGTCCTCCATCGTCTCGAAGTCGATCGCCCGCGGCGGTGGACGAGCCGGCTACCGCGGCGAGGTCCGGGTTGACGCCAACGCGCACCACTCGGCGAACACCGTCCGCTGCGACGCGCTGCTGGTCGACTCGATCTCGCGCTCGGACACGTACCCGGCGATCGACATCCGCGTCGACGACGTGCAGCTCGGCCACGAGGCCACGGTCTCCAAGGTCAGCGAGGAGCAGCTCTTCTACCTGATGAGCCGAGGGATGCCGGAGGACGAGGCGATGGCCATGATCGTCCGCGGCTTCATCGAGCCGATCGCCCGCGAGCTGCCCATGGAGTACGCACTCGAACTGAACAAGCTCATCGAGATGGGCATGGAAGGATCCGTCGGCTAGTGAGTTCCGCTACCCAGGCCCCCGTCACCGTCCCCGGTGCCCAGGGCCACACCGATGGTGCCGGCGCGTTCGTCCCGGTGCAGACGCGCTCCGAGCGGTTCAGCTCGTACGACCCGGCCGCCTTCGCGGCGCCGACGGGTCGCGAGGTGAACTGGAAGCACACGCCGATCGACCGGCTCCAGCCGCTGTTCGCCGATGAGACCGGGCGCCACGGCGTCATCGAGGTCGATGTCGCCGCACCGGAGGGGCTCGTCCAGGAGCGGCTCGCCCACGGCACCGCCCCCCGCGGCGAGGTCTTCCGGCCCGAGGATCTGCCCGCAGCGATCGCCTGGAAGCAGGAGACCGAGGCACCACTGCTGCGGATCCCTGCCGGCGCCGAGTACGCCGAGCCGATCATGGTGAACCTGCGCGGCACGGGCGGACTCGCTCATGCGCACGTCGTCATCGAGGCCGAGCCGAACTCGCACGCGACCATCGTCTTCCGCCACACCGGCACGGCCCAGCACGCGCAGAACCTCGAGATCATCGTGCGGGACGGCGCTCACCTCACCGTGATATCGGTGCAGGAGTGGGACGACGACGCCGTGCACGCGGCATCCCACCAGGCCCGCGTCGAGCGCGACGCCACCCTCCGCCACGTCATCGTCAGCTTCGGCGGCGCCGTCGTGCGCGTGAACCCGAGCGTCGAGCTCGCCGGCACCGGCGCGCGCGGCGAGCTCTACGGCCTCAGCTACGCGGATGCCGGTCAGCACCTCGAGAGCCAGGTGTACCTCCATCACAAGGGCGCCGAGACCGTGGGCGATGTGCTGTACAAGGGCGCCCTGCAGGGGTCCGGCGCGCGCAGCGTCTGGATCGGCGACGTGCTCATCGGACCCGACGCGGTCGGTACGGACTCGTACGAGGCGAACCGCAACCTCGTGCTCACCGACGGCGCGCGCGCCGAGTCGATCCCGAACCTCGAGATCGAGACCGGCGACATCCGGGGAGCCGGCCACGCCAGCGCGACCGGTCGGTTCGACGACGAGCAGCTGTTCTACCTGCAGGCGCGCGGCATCGCCGAAGACGAAGCCCGCCGCCTCGTCGTGCTCGGCTTCCTCGCGGAGATCATCCAGAAGATCGGCGTCCCCGAGATCGAGAGCGAGCTGTACTCGGCCGTCGAGGATGAGCTCGCACGGGAGGTCGCGCGATGACCGCCCAGCGCGCCTGCGCCCTCAGTGAACTCGTGCAGGACGAGGCGCGCCGCGTCGAGCTCGAGGGCGTCGCGATCTCGGTCGTGCTCGACTCGAACGGCGAGGTCCACGCCATCGGCGACACCTGCACCCACGGCGACATTTCGCTCGCCGAC
Organism: Microbacterium sp. Root180; assembly: GCF_001428485.1. Lineage (GTDB taxonomy): Bacteria > Actinomycetota > Actinomycetes > Actinomycetales > Microbacteriaceae > Microbacterium. The sequence goes on along the minus strand of NZ_LMHS01000002.1, from coordinate 462,699 downwards.
GGATTCGTCGACGGCGACACGCTGGAGTGCTGGGCCCACGGCTCGGCCTTCTCGCTGCGCACCGGCAAGCCCCTCAATCTCCCCGCGTACGAGCCGGTCCCGGTCTTCGCGGTCACCATCGACGGCGATGACGTGCTCATCGACCCCACCGTCACGCTCGAAGTGAACTGAAGAAGGTACTGAAACGATGTCTGTCCTCGAGATCCGCGACCTCCACGTGACGGTCGAGACGGATGCCGGCACCACGCCGATCCTCAACGGTGTCACGCTCACCATCCGCACCGGCGAGACCCACGCCATCATGGGCCCGAACGGCTCGGGAAAGTCGACGCTCGCGTACACGATCGCCGGCCACCCGAAGTACACCGTGACGAGCGGCACCATCTCGCTCGACGGCGAGGACGTCCTCGCGATGTCGGTCGACGCGCGCGCCCGCGCGGGCCTCTTCCTCGCGATGCAGTACCCGGTCGAGATCCCGGGGGTGACGGTGACGAACTTCCTGCGCACCGCCAAGACCGCGATCGACGGCGAGGCGCCCGCGATCCGCACGTGGACCAAGGACGTCAAGGCGTCGATGAAGAACCTGCGCATGGACCCGAAGTTCGCGCAGCGCAACGTCAACGAAGGATTCTCCGGTGGTGAGAAGAAGCGCCACGAGATCCTCCAGCTCGAGCTCCTCCGCCCGCAGATCGCGATCCTCGACGAGACCGACTCGGGTCTGGACGTCGACGCGCTCAAGGTCGTCTCGGAGGGCGTGAACCGCGCGAAGGAGCAGACGGACCTCGGTGTGCTGCTCATCACGCACTACACGCGCATCCTGCGCTACATCCGCCCGGACTTCGTGCATGTCATGGTCAGCGGCCGCATCGCCGAGGAGGGCGGTCCCGAGCTGGCCGATCGCCTCGAGGACGAAGGCTACGACCGGTACCTGCCCGCAGGCGAAGAAGAGCCCGCCGAGGCCTCCGTGGCCGGCGAAGCATAGAATCGTTACATGACCGCAACGCTCACACCCGAGAAGTACGACGAGGTCACCGAGGCTCTCAAGGACGTCATGGACCCCGAGCTCGGGATCAACGTCGTCGACCTGGGGCTCATCTACGACCTCGGGTGGGACGACGAGAACGATGCTCTGGTCATCCACATGACACTGACGTCGGCGGGCTGCCCGTTGACCGACGTGCTCGAGGAGCAGACCGCGCAGGCGCTCGATGACGTCGTGGACCGCTTCCGCATCAACTGGGTGTGGATGCCGCCATGGGGACCCGAGCGCATCACCGACGACGGCCGCGACATGATGCGGGCCCTCGGCTTCGCGATCTAGGGTCCCGCCGACATACAACGTCACGCCGGGGCGCGGCATCCGTCGCCCTCGTTACTCTCGTCGGGTGCGCGTGATCACCCCTCTTCAGGCCCTTCGGCTCGACCAGCTGCGTCAGCGGTCGAGCACGAAGTGGCGCAAGTACGGGGACGACGTGCTGCCGCTGTTCGTCGCCGAGACGGACTACCCGCAGGCGCCCGCGATCCACGATGCGCTGACCCGCGCCGTCTCGATCGGCGACACCGGCTACACCCCACCGGAGCCCGGCGTCGCCGCCGCATACGCCGGCTTCGCGGAGCGCCGGTTCGGGTGGACCGTCGATGCCGCGCGCATCCGCACGACCTGCGACGTGATGATGGCCGTCGTCGAGCTGCTGCGCAGGGTGACCGCACCGGGCGACCGGGTCGTCATCTGCCCCCCGGTTTATCCGCCGTTCTTCGACGTGGTGCCCGAAGCGGGCGCCGTGGTGGAGCGCGTGCCGCTGCGCGACGCCGGCACGACCTGGGAACTCGACCTCGCCGGCATCGAGGCCTCGCTGGCCTCGGGAGCGCGTGCCGTGCTGCTGTGCAACCCCCACAATCCGACGGGCACGGTGCACTCGCGGGAGACCCTCGCAGCGCTTGCCGACCTTGCCGAGCGCTACGGCGCCGCCGTCATCAGCGACGAGATCCACGCGCCCCTGATCCATCGGGGTGTGACGTTCACCCCGTTCCTGGACGCATCAGCGGCCGCGGCACGTGTCGGCTACTCCGTCGTCAGCGCGAGCAAGGCGTTCAATCTCGCCGGCCTCAAGTGCGCGCTCCTGGTGACCGCGGACGACGCCACCTCGGCGCTGGTGCAGGGCCTGCCCGACGAGATCGAATGGCGGACCGGCCTGTTCGGCGCGATCTCGGCCGTCGCGGCGTTCTCGCCGGAGAGCGATGTCTGGCTCGACGCCCAGCTCGCAGCGCTAGACGCGAATCGACTGCTCCTGGCCGAGCTGCTCGCCGAGCACGTTCCCGGTGCCCGCTATCGCGTGCCCGACGCGGGCTTCCTCGCATGGGTCGACCTGACGGCCCTGGGCTGGGGCGACGACCCCGCCGCGAAGATCCTCAGCGAGGGACGGGTCGCTCTGCTGCAGGGTCCGTTCTTCGGCGAGGAGGGTCACGGGCACGTGCGCATCAACTTCGGCTGCTCGCCCGACGTTCTCACCGAGGCGGTCCGCAGGGTGGGTAGCCTGGTCCGATGAGCTCCGCACCCGTCGATTCCTCGGCGGGTGTCTGGCAGGCGAGGTACGTCTGGGTCACGGTCGGCGCGGTCGCCCTGATCTTCCTCGCGGCGATGCAGTCACTCGCCGTCACGACGGTCATGCCGATCGTCAGCGCCGATCTCGACGGCGACTCCCTCTATGCCGTGGCGTTCGCGGGCACACTCGCGACGAGTGTGATCGGAATGGTCGCGGTCGGGGCGTGGTGCGATCGCGGGGGAGTGCTGGCGCCGCTCACGACAGCGGTGGTGCTGTTCGTCATCGGCCTGGTGATCGCCGGGCTCGCCCCCAGCATGGAGTGGCTGGTCGCGGGCAGACTCGTCCAGGGCCTGGGGACCGGGGGCCAGACGGTCGCGCTGTACGTGGTCGTCGCGCGGGTCTATCCCACCGAGCTGCACGGCCGGGTCTTCGCGGCGTTCTCGGCGGCCTGGGTCGTGCCGTCCCTCATCGGCCCCTTCCTCGCCGGCGCCGTCACGGAGTTCCTCCACTGGCGCTGGGTGTTCCTCGGGGTCGCCGCGCTCACGGTGGCCGCCTTCATCCTGGTCGTGCTGCGGCTGCACGGACTGCCGCTTCACACCGACGATCCGGCGAGTGGACGCGTCGTGCCGCGGCTGGCCTGCGCGGTCGCCGTCGCCGCCGGTGCGCTCGCGCTGAGTCTTGCGGGCGAGCTCGGGTCGTACGCGTGGGTCGTGGTCGCGGCATCCGTCGCGGTCATCGCCGTCGCGTCGAGGCCGCTCCTGCCGCGCGGCACGCTGCGAGCCATGCGCGGGCTCCCGAGCGTGGTGCTGATGCGGGGCCTCATCGCGGGGTCGCTGTTCGGCGCCGAGATCTACGTGCCGTACCTGTTGATCGATCACTACGGCTTCTCGCCGACCTGGGCCGGCCTGGGGCTCACGACAGCGGCGATCGCCTGGGCGGCCGCCGCCGATGTGCAGGGGCGCTACGGCGATCGAATGGGCAACGCCCGCATCACCGTCATCGGCACGATCCTGCTGGTCTCTGCGACGGCGATCGCGGGCGTCACGGCCGCGCTGGGACTCCATCCAGCGGTGCTCATCGCGGGATGGTCGCTGGCCGGTGCAGGCATGGGACTGATGTACCCCCGCCTCACGGTGCTGACCCTCGCGTACTCGACTCCGCAGAACCAGGGATTCAACTCGTCGGCGCTGTCGATCTCGGATTCCGTGGGCGCGGCGACGGCGATCGCGGCGATGGGGCTGGTCTTCACGGCGCTCGCGGGAACGGATGCCGGGTTCCCGGCCGTGTTCGCGATCGCCGCCGGACTCGCGGCCCTGGCAGTCGTGCCGGGGCTGCGGATGGGCCACGCGCACGAATCGACGGCTCGCCCTTCATGACACCGTCATGACGGACTGATTTGGGCCCACGGGCAAGGTAAGGCTAGCCTTACCGTGTGACTTCTTCGAGTGCCCTGGCGACACGTCCCGCGTACCGTCCGTACGCCGCGACCGTCGCCGACGTCCAGCGGCTGTCGCCCCATTTCCTGCGCGTGACGTTCACCGGCGCGGACTTCGGGGTCTTCGGCACCGCCGGGCTCGACCAGCGCATCAAGCTCATCCTCCCGCTCCCCGACGGGACGATCAGCGACATCGGCCAGCATGACGAGGCGATCATCGACGCGGGGGACTGGTACGCGATATGGCGTGATCTGCCCGCCCGGACGCGCAGTCCGCTGCGCACCTATACCGTCCGACGGGTCGACCCGGCCGCGCGCCGCCTCGTCGTGGACTTCGTCGTGCACCACGATGCCGGTCCCGCCGGGGCGTGGGCAGAGGCGGCGTCGGTCGGCCAGGAGATCGTCGTCGTCGGACCCGACCAGCGCAGCGACGGGTACCGGCTCGGTCTCGACTGGCACCCCGGCACCGCCCGGCGGGTGCTGCTCGCCGGCGACGAGACCGCGGCGCCTGCGATCAGCGGCATCCTCGAGTCCCTCGACGACTCCTTCGACGTCGACGCCTTCATCGAGGTGCCCACCGCCGCCGACCGGCTGACGCTGGATCTTCCCGAGTCCTTCCGCCTCACGTGGGTCGCCCGGGAGTCCCGCGCGCACGGCGCCGCCCTGACCGAGGCCGTATCGGGGTGGAGCTCCCGTTCTGGCGAGGTTCTCGAGCGCGCGGCCGCATCGCGCGTCCAGGAGCTCGCGGACGTCGATGTGGACGTCGATCTGCTGTGGGACAGCCCCGAGGACTCCGACGGCGAGTTCTACGCGTGGATGGCGGGGGAGTCGGCGATGGTCAAGGGCCTGCGCCGTCATCTCGTCCAGGGGTGCGGCGTGGACCGCAAGCGCGTCGCATTCATGGGCTACTGGCGGCTCGGGCAGTCCGAGCGACAGGAATGAGCACGGCTCGCGATCGGCGCGGGCTGCTTCTCCTGATCCTCGCCGTCGCACTGCTCGCCGGGATGGTGGTCGTCAGCCTCATGGTCGGTGCGCGCGCGGTGCCCCCCGGGGTTGTCGTCGAGGCATTCCTGCGCCCCGATCCCGACTCGGCCGACCACATCGTCATCCTGTCGCAGCGAGTGCCGCGCACGGTGATCGCGATCCTCGCCGGCGCCGCCCTCGCGCTGGCGGGCACCCTCATGCAGGGACTCACGCGCAACCCGCTCGCCGATCCGGGACTCCTGGGCATCAACGCCGGCGCCTCGGTGGCCGTGCTCGGGGCGATCACCCTCTGGGGGATCACGGCGCCCTCGGGTTTCGTGTGGTTCGCCTTCGCCGGCGCAGCCGTCGCCGCGGTGATCGTCGCCGTCATCGGCACGCGCGGGCCCGATGGCTCCAGCCCCGCCAAGCTCGCTCTCACCGGGGCGGCGGTCACGGCCGGGCTCACGGCGGTGACCACGCTCATCCTCACGACCTCGATCACCGCGTTCGACGTGTTCCGGTACTGGCAGGTCGGCGGCCTGACCGTTCGCGGGCTCGACACGGTCGCCGTCGTCGCCGTGCCCATCCTCATCGGCGCCGTGATCGCCTTCGCCTCGGCCCGAGGCCTCGACCTCATGGCGCTGGGCGACGACACCGCGACCGGCCTCGGCCACAGCGTGGCGCGCACGCGGGCCCGCGGCATCGTCGCCACCGTCCTGCTGTGCGGTGGCGCGACGTCGATCGCGGGGCCGATCGTCTTCATCGGCCTCGTCGTGCCGCATGCACTGCGCGCGCTGGTCGGCGGCGACTACCGCTGGCTGCTCGCGATCGGCGCCCCGGCGGGAGCGATCCTGCTGCTGGCGGCGGACGTGATCGGGCGTGTCATCGCGCCTCCGGGTGAGGTGCAGGCCGGTCTCGTGGTCGCGTTCGTCGGCGCACCGGTGCTCATCTCGCTCGTCCTGCGACCGGGGAGGGTGTCGCTGTGACCTCGTCGGTGGTGCAGATCCGCTCCCGTGTGGGGCGGCGCCGCGCGCTCGTCGTGGGCGGCGTGCTCGTCGCCGTGGCGATCCTGGCGGTGGTCTCCCTTTCGATGGGGGACTATCCGATCGCGCCCGCCGATGTCTGGCGCACGCTGTGGGGCGGCGGCGATCGCGCCCAGTCCTACGTCGTGCTCCAGGTGCGTCTGCCGCGCCTGACGATGGCGCTGCTGGTCGGCGCCGCGCTCGGTGCCGCGGGTGCCCTGCTGCAGTCGCTCCTGCGCAATCCGCTGGCAGGACCCGACCTGCTCGGCATCAGCGGAGGCGCCGGAGCCGCCGCGGTCTTGGCGCTGCTCACCCTCGGCATCGGCGGCCCGCTCCTCGCGGTGTTCGCGTTCGCCGGCGGCATCGTGGTCGCCGCGTTCCTGCTGCTCGCCGGTCGCCATCGGGCGGACGGCGGCTACCGGCTGATCCTCGCCGGGGTCGGTGTGTCATTCCTGTGCCTCGCGATCACCAGCTACCTGATGGTGCGGGCGCAGGTCGAGCTCGCCCAGGCCGCCCTCATCTGGCTGACGGGCAGTCTCGCGTCGACGCCGTGGTGGAACGTCGCGACGGTCGGCGTGGTCGTGGTGCTCGCCACTCCCGCCGTGGTGGCGTGCGCGCGATGGCTGCCGCTCACGCAGATGGGTGCGCCGACGGCGGCGTCGCTGGGCGTGCGCACCTCGACGGTGCGGACGCTGGCCGTGTTCACGGCAGTGCTCCTCACCGCCGTGACGTGCGCCTTCGTCGGACCGATCTCCTTCATCGCCCTGTGCGCGCCGGCGATCGCACGACCTCTCCTGGGTCACGGCGCGATCGGGATCGGAACCAGCGCCGCGATCGGCGCGGCGCTCCTGGCGGCCTCCGACCTCGTGGCGCAGTTCGCCCTCCCTGGGACCTCGGTGCCGGTCGGCGTCGTCACCGGAGCGGTCGGCGCGCTCTTCCTGCTGTGGCTGCTGGCCACGTCGAAAGGACGGAACCTGTGACTCCCGCATCTGCTCCGCGCTTGAGCGCCCACGGGCTCTCCGCCGGCTACCCCGGGCGCACGGTCATCGAAGGCCTCGATCTCGAGATCGCGCCCGGCCGCATCACGATGATCATCGGGGCCAACGCGTGCGGCAAGTCGACACTCCTCAGTGTGCTCGCGCGGGTGAACGCGCCGCTCGCCGGAACCGTCGAGCTCGACGGCGCGGATGTGTCGACGCTGTCCCGGCGCAGCTTCGCGCAGAGCGTGGGGCTGCTGCCGCAGCATCCGACCGCCCCCGACGGCCTGACCGTCGCCGAGCTCGTCTCGCGCGGACGGCACCCGCACCGCGGCGTGTTCCAGCGCTGGAGCGCCGACGACACCGCGCGCGTCGATGACGCCATGGCGCGCACGGGCGTCGCGGCCCTGGCGGATCGACCCCTCGGCGACCTTTCCGGCGGACAGCGTCAGCGCGTGTGGATCGCGATGGCGCTCGCACAGGAGCCGCGGGTGCTGCTGCTCGACGAGCCGACGACGTTCCTCGATCTCAGCCACCAGATCGAAGTGCTCGATCTGCTGCGCACCCTCAACCGCACCGACGGCACCACGGTGGTCGTCGTGCTCCACGAGCTCAATCTCGCGGCACGCTACGCGGACGAGCTCGTGGTCATGAGCGGCGGGCGCATCGTGGCCCACGGCGCGCCCGCCGACGTCCTCACCCGCGACGTCGTCTCGCAGGCGTTCGACCTCGAGGCTCTCGTCATCCCCGACCCGCTCACCTCAACCCCCCTCGTCATTCCGGTCCCCGGCGGCGCGCACGCCGCCGCGGACGAGGCCTGACGTCATCGAAAGGAAACGCATGTCCCTTCACCTCTCCCGCTTCGGCTCCCTTGCGGCCATGGCTGTCGTGGGCGGCCTCGTGCTGTCCGGCTGCGCCGGCACCGCCGAGCCCGACACCGCGGCATCCGAACCCGCAGGGTCGTCGGATGCCTTCCCGGTCACGTTCGAGCACATGTACGGCGAGACCGTGATCGAAGAGGCCCCCGAGCGCGTGGCGACCTGGGGCTGGGGCGCGACCGACGCCGTCCTGGCGCTGGGCGTCGTCCCCGTCGCGATCCCGTCGTCCGAGTACGGCGGCGGCGACAACCTCATCACGCCGTGGGTCGAGGACGCTCTCGCCGACCTCGGCGCCGAGGATCCGATCCTGCTGGACAACTCTGCGTTCGAGCTGTCGGTCGAGGAGCTCCTCGCGGCCGATCCCGATGTCCTCGTCGCTTCGTACTCCGGCCTCACGCAGGAGGAGTACGACGCGGTCACCGGTGCCGGCATCCCGGTCATCGCACCCGAGGAGGCGCTGTGGGCCACGCCGTGGCGCGACGTCATCACCGACACCGGCCGTGCGCTGGGCCTCGAGACGCAGGCCGACGATCTGCTCGCAGATCTGGACCAGCAGATCGCCGACGCCGCCGCCGAGAACCCGGAATTCGAGGGCACGACGATCGCCTACGCGGACGATGACGTGGACACCTTCTACCTCTACCTGCCCGCCGACCCGCGAGTGGAGATCCTCGAGGACCTCGGCTTCGTGAGCGCACCCGCCGTCACCGAGCTCGACAGTGGCGAGTCGACGTTCTACACGACCGTCAGCAGCGAGAACCTCGACCAGGTCGTGGCCGACGTGATGTTCACCCAGGCGGAGGCGCAGGCCGACCTCGACGCGTTCCTCGAGTCCGACCGTGGCCAGCTCATCCCCGCGGTCGCCGCCGGTGCGGTCGCGCCGATCGTCGGTGAGGAGAACGTCGCCGCCGTCTCGCCGACGGCACTGACGCTGCCGTGGCTGCTGCCCGAGATGGTGAAGCAGCTCGCTGCCGCCACGGCGGTCGCCCAGGGCTGATCGCGCCCTCACACACGCGAAAGCCCCGGCCGTCCGGCCGGGGCTTTCGTCGGTCACGAAGCGCTCAGAGCGGCATCCGATCAGTTCTTGGACGCGTCCGCCTTGCGCACGAGCGCCCATGCGCCCGGGATGATCAACGCGGCCAGGGCGGCCTTGATGAGCCCGCCGACGATGAAGGGGAACAGACCCGCCTCGAGCACCTGCCAGAGCGTGAGCTCCGCGCCGCCGACGACGTTGAGGATGAACCACAGGTACGGGATGCCGAAGACGAACGGCATTGCGGACGCGATCGCGAAGCCGGCGAAGGCGAGCGCGGGACGACGATCCCAGGTGCGCTCCGCGAACCAGCCGGCGACGAACGCCGCGGCGATGAAGCCGATCACGTAGCCGAAGCTCGGCTTGGCCACGGCCGCGATCGTTCCGGTGAAGTCGGCGAAGACCGGAAGCCCGGCGAGTCCGACGAGCATGTACGTCGTGAGGGACACCGCCCCGCGGATCGAGCCCAGCGCTGCGCCGACGATCAGGACGCCGAGCGTCTGGCCGGTGATCGGCACCGGCCACAGCGGGATCGATACCTGGGCGAGCACTGCGACGAGCGCGGCGCCGGCAATGACGAGACCGGCGTCGAGGGCGAATGCGCGCGCCCGCGAGGACGGGCGGGCGATCACGTCGGCGAGGACGCGACGGGACGAGGGGGCTGCGGCGATGGCTGACATGGCTCTCAGCCTAGGGGGAGTGGGCGGGGTGATCTTGGACGGAGTCCACCAATGATCGCGCGATCGTCTGTGCGCAGCCTCCAGCCGGGCCGGAGGCCGGGTGCGACAAGGCAACCTATACTGGGAGGCTGGCCGTTCGGCCACCTCACCCATCCACCGACGGAACGGACGTTTCGCTGTGCTCGCCGTGCACGACCTCGAGATCCGCGTGGGCGCCCGCGTCCTCATGTCCGGAGTGTCGTTCCGCGTGTCCGCGGGCGACAAGATCGGTCTCGTGGGTCGCAACGGCGCCGGCAAGACGACGCTGACCAAGGTGCTCGCCGGTGACCTGATCCCGGCGGATGGCAAGGTCGAGCGCTCCGGCGAGCTGGGCTATCTGCCGCAGGACCCGCGTTCGGGCGACCCGTCGATGCTGGCGCGCACGCGCATCCTCGACGCGCGCGGCCTCGGCACGCTGGCGATCGAGATGCACGAGGCGGCGCTCGCGATGGGCGACGAGGACGAGAAGGTCGCCAGCAAGGCGATGAAGCGCTACGCGCACCTGACCGAGCGCTTCGAGGCGCTCGGCGGCTACACCGCGGAGGCGGAGGCGGCGACGATCTCGCACAACCTCTCGCTGCCCGATCGGCTGCTCGACCAGCCGCTGAGCACGCTCTCGGGCGGTCAGCGCCGACGCATCGAACTCGCTCGCATCCTCTTCTCCAACGCCGACTCGATGATCCTCGACGAGCCGACGAACCACCTTGATGCCGACAGCGTGGTGTGGCTGCGCGAGTTCCTCAAGAACTACCGCGGTGGGCTGATCGTGATCAGTCACGATGTCGAGCTCGTCGGCGAGACCGTGAACCGCGTCTTCTACCTCGATGCGAACCGTCAGGTCATCGACACCTACAACATGAACTGGAAGAACTACCTGCGTCAGCGGGTGGCCGACGAAGAGCGCCGCAAGAAGGAGCGCGTCAACGTCGAGAAGAAGGCCACCCAGCTGCAGATGCAGGCGGCGCGCTTCGGTGCGAAGGCATCCAAGGCCGCCGCCGCGCATCAGATGGTCGCGCGCGCGGAGAAGATGCTGTCGGGCCTCGACGACGTGCGCCAGGAGGACCGCGTCGCGAAGCTGCGGTTCCCCAAGCCCTCGCCCTGCGGCAAGACGCCCCTCATGGCCTCCGGTCTGTCGAAGTCGTACGGATCGCTGGAGATCTTCACGGATGTCGATCTCGCGATCGACCGAGGATCGAAGGTCGTCATCCTCGGCTTCAACGGCGCGGGCAAGACGACCCTGCTGCGGATCCTGGCCGGCGTCGACCAGCCCGACACCGGGAAGCTCGAGCCCGGTCACGGGCTCAAGATCGGCTACTACGCGCAGGAGCACGAGAACCTCGACGTGAACCGCTCGGTGCTCGAGAACATGATGTCCGCGGCGCCCGACATCACGGCGACCGATGCGCGCAAGGTGCTCGGGTCATTCCTGTTCACGGGCGACGACGTCCTCAAGCCCGCAGGCGTGCTCTCGGGCGGCGAGAAGACGCGTCTGTCCCTGGCGACCCTCGTGGTCTCGAGCGCGAACATGCTGCTGCTCGACGAACCCACGAACAACCTCGACCCCGCGTCGCGCGAGGAGATCCTGGGTGCGCTCTCACACTACGAGGGTGCGGTCGTCCTCGTGTCGCACGACGAAGGCGCGGTGGAGGCGCTGAACCCCGAGCGGGTCCTCATCCTCCCCGACGGCGTCGAAGACATCTGGGGCCGCGACTACGCCGAGCTGGTCTCGCTCGCGTGATCGCCGAGACCGGCCGGGCCTGACCCCGGTCAGCGGCCGGCGGCGTCGAGCAGGGCGTCCTCGTCCTCGGCATCGCGGTCCCGACGGGCGGATGCCGAGCGCGGCGCCTCACCGATGATCTCGCGCTGCGCGTCCTCCGCGTCTTCGCGCCGGTGACGGCGCTCGGTGCGGATCACGTAGGTGATGAAGACGAATCCCATGATCGCGAACAGGATCCACTGGATCGCGTACGACAGGTGGGGCCCGGGATCCTGTGACGGGTCTTCCAGCGGCTGCAGCGACGACGCCGGCGCCGGGTCCTCGGACACCAGCACGCCGTACGCGCTCAGTTCGAGCGAGCGCGCCGTCGGGGCCGAGCTCGACTCGGCCACGAAGGGCAGATTGATCGTCGGCACCTGGCCTTCGGGGGCGGACCGGCCCGACGAGGGCAGGGGCTCACCGGGCTTGAGGCGCGCGACGACCGTCACCTGGCCGTCGGGCGGCGCGGGCACGGCGTCGGGCTCGGGCTGGTTCTCACCCGGGGGGACCCACCCTCGGTCGATGAGCAGCACCCGGCCGTCCTCGAGCCGGAACGGCACGAGCACCTCGTACGCGGCCGTGCCGCCGTGGGGACGATTGCGCGCGAGGAGCTGATCGTCAGCGACATACTCGCCCACCAGTTCGACCGGGCGCCACTGGTCGCCGGGAGAGAACTCGCCTCCTGCCGGGATCACCTCTTCGAGCGGCACCGGGTCGGCGTCGTAGTTCGCCTCGACCAGGGCGAGCTGCGCCGACCGCTCCTCGTTGCGCGAGAACTGCCAGTGGGACAGGAACGCGCACGCGATGGCGAACACCACCGCGAGGGCGATGTAGATCGCCCAGCGACCCGCCTTCGGCAGGTTCTGCATGCTGACTTCGCGGCGGCTCATCGCGCCGGCTCCGTGGACGCGGCATCCAGCGGGGCCACTGTCACGGGGAAGCTCCGCGCGACGAGGAACTCGCGGAGATAGTCGCGATGCTCGTCGCACGCGACCCACGTCTTGGTGCGATCCGCGGTGTGGATCTTGGGGTTGCGCCAGTCGATCCGCCAGTGCGCGTCGGCGCGGCAGCCTGCGCGCGAGCAGACGGCGAGGTCGGCCGTCATGCGGGTCCGTCCGCGTCGCGACTGTCGGGCACATGTCCGCCCTCGGCACGTCCGCCCTCGACGGCCCGCGTCTCTTCGATGCGGATCACGTCGCCGTCGGACGGGCGGCTCGGCAGGGGTGCCGAACCGGCGGGCAGCGATCGCTCGGGATCCTCGCGGCGGTTGCGCCGTGCCTCTTCGCCGACATTCGCGAGCACGACTGCGATGTAGGGGAGGAAGATCGCGGCGGCGCCGAGGATCCACGTGTACCACCCGTAGGGAGTGATGAGGACCATGAGCACGAAGCACACGATGCGCACGCCCATGAGCACCAGGTAGCGGGTCGAGCGCGCGTCGACATCGTCACGTGGCGCCCGGGGCAGCGACGTGGCGGACTGGGCCCGGCTCGAACTCTTCACTGTGCTTCCAGCCTACGCCGCGCAGCCTGTCCCGTCGCCGGTTCGGGCGTCGCGGACGGGTTGCGTCTGCGCCCGCGCGCGGGTCAGGAGTAGGGGGACTCCGCGACGCTCGCGACGAAGGCGATGAAGCCGATGAGCGCGATGAGGCCGATGATCGCGAGTCCCAGTCCCACCCAGCCGATGATCGTTCCGGCGAGCGCGAGACCGCGACCTTCCTCACCGTTCGTCTTGAGCTGGCCGAGCGACATGTGCCCCGTGATCACTCCGACGATCGAGCCGATGAACGGGACGATCAGCAGGCCCGCGATCGAAGCCACCAGCGACACGATCGCGAGGGTGTTGGTCTTGGCCGGAGCGCCGTAGCCGTACGGGGCCGCTGCGTACTGGGGCGGCGCACTGTAGGCCTGCGGGGCTGCGTACTGGGGCGGCGTGGGGTACGGCTGCGTGGAGCCGTACGCCGGCGGTGCGCCGTACGCGGGCGGTGCGCTCTGCGCCGGCGGCGGGTACGCACCGGGCGCGGGGGGCGGGTACGCGCCCGGCTGGGGTGCGGCTGCGTCGGGGGTGTTGTCGCTCACGGAGGGCCTCTCGTCGGATGTCGCTCCCAGCGTCCCAGCGCACGTCGCGGGGTGTCAAACGCCGCGCCGGTAGGCTGGGGCGAATCCGTCACACACCCTTGGGGAGCACCACCATGTCCAGCGATCGCGTCGTCCTCGTCACCGGCGGAAACCGCGGCATCGGCCGTGCCATCGCCGAGCGGTTCGTCGCCCAGGGCTACAAGGTCGCCGTAACCGCGCGTTCCGGTGAGGGTCCCGAGGGCACCCTCACCGTGCGCGCGGACGTCACGGACGCTGCTGCCGTCGATGCCGCCTTCACCGAGGTGGAGAACGCCCTCGGTCCGATCGGGATCGTCGTGGCCAACGCCGGTGTCACCAAGGACACCCTCCTCCTGCGCATGACCGAAGAGGACTTCGACAGCGTGGTCGCGACCAACCTCGGCGGGGCTTTCCGTGTCGTCAAGCGCGCCTCGAAGGGGATGCTGCGCGCCAAGTGGGGCCGCGTCATCCTCATCTCGAGTGTCGTGGGACTGTACGGGTCGGCGGGGCAGATCAACTACGCCGCATCCAAGAGCGCGCTCGTCGGGTTCGCACGCTCCCTCACCCGCGAGCTCGGTGCCCGCGGCATCACGGCGAACGTGGTGGCTCCGGGCTTCATCGAGACGGACATGACCTCCGCTCTCGGCGACGACACGCAGGCCGAGTACAAGAAGAACATCCCCGCCGGCCGCTTCGCGACCGCCGACGAGGTGGCCGGCGTGGTCACGTGGATCGCGTCCGATGATGCCGCCTACATCTCCGGGGCCGTGATCCCCGTCGATGGCGGTCTGGGCATGGGGCACTGACCCCCCCGACACCACGGCGTGCTGTGCCGAGCCGCCGAATGGCGGGCTTGCCGAGCAGCGCCTAACGGTCTACAGCATCCAGGATCGCCCGCGCGACGCGATCAGGCTGCGAGAACTGCGGCCAGTGCCCCGATCCCAGGCGGACCACCTCGGCATCCGCGATCGCAGAGAACTCGTCGCCGAACGGACCCCACTGCGAGACGGCGCCGCGGAACTCCGCGTCATCCATGCCGCCCATGAGGATCGTGACCGGGACCGCGTGGCGTCGCGCTCCGTCGAGCACGACCGGATCGGTGGGCACTTTCGCCGGAACGCTGTGCGCGCGTGCCGCCCACTTCGCGCGCACCTCGTCGTCGAGATCAGCGACCTCGGGCTCATCGAAGAAATCCCACCCCGGAAACGGCACGACGCCGTCGACCAGCTCGAACTCCGAGATGCCCTGCCCGCTCGGCGGGGGAACCGTGTCGAGGAAGATCACACGGTCGACCGCATCCGCCCTCGCCTCTGCCGCACCCCACACGACGTTGCCGCCTCCGCTGTGCCCGACCAGCACGACCGGGCCGCCGACGGCGTCGATCTCGGCCACGACGGCGTCGACCCAGTCCTGCATGCCGATCGCGGCGGACTCGCTCGCCGGATCGCCGACTCCGGGAAGGGTGAGGGGACGGGCGGAATGACCGGCCGCCTCCAGGGCGGGGGTCACGTCCTCCCACGACGAGGCGTCGAGCCAGAGACCGGGAACGAGGATGATGTCCATGCCCCGACGTTAGCCGGGGCATCCGACATCCGCGCGGGTCAGGGGAGCAGTGCGACGACCTCGGCGAGGTCGACGGGGCCGACCACCACGTCGGCCTGTGCGCGGACGGCGGGCTTGGCGTTGAACGCGACCCCGAGCCCCGCGACGGCCATCATGCGCAGATCGTTCGCTCCGTCGCCGATCGCGATCGTGCGCGAGAGGGGCACGCCCGCTTCTGCCGCCCACTCCCGCAGGGCGACCGCCTTCCCCTCCGCGTCGACGATGTCGCCGTCCACGAGGCCGCTGAGCGCGTCGCCCGACGTCGCGAGGCGGTTGGCGCGCCAGACGTCCACGCCCAGGCGGGGGGCGACGGTGTCGAGGATCTCGTGGAAGCCGCCCGACACCACTCCCACGCGGCCACCGCGCTCGTGGACGGCGGCGACGAGCTCGTGCACGCCGGGCGTCGGCTCGATACGGCTGAGCACGCGCGCGAACGCGGCCACCGGGACCCCGGCCAGCTCCTTCACGCGCGAGCGCAGGCTCGTGGCGAAGTCGACCTCACCCCGCATCGCGGCCTCGGTCGCCGCCGCGACTTCCTGCCCGCGACCCGCCTCATCGGCGATCAGCTCGATGACCTCGTTGCGGATCAGCGTCGAGTCGGCGTCGAGCACGACCAGGAAGCGCGCGCGGGGGAGAGGCATCCTCCCACGCTATCGGCGGAGGATGCCGTGGTCCCAACCCGCGGGTCACCGTTCGACGCGGACGCCCTTGCCCACGACGGTGATGCCGGTGTCGGTCACGGTGAACCCTCGCGCGAGATCCTTCTCGCGATCCACCCCGACCGTCGCACCCTCCGCGAGGATCACGTGCTTGTCGAGGATGGCCCGGTGGATGCGTGCCCCTGCGCCGACCTGGACGTGATCGAAGAGCACCGAGTCCGTGATCGTCGAACCTCCGCCGGCGAGAGTCCACGGCCCGACGACGCTGCGCTCGAGGTGCGTGCCCGAGAGCACGGACCCGAGCGAGACGATCGAGTCGATCGCGTTGCCGATCCGGCCGACCGAGTCGCGCACGAACTTGGCGGGCGGCGAGTTCACGGCCTGCGAGTGGATCGGCCAGTCGGTGTTGTAGAGGTTGAAGATGGGCAGGGTCGAGATCAGGTCGCGGTGCGCGTCGAAGAACGACTCGATCGTCCCCACGTCACGCCAGTAGTAGCGATCGCGGTCGGTCGAGCCGGGCACGTCGTTGCGGTTCATGTCGTAGACGCCCGCCTCGCCGCGACCGACGAAGTACGGGACGATGTCGCCGCCCATGTCGTGGTTGGAGGTGGGCAGCTCGCCGTCGGACTCGACGGCCTCGATGAGCGCCTCGGTGTTGAAGATGTAGTTGCCCATCGACGCCAGCACCTCACCGGGCGAATCCGCCAGTCCCGTGGGGCTCTGAGGCTTCTCGAGGAAATCGTTGATGCGCGTGGTGTCGCCCTTGGCGACGTCGATGACGCCGAACTGGTTGGCCAGCGAGATGGGCTGTCGGATGCCGGCGACCGTGGCGCGCGCACCGGACTCGATGTGCGCGGCGAGCATCTGGCGGAAGTCCATGCGGTAGACGTGGTCGGCGCCGATGACCACGACGATGTCGGGCTGCTCGTCGTTGATCAGGTTCAGGCTCTGCAGGATCGCGTCGGCCGACCCCGAGAACCAGCGCTTGCCGAGGCGCTGCTGCGCGGGGACGGACGCCACGTACGAATCGAGGAGCGCCGACATGCGCCACGTCTGGGAGATGTGGCGGTCGAGGCTGTGGGACTTGTACTGCGTCAGCACGACGACCTGACGCAGGCCCGAGTTGATGAGGTTCGAGATCGCGAAATCGATCAGCCGGTACTGCCCGCCGAACGGCACGGCAGGTTTCGCTCGATCGGCCGTGAGGGGCATCAATCGCTTGCCCTCGCCGCCGGCGAGGATGATTCCGAAGACCTTCGGCGCTGCAGGCATGCCACCACCCTAGGGGGCGCATCGGAACCCGGGTAGCGGGTTTTCCCGGTGCGTCGCGTGTACTAGGTTTCGTCCCATGCGCGTGGATATCGTGACGAAGGAGTACCCGCCCGAGATCTACGGTGGCGCGGGGGTGCATGTCACCGAGCTCGTCAAGGCGCTGCGCGAATCGCTGGATGTCCGGGTGCGCGCCTTCGGCGCGGATCGCGAAGAGGACGGCACGACCGCGTACGGGGTGCCGACCGAGCTCGCCGCCGCGAATGCGGCCGTGCAGACTCTCGGCACCGACCTGGAGATCGTGCCGGATGTCGCGGGCGCCGACGTCGTCCACAGCCACACCTGGTACGCGAACTTCGCCGGACACCTCGCGTCGCTGCTGCACGGCATCCCGCACATCGTCACCGCGCACAGCCTCGAGCCTCTGCGCCCGTGGAAAGCCGAGCAGCTGGGCGGCGGGTACGCCGTCTCGAGCTGGATCGAGAAGACCGCCTACGAGGGCGCGGCGGCGATCGTCGCGGTGAGCGAGGGCATGCGCCAGGACATCCTGCGCAGCTACCCGTCGCTCGACCCCGACGCTGTGAGGGTCATCTATAACGGCATCGACGTCGAGTCGTGGCATCCGGTCGAAGACCCGTCCCTGCTCGCCGAGCTCGGTGTCGACGCGTCCCGTCCGTCGGTCGTTTTCGTCGGCCGGATCACCCGCCAGAAGGGCCTCCCGTACTTCCTGCGCGCCGCGGAGCGGCTGCCGGCCGACGTGCAGGTCGTGCTGTGCGCGGGCGCCCCCGACACGCCCCAGATCATGGCCGAGGTCGAAGAGCTCGTGCGCGGCCTCCAGCAGACGCGCGAGGGCGTCGTGTGGATCGATCGGATGCTGTCGCGACACGAGCTGTGCACGGTGCTCAGCGCCGCCACGACCTTCGTCTGCCCGTCCGTGTACGAGCCGCTGGGCATCGTCAACCTCGAGGCGATGGCGTGCGGCGCGGCGGTCGTCGGCACCGCGACAGGAGGCATCCCGGAGGTCGTCGTCGACGGCGTCACCGGGCGCCTCGTGCCCATCGACCAGGTGCAGGACGGCACCGGCACGCCGACCGACCCCGAGAAGTTCGTCGCGGATCTCGCCGCCGTACTCACCGAGGTGGTGTCGGATCCGGAGCGCGCTCGGGCATACGGACGGGCCGGTCGCGAGCGGGCGACGAACGACTTCAGCTGGCAGAGCATCGCCGACCAGACGGCCGCGCTGTACGCGGAGGTGACCGCGTCCGGCCGATAGGCTGGACGCATGCCGCAGGTCCTCGAATTCTCCGACGTCGTCGTCCGCAGGAACGCCAGGGACATCGTCGACCACCTCGACTGGAACGTCTCCGACGACGAGCGCTGGGTGATCCTCGGACCCAACGGCGCGGGCAAGACCACGGTGCTGCAGCTCGCCGACACCCTCATGCATCCGACGTCCGGCGCGGTGACGATCCTCGGCGAGCGACTGGGCCGCACCGATGTGTTCGAGCTTCGCCCGCGCATCGGGTTCGCGTCGTCTGCGATGGCCCGGCGCGTCCCGCCTGAGGAGACGGTCCTCAACGTCGTTCTGACGGCCGCGTACTCGGTGCTCGGCCGCTGGCGCGAGGACTACGAGGACCTCGACGAGCGCCGCGCATTGCGGGTGCTGGCCGAATGGAAGCTCGATCACCTCGCGGACCGCACCTTCGGCACGCTCAGCGACGGCGAGCAGAAGCGCGTGCAGATCGCGCGAGCCGTCATGACCGACCCCGAGCTGCTGCTGCTCGACGAGCCGACGGCGAGCCTCGACCTGGGTGCCCGCGAGGAGCTCCTGATCCTCCTCGGCGGCTACGCCCAGGCGCCGACGACCCCCGCGATGATCATGGTCACCCATCACGTCGAGGAGATCCCCGTCGGGTTCACCCACGTCCTGCTGCTCGCCGAAGGCCGTGCGGTGGCATCCGGACCGATTCAGGAGACGCTCACCGCGGAGGCGCTCACCGAGACCTTCGGGGTGCCCATCCAACTGACCGAGCACGACGGCCGTTACGCGGCCCGCGCAGCCCACTGAGCTGCCCCCCGATCGCCGATTCCGCGTGGGGGCCCGAGGCTGATAGAATCGCTCTTTGGTGCAATCGCACCTCAGACTTTGTCCGTCCTGGCAAAATCCAGGGCCCACTTTCAAAGGACTTCCCATGAAGACTGACATCCACCCCGAGTACAAGGCCGTCGTGTTCCGCGACCTCGGCTCCGGCGAGACCTTCCTCACCCGTTCGACGGTGACCAGCGACAAGACGATCGAGCTCGACGGCGTCGAGTACCCCGTCATCGACGTCGAGATCTCGTCGGCTTCGCACCCGTTCTACACGGGCAAGCAGCGCATCATGGACTCGGCCGGTCGCGTCGAGAAGTTCAACCAGCGCTTCAAGAACTTCGGCAAGTAAGCAGCCGCACCGAAGGCCCCGCTCCGGCGGGGCCTTCGTCGTTTCCGCGAGGGCCCCGCGTTCGCCCGACCGTCAGCGAATCGGCCAGCTGCCGTCGAGGCGGTCCTCGGGATCGAGGCGTCCGATCTGGATGAAGTAGTCGGTGAGACTCGCCGCCTGGGCTCGCGCCCACGCGATCTGCCGGGTGTGCAGCTCGTGCGCGGTCTCGGGGAGCCAGGGTGCGAAGCGCTCGGCGAGTGCCTGGGCGACGCGCCCCGCCGCGACCGCATCGGCGGCGGCCTCGTGTGCGCCGTCGAGCCGCACCGCGTAGTGCGCGGCGACGACCGACAGGGTGCGCTTGCCGCGCCGCCAGCGGTCGTACGCCTTGTCGACGACGAGCGGATCGATGACGGGGGAGGGATCGAGAATGGGGTCGATGCCGTGCCGGAGCGCCTCGTACTTGAGCAGGGAGAAGTCATAGGGCGCGTTGTACGCCACGATCGGGATGCCGGCGTCGAGCAGGCCGCGCAGTGCGGCTACCACCTCGCCCACGACGTGAGGCGCCGGCCGGCCGTGGGCGCGGGCATGCGCGGTCGAGATGCCATGGATCGCGGCGGCGCCGTCGGGAATGGCCACACCGGGGTCGGCGAGCCAGTCGCGGGCGTTCAGCACGGCTCCGGAGGCATCGAGCAGGCCCACGTGCGCGGTCACGATGCGGTCGGAAGTCACGTCGACTCCCGTGGTCTCGAGGTCGAAGACGCCGACCACCCGCACCCACTCGGGAACGTCGAACAGCGCGAGAGGTTCGGCCCGCCACTGCTCCATGCCGATCACGGTATGCGCGGCATCCGACACGGCGCCGCAGGCGCACCGCGGTCCCCTCGTAGAATCGGGGGGTGGCCACCGCGAACCCGTACGCTCCCCTCCTCGACGCGATCCCCGTCGAGCGTCACGAGGTCGCCGTCGGCGGGGGCATCACCGCGTACTGGGTGTACGGGCCGGCGGATGCCGCCACCACCGTGATCGCCGTGCACGGCTTCCGCGGCGAGCACCACGGGCTCGAGCCTGTCGTCGCCCATCTGCCCGACGTGCGGATCATCTCACCGGACCTCCCCGGATTCGGCGAGACCGCGCCTCTTCCCGGCATCCGTCACGATCTGAGCGCTTACGCGGAGTGGCTGAAGGAGTTCGCCGCCGCGGTGGCGCCCGGTGCTGTCATCCTCGGCCACTCGTTCGGATCGATCGTCGTCGCGGCCGCGGTCGCAGACGGCCTCGTGACTCCCCGCGTCGTCCTGGTCAATCCGATCGGGGCGCCGGCGCTCGAGGGGCCGCGCGGCCTCCTCACGCGCCTCGCGGTGTTCTACTACTGGGCCGGTGCCCGGCTTCCCGAGCGTGTGGGCGAGGCGCTCCTGCGCAACGGCGTGGTCGTGCGGGTGATGAGCGAGTCGATGGCCAAGACGAAGGATCCCGAGCTGCGCAGCTTCATCCACGACCAGCACGACACCTACTTCTCGCGGTTCGCCGACCGCGACGTGCTGCACGACGCGTTCCTCGCGTCGGTGTCGCACGATGTGCGGGAGTTCGCGCCGCGCATCACGCAGCCCACGCTCCTGGTCGCTGCCGTCCGCGACGACATCACGCCGATCGAGGCGGAGCGCACGCTCGCCACGCTGTTCCCGTCGGCGCAGCTCGTCGAGATCCCCGACGTCGGCCACCTGATCCACTACGAGACGCCCGCCGTCGCGGCGGACGCGATCAGGCCCTTTCTCGAGCCTTCCGCGCCCGGTACGCGATGACGTTCATGCGATTGCCGCAGTTGCCGGTGTCGCAGTACCGCTTGGATCCGTTCTTCGAGTAATCGATGTAGACCGACTCGCAGTCGTCGGCGGCGCAGGTTCGCACCCGGTCGTACTCGTCGGAGCGGATCACGTCGATGAACGCCATCGCCGCCTCGACCATCATGCGTGTGGCGAGGGGCGAATCGTCGGACGTCGCATGGATGTGCCAGTCGTACTCGTCGTGGATGACGAGCCGGGGGAGGGCTTCGCCGTCGGCGAGCATCTCGTTCACCAGCGGAACGGCGCCCTCGCGGTCGACCTGCCACAGTTCGCGCAGTCGGGAGCGCACCGCGCGCACCGCGGCGACCTCCTCGTCGTCGGTGCGGACGACGCCCGTGTAGGGGTTCGTCACGAGGAACCGCGCGAGGTCGTCGGGGGTCTGCAGGGTGTCTTCGCCGTCGAAGCCCGGCAGCGTGTTGACCAGATCCACGACCATCATGAGCGTGCGTCGCGTGTCATGGATGAAAACCATGTTGACTCCTGACATCCTGTTCGATACCGTCACCAGTGTAGACATATTTCACCCCTGACAGCCGGATGCCGCCCATGACCGTTTCGACCGCGTCACTGCCCGTGATCACGCCGATCGCAGCATCCTCTCGGGTGCGCACGACCGGGCTCGTGATGGCCGTCGCCTCCGCGCTCGCGTTCTCGTCCAGCGGCCCGTTCATCAAACCGCTGCTCGAGGCCGGATGGTCGCTCGGCGCCGCCCTCCTCGTGCGGATGGGGGTGGCCGGCCTCATCCTCTCGCCGGCGGTGTTCCGCGCGATCCGGCGCCAGCCCGGCTTCCTCCGCCGGCACTGGAAGCTGATCGCCGGGTTCGGGCTCATGCCGGTGCTCGGCTGCCAGCTCTTCTTCTTCTCGGCCATGCAGCGCATGCCCGTCGCGGTGGCGCTGCTCATCCAGTACCTCGCGCCGGTCATGCTCGTCGCGTTCGTCTGGCTGCGCACCCGCAAGGCGCCGTCGTCCCTCGTGCTCTGGGGCTCGGGCGTCGCTGTGCTCGGGCTCATCCTCGTGGTCGACATCTCGGGTGCCTCGTTCGACCTCATCGGCACGCTCCTCGCGCTCGCGGCGGCCGTCTGCGTGTGCGCGTACTTCGTGATCTCGGAGCGCGCCGGCGATGACCTTCCTCCGCTGGCACTCGCGGCGAGCGGGCTGCTGGTCGGCGCCGCGATCATGGGACTGCTGTGCCTCGTGGGCATCATGCCGTTCCAGGCGCCCGCGGTCTCGGTCGAGCTCGCCGGTGTCGAGGTGCCGTGGTTCGTGCCGCTGCTGTGGGTCGCCGCTGTGGCCACGACCCTCGGGTACGCGCTGGGCGTCATGGCCGTGCCGCGCATCGGCTCGCGCGTGGCCTCGTTCGTCGGACTGTCCGAAGTGCTGTTCGCGCTCGGCTTCGCCTGGATCTTCCTGGCCGAGGTCCCCGCGCCGATCCAGTTCGCCGGGGGTGCGCTGATCCTCGCCGGAGTCGTCCTCGTCAAGGTCGACGACCTCCGATCCGCTCCGGCATCGGCTGCGCCCTCGCCCGCGGCGTCGGTTCCGCTCCCGTAAGGAGCAGGATCAGGGCTCGCGTCGTGCGAGCTCCATGAGCGGCATCACGCGATGGGGGATGACCTCGCCCATCACGAGAGAGGTCTCGGTGCGCTCGACGCCTTCGATCGCAAGAATGCGCGCGTCGGTGTCGAAGAGGTGCTGGGTGTCGCGGCAGGCGACGCGCACCAGGAGGTCGACCTGCCCGGACAGCCCGTGCGCCTGCACGATCTCGGGCACACGCGCCAGCTCCGCCGAGATGCGGGGGAGCTCCGCCTGCCGCACGATGACGCTGATGAACGCCTCGATGGGGTAGCCCAGCGACGAAGACGAGATCGCCCGCTCGTAGGACAGGAAGACGCCGGAGCGCTCGAGCCTGGCCATGCGCGCCTGGACCGTGTTGCGTGACAGCCCGAGGCGTTCGGCGAGCGCGACGACCGTCGCGCGGGGGTCGGCGGAGAGGGCGGCCAGGAGCTCCAGGTCGACGTGATCGAGGGCACTCATAGTGCGAAACGTTAGCACGGTTCGAACGGTCAACAGTTGTCAACATGCTCAAGCAGAACCCAGATGCTTGAGCGAGGTGCGATGCGGACGTAGCCTCGAAGGTGCCGGTGATGATGCCGGCGCCACGACGCCCCTCCTCACGAGGGAGGGTTGCACCGAGGAGTGATGACGATGACGCACACCCTGACCCCGCCCGCCGATCTCGCGACCGACACCGACGACGTCGCACGGCTGGTCACCCCCGACGGCGAGCGCGTCGCCGATCCCGAGCTCGATCGCTGGGTGGCGGACATCGACGGCGCCGCCCTGCGCTCGCTGTACCGCGACATGGTGCTGCTGCGCCGCATCGACACCGAGGGTGTCGCGCTCCAGCGTCAGGGCCAGCTCGCGCTGTGGCCGCCGTGCCGGGGCCAGGAGGCCACGCAGATCGGCACCGCGCGTGGACTCCGTGCCGACGACTTCGCCTTCCCGAGCTACCGCGAGACCGGTATCGCCTTCGTGCGCGGCGCCCAGCCCGCCGACTACGTGCTCGCGTGGCGCGGCGAGGAGCACTCGACGTACAACCCCTACGACATCAACACGGCCACGCAGCAGATCATCATCGGCGCGCAGTCCCTGCATGCCGTGGGCTACGCGATGGGCATCCAGCGCGACGGCACCGATCAGGTCGCGGCCGCCTACTTCGGCGACGGCGCCACGAGCCAGGGCGACGTGAACGAGGCGATGATCTTCGCGTCGTCCTACGGCGCGCCCGTCGTGTTCGTGTGCTCGAACAACCACTGGGCCATCTCGGAGCCCGTCTCGGTGCAGGCGAAGTTCTCGATCGCGGGTCGCGCTCCGGGGTTCGGCATCCCGAGCATGCGCGTCGACGGCAACGACGTGCTCGCGTGCCTCGCGGCGATGCGGTGGGCCGTCGACAACGCCCGCCAGGGGAACGGCCCCGCGTTCATCGAGGCCGTCACCTACCGCATGGGACCGCACACGACCTCCGACGACCCCACCCGCTACCGCGACAAGGAGGAGGTCGAGCGCTGGAAGGGTCGCGACCCCCTCGCTCGCATCGAGGCGCTGCTGCGCGCCCAGGGCGAGTACGACGATGAGTTCGCCGCCCGTGTGGCAGCCGATGCCGACGCACTGGCCGCCGAGGTGCGCGCCGCAGCGCAGGGCGCGGTCACCCGCGAGCCGATCACGGTGTTCGACAACGTCTACGCCGAGCAGCACTCCGGCATCGACGAGCAGCGCGCGTGGTACGGCGCCTACCTCGACGGCTTCATCGCAGACGACGCGGAGGCGGGGCGATGACGCAGCTCACCATGGCGAAGGCCATCAACGAAGGACTCCGTCGCGCGATGGCCGACGACCCGAAGGTGCTCGTCATGGGCGAGGACATCGGCAAGCTCGGCGGTGTGTTCCGCATCACGGATGGCCTGCAGGACGAGTTCGGCGCGCAGCGCGTCGTCGACACCCCGCTCGCCGAGGCAGGCATCATGGGCACGGCCGTGGGACTGGCGTTCCGCGGGTTCCGCCCGGTCGTCGAGATCCAGTTCGACGGATTCATGTACCCGGCCTTCGACCAGATCGTCTGCCAGGTCGCGAAGATGCACTACCGCACGCGCGGCAACGTGCAGATGCCGATCACGATCCGCATTCCGTGGGCGGGCGGCGTCGGCGCCGCCGAGCACCACTCCGAGTCGCCTGAGGCGTACTTCGTGCACACCTCGGGGCTGCGGGTCATCGCCGTCTCGAACCCGCACGACGCCTACGTCATGCTGCGGCAGGCCATCGCGTCCAACGACCCGGTGGTGTACTTCGAGCCGAAGAAGCTCTACCACACGAAGGGCGAGGTGGACCTCGACGTGGACCTGGCCGACGCGCCGCCGATGGGGCTCGCGCGCGTGGCGCGAGAGGGCAGCGACGTCACGCTCCTGACGTACGGATCGCAGGTGCTGACTGCGATGGATGCCGCGACCGCGGCCGAGGACGACGGCGTCTCGATCGAGGTCATCGACCTGCGCTCGATCTCGCCGGTGGACTACCGCACGGTGACGGCATCCGTCCGCAAGACCGGACGCGTGGTCGTCACCCACGAGGCAGCCCGCGAGGCGGGCGTCGGAGCCGAGCTCGTCGCGAGCGTCACCGAGCGCTGCTTCAACTTCCTCGAGGCGCCGCCGCAGCGCGTGACCGGCCACGACACCCCCTATCCGCCGGCCAAGCTCGAGAAGCACCACATCCCTGATCTCGACCGCATCCTCGACGCCGTCGACCGGGTCATGGACCGCCCGAACAGCCTGACGGGGGTCGAACTGTGATGCAGGACTTCCGGCTCCCCGATCTCGGCGAGGGTCTTCCCGAGGCGGAGATCGTCGCGTGGCTCGTCGCCGAAGGCGACACCGTCACGCTGAACCAGACGATCGCGGAGGTCGAGACGGCGAAGGCCGTGGTCGAGCTGCCGTCGCCCTACGCCGGCACGATCTCGACGCTCCACGCCGCCGCCGGCGACGTCGTCGAGGTGGGGTCCGTGCTCATCTCCTACGACCTCGGCGGGGATGACGCCCTCGCGCCCGCCCCGGCCGCCGAATCCCCGCAGGCGAGCGAAGAGCCGGCGAAGGCCGAGCCCAACCTCGTGGGCTACGGCGCCGCCCCCCGCGGAAGCGCCCGCCCGCAGCGTCGGGCTCGCTCGGCGGCCGGCCGGCCGGCGGCATCCGACACCGCTGTCCTCGAGGCGGCGCCGCACGATGCGATCCACGTGACCGAGGTCGACCGGCCGCTCGAGCGCCCGCGCTCCACGCCGCCGGTGCGTCTCTTCGCCAAGCAGCTCGGCGTCGATCTCGCGCTGGTGGAGGCGACGGGAGCGAACGGCGTCATCACCCGAGCGGATGTCGAGGCCTATGCCGCACGCGTGGGCGCGACGCCCGTCGGCACGACGTCCATCGCCGAACCCGAGCTCATGCCCGAGCTGCGACCGGCGCCGTCGTCGGGCGAGCGCACCACCCGCACGCCGATCCGAGGAGTGCGCAAGCACACCGCCGAGGCGATGGTGCGCAGCGCCTTCACGGCCCCGCACGTCACGACGTTCCTGACCGTGGACGTCACGGCGACGACGGAGCTGATCGCCTCACTGAAGGCCGACCGCTCGCTGCAGGACCACAAGATCGGTGTCATGGCGGTCGCCGCGAAGGCCGTGTGCCTCGCGCTCGCGCACCACCCGGGCCTGAACTCGCGCTGGGATGACGCGGCAGGCGAGATCGTCGAGCACCACTACGTGAACCTCGGCATCGCGGCGGCCACCGGGCGCGGGCTCGTCGTGCCGAACATCCGCGACGCGCAGGAGCTCTCGCTCGTTGAGCTGGCGGACGCGATCCGCTCACTCGCCGAGACGGCGCGGGCGGGCAAGACGTCGCCCGCCGACATGATGGGCGGCACCTTCTCGATCACGAACGTCGGCGTCTTCGGCGTCGACGCGGGCACGCCGATCCTCAACCCCGGCGAGGCCGGCATCCTGGCGCTCGGCGCCGTGCGCCGGCAGCCGTGGGAGCACAAGGGCGAGATCGCCCTCCGCGATGTCATGACGCTCGCGCTGTCGTTCGACCATCGCCTGGTCGACGGCGAGCAGGGCTCGCGGTTCATGGTCGATGTCGCGAACGTTCTGCGCGAGCCCGGCCGCGCGATGCTGCTGCGCTGATCCTGCAGGGGAGTGGAGGTGGCCCGGTGCGGTGCGCGCCGGGCCACCTCGCTGTGCGAGGAGCGGTCAGTCGATCTTCGGGTAGAACAGGCCCAGACCGTGCTTGTGGATCGCGTCGTACGCCTGCGTATAGGTCAGCGGCTCGTCCTCGCTTGCGCCGTAGCGGGCGAGAAGCAGGCCGACCAGACCGCGGCCGGGCGGACTGAGCGGCTTGTCCTTGTGGGCGCCGTCCTTGAGGTCGATCGGCTCGTCCTCCTCGGGATTCGCAGGGACGTACATCGGGTGCACGACAGGCCAGGTCGAAGGCTCGCGCGGTGCCGAGAGATTCACGATCGAGAACAGGTCGTTCGCGCTCACGTCGCGGCGCGTGAGCGGTCGCAGGCCGTGCAGCCGCGTCAGGGTCGCGATGACGGCCCCGTGGTGCATCTCGTCGTGCAGGATCGTGTTGCTGCGGGTGTAGGCGGACACGGCGATCGCGGGCACGCGCAGGCCGAGGCGGTCGAAGGAGAATCCCATCTCTCCCGCCATCGCATCCGCCGTCGGGGGCGTCGCGCTCGGGGGCGGCACGTGGTCGTAGGTGCCGCCGTGCTCGTCGAAAGTGATGAGGAGCATCGTGTTCATCGCATTCGATCCGCCCGGCGTCGCCGAGTGCTTGATCGCGTTGTAGACGCTGGCGACGAGCTTCTCGCCGGCCCGCACGTCGGAGACGGCGGAGTCGACGATCATCCGGCCGTCGACCTCGCTCGACTTGTAGACGCCGAACGGCGGGTGGAAGTCGTTGTGGTTGTAGACCATGCGGGGCTCGATGAACGCGTACGCCGGCAGGTTCCCAGTGCGGGCATCCTCGTAGAACTCCCTCATGTGGCCGAATCTGCCGGTGCGCCAGTACTGCTGCAGGACCGGGGCGTGCATCATTCCGGTCAGCGACACGAACTGCATCTCGTCGAAGTAGACCTTCCACGACACGCCCGCCTCCTCGAGGCGGTTGAAGACGGTCGGCGTCTTCGGTGCGTCGAGCCACTTGTCGTAGCCGCCGCCCCCCTTGTTGGTGACGTAGCCGTGCGAGGTCGACGCGTGGAAGAAGGAGCGATTGCAATAGGTCTGCGACGGCACCGCGGCGAACCAGGCGTCGAAGACGGCGAACTCCCTGGCCAGGGTCGAGAGCACGGGAAGCTGCTCGGGTGAGAAGCCGCCCATGATGTGCCTGGCCTCGTCGACGGACGGCGCAGCGCCGCCCCGCAGCCGCTCATAGTTGTTCCAGTAGTCCTGCACGAAGCCCGACATCGAGGGACCCGTGCCTCGCGGCGGAGCGTTGAACGGTGCCTGCATCTGGCCGATCTGGCTCGTCGCGTTGCTCGCGGGATCCACTGTCCCGAACAGCTGCGTGTTCACGTGGGGGAACTCTTCACCGGGGTCGGGGTTGGGCCGGCCCATCACTTCATCGGTGGGCCCGTCGTAGGGATGAGCCGGGATCCGCTCGCCGGTCGGCGCGGTATTGGCGTAGTCGCCGAAGGCGAGTCCGTCGAAGGTCTCGCCCGCGGGCAGGTCGTCGGGCGTGTACAGCCAGCCCAGCATGTTGTCGAAGGAGCGGTTCTCGCCCATCAGCACGACCACGTGGTCGAAACCGGGCTCGGAGCGCGGGGGCACGGCGCCGAAGTCGATCGACGCCTCCTGGACGCCCACGGTGTGGCCGATCGACGCGCCGGCGGCGGCACCGATGCCCCCGCCGACCACGAGTCCGGCCGCCGCGACGCCGCCGAGCTTCAGGAAGTCGCGGCGCGTGCTGGCGTCGCCGCCCGTGTCTGCGGGCACCTCGACGGCCGGGGACGTGACGCTGCCGTCAGCGGCAGCCGCCCCGTCTGCGTCGCTGTTCCGGCCGGAGTCCGGCATCGTCCGTTCAGACTAGGACACCCGGCGAGGGGTCAGGCGATGAGAGCGGCGAGGGCCATGGACTCGAGGATGCCGCGCACGTGGTCTTCGCGCGGTCCTTCCCGCAGCACGCGGACGCTGTGCGGCGTCGAGTTGATCAGGCCGAAGCACGCGTGGGCGCGAACGCGCAGATCATCGCGGGCTCGATCGGGGTGGAGGGCGAGGAGGATGCCGATCCAGACCTCGACGTATTCGCGCTGGAGGCGTCGCACGCTGTGGCGGTCGTCGTCGGACAGGCTGGCGAGGTCGCGATCCTGGACGCGGATGACATCGGCGTCGCTGAGCGCGAAGTCCACGTGGAAGGCGATGAGGGCGCGGAGCTGATCCAAGGGAGCTCCACCGCGATCGACGACGCTGCGACCCCCCGCGAGGAGGCGTTCGCTCACGCCGACCAGGATCGCGCCGAGCAGCGCCTGCTTATTCGCGAAGTGCCGGTAGAGGGCGGGTCCGCTGACGCCGACCGCTGCGCCCAGTTCCTCCAGGCTCACCCCGCTGAAGCCGCGCTCGGCGAAGAGCCTCGCCGCCTCGTGGAGGATCGCCGCCTGGCGATCCGCCTTCGCACGATCGCGCTCGGTGACCCCGCTTGTCATCTCAGTTAATCCTCGCTAACCTGGACTCCAGTTAGTGAACACTAACCAATGCGGTCGCGTCCCGACAACGAACGTGACCCGATCGTGACGTCGACGGAGATGACATGGCTGCACTGACGACCTCGGCCGTCCGTGACGACGCCTTCGCGCGCACGCGCGACGCGCAGGCGGAGCAGGCGGAGCGGCTGCGCGAGCGGCTCGCCACTGCGGCGCTCGGCGGGCCCGAGGCTTCCCGTGCGCGCCACATCGCCCGCGGCAAGCTGCTGCCGCGCGACCGTGTCACGCGCCTCCTCGACGAGGGGAGCCCGTTCATCGAGATCGCGCCGCTCGCGGCGGAGGGGCTGTACGGCGGAGATGCCCCTGCGGCCGGCGTGATCGCCGGGATCGGTCTCGTCCACGGCAGGCACGTGATGGTCGTCTGCAACGACGCGACCGTCAAGGGCGGCACCTACTATCCGCTGACCGTGAAGAAGCACCTCCGCGCGCAGGAGATCGCCGTCGAGAACCGCCTGCCCTGCGTCTACCTGGTCGACTCCGGCGGTGCGTTCCTGCCCATGCAGGACGAGGTGTTCCCCGACCGGGACCACTTCGGGCGCATCTTCTTCAACCAGGCGCGACTGTCGGCTGCCGGCATCCCGCAGATCGCGGCCGTGCTCGGCTCGTGCACGGCGGGCGGGGCCTACGTTCCGGCGATGAGCGACGAGACGGTCATCGTGCGCAACCAGGGCACGATCTTCCTCGGCGGACCACCGCTCGTGAAGGCGGCGATCGGCGAGGTCGTGACGGCCGAGGAACTCGGCGGGGGAGAACTGCATGCCCGCCGCTCGGGTGTGGTCGACCATCTCGCGGAGGATGACGAGCACGCGCTCGAGATCGTGCGCGACATCGTTGCGACGCTGCCGTCGCCGGCGGGGCCCGCCTGGGATGTCGCCGCCGCGGTGGCGCCCGTCGTGGACCCGGCCGACCTCTACGGGGTCGTCCCCGTCGATGTGAACCAGCCCTATGACGTGCGCGAAGTCATCGCACGGCTCGTGGACGCGAGCGAGCTCCACGAGTTCAAGCGCGAGTACGGCGCCACCCTCGTCACCGGTTTCGCGCGCATCCACGGCCACCCCGTCGGAATCGTGGCCAACAACGGCGTGCTGTTCAGCGAGTCCGCGCAGAAGGGCGCCCACTTCATCGAGCTGTGCGACCAGCGCGGCATCCCCCTGCTGTTCCTGCAGAACATCTCCGGCTTCATGGTGGGGACGGATGCCGAGGCCGGCGGCATCGCGAAGGACGGCGCCAAGATGGTCACCGCCGTCGCGACGACCCGTGTGCCCAAGCTCACCGTCGTCATCGGCGGGTCCTTCGGGGCCGGCAACTACTCCATGTGCGGGCGCGCGTACTCGCCGCGCTTCCTGTGGACGTGGCCGGCCAGCCGGATCTCGGTCATGGGCGGCCCGCAGGCAGCATCCGTCCTCTCGACCGTCAAACGCGATCAGCTCGAGGCGCGCGGCGAGGAGTGGCCGGCCGACGAGCAGGCCGCGTTCGAAGCGCCGATCCGTGCGCAGTACGAGGAGCAGGGCAACCCGTACTACGCGACCGCGCGCCTGTGGGACGACGGCATCATCGACCCCGCCGACACACGCGACCTCCTGGGGCTGGCGCTCGACGTCGTCTCTCGGACGCCGCTCCCCGAACCCCGCTTCGGCGTCTTCCGGATGTGAACCCGATGATTTCCCCCGACACCGCTCCCTTCCGCACCGTCCTCGTCGCCAATCGCGGCGAGATCGCGCGTCGGGTGATCCGCACGCTGCGGCGCCTCGGCATCCGCTCCGTCGCCGTCTACAGCGACGCCGACGCCGACGCCCCGCACGTGCGCGAAGCCGACGTCGCCGTGAGGATCGGGCCGGCCGCAGCATCCGCCTCGTACCTCGACATCGACGCGGTGATCGTCGCCGCGCGCGAGAGCGGCGCCGAAGCCGTTCACCCGGGCTACGGGTTCCTGTCCGAGAACGCCGCGTTCGCCCGCGCGTGCGCCGAGGCGGGGATCGTGTTCATCGGACCCGGCGTGCGCGCGCTCGACGTCATGGGCGACAAGATCCGCTCGAAGGAGCACGTGTCGGGGCACGGCGTGCCCACGGCGGCGGGGTTCAGTGCCGCCGGGATGACCGATGCCGAGATCGCGGCGGCGGCCGGTGAGGCGGGCTTCCCGCTGCTCGTCAAGCCCTCGGCGGGAGGCGGCGGGAAGGGCATGCAGGTGGTCCGCGAAGCCGCCGATCTCGCCGACGCACTCGCGACCGCGCGCCGCGTGGCGGCATCGGCGTTCGGCGACGACACCCTGCTGCTCGAACGCCTCATCGAGCGTCCGCGTCACATCGAGGTGCAGGTGCTCGCCGACGAGCACGGCGCCGTGGTCCATCTCGGCGAGCGCGAGTGCACGCTGCAGCGGCGACACCAGAAGGTGATCGAAGAGGCGCCCTCGCCCGTCGTCGATGCGCAGACGCGCGCGCGCCTCGGCGCCGCCGCCTGCGCTGCCGCGGCGAGCGTGGACTACCGGGGCGCCGGCACCGTCGAGTTCCTCGTCGCGGGAGACCGCCCCGACGAGTTCTTCTTCATCGAGATGAACACCCGTCTGCAGGTGGAGCATCCCGTCACCGAACTCGTGACCGGGGTCGACCTGGTCGAGCAGCAGCTGCGCATCGCCGCGGGGGAGCCCCTCGCGTTCGGACAGGCGGACGTGCACCTCGAAGGCCACGCGATCGAAGCGCGCGTGTACGCCGAAAGCCCCGAGCGCGGCTTCCTCCCCGCCACCGGGGAGGTGCTGCTGTGGCAGCCCGCCGCGGACGTGCGCACGGATGCCGCGATCGAGTCCGCCTCGACCGTGACGGCCGACTACGACCCGATGATCGCGAAGGTCATCGCGCACGGCGCGGACCGGTCGGAGGCGCTCGCGCGCCTGGACGCGGCGCTTGCGGACACGGTCCTGCTCGGCGTCGACACCAACATCGGGTTCCTGCGGGAACTGCTGGCCGACGACGCCGTGCAGTCCGGCCGGATGGACACCGGTCTCATCGATCGGATGCCGCCGTTCGCAGCGCCCCGGCCGACGTCGCTCGCGCTGGGCGCGGCCGCGGCGGCGGACGGCGGCCCTTCCGACGCCCGGGAGAGAGCGGATGCCGCATCCCCGCTGTGGCGCGAGCGGTCGGGCTGGCGGGCCGGCGGCCCTGCGGAGCCGGCGACGGTCGCGATCGAGACCGCGGACGCAATCGTGGTCATCCCGAGCCCTGCACCGATGGCGTTCGCGGCCTCGACCCACGCGGACGCGGGGTCGAGCGGTCCCGCCGCCGACGACGGCGTCACGCTCGCCTTCGACGCCGAGGGGTGGG
The DNA here is from genome assembly GCF_001428485.1 of Microbacterium sp. Root180. GTDB lineage: Bacteria > Actinomycetota > Actinomycetes > Actinomycetales > Microbacteriaceae > Microbacterium. The sequence continues at coordinate 429,886 of NZ_LMHS01000002.1, read as the reverse complement.
CCTGGGTCCACGCCGACGGCGCCACCCACCGCCTGCGTGCGATCAGCCGCCGCGAGGCGATGGACATCCGGCTGGCAGCGCGCGAGCGCGCCGCCGCCGCGACCGATCCCGAGCTGCGGGCGCCGATGCCCGGTGCCGTCGTCGCCGTGCACGCGGCCGACGGCGCGACCGTCTCGGCGGGCGACCGCATCGTGACGATCGAGGCGATGAAGATGGAGCATCCCGTCGTCGCACCGCACGGCGGCATCGTGCGCCTCGACGTCGCCGTGGGTGACCAGGTGCGCCGCGACCAGGTGCTCGCCCACGTCACCCTGACCGAGCCCTCGCACGACGAGGCATCCGATTCCCCCTCCTGAGACCCGAGGAGCACCCATGGACCACCACAACCTCACCGAGGACGAGCGCGAGCTCGCCCGCATGGTGCGCGACTTCGCCGAGCAGGTCGTCGCACCGCAGGCCTACGAAGCCGACCGCACCAAGACGCTGCCGATGGACGTGGTCGCGCAGATGGGCGAGCTGGGCCTGTTCGGGTTGCCGTTCCCCGAGGAGTACGGCGGGCAGGGCGGCGACTACTTCGCGCTGTGCCTCGCGATCGAGGGGCTCGGCCGCGTCGACCAGTCGATCGCGATCACCCTCGAGGCCGGTGTCAGCCTCGGCGCCATGCCGGTGTTCCGGTTCGGCACCGAGGAGCAGAAGCAGGAACTCCTTCCCGATCTGCTCGCGGGCCGCGCGCTGGCGGGCTTCGGCCTGACCGAGCCCGAGGCGGGCTCCGACGCGGGGGCGACGCGCACGACTGCGAAGCTCGACGGCGGCGAATGGGTCATCAACGGCTCGAAGCAGTTCATCACCAACTCGGGCACCGACATCACCCGGTTCGTGACCGTGACCGCCGTCACCGGCGAGACGGACGGACGCAAGGAGATCTCGACGATCATGGTGCCCTCGGGCACCCCCGGATTCACCGTCGAGCCCGGCTACGACAAGGTCGGCTGGCACGCATCCGACACGCACCCGCTCACATTCCAGGACGTGCGCGTTCCCGAGGGCAATCTCGTGGGGGAGCGGGGCCGCGGCTTCGCGAACTTCCTCCACATCCTCGACGAGGGGCGCATCGCCATCGCGGCACTGTCCACCGGAGCGGCGGAGGGCTGCCTCGAAGCGGCGATCGACTACGCCAAGAAGCGCACCGTCTTCGGCGACGCGCTCTCCACCCGTCAGGGCATCCAGTTCCTCCTCGCACGCATGCAGCTGCGCGTGCACAACGCCCGGCTCGCGTGGCACCACGCCGCGCGCCTGCGCGACGCCGGCAAGTCCTTCAAGACCGAGGCGGCCATCGCCAAGCTGACCGCGAGCGACGCCGCGATGGACAACGCGCGCGACGCGACGCAGATCTTCGGCGGCAACGGGTTCATGAACGAGTACCCCGTCGCCCGCCACTACCGGGACTCCAAGATCCTCGAGATCGGCGAAGGCACGAACGAGGTGCAGCTGCTCGTCATCGCGCGATCCCTGGGAGTAGCGTGACGGACGTGGACGGCACCGGCGAGGCGAAGGCGATCGTGCAGCGCGGGCTCTACTACGACGAGCTCGCGATCGGCGCACGCTATCTGCATCGCCCGGGTCGCACGGCGACCGAGGCGGACAACGTGCTCTTCTCGACGCTCACGATGAACACGCAGGCGCTGCATCTGGACGCCGCGTTCTCGGAGGGCCAGCCCTTCGGCCAGCGACTCATGAACTCGATGTGGACGCTCGCCACGATGGTCGGCGCGTCCGTGTCTCAGATCACGCAGGGCACGCTCGTTGCCCAGCTCGGTCTCACCGACATCTCCTTCCCGGCCCCGCTGCTGCACGGCGACACGCTGTACACCGAGACCGAGATCCTCGACAAGCGGCTCTCGGCCTCACGCCCGGGCCAGGGGATCGTGACCATGCGGCACATCGGACGCAACCAGCAGGGCGAGGTCGTCGCGTCGGCCACGAGGACCGCGCTGATGTGGTGCGCCCCCGAGGAGGACTCATGAGCACGCTCGGCACCGGCCCCGCGATCCTGTTCTGCCCGGCCGACCGCCCTGAGCGATTCCGGAAGGCGCTCGAGCGCTCCGACGCCGTGATCCTCGACCTCGAGGACGCGGTCGCCCCCGCGGCGAAGGCAGCCGCGCGCGGCGCGGTGATCGAGTCCGAGCTGGACCCCGATCGCGTCATCGTGCGTGTGAACCCGCTGGATTCCGAGGACTTCGTGTCCGACCTGGCATCCCTGTCGCAGACGGACTACCGGCGCATCATGGTCGCCAAGGCGGAGTCGCCCAAGCGCCTGGCCAAGCTCGACCGCCGGTTCGACGTCGTCGCCCTGTGCGAGACGGCGAAGGGAATCTCGCAGGCCGACCGGATCGCCGCGCTGCCCAACGTCGTCGCGCTCATGTGGGGCGCCGAAGACCTCGTCGCCAGCATCGGCGGCACGTCCAGCCGCAAGCCCAACGGCCGCTACCGCGACATCGCCCGATATGCGCGTGCTCGGGTGCTGCTCGCCGCCGGGGCCCGCGGGAAGGCCGCGATCGATGCCGTGCATCTCGACATCGGCGACGTGAAGCGCCTGGCCATCGAGGCAGCGGATGCCGCGGCATCCGGATTCTCCGCGACGGCGTGCATCCATCCGAGCCAGGTCGTGGTCATCCGTGACGCCTACCGGCCGGATGAGAAGGCCGTGGCGTGGGCGCGCGGCGTCCTCGAGACCGCCGAGAGCGAGCGCGGCGTCTTCACCTACGACGGGCGCATGGTCGACGAGCCGGTCCTCCGGCACGCGCGCGCGACACTGCGGCGCGCAGAGTCATGATCGACGACGCGCTCACCCCGCGGATCGGCAAGGTCGCGACGCGCGAGCTCGCGCTGCACGGCATCACGCGGTACGCGGATCTGCGTCTACGCAGCGAAGCCCAGCTGCTGGCGATCCACGGCGTCGGGCCGAAGGCCGTGCAGATCCTGGGCGAGGAGCTCGCCCGCCGCGGTCAGTCCTTCGCCGCGACGCGCTGAGCCGCGATCGCGGCGGCGATGCGGCCGACGAGGTCGTAGGGCAGATCGGCCGTGTGGGGGAACACCACCGAGTCCTTCTCCGCGCGGTACGGCGCGACGGCGGAATCCAGCGACTCGTCGAACGCCGGCACCGGGTAGAGGCCGATGTGCTTCTTCCAGCCCGCGAAATGCAGCGCGTACCGGCCGCCGAGCATGACGGCGGCGATGCCGTAGCGGATCTTCTCCTCGGGCGGCCTGCCCGAGGCCGCGGTGACGGCGTCGACGATCTCGGCGCGCACGCGGCGCAGGCGGTCGGCGATCTCGGGGTCGAACCCGGCGATGTACTCGTCGACGGTAGCGGGACTCGGCATGGCGCCGAGCCTAGGCCACCGCTCCCGCGTACGACAGCAGGCGCAGACGGTCGCGCTCGAACAGCACCTCGTGCGCCGACCCGTTCGCGAGCCGCTCGCCGACGGGCGGAAGCTCGCCGCCCGAAGCATGACGGATGACCTCGCGGATGAGCGCACCGTGGGTGACCACGACCAGGCGAGCCTCACCGGGACCGGTGGCCAGGCGGTGATCCCGCACCGCGTGCGCGAGGGCCGACAGGGCGCGGCGGCGCAGCAGGGACGACGGCTCGGCACCGGGGACCTCGGCCGTGTGCCAGTCGCCCCAGCGCTCCTGGAACTCCGCGGCATCGATGCCCTCGGCCTCGCCGTACGACCGCTCACGCAGGCCGGGGTAGACGCGAGGGCCGGGCAGACCCAGTTCGGCGCCGATGATCGCGGCCGTCTCGTACGCGCGGGAGAGGTCGCTCGAGACGATCGCGACAGGCCGTTCACCCAGACCCGCCTGCAGCGCAGCAGCGGCGGCGCGCGCCTGCTCGCGGCCGGTGTCGTTGAGCGGGATATCGGTCGACCCCTGGATGCGCCGGGCGCGATTCCAGTCGGTCTCGCCGTGTCGGATGAGGGTCAGCGCGGTCACGCGACGAGCCTACGACGCGCGGCCTGTCAGAGCGCTGAGGGGAGGGCGCCGGCGAGGGCGCGCAGCACCTCGCTCGTGCCCGCGTCGACTTTGACCGTCGCGCGGGCGTCGGCGCGGGTGACGCCCCGGTTCACGATCACGACGGGCAGTCGGCGTCGCCGCGCGCGCTCCAGCAGGCGGATGCCGGAGTTCACCACGAGCGACGAGCCGGCGATCACGAGCCCGTCGCTCGCCTGGACGAGCTGCTCCGCCTCACGGAACTTCTCGGCGGGGATGAACTCCCCGAAGAAGACGACGTCGGGCTTCAGCATCCCGCCGCACACCGTGCACTGGGGCACGACGAATCCGTCGCTGCTCTCCGGAAGGACGTCGCCGTCGGGGCCGAGCGCGACACTGTCGGGAACGGTGATCCACGGGTTGTCGGCCTCGACGCGCACGGCGAGGTCGCGGCGGTCGAACACCTGCCCGCAGTGCGTGCAGAACACGCGGCGCATTGTCCCGTGCAGCTCGACCACGCGACGGCTCCCCGCTCGCACGTGCAACCCGTCCACGTTCTGCGTGACGACGCCGGTGGCCACCCCGCTCTGCTCGAGTTCAGCGATGGCACGGTGGCCGTCGTTGGGCTCCGCGGCCGCGAACGTGCGCCACCCGAGGTGGCTGCCGACCCAGTACCGCCGGCGCGCGGCCTCGTTCGCGAGGAACTGCTCGGCGGTCATGGGGGTGCGCACCGGGGCGCCTCGGCCGCGGTAGTCGGGGATGCCCGAATCCGTGGAGACGCCCGCGCCCGTGAGGATCGCGATGCGCCGGCCTGCCAGGGCGTCGATCGCGCGCGAGAGCGAGCCCGCCGCTGCGGCATCGAGCTCGGTCACGATCGACACGCGATCACCCCCTTCGGGTCAGAGTGTAGGGCTCGCGGTTTACCGGGATGTTACGCCGCGTGCGAGAGTGGGGCCGTGGGCATCGAGCGGATCGAGACGGCGGACGACGCTCGCCTGGCCGATTACCGGGATCTCACGGATGTCGCGCTCCGCCGCGTCCTCGAACCCGCCGGCGGGCTCTACATCGCCGAGTCGGCGAAGGTGATCGCCCGCGCCGTGGCAGCCGGACACCGCCCGCGCTCCGTGCTCGTGCAGGAGAAGTGGCTGCCGGATGTCGCGGCACTCGCGCTCGCTCCGGACACACCCGTGTACGTGGTCGCCGCCGATGTCACCGAGCAGCTCACCGGCTACGCGGTGCACCGCGGCGCCCTGGCGGCGATGCACCGGCCGGAGCTGCCGTCCGTGGCGGAGGTCCTCGAGGATGCGCGACTGGTCGTCGTGCTGGAGGACATCATCGACCACACCAATGTCGGGGCGATCTTCCGTGCCGCCGCAGGCCTCGGCGCCGACGCCGTCCTCGTGAGCGCACGCTGCGCAGACCCGCTCTACCGGCGCAGCGTGCGGGTGAGCATGGGCACGGTCTTCCAGGTCCCGTGGACGCGCCTCCCGGCGTGGGGCGAGGCGCGCAGCATTCTCCATCGCGAGGGGTTCCATCTCGCAGCCCTCGCCCTGTCGGATGAGGCCGTGCCGCTGGATGCCTTCCGCGCGGCCGGACACGAGCGCGTCGCCCTGATGCTCGGGGCCGAGGGCGACGGCCTGAGCCGGGCCGCCCTGGCGGCCGCGGACAGCGTCGTGACGATCCCCATGGCGGGCGGCGTCGACTCGCTCAATGTCGCAGCCGCGAGCGCCGTGGCGCTGTGGGAGCTGCGGGGGAGCTGACGAGGTCAGGCCTTCTCGTCGCGCTCGAAGCCGGGTGCGGGAGTCAGCGTGGTGACCGGAAGCGCGTCCGGCCGCTTCGCCGTGACCGTGTCGCCGGAGGACTGGTGACGCACGCGTCGCAGCACCCACGGAACGAGGTGCTCGCGCGCCCAGACGAAGTCGACCGCACGTGCCTCGCGCCAGGTGCGCGCCGGGAAGGGGTCGGGCTGCATCGGCTGCAGGTCGTTCGGCACGTTCAGCGAGCGCAGCACCATGCGGGCGACCTCGTGATGGCCGAGGGCGTTGTAGTGCAGCCGGTCGTCGTCGAAGAAGCGCATGTCCTGCACCTCTTTGAGCGCCCACTGATCGGCGACCACGCAGTCGTACTTGTCGGCGATCGCCCGGATGTTCTCGTTGTAGATCGCAACGCGCCCACGGATGCCGCGGAACACCGGCGTGAAGTTGGTGTCGATCCCCGTGAACACCACGACGGTGGCGCCATCGCTCGAGAGCCGCACGACGGCGTCCTCGAAGATCTGAGCCACGGCGTCGGGATCGGCGCCCGGACGGATCACGTCGTTGCCACCGGCCGAGAAGGTCACGAGGTCGGGCTTGAGAGCGATCGCCGGCTCGACCTGCTCCTCGACGATCTGGCCGATCAGACGGCCGCGGATCGCGAGATTGGCATAGGCGAAGTCGTCGACCTGCTGCGACAGCACCTCGGCGACGCGGTCGGCCCAGCCACGGAGGCCGTTCGGCGCCGTCGGCTCGGGGTCACCAACGCCCTCGGTGAAGGAGTCGCCGATGGCGACCCAGCGCCGCCACGGGTGGGGCTGGGGATTGGGAACGTAGGGGGTTCGGTGATCGTCACTCATGGGCACGTCTTCCTCGGCTCGCGGCCGATGCCCAGGCTACCCCGAGCGTGCGACAGGGTCTCCCGGCCGCCGCGCGGGTCGGCGCCGTCGTGTCGTCCGGGTCGTCTATCGTGGTGACTCGTTGTCCGCGGCAGGGGGAGGTGCGATGCACGACGAGTCGGTCCTCGAAGCGCCGCACACCGCACCCGAGCAGACTCCGCCGTCGCCGCACGATGCCCACGATCCCGGCTCGCCGCCGGACGACCCGCACATCGGCAGCTTCCGCGCCGAGCATCTCTCCCCGTCCTTCCCGCAGCGGGCCCCGTGGGGTACGGCCCAGCGGCTGCGCGCCTGGCAGGCCGAGGCGCTCGACCTGTACTTCGGCATGGACGGTCCCGACGGCGTCGGCGGCGGTCCGCGCGACTTCCTGGCCGCCGCGACCCCGGGCGCCGGAAAGACGACGTTCGCCCTCCGGCTCGCGAGTGAGCTGCTGCGCCGTCGCATCATCGACCGCATCGTGGTGGTCGCGCCGACCGAGCACCTCAAGACGCAGTGGGCGGATGCTGCGGCCCGCGTCTCCATCCGCCTCGACCCCGCCTTCAGCAATCGACACAGCGCCCCCGCGCGGCACTACCACGGCGTCGCCGTGACCTACGCGCAGGTCGCGGTGAAGGCATCCGTTCACCAGCGCCTCACGATGGACGCCCGCACTCTGGTGATCCTCGACGAGGTGCACCACGGCGGCGACGCCCTGAGCTGGGGCGACGCGCTGCGCGAAGCGTATGCGCGGGCCGCGCGTCGTCTGCTGCTGTCGGGCACGCCGTTCCGCAGCGACACCGCGCCGATCCCGTTCGTGGAGTACCACCCCGACCAGCACGGCATCCGCCTCTCGCGCACCGACTACGCCTACGGCTACCGGCGCGCGCTCGAGGACGGCGTCGTGCGACCCGTCATCTTCATGGTCTACGCCGGGCAGATGCGCTGGCGCACCAAGACCGGCGACGAGATGGAGGCCCAGCTCGGGCAGGACAACACGAAGGACATCACGTCGCAGGCCTGGCGCACGGCGCTCGATCCTGCGGGGGAGTGGATTCCGGCCGTCCTCCGCTCCGCCGACCGCCGTCTCGGCGAGGTGCGCGAGCAGGTTCCGGATGCCGGTGGCCTGGTGATCGCGACCGATCAGACGGCCGCCCGCGCCTACGCCGACATCCTGCGTGACATCACCGGCGAGGAGCCCACCGTCGTGCTCTCCGATGAAGCCGAGGCCTCGTCGCGCATCGAGACGTTCTCGGCCGGCACCAGTCGGTGGATGGTCGCGGTGCGCATGGTGTCGGAGGGCGTGGACGTGCCGCGCCTGGCCGTCGGGGTCTATGCGACGTCGGCCTCGACTCCGCTGTTCTTCGCGCAGGCGATCGGTCGCTTCGTGCGTGCGCGCCGCCGTGGCGAGACGGCGAGCGTGTTCCTCCCCAACGTGCCGCAGCTGCTCGCCCTCGCGGGCGAGCTCGAGCGCCAGCGCGACCACGCGCTGGACCGTGAGAGCGACGGCGACGAGTGGAACGCCGAGGAAGACCTCATGGATGCGGCGGAGCGGGAGGACTCGGCATCCGATGCGCTCACCGAGGAGTTCACGTACCAGGCGCTCGGCTCCCTCGCCCACTTCGATCGCGTGCTCTTCGACGGCAAGGAGTTCGGTCAGCTCGCGGTGCCCGGGACGCCCGAGGAGGAGGAGTTCCTGGGCCTTCCCGGCCTGCTCGAGCCCGAGCACGTCCACGAGCTGCTCCTGCAGCGCCAGGCGCGTCAGGGTCGGCACCGCCGGGCGCGCGAGGACCGCGAGGCGGACAGCCCCGACGAGGAGCCCGCACTCCCGCAGGCCCTCCACCGCTCGCTCAAGGAGCAGCGGCAGCTGCTCAACAGTCTCGTCGGGCTCTACGCCCGCCAGTCCGGAGAGGCGCACGGCCTCGTGCACGCCGAACTGCGCCGCGTCTGCGGCGGGCCGGCGGTGTCGCACGCGACGGTCGCGCAGCTCCAGGCGCGCATCGACGTGCTCCGCAAGCGGGTGCGCGCCTGATCGAGGTCGCCCGCACGCGGTTCGGATCCCCGAAATGCTGGCAATCCCGGCCCGCGCGGGGTGCGGCATCCGCTCGCGAACTAGCGTGGAGAGGTTCCCCGACGCACCCGGCCTGGAGGCCCCGATGAGCGCGCCCGCCGCCCCGAACGCCCGCGACCGACGTCGCTGGGCCCGCTACCTCGTCAACGAGCGTGCGGAGGCCCGCGTGTACCGCGAGCTCGCGAGCCGCCGCGAGGGGGAGGAGCGCGACATCCTGCTGGCACTGGCCGAGGCCGAAGGCCGGCATGAGGCGCACTGGCTCGCGCTGCTGGGCGGTGAGCCGGCTCGGCTGCCGCGCCCGGACGCGCGGACGGTGCTGCTGGGCTCGATGGCCAAGCGCTTCGGCTCGATCTTCGTGCTCGCTCTCGCGCAGAACGCCGAAGCCCGCTCGCCCTATGACGACGAGCCGTTCGCCGCTCCCGCGATGGCCGCCGACGAGAAGATCCACCACGAAGTCGTCCGTGGTCTGGCGGCCCGCGGACGCCGGCGCCTCTCCGGCACGTTCCGCGCCGCGGTGTTCGGCGCGAACGACGGACTGGTCTCGAACCTCGCCCTCGTGATGGGCATCGGCGCCACCGGCGTGGCACCCCAGTTCGTCCTCTTCAGCGGCATCGCGGGACTCCTCGCCGGCGCGCTCTCGATGGGCGCGGGGGAGTTCGTCTCGGTCCGCTCGCAGCGGGAGCTGCTGGCCGCCACCGAACCCAGCGACTTCGCCGACGGCGCGATCCCGCACCTCGACATCGACGCGAACGAGCTGGCGCTGGTCTACCGCACCCGCGGGATGCCCGAGGACGAGGCAACGACCCGTGCCCGGCGCGCCGTCGAGTCGGCGCGCGCGCTCGGCGAGGGACGCACGCACACGTCGCCCCTGGACATCGTCGACCACAGCGAGGTGATCGGCAGCGACTGGGGCGCGGCGCTGTCGAGCTTCCTGTTCTTCGCCTCCGGCGCGATCATCCCCGTCCTGCCGTGGATCTTCGGGCTGTCGGGTGCCGCGGCAGTCGTGGTCGCCCTCGTCCTCGTCGGGATCGCGCTGCTGTGCACCGGGGCCGCGGTGGGCCTCCTCTCGGGCGCGCCGCCGCTGCGTCGGGCGCTGCGCCAGCTCGGGATCGGCTACGGCGCTGCCGCCGTCACCTACGCCCTCGGACTGCTGTTCGGGGTGTCCGTGGGATGACGCGCGCGGGGTCGCACCGATTCGTTGAACGTCTGGTGACGTGGTAATGTCGGTCCTCGGTTGCGAAACCGAAACCACCTTGCGCGGGTGGCGGAATAGGTAGACGCGCTAGCTTGAGGTGCTAGTGCCCTTTAACGGGCGTGGGGGTTCAAGTCCCCCCTCGCGCACAGTACGAACAAGGCCCCCGAAAGGGGGCCTTCTTCGTCGAGACGATAGGTTGGTCGGCATGCCTTCGTCCCCGCTCGACCTGCCAGAGGTCGCCGCCGTCGCACGGGATCTGATCCGCATCGACACCACCAATCACGGGGGCGGGCGAGCGGTCGGGGAACGGGAGGCGGCCGAGTACGTCGGCGGGTATCTGTCCCGGCTGGGGCTCGTTCCCGAGTTCTACGAGCCGATCCCGCGTCGCACCAACGTCATGGCTCGCGTTCCCGGCCGCAATCGCGACAAGCCCGCGCTCGTGCTCCACGGGCACCTCGACGTCGTGCCGGCGATCGCCTCCGATTGGAGCGTCGACCCGTTCGAGGGGATCGTGCGCGACGGGATGCTGTGGGGCCGCGGCGCCGTCGACATGAAGGACATGGACGCCATGATCCTCACGGCGGTGGCGGACATCCTCCGTGCGGGTGAGCAGCCCGAGCGCGACCTCGTGCTCGCCTTCTTCGCCGACGAGGAGAACGGCGGCGTCGAGGGATCGGCGCTCGTCGTCCAGGATCGGCCGGAGTGGTTCGACGGTGCCACCGAGGCGATCAGCGAGGTCGGCGGCTACTCGATCTCCGTCGGCGACCGCCGCGCCTACCTGCTCCAGGTCGGCGAGAAGGCCCTGGTGTGGATCCGTCTCGTCGCGCGCGGCCGCGCCGCCCATGGATCGAGCTTCCACGGCGACAACGCCGTGACGACCCTCGCGACCGCCGTCGCGGCGCTCGGGCGCGCCGAGTGGCCCGTCACGCTCACCGAGACGACGCGGGAGATGGCGGTCCGGCTCGGCGAGCTCACCGGCGTGGGCTCCGACGATCCCGACGCGGTGGCGGCCGCGACGGGCGCGGCATCCGGATTCCTCCGCTCGACGCTGCGCACGACGACCAATCCCACCGGACTCACCGCCGGCTACAAGCACAACGTGATCCCCGACCGTGCCGAGGCGCTCATCGACGTGCGGGTCCTCCCCGGCACCGAGGAGGCGGCCCTCGCCGACATCCGGCGCATCGTCGGAGACGCCGTCGAGGTCGAGATCGTCCACCAGGACATCGGTCTCGAGGTGCCGTTCTCCGGAGACCTCGTGGATGCGATGGTGTCGGCCCTCGATCGTCACGATCCCGGCATCCCCGTCATCCCGTACCTCATGGGCGGCGGAACCGACAACAAGGCTCTCGCCGCGCTCGGTATCGCCGGCTATGGATTCGCCCCGCTGCGCCTGCCCGCCGACCTCGACTTCACGGGGATGTTCCACGGCGTCGACGAGCGCGTGCCCATCGATTCCCTCGTCTTCGGCCAGCGCGTGCTCGCCGACCTCCTCCGCACCTACTGAACGAACCGCGGGACGCACCCCGGGCATCCCGCAGCGAAAGGCGCCCATGTTCCTCGAGGCGATCATCCTCGGCATCGTCCAGGGACTCACCGAGTTCCTGCCGGTGTCCTCCAGCGCGCACCTGCGCATCCTCGGCGAGCTCCTGCCGTCCGCGCAGGACCCCGGCGCCGCCTTCACCGCGATCACGCAGATCGGCACCGAGGCCGCCGTCGTGCTCTTCTTCTGGCGCGACATCGTGCGGATCATCGGTCACTGGTTCCGGTCGCTGTTCGGAAAGATCCCCCGCAACGACCCCGACGCTCGCATGGGCTGGCTGATCATCGTCGGCAGCATCCCGATCGTCGTGCTCGGCCTGCTCTTCCAGGACCAGATCGAAACCGTGTTCCGGTCGCTGTGGCTGGKGGCGGCGATGCTCATCCTCTTCGGCGTGCTGCTCGGCATCGCCGACCACGTGGGCGCGAAGAAGCGCAAGCTGGAGGACATCACTGTCGGCAACGGCGTCATCTACGGCTTCGCCCAGGCGCTCGCCCTCATCCCGGGCGTCTCGCGCTCCGGCGGCACGATCACCGCGGGGCTCTTCATGGGGTTCGAGCGCGCCGCCGCCGCGCGGTACGCGTTCCTGCTGGCGATCCCGGCGGTGTTCGGCAGCGGCTTCTACCAGCTTTTCAAGAGCTGGGACGAGCCGGGCGTGTTCACTCTCGGAGAGACCGCGGTCGCCACGGTGGTCGCCTTCTTCGTGGCGCTCGGGGTGATCGCGTTCTTCATGAGCTGGATCTCCAAGCACAGCTTCCTGCCGTTCGTCGTCTACCGCGTCGCGGTCGGATCAACCCTGCTGGTGCTGCTGAGCATAGGTGTCATCGAGGCCTACTGATCAGGCCCGCTGACACGCCGGATGCCGCTACCGGCGCGGGTCGTCGCGCCCGGGCTTGGTCGGCCCGTCGCCGCCGCCGCGGCGCAGGTATCGCTCGAACTCCTGCGCGATCGCGTCGCCGGATGCCTCGGGGGAGTCCCACGTGTCGCGCGTGCGCTCGAGCTGGTGGATGTACTCCGTCATCTCCTCGTCGTCTGCCGCGGCGGCATCGATCGACGCCTCCCAGGCGGCTGCCTCGGTCGCGAGGTCGCCGCGCGGGACGGTGGCGCCGGTGAGGTCCTCGAGGCGGTCGAGGAGCGCGAGGGTCGCCTTGGGCGACGGGGTGTGGCCGGCGACGTAGTGGGGCACGCTCGCCCACAGACTCGCCGAGGGGATTCCGGCGGCGTCGGCCGCGTGCCCGAGAACGCTCAGGATGCCGACGGGGCCTTCGTAGGTGCTGCGCTCGAGCTCGAGGGAGGTGCGCAGGGCGTCGTTGTCGCTCCCGGCGAACACCGAGATCGGGCGCGTGTGGGGTACGTCCGACATCATCGAGCCCATCGAGAGGAAGCCGGTGACGTCCTCGCGGAGCGCGATGTCGATGAACTCCGACGCGAAGGCCTGCCACGCACGGGCCGGCTCGACACCCGTCAGAAGCCACAGCTGGGTGCCGCCGCGCGTCGTGCGGGTCGGGCGCAGCAAGGCGGCCTCAGGCCACTTGAGCGTGCGCGTGCCGTCGCCTTCCGTGGCGATCTGCGGGCGGGTGTACTGGTAGTCGAAGTACAGCTCGGGGTCGACGGCGAAGACGGTCTCGTACGTCCCGCCCTCGCGGAGCGCGGTGATGGCGGACGACGCGGCTTCCCCGGCATCGTTCCATCCGTCGAACGCGGCGATGAGCACTCGGCGTCCCAGTCCGTCCACGTGGCCTCCTCCACCCGAGGTGCGGGTTCCTTCCAGGATAGGCCCGGTGCGGCGCAGCGGATCCAGCCATCCCGCGCGCCCCCGTACCGTGTCGTCGTCGCCGGGGAGTCGACGTGGCCGCCGGATACCATGGAGCAGTGAATCCCGCGCCTCTTGCCGCCGTCCTGTGGGATATGGACGGCACCCTCGTCGATACCGAGCCCTATTGGATGGCGGCAGAGACTCCGCTCGTCGAGAGTTTCGGAGGGACGTGGTCGCACGAGCAGGCGCTGAGCCTGGTCGGGATGGGCCTCGAGGACTCCGCGCGGATCTTCCAGGAAGCGGGCGTCCGGATGGGCGTGCAGGACATCATCGACCACCTGACCGACGACGTCATGCGCCAGCTCGCCACCAAGGGCGTGCCGTTCCGCGCGGGCGCGCGCGAGCTCCTCGCCGACCTCCGCGCCGCGGGCATCAAGACCGGCCTCGTCACGATGTCGCTGCGCCGCATGGCCGACACCGTGGTCGACCTCATCGACTTCGACGCCTTCGACGTGGTGGTCGCGGGAGATGAGGCGACGCGCCCCAAGCCCTTCCCCGACCCCTACCTCCAGGCGTGCGAGATCCTCGAAGTCACCCCCGACGAGGTCGTGGCGATCGAGGACTCGCCCAACGGCCTGCGATCGGCCGTGGCGTCCGGCGCTGCCGTGATCGGCGTCCCCCTTATGGTGTCGCTCACGGGCGCCGGCGCCCACGTCCTGTGGCCCACTCTGGAAGGCCGCACCACCGCGGACGTGGCATCCTTCCACGCCGCCCACCGTGCCGAGGAGGCAGCCCGATGACCGAACGACCCAGCGGTCCCTTCCGCTTCGGCGACCGCGTGCAGCTGACCGGCCCCAAGGGCCGCCTGCACACGGTGACCCTCCGCGAGCGCGGCGAACTCCACACGCACCACGGGGTGCTCAAGCACGAGCAGCTCGTCGGCCAGCCCGACGGGTCGGTCGTCGCCAACAGCGGTGGCCACGAGTACCTGGCGCTGCGGCCGCTGCTGCGCGACTTCGTGATGTCGATGCCGCGCGGCGCGGCCATCGTGTACCCGAAGGACGCCGCGCAGATCATCGCCGAGGCCGACGTGTTCCCGGGCTCCGTGGTCGTGGAGGCCGGCGTCGGCTCGGGTGCGCTGTCGCTGTGGCTGCTGCGCGCGATGGGCGCCGAGGGGCGCCTCATCTCCTTCGAGCGGCGTCCGGAGTTCGCCGAGGTCGCGCAGGCGAACGTCGAGACCTACCTGGGGGAGACTCCGGAGAACTGGCAGGTGGTGGTCGGCGACCTCGTCGAGTCGCTGCCGGCTGCGGTGGCTCCGGCATCCGTCGACCGTGTCGTGCTCGACATGCTCGCGCCGTGGGAGTGCATCGACGTCGTGTCCGACGCGCTCACGCCGGGTGGGGTCGTGCTCTGCTACGTCGCCACCGCGACGCAGCTGAGCCGTGTGGCCGAGTACATCCGCAGCACCGGGCTGTTCACGGACCCCGAGGCCAGCGAGACCATGGTCCGCGGCTGGCACGTCGAAGGGCTCGCGGTGCGCCCGGACCATCGGATGGTCGCGCACACCGGCTTCCTGCTGTGGGCGCGCCGCCTCGCGCCGGGCGCCGTTCCGCCGGAGGTGCGGCGACGTGCATCGAAGTCGAGCTACGGCGACGAGGACGTCGAGCTGTGGACGCCCGGAGCCGTCGGCGACCGGCAGATCACCGACAAGAACCTGCGCAAGCGCGTCAGGGAGGCGCAGCGGGCGGCCGACGGCGCTCGCCAGGCGGGGACCGCGGCGGGCGAGCCGGACGCTTCCGCCTAGACTGTTCCGGTGCGCAAGATCCCCGCTGCCCTCGCGATCCTCGGACTCGCGGCCGTCGGCCTGGCCGGCTGCTCGCTTCCCGCCGCCTCCGACTGCCCCCGCCCCGACGGCGGCGGAGACGCGCTCGAGCTCATCGAGGTGACAGGACCGACGGATGCCGCGCCCGAGGTCGACATCTACACCCCGTTCACCGCGTCCGAGACCGAGTTCGCCGACGTCGAGCAGGGCGACGGCGAGGTGCCCATCACCACGGGCGACCAGCTGGTGGTCCTCGATCTGAGCCTGTACGCCGGCGAGACGGGGGATCAGCTCGTCTCCACCGGCTATGACGGCGACCTGTCGCAGCCGCTCCCGCTGGCGCAGTGGACCGAGTCCGTGCCCGCGCTCGATGACGCGCTCCAGTGCGCGTCCGAGGGCTCACGCGTCGTGGTCGCCGTCGGGCCCGACGACATCGAGGAGGCGGCTGCCGCCAGCGTGGGTCTCGCCGAGGGCGATTCGGCTGTCGTCGTCGTCGATGTGCGCAAGGTGTATCGCGCGGCGGCGGACGGCACGCTCCAGTTCAACAGCGGTATGGGCCTCCCCGCGGTGGTGCGTGCACCCGACGGACACCCGGGCGTCGTGATCCCCGACGGCGAAGCCCCCACGGAACTCGTGGTGCAGACCCTCAAGAAGGGCGACGGTCCGGTGGTCGAAGCCGATTCGATCGTGCGCGCGCACATCCTCGCCGTGTCGTGGGACGACAAGGAGCAGCTGAACTCCACCTGGGAGACCGCGCCGCAGTCGATTCCGCTCACCGGGGATCCCGTTCTCGCTGACGTGCTGGTAGGCCAGACCGTCGGCTCCCAGGTGATGGCCGTGGTGCCCGCCGAACTCGGTGGGACCGAGCAGGCGACCGTCTTCGTGTTCGACATCCTGGGCCTCGACGCCGCCGCGCCCGCGCAGTAGTGCCGCGCAGCGGGTCGGCGAGGCTGTCCGCCCGCCCCCCGACCCTAGGATGAGTGGGTGCCTGCGAACGCGCCTGCGAAGAACCCGCCCGAGGAGCGGCTCGTCAATCTCGTCGTCGCGCTCATGGCGACCGACCAGGGCCTGACGAAGGACACCATTCTCACGTCGGTGTCCGGGTACCGCGAGCAGTCCGTCGCGGGGGCGTCGAAGGACGCGCTCGAGAAGATGTTCGAGCGTGACAAGGAGTCCCTCCGCGGCCTCGGAGTCCCCATCGAGACGATCGGCGACTGGGCCGATCCCGACGACCTGCGCGAGGCCCGCTACCGGGTCCCGACGGCCGAGTACGAACTCCCCGAAGACATCGAGTTCACTCCCGCCGAACTCGCCCTGCTCAACCTCGCGGGTGGGGTGTGGAGTGAGAGCTCCATGTCGGACGACGCGCGCAGCGGCCTGCGCAAGATCCGGGCGCTCGGCATCCCCGTCGATGAGCCGATCATCGGCTATTCGCCGCGTATCAGTCTCCACGACCCCTCTTTTCCGCTGTTCCAGCAGGCGATCGAGCAGTCCCGGGTGGTGAAGTTCCCCTACCTCAAGCCCGGGGAGGAGTCGCCGCGCACGCGCCAGGTGCAGCCGCTGGCGCTCGTCGAGTACGAGGCGCGCTGGCACGTCTTCGGCATCGACCTCGGCGCCGGCGGCGACCGCACCTTCCTGCTGCAGCGCATCGTCGGCCCGGTCGTGCTGACGCGTGAGACCTTCGATCCGGCCCTGCGCGAAGGAGCGGGCGACCGCGCGCTGCGCGGACTGGAAGAGGTCGCCGCCCGCAGCACGGCGCTGCTCGAGGTCGATCCCGGCACCGAGGCCGCGCTGCGCCTCGCCCGTCGCGCCACGCCGGCCGATCAGGGCATCCACGTGCGTTACGTCGACGTGCACATCTTCGCGGAGGAGCTCGCCTCCTACGGGCCCGAGGTCCGCGTGGTCGAACCCGAAGAGCTACGCGATCGCGTGATCGAGCGCCTGGCCGCCGCACGCGATCTGAACGGAGCATCCGCGTGACCGCTCGTCGCTCCCTGGTCGCCACCGACCGCGCCGCCCTCATGCTCCAGCTCGTGCCGTACTTGATCGGCAAGGGCGAGGTGTCGATCGCGGAGGCCGCTGACGAGTTCGACGTCGCGCCGGACCAGATGCGGGCGATGGTCGAGAAGCTGACGGTCATCGGGCTCCCCGGCGACGGCGGCTACTGGCAGATGTCGAACGACCTCTTCGATATCGACTGGGATCTGCTCGACCAGCGCGACCTCGTCGTCATCACGAACTCGGTCGGACTCGAGCGCGCGCCGAAGCTGACCGCGCGCGAGGCGGCCGCTCTCCTCGCCGGGCTTCAGCTGGCCCGCACGATCCCGGGGGTCGGCGACACCGACCTGTTCACCGGTCTCCTGGCAAAGCTCGCGCGCGGCGCGTCGGGCACACCCGCCGAGGTCATCGTTGCTCCCGGCCCCGTCGACACGGTGCGCGATGCGGTCGCGACGGCCCTCCGCCAGGGCGTGGCCGTCTCCTTCACGTACAAGGCTCCGGATGCCGCCCCCACGACACGCACCGTCGACCCGGTCAAGGTCCACATCGCCGACGGCCAGTGGTATCTGCAGGGCTGGTGCCACCTGCGCGAGGCGATGCGCACATTCCACCTCGATCGGGTGAGCGACCTGCAGCTGACCGACATCGCCATCACCCACGCGGGGGAGCGCACGCCGGGGTGGTTCGAGTCGGACGAGGACGACCTGGTCGCCCGCATCCGCTTCCCGGAGGCTGTCGCCCGGCTGCTCGGCGACTACCTGGACCGCGCGACCATCCAGACGAGCGGCGGGATGAGCACCGCGACGATGCGTGTCGCCGACGAGTTCAGCCTGCGACGGCTCGCGGTGCGTCACGGTGGCGACGTCGAGGTGCTCGAGCCGGCGGCCGCCCGCCGTGCCGCCGCGGAATGGGCAGAGGCCGGACTCGACCAGTATCGATAGGGTCGCGCAGGTGCCGACCTGCCCGCGCCGGGCGGGTTATCATGGGGTCAGCCCACACGACGAGGAGTAACTCATGGGAAACCTCCAAGGATGGCACCTGCTGATCATCCTCGCCGTCATTCTGCTGCTCTTCGGCGCGGCCAAGCTTCCGGCACTGGCCAAGAGCATGGGGCAGTCCGCCCGGGTCTTCAAGGGTGAGATGAAGGCTATGAAGGACGAGGACAAGCCCGCTGACGGCGTCGCGCCGTCCGTCGCCGCTCCCGTCGAGGCATCGACGCCGTCCGAGCCGGCGACCGGCGGGGCCTCAGAACCGAAGCAGTAGCCGGTCGTGGTCACGACCGACCCACCGCGCACCGACGACGCCCGGCCGCCGCGCAAAGAGAAGCGGATGTCGCTCGGCCAGCACCTGGTCGAACTGCGCAAGCGGCTGATGATCGGAGCCCTCGCGCTCGTCATCGGCATGATCGTCGCGTTCTTCATCACCGATTGGGTGATCTACCTGATCACCGAACCGATCCGGGTGATCGCCGAACAGGATGGTGACTCCGCCCGTGTCGAACTGATGTTCAGCACCGTGACCTCCGCCTTCGATCTCAAGCTGCGCATGTCGTTCGCGATCGGTCTGCTGATCTCGGCGCCCATCTGGCTGTGGCAGATCTGGGCCTTCATCATGCCCGGCCTGACGCGCAAGGAGGTCCGGTACACGATCGGCTTCGTCTCGGCCGCCGTCCCGCTGTTCTTCGCCGGCTGCTACGTGGGTCTGCAGGTGATGCCACACATCGTCGAGATCATGGCGACGTTCGTGCCCGAGGGTGGAGCGTCGTTCTATGACGCGCAGTATTACTACGACTTCGTCTTCAAGCTGCTGATCTTCATCGGCGTCGCCTTCGTGCTCCCTGTTTTCCTCGTCGCGCTGAACCTCGCGGGCGTGATGTCGGGGATGGCGATTCTGAAGGGCTGGCGCGTCGCGGTCCTGGTCGCGACCGTTTTCGCGGGCCTCGCGACACCTGCGGCCGACGTCATCAGCATGCTGATGCTCGCGGGCATCCTTGTCGCGCTCTTCTTCGCCGCGGCAGGACTCTCCCTCCTCTTCGATCGGCGCCGCGCGAAGCGCGAGTCGAACATCCTGCCCGCGGCGGCGGGCGAGTGACCGACCCCGGGCCGGCCGAGCGGTTCGCGCGGGCGCGCGATTCCGCCGAGGCATCCCGGAGCCATCCGGTGACCGCAGACTTCGCGGCATCCCAGCGATTCACCCTCGACGATTTCCAGATCGCCGGATGCCGCGCCCTCGAGGACGGCCGGAGCGTGCTCGTGGCCGCGCCCACCGGCGCGGGGAAGACGATCGTCGGCGAGTTCGCCGTCCACCTGGCGATGCGCGAGTCCGGCGACAAGGCCTTCTACACGACCCCGATCAAGGCGCTGTCGAATCAGAAGTTCCGTGAGCTGCAGGACGTGTACGGAGCCGACCAGGTCGGGCTGCTCACGGGTGACACGAACATCAACGGGAACGCCCGCATCGTGGTCATGACGACCGAGGTGCTGCGCAACATGCTCTACGCCGACTCGCCGGCGCTGCGGGGGCTGCGCTACGTCGTCATGGACGAGGTGCACTACCTCGCCGATCGGTTCCGCGGGGCGGTGTGGGAGGAGATCATCATCCACCTGCCGCAGAACGTGCGGCTGATCTCGCTCTCGGCCACCGTGTCCAACGCCGAAGAGTTCGGCGACTGGCTCGACACGGTGCGCGGCGACACCGAGGTCATCGTGTCCGAGACCCGGCCGGTGCCGCTCGAACAGCACGTGCTCGTGCGGGGCGATCTGCTTCCCCTGTTCGACGATCGCGCCGGCATCGCCACCGCCCAGGTGAATCAGGAGCTCATGCGGATCCGGTCGTTCAAGGGTCCGAACTTCGAGAACAACCGGCGCGTGCAGCAGATGTCCAGCGCGCGCAACGCGGGGTACGAGGCATCCCGCCGCCGTCCGAACCGCGGCGGAAGGCGGCCGGTCCGCTCGGCGAACGTGCAGCGGATAGAACGCCTCGACCGGCCCGACGTCGTCGAGCTGCTCGCGCGCTCGAACCTGCTGCCGGCGATCTTCTTCATCTTCAGCCGCGTCGGGTGCGACGCCGCCGTGCAGCAGGTGCGGCGCGCCGGCGTGCGCCTGACGAACCAGGAGGAGCGGGCCGAGATCCGGGCGATCGTCGAGGAGCGCACCCGCACCCTGCACGACGAGGATCTCGCCGTGCTCGGCTACTGGGAGTGGCTCGAGAATCTCGAGCGCGGCGTCGCCTCGCATCACGCCGGCCTCCTGCCCGCCTTCAAGGAGGTCGTCGAGGAGCTCTTCCAGCGCAAGCTGGTGAAGGTCGTGTTCGCCACGGAGACGCTGGCGCTCGGCATCAACATGCCTGCCCGCACCGTGGTGCTCGAGAAGCTGGAGAAGTTCAACGGCGAGGCGCGGGTCGCGATCACGTCGGGGGAGTACACCCAGCTCACCGGTCGCGCCGGGCGCCGCGGGATCGACGTCGAGGGCCACGCCGTCGTGCAGTGGACCGAGGGCCTTGACCCCCAGGCCGTCGCGGCGCTGGCCTCGCGGCGTACCTATCCGCTGAACTCGAGCTTCCGCCCGACGTACAACATGGCCGTGAATCTGATCGACCAGTTCGGCCGGTCGCGGGCGCGCGAGATCCTGGAGTCCTCGTTCGCACAGTTCCAGGCGGACCGGGCTGTGGTGGGGCTCGCCCGCCAGGTGCGGGAGCAGGAGGAGTCGCTGGCCGGCTACGAGCAGGCGATGACGTGCGATCGGGGCGACTTCGCCGAGTACTCCGGCATCCGCCGGGACCTGAGCGATCTGGAGAAACTCAACCGCAAGGACGCGAACGCATCCCGCGCGACCCGTGACAAGCGGCAGAAGGAGATCGGCGGCCTCCGACGGCGGATGCAGCGGCATCCGTGTCACTCGTGCCCCGAGCGCGAGCATCATGCGCGCTGGGCCGAGCGGTACTGGAAGCTCAAGCGCACGATCGACAAGATGCGTCAGCAGATCGCGACGCGCACCGGCACGGTGGCCCGCATCTTCGACCGGGTCGTCGACGTGCTCGGTGAGCTCGACTACGTGCGCGTCGACGACGGCGCGACCAGCCTCACGCCGGCGGGGCGCACGATGCGGCGCATCTACGGCGAGCGGGATCTCCTCGTCGCCGAGTCCCTCCGGCTCGGGCTGTGGCGCGATCTGGATGCCGCGTCCCTCGCCGCGCTCGCGTGCTGCCTCGTCTACGAGCCCCGTCGTGACGAGGGCGGCCCGAACGAGCGGGCGCTCCCGCGCGGACCTTTCCGCACCGCGTTCGCCGAGACGCTCGACCTGTGGCAGCGCCTCGACGACCTCGAGCGCGAGCACCGCCTTCCGGGGTCGGAGCCGATCGCGGCGGGACTGGCGCAGGCTATGCACGCCTGGGCGCGCGGAGGGATGCTGGACCGCGTCCTCTCCGAGGCGGATATGGCGGCGGGCGACTTCGTGCGCTGGTCCAAGCAGACGATCGACCTGCTCGATCAGCTCTCCATCGTGGCCGACGCCCCGATCGCCACCACGGCCCGCAAGGCCCTCGACGCGGTGCGCCGCGGCATCGTGGCCTACTCGGGCGTCTGACAGCGGCCCCACAGCCCGCGGCGCTTAGGGTTGTCACGTGCCTCTCGCCGCCGCGCCGCGCCCGATCCTGCCGTTGTGGGCGGCCGTGGCGGCATCCGTCGTCTCGGGCCTGCTGCTGACGACGGCGTTCCCTTCGCTGTCGTGGTGGCCCATCGTGTTCGTCTCGGTGCCGCTCGCACTCGTCGGTCTCGTGGGGCGCCGTGCGTGGTCCGCAGTGCTCGTCGGATTCGCGTTCGGCGCCGCCTTCTTCTTCGTGAACCTCTCGTTCACGGCGCGTTATCTCGGCCCCGTGCCGTGGGTGGCGCTGTCCATGCTCGAGGCGACGATCACGGCGGCCTTCGCGGTCCCGATCGCACTGGCGTACCGCTGGACGCCCCGCCTGCTGCCCGGCGCGTGGGGACGGCTCGTCGTGCTGCCCGCCCTCGTCGCGGGGCTGTGGACACTGCGCGAAGAGGTGCTCGGCACCTTTCCGTACGGCGGCTTCCCCTGGGGGCGCCTCGGGATCTCCCAGGCGAACGGGCCGCTCGCCGATGTGGCGTCCTGGGTCGGTGTGTCGGGACTCTCCTTCCTGATCGTGCTCGTGTGCGCCGCCGGTGTGGAGTACGTGCGCCTCGGGCGCTGGCGCGATCTGCGCACGGCGCTCCCCGTCGCTCTCGCGATCGTCGCGCTGGTGCTGCCGCCGCAGTTCCCGACGTCGGCGAACGGCGCGATCCGCGTCGGCGCCGTGCAGGGCAACGGTCCCACCGGCTACTTCGACGAGCGCCGCCCCGACGACGTGCTCAATGCGCAGCTCGAGGCGACTGCTCCGCTTCTCGGGGAGGACATCGACGTCCTGCTGTGGCCCGAGGGCGGCATCGACTCCGATCCGACGCAGGACGACTCGACGGCCGCGGTGCTCGACGCCCTGGCGGAGCGCATCGGCGCGCCGCTCCTCGTGAGCGCTGTGACGCAGCGCGGTGAGGAGTACTTCAACTCGTCGCTGCTGTGGGAGGCCGGCGCCGCCAATCCCGTCGACACCTACGACAAGCGGCATCCGGTGCCGTTCGGCGAGTACGTGCCGGACCGCTGGCTGTATCGGATGTTCGCGCCGGACCTGATCGACCTCATCCAGCGCGAGTACACGCCGGGAACGTCCTCACCGGAGTTCGACGTCGACGGCGTCGGCGTCGGCCTCGCGATCTGCTTCGACGTCATCTACGACGACGTGATCTGGGAGGGCGCGCAGGACGGCGCCGAGGTCTACATGTTCCAGACGAACAACGCCGACTTCCGCGGCACGAACGAGAACCTTCAGCAGCTGGCGTTCGCGCGCATGCGGGCGATCGAGACGGGGCGCTCCGTCGTCAACCTCTCGACGGTGGGCACGAGCCAGGTGATCGCCTCCGACGGCACGACGATCGACGGGCTCGCGGCCGACACGGCGGGGCACATGCTGACCGATGTGCCGCTGCGCACCGGGCTCACGCCGGCCGTGGTCGCGGGCGCCGGGATCAAGGGGTTCCTCGCGTGGGGGAGCCTGACGGCTCTGGCAGCCATCGGCATCGTGCTGGGCGTGCGTACGCGCCGCCACGCGAAGACGCCGGCTCCCGAAGGAACCGGCGTCGAACCGAGCGGGTGAGGCTCAGGCGCTGATCTTGTCGAGGGTGACATCCTCGCCGGCGCCGCGACGGGCGCGAACGTAGGCGAGACGCTCCTCGAGGAGCTCTTCGAGCTCGGGGACCGTGCGGCGCTCGAGCAGCATGTCCCAGTGGCTGCGGGGAATCTTGTCGCCCGAGTGGTCGACGGTCGCGGTGCCGTCACCGACGCGGAGGAGAGCCTCTGCACCACAGGTGCGGCACTCCCACGCCGGGGGAACCTCGGCGTCGGCCGCGAAAGTCAGCTTGGTGTCGCGCCCGCAGGCCGTACACGTGTAGGCGTGCTGTGCACGCTCGTGGAAGACGACGCCCTCTTCGCTCTGTAGGCTCTGGGCGCCGAGCCGGATGCCGCGCAAGCTGCGGTCTGCCATTTTGTGGTCCTCTCGTCGCTGTATAGGTATAACGAAGCGACCTGTGCGGATCATCCGAAAGGGCGTTGGGACGACCCGTTTCACAGTGGATGCACAGCACAGCCGCGAGCGCGCGCGCCGCTGGTCGACGGCCCTCGTCAGTGCAGCTCGCGCAGAGCGAGATCGGCGCGATCCGTGACGATCCCGTCGACCCCCAGGTCCACGAGCCGGGCCATGTCGGCGGGCTCGTTCACGGTCCAGACATGCACCTCGACACCGTTCGCATGCGCGGCCGCGACCAGCCTCGGCGTGACGATGCGGATCCGACCCTGCCGCTCGGGAACCTGCAGCGCGTCGACCCCGTCCAGCGCCCTGCGCACCCCGCGCCGGGAGCGCAGGGCGAGCGCGGCGACGAGCCGCGTGATCGTGGCGCTTCCCGCAGACGTGGCAGGACGGATGCCGCGCCCGGCCGCCTCTGCTGCGGCAAGTGCCGCCCGGCGACGGTCGTCGGAGAAGCTCGTCAGCAGAACACGCGCTCCGTGCGGCGCGACGAGGCGCCCGACCGGTTCGGCCGCGCCGGCGGCCTTGACGTCGAGGTTGAAACGCACCGTGGGAAAGGCGTCGAGTGCCTGAGCGAGCGTGAGGAGTCCGCCGCGCTCCGACATGAGCGACTCCAGCTCGCGCAGGCCGACGGCGGCGACGGGCCGGGGATCGCCGGTCACCCGCGACAGGTCGTCATCGTGGAAGAGCACGACGACGCCGTCCGCGGTGAGGTGGCAGTCGGACTCGACGTACTCGGCTCCGGCCGAGTGCGCGGCCGCGACAGCGGCGAAGGAGTTCTCCACGATCCCGTGCGCTGCTTCCGCAGGGGTGACGAGTCCGCGATGCGCGAGCACGCGCGGCGTCGCCGCACCTGCGAACCAGGGATGCGCGCTCACGGCGCGGGCGGCTGAATGCCCGGCGCCTTCTCGTCACCGCGAGCTCGTGCCCCGGCATCCTGCGCCGCACCGAGGAACGAGCCGCTCAGGCCCTTGAGCGCCTCGGTGAACTCGGTCGGGATGATCCAGAGCTTGCTCGAGGCGCTGTCGGCGATCTTCGGCAGGGTCTGGAGGTACTGGTAGGCGAGGAGCTTGTCGTCGGGGTTGCCCGTGTGGATCGCGTCGAAGACGGTCTGGATGGCCTCGGCTTCACCCTGAGCGCGCAGCACCTGGGCCTGCTTGTCGCCCTCGGCCTTGAGGATCTCCGCCTGCCGCTGGCCCTCGGCCGTCAGGATCGCGGACTGCTTCGTGCCCTCGGCCGTGAGGATGAGCGCGCGGCGGTCGCGCTCCGCGCGCATCTGCTTCTCCATGGAGTCCTGGATCGACAGGGGCGGATCGATCGCCTTGAGCTCCACGCGTCCGACGCGGATGCCCCACTTGCCCGTCGCCTCGTCGAGCACGACGCGCAACTGTCCGTTGATGTTGTCGCGACTCGTCAGCGCCTCTTCGAGGTTGAGGCCGCCGACGACGTTGCGCAGGGTTGTGGTCGTGAGCTGCTCGACGGCCCCGAGGTAGTTCGCGATCTCGTAGGTCGCGGCGCGGGCGTCGGTGACCTGGAAATAGACGACCGTGTCGATCGACACCACGAGGTTGTCCTCGGTGATCACCGGCTGCGGCGGGAAGGAGACCACCTGCTCGCGCATGTCGATCAGCGGCCGCAGGCGGTCGATGAACGGGACGAGCAGGTTCAGGCCCGGCGCGAGCGTCTTGTGGTAGCGCCCGAGCCGCTCGACGATGCCCGCGCTCGCCTGGGGGATGATGCGGATAGACCGCGCGATCACGACCAGGACGAAGATGAAGACCGCGATGGCGAGCAGCCACGCGACGGTCGTGGGGATCAGGGTGTCGAGATCGCTCATGCGGTCGGGTCCTCCGTAGACGTGGGGATCGTGGCGCGGACGACGGCGGTCGCGCCGTCGATGCGGCTGACAGTGACCGGCGTGCCGGGTTGGAGCTCGCCCGCGTCGGAGCGGGCGGTCCACACATCGCCGTTGGACAGGCGCACCTGGCCGCCGTGGGAGTCGACGGTGGAGACGACGCGGCCGCCCAGGTCGATGAGAGCGTCGACGTTCGACGGCGTGGGGTCTTCACCGCGCCGCAGCCTCCGCAGCAGCGGGGGCCGCAGGAACAGCACGAGGACGGCGGCGACGATCGCAGCGATGATGACCTGCAGCCAGATCGGTGCTCCGGCGAGGTCGGCGCCGAGCCCGGCGAGGCCGCCGATGCTCAGCATCAGGAAGGTGAAGTCCAGCGTGAGCATCTCGATCACGAGGAACACCAGGATGAGCACCAGCCACCCGATCCATGCGTACTGTTCGATCGTCTGGATGAGCTCCACTGTGCGCCTCCTTGTCCTTCGAACCTAGCAGGTAGGGTCGAGGGCGTGACTGAGACATCCACACCGCTCCCCGCCGGCTCGCTGAGCGGCAAGACCGCCCTCGTGACCGGCTCGTCGCGGGGTATCGGCGCCGATACCGTGCGCTACCTCGCCGAGGCGGGCGCGAACGTCGTGATCAACTATCGCAACAAGGCCCCGCGTGCCGAGAAGCTCGCCACCGAGCTGCGGGGACTCGGCGTCGAGGCCCTCGTCGTCGGCGCCGACCTGACCGACGCGGAGTCGGTGCAGGCGATGTTCGACGAGGTGCAGCGCACCTTCGGTCACCTCGACATCCTGGTGCTGAACGCGTCGGGCGGCATGGAATCGGGCATGGCCGAGGACTACGCGCTCCAGCTCAACCGCGACGCGCAGGTGCGCGTGCTCGAGACGGCCCTGCCGCTCCTCGGCGACGGCGCGCGCGTCGTGTTCGTCACGAGCCACCAGGCGCACTTCATCCGCACGACGCCCACCATGCCGGAGTACGAGCCGGTGGCGCTGTCCAAGCGCGCCGGCGAGGACGCCCTCCGCGAGCGCATTCCCACCCTCGCCGACCGCGGCGTCGGCTTCGTCGTCGTCTCGGGCGACATGATCGAGGGCACGATCACCGCCACGCTCTTGGAGCGCGCCAACCCTGGAGCCATCGCGGCGCGCCGCGAGGACGCGGGCAAGCTGTACAACGTGTCGGAGTTCGCGGCCGAGGTGGCCGCGGCTGCCCTCGATCCGGTGCCGGCTGACAACACGCGCCTCGTCGGCGACACCGATTCGTTCGACGGGGAGTGACGCGTGCGCGCACACGACATCGAGAAGCTGATCTCGGTCGGGCGCCCCGTGATCGCGCCGGACGCCTCCTTCGCGGTGTTCGCCACGTCGCGTCCCGACCTCGTCGCCAATCGCGCTGTCGGCCAGCTGTGGCGTGTCGACCTGCCTGACGGCACGCCGCGCCGGCTCACGCGCGGGGTCGCCGACGCGGGGCCTCGCCTCTCCTCCGATGGGAGCCGGCTGGCCTTCCTGCGGGGGGACGCGAAGGGCCGACCGCAGGTCTTCGTGATCCCGTCCTCCGGCGGAGAGCCGGTCCAGGCCACCGACGCGACTCTCGGCGTCGAGGGGTTCGCGTGGGCGCCCGACGGTCGCTCGCTCGCCTACGTCTCCCGCGTGCCCGAGCCGGGTCGCTACGGCAGCGTCGAGGGACTGGATGCCTCGGCCGAAGCTCCGCGGCACATCACCGGCATCCGCTGGCACGCCAACGGACTCGGCTACCTCGCCGACCGGCCGGCGCACGTGTTCGTCATCGCGGCGCCGCAGCCGGACTCCGAGCCCTTCTACGAGCCGGCCGCTGCCGTGAGGCCCGAAGGCGAGCAGGCGCCGAAGAAGCCCGTCATCGCCTTCGAAGCACGCCGGCTCACCGAGGGGACCGCGTCTCACGGCGGAGTCGTGTTCTCCGCGGACGGCAGCGAGGTGCTCACGGGCGTCGACGAGATCGAGCCGGCGCGGCGAGATCTGCGCTCCCGCGTGATCGCGCTCGCGACCGACGGCTCCGGCAAGCGCGAAGTGTTGGGCGTGGAGGCCGGCCTGTCGCTGTACGGATTCGACGTCGCCCACGACGGCACGCTCGCGCTGCTCGCACACGAGGTGGGGGAATCGACCGTCGATTTCGTCGCCCCCGGAGTCGGGCTGTGGCTGCTGGAGGGTGGAGCGCCTCGTCGCCTCACCGATGCGGACTCGATCGACCTCGGCGAGGTCGGGAGCCACATCACCGCGACGGGCGACGATTTCCTGGTGCAGGACCGCACGCGCGGTCGCGTGCGCCTCCTGTGCGTCTCCCGCGCGGGAGAAGTGAGCGAGGTGCTGGGCGGAGACCTCGAGGTCGCCGGCCACGCGGCCGCCGACGGGCTCGTCATCGCCGCCGTCGCGTCGCCCGAGTCCGCCGGCGAGCTCGTCGTGCTCGACGACGGTGCGCCGCGCACTCTGACCGCGTTCGGTGCAGGAGCGGCAGCATCCGGAATCTCGACACCGCGCGAGCTCACCGTCGACGGCCGCGACGGCTACCCCGTGCACGGTTGGGTGGCCGTGCCCGAGGGGGAGGGGCCGTTCCCGGTCATCCTGCAGATCCACGGCGGACCCTACGCGTCGTACGGCGTGCACCTCTTCGACGAGACCCAGGTCCTCGTCGATGCGGGGTACGCCGTCGTCTACAGCAACCCCCGCGGCTCCGCCGGCTACGGACGTGCGCACGGGCGCAGCATCCGTCAGGCCATGGGCACGGTCGACTTCTCCGATGTGATCGACTTCCTCGAGGGGGCCGTCACCGACGACCCCCGCCTCGACGGTGCGCGCGTCGGCGTGATGGGCGGTTCCTACGGCGGCTACCTCACCGCGTGGATCATCGCGCACGATCACCGGTTCGCCGGCGCCATCGTCGAGCGCGGGTTCCTCGACCCGGCCACCTTCCAGGGCACGAGCGACATCGGGACGTTCTTCGGCGACGAGTACGTCGGAGTGTCCGCCGCCGACATCGCGCGCCAGAGTCCGATGGCCGTCGTTGACCAGGTGACGACGCCGACGCTCGTGATCCACTCCGAACTGGACTTCCGGTGCCCGCTCGAGCAGGCGACGCGGTATTACGCCGCCCTCAAGCGCAACGGCGCGGAGGCCGAGCTGCTGGTGTTCCCGGGCGAGAACCACGAACTGACGCGAGCCGGGCAGCCCCGTCACCGGGTGCAGCGCTTCGACGCGGTGCTGGACTGGTGGGCGCGCCACCTGCCCACGCACTGACGCACGAGAAAGGGCCCCGGGAGATCCCGGGGCCCTTTGTCGTTGTCAGCGGATCAGAGGTCCTTCTTGCCGAAGGTGAAGGCGCGGACGATGTTGATGATGCCGAGGACCACCAGCGCGATGCCGAGGATCCACCACAGGACCACCGCACCCCACAGCGGGCTGAACACCAGGTAGAGACCGGCGATGATGCTGACGATCGCGAAGAAGATCGACCAGCCCTTCGATGCGGCGTCACCCAGCGTCGACAGTGCCACGATGCCCTCGATGAGCCACATGATGCCGACGAGGATCACCACGAAGATGGCGAGCCACGCGGTCGCCTGCTGGAGGTTGACCAGCGCGACGATGCCCGCGATGACGAACAGGATGCCCAGGGCGATGTGGCCGAGGCGAGCCCAGCCACCCTTGTTGCGCGAGAAGATGCCGAGTCCGGCATACACGAGGCCCGCGGCGATCGCGTAGATCGCGATCACGATGGTGACCACGAACGCGGCGCTCTGAGGCTGGAAGATGATGAACAGGCCGGCGAGTACGGCGAGCACGCCGCCCACGCCGAGAGCGGTGCGGATGCCGTTGACGGCCGACTTCTCGGCCGCAGATTCCGTGGACATGCGAGCTGTCCTTTCTGAGAGTTAGCTGGGAACACCTAGAGCCTAGACCCGAACTCGGGCAACCCCGCATTGAACATCGTGTGTCGCGACACCTGCCGTCATGTCGTGATCAGGCTGTGACCCTCGCGCGGTGGCCCGCCGCAGCGTTACGGTGATCGTGCGCGGTTCGAACGAGGGAGGCACACGATGGCAGTGTTCTCGAGGGGATTCGGCGCCCGGCGCCGCGAGACCGACCCGAATCTGCCTCCGGGGCAGTACCTGACCGAGGACTTCCCGGTTCTCTCGGCCGGTCCCACGCCGCGGATCGATACGGCTGACTGGTCGTTCACCGTCGTCGAGGACGGTCGAGGGCTCGCGCGCTGGAGCTGGGACGACTTCCTTGCGCTTCCGGTGGAGGATGTCGCCACCGACATCCACTGCGTCACGCGTTGGTCCAAGCTCGGCACTTCGTGGCGGGGAGTGTCGGTCGACACGCTCCTCGAGGACATCGACTCCGAGGCGACGCACGTGATGGCCCACTCCTACGGCGGCTACACGACGAACATCCCGCTGGAGGATCTCGTCGACGGCAAGGCGTGGGTGGCCTTCGAATTCGAGGGGGAGCCGCTCGACCCCGAACACGGCGGGCCGGCACGCCTCCTCGTGCCCCACCTGTACTTCTGGAAGAGCGCGAAGTGGGTCAACGGCCTCGAGCTCATGGACGGCGACGCCCCTGGATTCTGGGAGCAGAACGGCTACAACATGCACGGCGATCCGTGGACCGAGGAGCGGTACTGGTGATCGTCGGCGCGTGGCGGCCCGCACGCGTCACTGCCGTGGCCGCTGCGACCTCCACCGCTCGCCTGCTGACACTGGACGTGCCGGGCTGGCCAGGGAGCGACGCCGGTCAGCACGTCGACATCCGTCTCACCGCCGAGGACGGGTACCAGGCGGTGCGGTCGTACTCGCTCGGCTCGTACGGCAGTTCTGAGCGCATCGAGCTCGGTGTCGATGAGATCCCCGACGGCGAGGTCTCGCCCTACCTGGTCCGCGACGTCCGCGTCGGGGACGAACTCGAGGTCAAGGGTCCGCTCGGCGGGTACTTCGTCTGGCGGCCCGGGGGAGAGGCCCCCGTGCAACTCATCGCGGGCGGATCGGGCGTCGTGCCGCTGGTGGCGATGGCCCGGGCCGCGGCGGATGCGTCGGTGGCGGCATCCGTCCGTCTTCTTTACTCGGTGCGCGGACCGGAGGACGCGATATATCGCGATGAGGTCGAGCGGATTGCGCGTGGCGGGGGAGTGGGGCTCACATGGGCCTACACGCGCCGCGCGCCCGAGGGATGGGACGGCGACGTCGGCCGTCTCGACGACGGCCGTCTGCGCTCCGCGGTGTGGGAGGCTGCGCGCGAGCCGCACGTGTTCGTGTGCGGCCCGACGGGATTCGTCGAGCACGTCGCCGACGCGCTGGTGAGGCTCGGACACGCGCCAGAGCGGATCAGGACCGAGCGGTTCGGAGGGGCATGATGCGGGCGGAGAACGCGACCTCGACGGTCGACGGGAATGTGCTGGCCGGGCTGCTGGCGGGAGTGCTCGACGGTGATGTCACGACCCTGGTCGGCGTGTGCGCGGGGTGCGGGGCGGCCGCGGCACTGGCTGAGACGGTCGTCGAGATCGACGAGGCGGGAGCGATCGCGCGCTGCCGATCGTGCACGCACACCCTACTCACGGTGCTGCAGGAGGGGGACGGCGTGCGGGTCGTGCTCGGGATGCTGCGCGAACTGCGACGCGGCTGAGGGCTAGCCGAGCAGCAGGGTGATGCCGATCAGCACAGGCACGCAGCCGATCGTGGTCAGGAACACCGTGTCGCGCGAGATCGTCTCACCGACGTCGTAGCGCTGCGAGTAGTTGAAGACGTTCTGCGCGGTGGGCAGCGCCGCCAGCACGCCGACGATCAGCACGTCGTGCGCATCGAGGCCGAACACGAACTCGGCCACGACCCACGCGAGCACCGGCATCGCGATGAGCTTCAGCACTGTCGCGAGCACGACGTCCTTCCGGCGACCGGACGGCGCGAGCACCCGCTGACCGTGGAGCGAGATGCCGTAGCTGATCAGCAGGATCGGCACACACGCGTTCGCGATGAGTATCGCCGGATCCATGACGACCGCGGGGAGTTCGATGCCGGCCACCGACACCACCGTGCCGAGGACGGATCCGACCACGATCGGGTTCGTCGCCGTGCGCACGATCGACCGCCACAGCGTTGCGCGGCCGAAGGTGACGGCGTCGAGGATGGCCATCGTGATGGGCGTGAACACCAGCAGCTGCAGGAGGATCACGGGGGCCGGATAGGCGGCGCTGCCGAGCAGATACAGCGAGAGAGGGATGCCGATGTTGTTCGAGTTCACCTGCCCGGCGCTCAGGGCGCCGATGACCGTCTCGCCGATGGAGCGCTTCCATGCGAACCGCGCGACGAGCGTGTAGAGCGCGATGATCGTCACCGCGGCGATGGCCGACACCGGGAGCAGCGCAGAGAAGAGCGTGCGCACATCGGCCTGGGCGAGCACCACGAACAGGAGGAAGGGCGACAGGACGAAGAACGTCAACCGTGCGAGGACCGGACGGCCGTGCTCGCCGAGCAGATCGATGCGACCGAGGACCCAGCCGAGCAGGATCGCGACGCCCACCACGACGAACCCGGTGAGCGACTCCAGCATGGTCCGAGCCTACGGGCGCGGGCATGTCCATGAGGGCCGCCACTAGCGTGGTGACATGAGCGCTGCTGCCGAACCCCGGGATCGCGCGGCGAGACGAGCCGACACCCTCGCGATGCTCGCGACCCGGGACATCGATGTGTGGGTGGCCACCGCCTCGCCGGGCGGCGACCCTCACCTCGTGCCGCTCTCGCTGGCATGGATCGAGGGCAGGGCCGTCATCGCGGTGGAGGAGGGCTCGATCACCGCGCGAAACGTCGTGGCGCGGCGCGTGGCGCGGCTCGCTGTCGGACCGACGCGCGACGTGGTGCTGCTCGACGTCGAACTCGAGCGCACGGTCGGCGTCGACGCGGACCCGGGACTCGGTGCCGGGTATGCGGCGCAGGCGGACTGGGATCCGCGCGGCCTCGCCGGCTATGTGTTCCTGGTGCTGAGGCCCGCGCGCGTGCAGGCATGGCGTGAGGCGAACGAGCTGCGCGGCCGGGTTCTCATGCGCGACGGGGAGTGGCTGACGTGAGCGGCGGCCCTGTTTCCGACGAGGTGTTCACCGGGGGGAACTCGACCCCGGTGTTCCGCCGCGGCGACGCGGTTCACCGCGAGGCGGGTGCGTGGACGCCCGCCGTGCACCGGCTGCTGCGCACGCTGCGCGACGCCGGGATCGAGCAGGTGCCCGAACCGCTCGGATTCGACGATCGCGGGCGCGAGATCCTGTCGTTCGTGCCGGGGGAGACGCTGGCGGATGCCGCGCCCGGTGTGCTCTGGTCCGAGGACATCCTCCGTTCTGCGGCGTTCCTGCTGCGCCGCATCCACGACGCGAGCGCTCGGCTGGTGGACGACGGATCGCTCGCGTGGCGGTCCGCGCGCCACGAGCCGGCTCAAGTGATCTGTCATAACGACTTCGCCACCTACAATCTCACCGTGGTCGGGGATACGCTTTCCGGCGCAATCGACTTCGATTTCGCGTCGCCCGGACCGCGCGTGTGGGACCTGGCGTACCTCGCGTACCGGATCGTGCCGTTCGCCGAGGATTCGCCCGACGCAGCCGGGCTCGATCGTGCACAGCGTCTCGACGAGCTCATCGCAGCGTACGGCGACGGCATCGAAGCCGCGGATGTCGTCGCGACGATGGTCCGGCGTCTGGACGATCTGCGCGAGTTCACCCTGGCTCGTGAGGCAGCGACCGGACGCTCAGAGTTCGGCGACCACGCGGCGATGTATGAGAGGGATGCCGCCCGCCTGACCACTTGGGAACCGCGAGAACCGTATAGCCGATAATGCACATTATGTCAGGTTGTTCCCAGGAGCTGCCCAGAGCCGCTCCCCGCGGCACCCGCCCGCTCGCGGAGTCGACACGAGATGTCGGAACCTGGTGGCGGCGGCCGCACAGGCTCACTGCGGCGCCACTCCGTGCGTCGCAGACCGATCGTTTCGGTCCGCGATCATCGGGCGCCCGGCGCTCCCCATGACGAAGCTGGACGTCGAAGGAGGAACCGTGATCGCAGATCTGAACCGCCTCGTCGAGGTCGTCGAAGAAGACCTCGACGACGAGATCGACATCGCAGCCATCGCCCGCACGCTCGGCACGACCGAGTACCACCTGCGACGGATGTTCTCGTCGCTGGCCGGGATGCCGCTTTCCGAGTATGTGCGACGACGACGCATGACCGTGGCAGCCGCGGACGTGCTCGGCGACAGCGACCTGCTCGGAATCGCGGTGCGCTACGGCTACGGCTCGACCGAGGCGTTCACCCGGGCGTTCCGCTCCGTGCACGGCGTCACTCCCGCCGAGGTGCGGCGCGATGGCGGTCCCCTTCGCACACAACCACAGCTCAGGTTCCGCCTGACCGTCGAAGGGAACGCATCCATGGACACCCGTATCGCCGACCGACCCGGCTTCCGCCTGGTCGGCTTCGCCGCTCGAGTTCCGCTCATCCACCGCGGGGTCAACCCGCACATCCAGACGCACATCGCGAGGCTGCCCGTCGAACAGCATGCCCGGCTCAAGGCGCTCAGCAGCACCGAGCCGAGTGGTCTGCTCCAGGTGAGCACCGATGTCGACCCGGACTACACCGAAGGCAGCGAGCTGACGTATCTCCACGGTGTGGCCGTTCCCGCGGATTCGGCGACGCCCGACGATCTCGACGTGATCGACGTGGCGGCCGGTGAGTGGGCCGTGTTCCGCACCGAGGGCCCCTACCCCGCGGCGCTCCAGGAGACCTGGGCGGCGACGGCGAGCGACTGGTTCCCGTCGAACCCCTGGCGCCTGCGGGAAGGCCCCTCGATCGTCGCCGTGATCGACCGCTCCCCCGACTTCAGCACCGCGACCTGTGA
Organism: Microbacterium sp. Root180; assembly: GCF_001428485.1. Taxonomy (GTDB): domain Bacteria; phylum Actinomycetota; class Actinomycetes; order Actinomycetales; family Microbacteriaceae; genus Microbacterium. The sequence continues at coordinate 395,494 of NZ_LMHS01000002.1, read as the reverse complement.
GCTGTGGCTTCCGGTCGAACGGGCGTGATGGGCGTGCGGGCGGGACGGATGCTGCCTCCCGCCACTCCCCCGTCGGTTCTGGCAGACTGCCGTGATGTCCACCGAGAAGCTCGTCCGGCTCTGGCCGGCTTCCGGCGTTCGTGTGCGCAGCGGCGACCTCGAACTCCGCTGGATCGATGACGAGCTTCTCGTCCAGCTCGCCGAGACGGCGGGGCGCGGCATCCACTCCCCCGATGTCATGCCGTTCGAGCACCCCTGGACGCGCGGAACTCCCGACGAGGTCGCCCGCAGTGTCGTGGGCTATCAGTGGAACGCGCGCACCCAGGTCTCGCCGCAGCGATTCGTGCTCGAGCTCGGCGTGATCGCCGATGGTGTTCCGGTGGGCGTTCAGGGTCTCGTCGCCGACGACTGGGCGGTGCTGCGACGCGTGCAGACCGGATCGTGGCTCGGCCTGGAGCATCAGGGCCGCGGCATCGGCCGGCGCATGCGCGTGCTCGCGCTCCATCTCGCCTTCGAGGGACTGGGCGCGGTCGAGGCGAAATCCGGCGCCTTCGCCGACAATCCCGCCTCGAATGCGGTGTCGACCCACGTCGGCTACGAGTCCGACGGGGCGGTGCGCGTCGCCCGCGAGGGCGCGGCGGCGCTCCACAACAACTTCCGGATGACGCGCGAGCGGTGGATGGCGCTGCGCGACGCACATGCCGCTCTCCTCGGAGCCCCTGTCGACCTCGACGGCGTCGAGGCGTTCCGAGCGCAGATCGACGCGCCGCTCGCCTAGTGCCGGCCGCCGGACACGAACCGCGGGGCGGGGCCTCTCGGCCCCGCCCCGCTCACCTGGTCTGTGTCAGAGTCCGACGGTGTCGTCTGTCGAGCTCGTGGTGCGGCGGGTGACCTGCTCGCCCGCGGCGGGGTCGACGGCCGTGCGGGTGACGGTCTCGGCGCTGCGGCGGCGTGCCATCAGGACGATGCCGACGACGAAGATGACGGCACCTGCGGCCATCAGGATGTATCCGATCATGTCGAGGTTCACGTACTCGAACTCGACGTTCACCGCGAAGGCGAGTATGGCTCCGATCGCGAAAAGCGCGATTCCTGCTCCGATGCTCATGCGAGGATCCTTTCCGGGGCGCGACGATCGGCCCTCCCCTGGTGCGGGACGTTTTCGTCCCGGCATCCACCCTGGCCGACCGCACAGCCCGCATGCAGGGGCTTGACAAACGGGACAGAACCGCTGGTCGGCGGCCGCTGACGACACCGCGGGTTTGTAGGGTGGCGGTATCCCGACCGGAAGGACGCCCACGTGAGCGCATCCCTCGTCATCGCCCCAGAGGTGCAGGAAGCCGTAGCCGCAGGGGCCGCGGTGCTCGCGCTCGAGTCGACGATCTTCACCCACGGGCTGCCCCGTCCGCGCAACGTCGAGGTGGCGCTCGAAGCCGAGGAGCGGGTGCGCTCGCTCGGGGTGACGCCGGCGACGATCGGCGTGGTCGACGGCCGGCCCACTGTCGGCTTGTCGACGTCCGAGATCGAGCAGCTGTCCGCCACTGACGATGTGGTCAAGGCGAGTCTGCGCGATCTGCCGGTCGTCGCGGCGAAGGGCCTCAGCGCGGGAACGACGGTGGCCGCCACCGCCTATCTCGCGCATCTCGCAGGGGTGCGCGTCTTCTCGACAGGCGGCCTGGGCGGCGTCCACCGCGACGCGCAGCACACGTTCGACGAATCGGCCGACCTCGGCACCCTCGCGACACTGCCCCTGGTCGTGGTGAGCGCCGGAGTGAAGTCGATTCTCGACATCCCACTCACCCTGGAGCGGCTCGAGACGCTCAACCTCGCCGTCGTCGGGTACCGGACCACCGACTACCCCGGCTTCTACATCGCCGATTCCGGTCACGACATCGAGTACGCGGTCGATTCGCCGGCGGAGATCGCACGCATCGCCCAGGCGCGCGACGCCCTGGGCATCGCGTCGACCCTTCTCGTGGCCAATCCCGTCTCGGCGGAGAGCGAGCTGGACCCGCGGTTGCACGACGACGTCCTCACGCGGGCGCTGGCTGCAGCCGAGACGGCGGGCGTGACCGGTCACGACACGACGCCGTTCCTGCTCGATTTCATTCAGCGCGAGACCGGCGGCCGGAGCCTCGACGTCAACGTCGAGGTCTACCGCGGGAACGTGCGCCTCGGCGCGGAGATCGCCGTCGCCCTCGCCGGCCTTCCACGATGATCATCGTCGTCGGCGATCTCGTCGCGGACCTCATCGTGCTGGGCGGAGGATCGCTCGAGCGCGGCACGGACAATCCGGCGGAAGTGCGGCTGACGCGGGGCGGCAGCGCGGCGAACGTCGCTGTCGCGATCGCCCCGCGGCATCCGGTGCGCTTCATCGGCCGCGTCGGCCACGACACGATCGGGCGCGCGCTCGTGGGCGAGCTCGAAGCGGCGGGCGTGGACGCCCGTGTCCAGCGCTCGGGGCGCACCGGGGCGATCGTCGTGCTCGTCGACGCGGTGGGCGAGCGCACGATGATCACCGACCGCGGGGCCGCGGCCGAGCTCGAGGCGATCGACCCGGAATGGCTGACGGGGGCGGAGTGGTTGCACCTTCCGCTCTACGGCTTCGCAGCGCCAGGGTCACGGGCGGTGGTGACGGATGCCGCGACCGCCGTCGCCGGCGCCGGGGGCCGGGTCAGCCTGGATCTGTCGAGCGTCGCGACGATGCGCGCGCTCGGCCGGGACGCGCTGCAAGCGATCGTGAATCGGATCGCGCCGGACGTCGTCCTCGCGAACGCGGACGAGGCTGCCGCGGCCGACTCGCTCGGGCTCGATCTCGGCACGGCTGTCTCGGTGGTGAAGCGAGGCGGTGACCCCGTCCGCGTCGAGGTGGCGGGCGAGCGGTTCGACGTGCCGGTGCGACGAGTCGACGACGTGCTCGATTCGACGGGGGCGGGAGACGCGTTCGCCGCGGGATACATCGTCGCCGCATTGAGTGGCGCAGACCCGCAGGAGAGCGCGAGTGCGGGCAGCGAACTCGCGATGAGCGCGCTGCGCCGCCCGGGCGCTCTCTGAGGACTCAGGCCGTCTGGAGCGACTCCAGGACGCGCTCGATGTCGTCGACGAACGCGTTGTAGCCCGCGATCGTGGCCGCGACCTGCTCATCGCTGAAGTCCGAGCGATCCTGCCGGATCGTCAGCTGCGTGCCGCCGTCGACCTCCTTCAGGTCGAACAGCACGGGCAGTCCCGCGTCGTCGCCGGGCTGATCGGTGAGGGTCATGGCCAGGTGCGACGGCGGATCGACGACCTTGTACTCCCCCGCCCAGTCGATGCGGTTGCCGTCCGGAAGAACCATCACGGCGCGGAACGCGCCGCCCGGGCGCACATCCATGGTCAGGGATTCCTGCGGCACCTCGACGGCGGCCGTGCCGAACCACACCGCGAAGTGCTCCGGCAGGGTGATCGCCTCGAAAACGAGCGCGCGGGGTGCGCGCAGCGTGCGGGTGATGGTGAAGTATTCGGTCATCGATCTTCCTTCGTATCGGTTTCGGTTTCGGTATCTGAGTCGGGGTGGGCGGCGGCAGGGGCCGGGCTGAGCTGCTGAAGGGCGTTGAGGTACTGGTCGAGCGCATCGACGCTGTCGTCCCAGAAACGGGCGTAGTCGCCGATCCAGCGCGATGCCAGGGCGAGCGGGCGCGCATCGAGCTGCGCAGGCCGGTACTGAGCCTGCCTCCCTCGACTGACGAGTCCGGCGGACTCCAGCACGCGAAGGTGCTTCGACACGGCGGCGAACGTCATGTCGAACGGCTCTGCCAGCTCGCCGACGGTGGCCGCTCCCCCGCTGAGACGGGTGAGCATCGCGCGTCGGGTCGGGTCGGCCAGCGCCGCGAAGGTGCGGCTCAGCTGATCGGTGGTCATCGCGTCTCCCTTATTGAACTGATTGGTATAGTACCGCCGGGTTGAATACGAGGTCAAGATGTCGGGAGCAGGCGCTAGCGTGACGGGATGCCGCGCGTGATCTTCTACACCGCCACCACCCTCAACGGGTTCCTCGCCGACGACGCCGATTCGCTCGACTGGCTCTTCGCCGTCCCCGGCGGAGAGGGCGGCGACAGTGGGTTCCAGGAGTTCCTCGCGGGTATCGGCGTTCTGGTGCAGGGATCCTCCACCTACGAGTGGGTCCTGCGTCAGGAGGATCTTCTCGCGCATCCCGAGAAGTGGCCGGCGTACTACGGGGCACGGCCGACGTTCGTGTTCACGCGGCGCGACCTCCCGTCGGTGGCCGGAGCCGACATCCGGTTCGCCCACGGCCACGTGCTCGCCGCGTGGCCGCAGATCCGCGAGGCGGCCGGCGACCGCGACGTCTGGGTCGTCGGCGGCGGCGATCTCGCAGGTCAGTTCGCCGATGCCGGCCTGCTCGACGAGATCCTGGTGTCGGTCGCGCCCGCGACACTCGCGTCGGGGAAACCCCTTCTCCCCCGGCGGATGGGCGCCGACAGACTCACGCTCACTCGGGTGCGTCAGGCGGGCGCCTTCGCCGAGCTCACCTACGCGGTGACGGGCGGCGGCTCACGGGCGAGCGCGGACGACCCGGCCGTCTCAGACGGCTGACGGGCGCACCTCGAACCACTCCGCGTGCTTCGGCTCCCGGCCGTCGCCCGACGAAGTGCCGGTGAGCCGGCGCCGCACCCAGGGTCCGACGTGATCGCGGTAGTACGTCGCGCCGCGGGTCGCAGCGGCGGGGAGCTCCGGGAGCGACCACCACCCCGGGGCCGGCTCCAGACCGAGCGACGTCAGCACCCTTGCGGCGACCCGGTGGTGACCGCGGGAGTTCATGTGCAGGCGATCCTCGGACCAGTATGGAGGGCTCGAGAGCTCTCGATCGGGCCAGTTGAAGGCGCGGACGAGGTCGTTGCGGTCGGCCAGCTTCTTCGAGACCGCCAACGAGAGCAGGTCGCCCCGCCGCTGGATCACTCGGCTGAGCGGAAGCTGCGCCGACGGGTTCGCGCCGGACAGCACGATGAGCGTCACGCCCTCTTCGTCGCAGCGCCGCAGCACGTGGGTGAAGGCCTCCACGACGCGCGACACGCTCGTGCGCGGCCGCAGCATGTCGTTGCCGCCGCCGTTGAAGGAGAGGTGGGTAGGCCCCAGGGCCAGGGCGGGCTCGAGCTGCTGCTCGACGATCGGCCACACGAGCTTGCCTCGGATCGCGAAGTTGGCGTACTCGACCGGCTGGGCCGACGCATCCGCCCAGCCCTGCGCCACCAGGTCGGCCCACCCGCGCACGCGTCCGTCGGGGAGTTCGTCGCCCACGCCTTCGGTGAAGGAGTCGCCGATCGCGACGTACCGCACGGATGCCATGGCCCCCAGCCTAGGCGGGTCAGCGATCGTCGAGTGCCGCGCCCCGGCGGTCCACCAGCCCCCACGCTGCCGCAGCGGCGATCGCGAAGAACACCGCGAACACGATGAAGAGCGTCGCCGCTCCCCCGGCGGAAAGCAGCAGCGGCACGCTCAGCGGCGCGATGATCGAGGCGATGCGACCGGCACCCGCCGCCCAGCCCGAGCCGGTCGCGCGCAGCGACGTCGGATACATCTCCGGCGTGACCGCGTACAGCGCACCCCACGCGCCCAGGTTGAAGAACGAGAGCGCCATCCCGGCGGCGATGACGGCGCCGGCAGTGTCGGCTGTGCCGAAGAACACCGCGGCGACGGCGGAGCCGATGAGGAACACCGAGAGCGTCAGACGCCGCCCCCAGACCTCGATGAGCCATGCCGCGGCGGCGTACCCGGGGAGCTGCGCGAGCGTGATGATGAGGGTGAACCCGAACGATCGCACGAGATCGTATCCCTGGGCGACGAGGATCGACGGGATCCAGATGAACGCCCCGTAGTACGAGAAGTTCACGCAGAACCACACCAGCCACAGGCACGCCGTCCGCGTGCGGAACTCCCGCGCCCACAGCGCGGCCAAGCGCGAGCCGACGCTGGTGGCGACGGGTGGCTCGGCATCCGCGGTCGCCACCGCGGCGGAGGAAGGAGCGGATGCCGCGCCCGCGGCCTCCTCGAACGACCGGACGACGCTCTCCGCCTCGGCGTGGCGCCCCCGGCGCGCGAGCCACCGGGCGGACTCCGGCAGCCCCCATCGCACGAACAGGGCGTACGCCGCGGGAATCGCCCCCAGTGCGAACGCCCAGCGCCAGCCGGCATCGGATGCCGGGATCACGAAGTAGCCGATCAGTGCAGCCGCCGTCCAGCCGATCGCCCAGAAGGCCTCGAGGATCACGATCAGACGGCCCCGCATGCGCGCCGGTGCGAACTCGGAGACGTAGGTCGACGCGACCGGCAGTTCACCGCCGAGCCCGAGGCCCACGAGGAATCGCAGCACGAGCAGGGCCGCGAGACCGCCGACGAGGGCGCTCGCGCCGGTCGCGAGGCCGTACACGAGCAGTGTGATCGCGAAGACGGAGCGACGACCGAATCGATCGGCGAGGAGTCCGCCCACACTCGCGCCGATCGCCATGCCGATGAACCCGACCGATGCGATCCAGGCGGTCTCCTGCGGCTGCAGATTCCACTGCACGGCGAGGGCGGCGATCACGAACGAGATCAGCCCGACATCCATCGCGTCCAGGGCCCAGCCGAGCCCCGAACCCGTCAGCACCCTCAGATGGCGCCGCGTGAAGGGCAGTGCGTCGAGCCGCTCTGAGAGCGAGGCCGCGGTGTGGGGCTCGGCATCCGTCATAGCGTCATGCTACGGATGCCGCGCCGGCTGCGGTGGTCACGACAGCATGTCGCGCACGAGCGGTGCGACCCGGGTGCCGTAGAGCTCGATCGAGTGCATCATGCGCTCGTGCGACATCGTCCCCGTCGAGAACTTCATGTCGAAGCGCTGGACGCCGAGCGTCGAGACGGTGTCCGCGATCTTGCGGGCCACGGTCTCCGGCGATCCGACGTAGAGAGCACCCTCCGGCCCGACGTCGCGCTGGAAGCGCATCCGGCTGTAGGGCGGCCAGCCGCGCTCGCGGCCGATGGTGTTGTTCATGGCCTCGAAGCCCTCGTAGGCCTCTTCCCACGCCTGCTGGTCGGTGTCGGCGACATGACCCGGCGAGTGAACGCCGATCGGCAGCGCGGGCTTCTCGAAGCTCGTCAGCGAACGGCGGTAGAGGTCGGCGAACGGTCGGAACCGATCGGCCGGACCGCCGATGATCGCGAGCATGAGTCCGTACCCGTGGCGTGCGGCTCGAACCACGGACTCCGGCGTGCCGCCGACGCCGACCCACGCACGCAGCCCGTTCTCCGTCTTCGGGTACACGTCGGCGCTCTCCAGCGGCGCGCGCAGGGTGCCCTGCCAGGTGACCGGTTTCTCGTCGAGCAGGCGCGAGAAGAGATCGAGCTTCTCCTCGAAGAGGGTCTCGTAGTCCCGCAGGTCATAGCCGAAGAGCGGGAACGACTCGATGAACGAGCCGCGCCCCAGAATGACCTCCGCGCGCCCGTTCGAGACGGCGTCGAGGGTGGCGAAGCGCTCGTAGACCCGCACCGGGTCATCGCTCGAGAGCACCGTCACCGCCGTGCCCAGATGGATGCTCTGGGTGCGGGCGGCCGCCGCCGCGAGCACGATCTCCGGACTCGACACGGCGAACTCCGGTCGGTGGTGCTCCCCCACGCCGAAGAACGACAGACCTACGCGGTCGGCGAGCACGGCCTGATCGACGACGTTGCGGATCGTCTGCGCATCGCTGAGCAACTGGCCGGACGCGTCGCGCGTCACGTCTCCGAAGGTGTCCAGACCCAGTTCGACGCCGGTGAGATCGGTCATTCGAGCATCCTTTCCATTCGCGTGAATGAATCACGCGTGAGAGGGAACCGTGGACGGCCACACGGCATTCCCGCAGACAGACGGATGCCGCGGGCGTACCGTGACCGCATGGCCATCTTCGCGGACCGGACTGCGGCGGGGGTCGACCTCGCAGCGGAGCTCGCCGCGTGGCGCGGGCAAGACGCCGTCGTCGCCGGAATCCCCCGAGGCGGGATCGTGGTCGCCGCCGAGGTCGCACGAGTGCTCGGTCTGCCGCTGGGAGCGGTGGTCGTGCGCAAGCTCGGGGCCCCCGAACAGGAGGAGTTCGCCCTCGGTGCGATTGCGGAAGACGTCCGCGTGCTCACAGACCGGGGAGGACGCGTCGGCACCGTGACGCCCGAGCAGATGGCCATGGTCGAAGACGCCGAGCGCGAAGAGCTGCGACGGCGCTCGGCCCTGTTCGGGGGCATCGGGAGCGTTGCGGGCCGGACGGTGATCGTCGTGGACGACGGCGTCGCCACGGGCGCTACCGCGACGGCGGCCTGCCGGTCGCTGCGTGGCCGCGGTGTCGCGCACCTGGTTCTGGCGGTGCCCGTCGCGCCAACGGCGTGGATGCCCGACCCTGCCGTCGTCGACGAGTACGTCTGCCCGCATCCCCAGCGGAGATTCTGGGCCGTGGGCGAGTTCTACGACGACTTCACCCAGACGAGCGACGCGGAGGTCCTGGCGCTGCTGCACCACGACCCCCGCGCCTGAATCCGTCCGGCGTCAGCGCGAAAGCGCGCTGCGGAGGGTGTCGAGCCCGACCCCGCCGATGTCGAGCGCGCGCTTGTGGAAGCGCTTGATCGAGAACTCGGCGCCCTCGCGCTCGGCGACGTCGTCGCGCAGCTGCTCCCAGATGCGCTGACCGACCTTGTAGGAGGGTGCCTGCCCGGGCCAGCCGAGGTAGCGGTTGACCTCGAACTTCACGAACTCGTCGGGCATGTTGACGTTGTGGCGCATGAAGTCCAGAGCGAACGCGGCATCCCACGTTCCCTGACCGTCGGGGCGGGGCTTCTCGAGGTGGACGCCGATGTCGAGCACGACGCGGGCGGCGCGCATGCGCTGACCGTCGAGCATGCCCAGCCGGTCGGCCGGGTCGTCGAGGTATCCCAGCTGCTCCATGAGTCGCTCGGCGTACAGCGCCCATCCCTCGGCGTGGCCGGACGTGCCGCCGAGCAGTCGACGGTAGGAGTTCAGCTGCGCGCGGTTGTAGACGGCCTGCGCGATCTGCAGGTGGTGGCCCGGAACGCCCTCGTGGTAGACCGTCGTGAGCTCACGCCACGTGTCGAAGGACTCCACACCCTCGGGTACCGACCACCACATCCGGCCGGGACGTGAGAAGTCGTCGGTCGGACCGGTGTAGTAGATCCCGCCCTCCTGCGTCGGGGCGATCATGCACTCCAGCCGGCGGATCGGCTCCGCGATGTCGAAGTGCGTGCGTCCGAGCTCCTCGACGGCGCGGTCGCTCGTCTCCTGCATCCAGCGCTGGAGAGCGTCGGTGCCGTGCAGCTTGCGGCTGTCATCCTCCTCGAGGAATGCGACGGCCTCCTCGACGGATGCCCCGGCCTTGATCTCGTGCGCGATCGACTCCTGCTCCGCGACCATCCGCGCGAGTTCCTCGATGCCCCATTCATAGGTCTCGTCGAGGTCGACGGTGGCGCCGAGGAACTGTCGCGAGTGCAGCGCGTACAGCTCGCGCCCGACGGCGTCCTTCTCGGTCGAGGCCGGAGCGAGCTCGGTGCTCAGGAACGCGGCGAGCTGGTCGTAGGCCACGCGGGCGGCATTCGCGTTGTCGGCGAGATCCCGGGCGAGGGAGGCAGGGAGCTGCCCCTCCTCGGGAGCGGCCTCGGCCGCGAACGTCGCGAAGAAGCCGCGGTCCTCGGTGTATCGGCCGATCTGCGTCACGACCTCGACGACCTGGCGCCGCGCGGGCACGACGCCCTGCTCGATACCGCTGCGCAGCGACTCGACGTACCCCTCGATCGCGGCGGGGACGGCGCCGAGGCGCGTGGCGATCACCGACCAATCGTCCGCCGTCGCGGTGGGCATGAGGTCGAATGCGGAGCGGATGTTCTGCGGGTGCGACGCGATCACGTTGATGTCGCGCAGGTGCCACTGCGCCTCGTGGAGCTCGATGCCGAGCTCGAGCTCGCGCGCGAGGTCCTCCTTGGTGACGACGTCGATGTCGTCGACCGGAGTCGCTGCGGAGAGCGCGGACAGCGTCTTGCGGCCCTCGGCGGTGAGGCGCTCGTGCCCGGCGGGGCTGTAGTCGCCGAAGCGATCGTTGAACTCCGTGCGGCCGATGTAGGTCGCAAGGGTCGGTTCGAGCTCGGCGAGAGTGTCGACCCAGGCGTCAGCGATCGTGTCGATCGGCGTGGGCGTGCGTGTTTCGTCAGTCATGCCATGAGCCTATGGAGCCGTTGCGCGGCACGCCAAACACGGATCGTCAGTGCCCTGCTTCGTTCCAGTCCTCACCGCGGCCGATCTGCACGTCCAGCGGGACGGAGAGCTGTGCGGCATCGCCCATCCGCTCCTTCACGATCTTCTCTGCGGCGCCCCACTCCCCCGGGGCGATCTCCACGACGAGTTCGTCGTGGATCTGCAGGAGCACGCGCGAGCGAAGGTCCGCGGCGGCGAAGTCGTCGTGGATATGGAAGAGCGCGATCTTCATGATGTCCGCCGCGCTCCCTTGGATGGGAGCGTTGAGCGCGGCCCGCTCGGCGTTCTCGCGCAGCACCCGATTCGGGCTCGCGAGGTCGGGGAACGGACGGCGCCGTCCGAAGATGGTCTCGGTGTAGCCGTCGATGCGCGCCTGCTCGACCGACGAGCGCAGGTAGTCGCGCACCGCGCCGAAGCGGGCGAAGTACTCCATCATCAGCTGCTTCGCCTCGGACTGCTCGATGCGCAGCTGCTTCGACAGCCCGAACGCCGACAGACCGTAGACGAGACCGTACGACATGGCTTTCACCTTCGTGCGCATCTGCGGGGTCACGTCGGCGGGGTCCACCGCGAAGACCCGCGCACCCACGAAGCGGTGGAGGTCCTCGCCGGAGTTGAACGCCTCGATGAGTCCGGGGTCTTCGGACAGGTGCGCCATGATGCGCATCTCGATCTGCGAGTAGTCAGCGGTGAGCAGCGTCTCGTAGCCCTCGCCGACGGTGAAGGCCGAGCGGATGCGCCGGCTCTCCTCGTTTCGGATCGGGATGTTCTGCAGGTTGGGGTCGGTGCTCGACAGACGGCCCGTCTGGCTTCCGGTCTGCACGTAGGTGGTGCGGATGCGTCCATCGGACGCGATCGCGGTGTCGAGCGACTCGATGATCTGACGCAGCTTCGTCGCCTCGCGGTGCTGCAGCAGCAGGTCGAGGAAGGGGTGCGGGTTGGTCTCCTGCAGATCGGCGAGGACAGCGGCATCCGTCGAGTAGCCCGTCTTCGTCTTGCGGGTCTTGGGGAGCTGCAGCTCGTCGAAGAGGACCTCCTGCAGCTGCTTCGGCGAACCGAGGTTGACCTCGCGGCCGATGGCGGCGAACGCCTGCTGCGCGATTGCATCGGCGCGCTCGCCCAGTTCGCCCGAGAACGAGGCCAGCGTGTCGTGCGACACCGCGACACCGGCGAGCTCCATGTCGGCGAGGGCGAGCAGCGTCGGCAGCTCGATGTCGGTGAGCACCGCGGCGACGCTGTCGGCCAGCTCGGCACGGAGGGCCTCGGTCACGCGGACGCCGAACCACGCGAGCTGGCCGGGGGTGGCGCCCTCGGTCTCGGGAACGAGCTGGGTCGGGTCCGCCTCGGGGAGCTTCTCGTCGAGGTAGCGGTCGACGAGGTCGGCGAGTGTCTTGTCGGGGAAGCTCGGCCGCAGCAGCCAGCCGGCCACGATCGTGTCGAACGCGAGTCCGCCGAGCCTCAGGCCCGCGCGCCGCAGGGCCTTCACCTGCGGCTTGGCGTCGCTGAACACCTTCGGCGCGTCGGAGGCGAGCCAGGAACCGAGTGCGGTCGCGACGTCTGGCGTCCAGTCGGCCTCGGCCGCGGCATCCGTCGTCGCGAAGCCCACCCGGCGAGGGAGACCGCCTTCGACGACCACGGTGACCCCGACCTCGCCCTTCGCGGCGTCGAGCCAGGCGAGCAGGTCGCCCGCCGACGGTTCGACCGGCACGGGCATCGGCACCGCGGCGGCGCTGGTGACGGCGGCCATCTGCTGCTCGATGCCGGCCAGCTCGGCCACGCGCGGAATGAGGGTCTTGAACTCCAGCCGCGCGAAGATGTCGCGCACCGCCTGCGCATCCATCGGCTTCACCTCGAGGTCGGCCACCGCCACGGGGAGCTCGACGTCGCGGAGGAGGCGGTTGAGCGCGCGGTTGCGCCGCACGGTGTCGAGGTTGTCGCGCAGGTTGCCGCCGACGACACCGGTGACCTTGTCGGCGTTGTCGAGCAGCTCCTCGAGCGAGCCGAACTGGTTCAGCCACTTCACCGCGGTCTTCTCACCCACCTTCGGCACGCCGGGCAGGTTGTCGCTGGTCTCGCCGACGAGCGCCGCGATGTCGGGATACTGCTCCGGGGGAACCCCGTAGCGATCGATGACGGCCTGACGGTCGTAGCGCTTGAGCTGCGACACGCCCTGCACGTTCGGGTACAGAAGCGTGACGTCGTCGTCGACCAGCTGGATGGTGTCGCGATCACCCGAGCAGACGAGGACGTCGAAGTGCTCTTGCGCCGCCTGCGTCGCGAGCGTCGCGAGGATGTCGTCGGCCTCGATGTCCTCCTTCTGGATGACGGTGATGCTCATCGCGGCGAGGCAGTCCTGCAGGATCGGGATCTGCCCCTTGAACTCGGACGGGGTCTCGGACCGGTTCGCCTTGTACTCCGGATACTCGCGCGTGCGGAACGACTGCCGGGAGGTGTCGAACGCCACGGCCAAGTGCGTCGGACGCTCGGCCTTGATCAGGTTGATGAGCATCGCGAGGAACCCGTAGATGCCGTTGGTGTGCTGGCCGTCCTTCGTCGAGAAGTTGTCGACGGGGAGGGCGTAGAACGCCCGGTAGGCCAGCGAATGGCCGTCCACGACGAGAAGGGTAGGCTTTGCGGAGTCCGTCACCCTGCAACTCTAGCCAGGGTCGGAGACACCCCCTCCCCCGGTCCCGAAGGTGCCCCCATGCCCGACAACTCCCCCGCGAACGCCGACGGCCTCACGTGGGCGGCGAACCGCGGAATGGGTGCTCTCGCCGAGAAGATGGGCCTCGTCTTCACGGAGTTCTCGATCGAGCGCTGCGTCGCGACGATGCCCGTCGAAGGCAACACGCAGCCGGTCGGGCTGCTCCACGGCGGTGCGTACGTCGTGCTCGGCGAGTCCCTCGGATCGATGGCGGCGAACCTGCATGCCGGCCCCGGCCGTCTCGCCGTCGGCGTCGACATCAACGCCACGCACACCCGTTCGGCCACGTCCGGCGTCGTCACGGGAGTGTGCACCCCGGTGCACCTCGGCCGCACCCTCGCGGTCCACGAGATCGTGGTGACCGACGATCAGGGCCGCCGCTGCTCCACGGTGCGCATCACGAACCACATCAAGGACATGCCGGCGTCGATGTAGCCCCGGGGCGACTCGGGCGAACGTGCGAGAGCGGATGCCGCGGCATCCGCTGCGCTACTTCTTCGGTGCGAGCTGCTCGATGATCGCCTTGGCGACGTCCTGCATGGTGAGCCGGCGGTCCATCGAGGCCTTCTGGATCCAGCGGAAGGCCTCGGGCTCGGACAGGCCCATCTTCTCGTTGAGGAGACCCTTCGCGCGGTCGACCAGCTTGCGGGTCTCGAACCGCTCGACCATGTCGGCGACCTCGGCCTCGAGCGTGATGATCTGCTCGTAGCGAGCCAGGGCGATCTCGATCGCGGGCAGCAGGTCGTTGGGAGTGAACGGCTTCACGACGTAGGCCAGCGCGCCGGCCTCGCTCGCGCGCTCCACGAGCTCCTTCTGGCTGAAGGCGGTCAGGAGGACGACCGGCGCGATGTGGTTCTTGCTGAGCTTCTCGGCGGCCGAGATGCCGTCGAGCTGCGGCATCTTGACGTCCATGATGACGAGGTCCGGACGCAGATCGGTCGCGAGCTGCACCGCCGTCTCGCCGTCGCCGGCCTCGCCGACGACGTCGAAGCCGTTGTCGCGGAGGATCTCGACGATGTCGAGTCGGATCAGCGACTCGTCCTCTGCCACCACCACGCGGCGGGGGGTGTTGGACGCCGGCGTTGCGGGGGGTAGCTCCTGCTCAGTCACCATTGAATCCTACGGTATGGTCAAACCCGGAAGCGCGGCATCGGCCGCCTGCCGGTGTGGCGGAATGGCAGACGCGACCGACTCAAACTCGGTTGCCCGAAAGGGCGTGTGGGTTCGACTCCCACCACCGGCACCGAAATCGTCCGTTCGACCACCGACACCCCTCGTCAGAGCCGGTCGGCGATCGTCGCGGCGGCGGTCAGCCAGGCATCCCGTGTCTCCGGCGACAGCGCGTCGAAGTCGATCGGACCGCCGTCGACGAGCGAGGCGTCGAACGGCGCGATGACGACGCCCGACGTCACCTGCTGGAAGTGCCGCGTCAGGCGCGCCTCGAGGCGCTTGTCGGGACGCGACGACGGAGCGGTGAGCACCGTGACCGCGTGGTCGACCTTGTCGCCGAAGCCCTTCTCGCGCAGGCCGTCGAGAAGCCAGGCCGCACTGGCTGCGGTGTCCTCCCGGACCGTCGAGACGATGACGAGCTGATCGGCGGCCGCGACGGAGGCGATCCAGTTGGAGGCGCGCATGTTGTTGCCGGTGTCGATGATCATGAGCCGGTAGTAGCGGCGCAGCAGCGCGTGCAGGCGATCGAACGCCGCAGCGTCGATGGTGGAGGATGCCGCGGCATCCTCATCGGAGGCCAGGACGTCGAAGCGCGCATCGACCTGAGTGCGGACATACGTGTCGAGCGTGGCGAGGCCGGACGCGCTCGGGTCGGAGAACCGGTCGAGATCCTCGAGGAGGTCGACGGCGGTCCGGTGGTGCGGAGCATTCTGCGCGCGCCAGCCGAGCGTTCCGCGGGTCTCGTTGTTGTCCCACGCGAGCGTCGCACCGCCGCGCAGCGTTCCGAAGGTCGCCGCGAGCAGCAGCGTGCTCGTCGTCTTGTGCGCGCCGCCCTTCGGATTGAGCACGACGATCGTGCGCGGCGCATCGAGGCGTCGCTGCACGCGCTTCTCGCGGTCGAGCCGCGACTGCTCTCCGCGGCCGGGCTGCGGGGAGATCAGCCCGCCGGTCGCCCGCCGGACGGCGGCCTGCCAGCCCTCGGTCGCGCGCGGCTTGTCGCCGTCGTCGCGGGAGTCGAGCAGGTCCTGCACCGTCGGCTTGGCGGTCTCGCGCGCAGCCGACGTCGACGAGCGGGTGGGAGCGGGGGCCGGAGCGGGCTCGGCGACGACGGGCGCGGCGACGGGCGCAGCGGAGAGTGGTGACTCGGCCACCGGCGCGTCCGGTGTGACGAGAGGCGCGGCGACGGCCTCGGACACGGACCCGTGCGCCGGCGCGCTGGGCGCATCCGAAGCCGGTTCCGCAGGCTCGAGCGACTCTGCGAACGTTCCGTCGGGATGCACGATCAGGGGCCAGCGCGAAGACCCTTCGACGAGTGTCGCGTGGGCGGGCTCGCCCGCGGATGCCGCCAGCAGGCGGATCTCCTCGACCACGCGGTCGCGCAGCGCTCGGCTGTCGGCGGCGATGACCTCTTCGACCTCGGATCCGACGTGAACCTGTGCAACCGTGCTCGACAGGATGTGCACCGTCGCTTCGGGCGTGCGTGTGGTCATGGGTTTCCTCCCGCGCGGTGGGCTGAGCGCGACACCACGCTAGCCGAGACCTTTCTCGGTGCGTCCGAGGCGTGCCGTGACACCCGGCACGCGCACAGGAGCGGATGCCCCGTGCCGAGGCATCCGCTCCTGTGCGTCGTTCAGGCGCCGAAGTACTGGTTCCCGAGAGCCTTGCTCTTGAGGGCGTCGAACTCACCCTGCGAGATCGACCCGGCGTCGAGGAGAGCCTTCGCCTTCGCGATGTCGTCCGCGGGGCTCGCGGACGCCGACGGCTTGTACTCGTCGACCTCCGGAGCGGACACATACCGTGCCCGCGCGCGCTGGGCCATGCCGGAGCCGCGCGCGATGACGTACACGAGCGCCGTGAGGAACGGGATGAAGACGAGGGCGATGATCCACAGGGCCTTCAGCCAGCCGTTGAGCTTCTCGTCCCGGAACAGGTCGGTGATGACGACGACCACCACGTAGATGTAGGCGGTGAACCAGAAGATCCACAGCAGCCACCAGAAAAAGTCCATGCGAGGTCCTCCAGTCGGGAAACGACAACGGTCGCGCTCAGCATAGTGAGCGCGACCGTCGTGGCGGTGGAACCGGAGGTCAGATTTCGTTCGACTTGTAGATCGGCGCCTTGCCGTGGACGGCGTCGCCGATCTTGTGGATGCGGATGTCGTTCGTCGAGCCGATGATTCCGGGAGGCGAACCCGAGATCACGACGACCTTGTCGCCGACCTTCGCGAGGTCGTTCGCGAGGAAGTAGTCGTCGACCTGGATGAACATGCGATCGGTGTGGGCGACGTGCTCGACGAGGGCCGACTTGACGCCCCAGGTGAGCGCCATGCGACGGCGGATCGCCGGCTCGGGGGTGAACCCGATCATGGGGATGCGCGGACGCAGACGGGACATGCGGCGCGCGGTGTCACCCGACTCGGTGAAGATGCAGAGGAACTTCGCGTCGACGAACTCGGCGACCTCGAGGGCCGCGAGCGTGATGGCGCCGCCCTGGGTGCGGGGCTTCGTGTGGAGCGGCTGGATGCGCTCGAGCCCGTGCTCCTCGGTGGAGTCGATGATGCGCGCCATCGTCTCGACGACCCCGACGGGGTACTTGCCCACGCTGGTCTCGCCCGACAGCATGACCGCGTCGGCGCCGTCGAGCACGGCGTTGGCGACATCGCTCGTCTCGGCGCGCGTGGGCACGGGGTTCTCGATCATGGACTCGAGCATCTGCGTCGCGACGATGACGGGCTTGGCCATGCGGCGGCACAGCTCGACCGCGCGCTTCTGGACGATCGGCACGGCCTCGAGCGGGAGCTCCACGCCGAGGTCGCCGCGGGCGACCATGATGCCGTCGAACGCGTCGATGATCTCCTCGAGGTTGTCGACGGCCTGCGGCTTCTCGATTTTCGCGATGACCGGGAGGTGGCGTCCTTCCTCGGCCATGATGACGTGCACGCGCTGCACGTCCTTCGCGTCGCGGACGAACGAGAGGGCGATGATGTCGGCGCCGGCGCGCAGGCCCCAGCGGAGGTCGGCCTCGTCCTTCTCCGAGAGCGCGGGGACGTTGACCGCCACACCGGGAAGGTTGATCCCCTTGTTGTTGGAGACGGCGCCGCCGACGATGACCTTCGTGGTCACGACGGTGCCGTCGGTCTCGACGACCTCGACGCGCACCTTGCCGTCGTCGATGAGGAGGAAGTCCCCCGCCTTGACGTCGTTGGGGAGGCCCTTGAACGTGGTGCCGACGATCTCCTTCGTTCCGAGGATCTCCTCGGTCGTGATCTTGAAGATGTCGCCGACCGCGAGCTCGTGCGGTCCGTTCTCGAACTTGCCCAGGCGGATCTTCGGTCCCTGGAGGTCGACGAGGACGGCGACGGGGCGACCCGCGTCGTCCGCGGCCTTGCGCACATTGGCGAAGTTGTTGTCGTGAACCGAGTAGTCGCCGTGGCTCAGATTGAAGCGGGCGACATCCACGCCCGCGTCGATGATCGCGCGAACGCTCTCATACGTCGACGTGGCGGGACCAAGGGTTGCGACGATTTTGGCGCGTCTCATCCGTGTGTTTTCTCCGGGTGTTTTCGAGGGCGAATGCCGTGAGCCAGCCTACGCGGGCTGCAGGCCGATCGCGACATCGGTCGGGCGAACGGGGGCGGGCAGCTGCGTCTCCCCCATGAGGTACGCGTCGACGCTCGCGGCGGCCGCACGGCCCTCCGCGATCGCCCACACGATCAGGGACTGGCCACGACCGGCATCGCCGGCCACGAACACGCCCGGCGCAGTGGTCTGGTAGTCGTCCTCGCGCTGCACGCTGCCGGTGCCGGTGAACTGCGCGCCCAGCTGCTCTTCGAGCAGCTGACGCTCCGGTCCGGTGAAGCCCATCGCGATGAGCACGAGGTCCGCGGGGATCTCGCGCTCGGTTCCGCTCTTGGGAACGCGGCGGCCGTCCACGAACTCGGTCTCGGCCACGCGCAGCGCGCGCACCTCGCCGGCGTCGTTCGCGAGGAACTCGACGGTGCTGGCCAGGTATGACCGCTCGCCGCCTTCCTCGTGGGCGGACTGCACCTCGAACACGGTCGGCGACATCGGCCATGGCTGGTGCTCCGGTCGCTCGCCCGGGGGGCGCCGGCCGATGGCGAGGTTGGTCACGCTCAGGGCGCCGTGCCGGTGCGCGGTGCCGATGCAGTCGGCGCCGGTGTCGCCGCCGCCGATGACGATGACGTGCTTGCCCTCGGCCGTGATCTGGTGGGGCACGGAGTCGCCGGCGACCGCCTTGTTCGACTCGATGAGGTACTCCATCGCGAAGTGCACGCCGGCCAGGTCGCGCCCGGGGATCGCGAGTTCGCGGGGCACCGTGGACCCCGTGGCGATGACCACGGCGTCATAGCGCGCGCGCAGGTCGCTCCACGAGATGTCCTTGCCGATCTCGACGCCGGCGCGGAAACGCGTGCCCTCGTCGCGCATCTGGCGAAGGCGCGCCTCGAGATGCTTCTTCTCCATCTTGAAGTCCGGGATGCCGTACCGCAGCAGTCCGCCGATGCGGTCGTCGCGCTCGAAGACGGCGACGGTGTGGCCGGCACGCGTGAGCTGCTGCGCCGCAGCGAGCCCCGAGGGGCCGGAGCCCACGACGGCGACAGTCTTCCCGGTGAGGCGGCCCGGAGGCTCGGCCTCGATCCAGCCGTGTGAGAAGGCCTCGTCGACGATCGAGACCTCGATCTGCTTGATCGTGACCGCGGGCTGGTTGATGCCGAGCACGCACGAGCTCTCGCACGGCGCCGGGCACAGCCGACCTGTGAACTCCGGGAAGTTGTTCGTGGCGTGCAGGCGTTCGCTCGCCGAGCGGCCCTCGCCGCGCCAGGTGAGGTCGTTCCACTCCGGGATGAGGTTGCCGAGGGGGCAGCCCTTGTGGCAGAACGGCACACCGCAGTCCATGCAGCGGCCGGCCTGTCGACGCAGGACGGCGGAGTCGCCCGGCTCATAGACCTCTTTCCAGTCCATGATGCGCACCGGCACCGGCCGCCGCGCGGGCAGCTCTCGCTCGGTGACCTTCAGAAAGCCCTTCGGGTCAGCCACCCGTCACCTCCAGGATGCGGTTCCAGACGACGTCGCCGTCGGGGTCCAGCCCCTCGGCCACGGCATTCTGGCGCGTCTCGAGCACCGCGGCGTAGTCGCGGGGCAGGACACGGACGAAGTTGTCGAGCTCGGCCTCGAAGTCGGCGAGCAGCGCCGCAGCGAGGGTCGAGTCGGTCTCGGCGACATGCTGCTCGAGCAGGTCGCGGAGGATCTCGGCGTCGCCCGACCCGAGCGCACCGAGTTCGAGCTCGCCGGCAGCGAGGGCCTCGCGGTTCACGAGCTTGCGGTCGAGGCGATACACGTAGGCGGTTCCGCCCGACATGCCGGCACCGAGGTTCCGGCCCGTGGCGCCGAGGATCACGGCCAGTCCGCCGGTCATGTACTCGAGTGCGTGGTCGCCCACGCCCTCGACGACCGCGGTGGCGCCGGAGTTGCGCACGAAGAACCGCTCCCCCACGACGCCGCGCAGGAACAGCGTGCCCTGCGTCGCGCCATACCCGATCACGTTGCCCGCGATCACGTTCTGCGACGCATCGAAGGTCGCGCGGCGCGGCGGACGCACCACGATCTGTCCGCCGGACAGACCCTTGCCGACGTAGTCGTTCGAGTCGCCCTCGAGTCGCAGGGTGATGCCGGCGGGCATGAACGCGCCGAAGGACTGACCGGCCGAGCCGGTCAGATTCACCACGATGCTCCCCGAGGGAAGTCCGTTCTCCCCGCGCGCGACGGTCACGTGGTGGCCGAGCAGGGTGCCGACCGCGCGCTCCGTGTTGCGGATCGGCAGATCGATCGTCAGCTGTCCGCCCTGGGCGATGACGTCCTGTGCGCGCTCGATGAGCTGAACGTCGAAGTGGTCCTCGAGCTCGTGCTTCTGCGAGGTCGTGTTGCGACGCGCCTCGTCGTCGGCGAACACCGGGCCATCCAGCACGGGGCTGAGGTCCAGCCCGCTCGCCTTCCAGTGGTCCACGGCGCCGTCGATGTCGAGCAGCTCGCTGCGTCCGATGGCCTCGTCGAGCGACCGGAAGCCGAGTTCCGCGAGGTACTCGCGCACCTCCTCGGCGATGAACTCCATGAAGTTCACAACGAACTCGGGCTTGCCGTTGAAGCGCGCACGCAGCACGGGGTTCTGGGTCGCGACCCCGACGGGGCACGTGTCGAGGTGGCAGACGCGCATCATGATGCAGCCCGAGACGACGAGCGGAGCGGTGGCGAAGCCGAACTCCTCGGCGCCGAGCAGCGCGCCGATGATGACGTCCCGGCCGGTCTTGAGCTGCCCGTCGACCTGCACCACGACGCGGTCGCGCATGCCGTTGAGCATGAGCGTCTGCTGGGTCTCGGCCAGACCCAGCTCCCACGGTGTGCCCGCGTGCTTGAGCGAGTTCAGCGGGCTGGCGCCGGTTCCGCCGTCGTGGCCCGAGACCAGGATGACGTCGGCCAGGGCCTTGGCGGTTCCCGCCGCGACCGCGCCGATGCCCGACTGGCTCACGAGCTTGACGTGCACGCGCGCCTTCGGGTTCGCGCGCTTGAGGTCGAAGATGAGCTGCTTGAGGTCTTCGATCGAGTAGATGTCGTGGTGCGGAGGCGGCGAGATGAGACCCACTCCGGCGGTCGCATGCCTCGTGCGCGCCACCCACGGGTACACCTTGGTCGGCGGCAGCTGGCCGCCCTCGCCCGGCTTGGCACCCTGCGCCAGCTTGATCTGGATGTCCTCGGATTCCGTCAGGTACAGACTCGTCACGCCGAAGCGGCCCGACGCGACCTGCTTGATCGCGCTGCGGCGCTCGGGGTCGAGAAGGCGGTCCACGTCCTCGCCGCCTTCACCGGTGTTGGACTTCGCGCCGAGGCGGTTCATTGCGATCGCGAGGGTCTCGTGGGCCTCCTTCGAGATGGAGCCGTAGCTCATCGCACCCGTCGAGAACCGCTTCACGATCGATGACACCGGCTCGACTTCGTCGATCGGCACCGGCTTGCGACCGTCGCTCTTGAATCGGAAGAGGCCCCGCAGCGTCTTGAGCTCGTTCGCCTGGTCGTCGACGAGCTTCGTGTACTCGCGGAAGATGTCGTACCGGCGCGTGCGCGTCGCGTGCTGCAGCCGGAACACCGTGTCGGGGTTGAACAGGTGCGGCGAGCCGTCACGGCGCCACTGGTACTCGCCGCCGGTCCACAGGCGCTCGTGCGCGCGGACAGCGGCATCCTCGGGGTAGGCGTACGCGTGACGGGCGGCATTCTCGGCCGCGATCACGTCGAGCCCGACGCCGCCGAGCTTGGACTCGGTGCCCGTGAAGTACTTCTCCACGAGCTCCTCGGAGAGACCGACCGCCTCGAACACCTGGGCGCCCGCATACGACGACACCGTCGAGATCCCCATCTTCGACATGATCTTCAGCACGCCCTTGCCGAGCGCGTAGATCAGGTTCTCGACGGCCTTCTCGGGCGCGATGCCGGTGATGTAGCCGGCGCGCACGAGGTATTCGACGGTCTCCATCGCGAGGTAGGGGTTGACGGCGGATGCCCCGTACCCGATGAGCGTCGCGACGTGGTGCACTTCGCGCACGTCACCGGCCTCGACCACGAGACCGCAGGTCATGCGGGTCTCGTTGCGGATGAGGTGGTGGTGCACGGCGGCGAGCATCAGCAGCGACGGGATCGGTGCGAGATCTTTGTTGGAGTCGCGGTCGGACAGCACGATGAACTCGGCGCCGTCCTCGATCGCCTGGTCGACCTCCTGGCACATCTGCGCGAGGCGCTTCTGCATTCCCTTGTGGCCGGCCTCCACGCGGTAGAGGCCCCGGATCGTGACCGACGTGCGGCCGGGGAGCGCGGTGTCGATGTGCTGGATCTTCGCCAGCTCGTCGTTGTCGATGACCGGGAAGTCGAGCGTGACCACGCGGGTGTGGTCGGGGCCCCACTCCAGCAGGTTGCGCTCGGGTCCGAGCCCGAGCGACAGCGAGGTCACGACCTCTTCGCGGATCGAATCCAGCGGCGGATTGGTCACCTGCGCGAACTGCTGCGTGAAGTAGTCGAACAGCAGGCGGGGCCGCTCGCTGAGCACGGCCACGGGCGTGTCCGAGCCCATGGCACCCAACGGCTCCGCGCCGGTCTGGCCCATCGGCGTGAGGAGGATCCTGACCTCTTCCTCGGTGTAGCCGAAGGTGCGCTGACGCCGCGTGATCGACGCGATCGGGTGGACGATGTGCTCGCGCTCGGGCAGATCGGCCAGGCGCACACGGCCGGTGTCGAGCCACTGCTGCCAGGGCTCGAGCTCGGCGAGGTCGCGCTTGATCTCGTCATCCTCCACGATGCGCCCCTGCGCGGTGTCGACCAGGAACATCCGGCCCGGGCGCAGACGGCCGCGGCGCTTGATGCGCTCGGGCTCGAAGTCGAGCACACCGGTCTCACTGCCGATCACGACCAGACCGTCGGTCGTCTCGGTCCAGCGACCCGGACGCAGTCCGTTGCGGTCGAGCGTCGCGCCCACAAGGGTGCCGTCGGTGAAGATGAGCGCGGCGGGACCGTCCCACGGTTCCATCTGCATGGAGTGGAACTCGTAGAACGAGCGCAGCTTGGGGTCGATGTCGGCCTGCTTCTCGTAGGCCTCGGGCACCATCATCATGATCGCGTGCGGCAGGGTGCGCCCCGTCAGGGTGAGCAGCTCCAGGACCTCGTCGAACGACGCCGAGTCGCTGGCGCCGTCGGTGCAGATCGGCAGCAGCGGGCGGATGTCGCCGAGCAGCTCGGACTCGAGCTGCGACTGGCGGGCGCGCATCCAGTTGCGGTTGCCGTTGACCGTGTTGATCTCGCCGTTGTGGGCGAGCATCCGCAGCGGCTGGGCGAGCGGCCACGAAGGGAAGGTGTTGGTCGAGTAGCGCGAGTGCACGACCGCCAGCTCGGACGCGAAGCGCTCGTCCTGCAGATCGGGATAGAAGGGCTCCAGCTGCAGCGTCGTGACCATGCCCTTATAGCCCAGGGTGCGCGCCGACAGCGACACGAAGTAGGCGTCGAGCTCGGTGCGCGCGCGCTTGCGCAGGCGGAACGTGCGACGGTCCAGCGCGATCCCGGACAGAGCGGGCGCATCCCCCTCTGCGGGGCGGGACACGAACAGCTGCTCGAAGACCGGGCGCGCCGCGAAGGCGAGCTTTCCGAGGTTCTCGTCGGCGGTCGGGACCTCGCGCCAGCCGAGCACGGTCAGGTTCTCGGATGCCGCGATCCGCTCGATTCCGGACTTCTGCGCCGCGCGCTCCTCGTCGTCACGGGGCAGGAAGATCATCCCCGCGGCGTACTCCCCCACCGGTGGGAGGTCGAAGCCGACCACCGCGCGCAGGAAGTCGTCGGGCATCTGCGTGAGAATGCCCGCGCCGTCGCCGGTGCCGGCGTCGGAGCCGATGGCCCCGCGGTGCTCGAGGTTGCGCAGCGCCGTCAGCGCCAGATCGATGATGTCGTGTCCGGCTTCTCCCCGGAGCGTGGCGACCATCGCCAGACCGCACGCGTCCTTCTCGAACGCCGGGTTGTACATGCCCTGCTTGCGCGGGAAACCCGACAGGGGGCTCGCAGCCATGCCTACCGTCCTCACGTTGATACTCAAGATGGGACGACGTCGGCCCGTGGGCGCTCGTGGAGCGCGCTATTTCGTGGCGGGAGTGCTTGTGGCGCTGGCCTCGTCGACTTCGGACGTCGGGGGTTCGCTGACGTCGACGAAGTCGTCGGTATTCTGCGATTGTACAGCCTGTCCGGCAGTCCACTCACGTCCGGACACATAGGGCGACGGCTCGAAGCCCGGGTGGCGGCGCTTCTGGACGAAGAAGATGACAAGTCCCACGACGATGCCGACGATCGCCGCCCACACGTTGGTGCGCAGACCCAGGATGATCTCGCTCGGATCGATGCGGATCGACTCCCACACGACGCGGCCGGCGCTGTACCAGACGAGGTAGAGGCCGAACAGTCGACCCCACTGCAGACGGAACTGCTTGCCCGCCCAGAGCAGGAAGACGACGCCGAGCGTGTTCCAGATCACTTCGTAGAGGAACGTGGGGTGGAAGAGCGTGCCTTCGGGCAGGCCGACGGGCCACGCCGGGTTCGGGTAGGCGATCTCCAGACCCCACGGCAGGTCCGTCGGAAGGCCGTAGAGCTCCTGGTTGAACCAGTTCCCGAAGCGCCCGAGTGCCTGCGCGAGCAGGAGCCCGGGGGCGAGGGCATCGGCGAAGGTCCAGAAGCGGATGCCGGTCCACCGGCATCCGAGCCACGCACCGACCGCGCCGCCGATGAGGGCGCCGTAGATCGCGATGCCGCCCTCCCAGATGAACAGCGCCGAGATCGGGTTCGCCCCGGGCCCGAAATAGAAGTCCCAGTGGGTGACCACGTGGAAGATGCGCGCGCCGATGATCGCGAGCGGCACGGCCAGCAGGGCGATGTCGATGACGACCCAGGGCTCGGCGCCGCGCTTGGTGAGACGCTGGTTCGTCAGCAGCGTCGCGACGACGATGCCGAGGATGATGCACAGCGCGTAGAAGTGGATGGTGAGCGGCCCGAGCTGGAACGAGCTCACGGACGGGCTCGGGATGCTGGTGAAGACGCTCGCGGCGGCGGAGATCATGGGCGATCGAATCCTTGGCTGTCGGGGGTGCCGGCGGCGAGCCGACGGATGAAGTCTAGTTCGCGGGGCGGACGGTGCCGGCGGCGAGAGCGGTCGCGGAAGCGGCCAGGCCGTCGATGCCGCCGTCGCGCAGCGCGCGCACCAGCGCGGTGCCCACGATCGCGCCGTCGGCGTACTCGAGCACGCCGGCGACCTGCTCGGCGTTGGAGATGCCGATGCCGACGCACGCGTTCTCGACGCCGTGCTCGCGCAGGCGAGCCACGAGGGTGCGGGCCGCGGCATCCAGCTGCGCCCGCTCTCCCGTGATCCCCATCGTCGAGACCGTGTACACGAAACCGGTCGAGGCTTCCGCGATCAGCGCGAGGCGCTCGTCGGTCGAGGTCGGTGCCGCGAGGAACACGCGGTCCAGACCCGTGCGCTCGCTCGCCGCGATCCACTCGCCGGCCGCGTCGGGCGTGATGTCGGGCGTGATGAGTCCCGCCCCGCCCGCAGCGAGGAGATCGTCGGCGTAGCGGTCGACCCCGTACTGCAGCACGGGGTTCCAGTACGTCATCACCAGGACGGGAACGTCCACGCGCCGCGTGATCTCGGCGACCGCGGTGAACGTGTCGCGCAGCCGGAAGCCGCCCGCGAGGGCGGCCTGCGTGGCCTCCTGAATGACCGTGCCGTCCATCACCGGGTCGGAGTAGGGCGGGCCGAGCTCGAGGATGTCGGCGCCGTTGTCGGCGAGGGCGACGGCGGCGTCGATGCTCCCCTGGAGATCGGGGAACCCGAGAGGCAGGTAGCCGACGAACGCTCCGCGGCCCTCGGCCCGTGCCGCGGCGATCGCGGCGGCGACGCGCGAGGTCACAGCTTCTCCCCCTCGCCGTGCGCGGCTTCGTCGTGCGGTGCTGCGGCGGCGGCCGCGGCTGGGCCCACGCGCCCGGAGGCTCCAGACGACGCGTCAGCGGCGTCTGGAGTGGGCGTGGGGACCCGGCCCTTGTCGTAGAGATCGAAGTAGCGCGCGGCGGTGTCCATGTCCTTGTCGCCGCGGCCGGAGAGGCAGACGGCGAGGATCGCGTCGGGTCCGAGCTCGCGACCGATGCGCAGCGCGCCCGCCAGCGCGTGGGCGGACTCGATGGCCGGGATGATGCCCTCGGTCTCGGACAGCAGGCGCAGCGCCTGCATCGCCTCGTCGTCGGTCGCGGGGATGTACTGCGCACGCCCGATGGACGCGAGCCAGGCGTGCTCGGGGCCGACGCCCGGGTAGTCCAGGCCGGCGGAGATCGAATGGGACTCGATCGTCTGGCCGTCCTCGTCCTGCAGCACGAACGTCTTCGCCCCGTGGAGCACGCCCGGGCGGCCTCGCTCGATCGACGCGGCGTGGCGGGGCGTGTCCACCCCGTCGCCGGCGGCCTCGACGCCGTACAGCTTCACGTCCTCGTCGTCGAGGAAGGCGTCGAACATGCCGATGGCGTTCGAACCGCCGCCGACGCACGCGAGCACGGCGTCGGGAAGGCGACCGGCCTCGTCGAGCAGCTGCGCGCGGGCCTCTTCGCTGATCACCTTCTGGAAGTCGCGGACCATCGCGGGGAACGGATGCGGTCCCGCCGCCGTGCCGAAGATGTAGTTGGTGTTCTCGACGCTCGCGACCCAGTCGCGATAGGCGTCGTTGATCGCGTCCTTGAGCGTGCGCGATCCCGTCGTGACGGGAATCACCTCGGCGCCGAGCAGGCGCATGCGGGCGACGTTGAGCGCCTGTCGCTCCGTGTCGACCTCGCCCATGTAGATGGTGCACTCGAAGCCGAACAGCGCGGCGGCGGTCGCCGTGGCGACGCCGTGCTGCCCCGCGCCGGTCTCGGCGATCACGCGCGTCTTGCCGAGGCGCTGAGTGAGCAGCGCCTGGCCGAGCACGTTGTTGATCTTGTGCGAGCCGGTGTGGTTGAGGTCCTCGCGCTTGAGGAAGATCCGCGCACCGCCCGCGTGCGCGGCGAACCGGGGCACCTCGGTGATCGGCGACGGGCGTCCGGCGTAGGAGTTGAGCAGGCGCACGAACTCGGCCTGGAACGCGGGATCCGCCTTCGCCGCCTCGTACTCCGCGGTGAGCTCGTCGATCGCGGCGATGAGCGACTCGGGCATGTACCGCCCGCCGAAGTCGCCGAAGAAGGGACCGGATGCCTCGCGCAGACTCACTTCTCCGCCTCCAGGAATGATCGAAGGGTCGAGACCGGGTCGTTGGTCACGAGCGCCTCGCCGATCAGTACGACGTCAGCGCCGGCGGCACGGTAGTGCGCGACATCCGCCGGCGAGAGCACCGCGGACTCGGCGACCTTGACGGCGCCGGCGGGGATGCGGTCGGCCACTCGTCCGAACAGGTCCCGGTCGAGTTCGAACGTCGACAGGTCGCGGGCGTTGACCCCGATGAGCCGCGCACCCACATCGGCGGCGCGCTCGACCTCGTCGGCGGAGTGCGCCTCGACGAGGGGTGTCATGCCCAGCTCGAGGATCAGCGTGTGCAGACGCGCGAGCACGTCCTGCTCGAGCGCCGCGACGATGAGGAGCACGAGGTCGGCTCCGGCCGCGCGCGCCTCGAGCACCTGGTACTCGTTCGCGATGAAGTCCTTGCGCAGCACCGGGAGCTCGACCGCGGCCCGGACGGCCACGAGGTCCGCGAGGCTGCCCTTGAAGCGGCGTCCTTCGGTGAGGACGGAGATGGCGGATGCCCCGCCCTCCTCGTACCGGCGGGCCTGCAGAGCGGGGTCGGGGATGGCGGCGAGGTCGCCGCGCGACGGGCTCGCCCGCTTCACCTCGGCGATGATCTTCACGCGGTCGGCGGGTGCCAGGGCGGCGAGGGCGTCGCGGGCGGACGGCTGCGCGAGTGCCGCAGCCTCGACGACCGCGAACGGTCGCTCCGAGGCACGGGCCTCGGCATCCTCCACCGCGCCGGCCGTGAGGTCGGCGAGCACGTCAGTGCTCTTTCGGGGCGTACTTCGGGCCGTTGGCGCCGTAGCCGGCCCTGGCCATCACCCAGCCGACGATCGCGCCGACCACGAGCAGCGCGGCGGATGCCCACACGAGGATGGGCATGTCGAACCAGTAGAACAGCGTGCCGAGCGTGACCGCGACGAGCATGATCACGACGGCTGTCCAGGCGGCGGGCGAGTGTCCGTGGCCGGGGTCGCCGATGTGGTTGCTCATGGGGGTCCTCCAGGTAGTCGCGGGGGTGTGGTCAGTCTAGCGGGCGGGTCGTCGGATCCTCGCCACGCGAGAGGTCGTCCCACGAATCGATCGCGTCGTGCGGGCGCGACCCCGAGGCGGCGGTGGTCGTGGGTCCGTCCTCGGTGCGATAGCGGCGTCCTGAGCCCTTCCAGCGGCGCGCCGTCACGAGGGTGAAGACCCCGGCAGCCAGGAGCACGATCGTCGCGACGAGGGTCACAGCTGGCCAGGCGGTCGCCGTGATGGCGGCGACCAGCTCAGCCACAGCCGCCTCGCCGGTGATCCCGGTCGCCTCGGTGACGGTGGACGCGACGGCGGCGACGGGCTGGGCGAAGACGATCGCGGCCGTGAGCCAGGCGAGCGTCGCCGCGATCAGCACGGTCAGGGCGCCGAAGACGTAGCGCAGCACGAGCCCGGCGATCGACAGCGCCCCGCCTAGCGCCAGGACCGCCAGTCCGAGCGGCGCGAGCACCGGGATCGCGGCGGCGCCGGGAACCTCGAGGGTGTGACCGGCCCCGTCGTCGAGCACGACGGCGAGCCATGTCTGCGTCGCCGAGATGACGATGACCGCGCCGCACGCGACGAGGGCGACGACGGCGATCAGGCGGGCGCGACCGGTCACTCCCGGCGCTCCGGACCGGCGACCGGATCGAGGTCGTCCGCGTCGAAGCACGTGCGCGTGCCGGTGTGGCATGCCGGGCCGACCTGGTCGACCTCGAGCAGGATCGCGTCGCCGTCGCAGTCCAGCCGCGCCCCGCGCACGAGCTGGATGTGACCCGACGTGTCGCCCTTGCGCCAGTACTCCCGGCGCGAGCGCGACCAGAACGTCACGCGGCCTTCGGTCAGCGTGCGACGCAGGGCCTCGGCATCCATCCACCCGAGCATGAGGACTTCGCGGGTGTCCCACTGCTGCACGATGGCAGCAACGAGGCCGTGGGCGTCGAACGAGACGCGCTCGATGCGCTCCTGAACGGTCTCGGTCATGCCGCCACCTCCCGCACGGCGATGCCGTTCGCGGCCATCGCGCTCTTCACGTCGCCCACGGTCAGCTGGCCGGAGTGGAACACGGATGCCGCGAGCACGGCATCGGCCCCTGCTTCGATCGCCGGGCCGAAGTCCTCGGCGCGGCCCGCTCCCCCGGACGCGATGACCGGAACGCTCGAGACCTCGCGCATGAGCGCGACGAGCTCGAGATCGAAGCCTTCGCGCGTGCCGTCGGCATCGATCGAGTTGACCAGGAGCTCTCCCGCGCCGCGCTCGATCGCCTCCCGCGCCCACGCCAGCGCGTCCAGCGTTGTCTCGGTGCGGCCGCCGTGGGTGGTGACGACGAAACCGGACTCCGTGCCGGGCGAGCGCTTCACATCGAGCGAGAGGACGAGCACCTGGGCGCCGAACCGGTCCGCGATCTCGTCGAGCAGCGCGGGACGAGCGATCGCGGCGGAGTTGACGCCGATCTTGTCGGCACCGACCGAGAGCAGCCGCGCGACGTCGTCGGTGGAGCGCACTCCCCCGCCCACCGTGAGCGGGATGAACACCTGCTCGGCGGTGCGGCGCACGACGTCGTAGGTCGTCGAGCGCTCGTCGACGGTCGCGGTCACATCGAGGAAGGTCAGTTCATCGGCGCCCTGTCGGAAGTACTCGCGTGCCAGCTCGACCGGATCGCCCATGTCGCGCAGGTTCTCGAAGTTGACGCCCTTCACCACGCGCCCGCCGGCGACGTCGAGGCAGGGGATGACGCGGCAGACGAGGCTCATCAGAGCCTCGCGTTGTGGATCGCCGTCACCAGGATCGCGCGCGCGCCGATCGCGTACAGGGCGTCCATGACCTGGTTGACACCCGCACGGGGCACCATCACGCGCACGGCCACCCACTCGGGATCGCGCAGCGGGGCGATCGTCGGCGACTCGATGCCCGGAGCGATGGCGACGGCGTCGTCCACGAGGGTCGCGGGAAGGTCGTAGTCGACCATGACGTAGCGTCGCGCCACCATGACGCCCCGCAGGCGCCGCAGCAGCGTCTCGGTGCCGTCCGCGTCGGTCGGCCCGGTGATGAGCACGGCCTCCGACTCGAGGATGACCGGTCCGAAGATCTCGAGCCCTGCCTGGCGCAACGTGGTGCCCGTCGACACGACGTCGGCGACGGCATCCGCCACTCCGAGGCGCACTGCCGACTCGACCGCGCCGTCCAGCGGCACCAGGTCCACGGCGACGCCGTGGTCGTCGAGGAAGCCGTCCACCAGGCCCGGGTAGGCCGTCGCGACCCGCATGCCCTGGAGGTCGCCGACGGTGGCGAAGCGTCCGGGCGGACCGGCGAAGCGGAAGGTCGAGTCGCCGAACGCGAGCGCCTCGATCTCGCGCGCGCCGGGCATGCGCGCGTCCAGGAGCAGGTCACGGCCGGTGATCCCGACATCGAGGGCGCCGGAGCCGACGTAGGTCGCGATGTCCTTCGGGCGCAGGTAGAAGAACTCGACCTCGTTCTGCGGGTCGATGGTGTGGAGGTCCTTGGGATCGCGACGGCCGGTGTACCCCGCCTCCGAGAGCATCTCGGTGGCGGTCTCGGCGAGCGAGCCCTTGTTCGGAACGGCGATGCGCAGCATGGCGGCGGAGGCTTTCGGGTCGAGGGCGGACGGGAGCGCGCGCTCAGAGATGTCGGTAGACGTCTTCGAGGCTCAGGCCCTTCGCGAGCATCAGCACCTGGAGGTGGTACAGCAGCTGCGAGATCTCCTCGGCTGCGGCATCCTTCGACTCGTACTCGGCAGCCATCCAGACCTCGGCGGCCTCTTCGACGATCTTCTTGCCGATCGCGTGGACGCCCGCGTCGAGCTGGGCGACCGTCCCCGATCCGTCGGGGCGCTCGGCCGCCTTGGCGGTGAGCTCGGCGAACAGCGCATCGAACGTCTTCACGGTTCCAGGGTAGCGGCCGGGCGGGATGCCGCGGCGCCGCGTGACGCCGCCGGCCGCGCGGTGTATCTGGCGCGGCGGAGTGCCCTCTGAAGACAGGGGGACCACGAGGACGCCGGTCGCGGAGCCGGCGCGCTGTGCACGGATCGGGGCTGCGTGGACGCGAATCAAGGCGAGTGCTTGACGGGGGCCGCGCCGGGCTCGACCATGAGAGGTGCCGGGCGGACCTGTGGGGGCGTGCGGTGGCGACCGGCGAGAGCCGGCACCGGAGCGCGCCTCGTGGCAGCGAGGGGGCGCGGAGGGTCTGACGACGTGGGCGGAGGGCGCCGGAGCGTCCGTCGGCATCGGCTTCGCAAGAGCCGGGACGGCGGTGGAAGACCGAACAGCCAGGGACTGTGTATTCGGGGACCGCTGATCACCGGATGCCTCGCCCCCGGCGAGGGAAAGGGACGTGATGTCCCGCACTGAGCTGACGTTGAGCCTGCTCGGCGTCCCGAGAGGCTCCGCCTCGGGCGTCGACCTCTCCCCCGGCGCGACGGTGCTGTGCGCGTACCTTGCGCTCGCCCCCGTCGGAGGCAGACCGCGGGCGATCGCTGCCAGCGAGCTGTTCGCCGACTGCACGGAGTCCTCGGCGCGGCGCCGGCTGAGCACCGCCCTGTGGCGCCTGCGATCCGAGCTGCGCGATCTGACCGGGATGGATGCCGTCACCACCGCCGACTCGCGCACGCTCGGCTTCGCCGACGCTCTCGAGGTGTCCACCGACGCGGATCGGTTCGAGCGGCTCGTCTCGCCCGTGCTCTCCAAACCTCCCGCGGACATGACCGACGACGATGCCTCGGTGCTCGACGAGGCCGTCCGGCTCCACACGGGCCGCCTGCTCGAGCCCTACGACGACGAGTGGCTCATGGCGCGCCGCTACCGCATCGAGAACGAGTACGTCGCCGCGCTCGACTATCTGCTGCAGCACGCCGGTGCGCGCGGCGACCTCGCGGCGGTGGACGAATGGGGCGAGGCCGTGCTGGCCATCGAGCCGCTGCGCGAGGACCTGCACCGCCACCTCATGACCGCCTACGGCGCCTTGGGACGCATGGACCTGGTCGAGCGCGAGTTCGAGCGCTGCCGTCGGCTGCTGCTCGCCGAGCTCGGCGCGGACCCGCTCCCCGAGACGATCGCGCTGTACTCGCGGCTCACGCGCGGCGCGGGCCCGCTCTCGCCGGGCGTCGCCGCCCTCGAGGCCGAGCTCGAGGGCGCCCGGCGGGAGATCCGCCGGCTGGGCGAAATGGTCGACCGTGCGCTGGAGCACCTGCGCCGTCTGCCGTGACGCCCTCGTGACACCTTCGTGACGCCGCGGTGAGAGGACGCTGACAGCGTCTGTCGTGAGGAGGATCACGACCCGGTGACGCACGCGTGGAGGAACCGATTCCTGCTCGACGTGTGGGCGGAGCCCCGCGATGTCGAGACGCTTCCCGCCATCGTCCGGGCACGGGTGCGCGACTTGGAGACGGATGTGGAGACGTACGCGGGATCGATCGCCGAGATCGAGCAGATCATCGAGGCACGTCTGGATGAGGGCGGCGTGAAGCCGCGGCGATGGGAGCGGCCGTGATCCGCGAGGTCTCCGATGCCCTGATCGACGTCATCCACACCGCGACCCCCGACCTGGGCGAGTGGGTCGAGATCTCGTCATTGAGCGCGGCGGACCAGGCGCCGACCGCCAACAAGGCCTCGCTCGCGCTCATCGCGGTCGAGCCGCACCCGCACATGCTCAACCGGCCATTGGTCGAAGGCGTCGCGGGCCTGGTTCGCGCGCCGTTGCACCTCAAGCTGCGCTACCTGATCACCTACACCGGACCTCACGACGAGGCGCAGACCCGCATCGCGCGGATCGTGCAGGCGTTCCACTCGACGCCGATCGTCGACGGGACGACGCTGCAGCCCCCGCTGTCGGACGAGGTCGACTCGATAGCGATCCGGATGCTGACACCCACGGCCGATGAGCGCAACCAGGTCTGGGGCGCGCTCGGTCGGCCTGCCCGCCTCGCGCTGTTCTACGAGGTCGACGTCGCGCCGGTCCCCGTGAGGGAGCTCGAGGGGGCCGGACGGATCCGCGCGCACGAAGTCCGATACGTGGGCGCGCCATGACACTGCTCTCGACCTCGACCACGACGCTCGTCCATCACGTGCGGCTCCGGCACGCGGCACTGCTGCGGCCGCTGGGGGCGGCGCGCGGTGCGCTCGCGCCCGACACCTGGGGCTGGCGAGCTCGCGTGTCCGGCGCTGACACGATCGTGACCTCGCGCACCGGAGCAGGCCCCGCCCCCGCTCACGTCGACATCGTCCTGGCGGGCGGCCCGTACTCGGCCGCACTCACACTCCCGGCGCCGGTCTCCGGCCAGCTCGCCGGTTCGGTCCGCGTCGCGCTCACCGCGCCCGAGATCGAGGTGGATCTCGCCCCCGTGCCGATGGCGCTGATCGTGGAGCTCGTCGACCAGGGAACCGGTGCCCCGCGCACCGGCCGGACTGTGCGGGTCGTGCCGCAGGCAGGTCCCGCGGTCCCCCTCGCCGAGACCGCTGTGGCCGGAATGTATCGCAGCGCCGACCGCGTCTGGTCGGCGGGCGAGACGTCCGCCGACCTCGTGGTGGGCGCCACGCAGATCCGCAAGGTCACCGTCGACTTCACCCGCGTCCAGACGCGCATTCGCGTCGCCGATCCCACCTGAAACACGAGCCAAGGAGGCAGTCGTGACGTATCAATCACCAGGGGTGTACATCGAGGAGGTGCCGTCTGGGCCGCAGCCGATCGCCGCCGCCTCGACGAGCGTCGTCGCCATCCTCGGTACGACCCGAAAAGGCCCGGTGCTCACACCCACCCGGGTGACCGGATGGTCGGACTTCGTGCGCACCTTCGGGGAAGCCACCGCGCGCAGCCGCACCGCAGAGTCCGTGTTCGGGTTCTTCGAGAACGGCGGGCCTGCGGCGTGGGTGGTCCGGGTCGATCCCTCCTCGGCCGCCTCGTGGACAGTGCGGGATGCCTCGGGCACGCCCAGCTTCACGATCTCGGCGGACTCGCCCGGCACGTGGGGCAACGCGCTCACCGTGGGCGTCGCCGCCGATCCGGGCGGCGCGGCCGGCACCCTGTACTCCGGCGTGCTCACCGGAGCCGCGACGGTGTCGGCGGGAACCGTGTTCACCGTGCCTCTCGCGTCGACCGCCGGTCTGCGACCGGGTGACCCGGTCGTCGCCGTGGCACGACCTTCCGGGGCCGCCGCGGTCGCCTCGGCGAACGGCACCGTGCAGGCCGTGGGTGCGACATCGGCGACAGTCGACTTCGGCGCGGCGGTGACCTTCCCCGCCGGAAGCGTGCTCGCCGGGCGGGTTCCCGCATCCACGACGGTGTTCCTCCCCACGGCGAAGGGCTTCCGACCCGGTGATGTGATCGTGGTCACCGCGCCCCACGGCGCCCGCACGAGCGCGACCGTCACCGCGGCCGTGGAGACCGGGAGCGGGATGACGCTCACGCTGGCCGCCGCCGCGACAGATGTCGCCGGCACCGCCTACGTGCAGCGTCGCGCCACGATCCCCGTCACCGTCACGGTGCCGCCGGGCACGCCGGCCGGCGCGCCGCCGACCACCAACGTCGGACTGGGCCTGATCGGCCTGCCCGCCGGCGTGGGCGCCGTCGTCGCCGCCGACCTCGCGGCCAGCGCCGCCACCCGCGCTCCGGCGCGCATCGTCTTCGCCGACGGACGCACGGCGACGTGGAGCACCAACACCTTCCCCGTGGTGGGTGCAGACGCGCCGCCGAGCGGACCCGCCGACCTCACGATGGGCGTCTTCGTGTCGCTCTACGCCGAGACCGGGCTGAATCTGGTCGACTTCGGCTCCGCTGAGCTCGCGGGCGCGTTCGGCTGGGTGCCGGAGAACACTGTGCTCTCTCTGACGGGCGCCGGCGCCACCACGCGCACCGCGACTCGCACGGCCAGCTCCGCCGCCGATTCGGCCTTCACGCTCAGCGGCACGCCGAGTGCCGGCATCCCGTACACGACAGCGACCGTGACGCCGGCCGCCGCCGCGACGGCCAGCCTGCTCGTGCGCTGCGCCGTCGCGCCGCGCATCGGAGACGCGCTCACCGTCAATGGGAATGCCACCCCGCTGACCGCGGTGGAGTCCAAAGGCGGCGACGCGTATCTGGTCACCTGGGGCGCCGCCGTCGTGGTCGCCGGCTTCACGAGTCCCGCCCCGCTCATGGCGGTCGAGGCGGCGTCGGTGACCGCCGAGCGATTCGCGATCAGCGTGTCCGTCCCGGGGCTGGGGACCGAGCGCATCGGCGGGCTGTCGCTCAGCCCGTCGCATCCGGCCTACTTCGCCAAGGACGACGTCGTCAACGGCGTGTCCGCCTACGTCACCGTCGCGCCGCGCGCGGGCGGCGCGCCACCGGTGAGTCTGACCAGCGCACCGTTCTACGCCACCTCGGCCGGGATCGGCGGCGACGGCACTGCCGCGGTCGACGACTTCCGCAAGGGGCTCGACGCCCTCGAGGCCGAGACCGAGCCGGCACTGGTGATCTGCCCGGACTCCACCCTGTTCGAGGATCCTGCGCTCCAGGCGGACGTGATCGGGAAGGTCGTCACCCACTGCGAGCGGTTCCGGCGATTCGCGATCGTCGACCCGCCCGATGAGGACGACGACCAGGCACTCCGGACCTGGCGGCTCGCGACCGTCAACTCGACCTATGCGGCGGTCTATGCGCCGCACCTCCAGATCGTGTCGATCGATCCGTCTTCGACGGCGCGCCTGACCACCGTCCCGCCGTCGGGATTCGTCGCCGGGGTGTTCGCGCGGACGGACCGGGAGCGCGGCGTGCACAAGGCGCCGGGCAACGAGCGCGTCGCCGGAGCGGTCGGACTCGCGCAGTCGTACACGCAGCGGCGTCAGGACCTGCTCAACCCCGACGCGGTCAACCTGATCCGGGTCTTCCCAGGGCGCGGGACCCGCATCTGGGGCGCACGCAACGCCACCGACGACGTCAACTGGCGCTACGTCAACGTCCGCCGCCTGTTCAACATGATCGAGACCAGTGTCGAGCGCTCCACCCAGTGGGTGGTGTTCGAGCCCAACACCGCCAGCACCTGGATCCGCATCAAGGTGTCGATCGAGAACTTCCTCGATCAGCAGTGGCGGGCCGGCGCCCTCGCGGGAACGAGACCCGAGGAGGCGTACCGCGTGCGCGTGGGGCTCGGCGAGACCATGACCGAGATCGACATCGCCCTGGGACTCGTCGTCACCGAAGTGGCGATCGCCGCCGCCCGGCCGAGCGAGTTCGTCGTGTTCCGCTTCAGCCACAAGCAGCTGTCCGAATAGTCCGAGGAGTCCGACATGTATCCCATGACCACCCTGCACTTCTCCGTGAGCTGGGGGGATTCGCAGAACACCTCGAGCTTCTCGGAGGTGAGCGGGCTGACGATGGAGGCCGAGGTCGTCGAATACCGCGGCGGCGCCGACCCGCAGCTGACCACGACGAAGCAGCCGGGTCTGAAGAAGTTCTCCAACGTCACGCTCAAGCGCGGCATCGCGCCGGCCGAGGCCGGCAACGGGCTG
Source organism: Microbacterium sp. Root180 (assembly GCF_001428485.1). Taxonomy (GTDB): domain Bacteria; phylum Actinomycetota; class Actinomycetes; order Actinomycetales; family Microbacteriaceae; genus Microbacterium. The sequence goes on along the minus strand of NZ_LMHS01000002.1, from coordinate 359,025 downwards.
TTCGACTGGTACAACTCGATCCTCGCCGGAACCGTCCAGCGACGGTCCGTCACCGTCAGCCTCCTCAACGAGGCGCGCGATCCCGTCATGACGTGGAAGATCAAGCAGGCCTGGCCCGTCAAGCTCGAGGGGCCGGGACTCAAGTCCACCGGCACCGACGTCGCGATCGAGTCGGTGGAGTTCGCGTGCGAGGGCATCGAGATCGAGCTGGCCTGACGTGCTGCCCACCGCCGCTCCCCCGCAGCAGCCGTTTCTCACGGCGCACTTCGTGCTGGCCATCGACGGACTCTCGTCGGTGAGCTTCACCAAGTGCGCCGGGCTCGCGGGCGAAGTGGCGGTCGAGGAGTACGCAGAGGGCGGGGAGAACCGGTTCTCGCATCGGTTCCCCTCGCGCGGATCGTTTCCGAACCTCGTCCTCAATCAGGGCGCGGGGCCGACCCGCGAGCTGTGGGACTGGTTCGGCGAGTTCCACGTGACGGGTCTGGTCGCGCCGAGGGACGGCACGGTGTCGCTCATGAGCGTCGTCGACGGCGACCTGTCCCCGGTCAGGGTCTGGGCCTTCACTCGCGGCTGGCCCGCGAAGCTCACCGGACCCGAACTGGACGCGCAGGCCAGCGCGGTCGCCGTGGAGTCCATCGAGATCGCCCATCACGGGCTGATGCTCAAGAAGCTGGCGGTGTGACATGGCGGTCGTGATCGGCGAGATCATCACCGAGACGGTGGTGGCGCCTCCGCCAGAGGCCGGAGCCGCGGCATCCGTCGCCCGCGACGAGGCGGACATCGACGCCATCGTGCGCCGCGCAACGGAGCGCGTGCTCGAGACACTCCGTCGGGAGTGGGACCGATGAGCCTGACCACGAGCCAGCTGACCAAGCTCACGATCGACGCCTACACGGACCTCGAGTTCCGCACCAGCGCGGGTGTGACCTGGACGGCGCTGCTGAACCCGACCGAGCTGTCGTTCAGCCGCAAGAACACGTATCAGCAGACCCAGTCCGCAGGCACCTCGACCCCGCAGCAGTCGTTCGGCGGAGGTGAGCCCGACCAGGTGTCGCTCGATCTGCTGCTGGACGGCACCGGCGTGGTCGGCGAGCCCGGCAGCATCGGACCCTCGCTCGACGTACTGCTCTCGCTGACGTCCTTCCAGGGCGAGACGCACCAGCCGTACTACGTCCACGCACACTGGGGGCGGTTCTCGTTCCGCGGGATCCTCGTGCAGGTCGACGTCACGTACAAGCTGTTCGACCGCACCGGCGAGCCGCTGCGCGCGACGGTGAAGCTCCAGCTCAAGGAGGCGCTCTCCCCCGAGGAGGTCCAGGCCGAGGACCGCCCCGCCTCGCCGGACCTCTACCAGACCTGGCTCGTCAAGGAGGGCGAGACCCTCGACGCGATCGCGGCCAGGGTGTACGGCGACCCGGCCTACTGGCGACCGCTCGCGCACGCCAATGCACTGGTGAACCCGCGCGGACTGCGCACCGGACAGCTGCTCATCCTCCCGCCCCTCGCCGCACGCGAGGGGGTCCGCCGATGAGCGGCGCACAGCCGGACCGGCCGGCCTTCGAGGTCACCGTGGCCGGGCGCGCGCTCGAGCCCCTCGTCGCCGCGGACGTCATCGAGATCGACGTCCACGAGGAAGTGGGACGCCACGGGATGTGCACGCTGCTGGTCCAGAACTGGGATGCCGATCACCGCGCCGTGCGCTACTCCGAGGGGCCGTTCGTTCCCGGTGCCGACCTGTCGGTCGCGCTCGGCTTCCACGCCGAGCTGACGTCGGTGTTCCAGGGAGTGATCGCCGCGGCGACCGCCCATTTCCCGGGCAGCGGCGCGCCGACGCTCCGCGTGGAGGCCCGCGCGAAATCGATCCTCCTGGAGTTCCCGCCGCGCTCGCGCGTCCTCGAAGACGCCACGGACGCGGATGTCGCCGCCGCCGTCGCCGCGGACTACGGGCTCACCGCGGATGCCGCCGCGGGCGTGACGCGCGAGGCGGTCGTGAGCGACCGGGAGTCGGACTGGGACTTCCTCAAGGCTCGCGCCGCGGTGCTCGGCTGGGTGCTGTACGTGCGCGACGACGTGCTCGTGATGAGACCTCCCGCCGCGGCATCCGATCCTCCGGTGCTCGAGTACACCCGCGACCTCGTCGAGCTGCATCTCACCGAGGATCTGACGCTGTCCGTCGACGAGGCGGTGGGCGTCGGCTGGGATGTCGGGACGCTCGAGCCGATCGAGTCCGAGCAGGGCGAGAGCGCTGCGGGCGTGGACACGGGAGACCGCCCGACGCATGCCGCCGCGGTCGGCGACGCCGGCTGGCCGCTGCGCACGGCACGCGACGAGCGCCCCGCGGAGGCCGCGGGCGATGCCGCCGACGCCCGTGCCGTTGCGCGCCAGCGCGATGCGGCGCTGGCGCATGTGCACGGCCGCGGCGCGGTTTCCGGACGCCCCGAGCTGCGGGCCGACGGCTGGGTCGAGCTCACCGGCGTCGGGCCGCGGCTGTCCGGCCCGCACTACCTCACGGCGGTGCGCCATCGCCTCGGACCGGGGTCGTACGAGACCGAGTTCCAGGTCGGCCGCCCGCCGGTGCTCGTGCCGCCGGCCCCCGATCGCGCGCCGGCGGCGCTGACGACCGGCCTGGTCGAGAGCCTGGACGATCCCGCGGGTCTGCACCGGGTGAAAGTGCGCATGCCGTGGCGCGCCGACGCGGGCGGGTCGGTGTGGGCGCGCCTGGCGACGCTGGATGCCGGCGACGGCTACGGCACCGTGTTCGTGCCGGCGGTGGGTCAGGAGGTGCTGATCGGACACCTCGACGGCGACCCGGTCGCCCCGGTCGTCCTCGGCCAGCTGCACAGCGGGGCCGCGGCGCCGCCGGTGACCGTGGATCCCGACAAGAACGTGGTCCGCGCGATCGTGACACCCGGCGGGCACGCGGTCACCTTCGACGACGGGGATCAGCCGCGTGTCGAGATCGCTTCCGGAAAGGGGCACAGCGTCGTCATCGACGACAAGGAGGGCGCGATCGTGCTCACCCACGGCGACTCGGGGAACGCGGTGACCGTGTCACAGGACGGCATCACGCTGGAGGCGGCATCGGGCGACATCGTCCTGAAGGCGTCGGCCGGCACCGTGTCGATCGACGCGCTCAAGATCAGCGGCAAGGCGAGCGGACCCTCGAAGCTCGAGTCGTCCGCCACGTTCGACATCGAGGCGTCAGGGCCCCTCGGGCTCAAAGGCGCGCTCGTCAACATCAACTAGGAGGCGCGATGCCCGGGGCAGCGCGAGTGGGCGACCAGACGGCGCACGGTGGAGTGGTGGTGGGGCCGGGGGTGGCCACCGTGCTCATCGCGGGCATGCCCGCGGCCGTCGCGGGCGACATGCACGCGTGCGTGATCCCGTCCCCTCCCCCGCATCCGCCCTCGACGCCGTTCCCCGTCGGATCGGTGACCGTTCTCGTGCAGGGGCGACCGCTGCTGCGCCAGAACGATGCGTGTGCGTGCGGGGCGACCGTCCTGGTCGGGGCGCCGACGGTGGTGATCGGATGATCGGCGAGGAGTACCCGCAGGTCGGCGACGGCTGGGCGTTCCCGCCGCGATGGCGGTGGGATGCCGCCTCCTCGACCGCCGTCCTCGACGCCAGCGCACCGGATGCCGCCGCGCGCGTGGAGCACGTCCGCCAGGCGCTGGTCATCCTCCTGCGCACCCAGCTCGGCTCGCGGGTCATGCGACCGGCCTTCGGGGCGGGCGTCGATCGTCACGTGTTCGAACCGCGCACGGCCGAACTGTGCCACCGCCTCGCCGAGGACGTGCGCCGTGCGCTCGTGCTCGGCGAACCGCGCGTGATCGTCGACGCCGTCGACGCGACCCCCGCGGGCGACGCCGATGAGCGCGTGGACGTGACCATCGCGTTCCGCATCGACCGGCACCGGCGCCCCGACTCGCTGGTGCTCCCGTTCTACGTGGCGGGTGGAGCATGATCCGCACACAGGAGCAGGTGCTGCGCGCGATGGCGGATGCCGCGAGGCTCGCGCCGTTCGCGGACGGCGACACGTGGCGGGATGCGCTGTTCACGGGTCCGGCCGACACCCCATCGCTCACGCGGCCGTCGGATCCAGACCGGGCACTGCTGGGCGCCATCGCGGACGAATACACCCAGGTGGACCTGCACGTCGCGCAGGCGGCGGCCACGCGCCGGATCGGCTGGCTGCGCGAGGTGCTCGGCATCCGCCCCCTGCCCGCACTCCCCGACCGAGTGATCGCCCACGTCGACGTGGACCCGAAGAAGGCCCCGGCGATTCTGCCGCCGGGCACGATGCTGCGGGGCGGGAAGGACGCGACCGGCGCCGAACGCCGCTATCGCACCCTCGACGCGCTGACGGCCTTCGGAGCGGGTCTGGCGGGTGTGCGGATGACAACCGAGGACGGCACGCAGCCTCTCGCCGCTGCCGGCGCACTGATCGCCGCCGCCCCGCCCTTCCCCCTCCCCGGTGCCGCCGAGGCGGCGCCGCACATCCTGCGCATCCGCTCGTCCGCCCTCGCGTTCACGTCCGGCGCCATGACGATCGCCGTGGAGTTCGAAGAGCCGGCCGCGCTCGCCCAGACCATCGCCGTGGCGCAGTGGCGCTACTGCCGCGCCGACGGGCGGATGTCGCCCGCGGGGACGGGCACACTCACTGGAGGAAGCGTCCACATCGGGCTCACGGGCGGCTGCGTCGATCCCGAGGGCGGCACGCCGTGGATCGAGATGGTCGTCCCTGCGGGGTCGCCGGTCCCCGAGGGCTTCACGTTCTCCGGATGCCGGGTCTCGGTCGTGAAGCGCGAAGGCATCATCCCGGCGGCGGCCTTCGTCGGCGAGGGGCTCGTCGACGTGACGAAGGAGTTCAAGCCCTTCGGGGAGGTGCCACGTCGCGGGCAGGCGTTCTACCTCCGCGTCGACGAGGCGCTCTCCAAGACCGTCCAGACACTCACGGTCACCGTCACGCTGCTGCCCGAGGACCAGGCCGAACTGTCGTCGTCGCCCGGGTACCTCACCCCTTCGCAGTACGCGCACCACACGTACCGCCGCCAGTTCCTGGCCGTCGCGCAGACGCACCTGTTCGACTACACCGACGCGGACTACGAGCGCGACTTCCCGACCCGCGCCCCACGGGCGCCGGAAGTGGTGTGGGAGCGCCGCATCAACGGCGCGTGGCAGCAGTTCGGCAGCACCGCGAATGCGTTCACGACCATCACGGCCTCCATCGGCGATGGACTGAGCGACCCGTACGAGGTGAGCGGTCAGCCCGGCCATTACATCCGCGCGTTCCTGCGCTCCGGCGACTTCGGATGGTCGAACTACCTGCAGGAGGTGGCACAGTTCGCGACGGACGCGGCAGGGGACGGTGCCGCGACGATGCCCGAATTCCCGACCGCTCCCATCGCATCGACGATCACACTGTCGTACACGACGCGTTCCGTGGCGGCCGACCGCGTCGAGGCCCTCAGCGGCTGGCGCCGCCGCGTGTTCGGCACCGGTCCGTTCCAGCCGTTCCGGCGCGCGGTGGACGAGCGGGGCAGCCGAGGGCAGGTCGCCTTCGGACTCGACCTGGGCGACGGGGGTCTCGGATCGACGATGTCGCTGTACCTCGTGGTGGACTCCGCGGCGCCGTGCGGTGCCGTGGACGATCCGGACGCGCGCTGGGAGTGGTGGGGCGGCGGCGTGTGGCACCCGCTCGACGTGGCGGACAGCACACAGCTGCTTCGCGAGTCGGGACTGCTGCGGTTCGTCGCACCTGTGGACTGGGACACGGGCTGCACGGACGTGGATGCCTCGACCGGTCGCTGGATCCGGCTCGTCACGACCGTGCCGTCGAGGCTCGGGATCCTGCGCGACGTGATCGTGGACGCCGTCGTGGCCGAGTTCGACTCCCGTGGGATCGAGAGCGACCCCACGGTGGGCGAGGCGCTGCCGGCCGGCACCATCAAGGGGCTTCTCAGCCCGATCGACGGCGTCAAGAAGGTGACCAACGTCGCCGCGGTGCGCGGGCGCGTGGCGGAGGCGCCCACGGCCTACGCGCGACGGGCCTCGGCCCTGGTCCGGCACCGCGACCGGGCCATCGCCGCGTGGGACTACGAGCAGCTCGCACTGATCGCCTTCCCGGAGATCGTCTCGGCGCGAGCGCTCCCCCATACGTCTCCCGCGTCGACGTTCGCGCCCGGCACCGTGGGGCTCGTCGTGCTCCCCGACAGGCCCGCCGACCCGCAGCCCCGGCCCTCCGTCAGCCTCTCACAGCGACTTGCCGAGGAGCTCGAGCCGCGCATGCCGATGGGTGCGGCGCTCTCGGTGCTGTGCCCGCAGTACGAGCCGGTCACGGTGACGGCCGACGTCGTGCTGCGACGCGGTGTGCCTGCGCTCGTCGGTATCGCCGCGGTGAATGCGGCGCTCGAGGCGGTCCTGCATCCGGGAGCAGCTCGCCCCGTGCGCTGGGGTCGCGACCTGTACGCCTCCGCACTGATCGCGGCGCTCGAGAAGGTGCCGGGAGTCGATTCGGTGGAGGAGTTCGCACTCTTCCTCGGTGCCACGGCGACCGGAACGCCCGTCGACGTCGTCCGCGTCGATGCGTGCCTGGGGCTCTACTGCTCCTCGGGCGCCCATCGCCTCACCTGTCGGGAGCAGCTGTGACCACTGTCGAGCCCATCACCGCGTTCGTCCCTGTCGCACCCGATGCCGACTGGGAGACCGTGCGCGCTCGCCTCATGACGGAAGTCGCGTCGAGGGGGCCGGGCTGGACGGACCACAACGCCGCCGATCCGGGTGTGACCATCGCCGAGGTCCTGGCGTTCGGGATCGCCGACCTTCACTTCCGGACGTCTCGGCCCCCCTTCACCCAGTGGCCGCTCGCCGGCGACGGCTATCGCGCCGCCGCGGACAGGCACTGGCACACCGTTCTGCCCCTGCCCGAGCTGCGGACCTCATCAGACGCACTCGCACCGCTCGCGACGACGCTGGCCGCGACCGCGGACGCTCTGGAACCGATCGTTCGCGCTGCGGCGAGCAGGGCGGATGCCGATGCCGTGCTCGCCGCGGAACCCTGGCGCAGCGCAGTCCCGGCGGGGCAGCGGATCCCCCTGCTGGCGGTGCTCCGGGACGGTCTCGTGCGACGGACCGCGCTGGAGTTCGCTGACCTGGTGTCCGATGTCGTGGACGGCGAGGATCGCCGCGAGGGCACCCCCACCGAGCGCGACGGTCGCGCCGCGCAGCGGCTCGCTCTGTCGCTGCCGCTGTGGCCGGACGAGCTCGCGGCGCTCGTCCGCCGCGAACGCAGGCGTCGGGTGCTCGATATCGCCACGGCGCGGCGCCCCGCGATCCTCGCGGCGACCAGCCCGGCCGATCGCGCGACGGTCATCGCGACGCTGGTCGGCGACGGGCTCGTCGCGGCCGAAGCGGAGATCGCTTCGGCCGCCGCACCCCTGCCGGCGGGGGTCGTCCCCGAGGACCTCGAGCACGCCGGCGGCGCGACCCGGATCTGGCCACCGCACGCCGTGCAGGCACTCACGTGCGAGCCGGTGACGGCCGCCGACTACGCCCGACGGGCACGCACCCACCCGGGGGTGGCGCGGGCGTGGGCGGTCAAGGGGCGGCTGGAGGGCGTCGCGTGGCATGGACTGCCGACGACGGATGCTGCGGCCCTGCCCGTCGGCGATCCTCGACGCCACTGGGCGGTCGATCCGGCGGCTGCCGCGATCACCCTCGTCGTGGAGACCCGAGACCCGGAGGCGGTGGTGGGCGACGAGTTCCTTCGCGAGGTGCTCGCCAGAGCGATCGGCGACCAGGTGCGGCATCCGTTCCTCGCCTACCGTGACGACCTCGACGACGAGACCCCTCGCCGGCTGGTGTGCGACGAGGTCGGCGCGGCGCTGCTGAAGCGGATCGGGGTCGTGGTGCAGGCACGCCTGGTGGTCTCGGCGACGGCCGCCGGCGCCGATGTCGTCGCCGACGCCACCGGCCGGCTCCAGCGGTACTTCCGGGAAGGGCGACCCGAGTCGGCCGTGTCCGAGCGCGCCGCCGAATCGCCGTCCGGACCGTGGCCCGACGCCCCGCAGCCCGCGGGCGGCTGGAATCCCGGCGAGGCGATCCGCTTCACGGAGATCGTCGAGCAGATCGTGGCCGACCCTGCCGTTCTCGGCGTCGAAGCGCTGTATCTCGGGCGCGAAGGAGAGTCGACTCTGACCGCGGCGTCGGAGAGCTTCCTCACCATCCCGCCGGACGCGGTGCCCGTGCTCGCAGAAGGCGACTGCCTCGCGATCGTGTACGCCGGTGAGAAGGGATGCGGACATGCGGAGTCCTGACTACACGCGCCTGGCCCAGCAGCTGCCCTCCCTCTATCAGGAGGAGCCCGGCTCGTTCTCGCAGCTGGACGCCTACCTCGGCCTCGCCGATGAGCTGAACGAGGCGATCGCTGCCGGTCTCGAGGACGCCTCCCTCACGCACGGTCCGGACGCCGCGCTGCGGTGGCCGGCGTCGCTGCCCCTCACCGCAGGTGCCGACGCGCTCACCCGCGAACTGCTCGCACAGTGCGACGACCTCGCGCAGTGGGCGGCCTTCGCGCCGCCGGCATGGTGGGGAGCCGATGAGCCGGCTATCGTCGCGCGACGTCGGTTCCTGGCGCGGTTCGCCCGGCTGTGGCGCCGACGCGGCACGCCCCGCGGCTTCGTGGACTGGTTCAGCGAGTATTTCGGACTCGCCGCCGAGAGCGTCGATCCCGACGACGTCGTGCTGCGTCCCCTCCTGCTCGAGCATTTCACCGTGCCCGGCGGCTCCACGATCAACGTGCCGTTCACCGCCACGCTCTTCGTCCCGGTCGAGGGTCGCGATCCGGCGTCCCTGCCTCCGGGCGCCCGCCCCGAGCCGGGCTTCCGCGACTACGAACGCCGGCTGCGCGCAGCCGAGTTCGCCCGCTGGTACGCGCCCGCGCACATCTGGGTGCGCGTGTGCTTCGTGTCCCGCGGGTTCCTGGCAGGACTCACGCCGTACACGGCGCCGGCGATCCTTCCGACCGGCGCGAGCGCCGCGCAGCTCGCGGCCTATGAAGCGCAGGTGATCTCCCACATGGCCACCCTTCTCGACGTGCTCTGCGACGTCGTTTCGGTCGTCGACCACGCCGGAGCGATCCATGTCTATCGATGCGGCGCCGATGAGGGCGTCACCGACCAACTGGGTGTGGGGCGACTGCCCCACGCCGACGACTGAGGCGGAAGGCAGGACGATGACCGTCAACGACTACCCGGAGTATGCCGAGGGCCAGACCCTCACCGCGGCCGAGCTCAACGCGCTCACCGCGCACGTCCGTCACCGGGACACCCTCGTCGCCCGGATGATCGGATTCGGCGTGAACGCGGGGCTGAGCGGGGCATTCGCCGGCACCACTCTCACGATCCAGCCCGGCCTCGCCCTCGATCAGGGCGGTGAGCCCCTGGTGCTCACGACACCGCAGTCGTTCACCTTCCCGCGCACGCCCGACACCATCGCGTATCCGTTCATCGAGGCGACGGCGGGCGGGTTCAGCGTCGTCGCGGAGGCCACCGACGTCGAGACTGCTCCCGCACCCTGCACCGAGACGGACTGCGCGGGCCACGCGACCACGCACACCGCCGGCGTCGCGCTGCGCGTGGTCGCCGGGCGCGTGAGCGGTGCGCGCTTCGACTTCTCGAGCGAGCCGCTGCTCGCCGTCGAGCCGATGCGGCTGTCCCTCACCTCGCAGCCGCAGGGTTCGTACGTCGCGCTGCGGGATGCGATCGTGACGCGCCTGCGCAATGGGAGCGCACCGTCGTTCGTTTCGGACGCCCTGATCAATCAGCTCGAGGGCACCTCGATCGCAGCATCCGATCTCGCGGGAGTGAAGGGGTACAAGGCGGGCTGGATCAACCTCGTGCTCTTCGCGACTCTGGACCTCCTGCGCGCAGAGGCACTGCTGCGCATCGCCGCATTGCGCGACGCGACCCCGCCCGGCGTGGTGCTCGGGTGGGTGCACCAGGTCTCGGGCGCGTGGGTCTTCGACTGCGCGTACCGCCACGCGTGGGAGCCGCCGCGGGGGTTCACCGAAGCGTTCCTCGGCGGTACGTGCAGCGATCCTCTCGGTGCCTACCGCGACCAGGTCGAGGGCCTGCTGGCCGGATACGCCCCGCCCGACCCGCCGCCCACGCCTCCGTCGGGCGGTGGCGGCGTCGGGCCGCTCGACTTCTGCAAGAAGGGGAAGTACTGGATCGGCTACAAGTGCCTGCTCCCCCTGGATCCTCCCGTGCTGATCCCCGACAAGTGGCGCGACTGGTGGGTGAACATCGATCCCAAGGTCCCGGTGTGGAACCCGCCGCCGATCGACTACGTCGACCTCGTCGAGGACATCTACGGGATCGAGAAGCGCAACGTGTTCGAGGACGGGGTGCTCGGCTTCGGCGGGGTCCTCGGATTCGACAAAGACGCGGTGGCGGTCAAGATCGCCGACGAGATCCTCGTGCGCGGAGGCACGCCCGACATCCTCGTGACGGATGCCGCGGGGCTCAAGGGCCTCGACGGCTACATGCCCGCCGGCGCGGCGAGCCCGAGCGACAAGATCGTCGTCGTCGCGGACGAGACCGGCCGGGTCGTCGCGACCGGCCGCGTCGCCGCCGTGCACACGGCGAAGCAGATCGGGACCATCGTGCCGCAGGCCGAGGCGGCTCTCGGCAAGGCCGACGCCGCCGTCGCGCAGGTGGCCTCTCTGTCGGGCTCCGTCGCGGTGTCGCTCGACGTCATGGACGGCAAGCTCGGTACGTTCGAGCAGTCGCTCGGAGGGCTGCAGGGCGAGTTCCTCGCCTTCCGCGGGGGTGACTTCGACCTCAGCGGCTACGGTGTCCGCCTCGGCTCGCTCGAACAGCGCATCGAGAAGGTCGACAACGTGGGCGAGCGCCTTGCGGTCCTCGAGGGCCGGGTCGGAACGCGCCAGTTCGAGGGGGGCGTCAGGACGATCGACCCCGACATCGCCTCGGGGATCGCCGAGTTCACCCGCACGGCGGTCGACCTCATGAGCACCACCGAGGCACAGAACCCGAACTTCCAGCGGTACATCTCTGCGGTGCAGCGCAGCCAGGCGGACTTCGAGGTGGCGGTCGCCGGCGGCACGCCGGCCGATCTCGGCATGGCGACGGTCGACCTGCTCGACACGATGCGCACGATGGTGAAGGCATCCGGCGTCGAGCCGGAGCTCGGCCGGAAGCTCGACGTGCAGTTCCGCGAGATCAAGGGGCGCTTCGGGTGACGGACGTCGTCGTCGATCGCATCCGTCTGCGCGGTGTCGGGACCGGCCGGCTCGCGCGGATCGCCGCGCGCACGCTGCCCGTCGCGCTCGACCGCGCGCTCGGCGATGTCGACGACGCGGAGATCGACGCGATCGTCGTGTCCATCGACGAGGACGTGCTGGCGCTGGATGACGAGGCGATCGCGGCGGTCTGGGCGGATGCGATCCGCGCCGCCCTGATCGCGGAGGGCGTGCCGACGCGACGGCGTGCGAGCGATGCCGCTCTGCCCGGCCGAACCACGGCGCCCACCGGTCCGCGTTCCGAACGGGACGCGGAAGCCGTGCGGCGGCGCGTCCTCGCGTGGGCGGAGAGCTCCTGGCCGCGCGGGCCGGTGCCGGTGGGTGCGCTGCGCCTGGCGGCCCGCGCGTCATCAGGAGCGGGCGGCGGTGTCGCGGACCCTGGCGACGTCGAACTCGGGGCGCGCATCCGTGAAGCGCTCGAGGACGAGCTGCGCAGACGGCCTCGCCGCGGGGATGCGCCGGCCCCGCGCCGAACGGGTGACACCTCCGCTCCGCGGGTCCCCGTGCCCGAGGTCCGGCCGGCAACCGGCACCCCGCGACCGGACGCACCTCCCCCGCATCCGGATCCCGTCGAGGCGGCCGCCGCCGCGGAGGCAGAGCGCTCCCGCGCCCTCGCCTTTCTCGCCGATGCCCTCGCCGACCTCGTGCGCGACGGGGGCGCCGACGAGTCCGTCGATCTCGACCAGGTGACCCGGGCGGCCGGGCTCGCGCTCCTCTACCCCTGGCTCGCCGACCACTGCCGCGGCGCCGTCGATGCATTCCCTTTCGAGCCCCCCGCGTCGGTGCGCGCCGCCGCACTCGCGGCACTCGTCGACCCGGACGACCCGGATCTGGTGGACGACGTGCTCGTGCGGCACCTGGCGGGGGTGCGTGAGGGCGACCCCGCCGTGTCCGCGCCGAGATACGACACCGCGACGATGCGGGATGCCGCCGACGGCGTGGTGCGCTCGTTCGCGTCGCTGCTGCCCGGCTTCGGGACCTCGAGTGCGGCGTTCATCCGTCGGGAGTGGCTGGAACGACCCGGCCTGCTCGACACCGGCCGTGATCCTGCGCTGCTCCTCGCACACGCGCGGCCGCTGGACGTCGTGCTCGACGCGCTTCCCTATCCGTTCGGGCTGTTCGCGCTGCCGTGGTGCCGCCCCGTGACCGTGAGGTTCCGGCCGTGACCGCGCGGGTCGACGCGCGCACGGCCGTCGCCGAGCTGCGGGCCGCGATCGAGATGCTCGACGGTGTGGTTCAGCTGCGGCTCGAGGAGCGGCGCGGCGGGATCACCGGTCGCCCGCTGTCGATCGAGACCGGCGACGAGGGCATCCCGCCGCTCTCGCGGTACGAGGGAACCGGACCGCTGGCTGCGGCGATCGGCGTGGCAGGGCTGACCGCTCCCGAGGCCCTCGTGCTGCTCGCGGCCATCGCCCCGTCGGTCGACGAGCGCTTCGCCGTCGCGTTCGGCCTGCTCACAGACCGGCCGGGCGTGACGGGCCTCACCGGCGAGGTGGCGCGGACGCTCGTCGCGCGCTCCTTCGCGGGCCGGCTCGACGCGAACGCACTGCTGTCGGAGCACGGCGCGCTGCGGCGAAGCGGCCTGCTGGTCGTCGACGGCGCAGACGGTCTCGACGGCGTGCTGCGGCCCGAGCCCGCCCTGCGCGCGTGGGTGCTCGGTCTCGCTCCCCCGGCGCAGACGGTGACGCCCGACTTCCCGGCGCGGCCCCTCGCCACGGTCCACTCCATGACGGACGTCGTGGTCCCCGCGCGCACCTCCGACCAGCTGCGCGAGCTCGAGGCGCGCATCCGCCTGCGGGAACGGGTGAGCGACGACTGGGGCTTCGCCGCCCATCACGACGGGGCCTCCGGGGTCATCGCGCTCTTCCACGGACCGCCCGGGACCGGCAAGACCATGACGGCGGCCGCCGTCGCCGGCGCCGTCGGCCTGCCCGCGTACATCATCGACCTGTCCGCGCTCGTCTCCAAGTACATCGGCGAGACGGAGAAAGCGCTCGCCAAGGTGTTCGACCGCGCTGCGCGCGAGCACTGCGTGCTGGTCTTCGACGAAGCCGACGCGGTGTTCGGCACTCGCACCGAGGTCTCCGACGCGCACGACAGATACGCGAACCAGGAGGTGTCGTACCTGCTCACCCGCGTCGAGAGCCACCCGGGGGTCGTGATCCTCACCAGCAACCTGCTGGCCAACATCGACCAGGCATTCCAGCGGCGGATCGCCGTGATGATCGAATTCCCTGCGCCCGGACGCGCCGAGCGCGAGCGCATCTGGCGCGGCATCCTGCCGTCGCGGACGCCCGTCTCCGCCGACGTGGCCTTCGACGTGCTGGCGGAGCGCTTCGCGCTGACGGGGGCGCAGATCCGGGATGCCGCGATCGAGGCCGCGTATCTCGCCGCCGCCTCCGATGCCGCCGTGTCCCACGACCTTCTCGTCACCGCGGTGCGGCGCCAGTACGCGAAGGCAGGGAGGACGGTCCCGTCGTGACCCCCGCGACGTCGACCCGCGAGACCACCGAGCGCACCGCGCGCTCGCCCGCGGACGCGGCCCGGGACTCGCCCGCGGCAGCCGAGCCGAGCATTCTGCGCAGTGTCCCCCGCCCGCTCGAGTTGCCCGGCGTGGTCGCGATCGACGGACAGGAGGCGGGCGGATTCGACGCCGTCCAGGCGGAGTGGGGTCCCGGCGGCGGCGAGGTGGTGCTGACGGCGCGGCGGCCCTTCCTCGATCTCACCGCGCGCGCCTCCTTCGACGCACAGGGCGCGTTCGACGGCCGGCTCGCCGTGCGGGCGCGGCTCGGCGTGGTCGGACTCGGACTCGGCGAGACGACGTGGACCATGACGGGCTGGACTCCCGACGACGCGATGATCGCGCCCCGGGCCGCGCTGCGGGGCTCCGATCTCGTGCTCGACGTGTCCGCGCTGCCCGCCGAGACGGTGATCTCGGTGGATCCCTCACTCGCTCTCGCCCGCGGTGCGGGCACCGTCACGATCGGACTCCCCGCGGGCGCCGTATCCGAGGGGAGACCGCTGAGTCCGCGCATCGTCGAGCTCTACCGCGGACTCCTCGGCGTCGACCTCGGCCCGGTCGTCGTGCATCCCGATGCCGAGCTGACGGATGCCCCGGCCTCGACAGCGGGAGCCGACGCCTTCTTCGCCCCCGGCGCATACGGAGAGGAGACCCCTGCCGCTCTCGCATTGCTCGATGCGGTCGTGCGCGCCGTCCTCGCGCAGCGCTCCGGCCCGGTGCACACCGACCCCGCCCCGCCGCCTCCGAGCACCGACAGCGACGGTGGCGGGACGGTGCCCGCCGCGTCGACGGAGCTCGTACCGGCGACTGTGCCCGATGGGGCGCCGGGCCCGACCGCGGCGGCCGAAGCGCAACCGCCCGCCGAGTCCGGTGAAGCCACCGCCGCCACCGACGCAGCGGCAGGCGGCCCCGGCGGCCCCGCGGCGGACGGCGCCCCGACGGGCGGTGCCGCCCCGGAGGGCGAGGCGGCACCACCGCCCGTCGCGGTACTGATGCCCGAGGCTCCGACGGCGCCCGGTCCCGCGGCGGCAGCCCGCGGCGGCGCGGTTGCGGGGGGCGCGGGAGGCGCTGCGCGCTCCGCAACGGACCTGCCGTCGGCAGGTGAGATGACGGATGCCGCGCGCGGCGCTGTCGCCGAGCCGGTGACCGAGACTGCGGCGCGAGCCCGTGAGGACCTCGCCGCCGAGCTCGGTGAGCGGCCCGCCCCGAGCCCGGAGATCGTCGAGCTGTGCGAGCGCATCCGCACGGCGATCCGCGAGAACCGGCCGGAAGACGAGGACGCGCTGCTCGAGGCCGATCCCACCCAGCAGGCGCGCGACGCCGGCGCGACGGTGACTGGATCGGTCGACGGGCAGGTCACGACGGTCAGCGGGGCGTACGACGAGCTGGCGTCTCCGCCCGCGGGGACGCCGGCCCTCACGCCGACACCGGTGACGCCGGCAGAGCCCGCATCGGCAGGAATGGGCGTCGCCGCCGCGTCCGCGGCGCCCGACGCGATCCCGCCGGAGAACACGAACCTCGACGCGGACGTCGCCGCGACGGATCAGCGGATCGCCGATTCCGGTATCGACACGCGGGTCACGCGCGAGATCCCGGACGGCCCTTTCGAGGGGGCGCGGGCCGCGCGCGGGGAGCTCGGCGAGCTCGCCCAGCGCACCCCCGAGGAGATCCACGCCGAGGAGCAGACGGCCATCGACGCCGCCCAGGGCGACATGGCCGCCCTCCAGCAGCAGGCTCTCGCGGCGATGCGCACCGCGCGGGGCGGTGCGGTCACCGACACGGGCGCCGCGTCGGAGGCCGCGACGGGAACCGAGGTGAACACCCGGGACGGGGTGTCGCAGCGGGCGCAGGCCGTGTTCGATGCGGCGCAGCGCCAGGTCGAGACCCTCCTGACTCCGCTCAGCCGCACCGCTCTCGCGCAGTGGGATGCCGGGCTGGCACGGCTCTCGCGCGAGTTCCACGACTCGCTCGACCGGGTGCAGCGCTGGATCGACGAGCGCCACTCCGGTGTCGTCGGAACGATCGTCGCGATCGGCGACTATGTGGCGGGACTTCCGGGGTGGGTCACCGACGAGTACAACCGTGCCGAGCGGACATTCGGCGACGGGGTATGCGATCTCCTGCTCTCGATCTCGAGCGACGTGAATGCGGTGATCGCCGCCGCGCAGACGGTCATCCGCACCGCGCGGGAGGACATCGACGGCCTCTTCAGCCAGATGGAGGCGGAGTTCCCCGAGTGGGCCGCGCAGGAGCGGGCCAGGTTCGCAGGGCGGCTCGACGCGCTCGACGCCCGGGTGACGCAGGCGCAGACGAGCTTCGTGAACGACGTCTCCTCGCGAGCGATCACGGCGGTCAATGAAGCGCATGCCGCGGTGGAAGCCAAGAGGCAGGAGGCCGGCGGTCTCATCGGCCGGGTGGTCGCGGCGATCGAGGAGTTCATCGACGATCCGGTGCGGGCGATCATCAACGGCCTCCTTCGCCTCGTCGGCATCCCTCCCGGAGCATTCTGGTCGCTCCTCGCGCAGATCGAGCAGGTCGCCGCCGACATCGCCGAGGACCCCGAGACGTTCATCAACAACCTCGTCGCCGGCGTCAAGCAGGGCTTCCAGCAGTTCTTCGACAACATCGGCACGCACCTCCTCTCCGGCTTCTGGAACTGGCTCTTCTCCGGCCTCAGGACGCCGATTCCGATGCCGACGAGCTACGACGCGCTGTCTCTCATGACCTTCGCGCTGCAGCTGATGGGCATCACGTGGCCGAATGTGCGGGAGATCCTGGTGCGCCACGTCGGGCCCACCGCGGTGGAGATCCTCGAGGGCGCGTGGCAGATCCTGTCCGTGCTGATCACCCAGGGTCCACAGGGCCTGGTCAACATGATCAAGGAGCAGCTGGCGCCCGAGAACGTCGTCGGGATGATCCTCGACGCGGCGATCGAGTACATCACCGAGACCCTCATCGTCCAGGTCGCGCAGTACATCTTCTCGCTGCTGAACCCCGCCGGCGCCGTCGCCCAGGCGATCAGACTCATCTACCAGGTGTGCGCGTGGATCTTCCGCAACGCGGCACGGATCTTCGCGTTCGTGCAGGCCATCGTGGGCGGGATCGCCAACGTCATGGCCGGCAACATCGCGGGCCTCGCGCAGACCGTCGAGCGGGCACTCGCGTCGATGCTCGTCGTCGCGATCGACTTCCTCGCCGGGATGCTGGGGCTCGGCGACCTTCCCGATCAGGTCGCCGAGGTCATCACCCGGCTGCAGACGTACGTGCTCGGGATCATCGATCGCGTGGTCGGCTTCATCGTCACCCAGGCGCGCGCGCTGCTGCGACGTCTGGGCATCGGCGGCGAGGACGAGCCCGGCGACGACGACAACGACGACGAGGAGCTCGGCACGACGGTGCGATTCAGCGGCGGGGGTGAGAGTCATCGCCTGTGGTTCGACGTCGCCGGATCGGATGCCACGCTCATGGTCGCGTCCGTGCCCGAGCCGATCACGAACAAGATCGCACAGTGGCGGGCGAAGGTGTCCGCCGGGGAGCCGGCGGACGCCGCGCTCCGAGCCGAGGCATCCACGACTCTCGGGAACCTCGAGACCGTCGCGAATGAGGCGAGCGAGGAGGGAGACCGCCTTGCGGCGCTGTTCCTGCAGGCGGCGGCCGACGAGAGCGACGAGAACGAGCCGCCGTCCGACGATGCGCTCGAGAACCGCGAGCGCGCGATCTCCGGCATGCTGACCCGCCTCTTCACGATCTTCGAGGATGTCGATCCGGAGACCTATCTCGCGGATATCGCCGGCGCGCTTCCCGGCCATACGGCGTCCTACCTCGACACGATCCAGGGGCAGTGGGAGCGTCCCATCACCGCGCCGAAGCTGACCTCCGATGGCGTCACACCCATCTGGGACATGTCCGTCGCCACCCGCACGGGTGCCGTGGCGTTCGCCCGCAGCGGCGCCACGCACCGCCAACTGCTCCCCTACTTCCTCGTCGGCAGCCAGAACACCGGGCAGCAGCGATCCGCCTCGACGGGGGCCTTCCGCAACCACGCGCTCGAGACGGACTCCCCCGAGCCCGCTCACCGCGTGCGCGCCGGAGTGCTGCGCGCCTTCGGCGAGGACACCGTCGCTGCGATGAGGACCATGGCGCGCGGCAAGATCTCTGCCGCCGACAACTCGGCGCTGCGCGACCAGATCGAGGGCATGACGTTCACCACCGACGGCGGGCGGTGGGGGGCTTTCGTCGGCATCCCGGGCGACTCCATCAATCCGCTGGTGCGCACCGCCGTCGAACGCGAGGGCGGCATCGTCCCGTTCCTGCGCGCCCTCGTCGACAACTCCGCGCAGATCACATGGTCCCAACTGCTCCAGGTGTGGAGCGCGAGCGACGCGACCAAGGACTATCTCAAAGGGCTCTTCCGCGGTGTCCAGCGCGGAACCCACGAATGGATTCCCACGGGCTACATCCCGCGGGTCATCGAGACGGCCGTCGGCGCCGCCTCGACCGGCGATGTGCGAAACGGACTCCGCTGGATCACGGCGCAGAACACCCTGCGATCCCCCACCCCCCACGTGCTCTTCCCACCGCAGGTGGACACCGTCCCCGCTCGCGGAGTCTCGGGCGGAGTAGCAACGACGACGGAGTTCTCGGGCCACGAAGGAGCGTTCCGGAGCGCGCCTCGTGCGCGGGAGTTCCTCGGCACCGTGCCGTCGCGACCCTTCCACGATTGGCTGCGGGCGGAGTTCACCGCGCAGAACGGCCTCGGCGCGGTCGGCTACCTCCGCCATCTGCAGTCCCTCGTGCCGACGCGAGTCTGGGACGGCAGCACCCATATGTTCCCGGACTCGGTCCTGGATCGACCGATCGGGATGTTCTACCGTTGCGGCGACGGCGTCGACCGCCCGCTGACCGTGGCACAGCTCGCGCTGCGGCAACGACTCAATTGGCAGCGGATCGGCGCAGCGTTCGCGGCGGCGATCGCGGCGACGGAGGCTGAGTGATGCTGAGCGAGGATCTTGAACGGGCCATCGCCGAAATGGTCGCGATCGGGGAAGTGGCACCGGACGCAGATCCTGCCGCGCTCGAGGACCTCGTCGTGATGCATGCCCGGGACCTCGAGGGACTCGAGACGCTGACCTCGTTGCGCACGCTCAGTCTCATCGGGTGCAGTGCCGGCGACTATCGCCGAGTCGGACGGCTTCCTTCCCTCCGTCTGCTTGCGATCGAGCACTCCGATCTCGTGTCGCTCGATGGGGTTCTGCCCGTCGGCGTCCAGGTCGTCGTCGTTCGCAACTGCCGGCTCTCGTCCGTCGCCCCCGCCGATGTCCCCACAGGGCTCCAGGTGATCGACGTGTCGGGGAATCCTCTCGACGACGCGGCAGCGGCGGTCGTCGACGATGGGGTCCTGCGCGGCGCCGTCGTCACGCGGGACGACGACCGTGTCCTGGCGCTGAATGCGCGCCTCGCGCGCGCCGACGGTGCGTTCGTCTGCGCGGGCGCGGCAGACGCCTGCATCCTGACGGTCTCGGGACTCGACATCACACCCCACCCGGAGCGCGTCCACGTCAGCACCACCACAGCCGAGGTCGACATCGCGCTGTCCACGGGCGCGCTGCGGGCTCTCGCCGGGATCGAATGAGGAGGACCCCATGACGGATGGCAGCACGGTACCTGCGCACGGCCCCGGCGTGGAGTGGCTCGCGCAGCGAGCCGGCGTGCCGGCGGACGAACTCCTGCACGACGGCACGGCGCTGACGGGCGCCCTCGAGGCGGCTGCGCGCGACGGCCTCGGCCTCGCTCGCCGGCTCATGTCGGCCGATCCGGAGGAGCGTCGCCGTGCGGAGGTCGAGGCTCGCGCCCTTCGCGCCCGCTTCGCCGCCGACGGGCCCTCGCCCGAGGAGCGGTTCGCCGCGAAGATCGCTGAGGCCGCCCGACTGCTGCGTGAGCGGGCGGAGGACTCCCCCGGTCCTCAGTGAGTGTGCCGGTGCTGTGCGGCCGATGCCCGCAGACCGGCGATCGCTGTGCCGGGGTCGCTCGCGCCGAACACCGCTGAACCGGCGACGAACGTATCGGCTCCGGCTTCGGCGGCCTGCGCGATCGTGGACTCGCCGATGCCGCCGTCCACCTGCAGCCACACCGACGACCCGCGCCGACGGGCCTCGTCGGCCAGCCGTCGCAGCTTCGGCATGGTCTCGGGCATGAACGACTGCCCGCCGAACCCGGGTTCGACGGTCATCACGAGGATCTGGTCGAAGTCATCGAGCAGGTCGAAGAGGCCCTCGACGGGGGTCGCGGGCTTCACGGCGACCCCGGCGCGGGCGCCGATGTCGCGCAACCGCCGTGCGAGAGCGACCGGTTCGGTGGCCGCCTCGAGATGGAAGGTCACCGATGCCGCGCCCAGCTCCGCATACCCCGGAGCCCACCGGTCAGGGTCGGCGATCATCAGGTGCACGTCCAGCGGCACCGGGCTGGTCGCCTGGATGCGCTCCACCATCTGCGGGCCGAAGGTGAGGTTCGGCACGAAATGATTGTCCATCACATCCACGTGCACGAAGTCGGCGGCGGCGATGCGCGCGAGCTCGGACTGCATGTTGACGAAGTCGGCTGCGAGGATGCTCGGATTGATGCGGATGCCGCCATCGCGGCCGTTCTCGTCGCGGAGGGGCACGCGTCCATTATGGTCGAGCCGTGGACCCCATCACGGCGCTGCTCGCCGACGTACTCGAAGAGATCCGGCCCGGCGATGCCGGTGCTCCCGCCGCCTATATCCCGGAACTCGCGACGGCCGACCCGGAGCGACTGGCCTTCGCCGTGGTCGGTCCGCGGGGGCGCGTGCGCTCGGTCGGCGACGACCACGCCGAGTTCACCATCCAGTCCATCTCCAAGCCGTTCGTCCTCGCCCTGGCGCTGGAGGTTCACGGACTCGATGCCGTGCTGCAGCGCGTGGGGGCGGAGCCGAGCGGCGAGCCGTTCAACGCGATCAGCCTCGAACCGGTCACCGGGCGACCGTCGAACCCGATGATCAACGCCGGCGCGATCGCGACCTCCGCGCTCATCCCGGGCGATGATGTCGAAACGCGCACGGCGCGCATCGTCGAGATGCTGTCGGCGTTCGCCGGCCGGTCGCTCTGGATCGACGAATCGGTCTACTCGTCGGAGTCGGCGACGGGCGAGCGCAACCGCGCGCTGGCCCACCTGCTCAAGTCCCACGGCGTGATCGACGGATCCGTCGAGGTCGCGGTCGAGACCTACTTCCGGCAGTGCTCGGTGCTCGTGAGCGTGCGCGATCTCGCGCTCATGGCCGCGACGCTCGCCTTCGGCGGGGTCAATCCGGTGACCGGCCAGCGCGTCGTCGGGGAGCGCGTCGCACGCGATGTGCTGTCGATCATGTCCAGCTGCGGGATGTACGACTTCTCCGGCGAGTGGCTGCTCCGGGTGGGCCTGCCCGCGAAGAGCGGCGTCAGCGGCGGCCTGATGGCCGTCGCGCCCTCGCAGTTCGGCGTGGCCGCCTTCAGCCCTCGACTGGACGCGCACGGCAACAGTGTGCGCGCGGTCGCCCTGGTCGAGGCGGCGTCCGAGCGATTCGGGATGCATCTGCTCGAGCCCCACGAGAGCGTCGCCTCGCCCGCCATGACCCTGCACGGCGACGACGGCGGCCGCATCGTGCGTCTCGGCGGCGAACTCGGCTTCTCCGGCGCCGAGCGGATCGTCGCGGTCCTGCGTGAAGTGGCCTCATCGCTTCCCGACGGCGAGCCGCTCACCGTGGATGCGCGCGAACTCGTACGTACGCACCCGGGCGCACTCATCGCGCTCCGCGGCGAGTTCGACGATCTGCCGGAGTGGATCTGGCTGCTGGAGTGAGCGCCGGGCTAGACCCGTCGCAACAGCGAGATCGACATCGCATCCGTGTTGTGGCGGTGGGGCCACAGCTGCGCGCGACCGGAGCCGTCCGTCTGCGGAGCGAGCGCAGGATCGCTGTCCGCGAGCGCGGTGATCACGTCGCGCGCCGAGAGCTCCTCGAGCGCCGCACCCCATTCGCGGCGCACCTCGGCCACGACGCCTGAGGTCTCCGCCAGGTGCGGTGAGCAGGTCACGTAGGCGACGACGCCCCCACGCTTGAGCGCCGAGACCGCCCCGGTGAGCAGTTCCCGCTGCAGCTCCGTCAGCCCGGGCACGTCGGCGGGCGCCTTCCGCCACCGCGCCTCGGGCCGGCGTCGGAGGGCGCCGAGGCCCGTGCAGGGAGCGTCGACGAGAATCCGGTCGTAGGTCTCGGGCGTCTCGGCGGTGCGCTCTCTGCCGTCCTGCTCCGAGACCGGGACCTCGAGCGGCACGCCTTCGATCGCCCGGCGGACCAGTCCTGCGCGTGCGGGTGAGATCTCATTCGCCTCGAGGCGTGCGCCGTGCGCCAGCGCTTCGGCGGCGAGCATCGCCGTCTTGCCGCCGGGTCCGGCGCACAGGTCGAGCCACCGCTCGCCCTCGCGCACCGGCAGCGCGCGGGTCAAGGCGAGCGCGGCGAGCTGCGATCCCTCGTCCTGCACGCGGACGCGGCCTGACGAGGCGCGGATGATGCCCTCGGGATCGCCGCCCGCCAGGCGGAAACCGACGGGCGAGAACGGCGTGCGGCGGGCGTCGCCGGGAATCTCGGCGAGCCCCGGAAGGGCCGCCATGGTGACCCGGGGCGACGCGTTGTCGGCGGTGAGGAGAGCTTCGAGCTCGTCGGTCCGGCCCTCGGCGGCCAGCGCACGCCGGAATGCGCGGACGACCCACACGGGGTGGGAGAACAGCAGCCCCAGCTGCTCGTCGTCGGAGCGGGCGCCGTCGGCGACGCGGTTCATCCAGTCGCCCGGCGTATCGCGGGAGATACGCCGGAGCACGGCGTTCGCGAATCCGGCGGCGCCGCGTCCGCCGGCAGATCGTGCCAGCTCGACCGACTCGTTGACGGCTGCGTGCGAGGCGACGCGGGTCGAGAGCAGCTGGTGCACGCCGAGTCGGAGCGCGTCGAGCACGGCGGGGTCGATGTCGAGAATGAGTCGGTCGGCGGCGATCGCGATGACAGCGTCGTAGGTGCCCTGCCGTCGCAGCGTGCCGTAGGTGAGCTCGGTCGCCAGCGCGGCGTCCGCCGTGGAGAGGCCCGCCCGCGAGATCAGGGTCGGAAGCAGGAGGTTCGCGTACGCGTCGGATTCGTGAACGGCGCGGATCGTGTCGTACGCGACACGGCGCGATGCCGCGGCGGCGCTCACGATCCGGCCACCGGACCGTCGCTGCGCAGTCCGCGCCACCAGTCCGCGGCGCGCATCGGCCCCTTGCCCGCGGGCTGGACGGAGTCGAGTACGACGGGCCGTGTGCCGGTGCCGACGAGCAGCTCCCGCTGCTGAATGACCATGCGTCCGGGCTCCAGCGCGGGCGCGTCGTCGGCAGCGCGATGCACGGCGAGGATCTTCACGCGGCTGCCGTCGACGGTCGTGTGCGCGCCGGGTTCGGGCGTGACGCCGCGGATGCGGCCCAGTACAGCCGCTCGGGGTTCGGCCCAGTGCACGGCGCCGTCGTCGTCGCCGAGCTTGCCCGCATACGTCGCCTCGCCGGTCTGCGGGCGGGTGACCGCGGTGCCGTCGGCGATCGCATCCACCACGGAGAGCAGCAGGTCGGCGCCGTCCTCCGCCAGTGCGGTGAGCAGCTCCCCCGCCGTGGCGTCGTCGCGGATCGGATGCGCGCGGTCGGCGTACACGTCGCCGGCGTCGAGCTCGGGCACGAGGCGGAAGACGCTCACACCGGTCTCGGCATCGCCCGCGATCAGCGCGTGCTGCACCGGAGCGGCGCCCCGCCACCGTGGAAGGAGCGAGAAGTGCAGGTTGATCCAGCCGTGGACCGGCGTGGAGAGGAGCGGCTCGCGAACCAGACCGCCGTAGGCCACGATCACGCCGAGGTCGGGCCGCAGAGCGGTGATCCGGTCGGTCGCCTCCGCATCGAGACGGTCGGCCTTGATCGCGTGCAGACCGAGGTCGTCCGCCGCGGCGGCCACCGGCGAGGGCGTGAGCACGCGCTTGCGGCCGAGCGGCGCATCGCGTCGCGTGATCACGGCGGCAAGGTCGTGATCGGATGCCGCCAGCCGGCGCAGCGACGGCACCGCCGGCTCCGGCGTACCGGCGAAGACGAGACGCATGGGGTTCCTCACAAGTCCAGATCGGGCACGTCGACCCGAACTTTCAGTGTATTGCGCATGCCCGGGGCGCGCCCCTTCGCGGGCCGTCTCCCCTTGATCGCGTGGTTCACGACGGCGGCTCGCAGGCTCTCCGCCACGCGGGGTCCGAGGGCGTACTCGAAGCGGATCAGCGCGCGCACGCCCTCGTCGCGTGGCAGCGGCCCGAGGACCGCGTCGCGATCGAGCTCGGGCACGGCTGAGCGCAGCGCGGTCAGTGCCGCATCGACGGCGGCGCGGGCGCCGTCGATCGACGCGACCCGCACGGTCGGCGGCATCCTCAGCGGGGCACGGTCTGCGAGTTCTGCGCGTGCATACGCGGCCTGGGTCCAGGTCGCCAGCGCCCGCGCGACCGCGCCTGCGACGCCGACCAGATGCACGGGTGCGCCCGGCGCGGCGAGGGCGGCGGCATTGGACCACCAGCGCAGGCAGGACTCTCCGATCCGCAGCTCGTCGGCGAGCAGCATCCGATCGCCGTCCAGGAGGATGACGGCGCGATAGCCGCCCGCCGCGAGGGGCTCTGCGCCGCGCGTCGCGACGACCAGGGCAGGGCGCGCATCGACCGCCGTCACGGGGTGGTCGCCGTCGGCGATGACCACGCGCACGCCCGGGAACGCACGTCCGAGCTCGTCGGCGGTGCGCTCGCTCCCCGACGAGGCCATGCGCAGCCGCGTCGACGAGCATTCCGAGCACGTCCATGCGGGGGTCGCTCGACCGCACCAGGTGCACGTCGGGACCGCACCCTGGCGGGCGGCGTGGAGCGGTCCGCCGCAGTGGGGACAGCGGGCCGGATGCCGGCATTCGGCGCAGACGAGCACGGGGGCATACCCCGGGCGCGCCACCTGGACGAGCACCGGACCCAGCGTGAGGGCCTCGCGTGCCGCTGCGAAGGCGGCCGACGGCACGCGAGCGCCGCGCGACTCGCCCTCACGCGTCGCGCTCAGGACGACGCGGGGGCTGATGCGACGCGTCGCCGGGCACTCCCGGACCCAGCCCACCGCGACGAGCCGCTCGACGTCGGTGGTGCGGGTGTGACCGGCGAACACGAGGGCGCCGCCCTCGAGCTCCTGCCGGAGCAGCGCCGCGTCGCGGGCGTGCACGCCCGGACTCAGCGGCTCGCCGAGAAGCGGGTCACCGTCGTCCCACACCGCGACCAGCCCGAGCTCGTGCACGGGCGCGTACACCGCCGACCGATTTCCGATCACGACGCAGGGAGAGGCCGCGAGGGTCCGCAGGAAGGCGCCGTACCGGGCGGGCGAGCTCTGCCGGGAGTCGTCGCGCACGAGCGCGGTCACGGGGATCCTCCCCTCGAGCGCGGCTTCGAGCTGGGCGCGGTCCCGATGGTCGGGCACGACGAGCACGGCACTGCGTCCCGCCGCCAGCGTCTGCACGGCGGCGGCCGCGAGCAGAAGTGCCCAGGTGCCGACCGGCGATCCGTCCGCCAGGAGCGCAGGGGCTGGCGTGGGGTCGACGGCGAGGCGCTCCCCCGCGTCGATCGCCGTGGCGAGCCCCGGGAACGCGTCGAGAACGCCGTTCGCCCACGTGAGGTGATCCGAGTCGACGACGGGACTCTCCACATCCCCCGCAGCGAGCCAGGCCTTCTCGGCGCGCACCATCCGCTTCGGAATCGCGAGGCGCAGGATGTCGCTCGCCGACCCGGCGGCGCGGTCGGCGCAGCGACGCGCCAGCGCGTACAGGCGTGCAGGGAGCACCGGAACCGGCGACACGACCGCGTCGAGCTCCGAGAGCGGGCGGTCCGAGGCATCCGGCTCCCCCGACTCCACCAGGTAGCCGTCCACCACCCGGCCGGCCGTGCGCAGCGGCACGCGCACGCGGACGCCCGGGAGCGCCGTGTCCGCGAACTCGGCGGGGATCTCGTAGTCGAAGAGTCGGTCGAGCTGCGGGAGCGGAGAGTCGATCAGCACGCGCGCGACCCTCCGCGCGGTCACCTGCGGCCTCCGCGGAAGCGCCGGGTCACGTCAGAGCCCGGCGGCGGCGCGCAGGTCGTCGGCGCGGTCGGTGCGCTCCCACGTGAACTCGGGGAGCTCGCGGCCGAAGTGACCGTACGCGGCGGTCTTGGCGTAGATCGGGCGCAGCAGGTCGAGCTGGTCGATGATCGCCTTGGGCCGCAGATCGAAGACCTCGAGGATCGCTCGTGTGATCGCCTCTTCGGAGACGCGCCCCGTGCCGAACGTCTCGACGTACAGGCCGACGGGCTTCGCCTTGCCGATGGCGTACGCCACCTGCACCTCGAGGCGCTCGGCGAGCCCGGCCGCGACCGCGTTCTTGGCGACCCAGCGCATGGCGTAGGCCGCCGAGCGGTCGACCTTCGACGGGTCCTTGCCGCTGAACGCGCCACCGCCGTGACGCGAGGCGCCGCCGTAGGTGTCGATGATGATCTTTCGCCCCGTCAGCCCGGCGTCGCCCTTGGGGCCGCCCGTGACGAACGGGCCCGCGGGATTGATGTAGTACTTCACGTCCGGGAGTTCGAGGCCGGTCGACTCGAGCACCGGGTCGATGACCTCGGCGCGCACGGCCGCGCGCAGCGCCTTCTGGGAGATGTCGGGCTGGTGCTGGGTGGAGAGCACGACGGACTCGACGGTGCGGGGCGTGGATCCGTCGTAGCCGAGCGTCACCTGCGTCTTGCCGTCCGGACGGAGGAACGGGAGCTCGCCCGACCGGCGCACCTCGGCGAGGCGCTCCGCGATGCGGTGCGCCGTCCATGCCGCCATCGGCATGAGCTGCGGCGTCTCGGTGGTCGCGTAGCCGAACATGATGCCCTGGTCACCGGCACCCTGGAGGTCGGTCGGGTCCTCGGACCCGTCCTCCCGGCGTTCGAACGCCTTGTCGACGCCCGCCGCGATGTCGGACGACTGCGCGCCGATCGACACGCTGACACCGCAGGAGTCGCCGTCGAAGCCCGTCTCGCTCGAGGTGTAGCCGATGCGGTTCACCACCGAGCGGACGATCGCGGGGATCTCGACGTACGCGGACGTCGACACCTCGCCCGCGACGTGCACGAGCCCGGTCGTGACCAGGGTCTCGACGGCCACCCGGCCGCGCGGGTCTTCGGCGAGGATCGCGTCGAGGATGCTGTCGGAGATCTGGTCGCAGATCTTGTCGGGGTGCCCCTCGGTGACGGATTCGGACGTGAACAGACGCAGTTCGGTCATCGATGCTCCAGGTCGGATGAGTGCAGGCACCAGTATGCCCCCGGAGGCGGACAGCGCCGCGCCGGGGGCATCAGAAGGTCACAGAAGTCAGTCGAGCGCGCGCAGACGCAGCTTGTCCTCGTGGATCTCGTGCATCGCGATCGTGAGCGGCTTGTCCTCGACGGTCGAGTCGACGAGCGGGCCCACGTTGTCGAACAGGTTCCCCTCGTGCAGGTCGGAGTAGTAGTCGTTGATCTGACGTGCGCGCTTGGACGCGAAGATCACGAGCTGGTACTTCGAGTCCACCTTCTGGAGAAGGCTGTCGATGGGGGGCTCGATGATGCCCTGATTCGTTCCTGCCATGGGAATCCTCCTGGATCGTATGACGGGTGGAGAGGTCTGAGAGCCGCGGACGTGCCGAGGCATCCCACCATTCTACGTCAGTGGGCGCGATTCAGCGCGCAAGCCGGGCGACCTCGTCGGCGGCGCGCACCACGTCGTCGTTCACGACGCGATAGTCGAACTCGCCCTGCGAGGCGAGTTCGGTCTTGGCCGTGCGCAGGCGCCGGGTCCGCTCCTCGGCGCCCTCCGTGCCGCGACCGACCAGACGGTGGACGAGCTCGTCCCAGCTCGGCGGCAGCAGGAACACCAGCGTCGCCGAGGGATCCGCCGTGCGCACCTGACGCGCGCCCTGAAGATCGATCTCGAGGAGTGCCGTCCGGCCGTCGGCGAGCACGCGCTCGATCGGCGCCCGGGGCGTGCCGTAACGGTAGGCGTTGTGGACGGTGGCGTGCTCGAGCAGCTCCCCCGCCTCGACCATCCGGTCGAACTCCGCGTCGTCGACGAAGAAGTAGTGCTCGCCGTCGACTTCACCGGGGCGCGGCGCGCGCGTCGTCGCGGAGACCGAGAGGTGGATCTCGGGGTGATGCTCCTTGATGTGCGCGGCGACGGTGCCCTTCCCGACGGCGGTGGGGCCGGCGAGCACGACGAGCCGACTGCGTCCGCCGCGCGGCTCGATCTCGGGCCAGCGCCCGTCGAGGAACCGGCGCAGCTGCGTTCGCTGGCGCGAGCCCAGGCCGCCGAGTCGCTTCACCGGCGAGATCTCGAGATCCTTCAGGATGCGGTCGCGCTTGCCTTCGCCGATCGCCGGGATGCTCGTGAGGAACTCCGTCACGCGCATGGCGCCGGCGGGCGACGCGGGCTCGGCCAGGGCGCGCCGCAGCAGCTCCTGCGGGGTGATGACCCGCATCGACACGTCCTTCTTGAGCGCCGCCCTCTCGCGGCGCGCGGCGACGGCCCGGCGGGATGCGGCGACCCGGTCGACCTCGGGCGGGGTGCGCGACTCAGCCACGGGGGCCTCCGTACAGCGCGGCACGCTCCTCGATGCGCCGCGCCAGCGCGGCAGGGCCGGCCGAGAGGATGCTGCGGCTCTCGCTCGCGATGACGTTCGCGGCCAGCGCGCCGAAGAGCGCGTCGAGCTGCGCCGGTTCGGCACCCTGCGCACCGAAGCCGGGAGCGAGGATGGGCGCACCGCGGAGTGCCTCGTCGGTCAGGCCGATCGCGGCGCGATCGACCGTCGCTCCGACGACCAGGCCGACCGGCCCGAGGCCGCCACCGAACGCGGCCGAGCCATTGACCCACGCGATGTCCCGGGCGACGCGCTCCGCGACGGTCTGGCCGTCGCTCGCGGCGACATCCACGACCTGGGCGCTCTGGAGCGCGAAGGCCTCGGGATTGCTGGTCGCGGCGAGCACGAACGCGCCCTTGCCATGGCGGATCGCCGTCGTGAGGGTCGCCCGCAGCGAGTCGGGGCCGAGGTACGGGCTCAGCGTGACCGCATCGGCCTCGAGCGGCGAGCCGACTTCGAGCCACGCGGCGGCGTACCCGTCCATCGTCGTGCCGATGTCGCCGCGCTTCGCGTCGGCGATCACCACGAGACCGGCGTCGCGCGCGGCGGCGAGCACATCCTCGAGCGCCGCGAAGCCGGCCGAGCCGTAGCGTTCGAAGAACGCGACCTGCGGCTTGACGACGCCGACGCGTCCCGCCGCCGCCTCGACCACGCGCAGGCCGAACTCCCTCGCGGCGCGGGCGGAGGCATCCATCCCCCACTCCTCCAGGAGCGTCACGTGCGGGTCGATTCCGACGCACAGCGGGCCGTGAGTCGCCAGGGCCGTCGCGACCCGTTCGCCGAAGGAGCTCACGCGCGCACCGCCCGATCTGCCGCGTATTCCTGCAGGCTCTTCACAGCGAATCCCTCTCGCAGCACGGGAAGCGCGCTCACCGCGGCGCCGAGAACGGCCATGGTCGTGAACAGCGCCTTGTCACCGGCGACGGCCGCCGCACGGATCTCGTAGCCGTCCGCACGGGCACTCCCGCCCGAGGGCGTGTTCACGACGATGTCGATCTCGCCCGCGTTGATCAGGTCGACGATGTTGGTCGCTCCCGACTCCTGGGTCTCGGAGTACTTGTTCACCACGCGCACGGCGATGCCGTTGCGGGCGAGGATCTCGGCCGTGCCCTCCGTCGCGACGAGGTCGAATCCGAGCTCCTGCAGGCGATGCGCGGGAAGGATCACCGCGCGCTTGTCGCTGTCGGCCACCGAGATGAAGACGGTGCCCTCGAGCGGCATGCCGCCGTAGGCCGCTTCCTGCGACTTGGCGAACGCCGTCGGGAAGTCGCGGTCGATGCCCATGACCTCGCCGGTCGAGCGCATCTCCGGGCCGAGCACCGAGTCCACGGTCTGGCCGTCGGCGGTGCGGAAGCGCTTGAACGGCAGCACGGCCTCCTTGACGGCGACCGGCGCGTCCAGAGGCACACGCGAGCCGTCCTGCACGGGCAGCATCCCCTCGGCCTTGAGTTCGGCGATGCTCGAGCCGGCCATCACGCGCGACGCCGCCTTCGCGAGCGGGATGCCCAGCGCCTTCGACACGAACGGCACCGTGCGGCTCGCACGGGGATTCGCCTCGATCACGTAGAGCACACCCGCCGAGATGGCGAACTGCACGTTGAGCAGTCCACGCACGCCGACCCCCTGGGCGATGGCGTGCGTCGCCACGCGGACGCGGTCGATGTCGGTGCGCCCGAGGCTCACCGGCGGCAGCGTGCACGACGAATCGCCGGAGTGGATGCCCGCCTCCTCGAGGTGCTCCATGACCCCGCCGATGTACAGCTCGTCGCCGTCGAACAGCGCGTCGACGTCGATCTCGATCGCATCGTCGAGGAAGCGGTCGACCAGCAGCGGCATGCCGGGTCCGATGATGGCCTGGTCGGCGATCCGCACGAAATAGTCGTACAGGGCCTCCGTGGAGTAGACGATCTCCATGCCGCGCCCGCCGAGGACGAAACTCGGGCGCACGAGCACCGGATAGCCGATCTCCTCGGCCACCGCGACCGCGCCGTCGGCGTCGATCGCGGTGCCGCTGCGCGGCGCCACGAGTCCGGCCTCGTCGAGGAGGCGCGAGAAGAGCTCGCGCTCCTCGGCGAGGTCGATCGCCGCGGGCTGCGTGCCGAGGATCGGGTAGCCGGCCTCCTCGATGCCCTTCGCGAGCCCGAGGGGGGTCTGGCCCCCCAGTTGGCAGATGACGCCGAGGATCTCGCCCGACTGAGCCTCGGCGTGGAGCACCTCGAGCACGTCCTCGAGCGTCAGCGGCTCGAAGTACAGGCGGTCGGACGTGTCGTAGTCGGTCGAGACCGTCTCGGGATTGCAGTTGACCATGACCGTCTCGTAGCCGACGGCCGCCAGTGCGAACGACGCGTGCACGCACGAGTAGTCGAACTCGACGCCCTGGCCGATCCGGTTCGGACCCGACCCGATGATGACCACCTTCGTCCGCTCGGACGGCGTCACCTCGGTCTCGAGGTCGTAGCTCGAGTAGTGGTACGGAGTGAGGGCCGGGAACTCCCCCGCGCACGTGTCCACCGTCTTGTAGACGGGCCGCAGGCCCAGTGCGTGACGGATGCCGCGCGCCTCCGTCTCCGAGATACCCCGCAGCTGCGCGATCTGGGCGTCGCTGAAGCCGTGCTCCTTCGCGATGCGCAGGGTCGCGGCATCCAGCTCCTCCGCCTTCGCCACGAACTCGGCGACCTCGTTGATGAGCACGATCTGGTCCAGGAACCACGGGTCGATCTTGGTGGCCTCGAAGGCATCCTCGACCGAGGCCCCCCGGCGCAGGGCCTGCTGCAGCACCACGATGCGACCGTCGGTCGGCTTCTTCGCGATCTCGAGCAGCTCCGCCGCCGAGCGCTCCTCGGCGCCCCAGTGGAAGCTGGAGCCGCGCTTCTCGAGCGAGCGCAGCGCCTTCTGCAGCGCCGTCGCGTAGTTGCGTCCGATCGCCATGGCCTCGCCGACCGACTTCATGGTCGTCGTGAGGGTCGTGTCGGCGGCCGGGAACTTCTCGAAGTTGAAGCGCGGAACCTTGACGACGACGTAGTCCAGGGTCGGCTCGAAGCTGGCCGGCGTCACCTTCGTGATGTCGTTCGGGATCTCGTCGAGGCGGTAGCCGATCGCGAGCTTCGCGGCGATCTTGGCGATCGGGAAGCCGGTGGCCTTGGAGGCGAGGGCCGACGAGCGCGAGACGCGCGGGTTCATCTCGATGACGATGATGCGGCCCGTCGCGGGGTCGACCGCGAACTGGATGTTGCAGCCGCCCGTGTCCACGCCCACGGCGCGGATGATGTCGATGCCGATGTCGCGGAGCTTCTGGTACTCGCGGTCGGTGAGTGTCAGCGCGGGGGCGACCGTGATCGAGTCGCCGGTGTGCACGCCGACGGGATCGACGTTCTCGATCGAGCAGACGACGACCGTGTTGTCGGCGGTGTCGCGCATGAGCTCGAGCTCGTACTCCTTCCACCCGAGGATCGACTCCTCGAGGAGCACCTCGTTCGTGGGCGAGTCGTGCAGTCCGGCGCCGCCGATGCGGCGGAGGTCGGTCTCGTCGTATGCGAAGCCCGAGCCGAGGCCTCCCATCGTGAACGACGGTCGCACGACGAGCGGGTAGCCCAGCTGCGCGGCGCCGGCGATCAGCTCGTCCATCGAGTGGCAGATGACGGATGCCGCGACATCCGCCCCCGCGTCGAGGACGAGCTGCTTGAAGATCTGCCGGTCCTCGCCCTTGTTGATGGCCTCGAAATCGGCGCCGATCAGCTCGACGTCGTACTTCTCGAGGATGCCGAGCTGGTGCAGCGCGATCGCGGCGTTCAGGGCGGTCTGCCCGCCCAGGGTGGGCAGGATCGCGTCTGGCTTCTCCTTCGCGATGATCGACTCGATGACCGCGGGCGTGATCGGCTCGATGTAGGTCGCGTCCGCGAAGTCGGGGTCGGTCATGATCGTGGCCGGGTTCGAGTTGACCAGGATGACGCGCACGCCCTCCTCGCGCAGGACCCGGCAGGCCTGGGTGCCCGAGTAGTCGAACTCGCACGCCTGGCCGATGACGATCGGCCCGGAGCCGATGACGAGGACCGAGTTGATGTCGTCGCGCTTAGGCATTCTTTTCCTTCAGGGTCGCGACGACGAGGTCGCGGAAGCGATCGAAGAGGTAGTTGGCGTCGTGCGGGCCGGCGGCCGCCTCGGGGTGGTACTGCACCGAGAAGGCGGGGATGTCGAGCGCACGCAGACCCTCGACGACCTGGTCGTTGAGACCGACGTGGCTCACCTCGATGCGTCCGTAGCCGTGGGGACTGTCGAACTCGCCCTCGATGGGCGCGTCGACCGCGAAGCCGTGGTTGTGCGCCGTGATCTCGACTCGGCCGGTCTCCTTGTCGAGGACCGGCTGATTGATCCCGCGGTGGCCGAAGGGCAGCTTGTAGGTTCCAAGGCCGAGGGCGCGGCCGAGTAGCTGGTTGCCGAAGCAGATGCCGAAGAACGGCAGTCCGTCGTCGAGCACACTGCGGAGCAGATCGACGTGGTCGCCCGACGCGGCGGGATCACCCGGGCCGTTCGAGTAGAAGACGGCGACCGGATCGATCGCGCGGATCTCCTCGATCGTGACGTCCTGCGGGAGGACGTGGACCTCGAAGCCTCGGGCGGCGAGATTGTCGACGGTCGCCTGCTTGACGCCGAGGTCGAGCACCGCGAGGTTCCCGATCCGCTCCCCCGTGGCCGCGGTGACCTCGGCGGCGGAGACCGAGACCTGCGCGGACAGGTTCTGACCCGCCATCTGCGGGGCCTCGCGCACCAGGCGCAGCTGCTCGTCCGCGTCGACGGCTGCGGCTTCACCCGAGAAGATTCCGCCGCGCATGCTGCCGGCCGAGCGGATGTGCCGCGTGACCGCGCGCGTGTCGATCCCGCTGATGCCCACGACGCCGTCGTTCACGAGCGCGTCGTCGAGCGACTCGTCGGCACGCCAGTTCGACACGACGCGGGAGGGGTCGCGCACGATGTAGCCCGACACCCAGATGCGGCGCGACTCGGGGTCCTCGCCGTTCATGCCGGTGTTGCCGATGTGCGGCGCGGTCTGCAGCACGATCTGGCCGGCGTAGGAGGGGTCGGTCAGCGTCTCCTGGTAGCCGGTCATGCCGGTGGAGAACACCACCTCGCCCAGCGTCGTGCCCTCGGCGCCGTAGGCGCGGCCGACGTGGCGTGTGCCGTCCTCGAGGACGAGCACGGCGGGAGCGGTCTGGAACAGGGAGGTCATGCGTCGGTTCCCGTCTGACTGGGGAGGAGGATGCCGCTCACCGCGTCGGCGAGAGCGCGAGCCGAGGCATCCTGCGGGCGGAAGTAGGAGTCGACGACGCTGCCGTCGTCGGTGCGCCACGACAGGCGCGTGAGCCCGTCGCGTTCGACCACTCGATCGATCGCGACCGTGGATTGGGCCACGTCGAGGATGCGGGCGACGTCGACGAAGACGCGCGGCTGGCCGGTCAGATCGATCGCGACGCCGGCGTCGGTCACCGTGACGTCCGCGCGCGAACGGAAGGCGAGGCCTTTCACCGCCAAGCGCTCGAGCGGCTCGCCGTGACGAGTGGTCGCGACGTACAGCGACGCGAACACGGCGAGAACGGCGGCACCGTCGGGCGCCTCGGCCACGGGCGCGACGAAGGCGCTGTCGCGGCGTGCGCGTCGACGCCACGCCCAGACGCCGAGCACGACGAGCGCCAGCGCGGCGATCACCGTGACGATCAGCGCACCCTCGCGCGTCATGCGCGCGCCCCCGGTGCGTCCAGCAGCGCGCCCTCGGCGACGGTCGTGGTGCCGTGATGGAGGGTCCAGCGCACCTCGCCGGGCAGCTCGCGGCCGAGATAGGGCGAGTTCACGCTGCGTCCGCGGAGGTCGCCGGTCGTGAAGGCGCGCACCGGTGACGGGTCGTAGAAGGTCAGCGACGCCGGGTGCCCGGCCGTCAGCGGAGTGCCGTGGTCGGCGAGACGCCCGATGCGTGCGGGTTCGCGCGACATGACGCGGGCGACGTCGGCCCAGGTGAGCAGGCCGGTGTCGACCATCGCCTGCTGCACGACGCGCAGCGCACTCTCCAGGCCGACCATCCCGTTGGCGGCGGCGTGCCACTCGCACGCCTTGGCCTCGGTGGGATGCGGCGCGTGGTCGGTCGCGACGATGTCGATGGTGCCGTCGGCGAGTCCCTCGCGCACGGCGAGCACGTCCTCTTCGCGACGCAGCGGCGGATTCACCTTGTATCGGGCGTCGTAGTCGCGCACGAGCTCGTCGGTGAGCAGCAGATGGTGCGGGGTGACCTCGGCGGTGACGTTCACTCCGCGACGCTTCGCCCACCGGATGATCTCGACCGATCCCGCCGTCGACAGATGGCAGACGTGCAGGCGGGATCCGACGTGCTCGGCGAGCAGCACGTCGCGCGCGATGATCGACTCCTCGGCGACCGCGGGCCATCCGGCGAGGCCGAGTTCGGCCGAGACGGCCCCCTCGTTCATCTGCGCGCCCTCGGTGAGGCGCGGGTCCTGCGCATGCTGCGCGATGACGCCGTCGAACGCCTTCACGTATTCGAGCGCGCGGCGCATGATCAGCGGGTCCCATACGCAGAATCCGTCGTCGCTGAAGACGCGCACGCGGGCGCGCGAGTCCGCCATCGCGCCGAGCTCGGCGAGGCGCTCGCCCTTCTGCCCGACGGTGACCGCCCCGATCGGCTGCACGGTGACGAAGCCGGCAGCCTCCCCCAAGGCGAGCTCCTGCTCGACGACGCCGGCGGTGTCGGCGACAGGCGAGGTGTTCGGCATCGCGAAGACGGCGGTGTAGCCGCCGGCCGCAGCCGCCCGCGATCCGCTGAGAATGGTCTCGGATGCCTCGTACCCGGGCTCACGGAGGTGCGTGTGCAGGTCGACCAGACCGGGAAGGGCGACGAGCCCGGCCGCGTCGACCACCGTCGCCCCCGCGCGGCTCAGGCCGGAGCCGACCTCGGAGATGATCCCGTCCTCGACGAGGATGTCGGAGGAGCCGGAGCCTTCGATCAGCGCTCCGCGGAAGAGAAGGGCCTCGGTCATCGGGTGGTCTCCTTCTCTCGGGTGTCTTCGCTGTGCTCCGCGCCCGCCAGGAGCAGGTAGAGCGCGGCCATGCGCACCGAGACGCCGTTCGCCACCTGCTCGAGGACGGTCGAGCGAGGCGAGTCCGCGGCCTCTGCGGAGATCTCGAGGCCCCGGTTCATGGGACCGGGGTGCATGACAATGCTATCCGCACCGAGCGCGCGCAGACGTCGCGCGTCGAGGCCCCACCGCCGGGAATACTCCCGTTCAGTGGGGAAATACGCCGCATTCATGCGCTCCAGCTGGATCCGCAGCATCATGAGGGCGTCAGGACCGCCGGCGATGGCCTCGTCGAGGTCGTAGACGACGCGAGCCGGCCAGGCCGAGACATCCTGCG
The DNA here is from genome assembly GCF_001428485.1 of Microbacterium sp. Root180. Lineage (GTDB taxonomy): Bacteria > Actinomycetota > Actinomycetes > Actinomycetales > Microbacteriaceae > Microbacterium. The sequence continues at coordinate 323,022 of NZ_LMHS01000002.1, read as the reverse complement.
GCACCAGGGTGGGCGGCGCGACCAGGGTGACGTCCGCGCCGAGGGTGGCGAGGAGCCACACGTTGGACCGCGCGACGCGCGAGTGCAGGATGTCGCCGACGATCGTGACCTTCACACCCGCGAGATCGCGTCCGCGGCTGTCGGCGCCGTGGCGGCGCTTGCGGATGGTGAAGGCGTCCAGGAGCGCCTGGGTGGGGTGCTCGTGCGTCCCGTCCCCCGCGTTGACGACGCCGGCGGTGATCCACCCGCTCGTGGCGAGGGTGCGCGGAGCGCCGGAGGCCCCGTGGCGGATGACGACGGCATCCGCGCCCATCGCCTGCAGGGTCTGCGCGGTGTCCTGGAGGGACTCGCCCTTCGAGACGCTCGAGCCCTTCGCCGAGAAGTTGATGACGTCGGCGGAGAGTCGCTTGGCCGCAGCCTCGAATGAGATGCGCGTGCGCGTGGAGTCCTCGAAGAAGAGGTTGACGACGGTCTTGCCGCGCAGCGTGGGCAGTTTCTTGACCTCGCGCTGCTGCGTGTCGGCCATGTCCTCGGCGACGTCGAGGATGCGCAGCGCGTCCTCGCGGGAGAGGTGCTTCGTATCGAGCAGGTGCCTCATGACTCGATCGTCACCTCCTCGCGCCCGTCGGTCTCGGCGAGGCGCACGTTCACGCGCTCGTCACGCGAGCTCGGCAGGTTCTTGCCCACGAAGTCCGGCCTGATCGGCAGCTCGCGATGCCCGCGGTCCACGAGGGTCGCCAGCCGAACGGCCGTCGGGCGCCCGATGTCCTGCAGCGCGTCGAGGGCGGCACGGATGCTGCGACCCGAGAAGAGGACGTCATCGACGAGGACGACGACCCGGCCGTCGATGCCGCCCGCCGGGATCTGCGTCGGCTGCGGCGCACGCGTGGGATTGCGGTGCAGGTCGTCGCGGTACATCGTCACGTCGAGCGCGCCGACGGGGACCGGCGCGCCGCCGAACTCCTCGACGAGCGCGGCGATGCGGTGCGCCAGCGTGACGCCTCGAGTGGGGATGCCGAGGAGGACCAGGTCCTGAGGGCCCTTGTTGGACTCGAGGATCTCGTGGGAGATCCGAGTCAGGGCTCGGGCGATGTCGGCCTCGTGCAGCACGGTTCGCGTGCTCATCCGCCGCTCCCTTCTCCGCCTCACGGGACGGGGTTAAAGGTTGCTGTGGTTCTCCGCGATCCTATCAGCGCAATGGCGGCGTCGTCGGCTCGGATGACGCAGATCCGCACCTCGCTCGCGCCGAGGGGCGCTGAGTGAGCCGCGTCAGGCGGCGGGCGCGTCCGCTTCGACCAGGTTCGCGCGGATCGGATGGCCCTGGCTGGTGAGGCACTTGCCGCTGGCGAGGTCCCACTTCCAGTCGTGCAGCGAGCAGGTGAGCACGCCGTCCTCGATCTTGCCGGTCTTGGTGAGGTCCGCACGCAGGTGCGGGCAGCGCCGTTGCACCATCCAGTCGCCGAGCTGCGCGTCCTCCGTCTGGTCGGTCTGCTCGGAGTACCAGTTCTCGACGTACTCGATCCGATCGCGCGAGAGGCATTTGAGGAAGGTCGTCAGGAACTCGTTGAACTTGCCGCTGCGTCCGACCTCGAACTGCATCGAGAGGAAGATCGAGTTCGACCAGTCGATCTCGTGATCGGCGATGTTGGTAGAGACGAGGTCCGCGGGGATCGTGTACCAGTAGATGCACTCCTCGCCCGCGTACTCGCGGACCTTGGCCTTGGGGAAGTCCACGACCATGTCGAGTTCGCCGATGCGGAACCGCACGGCTCCGCCGACGCCGTTGCGGATCGTGCGCGCGCGTCGCAGCAGGGGCTCCCACCACTCCTGGATCGCCGCCAGCATCTCGGCGGGCGGGAGGACGGGCGCGCGGGATGCCTCTTCCGCTGCGATCTCGTCCTGGCGCGTGTCGCGCTGTTCGGCGAGATACGACCACTTGTCATCGAAGATGCGGTCGATCTCGGCATCCGTGTACAGGGTCTGCGTGACCGAGATCTCTCCCCCGCTGAGCTCCACGACGGTGCCGGGGACGAACTCGTAGCCCTTCTGCTCAGGACGCAGCTCTGCCATGTGCGCCAGGAACTGCCGCTGATCGGTGAAGATCGCGTCGCCGTCGAGTCCGTAGCCGTTGTACTTGAACAGCTCCTCGCGCAGGAACATCGGCGGGCCTGCCATCGGGAAGACGTGCGGGGCGTCGACCTTCTCGATGTAGTACATCGCGCGCTTGTTCTGGGCGTCGCGCTTGAGCTTCGCGAAGTTCTGCTTGGCATCCTGGGGCAGGTCGTAGACCATGGGCCACCAGATCGCCCCCGAGACCTGAGTGAAGTACGCCTCGGGCTTCGAGAAGCCGAGGAGCTTCTCGAGATCGAGCGGGTGGGAGTCGTTCTGGTTGAGGATGCTGGCAGTGCCGTCGTCGACACTGAGCGAGGAGTCTCCGATCGGCCCGTCGCTCGGGGCGCGCAGCGGCGTCACCATGAGCTTCAGGTCGCCGAACTCGAGCGGGACCCCGGCCTGCGTGTAGATGATGTTCTCGTAGCCGAGCCTCCGAAGATCCTGCTCGAGCTCGTCGGTCGGATAGTCCGGCAGCAGGACCTTGATGTCCTTCGGCACATGGCGGTTCATGAGCGCCGGGTCGAAGTGATCGCGGTGGCGGTGCGAGACGTAGAGGAAGTCGGCGTTGCCGTAGGTGGCCCAGTCGAGAGCACGGTTGTCGGGGAACGGGAACCATGACCCGAAGAACGTCGGTCCGATGACGGGGTCGCAGAGAATGCTTCCCCCCGCCGTCTCGATGAACATTCCGGCGTGACCGAGGCCCGTGATGCGCATGCTCGCTCCTTCCTCGACAAGTCTACGAGAGGGGTTCGGCACGGCCGAGGACGACCGGGCCGTGGAAAAGCAGATGCACCGCGCACGGGGGCGCGGTGCATCTGGACAGCGTCAGGACGAGCGCGCGATCCGCGCGAGCACGCCGTGGACGAAGGATCCGGAATCGTCGGTCGAGAACTCCTTGGCGAGCTCGACCGCCTCGTCGATCGCCACCGCGGTGGGGACCTCGTCGTTGTAGAGGATCTCCCAGACGCCGATGCGCAGCACGGCGCGGTCGACGGCGGGCATGCGCGCGAGCGACCAGTCCTTCGCGAACGTCGTGATCTGCTCGTCGATCGCATCGCGATTGTCGATGACACCGTCGACGATCTCGCGGGCGTAGAGCCACGACGCCTCGCGCGCCGGCTCATTGGCCGCGCGCTTGGCCTCGACGGCCAGCATCGCCGGAAGGTCCTCCCCCCGCACGTCGGCCTGGAAGAGGATGTCGAGGGCGCGCTTGCGCGCCTTGCTCCGAGCGCTCAACGGTCAGTTGACGCGGCCGAGGTAGTCGCCCGTGCGCGTGTCGACCTTGACCTTGGTGCCGGTCTCGAGGAACAGCGGGACCTGGATCTCGTAGCCCGTCTCGACGGTCGCGGACTTCGTGCCGGCCGACGACCGATCGCCCTGCAGACCGGGCTCGGTGTACGTGATCTCGAGGACGACGGATGCCGGGAGCTCGATGTACAGCGGGTTGCCGTTGTTCAGCGCGATCTGCACCTGCTGGTTCTCGAGCAGGAAGTTCGACGCGTCGCCGACCGTGGCGGCGCCGACGGTGAGCTGGTCGTAGTCGGCGACATCCATGAAGACGTAGCCGTCGCCGTCGTTGTACAGGTACGTGAAGTCGCGGCGGTCGACGTTCTCGGTCTCGATCTTCGCCCCGGCGTTGAAGGTCTTGTCGACGACCTTGCCCGACAGGATGTTCTTGAGCTTGGTGCGGACGAAGGCACCGCCCTTGCCCGGCTTGACGTGCTGGAACTCCACGACGCTCCAGAGCTGCCCGTCGATGTTGAGGACGACGCCGTTCTTGATGTCTGCGGTCGATGCCATGGGGAAGGAGATTCCGTTTCGTGAGGGAGATGGGCCGATCGGGGCCCGACAGTGCATTCTACGGGATGCCGCGCCGCGGCCCCGAAGCAGGTGGCGCTCAGCCGTCCGACTGGCCGGTGATCGCGGCGATCAGCCGATCCACCGCGGTGGCGTAGCCGGCCACGCCCTCGCCGGTCACGTGCACGAGCGCGACGTCGGCGACGTAGGAGTGATGGCGGAAGGGCTCCCGCGCGCGCACGTCCGAGATGTGCACCTCGGCGACCGGGAGTGCGACACCCGACAGCGCATCGCGGAGCACCACCGACGTGTGGCTCAGGCCGCCGGGGTTGATCACGATTCCGGCGCAGTCCTCGCGGGCCGCATGGATCGCGTCGAGGAGGACGCCCTCGTGGTTGCTCTGCACGGCGCGGATCTCGAATCCCCGCGCCGCGGCGGCGGCACGTGCGAGATCCTCCACGTCGGCCAGCGTCGCCGTGCCGTAGATCTCGGGCTCGCGTGCACCGAGCAGGTTCAGGTTCGGGCCGTTGACGAGGAGCAGGCGGCGGGGAACGGTCACGCCGCCACGCTATCAGCGCGCCTCAGCCGGTTCGGGCTCGATGGCCGGCGGGATGATCTGGAACGCGGGCATGCGTGACACGAGCAGCCACGCGGGCAGCACGATGATGCACAGCATCGGCAGCAGCGTGATGTCGTTGGGAATGGCGACGCCGAGGAAGATGGCGAGCCAGCCGTCGCGCGCGACCACCACGATGACGCCGACGATGCCGCAGGCGACCGCGAGTCCGAGCGGGAGACCGGGGATCAGCACGTGGCCGAGCATCCCGAGCGCCACGCCGATGAACGTCGCGGGGAAGATGCGCCCACCGCGGAAGAGGGCACTCGCCGCCACGAGGAGCGCGAGGATCTTGATGCCCGCGATCACCGCGAGCTGGGACGCGTCGTAGGCGCCGGGGTCCTGCAGCAGCTCGCCGATCTGAGTGAGGCCCTTGAACATCGTGATCGGCCCGCCGATGAAACCCAGGATGCCGAGGATGAATCCGCCCACGAGCGGGATGAGGATCGGACTCCTGAGAGCGTGCAGGGCGCGCCAGAAGACCGGGAAGAGGAAGAGCGCGATGAGGCTGAGCCCCGTGGCCGCGCACGCCACGACGATCCCCCAGAGCAGGTCGATGGCCTGCGGGCTGCCGTACGCGGGAAGATCGAAGGCGAGCGGCGGGGCGCCCAGCAGATGCATCGTCACGGCACCCGCGCCGGCCGCCGCCACCGGGAGGAACAGCTTGTCCCACAGCGACCCCCCGCCCTTGACCGCGGCGACGATGCCGGTGAACAGGAGTGCCGCGGCGACGGGCGTGCCGAACAGTGCGCCGACGGTCGCCGCCCCGCCGATCAGGACCGCCATCTGGGCCGGCACCTTCGGGAGCAGACGTGCGAACAGTGCGACGATGATCGCGATGTTGATCGCGATGATCGGGTTCTCGGGGCCGAGGCTGACGCCGCCGGCGAGGCTGAACACGGTGACGACGGCGAGCCCCGGGAGGACCCGGAGCTTGAGCGGGGGCGAGATGAGCTCGGTCGTCGCCGAGTCCGGGCCGCCGTGTCCGGGCAGGAAGCGCAGGCCGAGGCCGACGGCCAGCCCGGTGAGGGTCAGGATCAGGATGATCCACCAGCCGTCGGGGTCGACGCCGAGGGCGCCGGGGAGGGTCGTCCACAGCACGCCGCTCAGCAGATCGGCCAACTGTTCGAGGCTCCACAGCAGCAGGGCGGCGAATGCGCCGAGCACGATCGCCGGGATCGCGAGGATCAGAAGCTGACGCGGCGTCACGCCGCCGTCCGTCGTGGTCGGCGCCAAGCTCATAGCGGCCTCCTCAGATGGGATCCGGTCCGCAGCCGGACCTTCGCTCTCATCCTGCCCGAGCGCTCGTCGCTCGCGGTGGGTGATTTCGCCGGCGCTAGCCCGCGACCTCCTGGTACGCCGCGAACAGCAGCGATTCGTCCGGTGCCTGCAGCACGGTGGGCTTGGCGATGTCGTCGAGGACGATGAAGCGCAGCATGCCGCCGCGGCTCTTCTTGTCGCGCTGCATCGTCGCGAGCAGCTGCGGCCACGCTCCGGCGCGATAGGTGGTCGGCAGCCCGAGGAGGTTCAGGATGTCGCGGTGGCGCTGGGCGGCGGCATCCGGCAGTCGTCCGGCGAGCCGGGACAGCTCGGCCGCGAAGACCATGCCGACCGAGACGGCCGCGCCATGGCGCCAGCGGTAGCGCTCGGCGTGTTCGATCGCGTGACCGAGCGTGTGGCCGTAGTTGAGGATCTCGCGCAGGCCCGCCTCGCGAAGGTCCTCGCCGACGACGCGCGCCTTCATGTCGATCGCGAGCTCGATCGTGCGGCGGAAGGCGTCGCTGCGTGGGTCCGTCGCCGTCTCGGGGTCGGCCTCGACCAGTTCGAGGATCTCGGGCGCCCAGATGAACCCCGCCTTCACGACCTCGGCGTATCCGGCGACGCGTTCGTTGCGCGAGAGCGAGTCGAGCAGGTCGAGGTCGCACAGCACGGCGGTCGGCGTCCAGAACGCCCCGACGAGGTTCTTCCCCTCCGCGGTGTTGACGCCCGTCTTCCCGCCCACGGCGGCGTCCACCATGCCGAGGACGGTCGTCGGCACCTGCACGACGGCGACGCCGCGCAGCCACGTCGCCGCGACGAATCCGGCGAGATCCGTGACAGCCCCGCCGCCGAAGCCCACGACGGCGTCCGTGCGCGTGAAGTCGGCCTTGCCCATGACCTGCCAGCAGAACGCCGCGACTTCGATGCGCTTGCCGGCCTCGGCGTCGGGGATCTCGGCGAGCAGCACCTCCCGGTCGCCCGTCAGCGCCTCCCGCAGGCGCTCGGCCTGCTCGGCGAGGGTGGGCGGGTGGATCACGAGCACCTTGCGCGCGCCGGCCGGCAGCGCTTCGCCGAGGCGGGCCAGGATGCCGCGCCCCACCGTGATCGGGTAGCTCGCGTCGCCGCTCACCGTGATCGTCGTCGTGTCGGTCATGCCTCTCCCTGGTCGTCATCGCCGCGCGTCCAGGCGACGATGCGGTCCACCACGTTCTGCAGCGGACCGTTGGAGGTGTCGAACGAGATGTCCGCCAGGCGCTCGTAGGTCGGTCGGCGCTGCTCGAAGATCGTCGTCCAGCGGGCGAGCGCGTCGTCGTCGCCCTGGAGCAGCGGCCGACTGGTGCCCCGTACGCGGATCGCGACGACGCGCGGCGCGACCGTCAGCAGCACCACACGGTGGCGTGCGAGGTCGGCCTGCGTGGCGGCGTCGAGCACCGCGCCGCCGCCGAGCGAGACGACGCCTCCGGTCGCCAGCCCTTCGGTCACCGCTGCGCGCTCGAGCGCGCGGAAGTACGTCTCCCCGTGGTCGGCGAAAAGCTGATCGATGGGGCCGTGCTCCCGCGAGATCGCCGCGTCGGTGTCGAAGAACGGCACCTCGAGCGCTCGCGCGACGCGTTTGCCGACGCTCGTCTTGCCGGCCCCCATCGGGCCGATCATGACGATCGCTTTAGAGTCCGAGGTCATGCTCGGCCAGCGCGGCGTCGCTCTCGGATGCCGTGCGCAGCGCCGCCGGGATCGCCGCGAGGTAGCCGTCGAGGTTGCGGCGCGTCTCGGCGACGCTGTCGCCGCCGAACTTCTCGAGCACCACCTCGGCGAGCACGATCGCGACCATCGCCTCGGCGACGACGCCTGCCGCGGGGACGGCGCACACATCGGACCGCTGGTGATGCGCGGAGGCGGTGTCGCCGGTTGCGACGTCGATCGTGCGCAGCGCCTTCGGGACGGTGGCGATGGGCTTCATCCCCGCGCGGACGCGGAGCACCGTGCCGGTGGACATGCCGCCCTCGGTGCCTCCCGCCCGATCGCTGGAGCGCGTGATGCCGTCGCCGGTGGCATGCAGCTCGTCGTGCGCCGCGGAGCCGCGGCGCGTCGTCGTGAGGAACCCGTCGCCCACTTCCACGCCCTTGATCGCCTGAATGCTCATGAGCGCCTGTGCCAGCTTGCCGTCGAGGCGGCGATCCCAGTGCACGTGCGAGCCCAGCCCCGGCGGGAGGCCGAACGCGAGCACCTCGACGATGCCGCCGAGGGTGTCGCCGTCCTTGCGCGCGTCGTCGACTTCGGCCACCATGCGCGCGCTCGTGGCGGCGTCGAAGCACCGCAGCGGATCGGCGTCCAGCGCGTCGACGTCGTCGGGCGTGGGCAGCGCAGCATCCTCCGGCACACGGACCGGGCCGATTGAAAGAGTGTGACTGACCAGTCGGATGCCGAGCTCGGCCAGGAACGAACGCGAGATCGCACCGAGCGCGACGCGCGCCGCCGTCTCGCGCGCGCTGGCGCGCTCGAGGATCGGGCGGGCTTCGTCGAAGTCGTACTTCTGCATGCCGACGAGATCCGCGTGGCCGGGGCGCGGGCGGGTGAGGGCTGCGCCGCGACCACGGGATTTCTCGGTCAGCTCGACCGGCTCCGGGCTCATCACCTCGGTCCACTTGGGCCACTCCGTGTTGCCGATGCGCAGGGCGATCGGGCTTCCGAGGGTGAGGCCGTGGCGCACGCCGGCGGAGATGGTGAGCTCGTCCTCTTCGAACTTCATGCGCGAGCCGCGCCCGTACCCGAGCTTGCGGCGCTCGAGATCGGCCTGGATGGCGGCGCGCGAGACCGGGACGCCCGCAGGCAGCCCTTCCATGACGGCGACGAGTTCGGGGCCGTGCGATTCGCCGGCCGTGAGCACGCGGAGCATTGGTCTAGTCTCCCATGCGCGGGCCGGGGGTTACGTCAGGCGTCGGACTCCAGCGCACGACGCATGGCCGCGAGCACCGCCGGCTCGTCGGGCAGCGCGTCCGCGACACCGCCGGTCGTGAATGCACGCACCTGCAGCACGGCCTGGTGCAGCAGCATCCCGAGCCCCGACGTGCTCCGACCGCCCGCGTGATCCCACGCCGCGGACAGGGTCGTCGGCCCGTGCCCGTACACGACGTCGAGCAGGAACCCGCCGTCCGCCGCGAGGGCGGCGGCCACGGCATCCGGGATGCGCGCATCGCCCGGCAGGGTCGCGATCGTGACCGCAACGGCACGGAACGTGCCGGCATCGAACGACGTCGCGCTGACAGCGATCCCCAGTGCCGCGCCGAGCGCCGTCAACGGCTCCACCGCCTCGGGCCGCCGTGCGACGACGTCGACCTCGGACACGCCCAGCTCCGACAGCGCGACGAGAGCCGACGTCGCCGTCGCACCCGCCCCGACGATGCGGGCCCGTGGTGGGTCGACGACGCCCTCCTCAGCCAGCGCGCGGACGATCCCGCCGACGTCGGTGTTAAAGCCCCGCGGTCCGTCGGCGCCCAGAACCAGGGTGTTCACCGCGCCGGTGAGCTCGGCACGGCGGTCGAGCGCACGCGCGGCCGCGTGGGCCACGCCCTTGAGCGGCATGGTGAGCGACAGACCGCGCCAGCTCGCGTCGAGTGACGCGAGCGCCTCGGGGAAACGGATGACGTCGACGCGGCGCCGCTCGTAGGTCCAGTCCAGCCCGAGCACGGCGTAGGCGGCCGCGTGCAGCTGCGGCGACCGGCTGTGAGCAATCGGATCGCCCCACACGGCGAGCCGTGTGCCTGCGGGGATCAGCACCCGGCGTCCGGATTCGCCGAGCACCACTCCTGCCATTGCGCGACCGCTGCATTGTGGTCGGCGAGATTCGTCGTGAACACCGTCTCGCCCGTGTTGAGGTTCACCGTCACGAAGTACAGCCACGGGCCGTCGGCGGGGTTCATGGCGGCATCGATCGCCACGTCGCCCGGGTTCGAGATCGGTCCGACGGGCAGGCCCGTGTTCACGTAGGTGTTCCAGGGATTGTCGTCCTCGAGGGCCTCCTGGGACGAGCTGGCCGTACCGTCGTGCATCTCGCCGTATCCGTACTGCGCCGTCGAGTCCATCTGCAGGAGGCCGAATGTCTCCTGGTTGGCCGGGTCGAGGCGGTTCTGGATGACGCGCGAGACCTTCTGCATGTCGGCCTCGAAGCGGGCCTCCCGCTGGATGATCGACGCGACGGTCAGGATCTCCTGGCGCTGGTCCTCGGGCACGCCCGCCGCGTCGAGCGACTGGACCGTGCGGTCCACGAGCGTCTGGATCACTCCCTGCGCCGTCACGTCCGGATCGAACGTGTACGTCGCGGGGAACAGCCACCCTTCGAGCGAGTCGGCGCCGACACCGTAGACGGACGGGTCGGCGACCGCCGCCTGGAACTCCTCGAGCGGGATGCCGGTGGCTTCGGCCAGCAGCGGGAGGGACTGCTCGACGGTGAGACCCTCGCGCAGCTGCGCGGTGTTCTCCATCTTGTTCGCGGGATCGAGGAGCGCTTCCAGCGCCGCCGCTGACGTCATCTGCTTCTGCAGCTTGAACACGCCCGGTACGAACGGCGGGTTCTCACCCGTCTCGATCAAGTAGTCGTAGAAGGCGTCGGGAGTCTTCGTCACCCCGGCGTCGTAGAGGCTCTGCGAGATCGGCGCGCCCGTGTCGCCGGAGGCGATGGTGACATACGCCTCGCCGTTGGCCATGCCCGCTTCGTAGTCCTTCGGCTCCTCCCAGCCCATGACCTCGCGGATCTTGTCCTCGTAGGTGTTCCAGACATAGGCCACGCCCACGCCGACACCGCCGATGATGAGGAGCACGATGCCGAGGGCGATCCATCCGCCCCTGCGTCGCTTGCGCTTGTCCTTCGGCGGCGGCGGCGCACCGACTTCGTCGGTCGAGGTGGCCCCGGTGAACAGGTCCTGCAGGGTGGCGGTACGGGCGCCGCTGTCGGGCAGCACCTCCGTGGCCCCGCTCTCCGGCGTCGGACGGGTCCTGCTGTAGGCCGGCGCGGCGGCGGGCCCGGTCGCGAAGAGCCAGGCATCGTCGTCCGCCCCCGCATCGATCGTGCGGGACGCCGGAACCTGCGGCTGTGCGATGGGGCCGGATTCGTCGAGAGCGGGATCGGGGCCGCGCGATACCTCGAGGCCGGGCGTCTCGCCGGTCGCCTGCCGTGCCGCCGCCTCGCGCGCCTCGCGTCGCGAGAGCGGCGCTGCGGACGTGTCATCCATCGGGGAATCGGGCATGTCAGGCGGGCTCCTGGGGGACGGGGGTTCCGGGTGGTCGGCCAGTGCTCTTCTCGACATCGAGGGCTTGCTGGAGCAGCACCACCGCGGCGACCTGGTCAACAATGCTACGAGAAGAACGCTGTGATCTGCCCGAATCGCGCAAAGCCGCGTGTGCGGAGACGGTCGACAGACGCTCGTCGACCAGCCGGACGGGGATACCGGATGCCGCGGCCAGCGCCGCCGCGAACTCCCGCGCATCGACCGTCGACGCCGTGTCCTCGCCGCGGAGGTTCAGCGGCAGCCCGACCAGGAGCTCGAAGACCGAGTACTCCTCGACCAGTGCGACGAGGCGGGCGACGGCGGCCTCGTTGCGGGGGACGGTCTCCACCGGCGTGGCGAGCAGCCCGTCCGGGTCGCAGCGGGCGACGCCGACCCGTGCGCGGCCGACGTCGATGCCGAGCCGCACCCCCCGACGGAACTCGCTCACGCGCCGAGAGCGTCCTCGATCGCCGCCAGCGCGGACGGCAGCGCTGCGGCATCCGTTCCGCCACCCTGCGCGACGTCGTCGCGGCCGCCTCCGCCGCCGCCGAGCACGGCTGCGGCGGCCTTGGCGAGCACGCCGGCCTTGGCTCCCGTGGCGCGGGCGGCCTCGTTCGTCGCGACGATGACGACCGGACGGCCGTTCACCTCGGCGCCGAGCGCGACGACGGCCGCCTGCGCTCCGAGGCGCTCGCGCACCTGCAAGGCCAGCGCGCGCACGTCGTCGGCCGAGCCTGCGGCCCCCAGCGACTGGGCGACCACCAGTTGCGCGCCCACGCGCTTCGCCGCGTCGGCGAGAGCCGGCACCCGGTCACCGAGCGCCTTCGTCTCGAACGCGGCGATCTTCTTCTCAGCGGCCTTCAGGCTCGCGGTCAGTTCGGCGATCCGGGCGGGCAGCTGGTCGCGCGGGGTCTTGAGGCTCGACGTGAGCTGGGACACGATCGCGCGCTCCGCCGCGAGCGAACGGAAGGCGTCGAGGCCGACGAGGGCCTCGACGCGGCGGTTGGACGCGCCGACCGAGGACTCCCCCACAAGGTTGATGAGGCCGATCTCGGCGCTCGTGCTCACATGGGTGCCCGCGCACAGCTCGCGCGACCACGGGCCGCCGATGTCGACCATGCGCACGGTGTCGCCGTACTTCTCGCCGAACAGCGCCATGGCGCCGAGCGACTTGGCCTCGTCGAGTGCCATCACCCGGGTGGTGACCTCGAGGTTGTCGCGCACGGCGTTGTTGGCGATCTCCTCGATCTCGCTCTTCGTCGCGTCGGACAGCGACTGCCCCCACGTGAAGTCGAAGCGCATGTAACCGGCCCGGTTGAGCGAGCCCGCCTGCGTCGCGGTCTTGCCGAGCGTGTCGCGCAGGGCGGCGTGCACGAGGTGGGTCGCGGAGTGCGCCTGACGGGCGGCGCGGCGGTTCGCGGCATCCACGATGGTCGTCGCGGGCTGACCGACACCGACCTCTCCCGTCCTCACCTCGACGGTGTGGCTGATCAGTCCGGCGACCGGCTTCTGGACGTCGATGACCTCGAGCTCGTAGCCCGGGCCGACGATGATGCCCTTGTCGGCGACCTGACCACCCGACTCGGCGTAGAGCGCCGTCTCGGCGAGGACGACCTCCGCGATCTGCCCGGCGGAGGCGCGGTCGACCGAGAGCCCGTCCACGAGGATCCCGAGCACGGAGGACTCGGTCTCGAGGTCGGTGTACCCCGTGAACACGGTCTCGCCCACCGCGCGGAAGTCGCGGTAGACACTCGTGTCGGCGAGCTGGCGCTTGCGCGACCGGGCGTCGGCCTTCGCGCGAGCACGCTGCTCCTGCATGAGGGTGTCGAACGCCGCGCGGTCGACGGTGAGCCCGGCCTCCTCGGCGATCTCGAGCGTGAGGTCGATCGGGAACCCGTACGTGTCGTGCAGCAGGAAGGCCTCGGAACCCGCGATGGTGCTGCCGCCGTCCGCCTTCGTCTGCACGAGCGAGTCTTCGAGGATCGACTCTCCCGCCGCGAGCGTGCGCAAGAACGTCGCCTCTTCGGCGAGGGCGTACTGCGAGAGGCGGGCGTAGTCGGCATCGACCTCGGGGTACGCGTCCTTCATCGCATCGCGCGAAGCGGCGAACAGGTCGGCGAACGTCGGTCCGTCGACTCCGAGGAGCCGCATCGACCGGATCGCGCGGCGCATCAGGCGGCGCAGGATGTAGCCGCGGCCGTCGTTGGAGGGCGTGACGCCGTCGGACATGAGCATCAGCGACGAACGCACGTGATCGGCGACCACGCGGAAGCGCACGTCGTCCTCGTGGTCCGCCCCGTAGGTGCGACCGGACAGGGCGACGGCGCGGTCGAGCACCGGGCGCACCTGATCGGTCTCGTACATGTTGTCGACGCCCTGCTTGATGAACGCGATGCGCTCGAGGCCCATGCCGGTGTCGATGTTCTTGGCGGGGAGCTCCCCGACGATGTCGAAGTCGTACTTCGACTGCACGTTGGTGATCTCGTACTGCATGAACACGAGGTTCCAGATCTCGACGTAGCGGTCGTCGTCGGTGGCGGGGCCGCCGTCGATCCCGTACTCGGGGCCGCGGTCGAAGAAGATCTCCGAGCACGGGCCGGCCGGACCGGGAAGCCCGGTGCTCCAGTAGTTGGTGTCCTTTCCGAGGCGCTGGATCCGCTCCTCGGGAAGATCAGTGAGCTGAAGCCAGAGGTCGTGTGCCTCGTCGTCTTCCTCGTAGACGGTGACCCACAGATCCTTCGGATCGAAAGCGAGCCCGCCGTCGGCCTCGGCAGAGGTCAGGAGATCCCACGCGAAGCGGATCGCCCCCTCCTTGAAGTAGTCGCCGAAGGACCAGTTGCCGAGCATCTGGAAGAACGTGCCGTGGCGAGGGGTCTTGCCGACCTCTTCGATGTCGTTGGTGCGGATGCACTTCTGGTTGTCGGCGGCGCGCCGGTACGGCGCGGGGACGTCGCCCGAGAGATACGGGATGAACGGCACCATGCCGGCGACGGTGAACAGCAGTGCCGGGTCGTCGGTCACCAGGGAGGCGGACGGGACGATCGTGTGACCGTTCTTCTCGAAGTAGTCGAGGAAGCGCTGCGCGATCTCGGCGGTCTTCATTCGGGGTCCTCGCAAAATGGCGCGGTCCACTCCCCCGGGTCCGGGGCCGAGCGGCCGCTGGTCAGTCGGTGAGCTTCTTCGCCGCGTCTGCGGCGGAGTCGACGGCATCGGATGCTGCGGCGCGGGCGTTCTCGACGGCGTCGGCGGCGGCACCCTTCACGTCGTCGACCAAGCCCGACATGCGGGCCTCCTGCTCGCGATACGCGTCGCCGATGCGATCGGTGAACTCCGTGATGCGGCCGTCCACCTCCGCGAGGATCTCGTGCCCCCGCGGATCCTTGTTCATGAAATGTGCGACGACGAACCCGCCGGCGATGCCGACCAGGAACCACAGCAGGCTCTTCATGTCACCACTTCCTCGCGGTGCCGCCGGATGCGGCATCTCTCCATCGTAGGCGGAAACGACGAAGGGCGTCGGGAGACCCCGACGCCCTTCACACGAAACGATTCGCGATCAGCGAGCCGCGTAGTACTCGACCACGAGCTGCACATCGCCGACCACGGGGACCTCGGCGCGCTTGGGGCGACGCACGAGGCGCGCCTGCAGCTTGTCGAGCTCGACCTCGAGGTAGGCCGGAACCGGGGGCAGGACGTCGGCGTGACCGCCGGCGGCTGCGACCTGGAAGGGCTCGGTGCCCTCGCTCTTGGCCTTGACGTGGATGAGCTGACCCGGCTTCACGCGGAAGGACGGGCGGTCGACGAGCTGGCCGTCGACGAGGATGTGACGGTGCACGACGAGCTGACGAGCCTGCGCGGTGGTGCGGGCGAGCCCGGCGCGGAGCACGAGGGCGTCGAGACGCATCTCGAGCAGCTCGACGAGGTTCTCACCGGTCAGGCCCTGGGTGCGACGGGCCTCGTTGAACGTGTTGCGCATCTGCTTCTCGCGGATGCCGTACTGCTCGCGCAGACGCTGCTTCTCGCGGAGACGGACGGCGTAGTCGCTGTCCTGCTTGCGCTTGGTGCGGCCGTGCTCGCCCGGAGCGTAGGGACGCTTCTCGAGGTAGCGGGCGGCCTTCGGGGTGAGGGCCACGCCGAGGGCGCGGGAGAGACGGACCTTGCGGCGGTCCTGGGACTTCGTTGCCACGAAGTGTTCCTTTCGATGACGCGGCCGTGTCGATCACGGCCCGCGGACGTATCCCGGCTCCCACCTGTCGGGACGCACGTCGGGGCGTCCTGAAGGCTGTGAAGGGAGGTGGGGATGCCCGAAAACTGTGTTTCGAGCCGGTCAAGTCTATCAGAACGGGGTGCCCGTCCTGCTCTGGCCGCTCCCCCGGCGTCACCGGCCGTCGAGGATGCGCCGGATCTTCTCGAGGCGGGCCTGCACGTCGCGCTCGGCACCCAGGGCCTTGGGCTCGTAGTAGCGGCGGCCGCGGAGCTCGTCGGGCAGGTACTGCTGTGCAGAGACTCCGACCTCGGAGTCATGCGGGTAGATGTATCCCTTGCCGTGTCCGAGGCGCTTGGCCCCCGGATAGTGAGCGTCGCGAAGGTGGATCGGCACGCGGCCGAAGCCGCCTGCCCGCACGTCGGCGATCGCCGCATCGATCGCGAGGTAGGCGGCATTCGACTTCGCCGTCGTCGCCAGATACGCGGTCGCCTCGGCCAGCGGGATCCGGCCCTCGGGCATGCCGATGAACTGCACGGCGTCGGCCGCCGCCACCGCCAGCGGCAGAGCGTGCGGATCGGCCAGACCGATGTCCTCGGCCGCCGAGATGATCAGGCGCCGCGCGATGAACCGGGGATCCTCGCCCGCCTCGATCATGCGGGCGAGGTAGTGCATCGCGGCGTCGACGTCGGAGCCCCGGATCGACTTGATGAAGGCGCTGATCACGTCGTAGTGCTCGTCGCCCTGCCGGTCGTAGCGCAGCAGTGCACGATCGACCGCTTGCGCGACGTGCTCCGCGCTGATCACCGGCGAGCCGCCGTGGTCCGACGGCTCCGCGAGAGACGCCGCCGCTTCGAGGGCGGTGAGCGCCCGCCGGGCATCCCCCGATGAGAGCCTCACGAGCGCGTCGCGTGCGTCATCGCCGAGCGTGACGGATGCCGCGAGCCCCCGGGCATCGGAGACGGCCCGGTCGACCAGCATCCGCAGATCGTCGTCGGTGAGCGGCTTGAGGGTGAGCAGCAGGGAGCGCGAGAGCAGCGGCGAGATCACCGAGAACGACGGATTCTCGGTGGTGGCGGCGATGAGCACGACCCAGCCGTTCTCGACGCCCGGCAGCAGGGCGTCCTGCTGCGCCTTGGTGAAGCGGTGGATCTCGTCGAGGAAGAGGATCGTGGACTGGTCGTAGAGGTCGCGCTGTGTGAGAGCCTCCTGCATGACCTCCCGCACATCGCGCACGCCGGCGGTGACGGCGGAGAGTTCGACGAACCGCCGACCTGAAGAGCGCGCGATCGCCTGGGCCAGCGTCGTCTTGCCGGTGCCCGGGGGGCCCCACAGGATGACGGACGAGGCGGTGCGCGCGGCATCCGGGTCCGCCAGCGTGACCAGCGGCGACCCCGGCCGCAGGAGATGACCCTGACCGGCGACCTCGTCCAGGGAGGTCGGCCGCATGCGCACGGCGAGCGGCGTCTGCCCCTGGAAGAGTGCGGTCTGCGCGCCCACGCCCCCGGCGGCTCCACGTGGCGCGCCGGCGGCACGCGGAGAGGGTGTGGGGATGCTCACCGTTCCAGGCTAATGCGCACCGGCGACGCCGGACGCAGGAGCTTTTGCCGCGCGCGGGCGGGCCCCGTAGGATCAACCCGGCCCGGGCGTCGACCCGGATCGGAGGAGGTCTCGTGGCGAACGGTGGCAAGGACCGCGGCTCGCGGGAGTCGCGCGAGCGTTCGCGGCTCTATCAGGCGCGCCAGGAGTTCCACGCGGGTCAGGCTCGTCGCCGCACGCGCGACAACGTCATCGCCGGCGTCGTCGGCGGTCTGCTGATCCTCGGAGTGGTGGGAGCGCAGACGGCGTATTTCGTCGCCGGTCCCGGCGCGCCGGTGCCCGCCCCGACGACCACCGGAACCCCGAGCCCGACCGTCGCGCCGACTCCCACTCCGACGTCCTCGACGACGCCGACGCCCACCCCGACTCCGTAGCTCGCGCACTCCACGGCATCTGAGAGGAAGCCCCCGCCCGTACTAGGCTGGGGGCCGTCCATCCCCCACAGGCGGCGTACGCCGCGATGAGGTGCATCCCGTGACTGCCGCAGCAGAGTCCACTCCCGAATCCACCGGTCCCGCGACCGAATCCGCCGAGCCCTGGGGCCGCGTCGACGACGACGGCACGGTGTCGGTGCGCGAGGCGGACGGCTGGCGCGTGGTCGGGCAGTACCCCGACGGCTCGGCCGAAGAGGCCCTGGCCTACTTCGAGCGCAAGTACACCGATCTGGCCAGCGAAGTCGCCCTTCTCGAGGTGCGCCACCGCCGCGGCGGGGCCTCGGCATCCGACCTGCGCAGCGCCGCGCGCACCGTGTCGGCCAAGCTCGACGGCGCAGCGGCGGTCGGCGACCTGGCAGGACTCGAGACCCGCGTCTCGGCGCTCACCGAGACGCTGGCGGCGGCATCCGAAACCGAAGCAGCGGCGGCTCGCGAGGCCGTCGACGAGGCGGTACGCAGCCGCACCGAGATCGTCGAGAAGGCCGAGGCCCTCGCCGCGCGGGACCCCCGCACGGTGCAGTGGAAGCAGGCCACCGCCGAGATCACCGACCTCTTCGATCAGTGGCAGTCGCAGCAGCAGAACGGCCCGCGTCTGCCGAAGTCGGCGGCGCAGCAGCTCTGGAAGCGGTTCCGCGACGCGCGGTCGACGATCGACAAGCACCGCCGAGAGTTCTACGCCGAGCTCGACGAGGCCCACAAGGGCGTTCGCGAGAGCAAGACCAAGCTCGTCGAGAAGGCCGAGGCCCTGGCGCCGAAGGGCGAGGACGGCATCCCCGCGTACCGGGAGCTGCTCGACCAGTGGAAGACGGCCGGCCGTGCCGGCAAGAAGGTCGACGATGCCCTGTGGGCTCGATTCAAGGCGGCAGGGGACGCGCTCTACTCCGCACGCGTCGAGCGCGAGACGGCGGATGTCGAGGCCTCCCGCGAGAAGATCGACGCGAAGCGCGCTCTGCTCGAGGAGGCCAAGGCCGTCGGCGATCAGCGCGACATCGCGAAGGCGCGGGCGCTCCTCACCGGCATCCAGCGACAGTGGGACGACATCGGCCGCATCTTCCCGCGCGACGTCGAGCGCGGCCTCGACGACGAGCTGCGCAAGATCGAGCAGGCCCTGCGGACCCGCGAGGACTCGGACTGGAAGCGCAACAACCCCGAGACCAAGGCTCGCGCCAACGACATGACGCGCCAGCTCACCGATGCGATCGACAAGCTGGAGGACGAGCTCGCCGCGGCGAAGAAGTCCGGCGACAAGAAGGCCATTGCGAACGCGACCGAGGCGCTCGAAGCCCGCAAGTCCTGGCTGAAGGCGCTCGGCGGCTGACGCCCGTCACTCCCCCGCCCCGCGTTCGCGCGGTTCTCCACAGGTCAGGCAGGCGACCCCTGCCCATCGACGGAGCTCCGACAGACTGCGGTGATGGCGTCACCGTTCCTCTACTACGTCGATGACCGGCTCTCCCTCGCGGAGCTGACGGCCGCACGTCTCGACGGCCACGTCGTCGAACTCGGCGACGCGTACATTCCCGCGGACGCGGTCGAGACGCGTGCACTCCGTGCCGGCTCGCTGGCCGCGCTCCTCGGCGACACCCTCGCCGCGACGCATCTCACCGCAGCCTGGGTTCACGGCGCGCTCCCGGCACCGCCCGAGCGGCACACGGTGCAGCGGGCCGTGGCGAAGCGTCTGCACCGCGCGCCGTCCCGCCGCATCGTGTACCGCGACCTCGCCGTCGACCCCGACGACCTGGTGCTCGTCGGCGGTGTCCATCTCACCACGCGCCTGCGCACCGTGATCGATCTCGCGCGTGTCGACGACGACGACCACGCGCGGGCGTGCCGGCTGGTCGCCGCAGACGATCCCGAACTCGTCGCCGCCGCGATCGCCCGGCTCGAGCGGGGAGTCCTCCCCCACAAGCGCGCCGCGGTGGCACTTCTGCGCGGGATCGCGGC
Organism: Microbacterium sp. Root180; assembly: GCF_001428485.1. GTDB lineage: Bacteria > Actinomycetota > Actinomycetes > Actinomycetales > Microbacteriaceae > Microbacterium. The sequence goes on along the minus strand of NZ_LMHS01000002.1, from coordinate 303,798 downwards.
GGCTCAGGCCGCGGTCAGGACGACGTGACGCGGTAGACGTCGTAGACGGCGTCGATGCGCCGCACGGCGTTGAGCACACGGTCCAGGTGCACGATGTCGCCCATCTCGAACACGAAGCGGCTGAGGGCCAGCCTGTCCCGGGATGTCGACACCGATGCCGAGAGGATGTTCACGTGGTGCTCGCTGAGCACGCGCGTCACATCGCTGAGGAGTCCCGACCGATCGAGCGCCTCGACCTGGATCTGAACGAGGAAGACGCTCTTCGTTGTCGGCGCCCACTCGACATCGATGAGGCGCTCGGCATCGGCCATCAGCGACTTGACGTTCGTGCAGTCGGTGCGGTGCACCGAGACGCCGCTCCCCCGCGTGACGAACCCCATGATCTGATCGCCGGGCACCGGCGTGCAGCACTTGGCGAGCTTGACGAGGATGTCGGGTGCGCCGCGCACGAGCACGCCCGAGTCGCCGTTGCGCGGCGCCCGCGAGCGTCCCACACCCGGCAGCTCGATCGGGCCGGTGCTGGTGTCGCTCGTGCTGACGCGAGCCGTGACCTTCTCGATCACCGACTGCGTCGAGACGTGCCCTTCGCCGACGGCGGCATACAGGGCCGAGACGTCCTCGTAGCGCAGCTGCTGGGCGACCTCGCTGAACGAGTCCTGGCTCATGAGGCGCTGCAGCGGGAGGTTCTGCCGGCGCATCGCCCGGGCGATCGCCTCCTTGCCCTGCTCGATCGCCTCTTCGCGACGCTCCTTCGTGAACCACCCGCGGATCTTGTTGCGCGCCCGGGTGCTGCGCACGAACCCGAGCCAGTCCTGGCTGGGACCGGCATCCGGATTCTTCGAGGTGAACACCTCGACGACGTCGCCGCTCTTGAGCTCCGTCTCCAGCGGCACCAGGCGCCCGTTGACCTTCGCACCCATGGTGCGGTGCCCAACCTCGGTGTGGACCGCGTAGGCGAAGTCGACTGGGGTCGCGCCCGAAGGGAGCCCGATCACACGGCCCTTGGGCGTGAAGACGTAGACCTCCTTCGCGCCGATCTCGAAGCGGAGCGAGTCGAGGAACTCGCCCGGGTCGGCGGTTTCCGCCTGCCAGTCGGAGATGTGCGCGAGCCACGCCATGTCGGCGTCGACCGACTTGGCGTCGGTCTTGCCGCCGTTCATCCGCTCCTTGTACTTCCAGTGCGCCGCGACGCCGTACTCGGCTTGCTGGTGCATCTCGTTGGTGCGGATCTGGATCTCGACCGTGCGACCGCCGGGACCGATCACGGTCGTGTGGAGGGACTGATAGAGATTGAACTTCGGCGTGGCGATGTAGTCCTTGAACCGGCCGGGAAGCGGTGTCCAGCGCGCGTGGATCGCGCCGAGCACCGCGTAGCAGTCACGCACACTGCTCACGAGGATGCGGATGCCGATGAGGTCGTAGATGTCGTCGAACTCGCGGCCGCGCACGACCATCTTCTGGTACACCGAGAACAGCTGCTTCGGCCGGCCCATCACCCGCCCGCGGATGCGGAGCTCGCGCAGGTCGGTGTCGACCGCGTCGATCACGTTCTGCACGTACTGCTCACGCTGCGGGGTGCGCTGCTTGACGAGACTCTCGATCTCGGCGTAGAGCTTCGGGTGGAGCACGGCGAACGAGAGATCCTCGAGCTCGGACTTGATGGCCTGGATGCCGAGCCGGTGCGCGAGCGGCGCGTAGATCTCGAGCGTCTCGGTCGCCTTCTTGCGCGCCTTCTCGGGCGGCACGAAGCCCCATGTGCGCGCGTTGTGGAGGCGGTCGGCGAGCTTGATCAGGAGGACGCGGATGTCGCGCGACATCGCGACGATCATCTTGCGGACCGTCTCGGCCTGGGCGCTCTCTCCGTACTTGACCTTGTCGAGCTTGGTCACGCCGTCGACGAGCATCGCGACCTCGTCGCCGAACTCGGCCGTGAGCGTGTCGAGCGCGTACCCGGTGTCTTCGACCGTGTCGTGCAGCAGCGCCGCAGCGATCGCCTTGGGCCCCAGACCGAGATCGGCGAGGATCTGCGCGACCGCGAGAGGGTGCGTGATGTACGGCTCGCCGCTCTGCCGCGTTTGCCCGGTGTGGGCGGTGTCGGCGACGGCGTACGCCCGCTCGATGATCGACAGATCGCCCTTCGGGTGGTGCGTGCGCACCGTGCGAAGCAGCTGCTCGACGTCGTCGCGACGCGCCGACCGCGAGAAGATCCGCGGAACGAGACGACGAAGCGACGAGGTCTGGGCGGGAGGGACGGTCTCGGTCACCCGATTCCCTCCCCTCCGCTGGAGATCACAATCCTACGCCCGCGTCGATGCGCCTCAGGCCGGGGTGCCCGCGAGCTCTCGCGCCGCGAGCACACGCGTGTCACGCGCCTTGATCGGCGCTTCGTTCTCGCGCAGGAGCGAGTACAGCGGCGCCGCGACGAAGATCGTCGAGTACGCGGCGACGATCGTTCCCACGAAGATCGACAGCGAGAGGTCGGTGAGCGTCTGCGCACCCTGCCAGATGAGTCCGATGAACAGGATCGCACCGGTCGGCAGGATCGCGACGACGGTCGTGTTGATCGACCGCACCAGGGTCTGGTTCACCGCGAGGTTCACGGACTCGCCGAACGTGCGACCCGACACCTCGCCGTCCTCGTCTGTATTCTCCCTGATCTTGTCGAAGACGACCGTGGTGTCGTACAGGGCGTAGGAGAGGATCGTGAGGAATCCGATCACCGCCGCCGGCGAGATCTCGAACCCGAACAGGGCGTAGATGCCGACCGTGATGATGAGCACGTCGACCAGGCCGATGATCGCCGACACCGACATCTTCCACGTGCGGAAGTAGAGGGCGAGGATCAGGAACGTCAGCGCGAGGAAGATGGCCAGACCCCACAGCGACTGGCGCGTGACGTCGGCTCCCCAGCTGGGGCCGATGAACGAGTAGCTGACCTCGCTGGCGGGCACGTCGTACGCCTCGGCCAGAGCCGCCGAGACTTCACGGCTCTCGGCGTCCGTCAGCTGGTCGGTCTGCACGCGGACCGCGTCGTCGCCGATCGTCACGACCTTCGTCGTGGCGTCGGGAACGACCGAGTGCACGGCTTCCGTCGCGATGTCCTGGTCGGGGGTGGCGACGCTGTTGACCGTGAACTGCGATCCCCCGGTGAACTCGATCGAGAACTCGATGGGCCGGAAGAGCGGCACGAGCGCCGAGCCGACCACGAGGATCGCCGCGATCAGGAACCACAGGCGCCGACGCCCGACGAACGGGAACGAGGTCTTGCCGGTGTAGAGGTCGTTTCCGAGCTGATTCATGGAGCGCATCAGTCGTCTCCCTCCTTGGCGGTCGGGCCGGGTTTCGACTTTCCGCCCGCCGAGCCGGCGGCGAGCTCCGCCTGCTTGCGTTCGGCGATCGTCTGGCGGCGCACCGCCTCATTGCGGGACTTTCCGGCGCGCCGGTCCGCGGCCGTCGTCGAGGTCGCAGCCACGGGCGCGCGGAACTGCGCGCGACCGCGGTAGACCGCGCCCAGAGCCGTCGGATCGAGACCCGACAGGGGGTGCCCGCCGCCGAAGAACTTCGTGCGTGCGAGCAGCTGCATCACCGGGTGCGTGAAGAGGATGAAGATGAGCACGTCGATCGCGGTCGTGAGGCCGAGCGTGAACGCGAAGCCCTTGACGGTCGCATCGGCCAGGATGTACAGCACCACGGCGGCGAGGATGTTGATCGACTTCGAGATGTAGATCGTGCGCTTGGCGCGGTTCCAGCCGTCCTCGACGGCGCTCGTGATCGATTTGCCGTCGCGAAGCTCGTCTCGGATGCGTTCGAAGTAGACGATGAACGAGTCGGCCGTGAAACCGATCGTCACGATTAGACCGGCGACGCCGGCGAGCGAGAGCCGGAAGCCCATGCGCCACGCGAGGATGCACAGCGTGAGATAGGTCAGCACGGCCATCACCGCGAGTGACGCGATGATCACGAAGCCGAGCGCGCGGTAGACGATCAGCGAGTAGATCGCGACCAGGGCGAGACCGATGAGACCGGCGATGAGGCCGATCTGCAGCTGCTGCGAACCCAGGGTCGCTGAGATCGAGTTGGAGCTCTCGACCGTGAACGAGAGCGGCAGAGCGCCGTACTTCAGCTGATCGGCGAGGACCTTGGAGGACTCCTGTGTGAAGTTGCCGGTGATGCTCGGGTCACCGCCGAGGATGACCGCGTTCATCGACGGCGCGGACAGCACGTAGCCGTCGAGCACGAAGGCGAACTGGTTGAGCGGCGGGTCGGCACCGTACAGTCGCTGGCTGATCTCGCCGAAGGTCTTGGTGCCCTCTTCGTCGAACTTCAGGTTGACCGCCCACAGTCCGTTCTGCTGCTGAAGGCCGAACGACGCGTCGTCGATGGACGATCCGTCGAGTTCGACCGGCCCGAGGATGTACTTGATCGTGCCGTCGGCGTCGCACGTGATGAGCGGCTCGTCGGCCGGCGCGTTCGCGGGATCGTTCGTCGGGTTCGCGCAGTCGTAGGCCTGGTACTCCGCCTGGAGCTTGGGCGTGACCCACGCGAGGTCGCTGCCGTTCGTCGGCTCCGCCGACGGCGTGGCCGCGAGGGTGGGGTCGGGGGTCGGGTAGGGCGTCTCGTTGCCGTCTTCACCCACGAACGTGGTCGCCGGCGAACCCGCGACGAGCACGGCGCGCAGCTGCAGCTGAGCCGAGGCTTCGATGCGGTTGCGGGTCTCCTCGTCGGCCTGCCCGGGGATCTGGACGACGATCTGGTTGCCAGCCTGCGTGGTGACGTCGGCCTCGCCGACACCCGACGCGTCGACGCGCTGGCGGATGATCGTGACCGCCTGGTTCATCTGCTCCTCGGACGGCGCGGCACCGTCCTCGGTCTGCGCCTCGAGCACGATCTGCGTGCCGCCCTGGAGGTCGAGCGCAAGCGCGGGCGTCCACGAGCTCTGCTGGAACACGTACACGCCGAGTGCATTGATCCCGGCCAGCAGGGCCGTGATCACGAGGAGGCCGGTCAGCGCGCGCCACGCATGCCGGACGGGAGTGGAAGTCGCCACGGATTCCGCTTTCTGGAAGAAGCCCGAAAGGGGCCGGTGGGATCAGGCCTGGGGCTTGGTGCCGGGCTCTGCGTCCGGGTCGGCGGCGTCCGCCGTGTCGTCAGCCGCGCGGATGTCGTCGGCGACGTCGTCGACGGGGGTGACGGGGGTGACGACGGGAGCGGATGCCTCGGGCAGGAAGTCGTCCTCGGTCTGGACGTCGGCGATCGGGTCCACCACACGCAGGATGGCCTGGCTGTGCACCTTGATCTCGACGCCGGGAGCGATCTCGACGATCGCCGGCTGGTCCAGGTTCTCGGGGTCGTACGCCACGATCGTGCCGAACAGCCCGCCCTGCAGCAGAACCTCTGCGCCGGGCACGGTCTGACGCGCGCGCTGCTCCTGCTCGAGCTTCTGCTTCGCCATCCGGCGGCGCGAGCTCCAGAACATGAAGACCAGGAGCACGACCAGCAGAATGATGAGGCCGTAGTTGGTGAAGAACTCGTTCATGAAGGTGACATGACCTTTCGGGTCAGGCGCGCACCATGGCGGCACTGCCTGTGAGAGGAGGGGGGCGAAAGCCTCCAGCGATTATAGGTCATCGAAGTCGAGCACCGATTCGGCGCGGCGCGCACCCATGTGCGCGTACGCCTCGGGAGTCGCCACGCGTCCGCGCGGCGTCCTCCCCATGAATCCGATGCGCACGAGATACGGCTCGACGACGGACTCGATGGTCTCCGCCTCCTCACCGACGGCCACCGCCAGCGTGCCGAGGCCGACGGGCCCGCCGCGGAATCGGCGGACGAGGGCGTCGAGAACCGCTCGGTCGAGGCGATCGAGCCCGATCGCATCGACGTCGTAGAGGTCGAGAGCCCCGTCCACGATCGCCGTGTCGGCTTCTCGCCCATCGCCGTACACGATGAGGTAGTCGCGCACGCGGCGGAGCAGACGGTTCGCGATGCGCGGCGTCCCCCGCGAGCGACGCGCGATCTCGGCGCGCGCCGAGGGAGGCAGCGAGACGCCCAGCATGGCGGCCGACCGCTCGATCACGCGCTCGAGCTCCTCGGGTTCGTAGTACTCGAGGTGCGCGGTGAAGCCGAAGCGGTCGCGCAGCGGGTTGGGCAGGAGCCCTGACCGGGTCGTGGCGCCGACGAGCGTGAACGGCGCGAGATCGAGCGGGATGCTGGTGGCCCCGGCACCCTTGCCGACCATGATGTCGATGCGGAAGTCCTCCATCGCGAGGTAGAGCATCTCCTCGGCGGATCGCGCCATGCGGTGGATCTCGTCGATGAAGAGGACCTCGCCGGAGGTGAGGCTCGACAGCAGCGCTGCGAGGTCGCCCGCGTGCTGGATCGCCGGGCCGCTCGAGAGCCGAAGGGGGCGCTCGCTCTCGTGCGCCACGATCATCGCGAGAGTGGTCTTCCCGAGACCCGGCGGACCCGACAGCAGGATGTGGTCGGGCGGCCGGTGCTGGATGCGCGCGGCATCCAGGAGCAGCTGCAGCTGCCCGCGCACCTTGTGCTGACCGACGAACTCGGCCAGCGACGTGGGGCGCAAGGCGCCCTCGATGGCGAGCTCGGTCTCGTCGGCAGGCTCGGCGGCGTCGCGCAGGTCATCCACCGATGGTCTCCTTGCGCGCGGGGCCGAGCACCGAGAGCGTGAGTCGCAGCAGCGCGGGGACGGAGGCGCGCTCGGACTCCGTCGCCTCCCCCGCGACGGACTCCACGGCTTCGGCCGCGATGCGCTCCGACCACCCGAGGCCCACCAGCGCCTGCACCACCTGAGCGGGGATGGCGGGCGCCGCATCCGCCCGCGCTGTTCCGGTCGTGCGCGTGACCGTGATCTTGCCTGCGAGCTGCACGACGATGAGCTTGGCCGTCTTCGGTCCGATGCCCGAGACTCGGCGGAACGGCGCATCGTCGTCGGCGGCGACCGCGTCGGCGATCTGGGCGACGGTGAGGGTGGACAGCACACCGAGCGCGGACTTGGGCCCGACGCCGGTCACTCCGAGGAGCTGAGTGAAGACGCCGAGCTCTTCGCGCTCTTCGAATCCGAAGAGCGACAGGGCATCTTCTCGGACGATCAGGCTCGTGTGGAGCAGGATCGGCTCGCCCAGATGCGCGCCTCTCGCCACCTGCTGCGTCACCGCGACCGAGAGACCTACTCCGCCGACCTCGACGACGAGGGCGTCCTGCTCGATGTGCACGACGGTGCCGCGAAGGGACGAGATCATGCTCCGAGCCTACGGGCGCCTTCGGACGTTTGTTCGAGCGACACGCTCACCGGCGCGCGAGTCGTTCGGCGTCGTGCCACGCCTTCTGGGCGGGCGTGAGTGGACCGGATGCCGCGGCCGCCGCCCCGCCGCGCCAGGCGTGGCACAGAGCCAGCGCCAGCGCATCCGCGGCGTCGGCCGGCTGCGGCAGGGCGTCCAGACGCAGCACCCGGGCGACCATCGTCTGCACCTGGAGCTTGTCGGCCGATCCGTAGCCGGTCACAGCCGCCTTCACCTCGGAGGGGGTGTGCGTCGCGGCAGGCAGGCCGCGCTCCCCCGCGATCAGGAGCGCGATGCCGCTCGCCTGCGCCGTGCCCATCACCGTGTGCCGGTTGTGCTGTGCGAACACGCGCTCGACGGCGACGACCTGCGGCGAATGCGCATCGACGACGTCGCGCAGACCGGCCGCGATCACCGCGAGGCGCTCCTCGATCGGTGCGCCAGGGTCGGAGCGGACGACGCCGACATGGACCAGCCGCGCGGACCGGTCGGGCGCCACGTCCACGACACCGACGCCGCACCGGGTGAGGCCCGGGTCGATGCCGAGCACCCGGAGGCTGCCGCGTGCGCGTGGGGAAGTCACTCCCTCACGCTAGGCGAGGGCAGCGACCACGTGGCCGAGGCGCTCCGCGCGGGGACCTACTCGTCCTCTTCGAGCTCGGCCTGGACGTCGGCGGACAGGTCGAAGTTGCTGAAGACGCTCTGGACGTCGTCGCTGTCCTCGAGCGCATCGATCAGACGGAAGACCTTGCGGGCCGTGTCGGCATCGATCTCGACCTTGAGGTTGGGCACGAATTCCACGTCGGCCGATTCGTACTCGATGCCGGCATCCTGCAGCGCGGAGCGCACCGGCACGAGATCGGTCGCCTCGGTGATGACCTCGAAGCCCTGGGCATGCGGCTCGACATCCTCCGCACCCGCCTCGAGCGCGGCCAGCATGACGTCGTCCTCGCTGGCCCCCTCGCTCGAAACGACGATCACGCCCTTGCGGGTGAAGTTGTAGGCCACGCTGCCCGGGTCGGCGAGGGTCCCGCCGTTGCGCGTCAGCGCGGTGCGCACCTCGGCGGCGGCGCGGTTCTTGTTGTCGGTGAGGCACTCGATCATGAGCGCGACGCCGTTGGGGCCGTAGCCTTCGTAGACGATCGAGGTGTACTCGACGGACTCGCCGCCGATACCCGCGCCGCGCTTGATGGCGCGGTCGATGTTGTCCTTGGGGACCGAGGTCTTCTTCGCCTTGAGAACGGCGTCGAACAGCGTCGGATTGCCCTGGAGGTCGGGGCCTCCGAGCTTCGCGGCCACTTCGATGTTCTTGATGAGCTTGGCCCACGACTTGGCGCGGCGCGAATCGATCACGGCCTTCTTGTGCTTGGTCGTCGCCCACTTGGAATGCCCGGACATACTTCTCCTGATCAGCTCGTCGGCTGTGCGGGGCCGCTCACGTCGATGCGCCGCGACCCTGCCGCCGGCTGACAAGTCTAATCCCGAGGCCGGGCCCGCGCCGCGGAGGGCCGCGTCAGCCGATGATCCTGCGCAGCGTCCGCAGGTTGCGATTGGTCGTGCGCGCCCGGTAGGCGGACTTCGCCAGGACCTTCGCGAAGGGGGTCGACACCGTCGTGCCCTTCACCGGGTTCCAGTAGACGACGCCCTCGCCCGACGCGACGGGGTCGGCCTCGGCATCCGAGTCCATCGCGGCCTTCACGAGCTCGTCGCGCGTGGCCGCGTCGACGCAGAAGATCACCCACGGCTGGCGGGAGGAGTCGGCGTCGTCGAAGGGGAACGCCTCGGCCGCCGCGGTGAGTTCGCCGAGCGTGACGAGGACGATCCAGGCGTCGTAGTCGAATCGCTCGCGCAGAGCCTTCTCGATCTTCGAGGTCAGCTTCGCGCGATCGGATGCCGCGGCATCCGCCTCGAAGACCACGTTGCCGCTCGCGAGGACCGTGCGCACCGAGCCGAACCCGAGCGCGGTGAACACCTCCGCGAGGTCGGCATTGCGGATGCTGATGCCGCCCACGTTCACGCCCCGGAGGAGGGCGACCCAGGTGGACACGGTTCCCATCATGGCGCGCGCAGGGAGTCGAGGAAGAGCCGATGGAACCGGTGCTCCCCCGAGACCTCGGGATGGAATGCCGTCGCGAGCAGCGCCCCCTGGCGGACGGCCACTACGCGACCGTCCTCCAGCACGGCCATCCGCTCGACCTCGGGACCGGTCTCCTCGACGAGCGGAGCGCGGATGAACACGGCGTGCACCGGCGGGTCTCCGAGCACCGGAACCGCGAGGTCGGTCTCGAAGGAGTCGACCTGGCTGCCGAACGCGTTGCGCCGCACCGTGACGTCGAGGCCGCCGAATGTCTGCTGGCCGTCGATACCGTCGGTGATGCGATCGGCCAGGAGGATCATGCCCGCGCAGGTGCCGTACATCGGCATCCCGGCCGCGATCGCGTCGCGCACGGGCTCACGCATCCCGAACGCGCGCGACAGTTTGTCGATGACGCTCGACTCCCCGCCGGGGATCACGAGTCCGTCGACCGCGGCGAGCTCGACGGGCCGGCGCACGAGGGACACCTCGGCGCCGAGCCCGGTCAGCACTCGCGCGTGCTCGCGGACGTCGCCCTGGAGAGCCAGGACGCCGACGTGCGGACGAGTCCGAGCGGTCACCAACCGCGCTCGGCGAGACGGTGCGGGGCAGCGAGGTCGGTGACGTTGATGCCGACCATCGCCTCGCCGAGTCCGCGGGAGACCTCCGCGATCACCTTGGCGTCGTCGTAGAACGTCGTCGCCTTCACGATCGCCGCCGCGCGCTCGGCCGGGTTGCCCGACTTGAAGATGCCCGAGCCGACGAACACGCCGTCGGCGCCCAGCTGCATCATCATCGCGGCATCCGCGGGGGTTGCCACGCCGCCGGCGACGAAGAGCACGACGGGGAGCTTGCCGGTCTCGGCGATCTCGGCGACGAGCTCGTACGGCGCCTGGAGCTCCTTCGCCGCGACGTACAGCTCGTCCTTCGTCATCGAGCGGAGAACGTTGATCTCGCTCGAGATCTTGCGGATGTGCTTGGTGGCCTCGGAGACGTCTCCCGTGCCCGCCTCGCCCTTGGAGCGGATCATGGCGGCGCCCTCGTTGATGCGGCGCAGCGCCTCACCCAGGTTGGTGGCACCGCAGACGAAGGGCACCGTGAAGCCCCACTTGTCGATGTGGTTCACGTAGTCGGCGGGCGAGAGCACCTCGGACTCGTCGATGTAGTCGACGCCGAGCTCCTGGAGCACCTGCGCCTCGACGAAGTGGCCGATGCGCGCCTTCGCCATGACGGGGATCGAGACGGCCTCGATGATGCCGTCGATCATGTCGGGGTCGCTCATGCGCGAGACGCCGCCCTGGGCGCGGATGTCGGCGGGAACCCGCTCGAGGGCCATGACCGCGACGGCACCGGCGTCCTCGGCGATCTTGGCCTGATCGGCCGTGACGACGTCCATGATGACGCCGCCCTTGAGCATTTCGGCGAGGCCGCGCTTGACGCGTCCGGTTCCCGTGTCGACTGCGCTCACAAGGGTTCCCTTCGGGTGGATCGCACGGCGACGCGCGATCGGATGGAGACGAGGTGGCCGATTGGCCTAGGCCAAAAGATAGCATGTACCGCACCATAGGATCGGCACACGGAAGGCGGTGGCATGGACCTCGAGATCAGCGGGCGCTCGGCAGCGGAGATCTCCGACAGCCTGCGCGCACTCGTGGAGCGGCGGATGCTGCGCCCCGGCGACGCCCTCCCCTCCGTGCGTTCGCTCGCCGACAGCCTGGGCGTCAACCGGAACACCGTGGTCGCCGCCTACCGCCAGCTCACCCAGGCCGGCGTCGTCGTCACCCTCGGCCGCGGCGGCACCCGCGTGGCCGATCGCGCCGTCGTCGCTCAAGAGGGGTTCGCGGCGGACACGGTGCTGCGCGACGTGGGCACGGGCAATCCCGACCCCACCCGTATCCCCGACCTCTCGCGCGCGCTGGCCGGTGTCGCCCGACGGCCGGTGCTCTACGGCGAGCCCGTCATCGACCCCGACCTCGAGCGGTGGGCGCGGTCCTGGATGGGCGATGCGCCTGCCGCCGACTTCAGCCTCACCATCACGAGCGGCGCGGCCGACGCCGTCGAGCGACTCCTCGCCAGCGCACTGACGCGCGACGATGCCGTCGCGCTGGAGGACCCCTGCTTCCTGACGAGCATCCACACCGTGCGCGTCGGCGGCTACCGCGCGGTGGCAATCCCCATGGACGACCAGGGCATGACGGTCGCGGGGCTCCGGGTCGCGCTCGCGGATGGAGTGAGAGCCGTCATCTGCACGCCTCGGGCGCAGAACCCGACGGGAGCGAGCGTCTCGGCGAGACGGGCCGCGGAGCTGCGCGCGGTGCTGGCGGAGCATCCCTACGTGCTCGTCATCGAGGACGACCACTTCTCGATGCTGTCGCGCGAGCCGTTTCACACGATCATCCCCGCCGGGCATCGCCGCTGGGCCCTCGTCCGTTCGGTCTCGAAGTTCCTGGGGCCCGACATGTGCCTCGCCGTGACCGCCTCCGACGACGAGACGGCCGATCGCCTCGCGATGCGACTGACGCCGGGCACCACGTGGGTGAGCCATCTGCTGCAGCGGCTGACCCTCGCCCTCGCCTCGGATCCCGCGGTCTTGGCGGAGATCGATCGCGCGGGTGCGCACTATGCCGCGCGCAATGCGGCCTTCGCCGAGCGCCTCTCCGCTCTCGGCCTCCCGGCGGTGGCCGGCGACGGGCTCAACCTGTGGGTGGCGCTGCCGGTGCCCGCGCGAGCAGTCACCGAGCGGCTCATGCGCCGGGGGTGGCTCGCCCGCAGCGGCGACGACTTCGCACTCGACGACGCCGGCGCCGCCCGGCGACTCCGGCTCACGACCCACGACCTCACCGATACCGAGGCGGACCAGCTGGCGGATGACATCGCCGCAGCCGTGCGGGCGGTGGGCGGCCGAGTGCTTCCTGCCGGGGTGGGATGATCGACCGGTGAAGATCCTCTCGATCCAGTCCGCCGTGGCGTACGGTCACGTCGGCAACTCGGCAGCCGTGTTCCCCCTGCAGCGCATCGGTGTCGAGGTGCTGCCGGTCTACACGGTGAACTTCTCGAACCACACCGGCTACGGCGCCTGGCGCGGCCCCCTGATCAGTCCCGACGATGTGCGCGACGTGATCCTCGGCATCGAAGAGCGCGGAGCGCTCCCCGAGATCGACGTCGTGCTCTCGGGCTATCAGGGCGGCGAGGGCATCGCCGATGTGATCCTCGACGCGGTCGCCCGCGTGAAGGCTGCGAACCCCGCTGCGGTGTACGCCTGCGACCCGGTGATGGGCAACGCGAGGTCCGGGTGCTTCGTCGCGCCGGCGATCCCCGTCCTGCTGCGGGAGCGCGTCGTCCCCGCGGCGGACATCATCACCCCGAACCAGTTCGAGCTCGGCTTCCTCACCGACACCGAGCCCGACACGCTCGCATCGACGCTCGAGTCGGTCGACCGCATCCGCGACACGGGTCCGCGCACGGTGCTCGTGACCAGTGTCGAGCGGCCGGATCGTCCCGAGGGCACGATCGAGATGCTCGCCGTCGACGACGGCGGCGCGTGGATCGTCCAGACGCCCCGCATCCCCATGAAGGCCAACGGGTCGGGCGACGTGACCGCCGCCCTCTTCACGGCGCACTACCGCAGCTCCGGCGACATCGGCGACGCGCTCGCGCGCACCACCTCGAGCGTGTTCGACCTCCTCGAGCGCACGCACGAGTCCGGGGAGCGCGAGCTGCAGCTCGTCGAGTCGCAGGAGTCGTATGCCCACCCCCGCATGCAGTTCGAGGTGCGTCAGGTCCGCTGAGGGAGGACGGATGCCGCGCCCGGCGCCTCGAGAGCGGTGATGGGGCTATGCCTTCCAGGCGTCGGCGATGGCGACCCGCACCTCGCCGAGCAGCTGCGGCAGCGCCTTCGTGCGGGCGATGATCGGGAAGAAGTTCGCGTCGGAACCCCACCGCGGCACGACGTGCTGGTGCAGGTGCTCGTCGACCCCGGCGCCGGCGACACTCCCCTGGTTCATGCCGATGTTGAACCCGTCGCATCGCGACACCGTCCGCAGCACGCGCATCGCCGTCTGAGTGAGTTCGCCGATCTCGGCGACCTCCTCGTCCGTCGCCTGGTCGTACGTCGCGATGTGGCGATACGGGCAGATCAGCAGATGCCCGGAGTTGTACGGGAAGAGGTTGAGCAGCGCGTAGGCGGTGCGGCCGCGCGCGACGATGAGACCATCGGCGTCGCTCTTGTGCGGTGCGGCGCAGAACGGGCACTCCTCGCGCAGCGGATCCGGTCCCGCCTGGATGTACGCCATCCGGTGCGGCGTCCACAGTCGCTGGAACCCGTCGGGCACACCCGGGAGGCTCGCCGCGTCGATGAGTCCGGCGACGTCGGAGGGCGAAGCCTCGGAGACCGAGGCATCCGCTCCCGACGTCGCGTCGCTCACGAACCCTTCGACAGGCTCAGGAACCGAGCCTTCGCGGTCGCGACTTCCCGCAAGCGGGGCGTCGCTCACGCGCCCTTCGACAGGCTCAGGAACCGAGCCTTCGCGGTCGCGACTTCCCGCAAGCGGGGCGTCGCTCACGCGAAGTCCTCCGCAGAGTTCACCAGCGCGTGCGATGCGATCGCTTCATGGATGCGGCGCACGGCGTCGGCGATCGGCACACCGTTCTCCTGCGAGCCGTCACGGAAGCGGAACGAGACCGTTCCGCCTGCGCGATCCTGCTCGCCGGCGATCAGCATGAGCGGCACCTTCTGCGTGGTGTGCGTGCGGATCTTCTTCTGCATGCGGTCATCGCTGTGGTCGAGCTCCGCGCGCACGCCGTCCGCCCGCAGCTGCGACACGACCTCCGACAGGTAGTCGGCGTACTCCTCGGCGACCGGGATGCCGACCACCTGGACGGGCGAGAGCCACACCGGGAACGCGCCGGCGTAGTGCTCGAGGAGGATCGCGAAGAACCGCTCGATCGATCCGAAGAGAGCCCGGTGGATCATGATGGGGCGCTTCTTCTGACCGTCACGGTCGGTGAACTCCAGTTCGAAGCGCTCGGGCAGATTGACGTCGACCTGGACGGTCGACAGCTGCCACGTGCGGCCGATGGCGTCCTTCGTCTTGAGGTCGATCTTCGGTCCGTAAAAGGCGGCTTCGCCGGGCACCTCGGTGACCTTCAGACCGCTCGCGTGCGCGACGTTGCGGAGGGCGTTCGTGGAGTACTCCCAGAACTCGTCGGAGCCGATCCACTTGTCCTTCTCGTCATCGCGCATCGACAGCTCGAGCTCGAAGTCCTCGAGACCGAAGTCACGGAGCATCGAGATCACGAATTCGAGGACGCGAGTGGTCTCGGTCTCGAGCTGCTCGGGGGTGACGAACAGGTGCGAGTCGTCCTGCGTGAACCCCCGCACACGGGTGAGACCGTGGAGGGCGCCGGAGAGCTCGTTGCGGTAGACCGTGCCGTTCTCGGCGAGACGCATCGGCAGGTCCCGGTAGCTGCGCGCGCGCTCCTTGAAGATCAGGATGTGCATGGGGCAGTTCATCGGCTTCAGGTAGTAGTCCTGGCCGTGCTTGGTGATCTCGCCGTGCTCGTCGCGCTCCTCGTCCATCACGATGGGCGGGAACATGCCCTCCTTGTAGGTGACGAGGTGGTTCGACTGGAGGAAGAGATCCTCCTTCGAGATGTGAGGGGTGTACACGTAGGTGTAACCGCCGTCGATGTGCCGACGGCGCGCGTGCTGCTCCATCTCGCCGCGCACGATGCCGCCGCGGGGATGCCACACCGACAGGCCGGAGCCGATCTCGTCCGGGAACGAGAACAGGTCGAGCTCCTTGCCGAGCTTGCGGTGGTCGCGCTTCGCGGCCTCCTCGAGGCGCTGCTGGTAGGCGCGCAGCTCGTCCTTGGTCGGCCAGGCGGTGCCGTAGATGCGCTGCAGCTGCGGGTTCTTCTCACTCCCCCGCCAGTACGCGCCGGCGACGCGCTGGAGAGCCCAGCCGTTGCCGATCATGCGGGTGCTGGGCAGGTGCGGGCCGCGGCAGAGGTCCTTCCAGACCGTCTGCCCGTCGCGGTCCACGTTGTCGTAGATGGTGAGCTCGCCGGCACCGACCTCGACGGACGCCCCCTCGGCTGCCTCCTTGGACCCGCCCTTGAGTCCGATGAGCTCGAGCTTGAACGGCTCGTCGACGAGCTCGACGCGCGCTTCCTCGTCGGTGACGACGCGGCGAACGAAACGCTGGCCCTCGCGGACGATGCGCTGCATCTCCTTGTCGATCGCCTTCACGTCTTCGGGGGTGAACGGATGCTCCACCCCGAAGTCGTAGTAGAAGCCGTCGGTGATCGGCGGGCCGATGCCGAGGTTCGCCTGCGGGTGGATGCGCTGCACCGCCTGCGCGAGGACGTGCGCCGTCGAGTGACGCAGGATCGCGAGCCCATCAGGGCTGTCGATGGTGACCGGCTCGACGGCATCCGTCTCCTCCACCACCGTCGCGAGGTCTTTGAGCTCCCCGTTGACGCGAAGCGCGACGACGGAGCGGTCGGGGAACAGGGCGAACCCGTCTGCAGGGAACGGCACGGCGGGCGGGAGGACGTCGTCAGTCACGGAAACTCTCCTGGAGATGGCTCGGATCAAGGCTACTCAGCTTCGGACGCCGCATGCGTCCTGCCCGCTCAGGCGCCGAGCGTTCGCGTGCCGGTCGGCGCGGCGAAGGCCGCGGTCACCGGTCCGACGAGTTCCATCCCCCGAGTCTATCCGGACCGCCTCGGACCGCGGGGATCGGCAGCCGCCGGTTCAGGCCCCCGCCGTCGTGAGCTCGTAGTCCCCGTCGGCGCATCCGGTGACCGACCAGCCACCGGGGACGACCGTCACCTCGACACCGCTGAGACCCGATGAGGAGACGTCGGGCCGCGCGGAGCCGGGCACCCACACTTCGAGACCGCATCCGTCGCCGCCCGTGCCGGTCAGCCGCAGCCCCGCGCCGTCGGCAGACAGCGACGTCAGGATGCCCGGCGCCGAGCGAGGGTACGCACGGCTGAGGATCTCGAGCAGATCGGTGCGCGGCTCGGCGTCCTCGCCGGTCGTGCAGTCCTGCCGCATGAGCGAGTCCGTGAGGTCGACGAGCCCGCCCTGCGGATCGCCGCACGCCTGCTTCCACACCCAGTACGCACTGCCGAGGATGTGCTCGTCCTCCAGCGCGGCGTAGCGCTCGAGGCGCGCGACGCGGTCGGCGTCGTCGCCCCAATAGCCGTACTCCCCCGACCACAGCGGCATGCCGTACGCGCCGGCCGCGCGCAGCGCGAGATCGAACTGCCGGTCCATCGACACGATCGGCGCGATCCCCAGCGACCGGTCCATCGTGATCGACTCGGCGTAGAGGTGGGGCGAGTAGACGAGGTTCGCGTCGTCGGAGAATCCGGGGCGCGGACCGCTGTCGAAGCCGAGGCCGGACCACAGGATGCTGGGCTCGATGAAGACGATCTGCTCGGCGCCCTCGGCTCGGATCGCGGTGATCGCCCGCTCGTAGAAGCGCCCGAGGAGGTGCGACGTCGTGACCGGCGCCGTCTCGCCGAATCCGGGCTCGTTGAGCAGGTCGTAGCCGGCGATCGCCTCTTCGTCCTTGAACATCGCGGCGAGTTCGGCCCACGTGGACACGAGCGCGGACTGCGCACCCTCGGTGTCGAAGTAGAAGTGCTGGAAGGCGCGATCGCTCGCCGGCGAGATGTCGCGCCCCTGGAACTGGCAGCGCGGCGCGCCGTCGGTGATGGTCGCCCAGCCGGGCGCCCCGTCGTATCCCCACATCGGGTCGGTGCCGGGGCGGCAGGCCGTCCCCTCGGGGGTCCCCTCGTTCCACCAGGAGTCCTGATGCATGTCGAGCACGACGTAGAGGCCGTGCTCCTTCGCCGAGTCCACGGCGGCGACGATCTGCGCGACGTAGTCCTCGTCGAGCTCCCCGCGCTCCGGTTCGAGCGCCGACCACGACATCCCGAGTCTGACCACGTTGAAGCCCTGCTCGGCCATGCCGGCGAAGTCCTCATCGGTGAGCGGGCGTGTGGCCTCGACCTGCCGGTCAGGGCGGTAGAAGTCGACGAGCTGGTTGACGTTCACGCCGCGCAGGAGCACCTGGTTCCCATCGCCGTCGACGATGCGCTCGCCCTCGGCGCGCAGCACCCCCGCCGGGGGTTCTGCGGGCTCGTCGGGGGCACCGAGCGAGACGGGAACGAGCACCGTCACGCCGAGGGCGATGACCGCGACCGAGGCGATCGCCGCCCCCACCACGCGCAGCGCCGTCGCCGACCGGATGCGGTCGACGACAACGGCGGCGACGCCGACCACCCAGCCGACGCACGCGCCGAAGGCGAGGCCGTCCGCGACGGTCACGTATGCGGCCATCAGCGGCCACAGATCGCCCTGCACGCCGTCGATCACGAGTGCGATCAGCGCCTGCACGACGCCCACGAGGGCTCCCGCGACGACCGCGGCGAGCCAGCCACCCAGCACCCCGCGAACCCGCGGGCGCATCCACCGGAGGCACACGTAGGTCGCGCCGGCGAGGAGGGCCATCGCGATGACCACGGACAGGATGCCGCTCTCCGGCCGCGCGATCGGCACGCCCGGCGCGTACACGACCGTCGTCCACCACAGACCCGACACCAGTGGTGCGACCGCGCCGAACAGCAGTGCGGGCAGAAGGACCGCGCCGCGCTCACCCCGCTCACGGCTCACCGGCCCGCCCAGCCAGCGAGCGGCGGCGGCGACGATGAGCGCCGTGGGGACCGCCTTGGCCGTTACGTAGGCCGCGGCCCACGCGGCGATCACGGCATCCCAGGTCATGACGAGGCACGCGGCGGCCTGTGCGAGCAGGATCGCCAGCACGAACCCGACCACGAGGGTCCAGTACCGGTCCCCCGCCCGCAGCGCGACCCACCAGGTGACGCCGAGCAGCACGGGCACGAAGACGAGGTACGGCGCGAGGGTCCACAGTTCCGTCCACCGGGGCGCGGCTCCGGACCAGCCGACGAGGGCGAGGAGCCCGGTCGGGTCCGCGATGGACTGGATCAGGACCAGCACGATCATGCTGATGAGCGCGACGAGAGGACGTCGGTGAGACCGCATTGGCACTCCGTTGTGACAAAGGGGGCGAGGGGATGTTCGCACAGCATCCGTCATCGCCCTCGGCAAGTCAAACCGGGGGCCGGATGCCGCGGGTACGCTCGTGCGCATGAGACGGCGGCCCCTCACATCCGGCGCGATCGCGTCGGCCGGGTACGACCCGGCGCTGGCGGTGCTCGAACTGGAGTTCACCTCGGGCGAGGTCTACCAGTACTACGCCGTGCCGCCCTCCGTTCATCGGGCGCTGCTCGAGGCGGAGAGTGCGGGGCGCTTCTTCCGCGACAGCATCCGCGACGTCTATCCGACCGAGCATCGCCGCTGACGCGGCATCCGTTCAGGCAGGTCCTGACGATGCGCGTGCGCCGCCGACGACGTCCGAGAATCCGGCGCGCGGCGACGGCCGTGAGCCGGTGCGACGGAGCAACGCGACCGAGATCGCGTACGCTGCCGCACCCCCGATGGCGAGCGCTGCGTCCAGCCCCAATTCCATGACGCAGAAGGCGGGAATGAACGCCAGCACGACTCCGACTCCGACGGCGAGCGGTCGCGGTCCCTCTGGCAGCGGCGGGATCGCCTCCCAGCGGCCGACCACCAGCGACAGCGCAAAGAGCAAGCCCATCACGACGAGGAACATCGGAATGCGGCTCCACCACCACGCCGCACTCGCCGGCGCTGGTGCCGCGCCCGGAATGACCAGGGTGAGACCGGTGACGGCGAGGATCACCGGCAGATGCCACAGGTAGATCGTCATGAGGCGGCTCCCCACGACGAATACGACAGCACGCGCGGCACGCAGCCCCATGACGGCTGAGAGCGGTCGCTTGAGCAGGCGCAGCACACACGCCTGCGCCACGGCCAGCACGATCAGCGGCAATGTGGGCGGGTTGAGACTCGCGAGCATGCTCACGCTGTACGGACCGACCGCCGTGAGCGGCCAGAGCGCCAGATAGCAGGCGGCGGCGATCGTGGCGAGCACCACCGGCTTGGCGCGGTCGAAGACGCCGCGGAAGTACCAGATCCCCAGCTGCTGGCAGAAGAGCCAAACGAAAGCCAGGTTGAAAAGTCCGATGTCCTCAAGTCCCGTCGAGTAGCGCAGGGCATCGACGATGACGACCCCCGCCGCGAGGAGGCCGATCGTCAGCCGCGGCGCGGCCTCATCAAGTCGCATCATGAGCGGCACGCAGGTCTGGCAGAGCAGGTACGCCGCGAGGAACCACAGCGGGGACCCAGCGCCGATCGCCGCGGCGGAGACGATGTCGGGCGCGATCTGCAGGATCGTCGCCGCGCCCAGCACGATCGCGAAGAACACGAAGAGGGGAAGCGCCGGCTGGGCGAGCCTGAGGGCGCGTCCGCGCACGAAGGCCGTCGCACCGCCGCCGCGTGCGGTATGCGATCTCCACCCGGCCGCGGATGCGAAGCCACCGACGACGAAGAAGAGCGGCATGATCTGTCCGGCCCATGTCGCCGGCGCGAACCAGTCCTGCATCTCGGCGGGACGCGTCACGACGAACGCACCGGCATCATCCACACCGATGCCGACTTGGAGGAGATGGATCACGACCACCAGCAGCACGCACACCACGCGTGCCAGGTCGAGCGTGAGGTCGCGCGTGGCGAGGTCGACCTCGGGCGCGGCGGAACGTGTCATTCGGTCTCCATCGACGTCGGACCCCGACACTAGCAACCGCCGGCGCGCCTCCCGGGCAACTGTGCCGGGGAAAGCAGAAAACCCCCGGCAAGCCGGGGGTTTCAGTGTGTGCGCGATACTGGGATCGAACCAGTGACCTCTTCCGTGTCAGGGAAGCGCGCTACCGCTGCGCCAATCGCGCCTAAAGAGGCTATTCAGTTGTCGGTGAGGTGGCGACGGGATTCGAACCCGTGTAAACGGCTTTGCAGGCCGGTGCCTAGCCGCTCGGCCACGCCACCGCGTGTGGTTTGACCCCACGTGCCGTGACTTCCCGAAGGGAAATCCCTGCACTCGAGCGGATGACGAGACTCGAACTCGCGACCCCAACCTTGGCAAGGTTGTGCGCTACCAACTGCGCTACATCCGCATTTCATCCCCGGATTCGCACCCGGGCACTTGAACGACTTTAGCCCACGAAACGCGGACTGCAAAACCGGGCACGACCCGCGCGTGTCTCCTCAGCGAGGTCGGAGAGAGCATCCTGGATCGGGTAGTATCGAGTCTCGGCCCCTCGGGGCCACGGGCGATTGGCGCAGTTGGTAGCGCGCTTCCTTCACACGGAAGAGGTCATCAGTTCGAGTCTGGTATCGCCCACCGAAAGCCCCCGCGACAGCGGGGGCTTCGTCGTTCACCGAGGCTGCTCCCCCGCTCCCGCACGCCAGCCGTAGCGATGGTGGAGGGCACCCGCCACCCGCGTGAAACGGTCGAGATCGAGGACGGATGCCTCGCGCCGCATCCCCTCGCGGTGCACGCGGTAGATCTGCTCGACATCCACCCACGACGGCCGCCCCTGGGAGTCCCACGGGCCCGCACCGATGGCGAGGTAGTCGCGATCGCCGTCGTGCGACTTGCTCGTCAGGCGCACGGCCAGCACGTGGTCCGCGTCCTCGCGTGCGATCACGAGCACGGGGCGGTCCTTGCCCCGGCCGTCTCGCTCGTCGTAGGGCACCCACGTCCAGACGATCTCGCCGGTGTCCGGGTCCCCGTCGATGCTCGGCGCGTAGGTGATCGTGAGCCCGTCGGGGCGGGGCGGCTCGATCTCGACGGTCGCCGTGGGGCCCACGGCGCCGGGCTCGCCGTCTCCCGAGATCGCGGGCGCCGGCTGCGGCGACGGGCGGAAGAGCTGCGAGAGGCGGCTGAGCAGCCGCGGCCGGGTCATCACGAGGTCAGACTAGTGCGCACGCGAAAGGGGCGCCGCGGATGATCCGCGACGCCCCTTACGTGCTGTGTGGCGAAGGTCAGGCCCGAGCCTCCTCGAGGACGTAGCCCTCTTCGCCGTGGATGACGGTGTCGATGCCGGCGACCTCGTCCTCGTTCTTGACGCGGAAGCCGATGGTCTTCTCGATCGCGAAGCCGATGATCCAGGCCAGCACGAAGGAGTAGATCAGGACCGAGAAGGCGGCGATCGCCTGAACCAGCAGCTGCGTGCCGTCGCCACCGGTGAACAGGCCGGTGTTGGTGGCGAAGAAGCCGAGGAACAGCGTTCCGATCAGACCGCCCACGAGGTGGATGCCCACCACGTCGAGCGAGTCGTCGAAGCCCCACTTGAACTTGAGCTCGATCGCCAGGGCGCAGACCGCACCGGCGATGAAGCCGAGCAGGATCGCCCAGCCCGGGGTGAGCGACGCGCAGGCCGGGGTGATCGCGACGAGACCAGCGACCGCACCGGAGGCGGCGCCGACCGAGGTCGGCTTGCCGTCCTTGATCTTCTCCACCACGAGCCAGGCGAGCAGCGCAGCGGCAGGAGCGGCGATCGTGTTGACGAACGCCAGCGCGGCGGTGCCGTCGGCGGCGAGCTCGGAGCCCGCGTTGAAGCCGAACCAGCCGAACCACAGCAGGCCGGCGCCGAGGAGCACGAACGGCGGGTTGTGCGGGACGTGGACGCCCTTCTGGAAGCCGACGCGCTTGCCGAGGACCAGCGCGAGGGCGAGCGCCGCGGCACCGGCGTTGATGTGGACCGCAGTACCACCGGCGAAGTCGATCGCGCCGAGGCCGAACCACTCCTGCATGCCGTAGGTGATCCAGCCGCCGTAGGCGAAGCTGCCGTCCTCGGCGAGGCCGAAGTTGAAGACCCAGCTGGCGACCGGGAAGTAGACGATCGTCGCCCAGATCGCGGCGAAGATCAGCCAGGAGCCGAACTTGGCGCGGTCGGCGATGGCGCCGGAGACCAGCGCGACGGTGATGATCGCGAACGTGGCCTGGAAGGCGACGAAGGCGAGCGGCGGGTAGGCGGCGCCCTCAGGAACCTCGATGAGCGCGGTCAGTCCGATGTTGTTCCAGTCGATCGACCACGGCGGCACGAGGCCCTCCGAGCCCGGGAACGCGATGGCGTAGCCGTAGACGACCCACAGGACGCCGATCAGACCCAGTGCGCCGAAGCTGAGCATCATCATGCTGATGACGCTCTTCGCCTTGACGAGTCCGCCGTAGAAGAATGCGAGTCCGGGCGTCATCAGAAGCACGAGCGCTGCGCATATCAGGATGAATGCGGTGTTGCCTTGATCCATCTCAGGGAGAACCTCTCTGCAGGGACGCAGGTATCGCGTCGGGTCCCCCCAGTGTCGCCACCGCCGGTTTCCACCGCGGTTCACCCTGTGTTTCCCGTCGGTTACGTGAGGGGCGCGTGCGTAAACATCGTGTTTCGCCGCGCCTCATCGGCGCCGGGAATCAGGCGAGAGTCGACGCAACGAGACGCGAGATGGCCCGCAGGTACTTCTTGCGGTACCCGCCCGCGAGCATCTCCTCGGGGAAGACGAGGTCCAGCGACGTGCCCGTCGCCCGGATGGGCAGCTCCGCGTCGTAGACCCGGTCGATGAACGCGACGAACCGCAGCGCGGCCGACTGGTCGGCCAAGGGCTCCACGTCGCGCAGACCGACGGCCGAGAGGCCATCGATGAGGCGGATGTAGCGCGACGGATGCACGCGTGCCAGGTGTGCGACCAGATCGGCGAAGGCGTCGTCCGAGACCGCGCCGCGGGCCGAGGCATCCGCGATCGCCGCGTCGTACTGCGGACCAGTGAGCACCGCGGCGTGCCCGTCGACCGCGCGATGCCTGTAGTCGGTGCCGTCGATGCGGATGGTCTGGAAGCTCGACGCCATCGCGTGGATCTCGCGAAGGAAGTCCTGAGCTGCGAAGCGGCCCTCGCCCAGGGCGTTGGGCGGGGTGTTGGATGTCGCGGCCAGGCGGGTGCCGCTCGAGACGAGCTCGCCGAGCAGCCTCGTCATGACCATGGTGTCGCCCGGATCGTCGAGCTCGAACTCGTCGATGCAGAGCAGGTCGGCACCGCGGAACAGCTCGACCGTGTTCTGGTAGCCCAGAGCACCGACGAGGGCGGTGTACTCGATGAACGAGCCGAAGTACTTCCTGCGGGCCGGCATCGCGTGATAGACCGCGGCGAGAAGGTGGGTCTTGCCGACGCCGAAGCCGCCGTCGAGGTAGATGCCCGGCTTGGTCTCCGGTCGCTTGGCCTTGCGGAAGAAACCGCCCTTGGCCGGCTGGGCGGCGCCGGCGAACACCTGGAGGAGGTCCTTGGCCTCCTGCTGCGACGGGAACGCGGCATCCGCGCGATACGTCTCGAAGGTCGCATCGGCGAACTGCGGCGGCGGAACGAGCGCCGCCACCATGTCGGCGCCGGCGAGCTGCGGGGTGCGGTCCGCGAGATGGACGATGCCGGTCGGGGCGGGCGCGCTCATAGGAGATCCTGTGTCGGAGTCTTACGGGAGCCGGATGCGGCGTCCCGCGGGAATCTAAGGTCGAAGTCGACGGTTCAACCCTAGTCGTCACACCCTTTCGCCCCGACCCGAGGAGCAGCCCATGACCGTCGAGACCGACACGTCGTCGCCGAAGTTCGCCGCCTACGCGCACCCGGGACGCCTCGTCACGGGAGACTGGCTCCAGGAGCGGCTGGGCGCACCCGGCCTGGTCGTGGTCGAGTCCGACGAGGACGTGCTGCTGTACGAGACCGGCCACATCCCTGGCGCCGTCAAGGTCGACTGGCACACCGAGCTGAACGACCCTGTGGTCCGCGACTACGTCGACGGGGAGGGCTTCGCGCGGCTCCTGTCCGCCAAGGGCATCTCGCGCGATGACACGATCGTCATCTACGGCGACAAGAACAACTGGTGGGCGGCCTACGCGCTGTGGGTCTTCTCGCTGTTCGGCCACGAGGACGTGCGCCTGCTCGACGGCGGCCGCGACACCTGGATCGCCGAGGGGCGTCCGATCACCACCGACAAGCCCGCGCCCGCGCAGACCCAGTATCCGGTCGTCGAGCGCGACGACGCCAAGCTGCGAGCGTACAAAGACGACGTGCTCGCGCACCTCGGCAGTCCGCTCATCGACGTGCGCTCCCCCGAGGAGTACGACGGCTCACGCACGTCGGCGCCGGCCTACCCCGAGGAGGGCGCCCTGCGCGCCGGGCATATCCCGACCGCCCAGAGCGTGCCGTGGGCGCGCGCTGTGGCCGAGGACGGCGGTTTCAAGAGCCGTGCGGAGCTCGATGCGATCTACCGCGACGAGGCCGGGCTGCAAGACGGCGACGCCGTCGTGGCCTACTGCCGCATCGGCGAGCGATCGAGTCACACGTGGTTCGTGCTCACCCACCTGCTCGGGTTCGAGGATGTGCGCAACTACGACGGTTCGTGGACCGAGTGGGGCAGCGCGGTGCGCGTGCCGATCGCGACGGGCTCCGAGCCCGGCGAGGTCCCCGGGCGCTGAGTCGAGGCATCCGCCCCGCCCTGCGCGCCGCGTGAAAGGATGGCGGGGATGACCGATGCCGCCCTCCCCGAAAGCCTCGCCGCGATTCGCGACGAGTTCCTCGAGCTGCCCGAGTCCGACCGCCTGCAGCTGCTCCTGGAGTACTCGCAGGAGCTCCCCGCGGTGCCGGCGGAGTACGAGAATCACCCCGAGCTGTACGAGCGCGTGGCCGAGTGCCAGTCGCCCGTCTTCATCGTCGTGGACGTCTCGGACGACGACGTCGTCGCCATGCACGCGACCGCTCCGGCCGAGGCGCCCACCACTCGCGGCTTCGCGAGCATCCTGGCGCAGGGCATCACCGGACTGACAGCGGATGAGGTCATCGCCATTCCGGCGGACTTCCCGCAGTCGATCGGGCTCACCAAGGTCGTCTCGCCGCTGCGCATCTCGGGGATGACCGGGATGCTCATGCGCGCGAAGCGTCAGGTGCTCGCCAAGCGCGTCGGCTGACGCCGCCGGCTCACACGTCGGCGCGGACGGATGCCTCCGTCAGACCCTGCTCGACGAGCCACCCCGTGATGCGCTCCGTCCAGCGGTCCTGGTCGTAGTTCCACAGCTTCGTGTGACGTGCGACCTCGAACACCTCGAGCTGCACGAGGTCGGGGCGCGCCACGACGAGATCGTGCGAGGCATCGGACGGCACGAAACCGTCGTCGTCACTGTGCAGGATGAGCATCGGATGCCGCAGCTCCGCCGCGCGCGCCACGACGTCGAGCCGGTCGAACGGGATCGCGCTCCCCGCCCGCGTGATCGGGGCGACCCACTCGTGCTTGAGCGCCTCGATCGCGAGGCCGCTCACGGTCGGAGGAACGTTCATGATGCGTGCCTGGTACTCCAGCACGATGCGCCAGTCCACCACCGGCGACTCGAGGATGAGTCCTGCGATCGATGCGCGGTGAGCGGAGTTGAGCGAGACCTGCAGGGCGATCGCCCCGCCCATCGACCACCCCATGAGGATGATGCGCCGGGCGCCTCGGCGCCGCGCGAAGCCGACCGCGGCGTCGACGTCGCGCCACTCGGTCGCGCCGAGCGTGTAGGTGCCGGCCCGACTGCGCGGCGCTTCGCCGTCGTTGCGGTACGAGACCACCAGTGTCGTGATGCCCAGCCCATGGAACAGCGGCACCGCACGGAGGCATTCGGCGCGGGTCGTGCCGCGGCCGTGCACCTGGATGACCCAGACCTCGCCGTCGCCGGACGGGAACAGCCACGCCGGGCACGGGCCGACCGATGATCCGATGAGCTCGGGCGTGTGCGTCAGCTGAAGCTGCTCGGGACGGTCGTAGTACCAGCCGCTGAACGCCGCGTCGGGAGACAGCCGCGCGTCGGCGCCGACGTGCGTGAGCAGCTTGCGCTTCACGCTCGTCTCGTCTTCGGACAGCACCGACCCGAGCTTGACGTAGCTGGACGTTCCGGTGGTGAACAGCCCGTAGCGACCGGGCAGACCGGTGTCGGGTGTGCGCGAGAGCGTGATCGTCTGCGCCGCCGTGTCCAGCGAGAGGATGCGGGTGTCGGCGCGTCGCAGAGCCGGGGTGACGATCCGCCGAGCCATGTGGATCGACGCCACGGCGGTCGCCGAGAGCACGCCGGCGAGAGCCACGCTGAGGATCGTGAGCGCGGCCCTGACTCCGGTCAGGAGGGCGGGTGATGCGCCGCGGATCGCGGCGCGCCTGGGAGCGGCCATCGAGGCCTCACTCTAGTCTGTCCAAGTGGCTGAGCTTCGTCCTCCGGCGGCTATGACGCCGTTCGCGCATGCTGCCGAGTCCGTGCGGGCCATCCTTTTCCGCGACGACCTCTCGGTGAGCGAGATCGCCGCGCCGTCGGGACTTGCGCCGGATGCCCTCGCCCTCCGAGGCGACGTGCGTCCCGAGGCCGAAGGCGAGGAGTCCGCTTACGGCACCGGGCGGCTGGTGCTCCTTCACGACTCCGACGAGCCGGGGCAGTGGAACGGACCGTGGCGGATCGTGTGCTTCGCTCAGGCGCCCCTCGAACCCGACATCGGGGTCGATCCGATGCTCGCGGATGTGGCGTGGGCCTGGCTGACGGATGCCCTGAGCTCGCGGAGCGCGGGGTACCACTCGGCATCCGGCACCGCCACCAAGACGCTGTCCAAGGGGTTCGGATCGCTGGCCGCCGAGGGTGACGGCGCTCAGATCGAGTTGCGGGCGTCGTGGTCGCCCGAAGGCGAGATCGCGCCGCACGTGGAAGCATGGGCGGAGTTGGTGTGCATGCTCGCGGGTCTTCCGCCGGGCTCGGAAGGGATCGCAATGCTGGGTTCGCGCAAGGCGCCGCGTGACTGAATACGTCGTCATCGATCGTCTCGACGACTTTCGGGACGCCGCGCAGAAACTGGCCCTCGGCCATGGCCCGGTGGCCGTCGACGTCGAACGCGCGTCAGGCTTCCGCTATTCGCAGCGCGCGTACCTGGTCCAGGTCTTCCGCCGCGGTGCGGGAGTGTTCCTCTTCGACCCTCCGCCCATCGGCGACTTCTCTGCCCTGCAGGAGGCGATCGGCGACGAGGAGTGGATCCTGCATGCGGCAAGCCAGGACCTTCCGTCGCTGCGCGAACTCGAACTCGAGCCCACGTCGATGTTCGACACCGAACTCGCCGCACGGCTCCTCGGGCATGAGCGCGTCGGGCTCGGAGCCGTCGTCGAGGACACCCTGGGGATCACGCTCGCGAAAGCCCATTCGGCGTCCGACTGGTCCACGCGCCCGCTTCCGCAGTCGTGGCTGGAGTACGCCGCGCTGGATGTCGAGCATCTCGTCGACGTGCGCGACATCCTCGTGGCCGAGCTGGCCGAGCAGGGGAAGACCGAGTTCGCGGCGGAGGAGTTCCGCGCGGTGCTCGAGCGAGAGCCCAAGCCGCCGCGCGAGGACCCGTGGCGGCGCCTGAGCGGTCTGCACCAGATCCGCGGGCGTCGACCTCTCGCGATCGCTCGCTCGCTGTGGACGGCGCGTGAGGACTTCGCGCGCGCGCAGGATGTCGCCCCCGGCCGGCTCGTGCCCGATCGCGCGCTCGTGGCCGCGGTGCTCGCCGATCCGAAGTCGAAGTCCGAGCTCGCGTCGGTGAAGGAGTTCACGGGCCGGGCGAGCCGTACCCAGCTCGACCGCTGGTGGCTGGCGTTCGAGGACGGACGCGCCGCGACCGATCTTCCGCTCGAGCGCATCCCCGGAGGCGACACCCTCCCCCCACCGCGTGCCTGGCCGGATCGCAACCCCGAGGCCGATGCGCGTCTGAAGGCCGCTCGGCCCGTCGTGGAGGAGATCGCGCAGGAGCTGCGGATGCCGACAGAGAACCTCCTCACCCCCGACCTGCTGCGCCGCGTGGCGTGGGCTCCGCCGGAGCCGGTGACCGCGGCATCCGTCGGCGAATCCCTCGAAGCGCTCGGCGCACGCGGTTGGCAGATTGCGCAGACCTCACAGGGGATCGCCGATGCCTTTGTCGGTTCCGTGCAATCGGCTGCGACGGCGGCCGAGGACGCTTCGTAGGATTCCCCCACCCGATTCCGGCGGGTCCGAGCGCCCTCCTAGGCTGGCGGCATCCCTATTTTTGGAGGCAGAGTGGCCGAGCTTTCGGACGTCTTCTTCGTCGATGGAATGCGCACCCCGTTCGGGCGCGCCGGCGAGAAGGGCATGTACTGGAACACCCGATCGGATGATCTCGCCGTGAAGGCGACGATCGGGCTCATGGAGCGCAACCCGGACGTTCCGAAGGACCGCATCGACGACGTGGCGATCGCCGCGACGTCGCAGACGGGCGACCAGGGGCTCACGCTCGGGCGCAGCGTCGCGATCCTCGCGGGACTCCCCCAGACGGTTCCCGGGTTCGCGATCGATCGCATGTGCGCAGGCGCCATGACGAGCGTCACGACGATGGCCGGATCGATCGGGGTCGGGATGTACGACGTCGCTCTCGCGGGCGGCGTGGAGCACATGGGCCACCACCCCATCGGCGGCAACGCCGACCCGAACCCGCGCTTCGTCTCCGAGCGCATGGTCGACCCCGGGGCGCTCAACATGGGCGTCACCGCCGAGCGCATCTTCGACCGCTTCCCGCACCTCACCAAGGAGCGCTCCGACCGCTACGGCATGCTCAGCCAGCACAAGGCACAGGCCGCGTACGACGCGGGCAAGTTCCAGCCCGACCTCGTCGCGGTGGCGACCAAGGACGCCGA
This sequence comes from Microbacterium sp. Root180, assembly GCF_001428485.1. GTDB lineage: Bacteria > Actinomycetota > Actinomycetes > Actinomycetales > Microbacteriaceae > Microbacterium. The sequence continues at coordinate 274,732 of NZ_LMHS01000002.1, read as the reverse complement.
GGGCTCGTGGGGCCTCGCCACCGAGGATGAGGGCCGGCGCCCGCAGACGACGATGGCCGACCTTGCCGCGCTGAAGACCCCGTTCCGTCCCCACGGACGGGTGACCGCCGGCACGTCGTCACCGCTCACCGACGGAGCGACCATGTCGCTCCTCGCCGGGGGCGGCGCCGTCAAGGAGCTCGGGCTCGCCCCGAAGATGAAGCTCGTCTCGTTCGCCTTCGCCGGAGTCCAGCCCGAGATCATGGGCATCGGGCCGATCCCCTCGACCGAGAAGGCGCTCAAGAAGGCCGGGCTCACCATCGCCGACATCGGCCTGTTCGAGCTCAACGAGGCCTTCGCCATCCAGGTGATCTCGCTCCTCGACCACTTCGGCATCGCCGATGACGACCCGCGCGTGAACCAGTGGGGCGGCGCGATCGCCCTCGGCCACCCGCTGGCCGCATCGGGTGTGCGCCTCATGATCCAGCTCGCGGCGCAGTTCGCCGAGCGCCCCGACGTCCGGTACGGCCTCACGGCGATGTGCGTGGGCCTCGGCCAGGGCGGCTCGGTCATCTGGGAGAACCCGCACTACGACGGCAAGAAGAAGAAGTAGGACCGCCTCGCATGACGAACTACGAAGAGATCGACTTCTCCCCGCTGGACGCCCTGGCAGAAGGTGAAGTCGTCACGCACTCGCGCGTGCGCGACGTCCGCCTCCCCTCCGGCAAGGTCCTCGCGCTCGTGACGCTCGACAACGGCCGCGACCACACTCGGCCCAACACGCTCGGTCCGACCACGCTGAAGCAGCTCGGCGCGACACTCGACTCCCTCGCGGCGCGAGCGGCGGCCGGTGAGATCCAGGCGGTCGCCGTCACCGGGAAGCAGTACATCCTCGCGGCCGGTGCCGACCTCTCCGACATCTCGAAGGTCGGGTCCAAGGACAACGCCCGTCTCGTCGCGCAGCTCGGGCACCACGTGTTCGGCAAGCTGTCGGAGCTCGGCGTTCCCGCGTTCGCCTTCGTCAACGGACTCGCCCTCGGCGGCGGGCTCGAGATCGCGCTCAACTCCACGTATCGGACGGTGGATGCCTCGGCCGCGGCGATCGCGCTCCCCGAGGTGTTCCTCGGAATCATCCCGGGATGGGGCGGCACCTACCTGCTGCCGAACCTGATCGGCATCGAGAACGCGCTCGAGGTAGTGATCTCGAACCCGCTCAAGCAGAACCGCATGCTCAAGCCGCAGCAGGCGTTCGACTACGGGATCGTCGATGCGATCTTCCCCGCCGCGAACTTCCTCGAGGATTCGCTCCGCTGGGCCGACGGCGTGCTCGGCGGCTCCGTCAAGGTCGATCGCAAGAACGAGCCCGGCAAGATCGAGCGCCTCACCAAGTGGCCGATCGCCATCAAGGTCGCCCGCGGAATGCTCGAGTCCAAGATCGGCACCGTCCCGAAGTCGCCGTACGCGGCGCTGGAGCTGCTCGACAAGGCGAAGAGCGGCACCAAGGCCGAGGGCTTCGCCCGTGAGGACGAGGCGCTGGCCGATCTCGTCGTCGGCGACCAGTTCGCGGCATCCATGTACGCGTTCGATCTGGTGCAGAAGCGTGCCAAGCGGCCGGTCGGGGCGCCCGACAAGGAGCTCGCCAAGAAGGTGACCAAGGTCGGGATCATCGGCGCGGGTCTCATGGCGAGTCAGTTCGCGCTGCTGTTCGTACGCAAGCTGCAGGTTCCGGTGCTCATCACCGACCTCGATCAGGCGCGCGTCGACAAGGGCGTGGCGTACATCCACGAGGAGATCGGCAAGCTCGAGGCGAAGGGACGCCTCGACGGCGACAGCGCCAACAAGCTCCGCGCCCTCGTGACCGGCACGACCGACAAGAGCCTTTACGCGGACTGCGACTTCGTCATCGAGGCCGTGTTCGAGGAGGTCGGGGTCAAACAGGCCGTCTTCGCCGAGATCGAGCAGTTCGTGGCGGAGGATGCGATCCTCGCCACCAACACCTCATCGCTGTCCGTCGAGGAGATCGGCGCGAAGCTCGCACATCCCGAGCGCCTCGTCGGCTTCCATTTCTTCAACCCGGTCGCGGTCATGCCGCTGATCGAGATCGTGAAGACGGGGCAGACCTCGGATGCCGCGCTCTCGACCGCTTTCGTCGTGGCGAAGAACCTCGGCAAGAACGCGGTGCTCACGGCGGATGCGCCCGGCTTCGTCGTCAACCGGCTGCTCGCCAAGGTGATGGGCGAGGCCGCGCGTGCCGTCTACGAGGGCACGCCCGTGTCGGATGTCGAGAAGGCCTTCGCGCCGCTCGGCCTGCCGATGGGCCCGTTCCAGCTCATCGACCTCGTCGGCTGGAAGGTCGCCGCCCACGTGCAGGACACGATGGTGAAGGCGTTCCCCGACCGGTTCTACGCGAACGAGAACTTCCACGCTCTCGCGGAGCTTCCCGAGGTCGTCGAGAAGGACAAGGGCGGCCGGGTCACCGGCTGGACAAAGGCCGCGGAGAAGCTGCTCAAGCCCGCCGTGGGTTCGTCCCCGGCATCCGCTGCGACGATCCTCGCGCGCGTGCAGGATGGCCTGGCCCAGGAGATCCGCATCATGCTCGACGAGGGCGTCGTCCCCGAGGTCGAGGACATCGACCTGTGCCTCATCCTCGGCGCGGGCTGGCCGTTCATCGACGGCGGCGCGTCGCCGTACCTCGACCGCGAGGGTGCGTCGGAGCGCGTCTTCGGCGACACGTTCCACCAGCCGGCGATCAGGGGCATCGGCGCCTGACTTTCTGACACCTGGTTGACGACCGCCGGGATCCCGCACGACGAGTGACGTGGATCCCGGCGGTTCGCGTTTCCTCCCGCGGGCACGTCGGTGCGAAGCGCTTGGTGGAAGCGGACGCGCCGGATCTCAGCGACGCGCCGGATCTCGACCGGCCGCGTCAGGTCTCGACGGCGCATCGGATCCAACGGTCCGACCGAGGCTAGAACGGTGCGTCGTCGCCGCCTGGTGGACCGGATGGACGGAAGACGGGCACCCCCCTTCGGGTTTGACGAGGTACTGGCGCCCGGTCGGCGACCGCCACAGCAGCGCCCCACCTTCGTCGGGGAGGTGCTCGACAGCCCAGCCACCGTGATGTTTCACCGTGTGATGCCCGACGCATAACGGGGCGTGGTTGTCGAGGGCGGTGTGGCCGCCATGCTCCCACGCGATGTTGTGGTCGATCTCACACCTCGACGCCGGGATCCCGCATCCGGGTGCCATGCACCGGTCTGCGCGCCACCTGATGAGCTTTCGCAGGGCCGGTGGTGGGCGGTACCGGGTGCGACCTACCGACAGCACCAGTCCGGTCTCGGGGTGGGTGAGCACCCGCATCCAGAGCTCGTCTCCACCGCAGAGAGTCTTGGCCACGCTGAGCGGGATCGGTCCGATTCCTTCCACCGTCGCCGGGGCGAGCCCCTGTCGGTGGCGGGCGGTGTCGTCCTCAGCCAGCAGCGCCAGCGCGGGCACAGTCACTGCGACGGTGGCCCGGATCCCCCGTGCCCCGTCGGGATGAGCGGCGGTCGAGCCTTCGATGAGCAGGTCGCACAGCACGTCCGCTCGGGTCTGAGCCAACGACCGGGTCTCCTCCGGCTCAGCGTTGATCACTTTCGCCATCCTCGTGACCCGGTCGTGAATCGCGTGCGCTTCGACCGCGGGCAGGTACGCGTGCAGCCACGCCATCCCCTGCGCTGCGGTCTCGACGACGATCCGACGGTCCGCCAACGCCTGCACGTGTCGCTGCGAGAGCGTGGCGGATTCTTCGGACTCGATCAGTCTCTGCAGCTGCCGGCGGAACGATCCCACCGGCAGTTCCATCGCCAACTCGACCGCTCGGCCCGTCAGCCGCTCGCGCACATCGGCGGATGCACAGTCCATCAGCTGCACGAGGACTGGCGTGTGCCGCTCGGTGATACGTGCCCGTCCCAGCGCTTCCAGCGCGTTCGGGTACCGGTGCACCAACGCCTCGGCCTGCGCGAGCAGCGCCCCGGCCGTGCTCTCGGTCATCCCCAGGGCCGCAGCCAGCTCAAGACGCACCGATCGTTCGACGATCTCCACCCCGCCTCCGCCGTATCCGCCCAGGCCCCCGCCGTACCGACCTGCATCCTCGACCGCGTTGGACCGCAGCCGTTCGACGCGTTCGAACCGCTCGGCCGCGATGACCGACATCATCCGCGCGACCTCGGTGACCAGCTCCACGTCGTCCGGAACGGGAGCGGCCCATCCCGGCACCGCATCATCGGACGCGAAGTCCGGGCCGTCGGGGAGGAATGTCATGCTTCAGACGTTAGAACATACCTCCTACATCGCGAGCGCAGCATCCCGCGATCGCCGCACCTAGCGCTGCTTCTCTTCGCTCCGGGTGATCGAGGCGATCATCGGGATCTCGTTCGTCGCGCCGCGCGCGACGGGGATGCGCGTGCCCAGCACCTGCGACACGACGTCCTGAGCGATCTTCGCGGGAGTGAGGCCGGCGTCCTCGAGGATCTGCTCGCGGCTCGCGTGATCGATGAACTCGTCGGGAAGGCCGAGCTCGTCGACCGCCGTGTCGATTCCCGCCTCGCGCAGAACCTGGCGCACACGCGTGCCGATGCCGCCGACGCGGATGCCGTCCTCGAGGGTGATGACGAGGCGATGGGATGCCGCGAGCTCCACGATCGACGGCTGCACCGGCACCACCCACCGGGGGTCGACGACGGTCGAGCCGATGCCCTGTGCCCGCAGGCGCTCCGCGACCTCGACCGCGATGTGGGCCATCGGCCCGATGCCCACGATGAGCACGTCCTCGGCGTCCGAGCGCGAGAGCACGTCGACCCCGTCGTCGAGACGCTCGATGGCGGTCAGCTCCGGGCTCACCGAGCCCTTGGGGAACCGGATGACCGTCGGCCCGTCCTCGACCGCGACGGCCTCCTGCAGCACCTCGCGAAGTCTCGGCTCGTCACGGGGGACGGCGATGCGGATGTGCGGCACGATCTGCAGCATCGCGAGATCCCAGATGCCGTGGTGACTCGGTCCATCGGGCCCCGTGACGCCGGCGCGATCGAGGACGAACGTCACTCCGGCGCGGTGGAGCGCGACATCCATCAGCACCTGATCGAACGCGCGGTTCATGAAGGTGGCGTAGATGGCCACGACGGGGTGCAGTCCGCCGAAGGCGAGTCCGGCGGCCGACGCGACGGCGTGCTGCTCGGCGATGCCGACGTCGTACACGCGCTCGGGGAATCGCTGGGCGAACGGCAGCAGACCGGTCGGCCGCAGCATCGCCGCGGTCATGGCGATGACGTCGTCGCGCCGCTCCCCCACCGCGACGAGCTCGTCGGCGAAGACGTCGGTCCACGCGGGCGAGCCGCTGGGGCCGCCGACCGTCCGTCCTGTCGCGGGATCGATCTTCCCCACGGCGTGGAAGGCATCGGCCTCGTCGTCGAGAGCGGGCTGGTAGCCGCGGCCCTTCTCCGTGATCGCGTGCACGATGACCGGCGCACCATAGGTCTTCGCGAGCTCGAGCGTCTCGATGAGGGTCGGCAGATCGTGACCGTCCACCGGCCCGAGGTACTTGATGTCGAGGTTCGAGTACAGCGCGGCATTGTTCGTGAAGCGCGAGAGGAAGCCGTGGGTTCCGCCGCGCACGCCGCGATACACCGCGCGTGCGGCCGGTCCCAGCTTGCGGAACAGGCTGTCGGAGCCGCGATGCAGGTTGCGGTATGCGTCGGCCGTGCGCACCCGGTTGAGGTAGCGGGCCATACCGCCGATGGTGGGGGCGTACGAGCGCCCGTTGTCGTTGACGACGATGATCAGGTTGCGGTCGTTGTCGTCGGAGATGTTGTTCAGCGCCTCCCACGTCATGCCGCCCGTGAGCGCGCCGTCACCGACCACCGCGATCACATGGCGATCCTTGCGGCCCGTGCGCGTCAGCGCGCGAGAGACGCCGTCCGCCCAGCTCAGCGAGCTGGATGCGTGGGAGGACTCCACGACGTCGTGCGGGCTCTCGGACCGCTGCGGGTAGCCGGCGAGTCCGCCGCGCGAACGGAGCGCGGAGAAGTCCTGCCGGCCGGTGAGCAGCTTGTGCACGTACGACTGGTGCCCGGTGTCGAAGACGAACGGGTCGGCCGGCGAGTCGAACACGCGGTGGAGCGCGATCGTCAGCTCGACGACGCCCAGGTTCGGCCCGAGGTGACCTCCCGTGCGCGCGACGTTCTCGATGAGGAAGCCGCGGATCTCCGCCGCCAGTTCTTCGAGTTGATCGGCGCTCAGGGCGTCGAGATCTCGGGGTCCGGCGATCGACGACAGCAGCGACATCCGCGCTCCCTTCACGGCCCGGCTGGGCGTTGTCAGTCTACCCGTGACGCACCGGAGGGGCCGGTGCGCTTGCGCGCTCCGGCCCCTCCGGGTATGCGTCAGACGAGCGAGCGCAGCACGTACTGCAGGATGCCGCCATTGCGGTAGTAGTCGGCCTCACCGGGCGTGTCGATGCGCACGACCGCCTCGAAGGTCACTGGCTGCTTGCCCTCGGGCGAGAACTCGCTGGGCTCGGCCGTGACGGTGACGGTCTTCGGCGTGACGCCCTCGTTGAGCTGCTCCAGGCCCGTGATCGAGACGATCTCGGTGCCATCGAGTCCGAGCGACTCCCAGCTCTCCCCGGCCGGGAACTGCAGCGGGACGACACCCATGCCGATCAGGTTCGAGCGGTGGATGCGCTCGAAGCTCTCGGTGATGACGGCCTTGACGCCGAGGAGACTCGTGCCCTTGGCCGCCCAGTCGCGCGACGAGCCGGAGCCGTACTCCTTGCCGCCGAAGATGACGAGCGGGGTGCCCTGGGCCTGGTAGTTCATCGACGCGTCGTAGATGAACGACTGCGGGCCGCCCTCCTGCGTGAAGTCGCGCGTGAAGCCGCCCTCGACGACCGCGCCGTCGTTGACGGCGCTGACGAGCAGGTTCTTCAGGCGGATGTTCGCGAACGTGCCGCGGATCATGACCTCGTGGTTGCCGCGGCGCGAGCCGAAGGAGTTGAAGTCCTTCTGGCGCACACCGTGCTCCTCGAGGTACTTCGCCGCCGGGGTGCCGATCTTGATGTTGCCCGCGGGGCTGATGTGGTCGGTCGTGACCGAGTCGCCGAGCGTCGCCATGACGCGGGCGCGGTGGATGTCGGCGACCGGCGTGAGCTCCATGGTCATGCCATCGAAGTACGGCGCCTTGCGCACGTAGGTCGAGTTCGCGTCCCACTGGAAGACCGAGTCATCCGGCGTGGGAAGGTTCTTCCAGCGCTCGTCGCCCTCGAACACGGTGGCGTACTGCTTGATGAACTGCTCGCGCGAGATCGACGTGTCGATCGTGGCCTGCACCTCTTCGGGCGAGGGCCAGATGTCCTTGAGGAACACGTCGTTGCCCTCGGTGTCCTTGCCGAGCGGGTCGGTCTCGAAGTCGAAGTGCATCGAGCCGGCCAGCGCGTACGCGACGACCAGCGGGGGCGACGCGAGGTAGTTCATCTTCACGTCGGGGCTGATGCGTCCCTCGAAGTTGCGGTTGCCCGAGAGCACGGCGGTCACGGCCAGGTCATGGTCGTTGATCGCGGCGGAGACCTCTTCGATGAGCGGTCCCGAGTTTCCGATGCAGATCGTGCAGCCGTAGCCGACCGTGAAGAAGCCGAGGCCCTCGAGCGCCTTGTCGAGGCCGGACTTCTCGTAGTAGTCCGTGACGACCTTGGAGCCGGGGCCGAGCGTGGTCTTGACCCACGGCTTCTGCTTGAGGCCCTTCTGCAGCGCGTTGCGGGCGAGGAGGCCCGCGGCGAGCATGACCGACGGGTTGGACGTGTTCGTGCACGACGTGATCGCCGCGAGCGTGACGGCGCCGTTGTCGAGGATGTACGAGGTCCCGTCGGGAGCGGTCACCTTGACGGGCTTGGATGCCGCAGCCGGCCCGCCGCTGGAGATGTGCACGACCCGCGTCTCCTCGTGCTCGTCGCCCGGCGCCGCGCCCGGGTCGGAGGCCGGGAAGGAGTGCTTCGACTCGAGGTCGACGATGTCGGCGGACGTGGTCGCGTCGGCGTAGTTGAGGATGTCGATCTCGAACTGCGACTTGGCCTCCGACAGCAGGATGCGGTCCTGCGGGCGCTTCGGGCCCGCGATGCTCGGCACGACAGTCGACAGGTCGAGCTCCATGTACTCGCTGAACGACGGCTCGTGCGACGGGTCGTGCCAGAGCTTCTGCAGCTTCGAGTAGGCCTCGACGAGCGCGACGGACTCGTCGCTCCGGCCGGTGAGGCGCAGGTAGTCGAGCGTGACCTCGTCGATCGGGAACATGGCGGCCGTGGAGCCGAACTCGGGGCTCATGTTGCCGATCGTGGCGCGGTTCGCGAGGGGCACGGAGGCCACGCCGGCTCCGTAGAACTCGACGAACTTGCCGACGACGCCGTGCTTGCGCAGCATGTCGGTGATCGTGAGGACGACGTCCGTCGCGGTGACGCCGGCGGGGATCTCGCCGGTCAGCTTGAAGCCGACGACGCGCGGGATCAGCATCGAGACGGGCTGGCCGAGCATCGCGGCCTCGGCCTCGATGCCGCCCACGCCCCACCCGAGCACGCCGAGGCCGTTGACCATCGTCGTGTGCGAGTCGGTGCCGACGCAGGTGTCGGGGTAGGCGCGCAGGACGCCGTCGACCGAGCGGTCGTAGATGACCTTGGCCAGGTGCTCGATGTTGACCTGGTGCACGATGCCGGTGCCCGGGGGCACGACCTTGAAGTCGTCGAACGCGGTCTGACCCCAGCGGAGGAACTGGTACCGCTCGCCGTTGCGCTCGTACTCGATCTCGACGTTGCGCTCGAGGGCGTTCTCGGTGCCGAAGAGATCGGCGATGACCGAGTGGTCGATGACCATCTCGGCGGGCGAGAGCGGGTTGATCTTGTCGGGGTCGCCGCCGAGGGCGCCGACCGCCTCGCGCATCGTGGCGAGGTCGACGATGCAGGGGACGCCGGTGAAGTCCTGCATCACGACGCGGGCGGGCGTGAACTGGATCTCGGTGTCGGGCTCGGCCGCGGGGTTCCACGAACCGAGGGCCTCGATCTGCGCCTTCGTGACGTTGGCGCCGTCCTCCGTGCGCAGCAGGTTCTCCAGGAGCACCTTCAAGCTGAACGGGAGCTTCTCGTACCCCGCGACGGTGTCGATGCGGAAGATCTCGTAGTCGGTGCTGCCGACCGTCAGGGTGCTCTTCGCACCGAAGCTGTCAACCGTGGACACGTCTGTCTCCTTCGTCGGCGGCGGGAGCGGGATCCAAGCCCGGCACTCCCCATCTTCCCCCGCCCAGGAGCCCTCGGCTAGTGAGGGTGACCTAATCCTCGACGGAGTCGAATTTATCTTGATGTCAAGATAAATGTATCACTCTGCGGCGACGTCGTCTCGCGTCTCGCGGCGCGGGTAGAGCGCGCGAACGGCAAGCCACGTCACCGCCACCAGGGGCGCGAACAACGGCAGGCCCATCACGAGCTTGAAGGTGCCCAGTGCGGTGACGTCGCCCGCGAAGTACAGCGGGACCTGCACCAGCAGTCGTGCCGCGAAGAGCGCAGCCCAGGCGATGGCGAGCCAGAAGAACACGCGACGCTTGCGCTTGTCGGCGCGCCAGGCCGTTCCCTCGGACATCAGGAAGCCGACGGCGAGCCCGATGAGCGACCACCCGATGAGCGCCGACACGAGGAAGGCGGTGCCATAGACCGCGTTGGTGATGAACCCGGGGATGAAGCTGTCCTCGCCCCTGCCCGTCAGCAGCGAGAGCCCGGCGGCGGCCGCGGCGGCCACAAGACCGCCGATCGCGGCGGCGGCGGACTGCTTCTGCACGAGACGCACGAGGGTGAAGATCCCCGCGAGACCGACAGACAGCACGAGGCTCAGGAGAAGATTGCCCGATCGGGTGGCGGGATCGTAGGTCGCCGTCCAGGTGATCAGGAACACGACGCCGGGGAGGACCGACTCGAGCACGCCGCGCCAGCCGCCCATCGCCGCCCAGACGACGTGACCGGTGGAAGCGCCCTCCGCCGGGTCGAGGCCGGCGCGCTTGGCGGCGCTTCCGAGCGCCGCACCCACCAGGTCCGAAGCGGATGCCGCGGCCGGGGGCGGCGGCGTGAGATCGGCGCTGCGCTGCTCGTCCCCCTCGGGCTGGGACGCGTCGCTCACGCGACCCCGGGGGTGGCGGGCATGCGCAGCGGGATGAGGTCGCGCGGGGGCATCGGCGAGCCGCCGCGCACCACGACGATCGAGCGGAAGAGGTCTTCCACCGCGGCCGCGGCCTCGACGTCCGACGTGGCGGCGCCGCCGATCACGCCGCGGAGGAACCACCGCGGGCCGTCCACGCCGATGAACCGTGCCAGACGCTTGCCTGCCGCACTGTCCGGCCCCGCGACGACCGGCACCTCCGCGAGGAGTTCCGGCCCCAGCGGGCCTTCGCGCTCCTCGACACGACCGCCCTGCTGGCGGATCTGCGCGCGGATCTGCTCGCGCGTCTCGGCCCACAGGCCGGCCGTGCGCGGTGCCGCGAACGGCTGGACCTGCAGGGTCGAGTCGGCGTAGTCCAGGCCGACGGCGACGATGCGCTTGGTCTGCTCCTCGACCTCGAGACGGAGGTTCAGGCCCTCGCGCGGAAGGATCTTGATGCCGCCGAGGTCGATGTACGGCCGGACCGGGTTGGCCTCGGACTCGTCGAAGGGACCGGCGATCGCACGATCTTCCGGTCCATCCTTCTGCGGGGCGTCCGCGGGCGTGGGGTCGGTCATGCCAGGACTCCGTCCTTCTTGTAGCCGGTGGAGCCGAAGCCGCCTTCGCCTCGGACGCTCTCGGGCAGAGCCTCCACGGGAATGAATCTGACGCGCGGCACGGGCATCACGATGAGCTGCGCGATCCGATCGCCCACGGCGATGTCGTGCGCCTGCTCGGCATCGGTGTTGAGGAGGATGACCTTGATCTCGCCCCGGTATCCCTCGTCGACGGTGCCGGGGGCGTTGACCACGGTGATGCCGTGCTTGGCCGCGAGTCCACTGCGAGGAACGACGAAGGCGACGTGCCCCTCCGGGAGTGCGATGCGCACGCCCGTGCCCACCATGGCCCGCCGGCCGGGTTCGAGGCGCACCGCCTCGGCCGCGACCAGGTCGGCGCCGGCGTCGCCCGGGTGCGCGTACACCGGGACGTCGGAAGCGATAATGGGGACGTCCACCGTTTCAGTCACCCAATGAGGGTAATGCAGAAGACAACGCTCGATGTCGGGGCCGGCGAGTATCGCGAGAGGCTCGGCCCCTCTTTGTGGATCCTGGTGAGCGCCGCGGTGGCCGGGCCGATGGCCACGGCCGTGTTCGCCCCCATCGACACGACCGCGGCGCTGGTGATCGGCGCGGTCGTCGGGGTGGCGATCGTGGCTCTGCTCGTGGCGGGCTCACCGGTCGTCGCGATCACGAACGGTGAGTTGCGCGCGGGGCGCGCGCACATCGACGTCACTCTGCTGGGCGACCCCATCGCGGTCACGGGTGAAGAGGCGAGGACAGCACGGGGTGCGGGTCTGGACCCGCGATCATGGCACGTGATCCGCGGCGGGATCGACGCGGTGATCGTCGTGCCGGTCATCGACCCCGACGACCCGACCCCGGTGTGGGTGGTCTCCACCCGCACGCCGGATCGGCTCGTCGCGGCGATGCGCCGCGCTCAGGTCAGGCGGCGCACTCCGCGCAGATAGGTCCGTGGGCGGTGTCGTGGTCGAGCTGCGAACGGTGCTTCACGAGGAAGCAGTTCGAGCACGTGAACTCGTCCTCCTGCGGCGGCAGGACGACCACGTCGAGCTCGAGGTCCGACAGATCCGCTCCCGGCAGCTCGAAGCCGGACGGGTTGTCGGCGTCCTCCACATCGACCGCGCCCGAGAGCTTGTCGGGGACGCGTTCCTTCAGCGCCTCGATCGACTCGCTGTCGTCCTCGGTCTTGCGGGGGGCGTCGTAATCGGTGGCCATGCGTAAGCGTCTCAACTTCCGGAGTATCTCGGGTGCGCGCCCCTTCGGGCGGCGATAGTTTGCATGACGGGGCTCGATTTCGCAAATGCGGAAGATCGGATGCCGTGCCCTGCGTCCGCCTGAAACTCGCGCCACGCGCGGGATATTCCCGGCCGTCGACACCGCCTGTGTCAGCATGGGCGGGACACGCAGGATCGGAGGCGCGTTCGCATGGAACAGCTCAAGGTGATCGGAACCGAGGACGACAGTCTCGTTCTGGCGACCGAGTCCGGCGAGAGGTTCGCACTCGCCGTCGACGAGGTGCTGCGCATCGAGCTGCGCAGAGCACGCCGTGAGCGGGACGGAGACGTGCAGGCAGCGCGGCCGAGCCCGCGCGAGATCCAGTCCCACATTCGTGCCGGGCTCTCCGCAGACGAGGTCGCGAGCCTTCTCGGCGCACGTGTCGAAGATGTCATCCGCTTCGAAGGCCCCGTGCTCGCCGAGCGCGAGCACGTCGTCGGTCAGGCGCTCGCCGTGCCCGTGCTGCTCGGCGGCGACTTCGAGTCCGACGCCAACGCGACCTTCGGGACGGCGGTGCGCGCCAAGCTGGCCGAGGCGGGGGCGATCGCCGAGCGCTGGACCAGCTGGAAGGATCACACCGGCTGGATCGTCAAGCTCGAGTTCACTGCGAACGATGTGGACCACGACGCACGCTGGGGCTTCGACCCTCGTCGAAGCACTCTGTCACCTCTGAACGCCGATGCGATCCAGCTGTCGCGCCAGGGTTCGCTGCCGGACGGATTGATCCCGCGCCTGCGGGCTCTCGAGACCGCGCCGGCCAAGGACGACACGCGCTTCGACAGCGGCGCGTTCGGTCCTCGCAAGCTCCCCGATGCCGACCTGGAGTCTCCCGACCTTCCCGCACCCGCGGCGCCGGCCGTGCAGCAGGCGGCGATCAAACGTGCGGACGAGCCGATCGCGACGTCCGCCGAGACCGCCGACCTGCTCGAGGCGCTGCGGCGCCGCCGTGGTCAGCGCGAACCGCTCCCGGGTACCGAGGAGGCGGCGTCGAGTCGCTCGCACTCCCCCGTGGCGCTCTTCGACGCGCTCGAGCCCGGCTACGACGAGGCCGTCGCGGACGAGATCGACGAGATCGAGTTCGAGGTGCCGTCGGCTGTCGCGGAGGCGGGGCGGCGCAAGGGCCGGACGTCCATGCCGTCCTGGGACGAGATCGTCTTCGGCGCCCGCACCGAAGACTGAGCGGTCAGGCGAACGCCCCGAGCCGAAGCAGGGGCACGACGCGCTCCTCCGGGGTGAGCGAGCCGTGCTGCCCGATCATCTTCTGCGGGCTCTTGTCGGCCGCACGGTCGTCGTAGTACACGACGGCGGATCGCGCTGCGACGACCACGTCTCCGATCCTCGGAGCGACCTCGGCGTCCACCGGCCCGAGAAGGCCCGACGCGATCAGCTCTTCGCGAGACAGCACCCAAGATCGCGATGCCTCGGCCACCCGCCAGTTGTGCAGCACCGCCCGCTCCTCTCCGGGCTCGGCGTAGAGGTGCAGCATCCGCGGTTCTCCGCCGATGAGGCGCACGCCCTCGAGCAGCCGGTCTCCCTCGCGCAGAAGGATGTGGCGGTGCCGCGGCACGTCCACCATCCCGTGGTCCGCGGTGACGATCGCGCCGACACCCGGGGCGAGGGCGCCCGCGAGGGCGCGGGCGGCGGCATCCACCTTCTCCAGGCCCACGAGCCACTCGTCGGACTCCCAGCCGCGGCGGTGGCCGAGGCCGTCGAGCTCCGGGGCGTACAGGTAGACGAGTGAGCCGGGGGTGCGCGAGGCCAGGTCGGCGGCCGTCTCGAAGCGCTCGACGAGATCGTCGACACCGTGGAACTCCGCGCCTGCCTGCGTTGCGGCGGTGAAGCCCGTTCCGGCGTACTCGCGCTTCGTGACGACGAAGAAGGGGCGTCCGGAAGACGACGTCAACGGCACGGACCGCTGCCACGACAGCGGCAGGCCGTCGGTGTCCCACCCGCGGAGCTGGTTGATCACGTCATCGGTGCCGGGGACGCGCGCACGATAGCCGACAATCCCATGCTCACCCGGTTCGGTCGCGGTCAGCAGGCTCGTGAGGGCCGACGCCGTCGTCGACGGGAAGACCGTGCGGGCGACGTCCTTCTTCGTGCCCGCCTGAGCGAGGAACCGCGCATGTCCGGCGCGGGCGGCGAGGTTGAGGGAACCGAGCCCGTCGACGACGAGGACCACGGCGCTCTTCGCGGGGGCGAACCAGTCCGAACGGCCATCGAGCGCCGCCGACATCTGCGGCACGACACCGGTGAGGCTCCGGGCTCGCAGCGGGTCCGCGGGTAGGCTGAGGGACATCGGGGTCAGTCTCGCACACACGCGATCGGCCCCCACCGCTCCGCCGTAACCCGAGGCTCAGTCATGCCCGCATCCCGCACCGAATCCGCCCCCATCGACCACGGCCGCATCGAGGACGTCGATGTCTCCACCGAGATGCAGGGGTCCTTCCTCGAGTACGCCTACTCGGTGATCTACTCGCGGGCTCTGCCCGATGCCCGTGACGGCCTCAAGCCCGTCCAGCGCCGCATCCTCTTCCAGATGGCCGACATGGGCCTGCGCCCCGACCGCGGCCACGTCAAGAGCGCCCGCGTCGTCGGCGAGGTGATGGGAAAGCTCCACCCGCACGGCGACGCGCCGATCTACGACGCCCTCGTGCGCCTCGCCCAGCCCTTCTCGCTCCGCGTGCCGCTCGTCGACGGTCACGGCAACTTCGGATCGCTCGATGACGGCCCGGCCGCTCCGCGCTACACGGAGGCGCGCCTCGCCGCCGCCGCTCTCGCGCTGACCGAGAACCTCGATGAAGACGTCGTCGACTTCATCCCCAACTACGACGGGCAGTTCCAGCAGCCCGAGGTGCTCCCGGCTGCCTACCCGAACCTGCTCGTCAACGGCGCCACGGGCATCGCGGTCGGCATGGCGACGAACATGGCGCCGCACAACCTGATCGAGGTCGTCGGCGCCGCGATCCATCTGCTCGACAACCCCGAGGCCACCGTCGAGGAGCTCATGGAGTTCGTCCCCGGGCCCGACCTGCCGTCGGGGGGCATCATCGTCGGCCTGGACGGGATCAAGGACGCCTATGCGAAGGGCCGCGGTTCGTTCCGCACCCGCGCGAAGGTCTCCGTGGAGTCCCTCGGCCCCCGCCGCACCGGCATCGTCGTCACCGAGCTGCCCTACCTCGTCGGTCCGGAGCGGATCATCGAGAAGATCAAGGACGCGGTCACCGCCAAGAAGCTCCAGGGCATCTCCGACGTCACCGATCTCACCGACCGTCATCACGGCCTCCGCCTGGTGATCGGGATCAAGACGGGGTTCGATCCGCAGGCGGTGCTCGATCACCTCTACCGCCTCACCCCGCTCGAGGACTCGTTCAGCATCAACAACGTCGCACTGGTGGACGGCCAGCCCCAGACGCTGGGTCTGCGCGACCTGCTGAGCGTCTATCTCGCCCACCGCCTCAGCGTGGTGACGCGGCGCAGCGCCTACCGGCTGGCACGGCGGAAGGAGCGGCTGCACCTCGTCGAGGGTCTGCTGATCGCGATCCTCGACATCGACGAGGTCATCCAGGTCATCCGCACCTCCGACGACGGCGACGCCGCGCGCACACGCCTCATGGACGTCTTCGATCTGTCGGAGCCGCAGGCGGAGTACATCCTCGAGCTGCGGCTGCGTCGCCTCACGCGGTTCTCCCGCATCGAGCTCGAGGCGGAGCGCGACAAGCTCAAGGCCGAGATCGCCGAGCTCGAGGAGCTTCTGGGCAGCGAGGTGCTGCTGCGCGCGCAGGTCGCTCGCGAGCTGGATGCCGCCGCGGAGACGTACGGCACGCCGCGCCGCACCCTGCTGCTCAACGGCGGGCCGGTCGCTCCACGGTCACGGGCGGCGGCCGCCGCGGCGGACCTGCAGATCGCCGACACGCCGTGCCGCGTCTTCCTTTCCGCGACCGGTCGCATGGTGCGCGCCGAGCTCGCCGCCGACGTGCCCAATGGCGGAGTCGTTCCGCCGTCGCGCCGTGCGAAACACGATGCGATCCGCGCCGCGGTCGACACCACCACGCGCGGCGACGTCGGCGCCGTCACGAGCCATGGCCGCCTCATCCGCTTCTCCCCCGTCGACCTGCCGTCGGTCCCCGGCAATTCCGTACAGCTCGCGGCCGGCACGCGTGCCGATCAGTACCTGGGGCTCGGCTCGGGAGAGCACGTCGTCGCGATCGTGCCGCTCGAGGACGCCCCGCCGATCGCGATCGGCACCCTTCACGGCACCGTCAAGCGCGTCGCCGCATCCGAGCTCGGCACCAAGCACGACATCGAGATCATCGCGCTGCGCGACGGAGACCGGGTCGTCGGCGCAGCGCCGGCCTCGGACGGGGCGGAGCTCGTCTTCGTGGCGAGCGATGCCCAGCTGCTCCGGTTCGACGCCTCTTCGGTGCGACCGCAGGGACGCTCCGCCGGCGGCATGGCGGGGATCCGCCTGACCGACGGCGCCGAGGTCATCGCGTTCACCGTGGTGGGAGCATCCGACTTCGACGCCGTCGTGGTGACCGTCGCAGGCTCGGGAGCTGCTCTGGCAGGAACGGATGCCGGGAGCGCGAAGATCTCGGCGTTCACCGAGTTCCCTGCGAAGGGCCGCGCGACGGGCGGGGTCCGGGCCCAACGGTTCCTCAAGGGCGAGGACGCCCTCACCCACGCGTGGATCGGCTCCGACCCGCGAGCGGTCGGCGCCGACGGCTCGACGCGCGCACTGCCGGAGCCCGGCGCCAAGCGCGACGCCTCGGGCACTCCGCTCGACGGCGTGATCGGCGCGATCGGCACCGGCATCCGCTGAGGACGGCACTCCCGCCGGGCGCGCGCGTCTCAGGCGTCGATGCGCTCGCGCGCCAGCCGGTCGCTCGAATCGATGATGAACTCCTTGCGCGGGGCCACATCGTTGCCCATGAGGAGTTCGAAGACGGATGCCGCGCCCTCGGCATCCTCCATCCGCACGCGCCGCAGGGTCCGGCCGGCGCGATCCATCGTGGTCGTCGCCAGCTGATCGGCGTCCATCTCCCCCAGGCCCTTGTAACGCTGCACGGGCTCCTGCCAGCGCTTGCCCGCCTTCGTGAGCTTGGTGAGCAGTCCGTGGAGCTCCTGCTCGGAGTAGGTGTAGATGGTCTCGTTGGGCTTGGTGCCCGGGTTCATGACCACGACGCGATGCAGCGGCGGCACGGCGGCGTAGACGCGGCCGTCGTCGATGAGCGGACGCATGTAGCGGAAGAACAGCGTCAGCAGCAGGGTGCGGATGTGCGCGCCGTCGACATCGGCGTCGCTCATCAGGATCACCTTGCCGTAGCGCGCCGCTTCGAGGTCGAACGATCGGCCCGAGCCGGCGCCGATCACCTGGATGATCGCGGCGCACTCCGCGTTGGACAGCATGTCGCTGATCGATGCCTTCTGGACGTTCAGGATCTTGCCGCGGATGGGCAGCAGCGCCTGATACTCGCTGTTGCGAGCGAGCTTCGCCGTGCCCAGCGCCGAATCGCCCTCGACGATGAACAGCTCGGAAGCCTCGACGTCGTTCGTGCGGCAGTCGGCGAGCTTCGCCGGCAGCGAAGACGACTCGAGCGCGTTCTTGCGTCGCTGGGTCTCCTTGTGCGCGCGTGCCGAGATGCGGGCCTTCATCTCGGCGACGATCTTGTCGAGCAGAAGCGCCGTCTGCGCCTTGTCGTCACGCTTGGGTGACGTGAACTTCGCCGTGAGCTCGCGGGTGATCACGTTGGCGACGATCTGGCGCACGGCCGGTGTGCCGAGCACCTCCTTCGTCTGGCCCTCGAACTGCGGCTCGGGCAGGCGCACGGTCAGCACGGCCGAGAGCCCGGCCAGGATGTCGTCCTTCTCGAGCTTGTCGGACCCGCTGAACTTCAGTCGGCGGGCATTCTGCTCGACCTGAGTGCGCAGCACCTTCATCAGACCGAGCTCGAACCCGGCCTGGTGCGTGCCGCCCTTCGGCGTCGAGATGATGTTGACGAAGGAGCGCGACGTCGTCTCGTATCCGGTTCCCCACCGCACCGCGACATCGACTTCGCACGTGCGCTCGAGCTCGGTGGGAACCATCGCGCCCGTCGGCTGCAGCACCGGCACCGTCTCGGTGAAGGTGCCTGTGCCGGTGAGGCGCCAGGTATCGGTGATCGGCGCATCTGGGGCGAGGAAGTCGGCGAACTCCGAGATGCCTCCGTCGTAGCGGTAGCTCGTCTCGACCGGCTCTTCGGCGCGCTCGTCGCGGATGACGATCTCGAGCCCGGGAACGAGGAAGGCGGTCTGGCGCGCGCGCTGCTCGAGCTCCTGCGCGCTGAAGGCGGCGTCCTTCGTGAAGATCTGAGGGTCGGCCCAGTACCGGATGCGCGTGCCGGTCACACCGCGCGCCGCCTTGCCTGCGACCCGCAGCTCGCTGCGGTCCTCGAACGGGCTGAACGCGGAGTTCGGTGCTCCGTTGGCGAAGATCCCCGGCTCTCCGCGGTGGAACGACATCGCCCAGGTCTTCCCGCCGCGGTCGACCTCGACGTCCAGTCGCTCCGAGAGCGCATTGACGACGGATGCTCCCACCCCGTGGAGACCGCCCGAAGCGGCGTACGAGCCGCCGCCGAACTTGCCGCCGGCGTGCAGCTTCGTGAAGACGACCTCGACGCCCGACAGGCCGGTGCGGGGCTCGATGTCCACCGGGATGCCGCGCGCCTGGTCGCGGACCTCGACGCTGCCGTCGGCGTGGAGCACGATGTCGATCCGCGAACCGTGACCGGCGAGGGCCTCGTCGACGGAGTTGTCGATGATCTCCCACAGGCAGTGCATGAGCCCACGGGAGTCCGTCGACCCGATGTACATGCCGGGGCGCTTTCTCACCGCCTCGAGCCCCTCCAGCACCTGGAGATGATGGGCGGAGTACTCGGCTGTCACAATCTCCAAGAGTATCCGCCGCGCCTCCGTGAGCGGATCCGACACGCTTCTGGGAGCCTCGCCGTACGCGCTCAGCGAAATGTGACCGGTTCGCGGCATTCTCGAAACAAAGGCGTGGTTGTATTTCATGACCTGCAACGGAGTTCTATCTGAACGAGGAGGTACCGACATGACCACGCTTTCGACACCCACCGAGGCCGGCACCGTCCTCGAGCACCGCCTGACGGCGGCCGACCGCTGCGACTCGTGCGGCGCACAGGCCTACATCGCCGCCGAGGTCAACGGCAGCGAGCTGCTCTTCTGCGCCCACCACGGCCGCAAGTACGAAGAGAAGCTGCGCACGATCGCCACGTCGTGGCACGACGAGACGGCGCGCCTGGCCGAGTCGGTCTGATCCGGTCCGCGCCACCGTCCACCAGCAACGCGAAAGGGCGGGCTCTCGATGAGAGCCCGCCCTTTTCGCGTTGCCGCGGGTCAGACCTGGCGAACGATGCCGAGCGGTGTGGACTCGTGGCCCTGCCCGAGCGGGTTGTCCTTCAAGATGGCGACGAGTCGCTTCTCACCGGCCGAATCCAGCGTGGATCCGAGGATGTTCCCGCCGATGTCGTTGATGTCGACCACGGCCACCTGTGCGGGCACGCCGAGGAGGCTCTGCACGTGCTGCGCGACCTGCTTCGGCTTCGCCGGACCGAGCACGACGGCGGTGTTGTACGGCGGGATGGTGTGCGCGGTCGGACCGTCGATCGAGCGGGCCTTGTAGCCGGCGACCCGGTAGAAGTCTCCGCGACGCCCGAAGAGCTTCGTGACGGCCGAGACGGCCGCCGCGAGCAGGATGCGCAGCGTACCGCACTCGCGCAGCGCCATCTCCATCGTCTCGGGCATGCCGAGGCCGATGCCGTAGCTCGTGCGCGTGACGTACTTCGACAGGAAGCGGGCGAGGCGGCGCGGCTGGATCTCATCCAGCTGATACGACCGGCCCTGCGTGATCGCCACGATCTTCTCGGTGACGAACAGAAGGTCGCCCTCGCGGACCAGCTCACCCGCGTACTCGCGCACGAACGCGTCGAGGTCGTCGCCCGGCATGACGACCCGCGTGCGGATCGGAATGCGGGCGTACGCCGAGTCTTCGACCTTGACGGTGAGCGCCTTGCCGGCGTTCGCCTCGCTCACTCGAGGTAGTCCCGGAGGGACTGCGATCGGGACGGATGCCGCAGCTTGGCCATCGTCTTGGACTCGATCTGACGGATCCGCTCGCGCGTCACGCCGAAGGTGTCGCCGATCTGGTCGAGGGTCTTCGGCTGGCCGTCGCCGAGGCCGAAGCGCATGCGGATCACGCCGGCCTCGCGCTCGGAGAGCGAGTCGAGGAGCGATTCGAGCTGGCGCTGGAGCATCGTGAAGCCCACGGCGTCGGCCGGAACGACCGCCTCGGTGTCCTCGATGAGGTCACCGAACTCGCTGTCGCCGTCTTCGCCGAGCGGGGTGTGCAGCGAGATCGGCTCGCGGCCGTACTTCTGCACCTCGATGACCTTCTCGGGGGTCATGTCGAGTTCGCGGCTGAGCTCTTCGGGCGTGGGCTCGCGGCCCAGGTCCTGGAGCATCTGGCGCTGCACGCGGGCGAGCTTGTTGATGACCTCGACCATGTGGACCGGGATGCGGATCGTGCGGGCCTGGTCGGCCATGGCGCGGGTGATGGCCTGACGGATCCACCACGTGGCGTAGGTCGAGAACTTGAAGCCCTTGGTGTAGTCGAACTTCTCGACCGCACGGATCAGGCCGAGGTTGCCCTCCTGGATGAGGTCGAGGAACTGCATGCCACGACCGGTGTAGCGCTTGGCGAGCGACACGACCAGACGCAGGTTCGCGCCGAGCAGGTGCGACTTCGCGCGCTGGCCGTCGCGTGCGACCCACTGGAGGTCGAGTCCCAGCTGAGAGGACTTCTCGGCCGCAGACATGTGCGACAGCTTCTCTTCGGCGAACAGACCCGCCTCGATGCGCATCGCGAGCTCGACCTCTTCGGCCGCGTTGAGGAGCGGGACCTTGCCGATCTGCTTCAGGTAGTCCTTGACCGGGTCGGCGGTGGCGCCGGTGATCTGCGTCGAGTAGACGGGCACATCGTCCTCGTCGCTCGACGAGATGACGATCGCACCGGTCGGCAGGGGCTCGGTGAACGCCGGCTTCGTGCTCTCCTCGTCGTCGTCCTCCGCATCGGTGTCATCGGATGCGGCGGCCTCGTCGTCAGCCTGGGCCGGGGCGGCCTTCGTGCCGCGACGCGCGGGACGCGTCGGCGCGCTGGTCTCCTCCGAGTCGTCGGAGTCGTCGTCGAGGGCGTCGACGTCGAGCTCGACTTCGTCGATCTCGACGTCGTCCTCCACCTCGTCGTCCTTCGCCGCCTTCTTCGAGGCGGTCTTCGGCGCCGCCTTGGCGCGCGTGGTGGTCTTCTTGGCGGCAGGCTTAGCCGCCGCGGTCTTCGCGGCAGGCTTGGCCGCGGACTTCGCGGGCGCCTTCGTCGCGGTGGTGGTCTCGTCCGCTTCGGTGTCCTTCGCGGCCGAGCGAGCCTTGGTGTTCGTGCCTGAGGTCACGTTTCGCCTTTCACCGGAAGCATGGGCCGCACGCCGCCGGTAGATTTCGGACACTAGTAAGACCCTTGTCAAGTCCTCGCTCCGCCGAGATGACCTCACGGAACCAGTTGACAACGGGTCAGAGCATCCAGTATCTCATACTTGCGATGGGCCGCCAGCACGGGCTGCCGTCGCGCCACATCATTCTCCCCCTGCAACATCGGGGAGTGCTCGCGCATTCCGCGTCAGGAGCCGCGCTTGTCGTCTTCGCCGGTCGGGCGGGTCGCCAGGAAGCGCTCGAGCTCGGCGGCGAGCTCGTCCGCACTCGGGAGATCACCGGTGTGGATCATCGGCGTGGCGAGCGTGGATCCGGCCATGTAGGCGTCGTACCGCTCCTCGAGTCCCTCGACCATGCGCGAGAGCTCCTCGCTGCCGCTCACCTGGTCGCCGACCTTGGTGAGGTAGTCACGGTTCTCCTCGCGGAGCTCCTCTCCCGTGAACACGAGCCCGGTCGCGACGGTGACGCTGTCGAGCGCGGCCAGTGCGGCCGCCGGGTACTCCGTATCCCCCAGATAGTGCGGGACGAGCAGGACGAAGCCGGCCACGTCCGCGCCGGCCTCCGCGAGGCGGTACTCCAGAAGGTGGCCGGCGGTCGCGGGGACCTGGGTGTGCGGCTGCCACACCGAGTGCGCCGCGGTCAGCTCGGTGCGCGTGCCGCTCACCGTGGTGCCGATCGGGCGCGTATGGGGAACCGGCATGGGGATGGCGTGCACCCATGTCACCGTCGACACGCCGAATTCCTCGACGAACGCCACCACGGCGGCCGTGAACGCATCCCACGCGAAGTCGGGCTCGTACCCCGAGAGCACCAGGAACGGCTGACCGAGGGCGTCGTGGGCGAACGACAGCTCGAGGCGCGGCGGACGATAGTCCGTGAGGTGGGTCTGGTCGAAGGAGATCACGGGCCGGCGCGCGCGGTAGTCGAGGAGCACGTCATTGGTGAACACGATCAGCGGCGTCGGGGCGAGATCGTCGCGGACGTAGTCCACGACCTGGCTCACCGCACTGCCCGCGTCGGTGAATCCGGTCAGCGCGATCACCAGCGGCAGGCCCCGCGGCACCGGGGGCGCGGACGCAGAGCGCTCGAACAGCGGGCCGGAGAGGGGCATACCCCCATGCTACGAGCCGCCGCCGACGGTCCGGGTCTCGCCGATCCCGCTCAGAGCGAACACGCGACCTCCCTAGGATGGAGGTCATGTCGTTTCCCGACCTCGCGTACAGCGATGCACAGATCCGAGAGTCCGACGCCGACGCGATCCTGATCGCACTTCCCCCCGTCGAGGGCGATGCCGCCCCCGACCTGAGCGACTGGCCGGGTCTGCTCGATGCCCTGGTCGCCACCGGCTTCACCGGTGCCGCGGGTTCGCTGCAACGGGTCTACGCACCCGAGTCCACCACACGGCCGCTCGCGGTCGTGGGAACCGGAACAGCTCCGGATGCCGCGGCCCTGCGCGACGCGGTCGGTGCGGCGATCCGCAACCTGACGGGGTTCGAGACCGTCGCCGTCAGCGCGCCGTACGCCGATCCGCAGCTGTGGACCGCACTCGCCGAGGGTGCGGCCCTCGGCGGCTACCGTTTCGACGGCTACAAGTCGGAGGCCCCGAAGCCGCGCGCCGCGCGCGTGGTCGTGCACGGCACGGTCGAGGAGGATGCCGGCGCTCTGGCCACCGTCATCGCCACAGCCGACGCCGCCGCGCTCGTCAAGGACCTCGTCTCCATCCCGGCCGAATGGCTCGGTCCCGCCGACTTCGCCGATCGCGCACGCGCGTCGGTGGAGGGCCTCGACGTGACCGTCGACGTCCTCGATGAGGAAGCGCTGCGCGAAGGCGGCTACGGCGGCATCCTCGGCGTCGGCCAGGGATCGGACCGGCCGCCGCGCCTGATCCGCCTGTCGTACGCCCCCGAGGGCGCGACGCGCCACGTCGCGCTCGTCGGCAAGGGGATCACCTTCGACACCGGCGGTCTCTCGCTCAAGCCCGCCGCCGGGATGGTCGGCATGAAGTACGACATGTGCGGAGCCGCGACGGCGCTGGCGGTCCTGCGTGCCGTCGCCACGATCGCCGCCCCGGTCGCGGTGACGGCCTGGCTGTGCGTCGCGGACAACATGCCCTCTGGCCGCGCCACGCGTCCCGGCGACGTGCTGCGAATGCTCGACGGCACCACGGTCGAGGTGCTGAACACCGACGCCGAGGGTCGCCTGGTCCTCGCGGACGGGCTGGTCGCCGCGAGCCGCGAGCATCCGGATGTCATCGTCGATGTGGCCACCCTCACCGGTGCGATCACGATCGCGCTCGGCACCCGTCACACCGGCGTCATGGGTGACGACGATGCGGTCGCGGCCTACCTCGCCGCCGCCGCGGCGGAGTCGGAACCGGCGTGGCGGCTTCCGCTCCCGGCCCACATGGTCGACGAGCTCGACTCCCCCATCGCGGATCTGCAGAACGCCAAGATCGGCGATCCCGCCGGGGGCTCTCTGTTCGCAGGGCTGTTCCTGCGCCACTTCGTCGGCCGGACATCCGACGCCGCCGATGCACCGCGCATCCCGTGGGTGCACCTCGACATCGCCGGAGTCGGCATGAACAAGGGCGGGGGCTACGGGTTCACCGACAAGGGCCCCACGGCAGCCACGGTGCGCAGCCTGATCCGATTCGTCACGACAGAGGAGTCCTGATGACCGACCACACCTTCGACCTCGTCGTCCTGGGCGGTGGCAGCGGCGGCTACGCCGCGGCCCTGCGCGCGGCCGAGCTCGGCAAGTCCGTCGCACTGATCGAGAAGGACAAGGTCGGCGGCACCTGCCTGCACCGCGGCTGCATCCCGACCAAGGCGCTGCTCCACGCCGCCGAGGTCGCCGAGACGGCACGGGATGCCTCGGCCATCGGCATCCGCGCGTCCTTCGACGGCGTCGACCCTGCCGGCGTCCGCGCCTACCGTGAGGGCATCGTCGCGAAGAAGTACAAGGGCCTCGAAGGGCTCGTGAAGGCTCGCGGGATCACCGTCGTCGCCGGTGAAGGACGCCTCGAGGCCGGCCCCGGGGTGCGCGTGGGCGACGATCTCTACCGCGGCACGGACGTCGTGCTCGCGACCGGCTCGTACAGCCGCACACTCCCGGGTCTCGAGATCGGCGGCCGCGTGCTCACCAGTGAGCACGCCCTCGAACTCGACGAGATCCCGTCGCGCGTCGTGATACTCGGCGGCGGCGTCATCGGCGTGGAGTTCGCGAGCGTGTGGCGCTCGTTCGGGGTCGACGTGACGATCGTCGAGGCGCTGGACCACCTCGTGCCGAACGAGGACGTGGCGCTCAGCAAGGCGCTCGAGCGCGCCTTCCGTCGCCGCGGGATAGCGTCGTCGCTCGGTGTGCGCTTCCAGAGCGTGTCGCAGACCGCCGACGGAGTCACCGTGACCCTCGAGGACGGCAAGACCTTCGAGGCGGATTACCTGCTCGTCGCGGTCGGGCGAGGCCCCGCGACGGCCGGACTCGGCTACGAGGAGGCGGGCCTCACGATCGATCGCGGGTTCGTCGTCACCGACGAGCGCCTGCGTACCGGCGTGACCCACATCTGGGCCGTCGGCGACATCGTCCCCGGTCTGCAGCTGGCGCACCGCGGCTTCCAGCAGGGCATCTTCGTGGCCGAGGAGATCGCCGGACTCTCGCCGGTCGTGATCCCGGACACGCAGATCCCCAAGGTGACCTACAGCCACCCGGAGGTCGCGTCCGTCGGTCTCACCGAGGCCCAGGCGGCCGAGGCACACGGCTCCGACGGCATCGCGTCGTACGAGTACAACCTCGCCGGCAACGGCAAGAGCGAGATCCTCGGCACCGGCGGCATCGTCAAGGTCGTCCGCGTCAAGAACGGTCCCGTGGTGGGCGTCCACCTGGTCGGCGATCGCGTCGGCGAGCTGATCACGGAGGGGCAGCTCGCCATCGGCTGGGAAGCCCATCCCGAAGACATCGCGCCGTTCGTCCACGCCCACCCGACCCAGAGCGAAGCCCTGGGCGAAGCGTTCCTCGCGCTGGCGGGCAAACCGCTCCACGCGCTCTGACGCTCGGGCCTCGCGGCATCACTAAGCTAGACCCGATATCCATTCCTAAGGAGACATCGACATGAGCACTTCCGTGGTCCTCCCCGCTCTCGGCGAGAGCGTCACAGAGGGTACGGTCACCCGCTGGCTCAAGCAGGTCGGCGACACTGTCGAGGCGGACGAGGGCCTGCTCGAGATCTCCACGGACAAAGTCGACACCGAGATCCCGTCGCCGGTGAGCGGCGTGATCGAGGAGATCCTCGTCCAGGAGGACGAGACCGTCGAGGTCGGTGCCGTCCTCGCCAAGATCGGCGATGGATCGAGCGCACCCGACGCCGCCCCGCAGCCCGAGGCCGCCCAGGCGGAGCCTGCCGCCGCTGCCGCGCCCGCTGAAGAGGCGCCGGCCGAGCCCGAGCCCGCCGCGCCCGCGCAGGAGGCCCCCGCACAGGAGGCGCCCGCCGAATCCGCTCCGGCGGCGGCTCCCGCCTCCGGTGGCAAGGAGGTCGTGCTCCCCGAACTCGGCGAGAGCGTGACCGAGGGCACCGTGACGCGCTGGCTGAAGAAGGTCGGCGACGACGTCGCCGTCGACGAGCCGCTCCTCGAGATCTCCACCGACAAGGTCGACACCGAGATCCCGTCGCCGTTCGCCGGCACCCTGCAGGAGATCCTCGTCCAGGAGGACGAGACCGTCGGCGTCGGCGCACCCCTCGCCCGCATCGGCGAGGCAGGTGCGGCCGCCGCGCCCGCCGAATCGCCCGCGCCCGCCGAATCGCCCGCGCCCGCCGCATCCGAGGCTCCGGCCCCCGCACCGCAGGCCGAGGCCCCCGCTCCCCAGGCCGAGGCGCCCGCACCGCAGGCGGAGGCGCCCGCACCGCAGGCGGAGGCGCCCGCTCCGGCAGCAGCCCCCGCTCCGCAGGCGGCCCCGCAGGCGGCGCCCGCTCCGGCCGCGTCGGCGGTCACGGACGATTCCGACGTCGTGTCCTACGTCACTCCCCTGGTGCGGCGTCTCGCTCAGCAGCAGGGAGTCGACCTCGCCTCCGTCACCGGCACGGGAGTCGGGGGCCGCATCCGCAAGGAAGACGTCCTCAAGGCCGCGGAGGCGGCGGCGGCCCCGGCCGCCTCGGCCCCTGCTCCCGCACCGGCCGCGCCGGCACCGCTCGAGGTCTCGCCGCTGCGCGGCACGACCCAGCCGATGTCGCGTCTGCGCAAGGTGCTCGCGGAGCGCGCGGTCGCATCGATGCAGTCGACCGCGCAGCTCACGACCGTGGTCGAGGTCGACGTCACCAAGCTCTCGTCGTTCCGCGACAAGGTGAAGGCCGACTTCCAGTCGAAGACCGGCGACAAGCTGTCGTTCCTGCCGTTCTTCGCGCTCGCGGCCGCCGAAGCCCTGCAGGCCTATCCGGTGGTGAACTCGACCGTCGACGGCACGGACATCGTCTACCCGCCGACGGAGAACCTCTCGATCGCCGTCGACACGGAGCGCGGCCTCCTGACGCCCGTGCTCCGCGACGCGGCATCCAAGAATCTGGCGCAGATCGCGCACGAGATCGCCGACCTCGCCGCCCGCACGCGCGACAACAAGCTGAAGCCCGACGAGCTGGCCGGCGGCACCTTCACGCTCACCAACACGGGTTCGCGCGGTGCCCTTTTCGACACGCCCGTCGTGTTCCTGCCCCAGTCGGCCATCCTCGGAACCGGCATCGTCGTCAAGCGCCCCGGCGTGGTGAGCGTCGACGGCAAGGACGCGATCTCGGTTCGGTCCTACGTCTACCTGGCGCTCTCGTACGATCACCGGATCATCGATGGCGCGGACGCCGCCCGCTTCCTGGGCGCCGTCAAGACGCGTCTCGAGGCCGCGGCATTCGAGGGCGACCTCGGCATCTGATCTCTGCGGTCATCATGGCTGCTGCGCGGCGTCCTGGACATCGCGCAGCAGCCATTCGCCGTCTCTGAGCGCGATCACGACAAGCTGGGACGGCATCTCCTTCGCCGAGTCGTCCACACGCAGCACGGCGATCCCACCGAAGTCATCGAGCAGCACGAGCACTCGCCGTTCGGCGGAGACTGCCGCCCCCTGCAGACGCGCGGCTCCGTCCATCGCGATCTCGGCGAGGCAATCGCCGTCCTCGTCGCAGTCGTCGAGTCGCTCGAGCAGAACTGCCGCGACGGCCTCCAGATCTGCGGCCGGGAGCGAGCCGGACCCGGCTTCCGTGCCGGCATCCGGTCGTGCGTCCGCGGTCTCCTCATCCGCCGACGCAGCCACGCGGGGAAGCGCGGTCGGCGTCGTCGCCGCCGTGGGTCCCGCGCCCCCCGCAGTGGCCACGCTCCCCTCCCCGTCCGGCCACATCAGACCCACGCACAGCACGGCTGCGGCGATCCCGGCACCGAGGATCAGTGGTGCACGGCGGCGCTCGCTCCGTGCACCGCGCGCCCGGCGCCACACCGACGTCGTCGCGCGGGAGAAGAGGTCGGCGACGTCCGCGTCGACATGACGGGCGAGTGACTCCCACAGCCCGCGAGGCGACTCACGGACCACCGCACCGACCTGATCACCACGCACCGCCGGCAGCGTCTCGGCACGGGCCACGCTGGGGCCGAGGCCGAGCGGGATCGGATCCGCGATGGCGAACAGACCCAGCTCCGCGCGGTCCAGTTCTGCCGCGGACACGCGCAGCGCCGCGACCGCGGCAGTCGCGTCGTCCCATGCCCTCGGATGCGGCACGGCGCGCGCGAGCGCTTCGAGCACCATGAGGGTGTCGTCGCGGACGGGCGGGGCTGCGGCATCCGTCGCGAAGACCGGCCGCCCCGCGTCGGTGAGCCACCATTGCCCTGCGACCCCCTCGCGCTCGAGGAGCTCGGTTCCTCCGCGCAGAAGGCTCACCCCGATCGTCACTGCCTCGCCCCGTGCGAGCGGGACGGCCGACGCCTGCCTTCGGGTGATGAACGCCTCGAGCGACTCGGGGCACACCGGGAGGATCACCTCGTGACCGCCCGGGATCCGAACGATGTCGAGGGGGCCGAGCACGTGCCCGTCGGGCTCGGCCCGCCACCCTCCCCAGTCGTGTCCGAGCATCTCGGCATCGACGAGCACCCCGCGCTCGCCCGACGGCAGGCTGGTGAGCATGCCCGGCCACGGGCCGTCTCCTGGCGCCGCGATCGGCCGGACGGCACGGAACGGCGACGTCAGGCGGTCTTCGAGGCGAGTCACAGGCCCACCCTCCGCGACTGCAGCGGCCGCCTCGCCGGGGAGAGCACATGCGGTGAGGATCGCCTGCGGCGAACGTCCTGGGGAGGAGCCGTTGGACGCACCCGCGGAAAGGTAGGCTGGACCCCATGGCCGCCCGCAGTTCCGCACCCGAGAAGCGCCCCGGTTTCTTCTCGCAGATCCGCTCCCTCTACACCTTCACGCAGCAGGCGTTCCCCTGGCTGCCGTGGATGCTCGTCGGCATCGTGCTGCTCGGCATCGCCGTGGGTGTCGGCATCGGGTTCTTCATCCCGCCGGTCGCGATCTGGAGCATGATCCTCTGGGGCATCACCGGCCTCATGCTCGGCGTGCTCGGCGGACTCATGCTCATGACGCGTCTCTCGACGAACGCCATGTACAAGAAGATCGATGGGATGCCGGGCGCCGCCGGTCACGTCCTGTCGACGTCGCTCGGCCGCAAGTGGCAGGCCGCCGACATGCCGGTGGGCGTCAACCCGAAGACGCAGGAGGCGGTCTACCGCGCGGTCGGTCGCGGTGGCGTCGTCATCGTCGGCGAAGGCGCCCGCGGGCGACTCACGCGCCTGGTCAACGACGAACGCTCCAAGGTGCAGCGCGTCGCGTCGGGCGTGCCGGTCACCGTCTTCTACATCGGCCACGGCGAGGGCGAGGTGCCGATCTCGAAGCTCTCGTCCTCGATCAAGTCGCTGCCGAACAAGATCGACCGCTCCACGATGGCCGCGGTCATCAAGCGCATCGAGTCGGTTTCCCAGTCGCTCTCGTCGATGCCGATCCCGAAGGGGATCGATCCGACGAAGGTCCGCGCGCCGCGACCGCGCTGACGCGTCGTCAGGCGCGCAGGAGAATCGTCCCGGCTGCCTTGTCGAGTCGCTTCGACGAGAGATCGAGTAGGCCGCGCAGCGCCCGTATCGAGATCCGTGGTGCCGGTGTCAGGCGCGCAGGAGAATCGTGCCGGCGGCCTTGTCGTGAAGGCCGCGCTGGTCGGAGTCCCAGATCACTGCGGGGATGACCACGATCAGCAGCAGCGTTCGGACGATCGGGCGCCAGAGTCCCACCCAGGCACCGTCGATGCGCACGACGCGCAGGCCGAAGATGCGGTGCCCGGGGCTCCCCTGCAGGGTCGGGATGAACACCACCTGGATCGCCGCGAAGATCGCGAGGATCGCCAGCGGATCCCACCCGAAGAAGCCCGAGATCAGATACGCGGCGCCGTAGTCGAGGAACAGCGCCCCGATCCGGCGCCCCAGTCGTCCGATCGATCCGGATCCCTCTCGCGGGAGTCCGAGGCGTTCGCCGGGGTAGCTGTAGGCGCTCTCAGTCACTGTTCCAGCGTAACCAGGCGCATGTAACATCCCCGAAACAATGGTGTCACTGCCGGGCAATGCCTCCCGGGTACCGTGCCACACAAGCGCGCACGCGTGCGGCAGTTCCCGACGCCCTACCTCTGGAGCCTTCATGTTCAAAGATTCATCCGAGGTGCTCAAGTTCATCAAGGACGAGGACGTCAAGTTCCTCGACATCCGTTTCACGGATCTTCCTGGTGTTCAGCAGCACTTCAACATCCCGGCCTCGACCGTCGACGAAGAGTTCTTCACGGTCGGCCAGCTGTTCGACGGCTCCTCGATCCGCGGGTTCGCGAACATCCACGAGTCCGACATGCAGCTCATCCCCGACGTGTCGACGGGGTACCTCGACCAGTTCCGCGAGGCGAAGACCCTCGTGATGGTCTTCGACATCTACAACCCGCGCAACGGCGAGATCTACTCGAAGGACCCGCGTCAGGTCGCGAAGAAGGCAGAGAAGTACCTCGCCTCCACCGGCATCGCCGACACCGCGTTCTTCGCCCCCGAGGCCGAGTTCTACATCTTCGACGACGTGCGCTTCGAGGTGAAGCAGAACTCGAGCTTCTACAGCGTGGACTCCGAAGAGGGCGCCTGGAACTCCGGTCGCGAGGAAGAGGGCGGAAACCTCGCCAACAAGACCCCGTACAAGGGCGGTTACTTCCCGGTCAGCCCGGTCGACAAGACGGCCGACCTGCGCGACGACATCACGCTGAAGCTCATCGAGGCCGGTTTTATCCTCGAGCGCTCGCACCACGAGGTCGGCACCGGTGGTCAGCAGGAGATCAACTACCGCTTCGACACCATGGTGCACGCGGCCGACGACATCCTGAAGTTCAAGTACATCGTCAAGAACACGGCTGACCAGTGGGGCAAGACGGCGACCTTCATGCCGAAGCCCCTCTTCGGTGACAACGGCTCGGGCATGCACACGCACCAGTCGCTGTGGCTCGACGGCAAGCCCCTCTTCTACGACGAGAAGGGCTACGGCGGCCTGTCCGACACCGCCCGCTGGTACATCGGCGGCCTGCTGGCCCACGCGCCGGCCGTGCTGGCGTTCACCAACCCGACGATCAACTCGTACAAGCGACTGGTCAAGGGCTACGAGGCTCCCGTCAACCTGGTCTACTCGGCCGGAAACCGATCGGCGGCCATCCGCATCCCGATCACGGGCTCCAACCCCAAGGCCAAGCGCATCGAGTTCCGCGCGCCGGATGCCTCGGGCAACCCGTACCTCGCCTTCGCGGCGCAGCTGATGGCCGGCCTCGACGGCATCAAGAACCGCATCGAGCCGCACGAGCCCGTCGACAAGGACCTCTATGAGCTCCCGCCCGAGGAGGCCAAGAACATCCCCCAGGTGCCGAACTCGCTGCTCGACTCGCTCGACGCCCTCGCGGCCGACCACGAGTTCCTGCTGGCCGGCGGCGTGTTCACGCCCGAGCTGATCGAGACCTGGATCGAGTACAAGATCGAGAACGAGATCAAGCCGATCGCGGCGCGTCCTCACCCGTTCGAGTACGAGCTGTACTTCGGCGTCTAGCCAAGAGTCGCGGAATCACGCGGCAGAATGGCCTATCAAGGCCGCTCAGTCCGCAGACAGTCCGCAAGAATCCTGTTCCAGCACAGCAGAAGAGCCCCATCGTACAACGCGGCGGGGCTCTTCTCGTGCGGCAAGAGGCCTACTCCCCCACGGCGAGAGGCCGCGTGGCGAACGCTTCGGACACCGCGGCGCGCGTCGAGTCGTCACGGTCTGGCCAGATGTGCCCGTAGGTGTCGAGGGTGGTCTTCGCCGACGAGTGGCGGAGGCGTGTCTGTACGGTCTTCACGTCGAGCCCTGACGCGATCAGCAGCGACGCGAAGTAATGCCGCAGGTCGTGAACGCGGAACCCTTCAGGCAAACCGCCAACGGTCCCTCGCGCTCGACGGAATGCCGTTTCGAACGTGTAGGGCGCGACCGGACGCCCGAAGACACCGACAAAATCAGCGTCGGCGACTTGTACGCCTGCGGCACCCGCGCGAGCTCGAGCGCGAGGTCCGGCGGGATCGGAACTGGCGTGCGGCTCATGTCCGTCTTCAGTGACTCGAGCGGGTCTGGATCGCTGGGGAGATGCTGCCGCGCCTGAAGTCAACGTCACTCGTGCGGAGTGCGACCAGTTCCGCTACCCGCAGACCCGCGAACGCGCCAAGGAGCACACTGGGGCGCATCCCTTCCGGCATCGCGTCATGCAGCGCCCAGATCTGCGCCGTGGTCGCCACGTAGGGACGTTGCTTCCCGACACCCGGGGCTCGTGCGACGTCCGACAGGGTTCCGGACTATGAGTCCGTCGTGGGCGGCGTCGTCGAGGATGTGCTTCAGGCGAGCGTGCAAGGCGTACCGGGTTGATGCGGCCAGCCCTTCAGCGTTCAACTCGCTCATCCATGCGCGCACATCGGAGGGTCGCACGGCGCCGAGCTCGTAGACACCGAAACTGTCGACAATGCGCCGCAGGTGCACTTCCGCCTGTCGCCCGTGGTCTCGGTTCAGCGTGCTACCGCTTCGACTTCCGATATCCCGCAGCGACCGCGGCAGCCTCGGTGCGGAAGCAGTCCTCGGGGTTCGTCGCGTCATAGAACTGTCCATAGGGCATGTGGTAGATCCACTCACCCGACGAGCTCTGATTGCCCTTGATCGGTGCCCAGGACGGGCAGTTCCAAGAGTCGGCGGGCGCCGTCCGTGACGGATAGCCGACAGCAGCAGTCGCACTCGAGGTCTTCGCCGCAGTAAGCCAACCAGTCTTCGAGCCGGTCACCTTGACGCTGATCTTCTTGCCAGCCATGCCGGCGGAGACAGCGAGGTACTTGCCCGATGCGCCAGAGATCGCGGTGCCGTTTGCGTACCAGCGATAGGCGAACGATGTGCCATTGGTCCAGTTGCCCTCGTTCGCGGTCAGCGTGGATGTGACGCGCGGGTTGCCGCTGATCGACGGGGTGCCCACGGTGAGGCATCCGGTGTTCGAGGCGGCTGCGTCGCTGACGACAGCAGCGCCTCCCATGACGATGAGGTTGGACGCGTTGAGGCTGGCGACCGAGTTGTGGACGCCTTCGGGCGTGCACGCCGCCGTGGTGACGTACAACGGTGCGCCGATTCGTCCAGCCATGGCCGCGCCAGCGAGCGCGTCGGGGAAGTTCGTGCCGGTCGCGAGGAACATGGTGCTCGAGGATCCGGACGGGAAGAACGCACTGTTGATCAGAGCAGCGGTGTCGTAGCGTGACGCGCCGCCGAAGCGGGACACGTTGTATCCGAGGTTGTTCAGCTGCGACTGGATGCCGTTGGACACGACACCGGTGCCGCCTGCGATCACCACGTTGGTCGCGCCAAGGTTGGACAGCGAGGCGAGAGCGTCGGCGTCGAGCGTTCCGGCGGTGCCCTTCACAAGCAGAACTGGAGCACTGCGCGCGCCAGCCGCACCTGTGGCCGCGAGGGCATCGGGGAACGATGCGCCGGTAGCCAGGAACACCGTGCTGGACGACGGGAAGATGGACGACACGATGCTCTGCCCGGTCGTGTACCGGTTAGCACCGGCGAAACGCTCGGTGGGCGCGATCGTGGCGAGCACGTTCTTCACGGAATCGGACACGGCACCGGTGCCGCCGATGACGTAGATGTTCTGCGGTGCGAGGCGCTGGATCTCCTGCAGCACCACGGACGGCAGCGACGTCGGCGTCGTCAGGAGCAGCGGGCCACCGACGAGCGCTGCAGCAGCTGCAGCGGAGAGCGCGTCAGGGAAGTTGGTGCCGGTCGCGACGAAGACGGCAGGAACGCCGGGCGCGTACCGCTGTGACACCTGAATCGCGGTCTCGTACCTGCTCGCACCGGCGAGGCGCGTGGTCCCGCCAGGGAAGGGCGCGATGACGGTTTCGCCGCCGGTGCCGGGATCAGCAGGCGTGCCAACGACCGGTGCGAGAGGCGCAGCCACGGCGAGCGTCCCGCAGCCCGCGAGCACGTTCTGGATCGCGGTCTTCTCGGTCGAGTTCACGGCGAGGTTCCAGCGCCACTTCACCGTCACCCAGTCGGTGACGTACTGGCAACGTGCCGAGCTCAACGGCGGGAGCCACGCGGACGGATCCTTGTCCGACTTCGCCGTGTTCACCGCCGCGGTGACCATGACGAGTGTGGCCGGGTAGTCGGTCTCGTTCGAATAGGCGGTGCGCTGTGCTTCGGTCCACGCGTATGCACCGGAAACCCAGGTCTCCTTCATCGCGACGAGGTGATCCATCTCAAGCGCAGTCGACTCGGTGTGCGTCACACCGTCGTAGTACGAGAACCACTCGCCCGTCGTGACCGTGCACGTCCCGGTAACCGTCGCCGGAACCAGAGTCTCCTCGAGCAGAACCTCTTGACGAGTGCGGCAACCGTCCGAGTCAAGATCCTGACCCTCGAAGAACAGATCACGGTTGTACGTCACCGACACCGGCGCCTCAACGCGCAGATCATCGAGCAACGCTGCGACCGTGGTGGAATCACCCGGCGTGATGGTTGCAGCCTGCGCGGGAGTCACCGCGACGAGCGTGGACAGGACAATAGAAGCGCCGGCCACCATGGCCAGGCGCGCACGAATACGCAAAGGAACAGTTCCCCCAGAGAGTGGTTCACGAGTTGGAACAATCACAGGTTACAGAGGACGCCTGGCAAAAGGCCGCGCGCCCGACACTGTCGGCACCCCCGCCCTATCCTGATCGCCTAGGCCGGGAACGGGGATCCGGCTGGGGTGACGAAGAACAAGCGCTACGAGGCGCATTACGACCGCCTGAACGACGAGCGAATGCGCGAAGCCTCCCCATCGCCATGCACGCTCCCCTCGTCCGCCTACGGACCGCAGAGCCTCGAGCGGGTGCCGCGCGGTCAGAGCGAGCCGGCGGTGTGGGCGTGGGTCAACTGGCCGCACAAGCGCGCTGAACGACTCGAGGCGTTCGCTGTCGCGTGGAATGATCGCGCGGTGATCGTCGAGTGGGACGGTGTGGGTGGATCCCGAAACACGGTCGTATGGCGCAACGCCGTGGCGCGGCGAGGCTCATCGTCCGGACCGTCCGATGCGCCTGATTGCGTCCGTCCATGACGCACCCAGAAGCGGAAGTCCCCAGACGTAGCGCCTCGAACCAGCGGATCTTCGAGCAGGCTGCGCGACTCCCCGCCGGGCTTCGTGTGCGGGTCGTGCCAGCTGCTGTTCATCCACAGTGACGCCTGAGCGCGAGCCCCGAATCGGGGTTACCCGGAGAAGCGAGGAACAGTAGTGTCCACACATGACTCTCGCTCAAGGGTTGGCGTTGGCTGGTGGACTACTGGAACTCGTGGCATTGCGCCTCGCGCTCTTCAGCCTCGCCCGAGTATGGCGCGGCAAATGGGGCGAGAACGACAAGCGCTGGACTGAGCAAGACACCGAGTCGCGGAACGAGACTCGGCATGCGCTGGTGTAGGCAGGTGCGTTCGCTGTGGTTGGTCTCGTCCTCCAAGCGTGGGGCGCCGTGATTCCCACCTGACTACCGCTCAGTCCGCGGCCAGTCCGCAAGAGCCTCGACTCCTCGCAATCACCGTCCATCAACCTGAGGCGCGAAACCCGCGGAATCACGCGGATCTCTATCGCCCGCGACTACTTGCAATCATGCCTGTCGAGTACGAGCTGTGCGTCGGCGTCTGAGTCGTTCCAGCACCGCGAAGGGCCCCGGGAGACCGGGGGCCCTTCGTCGTGCTCCGGGAGGAGCGGATGCCGCATCCTGCGGGCCCGCGCCGGGCTCGGTCAGCGGTCGATCGAGACCATGTTGGCCTCGTCGTGGCGCGCACCCGCGGCGGGCTCGAGCGAGGTGAGGCGGTCGATCTGGTCATCGGTGAGCTCGACGGCATCCGCCGCGATGTTCTCCTCCACACGATCGACACGGCGCGTGCCGGGGATCGGGGCGATGTCATCGCCGCGGGTGAGGATCCACGCGAGAGCCGTCTGTGCGGGGGTCGCGCCGATCTCGGAGCCGATCGCACGGACCTCGTCGACGAGGCGGAGGTTGCGATCGAAGTTCTCTCCCACGAAGCGCGGGTTGGTCTTGCGCCAGTCGTCGTCGGGAAGCTCCTCCGCGGAGCGGACCTGTCCGGTGAGAAGGCCGTGTCCGAGCGGCGAGTACGGAACGAAGCCGATACCGAGCTCGCGGAGCACGGGCAGGATCTCCGCTTCGACATCGCGAGTCCACAGCGAGTACTCCGTCTGCAGCGCGGTGACCGGCTGCACGGCATGCGCGCGACGGATCGTCCGCACGGATGCTTCGGAGAGACCGAAGTGCACGACCTTGCCCTCGGCGATCAAGTCGGCGACGGCAGCGGCCGTCTCTTCGATCGGCGTGTGCGGGTCGACCCGGTGCTGGTAGTAGAGGTCGATGTGATCAGTGCCGAGACGCCGCAGCGAACCCTCCACAGCCGCCTTCACATTCGCCGCGCTGCTGTCCCTGACGCCCGGGCCGCCTCCGGAGTGAGAGACAAGACCGAACTTCGTCGCGATCTTGACGTGTTCGCGACGCCCACGGATCGCTTCGCCGACGATCTCCTCGCTGAGGTAGGGGCCGTAGATCTCTGCGGTGTCGATGTGGCTGACGCCGAGCTCCAGCGCCCGGTGGATCGTGCGGATCGACTCGCGGTTGTCGAGAGCGCCGCCGGTCGTGTACGTGCCGGCCATCGTCATCGCTCCGAGACCGATGCGGGAGACCTCGAGGCTTCCGAGGTGTGCGTTCTTCATGCGGGTGTCCTTCTCTGCGGTATCGGCTGATGAGTCCAGTCAACGCCGACCCGCGCGATCTAGCGCGGCCCCACTTATGGGTGCCCCACCGGGGACCCCGTCGGGCCGCGGCATCGGCGTACTTTGGGTCCTATGGACACCCCAGGCGAGATCGGCGCGTTTCTCACGTCGCGTCGAGCAAAGCTCACCCCCGCCGACGTCGGCCTCCCCGATTTCGGCGGACGGCGCCGTGTACCCGGGTTGCGCCGCGAGGAAGTAGCGCTCGTCGCAGGAATGAGCTCCGAATACTACAAGCGCCTCGAGCGGGGGAACGCCATCGGCGTCTCGGCGGCGGTGGTCGACGGCATCAGCCGCGCACTCCAGCTCGACGACGCCGAGCATGCTCACCTGAACGACCTCATCCGCGCCGCGAACGCCGGCGTCAACCCCCAGCGCCGCCCCGTCAGGAAGACGCAACTCACTCCGAGCATCCGACAGACGATCGACGCGATGTCGACGGTTCCCGTGTTCGTGCAGAACGGCCGCCTGGATGCTGTCGCGGTCAATCGTTTGGGCGGTGCCCTGTTCTCGGAGATGCTCGATGACACGCGTCCTCCGGCGAATGCGGCTCGGTTCGTATTCCTCGACGCGCGCGCGCAGACGTTCTACCGCGAGTGGGACGGCCAGACACGGCAACTCGTCGCCGTCCTCCGCGCAGAGGCCGGAAGGTCCCCGTACGACCGTCAGCTCAGCGATCTCATCGGCGAGCTCTCCACCCGCAGCGATCTGTTCCGCAAGCTCTGGGGTGCCCACGACGTGCGAGAGCACCGCACCGGCCTGAAGTCCGTGCATCACCCGATCGTCGGCGATCTCGATCTCACCTTCCAGGCTCTGGACTTCGCGTCCGATCGGGGCCTTCAGATGATCGTCTTCTCCGCCGAACCCGGCTCGGTGACGCTCGAGCGCCTCCAGCTGCTCGCCAACCTCACCGAGACGACGCAGGTCGCGCCGAGCTGACGATCGGGTCGTCGACGTCGCGGCGCGCACGTCTCCTCCCGGGTCCGACAGACCGCCGAACGCCGGATCCGGGGTGTGGATAACTCCGACCCGTCCGACGAAGGCTCGTTAGCGTGGGGCGATGACCTCGCCGACGAAACTCCTCGCCGTCGCGGGCCTCGGCCTCGCCGTGGCTCTGGCGGGCTGCACGCCCGCTCCGACCGATGCCGACCCGACGCCGAGGTTCGCCAGCGAGGCCGAGGCGTTCGCCGCCGCGGAGGCCACGTATCGCGAGTACGTGAAGGCGTTGAACGAGGTCGATCTCAGCGATCCCGAGACGTTCGAGGGCGTCTATGCCTGGACGACGGGTGAGGCAAATGCGGGCGAACGCAAGACGCTTTCACAAATGCACGCGGACGGTTGGACTGTGAGCGGCCATACCGTCATGGCGGACTTCCATGGACTGGCGGCCACGGTCGAACCGGAGGACGAGCCAACCGTCACGGCCGTCGTGTGCAGCGATGTTAGCGAAGTACGGGTTACGGATAGCTCTGGCAAATCGATGGTGGGCCCGGATCGACGGGACACCTACGCGCTCGAGGTGAGATTTGTGCTCAAGGAAGAGACCCCTACACTGCTGATCGACTCAAGCACAGCCATCGAGGACGCTCGATGCGCCTGATAGCCGTTGCGGCCGTTGTTGGGTCGTTACTCGCGGCCGCGCCAGCGAGTTCCGGTTGTCAGGGGTCAAGCACGTGGACGCAGTGCGACGTCTCCAACTCCGGCACCACCGTCGACATCTCCGCGGGCT
This sequence comes from Microbacterium sp. Root180, assembly GCF_001428485.1. Taxonomy (GTDB): domain Bacteria; phylum Actinomycetota; class Actinomycetes; order Actinomycetales; family Microbacteriaceae; genus Microbacterium. The sequence goes on along the minus strand of NZ_LMHS01000002.1, from coordinate 236,026 downwards.
CATCGAACCCCGGCTCGAACGCACCCTCCACTCCATCACAGGACTCCCCCGGTCGTCAGTCACCGCAACAGCCCGGCACGACTCCCGCACCCGAAGACTGCGGCCCGCTGGGCTGCCGCGGCAACTACAGCGTCGTCGTGATCCCCGACGTCACGCTCGCCGACCTGGCCTCGTTCCGGCCCGCAGCGCCACGTCTCACCGGGCAGCCGACCGGATTCGGGATCGCGGGGATGCCGGCGAATCTGGTGGCTGCGGCATCCGTGCAGTCGATCCCGGGGACCGTCCTGGACTGGGACGTGACCGTGCGCTTCACCCCGGTCGCGTTCGAGTTCACCCACGGCGACGGCACCACCGCCGTCCACACGACCGGCGGCGCGACGTGGGAGCAGCTCGGGCAGCCGCAGTTCTCCCCGACCACCACGAGCCACGTCTACCGTGAGCGCGGCACCTACACCGTCGCGGTCGCGGTGAGCTACGCGGCAGCCGTCGACTTCGGCAACGGGACGTGGCGGCCGGTGCCGGGCTACGTCACCGCGACCAGCGGTGGCTACGAGGTGCAGGTGCTCGAAGCTCGCACGGCCCTCGTCGACAAGACCTGCATCGAGGACCCGAACGGGCCGGGGTGCTGATGCGGCCGAGGCTCTACCCGTAGAAGAGCTTCTCGAACACGCGGCGCGCCCGGCGCGTCGTGCCGAGGTAGTCCTCCTCGACCTGCGTCGCCGAGCGCGGCGGATACTCGAGAAGGCGTCCGATGCCGTCGAGCTTCTTGCGATCGACAGGCAGCACATCACTCGTCTGCCCGGACAGCAGCGTGTTCGCCGAACGCAGCCGACTCGCCAGGCGCCAGGCCTCGGTCAAGCGCTCCGCCGCGACACCCGGCACCAGCCCGGCTTCCCGCGCCGCCGCCAGGGCGTCCAGCGTCGAGGTGGTGCGCATGCCCGGAACGGCATGAGCATGCGTGAGCTGCAGCAGCTGCACGAGCCACTCGACATCGCTCAGCGATCCGGGCCCGAGCTTCAGGTGGCGCGCGGGATCCGCCCCCTGCGGCAGCCGCTCGCTCTCCACGCGCGCCTTGATGCGCTTGATCTCCCGCAGCCCCTGCAGATCAGCCTTCTCCGGGTAGCGCACCTGATCGGCGAGCTGGGTGAACGCCTCGATCAGCTTGACGCTCCCCGCGAAGCCGCGCGCGCGGAGCAGTGCCTGGGCCTCCCACGACAGCGACCACCGGCGGTAGTACTCGGCATATGCGTCGAGCGAGCGGGCGACCGGACCATTGCGACCCTCCGGTCGCAGCCCGGCGTCGAGGTCCAGCGGCACACGGTGATCCTCGGACTGCGTCCGCAGCGCGGCGACGAGCTTCAGCGCCAACTCGTGCGCGCGCTGGTCGTCCACGCCGTTCGGACGGTACACGTACATGACATCGGCATCCGACCCGAAGCCCAGCTCACGGCCGCCGAACCGGCCCATCGCGATCACCGAGAAATCCAGCGCGTCGTCCTCGGGCGGTACGATGCCCGGCCGCACGGCGCGCAGCGTCGCCTGGATCGTCACCTCGGTGATCGTGGTGAGGGCATCGGCGACCTCTTCGATCGTGACGGTGCCGAGGATCGCCCCCATGGCGGTGCGCAGCAGCTCCCTCCGCCGCAGCGCCCGCACCGACCGCATCGACTCATCCACCGAGCCGTGGCGTGCCTGGATCGCCCGGGCCTCCTGCTGCAGAGCGACGCCCGAGCGCGGCTTGAGCAGCTCATCGTCGTCGAGCCACGCGGCGGACTCCGGGATCCACTCCATCAGCTCGCCGATGTAGCGCGAACCCGAGAGCACGCGAGTGAGGCTCTCGGCCGCCGCCGACGAGTCGCGCAGCATCCGGAGGAACCAGGGGGTGTTGCCGAGCCGCTCGCTCAGTCGCCGGAAGGCGAGAAGACCGTAGTCGGGATCCACGCCGTCCGCGAACCACCGGATCATGACCGGCATCAGGTGGCGCTGGATCGTCGCCTTCCGGCTCAGCCCGCTCGTGAGCGCCGCGATGTGCCGGAGTGCGCCCGCGGGATCGGCGAATCCGATCGCGGCCAGACGGTCGTGCGCCTGCTCCGTCGACAGCGCACGCTCCTCGGCCGGCAGCGCCGCCACCGCCGACAGCAGCGGACGATAGAACAGCCGCACGTGGATGTCGCGCACCTCGCGCTTGACCGACTCCCACAGCTGCCATACCCCCGGCCCCGAGTCGCTGAGCCCGCTTGCGCGGGCTAGGACGCGCAGATCCTCCGGCCGCGCGGGCATCAGGTGGGTGCGGCGCAGATTGCGCAGCTGCACACGATGCTCGAGAAGGCGCAGCACGCGATAGTCGCGGGAGAACGCGGATGCCTCGGACCGGCCGATATAGCCCTCGGCCACAAGCGCGTCCAGTGCCTCGAGGGTGCCGCGCTGGCGGATGCGATCGTCGGACAGGCCGTGGACGAGCTGCAGCAGCTGGACGGTGAACTCGATGTCGCGGATCCCGCCCGGCCCCAGCTTGATCTGGAACGGGACGTCCGCGGCCGGGATGTGCTCGGTGACGCGCTCGCGCATCCGCTGCACACTGTCGACGAAGTTCTCGCGCGCCGCGCTCGTCCAGACCTTCGGCTGCACGGCCGCGACGTAGGCCTCGCCGAGTTCGACGTCTCCGGCGATCGGACGGGCCTTGAGCAGCGCCTGGAACTCCCAGCTCTTCGCCCACCGGTCGTAGTACGCCAGGTGCGAGTCCAGCGTGCGCACGAGCGCACCCTGCTTGCCCTCGGGGCGCAGGTTGGCGTCGACTTCCCACAGCGGGGGCTCGATCTCGATGCTCGAGATGCCGCGCATCGTCTGCACAGCGAGGCGCGTGGCGATATCCACCACGCGGCTCTCGCCCAGCTCGTCGATCGCGTCGTCGTCCGCGCCGGCCACGAAGATGACGTCCACGTCGCTGACGTAGTTCAGCTCGCGCGCTCCGGTCTTGCCCATCCCGATGATGGCCAGCTTCGCCCGCGCCACCTGGTCACGCGGGAACAGGCCCGCGCCGGCAGCGCCGCCCGAGACGCGGGTGCGGGCGACGGCGAGGGATGCCTCGAGCGCCGCGCCCGCAGCATCCGCCAACCGTGCCGCCACCGACGGCACATGGTCGACGGGCGAGGCGCTCAGCAGATCGAATGCCGCGATGCGGGCGAGCATGCGCCGGTAGCCCACGCGGAGGGCGACCCACGACGCCTCTCCCCCGTCGGCGGCGAACCCGTCGACCGCGTTCACCGAGTCGAGAAGGGTGTCCCGCAGCTCTCCGCCCGAGGGCAGGGCATCGCCCGCCCCGATCAGCTGTGCGAGTTCACCCGGATGCCGGAGGAAGAAGTCCGCGAACCCGGTCGACGCTCCCAGGAGCGCCCACAGCGCGAGCCAGCCCCGGGGATCGGACTGCAGCGTGCCCACCGCCTCGGGGTCTCGCCGCGCGATGCGGGCCAGCGCGCCGAGCGCCTCGTCGGGATCGGCCGCGACCGCGGCGCCCGCGATCGCGGATTCGCGAGGGATGCCGGCTGCTTCGACCTCCTCGAGGAGTGCGTCAGCGTCGGCGAGACCGCTGAAGCCCAGGCGCGCCAGATGAGTGAGAGAGCTGGACCGTTCGCTCGCAGACATGCGTCGCCGGTCGGGTCAGAGCATCTCGAGGTTGCTCTTGAGCTCGAACTGCGTGACCTGCGAGCGGTACTCCTGCCACTCGCGGCGCTTGTTCAGCAGCACATAGTTGAAGACCTGCTCGCCCAGCGTCTCGGCGACCAGCTCGGACTCCTCCATGTACTCGAGCGCGTGGTCGAGGCTCGCGGGCAGCGGGGCGTAGCCGAGGGCACGACGCTCAGCGTCGGTCAGCGACCACACGTTGTCCTCCGCCTCGGGAGGAAGCTCGTACTCCTCCTCGATGCCCTTGAGCCCGGCCGCCAGCATGAGCGCATAGGCGAGATAGGGGTTGGCGGCGGAGTCCAGGGCGCGGTACTCGACCCGCGACGACTGCCCCTTGCTCGGCTTGTAGAGCGGGACGCGCACGAGCGCGGAGCGGTTGTTGTGGCCCCAGCAGATGAAGCTGGGGGCCTCGTCGCCGCCCCACAGCCGCTTGTAGGAGTTGACGAACTGGTTGGTGACGGCCGAGATCTCATTCGCATGGCGGAGGAGACCGGCGATGAACTGGCGGCCGACTCGCGACAGCTGATACTGCGCGCCCTCCTCGTAGAAGGCGTTGACGTCACCCTCGAACAGCGACATGTGCGTGTGCATGCCACTGCCGGGCTTGCCGCTGAGGGGCTTGGGCATGAACGTCGCGTAGACGCCCTGCTCGATCGCCACCTCCTTGATGACGGTGCGGAACGTCATGATGTTGTCGGCGGTCGCCAGCGCGTCGGCGTATCGCAGGTCGATCTCGTTCTGCCCCGGGCCGCCCTCGTGGTGGCTGAACTCGACCGAGATGCCGAGGTCCTCGAGCATGCGCACCGAGCGGCGGCGGAAGTCGTGCGCCGTGCCGCCGGGCACGTTGTCGAAGTAGCCGGCGGAGTCCACGGGCTCGGGACCGTCTGCGCCGAAGGACGATGACTTGAGGAGGTAGAACTCGATCTCGGGGTGCGTGTAGAACGTGAAGCCGGCATCGGCCGCCTTGGCGAGCGTGCGCTTGAGCACGTGACGCGGGTCGGCCACCGCGGGCTGACCGTCGGGCGTCGTGATGTCGCAGAACATGCGCGCCGTGGGGTCGATCTCCCCGCGCCACGGCAGGATCTGGAACGTGGTCGGATCAGGGTGTGCGAGCAGGTCGGACTCGTACGAGCGAGTGAGGCCCTCGATCGCCGAGCCGTCGAATCCGAGGCCCTCCGTGAAGGCTCCCTCGACCTCGGCGGGCGCGATCGCGACCGACTTCAGCGTGCCGATGACGTCGGTGAACCACAACCGGACGAACTTGACGCCCCGCTCCTCGATCGTCCTCAGAACGAAGTCACGCTGCTTGTCCATCGCATCCTCTCCGGGTGCCCGAACGGGCCGTAGCCAGACTACTGGTCGGCGCCGGGATCACCCGACGACGACGAGCCGTCCTAGGAGTCTTCGCGGGCTTCTTCCTCGGCCCATGCGCGAGAGCGCTCGCGCATGATCTCGGGAGCCTTCGCGGCCTCCTCCGGAGTCTCGAACGGGCCGGCGCGGTCGACCGCGGGCGACTCGTAACCCTTCTCGACCTCACCGGTCTTGAGGTTGTACCAGTACTTCTCGCTGTCGCTCGTCACGGTCTGCTCCTCGGTCGATCCAGGCCCTCGGCGGCCCTGGCTCGATCCTAGTGACAGCCCGCACGCACCCGCCCGCCGCGGCTGGATAGGCTGAGCGCATGGCATCTCAGGCGACGCGCGCCGTGGGCGTGGACATCGGCGGCACCGGAATCAAGGCGGGGCTGGTCGATCTCGAGAAGGGCGAGCTCCTCAGCGACCGGATCAAGGTCTCGACGCCCGCAGGCGCCGAGCCCGAAGACGTGCTGAAGGCCGTGACCGAGGTGCTCGCCACCCTCGACGTCTCGCACGACGCCATCCCGCTCGGGGTCGCGTTCCCGGCGATCGTCAAGCGCGGGCGCACGCTGTCGGCCGCGAACGTGTCCGACAAGTGGATCGACTTCGAAGCCGAGAAGTTCTTCGAGGACGGGCTGGGCCGCGACATCCACTTCGCCAACGACGCCGATGTCGCCGGCGTCGCCGAAGTGCGGTACGGCGCCGCGAAGGACAAGCCCGGGCTCACGATTCTGACGACCCTCGGCACCGGCATCGGCTCGGCGCTGCTCTACAACGGCGTCCTGGTGCCCAACTCGGAGCTCGGTCACGTCCAGCGTGCGAAGCACGGGAAGGACGCCGAGGCCTTCGCCGCCTACTCCGCCATGGAGCGCGAAGACCTGACCTGGGAGCAGTGGGCGAAGCGGCTGCAGTGGTACTACAGCCACATCGAGTTCCTCTTCAGCCCTGACCTCTTCGTCGTCGGCGGCGGGGTGTCCAAGCACGCCGACCAGTTCCTGCACCTGCTGGACCTGCGCACGCCGATCGTCCCGGCGGTGCACCGAAACAACGCGGGCATCATCGGCGCCGCGGCGCTCGCGCTGGGCTGAGCACCGCACGAGAGGGCGAATGGGCCGGCCTGTACGCCGGGTTCTGTCCGGGGGCGTGAGCCCCGTGGACGGTCATCTCTCTCGGCGACACGTTGCCGTGCCGCTCCAGCGGCCTACCCGGGGACTCGGCGAGCCGCGTCTGCATCCCCTGTCTGGCCTTGCTCCGGGCGAGGTTTACCCTGCGGGCCGTGTCACCACGGCCCCGGTGGTCTCTTACACCACCCTTTCACCCTTACCCCGGTCGGAACCGGGGCGGTCTGCTCTCTGTGGCACTGTCTCGCGGATCACTCCGGGTGGGTGTTACCCACCGCCCTGCCCTGTGGAGCCCGGACGTTCCTCGGCGCGGGAGACCCGCGACGCGACCGTCCAGCCGACCCATTCGCGTGGTCGATTCTAGTCGGGCGGCACGGCGCGCCGTTTCGCCGCGACCCTCGTCTCTCACGTCGTTCTCATGTAAGCTGGCGCCACTCGTATCTGGGGATGCGGGTGGCTTGGTCTGGGAACCGAGCCGCAGGTACCACTCGACGCGCCGTCGCGCGCGTCGCATACAGCCATTGGGGAGGCTGAATCATGTTGCGCAAGACTCTTACCGTCATCGCTGTCGCAGCGATCATCGCGGTATCCACGCCTATGGCGGCATCCGCGGTCGAGGAAGACCCGTACACGCCCAACGAGCCGACGGCGGCGACGCTCGCCGGCTCGGTCGCGGTGGGCGAGTGCGTCGCGGATGCGCCGTACATCTCGTACGACATCAGGCTCACGGATCCCGACAAGCAGTCCACCGGGAACACCGCGTCGCTGGTGCTCTCAAGCGGTGCGAATGTCGTCACGATCCCGCTCGGAACACTGGTGAACAATCGCCTCACCGGGACTGTCCTGTGGCCCGGCGCGTCCGCGGACGACGAGGGCAACGCGACCGGCTGGCCGGGATGGGCGCTCAAGGACGGCACCTGGGTCGAGACCTCGGGCAACTTCGCCTGGACCCGCGGAAACATCTCCGCGGTCATCAAGGTGAACCCCGAGATGCCGGTGGCACTGTCGTACCCGGCGGCCTCGCCGAACTGCGCCACGCCTCCGACGGCCCTCTCGCCCGAGACGCCCGGATCGCCCGCCTCCGCCGGTGATCCCGCTCTCGCAGCCACCGGCGGTTCGCTGCCGTACCTCGCCGCAGGTGTGGGCGTCGTGCTCGTCGGTCTCGGCGCGGCTGTCGTCGTCTACCGTCGCCGCTCAGCGCGTCCCTGAAGGTGATGCGGGCGGTAACGCGCCCATCGAGAATCGCCCTCATCGTGGGCGCCGCCATCTTGGTGGCGGCGCTCGCGTGGGTCGCGTGGATCGGTGTGCGCGGCTGGCTGGCGAAGGAACAGCTCGACAGTGCACGCGCACTGACGGCTGACCTCCGCAGCGCCGTGGAATCCGGCGACCTCGACGCCGCGACGGCGACGACGGAGCGGATGCTGGCCCACGCGGATTCCGCGTCGGGGCTGACGTCCGATCCGCTGTGGCGAGCGGCCGAGATCGTGCCCGTCGCGGGCGCGAACCTCGCCGCGGCCCGGGTGATCTCGGCCGAGCTGACAGCGGTCCTCTCGGATGCGGCACTTCCGATGATGGACAGCGCAGGTCTGCTGGTCGATCAGCTCCGCCTTCCCGAGGGCGGCATCGACACCGCGCTGCTCGCGAGTCAGCAGCCGGCGTTCGAGAACGCGCAGGCGACGCTGGCGGCATCCGCCGACCGACTCGGCCAGATCGACCCCGACGCCCTGGCGGCCCCGGTCGGCGATGCGGTCCGGCAGCTCGACCAGGCGATCTCGGACCTGCGGCCGATCGTGGGCGCCCTCGACGACAGCGCCGCCGTGCTGCCGTCGTCGCTCGGCGGGGACGGGCCGCGCACGATCCTCGTCATGCTCCAGAACAATGCCGAGCTTCGCACCGCCGGCGGAATCACCGGGTCCTTCGTCGAGCTCCGAGCGGACGCGGGCAGGCTCACGCTGGTCTCGCAGGCGGATTCATCGGAATTCGAGCGGACGGTCTCGCCCATCATCCCGATCCCGTCCCCGACCCTGGCGCTGTACGGCGATCAGGTCGGCAGGTTCGTGCAGAACGCGACCATGCCCGCCGACTTCGACCTCTCCGCGCGGCTCGTCTCCCAGTGGTGGCAGATCCGCACCGGGCGCACGCCCGACACGATCCTGTCCGTCGATCCGCTGGTGCTTCGATCGCTGCTCAGCGTCACCGGTCCCATTGCGACCGAGCACGGCACGATCACCGCGGACGGACTCGTCGACCAGCTCCTCGTCGAGCCGTACATGTCGCTCGACTCGGCCGCTCAGACCGCCAAGTTCCGCACGACGGCGGCGGCGGTCTTCACGCAGATCGCCGACTTCGACATCGATCCGGTCGCCTTCGCCGCCGCACTCGGCACCCCCGTCGCCGACGGCCGGGTCTCGGTGTGGAGCGCGCATCCGGACGAGCAGGAGGTCCTCGCGCAGACAGCGCTCGCCGGTCCCGCCGCTCGACAGCGGGCGGCAGGCCCCGACGCCTTCGCCGTCTACTTCAATGACGCGACCGGCGGCAAGATGGACAGCATGCTCGACGTGGCGATCACCTCGGGAAGCGCCTCCTGCCGCGCCGACGACCGTCAGGACATCGTCGTGTCGGTGACCCTCACGAACACCGTCGAGCCCAGCGCCGTCGCGACGCTGCCGACGGCGATGACCGGCGGCGGACACTTCGGCGCCCGCGTCGGCGACATCTCGACGAATGTCTCGGTCTCAGCGCCGGAGGGGTCGTTCTTCGGCGGTGTGAGCGTCGCCGGAGAGCCGCTGCTGTCGGTGGACGTCGAAGAAGGGGGCCTGTCGGTGAGCTCCGCGCGGGTGGAAGTCGCCCCCGGCGAATCCCAGACGGTCGAGTTCCGGTTCGTCGCCGCAAGCACGGACCCCATCGAGCCGCACGTGATGCACACCCCGCTCATCGATGACGCGGCGGTGTCCGAGGCCCGGGTCGAGTGCGACTGAGCTAGGCCTTGAGAGCGGTGTCCGAGATGCGGACGTCGAGCAGGAAGTCCAGCGGGAAGTCGCCGAACAGCAGACGCCCGGCTGCGGCCGCGGCATCCGTCACCGCGTCCGCGACCTGATCCGCCAGCGACGCCGGCGTGTGCACGATGACCTCGTCGTGGAGGAAGAAGGCGAGGTGCGGCCGCGCGGCGAACACCGGCCCCGATCGCGGCGCGGAGTGCTCGACGCCGACCGGCGGCAGCGCCTCGAGTCGCCCTCGCAGGTCGGCGAGCCAGGCCAGCGCCCATTCCGCCGCCGTGCCCTGCACCACGAAGTTGCGGGTGAACCGGCCTCGATCACGCGCCCAGCGCTTCGCGCGGGTCTCCTCCGCTCCGGATGCCTCGGCCTCGGTCGCCCGGGACTGCGCCGAGCTCCACTCCTCCGACGGCGGCGGCGAGGTGCGGCCGAGCCAGGTCGAGACCACTCCGCCGTCCTCGCCCTTGCGCGCGGCCTCGTCGACCAGACCCATCGCGCGGGGGTACGCGCGGCGCAGCCGTGGCACGAGACGGCCGGACTCCCCCGTCGTCGCACCGTACATCGCGCCGAGCATCGCGATCTTGGCCTCCTGGCGGGTCGCGACGGCGCCGCTGTCGACGACGCCGGCGTAGAGGTCGCGTCCGCGGGCCGCCTCGGCCAGCGCGGTGTCGCTGGCCATGGCTGCCAGCACGCGGGGTTCGAGCTGTGCGACGTCGGCGACGACGAGCATCCACCCGGGATCGGCGCGCACGGCCTCGCGCAGCTGGCGGGGAAGCTGCAGCGCTCCCCCGCCCGATGACGCCCACCGGCCGGTGACGACCCCGCCGGGCACGTAGACCGGGCGGAATCGCCCATCGTCGACCCACTCGTCGAGCCAGGCCCATCCGTTGGCCGACAGGAGCCGCGAGAGCTTCTTGTACTCGATCAGCGGTTCGACGACCGGATGCTTCTGCTCGGCCAGCTCCCATCGGCTCGTGGACTCGACCAGCACGCCCACGCGGTGAAGCGATCGCAGCAGCTTCGGCTGCGAGTCGAGACTGGCCGACGGGTCGCCGAGGGCCTCCCGCACCCGGCTCGCGGCAGCGGCGAGCCGGGCGGGCTGCCCCCCGCCGGGCGGGCGCTCCCCGAGGATCTCGACGAGAATGCGGTCGTGCTCGGCCACGTCCCAGGGCACCCCGGCGGCCCGCAGCTCCTCGGCGATGAGCGCACCGGCCGACTCGGCGGCGATGAGCAGCCGCAGGCGGCCCGCGTCGAGCGACGTCGCGATCGCCTCACGCTGACGAGCGAACTCGGCGAGCGCCTCCTCGAGATCGGAGGGCAGACCCGCCGGCTGATGCGACTCGTCCAGGTCGAACAGGGTCGGCGCGGTCGCCGGCGCAGCCTCGTGGGGTGCGGCATCCCACGCCATCGCCTGCCTCACACCCGTCGACTCCGGCACGAGGGCCGAGTCGCGCAGGATGGCATGAGCCAGCCGCAGGTCGTGGCATCGGCCGATGCGCACGCCGCCCGCGAGCAGTGCGGCATACCAGCGCGGCGCGTCGTTCCACACCCACCGCGGCGACCATCGCGCTTCACTCTCGGCTGCCCAGGAGCACAGGGCGGATGCCTCGACCCGCCGCCTCTCGAGCTCGGATCCGTCCGCGTCCAGGAGCGCGGCGTCGACACGCTCGCCCGCCCGCCCGAGGACGATCCAGGCCGGAGCTCTAGGGCTGACCGGCGTCGAAGTCACGTCGGAAGCTCTCTCGTAGGTCCATCGCCTCATTCGCCGCGGCATCCGCCCGCGCGTTCTCGAGGCGGGGCACCCATTCGAACGCGACGTCGCGTCCGGCGATCAGCGCGCGAGCGCGCCGCGCCTGCGCCTGCATGTCGGGGTGCGAGATGCGCCAGCGACCCGACATCTGCTCCACCACGAGTCGCGAGTCCATGCGCACGATCACCGATGCCTCGGGGTCCAGATCGAACGCGGCCCCGACCCCCGCGATCATCCCGGCGTACTCGGCGACGTTGTTCGTCGCGACGCCCATGTAGACGCCGACCTCGGTGAGGACGGACCCGTTGGCGGCGTCGAGCACCACGGCGCCGCCGGCCGCCACGCCCGGATTGCCGCGGGAGCCCCCGTCGGCCTCCACGACGAGGTGTCGGCTCACAGTCCCGAGTCGTAGGTGCGGACCAGGATGCTGCCGCACTCCGGGCAGTACACGACGTCGTCCTCCGCCGCCCGGCGCAGCGCGTTCAGGTCGGTGCCCGACAGCACCATGTGGCAGCCCTCGCACGTGCGCGCGCGAAGGATCGCTGCGCCCGCGCTGCGAACGGCGAGCTTCTCGTACGCGGCGAGGAGGTCGGCGGGCACCGAGGCGGCCAGGGCGGCACGGTCACGGGTCGCCGCGTCGAAAGCGGCGGTCGCCTCGGCGACGACGCGCTTGGCCTCGGCGCTCAGCTCGGCCCCCTGGGCGTTCGTCTCCGCGATCAGCGCCTCCTGAGCGGCGACCGCGGCGTCGGCCTGCTCGAGGCGCTCCATGACCTCGAGCTCGGCGTCCTCGAGGTCGGACTTGCGTCGCGCGAGGGATGCGAGCTCGCTCTCGAGGCCCTGCGCCTCCTTGGAGTTGCTCGACGCCGCGAGGCGCTCGGCATCGCGGGCGCTGCGGGCGTCGACGACCGCGACATCGGACTCGATGCGCGACAGCTCGGTGCGAAGGTCGTCACGGGCTCCGAGCCGCGCGGTGAGCTCCTGAGACAGCGTCTGGCGCTGCGCGAGCAGCTCCTGCACCCGGCCGGCCTGCGGCGGATTCCTGCGAGCATGATCGGTCTGGCGGATGCGGGCGTCGAGGCCCGCGACCTCGACGAGGCGGAGCTGGTCTGCGGGGCTGGCGTTCACGACACCAACCTACCCGGGCATCGACGGCCCTGCGCGGCGGGACTAGCATTCAACGACCGGCCCCCAGCAGGAAGGCGAGAACAATGAGCGTTCTGCGCACCAAGTCCGTCGAGCAGTCGATCGCCGACACCGATGAGCCGGAGTTCCGGCTGAAGAAATCGCTCACCGCGCTCGACCTGACGGTCTTCGGCATCGGCGTCGTCATCGGCGCGGGCATCTTCACGCTCACCGGCAAGGCCGCGCACGAGGTCGCCGGGCCCGCCATCGTCATCAGCTTCGCGGTCGCCGCCATCGCGTGCGCCCTCGCCGCGCTCTGCTACGCGGAGTTCGCCTCCACCGTCCCCGTAGCCGGGTCCGCGTACACGTTCTCGTACTCGTCGCTGGGTGAGCTCTTCGCCTGGATCATCGGCTGGGACCTGATCCTCGAGATGTTCCTCGGCGCGAGCGTGGTGGCCCAGGGCTGGAGCGCCTACCTCGGGACGCTCATGGAGCAGCTCGGCGCCCCGATCCCGGACGCCATCGGCTACGGCGGCACCGTCGACGTGATGGCGATCGTCCTCGTGCTCGTGCTCGGCGGCCTGATGACCTTCGGGATCAAGGAGTCCCTGCGCGTCAACATGGTGCTCGTCGCGGTGAAGCTGTTCATCGTCCTCTTCGTGATCATCGCCGGTCTGCTGTTCGTCAACCCGGCGAACTGGTCGCCGTTCGTCCCTGCGGCCGTGCCTGCCGAGAGCCCGTCGGGACTCACACAGCCGCTCCTCCAGTTCCTCTCGGGCATCGAGCCGACGGCGTTCGGCGTGGGCGGAATCTTCGCCGGCGCAGCGCTGGTGTTCTTCGCCTACATCGGCTTCGACGTCGTGGCGACCACGGCCGAGGAGACGAAGAACCCGCAGCGCGACCTGCCCATCGGCATCATCGCCTCGCTGGTCATCTGCACGCTGCTCTACTGCGCCGTCGCCTTCGTCGTGACGGGGATGGTCCCCTATCAGGAGCTCGACCCCACGGCGGCGCTCGCACAGGCGTTCGTGTTCCACGGCGCGACATGGATGGCCACGCTCATCTCGGCAGGTGCCGTCGCCGGTCTCACGACCGTCGTCCTGACCCTGCTGATCGGAGCCACGCGCATCATCTTCGCGATGTCGCGCGACGCTCTGCTCCCGGCGAGCCTCGCGAAGGTGCACCCCCGCTTCCGCACCCCGTGGGTGATCTCGATCGTCGTGACCGTGATCGTCGCGATCACCGCCGGATTCACGCCGATCGGCGTCCTGGAGCAGATGGTGAACATCGGCACGCTGTCGGCGTTCGTCCTCGTGTCCGTCGGTGTGATCGTCCTGCGCCGCAAGCGCCCCGATCTCAAGCGAACGTTCCGCGTGCCGCTGAGTCCGTGGCTGCCGGGCCTCTCCGCACTGATCTGCATCTACCTGATGCTGAACCTGTCCGTGGAGACCTGGCTGCGCTTCCTCGTCTGGCTCGCGGCAGGCTTCGTCATCTACTTCGCCTACTCGCGCCGGCACTCGCGGATCGGCCAGCCGGGGTACGAGGAATTCGCCCTGCCCCATGTCGTGTCGCACCAGCGGGACGACAGCGACGACGACCCGCGATCCTGAACGGTGGGCCCTGCCGGGATCGAACCGACGACATCCACGGTGTAAACGTGGCGCTCTACCAGCTGAGCTAAAGGCCCTCGCCGCCCAGTCTAGGAGGTGCATCCGCGCCGCCTCGGACTGGGTAGGCTGAGAGACGGCGCGTTGTGCACGGCGAACAAAGCCTGCACCGCTTCGGTAGCGATTAGCTGGCACGATCTGCCAGACGACGAAAGGTCATCTGTGACTGTCAACGATCAGGATCCGTACTCGCAGGACCCCCTCGACAGCGATCCCGATGAGACCTCCGAGTGGCAGGAATCCCTCCAGCAGCTCGTGCAGGCGAAGGGCCACGGACGTGGCCGCGAGATCATGCTCAGCCTGCTCCAGACCTCGCACGAGCTTCAGCTGAACGTGCCACAGGTCCCCACCACGGACTACATCAACACCATCGCGCCCGACAATGAGCCCGAGTTCCCCGGCGACGAGGAACTCGAACGGCGCTACCGTCGGTGGCTGCGCTGGAACGCGGCGATCACGGTTCACCGCGCGCAGCGCCCGGGCATCGGCGTCGGCGGACACATCTCCACGTACGCGTCGTCGGCGTCGCTGTACGAAGTCGGCTTCAACCACTTCTTCCGTGGCCTGGACGACCCGACCGGCGGCGACCAGATCTTCATCCAGGGCCACGCATCGCCCGGCATCTACGCCCGGTCGTTCCTCGAGGGACGCCTCAGCGAGACGCAGCTCGACGGCTTCCGTCAGGAGAAGTCGAAGGCGCCCGACGGCATCCCGTCCTACCCGCACCCGCGGCTCATGCCGGAGTACTGGCAGTTCCCGACGGTGTCGATGGGCCTCGGTCCGATCAACGCGATCTACCAGGCGATGTCGAACAAGTACCTCACCAACCGAGGCATCAAGGACCTCTCGAACTCGCGCGTGTGGGCCTTCCTCGGCGACGGCGAGATGGACGAGGTCGAGAGCCGCGGCCAGCTTCAGGTGGCCGCCAACGAGGGCCTGGACAACCTGACCTTCGTCGTCAACTGCAATCTCCAGCGGCTCGACGGGCCGGTGCGCGGCAACGGCAAGATCATCCAGGAGCTCGAGAGCTTCTTCCGCGGCGCAGGGTGGAACGTCATCAAGGTCGTGTGGGGCAGCGGGTGGGACGAGCTGCTCTCGAAGGACACCGACGGCGCGCTCGTCCACCTGATGAACACGACGCCGGACGGCGACTTCCAGACCTATCGGGCCGAGGACGGCGCGTTCATCCGCGAGCACTTCTTCGGGCGCGACGAGCGCACGGCGGCCCTCGTGAAGGACTGGTCCGACGAGGACATCTGGGGCAGGCTGCGTCGCGGCGGCCTCGACTACCGCAAGGTGTATGCGGCCTACAAGGCGGCGACCGAGCACAAGGGCCAGCCCACCGTCATCCTGGCGAAGACCATCAAGGGCTACGGCCTCGGTCACCACTTCGAGGGCCGCAACGCGACCCACCAGATGAAGAAGATGACGCTGCAGGACCTCAAGTACTTCCGTGACTCGATGCGCATTCCGATCTCGGACGAGCAGCTCGACGAGAACCCGTACCTGCCGCCCTACTACAACCCCGGCGCGCAGGACGAGACGATCCAGTACATGCTGGAGCGCCGTCGGTCGCTGGGCGGCTTCCTGCCCGAGCGTCGCAGCCACCACGTCGGCATCCAGCTGCCCGGCGACGAGGCGTACGCCCTGCCGAAGAAGGGCTCGGGAACGCAGGAGATCGCCACGACGATGGCGTTCGTCCGGCTGCTGAAGGACCTCCTGCGCGCGAAGGACTTCGGTCACCGCATCGTCCCGATCATCCCCGACGAGGCGCGCACGTTCGGCATGGACGCGTACTTCCCGACGGCGAAGATCTACAACCCGCACGGCCAGAACTACACCTCGGTCGACCGCGAGCTGCTCCTTGCCTACAAGGAGAGCCCGCAGGGTCAGATCATCCATGTCGGCATCAACGAAGCGGGCGCCCTCGCGGCGTTCACCGCGGCCGGCACCTCTTACGCGACGCACGGCGAACCGCTCATCCCGGTCTACGTCTTCTACTCGATGTTCGGATTCCAGCGCACCGGCGACGCCCAGTGGGCCGCCGGCGACCAGATGGCTCGCGGCTTCATCATCGGGGCCACCGCCGGGCGCACGACGCTGACGGGAGAGGGCCTGCAGCACGCCGACGGCCACTCGCAGCTCCTGGCGTCGACGAACCCGGCCACGGTCTCGTACGACCCGGCATACGGCTACGAGATCGCGCACATCGTCCGCTCGGGGATCGAGCGCATGTACGGCGGGAACCACCCCGACCCCAACGTCATGTACTACATCACGGTGTACAACGAGCCGCTGGTCATGCCGGCGGAGCCCGAGGGTGTCGACGTCGATGGCATCGTGCGCGGCATCCACCGCATCTCGTCCCCCGAGGGCGACGGCCCCCGCGCACAGCTGCTCGCGTCGGGTGTGGGCGTGCCGTGGGCCCTCGAGGCGCAGCAGCTGCTGCGCGAGGACTGGGGTGTCCAGGCCGACGTGTGGTCCGTGACGTCGTGGACTGAGCTGCGCCGTGACGGCCTCGCCGCCGACGAGCACAACTTCCTGCACCCGTCCGACGAGCCGCACACCGCGTACATCACCCGGAAGCTCGACGGCGCGGCCGGTCCGGTCGTCGCCGTGAGCGACTTCATGCACGCTGTGCAGGATCAGATCCGCCCGTGGGTGCCGAACCGCTTCGTGACGCTCGGAGCCGACGGCTTCGGATTCTCTGACACGCGCGCGGCCGCCCGTCGCTACTTCAAGATCGACGGCCCGTCGATCGTCGTTCGCACGCTCCAGGCCCTCGCGGCCGACGGCGTCGTCGACGGCGGACTCGCGGCGCAGGCGATCGAGAAGTACCGCCTGCACGACGTGACCGCAGGCACGAGCGGAAACGCCGGCGGCGAGAGCTGACCGGCGCGATGCCCGCCCCCGCCTCGATGGACAAGACCGAGACGCTCGCCTGGCTGCGGCGCATCTCGGGCGACCTCGCGACGGCCACGATCCAGCGCCTGGAGGACACGCTCCCCTGGTACGCCGATATGCCGCCCGCTCGGCGTTCGGCCGTGGGACTCGTGGCACAGGCGGGCATCACCTCGTTCATCTCCTGGTACGAGGACCCCACTTCCACTCCATGGATCGCGGCCGACATCTTCGCGGTGGCGCCCCGCGAACTGCTGCGCAGCGTCAGCCTGCAGCAGACCCTGCAGCTCATCAGGGTCACCGTGGAGATCACCGAGGAGCGCGTCGCGGGCAAGGGCGAGCACCTGCGCGAGGCGATCCTGCTCTACTCGCGCGACGTGGCGTTCGCCGCCGCCGACGTCTACGCACGCGCGGCCGAGGCCCGCGGGCTGTGGGATGCGCGCCTCGAGGCCCTCGTCGTCGACTCGATCCTCACCGGCGAGGCCGACGAGGAGCTTCCGAGCCGCATCGCGGCCCTCGGCTGGCACGGCCACGGCGAGGTCGCGGTGCTCGTGGGCACGACGCCCCCGCAGTTCGACATCGACCAGCTGCGGCGCACCGCGCGCAAGCTCGGTGTGGACGTGCTGATCGGTGTGCAGGGATCGCGTCTCGTGCTCGTGCTGGGTCGCGCCGAGCCGCCCACGCGCCCCGACGACCTCCCCGTCGATCTCCCCTTCACCGACATCGCCAAGCGCCTCGAGCCCGGCTTCGGCCCCGGTTTCCTCGTGCTCGGACCGACGGTGCCGGCGCTCGTCGAAGCCAGCCAGAGCGCCCGCGCCTCGCTCGCGGGGTTCGCCGTCGCGCGGGCCTGGCGCCACGCCCCGCGTCCGGTCGAGGCCGACGATCTGCTCCCCGAGCGCGCGCTCGCCGGTGACCCGCTCGCCAAGCTGACCCTCGTCGAGCGCATCTACCGCCCCCTCCAGGCCCACAGCGCCGACCTGGTGACGACGCTGTGGAGCTACCTCGACAACGGCCGGTCGCTCGAGGCGACGGCTCGTGAGCTGTTCGTGCACCCGAACACCGTGCGGTACCGCCTCAAGCGCGTGTCCGAGGTGATCGGGTGGGACGCCACCGGCCCCCGCGAGGCGCTCATCCTGCAGACCGCGCTGATCCTCGGGTCCATCGGAACGGATGCCGCACGCCGACGTGCGCCGCAGACACGCCGTTCCGCGCCCTGATCTGTACACCTCGCACAAAGGGTTCGGCGATTCTTGTGTCGGGATCGCCAGAACCGCACGCCTGATCCTTGGCAGGATGGACAAGTGAGAATCGCCGTCTTCCCCGGGCAGGGCTCGCAGTCCCCCGGCTTCCTCTCCCCCTGGCTCGCCCTCGACGGCGCAGCCGACCGGCTTTCGCAGTACTCGGAATGGTCGGGCGTCGATCTGGTCGCCGCGGGCACGGAGTGGGATGCCGACCGGATCCGCGACACGCAGGTCGCTCAGCCGCTCATCGTCGCGGCGAGCCTGCTCTCGTGGAACGCGCTGCAGAGCCGTGACGCGATCGACGGCGTGGCGGGCCACTCGGTCGGCGAGTTCGCCGCAGCGGCGGCCTCCGGCATCCTGAGCGAAGAGGACGCGCTGCGCCTCGTCGGCATCCGCGGTCGGGCGATGGCCGAGGCCGCCGCTGCCGAGAAGACCGGCATGAGCGCGGTGATCGGCGGGGAGGAGGCATCCGTCGTCTCCCGGCTCGAAGAACTCGGCCTCACGCCCGCCAACTACAACGGCGGAGGCCAGCTCGTGGCCGCGGGAGCCCTCGACGCACTGGCGCAGCTGACGGCGGAACCGCCCGCCGGCACGCGGGTCATTCCGCTTCAGGTGGCGGGCGCCTTCCACACCCGCTACATGGCTCCGGCCGTCGAGACGCTGCGCTCGGCAGCGGGGCGGGTGTCGGCATCCGACCCTCGCGTGACGGTGTGGACCAACCGGGACGGCTCTTCCGTCACCGCGGGGAGCGACTTCGTCACGCTGCTCGTCGATCAGGTCGCATCCCCGGTCCGCTGGGATCTGTGCATGGCGGCCTTCTCTTCCGCGGGTGTGTCGGGCATCGTTGAGCTATCACCCGCGGGTACGCTCACGGGGCTCGCGAAGCGGGCTCTGCGCGGCGTCCCCGCCGTCGCCGTCAAGGCTCCCGACGACCTCCAGGCGGCCGCAGACCTCCTCGGCTCCGCCGACGCATGACCGGAGAATCCCGCATGACCCCCACGCTCGTCCAGCCCACCGGCCCCGCCCACACGCGCATCTACTCGTACGGCGCCGCCCGCGGCGAGATCGCCGTGCCCAACGACGACCTCGTCGGCCCCATCGACTCGAGCGACGAGTGGATCCGTCAGCGCACCGGCATCATCACACGGACGCGGGCCGTGGCCGAGACCGACGCGATCGACCTCGCCTCGGACGCCGCGCGCGAAGCGATCGAGCGATCGGGAGTGGATGCCGCGAAGATCGACGCGGTCATCGTGGCCACGGTCAGCAACCCGAAGCAGACCCCGTCGGTGTCGGCGATCGTCGCCGATCGTGTCGGGTCCAATCCCGCCGCCGCCTACGACATCAACGCCGCGTGTGCGGGCTTCGCGTACGGGGTCGCTCAGGCCGACGCCCTCATCCGGGCCGGCGCCGCGCACTACGCGCTGGTGATCGGCACCGAGAAGCTCAGCGACATCGTCGATCCCGCCGACCGCAGCATCTCGTTCCTCCTCGGCGACGGGGCGGGCGCCGTGGTGATCGGTCCGAGCGACACGCCCGGCATCGGGCCGACCGTGTGGGGCTCGGACGGCTCGAAGGCCGAGGCTGTGGGCATGAACCACACGCTCACGGACTTCCGCGACGGTCTCGCGCCGTGGCCCACCCTCCGCCAGGAGGGCCCGACGGTCTTCCGCTGGGCGGTGTGGGAGATGGTGAAGGTCGCACGCCAGGCGCTCGAGGCGGCGGGGGTCGAAGCATCCGATCTCGCCGCGTTCGTGCCCCACCAGGCGAATATGCGCATCATCGACGAGTTCGCCAAGCAGCTGGGCCTGCCCGAGAGCGTCATCATCGGGCGCGACATCGAGACGACCGGCAACACGTCGGCCGCGTCGATCCCGCTCGCGACGCACCGCCTGCTCGAGGAGCACCCCGAGCTCAGCGGCGGGCTCGCCCTGCAGATCGGCTTCGGAGCGGGCCTGGTGTTCGGCGCGCAGGTCGTCGTGCTCCCCTGAGCCAGGACGAGCCCGACCATAGAATTGACCCGGACCACCCGGTCCCGCACCCCCGAGAAACAGGAGAAACCATGGCATTCAGCAGCGACGAGGTCCTTGCCGGGCTCGCCGAGCTCATCACCGACGAGACGGGCATCTCTGCCGACGAGGTCGCCCTCGAGAAGTCGTTCACGGACGACCTCGACATCGACTCGATCTCGATGATGACGATCGTCGTGAACGCCGAGGAGAAGTTCGGCGTCACCATCCCCGACGACGAGGTCAAGAACCTCAAGACCGTCGGCGACGCCGTCAGCTACATCGCGTCGAACCAGGCGTAGGACCATCCCGGTGGGGGCTTCGGCCCCCACCGGTCAACACCCGAGGACCTTGATCTCCATGAGTACACCCCGCATCGTCGTCACCGGCATCGGCGCGTCCACTCCGCTCGGCGGGACCGCGCCCGAGACCTGGGCGGCCCTCCTGGGAGGGGCCTCTGGCGCCCACACCCTCGAGTACGACTGGGTGGAGGAGTACCAGATCCCGGTGACGTTCGCCGCTGAGGCGCTCGTCCGGCCCGACACCGTGCTGGATCGCCCGGTCGCCAACCGCCTGGACCCGTCCGCGCAGTTCGCGCTCGTCGCGGCTCTCGAGGCGTGGGCGGATGCCGGGAGCCCGGAGGTCGATCCCGAACGGTTCGCGGTGGACTTCGCGACCGGCATCGGCGGGCTGCAGACGACACTCGCGGCCTGGGACGTCCTCAAGACCAAGGGTCCGCGACGCGTCATGCCGATGAGCGTTCCGATGCTGATGCCCAATGCCCCGGCCGCGGCGGTCTCGATGCACCTCGGCGCACGCGGCTACGCCCGCACCGTGGCCTCCGCGTGCGCGTCGAGCACGGAGTCCCTCATCAACGGGTTCGAGGCCCTCAGGGCCGGCCAGGCGGATGTGATCATCGCGGGCGGCTCCGAGGCCGTCATCCACGGTCTCACGCTCGCCGCGTTCGCCGCCATGCAGGCTCTGTCCAAGCGCAACGACTCCCCCGAGACCGCGTCGCGTCCGTACAGCGTCGACCGCGACGGCTTCGTCATGGGCGAAGGGGCGGCGTGCCTCGTGCTCGAGACGGAGGAGCATGCCAAGGCCCGCGGCGCCCGGATCTACGCCGAGATCGTCGGTGGCGGCGTGACTGCCGACTCGTACCACATCACCGCCCCCGAGCCGGATGGCCTCGGCGCTTCGCGCGCGGTGCGGATGGCGCTCGAGCAGGCCGGCGCCACCCCGGACGACGTGACGCACATCAACGCGCACGCCACCTCCACGCCCACCGGCGACATCGCCGAGTACAAGGCGCTGCGCAGCGTCTTCGGCGAACGCGTGCACGACATCCCCGTCTCCGCGACCAAGGGAGCCACGGGTCACCTTCTCGGCGGCACGGGCGCCCTCGAGGCGATCTTCACGATCCTCGCACTTCGCGACCGCGTCGCTCCGCCGACGATCAACATCTCGACGCAGGACCCCGAGATCCCGCTCCAGGTGTCCGGCGACGTCGTCCCGCTCGGCGACGGTCCGCAGCTCGCGATCAGCAACTCGTTCGGCTTCGGCGGCCACAACGCCGTCGTCGCGATCCGGTCGTACTGACGCACCCCTACCGACGCGAAGACGCCCCCGGATACTCCGGGGGCGTCTGTCGTGTCAGGCGGTGATTCGCGTTCCCGCGGCCCGGGATTGGTCTGCCTCCGAGCCTCGGTAGTGACGCCTCGCCCGCCTGAGCCTGTGCGGAGCCGTCAGCCGACCTTGTGCAGCCAGACGACCGGCGCGTCGTCGCTCGCGTGGCGGAACGCCTCGAGTTCCTCATCCCATGCGGCGCCCAGCGCGACCTGCAGCTCGCGGTGCAGCTCGATCATGTTGCCGGCGGCGACTTCCATCGCGTAGCGGATGCGGTCCTCGCCGATCACGACGTTGCCCGCCGAGTCGGTCTGCGCGTAGTGGATGCCGAGCCCCGGCGTGTGCAGCCACCGGCCGCCATCGCTGCGCGGCGTCGGGTCCTCGGTCACCTCGAAGCGCAGGTGCTCCCAGCCGCGGATGGCGGTCGCCAGCGCCGCGCCGGTACCGGCCGGACCCTCCCAGTAGTGCTCGGTGCGCCGGGCGCCGTGCAGCACAGGCTGGTCAGCCCAGTCGAAGCTGACCGCCTTGCCCAGGGCGCGGCCGACTGCCCACTCGAGGTGGGGGCACAATGCTCGTGGCGCAGAGTGAATGTAGATCACTCCACGCGCCTGTGGTGTCGCCATGATCTCTCCGTTTCATCAGGTGCGTCTTCCCCAACGACCTGACACGAAGCTCTGGCGGATGTTCGATTGTGCTGCGGCCATTATCGCCCACGCCGGCCCGGAATGACAAGCGTGTGATTCGGCCTGTCGCAGCATCCGTCCCACGACGAACGCCCCGGGCAAGAGACCGGGGCGTTCGAAGGATGCGAGGGTCAGGCTTCGCTCATGACGTTGACCGCCGCCTGGCCCTTCGCTGCGTAGTATGCGGCGCGCGCGGCGTCCTTGCGGGCCTGCTCGGCGTAGCCCGCCTCGAGCACGTCCTGCGGGACGGCGACGCTCTCGGTGTGGTTCACGCCGTTGTACTTCGCGATGTAGGCGTCGAGCTCCGGTCCTGAGGTCCACGACGTGATGAGGCAGTAGCGGGGATCGGTGCCGACGTGGGTCGCGGCGTGCCACAGTCGCTGCGTGTCGATGATGAGCTGTGCGCCCGCGGGAAGCGCGATGCGCACCTCGCCCTCGGGATCGGTGCGGTTCTCACGCAGGACGAAGAAGCTGTCCTTATCGTCGGTGAGGTTGAAGAATCCGCGCACGACCCAGCCGGTTCCATCCGGGTTCAGGCGGTTGTTGTCGTCCTGGTGCAGGTTGTAGAGGCACTCGCCGTAGGGCGTGGGCTGCAGCTCGATCACGCGGCAGCGGCCGACGTTCGCGCCGGGCTCCTGCGCGCGACGAGTCAGGTTCGGAGCCTTCTCGACCTGCGAGTCGATCCAGACGCCGTCCTTGTCGGTGCGCGGCGGCTTGTGGTTCCAGAAGCCGTTGCACTCGATCTCGCCGAATGCGCTCGCGAGCGGGGCGAAGCGCGTATCGCCCGACGACTTCCAGTCGTTGTACTCGATGTCGAGCCACTCCTGGGGGTCGAGCTCCTGGTTGTAGCGGTCGAGGACGACGTAGCCGGTCTCCTCGAGCGCAGCGGACTTGATGTAACCCATGACGGATTGCCTTTCGGTCAGCGGGCCAGCACGTTTTAACAGGCCCAACTAAGGCAAGCCTACCCGCGACCTCTGAGTGCCCTCGGGTACCGGACCGTGAATATCGGATGCCGCTCCCCGACCGCGCTCGGGACGGTCGATAGACTCGAGGAGGCGTGTCCGGCGGCTCTCGACCCCCGCGCCGACGAGATTCGAAGGAGCGTATCCGGGCGATGGTCACTGCCACGAACGTCGATGCCACCGCGGTCAACACGATCGGCTGGCTCTCGGCAGGAGACTGGACCATCGTCGTCCCGGTGTATCAGCGGCAGTATCGCTGGGACATCGGCGCGTGCGAGCAGCTGCTGTCCGACATCCGTGCCGTCGCCGACCTCGACGATCGACGCATGCACTTCATCGGATCGATCCTGTCGTCGACGGGCACCGTCGACGACCGCGCCGAACTCGTCCTCATCGACGGCCAGCAGCGCGTCACCACCCTCATGCTGCTGGTCGCGGCGCTGCAGCACACCGTGCGAGACACGGACCCGTCGCTGGCGGCGGAGCTCGCGCGCGTCCTCGTGCGGCCCGGCGACGCGGCCGCGACCAAGCTCCGTCCCCACGCGGCCTGGGCGGAGGTCTTCGAGAGCGTCGTGCTCGACAGGAGGGGTCCGGGCCAGGGGGCGCGCGACTCCCGATTCGACGACAACTACGCCTTCTTCCGCAGCCAGGTCAGCGCTGAGGAGGCGCCGCACGTCTGGCGCGGACTGCAGAAGCTGGAGCACGTCGCGATCACGCTGGGGACAGGGGCGAACGCCCAGCAGATCTTCGAGAGCCTCAACTCCACGGGCGAGCCGCTGCGCGACCACGAGCTGATCCACAACTACGTGCTGATGGGCCTCTCGCATGCGGAGCAGCGCGAGATCGAGAGGGAGTACTGGCTGCCGATCGAGCGCGACACCGGTGACTCCATTGCCGCCTTCTGGCGCCAGTACCTGGTGATGACGACAGGACGGGAGGTCGTCGTCACCCGCAGTCGGGGCGTCTACGACACGTTCCGCCAGGTCTTCCCGACGCTCGACATCCACGACCTCCGCCGCCACGCCGCCGAATGGCGCGAGTACGCCGAGATCTATCGCATCCTCCAGGAGCCCGGGAGGGAATCGGATGCTGCCATCTCCCGTCATCTGGCAGGCGTCGCGACGTTCGGCACCGCGATGCACCCGCTCGTCATGGAGACCTACCGCGACTGGAAACGGGGCTCGATCGGCCGGGAGGAGCTCACCGCGACCCTTGAGCACGTTCAGGCGCTCCTGCTTCGCCGCACCGTCGTGGCGACGGGGACCGACAGGATCGTGGCGCGCCTGTGCCGGGCCCGGCGCGGGGGCTGGGACGAACTCGTGTCGGCCTTCTCGCGGATCACCCCGTCGGACGAGCGGATCCGTGCCGCACTGAAGTACTCGGCACTCCCCCACCCGGCGTACGTTCTCGGCCGCCTCGCCGGCATCGACAGCACGAACGGGATGGAGGTCGAGCACGTGCTCCCACTCGCTCCCGCCGAGACGTGGACGGGCGACGGCGTGCGCACCTGGTCGGACTACAGCGAGGACGAGCAGAACAGCGCCCGCGCCCTCGCCTCGACCCTCGGCAACCTCACGCTCCTCGAGGAGGACCTCGCCCAGCGCGCCTTCGACGCCTCGTTCCCCGAGAAGCGGACGCTCTACGGGCGCAGCGGCGCCGACCTCACCCGAGCTCTGGCGACGGCGGAGTCCTGGAGCACCGCGGCAATCTCGCGACGATCGGCCGAGTTGGGCGAGCGGTTCGCACAGATTTGGACACGCCCCGGCAACTCCCTCATCGACGACGACGGCCTCACCCCCATCCTCGACGCCGTCCACCGACGCGGCTGGCCGATGGGCTGGGAGCGGGAGTGGGACTACGTCGAGTACCGCGGCGAGCACTGGGAGGTGCCCGACGTGAAGTACCTCTTCAACCGCATCTTCAAGCGGCTCTGGGCCGATGATCGCGCCGCCGTTATCGCGTACAGCGGGCGGCGCGGCGGACCCGTGTACCGGGCCCAGTCCTGGAACGGCCAGTGGGATCGCCTGGACGATCAGACCTGGCTCTACATGGGCTGGGACTCGAGCTACATGCTCAGTGCGCTGCAGGGCCTGCTCGAAGAGGCGGGCATCGCCGCCGAGGTCTTCGTGAAGTACTCGTACATCGGCACCGCGATGAACCGGGTCGCCGCGCGTTAGGCTCGGGTGCGCAAGGGGCGGTGGCCAAGCTGGTCAAGGCAGCGGGCTCATAACCCGACGATCGTGGGTTCAAGTCCCACCCGCCCTACGAGCAGGAGGGGTCGCCGTGCGGCGGCCCCTCCTCTCTTGTCCGCTCCGCGACGTCGGAGGGGGGTTATGGGGCCGGGTGACGCGGAGTAGCATGCCGATCGGCGAGGACGATCATGACTCAGATACGGGCTGCGACGGACGATTCGGACACGCTCCGCGGACGCCGGCGTCTCCGCGTGACGCACGCCATCATCGCGGCTTGTGCCCTGGGGGCGGCGGCGGTCCTCGGTACCGCACCGGCCGAAGCGGCACCGTCGGTCACCTGCGGCAGCGTGGTGACGAGCGATCTGACGCTGACGGCGAACCTGACATGCGCGGGCGGAGACGGCTTGATCCTGGGCTCCGATGTCACCCTCGACCTCGGAGGGCATCGCCTGTCCGGCGACGGATCGGGGATCGGCGTACAGACGAGCGCTGACTCCACGGGCGGCAACACCATCCGGAACGGGCTGATCGAGAACTGGGCGACGGGAGTCCAGCTGCAGGCGGAGAGTCTGAACGGCGTGCCGTACGCGGTGTCCGGGGTGAAGCTCGACCACGCGCCGGTCAGCCACCTTTTCGGAAACACCGAACTGATGCTCGTCGATGTCAGAGCCGCGGACTCCCCGATCACGGGGCAGTTCGGCGGCGATCTCGCGATCTCGGGTTCGAGGCTCACCCGCTCGCCGGTGGACGTGTTCTTCGCGAGCGCCGACATCGAGGACTCCACACTGATCCAGAGCGCGGTGAGCACGACCGCGCAGGGCGAGGTGCGGATCGAGGCGTCCCGACTCGACGGGAAGGGCAAGAGCGCGCTGGGGTTCGTGAGCGAGACGTCGATCACCATCACCGACAGCGTCGTGAAGAACTACGCACAGCCCATCAGCGGCTTCTGGGGCGGTGTGACCCTGACCGGCAACACCTTCACGGACATGCCCGGCGGTGTGCTCGGCGACATCAGCTCGAACATCGGCTCCGACGGTGTCTCGCTCATTTCGGGAAACTCGTTCACGCGCAGCGGGGTGGTGCTCCGGGGCAATGTCCCCATGGTCGTCGAGAACAACACCTTCACCCGCAACCGGGCCGGCGTGATCTTCAGCCGGGGCGAGCCTTTGCCGGGCGACCCGCCGCCGACGGCGGTGGGATCCCGCGCGACGGGCAACGTCTTCGCGAGGAACGCGGGCACGGGCATCGAGTCGCTCCTGCCTGGGCTCGCCGTGGGCGACAATCTGGCTCATCGCAACGGCGGCTACGGGATCTTCGCACCCGATGCAGTGGATCTCGGCGGCAACATCGCCTATCGCAATGGACTCGGCCAGTGCGTCGGGGTCACGTGCGCGGGCAGATGACCTGACCGCCGACCGAACCCGCACCTGGCAGAATTCTCCTGTGGACGCGATCGGATGGGTGGTGCTCGTGGCGGTCGCCGTCACCACGATCGTGTTGGTCGCGCTCGCCCCGCGTCTCAAGCGCGAACAGCTGCGGAAGCAGCTCGACGGGACGACGGGTGGCTCGCTGGCCGGTGTCGGATCGGGGTTCGACTCGGTGTGGCGGCCGTCTGCCGAAGACGCCCACGCCGATTGGGAGGCGTCGGTCGAGATGCCCGCACCGGCGCCTATCCCCGGAGACAAGGGACGCATTCAGGACGGCCGGCTGGTCATCCGGGTGGATGACGACGCCGCATCAGCGTGAGCCGGGGTCTTCCGCCCTGTTCTTGAGCGGGGGGTCCGGCCAGACCTTGGCGACCGCCTCGGTCACACGGATGGATCCGGTCATGGGCTGCGTGGAGTCGGCGCCGGGTTCGCTGCCGCGCTTGATCGGCAGCTCGTGGCTGTCGCTGAGGATCTGCGGATGGTACCGAGCGAGCTGATAGACGCCCCAGACGGCGACCGCGCCGACCGCGGTGAAGGCGAAGTAGACCCAGATCGGGGCCCCACTCGCCTCGCCGAGGATCGTGAGGCCGATCACGACCGCCACGATCGGATCGATGACCGTGAGCCCGGCGATCACGAGATCGGGCGGACCCGACGCGTACGCGGTCTGCACGAAGTACGCGCCGATGGTGGCGCCGAGGATCAGTGCCGCTAGGCAGGTCACGGTGAGCCACTCGAAGTCGCCCGTCTTGATGCGCTCGATGATCACCTTGGCGAGCGTGGCCACGAAGCCGTACATGACACCGGCGGCCGAGATGTAGAAGAGCGCTCCGATCCGCTTGCGCCGCCACAGCCACAGTCCGCCCAGAACGAGGGTCACGACCCCGAAGATGATGAGGATCGTGATGACCTGCGCGTTGGTGACCGGCCGCTCGGTCGCGAAGAGGGCGGCGATCGTGACGAAGACGAAGATGCCGCCGACGCACGCCGCGATCGCGATCAGCGACCGCTTGGTCGGACGGTGCCCGCTGATCTGCGCATTCAGCAGCGTGGTGATGACGAGGGCGATCGCTCCGAGAGGCTGCACGACGATGAGCGGCGCGACCGCGAGAGCCGATAGCTGGCACACGATCGCCAGCACCAGCATGACCGTCCCGATCACCCACGACGGCCGCGAAAGCAGCTTCAGAAGGTGATGGAAGTTGAGTCCGCCCGTGCCCGTGGACCCTGTGAGCTTCTCGACTTTGGTGACGCCGCGATGTTGGTACTGAGCGCCGAACGACATGAACACGGCGCCCAGAAGGGCCAGTGGGATGCCATACAGGAGGGCCGGATTCTGGAACGCGCCGACCAGCTGGTCGCCTACGTCCTGGAGTTCGTCCGCCATCCACACCACACGTCGACACTAGCCGCCGTCACCGCTCGGTAGGCTCAAGGCGTGGCCGTTCTGCCGATTCGCATCATGGGTGACCCCGTCCTGCACGCCCCTGCGGGCCTCGTCGAGGAGATCACGGACGAGATCCGCACGCTCGTAGCCGACATGTTCGAGACGATGGATGCCGCACCCGGCGTGGGGCTTGCGGGCCCGCAGGTCGGGGTGCCGCTTCGCCTCTTCACGTACTCCTACACGGACGACGACGGCGCACCCTGGCGCGGCGTCGTCATCAATCCCGAGCTGTGGCAGCGCCCGCTCGATCCGGGTGACCCCGACGAGGACGAGGAGTCCGAGGGCTGCCTGTCGTTCCCCGGTGAGCGGTTTCCCCTGCGCCGCTCCGACGAGGTGCTCGTGACGGGCACCGACCTCGAGGGCGAGCCCGTTCGCATCCAGGTCGCCGGCTGGCGGGCACGCATCATGCAGCACGAGTTCGACCATCTCGACGGCATCCTGTACGTCGACCGGCTCGGCGACGGCGACTGGAAGACCGCGCAGAAGATCGCACGCAAACGCGGGTGGGGACGCCCCGGCCAGGCCTGGACGCCCGGCGTCGACGACATCGACGCCTGACACGGCCGGGAGCCGCGGCACGAGCTGCCGGCATGAAGAAAGCCCCGGGGGTGGAGCCCCGAGGCCTTCGCTCCCCCACTTGGACTCGAACCAAGAACCTACCGGTTAACAGCCGATTGCTCTGCCAATTGAGCTATGGAGGAATGCTGTTCCGCTCGCGCGGGCAACCACACCATATTAGCAAACGATGGGACGTGCTCGTGACGTCACGAGGCGACCAGCCGATGATCTGCCTCGCCACTGGGCGTCCACAGCAGATCCTTCGTACCGTGCCCGTAGGCGATGGCGTGGCCCCCGCGAAGCACCAGCACATCGGCGTCGAGCTCCCGGACGACCTCGGGCTCGTTCGTCACCACGAGCATCGTCATGCCGTACTCTGCACGACGGCGCAGAAGCGCCTCGCGCGCGGCGCGGCGGACCTCGACATCCATGTTGGAGAACGGCTCGTCGCCGATGAACAGGCGCGGCTGCAGCACCAGCGCGCGAGCGAACGCAACGCGCTGGCGCATGCCCGCACTCAGCTCGTACGGGTACTTCGCCGCCGCGCCGAGAGGCAGCAGGAGCTCGTCGAGCAGCGTCGCAACGCGTACGGAGAGCGCCCGCTGGTTCACCCGCCGATCGCGGCCCGTGATGGGTTCGCCGATCACCTCCGACACGGTGAGCCGCGCGGGCAGGGCCGCCCCGGCGGCCTGCGGCAGGAATCCCGTCAGGTAGGTGAGCTGCCGGATGCCGCGACCCGGATGCCGCACGCCGATGCCCTCGACGAACGCGTCTCCGCCGACTACGGCGAGGCCGTCGTCGGTCGAGCCGGCGAGCACGGACACCAGGCTCGACTTGCCCGATCCGGTCGGACCCATCACGGCCAATGTGCCCGCATGCGGGAGCGTGAATGACACGCCGTCGACCACGCGCTGCGCGGGACCGCCGCGTCCTGCGCGTGCGATCGAGAGATCGCTCGACCGGATGGCGACGTCGGCTTCTCGGCGTCGAGTCATGCACTCATCCTGCCTCGTCGGACAAGACGGCGCCAGCGGTGAATGCGCTCAGACCTCGGCGACCAGCTGCTGCCGCTGAGCATCGAGCTCGCGCAGCCGCATCCGGATCTCGCGCCCTTCATCGGATGCCGCGGGCACGCGCTGGATCGCGCCGAGAAGCTCGTTCTTCTGTCCGTCCAGTCCGCGGATCACGAGGCGGCGCGCGAGGTCGGTCGTCGAAGAGACGGCCTCAGCGTCGTCCTGTGCCGGGAAGTCAGCGGCGAGCAGCTCGCCGCCCAGCGCCCGATATGGCTCGCGCACAGCGCCGATCGCCTCGACGGCCCAGCCCGGCCGAGACATTCCGGACGCACGCTGCTGCACCGCCTGGCGGACAGCGTCGAGGGCGGGATGCCGGAGCGGGAGCTCCAGTGCGCGCGCGACGAGTGCGGCATCCAGCCGGTGGCCGAACTGCAGCAATCCCATCAGCGCGTCGCGCTCGAGGGTGACGTCTGCCGTTCGAGGCAGCGACGCGAGCGTCACGCGCACCAGCGGCGCGTCCGGAGCATCGGTCACCGGGGGCGCGGCATCCGGAGCCTGCTCGCGGCGCGAGCCGCTGCGACCCGCACGTTCGACCTCTCGCCGCACGTCCTCCGTGTCCATGCCGAGCCGTCGTGCGAGCACGCGCACGTACTCGGGCTGCAGCAGGGCGTCCCGAAGCTCGGCCACCACGGGGGCGGCGGCGCGGAGCGCGCCGACCCGGCCCTCAACGCTCGCGAGATCGAAGCCGGCGATGCGCTGATCCAGCACGAACTCCACCATCGGCGCCTTGGTCTCCATGAGCCCGCGCACGGCGGCGTCGCCGCGATGCAGGCGCAGGTCGCAGGGGTCGAGACCATCGGGCCCGGTCGCGACGTAGGTCTGCGCGTTGAACCTCTTCGCATCGGCGAACGCCCGCAGGGCGGCCTTCTGGCCGGCGGCATCCGGATCGAAGGTGAAGACGACCTCGCCGGCGGTCGAGTCGTCGCCCATCACGCGGCGCAGGACCGTGATGTGGTCGGAGCCGAACGCGGTTCCGCACGTCGCGATCGCCGTCGTGATGCCCGCGAGGTGGCAGGCCATGACGTCGGTGTACCCCTCGACCACCACGACGCGGTGCTCGCGCGAGATGTCCCGCTTGGCCAGATCGAGCCCGTACAGCACCTGGGCCTTCTTGTAGATCACGGTCTCGGGGGTGTTGAGGTACTTGGGTCCCTTGTCATCGTCGAACAGACGCCGGGCGCCGAAGCCGATCACCTGACCCGTCACGTCGCGGATCGGCCACACGACCCGGCCGCGGAAGCGGTCGTAGACGCCGCGCTGCCCCTGCGAGACGAGTCCCGCATTCGTCAGCTCCTCGTCGGTGAAGCCCTTGGTGCGGAGGGCGTCGCGCATGCCCTCCCACCCCTTGGGCGCATAGCCGACGCCGAAGTGGGCCGCAGCGCCGGCGTCGAAGCCGCGCTCCCCGAGGAAGCGACGGGCGATGTCGGCCTCTCCCGTGGCGAGCTGCCCGCGGAAGAACTCGGCCGCCGCCGCGTTGGCGGCGTACAGGCGGGTGCGACCGGTGTGCTCCGGCGCCGCTCCCCCGTCCTCGTAGTGCAGGGTGAAGCCGATGCGGCCGGCGAGGCGTTCGACGGCCTCGGTGAACGAGACGTGGTCCATCTTCGTCAGGAAGGAGTAGACGTCGCCCGACTCCCCGCATCCGAAGCAGTGGTAGAAGCCCGCCTGGGGACGCACGTTGAAGCTGGGGCTGCGCTCGTCGTGGAACGGGCAGAGGCCCTTCATCGCACCGACGCCGGCGTTCTTGAGAGCGACGCGCTCGCCGATGATGTCGGCGATGTTGATGCGCGCCTTCACCTCCTCGACGTCGGCCTGACGGATGCGCCCCGCCATCAGCGGGCCCCGGTGACGCGTGAGGACGGGGTCCAGATGCCGACGGACGCGGGATCCAACTCGCCCACGAGCCTGCCGTGCCAGGAGATGGCGACCTGATCGGTGAGGCTTGCGACCTGATCCACCACGACGCGACGACGCGCCGCGTAGGTCTGGGCGGAGGCGAAGTCCTCGGCGTGGAGCGCGTCGAGCGCGTCGGGCTGCTCCCACAGGGCGGTCGCGAGCCGCTTCAGCACCCGGCGCTGCTCCTTGTAGAGGTCCTTGCGACCTTCGATCGACACGACGACGGCCCCGATGATGCCCTTGAGGACCGCCATCTCGGCCTCGACCACACGCGGCACCATCACGTGCGCACGATACCGGGTGAGCACCGACATCCCGTAGGCCTCCCGCGTGGCGGTCGTGGCCGCCCGGGCGAACCGGCCGATGAGGTCGGACGTGAGGTTCTTCAGCCGCGCCAGGGAAGAGCGCGTGCCGTCGAAGGCCGTGATCCACTCGGGCATGCGCATCAGGCGGTACAGCGCATCCTCGAGCTCGTCGCGGGCGAAGTCGAAGCCGACCCACGACTGGATCGCACTCAGCAGCGCCTGGTGCTCTGCGGGATCGGCCAGGCGCGCCGGGTCGAGGTAGCCGTTGACGACCGCGTCCTCGAAGTCGTGCACCGAATAGGCGATGTCGTCCGAGAGGTCCATGACCTCCGCCTCGATGCAGCGCACGCGTCCGGGGGCGCCCTCTCGCATCCAGTGGAACACTTCCTCGTCGTCGGGATACACGCCGAACTTGAGACGGCCCCCGGGATCGGGGAGCGGGTGCTCCGCCGTCCAGGGGTACTTGCACGTGGCATCGAGGCTCGCACGCGTGAGGTTCAGCCCGAACGTGCGTCCGTCGTCGTCGACGATCTTGGGCTCCAGACGCGTCACGATCCGCAGCGTCTGGGCGTTGCCCTCGAATCCGCCGATGTCGTCGGCCCACTCGTTCATCGCGCGCTCGCCGTTGTGCCCGAACGGCGGGTGGCCGAGGTCGTGACTGAGGCACGCGGTGTCGACGACGTCCGGCGCGAGCAGGAGCGCCGTCGCGAGCTCGCGCCCGACCTGGGCGACCTCGAGAGAGTGCGTCAGACGGTTGCGCGCGAAGTCCGCGGGGCTCGCCGGGCTGAGCACCTGCGTCTTGGCCGCGAGGCGCCGCAGGGCGGCGGAGTGCAGCACCCGGGCACGGTCGCGCGCGAAGTCGTCGCGCTGGGAGCGGTGGCGCTCGGAGTGGAAGCGTGCGCCGTCGGCATCGTCATAGCCCGACGGGCGCTCAGACGCGATGCCGATCGCGACGGCGCCTTCACCCGCCACTGTGGTCGAGCTCCGCTTCGGCGATGGCACAGGATGCCTCGGCACTGAGCTCGCGCGAGTCGAGCCAGTGCTCGGGCAAGGCGGGGCGCTTGGGGGTGCCGGCACGGCCGCGCTGTCCCTCGGCGGCGGCGCCCGGGTACGGGGCGTCGAGATCGAGCGTCGCGAGCAGGTCGTCGATCTCGGCGAGACTCGACACGGTCGCGAGGCGGGCGCGGATGTCTCCGCCCACGGGGTATCCCTTGAAGTACCAGGCGACGTGCTTGCGGATGTCGCGACATCCGCGGTCCTCGTCCTCGAAGAACTCCACGAGCAGCTCGGCGTGGCGGTGGAACGCCCGGGCGACGAAGCCGAGGGTCGCATCGACTGGAGCACCGGATGCCGCACCCGGCCCCCCGAGCTCGCGAGCGAGGTCTCCGAACAGCCACGGGCGGCCGAGGCATCCGCGACCCACGACGACCCCGTCGCAGCCGGTCTCGGCCATCATGCGGGCCGCGTCGGCGGCCGACCAGATGTCGCCGTTTCCCAGCACGGGGACGCTCGTGACCGCCTCTTTGAGCGCCGCGATCGCCGCCCAGTCGGCCTCGCCGGAATAGAACTCCGCGGCCGTGCGCGCGTGGAGGGCCACCGCGGCCACACCGGCGTCCTCGGCGATGCGACCGGCGTCCAGGTAGGTGAGGTGATCGGCGTCGATGCCCTTGCGCATCTTCACGGTGAGCGGCACGTCGCCCGCGGCACGAGCGGCGCGGGTCACGATCTCGCGGAAGAGGCCGAGCTTCCACGGCAGCGCCGCACCGCCTCCCTTGCGCGTGACCTTGGGGACGGGGCATCCGAAGTTCAGGTCGATGTGGTCGGCGCGGTCCTCCTCGACCAGCAGGCGGACGGCTGCCTCGGTCGTCGAGGGATCGACGCCGTAGAGCTGGATGGAGCGCGGCGTCTCGGACTCGTGGTGGGTGATGAGACGCATCGTGGTCGCGTTGCGCTCGACGAGCGCGCGGGTCGTGATCATCTCGCTCACGTAGAGACCGGCGCCGTACTCACGGCACAGGCGCCGGAACGCCGTGTTGGTGATCCCGGCCATGGGGGCCAGCACGACGGGCGCGTCCAGCTGGATGGGCCCGATGCGCAGGGTGCGCGCGGGAGCGAGGGCAGTGGTCACGTCGTCCATTCTCCCAGACTCCCGCTGGGCGAGCGCAGTGCGATCCCGGGCTGTGGAGCCGCCTCCTGCGCGAGGGCTTAGCCTGGGGTGATGACCGAGGCTACCGCGACAGATCTGCGCAGCATCCCGTTCCACACCGCCGACGGCGGCACCACGACGCTCGCCGACTACGGCGACAAGGTCCTCCTCGTCGTGAACGTCGCGTCGCGGTGCGGCCTGACCCCGCAGTACGAGCAGCTCGAGCAGCTCCAGCGCGCATACGCCGACCGCGGCTTCACGGTCCTCGGCTTCCCCTGCAACCAGTTCATGGGTCAGGAGCCCGGCTCGATGGACGACATCCTCGAGTACTGCTCGACGACGTGGGGCGTCTCGTTCCCCGTGCACGACAAGGTGAAGGTCAACGGAGGCAAGGCCGCCCCGCTCTACAAGGCTCTCAAGGATGCCCGCGACGTCGAGGGCAACAAGGGACGCATCCAGTGGAACTTCGAGAAGTTCGTGCTCACGCCCGAGGGCGAGGTGCACCGCTTCCGCTCCAACGTCAAGCCGGACGACCCGGCCATCGTGAGCGTCATCGAAGCGCACCTGCCCGGCTGAGCTCGGCTGCACGGAAGCCCGCCGCGTCCCGCGGCGGGCTTCTGTCGTATCGGTCGGAGGTCAGGCGCCGACGGGCGCGTCCTCGCGGCGCTCCGCCCACACCTGCCGCACGATCTGCGCGAAGGCCTCGGCGGGCTGGGCCCCCGAGACCCCGTACTTGCCGTCGATCACGAAGAACGGGACGCCGTTGATGCCGTAGGCCTGTGCCTGCGCCTGGTCGGCGCGCACCGCGTCGAGGAATCGTCCGCTGCGCAGCGCGTCACGCGCGGCATCCGCGTCCAGCCCGGCGTCGACGGCGAGCGCGACCAGCTCGTCCTCGTCGCCGAGATGGCGCCCCTCGGTGAAGTAGGCCGACATGAGACGTTCGGCGAGCTCGTGCTGCCGGCCCTGAGCCTTCGCGAAGTGCAGCAGCTCGTGCGCCTTCACAGTGTTCGTGTGCTTGAGCAGGTCGAAGCGGTACGCGAGACCGGCCTCTGCCGCGACGCCGGTCACCCGGTCGAGCATCTGCTGGGCCTGGTCCTGCGAGATGCCCTTGTGGGTCGCGAGATAGTCCGCCTCGCCGCCCTCGAAGTCGACCGGGGTGTCGGGCGAGAGCTCGAACGAGTGGAAGACGACCTCGACCGCGGGGGCGTCATCATCACCGGATGCTACGGCGAGCCCGTTCTCGAGGTTGCGCTTGCCGATGTAGCACCAGGGGCAGGCGATGTCACTCCACACGTCGATCTTGATGGCATCCGTCATGCTCAGGGACAACCACCCCGCACCGGGCGTCTATTCCGGCGAATGCGCCATCCGTCGCTCAGCATCGCGATGCGCGCGCGGTGGGAGCAGCCGGAACGGTGGCCTATAGGGCGGGCGCGTCGGGCGAGTCGACGGCGCCGCCGAAGCGGCGATCGCGATCGAGGTACAGTCCGATCGCGCGCCACAGGTCGGTGCGCGAGAAATCGGGCCACAGCGTGTCGAGGAAGACGAACTCCGCGTAGGCGGACTCCCAGAGCAGGAAGTTCGAGGTGCGCTGCTCGCCGCTGGAGCGGATGAAGAGGTCGACGTCGGGCATGTCGGGCTGATAGAGGCGCTTGCGGATGAGCTTCTCGGTCACAGCGGACGGTGCGATCCGGCCTGCGGCGATGTCGTCCCCGATGGAGCGCATCGCATCGACCAGTTCGATGCGACCGCCGTAGTTGACGCACATCGTGAGCGTCAGCACGTCATTGCCTGCGGTGAGGCGCTCGGCGAACTGAAGCTCCTTGATCACGCTGGACCAAAGGCGGGGCTTGCGTCCGGCCCATCGCACCCGCACGCCCCACTCGTTGAGCTGATCACGCCGACGGTGCAGCACGTCCCGGTTGAATCCCATGAGGAAGCGCACCTCGTCGGGCGAGCGGGACCAGTTCTCGGTCGAGAAGGCGTACACCGAGAGGTGGGTCACCCCTGCCTGGATGGCGCCGGCGACCACGTCGAGCAGGGCCGCCTCCCCCGCCTTGTGCCCCTCGACGCGGGTCAGCCCCTGACGGTTCGCCCAGCGGCCGTTCCCGTCCATCACGATCGCGACATGGCGCGGCACGGCTCCTGCGGGGAACGCCGGCGGATGGACACCGGTCCAGTCGATCGGACGGTAGGGGACGGCGTCGCGGTGCGTGAACGGCTTGGGCGTCATCGAGCGCCTCCTTCGGGCGCGGACACGACATGGGCGAGCGACCGGATGCCGCGCTCCAGGTGCCACTGCGCATAGGCCGCGATGAGACCGGATGCCGCGGCGCACGACGCCGGGGACGAGGCATCCACCCGCTCCCACTCGCCGGCCATCAGCGAGTGCAGGAGTCCGGCCGTCTCGGGGTGGACGCGCGCCGCACCCGTAGGCGCGCAGTCTCGACAGACCATGCCGCCGAGCTGGGCGACGAAGGTCTCGTGGGGTCCGGGGGCACCGCACCGTGCGCATTCGGAGAGTCCGGGTGCCCAGCCCGACAGCGCCATCGCCCGGAGCAGGTAGGAGTCGAGGACACTGCGCGAGGCATGCTCACCGCGGGCGAGGGCCCGCAATCCTCCGACCAGCAGCAGATACTGCTGGGGCGTGGCCTCGGCCTCGTTGAGCCGGTCAGCGGCCTCCACCATCGCATGCGCCGATGTGTACCGGTCGTAGTGCGCGGCGATGTCGGCGCCGTACGAGCCGAGCGACTCGGCCTGCTGGACGATGTCGAGGGAACGACCCTGATAGAGCTGCACGTCGGCGACCATGAACGGCTCGAGGCGCGCGCCGAAGCGCGAGGTGGTGCGACGCACGCCCTTGGCGACGGCGCGGAGCTTGCCGTGACGCCGGCTCAGCATCGTCACGATCCTGTCGGCCTCACCCAGCTTGTGGGTGCGCAGGACCACGACTTCGTCGCGGTAGGTGGGCACTCGTCAATTATGGTCGCCGCCGCCCACACGGGCGCGGTGGCGCCCCGTGGAGCGTCAGTGCCGGACGCCGCTCAGATCGGCCGCCACCTCTTTCAGGTGCGGGATGGCGCGCTCGATCGACTCCATCGTCGCCGTCAGCGAGATGCGGAAGTGGTGCGGCTGGTCGAACAGCGATCCGGGCATCAGATGCACGCCGCGCTCGGCGAGGGCGGCGCAGAACGCCTCGCCATCGCCTCCCGGCGCCTTTCCCCACAGATAGAACGTGCCCTCGGGCCGCGTCACCTCGACACCGGCGCCGACGAGCGCGTCGTACAGCCGATCGCGCTTGCGAGCGAGCTCCGCGACGTCGATCGACAGATGCTCGAGCGCGGGCACCGAGTACTGCATCACCGCATCGGGGAAGCCCCAGCCGATCGCGAGCCCGAGGGGGAACAGCGCCGCGCGCAGCTCTTCGCGCTCGGCCGGCGGGATCAGCGGAGACAGGGCGAGGTACCCCAGGCGCTGCCCCGGCGCGAGGAGGACCTTCCCGTAGCTGTAGTCGATGACCGTCCAGGGGTAGGCCGGCGCCGGGCTCGCGAACTCGATGCCGTCGAACCGGATGCGACGGTAGGGCTCGTCGGACAGCAGCCAGATCCGGCGGCCGTGCTCGCTCGACGCACGCTCGAGCACCTCCGCCAGGGCACGCCAGGCGGCCTCGGGGTAGACGCGTCCGGTCGGATTCGCGGGCGAGTTCACGATCACGATGCGCGTGCGGGGCGTGATCGCACGCGCGATGGCGTCGACGTCGAGATCGAAGGTGTCGGGATCGAGTGCGGCGCGCACGGGCACGAGGTCGGCGGCGTACAGCATCGGCTCGTAGCAGAACCATCCGGGGACGGGGATCACGACCTCGTCCCCGGCATCGGTGAGAAGTGCGAGCGCCAGGGAGATCGCGCCGAACGCCCCCTGGGTCATGGCGATGTCCTCGGGCTCGAACGGGAGTCCGAGTTCGGCTCGCAGTCCGGCCGCGACCGTGTGCTGCGCCTCGGGTTCGCTCGTCTTGTAGGCGAACCAGTCCACGGTCTGCGGCTCGACGTGGGCGCGCAGCGCGTCGGTGAGTCCCGGGAGCGCGAACTCGTGCGGGTTGCCGAAGGTGAAGTCGAGCGCGTCGGGGTCATCAGCGGCCCCCTGCACCTTCGCGAAGAACGTGGTGACGACATCCACCGCCGCCTTCGCCCTCGCCGCGCGTGTCGATATCGCCATCGCACTCACCTTCCCCAGCCGCGAGAACCTGTCGAAAGGATCCCAAGAGATCGGGGGCGGGTCAACGTCGAGGGCACATAATGTATTCTGTTCACTATGTCCGGAACGCACGTACTCGATACGCTCCTCGCGATCTCGCGCATCCTCGAGGCCGATCAGGAGCGCGAGCTCGATCGCCGCGGCCTCACCGTGCCGCGGACCCATCTGATGTGGGTGCTGTTCCACAGCGGTCCGGCGACGCAGATCCACCTGGCCGAGCAGCTCGAGGTCACCCCGCGCCACATCACCACCCTCGTCGACGCCCTCGACGCGACCGGTCTCGCGCGGCGGGAGCCCCACCCCACAGACCGGCGTGCCGTGCTCGTTCACCTCACCGAGCGAGGACTTTCCATCATGGAGACGATGGATGCCGAGCACACCGATCTCGGAGCGGCCCTGATCTACGGGCTGGACGACGACACGGTGGCCGCCGCCGTCCGCGCGCTCGACCACGTGCGGGAACGGCTCGCGCACCTGGTGGCCGAGCACGAGCAGGCCCAGCAGGAGCGTGAGGACCTATGACCCGCACGGCGCCCGCGCTGGCCGCGCCCGCGCGCACCGGCTTCCTCACCCGCGCCGCCGCACTCGCCCGCGCGGCGTGGCGGGCGGAGGTCGGCATCTGGCAGAGCCTCTACCGCTGGCTGTTCCGGCGTCCGCGGGTGCCGCGCGGAGCATCCGGCTTCTCCTACCACTCCCCCGTCCTCACGATCCTCGTGATCTTCATCGTGCTGTCGGCGATCGAGATCCCGATCGTCGACCTCATCGTGCATCAGTGGCCGTGGGTGCGCATCCCGCTCCTCGCGCTCGGGATCTGGGGCGTGACCTGGATGATCGGACTGCTCCTCAGCTACCTCACGAGGCCCCACGCCGTCGGACCCGAGGGCATCCGCGCACGCTACGGCGCCGACATCGACGTCGACCTCCCGTGGGAGGCTGTCGCGAGCGTCGAGAAGTCCCGCGACGTCCTCGAGAAGGCGCCCAAGGTGC
Organism: Microbacterium sp. Root180; assembly: GCF_001428485.1. GTDB lineage: Bacteria > Actinomycetota > Actinomycetes > Actinomycetales > Microbacteriaceae > Microbacterium. The sequence continues at coordinate 196,633 of NZ_LMHS01000002.1, read as the reverse complement.
GCGACGAGCCGCACGGGCACACCCTGGCCCTGCGCATGCAGAACGAGACGAATGTCCTCGTCATCCTCGAGAGGCCTGTCCGCATCCGGCTGGGCGACACCGAGACCGAGATCGACGCGGTCCGCCTGTGGGTCGACGACCTCGACGGATTCATGACGGCGGTGCGCACCCACATCCCGTGAACCGCCGCGACAATGGTGGGGTGGACGAACCGATCCTCGTGATCCCGCTATGGGCGGATCTCATCGCCGTGGGCCTCGGCGGCATCCAGGGCGCGCTGTTCGCCTCGGGCTTCCGCGGTCAGCGCCGCCTCGACCTGCTGGGCGTCGCGATCATCGGCATCGTCGTCGGCATGGGCGGCGGCCTCATCCGTGATCTGCTCCTCAACGTCACGCCGGTCTCGCTGCAGAGCAACTGGTACCTGCTCACGGCGACCGTGGCCGCCCTCGCCGGGATGCTGCTCGCCGGCGTCTTCCAGCGGCTCAACGCCGTGATCGTCGGCCTCGATGCCCTCGTCATCGGACTGTTCGGAGCCCTCGGCACCAGCAAGGCGCTGTACCTCGGACTCCCCCTCGTACCCGCCGTGTTCGTCGGGGTGTGCGCGGCGGTGGGCGGCGGCATCCTGCGCGACATCATCATGGGACTGCCCGTCGCGATCATGCACGTCGGCTCGCTCTACGCCGTCGCTGCGGGTGCCGGATGCCTCTTCCTCGCCGTCGCCAACACGCTCGGGCTCGATCTCGTGATCGCGGCCGTCATCAGCGTCGTCGTGACGACCGTCATCCGTCTGCTCGCGGTGATGTTCGACATCTCGCTGCCCGAGCAGCGCGCGCTCTACAGGCGCAAGGTCGCCGTCGAGACCTCGACGATCCCGATCGTCAAGTCCTGACGGCGCTCCGCCACGAGGTTCGGGGCGCAGATCTCATGCGACGCGCCGGGATCACCGGCGTGTCGCGCTCCATCCACGCCCCAAGTCAGAGCTCACAAGCCGGTCTTCGCGAGCCGAACGCGAGATCAGACCCCGGCCAGCTCGCCCGAGCGCTCCCGCGTGCGGATCGCACGGTTGACGCCGGACACGATCGCCTTGAGCGACGCGGTCGAGATGTCGCCGTCGATCCCGACGCCCCACAGGCGCTCGCCGTCGACCTGCAGCTCGACATACGCGGCTGCCTGGGCGTCGCCGCCGGCGCTGAGTGCGTGCTCCACATAGTCGTAGAGCGTCACGTCGAAGCCCTGCGCGCGCACGACCTCGAGGAACGCCGCGACCGGGCCGTTGCCGTGGCCGGATGCCTCGTACTGAGAGTCCGAATCCCGCAGCGTGACATCGAGCGCGACGTCGCCGGACATGTCGCTGCGCGTGCTGGTCGCCAGCAGCTCGAACCGGCCCCAGCGCTCGTCGTCCACCGGCGACGGCAGGTACTCGTCGTTGAAGATCGCCCAGATCTGATCGCTCGTGACCTCGCCGCCCTCGGCATCCGTCTTCGCCTGCACGACGCCCGAGAACTCGATCTGGAGCTTCCGGGGCAGGTCGATGGCGTGATCGGTCTTCAGGAGGTACGCGACGCCGCCCTTGCCGGACTGCGAGTTGACGCGGATCACGGCCTCGTACGAGCGGCCGAGGTCCTTCGGGTCGATCGGCAGGTACGGGACGGCCCATTCGATGTCGTCGACGGTCACGCCGTCCGACGCGGCACGGGCGGCCATGGCCTCGAAGCCCTTCTTGATCGCGTCCTGGTGCGAGCCGCTGAAGGCCGTGAACACCAGATCACCGGCCCACGGACTGCGCTCGTGAACCGGGAGCTGGTTGCAGTACTCGACGGTGCGCTTGACCTGGTCGACGTCGCTGAAGTCGATCTGCGGATCGATGCCCTGCGTGAGCAGGTTGATGCCCAGGGCGACGAGGTCGACGTTGCCCGTGCGCTCACCGTTGCCGAACAGGCACCCCTCGATGCGGTCCGCCCCGGCCATGTAGCCGAGCTCCGCAGCGGCGATCGCCGTTCCGCGATCGTTGTGAGGATGCAGGGAGAGGATCACGTTCTCGCGGTGAGCCAGGCGGCGGCTCATCCACTCGATCGAGTCCGCGTACACGTTCGGCGTCGCCATCTCGACCGTCGCCGGCAGGTTGATGATGACCTTGCGCTCGGGAGTCGGCTCGAAGACCTCGATCACCTGATTGCAGACATCGAGGGCGAACTCGAGCTCGGTGCCGGTGTAGCTCTCCGGCGAGTACTCGTAGAACACTTTCGTCTCGGGGATGCGCGTCTCGAACCGGCGGCACAGTCGCGCCCCCTCGAGGGCGATGTCGATGATGCCCTGCTTGTCGGTGCGGAAGACGACGTCCCGCTGCAGCACGCTCGTCGAGTTGTACAGGTGCACGATGGCCTGCTTCGCGCCGGCGATCGACTCGTAGGTGCGCTCGATGAGGTGTTCGCGCGCCTGCGTCAGCACCTGGATCGTGACGTCGTCGGGGATCAGGTTCTCTTCGATGAGCTGTCGCACGAAGTCGAAGTCGGTCTGACTCGCCGACGGGAAGCCGACCTCGATCTCCTTGTAGCCCATGCTCACGAGCAGCTCGAACATGACGCGCTTGCGCTCCGGGCTCATCGGGTCGATCAGCGCCTGATTGCCGTCGCGCAGATCCACGGCGCACCAGCGCGGTGCCACGGTGATCCTGCGATCGGGCCACGTGCGGTCGGGCAGGGACACGGCGATCTGCTCGTGATACGGCCGGTACTTGTGGACCGGCATGCCCGAGGGCTTCTGGGAGTTCTCCATGATGTCGCTCTTCTTCTCTCGTCGAATGGCGGGCCGACGACAAGCTCCGCGACGAGGAGGGCCCTAGATCGAGGCCTCGTCGCGGCAGCTAAGGAGAAGCGAGCCTGCACGCATGTGCCCAGGCTACACCCGCCCGCGGGGCCCGCGCGAACCATGCACCGTGTTCGATGCCCCAACAGGCCCGGGCAGCCCGACGGGAATCTGAGACGATCCCGCCGACGACGACACTTCCCGGATATGACACGTCACCGTCGACACCTCCTGGTCGCGCTGAGCGCGGCATCCGTCCTCGCCCTCGCAGGCTGCGCCACGCCTGCCGGATCGGGCGCGCCCGCCGGCGCGTCGGACGCCCCTCCGGGCGCCTCGCTCGGATCGCTGTGGCCCGCCCCGCCCGAGGGTGACGTGGTCGCTCAGGGCACGGTGATGGATGTCGGCGGCGAGGTCGAGCTGTGCCTCGGCGCGGTGGCGGAGTCCTACCCGCCCCAGTGCGGCGGGATCCCGATCACGAACTGGACGTGGGACGGCATCGACGGGTCCGAGACGTCGGGAGACACGACGTGGGGCGCGTATGCCGTCCAGGGCACCTACGACGGCGAGGAGTTCACGGTCACGCAGCCGCCGATCATGCTCGCGCTGTACGACCCGATGATGCCCGAGGACCCCACGGGCGGCGAGCCGGGCGCGGGCGACGAGCAGACGCTCCTCGCGATCCAGGAGGACCTGCCCGATGCCCTCGACGAGGCGTATCTGAGCTCGTATCCCGAGAACGGCTGGCTGTGGGTCGACGTCGTGTGGGACGACGGCACATGGCAGGATGCCGCGGACGCGGACTACGGCGACGACACGGTCGTGATCCGCTCGGCGCTGCGCCCGGTGGACGGCTGAGCCGCGTCAGAACCCGAGCCGCCCGAGCTGCTTCGGGTCGCGCTGCCACTCCTTCGCCACTCGCACGCGGAGTGACAGGAAGACGCGCGTGCCGACCAGCGGCTCGATGCCCGCTCGCGCCCGCTTCCCGACATCGGCAAGCCGCGATCCCTTGTGTCCGATGATGATGGCCTTCTGGCTGTCGCGTTCGACGACGATGTTCGCGTAGATGTCGGTGAGGTCCGTGCCCTCCCGGGGCGCCATGTCCTCGATCGTCACGGCGATCGAGTGCGGCAGCTCGTCGCGCACGCCTTCGAGCGCGGCTTCGCGGATGATCTCGGCGATGCGGTCCTCGAGCGACTCGTCCGTGACGACGTCGGCATCGTAGAGCGGCGGGCCCTCGGGCATGAGGTCCAGGAGCTCGTCGGTGAGCACGTCGAGCTGATCGCGGGTCAGCGCGGAGAGCGGGATGACGGCCGCCCAGTCCTCGCGCAGGGAGTCGACCTCCATGAGCCGCTCGGTGATCTGGTCGCGCGAGGCGGCGTCGGTCTTTGTGACGATCGCCACCTTCTTCGCGCGCGGATATCCGCTCAGCGACTCGGCGATGCGGCGATCGCCCGGGCCGACCTTCTCGGTCGCCGGCACGCAGAAGCCGATCACGTCGACGTCGCCCAGCACCTGTTCGACGAGGCTGTTCAGTCGCTCGCCGAGCAGCGTCCGGGGCTTGTGGATGCCGGGGGTGTCGACGATCACGAGCTGCCCTGCGGGGCGATTGAGGATGCCGCGGATCGCCCGGCGGGTCGTCTGGGGCTTGTCGCTCGTGATGGCCACCTTCTCGCCCACGAGGGCGTTGGTGAGCGTCGACTTGCCCACATTGGGCCGGCCGACGAAAGTCACGAACCCGGATCGGGTCTTCTCGGTCATGGGCGTTCGCCTTTCCTCGGTGCGCGGTTGTCTCCGCCGCGCGACGGGACGACGCGGACCTCGCCCGTGCGGGGCGAGCGCCCGAATGCCTGCTCGACCGCGTCGAGTGCGTCACCGCGCTCGACGAACACGGTCGAGATTCCGCGGCCGCGGCCACGGGACGCGCCGCCGGTCATCACGAGGCCGGAGTACTCCGCCGTCGCTCCGGGCTGCGGGATGCGCCCGAGCGCCTTGCCCAGCAGTCCGCCGATCGAGTCGACGTCCTCGTCCTCCAGCTCGATGCCGAAGAGATCGCCCACCTCGTCGAGCCCCAGGCGGGCGCTCACACGGAAGCGGCCGGGCTCGACCTCGGTCACCTCATCGCCGCGCGGGTCGTACTCGTCGGCGATCTCGCCCACGAGCTCCTCGATGAGGTCTTCGAGCGTCACGAGCCCCGAGACGCCCCCGTACTCATCGATCACAAGGCACACGTGCACAGCGTCGCGCTTCATCTGCTGCAGGAGCGTCTCGGCCTTCATCGACTCGGGGACGAACACCGCCGGCCGCGCGATGCGGCTGATGGCAGCATCCCGCCAGCCCGCCTCGTCACGGAAGCCGAACTGGACGAGATCCTTCAGGTAGAGCACCCCCACGACGTCATCGGCCTCATCGTCGACGATCGGCACGCGCGAGATGCCCTTGTCGAGGAAGATCTGCATCGCCTCGCGCGTGGAGGACGAGGCATCCACCGTCACCATGTCGGTGCGGGGAACCATCACGGCACGCACGAAGGTGTCGGTGAAATCGAACACGGAGTGGATGAGCTCCCGGTCGTCCTCCTCGATGAGCTCGTTCTCGGCGGCCTCGTCGATGATGCTGAGCAGTTGCTCCTCGGACGCGAACGACGAGCTGCGCGCGACGCCGGGCGTGATCCGCGTGCCGAGGGCGACCAGCCCGTGCGCCAGCGGGCCGAGCAGGACCCGCACCCCGCGCACCACCGGGGCGGCTCCCCGCAGCAGCCCCTTCGCGTGCTGACGGCCGACGTTGCGCGGGCTCGCGCCCACGACGACGAACGACACGCCGGTCATCAGCACCGCCGCCGCCAGCATCGCCCACCAGATGCTGTCGAACAGCAGCGTGAAGGCCACGGTCACCACGACGGCGGCGGTCGTCTCCGCCAGGACGCGAATGAAGATGACCGCGTTCGCGTGCGCTTCGGGGTCGGCGGCGATCCGCCGCAGGGAGGCCGCGTTCCGGCCCGACGCCCCGAGCTCGGCCAGGTCGGCGCGGGAGGTGACCCCGAGTGCGGCATCGATGGCGACCATGAGCGCGCCGAACGCCAGCAGCAGCGCCGCACCGACGAGAAGGAGTGCAGCGGTCATGCGCGATTTCGGCGACGCTCCACGGCCTGGAAGGCCGTGATGAGCTCGCGCTGAAGGCCGAACATCTCGCGCTCCTCGTCGGGCTCGGCGTGGTCGAAGCCGAGAAGGTGCAGCAGGCCGTGCGTGGTGAGCATCACGAGCTCGTCCATTGTCGAGTGCTTCGCTGCGACGGCCTGGGTCTCCGCAACCTGCGGGCACAGCACGATGTCGCCGAGCAGGCCGGCCGGCGTGGGCATGTCGTCGGTCCCGGGGCGCAGCTCGTCCATGGGGAAGCTGAGCACATCGGTGGGCCCCGGCTCGTCCATCCACTGGACGTGGAGCGCTTCCATGGCGCCCTCGTCGACGAGGAGGATCGCGACATCGGCGTCGGGGCTCACATTGAGCTCGGTGAGGTTGTTCTCCATGAGCCGCAGGAGCACGGTCTCGTCGACCGCGATTCCGGATTCGTTGCTGATCTCGATCGTCATGATGAGCGTCCTCGTTTGGGGAGATGATCACGCGGACCCTGCGGCCGCATACCGGTGCGCCGTTCGGCGCGATTGGCGAATTCGGATGCTTCGTCCCGCTCGCGACGCGATGCGATGCGACGCTCGTCGTATTCGCTGTACGCGTCGACGATGCGGCCGACGAGCGTGTGACGGACGACGTCATCGCTCGTGAGATAGGAGAAGTGGATGTCGTCGATGTCGCCCAGGACCCGTGTCACCAGTCTCAGCCCCGAGGAGCCCTGCGGCAGGTCGATCTGGGTGATGTCGCCGGTGACCACCATGCGCGTGCCGAATCCCAGACGCGTGAGGAACATCTTCATCTGCTCGGGCGTGGTGTTCTGCGCCTCGTCGAGCACGACGAACGAGTCGTTGAGCGTGCGCCCGCGCATGTACGCCAGCGGCGCGACCTCGATCGTGCCGGTGGCCATGAGCTTCGGCACGAGCTCGGGATCGAGCATCTCGTTGAGCGCGTCGTACAGCGGGCGGAGGTAGGGGTCGATCTTGTCGGTGAGGGTTCCCGGCAGGAACCCGAGCCGCTCCCCCGCCTCGACGGCGGGTCGGGTCAGGATGATCCGGCTGACCTCCTTGCGCTGCAGCGCCTGAACGGCCTTGGCCATCGCGAGATAGGTCTTGCCGGTGCCCGCCGGGCCGATGCCGAAGACGATCGTGTTCTCCTCGATCGCGTCGACGTAAGCCTTCTGCCCGAGCGTCTTGGGGCGGATGATCTTGCCGCGTGAGGTCAGGATCGCCTCCCCGAGCACCTCGGACGGTCGTGGCCCGCCCTCGGTGCGCAGGATGCGGCTCGAGGACGACACGTCCGAGGGGTCGAGCCCCTGCCCTGCCTTGGCCATGGCGAGCAGCTCATCGACGAGGGAACGGGCCTCGGCGACAGCATCCGCCTCTCCCGTCAGGGTGATCTCGTTCCCGCGCACGTGCACGTCGACGCCGGGGTGCTCCTTCTCGACGACGCGCAGCAGACGGTCCTGCGGGCCGAGCAGCTGCACCATGGCGACGCCGTCGGCGTACACCCGGTCGATCACGGGTTCGTGTGCTGATTCGTCAGGCACCGAGACTCTCTTCTCCCAGTCCCCCGGCGAGCACATGGGCGTGCACGTGGAAGACGGTCTGGCCCGCGTTCGGGCCGGTGTTGAATACGAGGCGGAAGTCGCCGTCGGCGTGCTCCGCCGCGAGGCTGTTGGCGAGGCCGACGACCTCGGCGAGGAGTTCGGGATCGCCTGCGGCGAGCTCGACGACGTTGCGGTACTCCTCGCTCTTCGGGATCACCAGGAGGTGCACCGGAGCCTTCGGCGCGATGTCGCGGATGGCGAACGCGTTCTCGGTCTCCGCGATGATCTCGGACGGGATCTCCCCGTTGCGGATGCGCGTGAAGATCGATGGATCACTCATGCCGCAAGTCTACCGACGGGGGTCGGCCGTGGGATGGGCAGCCCGGCCGTCACCAGCGCCCGAGCGCGGCACTCACCACGGCCAGCGCAGCGGGCCCGGCCGTCGATGTGCGCAGCACGCTCTCGCCCAGCCGCACGATCATCGCGCCCGCCGCCGCGAGGCTGTCGAGCTCCTCCGGTGCGATGCCGCCCTCGGGTCCGACCACGAGCAGCACGTCGCGCTCCTCGTCCCCGAGCTCGAGGCGCGTGAGGCGCGCGTCGCCGGTCGGCTCGAGCACGAGGGTGAGGGATGCCGCGGCCCGCGTCGCGAGCTGTGCGGTGCTGACGAGCGGCGCGACCTCGGGGATCCACGCTCGATGGGCCTGCTTCGCGGCCTCGCGCACGATGGTCGACCAGCGCGCGCGGCCCTTCTCCGCCTTCGCCGCATCCCACCGGGACACGCTGCGCGCCGCCTGCCACGGCACGATCTCGTCGATCCCCAGCTCGGTCGCCGCCTGGATCGCCAGCTCGTCGCGGTCGCCCTTCGCCAGAGCCTGCACGAGCACCACGCGCGGGCGCGGGGGCGCAGCATCCGTCCGCGCTTCGACCCGCACGACGACCTCACGCGGCGCCACGGACTCGCAGCGGCCCGTCAACCACGCGCCGCGACCGTCGCCGACGGTGACCTCCTCGCCCACGCGCACACGGCGGACGCTCGCGGCATGATGCGCCTCGGATCCCGTGAGCAGCACCGTGTCGCCGGGACCGGCGGCCGTCGGCTCGTCGAGCACGAAGTGCAGCGCCACGGGTCAGCCGTTCCGGAACCGGTCGCGCAGCTTGGCGAACAGTCCCTGGTGGAACTCGGCCAGGCGCGGGCTCGGCGCCTTGGTGCGCTTGGCGAAGTCCTCGATGAGCGCCCGCTCCTTGGCGTCCAGACGCGTGGGGGTCACCACGTGCACACCCACGCGCAGGTCGCCGCGCTGGGAGCCGCGCAACGGCGTGATGCCGCGACCCTTGATCGTGAGGATGTCGCCTCCCTGGACACCGGGCCGCAGTTCGAGCTCGACCTCTCCGTCCAGCGACTCGATCGTGGTGGTGGTGCCCAGGATCGCATCGGGCATCGACACCTCGAGCGTCGCGAGCAGGTCATCGCCGTCGCGGCTGAACACCTCGTGCGGCGCCACCGTGACCTCGATGTAGAGATCGCCGTTCGGGCCGCCGGCCGGACCGACCTCGCCGGAGCCCGGAAGCTGCAGACGGAGCCCCGTCTCGACTCCCGCCGGGATGTCCAGCGACACGGTCCGGCGCGCCCGCACCCGGCCCTGACCCTGGCACGTCGCGCACGGGTAGGGGATGGTCGTGCCGTACCCCTGGCAGATGTTGCAGGGCTGGTTGGTCAGCACGTTGCCGAGGAGGCTGCGGACCTGGCGCTGGACGTGACCCGTGCCGTGGCAGATGTCGCACGCGACCGGCGAGGTGCCCGGCTGGCAGCACGACCCCTGGCAGGTCTCGCACTGCACCGCGGTGTCGACCTCGATGTCGCGGTGAACGCCGAAGACGACGTCGCCGAGCTCGAGCGTGACGCGGACCAGGGCATCCTGGCCGCGCTCCCGGCGCGACCTCGGCCGTGCGCCCCGCGAGCCCCCTCCGGCCGCGCCGAAGAACGTCTCGAAGATGTCGTTGAACCCCCCGAAGCCGCCCGCGCCGCCGAACGGGCTGTCGCTGCCGCCCATGTCGTAGCGCGCACGCTGGTCGGCGTCGCTGAGGACGTCGTACGCGTGTGTCACGAGCTTGAACCGCTCGGATGCCTCCTCGCCCGGGTTCACGTCGGGGTGGAGCTCGCGCGCGAGACGCCGGTAGGCCTTCTTGATCTCGTCGAGAGAGGCGTCTCGCGAGACGCCGAGGACCTCGTAGTGGTCAGCCACATTCGCCTTCCTGCCCGCGGCCTGCCGCGGGGATCGTGGGGGTGCGCGTCCGCGTCAGCGGCTGCTCTCGTCTTCCTCGAGCATTCGCGTCAGATAGCGTGCGACGGCCCGGACCGCCGCGAGATTGGTGGGGTAGTCCATGCGCGTCGGCCCCAGGACGCCGACGCGGGCGCGCGAACCGGTCGCGTCGTAGTCGCTGACGACGACGGACGCCTCCGCGAGACCGAACGGCTCGTTCTCGCGCCCGATGCTCGCTGCGAGACCCTTCTCGTCGGCGACCATCTCGCCCATCAGATTGAGGATCGTGACCTGCTCCTCGATCGCCTCGAGCAGCGGGTAGATGCTGCCGCGGAAGTCCGCCTCGCGGCGGGCGAGCGTCGCGCTCCCCGCCATGACCAGGCGGTCCTGCCGGAACTCGTCGAGCTCCTCGGCGACGACTCGGACGATCGCTGCCGTGGCGGCCTCGTGCGCCGCCGTGCTCGCGGACGCCTGGTCGAGGTGATCGGAGATGCGCTGCAGGCCCTCGCGCACCGACCGGCCGACGAGCAGCGTGCCGAGCTCGGCGCGGATGCGGGCGAGGTCGGCGTCGTCGAACTCGTCGCGCACGTGCGCGAGGCGCTGCGACACGCGGCCGGTGTCGGTCACGACGATCACCAGCATCCGTCCACCGCCGAGCTGAACGAGCTCGACGTGGGTGACGTTCGCGCGCGAGAAGGAGGGGTACTGCACGATCGCGACCTGGCCCGTCAGCTGCGTGAGCGCACGCACGGTGCGTGCGAGGACGTCGTCGAGATCGCCGGGTCCGTCGAGGAACGAGGTGATGGCGGTGCGCTGCGCCGGGCTCAGGGGCCGCACCTCGGCGAGGTGGTCGACGAACACGCGATAGCCCTTGTCGGTGGGCACCCGGCCCGACGAGGTGTGCGGGGCGGCGATGAGCTCCTCGTCCTCGAGGAGGGCCATGTCGTTGCGGATGGTCGCCGCCGACACGCCGAAGGCATGCCGCTCGACGATCGCCTTGCTGCCGACCGGCTCGCGCGTGTCGACGTAGTCCTCGACGATCGCGCGCAGCACCTGGAGTCCGCGCTCGCTGACCATCCCGCCTCCTCACGCCGCTCTGGCACTCGCATGAATGGAGTGCCAATTCTACCGGATTCGCCGCCGCGAAGCCGTGAGCGCATCGCCCGCCGGTCTAGTCGGTCAGAGCCCGCACGACGGCGTCGGCCAGGAGTCTGCCTCGCCGGGTCAGCACGATGCGTCCGTGGATCGCCGACGGCCCGTCGATGAGGCCGTCCGCGATGAGCGTCGCCACCGCGCGGCGACCCTCGCCGAGCACCTCCGACACGGGCAGGCCCTCGCGGATGCGGGTGCGCAGCAGGACGTTCTCGAGCGTGCGCGCCTCGACATCGGGCACCTCCCGGCCAGCCGCGGGCGACTCCCCCGCGGCGAGGCGATGGGCGTACGCGGCGGGATGCTTCACGTTCCAGAAGCGCACACCGCCGATGTGGCTGTGGGCACCGGGGCCGAAGCCCCACCAGTCCGTCCCCTGCCAGTAGGCGAGGTTGTGGCGCGATCGCTGCGTGTCGCTGCGGGCCCAGTTCGACACCTCGTACCACTCGAAACCAGCTGCCTCGAGCGCGTCGTCGACGAGCTCGTACATGTCGGCCTGCAGATCGTCGTCGGGGGCGGGCACCTCGCCGCGCCGGATCTGACGGGCCAGCTTCGTCCCGTCCTCGATGATGAGCGCATACGCGGACACGTGGTCGGGGGCGAGGTCGACGGCGGTGCTCACGGACGTGCGCCAGTCCTCGAGCGACTCCCCCGGCGCGCCGTAGATGAGGTCCACGCTCACGGCGAGTCCCGCCCTGCGCGCCGCGGCGACGGCGGTGCGCACGTTCGCCGGGTCGTGCGTGCGGTCGAGCGCCGCGAGCACATGCGGGACGGCCGACTGCATGCCGATCGACAGTCGCGTGACGCCGGATGCCGCGAGCTCGGCCGCCACCGCGTCGGTGACAGTGTCGGGGTTGGCCTCCACCGTGACCTCCGCGCCGTCGGCGATGCCGAACGCCTCACGCACGCCGTCCAGCATGCGGCCGAGGTCGCCGGGCGGGAGCAGCGTGGGCGTGCCGCCGCCGAAGAACACCGTGTCAGCCGGACGCGCCGGCCCGATCCCGTCGAGGAGCCCTCGGGCGAGGGCGACCTCGCGCAGCAGGGTGTCGGCGTACTGGTCCTGGCGCGCTCCGCGCAGCTCATCCGACGTGTACGTGTTGAAGTCGCAGTAGCCGCAGCGCACGCGGCAGAACGGCACGTGGAGGTAGACCCCGAACGCCGTCGCCGGATCCGCCCGGGTGCCTGCGGGGAACGAGCCGTCGGCGGGGACCGGCTCGCCCAGCGGAAGCGCGGCGCCCATCAGCGGCTCACGCGGGCGTCGTGTACAGCGGTGAGATGGCGCGCAGGTACCTGGTGAAGAGCTCCCGGCGCCGTCGGCGCACGAGGCCGGGGAACACCCGGTACAGCAGCGCCTTCGGCGTATCGAAGGCCCGCACCGTGAACCAGACCTCGTCGTTCTCGTACCAATCGAGCATGAAGGACTCCTCGCCCGACACGACCGAATCGCCCACCGTTCCCAGCGCGAACCCGATGCGGCGCGGCTCCTCGATCGCGAAGATCACGCGGAGCTCGGCATCCGCTCGCAGCCCCCGGACGCGACCGTCGACGTGCACGGTCGTGCCGGCTCCGACATACGGCGTGCCATCGGCGTCGTAGCGCAGATCGGATTCGGACCTGCTCGGGGCGATGGGGTGGCCCTCGGAATCGAAGCTCACGCCCGAATACATCGGACCGGATGCCGGTCGCACATCCTTGAGATCGAGGCCGGCCCCGCGCTGCGCGGTCCACGACAGCAGCGCATCGGCCGCGCCCCGGAAGCGCGCCTCGCCGCTGCCGATGCGCCAGGACTGCTCGGCCGGGATGCTGCGCTCCGGCGGGTAGTGCATGAGGTCGGCCGCCTGCGTCGCCCCGACCGCGGCGTAGTCGACGGTGTCGTCCCGGAAGTTCCCTCGACGCATGACGGCCAGCCTACTTGGCGTCCTTCTTCTCGGTATCTCCCGAGAGCGCGGCGATGAACGCCTCCTGAGGGACCTCCACGCGACCGACCATCTTCATGCGCTTCTTTCCCTCCTTCTGCTTCTCGAGGAGCTTCCGCTTGCGGCTGATGTCGCCGCCGTAGCACTTGGCCAGGACGTCCTTGCGCATCGCCCGGATCGACTCGCGCGCGATGATGCGCGCACCGATGGCCGCCTGGATCGGCACCTCGAACTGCTGCCTCGGGATGAGCTTCTTCAGCCGCTCCGTCATGAGCACGCCGTACGCGTACGCCTTGTCGCGGTGCACGATCGCGCTGAACGCGTCGACCGGCTCGCCCTGCAGCAGGATGTCGACCTTCACCAGGTCGGCCTCCTGATCGCCGCTGGGCTCGTAGTCCAGCGACGCGTACCCCGCGGTCTTGGACTTGAGGTGATCGAAGAAGTCGAACACGATCTCGCCGAGGGGCATGCTGTAGCGGATCTCGACGCGGTCCTCGCCGAGGTACTCCATGCCGAGGAGGGTTCCGCGACGCGACTGGCAGAGCTCCATGATCGTGCCGACGTAGTCCTTCGGCGCGAGGATCGCGGCCTTGACCATCGGCTCGGTGACGCTGGCGATCTTGGTGCCCGAGGGGAACTCGCTGGGGTTGGTGACCGTGTAGCTCTTCTTGTCGTCGGTCACCACCTCGTACGTCACCGACGGCGCCGTCGAGATGAGGTCGAGCCCGAACTCGCGCTCGAGGCGCTCTGTGACGATCTCGAGGTGCAGCAGGCCCAGGAAGCCGCAGCGGAACCCGAAGCCCAGGGCGACCGAGGTCTCGGGCTCGTAGTTCAGCGACGCGTCCGACAGCTTGAGCTTGTCGAGAGCCTCGCGCAGCACCGGGTAGTCGCTGCCGTCGATCGGGTACAGGCCCGAGAAGACCATCGGCTTCGGGTCGGTGTAGCCCGGGAGGGCGCTCTTGGACGGCTTCGCCGCGTTGGTGACGGTGTCGCCGACCTTGGACTGGCGGACATCCTTCACACCGGTGATCAGGTACCCGACCTCGCCGACGCCCAAACCTTTGGTCGGGGTGGGCTCGGGCGACGACACGCCGATCTCGAGGAGCTCGTGCACGGCGCGGGTCGACATCATCTGGATCCGCTCACGCGGGTTGAGCGAGCCGTCCACCATGCGCACGTAGGTGATGACGCCGCGGTACGAGTCGTAGACCGAGTCGAAGATCATCGCGCGGGAGGGTGCGTCGGGGTCGCCCTTCGGCGCGGGGATCTGCGCGACGACATGATCGAGCAGGTCCTCGACGCCCATGCCCGTCTTGCCGCTCACCCGCAGCACGTCCTCGGGTCGTCCGCCGATCAGGCTCGCGAGCTCCTTCGCGTACTTCTCGGGATCGGCCGCAGGCAGGTCGATCTTGTTGAGGACCGGAATGATCTGCAGGTCGTTCTCGAGCGCGAGGTACAGGTTCGCGAGCGTCTGCGCCTCGATGCCCTGCGCGGCGTCGACGAGCAGGATCGCCCCCTCGCACGCGGCGAGCGACCGGCTGACCTCGTAGGTGAAGTCGACGTGGCCGGGCGTGTCGATCATGTTGAGGGCGAACGTGCCGTCGGCGGTCGACCAGGGCATGCGCACGGCCTGCGACTTGATCGTGATGCCGCGCTCGCGCTCGATGTCCATGCGGTCGAGGTACTGCGCACGCATGTCGCGGTCGGAGACCACGCCGGTGATCTGCAGCATCCGATCGGCCAGCGTCGACTTGCCGTGGTCGATGTGGGCGATGATGCAGAAGTTGCGGATCAGCTCGGGCGGGGTCGCGGACGGCTCGAGAGGCTTCAGGGCGCGCGGTGACATATCCCGTCGATTCTACGGGTGAGGGGAGCCTCGCCCCTGCGCGAGTCCTGTGTCCGGCGGTTAGCCTGGTGCCCATGGTGGTCCAGGTCGTGCTCGTGCACGGCATCCGCACGTCCGCGACCATGTGGCGTGCGCAGATCGCGTACCTCGAACGACGCGGGAATCCGGTGACCGCGATCGACCTCCCTGGGCACGGCGCCCGGATGGCGGAGGAGTTCACACTCGATGGCGCCTTCGCGACGATCGACGAGGCGGTGACGGATGCCGCCTCCCGCGGCCCCGTCCTCCTGGTGGGCCATTCGATGGGCGGCCTGCTGTGCCTCGAGTATGTCGGCGCGGAGGTTCGGCCCCCGGTCGCCGGGCTGATCGCGGCATCCTGCACCTCGATCCCGCGCGGCGTCGGGCTCGCCGCCTACCGCATGCTCGCACGGGGCTTCGACTCGCTCCCCGACCGCGGAATGTGGCTCACCGACCGGATGCTCGATCGCATCCTCCCCGTCGAGACGCGCGAGGACTTCGGGGCCGGGGGTTATGCGCTGGACGCCCAGGATGTCGCGCTGCGAAGCCTTTCGGTGCTCGATCTGCTCGCCGCGCTCGGCCGCATCGACGTGCCGCTGTGGTTCGTCAACGGGCAGTACGACCAGCTGCGCGTGAACGAGAGACTCTTCACCGGCATTGCCACACAGGCCGAGCTCATCGTGGTCCCCCGCACCACCCATCATGTGACCGTGATGCGGCCCGACGTCTTCAACGCGATGCTCCACCTCGCGATCACGACGCTCGAGCAGACCTGATAGACTCGGTGATTGGTTTGCGTGCGCGGTCCCACCTTCGCACGACGCCGCGAGCGGCCCCTCTACCCGTAACGCGGCAAATCCCCATCCATCTCACACGAAAGTTCTTCCACGTGGCGAACATCAAGTCGCAGATCAAGCGCAACAAGACCAACGAGAAGGCGCACGAGCGCAACAAGGCCGTCAAGAGCGAGCTGCGGACCGAGGTGCGTCGCACCCGCGAGGCCGTCGCCGCGGGCGACAAGGCAGCCGCCGAGAAGGCGCTGCTCAAGGCGAGCAAGAAGCTCGACAAGGCCGTCAGCAAGGGCGTCATCCACCAGAACCAGGCCGCCAACCGCAAGTCGGCGATCGCCAAGCAGGTCGCCGCTCTCTGAGCCGGCTCGACAGCTGATCGAAGGCCCGTCCCTCCGGGGGCGGGCCTTCGTCGTTCCTGCTCCTAGCCGCCGTATGGCGCGCGCGTCGCGATGACCGTCACGAGCCGCTCGAGCGAGAACACGGAGTCGCGCGATCCGCCCTTGACCTCGGCGTCGGCCCGGGCCGCCGCCTGGATCGCCATGCCGAGGGAGGCTTCGTTCCACCCGGTCAGATCCCTGCGGGCGCGGTCGACCTGCCAGTCCTTGAGTCCCACCCGCGCTGCGAGTGCGGCCGACGGCTCCCGGCTGCCCGCCACGCGGGCCATGGTGCGCAGCTTGAGCGCGATCGCGGCCACCATCGGCACCGGATCGGCACTCGAGGCGAGGGCATGCCGGAGGGCGATCAGCGCGTCGCCGTAGCGACCGGCGATCGCCGTGTCGGCGACCGTGAAGGCGGATGTCTCGACCCGGCCGCCGTAGTAGCGCTCGACGACCTGCTCGGTGATGTCGCCCGGGACGTCGGCGATGAGCTGCTGGCAGGCCGCGGCGAGTTCGGTGACGTCGTCGGCGAAAGCCGAGACGAGGGTGCGCAGCGCCGGTGCCGCGATGCGCTTCCTCGCAGCCTGGAACTCGCCCGCGGCGAAGTCGTAGCGATCGGAATCCCGCTTGATGGCGGGGCACGCGACCTCGACTCCCCCGCCCTCGCCGGCGCGGACCGCGTCGAGGAGCTTCTTGCCTCGCACGCTGGCGCCGGTGTGCCGGAGCACGACGGTCGCGCCCTCCTGGGGCATGGCGAGGTACGAGATCGCCTCCGACAGGAATGCGTCCGAGCACTTCTCGACGCCGGTGACCCGCACCAGGCGGGGCTCGCCGAACAGCGACGGCGACGTGACGGCGAGCAGCGAGCCCGCGGCGTAGTCGTCGGCGCGCAGATCGGATACCTCGAGGCTGGGATCCTCGGCGCGGAGGTAGTCGCGCACGCCGGCGATCGCGCGTTCGGCGCACACGTCTTCCGGACCGGAGACCAGCACGATCGGCGCCGGCTGGGGCGAACGCCACGACAGCTGCAGGATGGCGCTGCGCGCGGCCTTCGCGGGGGCGCGTCGGGCGGTCGGTGGCATGGCTCCAGCCTAGCCATCGCCTCCGACTCCGACTTCGCGCTCGCGCCACACCTCGAGACCGTCGGCGCCCTCCCACACGGCGACGACGCCCTCGGCATCCGTGCGCGCGATGCGGGCGTCGAGCGCGTTCAGCTCGTCGAGGATCTCAGCCCGCGGATGCCCGTAGTCGTTCTCGGCTCCCACCGTGACGAGTGCGAGCGCCGGTGCCGCCTGACGGTAGAGCCCGGCGTCCTGGTCGGCGCTGCCGTGGTGGGCGACCTTGACCACCGCGTACGGCGGATCGAGGCCACCGCCGGCGGCGATGGCGCGCTGCGGCGACGCGGAGAGGTCGCCCAGGAGCACGATCGGCGGGATGCCCCCGCCCCGCACGTCCAGCACGACGCTCGCGTCGTTCCCCATCGGGAACGCGCGCCCCTCGGGCGGCGGCCACACGGCACGCCAGCGGGCGTCGCCGAGCGTGCCGGTGAGTCCCGCGCGAGCGTCCACGAGCTCGGCGCCGGCCGACTGCAGGCGATCGAGGATCGCGGCACCGTCCTCGTCGGCGGGACCATGGAGCACCGTGCCGACTCGTCCCTCGACCGCGGCGACGCCACCCACGTGGTCGAGGTCGAAGTGGCTGAGCACGAGGAGATCGATCTGCCCGACCCCCGTGCGGTCCAGGCAGGCGGCAAGGGGTTCCGGCTCGGGTCCGGTGTCGATCAGCGCCACCGCTCCCGCCGATCGCAGGAGCACCGCGTCGCCCTGACCGACGTCGCATGCGAGGATGCTCCACTCGGCCGGGAGGGTCCACCGGCCGGCGAGGGTGGCGAGCAGCCCTCCGCCTGTTGCGGCGCCGATAACGAGCGCGACGATCACCACCGACGCCCCGCGCACCAGAGCGCGCAGGGGCGTGCCCCGCCGCAGCGCGATGAGCAGGCCGATCGCGAGACCGACCCCGCCGAGGGCGAATGCTCCGGGCCACCCCTCGAGCCAGGGCACCAGATCGCCTGGCAGGGCGCTCGTCGCCACCGCCGTCCCCGCGATCCACGACGCGGGAAGCCACGCGATGGCCGCAAGACCGTCCTGGAGCGGCGGAATCGGCGCCGCAAGACAGGCGGCGAGCCCGACGATGGTCGCGATCGGCGCGGCGGGGGCGGCAAGCAGGTTGGCGACCACCCCGTACACCGGCACCTGCGGCGCGATCAGGACGAGGAGCGGTCCGCACGCGAGCTGCGCGGCGAGCGGCACGGACAACCCCAGCGCGAGCGCGCGGGGAAGGCGGCGTGCGAGTCCCTGCGCGAGCGGCCGGGCGAAGAGCAGGAGCGAGGCGGTCGCGGCCACGGACAGTGCGAAGCCGAGCGACCCGGCCAGCCACGGATCCGCGACCAGCAGCGCGGCGACGCACAGCGAGAGGATGGCCGTGCCGGCGCCGGGCCGCCCGAGGAGCACCCCCAGCATCGCGACGGCGGCCATCGCGCCCGCCCGCACGACGCTCGGCTCGGGTGTGACGAGCACGATGAAGCCCACGAGGGCCGCCAGCCCGGCGCTCACCCGGACAGCGCGCGACGCTCCCAGCGCCGCGGCCGCAGCGAAGGCCAGACCGACGACGAGGGCGCAGTTGGCACCGGAGACAGCCGTCAGGTGCGACAGCGACGCCTCCTTCATCGCGGCGTCGAGCTCCGCAGGGACAGCCGAGGTATCGCCCACGGCGAGTCCGGGGACGAGCGACGCCCCGTCACCGGGCAGCCCCCGCACCGACCGGACCAGCTCCTGCCGCAGCGTCGCCGTCGTGTGCGCGATGCCGATCGGCGGGCGCGTCACGGCGACCCCGCGCGACGCCCGCACGGTGATCACCGCGCGCTCACCCGGTCTCGCCGCCGAAGCCGTTCCGCGCGCTTCGACCACGGCGCCGAGGTCGAGGTCGGCGCTCGATTCGACATCCCCCGGCGCCACTCGCACGACCGCCTCGGCACTGACGAGGGCCGATTCCGCGCCGGTCGCGATCCGTGAGACGTGCGCGTCGAATGCGAGGGCGCCGTCCGCGCGGCGCTCGACCTTTCCGACCACCGTCGCCTCCACGATGACGGCGCGGCCGTTCATGATCTCGAGGCCGAGGACGGCGTGACGACTCGGGTTGGCGAGAGCGACGTGGGATGCCGCGGCCGCCCCCGCCGCGATGGCGATGACCATCACCAGGGCCGAGACCCTTGCTGTCCGCGTCCGACCGGCCGTGGCCCACATCGCGAAGAGCGCCAGAGCGCCCAGGCACGCGGCCCACAGTGCCAGGGCGACGCCCGCTGCGGCATCCGGCCACCTCGTGGCGCACCACGCGGTCACCCAGGCCGCACCGGCGATCGGCACCAGACGCAGGGCGATCCGCAGCGGCGGCCTCACACGGCTACCAGGTCGCGCAGGGACTCGAGCATCTTGTCGCCGATGCCCGGCACGGCCAGGAGGTCCTCGACCGCCGTGAAACGGCCGTTGGCGTCGCGCCACTCGATGATGCGCTGCGCCAGCGCGGGCCCGATCCGCGGCAGCGTCTCGAGCGCGGCGACGTCTGCGGTGTTGAGATCCACGCGTGCGCCCGCGCCGCCGCCTGCGCCGGCGCCGGCATCGGCGGCCGGCGCCTCGCCGACCTCCGGCACGTCCAGCTGCTCGCCATCGGACACCGGGCGCGCGAGATTCACCGCCGCGTCGTCCGCGCCCTCGGCGAAACCCCCCGCGGCCGCGATCGCGTCCACGACCCGCGCCCCGCCGTCGAGCACGTACAGGCCCGGCTCGACCACCGCACCGGACACGTGGACGTAGAGCGCGGCCGGGGTCGCGGCATCCGTCCTCGCGTCATCGATGCTCACGCGCTCGACAGGGGCGGATGCTCCGCGAAGGATTCCGATCGCGACCGTGACGGCGAGCGCGACGATGACCAGCACGACCGCCGCGCCCAGACCGAGGCGTCGCCGCGGGGCGACGCGGTCTGGCTCGTCATCCGCACTCACCCGCCCACGGTAGGCACGCGGGAGTGCGGACAGCCGGTGTCAGAGGCCCACTGGGGACCGACCGGCCACACGGACGACCGGGGAGGAGTCGCGTCAGTGCGTGCTGAAGCTGACGACCTTCGGCGGACGCACCACTGCGCGGGTGATCTCGCGGCCGGCGAGCGAACGCACCACGCGCTCATCCGCCCGCGCGAGGCGCTCCAGCTCGGCGGCGTCGATGCGCGCGGGAACCTGCAGCGTCGCGCGCACCTTGCCGTCGATCTGGACGACCGAGGTCACCGTCTCCTCCACGAGCAGGGTCGGGTCGGCGCTGCGCCACGGCACGAGACCGACGAAGCCGTCGTAGCCGAGCATCTCCCACATCTCCTCCGCCATGTGCGGAGCGAAGAGGTCGAGCACCATGGCGGTCACCTCGGCAGCCTCGCGTACGGCGGGGTCGGCGGGTCCGGCGCCGGTGTCGATGGCCTTGCGCGTGGCGTTCACGAGCTCCATCAGCCGGGCGACGACGACATTGAACTTCGTCTGTTCGACCAGCCCGGGGGCATCCGCGAGCAGGCGGTGCGTGACCCGGCGAAGCGCGGGGTCGCCTTCGGCCCAGATCACGTCGGAATCGCTGGTCACATCCTTCGCGACACGCCACGCGCGTGCCAGGAACTTCTGGGCACCGGTCGTCGACACGTCCTCCCAGTTGATGTCGTCCTCGACCGGGCCGGCGAATGCGATCGCGACGCGCACGGCATCGGCGCCCGGGTCGATCATGCTGGCGGCGAATTCGACGAGGTTGCCCTTGCTCTTGGACATCTTGGAGCCGTCCAGCAGCACCATGCCCTGGTTGATGAGGCTGGTGAAGGGCTCGGTGAACTCGATGAGGCCCACGTCGAAGAGGACCTTGGTGATGAAGCGCGCGTACAGCAGGTGCAGGATCGCGTGCTCGACGCCGCCGATGTAGGAGTCGACCGGCGCCCACTTGTCCGCCTCGCGCGACGGGAAGGCCTGCGTGGGGTCGTTGGCGGCCAGGAAGCGCAGGAAGTACCACGAGCTGTCGACGAAGGTGTCCATCGTGTCGGCGTCCCGCAGCGCGGGCTCCCCCGTCTCGGGATCCGTCGTCGCCATCCACTCGGTGGCGCCCCCCAGCGGCGAGGTGCCCTTGGGGGCGAGGTCGAGGCCCTTCGCGTCGGGCAGGAGCAGCGGGAGCTGGTCCTCCGGCACGGGGACGATCCGCCCGTCGGCCGTGTGGATCATCGGGATCGGCGTGCCCCAGAAACGCTGACGCGAGATGAGCCAGTCGCGCAGGCGGTAGGACTTCGACGCCCGACCCGTGCCGGCAGCCTCGAGCTGTTCGATCACCCGCGCGATCGCGTGGCGCTTGGACAGCCCGTCGAGGGCTCCGGAGTTGATCATGCGGCCGTCGCCCGTCAGCGCGATGCCGGTCTTCTCGGGATCGATGTCGCCGAGGGTGGGCTCGTCCGCGCCCGGGTCGATCGGCACGCCGTCGTCGTCGAGCTCGATCACGGGGATCGCGCCGGTGATGGGCGCCGTGGTGTCCACGACGGTCTTCACCGGGAGGCCGAACGCACGCGCGAAGTCGAGGTCGCGCTGATCGTGCGCCGGCACGGCCATGACTGCGCCGTGACCGTAGTCGGCGAGCACGTAGTCCGCGGCCCAGATCGGCAGACGGTCGCCGTTGACGGGGTTGACGGCGTAGCGCTCCAGGAACACGCCCGTCTTCGGACGATCGGTGCTCTGGCGCTCGATGTCGGTCTCACGCTGAACGCTCTCGAGGTAGTCCTGGAAGCGCATCCGCACCTCCGTCGACGAGCCCGACGCCAGTTCGGCGGCGAGATCGCTGTCGGGCGCGACGACCATGAAGGTCGCGCCGTAGAGGGTGTCGGGACGCGTCGAGAAGACGGTCACCTTCGCGTCGCGGCCCTCGATCTCGAAGTCGATGTCGGCGCCGACAGAACGGCCGATCCAGTTCCGCTGCATGCGGATGACCTTCTGCGGCCAGAAGCCCTCGAGCTGGTTCAGGTCGTCGAGCAGGCGGTCCGCGTACTCGGTGATCTTGAAGTACCACTGCGTGAGCTTCTTCTTGACGACCTCGGCGCCGCAGCGCTCGCAGTGCCCGTCGACGACCTGCTCGTTCGCGAGCACGGTCTGGTCGTTGGGGCACCAGTTGACCGGGCTCTCCTTGCGGTACGCGAGGTCGCGCTCGTACAGGAGATGGAACAGCCACTGGTTCCAGCGGTAGTACTCGGGGTCGCTCGTGTGGAGGATGCGGGACCAGTCGTACGACGAGCCGTACTCGCGGAAGCTCTTCTTGTGCTGGTCGATGTTGGCGTAGGTCCACTCGCGCGGATCGGCGCCCCGCTGGATCGCGGCGTTCTCTGCCGGCAGGCCGAAGGAGTCCCAGCCGATCGGGTTCAGGACGTTGTATCCGCGGTGACGCCAGAACCGCGCGACCACGTCGACGTACGCATAGCTCTCGGCGTGACCCATGTGCAGGTCGCCCGACGGGTACGGGAACATGCCGAGCACGTACTTGCGAGGACGGGTGTCCTCATCGCCTCCCGCGCGGAACGGGTCCGCCTTCTGCCACCGGTCCTGCCACTTCTGCTGAATCGCGTAGGCGTCGAAGCCCCCGCCTTCTGCGGGCACAGCGGAGTCGGGCGGGAGGGTCTGTGACACGGAGGAACCAATCGAACGGATGCCGGAGACGCGCGCGAGCGCGAAACTCCAGGTTACCGGACCCGGCGCTCACCAGCCGGGGGGCAGCGACGCTCCGATGGCGGCCAGCGGTCCGCGGGCCTTGATCCCCACTTCGGCGACCTCTGCCGCGGCATCCGATCTCCACGTGATGCCTCCCCCGGCGCCGACATACGCGCCGTCGGGGTGCACCACGATCGAGCGGATCACCATCGCGAGATCGAGCGCGCCGTCGGACCCGACCCAGCCGAAGCACCCCGCGAACACGCCGCGCGGAGCGCCTTCCAGCTCGTGCAGGATCGTCATCGCGGAGAGCTTCGGCGCCCCGGTCATGCTGCCCGCCGGGAACGCCGCATCCAGCAGGTCGCCGACGGTGGTCTCGTGCACCAGTCGCCCGGACACGGTGCTGACCAGCTGGTGCACGGCGGGATACGACTCCACCTCGAGCAGGCCGTCGACGCCGACGGACCCGGGCTCGCTCACCCGCGAGAGGTCGTTGCGCATGAGGTCGACGATCATGACGTTCTCGGCGCGCTCCTTCTCGTTGGTGCGCAGCTCCTCCGCGAGGGCGGCATCGGCTCGTGGGTCCGCGCCCCGCGGGCGAGTCCCCTTGATCGGCCGCGTGCGCACGACGCCCCCCGCGACCTCGAGGAATCGCTCCGGGCTCGCGCTCGCGAGCGCCACGTCCCCCGCGCGCACGAGACCGCCGTGGTGGGCGGGAGTGAGCGCGCGAAGTCGCAGGTACGCCGCGACCGGGTCGACGGCGCCCGTGACCGAGAAGCGGGTCGTGAGGCACAGCTGGTAGGCGTCGCCCGTGCGGATCGCATCGCGGCAGCGTCCGATGAGGGCGGCGTACTCCCCCGGGACGTCGCGCGCGTCGGCGATCCGCGACCCGACGACGTCGGCCGCAGGCGGGCGCGGCGAGGCGATCCGGGCGACGGCGGCAGCCAGATGCTCGGCCTCGGCCGGCGCGCCGACCGCCCACGCGCGACGCGAGCGGTGGTCGAACGCGACGAAACTCGACACCCGGAGCCAGGCCTGGCGCGGCATCCGCTCGTCGAAGCGTGCGGGAGCCCCCGCGCGCTCCGCTGCGTCGTCGTAGCCGAGCCAGCCGACCCAGCCGCCGCGGAAGGGTCCGGCCGGCCATTCCTCGCCGGCGTCCTGCTGGCACGCGACCCGCCGCACGCGTTCGGGATCGGTCTCGGGGACGCCCGCGCCGACCCAGCTCCAGCCGTCGCGGGCATCCGGCCCGGCATCCAGCCAGAAGGCATGATCGTCCTGCCCGTGAAGGGAGACGTACACGGATGCCGGATCCGCCCACACCGTCAGCTCGACGGCGATGAGGGGCTCCGACATGTTCTCAGGCTAGACGGGGCAAGCGGGTTCTAGGCTCATGGCGTGAACGACTTCCTGACGTGGCTGCTCGACGCGGTGCAGAGCGTCGATCCTGTCGTCAGGACACTCGTCGCCGGGCTCGCGATCATGCTCGAGACGAGCGTGCTCGTGGGCCTCGTGGTGCCGGGCGACACCGTCGTTATCGTCGCGGCGACCGCCGTCGGCTCACCGGCGGAAGGGGTGCTGCTCGCCGTCGCCGTCGTGATCGGTGCGCTGATCGGCGAGAGCATCGGATTCTGGCTCGGACGATTCCTCGGCCCGAAGATCCGCCATTCGGCACTCGGCCGGCGCATCGGCGAGGAGAACTGGCAGCGCTCGGAGCGCTACCTGCGCCGCCGGGGCGGACCCGCGATCTTCATCTCGCGCTTCCTGCCCGTGCTGCACTCGCTCGTGCCCCTCACGGTGGGGATGAGCGGCTACCCGTACCGCCGCTTCCTCGCCTGGACCGTGCCGGCCTGCGTCATCTGGGCGACGCTCTACGTGACGGTGGGCGCCGCGGCCGCCGGCACCTACCGCCAGCTCGCCGATCAGCTGCACTACGCCGGGTACATCTTCGTCGGCATCATCGTGGTGTTCCTCGTGCTCGTGGTCGTGACCAAGAAGATCATCGAACGGGCTGAGCGCAAGCATCTCGATCACGGCCACGAGCAGGACGCGGCCGCACCTCAGGGCGATGCCATCGCGGAGGACGTGGAAGACTAGACGCGATGCCCGAGACCGCCACACCACCGCCCCGCACCAAGGTGCTGTGGTTCGCTCGACTCGAGTACCGCTTCCACTCCTGGCGCGAGCGCCGCGCCCGCCGCCGCGGCCAGACGCCGACCGTCACTCCGTTCCCCGGATACGGCGGACCGGGCTGGGTGCGGGTGCTCGGGCGCGTCATGATCGTCCCCCCGGTCAAGCGCACCGAGACCGGCGAGTACGCGAGCGTGCGCGGCTGGCGCAGCTTCGTGGCGGTTCCGATCGGCTACGCACAGGTGACGGTCACGATCGCCGGCGTCGAGCACGAGGTCGTCGCCGACCGCGGTGGAGTGATCGACGTGCGGCTGCCCGCCGTGCTCGAGCCCGGCTGGCAGACGTTCACCGTGACGGTCGAGGACGGCGAGCCCATCGAGACGCGCGCGTTCGTGGTGGCTCCCGACGTGACCTTCGGCGTGGTCTCCGACGTCGACGACACGGTGATGGTCACGGCGCTTCCCCGCCCGCTGCTCGCGGCATGGAACTCGTTCGTCGTGGACGAGCACGCGCGGCAGCCCGTGCCGGGCATGGCGGTGCTCATGGAGCGGGTGGTCCGCGAGAACCCCGGAGCACCGGTGGTGTACCTCTCCACGGGCGCCTGGAACATCGCTCCCACGCTCATGCGGTTCCTCCGCCGTCATCTCTTCCCGCCCGGGTCGCTGCTGCTCACCGACTGGGGCCCCACGCACGACCGGTGGTTCCGCAGCGGCAAGGCCCACAAGCTGTCGAACCTTCGCAGGCTGGCGGAGGAGTTCCCGCACGTGCGGTGGCTCCTCATCGGCGACGACGGTCAGCACGACGATGAGCTGTACACGACCTTCGCGGCCGAGCATCCGGGCAACGTCGTCGGCGTCGCGATCCGCCGCCTGTCCCCCGCCGAAGCCGTCCTCGCGGGCGGTCGCACGGCCGTCAACGACCACAGCGCGGCGCGCGTCCCGTGGGTCAGCGAGTCGGACGGGGCGGGCCTGCTCGAACGCCTCGAGGACGTCGGAGTCGTCCCGCACTGACGTCGGACCCCGCGCGTAGGCTTTCCCGCATGTGCGGACGCTTCGTGGTGGCCAGTGCCGGTTCCGATCTCGTCGGCGTGCTTCGCGTCGACGTCGAGGGCGACGACCTGCCCGAGCCCTCGTACAACGTCGCGCCCACCGCCCAGGCGGCCATCGTGCTCGACTCCGTGAAAGAGGAACTGCCGGTGCGGCGCCTCGAGAGCGCCCGGTGGGGCCTGGTGCCGGGCTGGGCGAAGGACGTGAAGATCGGCGCACGGGCGTTCAACGCACGCTCCGAAGAGCTGGAGGGCAAGCCGATGTTCCGCAGCGCGCTCGAGAAGAGGCGCGCCGTGGTGCCGACCTCCGGCTACTACGAGTGGAAGACCGTCGACGGGGTCAAGATCCCGCACTACATCCATCCCGCCGACGGCTCGCCGCTGTTCATGGCCGGACTCTACGAGTGGTGGCGCGACAAAGAGAAGGCCGACGACGATCCCGCACGCTGGCTCCTGAGCTTCACGATCCTGACCCGCGATTCGATCGGCCACCTGGGCTCCATCCACGACCGCATGCCGCTGTTCCTCGACCCCGACCACGCCGACGCGTGGCTCGACCCCACGACCGACAACGTGCGCGACGTGCTCGATGCGGCGATCGACGCGGCGCCCGCACTCGCCGACACCCTCGACGACCACGTCGTCTCGCGTGCGGTCGGCAACGTGCGCAACAACTCCCCCGAGCTCATCGAGCCGGCCGACGACTGAGGCGCTGCCCGCAACGGGGTCCCGCGCCGCGCGTATCCTCGAACGGTGACGATCGCGCCCCCTTCGAGCACCGTGCTCGCCGCACCCGTGTGGCGCGACCTCGAGCGCGCTCATGGCGCACGGGCCGACGCCCTCACGGCAGCGCATCGCGCCCGCGCGTCCCGCGGCGAGAAGCATCCGGTCGAGGACTTCCTGTTCACGTACTACTCCTACAAGCCCGCCGTTCTGCGGCGCTGGCATCCCGGCGAAGGCGTCGAACTGGCGGATGCCGCCGGCACGCCCCGCGCGCGTTGGCGCGGCTACGCACCCGGCGACGTGCCGGGATCGCTCGTCGTGGACGGCGCCGGGTGGCGCGGCGAGTACGACGCCCTCATCGTGAACATCGGCCGCATCCTCCGCGCCACCTCGGGACGCACCGCCGGGTACGGATGCTTCGGACTGCACGAGTGGGCGATGGTCTACCGCGAGTCCGACCATCGCCACGAGGTGCCGCTGCGGCTCGGTCAAGCCGCCACCGACGCGGTGGTCGAGGCGCACGATCTGCGCTGCACCCACTTCGACGCCTTCCGCTTCTTCACCCCCGACGCCGCGCCGCGCAATCGCGAGATCCCGACCCGCGACCGCCAGGCGGCACTCGAGCAGCCGGGGTGCCTCCACGCGGGCATGGACCTCTACAAGTGGGCGATCAAGCTCGGTCCGATCGTGCCGGGCGACGTGCTGCTGGACGCCTTCGAGCTCGCCCGCGACATCCGGACGCTCGACATGCGCGCATCCCCTTACGATCTCGCGCCGTGGGGCTACGAGCCCGTCCCGATCGAGTCCCCCGAGGGCAAGGCCGAGTACGTGCGCGCACAGCGCGCCTTCGCGGAACGCGGTCAGGCGATCCGCGCCAGGCTCCTCGAGGTCATCGATCGAGGCTGATCAGTCGGCGGGCTGGCAGTCGGCACACGGAACGAGACCTCGCCCGTCGGCGGCCAGGCTCATGCGCATCGCCTGAACGCGCGCCGCCGCCTCGTCGAGCCGCTCCGCCGGCAGCGTCCCCGACTCGACTGCCGCGACGATCCCGTCCACGATCCGCGTCGCACTCCGCGCGTCCGAGAACATCACGCCCAGCACGAGGTCGTTCCCGGCCGAGAGGGCGGCGACCGCATTGGCCACCGGATCGCGGTAGCGGGGATCGCCGGAGGCCTCGAGCATGCCGAGGTCGTCGGTCACCGCGATGCCTTCGAAGCCGAGATCCTCCCGCGCGATCCGATGCCACTCGGGCGACAGGCTCGCAGGTGCGGCATCGACCGCGGTGTAGGCGAGGTGCCCGAACATCAGCAGCGGGGCATCGGCATCGATGCCGGCGGCGAAGGGCACGCCATCGGAGCCGGCCCACTGATCCTTCGACATGTCCGTGGACGGTATGCCCTCGTGCGAATCGCCGGGCGCTGCGCCGTGACCCGGGAAGTGCTTGAGCGTCGACATCGCCGCCCCGCCTTCGCCGGCGACCGCCGCTGCGACGCGCTCCGCGGCCGCGTCCGGGGTCGTGCCGAGCGAGCGGCGGTAGATGAAGGAGCCCGGGTCGTCCGTCTCGTCGGCCACGATCCCGAAGTTCACCCCGATGCCGCCCCGCTGGACGAGGGCCGCACGAGCGGCGAAGGCGTCCTGGGCGGCGGCCGGCGGCGCGTCCTTGAGCTCGAGGGACGAGGGGAATCCGTCCCAGGGCAGCCTCGACACGTCGCCGCCCTCCTGATCGATCGCGATGAGCGGCGGCAGCGCCGGGTCGAGCGTGAGCGCGGTCGTCACGTCGCGCAGGGCGCTCTCGCTCCCGGGGATGTTCGCACCCATCAGG
This sequence comes from Microbacterium sp. Root180, assembly GCF_001428485.1. Lineage (GTDB taxonomy): Bacteria > Actinomycetota > Actinomycetes > Actinomycetales > Microbacteriaceae > Microbacterium. The sequence goes on along the minus strand of NZ_LMHS01000002.1, from coordinate 168,316 downwards.
ATGAACCCGCCGATGCCGCTCGAGGCCATGTAGTCCCGCAGCGCAGCCGTGTCCGTCGTGGGAATGTGCCCCATGACAACGGATGCCGCGCGTTCGCGGAGGGACATCGCGGCCACCGCGCGCACGGCCTGGTCGTGCACGCCGTCTTCGGCGGCCGCCTCGACCCGGACGGCTCCCACCTCCGCGGACGACGAAGGATCCACCTCTTCCGCTGAGGCCGACGGCATCACGCCGATCGCCACGAGCCCGAGCGCGACCGTCGCGGCGGCCATCCCCCGTCGAGCGACATCCACCCCGTCAGCCTAGGTCGCGCCCGGCGATCGCGCACCGCCCGCAGGCTGCGAGGACCGGGCCTCAGTGTCGCGCGACGATGGCGGCGGCATCCGTTCCCACCGGCAGGACTCCGTACTGCGCGCCACGGTCTTCGCCCAGTCGTGCGCCGATGAAGGCCTCAGCATCGCGCGAGGGTGCGTGGCGCAGCATGAGCGACGCCTGGAACGCCAGCGCCAGCGACTCCGTGAGCCTGCGCGCCTGTCCCTGCGCGGCATCCGCGTCGGCACCCTGCAGATCGCGCAGCAGGGCGAGTGTGCGCGCACTGTGGGCGTCGAGCGTCGCCGACGCGCCGTCGGTCGTCGCGAGTTCGGCGGCGAAGGCGTCCGCGGAGTCGGGATCACGCGTGAGCGCCCGCAGCACATCGAGGGCGATGACGTTGCCCGATCCCTCCCAGATCGCCATGACCGGCTGCTCGCGGTAGCGCCGTGCGAGCGGGAACGCCTCGGTGTAGCCGTTGCCGCCGAGGCACTCGAGCGCCTCGTACGCATGGTGCGGTCCGCGCTTGCATACCCAGTACTTCGCGATGGGCGTGGCCAGGCGGCGCAGGGCGACGTCGTGATCGGATGCCTCGGCCTCGAAGAGCTGCGCGAGGCGCAGGCCCGTCAGCATGGCCGCCTCGGACTCCAGGGCGAGGTCGGCCAGGACCGCCGTCATCGCGGGCTGCCCGACCAGGGGCGCGCCGAAGGCCTCGCGCCCGCGCGCGTGCCAGAGGGCCTCGGCAACGGATTGGCGCATCCCCGCGGCGGTGCCCAGAACACAGTCCAGGCGTGTGCGCTGCACCATCTCGATGATCGTCCGCACGCCCCGGCCGGGCTCGCCGAGCACGAATCCGACCGTGCCGTCGAACTCCACTTCGCCCGACGCGTTCGAGCGGTTGCCCAGCTTGTCCTTCAGCCGCTGCAGCCGGAAGACGTTGCGCGTGCCGCCCGGCAGGATGCGCGGCACGAACAGACACGACAGGCCCTCCTCCGTCCCGCCTCGCCGGGTGTGGGCGAGCACCAGGAAGCCGTCCGACATCGGAGCGGAGCAGAACCACTTGTGGCCGGTGAGCTGGTACGCATGCCCGCCCATCGACACCCCGACGGTCGTCCCGGCGCGCACGTCCGATCCCCCCTGCTTCTCCGTCATCGCCATGCCGATGAGGGCGCTGGGCTTCTGATCGGCGGGAAGCAGGCGCGGGTCGTACTCGCGGGACAGCAGGCGCGGCATCCACTCGTCCGCGACCCACGGCGAATCCGCGATCGACGCGACGGCGGCGTGGGTCATCGACACCGGGCAGGCGTGCCCGGGCTCGACCTGTGCGAAGAGCATGAAGGCGGCGGCCCGCGCGACGTGAGCGCCCGGTCGGGGATTCGCCCATGCCGAGGTGTGGGCGCCGTGCGCGAGCGCCGCGGCGATCACCCGGTGGTAGGACGGGTCGTACTCGACCTCGTCGAGCCGGAAGCCCCACCGGTCGTGCGTGTACAAGACGGGGGTGTGTGTATTGGCCAGCTCGGCATCGCGCTGGAAGTCGAGCGAGCCGACGAGCGCGCCGGCCTCGCGCAGCCCGGAGTCTGCCCAGCCCGCGCCGAAGGCGTCGAGGGCCGCGACCAGGGGCGCGTTGGCGGAGTACTCGTCGACATCGACGCGCCACGGCGGCTGGTTCTCGACGAAGTGGGTGAACGCGCCGATCACGCGCTGACCACGGGAGAAGGTCGTCACGCCCGCTCCGGCGCGGGCGCGAAGGCGAGGGCGGACTGCTCGTCGAAGGTGAGCGGGGCGCGCGTGATGATGTCGTGGACGAACTCGAGCTTGTGGCGGACCGGGCCCACGATCGTGAAGGGGTAAAGGTCGCCGAAGCCCATGGCGCGATTGATGCGGTTGAACGCCTGCGACATCCACTCCCAGTCCGTCAGCAGTCGCTGGATGGGCTCGTCGCGATACGACTCGATGGGGACGACGTCCGTGTCGCGGAGATTCGTGACGGCGGAGTCGAGGTGGATGCCGAGAGCCGCCGCCGTCTGGAGGGTGCCCGTGATGTGCAGGTAGTGAGCGAAGGTCTCGGCGAAGTCCTCCCACGGGTGCATCGTCGCGTACTCCGAGATGAAGCTCTCGTGCCAGCCGGCCGGTGCCCCGAGCTTGTAGTGGCGCGACAGCGCGTCGCGGTAGCTGGCGCGCTCGTCCCCGAACAGCGCCCGGCACTGCGCCCACAGTGCGTCGTCGGCGAGGAGCACGTTCTGGAAGTAGTGGCCGACCTCGTGCCGCAGATGCCCGAGGATCGTGCGATACGGCTCTCCGAGCCGCACGCGCAGCGCCTCACGCCGGTCGTCGAGGCTCTCGGCGAGGTCGATCGTGACGATGCCGTTCGCGTGCCCGATCATGACGGGCTTGCCGTCGGTGAGGCTCGAGATGAGATCGAAGCCGAGGCCGCCCTCGGCGACGTCCCACGGCACGATAGGCAGTCCGAGGTCACCCAGCTGGAGCAGGAGCCGGCGCTTGGCCTCCTCGGTCTTGGCGAGCTTCTCGAGCGCGACGGTGTCGTCCGCCGCGGGCCGCCGACGCGTCAGGCGGCACGAGAAGCAGCGTCCGGCCGGAGCATCCTCGCGTACCAGCCAGTTGCACGCCCATTCCCGGTTCGAGCAGGTGTACCAGGTCATGTCGTCGATCTGGACGCGACCGTGGCGGATGCCGTAGAACTGGCGCGTCACGATGTGAAAGCCGAGCTCCGCCTCGCAGTTCGGGCAGACCAAGGTGTCGAGGTACACGAAATGGCGGCAGTGCGGACAGCGGGGCTGGGAGCTCACGCTCTCACCGTAGCGCCGAGTCGCGTGCGCGGGGCGCGGCGACGCGTCACGGCGCGGGCACGAGCCGCAGGCGCAGGAGCAGGTCGTCCTCGGGCCGCGGCGATCCCCTGCCGTCGGTGTTGCCGGTGAGCACCCACAGCGTGCCGTCGGGAGCGGCGACGGCGTCGCGCAGCCGCCCCTGGTCACCGGTCAGAACGGCGGTCGGCTCCCCCGCCGCCGTCCCGTCTGCGGTGTCCACGACCCACAGGCGCTCACCGCGCAGGCCCGCCACGAACACGGTGTCCCCCACGGCGGCGATGCCGCTGGGACTGGCATCGGCGGTGGCCCAGCTGGCGATGGGATCGATCATCCCCTCGCGTCCCGCCTCTCCCTCGACCACGGGCCAGCCGTAGTTTCCGCCTGCCTCGATGCGATTGAGCTCGTCCCACGTGTCCTGACCGAACTCGCTCGCCCACATCGTGCCGTCCCGGGTCCACGCGAGCCCCTGCACGTTGCGGTGCCCCAGCGACCACACCGCGGTGCCCCACGGGTTGCCTTCGGCCGGATCGCCCTCGGGGTCCAGTCGGAGGATCTTGCCGCCGAGCGCGTCAGGATCCTGCGGTGCGTCGCGGTGCTGCGCGTCCCCGGTCGCCACGTAGAGCATGCCATCGGGGCCGAAGGCGATGCGCCCGCCGTCGTGGGTGCTCGCCCGCGGGATCCCGTCGAACACCAGCTCGCTCTCGCCGAGCGCCAGCGTCCCCGGTCCGCCGAGGAGCGGCATCCGCACCACGCGGTTGTCGTCGGCCGCGCCGTGATACGCGTACAGCCAGGTCGCGTCGTCGCTCTCGAAGAGAGCGAGTCCGTGCAGGCCGGACTCGCCTCCGGACACCACGCCCGGCACGGTCCCCGCCGTGCGCCGCTCCCCCTCCGGCGTCAGCTCGACGACGGTGCCGTCGTCGCGCTGCGAGATCAGCGCTCCTCCGCCGGCGAGCGGCACGACCGACCACGGAGCGGCGAGCCCGGATGCGAGCGCCTGCGGTGCGCCGTCGACGCGCCACGCGCCGGTCGGCTCGGCGCTCGGCGCAGGAGTGATCGACGTGGGCGGCACCAGCGACGGAGCGGCCTCCCGCGAGGGTGTCGGTGCGCAACCGGATGCCGCCATCGCGGCCAGGACGAGGCATCCGACCGCGACGAGGCGCGCGCGGCGGGTCACGCCCCTGCGGCCGCCGCCTCGAGCGCCGCGATGTCGATGCGGTGCATCGTGAGCATGGCCTGGACCGCGCGGTGAGCGGTTTCGGGGTCGGGGTGCCGGATCAGCTCGATGAGGCGATCCGGGATGATCTGCCAGGACAGCCCCCACCGGTCCTTGAGCCAGCCGCACGGCTGCTCCTGCCCGCCGTCGGCCGTCAGGGCGTCCCAGTACCGGTCCACCTCCGCCTGGTCCGCGCACGAGACATACAGCGAGATCGCCTCGGTGAAGGGGAACTGGGGACCGGCATCCATCGCGTAGTAGTCGCGGCCGGCGAGACGGAAGTGGGCGTGCATCACCTTGCCCCCCATTCCCGGGACCTCGTCGGGATACTTCCCCACCGACACGATCGACGAGTCGGGGATCAGTTCCGTGTAGAAGGTGATGGCGGTCTCGGCGTCGTCGTCGAACCACAGGAACGGGGTTGCTTCGGGCATGTCATCCTCCGGGGTCTCCCCTAGCGTCCCCCGACCGCACGGTTCGGTCAACGGCTGCGGCCCCACTGCCCGGAAAAGCCGAAAGCCCCCGATGTCTCGGGGGCTTTCATTCGGTGGACCTGAGGGGACTCGAACCCCTGACCCCCTGCATGCCATGCAGGTGCGCTACCAGCTGCGCCACAGGCCCGGATTTCGCCGCCCCTCGCGGGGCAACTAGACCAGCTTACAACACGGTTTCGGGTGCTCCGAACCGGCTGATCACTCCGCGGCGGCGGGCGTGGGGAGCTCGATCGGCACGACCGGGCAGTCCTTCCAGAGGCGCTCGAGCCCGTAGTACATGCGCTCCTCCTCGTGGAACACGTGCACCACCAGGTCGCCGAAGTCGAGCAGCACCCATCGCGACTCTTTGCGGCCCTCGCGACGCAGCCTCTTGTGTCCGGCCTCGAGCAGGCGGTCCTCGACCTCGTCGGCGATGGCGGCGACGTTGCGCTCGCTGCGCCCGGTCACGAGGAGGAAGACGTCGACGAGCGGGAGCGGCCCCGAGACGTCGAGCGCGACGAGCTCCTCGCCGCCCTTCGCGTCGGCGGCGATCGCCGCGATCTGCAGCATGTCGTGGGACTGGGCGGATGCCGTCATCACAGTGCTCCCGTCACGAAGGCGAGGATGAGCACACCGACGAGCGCCAGCGCGAGCGCACCCGCGGTGATGGCGAGCGTCAGCATGAGCTTGCTGCCCTTCTCCGGCACCGGCGGCCTGATGACCTCGCCGGCCGACTTGACCGTGCTGATCGCGGCGCTGGCGGCGATGGGCGTCGGGGACGAGTGCGCAGGAAGCTCGCCGTCGATGAGGGTGGCGTCGACTTCTTTGCCGTCGGCGGTGCCCAGGGCGTGGCCGGTGGACCCGAGTCCCTCTGGCAGGTTGAGCGTGCCGGTGATGAGCACCTCACCCGTCGCGCTCATCGGCGCGGACATGGGGGCGATCTCGGGCGCCTGCGACAGGATCAGCGCGTTGGGCATGGAAACCGTTCCGGTCGATCGCGAGAGCAGCTGATCGAACGATGCGGGCAGCGGAGCCTGCTCGGGCTCGCCGGCGAGCAGTCCTGCTCCCAGGAGCGGGTTGACGACGCGGTCCTCCTTGGCGTCCGTCTCCTCGACATCGGCTGCCAGCTCTTCCCACGCGGAGGGCTGGACCGCATCGACGGCGCGGAAGGCTTCGTACTCGGCGGGCGACTCTTCGAGGTGGGCGGGCGCCTCCGGCTCCGCGGACGTCTCGTCGCGTTCGGCGGGCGTCGGGATCACCGGAGCCGGTGCCGTCGCGAGTCCGAACAGGTCGTGCATGCCGCTGTTGGCGCTGACCGGCTGGTCGCGCGTCAACGCCGGAGTCGCTCCTGCGGCCGCGAGGGACGCCGTATGCGCGGCGGCGACCTCGGGGGTGATGACGGGCACGGAGGCGGTGCGGATGCGCTCCTGCTGACGCGCCTGGCGGCGAGTGAGCGGTGAGGCGCCGAGGTCGACGGTCGAGTCGGCGACGGGCGCCGGCGCGACGACGACGGGGTCGGCGGCGCGAGGAAGCGGCGCGACGGCCACGCGTGGAGTCGCAGCAGCAGGTTCCCACGCCGGAGCGCCGAAGACCGATGGCGGCGCGGGCGGCGACTCCACAACGAAGGTCGCCTCGTCGAGTTCGTCGGCGGGGGCCGCGGCCTCGGCCGCGGTTTCGGCGGTGATGACGGGCGTCGACCCCGTGTTGCGGATCTCCCGCATCTGCTTGCGTGTCAGCGGTTGATTCGCCGGCTGCTCGGTTTCACTCATTCCTTGCTCCGGTAGAGATGATGCTTCGCAATGTATTGGACGACCCCGTCGGGAACGAGGTACCACACCGGGTGTCCCTGACCTACGCGGTCCCGGCAGTCGGTGGACGAGATGGCGAGAGCGGGGATCTCGAGCTGACTGACGTCGTCACTGGGCAGTCCGTCCGTGCTGAGCACGTGACCGGGACGGGAGACCGCGACGAAGTGCGCGAGGTCCCACAACTCATCATGGTCCCTCCAACTGAGAATTTGCGCTATGGCGTCCGCGCCGGTGATGAAGTACAGCTCGGCATCCGGCCGCTCGGCCTTGAGATCGCGCAGCGTGTCGATCGTATAGGTGGGGCCGGAGCGGTCGATGTCGACACGGCTGACGGTGAAGCGAGGATTGGATGCCGTGGCGATGACGGTCATCAGGTAGCGGTGCTCGCTCAGCGAGACCCCGTCCTTCTGCCAGGGTTCCCCCGTGGGGACGAAGACGACCTCATCGAGGTCGAACCACTGGGCGACCTCGCTCGCGGCGACGAGGTGACCGTGATGGATGGGATCGAACGTCCCACCCATGACCCCGACCCTCGGGGCTCCCGTCACCGACATGCAGTGCGGCCTAGTGGCCGTGCCCCGATCGGTGCTCGACGTCGTCGGCGTGGGCGATCGCATACGCCTCCGCCTTGTGCGCGTGGCGGTTGGCCACGTTGCGATACGAGAGTGTGACGATCGCGAGAGCGGCGAAGATCGCGATCGCGATGATGCCGAAGCCGACGGTCTCGAGAGCGACGTTGCCGTGGTGCTCGGATTCTTCGGCGGCGAGGGCGACGATCGTGGCGATGGTCATTCGGGCTCCGTTTCGGGTACGCCGGCTGGCGGGCTGTTGTTCAGTTTAGGCGCTCAGACGCGGACTTGTCCGACGCCTCGCACGAGCCACTTGGTGCTCGTCAGCTCGGTGAGGCCCATCGGCCCGCGCGCATGGAGCTTCTGCGTGGAGATGCCGACCTCGGCGCCGAAGCCGAACTCGCTCCCGTCGGTGAACCGCGTCGACGCGTTGGCCATCACGACGGCCGAGTCGACCTCTGCCAGGAAGCGCTCGGCGTTGGCCCGATCCTGCGTGATGATCGACTCGGTGTGGTGCGTGGAGTAGCGACGGATGTGGTCGAGCGCCTCATCGAGGTCGTCGACCACGCGTACGGCGATGTCGAGGCTCAGGTACTCCGTCTGCCAGTCCTCCTCGGTTGCCGCCACGACGCCCTCCGCAAGGGCGGCGACGGCCGCGTCCCCGTGCACCGTCACCCCTCGCTCGCGCAATGCCGCGACGACCGGCGGAACGAGGCGGGGAGCGGCATCCGCCATGACCAGCACCGTCTCGACGGAGTTGCACACGCTCGGACGCTGGACCTTCGCGTTCACGACGATGTCGCGCGCCCAGTCCAGCGGCGCACTCTCGTCGAGCACGATGTGGACGACGCCGGCACCGGTCTCGATGACGGGCACCGACGACTCGGTGACGACGGTCTCGATGAGCTGTGCGCTGCCGCGGGGCACGAGCACGTCGACCACGCCGCGGGCCTGCATGAGCTCCCGCGCACCTTCGCGGCCGAAGTCGTCGACGGTCTGGATCGCCTCGGGGTCGATCCCCTGCTCGGCGAGAGCGCCGCGCATGGCGCTCACGAGGGCCGCGTTGGTCCTCTCGGCCGCCGACCCTCCACGGAGCACGACGGCGTTCCCCGACCGCAGCGCCAGAGCGGCGATGTCGACCGTGACGTTCGGCCGGGCCTCGTAGATCGAGCCGACCACGCCGAACGGCACGGCGATCTTGGTCAGCGCCACGCCGTTGTCGAGCGTCCGCTCGTCGAGGACGCGCCCGACGGGGTCAGGCAGCTCAGCGATGTCGCGCACCGCTGCCGCCAGAGCGGCCACACGCGGCTCGTCCAGCCGCAGCCGGTCCTGGAGCGCGACGGTCAGCCCCGTGGCCCGGCCCCGTTCGAGATCCTCGGCGTTGGCGGCGACGACCGCTGCCGCGGACTGCTCGATCGCGTCAGCGATGGCATGCAGTGCCTCGCGCTTGCGCCCGTCGTCGAGGAGACCGACGCTGCGCGAGGCCTCCTTGGCGAGCAGCATCCGTTCGCGGGCGGTCGTGGCCGTAGTGGTCATCCGCCCAGTTTATCGATGGGCGGTGCGCACCGGTCCGGTCGCCGCGTGCGCGGCCGGATCGGGGTTCGGCTGGAACCACGTGCCGATCTCAGCTCCGGTGAGCGCCTGATCCACGAGATCGGCGCTCGTGACGAGGACGCCGATTCCGGATGCCGCGGCCAGCCGCGCCGCCGACACCTTGGTGGCGGCGCCTCCGGTGCCGACGCTGTTGACGACGACCGAGCCGAACTCGAACCCGTGGAGGTCGTCTCCGTACGCCACACGCGGGATCGGCATCGCACCGGGCTCGTCGGGCGGTCGCGTGTACAGGCACTCGATATCGCTCAGCAGCACGAGAGCGTCCGCGCCGATCAGCTGTGCCACGAGCGCCGCGAGCCGGTCGTTGTCGCCGAAGCGGATCTCGTGGGTGGCGACGGTGTCGTTCTCGTTCACGATCGGCAGGATCCGCAGACCGAGCAGCCGCTCCATCGCGCGGCGCGCGTTGGAGCGGTGCGTCGCGTTCTCGAGATCGCCGGCGGTGAGCAGTACCTGCCCGGCCACGATCTTGAACGGCCGCAGCGCCGCCTGGTAGCGGTAGATGAGGACGTTCTGCCCCACGGCGGCCGCCGCCTGCTGCGTGGCGAGATCGCTCGGACGCGCGTCGAGCATCAAGTAGGGCATCCCCGTCGCGATCGCCCCGGAGGACACCAGCACGACCTCGGTTCCGCGTCCGTGCGCCGCGGCGAGGGCGTCGACGATCGGCCCGATCTTCTCCGTGTTCTCGCCGCTGATCGACGACGAGCCGACCTTCACGACCACACGGCGTGCCGACGCGAGGCTCTCGCGCTCGAGCCCGCTCACGCGTCGTCGCCCGCTTCGTCCCGGCTGCGTGTGGCGATGCGCTCGGCCTCGAGTTCCGCGCGGGCCTCGGCCTTGGCGTCCATCATGTCGTGGTACCGCTCGCGTCGCTCCGACGTCGTGCGCCGCGAGCTCTGGAGCAGGCGCGGATCGGTGCCGCGCGGTGCGGTCGCCAGCTCCGCCGTCGACTTGACCGACGGCTCCCAGTCGAAGACGATGCCGTCGCCCTCGCCGATGACGACCGTCGCGCCGGGAGTCGCCCCGGAGCGGAACAGCTCGTCCTCGACACCCAGCTTCTCGAGTCTGTCGGCGAGGTACCCCACGGCCTCCTCGTTCTGGAAGTCGGTCTGCTGCACCCAGCGGACGGGCTTCTCGCCGAGGATCCGGTAGATGTTGCCGTAGGTGCCGCCCTCGACACGGACCCAGAACTCCTTCTGGGATCCCCGGGGGCGGATCACGATGCGCTCGGGCACCGGCGTCTTCGCGAGCTCCACGCGGTGCGCGGCCACGATGTCGCCGAGCGCGAAGGTCAGCTGCCGGAGGCCCTCGTGGCTCACGGTCGAGATCTCGAACACGCGGAAGCCCCGCGCTTCGAGCTCCGGCCGCACGAGGTCGGCCAGATCCTTCGCCTCGGGGACGTCGACCTTGTTCAACGCGATCAGCTGCGGACGCTCGAGAAGCGGGGTCTGCCCTTCCGGCACGGGGTACGCGCCGAGTTCGGCGAGGATCACGTCGAGGTCGGTCAGCGGGTCGCGGCCGGGGTCGAGGGTCGCGCAGTCCAGCACGTGGACCAGTGCGGTGCAGCGCTCCACATGGCGCAGGAACTCGAGGCCGAGCCCCTTGCCCTCACTGGCTCCTTCGATCAGCCCGGGAACGTCGGCGACCGTGAAGCGGGTGTCACCGGCCTGCACGACGCCGAGGTTGGGGTGGAGCGTCGTGAACGGGTAGTCGGCGATCTTGGGCCGGGCCGCGGAGATCGCGGCGATGAGGCTAGACTTGCCGGCCGACGGGAATCCGACGAGCGCGACATCCGCCACCGTCTTCAGTTCCAGGAGGACGTCGCCCTCCCACCCGGGAGTGCCGAGCAGTGCGAAGCCCGGCGCCTTTCGCTTGGGGTTGGCCAGCGTCGCGTTGCCGAGACCGCCGATGCCGCCCGGAGCGACCACGAAGCGCATGCCGGGGTCGATCATGTCGACGAGCGTCTCACCGTCGGCATCCTTCACCACGGTGCCCACCGGGACCGCGAGTTCGAGCGCCTCACCCGCGGCGCCGGAGCGGTGGTCGCCCATGCCGAAGCCGCCGTTGCCGCCGGCGCGGTGCGGCGAGTGGTGGTACGACAGAAGGGTCGTGACCTGCGGGTCGGCGACGAGCACGATGTCGCCTCCGTGACCGCCGTTGCCGCCGTCGGGGCCGGCCAGCGGCTTGAACTTCTCGCGCTTGACCGACACGCAGCCGTTGCCGCCCTTGCCTGCACGTAGATGCAGCGTCACACGATCGACGAACGTGACCATGTGTTCCCCCTCACGAAGCGGTCTGGGTCAGGCCCAGAGTAAAGGGGAAGGGGCGAGCCGAAGCCCGCCCCTTCCTCGAAAAATGCGCAGCGCGTGGATTACTCCGCGGCCGCCACGATGTTGACGACCTTGCGGCCGCCCTTCTGACCGAACTCGACCGCGCCCGCTGCGAGAGCGAACAGCGTGTCATCGCCACCGCGGCCGACGTTGGCGCCGGGGTGGAAGTGGGTGCCGCGCTGACGGACGATGATCTCGCCGGCGAGGACCTTCTGTCCGCCGAAGCGCTTCACGCCCAGTCGCTGAGCGTTGGAGTCACGACCGTTGCGGGTGGAGCTTGCGCCCTTTTTGTGTGCCATCTCTGCGTCTCTTCCTGGACTTACTTGATGCCGGTGACCTTGACGCGCGTGAGGTCCTGACGGTGCCCCTGGCGCTTCTTGTAACCGGTCTTGTTCTTGAACTTCTGGATCACGATCTTCGGGCCGCGCTCCTCGCCGAGAACCTCGGCGGTGACGGTCACCTTGGCGAGCTTGGCGGCATCGGTCGTGACGGCGTCGCCGTCAACGAGCAGGACCGCAGGCAGCTCGATCTTGTCGCCGATCTTCGCGGCCTGGCGGTCGAGAACGACGATCGTGCCGACCTCGACCTTTTCCTGCCGGCCACCGGCGCGCACAACTGCGTAAACCACTTCACACCTGTTTCTACTGGATTGGAGCGCACGGCTCCGGTTGTCTTTGCGAGACTCTGCCCTTGCGAGAAGAGGAAGTCCTGGTGCGGCAGCGACGGCTCCAGCGGGCTGCTGAGCCTGTCGGGCATCGCCATCAACCTGCGAAACGGGACGCACCAAAGGACTACTTTACCGGATGCCGGCACCAACGGCAAAAGCACCCCTCGCCCGTGTCGCCGCATCAGGTTTGTAGGATCGCTGCGTGGCGATCCTCATTGACGATCCGCGCTGGCCGGCGCACGGGCGACTGTGGGCGCACCTCGTGAGCGACTCGGATCTCGAGGAGCTGCACGCGTTCGCCGCGGCCAACGGCATCCCCCGCCGCGGCTTCGATCGCGACCACTACGACGTCCCCGACGAGGCCCACGCGCGTCTCGTCGCCGCGGGCGCCGAGCACGTCACCGGGCACGAGCTCGTACGCCGACTCATCGCGTCGGGGCTGCGCATCACCGCGCGCGAGCGTCGCGCCGGCCGGTAGCCGGCGCGACGACCTCAGTCCTCGTTGGGCGTGTGCGCCACCGGCGTGCCCGTGAGGGCGGCCGTGGTGACCCGGCGACGCGAACGGCCGTGACCCGGCGCCTTCGGCTCGGGGAGAGCGCTGAGCACCGAGTCGAGCAGCATGTCCTTCTCGGTCTTCGGCGCGGAGGTCGCCTTGGCGGACTCGCCGCGCTTCTTACGAGGCTTCTTCGGCCGCTCGGCAGGCGCTTCGACCGCAGCGGCGGCCGCATCGACGGGGACCTCGTCGTGGTGATGGATGGTGGATGCCGCGATCTGCGCGAGCGCGGACTTCGCACCCTCGGTGATCACATGCGTGCCGTTGGAGCCACCGCCGGCGCTCGGCTGCTGGGCACCGCCGCGCTGACGACGACCCGAGGACGACGACGATCCGGCGGAAGCCTGCGGTCCACGGTGCTTCACGACGGGGTCGTGGTGCACGATCACGCCGCGCCCCGCGCAGACCTCGCACGCCTCGCTGAAGGTCTCGAGCAGTCCGAGCCCGAGCTTCTTGCGCGTCATCTGCACGAGTCCCAGCGAGGTCACCTCGGCGACCTGGTGCTTCGTGCGGTCGCGGCTCAGGCATTCCACGAGGCGGCGGAGCACGAGATCACGGTTGGACTCGAGCACCATGTCGATGAAGTCGACGACGATGATGCCGCCGATGTCGCGCAGACGCAGCTGGCGCACGATCTCCTCGGCCGCCTCGAGGTTGTTCTTCGTGACCGTCTCTTCGAGGTTGCCGCCCGAGCCGACGAACTTGCCGGTGTTCACGTCGACGACGGTCATCGCCTCGGTGCGGTCGATCACGAGCGAACCGCCGGAGGGCAGCCACACCTTGCGGTCGAGCGCTTTCTCGATCTGCTCCGTCACGCGGAACTGGTCGAAGGGATCGGCGTCACCCTCGTAGGCTTCGATGCGCTCGAGCAGGTCGGGGGCCACGCTCTCGACGTACTTCGTGATCGTGTGGTGCGCATCCTCACCCTGGATGAGCATCTTCGAGAAGTCCTCGTTGAAGACATCGCGGACGATCTTCACGAGGAGGTCGGGCTCGGAGTGCAGCAGCGCAGGCGCCTGGATCGACTGGATCTGCGTGCTGATGTGCTCCCACTGGGTGGTGAGTCGCTGGACGTCGCGCGTCAGCTGGTCCTCGGTGGCGCCCTCGGCGGCCGTGCGCACGATCACGCCGGACGACTCGGGGAGCACCTCCTTGAGGATCTTCTTCAGGCGAGCACGCTCGGTGTCGGGAAGCTTGCGCGAGATGCCGTTCATGGCGCCGCCCGGCACGTAGACCAGGTAGCGCCCGGGAAGCGAGATCTGGCTGGTCAGGCGAGCACCCTTGTGACCGACGGGGTCCTTCGTGACCTGCACGAGCACTCGGTCGCCGGACTTGAGGGCGAGCTCGATGCGGCGGGGCTGGTTGCCGGTCTCGACGGCGTCCCAGTCGACCTCGCCTGAGTACAGCACCGCGTTGCGGCCGCGGCCGATGTCGACGAAGGCCGCCTCCATGCTGGGAAGCACGTTCTGCACACGGCCGAGGTACACGTTGCCGATGAGCGAGGCGTCCTGGTTGCGCGCGACGTAGTGCTCGACGAGGACGTTGTCCTCGAGCACCGCGATCTGGATCCGCCCGTTCTTCGAACGCACGATCATGACGCGATCGACGGACTCGCGACGGGCGAGGAACTCCGCCTCGGTCACGACGGCGCGGCGGCGTCCGGCCTCACGGCCGTCGCGACGGCGCTGCTTCTTCGCCTCGAGGCGAGTGGAGCCCTTGATGCGCTGCGGCTCGGTGATGAGCTCGACCGCGCGCTGACGGGGCTGCGACGGCTCGGAGGGGCCGGATGCCTCGTCCCTGCCCTCTCCCCCGCGGCGGCGGCTGCGCCGGCGCGACGAGGTCGGCTGCTCCTGCTCCTGTTCGGGCTCCGCATCCGGGATCGAGGGAAGCGCGATCACCTCGGGTGCGTAGAACATCAGCTGCGTCGACACCGCCGACACGAACACCTCGGGCAGGAGCCCCAGCGACACCGCGGTGGCGGGACCATCGGCGTCGGGCGTGGAGGCGGGCGTCTCGGCGGGCTCGGGGGCATCGGCGGCGGGCGCCTCCGTCTCAGCGGACGCGTCCGTCTCGGCGGGCGCCTCCGGTCCGGCGACGCCGGCAGCGGCATCCGTCACCGGCTCATCGGCGGCGGGCGCCGGAGCGCCCTCTTCGTACACCTCGACCGCTTCGATCACCGCATCGGTCTCGACCGCCGCCAGATCGTTGCCCGCTGCGTCTGGCGCTAGCGGGGCATCCGATCCGGTCTGCGGGGTGAGGTCTTCATCGTTGCCATCGGCCATCACTGGCTTACTCCCTGCGGGTCGGCTCCGCGCGCCGCCCGGCGAAATCTCTTGCGGTGCCGCACCTGCGGTGCCGCGAACTCACTCGGTCTGCAACGGGTTCCCGGCTCATGCGGCGGGAGCTCACGCTGCCAAGGGCATTCGTCGCCCTGAAGTCTTCTGGTGATGAGCGTCGCGGCGCGGCCGCGGCACATCGGGGACCATTATCGCACTTTCGCCCGCCGATTGCTCGTCGGCGGCGCGCCGGGGATTTGGCACGGCCCGGCACGCGGCATCCGCTCAGCCCCCGATGCCATAATCCGGACATGCCCGAGCGCCCCTCGCACCCGCGTCCCACGGCCATGGCCGTGTGGCTCATCATCGCCGGCGTGATCGGCTGGTGGGCGGCCTTCTCGCTCACGATGGAGCGCCTGCACCTCCTGGCAGATCCCGACGCGATCGCCTCGTGCGACTTCAGCATCCTGGTGCAGTGCACCGCGAACCTCGAGTCGTGGCAAGGCAGCGTGTTCGGCTTCCCCAACCCGATCCTCGGGCTCACCGGGTGGGTCGCGCCGATCGTCGTCGGCGTCGCGATCCTCGCGGGGGCGCGGTTCGCCCGATGGTTCTGGTGGCTGTTCGAACTCGGGATGCTGTTCGCGTTCGCCTTCGTGATCTGGCTGATCACGCAGAGCATCTTCGTGCTGGGCACCCTGTGCCCGTGGTGCATGGTCACGTGGATCGTGACGATTCCGACCTTCTACGTCGTCACCCTGCACGTGCTGCGCGCCGGACTCGTCCCCGTCGGCCCGCGGGTGCGCCGCGGCGCCGCGGCGCTCATGGGCTGGGTGCCGCTGCTCGCCGTCGTCAGCTACGCGATCATCGCGGTGATCGCCCAGGTGCGTCTGGACGTGCTGGGCAACCAGTTCTGAGCGGGCCGGAGAACCGGTCTCGCGTCAGAACCAGATGTCGAGCTCTCGGGCCGCGGACTCCGGGCTGTCGGATCCGTGGACGAGGTTCTGCTGCACCTTGAGACCCCAGTCGCGACCGAAGTCGCCGCGGATGGTGCCGGGCGCGGCCGTGGTGGGGTCGGTGGTGCCGGCGAGCGAGCGGAATCCCTCGATCACGCGGTTGCCGGCGAGGCGGATCGCCACGGACGGTCCCGACATCATGAACTCGAGGAGAGGCTCGTAAAACGGCTTGCCCTCGTGCTCGGCGTAGTGGCGCTCGAGGGTGCCGCGGTCCGGCTCGACGAGACGGATGTCGACGAGCGAGTAGCCCTTCGCCTCGATGCGGGCGAGGATCGCGCCGGTCAGTCCGCGCGCGACTCCGTCGGGCTTGACGAGGACGAGGGTCTCTTCGGTGGCCATGGAGGTCTCCGTTCCGCCGGTCAGGCTTCTTCTGGGGGATTCGCCGCGAGCTGGGCGTTGCGTCGGTCGAGCGATGCTCCCTTGATCGTCGCATACGCGTACATGCCGCCGAAAATGAGGGCGACGATCGCCAGCGACGGCACGAGGAACGCGCCCAGCGCCACGATCACCTGCAGCACCCAGCCGAGGGCGATCCCCCACGGGTACCGCAGGAACCGCGTCGTCAGGATCATCAGGACGGCGACGACCGTGCCCGCGACGATCCCCCACCACGGGGCGATCGGCTCGGGCAGCGCGCGCAGGCCGTAGATCACCAGACCGCCGAGGAAGGCGATGATCGACTCGAACGCGAGGACGATCGACGCCAGTGACTCGGCCGCGCCGCGCGGCCGGCGCATGCGCGGCGCGGGGGCTTCGGCGGCGCTCATGCGTCCCACCCGGTCTTCCACTCCTCGGCGTGCGAGAGGGCGAGCGCCGCTCCGGCGAGCACGACGGAGCCGGCGATCACCACGGCGCGCCGGTCGGATGCCGCCGCCCACGCGCGCGCGGCCTCGGCCGCCTGCGCGAGGTCGTCGTGCACCGTGACCTGCAGGCCCTGCGCTTCGGCGAGATCGGCGAGACGATCGGCATCCTCGGCGCGGTCCGACGCCGGCGAGGTCGCGAAGACGTGGGTCGCCACAGCCGCCAGCGCGCGGACGATGCCGGCCGCGTCCTTGTCGGCGAGCACGCCGAGGACGACACCCCACTCGTCGAAGTCGAACGACTCCCGCAGCGCTGTCGCCAGCGCCGCAGCCCCGTGCGGGTTGTGGGCGGCGTCCACGAACACCGTGGGCGCGATGCCGACGAGCTGCAGCCGGCCGGGCGCGGTCGTCGCGCTGAGACCGTCGACGAGCACATCGCCCGCGATGGGAAGCGCCGCGCCGCCGATGAGCGCTTCGACGGCCGCGATCGCCAGAGCCGCGTTGAAGCCCTGATGCCCGCCGTACAGCGGGAGGTACTGCTCGTCATACGTGCCGGCGAGCCCGCGCACGCTGATCTGCTGCCCGCCGACCGCGAGACGCTGCTCGACGAGCGCGAAGTCGGTGCCCTCGAACGCGATGGTCGCGCCCTGGGACGCTGCGGCTTCCCGCAGCACGGCCTCGGCCGCGGCATCCTGTCGCGCCGATACGACGGCGGCGCCGGCCTTGATGATCCCCGCCTTCACCGACGCGATTTCCGCGATCGTCTCGCCGAGGCGGTCGGCGTGGTCGATGTCGATCGGCGTGAAGACTGCGACGTCGCCGTCGGCGGTGTTCGTCGAGTCCCAGGATCCGCCCATGCCCACCTCGAGCACGAGCACGTCGATCGGGGCGTCCGCGAAGGCGACGAACGCCAGGACGGTGAGCAGCTCGAAGAACGTGAGCGGGGCATCGCCGGCGGAGGCGAGCTCGGCGTCGACCAGGCCGACGAAGGGCTCGATCTCGTCCCACGCGTCGGCGACCGCGGCATCCGCGATGGGCTCGCCGTCGACCATGATGCGCTCGGTGAAACGCTCGAGGTGCGGACTGGTGAAGAGTCCGGTGCGCAGGCCGTGCGCCCGGACCAGACTCTCGATGATCCGACTCGTCGACGTCTTGCCGTTCGTGCCGGTCACATGGACGACGCGGTAGGTCCGCTGAGGGTCGTCGAGCAGCTCCAGGACGCGCCGCGTGCGCTCCACGCGGGGCTGCACCCAGCGCTCCCCCTGCCGCTCCAGGAGCGCCGCGTAGACGGCGTCTGCCCGGGCGATGTCGCGATCGGTCACGCGGATGCCTCCACTCTCGTCACCTCGACGCGGAACGCTCCCCTGTTGGCGAAGTCACCGGCCGCGTGCGTGCGCGAGAGATCGCTGGGGAGTGCGACGGACCCCGCCAGGACGGCACCGCCGGCGAGCAGACGCGAGCCGTCGGGACCCACGACCGAGTAGTCGAGCGCGAGCGTCTCGCCCGCGACATCGGCCACCGTGAACGCGCTGGCCACGGCGGCCGCGTCGTCGGCGTCCTCGAAGGCGAGGCGCAGGTCGATGCGGTCGCTCACCTCGAAGCCCGCGGCCTTGCGCGTGTCCTGCACCGCGCGCACGACGTCGCGGGCCAGTCCCTCGGCCTCGAGCTCGGGGGTGGTCGTCGTGTCGAGCAGCACGAAGCCGCCCTCCGCCAGGAGCGCGATCGCCGTGCCCTCCTCGACGCCGCCCGCTTCGAGGGTGAGGTCGTACTCGCCCTCCTGCAGCGCGACGCCGTCCACGACCACTACGCCGTCGATCTCCTCCCACACGCCGGCCCGCGCGCCTGCGATGACGTGCTGCACCTGCTTGCCCAGGCGCGGCCCGGCCGCACGCGCGTTGACGCTGAGCCGTTTGCTGATGCCGTAGCGCTCGGCGACGTCGCCGTCGAGCTCGACCAGGTCGACCGACTTCACGTTCAGCTCGTCGCGCAGGATGCCCTCGAACTGCGCGAGGGACGCGGCATCCGGCATCACCACCGTGAGCTGCGCAAGCGGCAGGCGTACGCGCTTGCCCTCCTTCTTGCGGAGCGCATTGGCGACGCTCGACACCTGGCGCACGGCGTCCATGGCCGAGCGGATGTCGTCGGCGCCGGCGAAGGCGGAGGCGTCCGGCCAGTCCTGAAGGTGGACGCTTCGTCCGCCGGTGAGTCCCTGCCACACGCGCTCGGAGACGAGAGGGATGAGCGGCGCGGCGACGCGCGTGAGCGTCTCGAGCACGGTGTACAGGGTGTCGAACGCCTCGCGGCTCTTCGGGTCCTCCGTCACGCCCACCCAGAAGCGGTCGCGCGAGCGCCGGATGTACCAGTTGGTCAGCGCCTCCGCGAAGTCGCGCAGCTTCGCCGCCGCCGTGGTCGAGTCCAGCCCCTCGAGATCCGCGGCCACGTCGCGCACGAGGTCGCCCGTGAGCGCGAGGATGTACCGGTCGAGCACGTCGGTGGAGTCGGTGCGCCAGGATGCCTCGTACCCGCCGCCGTCGGGACCACCCGCCGCGTTGGCATAGGTCGCGAAGAAGTACCACGCGTTCCACAGCGGCAGGAGGAACTCGCGCACGCCCGCGCGGATGCCCTCCTCGGTCACGACGAGATTGCCGCCGCGCAGAACCGACGAGGCCATGAGGAACCAGCGCATGGCGTCCGATCCGTCGCGGTCGAACACCTCGCTCACGTCCGGGTAGTTGCGCAGCGACTTCGACATCTTCTGCCCGTCGCTGCCGAGCACGATGCCGTGGCACGAGACACCCGTGAATGCCGGCCGGTCGAACAGCGCCGTCGAGAGCACGTGCATGACGTAGAACCAGCCGCGCGTCTGACCGATGTACTCGACGATGAAGTCGGCGGGGGCGTGCTCGTCGAACCAGTCGTGGTTCTCGAAGGGATAGTGCACCTGCGCGTAGGGCATCGACCCGGAGTCGAACCAGACGTCGAAGACGTCCTCGATGCGGCGCATCGTGCTGCGCCCCGTGGGGTCGTCAGGGTTCGGGCGCGTCAGCTCGTCGATGAACGGACGATGCAGGTCCACCTCGCCCGCCGCGTTCACCGGCAGACGGCCGAAGTCGCGCTCGAGCTCTTCGAGCGAGCCGTACACGTCGATGCGCGGGTACTCGGGGTCGTCGCTCTTCCACACCGGGATCGGCGAGCCCCAGTAGCGGTTGCGGCTCACGGACCAGTCCCGGGCGCCTTCGAGCCACTTGCCGAACTGGCCGTGCTTGACGTTGTCGGGCACCCAGGTGATCTGCTCGTTGTTCTCGAGCATGCGCTGCTTCAGATCGGTCACGCGCACGAACCAGCTCGACACCGCACGGTAGATCAGGGGGTTCCGGCACCGCCAGCAGTGCGGGTAGGAGTGCTCGTAGCTGGCGAGCCGCAGCAGCCGACCGGCCTGGCGCAGCAGCCGCACGAGCGGCGTGTTCGCGTCCATCCACAGCTCACCCGCGACATCGCTCACCTGCGGCAGGAAGCGGCCGCCGTCGTCGAGGCTCATGATGAGCGGGATGCCGGCGGCCTCGGTCACCCGCTGGTCGTCCTCGCCGTAGGCGGGAGCCTGGTGGACGATGCCGGTGCCGTCGCCGGTCGTGACGTAGTCGTCGACGAGGATCCGCCAGGCCGTACCGGTCCCCCACGTCTCGGCATCCGCGTAGTAGTCGAACAGACGGTCGTAGCCGACGTCCTGGAGCTCCGAACCCACGACGGTCTGCACGACCGCGGCGCGCGCCGCCACGGCGGACTCGTAGCCGAGGTCCTTGGCGTAGCCGGAGAGCAGCTCCTCGGCGAGGAGGTACCGGTGCGCGTACGCCTCGGCAGGCTCATCCGCATGGCCGTCGGGCGCGTGGTGCACGTCCGCCGCACCCTCGGGTCCGCCGGGAACCACGACATAGCGGATGTCGGGTCCGACGGCGAGCGCGAGGTTGGTCGGCAGCGTCCAGGGCGTCGTCGTCCACGCGAGAGCACGCACGCCGGTGAGTCCCAGCGCTTCGGCCTTCGCCCCGACCAGCGGGAAGGTGACGGTCACAGACGGGTCCTGACGCATCCTGTACACGTCGTCGTCCATGCGCAGCTCGTGGCTCGACAGGGGCGTCTCGTCGCGCCAGCAATAGGGCAGCACGCGGTGCCCCTCGTACGCGAGACCCTTGTCGTGCAGCGTCTTGAACGCCCACAGCACCGACTCCATGTACGACGTGTCGAGCGTCTTGTAGCCGCGCTCGAAGTCGACCCATCGCGCCTGGCGGGTGACGTAGTCCTGCCACTCCTCGGTGTAGGCGAGGACGGACTCGCGGGCCTTGGCGTTGAACGCGGCCAGGCCCATCTCGTCGATCTGGGTCTTCTCGGTGATGCCGAGCTGCTTCATCGCCTCGAGCTCGGCGGGGAGGCCGTGCGTGTCCCAGCCGAACACGCGGTCGACCTTCTTTCCCCGCATCGTCTGGAAGCGCGGGAAGAGGTCCTTCGCGTACCCGGTGAGCAGGTGGCCGTAGTGGGGCAGGCCATTGGCGAAGGGCGGGCCGTCGTAGAACACCCACTCCTGGGCGCCGTCGCGGTTCGCGATGGAGGCGCGGAAGGTGTCGTCGGCCTGCCAGAAGGCGAGCGTCTCGCGCTCGATCTCGGGGAAGCGCGGGCTCGGCACGACGGAGTCGGCGGCGGGTCCGAACGAGGACTTCGGGTAGGTCATGTCACTCCAGCAGGTTGCGATGCTTCCTGCGAGGACGACTCTTGCGAGCCGCGGTACCACCCCGCGTGGCGCCCGCCGTGCAGCGGGGCCCTCTCTCACTGCGGCTGTGACGGGCCTGCCCCGCTCGGTTCTAGTGGGGACCAGAGTCCTTTTCTTCCGAGAGCTCCCCGGTGATGTCCGGATCGACGCTTGTCCTTCGATTCTATCCCCGTCGCGCAAGGGGAATGCCCGAAGCGTCTTCGACGTTTCTGGACCCGTGCCAAAATTGATGCCCGTGACCGCTGCCGCCACCCCCGACGCCGCCTCGACCCCCACGCGCCGCGTCGCGTGGGCCTCGATGGTCGGCACCTCACTCGAGTCGTTCGACTTCTACCTCTTCGCCTACTTCTCGGCCTTCTTCGTCGGCCCGCTCTTCTTCGAGCCGCTCGGCGAGGTGGGGGGAACGACGCTCGCCTTCCTCGGCATCGCGCTGGCGTTCGTCGTGCGACCGATCGGCGCCATCATCTTCGGCTACATGGGCGACCGGCTCGGCCGACGCACCACGCTGCTGTGGACCGTCGCCATCATGGGCATCGCGACGGGCGCGATCGGCCTCCTGCCGACGTACGCTCAGGCCGGATGGATCGGCGCGGTGCTGCTGTTCCTGCTGCGCATCGTTCAGGGCCTGTCGCTCGGCGGTGAGTGGGGCGGCTCGATCCTCATCGCCACCGAGCACTCCGGCCGCGCGAAGCGCGCGTTCTACGCCGCCATCCCGCAGCTCGGCTCGCCGGTCGGCTCGATCCTGTCGGCGACGGTGTTCATCGTGATGACCATCGTGCTGCCTCCGGAGGAGATGGCGGCCTGGGGCTGGCGCATCCCGTTCCTCCTCGCGATCCCGCTGCTGCTCGTCTCGCTGTACCTGCGCTGGTCGATCACCGAGACCCCCGTCTTCGAGGGCATCGTCGCTGAGGGGCGCCGCGATCGGATCCCGTTCGTGACGATGTTCGCTCAGCGTCCCGCCGCCATGGCGATCGCGATCGGCGCGGCTCTGCTGGGCATCGGCTCCTACTCGCTGATGAACACGTACACGATCAACTACGGCGTCGCCGAGCTCGGCTTCTCGTTCCAGGACCTGCTCATCGCCACCACGATCGGCGCACTTCTGCAGCTCGTGACCATCCCTCTTTTCGGCGCGTGGGCGAACCGCGCCGGGTCGGCACGCGTCGTCGCGTGGGGTGCACTGGGCACGCTCCTCATCGCCTTCCCGATGTACTACCTGCTCCAGTTCGCGACGTTCCCGATCCTCGTCGCGACCATGATCATCGGCGGGATCCTCCCCACGATGTCGTGGGCGGCGCTGGGCGGCCTCATGAACGACCTCTTCCCGGATCACTTCCGCTATTCGGCGCTCTCCTTCGCCTACGCGCTGGCCGCCACGATCAGCGGCTTCGTGCCGTACCTGACCCTCGAGCTCGGAAAGGCGACCGACTTCGCGTGGTGGCACCCCGGCATCGTCCTGGCGATCCTGTCCGCCGTCACCCTCGTGTCCGCGTGGGCGGCGTCGCGTCGCCGGGTCGAGCCGGAGTTCACCGGGGCTGCCGAGCGCGACGAGCCCGCGATCGTCTGATCCGCGTCGGCGGGACCGGTAGCGTCGACGGCATGGCCCGTCCCGACCTCCCGGTCGCCCCGCGCATCGGCGAACCCGATCTCCCTCGCGACTTCACCGAGGTCGACGCGCTCTCCCCGTACGACGACCTGCTCCGCTGCCGCATCGCTGGGCTCGCGGACACGACGGATGCCTCGCACGCCGCGCTGACGGAGTGCGTCGTCGCCGCGGCATCCGTCGATCGCCTCGACCTTCTCGGTGCGACCCTCGTCGATGTCGAGATCGACGCTCTCAAGGCGACGTCGATCAGCGCGCGGGAGTCCCGTCTGCGCCGCGTGCGGTTCACGGGCGGGCGCATCGGCACCCTCGACCTGACCGGCGCCGGCATCGACGAGGTGGAGCTGCGCGGCATCCGCATCGACTACCTCTCGCTCGCCGCCGCGAAGGTCGAGGACCTGCTGATCGCCGACTGCACGATCGTGACGCTCGACCTGCCGCAGGCGACGCTCTCGCGCGTGCGGTTCGAGAGCACGCGCGCCGACGAGGTCGACACCCGCGGCATGCGGGCCGACAGCCTCGACCTCCGGGGGCTCGACGCGGCGTCCTACCTCGACGTCTCCTCGCTGCGCGGCGCGACGCTGACGCCGTGGCAGGTCGAGCAGCTCGCCCCCGCCTTCGCGTCGGCGCTGGGGATCGACGTCCAGGCCTGACGCGCCACCACCGCGCCACTTCTCCGGAGATCGGCCATTCTCCGGAGATCGGCCGATCTCCGGACGCGCAGGCCCGGAATCGTCCGGAGAACCGATGATCTCCGGAGAACGGACGCTCACCCGGCGAGATGCAGACCCTGCGCGACCGCCCGCATGATGACGTCCTGCACCTCGTGCCAGCGCTCGATCACGTGGCGGTAGTCGACGCGGATGACGTGATAGCCCAGCAGCATCAGCTGCGCGTCGTGAGCGATGTCGGCGGCGCGCTGCGCTCCCACGTGGTGGCCGCCGTCGATCTGGAACACGAGCCGGTCGCCGATGAGGAAGTCCACGCGGTGCCCGGCGATCCACACCTGCGCAACGATGGGCAGCCGCATCCACCGGAGGCGCGGCACGACGAAGGACTCGAGTCCTGAGTCCGACCACGGCGATGCGGCAGCAAGCACCCCGCGCGCCGCCGCCGACAGGTCGAGCCTCTCGAGCGAGCCGTGGCTCACGAGCCCGGGCCGCAGCGCGGACTCCCAGACGGCGAGCGCCGCCTCGAACGGCTGGCACACCGCGACGAGGGCGAGCACGTTCTCGATCGAGTCGACGAGCTGATCCGGATGCCTCGGCACGACCGGTTGCGCCCAATGGACGTGCGCTGCCGAGGGCGCGACAGAGCCATGCGGCCGCGCCGCGACGTGCGGCCGATTCTCGCTGAGCACCCACAGACCCAGGCGCCGCGCCTGCGAGATGCAGCTGATGACGACACCAGCACGTGCTGCGGACACGAGCTCGGGCTCCGCGCCCGGGAGCGCCACCCACCCGCGCCGCACTCGCGCGAGCGCACCACTGTCGAGCGCCTCGCTCACCACGTACTTGCTGTGCCCGGTGTCGATCAGCACTCGGACGCGCGCGACACCGCCCAGGCGCCGGACGGCCGAGGCCAGGTCCGCGATGCGGGTTTCGAGGGGAGGCACGTGACGACGATCGCGCATCGCGACCGCGCGGCAACGAGGCGACCCCCGTACCGGGGACAGTACGGCTGGAGCGCCCACCGGGGAGGAATCGCGCCTCGGCCGTTCTCCGCAGATCGGCCGATCTCCGGACGGCATCGAGCCGAGGCATCCGGAACAGCGCAGATCTCCGGAGAACCGGCGAGCCCCAGCGCCCCCGCGGCCGGGTCGGCGCCACCCGGTAGAATCGAGGGACATCCCACACTCAGGCACGCTCACACAGTGCCGCACATATCGCCAGGAGACCCGCATGGCCGACGCGCAGATTCCCGACAAGCCCGCCCTCGAGGGTCTCGAATCCAAGTGGGATGCCGCATGGACCGAACAGGGCACGTACCTGTTCGACCGCGTCCGCGCCGCACACGCGGGTCGCTCCGGGATCTTCTCCGTCGACACCCCGCCGCCGACGGCGTCGGGCAGCCTGCACATCGGCCACGTGTTCAGCTACACCCACACGGACGTCAAGGTGCGCTTCGAGCGCATGCGCGGCAAGACCGTGTTCTACCCGATGGGCTGGGACGACAACGGCCTGCCCACCGAGCGTCGGGTGCAGAACTACTACGGCGTGCGCTGCGACCCGTCGCTTCCGTACGTCCCGGGCTTCGCTCCCCCGTACGAGGGCGGCGACAACAAGTCCGGCCGCGCCGCCGACCAGGTGCCCGTGAGCCGTCGCAACTTCATCGAGCTGTGCGAGAAGCTCACCGTCGAGGACGAGAAGCACTTCGAGGCCCTCTGGCGCGCGCTCGGTCTGAGCGTCGACTGGACCCAGACCTACCGCACCATCTCCGACGACACCATCCGCACCAGCCAGCTGGCGTTCTTGCGCAATCTGGAGCGCGGCGAGGCCTACCAGGCGATGGCGCCGACGCTGTGGGACATCGACTTCCGCAGCGCGATCGCCCAGGCAGAGCTCGAGGACCGCGATCAGCCCGCCGCCTACCACCGCGTGGCGTTCCACAAGACGGACGGCTCGGGCGACGTGCACATCGAGACGACCCGCCCCGAGCTTCTCCCGGCCTGCGTCGCCCTCGTGGCCCACCCCGACGACGAGCGCTACCAGCCGCTGTTCGGCACCACCGTGCGCACTCCGCTGTTCGACGTCGAGGTGCCCGTGCTCGCGCATCCCCTTGCACAGCAGGACAAGGGCTCGGGCATCGCCATGATCTGCACGTTCGGCGATGTGACCGACATCATCTGGTGGCGCGAGCTCGATCTTCCGAACCGCACCGTGCTCGGGCAGGACGGCCGTCTGATCGCTGACGGCCCTGACGTGATCGTGACGGATGCCGCCAAGGCGGCCTACGCCGAGCTGGCGGGCAAGACCGTCTTCAGCGCGAAGAAGCGCGTCGTCGAGCTCCTGCAGGAGTCCGGCGAGCTCGAGGGCGAGCCGAAGCCCTTCACGCACGCGGTGAAGTTCTTCGAGAAGGGCGACCGGCCCCTCGAGATCGTGTCCACGCGTCAGTGGTACCTGCGCAACGGCGCCCGCGACGAAGCGCTGCGGGACCGGCTCATCGCACTCGGACGCGAAGTGTCGTGGCATCCGGACTTCATGCGCGTGCGCTACGAGAACTGGACCAACGGCCTCACCGGCGACTGGCTGGTGTCGCGTCAGCGATTCTTCGGCGTACCGATCCCCGTCTGGTACCCGCTCGACGAGAACGGCGAGCGGGACTACTCACGCGTGCTGACGCCGGATGCCGCGGCTCTGCCCGTCGATCCGTCGACGGACGCCCCCGCGGGCTACACCGAGGACCAGCGCGGCGTCGCCGGCGGGTTCGAGGGCGAGAACGACATCTTCGACACGTGGGCGACCTCGTCGCTGACGCCGCAGCTCGCCGGCGGGTGGGAGCGCGACCCCGAGCTGTGGAACCTCGTCGCACCGTTCGACGTGCGCCCCCAGGGGCAGGACATCATCCGCACCTGGCTCTTCTCCACGATGCTGCGCAGTGCTCTCGAGGACGGCCGCGCCCCGTGGACGGATGCCGCGATCTCCGGCTTCATCGTCGACCCCGACCGCAAGAAGATGTCGAAGTCGAAGGGCAACGTCGTCACGCCGGCCGACATCCTCGCCCAGCACGGCTCGGACGCCGTTCGCTACTGGGCGACCTCGAGCCGCCTCGGAACCGACGCCGCCTTCGACCCGCAGAACCCGACGCAGATCAAGATCGGCCGCCGGCTCGCGATCAAGGTGCTCAACGCGGCGAAGTTCGTGCTGTCGTTCCCCGTGCCCGAGGGTGCGACGGTGACCCACGCGCTCGATGCGTCGATGCTGACGACCCTCGACGGCGTCGTCCGCGACGCGACCAAGGCGCTCGAGGCGTTCGACCATGCGCGTGCCCTCGAAGTGACCGAGTCGTTCTTCTGGACGTTCTGCGACGACTACCTCGAGCTCGTCAAGGAGCGCGCGTACAACCAGACCGACGTCGGACAGGCCTCTGCCGCGCTCGCGCTGCGCACCGCCCTCTCCACCCTCCTGCGCCTGTTCGCACCGGTGATCTCGTTCGCCGCCGAAGAGTCCTGGTCGTGGTTCAACGAGGGCTCCGTGCACACGGCCGAGTGGCCCGAGCCGCTCGGCATCGACGGCGACCCCGCCGTGCTACGCGTGGTCGGTGAGGCGCTCATCGGGATCCGGCGTGCGAAGACCGAGGCGAAGGCCTCGCAGAAGACTCCGGTCGAGCGCGTCACGATCGCCGGGCCCGAGGCATCCGTCGCGGTCCTGCGCCTGGCCGAGGGCGACCTGAAGGCCGTCGGACGCATCACCGAGATCGACTACGCGGTCGCCGACGAGCTCACGGTCTCGGGCATCGTGCTCGCACCGCAGGAGGCCTGACATGCAGCTCGGCACGCGTTGGACTTCGGGCGACGAGCCACCCCGGGCGGTGCCTGCGGCCTTGCGTCGGGGCATCGAGGCGGTGGATGCCACGATCCCGGCCGATGCGCTGGGTCAGCCGCGTCCGCGGTGGACGCTCACCTGGCTCGAGGGCAAGCCGATCGCCGAACTCGACACCGGCGTCATCGTCACACTCGACGAGGACGGCGAACCCGTCGCACGACACGATCCGGACGACGGGTTCGCCTGAGCCCCACGCTCGTCAGTGCTCGATCTCGGCTCCGGCCCGCCGGGTTCCTCCGACGAGGAGGGGAATGGCCACCAGCGCGGCGACGACGATGAATCCTCCCCCGATGTAGAACGGGAGGCGCAGATCTGTGCGGCCGATCCACCCGCCCACGAGCGTCGCGATCGGGAAGAGGCCCCACGTGAGGGTGCGGATCACGCCCAGGACACGACCGAACATCTCGCCAGGCACGATCTGCTGACGCAGCGCGCCCCACGGGACGTTCCAGACCGACACGGCACCCGCCGCCACCGCGAACGCGCACACGGCCGTGATCGCGTCGGGGGCGAGCCCGGTGAGCACGGTGCCGATGCCGGCGATGACGATGGCCCACACCATGATCGGCCCGCGACCGAATCGCTCCACCAGGCGGGGGGCGATGAGCGAGCCGGCGAGGGCTCCGATGCCGATCCCGGCGGTCACGAACCCGATCGCGACGTATGCGACCTGCTGCTCGTCGAGGAAGAACAGGATGATGACACCCTGCGACAGCGACAGCGCGGACCCGATGAGGGACGTGAACACGACCATCGTGCGCAGGTAGCGGTGTCGCCAGAGGTACCCCAGCGCCTCGCGCGTCGTCACCCTGGTGCGTGCCGGCGGAACCGCCACGGGCTCGGACATGACTCCCATCGTCACGTCGGGAGCATCGGGGTCGGGCACGGCGGCCGGAGCAGGCTCCCGCAGGGGTCGGGCGGCACTCAGTGGAAGGAACAGGGCGAGGGCGATCGGGATGACGTAGGCCCCCGTCGTCGACCACAGCGGCAGCGCGAGCGATACGGCGAACAGCACACCCGCGATCGGGGTCGCGATGAAGTTGTCGATCGTGATCTGGGCGGCCTGCATCCAGCCGTTGGCGCGATCCAGGCCGCCCTTGCGCACCACCGAGGGGATGATGGCGTTGGTCGCGTTGTCGAACAGCGTCTCGCCGAGGCCGAAGGCCAGCGTTGCCGCGATGAGCGACCACAGGCTCAGCGAGCCCGTCACCGCGAGGACCGAGAGCCAGAGCGCGACCCCGCCACGCAGGGCGTTCGCGATCGCCATGACGATCCTGCGGTCGAAGTGATCGACGATCATGCCGGCCGGCAGCCCGAACAGCAGCCAGGGGACGAAGGCGACGGCACCCAGGGCGGCGATCGCGAGAGGGTCGTCCGTGAGGGTGGTGCCGATGAGCGGCACCGCGGTGCGCCCGAGGCCGTCCGCGAGGTTGCTGAACGCCGCGGCGGTCCACAGCTTCCCGAAGTCGCGACCCAGACGGGGCCGGCCCTTGCGCCCGGTCCCCTCGGTCGTCGCCGCGGCGTCGACGGTGTCCGTCATCGCGGAAGCATTCCGACCGCGCCCATGGCGAGTGCGTCCGCGCGGGCGTCGGTGGCGGCCGTCCGGGCCGAGATCGGCGGCGCGGTCGTGCCGCGCCGCGCGAGACGGGTGGCGACGAATCGGTCCATGCCGGCAGCGGCGGTGAGCAGCATCCGCTCGAAGGGCGTGGTGCGGACGGAGCGGTGCACGGTGAGCGCGGTCATGACTGTCCTCCCAGAGTGGGGAGCGGGAACAGATCGGCCCGGATCGTGACGGGGCGGACGTTCTCGCCGGTTTGGTTGCGGTAGTTGTCGACGGTTTCGTCGATGAGCGCCATGATCTTCAGCGCGAGTTCCTTGCTCTGCTCGGGGGTCAGCCGGGCGGTGGCGGTGGAGATGAGCGTGCCCTCCTGCCAGATCTCGTCTTCGCCGCTGATCCCGCGGTTGACGAAGTCGAGCAGCTGATCGTTGCGGCCGCGCAGGAACTCGTTCATCACGACCTGCGTGGCGGCGCGACCGGCGGGCGTCGTCATGGCATCGGGGTTCGCGAACGAGACGCCCCCGACCGGCCGCTCCCACCAGCGCTCCCGTCCGGTGCCGCGATCCTCCGCCTCACGGATGAGGTCGTGCTTGGCGAGCGCGCGCAGGTGGTAGCTCGTGGAGCCGGTGGACTCGCCCAGGCGCTCGGCGAGCGAGCTGGCGGTCTGCGGGCCGTACTGGCTGAGGATGTCGTACATCCTCACGCGCAGCGGGTGGGCCAGAGCGCGCAGCGCGCCCGAGTCGAGGACGCGGTCCTCGTTGTGACGCTTCTCGGCGCGAGCCAGGGCGTCCAGCTCTTCGCCGTTCTCGTTCTCTGCCATGGGTCGAATGTAGCAATGCAAAGGTTTCTTTGCAAGTGTTTCTTTGCAACTTCTCCTTTGCAAAGAAGTGTGGGCATGTCCGTCCCCGATGATTAGGCTGAGGGGCATGCCGAACGACAACCCGCTGCTGTCTCCCGCTCCGCTCCCCTACGGACTTCCCGACTACACCGCGATCCGCCCCGAGCACTACCTCCCCGCGTTCCGCGAGGCCTTCGAGAGCCACTCCCGGGAGATCTCGAACATCACCCGCGTGCGCTCGATGCCGACGTTCGAGAACACGCTCGTGCCGCTCGAGGAGAGCGGCAAGCTCCTCGGCGACGTCGCCCGCACCTTCTACACGGTGTCGTCGGCCGACGCGACGCCCGAGATCCAGGCGATCGAGGAGGAGCTCGCTCCGCTGATGTCCGCGCACCAGGACTCCATCCAGCTCGACGCGCAGCTGTACTGGCGCATCAAGACCCTGCACGACCAGCTGGACGAGCTCTCGCTCGAACCCGAGCAGCACTACCTCGTCGAGCGGCATTACCGCGAGATGTCGCACGCCGGCGCCGGACTCGACGAGGGCGCCAAGGAACGGCTCACGGCCCTCAATCAGCGGCTGTCCACGCTGACCACCTCGTTCGAGAAGAACCTCCTCAACGACACGAACGACCTCGCCATCGCGTTCGACACCGCCGAAGAGCTCGACGGGCTCACCGAGGGCGAGCTGTCGGCGGCAGCCCAGGCAGCGACCGACCGCGGACTCGACGGCAGGTGGGTGGTCACGCTCACCCTGTTCACCGGGCACCCGTACCTCTCCTCCCTCACGAACCGCGACAGCCGCAAGCGCATTCTCGAGGCGTCGCGCTCACGCGGATCGCGCGGAAACGAGAACGACAACCGCGGCGTCCTTCTCGAGATCGTGCGACTGCGCGCCGAACGCGCCGCACTCCTCGGCTACGACACGCACGCCGCGTACATCACGTCGGACGAGACCGCGGGGTCGCCCGATGCCGTGCACGACCTCCTCAATCGACTCGCCGTCCCGGCCGCTCGCAACGCAGAGCGCGAGCAGGCGGCCCTGCAGGCCATCATCGACAGCGAGCCCGAGCCGTTCCCCCTCGAAGCCCACGACTGGGCCTTCTACACCGAGAAGGTCCGTGCCGCGGAGTACGACCTGGACCGCAGTGCGCTGCGGCCGTGGTTCGAGGCGGAGCGCGTCCTGCAGGACGGCGTGTTCCGCGCCGCCACCGAGCTCTACGGAGTCACGTTCGCCGAGCGCACCGACATCCCGGCGTATCACCCCGATGCGCGCGTCTTCGAGCTGCACAACGCCGACGGGTCCGACCTCGGCCTGTTCGTGCTCGACCTGTACACGCGAGACACGAAGCGCGGCGGCGCGTGGATGAACTCGATCGTCTCGCAGTCGCGCCTGCGGGGCACGCGGCCGATCGTGGTGAACAACCTCAACGTGCCCAAGCCGGCGCCGGGCAAGCCGACCCTCCTCACGCTCGATGAGGTCACGACGCTGTTCCACGAGTTCGGGCACGCTCTGCACGGGCTGTTCGCGACCGTCACCTACCCCCACTTCGCGGGGACGAACGTCTTCCGGGACTTCGTCGAGTTCCCGAGCCAGGTGAACGAGATGTGGATCTACTGGCCCGAGATCCTCAATGCCTACGCCCGTCACGTCGACACCGACGAGCCGCTGCCCGCCGAGATCGTCGAGAAGCTGCACGCGTCCGAGGCGTTCAACCAGGGCTTCGCGACGAGCGAGTACCTCGCCGCGTCCTGGCTCGACCAGGCATGGCACTCCCTCACCGAGGAGCAGGCCGCTCGCAGCCTCGACGTCGGAGAATTCGAGTCTGCCGCGCTGCGCGACATCGGGCTCGACAATCCCGCGGTTCCGACCCGCTACTCGTCGACCTACTTCGCTCACGTGTTCTCGGGCGGCTACAGCGCCGGGTACTACTCGTACATCTGGAGCGAGGTCCTCGACGCCGACACCGTGGAGTGGTTCCGCGAGAACGGCGGACTCACGCGCGACAACGGCGACCGATTCCGCGATCGCCTGCTCGGTGTGGGCGGCTCGAAGGACCCCCTCGAGGCCTACCGCGACTTCCGCGGGCGGGATGCGGACATCCAGCCGCTGCTCGAGCGCCGGGGTCTCGTCGCCTGATCGGCGTGCCGAGGAGCTGCGCACGGCCACCGCGCGCAGCTCCTCGGCCTCAGTGATCGCTCGCTGACGGCGGATGCGGTCGCAGCAGCCCGAGTTCGCGTGCGAAGGCGCGGACGCGGTCGGCCATGGCGCCGGGAACCTCGGCGACGGTGAAGTGCCCGCCCTCCGGCAGCCGCTCGAACACGCGGAGGTCCCGGTAGTGGGCACGTGCGAGGGATTCGGGATAGTCCGCCTCGTGACGCTGGATGTAGACGGCGGCGGGCACGTCCGTCGCGGGAATCGGAGCGGGCGTGTCGGCGCCCTCGTAGTACGGGCGGAACGAGCTGCCGATCGTCTGCGTCGCCCAGTAGATCGTCGCCTCGGTGAGGATCCGCTCCCGCGAGATGCGCTGCTCGACTGCTGACGGCTCGTCAGTGGGAGTGTCGCTCCACTCCGCGAGCTTCTCGGCCAGCCACGCGACCAGGCCGGCCGGCGAGTCGTTGAGCGCGGCGGCGAGGGTATCGGGGCGCGTCGCCTGGACGTGCCCGTAGGCGCCGGCGGATTCGTGATCGGCGGCGATCCGTGCGAAGAAGGCGCGCTCGTCGGGTGCGGCCAGATCGCGGCGCTCCTCGCGCGTCGGGAAATGCGCGTGCGTCACGACGATCCCGAGAACAGATTCCGGATGCTGTGCCGCGAGCAGGTCGTTCACGTTGGCCGTCACGTCCTCGCCGTAGGTGAGATAGGCGGCGTACCCGAGCACGTCGGTCATGAGGGTGTGCATCGTGCCGGCCAGGCGCACCTCGGTCATGAGTCCGGATCGGTAGGGCGATGAGAACGCGAAGCCGGGAAGACTCGGCACGACGACGTGGAAGTCGTCGAGCAGGTCCGCGAAGTCCAGCTGCAGCGCGAAGGTATGCGGCCAGCCGTGCATCACCAGCAGGGCGGGAGCGTCCGGGTCTCGCGAACGCAGGTGCGCGAAGTGGATCGTCGTGTCGGCCAGCTCGGCCGTGAACTGGGGGTGCGCGTTCAGCCAGCGCTCACGCGACCGCCAATCGAGCGCCTGCCACGAGGCGACGAGATCGGAGAGGTAGGTCGCGGTCATCCCCGACGGCGGTCGGTGAGGTGAGTCCGCGAGCAGTCGCGAACGTTCGAGGCGGGCACGCAGGTCGGCGAGCACGTCGTCGGAGACACGGATCTCGAAGGGTGCGACATCCATCCCCCGACGCTAGCGCCGGGGTGCGACAGGGCCGAAGCGCTCAGTCGGTCAGGCGCTCTTGCGCTTCTGCCGCAGCACGAGCGTCGGCGGTGCGCCTTCTTCGACCGCGGCGCGCGTGACGACCACCTTGTCGACGTCGTCGGTGGACGGGATCTCGAACATGATCGGGCCGAGGACGTCTTCGAGGATCGCCCGGAGCCCACGGGCGCCGGTCTTGCGCTCCACCGCGAGATCCGCGATCGCCTCGAGAGCCTCGGCGTCGAACTCGAGTGCGACGCCGTCGAGTTCGAACATGCGCTGATACTGCTTGACGAGAGCGTTCTTCGGCTCGGTGAGGATCTCCATCAGGGCCGACTGGTCGAGCGGCGATACGGATGCCACGACCGGCAGACGGCCGATGAACTCGGGGATCAGGCCGAACTTGTGCAGGTCTTCGGGACGCACCTCGCTGAACAGGCTGAGGTCGTCGCCCTTGTTGTGCAGCGGGGCGCCGAAGCCGATGCCGTGCTTGCCGACCCGCGACGAGATGATGTCTTCGAGGCCCGCGAACGCTCCGGCCACGATGAAGAGCACGTTCGTCGTGTCGATCTGGATGAACTCCTGGTGCGGGTGCTTGCGGCCCCCCTGAGGCGGCACCGAGGCGACCGTGCCCTCGAGGATCTTCAGCAGCGCCTGCTGCACACCCTCGCCCGACACGTCACGCGTGATCGACGGATTCTCGGCCTTGCGGGCGATCTTGTCGACCTCGTCGATGTAGATGATGCCCGTCTCGGCGCGCTTCGTGTCGAAGTCGGCCGCCTGCAGCAGCTTGAGAAGGATGTTCTCGACGTCTTCGCCGACGTACCCGGCCTCGGTGAGGGCCGTCGCGTCCGCGACGGCGAACGGCACGTTGAGGCGCTTTGCGAGCGTCTGTGCGAGATAAGTCTTGCCGCAGCCCGTGGGACCGAGCAGCAGGATGTTGCTCTTGGCGATCTCGATCTCGTCGGCTCGCTGCTCCGCGGACTGGATCGTGCCGTGGGCGCGCACGCGCTTGTAGTGGTTGTAGACGGCGACCGAGAGCGCGCGCTTCGCCGCGTGCTGGCCGACGACGTACTCCTCGAGGAAACCGAAGATCTCGCGCGGCTTGGGAAGATCGAAGTCGGTGACGACGCCCGAGCTGGACTCGGCCATGCGCTCTTCGATGATCTCGTTGCACAGCTCGACGCATTCGTCGCAGATGTAGACGCCCGGACCCGCGATGAGCTGCTTGACCTGCTTCTGGCTCTTCCCGCAGAAGGAGCACTTGAACAGGTCGGCGCTTTCACCGATGCGTGCCATGCGGCTCCCCTTCGTCGCGGCGGGGACCGTGCCCCGGCTGTTCTCCGAGCCTAATCGCTCGGACCGACATGCGGCGGGATTGCGACACGCGTTGTGGAGGTCGGCGCGTCCGCTCACAGCGAAGCCCCGCCGCCCGTTGTCGGGAGGCGGGGCTTCGCGGCATCCGCTCTACTTCGTCAGCGCGGCGGGAGTGCGCTTGCGAGTCGTGAGGACCTGGTCGACCAGACCGTAGGTGACAGCCTCTTCGGCCGAGAGGATCTTGTCGCGGTCGATGTCCTTGTTGACCTCTTCGGGACTCTTGTTCGAGTGCAGCGACAGTGTCTTCTCGAGCCACGTGCGCATGCGCATGATCTCCTGAGCCTGGATCTCGATGTCGGAGGCCTGGCCGTGGCCGGCCTCACCCATCGCGGGCTGGTGGATCAGGATGCGCGCGTTCGGCAGCGCCAGCCGCTTGCCGGGGGCGCCGGCGGCGAGCAGGACGGCTGCCGCCGACGCAGCCTGGCCGAGCACGACCGTCTGGATCTGCGGCGAGACGTACTGCATCGTGTCGTAGATCGCCGTCATGGCCGTGAACGAGCCGCCAGGCGAGTTGATGTACATGATGATGTCGCGGTCGGGATCCTGCGACTCGAGAACGAGCAGCTGGGCCATCACGTCGTCGGCCGACGCATCGTCGACCTGGACGCCGAGGAAGATCACGCGATCCTCGAACAGCTTGTTGTACGGATCCTGGCGCTTGTAGCCGTAGGCGGTGCGCTCCTCGAACTGCGGCAGGATGTAGCGGCTGCCGGGCATCTGGAGCCCCTGCGGGGCGTTCGGTCCGAAGGTGGGGGTCTGCATTCCGGGTTCTCTCTCTTTCGCCTTCGAAGCCGTCAGGCCGCGGTTCCGCCGGCCGCGGTTCCGCCGCCGCCGATGACGTCGGTCGCGGACTCGCGGATGTGGTCGACGAAGCCGTACTCGAGTGCCTCCTCGGCGCCGAACCAGCGGTCGCGGTCACCGTCGGCATTGATCTGCTCGACGGACTTCCCCGTCTGCGCCGCCGTGATCTCCGCGAGTCGCTTCTTCATGTCGAGGATGAGCTGCGCCTGCGTCTGGATGTCGCTCGCCGTGCCGCCGAAGCCACCGTGGGGCTGGTGCAGCAGCACGCGGGCGTTCGGGGTGATGTAGCGCTTGCCCTTGGTGCCGGCGGTGAGGAGCAGCTGGCCCATCGAGGCGGCCATGCCGATACCGACGGTCACGATGTCGTTCGGCACGAACTGCATCGTGTCGTAGATCGCCATTCCGGCCGTGATCGACCCACCGGGCGAGTTGATGTAGAGGTAGATGTCCTTCTCGGTGTCTTCCGCCGCGAGGAGGAGGATCTTCGCGCAGATCTCGTTGGCGTTCTCGTCGCGCACCTCCGACCCGAGCCAGATGATGCGGTCCTTCAGCAGCCTGTCGAAGACGCTCGTCGCGACAAGTGGTTCGGCCATGTGTACTCCTGATTCCGTGGTCGTGCCATTGAATCTACCGGCGCGCTGCGATCGACCCGCCCGTGTTCGCCCTGGGCAGAGCGGCGCGCGCCGGCGCTCCTCGACGAAGAAGGGGACGGATGCCGCGGCATCCGTCCCCTGTCGCTCAGCGTGCGACTACTCCTTGTCGGCAGCGGCCTTCTTCTTGGCCGGCGCCTTCTTGGCGGGTGCCTTCTTGGCAGGCTTCTCCTCGGCCGCGATCACGGCGTCGGCGTCGGCCGCGGCATCCGCGATCTCCTGCGCCTCTTCGACGACCTCGTCCTCAGCCTCGGCCTCGTCCTCGACCGCCACGAAGCCGGTCAGGTCGACGGGGTTGCCGTTGGTGTCGACGACGGTGACCTTGCCGAGCGCGACGGCGAGGGCCTTGTTGCGCGCGACCTCGCCGACCATGGCGGGCAGCTGGTTGCCCTCCTGGAGCGCGTTCACGAACTCCTGCGGCGCCATGCCGTACTGGGCGGCCGACTGGACGAGGTACTGCGTGAGCTCGTCCTGCGAGACCTGGACGTTGACGGTCTCGGCGATCTTGTCGAGCAGCATCTGCGTCTTGAACTGCTTCTCGCTCGCCTCGGCGACCTCGGCGCGGTGCACGTCGTCCTCGAGGCGACCCTCACCCTCGAGGTGGTTGTGCACCTCGTCGTCGATGAGCTGCTGCGGGACGGGGATCTCGACCTGCTCGAGCAGCTGCTCGATGAGCTTGTCGCGTGCCGCCGTGCCCTGCGTGAACACCGACTGCTCGCCGACGCGGGACTTCAGGCTGTCGCGAAGCTCGGCGATGGTGTCGAACTCGCTCGCGATCTGTGCGAAGTCGTCGTCGGCCTCAGGAAGCTCGCGCTCCTTGACGGCCTTGACGGTGACGGAGACCTCGGCTTCCTCGCCGGCGTGGTCGCCGCCGACGAGCTTCGAGCGGAACGTGGTGTCCTCACCGGCGGTGAGGGAGTCGATGGCTTCGTCGATGCCCTCGAGCAGCTCGCCCGAGCCCACCTCGTAGGAGACGCCCTCGGCGCGGTCGATCTCGGTGCCCTCGATCGCAGCGACCAGGTCGAGCTCGACGAAGTCGCCGGAGGTCGCCGGGCGGTCGACGGTCACGAGCGTGCCGAAGCGGCCGCGCAGGCGGTCGAGCTCCTCGTCGATCGCCGACTCGTCGACCTCGACGGCCTCGACCTCGACGGTCGTGCCCTCGAAGGCAGGGAGGTCGAACTCGGGACGCACGTCCACCTCGACCTGGACCTCGAGGTCGCCCGAGAAGTCCTTCTCGTTCGGCCACTCGGTGACCTCGGCGTTCGGGCGGCCCAGCACGCGCAGCTCGTTGGCCTCGACGGCCTCGCGGTAGAAGCCGTCCAGGCCCTCGCTCACGGCGTGCTCGAGCACGGCGACGCGGCCGACGCGCTGATCGATGATCGGCGCGGGGACCTTGCCCTTGCGGAAGCCGGGGATCTGCACATCCTGCGCGATGTGCTCGTACGCGTGCGCGATGCTCGGCTTGAGCTCCTCGGGCGTGACCGTGATGTGGAGCTTCACCCGGGTCGGGCTGAGCTTCTCGACGGTGCTGTTCACCATGCCTGTTCGTTCTCCTCTATCGGACCGCGCGCGGACGCGGCGGCTGAAGGTCTGGGTTTCGCGGAATCTCTGGCCGTGATGTCGGGGCGACAGGATTTGAACCTGCGACCTCCCGCTCCCAAAGCGGGCGCTCTACCAAGCTGAGCTACGCCCCGGGCGGGATCGCACGCACGCGTG
This sequence comes from Microbacterium sp. Root180, assembly GCF_001428485.1. Taxonomy (GTDB): domain Bacteria; phylum Actinomycetota; class Actinomycetes; order Actinomycetales; family Microbacteriaceae; genus Microbacterium. Next base: position 130,670 of record NZ_LMHS01000002.1, on the reverse strand, counting down.
CGCCTTTCGGCCCCGAGAAGTCTAGCCGACGCGCCCGGAACGAATCTCCCCGTGCACTCAGGTCCGCTCGACCCACTCCGCGCGCCACTCCGGCGCGGGGAACGGCTTGGTCCAGTACGCGGTCTCCTTCGCGATGAGCCCGTCGCTCAGCTCGAAGACGAAGACCGTCTGATACGGATCGCCGTCGCCGTAGTCGAGATCGGCCTCGAGCACCCACAGGTCGCCGTCACCGGTGAGCCGGCGCGGCGAGATGCGCGGCAGTTGCGGGAACGCGCCGTAGATCGCCCGCCGGTTCGGCGCACCGACGATCCGTTCCCCCGACTGCGGCCATTCGATGACGGCGTCCTCGCGGAAGACGTCGTCCATGCCGGCGACCTCGCCGGCGTTGAGAGTGGCGACGAGCGCCTCCACCACCTGCCTGCCTGTTCGCTCCATCGCGTGTCCTTCCCTCGTCCGCGCGTCGGGTTCGCGGGCCGGAACGGGGTGAACGCCACCATGTACTACGATTGGTCGGTGCCCGTCCGCGGGCGCACGGGGATGTAGCTCAATGGTAGAGCCTCAGTCTTCCAAACTGATGGTGCGGGTTCGATTCCCGTCATCCCCTCCACTGCCCTGAGGTGCCGCCGCACGCGGCGCCCCAGGGCATTTCGTTTCGGATGCCGCGCACGACACGATCAGCGTCCGGCGGCGCGAAGCATCTCCCGCCACTCCTCGGGGACACGCCCGCCCGGCCCCGGCGACGGCTGGGCGGCCGGCCTGCTCGTCGGAGGCATGAGGGCCGGGCCGTTCGCCCAGTCCTCCGCGACGTAATCCCACCACCAGTCCTCGCCGGGCTCGAAGCTCTGCACGAGCCGGTGGCCGGTCTCGCGCGCGTGCGCCGAAGCGTGCTGCCCGAGCGACGAGTCGCAGCATCCGACATGCCCGCACGCCGCGCAGCGGCGCAGATGCACCCACCAGCCGTTCAGGTCATCGCATTCGCGGCAGCCGGTGCCGCTGGGCGGCACGGTCACGTCGATGTCCGGCATTCCCTCCGCCGTCCTCTCCTCGCGGGGCGAACCGCTCATCCCGCCAGTGCCCGGTGCACGGATGCCACGGCGCTCGAGCCTTCGCCCACGGCCGCCGCGACACGCTTCATCGACCCGCGCCGGACGTCGCCGGCCGCGAACACCCGCGGCAGCGACGTCTCGAACGGCAGCGGCTCGCGGCCCATCCGCTGCCACTGCGCGAGCGACTGAACGGCAACATCGGTGCCGGTGCGCAGGAAGCCGTCGTCGTCGCGATCCAGCGCCGGCAGCCACGCGGTCGCGGGGTCCGCGCCGATGAAGCAGAACAGGCCCCTGGCGTCGACTTCGCCGAGGCTGTCGATCCGCACACGCTGCAGCGAGCGATCCCCGTCGAGCCCGACGACGCGAGAGCCTCGGTGCACCTGGACACGCGGCTCCTCCATCAGCCGGTCGACGAGGTAGGACGACATGCGGCTGCCGAGCTCGGTCCCGCGCACGACGAGGTGCACGGGGCATCCGTTCGCCGCGAGATACAGTGACGCCTGACCCGCCGAGTTGGCTCCGCCCACGACCACCACCGGGGACTCGCTCACCTGCCGCAGCTCGAGCTGCGTCGCGGCGTAGTAGATGCCCGCACCTTCGAAATCGGACCAGCGGTCGAGGTCGAGCCGGCGATAGGCGGCACCGGACGTGACGATCGTGGTCCGCGACCGGATGACGCGGCCGTCGGCCAGCGTGATGTCGAGAAGGTCGCCGACCGGCTCGAGCTTCACGGCCTCGCACGGCGCATAGACGCGCACGCCGAACTTGAGCGCCTGGAGGCTCGCCTGGCCGATCAGGTCGCCACCGCTCACACCGAACGGGAAGCCGAGGAAGTTCTCGATGCGCGAGGTGGATGCCGCCTGCCCGCCGGGAGCCACCGCATCCAGCAGCACAGTGGTCAGCCCCTCGGATGCCCCGTAGATGGCCGCGGCAAGTCCCGCAGGGCCGCCTCCGACGACGACGAGATCGACGACCTCGTCCCCGTCGGCCGAATAGCTCAGACCCAGCCGCTCGGCGACGATGCCCGGAGTCGCCCGCGGAATCGGCTCGCCCTGGATGTAGGCGATGGGCAGATCCTCGGTGCTCACGCCGAGCTTGGCGTGCGCACCGAGGTCGGCGGCGGTGACCTCGACGGACTTGTGCACGAGGTCGAGTCGTTCGGCGAACCGCTGCAGGGCGAGGAAGTCGCTCGACGAGGTCTGCCCAACGAACTTCAGCGTCAGGGCGGCGGGTCCGCGCCGGAGGGACTCGCGCCTCGCCCACAGGGCGTGGAGGACGATGTCGCACAGCTCGTCGTCCTCGGCCATCAACCGCCGCAGCTCCGGCCGGGAGACGCGGAGCACGCGGGTCGGCTGCGTGGCACGCGCCGAAAGGAAGGCTCCTTGGCCGTTCAAGAGGCCGAGCTCGCCGACGAAGGTCCGTGGTCCGGAGCGGGTGAGGACGGCCTCGTCGATCCAGAAGAGCGAATCCCGCACGACCTCCACCTCCCCCTTGTCGACGAGGATCAGGTCGTAGTCGCGGTCGCCCGAGCGGAACAGGTAATCGCCGGCATCCACGTCCTCGGCCACGCCGAAGCCGCGCAGGCGCTCCCATTGCTCATCGGTCAGCTCGGGTCGCTGCACAGGATCGAAGGCCGGTTCCACTGTCGGTTCCATCGCGACAAGGCTACTTCTGCGGAACGCCCGAGGGCCCGGCGGAGTCGCCCTGACTCTCCTCGAGGGCACGGATGAGCGACTGCGCGTCGTAGGGGCCGACATGGCGGCGCCCGTTGACGAACAGCGTCGGCACCGACGTGATGCCCATGGCCTCGGCATCCAGCATGTCCGCCTGCACGCGGCCGGTGGCCTCGGGGGATGTCAGGTCGCTCTCGAACCGGTCCACGTCGAGGCCGAGGTCGCGCGCGAGGCGGACGATGTCGGACGGTCGCTGGTTCTCCTGATCGGCGAAGAGGGCGCGCTCGAACTCGAAGAACTTCCCCTGCATGGCCGCGGCCTCCGCAGCCTCCGCCCCGGCGAGGGCGTTGGGATGGACGTTCGTCAGCGGAGCATGACGCCACACGTAGCGCAGCTGATCGCCGAGCACGCTATGGACCTCCTGGATGGACCCCGAAGCCTTGAGGCAGAACCCGCACTGGAAATCGCCGTACTCGACGATCGTGTAGGGCGCGTCGGGCGATCCGAACACGTGGTCGCGGCGCGGATCGACGGGGCGGGCGAGCGTGAGCCCCGTGTCCTCGCTCGGCCGCAGGGAGTCCGAGACCCGGAAGAGGATCGTGGCGATCACGAACGCGATGACCGAGGCCGCCAGCACCCCCACGCGCGCCTCGTTCTGCGCGTCCTCGTCGGAGATCGCGAGGTCGACGATGAAGAGCGAGATCGTGAACCCGATGCCGCACAGCGCAGCGCCCCCGGAGAGCCGATCGAGGGTGAGGCCCGGTCCGAACTCGCCCAGCCGGAACAGCTTCATCACGGCCGTAGATCCGAGGACGCCCACGAGCTTGCCCGCCACGAGGCCCGCGATGATGCCCCACGTGAGCGGAGAGGCGATCGCACCCGCGAGGATCTCCGGGCTCAGCACCACGCCCGCGTTCGCGAGCGCGAACAGCGGCAGGATGACGAACGCGACGTAGGGGGCGTACGCCGACTGCAGCCGCTCATTGATCGAGATCGACTCGCGCAGGCTGTTCGCCGCCGCCCGGGCGTACTCCGAGTTCGGTGACTGCCGGAACGTCCGGGCGAGCTCCAGCGCGTGCTCGACGTCGCGGCGGTCGGGCCGATAGACCGGCACGAGGAGGGCGATCGCGACGCCGGCGAGGGTCGGGTGCACGCCCGACGCGAGGAACGCCAGCCACACGATGATCGAGAGCGTCGCGTACACCGGCCCGCGCCCCGTCGGGAGATAGCGCGTGAAGTACACGCCGACGAGGCCGGCCGCGGCGATGAGCAGCGGCATCGGCGTGAAGTTCTCGGTGTAGACCAGCGCGATGATCGAGAGCGCGCCGATGTCGTCGACGACCGCCAGCGCCAGCAGGAACACGCGAAGCCTGCCGGGAGCGCGTGGGCCGACCAGAGCCAGGGCGCCGACGAGGAAGGCCGTGTCGGTGGAGATCACGACCCCCCACGCGTGCTCGTAGCCCGATCCCATCGCGACCATGACGAAGACGAGCGCGGGGAGGGCGAGACCTGCGACGGCCGCGATGACCGGCACCATGGCACGCGACCAGCTCGTGAGCTCGCCGATCGCGAACTCACGGCGCACCTCGAGCCCCACGGTGAAGAAGAAGATCGCCATGAGTGCGTCGTTCACGAGCGCATGCAGCGTGAAGTCCAGCTGGAGGTCGCCCACTCCGACCGTCAGGTGCGTCTCCCAGAACGTCTCGTACGACGCCCCGGCGATATTCGCCCACAGGATCGCGGCCGCCGTGGCCAGCAGCAGGAGCAGCGCGCCCGAGCGGCTGAGGCCCATGGCCCGGATCTTCTCGGCGATCGAGCGCCGCGTGCGCGAGCGCTCCCCTGCCGGCTCAGGCTCGGGCGGACGCGAGGTGATCGTCACATTGGTCATCACTCGAATTCTGGCACCGCAGCCGTGACAAGGGGATGACGGTGGGCAATTCGTGCCGGATCTGCCGGGACTCGGACGTGCGTGGTCAGCGGAGTAGCGTGAGGGCCATGGCCGCTCTCGATCCCGCATCCCTGGCCGCCGCTCTCGACGAGCGTGCGCGCGCCGACGCCATGAGCGGAGTCCTGTCGATCGACGTCGACGGCGCGACCGTGTTCGCCGAGGCGTACGGTCTCGCCGACCGCGCACACGGCGTAGCGAACACGATCGGCACCCGCTTCGGCATGGCGAGCTCGTGCAAAGCGTTCACGGCGCTGGCGGTCCTCTCGCTCGTGGAGGAGGGCACGCTGCGGCTCGACACCCCGGTGCGGGAGATCCTCGGCGCGGATCTCCCGCTGATCGACGACGCCGTGACGGTCGAGCACCTGCTGTCGCACATGTCCGGAATCGGCGACTACCTCGACGAGGAGGCCGATTGGGAGGTAGACGACTACGTCCTCACGGTCCCCGTGCACGAGCTCGCCACGACCGAGGCGTTCGTGCGAGCCGTGGACGGCTTCGCGCAGAAGTCCGCACCCGGCGAGCGCTTCGCGTACAACAACGGCGGCTACATCGTGCTCGCGATCGTGGCGGAGCGGGCGAGCGGCATTCCGTTCCACGACCTGGTCGCCGAGCGTGTCTTCTCCCCCGCGGGCCTCGACGCCACCGGGTATCTCAGGCTCGACGAACTCCCCGGCGATGCCGCGCTCGGCTACGTCTACGACGACCCGGCGTCGCTGCGCACCAACGTGCTCCACCTGCCGGTCCGGGGGAACGGCGACGGCGGCGCGTTCACGTCGGCGGGCGATCTCAGCCGATTCTGGCGCGCTCTGGCGGACGGACGCGTGCTTCCTGCGGCGACGGTCACCGAGATGTGGCGGCCGCGGCAGTACGACGAGTCCGAGGGCCTGCGGTACGGGCTGGGTTTCTGGCTCGACCGCGACGGACCCGGCATCGTGCTCGAGGGCTATGACGCGGGGGTATCGATCAGGTCCCGCTTCGACCCGGTCACCCGCACGACGGTGACCATCGTCTCGAACACGTCGGAGGGCGCGTGGGGCGTGGTGCGCGCCTACAGCGACCACCTCGCGGCGCTCTCGGACTGAGCCCTCAGGCGGCGATCCCCGTCTTCTCCGACGTGATCGCGCGCACGGCGGCGCGTCCGGCGCGGTTCGCTCCCACGGTCGACTGCGACGGCCCGTAGCCGATCAGGAACAGCCGGGGCTCGTCGAGCGAGCGCCCGTCCGCGACGCGGATGCCGCCCTCGGGCGTGCGCAGGCGCAGCGGAGCGAGGTGGTCGAGGGCGGGGCGGAACCCCGTGGCCCACAGGATGACGTCGGCCGCGACGAAGCTTCCGTCGGGCATGCGCACACCGTCCTCCTCGATCGAGGCGAACATCGGATGCCGCACCAGCACACCTCGCTGCTCGGCCGCGCGAGCCCACGGCGTCCAGTGCATTCCGGTCACCGAGATGACGCTCCCAGGCGGCAGCCCGCGACGCACTCTCTCCTCGACACCGGCGATCGCGGCGACGCGCGCGGGTACGTCGAACGCGGCGTCGGACCACTCCGGCTCGCGTCGGGTGACCCAGAAAGTCTCCGCGACGTGCGAGATCTCGTCGAGCAGTTGGACGGCTGAGATCCCCGCGCCGACGATGACCACCCGCTTGCCCGTGAATTCCTCGCGCGAGACGTAGTCGGCGACATGCAGCTGACGGCCTCGGAACCGCTCCTGCCCGGGGTAGCGGGGCCAGAACGGGCGCGACCACGTGCCGGTGGCGTTGACGACGTGCGAAGCGGCCCAGGTCGCGGCATCCGTCTCGACGATCAACCGGCCCGCCGGGTCCTCGTCCTCCCGCCGAACCGACCGCACGCGCACCGGCCGGACGACCTCCAGGGCGAATCGCTCCTCATAGGCGGCGAAGTACGAGGGGAGGATGTCGCGGCTCGCAGCCGCCGGGTCGGCGGCGGGCACCGGGAAGCCGGGAAGCTCGTGGATGCCGTTCACCGTCGCCATCCGGAGGGATGGCCAGCGGTGCTGCCACGCTCCGCCGGGACGCTCCTCAGCGTCCAGGACGACGAACGTGGGGACGTCGCCGATCGCCCGCCCGACCGGAACGTAGCCACGGCGCTGGAGGTGGTAGGCGGCCGAGAGCCCCGCCTGGCCGGCGCCGATCACGACGACGTCGACGGGTACCGGCTGCATGCCCGTGACAACGCCGCCCCCGCTGCCCCGATTCCCGAGCACCCACGACGAGTCGCCAAGACACGCCGGCGCCGGGACGGCGGATCGGCGTGTCTTGGCGACTCGAGTCTCGGGGAGGCTGTCAGTTGAGGCTGCGGGTGGACGCGGGGATCACGCCTCCGGCGTAGATCTCGGCGGCGACGTCCTGGAGCGCGGTGAGCGCGACGCGCTGCGGCAGGGGGCCGTACGAGATGCGCGCGACGCCGAGCGCCTCGTACTCGGTCGAGGTGAGCGATCCCGGCAGGCCGATCACGCTCACCTTGCGCTCGCCGATCCCGTCGACGAGCTGCCGAGTGACATCCGCGTCGAGGATGCCGGGCACGAACACGAGGCTCGCCCCCGCAGCGAGGTAGGCACGGCCGCGCTCGATCGCGTCGGCGATCGACTCCTCGACCGGGCGGCCACCGCCGCGCACGATCGCGTCGGTGCGGGCGTTCAGAACGAACGGAACGCCCTCCGCCTCCCCGGCGGCGACGATCGCCTCGACCGTGGCCACGGATTCCGCGAGCGGACGGAGGCGGTCCTCGACGTTCGCGCCGACGACGCCCTTTCCGATCGCGCGGCGGATCGTCTCGCCGGCGTCGCCGTGCCCGTCGTCGAGGTCTGCGGTCACCGGCAGATCACCGACGGCCTCCACGATGCGCCCGACCATGTCGAGCATCGTCTCGATCGGGATCTCGCCGTCGCGGTAACCGTAGGTGGCGGCGATCGAGTGGCCGGCGGTGGCGATCGCGCGGGTCTCGGGGAGTGCGGCGATCGTCCGCGCCGAGACGGCGTCCCAGACATTGACCACGCGAAGGATCTCGGGAGCGGCGTGCAGCCTCTCGAGGGACTGGGCTTTGTCGACCTGTGTGCTCATGCCCTCCACGCTAACGGGACGGCGTGAGCCGGGGGGCCGTCAGTCGACGATCCCGTCCAGGTACCACCAGCGGCCGCCCTGCCGGCGGAAGCGGCTCCGCTCATGCAGCTCGCCGCGCTCGCGGCCGTGGCGCCAGAGCGCCCGGAACTCGACGACTCCGCGGGTGTCATCCACACTGCCGACCTCCGCGTCGAGCACCTCGAGCGCCGTCCATCGCTGGGCCGGATCGAGCTCGACCGCATCGGGCCGCGTCCCCGGATGCCAGGTCTCCTCGAGGTAGCGCGCGTCCCCGACGACGAACGCCGTGTACCGCGATCGCATGAGGCGTTCGGCGGTAGGAGCCGCGGCGCCGCGCAGGAGCGGAGCACAGCATCCGCCGAACCGCTCGCCGGTGCCGCACGGGCACGCGGCGTCGTCGGCCGGACGAGGGAACCGCGGGTCCGGCGTCCGCGACGCGGCGGCGCCGAAAGACACGTCAGGCCTCCGCTCGCGCGGCGCAGTCCACGCATCGGCTCGCTGTCGGTCTCGCGAGAAGGCGGGCGATCGGGATGCTGCGTCCGCAGTCCGCGCAGCGTCCATCGTCACCCGCTGCACGTCGGGCGATGGCCGCGTCGACCTCGGCGAGCTCGCGCTCCGCGTCCTCGCACAGGCCTGCGAGCCGCGCCCACTCGCTCGAGAGCGTCACGCCCTCCGGGTCGTGCTCGTCATCGGCGTTGTCCGCACCTCGATCGGCACGCAGCTGCGCGATGTCGCGCTCGAGTCCGTTCAGGCGAGCCCGCGCGGACGTGCGCAGCTCGGCCAGGCGCGCGTCGCGATCATCGGGGTCGGAGGTTTCGGACGGCGGGGACATGGCCCCTCGAGCGTACGGCGTCGAGGCTGCGCAAAGGCGAGGGACAGTCCTCTCCCAGGTCCCGGTGAGATCCTGGAAGCATCTCCGCGGTCCGGCCACCCGACCGGTCGGCGGACTCCGCGACGGAGACGCTCAGCGGGACCCCTCCTCGTGCTCCCCCCAGGGCACGAGGGGCGGTCTCATCGAGTCGCCCAGAGCCGGCGGTCACGGCCCCCCACGGGATCGCCGGCTCCTTCCGCTCCGCGAGCGCGATGAACCCAGCGCACCGTGGCGCGCGCGGGCACCCCGACCGCGAGCGCGACGAAGCCACGGAGCGATCGGTCCTGACGCCCGAGAACGGTCTTGCGCTCCCACACGTCGCGCAGCGCACCGCCTCGCCGCACGAGCGGGACGCGCGGCGCGAGCAGCCCGGCCGCGCGGGCGTCGATCAGTCGCTCCGCGCGCACGGTCCAGTCGTCGTCCGCGGTGTCGTGGAAGTAGTTGTCGTCGAGCCAGGCCGCCGCGGGGCGGCGGAACCGGCGGGCGACGACGTCGTCCTCGCCGGCGAGCAGCCCGGCGTCGGCGAGCACCTCGTTGATGAGCTCGGGGCTCACTCCGAACGTGTCGAGGGCGATCACGGGGATGCCGCGTCCGACCGCTTCGATCGCCGCGGTGGAGCTCACCGTGACGAGCCCCTCGGCCGACGCCAGCGCGTGCGCCATCGAGGCGGTCGACGTGACGAGGTTCGGCGGCGATTCTCCGAGCGTCGCGAGCAGATCGGGGTAGCTGTCACGCTCGGCGTGCGTCTGCTGCTCGCCCGAGGACGCCCGCAGCTTCACCACCACACGACGCGAGGGATCGGCGGCCGCGGCTTTCTGCAGGAGCTTCGCGATCCGCAGCCGGTCCGCTCGCTCGGCGGGCACCTTGGCCTGCACCGCAAAGACGAGGTCCGTCCCGCGCGGTCCGGCCGCGACCCCGCGACGCGCGAACGGAAGGCTCGCCAGGGCGAACCTCTGCGGCATCCGCTGCTCTCGCGCCAGCGCGGTGAACTCGCGACACTCCCGGCGGGAGTGGAGCACGAACAGGTCGCACTGCGTGCGGTACGCGATGGCCTTGCGCGTCGCGGGAATCGAGATGCCCGGGAGCCCCGTCACCATCACCGGCCGAGGCGTCATCCCGGCGATCTCTCTCGCGAGCACGCGCACGAGCGGGCCTCGGGCGGCCAGGAGCACGGCGTCGGCGCCCGCGCGGCGCACCGCCGGGACGAGCTCCTCCCACGTGACGCGCGTGACCCGATCGGCGGCGAGCCCGCTGCCCGCGAGTGCCGTCGCAAGCTGCGCATCGGAGACGACCAGCGGCGTCTCGAGCACGAGGAGCGAGGCATCCCACTCCCCCTCCAGGGCGCCCACGAGCGCGGCCGCCCATTTGACATAGGAGTCGGTGTCGGCGACCGCGACGATGCGCCGCGCGGGCTTCACGCGGGAACGCGGCGCAGCTTGGCCATGGGGGCGAACTCGCCCGGGTAGACGCGCTTCACCCCGTCGCCCAGCGCTTCCTCGATCACGCGGATGTCCCGCACCAGGTGCTGCAGACCCGTCGGCTCGAGGGAGGCGGCGTGGTCCGAGCCCCACATCGTGCGGTCGAGGGTGATGTGGCGTTCGATCGCGACGGCTCCGAGGGCGATGGCGGCGAGAGAGATCTGCAGACCGCGCTCGTGACCCGAGTACCCGACCGGCACGCCGGGATAGCGGTCGCGCAGCGCGGGGATCATGCGCAGGTTGGCCTCGGCCGGCTCCATCGGATACGTCGAGGTGGCGTGCATGAGCAGAAGGTGCTCCGTGCCGAGCACGCCGATCGCGGCATCGATCTGCTCGATGGTGGACATGCCGGTCGAGAGGATGACGGTCTTGCCGGTGTCACGCAGCGCGCGAAGCAGGCCGTGGTCGGTGAGCGATGCCGAGGCGACCTTGTGCGCGCTGACGCCGAGATCCTCCAGGAACGCGACGCTCGGCTCGTCCCACGGCGAGGCGAACCATTCCAGACCGCGCAGCAGGGCGTGGTCGGAGATCTCGATGTACTGGTCTCGATCGAACTCGACGCGGCGGCGGTAGTCGAGATAGGTCATCGTGCCCCACGGCGTCTCGCGCGGGATGTCGCGCATGTGCTCGGGGGTGGCGAGCTCCGGCGTGCGCTTCTGGAACTTGACCGCGTCGGCCCCGGCATCGGCGGCCACGTCGATGAGCTGCTTCGCGAGCTCGACGTCGCCGTTGTGGTTGAGGCCGATCTCTGCGATGACGTAGGCGGGACGGCCGCCTCCGATGACACGGGTGCCGATGGTGACGGTCATGCTTTCTCCTGGGGTGTGACGAGGGGTGGAGCGGATGCTGCAGCGCGGCCCGCGAGCACACGCTCGGCGAGGTCGCGCACGGCGCCTGCGCCGCCTGGTCGGTCGAGGACGACCCGCGCGGCGGCGAGGACGAGCGGGTGCGCCTCCGGGACGGCCACGGGCCAGCCGACGAGCTCGAGGCAGCCGAGGTCGTTCACGTCGTTGCCGAGGTAGGCGATGCGCGACAGCGGGATGCTCCGCCCGGCCGCCCACGCGCGCAGCGCCTCGGCCTTATCGGACTGCCCCTGCACGACGTCGACACGCAGCTTGCCGGCGCGCGCGGTGACGACCGGATTCACCTCGGTGGACAGGATCAGCACCGGGATGCCCGCAGCGCGCAGCAGTGCGACCCCCATCCCGTCCGCCCGGCTCACCGTGACCGTCTCGGTGCCGTCCTGCGAGACGTGCACGGAGTCATCGGTGTGGACGCCGTCGAAATCGGTGACGACCGCATCCACGGCGATCGGCGCGGCGACGTCGATGAGCGGGGCGATCGCCCGCGCGAGCTGCAGCTCGCCCTCTGTGTCGATCTCGATCGCCGTGCGCCCGGGGACCTCGGCGATCCCGATGCTGCCGAAGAAGCGGTGCTGCGTTGCACGGAATCCTGCCGCGCGCACCACGTAGAACGCGCCCGTCTCGAGGTAGTGGGGGTCGCGGTCCTGCCGTCGGGGTCGCACGGCGGCGTCGTGGTTCACGGCTTCCGCCGCACACGCCGCCGAGCGCGCCCACAGGAACCCGTACGTCTCGACGGCCGAGAACACGCTGTCGCGCCGGCGCGAGCGCACGAGCTGCACGGCGTCTTCGAGTGCGGGGACGTCGATGAACGGGGAGGTCGCCTGCAGGAACGCGATCACCCCGACATCGACCTTGCGCTCCTCGAGCGTGTCGAGGGCGTGCAGAAGCGCGCTCTCGGAGCTCGCCGTGTCGCCCGAGATCTCCTCGGGCCGGACCACGATCTCAGCGCCCCACTCCTCGGCGACGGCGGCGATGTCGGCGTCGTCGGTCGTGACGACGATCCTGTCGACGGACGGGCACTGCCGTGCGGCGTCGATCGCGCGGGCGACGAGCGGGATCCCGCCGACCCGGCGAAGGTTCTTGCGGGTGACTCCCTTCGAACCCCCGCGGGCCGGGATGATCGCAACGACCTCGCTCATGCCGCCGACCCCGTCATCGCGACGGCACCGCGTCCGACGCGCAGAGTGGAGCCGGTGCCGGCGAGCACGAGCGGGAGGGTCGTCGCGGTGCTCGAGGCCAGTGTGCGGATGTCGAGCGGCCGCGTGGCTCCCGCGAGCACGAGCTCGACCGGCAGCTCGGTCTCGCGGATCGTCACGCCGGCGATCGCCGCGACCGCCGCGATCTGCTCGCGCGGCTCCCGCCGATGCGGCAGGTAGACCGCGGGGCCGTGGGATGCCGCATCGCTCACCCACGCCTGATAGTCGGTCATCGCCATGCGGCCGTCGACCGGCAGCGCACTGCCGAGCACGACACGGCGTCCCAGCTCCGCGACAGCGGGCGCCGTCGCACGGGTCCACTCGAACCGGTGACGACGGACGGTGAGGCCGCGGTCACTCAGGGCGTCGACGCGGTCCTCGCCGAGCTCGAAGGCGGTGAAGAACTCGGCTCTTCCCACGGCCGCGCGCCGCAGCACGGTCTCGTGCGCGAAGGGGGCGAGCAGGGTCGTGAGACCGCGCTCCGCGACGGCCGGCCGGGCGTACGCGCGCCGGCCGAGGAGTGCGTCGGCGTACGCGATCGCGTGCGCACCGTCATCGAGGAATGTCACGCGGTGCGGACGCAGGACGGGTGCCGCGAGCCGGAACTGCCCCGAGAAGCCGTCGCCGACGAGCCAATGGCCGTGGCGGGCCAGGAGCGAGAAGGGCACACCGAGGTACGGCTCGAGATCGCGGAAGCGCGCGCCGCGTGCGAGCAGGGCCTCCGCCGTGGCGGACATCTGAGCGGTCAGGCGCCCCGCCACCGGCACCGTGACACGGTGCGCCGCGGCCCACTCCGCCGCCCCGATCAGCTGGAGCGGGGACTCGACCCACGCGATCACGTCGTTCCGGGCCATGTCGCCTCCTGCCGCAGCCGTCTCCTCACCGTGAACGGCGAGAGTGAACGGGTTGCCGCATGGCGGACATACGGCTCGCGACGGGGAGGTGAACGGACGGTGGCTCGTCTCGCCGCGCGGCGCACCCGGGCGCGGGGGCTCGAGGGTGGCGCGGCGGCGGCGAGCACGGCAGGGTGGGCGCATGACCCGCGTCACCGCCGACATCGCCGTCTCCGCCGACGGGTACTCCGCCGGGCCGGAGCAGAGTGAGCAGCATCCGCTCGGAGTCTTCGCCGAGGACGCGCTGCACGGCTGGATGTTCCAGCATCCCGATGAGAGCCGCGCCGAACTCGACGCGATCCTCGAGGCGCGCGCCTATGTCATGGGTCGCAACATGTTCGGGCCCGTCCGCGGGGAGTGGAGCGGAGACTGGCGCGGATGGTGGGGGCCCGAGCCGCCCTACCATGCTCCCGTGTTCGTGCTCACGAATCACCCGCGGGAGCCGGTCGAGATGGAGGGCGGCACGACCTTCTTCTTCGTCACCGACGGCATCGAATCCGCGTTGGCGCAGGCCCGCGCGGCGGCGGGTGACGGCTCCGTGTCGATCGCGGGAGGGGCGACCACGCTGAACCAGTTCCTCGTCGGCGGCCACATCGACGAGCTGCGGCTGCACATCGCGCCGGTCACCCTCGGCCTGAACGGCCGCACCGACGTCGTGCGCCTGTTCGACGGCGTGCCGCCGCTGAGACTCGATCCGGTGAGCGTGCGCGCGACACCCCACGTCACGCACCTCACCTACCGTCTGCGCTGACGGCGTCGCCGGCGCGTGCCAGGATGATGCGCGTGACCGACCGCCTCATGCTGCTCGACTCCGCCAGCCTGTACTTCCGCGCGTTCTACGGCGTTCCCGACACCGTGCGCGCGCCGGACGGGACTCCCGTCAACGCCGTCCGCGGCTTCCTCGACATCATCTCGAGGCTCGTGACGACGTATCGGCCCACGCACCTCGTCGCCTGCTGGGACGACGACTGGCGGCCGCAGTGGCGCGTCGATCTCATCCCGACCTACAAGACCCACCGAGTCGCCGAGGTGGTCGCCGTCGGACCCGACGTCGAAGTGGTCCCCGACCCGCTCGAGGTGCAGGTCCCGGTGATCCGCGACGTGCTCGACGCGCTCGGCATCGTCATCGTCGGGCAGGCCGCCCACGAGGCCGACGACGTGATCGGCACCCTCGCCACGGTCGCCGACCTTCCCGTCGACATCGTCACCGGCGACCGCGATCTGTTCCAGCTCGTCGACGACGCCCGCGACGTGCGCGTGATCTACACGGCTCGCGGCATGAGCAACCTCGAGGTCGTCACGGACGCGACCGTCGTGACGAAGTACGGAGTGCTCCCCTCGCAGTACGCCGACTTCGCGACGCTGCGGGGCGACTCGTCCGACGGTCTTCCCGGCGTCGCCGGCATCGGCGAGAAGACCGCAGCAGGGCTGCTCGCGGCGCACGGCGACCTCGCCGGCATCCTCGCGGCGGCAGAGACCGGCGAGGGGATGTCCGCCGGGGTGCGGGCCAAGCTCGAGGCCGGCCGCGCGTACCTCGCCGTCGCGCCGACCGTCGTCGAGGTCGTGCGCGACCTTCCCGTTCCCGACGTCGACGCGCGGCTGCGCCCGCTCGACGAGCGGCAGAGGGCGGATGCCGCGTCGCTGGCGGAGCAGTGGGCCCTCGGCACGGCGATGACGAGAATCGTCGAGACCCTCGACCGCGTCGACGAGCGCTGAGCCCCTGCGCGCACTCCCCAGGGAGTATGCGCGACCGCTCCCCCGGTCAGACGACTCCCAGCGGGGCCCGGCGTACGATCGTGGCCATGCGCGGCCGGACGTGGGACGAGAATGCTCTGCGCTTTCGTCCTCCGCCGGGAGTGACCCTGTACGTTCCCGTCGTCGCCGCGCTGCTCATCCAGGTGCCGGCCACGATCGCCGCCTCGTGGTGGACGCGTGCGCCGATGCCGGCCGCCGCGATCAGCGTCGCCCTCGCCGCGGCATCCGCTCTCGCACTGCTCGCGGCCCGGCGCTGGCCCGGTCCGACCGTCGCGGTCGTGGCAGCCCTCACGACCGCCGACCTGCTGGTGCCCCCGGAGGCGGGACCGTCCGCTGTCGCGCTGGCGTTCGCGATCGTCGGCGCGGTGGTGCGGGGTGCGCGGGTGTGGGCACTCGTATCGGTGGGTGCCGGGTGGGTCGTCGCGATCCTGTCCGCCGGCGCGCTCGGGATGTCCTGGCCGCCCTTCCGCATCGCCCTGGCGACGGTCGGACTCGCGCTGTGCTTCGCGATCGGCGAGGGCGCCCGTGCTCGGCTGATGCACGCCTCCGAGCGTCGAGCTCAACTGGCCGAGCGAGCGCGGGCGGTCGAGCAGGAGGAGCGCACCCGCATCGCGCGCGACCTGCACGACGTGCTCGCCCACTCGCTCAGCCAGATCGCGGTGCAGTCCGGCGTGGGCCTGCACCTCTTCGATCGCGAGCCCGAGCGCGCACGCGAGGCGCTGGCGAACATCCGCGTGCTGAGCGCCACGGGTCTCGACGAGGTGCGCGGCGTGCTGTCGTTCCTGCGCGGTGATGAGGCCGGCGCGCCGGCGACCGCGCCGCTGACCCCTCAGCCGCAGCTGGCGGAGCTCCCCGCGCTCGTGCAGGCGCGATCGGGACTGGGACTCACGGTGACGCTCGAGGACCGTCTGCACGGCGAAGCGCCCTCCAGCGCCGTCCAGACCGCGGCGTACCGCATCGCACAGGAGGCGCTGACCAACGTCGTGCGGCACTCGGCCGCATCCCGCGCGGTCGTCACCGTCGCGCGCTCGGAGGACGAACTCGTCCTGACGATCGCCGACGACGGGAGCGGCATCCGTCCCGACTCCCTCGAGCGCGGCGGACTGAAGGGCATGCGCGAGCGGGCCGAGCTCGCCGACGGCACGCTCCGGGTCGACGGCGCGGAGCGCGGGACGACCGTCATCGCCCGACTGCCCTGGCGGGTGGCGAGGTGATCCGCGTGGCGCTGGCCGACGACCACCAGCTCGTCCGGGCAGGATTCCGGGCGCTGCTCGAGTCCGAACCCGGCATCGAGGTGGTCGTGGAGGCCTCGGGCGGGCAGGAGCTCCTCACGCGGCTGCGCGAGACGCCCGTCGACGTCGCACTGGTCGACATCCGGATGCCCGACGGCGACGGGCTGTGGGCGACGGAGCAGATCACGTCGGACCCCGCCCTCGCCGCCGTGCACGTCGTGATCGTGACGACATTCGAGCTCGACGAATACGTCTCGCGGGCGATCCTCGCCGGCGCCGGCGGGTTCCTCGTGAAGGACACGGAGCCCGCCGACCTCATCCGCGCCGTCCGCGCGGTCGCCGACGGGGACGCCCTGCTCTCGCCGAGCGTGACCCGACGGCTCCTAGATCGGGCGGCGACGGGCCTCCGCGAGGCGCCCGACGCGGCTCTGCTCGGCGCTCTCACGGATCGCGAAGCCGACGTCCTGCGCCTGGTCGCCGAAGGGCTGACCAATGATGAGATCGGCGCCCGCCTGCATCTGTCGCCGCTCACGGCGAAGACGCACGTGTCGCGCATCATGCAGAAACTCCATGCCCGCGACAGAGTGCGCCTCGTCGTGCTGGCGTACGAGTCCGGAATCGCGACCCCCGGCTGGCACTGAGCGGAGCTGTCGCGTACTCCGCAGGGAGCAGGCGAGATCACTCCGGCGGGCAGATTCCCGGATGCCGCTCCCGGCGTTGACTCGAGGCATCCGGTCGCCGCGCGGCGACCTCGACCGAGAGGGAACCCATGTCCGCAACGCTCGCCACCGCACTCGTGGCCACACACTTCGTCGGCCCCTGGGGCTTCGGCTGGTGGTTCGTGCTCATTCCGCTTTTCTGGATCCTCGTGTTCGTGCTGATCTTCGCGATCTTCGGACGACGCTGGCGCCGCGCGGCCGCCGAGAACGGCTACGGGCCGTACGGCCGGCGCAGTCCTGCCCGCCAGGCCGAGACGACCCTCGCGGAGCGCTTCGCGAAGGGCGACATCGACGAGACCGAGTACCGCGCACGTCTGGAGGTCCTCCGAGCGAACGCCGCCGGCTGAGCGCCGCGCGCCGATCCTGCTTCGGCGGGGTCGGCGCGCCATTTCGGCCGCGCGCCGGGGCGAGGTGCAGCGCGAGGTGCGCGAGCGACGGTCAGCGGGGGCGCCGCGTCCACTCCCGCAGCCGCTCCAGGGGCCACGTCGTGACGATCCGCTCCGCCGGCACGCCCATGCGCTCGGCACGGGCCGCGCCGTGGTCGATCAGCGACAGCTGGCCCGGCGCGTGGGCGTCCGAATCGATCGAGAACAGGCATCCGATCTCCAGCGCCATCGCGATCAGCTCGTCGGGCGGGTCCTGCCGCTCGGGGCGCGAGTTGATCTCGACCGCGACGCCGTGCGCCGCGCACGCCTCGAACACCGCGCGCGCATCGAACGTGGACTGCGGCCGCGTCCCGCGGGATCCCTCGACGAGGCGACCGGTCACATGGCCCAGGACGTCGACGTGACGGCTGGATGCCGCCTTGACCAGCCGCCGCGTCATCGGCCCCCGCTCCATGCGCAGCTTGGAGTGCGCGGACGCCACCACGATGTCGAGTTCGTCGAGGAGCTCGGGTTCCTGATCGAGTGCGCCGAAGTCGAGGATGTCCACCTCGATGCCCGACAGCAGCGTGAACCCGTCCCCGCTCATGCCCGCCACGACCCCGAGCTGCGTGCGCAGCCGCTCCGATGACAGGCCGTTCGCCACCCGCAGCCGGGGAGAGTGGTCGGTGAGCGCGAGATACTCATGGCCGAGCGCTCGCGCCGCGGCCACCATCAGGTCGATCGAGGTGAGGCCGTCCGACCACTCGCTGTGCGAGTGCAGGTCGCCGCGCAGCATGCCCCGCAGACGCGAGGCCACCTGCACGCCCGCCCGCTCCCGCAGATCCGCGAGGTAGCCCGGAACGCCGCCCGCGAGGGCCTCCTGGATGACGGCGAAGGTCGAATCGCCGACCCCCTTGCGACGGCGGAGGGATGCCGCGTCCCGCAGCTGTTCGTCGGTCAGCCCGTCGATCGCCTCGGCCGCAGCGCGGAACGCCTTCGATTTGTAGCGCGACGACCGCTCGCGCTCGAGCAGCGTCGCGATCTCGGTGAGGGCGTCGTGCGGGTTCATGCCCGACGCCCCGTCGCCCGTGCGCTCACGCGTCCGACGCCACCCCCGCGCGCCTGACCACGACCGGCACGCTCGCGAGGCGATGGATCGCCCAGCCGAACAGGATCGCCAGCACACCCATCCCGGCGGCGAACAGTGCCACGCCGTAGGCCACGATCGAGGTGAACAGCGACGCGCGCAGGAACGAGGCCTGCATCACCGTGGCGCGCACCGGGTCGTCCTGCGGCAGCTCCGCGTAGGTCTTTCCACCCGACGCCTCGAGGGCGTGGTGGTTGATGATGTCGGCCTGCACGTAGGCGGTGATGGGCCCGGTGACCTGCTGGCCCTGGAAAGCGGCTGCGTCGTCGGGGATCGTGATGTTCTCCGCGGTCAGCTGCGACGTGACGCCGATCCACGCGACGATGCCCACCACGATGAGCAGCACGCCGCCGATGATGCCGAGGATGCCGACGGCCTTCACCAGCCCGACTTTCTTCGAGGGCGCCTCGATGACGTCGGCGGTGGTCTCGATGCTGTCCTGGCTCATGTCGTCCTCCTGGGGAGTGGGCGTGTCGCCAAACTAGCGTCGCGACACGTCCCGCGTAAGCCCCCGCGCCGTGCAAAATCCGACGTCACGACGCGAGTTCGCGCGTGACCTCGATCCACCGGTCGAGGGTCGTGATCGCGGCGCCCGAATCGATCGCCGCGGCCGCGTCATCCCGCGCCTCGGCGAGTCGCTCGAGGATGGGTCGCTGCACCTGGGCGGCGTCCTGGAACAGGCGGTACGCGACCAGGCCGGCCGCAGCATTGAGGAGCACGATGTCGCGGACCGGTCCTTCCTCACCCGCGAGCACACGCCGGACCACCGCCGCGTTGTGCGCCGGATCGCCGCCGAGCAGGTCATTGATGTCGGCGAGCGGGATACCCAGATCGCGCGGATCGAGGTCGTGCTCGTGGATGTCCCCGCGGCTCACCTCCCACAGCCGGCTGTGGCCCGTGGTCGTGAGCTCGTCGAGCCCGTCGTCGCCGCGGAACACCAGCGCGGTCGCCCCACGCGTGCGGAACACGCCGGTGATGAGCGGCACACGGTCCAGGTGCGCCACGCCCACCGCGTTCGCCTCGGCACGCGCGGGGTTGCACAGCGGCCCGAGGAAGTTGAAGACCGTCGGCACGCCCAGCTCGCTGCGGGTCGGGCCGGCGTGACGGAAGCCCGGGTGGAAGGCCGCGGCGAACGCGAAGGTGATCCCGGCCCGGGGCAGGGCCGCGGCCACCGCCTCCGGCGGAAGCGTCAGGTCGACGCCGAGCGCCGCGAGGACGTCCGACGAACCCGACGACGAGCTCGCCGCCCGGTTTCCGTGCTTGACGACGGGGACTCCGGATGCCGCGGCCACCAGCGCCGACATCGTGGAGACGTTGACCGTGCCGAACCGGTCGCCACCGGTGCCGACGATGTCGAGGACAGCGGGGTCCACGCGCAGCGGCAGTGCCGCCTCGAGGATCGCATCGCGGAAGCCGACGATCTCGTCCACCGTCTCGCCCTTGGCCCGCAGCGCGACGAGGAACCCGCCCAGCTGGGAGGGCGTCGCCGACCCCGACATGATCTGCCGCATCGCCCACGTCGACTCCGAGACGCTGAGATCGCGCCGCTCCAGCAGCGTCGTGAGGATGCCCGGCCAGGTGTACAGCTCCGCCATAACGCAGAAGCCTAGCCGCGCGAGAGAATCGGAACCGTTTCGTGACACGGCATCCCGCGACAGGCGGTTCTGCGTCTTCACCACGAGTTCACGGGAGACTCGCGGCCGATGCTTAGGCTCGCCTAAGTTCCTATCCGGGCAAAGACATGCCTTCCGATGCGAAACTCGGGACTCCGAATCGGCCATAATGGGGAGCGTGACGACCTCCTCAGCGACCTACGCGCAGGCCATGCGGTCCGTCAAGCGGCCGGATCCGGTCGCCGTCGGCACCATCGTGTGGCTGGGCAGCGAGGTGATGTTCTTCGCGGGCCTGTTCGCGATCTACTTCACCCTGCGCAGCACCTCCCCCGATCTCTGGGCGCAAGAGACCCAGCTGCTCAACATCCCGTATGCGACCGTGAACACGATCATCCTCGTGCTCTCGTCGGTCACGTGCCAGATGGGCGTCTTCGCGGCCGAGCGTTTCCAGCCCTACTCGACGCGCAAGCGCGGGTGGCTCGGCTGGGGCATGGTCGAGTGGTTCTGGCTCACCTTCGCGCTGGGCGCGATCTTCGTCTCCGGCCAGGTCTGGGAGTACGCGCAGCTCGTCGCCGAGGGCATGCCCATCAGCGCGAACTCGTACGCATCGGCCTTCTATCTGACGACCGGCTTCCACGCCCTCCACGTCACGGGTGGCCTCATCGCGTTCCTCCTCGTGATCGGGCGCGCCTACGCCGTCAAGAACTTCGGGCGCAAAGAGATGACGTCCTCGATCGTCGTGTCGTACTACTGGCACTTCGTCGACGTCGTCTGGATCGCCCTGTTCCTCGTCATCTACTTCCTGAAATAAGAGCGGAGCTGATTCCCGACATGGCACGTGAGACCTCGCGCCGATCGAAGGGCCGCCGCAGCCCCTGGGCCGCCGCAGCGCTCATCGGCATCGGCCTCGTGATCACCGGCGGCGTGTACGCCGGCGCATCCGCGGCCGTCGCCGCGACCACCGCCGAGTCGACGGTCGTCACCGCCTCGACCGTGGACGACGGAAAGAAGCTCTTCCAGGCGAACTGCGCGACCTGTCACGGCCTCGACGTGCAGGGCACCGACGACGGCCCGTCGCTCTACGGCGTGGGCGAGCTCGCGGTGCACTTCCAGATGAGCACCGGACGCATGCCCCTGCAGATGCAGGGACCGCAGGCGCCGCAGAAGCCCGCCCAGTTCACCGACGAGCAGATCGCGGCGATCGGCGCCTACATCCAGAGCATCGCCCCCGGGCCGACCTTCCCCGACCCCGAGGTCCTCGACGGCGAAGGCAATGCCGGCGAGGGCGGCGAGCTGTTCCGCATCAACTGCGCGATGTGCCACAACGTGGCCGGCGCCGGCGGCGCACTCACCGAGGGCAAGTACGCTCCGGCGCTCTACGAGACATCCCCGCTCAACATGTACGCGGCCATGGTCACGGGTCCGCAGAACATGCCGGTCTTCAACGACATGACGCTGACGACCGAGGAGAAGCGCGACATCATCAGCTACCTGCTCTTCCTGCAGGACACCACGTCGCCCGGTGGCTTCACCCTGGGCTCGCTCGGCCCCGTCTCCGAGGGCCTCTTCATCTGGATCTTCGGCATCGGTGCGCTGATCGCCGTCACCGTGTGGATCACGGCGAAATCCAACTGAACCCACTGACACGCAAGAACTGACGAGGAGCAGCATGGCACACGAGGACGACCCGCTCGAGCACGAGAGGGCTTCCTGGAAGCCCTCCCCCGGGCTCGCCGTGGCGGTCACCGACCCGGTGCAGCATCCGGAGCTCCCGCCGCATCGCGAGCGGATCACCGACCAGGACCCGGCCGCGATGCGGCGTGCCGTGCGCACGGTCTACACGCTCTTCTACGTCTCGGTCGCCGGAAGCATCTGGGCGGTCGCCGCCTACATGCTCTTCCCGATCGAGAGCGGCCGGATGATCGACATCCGCAACAACAACCTCTTCATCGGCCTCGGCATCGCCCTCGCCCTGCTGGCGATCGGCATCGGCGCGATCCACTGGTCCAAGGCCGTCATGTCCGACAAGGAGTACGTCGAGCCCCGGCACGCGACCCGCGGTCGCGACACGACGCGCGCAGCGGCGATCCAGGCCTTCGCCGACGCCAACGAGGAGTCCGGCTTCGGCCGCCGCACGATGATCCGCAACTCGCTGATCGCCGCGATCGTCGCGTCCGTCGCCCCGGCCATCGTCCTGTTCCGCGGGCTCGCGCCCGAGAACACGCCGGAGCACCCGAACGGCGGCGACCCGGTGTACCTCCTGAGCCACACCATGTGGAAGGAGGGCACGCGCCTCGCGCACGACCCGAGCGGCGAGCCGATCCGCGCCGCCGACATCACCCTCGGCTCCGCCGTGCACGTGATTCCCGAGGACCTCGCCGACATCTCGCACAGCGATGGCTACCTCGAGCAGAAGGCCAAGGCGATCGTCCTCCTGATGCGCCTGCTCCCCGAGCAGCTGACCGAGGCGCCCGACAAGGCCGACTGGTCGTACGACGGCATCGTGGCGTACTCCAAGGTCTGCACGCACGTCGGCTGCCCGGTGGCCCTGTACGAGCAGCAGACCCACCACCTGCTGTGCCCCTGCCACCAGTCGCAGTTCGACGTGACCGATGCCGCGAAGGTCATCTTCGGACCCGCCGCGCGTCCGCTGCCGCAGCTGCCGATCACCGTTGACGACGAGGGCTACCTCATCGCGCGCAGCGACTTCACCGAACCCGTCGGCCCGAGCTTCTGGGAGCGTCACTGACCATGACCACCACCCATCCCGTCGAGAACCTGACGCAGGAGCCGGCGTCGTACGCGGAGCCCGTGGCTCCCGCGCCCCGCGACAAGCCGCTCGGCGGCCGCTTCGTCGGCGCCGCGTCGAACTACATCGACGAGCGCACGAGCCTGTCGGGTTTCGTCAAGGAGCTCGGTCGCAAGATCTTCCCCGACCACTGGTCGTTCATGCTCGGCGAGATCGCGCTGTGGAGCTTCGTCGTCGTCCTCCTCACGGGCACGTTCCTGACGTTCTTCTTCCAGGCCTCGATGGTCGAGACCCACTACCACGGCGCCTACCTCCCGATGCGGGGTATCGAGATGTCCGCCGCGATGGCCTCGACACTCGAGATCTCGTTCGACCTGCGCGGCGGTCTGCTGGTGCGCCAGATGCACCACTGGGCGGCTCTCGTCTTCGTCGCCGGCATCGGCGTGCACATGCTGCGCGTGTTCTTCACCGGCGCGTTCCGCAAGCCGCGCGAACTCAACTGGGTGATCGGCTTCATCCTGTTCATCCTCGCGATGGGTGAGGGCTTCACCGGCTACTCGCTCCCCGACGACGTGCTCTCGGGCAACGGCCTGCGCATCATCGACGGCATGGTCAAGGGCATTCCGCTGATCGGCACGTGGACCTCGTTCCTCCTCTTCGGCGGCGAGTTCCCCGGCACCGCGATCGTCGGCCGCCTGTACTCCCTGCACATCCTGCTGCTCCCGGCCATCCTGGTGGGCCTGCTCGTCCTTCACCTCATGCTGATGGTGATCAACAAGCACACCCAGTTCGCCGGCGCGGGACGCACCAACAGCGTCGTCGTGGGCTACCCGATGATGCCGGTCTACATGTCGAAGATGGGCGGGTTCCTGTTCATCACGTTCGGGTTCATCGCCCTCATCGCGGCGCTGTTCACGATCAACCCGATCTGGAACTACGGCCCGTACGACCCGTCGCCGGTCTCGGCGGGCACGCAGCCCGACTGGTACATCGGCTTCGCGGACGGCGCGCTCCGCCTCATCCCGCCGGGCTGGGAGTTCGTGTTCCTCGACCACACCTGGTCGTTCAACATCCTCGTTCCGCTGGTCGGCCTCGGCGTGTTCATCGTGCTGGTCCTGATCTACCCGTTCATCGAGGCGTGGGTCACGGGCGACAAGCGCGAGCACCACATCGCCGAGCGTCCTCGCAACGCCGCCACGCGCACGGCCATCGGCGCCGCAGGCGTGACCTTCTACGCGGTGCTGTGGGCCGCGGCCGCGTCCGACATCATCGCGACCCACTTCTGGCTCACGATGGAGGGCGTCATCCACACCCTCCAGGCTCTGCTGTTCGTCGGCCCCGTGATCGCCTACTTCGTCACGAAGCGCATGTGCATCGCGCTCCAGAAGAAGGACCGCGAGATCGCGCTGCACGGCTATGAGTCCGGACGCATCGTCCGCCTGCCCGGCGGCGAGTACATCGAGGTCCACCAGCCCGTCGACGAGTACGAGCGCTACAAGCTCGTCGAGTTCGGCACGTACGAGCCTCTCGTGGTCCGTCCGAATGCCAAGGGTCGGATCCCGTGGCACGAGAACGTCCGTGCGGCCCTCTCGCGCTGGTTCTTCGAGGACCGCCTCTCCCCCGTCACGCAGACCGAGCTCGACGCGGCGCTGGCCCACCAGCACCACACGCTCGACCACATCGCGACCGAGGAGGACGCCGAGCTGCAGGCCGCGCACGAGCGCGCCGGCGTGCCGGATGCTCCGCACAAGCCGATCGACGACGGTCGCAACTCCGAGACCGCCGTGCGTCCGTCGAACGTCATCGTCCCCGAGGACGGCGAGAAGAAGCCCCGCAACCGCGAGAAGGAGGGCGGCCAGTAGGTCGCTGCGCGGTTCGACCGGATGCCTCGGCAACCAGCCCTCGCGGGCGTGGTGCCGGGGCATCCGTCGTCATGGCTCCGCACACCGGCGCAGCGCTCACCGGAACGGCAGGATTGCGTCGACGCGTGACCGACGCCCTGGCTCCGCCCCCGCTGCCGACGCCGTAGCGTGGAGGCCATGACCTCCGCACTGGACTACTTCTCGGCCAAGCTCTCTCTCGAGACCGACGCCTCCGACGTGTACGCGGCTCAGAAGGCCGGCGAGCCGTTCGTGCTCGTCGACGTCCGTGGTGACGAGGCGTGGGCGCAGGGGCGCATCACCGGCGCCGTGCACATGCCGCACGCCGAGATCGCCGAACGAGCGCCGAAGGAGCTCGACCCCGCGGTGCCCGTCGTCGTCTACTGCTGGAGCCCGGGATGCAACGGCGGCGCCAAGGGCGCGCTGGCCTTCGCGAAGCTCGGCTACCGCGTCAAGGAGATGATCGGCGGCTACGAGTACTGGATCCGCGAGGGTCAGCCGATCGAGAACGACGAGGGCGCGCTCCCCCGCACGTTCGACGCGCAGGTCATGGTCGTCCGCCAGCCGGTGAGCCCTTGAGCGGCGTCAGGCCGACTCGAATCCTTCGGTGAAGCGGGCGGCTGCGGCGCCGTAGAACGACGCGTCAGGATGGGCCGAGAAGCTCTCCGGTGCTCCCCGTTCGACATCGCAGACCACCACGGTGACGTTGTCGCGCGTGCCGGCCTCCAGCGCGAGTGCGACCGCACCCGCTGCGGCCTCGGGCGCGCTGCGGTGCGCGACGGCGCCCGCGATGTCCTCGTGCGGCACATAGTCGCTCAGGCCGTCGCTGCACAGCACCCAGCGGTCGCCCGTGCGCGCCTCGTGCTCAGCGACCACCACCCGGTCGCGTTCGCCGCCGCTCAGCGACGCCGTGATGAGGTTGCGGCGGGGGTGGGATGCCGCATCCTGCTCCCTCACGAGCCCTCGATCGACGAGCGCCTGAACGTACGAGTCATCGCGAGTCTGCTGCGTCAGGACGCCGTCACGCAGAAGGTATGCACGCGAGTCGCCGGTGTGGGCGAGAAGCACCGTGTCGCGCTCGGAAACGAACACCCCGGTGAAGGTCGTGGCCATACCGCTGAGCGACGGATCGCGCTCCACGTGCGCGCGCAGGTCCCAGTTCGCCGCGCGCACGCTCACGACGAGCGTCTCGGGATCGACGGTGCCGACGCGCCCCGCCGCCAGACGATGGACGAACGCCGCCGACGCGAGGTCTCCGGCGGGGCCGCCGCCGACTCCGTCGGCGACCGCACCTCCCCAGGGCGCCGTGAAGGCGGCATCCTGGTTGACGGAGCGGTGCGTCCCGGTATCGGAGACGGCCGCGGACTGCAGCCGTACGCTCGAGGGCGTCAGCGGCACGATCAGCGCGCGAAATACCCGCGGTAGTACTCGAACACCCAGCCCACGATGGCGACGACGAAGACGCCCACGCCGATCGGCACCATCCACGTGCCGACGGCGAGACCGATCATGGCCAGCGCCGCCGAGAATGCAAGCACGATGGGCCACCACGACCAGGGGCTGAACTCGCCCAGCTCGGGATCGCCGTCATCGATGTCGGAGGTCAGCACGTCCTCGGGCAGCTCGCCGCCCTGCGCCTTGTGCACGCGGCCGATGTAGAACGCGATGAGGGCGCCCATGAGGGCCGTGAAGAGCAGGGCGATGGAGCCGACCCACTCGATCGCGTTGACGACCGGCAGCTGCGGGTGCGCGAGGATGCTCCAGGTCGTGTACACGACCGCCATCAGCACGAAGAACGCGCTGAGAAGCCACCAGAGTCCGGTGTTGGTGCGCACTTACTTCACCTCTCCCTCGGCGAGATCGACGACCGGGGCTTCGGGCGCGTCCTTCGCAGGACCCACGCCGACGGGGATGCCCGCCTCGGGGTGGTTGAGGTCGAACGCCGGACGCTCGCTGCGGATGCGCGGGATCGACGTGAAGTTATGCCGGGGCGGGGGGCACGAGGTCGCCCACTCGAGCGACGCGCCATAGCCCCACGGGTCGTTCACCGTCACGCGCGGCGCCTTGCGGGCCGTGATCCACACGTTGAAGAGGAACGGGATCATCGAGGCTCCGAGGAGCATCGCGCCCACCGTCGAGACCTGGTTCTGCCAGGTCCAGCCATCAGCCGCCGAGTAGTCCGCATAGCGGCGGACCATGCCGTCGACACCCAGCCAGTGCTGGATGAGGAACGTCATGTGGAAGCCGATGAACAGCATCCAGAAATGCACGATGCCCAGACGCTCGTTGAGCATCTTCCCCGTCCACTTCGGCCACCAGAAGTAGAAGCCGGAGAACATCGCGAACACGACGGTTCCGAAGACGACGTAGTGGAAGTGCGCGACGACGAAGTACGAGTCGGACAGCGCGAAGTCCAGCGGCGGAGAGGCGAGGATCACACCGGTCAGACCACCGAACACGAACGACACGAGGAATCCGAGCGCGAAGACCATCGGCGTCTCGAAGGTCACCGAGCCGCGCCACATCGTGCCGATCCAGTTGAAGATCTTCACGCCCGTCGGCACGGCGATGAGCATGGTCATCACGGCGAAGAACGGCAGGAGCACCGCGCCGGTCACGTACATGTGGTGAGCCCACACGGCCACCGAGAGCGCGGCGATCGCGATCGTCGCGTAGACCAGCGTCTTGTAGCCGAAGATCGGCTTGCGGCTGAACACCGGGAGCACTTCGGAGATGATTCCGAAGAACGGCAGCGCGATGATGTACACCTCTGGGTGTCCGAAGAACCAGAACAGGTGCTGCCACAGCAGCACGCCGCCATTGGCCGGGTCGTAGATGTGCGCACCGAGCACGCGATCGGCCGCGGCGGCGAGGATGGCGGCGGCGAGGATCGGGAACGCCATCAGGATCAGGATGCTGGTGACCAGCGTGTTCCACGAGAAGATCGGCATGCGCCACATGGTCATGCCCGGCGCGCGCATCGTGATGATCGTGGTGATGAAGTTCACCGCGCCGAGGATCGTGCCGAAGCCGCTCATGCCGAGGCCGAGCATCCAGAGGTTTCCTCCGACACCTGGCGAGAATGTGGCATTCGCCAGCGGCTGATACGCGAACCAGCCGAACGCGGCGGCTCCCTGCGGAGTGAGGAAGCCCGCGACGGCGATGGTCGAGCCGAAGAGGAACAGCCAGAAGGCGAAGGCGTTCAGACGCGGGAACGCGACGTCGGGCGCGCCGATCTGCAGCGGCAGGATCGCGTTCGCGAAGCCTGCGAACAGCGGCGTCGCGAACATCAGCAGCATGATCGTGCCGTGCATCGTGAACAGCTGGTTGTACTGCTCCTTGGTCGGGATGAGCTGCATCCCGGGCTCGAAGAGCTCGGCGCGGATGATCAGCGCCATGACTCCGCCGAGGAGGAAGAACACCACGGAGGAGATGAGGTACAGGTAGCCGATCGTCTTGTGGTCCGTGGAGGTGATCCACTTGACGATGATGTTGCCCTTCTGCTCGACGCGCGAAGCGCTGAGCAGAGCTGCCTGGCGAGGCGGCAGGGTGGTCGGGCGACCCTGCGTCTTCTCCTGAAGCGGAAGCGTCGTCGCCATGGTCAGTTGTCTCCCTCTTCGTCATCAGGCGTACCGCCGGTGCCGGGCTGGTTCTGCAGCCGGTCGTACTCGTCGTTGATGTCGCCCGTCTGACCGGAGTCGCGGAGAGAGCCGAGGTACTCCTCGTACTCCGCCTCGCTCACGACCTTGACGTTGAACAGCATCATCGAGTGGTACTCGCCGCAGAGCTCGGCGCACTTGCCGGCGTACTCGCCCTCGCGGGTCGGGGTGAAGGACCAGAAGTTGTCCCTCCCGATGTACATGTCCTTCTTGTACAGGAAGTCGATGATCCAGAACGAGTGGATCACGTCGCGCGACTGGAGCTTGATCTTGACCGTCTTGTCGACCGGGAGGACCAGCGTGGGCAGTTCGCTCGTGACGTTGCCCTCGTCGTCGGTCTGCGCCTGGACGCCCATGGTCCAGACCGTCTCGTCTTCGGACTCGCCGTCGTACTGGAAGTCCCAGGACCACTGCTTGCCGATCGCGACGATGGACACGTCGGGGTCTTCCGTCTGCGTCTCGAGAGTGGTCTGGTCGCGCGCGGTGAAGGCGAAGAAGCCGATCACCAGGATGAGCGGGACGATCGTGTAGAAGATCTCGATCGGCATGTTGTAGCGCAGCTGGACCGGCAGTCCGACCTGGCCCTTGCGGCGGCGGTAGGCGATGGCCGCCCAGCCCATCAGACCCCAGGTGATCACGCCGACGGCGAGCAGCACGATCCACGAGTTGACCCACAGACCGGCGACCATGTCGGTGTGGTTCGTGGCGGGCGTGCCGTCTTCGACGAAGCCCGGGAGGAAGCCGTGCAGCTCGGTCGGGGTGCACCCGGCGAGGACTGCGGCCGTTGCGATCCCGACGGGAAGAACGGCCCAGCGGATTCGACGTTTCGAGGGCACAATGCACCTTTCCGGGTCGTGAAAAGAACTCTTGCCAGTCTAGGGCAAGCGCCCAGGCGATTCAGGCCAACCGCCCAGCTTCGAACGTCTTCGCAGCGGGGAAAAACCGCAGGCCCGGGCACTCCGAAGAGTGCGCCGGGCCCGACGAAAATCGGTTCGGATCAGTGGAAGCTGTCGCCGCATGCGCAGCTGCCGGCCGCGTTCGGGTTGTCGATCGTGAAGCCCTGCTCCGAGATCGTGTCCTTGAAGTCGATCGTGGCGCCGTCGAGGTACGGGACGCTCATGTCGTCGACGATCACCTCGACACCGTCGAAGTCCACCGCCTTGTCGCCGTCGAGGTACCGCTCGTCGAAGTAGAGCTGGTAGATCAGGCCGCTGCATCCGCCCGGCTGGACGGCCACGCGGAGGCGCAGGTCGTCGCGGCCCTCCTGCGAGAGCAGGCTCTTCACCTTCAGCGATGCGGCATCGGTCAGCAGGACGCCGTGCTCGCGAACGGGCTGGTCGGTCGACAGTGCAGTGTCGGTCATGGCACTCCTCCGGACGGGCCGCGATGGCGGCGGGATGCTGCGATTCTACCCGCGTTCGCCGGGAACCGGCTCCGAGCGGGGCGTGTCCTCGCCCCGCTCGGGTGCGGCCGGGCTACTCCCCCGAATCGCGCCGGTCGAGCTTCTCGAGGAGCAGCGCCTCCGAGAGCACCGCGTTGCGGAACGTGTCGAGGTGCAGCGACTCGTTCGGGCTGTGCGCCCTGGCATGCGGGTCCTCCACTCCGGTCACGAGGATCTGGGCGCCGGGGAACTCCCGAACGAGGTCGGCGATGAACGGAATGGATCCGCCGACGCCGATGTCGACCGATTCGACCCCGTAGCCCTCGCGCAGCGCTTCACGCGCAGTCGCGACGGCCCAGCCGGTCGTGTCGACGAGGAAGGCGTCTCCGAAGTCCTGGTCGGTGAAAGCCAGTTCGGCTCCGAACGGCGCATGAGCACGAAGGTGCGCCTCGATCGCTGCGTAGGCATCCCGAGCGCGCTGCCCGGGCGCGACGCGGGCACTGATCACGACCGAGATCTCCGGGCTCAGGGTGTTCGAGGCGTTCACGACGCTCGGGGCATCGATGCCGGTCACCGTGATCGACGGCTTGTTCCAGATGCGGCTGAGGATCGTGCCGCGTCCGATCGGCGACACGCCCGCCGGAAGCCCCGCCTCGTCTCGCAGCGTCTCCTCGCTGTAGGGCGGAGTCTCGGCGGTGCGCTCGGTCAGTCCCTCGACCGCGACCGCGCCGTCCTCGTCCCACAGGGTGGCGAGCAGCTTCACGGTCGCCATCATCGCGTCGGGCACCGCCCCGCCGAACATGCCGGAGTGCGAGGCGTGCTCGAGCGTCTTCACCCGCATCGTGAAGCGGGTGTTGCCCCGCAGCGACACGGTGAGCGCCGGAGTCTTCGCGTCCCAGTTGCCGGAGTCGGCGACCACGATCACGTCGGCGCGCAGGGCATCGGCGTTGTCGGAGAGGAACTGCGCGAACGACTTCGAACCGGCCTCCTCCTCACCCTCGAAGAAGAGCGCGACGCCGAGGTCGAAGTCGTCGCCGACCGCCTCCTTCAGCGCCCTCAGGGCAGCGACGTGCGCCATCACGCCGGCCTTGTCGTCGGCGGCGCCGCGTCCGTACAGCCGACCGCCCCGGAGCGTCGGCTCGAACGGCGGCGACTCCCAGAGCCCCTCGTCACCGACGGGCTGAACGTCATGGTGCGCGTAGAGCAGGATCGTCGGACGGCCGTTGCGGGCGGCGCGGGTCGCGAGCACGGCAGGCTGGCCCTGCTCGCTCGTCCCCGGGACCGCGGCACGGCGGATCTCGACGGTCTCGAACAGCCCCAGCCCCCGCACGAGGTCGGCCACGGCCTCGGCGCTGCGCTGCACCGGCTCCTCGTCGAATCCGGGGAAGGCGATCGACGGGATGCGCACGAGCGCACCCAGATCGGCGAGAGCGGAAGGGATGCCGGAGGCCGCGGCTTCGCGCACGGCATCCTGTCGGGAGAGGTCAGTGGTCATGCGGGTAATCTTAAGTGCACCCCATCTCCCGCACTGAGGATCATCGTGGCCAAGAACTCCGCAGCACCCGCGTCGAACGACGTACCCTCCGAGGGGACCACGCTGAACGGCGCCCCGATCCCCGGCGGAAAGGGCCGCGCGACGCCGAGCCGCGCCGAGCAGGAGGCCGCCCGCAAGCGCCCCCTCGTGCCCGACACCAAAGAGGCCAAGGCGCGTCAGCGCGCCGAGCTGCAGACGCAGCGCGAGAAGGCGCGGGTCGGCATGGC
This sequence comes from Microbacterium sp. Root180, assembly GCF_001428485.1. Classification (GTDB taxonomy): domain Bacteria; phylum Actinomycetota; class Actinomycetes; order Actinomycetales; family Microbacteriaceae; genus Microbacterium. Next base: position 99,344 of record NZ_LMHS01000002.1, on the reverse strand, counting down.
CGCCGGTGACCCCAAGTACCTCCCGGCGCGCGACCAGGGTGCGCAGCGCAAGTTCGTGCGGGACTACGTCGACGGCGGCTGGCACCTCGGCGAAGCCGTCATGCCCGCCATGGTGGTCGTCATCCTCGCGACGTTCATCCCGCTGCGCGACGTGCAGTTCTACTCGTTCGTCGCCCTCTGGATCTTCATCTTCTTCGTCATCGGCGACATGGTGCTGACGTCGATCATGGTCAAGCGTGCGGTGAAGGCGAAGTTCGGGGCCGACAAGATCGAGAAGGGCCTCGGCTGGTACGCGGCGATGCGCACCGTGCAGATGCGCTTCCTCCGTCTTCCCAAGCCGCAGGTCAAGCGCGGCCAGCGCCCGGTCTGACGCGCTCAGCGGGACGGGTCGCGCAGACCTCGGTTGATCTGGCGAGCCCACAGCGGCCCTCGGTAGAGGAAGGCCGTGTAGCCCTGCACGAGGGCGGCTCCGGCATCCAGCCGCTCCTGCACGTCTCGAGCGGTCTCCACGCCGCCGACGGAGATCACGCAGAAGTCGGCCGGGACCGCCGCCCGCACGAGGCGGAGGACCGCGAGAGCGCGCTCCTTGAGCGGTGCGCCTGACAGCCCGCCGTCCCCTGCGGCCGCGACGACCGACGGGTCTGTCGCGAGTCCGTCGCGCGAGATCGTCGTGTTGGTGGCGATGAGTCCGGCCAGACCGAGATCGACGGCGAGCCCCGCGACAGCGGTGACCTCCTCGTCGGGCAGGTCGGGCGCGATCTTGACGAGCAGCGGTGTGGCCCCGGCGGCGTCGCGCACGGCCTCGAGCAGCGGACGCAGGGTCTCGACGGCCTGAAGCCCGCGGAGTCCGGGGGTGTTCGGCGACGACACGTTCACGACGAGATAGTCCGCGAGCGGCGCGAGCAGCGTCGCGCTGCGCACGTAGTCGGCCGTCGCGTTCTCGACATCGACGACGCGGCTCTTGCCGATGTTGACGCCGAGGACTCCGCGCCGGCGGCGACGGCGGAGCTTCTCGAGGCGCACCGCCGCGGCTTCGGCGCCGTGGTTGTTGAAGCCCATCCGGTTGACGACCGCACGATCGTGGATGAGGCGGAACAGGCGAGGGCGGGGGTTGCCCTCCTGCGGGATCGCGGTAAGCGTGCCGACCTCGACGTGCCCGAATCCCAGGGCGAACAGACCGGCAGCGCCTTTCACGTCCTTGTCGAAGCCCGCCGCGACGCCGAACGGCGAGTCGAAGCGCAGGCCGAGCGCGGTCACCGCCAGGTCGGGATCGGGGCGCGTGAGGGCACGTGCCAGCCACGAGAACGGGGCCACGCCGAGGACGCGGATCACGGTCATGGCGCCATGGTGCGCGGTCTCGGGATCCATGCGCGACAGCACGGTCCGGAAGAGGAGGGGATACATCGGTTCCAGGCTAGCCGGTCGCCTTGCGGCGGCCCGACGCGATGTCAGTCGACGGATGCCTCGGCCGGCGCCGACAGCTGGTGGTCGGCCCGCAGCTGCTCGATGGCGGACTCGAAATCCTCCAGGGAGTCGAAGGCCTGGTAGACGCTCGCGAAGCGCAGGTAGGCGACCTCGTCGAGCTCGCGCAGCGGGCCGAGGATCGCGAGGCCGATCTCGTTGGTATCGAGCTGCGAGGCGCCGGTCTGTCGCACCGTCTCCTCGACGGTCTGCGCCAGCACCGCGAGGTCGGCTTCTGTGACGGGGCGTCCCTGGCAGGCCTTGCGCACGCCCGACATGACCTTCTCGCGGCTGAAGGGCTCGATGACACCGGAGCGCTTGATGACGTTGAGGCTCGCCGTCTCGACCGTCGTGAAGCGTCCGCCGCATTCGGGGCACTGACGACGACGGCGGATGCTGAGCCCGTCGTCGCTCGTGCGCGAGTCGATGACGCGGGAATCGGGGTGGCGGCAGAACGGACAGTGCATGGCAGGGACAGACTACGCCTCGGCGGCGCGGGTCAGGCCTCGAAGCGGGCGACGACGGCTTCGCCGTGGGCGGGGAGAGCCTCGGCCTCGGCGAGGACGACGATGGCGTCGCGCACCTCGGCGAGCGCGGCCCTGTCGTACTCGATCACCTGCTGCGGCCGAAGGAAGGTCGCCGCGGACAGACCCGCCGAGTACCGTGCCTGACCCCCCGTCGGAAGCACGTGATTGCTGCCGGCGAGGTAGTCGCCGAGGCTCACGGGCGAGTCCGGGCCGACGAACACCGCCCCCGCGTGGACGAAGTCCTCCGGGCGCGGATCGACCAGGTGCAGCTCGAGGTGCTCGGGCGCGTAGGCGTTGCTGAAGGCGGTCGCGACGGCGAGGTCGTCGACCAGCACGATGGCGGACTGCGGGCCTGCCAGCGCCGCCGCCACGCGCCGTGCGTGGCGCGTGGCCGTCGCGCGCGGCACGACGTCCGCCGCCACGGCCTGCGCGAGAGCCTCCGATGTCGTCACGAGGACCGCCGAGGCCTGCTCGTCGTGCTCGGCCTGGCTGATGAGGTCCGCGGACACCAGGCGCGGGTCCGCGCTGTCGTCGGCGACGATGAGGATCTCGGTCGCGCCGGCCTCGGAATCCGTCCCTACCAGCCCCGCCACCGCACGCTTGGCCGCAGCGACGAAGTTGTTGCCCGGACCGGTGACGACGTCGACCGGTTCGAGACCGAGCGCCGCGACCCCGTGCGCGAGCGCCCCGATCGCGCCCGCACCGCCCATCGCGTAGACCTCGTCGACGCCGAGCAGGCGCGCCGCGGCGAGGATCACGGGGTGCACGCGTCCGGCGTGATCGCGCTGGGGCGGTGACGCGAGCGCGATCTCGGACACTCCGGCGACCTGCGCGGGAACGACGTTCATGACGACGCTCGACGGGTACACCGCCTTGCCGCCGGGAACGTAGAGGCCGACCCGGCGCACCGGCTGCCAGCGCTGGGTCACGTGTGCGCCCGCTCCGAGCACGGTGGTGACCTGCCCCGGCACCTGGGCAGCGGATGCCTCCCGCACCCGTGCGATCGCCTCTTCGAGAGCGGCGCGCACCGCCGGGTCGAGCGCCGCGACGGCCTCATCGACGTGCGAGGACGGGACCCGGATGTCGTGACCAGCGACGCCGTCGAACTGTTCTGCCTGGTCGCGCAGCGCCGTCTCGCCATGCGAGGCGACGTCGGCCACGATGCGGGCAGCGGTCGCGAGCGCCTCCTCGCGGGCCGCGGTCGCCCGCGGAACGGTCGCGAGCAGCTCGGCGGGAGTGAGCACGCGCCCGCGCAGGTCGATCGTGCGGAGCATCCTTCTACGCTAGCGCGGGGCTGACGGGGTTCACCCGCGTGTGACGTCGGAGACGTCGTGCAGGTACCCGATGCGACCGTCCTCGTGCCGCACGACGAACGCCTCGCCGCGGTCTTCGATCACGAGAGCCCACGCGGACGGTCCGATGCGGAAGACCGGGATTCCGATCTCGTCGACGACGTCGCGCTCTTCGGGCACGAGTGCCCAGAAAGCCTGGTGACGAGCGGGTTCGGCGGCGGGCTCGACGGTCGAGGAGGGCTCCGCAACGCGCTCGAAGGTGTCACGCGAGTGCGCGGGCGCGAACGCGCTGGTGTCGGCGGTCGGTTCGGCCGGAGCCGGCGCATCGGAGGATGCGTAGGGCGACGGGACGTCGGGCGCGGGCGCGTACGGGCTGATGTCGGACGCGTCGGCTTCCGACGTGCGGGGCGCACGCGCGGGACGCGGCGACACCGGACGGATCGGGCGCGCACTGCGGTGGGCGGGCACCTCGGGGCGGCCGCGGAAGTCCTCGCAGAGGACAGGGATCAGCGGGGCGAAAACGGTCAGCACGACACCGGCGAGCATGAGCACGCCTTCGACCCAGATGACCCACGAGCGCGCCCAGGCGCCGGTCTCGATCGCGAACTCGACCGTCTCCCAGATCAGCTGCAACCAGACGACCGCCGCCACCGAGAAGGCGACGGAGGCGAACTGGTCGATGCCGAGCGATCCGACCCGCCGGATGCCCTGCGGCGACAGGCGTCGCAGCGCGATCAGGAACACCGCGACGGTCGGCACGGCGATCGCGAGGATCCAGAGGATCGCCGACGTCCACACCGACTCGAAGCGTCCGACGCTGATCGAGAAGAACGAGACGACGAACGCGACGAGCCAGACTCCGGCGATGGCCACCTCGCGGATCGAGAACGGCCCGACGCCGTACTGCGGGGCCTCGTCGGACCGCACGACAGTCTCTTCGACCTCGAAATCCTCATCCAGCTGGTCGTCCGTCACGGTACTCCCTTCCGGCCGCTCTCGGCGGCATACGTCGTTGTCATGCTACTCACGCCATATGAGACGGAAATGAGATGCGGCGCGGTGTCAGCCGAGGCACTGCGGCCCGAGCAGTCCCTTGAGCTCGCCGTACAGGTCGGCGGTGAGACGCACCGGGTGGGGCACGTCGAACACCTTGGCGACCGGTCCGGCATGGAGCTTCACCGTCACCTCGGTGTCGCCCTTGTGCCGGTCGAGCATCTGGCGCAGCTCCGCCACGAGAACCTCGCTGGCTCGGCGCTCCGGGATGACCAGGACGAGCGGGCCAGAAGCATCCATCGTCCCGAGATCGGGTGCGAACGCCGACTGCGCATGGAGATTCAGTCCGTCGTCGCGCCGTGACACGCGCCCGCGCACGACCAGGATCGAGTCGGCGACGAGCATCGACGCGAATTCGGTGTAGGTCTTCCCCATGAACATCACCGTCACCTCGCCGTTGAAATCCTCGACGGTGATCATGCCGTACGGGTTGCCGCTGGCCTTGGCGACGCGGTGCTGAACGCTGGTCACGAGGCCGGCGACGGTCACCTGGTCGCCGTCGTCCACATCCTCGGAGGAGAGCAGGTCGTGGATGCTCGTCGACGCGTGCTTGGCGAGCGGGATCTCGAGGCCCGCGAGCGGGTGGTCTGAGACGTAGAGCCCCAGCATCTCGCGCTCGAACGCCAGTTTGTCCTTCTTGACCCACTCCGGGCGTTCCGGAACCTTCGCCGGCATGACCTCCTCGGCCTCGTCGTAGAGGCTGTCGAAGTCGAAGCCGATCGCGCCCGTCGCCGCCTTCCGCTTGGTCTCCACCGCGGCTTCGGTGGCGTCCTCGTGGATCTCCATGAGCGCGCGGCGGGTCGAGCCGAGCGAGTCGAAGGCGCCGGCCTTGATCAGGGACTCGACCGTGCGCTTGTTCGAGACGTGCGCGGGCACCTTCGCGAGGAAGTCGTGGAAGCTGCTGAATCCTTCGTCGGAGCGGGATGCCACGATCCCGTCCACCACATTGGCGCCGACGTTGCGAACGGCGCCGAGTCCGAATCGGATGTCTTCGCCGACGGCCGCGAAGTACCGGATCGACTGACCGACATCGGGCGGGAGCACCTTGATTCCCATGCGACGGCACTCGTTGAGATAGACGGCCATCTTGTCTTTCGAGTCGCCGACGCTGGTGAGCAGCGCGGCCATGTACTCGGCCGGATAGTGCGCCTTGAGATACGCCGTCCAGTACGACACGAGGCCGTACGCGGCCGAGTGGGCCTTGTTGAACGCGTAGTCCGAGAACGGCAGGAGGATCTCCCAGAGCTTGCGCACGGCGTCATCGGAGTAGCCATTCGCATGCATGCCGGCTTCGAAGCCCTCGAACTGCTTGTCGAGCTCGGACTTCTTCTTCTTTCCCATCGCGCGTCGCAGGATGTCGGCCTGGCCGAGGCTGAAGCCCGCGACCCGCTGGGCGATCGCCATCACCTGCTCCTGATAGATGATCAGGCCGTAACTGGTGTCGAGGATGTCCGCCAGCGACTCCTCGAACTCCTTGTGGATCGGCGTGATGTCCTGCTGGCCGTTCTTGCGCAGTGCGTAGTTGATGTGCGAGTTGGCGCCCATCGGGCCCGGGCGGTACAGCGCGATGACCGCCGAGATGTCCTCGAAGTTGTCGGGCTTCATCAGTCGCAGCAGCGAGCGCATGGGTCCGCCGTCGAGTTGGAACACGCCGAGCGTGTCGCCGCGGCCGAGGAGCTCGTACGACTCCCTGTCATCGAGGTCGAGGTCTTCGAGGACCAGCGGATGACCGCGGTTGGCAGCGATGTTGTCGAGGGCGTCGTTGATGATCGTGAGGTTGCGCAACCCCAGGAAGTCCATCTTGATGAGGCCCAGCGATTCGCATGCCGGGTAGTCGAACTGCGTGACGATCTGGCCGTCCTGCTCGCGGCGCATGATCGGGATGATGTCGATCAGCGGTTCGCTCGACATGATCACACCGGCCGCATGCACGCCCCATTGGCGCTTGAGGTTCTCGAGGCCGACCGCGGTGTCGAAGACGGTCTTGGCCTCGGCATCCGTCTCGATCAGTGCGCGGAACTCCGACGCCTCCTTGAAGCGGGGGTGGTCCTTGTCGAACATGCCCTCCAGCGGCATGTCCTTGCCCATCACCGCCGGCGGCATCGCCTTGGTGAGCTTCTCCCCCATGCTGAACGGGAAGCCGAGCACACGACCCGCGTCCTTCAGCGCCTGCTTGGCCTTGATCGTTCCGTAGGTCACGATCTGGGCGACGCGCTCGTCGCCGTACTTCTCTGTGACGTACTGGATCACCTCGCCACGGCGACGGTCGTCGAAGTCGACGTCGAAGTCGGGCATCGAGACGCGGTCCGGGTTGAGGAACCGCTCGAAGATGAGACCGTGCTTCAGCGGGTCGAGGTCGGTGATCTGCATCGCGTACGCGGCCATCGAGCCCGCGCCCGAGCCGCGCCCGGGGCCGACGCGGATGCCGTTGCGCTTGGCCCAGTTGATGAAGTCGGCGACGACCAGGAAGTAGCCGGGGAACCCCATCTGCACGATGACGCCGGTCTCGTACTCCGCCTGCGTGCGCACGTCGTCGGGGATTCCGTCGGGGTACCGCACGCGGAGGCCGTTCTCGACCTCCTTGACGAACCAGGACTCTTCGGTCTCGCCCGCGGGGACCGGGAAGCGCGGCATGTAGTTGGCGCTCGTGTTGAACTCGATGTCGCAGCGCTCGGCGATCAGCAGCGTGTTGTCGCACGCCTCGGGGTGATCGCGGAAGATCTGTCGCATCTCGGCGGGCGTCTTGACGTAGTAGCCGTCGCCGTCGAACTTGAACCGCTTCGGATCGTCCAGCGTCGAACCCGACTGCACGCACAGCAGCGCGGCGTGGCTGTTCGCGTCGTGCTGGTGGGTGTAGTGGAGGTCATTGGTCGCGACCAGGGGGATGTCGAGATCTTTGGAGATCCTCAGCAGGTCGGTCATCACGCGGCGCTCGATGGACAGCCCGTGATCCATGATCTCGGCGAAGTAGTTCTCTTTGCCGAACAGATCCTGGAACTCGGCCGCCGCGGCGCGCGCGGCGTCGTACTGCCCCAGGCGCAGACGCGTCTGCACCTCTCCGGACGGGCAGCCGGTCGTGGCGATCAGCCCCTTGCCGTACTTCTGAAGGAGCTCGCGGTCCATCCGCGGCTTGAAGTAGTAGCCCTCCATGCTCGCCAAGGACGAGAGCCGGAAGAGGTTGTGCATGCCCTCGGTGCTGTGCGAGAGCAGCGTCATGTGGGTATATGCCCCCGCGCCCGAGACGTCGTCGTCGTTCTGCTCGGGCGTGCCCCACCGCACGCGCGCCTTGTCGGAGCGATGCGTGCCCGGGGTGACGTAGGCCTCGATGCCGATGATCGGCTTGATGCCGGCATCCTTCGCGGTCTTGTAGAACTCGTAGGCCGCGAACGTGTTGCCGTGGTCGGTGACCGCGATCGCCGGCATCTCGAGGCGGACCGCCTCTTGCACCATCGGCCCGATGCGGGCTGCTCCGTCGAGCATCGAGTACTCGCTGTGCACGTGCAGGTGAACGAAGGAGTCGGATGCCACGGACCGAGTCTAGGGAGCGCCGCCGACGTCGCGGACGGCCGCGCGCGCATCCCGCACGATTGCGCGCGCAGGTCGCGTGACCTTCGAGTTGAGGGTGAGACTGCGGATCCCGCGTTCAGCCCAGGTCGAGGCGCATGAGCACCCGCGGGAACCCGTTCAGGACCGACTCGGTGTCGGCAGCCTTGCGGAAGCCCGCCTTCTGGAACAGCGCGCGGGTACCCACGTACGCCATCGTCAGATCGACCTTCTCGCCCTTGTTGTCGACGGGATACCCCTCGACGGCAGGGGCCCCGCGGTCGCGAGCGAACTCGACGGCGCCCGCAAGGAGAGCGTGCGAGATTCCCTCACCTCGATGGCCCGGACGCACGCGGATGCACCACACCGACCAGACGTCGACATCGTCGACGTGCGGGATCCGGCGATTCGTCGCGAACGAGGTGTCGGCACGCGGATGCACGGCCGCCCACCCCACGACCTCGTCGCCGTCGTACGCGAGGACCCCGGGCGGGCCCTCCTTCATCAGTGCCCGCACGCGGTCGCCGCGCGCCGTGCCGCGCAGGGCGAGATTCTCCTTGCCCGGCACGCGGTAGCTCAGGCACCAGCACACGTTCGCGTCGGGGCGCTTCGGGCCGACCATCGTCTTCACGTCGGCGAACGTCGTCGCCGGGACGACTTCGATCGCCACGTCAGCCCTCGTCGAGGGCGTACTGCCGCTGCCAGGACTCCGGTCGCGGGATGCCCAGCCCGTACAGGTACCGGATGAGCTGGCCGTGGTGCTGGGTCTCATGCTCGAGCAGCGAGAGAGCCTGATCGACGGCGTAGTCGTCGGCGGGATCGAGGTCGTCGAGGAACTCATCGACGACCTCGTGGCTGCGGTGCACTGCCGCACGCACGGCGTCGGCATCTCCCGTCGGGACGCGGTCGAGAGACGAGGCGAAGCCCTGCCAGGACCCGGCGCGCGCGGCTGCCGTGTAGCTCTCGCGGGCGCCGACGACGCACCGCAGCTGGTTCTGGATCGAGTCGGAGGGCAGCTCCCGCAGACGCGCTCCGAGTGAGGACGCGGGCAGCTCGGCGACCAGGTCCGCGTACAGCTCGTTCGCCCGGGCGAAGCGTCGGCGCAGGGTGTCGGGCAAGGGTGTCGTCATGCAGACAGCCTGCCACCGGCATCCGACGCGCGCATCCGCCCTATTCGCCGCGGAGCACTGCGAGGGCGTGGGCGAGATCGGCCGGGTACTCCGACCTGAACGTCACCCATTCGCCCGACGCCGGATGCGTGAACGACAACTCGTGCGCATGAAGCCACTGGCGGGTGAGCCCGAGCCGGGCCGACAGCGTCGGGTCGGCGCCGTAGAGGGGGTCGCCCACGCACGGATGCCGGTGCGCGGCCATGTGGACGCGGATCTGATGCGTGCGCCCGGTCTCGAGGTGGATCTCGAGGAGCGATGCGCGAGGAAACGCCTCGAGCGTCTCGTAATGAGTCACGGAATCCTTGCCGTCAGGGGTGACGGCGAACTTCCACGAGTGGCTCGCATGACGGCCGATCGGCGCGTCGATGGTCCCCGCCAGCGGGTCGGGATGGCCCTGCACGACTGCGTGATAGATCTTCTCGACCTCGCGCTCCTTGAACGCGCGCTTCAGCGCGGTGTAGGCACGTTCGGTCTTGGCGACGACCATGAGCCCGCTCGTTCCGACGTCGAGACGGTGCACCACCCCCTGCCGCTCGGCCGCGCCGGTCGTCGCGATGCGGTACCCGCCGGCTGCGAGAGCGCCCAGCACGGTCGGGCCTTCCCAGCCCACCGACGGGTGCGCTGCGACGCCTGTCGGCTTGTCGACCACGACGATCTCGTCGTCGTCGTACACGATGCCCAGATCGGGAACCTCGACGGGGATGACCCGCGCCTCCTCCCGGGGAGCCCAGTCGACATCGAGCCATGCGCCGCCGCGCAGCTTGTCGGACTTCGCGAGCACGCGCCCGTCCATCGCCACGCCGCCCGCCTCGGCCACCTCGGCCGCGAAGGTGCGCGAGAACCCGAGCATCTTCGCCAGGGCGGCGTCGACGCGCACACCGTCCAGGCCGTCCGGAACGGGAAGGCTCCGCGACTCCATGTCAGTCCTTCGCAGGACCGGATGCCGCGGCATCCGTGTCCTCGTCAGGCGAGCCTGCCGGCTCGTCGGTCGCGGCGGACCGGCCGGTCGCGGCATCCACCGCCTTCCGCGCCTCGCGCGTGCCGTCGAGATGGCGGCCGATGAGCACCAGGAGTGCGACGCCGATCATCATCGTCACGATGAAGATGTCCGCGACGTTGTAGATCGCCGGCATCATCCACGGGGTGTTGATGAAGTCGATGACGTGCCCCACCGGGAAGCCCGGCTCGCGGAACATCCGGTCGGTGAGGTTGCCGAGCACGCCTCCGAGCAGCAGTCCGAGGACCACGGCCCACAGCCGCGAACGGACGCGCGTCGCCGCGAGCCAGGCGATGGTGACCGCGACGGCGGCCAGGGCGATCGTGAACACCCAGGTCACCTCCTCGCCGAGCGAGAAGGCCGCACCGGGATTGCGGACGAGATAGAAGATCAGGAAGTCGCCGATCACCGGGACCGGCTGCTCGTACGGCAGATTCTCGAGGGCGAGGTGCTTCGTGAACTGGTCGGCGGCCAGCACCAGCACCGCGAGAAGCGCGATGATGGTGCCGGCCGCCGCCTTGTGAAGGGGGGGTCGGCCCGTCAAAGGACCGGCCTAGAGACCGATGGCCGACACGGGCGTCGAGCCCGACGTCGTGGCCGTCGTCTCGAGGTCGCGCAGCTTGCCCTCGATGTAGCTGCGCAGCTGCGCGCGGTAGTCGCGCTCGAAGTTGCGGAGCTCGGCGATGCGGCCCTCGAGCTGCGTGCGCTCGCGGTCGAGCTTGGCGATCTCTTCGCGACCGCGCGTCTCTGCGTCGTTGATGATCGAGGCGGCCTGGGCCTTGGCGTCGGCGACGAGCTGGTCGCGCTGTGCGAGGCCCTCGGCGACGTGCTCGTCGTGCAGGCGCTGGGCCAGCTCGATGATGCCGGCGCTGGCGGCACCGGGCGCGGCGGCGTCGGCGACTGCCGGGGCGGGAGCGGGCGCGGGAGCAGCGGCGACGGGCTCTGCGGCGACGGGCTCTGCGGCGGGCGCCGGGGCGTCGCCGGACTCGTACGCGGCGAGCTTGGCCTTCAGCTCCTCGTTCTCAGCGAGGGCCTTGCGCCACTCGACCACGATCTCGTCGAGGAAGTCGTCGACCTCATCCGGGTCGAAACCCTCCTTGAAGCGGACGTGCTGGAACTGCTTGGTGACGACGTCATCAGGGGTCAATGCCATGGTGATTCCTCTTTCGAGCGCTCAGGTCGCTGGCCGATGTCGGGGGTTGACCCGCCGGCGGCTGGTCGTATCAGCCCAGCATAGCCGCGGGTCGCCGGGAGTGTCGAAGGAGTTCGGCGTGCCCGGGAGTGGCGGGTCAGCTCGCGATGGCTCGCGTCACGCTGAGCAGGATGAAGCAGAGCAGCATCGTCAGCGCGAAGCCGAAGTCGATCGCGATGGCGCCGACGCGCAACGGCGGGATGAAGCGCCGGAAGAGCCTGATCGGCGGATCGGTGACGGTGTAGACCAGCTCGGCGGCGACGAGGCCCGCGCCGCGCGGACGCCACTCGCGGTTGAAGAACGGGATCCAGTCGATGATCAGCCGCGCGAGCAGCACGAAGACATAGAGGAGGAGCGCCAGATTGAGGATCGAGGCGATGAACTGAACGACGGGCACGGATCCAGACTACGGCTGTGAGAAGGGAACCGATTCCGGATCGGCCTGCGCGACCGCCCCGTCACCCGACACGGCGACGTTCTCGGGCGAGAGCAGGAAGACCTTGCTCGTCACGCGTTCGATGCGGCCGTACAGGCCCAGCGAGAGACCGCTCGCGAAATCGATGAGGCGGCGCGCGTCGGCATCGCTCATCTGGGAGAGGTTGATGATGACGGGGATGCCGTCGCGGAAGTTCTCGGCGATGACCTGCGCATCGCGGTACTGCTTGGGGTGCACGGTGACGATCTCGTTGATCGCGGCTGGCGCGGGCTGACGCACCACGGCGGGGCGGTGGATCGGAGTCACCGGCGCCGCCTTCTCTACGACCGCATCGCTCTTGCGCGCGCGCGGCTGCGGCGCGGGCTCGTCGTAGACCTCTTCCTCATCGGCGAGGCCCAGGTACACCATGGTCTTCTTGAGCGGGTTCGACATCGCATCCTCCGTAGTGCTCATCTGTTCCGAGGTTAACCGCGCTCGGGTCGCGGGCCCGTGATTGCCGAGCCGATCCGTAGGTGTGTCGCGCCGGCGGCGATCGCCTCGGCGAAGTCCGCGGTCATCCCCGCGGAGATCCACGACGCCTCGGGGACGACCCGCCGCACGGTCGCGGAGAGCTGCGGGAGACGCTCGAATGCACGGTCCGCCGGCACCTCGAGCGGGGCGACCGCCATGATCCCGCGCACGCGCAGCGTCGGCAGCCCGGCGACGTGGGCGGCGAGCGACTCCAGGTCGTCGGCGGTGGTGCCGCCTCGGCCGGGGTCGTCGGTGAGGTTCACCTGCAGCAGCACGTCGAGCGTGGGCGCCCCTGGGGAGCCCGCCGCGTCGAGCGCGTCGGCGAGCCGCGCACGGTCGACCGAATGGACGACGGATGCTGCGGACCGGATCGCCCGCGCCTTGTTGGTCTGCGCCTGTCCGATGAAGTGCCAGCGAAGACCCTCGAGCGGGCCGACCTCGTCGGCCTTCGCCGAGAACTCCTGCTGCCGGTTCTCCCCCATGTCGCGCACGCCGAGCGAGTACAAGTCCTCCACGAGCGCGGCGGGGTGGAACTTGGTGACGACGATCCTCGTGATCTCCGCAGGGCGTCGCCCGGCCGCCGCCGCCGCGTCCGCGATGCGGGCGTCGACGTCGGCGAGCCTGGCGGCCAGTGCCTGGGTGGGCTCGGGGGACGGTGGCACGGCGTATCGCTCCTGAGCCCGGCGAGGGCTTGTCTACTTGAGGAAGTCGGGGATGTCGAGGTCGTCGTCGCCGAAGGCCGAGTCGAACGACGTCTCCGGCAGCGATGCCCCGACGGGCACCGGCTCCGCCTCGTGGTCCTTCGCAGCCTCGTCTGCCGACAGCGCGGGCACCGCGGGCGCCGCGACGACGCGTGCAGCCGTGATCGGCTCGATGCGCTGCTGCGGTTCGCCGCCGTCGAATCCGGCCGCGATCACGGTCACGCGCACCTCGTCGCCGAGCGTGTCGTCGATGACCGTGCCGAAGATGATGTTCGCCTCGGGGTGTGCGGCCTCCTTGACGAGCTGTGCGGCGTCGTTGATCTCGAAGATGCCGAGATTCGATCCGCCCTGGACCGACAGGAGCACGCCGTGCGCACCCTCGATCGAGGCCTCGAGGAGCGGCGACTCGACCGCGAGCTCGGCCGCCTTGATGGCCCGATCGGCGCCGCGCGCGGACCCGATGCCCATGAGCGCGGACCCTGCTCCCTGCATGACCGACTTGACGTCGGCGAAGTCGAGGTTGATCAGACCCGGAGTCGTGATGAGGTCGGTGATTCCCTGCACGCCGGCGAGGAGCACCTGGTCGGCGGTGGCGAACGCCTCGATCATCGAGATGCCGCGGTCGCTGATCTCGAGGAGTCGGTCGTTCGGCACCACGATGAGCGTGTCGACCTCTTCCTTGAGCTTCGCGACGCCCGTCTCGGCCTGCTGCTGTCGACGGCGGCCCTCGAACGAGAACGGCTTCGTCACAACGCCGATAGTGAGCGCGCCGATCGACTTGGCGATCTTCGCGACGACGGGCGCGCCGCCCGTGCCCGTGCCGCCGCCTTCGCCCGCGGTGACGAAGACCATGTCGGCGCCCCGCAGGGCTTCCTCGATCTCTTCGGCGTGGTCCTCGGCGGCGCGACGACCCACCTCGGGGTCGGCGCCTGCACCGAGTCCGCGGGTGAGCTCGCGGCCGACGTCGAGCTTGACGTCGGCGTCGCTCATCAGGAGCGCCTGCGCGTCGGTGTTCACCGCGATGAATTCGACGCCTCGGAGTCCGAGCTCGATCATCCGGTTGACGGCGTTCACGCCGCCTCCGCCGACTCCGACCACCTTGATGACGGCGAGGTAGTTCTGGTTCTGGCTCATGCCGGCCTCCGTAGCCCTGGACCCTGTCTAAACCTTCAACCTCTAGTAGAGGTATAAAGAATTGCCGAGTATGCAATTCCTGCATTGAAAGTAAGCGGATGCCGCGGCACGGCGCGGAGCCGTGCGGGCGTGTCGCGACATCCCGCCGCAGATCCGTGCCGTCGAGACGTCAGCGGACGACGACGGCGTTCGGCGACGACACGTCGTACTGCCGGACCGAGGCCGGCGGACGCGCCGTCATGATCCTCGCCAGCACGACCGCCTTGTCGGCGGAGCGCTCCGCGCTCCCCCACACGACGTCGGTGCCGGTCGCCCCGAGGGTGAGCGTGACATCGTCCGGTGTGCTCGCGGTGACCCGCGTGACCTGCGCGCGGATGTCGGCGGGCAGGGAGTGCATGACCTGGCCCGCGGCGAGGAATGCGTCCGATCCCACGCCGCCCCGGATCTCGAGCACGGGAAGTCCCGCGGGCGGCTCGGTCGCGGTCGAGAGCGCGACGCCGGCCGCGTCGACGACCGTCGCTCCGGCCCGCGTCTCGATGACCCCGATCGGGGTGCGCTCGACGAGGCGCACGACCAGCTCGTGCGGAGGGCGCGCCTCGAGCGTGTACGACTCGACCAGCGGGAACGCGATCAGCGCCGCCTTGACGGCGCTCTCGTCGACGAGCGGGATCGGCGTGCCGACCTGACCCTCGAGCGCTGTCGCCACCTGCGCCTCGTCGAGCTGCTCGGCGCCGATCACCGTGATCGTCTCGACGGCGAACAGCGGGCTGTAGGCCGCGCCGAGCGTTCCGAGCGCCAAGACCACGACGGCCGCCGCGGCGCCGAGCCACACCGCGCGGCGGCGGCGCTGGCGGGCCGTGAAGCGGCGGACCTCCGCACGCAGTGCCTTCCGGCGCGCGCGCGCCGCGCCCCATACCTCGCGCCAGCCGACCGCGTCGGAGTCGGGCGCGGACTCCGGCAGCGGCGGCGCCGACGGCGCGTCGGCGCCCGGCCGCGGCGCCGAGCCCGTGAGCGGGATCACCGGCGCGGTGCGGTCACCCTCCTCGCGCAGGTCGTCCGCGGGGATTCCCGGCGCGGCCGCTCGCGACGGCGCAGCGACACTCGCCTCGCCGCGCACGGGCGGCGGCAGCGGTGACGGGCGGCGCATCCGCTCCTACTCCCCCGCGTCCGCGGCGCCCGCGGGCCCGATGCTGTCGAGCGCTTCGAGCACCTGCGGAATGATGAGATTCACGTTCCCGCACCCCAGGGTGATGACGAAGTCGCCGTCGCGAGCCACCGACGCCGTGTAGTCCGCGGCCTCCTGCCAGTCCGGCACGTAGTGCACGTGCGCGGGATCGGCGAAGGCATCACTCACCAGCGCCCCGGTCACGCCCGGCACGGGGTCCTCGCGTGCCCCGTAGACGTCGAGCATCACGGTGTGGTCGGCGTGGTCCTCGAGCACCTGGGCGAACTCGCGGTACATCTCCTGCGTGCGGGAGTAGGTGTGCGGCTGCTGGATCGCGATGATGCGTCCGTCGCCCACGACCGTGCGGGCCGCGACGAGGGCCGCCTCGACCTCGGTCGGGTGATGCGCGTAGTCGTCGTACACGCTGACGCCCCGGCGCGCGCCGTGCAGTTCGAACCGCCGCAGGGTGCCGGCGAACCCCTCGACGGCGCGCACCGCAGGCTCGAGGGCGAACCCGAGCGTGAGCAGGACCGCGACGGCGCCCGCGGCGTTGATCGCGTTGTGGGTCCCGGGCACGGCGAGGCGCCCCGCGACCGTCGTCCCGTCATGCGTGATCGCGAACGACACCGGCCCATCGGTGCGGATGTCGCCGACGCGCACCGTCGCATCGGCGGATTCGCCGAACGTGACCACGTGGGCGTGGGTGAGCCGTGCCGTCACCCGTCGCGCCCCGTCGTCGTCCGCCGAGATCACGACGGCTTCGCGGGCGCGGTCCCCGAAGCGCGCGAATGCGTCGTAGAACGCGTCGCGCGAGCCCCAGTGGTCGAGGTGGTCGGGATCGACGTTCGTGATCAGCGCGACCGAGGTGTCGTACAGGAGGAACGTGCCGTCGGACTCGTCGGCTTCGATGACGAAGAGGTCGTCCGATCCGGTGCCGCTCGAGACGCCGAGCTGCGCGATCACTCCGCCGTTGACGAACGTCGGATCGGCATCCAGCGCGCGCAGGGCGGTGACGATCATTCCCGTCGAAGTCGTCTTGCCGTGCGCGCCGGCCACCGACACCAGGCGGCGTCCGCCGATGAGCCAGTGCAGCGCCTGCGAACGGTGGATGACGTGGAGGCCGCGCTCCTTCGCGAGCAGGAACTCCGGGTTCTCCGGCCAGATCGCGCCCGTGTGCACGACCGTGTCGACGTCGTCGCCCAGATTCGCGGCGTCATGTCCGACGTGGACGGTCGCGCCGAGCTCCGCGAGTTCTCGCAGCGCCCGGCTGTCGGCGCGGTCCGAGCCCGAGACGCGGATGCCGCGCTCCAGGAACATGCGCGCGAGTCCGGACATGCCCGATCCGCCGATGCCGATGAAGTGCGCGGCCTCGATGTTCTCGGGGATGGGAAGGGAGAGGTCGGGTCTGATCATGACCCGTCAATCCTAAGTTGGCCCACCGTCCCCGCGGCCCCGGCGCGCTGGGCGGGCGGACCGGCGTCAGCCCGCCGCGGGGCGATCCAGCGCCTGGTCGATGAGGGCGACGAGGCTTTCGGTGCCGGTGCGGGTTCCCACGGATGCCGCTGCCTCGGTCATCGCCGCGCGCCGCGGCTCGTCCGCAAGAAGCGGGACGATCTCGGACCGCACCCGATCGCCCGTGAGCTCGGCATCGGCGATGAGGATGGCGGCGCCGGCGCGGACCGCCGAGGACGCGTTGAGCGCCTGTTCGCCGTTGCCGACCGCGTACGGCACGTACACGGCCGGAATGCCGAGGGCGCTGATCTCGCTCACGGTCGCGGCACCGGCGCGGGAGACCACCAGATCGGCGAGGGCGAAGGCGAGGTCCATCCGATCGACGTAGCGGCGGACGGCGTAACCCGGCGCACCGGGGTCGGGCAGGTCGGAGCGCTCGCCCGTGACGTGGAGCAGCTGCCACCCTGCGTCGAGCACGTCGCGCCATGCCTCGCCGTGGCCCGCGCCGAACGCCTCGTTCAAGCGCTGGGCACCGAGCGATCCGCCGAACACGAGCAGCACCGGACGCGAAGCATCCAGCCCGAAGTGGGCGGCGGCCTCGCCGCGCCGCGCGCTGCGGTCGAGGTCGACGATCTCACGTCGCAACGGCATGCCGACCACGTGGGAGCGCTTGAGCGGGGTGCCCTCGAACGCCACGCCGACCTTGGCCGCCGTGCGCGCACCGAGGACATTCGCCATGCCGGGGCGGGCGTTCGCCTCGTGCACCACGAACGGGACGCGAGCCCGCCGCGCGGCCACGTAGGCGGGCGCCGACGCGTAGCCGCCGAAGCCGACGACCACGTCCACACCACGGGTTCTCAGGTGCTCGCGCACCTGCGCCACGGCCCGCGGGAACCGCACCGGGAACGATGCCGAAGCGCGATCGGGGCGGCGCGGGAAAGGCACCTTGTCGACGAACAGCAGCTCGTATCCGCGCTCCGGCACGAGTCGGGCCTCCAGGCCCTCGCGCGTTCCGAGGACGAGGATCTCGGCATCCGGCTCCCGCTCACGCAGTGCGTCGGCAACGGCGAGCAGCGGATTGACGTGTCCGGCAGTGCCGCCGCCGGCGAGGAGATACGTCGTCACCCGCCGAGCCTATCCGGCGCGGGAGGGCGATCGCGCGTCAGCGGGCGCGGGAGCGGGAGGCCGCCATCCGTCGCGCCGCGGCGAGGTCGATCGCCGCCTGGCGCCGGGCGACGGCATCCGGAAGCGTCCGCGCGAACGCGAGCAGCACGCCCGACGCGACCAGAACCGACAGCAGCGACGTGCCGCCCTGCGACATGAACGGCAGCGGCACGCCCAGCACCGGGAACACCCGCAGCACGACTCCCACGTTGATGAGCGCCTGCCCGACGATCCAGACGGTGATGCCGCCGGCGGCGATCCGCACGAACGGGTCGTCGGTCTTGCGGATGATGTGGAAGGCGCCCACCGCGAAGAGGGCGAAGAGCGCGAGCACCACGGCGCAGCCGATGAGTCCGAGCTCCTCGCCGACGATCGCGAAGATGTAGTCGTTCGCGGCCGCCGGGAGCCAGTCGTACTTCTCGCGCGAGTTGCCGAGTCCCAGGCCGAAGACGCCGCCGCTCGCCAGGCCCCAGATGCCGTGCAGCGGCTGGTAGCAGTCGTTGAAGTAGTCCTCGAGGCAGTTCGGGTTGAGGAAGCTCATGAACCGGCGCATGCGGTCGGGGCTGGTGACGGCCAGAAAGGCGACCGCCCCGGCCGCCGCGATCGCCGGCAGGATGAAGATGCGCAGCGGCACGCCCGAGAAGAACAGCGCGCCCAGCACGATGAGGACGAGGATCATCGCTGTGCCGAGATCGTCGCCCGCGAGCACGGTCGCGATCGCCAGCCCCGCCACCGGCACGAGCGGGATGAACACGTGCTGCCACTTGCGCAGATGGTTCTGCTTGCGAAAGAGGACGAGCGCGACCCACAGTGCGAGCGCGAGCTTGAGGAACTCGGACGGCTGCGCTTGGAAGCCCGCGATGATGATCCAGTTGCGGTTGCCATCGGCGCCGTGGCCGAGCGGCGTGAACACCAGCAGCTGGAACACGATCGCGAAGATGAGCGCCGGCCAGGCCATCTTCTTGAGGAACGGCACGGGCAGGCGGCTCGCGACGAACATCAGCGGGATGCCGACCACGGCGAACAGTCCCTGCTTGAGCACGATCTCCCACGGCGCCTCGCCCCGTGCTGTCGCCGTCGCGGACGTCGCGGAGAGCACCATGACGAGGCCGAACACCGTCAGCAGCAGCGCCATCGACGCGATGAGCAGGAACTCGCTCGGCACCGGGGCGAAGACGCGCCCGAGCGTCACCCGTGCGGCGAGACCCCGCCGGTTCTGCGGATCAGGCGGGATCTCCGGGACCTTCCGGGTCCGCGGCTGCGTCGTGCTCACCTGCGGCCCCCGTCCCGATGCGTTCCCTCACCGCGGCCGCGAATCGGCGGCCTCGGTCGGCGTACGACACGAACTGATCGAAGGATGCCGCGGCGGGGGCGAGCAGAACGACGTCCCCGTCACGCGCGATCCCGGCCGCCAGTTCGACGACGCGCGCCATGACCTCTTCAGTCTCTGTGGCCTCCACCTCGAACACAGGCACCCCCGGCGCGTGTCGCGAGAACGCCGTGACCACCGCTTCGCGCTCGAGCCCGATGACGATGGCCGCCTTCGCCTGCGCGCCTCGCCCCGCGACGAGTTCGGAGATGTCGACGCCCTTGAGGAGGCCGCCGACGATCCACACCGCACCCGGGTACGCCGCGAGCGATGACGCGGCGGCGTGGGGGTTCGTCGCCTTCGAGTCATCCACCCAGGCGACGCCCTCGTGCCGGGCGACGAGCTCGATCCGGTGCGGATCGAGACGGAAGCCCCGCAGCGCCTCGCGCACGTGGGCCGGCGAGACCTCCAGCGACCGCGCGAGTGCCGCCGCGGCGAGGACGTTGGCCGCCATGTGCGGCGCCGAGAGTCCGAGTTCGGCCAGCTCGGCGACCGTCGTGAGCTCGAGCGCGCTCGTGCGGCGATCGTCGAGGAACGCACGGTCGACGAGGATGCCGTCCACCACGCCGACATCGCTGGGCCCGGGGACGCCGAGGTCGAAGCCGATCGCCCGCGCGCCCTCGATGACGTCGGCGTCCTCGACCATCGCCCGGGTCGCGGCATCCGCCTTGTTGTAGACGCATGCCACCCGCGTGTTGTCGTACACGTGGGCCTTGGCATCGCGATACGCCTCGGCGGAGCCGTGCCACTCGAGGTGATCGTCCGCGAGGTTGAGGCATACCGCGGCGTGCGGGGAGACCGGATCGGCCGAATCCTGCAGTCCGAGGTACCACAGCTGGTGGCTGGAGAGCTCCACGACGAGGGCGTCGAAGCCCGCGGGGTCGCGGATCGCGTCGAGCACCGGCGTGCCGATGTTGCCCACCGGCGCGGCGCGCAGCCCGCCGGCGACCAGCATCGTCGCGGTGAGCCGCGTGGTCGTGGTCTTGCCGTTCGTTCCGGTGATGAGGATCCAGTCGGCGGGCGTGCCGTCGGCCCGCACCACCTTGTCGCGCACCCGCCAGGCGAGCTCCACATCTCCCCAGAGGGCCACGCCCGTCTCACGGGCCCACACGACGAGCGGATGCACCGGCGAGAAACCCGGCGACGCCACGACGACGTCGGGGGCGAAGTCCGCGAGCTCCGAGGGCACCGTCGCCAGCGGGCCGGTCCACAGCCGCGCCCCGATCACGGGGAGGAGGCGCGCGTACTCCTCGTCGGCGCGCTCCGTGACGACGAGCACCTCGGCTCCGAGCTCGGCGAGGGTGTCGGCGACCGAGAATCCGGTCACCGAGAGACCGAGCACCGCGACGCGCAGGCCCGTCCAGTCCGCATGCCAGCTGGTGAGGCCGCCCAGGCGATCCGATGTCATGTCTGCGAGAGCCACTCGACGTAGAAGAATCCGATGCCCGACACCGCGAGCAGTCCGGCGATGATCCACATGCGCACGATGATCTTGATCTCGGGCCAGCCGCGCATCTCGAGATGGTGATGGAACGGACTCATGAGGAAGAGTCGCTTGCCGCGCGTGGCCTTGAAGTAGAGCCGCTGCAGGATGACCGACCCCGGACCGATGATGAACACGCCCGCGACCAGCACGGAGAGCAGCTCGGTGCGGGTGAGGATCGCCATGGCCGCGATGACACCGCCGATCGCCATGGACCCGACGTCGCCCATGAAGACCTCCGCCTTGGGGGCCTGCCACCACAGGAAGCCGACCAGCGCACCCACGACCGACGCCGAGACGATCGCGAGATCGAAGGGATTGGGCGTCGGATAGCACGCGGACAGCGCCCCCGGCGAGAGACCCTCACCGCCCCAGCAGGCCTGGTTGAACTGCCAGAAGGCGATGAGGCTGTACGCGCCCGTGACGAAGATGCCGGCACCGGCGGCGAGACCGTCGAGCCCGTCGGTGAGGTTCACGCCGTTGGAGTAGGCGACCCCGATGAACGAGGTCCACGCCAGATAGAGGAGCCAGCCCAGGATCGGACCGAGCGCCATGAAGGACAGGACGGGGAGATCGCGGAACATCGACACGTACGGGGACGCGGGAGTCTCGCCCCACGTGTTGGGGAAGTTGAGCGCGACGATCGCGAACGGCACCACCACGAGGATCTGCCCGACGATCTTGCGCCAGCCGCTGAGGCCGAGGCTGCGCTGGCTGCGCACCTTCATGTAGTCGTCGATGAATCCGATCACGCCGAACCCGACCATCATCCAGAGCACCAGGAGGCCCGAGATGGTCGGCGGGTTGTTGCCGGTGAACGCGCCGGCGAAGTACCCGACCATGGTGCCGGCGATGAAGATCGTGCCGCCCATGGTCGGCGTGCCGCGCTTGGCGCCGTGGCTCGGGTTGTGGACGTTCTCCGGGGTGCGGATCACCTGACCCCAGCCCCACTTGCGGAAGAGCCGCAGGAAGATCGGGGTGAGGAAGAGCGTGAACGCCAGCGAGATCGCGGCCGCGGTCAGGAGGGATCTCACGAGAACGATTCTCCCAGACGATCGCCCAGGAACCGCAGACCCGCCGAGTTCGAGGACTTCACCAGCACGCGATCACCGTCGCGCAGTTCGGTCAGGAGGTAGTCGAACGCCTCGTCGGCGGTGGCGAAGAACACGGCCTCGGCATCCCACGAGCCCTGTGCGACGGCTTCGAGGTACATGCGGCGGGCGTCGGACCCGACCACGACGATGCGCTTGATGCCGAGGCGCACGGCGAGGAGCCCGACGCGGTCGTGCTCCTCCTCGGCGTGCTCGCCGAGCTCGCTCATCGCCCCGAGCACGGCGACGGTGCGCTCGTCGGGCCCCGTGATCTGCGCGAGGGTGCGCAGTGCGGCGGCCATCGAGTCGGGGCTCGCGTTGTAGGCGTCGTTGATGATGCGCACGCGCTCCGAACCCAGCGGCTGCATGCGCCAGCGCTCGGCGATCGCGACCGTCTCCAGCCGAGCGACGCAGGCGGCGAGGGACACGCCCAGAGCGGTGGCGGCGGCGATCGCCGCGAGGGCGTTCATGACGTGGTGCTCACCGAGGACGCGCAGCCTCAGCGGCAGGGATTCGCCGTCCGCCGTCACGACGCACGAGGTTCCGGATGCGTCGACGACGACGTCGTCCGCGCGCACCTGCGCGCCGGGGCCGCGACCGAACCAGCGGACCGACACGTCCTGCTCTGCGGCGATGGGCGCCATCGCGGCCACGCGGGCGTCGTCGGCGTTGAGCACGGCGAGTCCGCCGGGGCGCAGGGCGCGCACGAGCTCGGACTTCGCGGCGAACGTCGCCTCGATCCCCCCGAAGCCCCCCGCGTGCGCCATGCCCACCATGAGGACGATTCCGAGATCGGGCTCGACGAGCCCGGCGAGCCGGGCGATCTCGCCGGGCGCGCTCGCTCCGAACTCGCTCACGAGGAACCGGGTGCCGTCCGTGACGCGCAGCATCGTGAGCGGCGCGCCGACCTCGTTGTTGAAGGATGCCTTCGGCGAGACAGTCTCGCCCTCGTCCTCGAGGATTCGTGCGAGCAGATTCTTGGTCGTGGTCTTGCCGTTGGAGCCGGTGATGCCCACGATGCGCAGGTCGCCTCGGTCGCGCACCGAGGCGACGACGTGACGGGCGAGGTCGGCGAGTGCCTCGACGGCGTTCGGCACGACGATCTGGGTCACCCCGGAGTCGACGATCCGCTCCACGATGGCCACGGCGGCTCCGTTGGCCACGGCGGCGTCGACGAAGCGATGCCCGTCCGTCTCCTCACCTGGCTTCGCGACGAAGATGCCACCGGGTCCGATCAGACGCGAGTCGGTGTCGACCGCCCCCGAGACGACGGTGTCGGCCGTGGCACCGCCGGCGAGCACCGCCTCGCCTCTGACGGCATGGGCGAGCTGGGCGATGGTGAGGGCGATCATGTGTTCTCCGGCCGGATCGGGAGGTCACCCGAACTTGGGCAACAGCTCCGGCGCCGACGTCGCGGGCATGACGCGATAGGTCTTGAGGACCTGGGTCATCGCCTGCTGGAACGTGGGCCCGTTGGCCGCAGACGATGTTACCGTTTTGGGCTCGTCGAGTGTCACGATGACCAGGTACTCGGGGTCGTCCGCGGGCGCGAAGCCGAGCATCGTGGTGAAGTACACGCCGCGCTTGTAGCCGCCGTTGACGAGGTCGGGCTTCTCGCCGGTTCCGGTCTTCCCGGCGATGCGGTACCCGGGGATCTGGACCATGGGCGCGAACGACGACTGCACGAAGACGTTCTCGAGCATCTTCCGCATCTGAACCGACGTGCTCTCCTTGAGCACGCGCGTGGGCTCGGGCTGCTCGGGCTCGACGACCGTGCCGTCGGCCTTCGTGCAGGACTCGACGAGCGAGAGCGGCACCTTGATCCCGCCGTTGGCGATCGCGGCGTACGCGCCGGCCAGCTCGGGGACGGTGGTGGTCAGACCCTGTCCGAACGCGGTGTTGTACGTGGTCTGGGCGCCCCAGTCCTCGACCGGGCGGAGGTCCCCGGTCTCCTCGCCGCTGAAGTGGACGTCGCTGCCGGACCCGATGCCCAGCTTGCGGAAGTAGTCGTAGCGCACCTGAGGAGAGACGCGCTCGCTGAACTTGGAGATGCCGGCGTTCGACGAGTCCACGAGGACCCCGGTGAGCGTGTAGGTGAAGGCCGGATGCTGGAAGGAGTCCCGCGCGAAGGCTCCGTTGGGGAAGAGCTCGTAGCCGGAGGCCACGACGGTGGAGTTCGGGTTCTGACCGCCCGCGTCGATCACCGTTGCCGCCGTCAGGCCCTTGAAGGTGGAGCCGGGCTCGAAGGTCCCCTCGAAGATCCTGCTTCCGCGCACGCCTTCGAGCGCCGTGGGTTCGTTGGGGTCGATCGTGGGGTACTCGGCGGCGGCCCGGATCTTGCCCGTGTTCACCTCGACGACGAAGATCGAGCCGGCTTCGGCGCGTCGCTCGACGACCTCCTCGCCGATGAGCTGCTGCAGGTACCACTGCAGATCGCGGTTGATCGTCAGCTCCAGCGTGCCGCCGTCGACCGCCGGCTGCTCGCGCCGGGTGCCGGGGATGATGACGCCGTCCTTGCCCTTCTGGTACGCGAGCGCGCCGTCGGTCGCCTGCAGGCAGTCGTCGTAGGAGCGTTCGAGGCCCTCCAGCGCGTCACCGTCCGTGCCGATGAAGCCCACGAGGTTGCCGGCGACAGCGCCGTCCGGGTAGGCGCGGGCGGGGTGGGGCCCGCAGGAGATGTACGGGGTCCCGAGGTCCATCAGCGCCCGGTAGCGCTCGGTGCTCACGCCGTTGCGCAGCAGCGCATACTGCGATTCGGGGTTCTCGGCGAGGGTGTCGGAGACGATCGCGCGGACTTCCTCGACCTTCTGCCCGGTGATCTCCGCGATGTCCTGCGAGACGTCCTCCCACGGGTCGTCGTCGGACTTGTCGGCGACGATCTCCGCGTCGATCTGCGAGATGAGCAGCGGGTCCAGTTGGCAGTCGTACTCCAGGATGCTGCCCGCCAGCGTCTGCCCGGACTCGTCGACGATCGATCCGCGCGTGCCGTGGAGGACCTGCCCGCCCTCGAGAGCGACCTCGAGGGAGTCGGCGACGTGATCGTCGGCGTTGACGACCTGGATGTCGACGAGGCGCACGATGAACGCCCCGAGCACGGCGAGGACGACGGCCAGCGCGACGACGGTGCGCCGACGCGGGCTGCGGGTGCTGCGGGTCGTCATGGGATCAGTGTGTGCTCGGCGTGGGCAGTCCGTCGGTGATCGGCGGCGGAGTGTTGGCGACTCCGCTGTCTTCGACCGGGGTCACCGGTGCGACCGGCTTCCCCTTGATCGTCGCGTCGGGCGCCGTCACGAGGGGCGTGTCGGAGATGAGGGCGTTCGGCACCACACCCCGTCCGATGGCGTCCACGGACGAGCGGCCGTACGACACCTCCCCTGCACCGAGCAGCGCTCCGTCGCTCAGCCGGAGGTAGCTCGGCGACTCGTCGATGACCATTCCGAGCGCTGCCGCATTGGCCGCGAGGTATTGCGGCGAGCCCAGTCCGGCGACCTCGTCGTAGAGGATCTGCTGCTGGAAGGTGAGTTCGCGCTGCTGCGAGCTGAGGGTCGAGAGCTCGTACGAGCCCTGCGTGGTCATGATCGACAGGACCATCTGCGCACCGGCGATGACGAATGCACCGAGCACGGCCACGACGCCGTACAGCAGCTTCGGGCGACGCCGGCGCACCGGCTCCTGGACCGCCCACAGGCGGCGAGCCGGGGTCTCTGTCTGCAGCGGTGCGACAGCGGGCGCGCGCAGTGCGCTGGTGGCGGTGCTCACGCGTTCTCCCGGACCCGCTCGGCGGCGCGCAGACGCACCGGGGTGGCTCGGGGGTTCACGGCGCGTTCCTCGTCGGAGGCGAGCTCGGCGCCCTTGACGAGCAGCCGGAAGCGCGGTGCGTGCTCGGGCAGCTCGACGGGAAGCCCTGCGGGCGCGGTCGAGGAGGAGACATCCGCGAACTCGCGCTTGACCAGGCGGTCTTCGAGCGACTGGTAGGCGAGCACGACGATGCGACCGCCGACGGGAAGGATGCCCAGGGCCGACGGGATCGCGTTCTCGAGCACGGACAGTTCGCGATTGACCTCGATCCGCAGTGCCTGGAACACGCGCTTCGCCGGGTGCCCGGCGCGCTGCACGGCGGCGGGGGTCGCCGCCTGGAGGATCTCCACGAGACGGCCGGATCGCTCGATCGGCGCCTCGGCGCGCGCGGCGATGATCGCGCGAGCGTAGCGGCCGGCGAGCTTCTCCTCGCCGTAGCGCTCGAAGATGCGCCGGAGATCGCCCTCTCCGTACGTGGCGAGGATGTCGGCCGCCGTCGTGCCGGCGGACTGGTCCATGCGCATGTCGAGGGGCGCATCCTGTGCGTAGGCGAATCCGCGGTCGGCCACGTCGAGCTGCAGTGACGAGACGCCGAGGTCGAAGAGGATGCCGTCGGCGGCCGCGAAGCCGGCGCCCGTCACCGCCTCGGCGATGCCGTCGTACACCGTGTGCACGAGTGTCACCCGGTCGCCGAAGCGGCTGAGGCGCTCGCCCGCGATGCGCAGCGCGTCGGTGTCGCGATCCAGTCCGACCAGGTGGAGTCCCGGGAACCGTTCGAGGAATGCCTCCGAGTGGCCCCCCATGCCGAGCGTCGCGTCCACGAACACCGCCCCGTCGCGCTGGAGCGCCGGGGCGAGCAGGTCGAGGCAGCGCTCGAGGAGGACCGGGGTGTGGATGTCGCGGAGGCTCATATCGATCTGGACCCTGTCCCTCGGTCCTGATCCCCATCCGCTCCGACCTGACACCGGGGAAGTGCGTCAGGGAGGGCGGCTGGGAGTCGGGGCCGAGGGCTCAGAACAGGCCCGGGATCACCTCCTGCTCCAGTTCGGCGTAGCTCTCTTCGTTCGCTTCGGCGTACGTGCTCCACGCGTCGGCGTTCCAGATCTCGGCGTGGGCTCCCACGCCGGTGACGACGAGGTCGCGCTCGAGCCCCGCGTAGGCACGCAGCGGACCCGGAAGGGTGATGCGGTTCTGGCTGTCGGGCTTCTCGGCGCTCGCACCCGAGAGGAACATGCGCAGGAAGTCGCGGGCCTGCTTGTTGGCCAGCGGCGCCTCACGGATGCGCTCGTGCACGCGCTCGAACTCCTGGGTGCTGAACACATAGAGGCAGCGGTCCTGCCCGCGGGTCACGACGACTCCTCCGCCGAGGTCATCGCGGAACTTCGCCGGCAGGATGACGCGGCCTTTGTCGTCGAGCTTCGGAGTGTGCGTGCCAAGAAGCATCGGCTCACCACTCCCCCTTCGACCAGCCCCCGCTGAATACTCGCCACTTTACTCCACTTCCCTCCACTTTGTCATCAACTTCGCGCGCATTCCTCCCCCTCGGCCCCATTCGGGTGGGATGCCGCCGTGCGGCGGGCAAAGAAAAAGCACCGACCCGGAGGTCGGTGCTTGTCTCTCGCGTCAGCGGAGCGTGGGGATCAGCGCTCCCCTTGGCGCTTGTCCCATCGGTCGTTCATGCGATCCATGAAGGACGCGGTCTGATGGGCGGAAGGAGCCGGCTTCGTCGTCTCTTCGCGAACTCGGCCCGGGCCGCGCGTGGGAGTGACGGCCAGGAGGACGCCGCCGAGCATCACGACGAAGCCGATGACGCCCACCACGATGAGCGGGAGCGAGACGCCGACGATCAGTCCGCCGAGACCGAGCAGCACGAGGATCGTGCCGTACACGATGTTGCGGTAACTGAGCGTGCGGCCGTCGCGGGGCGCGCTGACGACATCTGCGTCGTTGCGCATGAGATGGCGTTCCATCTCATCGAGCAGACGCTGCTCCTGTTCGGAGAGTGGCATGCATCCCCCTCTGTGGCTCGGGTACGACGATTCTACGCGTGCCGTAGATCACTAGGCTAGGCCCGTGTCCGCCTCTTCAGACCCGGTTGAAGCCATTTCCCAGCGTCTGGACATCTTCGTCTCGGCTCAGCGCCTGCACGCGGCCGAGCTCGGCGCCGAGGCCGCTCTCTTCGTCGAGGCCGGAGCAGCCGCCGTGTCGGGAGGAAAGCGCCTTCGCGGGCGCTTCTGCGTCGCCGGGTGGAGGGCCGTGGAGGAAGCCTCCCGACCCGCAGGTTCGGTGCCGGCGGACGTGGTGGCCGCCGCCGCCTCGCTGGAGATGTTCCACGCCGCCGCGCTCGTCCACGACGACGTGATCGACAACTCCGACACCCGCCGCGGTCGCCCCGCCGCACACCGAGCGATGGAAGCCTCTCACCGTCACGCGCAGTGGGCCGGGGATGCCGCGGCCTTCGGCCGATCGGCGGCCATCCTCCTCGGCGACCTCCTGGTCGCGTGGAGCGACGACCTGTTCGAAGAGGGCCTCGCGGTCGCCCAGCCGGTGCCCGCCGCGGCCGCCCGCGCCGAGTATGCGGCCATGCGGCGCGAAGTCACGATCGGTCAGTTCCTCGACATCGCCGAGGAGTCAGCGTTCGTCACCGAGCCCGCCGAGCGCCACGCCGAGCGGGCGCTGCGTGTGGCGTCGCTGAAGTCGGCGCGGTACAGCATCCAGCAGCCCCTCGCGATCGGTGCGGCGCTCGCGGGCGCCGACGCCGCTCAGTCGGCCGCTCTCGCGGCCTTCGGGCACCCGCTGGGCATGGCGTTCCAGCTGCGCGATGACGTGCTCGGTGTGTTCGGCGACGAACGCGAGACGGGCAAGCCGTCGGGCGACGACCTTCGCGAGGGCAAGCGCACCGTGCTGATCGCCTACGCGCGCGAGGGGATGGCTCCCCCGGCTCGACGCATCGTCGATGAGCTGCTGGGCGATCCGGCTCTGGATGCGGCACAGATCGACGCGCTGCAGCGCACGATCGTCGACAGCGGAGCGCTCGAACGCGTCGAAGCGCTCATCGCCGACTACGCGCGTGAGGCCGAGCGGTCGCTCTCAGGCGCGCACCTGGGCAACGCGGCCGTCGGAGAGCTGCGCGATCTTGCTCGCGCCGCCACCGTCCGCGTCACCTGACGCCCGGCTCGCGCTCAGGCGAGGGTCTGCGCGACGCGACGCACCTCGGCCTTGCGGCCGGCGATGAGCGCCTGGATCGGAGGGATCCCGATCGTCTCGTCGGGGCCGAGGAGCCAGTCGATCGCCTCGTCGTCGGAGAAGCCGGCGTCGTGCAGCACGATCACCGTGCCCCGCAGCGAGCTGATCGGATGGCCGTCGACGATGAACACGGCCGGAACCCGGAGCGCCCCCTTGCGGCGTGTGCCGATCAAATAGGACTCGTCGAGGTAGCGGCGCACCCGTCCGAGCGGCTCGCCGAGCACCTCGACGAGTTCCGGAAGGGTGAGCCATTCGGTCTCGATGCGCGAAGCGTCGTCAGCGGTCACCCAGCAACTATTGCACTCCCGTGGGACTGCGCGCACACAGCGGTCGCCCGATCTCGTCTGTCACATTGGCCACAGAGGCCTCTCCTTTCGCACCCGTTGACACCTGTAGACATCCGTGACACCGTTCTGGAAGTCGATGGAGGGGGGTTCTCTTGCGACCCGATATTCGAACCGACCGCGTCCGCGCGTCCCGCGCCGGCTTCGCGGTCATGCCGGCGGCCGTCGCCGGATCGATCGCGCTCGTGCTGTCATCCACGCCGGCGGAGGCTCTCGAGGGCGCGCAGGAGCGGATGCCGCGTACCGCCCTCGCGGAAGGCCGTCACGTTTCGGCTGCCAAGACGAGTCATCCCGCGCCGAAGGTTCGCGCACTCCCCGCTTCGGCTGCCGCGCCTGCCACATACACGGTCAAGCGCGGCGACACCGTGAGCGCGATCGCCGCGCGCCACGGCCTGCGGACGACCGACGTCCTCGCGATCAACGGCCTGTCGTGGAAGTCGGTGATCTACCCCGGGCAGGTCCTCAAGCTCACAGCCGCGGTCGCGGCCGCGCCGGCCACGCCGAGCGCGGCATCCGGAACCTATGCCGTACGAGCGGGCGACACCGTCAGCGGGATCGCGCAGCGGCACGGGGTGTCAGTTCAGGCGGTGCTGTCGGCCAACCGGCTCGGCTGGTCGTCGATCATCTATCCCGGGCAGAAGCTCGCGATCCCCGGCAAAGCCGTTCCCGCCTCGGCCACGAAGCCTGCCGCACCCGCACCCCCACCCGCAAAGTCTTCGTACGTCGTGAAGGCCGGCGACACGGTCACGGCGATCGCGCAGCGGCACGGCGTGAGCGTGAACGGCGTGCTGGCCGCGAACAGCCTGTCTGCCGCGTCGATCATCT
This sequence comes from Microbacterium sp. Root180, assembly GCF_001428485.1. Taxonomy (GTDB): domain Bacteria; phylum Actinomycetota; class Actinomycetes; order Actinomycetales; family Microbacteriaceae; genus Microbacterium. Next base: position 69,389 of record NZ_LMHS01000002.1, on the reverse strand, counting down.
ATCCCGGGCAGAAGCTCGCGATCCCCGCGAAGACGGGCGCGACGGGACTCGACGCCCCGCAGACCGAGAATGCGCGGCTCATCATCCAGATCGGCCGTGAGCTGGGCGTGCCCGATCGCGGCATCGCGATCGCCCTCGGCACGGCGATGCAGGAGTCGTGGATCCGCAACCTCGACTGGGGCGACCGCGACTCGCTCGGCCTCTTCCAGCAGCGACCGAGCACGGGCTGGGGCACCGCCGACGAGGTGCGGGATCGCGTGCGGGCGATCAAGGCGTTCTACGGCGGTCCGAGCGATCCCAACGGCACGCGCACGCGAGGCCTCCTCGACATCCCCGGCTGGGAGAGCATGAGCTTCGCGCAGGCGGCACAGGCGGTGCAGATCTCGGCGTATCCGGATCGTTACGCGCAGTGGGAGAAGCCCGCCTTCGCCTGGCTCGCGGCCCTCGGCTGACCTGCGGCATCCGCACCAGAGGGTGAGCCGCTCCGCGGGCTCGCAGGTGCGCGTCCGTAGACTTCTCGCGTGAGCACGAGCCAGCAGACGGATCCGCTGATCGGCCGTCTGGTCGACGGCCGGTACCGCGTCCGCGCTCGCATCGCGCGCGGAGGTATGGCGACCGTCTACGTGGCGACCGATCTGCGCCTCGAACGCCGCATCGCGCTCAAGGTGATGCACGGCCACCTCAGCGACGACACCGTGTTCCAGAGCCGCTTCATCCAGGAGGCACGCGCGGCCGCGCGGCTGGCGGATCCGCACGTGGTGAACGTGTTCGACCAGGGTCAGGACGGCGACATGGCCTACCTGGTCATGGAGTACCTGCCGGGCATCACGCTGCGCGAGCTCCTGCGCGAGCAGCGGCGGCTCACCGTCCCGCAGGCCGTGTCGATCCTCGATGCGATCCTGTCGGGCCTTGCGGCGGCGCACCGCGCGGGAATCGTCCACCGTGACGTGAAGCCCGAGAACGTGCTCCTCGCCGAGGACGGCCGCATCAAGATCGGCGACTTCGGGCTCGCGCGTGCGACGACCGCCAACACCGCAACGGGCGCGCAGCTGCTGGGGACCATCGCCTACCTCGCACCCGAGCTCGTCACGCGCGGCACCGCCGACGCACGCAGCGACATCTACGCCCTGGGAATCATGCTCTACGAGATGCTCACCGGAGAGCAGCCGTACAAGGGCGAGCAGCCGATGCAGATCGCCTTTCAGCACGCCACCGACTCGGTGCCGCGCCCGAGCGTCAAGAACCCCGGCGTTCCCGAGCCGCTCGACGAGCTCGTCCTGTGGGCGACGGAGAAGAACCCAGACGACCGCCCGGTCGACGCGCGCGAGATGCTCGAGCGGCTTCGCGAGATCGAACGGGATCTCGCCATCGCGCCGGTCGTGACCCGAACCGCGCTGATCGGCGCCCCGCGCGACGACGGCATTCCGTCCGGCGAGCTCACCGCCGTCCTCCCGTCCACGGGTATGACCCTGACCCCGACCCATCCGTTGGACGAGGTCGACAACGCCACGCAGCTGCGCAGCGCTATGAAGCGGCGACAGTCGCGCGGCGCGTGGATCGTCGCCCTGGTCGTGCTCCTGGCCGCCCTCGCCGCCGGCCTGGGCTGGTGGTTCGGATCCGGTCCGGGTTCGATGGTCGCGGTGGCGGATGTCTCGGGCATGACCTTCGCCGAGGCTCAGGCGCGCCTCGCCGAGGACTCTCTCGTGGCGATCGAACGCGGCGAGAACAGCATCGAGGTCGAGGCGGGGCGCGCGATCGGCACCGATCCCCCATCGGGCTCGCGCGTCGACAAGGATGCCGACGTCACCGTGCTCATCTCGCTCGGCCCGGCCGAGGTCCAGCTCGAGTCCATGCTCGGCAAGCCCAAGGCCGAGGTGGCAGGGCTCCTGGACACCCAGCAGATCACCGTCGACGGAGAGCGCGTCTTCTACACCGAGACGGCCCCCGACGGCATCGTGGGCGTCATGATCCATCCGGCCGACGGCAGCGAGGATGTGCCGTGCGGCGAGGGCTGCACGGTGCACCAGGGCGACACGGCGACGCTGTGGGTCTCGCTCGGGCCACTCCCCAGTGTTCAAGGACAGAGCGTCGATGCGGCGCGCGCGACGCTGACCGACGCGGAGCTCGTGGTGACCGACGACGTCATCGAGCAGGCGAGCGAGGACATCGCCGAGGGCCTCGTGATCGGCACGACCGAGCGCGAGGGCGGGAACTGGTGGCGTCCGGGCGACGAGGTCACGCTGATCGTGTCCAACGGTCCGCCGCTCTTCGAGGTTCCCGATGTCGTCGGCCAGACTCGCGACGGCGCGATCGCGGACCTCGAGGCCGCCGGGTTCCAGGTGGATTACTCGGCGCTGTGGGCGCCGTTCCCCGACGAAGTCACCGAAGTCGCGTCCTCCGATCCCGTGGCGGGTTCGATGCTCCTCAAGGGCACCCGCGTCTATATCGAGATCACCGTCTCCGGCTGACCCCGGCTCCGCGAGAACGCGCTCATGTCTCCCCCGGCCGGGCGAATCGAGACATCCGCGCGTTGTCGGTGAGGAATGATGCGGCGAGGGCGCGTCGCACGCGGCCGGCGAGCGCTGCCATTCCGGCGGGGATCAGGTCGTCCGCACCGACGAGAACCACACGGTAGCCGGCGTCCTCGAAGAGCTGCACGCGGGTCAGGTCCTCGAGCCACCGTCGGCGATCGGTGCGATGAACGTCGCCGAGGTACTCGAGCAGGACTCGCTGACGCAGGTAGCCGAGGTCCGGATGCCGCGTCCCGGCCGCGGTGCCGATGGGTGGCTGCACCGCCGGTTCCGGCAGTCCCGCATCGACGAGACCGAGCCGCAGCAGGGTCTCTTTCGGTGAATCGACCGGAGAGCGCAGCAACGGCAGCGCACGGTCGAGCGGTCGAGCGCCCCGACCATGGCCGTGCCGCGTCACCGAGCGGAGGAGCTGCCGAGGCGTCGCGAGCGGCGGAGTGCGGCGACCGCCCGGCAGCCTCGTCCCACTGATCAGGTAGTCGCCGGCGGCGACGAGCCACTCGAAGGGGACCTCCCGCCGCGGAAGAGTAGCGAGGTGAACCCAGGTGTCGGCGGGAGAGACCAGGGGTCCGAGGTCGTGAGTGGTGACGTCGACCTCGGACATCGTCTCCCACGATCGAATGCCCGGGCGACGCAGCCGGCCCCGACTTCCGACCGCGAGCAGATCGACCGGCTCGCCGTCGCGCCACCGCGCCGGGAGAGGGATCCCCCAGAGGCGCGCCGCCGTCCGGTGGCTGAACACGTGTTGGGGGGCCATGACGACCGCGGCGGCGTCACACGCCCGCTCGAGAGAAGAGCCGTCCGAGGACTCCGTGATGTACACCCCCCGATGCGGGTGAGCGAGGTCCGTCTGGCGAAGTCGGGAACGAGGCACGCCCGCCTCGCGAGCATCCGAGTACGCGAACGCCCCGCGGTCCAGTCCGACCGGAAGCTGCCGGCGTTCACGAGTCACCCCGACACGCTGACGCGGGCGCCTCGAGTGCGGGCGCCCGCAAGCCGATCGGTGCGTAGCCGCCGTGTCTTCTCCGCTGGGGAGGAGCCTCAGCGTCCGCAGCCTCCGCAGCCTCCGCAGCCTCCGCAGCCTCCTCAGCCCCCTCAGCCGCCGACAACGCGCTCATGTCACGATCAGGCGCCCCCGGCGGAACACAAGCGCGCTCTCGGCAAGTAGCGAGGTCAGCGCTTCTCGAGCTCCTCGGCGACGAGGAATGCCAGCTCGAGCGACTGCATGTGGTTCAGGCGCGGATCGCACAGCGACTCGTAGCGCGTCGCGAGGGCGGCCTCGTCGATCTCTTCGGAACCGCCCAGGCACTCGGTGACGTCGTCACCGGTGAGCTCGACGTGGATGCCGCCCGGGAACGTGCCGACGGCTCGGTGAGCCTCGAAGAAGCCGCGCACCTCGTCGACGACGTCGTCGAAGCGACGGGTCTTGTACCCGGTGGGCGTCGTGATGCCGTTGCCGTGCATGGGATCGGTGACCCACAGCGGCGTCGCGCCCGAGTCCTTGACGGCCTCCAGCAGCGGAGGCAGCGCGTCGCGGACCTTCCCCGCCCCCATGCGAGTGATGAACGTGAGGCGCCCGGGCTCGCGATTCGGGTCGAGCTTGTCGATGAGTGCGAGCGTCGTCTCGGGGCTTGTCGTGGGGCCCAGCTTCACGCCGATCGGATTGCGGATCTTCGAGAAGTAGTCGACATGCGCCCCGTCGAGCTCCCGCGTGCGCTCCCCGATCCACACGAAGTGGGCCGACGTGTTGTATGGCGTGCCCGTGCGCGAGTCGATGCGCGTCATCGGGCGCTCGTAATCCATCAGCAGGCCCTCGTGGCCGGTGTAGAACTCGACGCGCTTGAGCTCGTCGAAGTTCGCACCCGCGGCCTCCATGAAGCGGATCGCACGATCGATCTCCGTCGCCATCCGCTCGTACTGCTGATTGGCGGGATTCTGCGCGAAGCCCTTGTTCCACGAGTGCACCTCGCGAAGGTCGGCGAAGCCACCCTGCGTGAACGCGCGGATCAGATTGATGGTCGACGCGGCCGTGTGGTATCCCTTCAGCAGTCGCTGCGGATCGGCCTGGCGTGAGCCCTCGGTGAAGTCGTAGCCGTTGACGATGTCGCCGCGGTATGCCGGCAGCGTCACCTCGCCGCGCGTCTCGGAGTCGCTGGAGCGCGGCTTGGCGAACTGCCCCGCCATGCGTCCCATCTTGACGATCGGCATCGACGCGCCGTAGGTCAGCACGACCGCCATCTGCAGCACGGTCTTGATGCGGTTGCGGATCTGCTCGGCCGTCGCGCCCGCGAACGTCTCGGCGCAGTCGCCGCCCTGCAGCAGGAACGCCTGGCCCGACGCGGCACGCCCGAGGCGCTCTCGCAGGTTGTCGACCTCGCCCGCGAACACGAGCGGAGGCAGGGTCGCGAGCTCGGCGGATACCGCGGCAACGGCGTCGGCGTCCTGCCACGCGGGCTGCTGCTTGATGGGCAGGGTCCGCCAGTGGTCGAGGCTGTCGAGCTGCTGAAGCATCCCTCGATTCTAGTCGTGGGCGCACCGGCCCCGGACGCGTGTGACGAGGGGTTCAGGCCTTGGTCTTGATCCGGTCCTTCACCGTGGACGCGTAGACGTCGTCGTACTGCTGCTCGCCCAGGCGCTGCAGGGCGACCATGATCTCGTCGGTGATCGAGCGGAGGATGTACCGGTCGCCCTCCATGCCGGCGAATCGCGAGAAATCCAGGGGCTCGCCGATCACCACGCCGACGCGCACGACATTCGGCAGGCGCTGTCCGATCGGCATCATCGTGTCGGTGTCGACCATCACGACCGGCACGACCGGCACGTGGGCCTCCAGGGCCATGCGCGCGATTCCGGTGCGGCCCCGGTACAGCTTGCCGTCGGGACTGCGGGTGCCCTCGGGGTAGATGCCCAGCAGCTCTCCTCCGCCGAGCACCTGCAGGCCCGTATTGAGGGATGCTTCGGACGCCTTGCCGCCGGATCGGTCGATGGGCAGCTGCCCGGTCCCCGTGAGGAAGACGCGCGTCGCCCAGCCCTTGAGACCCTTGCCGGTGAAGTAGTCGCTCTTGGCGAGGAAGGCCACTCGACGGTCGATCATCAGTGGGAGCATGACGGAGTCGATGAAAGAGAGGTGATTGCTCGCCAGGATCGCACCGCCCTCCACGGGGACATTGCGGCGCCCGACGATCCACGGGCGGAAGATCGCTTTGACGATCGGCCCGATGAACACGTACTTCATCAGCCAGTAGAGCATCGCTATCCCCCCACGTGCGCCAGGTCGGCGGCGCCGATCAGTCCCGCGTCGTTGACGAGCTGCGCGATCGCGAACTGGGCGACCGGGCGGTCGCCGTAGCCGGGAAGCGATGTCTCGTAGGCGAGCCGGACCGGGGCGAGCAGATCCTCGCCGAGCTGGGCCACCCCTCCGCCGATGACGAAGAGCTCGGGATCGAGCACGGCCTGGAATCCGCCGCAGGCCTCACCCAGCGCCGTCGCCACGCGACGCAGCGCCTCGGTGGCGCCGGGGTCGCCGGCGAGGACGAGCCTCGAAACCGCGGGCCCGCTGATGGATCCCTTCTCGGACCGGAGGTCGGCGAGCGCCTGACCGATGCCCCCCGAATCGGCGAGTGCGTTCGCCTCGCGCTGCAGCGCGCGTCCGGAGGCATACTGCTCGAGGCATCCGTTCTGTCCGCAGCCGCACGGCAGGCCGTCGCGAGTGAACCGCGTGTGGCCGAGTTCGGCAGCGATCCCGTGACCGCCGCGGAAGAGCTCGCCGTCCAGCACGATCGCGCCGCCCACGCCCGTGCCCATCGTGAGCATGACCATGTTGTCGACGTCGCGGCCGGCGCCGAAGCGGAATTCGGCCCAGCCGGCGGCGTTGGCATCGTTCTCGATCGTGACCGGCACGTCGATCCCGGCCTCCAGCGTGGCCTTGAGGGGCTCGTTGCGCCACGCGATGTTCGGCGCGTGGATCACGATCGCGCCCGCGCGGTCGATGAAGCCGGCGGCAGCGACGCCGACGGCGGCGATGTCGTGTCCGGCGGCGAAGTGCCGTGCCATGTCGATGACCGCGTCGGAGAGCGCCTTCGTGTCGATCGGGGTGTCCACGCGGAGCTTCTCGACGATCCGCCCGGCGGCGTCGACGACCCCGCCTGCGATCTTCGTCCCGCCGATGTCGATACCGACCTTGAGCACCGCATTCCTCTCCGGCCGGCGCACGCGCGACGGCGCGATGAAGTCTAGCGGCGCGGCGACTTCCACACTCCTGACGGTTCGCCGCGCCCTTCGGATTAGACTCGAATGAGATCCACCCGAGATTCATTCCGGTACCGAAGGAGCTGCCGTGGTCCAATTCGAAGTCCCCGCCATAGTCCCCGCCGATCCCCAGGCGAATGTCGCCGATCTGCTCGTCGAGCGGGTGAAGGCGACGCCACAGCTCGCGCTCTTCGCCGTCCCCGACGCAGGCGGCTGGCGCGACATCACCGCCGCCGACTTCCAGAAGCAGGTCGTGGCCTTGGCCAAGGGCTTCGTCGCCGCCGGCATCGAGCCGGGCGAGAAGGTCGCCTTCATCGCACGCACCACCTACGACTGGACGCTCGTGGACTTCGCGCTGTTCTACGCCGGTGCCGTCATGGTTCCCGTGTACGAGACCAGCTCGCCGTCGCAGATCAGCTGGATCCTCAACGACTCCGGCGCGATCGCGTGCCTCTCGGAGTCGGCCGATCACTCGGCGCGGCTCGACGAGATCCGTGCCGAGGTGCCGTTGATCCGTTCGACGTGGGAGATGCAGCGCGGCGACCTCGACAAGCTCGTCGCCGGTGGCAAGGACGTCACCGATGCGGAGATCGAGCGTCGTCGCGGCATCGCCAACGGCGCCGACATCGCCACCCTCATCTACACGTCCGGCTCGACCGGCCGCCCCAAGGGCTGTGTGCTGACCCACAGCAACTTCGTCGAGCTCACCCGCAACTCGGCCAAGTCCCTCCAGGAGGTCGTGGCCAAGCCGGGCGCGTCGACGCTGCTGTTCATCACGACGGCGCATATCTTCGCGCGCTTCATCTCGGTGCTCAACATCCACGCCGGCGTCAAGACCGGCCACCAGCCCGACACCAAGCAGCTCCTGCCGGCGCTCGGCTCGTTCAAGCCGACGTACCTGCTCGCCGTGCCGCGCGTGTTCGAGAAGGTGTACAACTCGGCCGAGCAGAAGGCCGAGGCCGGCGGCAAGGGCAAGATCTTCCGCTCCGCGGCCCACACGGCCGTCGAGCACTCGCGCCTTCTCCAGGAAGGCAAGAAGGTCCCCTTCCTGACCAAGGTGAAGTTCAAGCTGTTCGACCGCCTCGTCTACAGCAAGCTGCGCACCGCCATGGGCGGCAACGTCGAGTACGCGGTGTCGGGATCGGCTCCGCTCGGCCCCCGCCTCGGCCACTTCTTCCACAGCCTCGGTGTGACGATCCTCGAGGGGTACGGCCTGACCGAGACCACCGCGCCGGCGACCGTGAACCTCGCCACGAAGTCGAAGATCGGCACGGTCGGACCGGTGCTGCCCGGTGTGGGCATCCGTCTCGCCGAGGACGGCGAGATCCAGGTGCGCGGCATCAACGTGTTCAAGGAGTACTGGCGCAACCCCGAGGCCACCGCCGCCACGTTCGACGGCGACTGGTTCAAGACCGGCGACATCGGCTCGTTCGATGACGAGGGCTTCCTCACGATCACCGGCCGCAAGAAGGAGATCATCGTCACCGCCGGCGGCAAGAACGTCGCCCCCGCGGTGCTCGAGGACCCGATCCGCGCGAACCCGATCGTCGGCCAGGTCGTGGTGGTCGGCGACCAGAAGCCGTTCATCTCGGCGCTCATCACTCTCGACCCCGAGATGCTGCCGACCTGGCTGGCCAACAACGCCCTGCCGGGCGACATGTCGCTGACGGATGCCGCGAAGAACGAGGCCGTCCGCGCCGAGGTGCAGCGCGCGATCGACCACGCGAACAAGTCCGTGTCGCGTGCGGAGTCGATCCGCAAGTTCACCATCCTCGACTCCGAGTGGACCGAGGCCAGTGGTCACCTCACGCCGAAGATGAGCATCAAGCGCAACGTCATCATGGAGGACTTCGCCGGCCCGATCGAGGAGCTCTACAGCGACCCGGTCAACACGTCGAACGTCTCGCTCAAATAGCGAACGCGGAGCGGATGCCGCGGCCGGCCACGGTCGTCGGGCAGTCGCAGCGAGACGAAACGCCTCGAACAGACGATCACCGTCGGTTCGGGGCGTTTCGTCTCGCGCGCTGCGATCGCTCGCTCAACGAGCGGGCGTGCATGTCAGAACCAGTCGGACTCGCGGATCTCCCGCATCGCGATGCGACGCTCCTCCGCCGTGAGCCGCTTGAGGTAGAGCATCCCGTCGAGGTGGTCGGTCTCGTGCTGCAGGGCCTGAGCCATGAGCCCCTCCCCCTCCAGCACGACCTCACGGCCGTCGAGGTCGATGCCGGTGACACGCGCCCACGGGTGACGCACCGCGTCGTGCCACAGACTCGGCACGGAGAGGCATCCCTCCCCCATCGTCTCCGGCTCGCCCGAGACCTCGAGCACCGGATTGAGCACGTAGCCGATCTCGCCGTCGATGTTGTAGCTGAATGCGCGCAGCCCGACGCCGATCTGGGGCGCCGCGAGTCCGGCGCGACCGGGTAGCTCGACGGTGTCGAGGAGATCGCGAACGAGGGCACGCACGCCGTCGTCGATCACGCCGATCGGGGCGCTCTCGGACGTGAGCACGGGGTCGCCGAAGACCCGGATGGAGCGAACCGCCATGGCGTGGCCTAGGCCGCAGACGCGAAGGTGCGCAGACCCTCGACGACGGTGGCGGCGAGGTCGCGCGCGGCATCGCGCGTGGCCGGCTGCAGGTCGCGGAAGACGATGGCGCTGCCGGCCGCGATGTGCGAGTCGTACGGCATGCGGACGACGGCGCGCACGCGCGTGCGGAAGTGCGCTTCGAGCTCTTCGAGCTGCACGAGCGGGGTGCCCGGCCTCGAGTTGTTGAGCACCACGACGGCGCCGCGCACCTTGTCGGCGTATCCGTTGGTCTCGAGCCAGGTGAGGGTCTCGGACGCGAGACGCGCCTCGTCGACGCTCAGGCCCGAGACGATGACGAGCTGGTCGGCCAGCTCCAGCGTCGCGCCCATCACGGAGTGCACGATGCCGGTGCCCGTGTCGGTCAGCACGATCGAGTAATAGTGCGCGGCGAGCGTGGCGACATCGCGGTAGTCCGCATCGCTGAACGCCTCCGACACGCGGGGGTCGGAATCCGACGCCACCACGTCGAGGCGGGTCTCGTCGCGGGCGACGATGTCGGAGAGGTCGTTGAACCCGACCACATCGCCCCGCGCACGCACGAGATCGCGCACGGTCTTGCCGCTGGCGCGAGCGATGCGCTCGGCGAGCGTGCCCCGGTCGGGGTTCGCGTCGACGGCGATCACGCGGTCGTCGCGCGCATCTGCGAGCGCCATGCCGAGCAGGGTCGTGACGGTCGTCTTGCCCACGCCACCCTTGCGCGAGAGCACGGGGACGAAGCGGGCACCGCCGTGGAGGGGGAAGGCGATACGGCGGTCGAGCTCCTTGCGTGCGCGTGCACGCTTGCCGTCGCCGAGATTGATCCGCCGGCCGGAGATCGAGTACAGCAAGTGCTGCCAGTAGCCCTCCGGCTCGCTCCGGACGACCTGATGCGGGTCGAGCAGGCGGTCGGCGGTCAGCAGGTCGGCCGTCTCGCGGTCGGCTTCGAACTCGCCCAGGCGCTTCGAGGTGAGGTTCACGTCGGCGCGGGGGTAGGTCGCGCGCTCCACCGGAGCCGCGGCTGCGGGTCGGGATGCGGCGCCGCCGACCGCGGCGACCTGCGGGTCTTCGATCGTCGGGGCCGAGCGGTCGGATGCCGCCGCCTCCGCGGCCACGGGAGCGGGCTCGGCGACCGGCGAGAACTCCGCCGCGGATCCGTCGTTCACGACATCGGCGTCCGCGATGTCCTCCAGCGGCTGCCAGTCCTCGATATCGTCCTCGACGGTCCAGTCCTCGGTCTCGACGCTCTCGACCAGTTCGGCTTCCGCGGTGTCGGCTGGGATCTCGACGACGAACGGCGCGCCGCCGTCGATCACCTCATCTTCGACGAGGTCGTCGTCCTCCTCTTCGGAGGGCAATTCGACGCTCACCTGGGCGGTGGCGCCACCGAGGATGCCGATTCCGCTGGTGTCGAGGCTGCCCGTGTCGGACAGCACACCGTTCTCAGCTTCGTCGGGCGTATGGTCAGGGCGATCAGGCGTCACTGCGTCGTTCTCCAAGCCAGGGAGGGGAATTCGGGCGATTTCCGCGTTCCAGGTTACTGCGCCGGGCGGATCACGACCAAAAGGTCTCCCGCGTCCACCTGTTGGGTCTCGCTGATCGCGAGGCGCTCCACGACGCCGTCGACGGGGGCGGTGATCGCCGCCTCCATCTTCATCGCCTCGATCGAGGCCACCGGCTGGCCGGCGGTCACCGTGGCGCCGACCGATGCCTTGAGGGTGACGACGCCCGAGAACGGTGCGGCCACCTGACCGGGTTTGGTCGTGTCCGCCCGCTCCGCCTGCTTGACGTCGACCTTGATGCTGCGGTCGCGGACGAAGACCGGCCGCAGCTGCCCGTTGAGCGTCGTCATGACGGTGCGGATGCCCTTGGCGTCGGCCTCGCCGATCGCCTCGAGCCCGACGTACAGCTGAACGCCCGGGTCGATCTCGGCGATGTGCTCCTCCCCCGGCTTGAGACCGTAGAGGTAGTCGGGGGTGCCGAGTGCGGTGAGGTCACCGTACGTCGCACGGTTCTTCTCGAACTCGCGCGCAGGGGCCGGGAACAGCAGTCGGTTCAGAGTGCGACGGCGCTCGACGCCGTCGCCGGCGAGGCCTGCCCGCTCTTCGTCGGTGAGCGGCGGGACCTCGATCGACACGGTGCGACCCGCCAGGACCTTCGTGCGGAACGGCTCGGGCCATCCCCCGGGAAGGTCGCCGAGCTCGCCCGCCATGAACCCGACCACCGAGTCAGGGATGTCGTAGTTGTGCGGATTCTGCTCGAAGTCGGCCGGATCTGCCCGCACCGCGACCAGCGCCAGCGCGAGGTCGCCGACCACCTTCGACGACGGTGTCACCTTCGGGATGCGGCCGAGCAGCCGGTCGGCCGCGGCGTACATGTCCTCGATGAGCTCGAAGTCGTCAGCCAGTCCGAGCGCGATCGCCTGCTGGCGGAGATTGGAGAGCTGGCCACCGGGGATCTCGTGGTGGTAGACGCGTCCCGTCGGCGCGGGAAGCCCCGACTCGAACGGGCGGTACAGGTGGCGCACGGCCTCCCAGTACGGCTCCAGGTCACTCACGGCCTGCAGGTCCAGGCCGGTGTCGCGGTCGGTGTGCGCCAAGGCTGCGACGAGTGCCGACAGGGACGGCTGGCTCGTCGTGCCCGACATCGGGGCGGCCGCGGCATCCACCGCGTCGACCCCCGCCGCGCTGGCGGCGAGGAGCGTCGCGAGCTGCCCGCCGGCGGTGTCGTGCGTGTGCAGGTGAACGGGAAGGTCGAACCGCTCGCGCAGGGCGGTCACCAGCTTGGCGGCGGCCGCGGGGCGCAGCAGGCCCGCCATGTCCTTGATCGCCAGCACGTGGGCACCGGCCTCGACGATCTGCTCGGCCAGTCGCAGGTAGTAGTCGAGCGTGTAGAGGCGCTCCGCCGGATCGAGGAGGTCGGAGGTGTAGCAGACTGCCACCTCGGCCAGCGCGGTCCCGGTGCCCCGCACGGCATCGATCGCCGGCCGCATCTGGGACACGTCGTTGAGCGCGTCGAAGATGCGGAACACGTCGACCCCGGTGGCGGCGGCCTCGGTCACGAAGGCATCGGTCACCTCGACGGGGCGCGGTGTGTAGCCCACCGTGTTGCGTCCGCGCAGCAGCATCTGGATCGGGATGTTGGGCATCGCCTCGCGCAGCGCCGCCAGGCGCTCCCACGGGTCTTCGGCGAGGAAGCGGAGGGCGACGTCGTAGGTCGCGCCTCCCCAGGCCTCGACGGACAGGAGCTGCGGCGTCATGCGCGCCACGTGAGGCCCGACGCGTACGAGATCGCGCGTGCGGACACGTGTGGCGAGGAGGGACTGGTGCGCGTCGCGGAACGTCGTCTCGGTGACGGCGAGCGGCGTCTGCTCGCGCAGCGCGCGGGCGAATCCTTCGGGTCCGAGCGCACGCAGACGCTCGAGCGTGCCGGCGGGCGGCGCGGCGGCGAGATCGATGTGCGGCAGCTTGCTGCCCGGCGACACCGAGAGCGGCTTCTCGCCGTACGGACGGTTGACGGTGACATCTGCGAGCCAGTTGAGGAGCTTCGTCGCGCGATCGCGGGAAGGGTTCCTGGTGAGCAGCTGCGGGCGCTCGTCGATGAAGGACGTGCTGACGTCGCCCGCCACGAACGCCTCGTCGTCGAGCACCGCGCGGAGGAACGGGATGTTCGTGGCGACTCCGCGGATGCGGAACTCGGCGAGGGCACGACGTGCGCGGGTGACCGCGGCCGGGAAGTCACGGCCGCGGCACGTGAGCTTGGCGAGCATCGAGTCGAAATGCGGGCTGATCTGCGATCCGGCGGCGGTCGTGCCGCCGTCCAGGCGGATGCCGGCACCGCCCGGCGAGCGATAGGTCGTGATGCGGCCGGTGTCGGGGCGGAAGCCCTGCGACGGGTCCTCCGTGGTGATGCGGCACTGCAGGGCGGCGCCGCGGAGCTGGATCTGGTCCTGCAGGAGCCCCAGCTCGGCGAGGGTCTCGCCCGAGGCGATGCGCATCTGCGACTGCACGAGGTCGACGTCCGTGACCTCCTCGGTCACGGTGTGCTCGACCTGAATGCGCGGGTTCATCTCGATGAAGACGACCTCACCGGTTCGAGGGCCGGCGGTCTCCAGCAGGAACTCGACGGTTCCGGCGTTCTCGTACCCGATGGAACGCGCGAACGCGACCGCGTAGGCGTGGAGCGCGTCGCGCACGGCGGGGTCGAGGTTCGGCGCGGGTGCGATCTCGATCACCTTCTGGTGTCGCCGCTGGACCGAGCAGTCGCGCTCGAAGAGGTGCACCGTCTCGCCCGACTTGTCGGCGAGGATCTGCACCTCGACGTGACGCGGTCGCTGGACGGCCTGCTCGAGGAAGACCCGGGCGTCGCCGAACGCGCTGCCGGCCTCTCGCATCGCTTCGGCGAGGGCCGGTGCCAGTTCGCCGGGCTGCTCCACGCGACGCATGCCGCGGCCTCCGCCGCCCGCGACGGCCTTGACGAAGATGGGGAAGCCGATGCCCTCGGCCTGCGCGACGAGCGCGTCGACATCGTCGGATGCATCGGTCGAGCGCAGCACCGGGACGCCGGCTGCGACAGCGTGTTGCTTCGCGGTGACCTTGTTGCCGGCCATCTCGAGTACAGACGAGGGCGGCCCGATGAAGACGAGTCCGTTGGCGGCGCACTTCTCGGCGAGATCGGGATTCTCGGAGAGGAACCCGTAGCCGGGGTAGACCGCGTCGGCGCCGGATGCCAGGGCGACCCGGATGATCTCGTCGATGTCGAGGTAGGCGCGGACGGGGTGCCCCTTCTCGCCGATCTCGTACGACTCGTCGGCCTTCTGCCGGTGCAGCGATCCGCGGTCCTCGAACGGGAACACCGCAACCGTTCGTGCCCCGAGTTCGTAGGCGGCGCGGAAGGCTCGGATGGCGATTTCGCCGCGATTCGCGACGAGGATCTTGCGGAACATTCGACCTCCGGAGGCGGCGGTGCGGGCGGGCCTGAGTGTGCTCTCAGCCTAGGGGACGGTAACGTGGTGAATTGTGCACGTGCTTTCCGTCAGCTCGCTCAAGGGTGGTGTCGGCAAGACGACCGTGACTCTCGGACTCGCTTCCGCGGCTTTCGCCCGCGGTGTCCGCACGCTCGTCGTCGACCTCGACCCGCAGTCCGACGTCTCGACGGGCATGGACATTCAGGTGGCCGGCCGCCTGAATGTCGCAGATGTCCTCGCGAACCCCAAGGAGAAGACGGTCCGCCAGGCCATCACCTCCAGCGGCTGGGCGAAGGTGCACCCCGGCACCATCGACGTCATGATCGGCAGCCCTTCGGCGATCAACTTCGACGGACCCCACCCGAGCGTGCGCGATGTGTGGAAGCTCGAAGAAGCTCTTGCAACGATCGAGGCCGACTACGACCTCGTCCTCATCGACTGCGCTCCCTCCCTCAACGCCCTCACCCGCACGGCGTGGGCCGCGAGCGACCGCGTCATCGTCATCACCGAGCCGGGCCTCTTCTCCGTCGCCGCGGCCGACCGCGCTCTCCGCGCGATCGAGGAGATCCGTCGCGGTCTCTCGCCGCGACTTCAGCCGCTCGGCATCGTCGTCAACCGCGTGCGACCGCAGTCCATCGAGCACCAGTTCCGCATCAAGGAGCTCCGGGACATGTTCGGCCCGCTCGTCCTCTCCCCGCAGCTCCCCGAGCGCACATCGCTCCAGCAGGCGCAGGGTGCCGCGAAGCCGCTCCACATCTGGCCGGGAGACTCGGCTCAGGAGCTCGCGGCGGATTTCGACTCGCTGCTCGATCGCGTCATGCGCACCGGTCGCATCCCGGTTCCCGGCGAAGCGCGCGCCTGACCCACGGGCTCACAGGGGTCCGAGCACGCCGCGCCCGCGTCGAGCCTCGAAGATCAGCTGCGTCTCCGTCTTCGTGACGGCCGGGTGACTCGTGATGTGCTCGAGGATGAGGTCGCGCAGCCGCTCGGGACTGGCGACCGCGACGTGCACGTGGAAGTCGTTGTCGCCCGAGACGTGAACGACCGACAGTGCCCCGGGAATTGCGGCGAGCCGATCGAAGAGCGCGTCGATGTGGGTGCGACTGTGGCTCGCGAGCTGCACCTGGATCACGGCCTGGATCGGTCGTCCGACGGCGGCGAGATCCACCCGCGCCGTGATGTCGGTGATGACCCCCGACTCGCGCAGCGCGCGGACGCGATAAGCGCAGGTCGACTCCGCGAGTCCGACGCGGGCTGCCAGCGCCGCGTTCGTCATCCGTCCGTCGTCCATGAGGGCCGCGAGGAGGGCGCGGTCGGTCGCATCGAGAGCCGTCGACACGACCTGCGGATTCTTCGGCGGGTGCGGCATCCGAGCTCCTCTGTTTGTGGAATCTGCAATACATGCTGTGTACTCACGACGGGTTCGTCAAGTCCGCTTGCCGATTCCTGCGCAATCACCGACGATCTCGATATGGCACCGAAGACGCTGCATCCTGACAGCCTTGCCGTCCACGCCGGCCGCGACGACCTCGCCGAGCTCGGTGTGCACGCTCTCCCCCTCGACCTCTCCTCCACGAATCCCCTCCCCGGGATCGATGTCGGCGGGCTCTCCTACGAAGTCCTCGCGACCGGCGGGCACCCGTTCGAGGGCGGCTCCCACGTGTACGCGCGGCTGTGGAATCCCACGGTCGCCCGGTTCGAAGACGCGCTGGCCCGCCTCGAGCATGCCGAGGAGGCCGTCGCCTTCTCCTCCGGCATGGCCGCCGTCACCGCCGTGCTCCTCGCGCTCTCGCACGAGAACGGCAAGCGCCACGTGGTGGCCGTGCGGCCGCTCTACGGCGGCACCGACCATCTGCTCGCGTCGGGACTGCTGGGCATCGAGGCCACCTACTGCACTCCGGCCGACGTCGCAGCCTCGATCCGCACCGACACCGCGCTCGTGATCCTGGAGTCGCCCGCGAACCCGACGCTCGAGCTGGTCGACATCCGCGCGGTCGTCGCGGCGGCCGGCGATGTGCCGGTCCTCGTGGACAACACCTTCGCGACGCCGGTGCTCCAGCATCCGCTCGACCTTGGCGCCGCCATCTCACTCCACAGCGCCACCAAGTACCTCGGCGGCCACGGCGACGTGGTCGGCGGAGTCGTCGCGTGCGATGCCGCCACCGCTGCTGCGCTGCGCCGCACACGGGCGATCACCGGCGCCATCATGCATCCGCTCGCCGCCTACCTGCTGCACCGGGGCCTCGCGACTCTCCCGGTGCGGGTGCGGGCGCAGCAGGACGGTGCGCGCGCCGTCGCACGCTGGCTCACGACGCGCCCCGAAGTGGCGCGGGTGCACTTCCCCGAGTTCGCGGAGTGCGATCCGCATGGTCTGATCGGCACGCAGCAGCACGGGCCCGGCGCGATGATCGCGATCGAGCTCTCCGGCGGGTTCGATGCCGCAGGGGCGCTGACCTCGTCGGTCGAGCTCTTCACCCACGCGGTCTCGCTGGGCAGCGTCGACTCCCTCATTCAGCACCCGGCCGCACTGACGCACCGTCCGGTGCAGAGCGAGGCGAAGCCGTCGGATGCGCTCGTCCGGCTCTCCATCGGTCTCGAGGATCCGCAGGACCTCATCGCCGATCTGGCACAGGCGCTGACCGCGGCTTCCACTGTCCGTCAGCCCGAGGCAGTCGCTGCGCGCTGACCCGACCGGAGACGCGGGCATACGGCCTCGGTGAGCACACCCCGCCTGGGGCGGTCCAGGATGCCGACGGTCAGGCGGTGCGGGCGGCGCGGCGAAGTGCGAGCTCGTCCATGGTTTCCGGCGCCTGGGCGTCGAGCTCGACGAGCTCGGACTCGACCTCGCGCAGGACCTTGCCGACGGCGATGCCGAAGACTCCCTGACCACGGCTGACCAGGTCGATGACCTCATCGTTCGACGTGCACAGGTAGACCGATGCGCCGTCGCTCATGAGCGTGGTGCCGGCGAGGTCGCGAATGCCCGAGGCGCGCAGCTGTTCGACCGCCGTGCGGATCTGCTGCAGCGAGATGCCGGTGTCGAGGAGTCGCTTGACGAGCTTGAGGACGAGGATGTCGCGGAAGCCGTAGAGACGCTGGGAGCCGGAGCCGCTGGCACCGCGCACCGTCGGCTCGACGAGCTCGGTGCGCGCCCAGTAGTCGAGTTGGCGGTAGGTGATGCCCGCCGCGCGAGCCGCCACCGCACCGCGGTAGCCGACCTCGTCGTCCATGGCCGGGAGTCCGTCGGTGAAGAGGAGCTCAGCGACGAACGGCTCGCCTTCGGCCGCTTCTCGAGCAGTCATGCTCGACCCCCCTCCGGATCGGATACTTCCACGCTAGATGAGGCACCCCGCTCGGGCAACGACATCGGCTGTAACGCCTCGGCGTGTCGCGCGATGCCGACGGTGCCGGTCAGGAGAGAAGCCGCTCGAGCGCGCCGCGCACGAAGATCGACCGCACCTCGTCCAGACGCTTGGCCAGCTCGGGTGCGAGTTCGCCCGCCCGACCTCGCGACGCGGAGTCGGTGCGCCTCAGCAGCGGGGCGAGCGCCTGCTCGACCAGGGCGACGTCGCGTTCGGCGTTCTGGCGCAGCGCTCGAACGTGGCGCGGCTCGATGCCGTGCCGGTCGAGCGCGACCAGCGCGCGCAGCAGGGCGACCTCCTGCTCCGAGTAGCCGTCGGATCCCGTGATCACTCCGGTGCTGATGGCGTCGTTGAGCAGCTGCGGCGCGGCCCCCGCCGCCGCGAGCAGTTCGTCACGGCGATACCGGCGCGGCGCCGGCACGATCGACGGCGGAGGGACGGCGGTGGGCGTGGCGGGCTGGCGGCCGGCATCGACGTCTTCGAGGTACTCGCGGATCACGACGAGGGGCAGATAGTGGTCGCGCTGGAGCGTGAGCGCGAGTCGCAGTCGTTCGAGGTCGGTGGGCGAGAACTTGCGGTAGCCCGACTCGGTGCGCAACGGCGTGACGATGCCCTGCACCTCGAGGAAACGGAGCTTGCTGGAGGTCAGCGACGGGAATTCGGGCGAGAGGCGTGCGAGCACCTGCCCGATGCTCAGAAGACCCGCGGACGATGATCGTTCGCGGGCGGATGCGGCCGGCATCACCCTTCCGGGGCCTGGGCGAGGTCTGCGGGAGAGACGAAGAAGTTCAGGCGGAACTTGCCGACGCGCACCTCTGCGCCGTTGTCCAGCACCGACCGGTCGACGCGCTCGCCGTTGACGTACGTGCCGTTGAGCGAGCGCTGGTCGACGAGCTCGAACGACGAGCCGGTCCGGGTGATCTCGGCGTGACGGCGCGAGACGGTGACGTCGTCGAAGAAGATGTCCGCCTCAGGGTGACGTCCGACGGTGGTCACATCGGTGTCGAGGAGGTACCGGGCGCCCGCCGTCGGTCCGGAGCGGACCAGCAACAGTGCGGCACCGGTCGGCAGCGCTTCGATGGCCTCGAGCTCGGCATCGGCCAGCTCGCTCCCGAACGGAACGAAGGAGAGATCCGAGTCGTGACCGAAGGTCTGGGTGGTGTCGGTTCCGCGGTCGGTGTCACCCGATTCGGCGCCCGCGCCGGAAGCCCGGCGGATGTCGCCCTCGTCGGGTCGGCGGTGTTCCTCCACGGTCGTCCTCCTCTGCTGCAAGCCTATCCGATCACCCGTGCCGCGAAAGAGGCGGAATCGGCACGACGCGACGTTCCGCTTTGTTTCGTCCCGTGTCGGTCGAGGTGTCCGGGGGCGGCGCCCGACCTAACGTGGGTGAAGAACGAAACTACGAGAAGGAGCCCCGCCGTGTCGAGCCAGCAGCGCCAGATCCCGCCCCTTGAGGTGCGCGAGAGTGCGACGTGCATGTGCGACCGCGGCGACGCCTGCTCCTCCTTCGCGCCGGGGCACGCGCTGCACCTGATCCAGTCGCGGCTGGCCGCGGCGACGCCGTCGGACTGGTCCGACGCGATCGTCGAGCACGCCGACGCTGCGTCGGGTGTGATCCTGCTGCGCACCCTCGCCGACGCCGAGCCGGTGGCCGTGTGGAGCGCTGCCGGCGCCGCCCTCGTGCTCACTCCGGGCGCGCCGGTCTCGGTGCACGGGCGGTACCACGTGCTCGCGGTCGGTCGCGAGCGCTTCAACGTCCTGCGTCGCTGATCGCGGTCGAGCTGCTGCGGCTCAGGCCGCCTTCATCATCATGTTCTTGACGGCCATGCAGGCGTCCATGCACGCCTTGCATGACTGAGCGCACATCTTGCAGACCTCGCTGTGGTCGGCATGCTCCATGCACTCGTCCATGCATGTCTGGCACATCGCGATGCAGGCGTCGAGCATCGCCATCATCGAAGCGGGCGTCATCCCCTGCATGCGCATCATGGCCCGCATCATCGTGTTGCACATGTCCGCGCAGTTCATGCACGCGGGCGCGCACGACATCATCTGCGTGGAGCACACCGTGCACGCCTGCTCGCAGGCCGAGCAGGCGTCCATACAGGCCTGCAGCACCGCCATGTCCATCGTGTCCATGCCCGGCATCGACATCATGTCCTTCGACATGGCGTCCATCATCATGGCGTCCATCCGCCACCGTCCTTCCGCTCTGCGGCCGGCGGGGCAGGTGCTCCCGCCTGGCGCCATGCTAGACCTCGCGGACGCGGGATCGAAGGGGGTCGATAGGCTCGATCGGGTGATGTCACAAGGAATTCACACGCGTTCATCCGCTCGCCCCCTCGCCCTCGCCGCGGCGTTCCTCCTGGCGTTCGCGGTGCTCCTGTTCGCGGGAGCGCCCGCTCAGGCCCACGACGAGCTTCTCGGCAGCGACCCCGCCGCGGACTCCACCGTCGATGCGCTCCCCGCGCAGATCTCGTTCACCTTCAGCGGCATCATCGCGACCGATGCGGGCGCGTCGGAGGTGTCGGTGACGGATGCTGCGGGCACCGAACTCGCCGACGGTGCGCCCACTGCGCAGGACAACGTGCTGACGCAGCCGCTGGCGGGCGCAGCATCCGGCCCCCTCACCGTCCTGTGGAAGACCGTATCCAGTGACGGTCACCCGATCTCGGGCGAGTTCGCCTTCACCGTCTCCGGCACACCGACGCCGACTCCGACGCAGACCACGACCCCCGAGCCGACGGCGACGTCCGATCCGACGCCGACTCCGACGCCGTCCGCGAGCGCTCCCCCCGCCGCGTCGGGATCTTCGTCGTGGCCGTGGATCGTCGTGGGCGTCGTGCTGATCGCCATCGCCGGCGCCGTGCTCTACCTGCTGGTGTCGCGCGCGCGCCGCGAGAAGGCGCTCGCCGAGAACCGCGAGCGGGCGCTCGGCGGCGACCCCGGGTCCGGCTCAGCGCCTCCCGCCGCGCAGTAGGCTGGAAGCATGCCTCACTACGACGTCGTCATCCTCGGCGCGGGCCCCGGCGGGTATGTCGCGGCCGTCCGCAGCGCTCAGCTCGGCCTCTCCGTCGCGATCATCGAAGAGAAGTACTGGGGTGGTGTGTGCCTCAACGTGGGGTGCATCCCCTCCAAGGCTCTGCTGCGCAACGCCGATCTCGCGCACATCTTCCACGACCAGGCCGAGCTGTTCGGCATCTCGGGCGAGGTGTCCTTCGACTTCGGCGTCGCGTGGGACCGCAGTCGCAAGGTGTCCGAGACGCACGTCAAGGGCATCCACTACCTGATGAAGAAGAACAAGGTCACCGAGTACGAGGGCCGCGGAACCTTCACGGGCCCGAACGCGATCACCGTGGCCAAGGCCGATGGCGCCACCGAGGAGGTCACGTTCGACAACGCGATCATCGCGACCGGCTCGAAGGTGCGCCTGCTGCCCGGCGTGACGCTCAGCGAGAACGTCGTCACGTACGAAGAGCAGATCATGTCGCGCGGCCTGCCCGAGTCGATCGTCATCGTCGGGGCCGGTGCGATCGGCATGGAGTTCGGCTTCGTCATGACCCACTACGGCGTCAAGGTCACGATCATCGAGTTCCTCGACCGCGCCCTCCCCAACGAGGACGCAGACGTGTCGAAGGAGATCGCCCGCCACTACAAGAAGTACGGCGTCGACATCCTCACCTCGACCAAGGTCGAGACGGTCGTCGACTCGGGCGACAAGGTCACCGTCACCTACACCGCCAAAGACGGCTCGCAGGGATCGATCGAAGCCGACAAGGTGCTCATGTCGATCGGCTTCGCCGCCAACGTCGAAGGCTTCGGCCTCGAGGCGACGGGCGTGAAGCTCACCGACCGCGGCGCCATCGACATCGACGACCACATGCGCACGAACGTGCCGCACATCTACGCGATCGGCGACGTGACGGCCAAGCTGCAGCTCGCCCACGTGGCAGAGGCGCAGGGCGTGGTCGCCGCCGAGACGATCGGCAAGGCCGAGACGATGACCCTCGGCGACTACCGCATGATGCCGCGCGCCACGTTCTGCTCGCCGCAGGTGGCCTCGTTCGGCCTCACCGAGCAGCAGGCGCGCGATGCCGGCTACGACGTCAAGGTCGCGAAGTTCCCGTTCTCGGCCAACGGCAAGGCGAACGGCCTCGGCGAGCCGATCGGCTTCGTCAAGCTCATCGCCGACGGCGAGCACCTCGAACTCCTCGGCGGGCACCTGATCGGACCCGACGTATCCGAGCTCCTGCCCGAACTGACCCTCGCGCAGAAGTGGGACCTCACCGCCCTCGAGACCGCCCGCAACGTCCACACCCACCCGACGCTGTCCGAGGCCGTGCAGGAGGCCTTCCACGGCCTCGCAGGCCACATGATCAACCTCTGACGGTTCACACGTGAGAAGGCCCCGGGTGCAGTCCGGGGCCTTCGTCGTTCGTCCGGGTCAGTGGCCGAGCGCTCTTGCGAGCTTGGAATCGGATGCCGCGGCCCGGCCGCCTGCGGCCAGCGCGGCCGTCTCGACGGCCGCGAAGAACGACGCGCGCCACTGCGGGTCCGCGGGGGCCGCGGGGCCGAGTTCGATCTCCCACTCGTGCCACTCGCGATCGATGCCGTTGCGCTCGTCGCGCGTGCGGACGTGATCGTCGGCGAACTCCGCGATCACACCGCCGTCCTGCCCGGCGAGCGCGTACGCGACGCGCTCGTTGCGGATGCGCGCGAGCGGCGTCAGCTCGGCGTCACCCAGGACGCCGGACAGCTCGGTTCGCGCTGCCGCCGGGACGACGCCCTCCGCCCCGAGCGGCCAGTGCAGTTCGACGCGCCCGCCATCGGCTCCGCGCGGCCCCTTGATGTGCCAGCCGGCGTCGGGCCCGCCGGTGCGGCGACGCAGGGCGAAGCCGCGGCGGGCGAGCGCGCCATCGGCCGTGTCGAGGTAGATCGCATCCAGCGAGCGCTCCTCGCCGGCACTCACCGTCACGACGCCGGGAAGCTCCGACCAATCCGGCACGGCAGCCCCGGCGTCGACGTCGAACTTCAGCTCGATCTCGACGGACCGCGCCGGAGGGTCGCCGCGATCAGCGCCGGTCACTCGCCGAGTCGCTGTAGGGGTCGATCTCGTCCTGCGACTCGACGAACCAGAACTCGGCTTCGGTAGGGCCGTCGCCCTCGCCGGTCTTCTCGAGCGAGCCCTTGCGCTCGTACACGACCTGGGTTTCGCTGTACGGGACGATCAGACGTTCGAGCTGCGGGTCTTCGAGGGGCAGGAGCTGCCCGTCGAGCGGGCCTCCGTGGAGTCGTGCGATGGCCATGAGGCCAGCGTAGACCCGGCTCCCGACGACGCACGCGACCGTCGCCGCTCGCGTGTCCGGCGAGCCACCCCGCGCATCGCCGGTCCGCTGTGCGCCAGGAAGCGGAGTGCAAGCGTTTTCATCCAATGCCCCTAGAATCGCTCGCGTGAAGGCCATCCGAACGTTCACCGTCCGCCCCGTCCTCGCCGAGGCCCTCGCACCCCTCGACCGACTCGCCGCCAACTGGCGGTGGTCGTGGAGCCGTGCGACTCATGCCCTCTTCGCGTCGATGGATCCCACGCTGTGGGAGTCGATCGGCGAGAACCCGGCGCGCATGCTGGGCGCACTCGGACAGGATCGCCTCGACGAGCTCGCTCGCGACGAGGATTTCGTGCGTCGCGTGCGCGAGGAGGACGAACGCCTCACCGCCTATCTCGACGGGGACCGCTGGTTCCAGCGTCTCGAAGGCGACAAGCCGGTGCACATCGCCTACTTCTCCCCGGAGTTCGGTGTGGACGGTTCGCTCCCCCAGTACTCGGGCGGACTCGGCATCCTCGCGGGCGACCACCTCAAGAGCGCATCCGATCTCGGTGTCCCGCTGACCGGAGTCGGCCTCTTCTACCGCGCCGGCTACTTCCGCCAGTCGATCGGCGACGACGGCTGGCAGCGCGAGAGCTACCCGCTGCTCGACCCCTACGGTCTCGGGCTGACGCTGCTGCGCGACCGCGAGGGCGCGCCCGTCGAGATCGGGCTGGAGCTTCCGGGCGACCGCGTGCTGCATGCGCGCGTGTGGGTCGCCGACATCGGGCGCATCCCGCTGCTGCTGCTCGACTCCGAGACGCCGTCCAACTCGGACGAGCTGCGCAAGGTCACGGACCGTCTCTACGGGGGCGGCGGTGAGCACCGGCTGCTGCAGGAGCTGCTCCTCGGTGTGGGCGGCGTGCGCGCCGTGCGCGTGTGGTCCGAGCTCACAGGCCGACCGGCGCCGGACGTCTACCACACCAATGAGGGGCACGCCGGCTTCCAGGGGCTCGAGCGGATGTCGGAGCTCATCACCCACGACGGGCTGGACTTCGACACCGCGCTGGCGCAGGTACGGGCGGGGACGGTCTTCACGACCCACACCCCGGTTCCCGCAGGGATCGACCGGTTCCCGCGCGACCTCATCGCCGATTACCTCGCGACCGGACTCTTCGCGAACCTCGACGCCGGGCGCGCAATCTCGCTCGGACTCGAGACGTGGGAGGGCGGCGACCAGGGCGTCTTCAACATGGCCGTCCTCGGCCTGCACCTCGGGCAGCACGCCAACGGCGTCTCCGTGCTCCACGGCGAGGTCAGCCGCGGCATGTTCGGGATGCTGTGGCCCCGCGTCGACGTGGACGAGGTGCCGATCACCTCGATCACCAACGGCGTGCACGCGCCCACGTGGGTCCATCCGGCACTCAAGGCCCTCAGCGAGCGAGCGTGGGGCGACGCGCTCACCGACACGCACGATTGGAACGACCGCGGTGCCGTCAGCGACGCCGAGCTGTGGGGCGTGCGTCAGCAGATGAAGGGCGAGCTCGTCGCCGAGGCGCGACACCGGGTCGCGGCATCCCTCGCCACCGGCTCGGGGATCGTGCCCGGATGGCTCGAGGATCTGCTCGACCCCGAGGTCCTGACGATCGGGTTCGCCCGCCGCGTGCCGACCTACAAGCGCTTGACGCTCATGCTGCGCGACCCCGAGCGCCTCACCGCGCTGCTGACCGATCCCGAGCGCCCGGTGCAGATCGTCATCGGCGGCAAGTCGCACCCCGCCGACGACTCGGGCAAGATCCTGATCCAGCAGCTCGTGCGGTTCAGCCGCGACCCCAAGGTGCGCGGGCGCATCGTGTTCCTGCCGGACTACGACATCGGCCTCGCCAAGGACCTCTACCCCGGCTGCGACGTGTGGCTCAACAATCCGCTGCGTCCGCTCGAGGCGTGCGGCACGAGCGGGATGAAGGCAGCACTCAACGGCGCGCTGAACCTGTCGATCCTCGACGGCTGGTGGGACGAGTGGTACGACGGCCGCAACGGCTGGGCGATCCCGACCGCCGACACCGCATCGAGCGACGAGGAGCGCGATGACGCCGAGGCGGCGGCGCTGTACGACCTCATCGAGCACCAGCTCGTCCCGAAGTTCTACGAGCGCGAGGGCGGGGTGCCGGTGGCCTGGCTCGACATGGTGCGCCACACCATGACCGATCTCGGGCAGAAGGCGACGAGCGACCGCATGGTGCGCGACTACGTGCAGCGGCTGTACGTCCCCTCGGCGGCGCACGACGTCGCGCTGCGTGCCGACGGCTTCGCCGAGGCGCGGGCGGTTGCCGCCTTCGTCGCACGGGTGACGGAGGCCTGGCCCCGCGTCGTCATCGCGGGCGTCGACTCGTCCGGCATCCCGTCCCAGGCGCAGGCCGGTGACGCGCTCGAGGTGAGCGCCGCGGTCCGGCTCGACGGGCTCTCGCCGGAGGATGTGGCCGTCGAGCTCGCGTACGGGCGCACCGACGAGGACGACGCCCTCTCCCGCGATCACTCCGTGCAGCGCCTGCAGCCGGCCGGGCCCGCCGTGGACGGCCTCACGACGTTCACGGGAACGCTGCCGCTGGCAGTGACGGGAACGTTCGGCTACACGGTGAGGGTCGTGCCGGCGCATCCGCAGCTCGTCTCCCCCGTCGAGCTCGGCCTCGTCGCGTACCCGTCGTGATCCCCGTCGGGCTCGGATGGCCCGGCGGAGCGAATATCGTGGATCCGTGAAGCCGTTCGTCCTCCTCGCCACACGGGCCGAAGACGTGCCCGCCGACGAGGAGTACGCGCTGTTCCTGCGCTACACCGGGCTCGACGAGCGCGATCTGATGCGAGTCCGGCTCGAGGCCGACCCGATGCCCCGGTTCGATCTGGACCGCATCTCGGGAATCTTCGTGGGCGGCGGACCCTTCAACGCGTCCGACGCCGACGAGACGAAATCGGCGGTGCAGCACCGGGTCGAGGCGGAGTTCGAGGCGCTGCTGGACGAGGTGGTCGCGCGCGACTTCCCGTTCCTCGGTGCCTGCTACGGCATCGGCACGCTCGGCGCGCACCAGGGCGCCCTCATCGATCGCACCTACCCCGAGCCCATCAGCGTCGTGCCCGTGACGCTCACCGAAGACGGAGCATCCGATCCGCTCCTCGAGGATCTGCCGCGAGAGTTCGACGCCTTCGTCGGACACAAGGAGGCGATCACGGTGCTGCCTTCGTCGGCGACGCTGCTCGCCTCGTCGCCGAACTGCCCGGTGCAGATGTTCAAGGTGCGCCGCAACGTCTACGCGACGCAGTTCCATCCCGAGCTCGACGTCGACGGAATCACGACACGCATCCACGCCTACGCCGGTTACGGATACTTCGCCGCCGACGAGCTCGAACTCACGCTGGCCGCCGTGCGTCGAGCCTC
The DNA here is from genome assembly GCF_001428485.1 of Microbacterium sp. Root180. GTDB lineage: Bacteria > Actinomycetota > Actinomycetes > Actinomycetales > Microbacteriaceae > Microbacterium. Next base: position 42,987 of record NZ_LMHS01000002.1, on the reverse strand, counting down.
GGTCTCGCATCCGAGCCGGATGCTGCGGACCTTCGTCGAGCGCTACGCCCGCTAGAGAGGCCGCGTCACTCGTCCTTCGGATCGGACTTCCGACGAGCCTTCGCGGCGGCGGCCTGCGCGAGCTGCAGCTCGTCGGACGCGACGCGCAGGGCATCCTCTGCGCGCTTGACCCGACGCGCCTCGAACGTGGGCGTGCCGTACTTCTCACGTACGCGGTCCTCGTCCTGCGCGACGGTCACGATGATCCACGTGGAGGCGAGCAGGATCACCTGCGCCGACAGATTGAACCACAGCAGCAGGGCGATGAGCGCGGCGAAGGAGGCGAGGAGCGGATTGGCTCCGGCGCCGCGGACGAACAGGCCCGACAGCTGCTGCAGCACCGTGAGGGCGACGCCTCCGATCAGAGATCCCGCGATGAGGGTGGCCGGACGGGCCTTGACGCCGCTCAGCACGACGAACGCGAGGGCGACGATCGCCGCATCGAGCAGGAACACCGCGCCGATGGCGAGCACCTGGGTCGCGACGTCACCCACCCACGAGTCGGCGCCGAACCAGTCCCCCACGACGCCGATGAAGGTCGTGCCGTAGAAGGTCACCGCGGCGGACAGGACGAATCCCCCGCCGATGGCGAGGGCGAGCAGCAGGTTGCGGACGATCACCCAGATCCAGAACACGTCGTCGTGGATCTCGTCGGCGAGCGTCCGCAGCGCGGCCCGCAGCGACCCGATCGCGCCGATCGCCGCACCCACCAGGGCGACCGCGGACAGGATGCCGGCGAAGGTGAATCCCAGCGGCTCGATCTGGTCGACCTTGATGAGGCCGTCTTCCCCGATGAGACCCGGGATCGCGGCATCCACCGTGTTCACGAGCGCCTGCCACGCCGCCGGATTCCCGTCCAGCCAGAGGGCGGCGAAGGAGAAACCCAGCAGCACGGCCGCGAAGACGGAGAACAGGGCCCGGTACGTGATGCTGTCCGACAGCATCGGCCCGCGCCGTTCCAGGTAGTGGAACCACACGCGCACCACCCGGAGAGACAGCGCCCAGGCGGTCAGCTTCGCGATCAAGTCGGCCATGTCGTCAGGCTATCCGGGCCTCGGCCGCGAGAGCTCGGGGTTGACGAGGCATTCCCCTCGTGGTCCTCGGGGCCATATCATGGCGGCGGGGCGTCATGTGACGAAAGTTGGGGAAGGGACGCAAGTGAATGGGCTGGCGCAGACTCTGGTGACCACGGGCGTCGTCGACGCCGGTGCGATCTCCGCTGTGCTCGCCGACGTCGCCGACGACGCGGAGCTGCGGCAGCGCCTCGTCGCAGCACAGCTCGCGACCGAGACGCAGATCGCCGAGGCCGTCGCCGCGCACACCGGATACCCGTTCGTCGACCTGAGCGCCGACACGCTCGACCCGGCGGTCGTCGCCGCCGTCGCCCCGACTCTCTGTCGCCGCTATCACCTCATCCCGCTCTCGCGAGGACGGCGCCAGCTGGTCATCGGAATGATCGATCCGACCGACCTCATCGCTCTGGACGATGTCGCCACTGCGACGGATCTCAACATCATTCCCGTCGTCGTGGCCGCCGACGCACTGTCGGCCGCGTTCGCACGATTCCTGCGGTCCGACGAGGAGCTCAGCGATCTCTCAGAGCAGATCGGCGAGATCGCCGCGGCCGACGGCGCCGGCTCGACCGAATCGCTCGATGAACAGGTCGACGACGCGCCGATCGTGCGATTCGTGAACCTCCTCATCACGCAGGCCATCAACGACCGCGCGAGCGACATCCATATCGAGCCGGGCGAACGCCAGCTGACGGTCAGGTATCGCATCGACGGGGTGCTGCACGAGATGCAGAAGGCCGACCGCTCGATCCAGGACGGCGTGATCTCGAGACTCAAGATCATGGCGTCGATCGACATCGCCGAACGCCGCAAGCCGCAGGACGGCCGCCTCTCCGTGCTTCACGACGGCCGCCAGGTCGACCTGCGCCTGGCGACGCTGCCCACGGTGTGGGGCGAGAAGATCGTCATGCGCATCCTCGACAACTCCGGCACCGCCCTGGAGATGTCGGACCTCCTCTTCTCCGCCATCAACGAGCAGCGCTTCCGCACCGCCATCACACGGCCGCACGGCATGGTGCTCGTCACCGGACCGACGGGATCGGGAAAGTCGACCACCCTCTACACGGCTCTGCACACAGTGGCGAACTCCCGCATCAACGTGATCACGGTGGAGGATCCGGTCGAGTACCGCATCGCAGGCATCAACCAGGTGCAGGTGAATCAACGCGCCGGCATGACGTTCCAGGCGGCGCTCCGGTCCATCCTGCGCTCCGACCCCGACGTCGTGCTCGTGGGCGAGATCCGCGACCAGGAGACGGCGACGATCTCGATCGAGGCGGCCCTGACCGGACACCTCGTGCTCTCGACACTGCACACGAACGACGCGCCGAGCGCCCTCACACGGCTCATCGAGATCGGCTGCGAGCCGTATCTCGTGGGCACGGCGCTCTCCGCCGTCGTCGCCCAGCGCCTCGCTCGCCGCCTGTGCATGAAGTGCCGGGAACCGCACGTCGAGACCCGCGAAGCGCTCGCAGCGGCAGGGTTCCCCCACGATCCGAACGACCTGCCCCAGCTCTATCGCGCCGTCGGGTGTGGCGCGTGCTCCAACACGGGCTTCCGCGGCCGAGTCGCTCTGCACGAGGTGATGACCCTCAGCGAAGGGCTCGAGCACCTGGCCGTCTCGCGGGCGACAGGCACCGCGATGCGCCAGCTCGCGCTGGAGGAGGGCATGGTGTCGCTGCGCGAGGACGGGTTCTCGAAGGTCGCGCTGGGCATCACGACCATCGACGAGGTCCTCCGCGTCGCCGTGTGATCCCGGCTCCGCGGCGTCCCGCTACGCGTTGCCCTGCTGGCCGAGTTCGCCGTAGATCGAGAAGATCGGCATGTAGAGCGAGACGACCATGCCGCCGATGATGATGCCGATTCCGACGATCAGGATCGGCTCGATCGAGGCGGTGAGCTGGTCCGTGGCGGTCTCGACCTCGTTCTCGTAGAAGTCGGCGATGCTTGCGAGCATGTCGGCCAGCGTGCCCGACTCCTCGCCGACCGCGATCATCTGGGCGACCATCGGCGGGAACACCTCGGCCTTCGCCAGCGGGGCCGAGAACGAGCGGCCCTGCTTGACGGACTCCTGGATGTCGCGCACGGCCTGCTCGATCTTCCAGTTGTTCGACGCGGAGCCCACGATAGACAGGGCCTGCACGAGCGGCACCCCGGCGTTGAGCATCATCGACAGGCTGCGCGTGAACCGCGCGACAGCGATCTTCGTGGCGAGCGGACCGAACACGGGGAGCTTGAGCTTCCAGGGGTCGACGACCTTGCGAACCTTCTCCTCGCGACGATTGCGCACCCACCAGAGCCACGCCGCGATCCCGAGCACGATGGCGACGGGAAGGATCCACACCATGTTGTTCGAGAGCGTGACGAGGATCTGCGTCGGGATGGGCAGCTGCGAGCCCATGTTCTTGAACATCCCCTCGAAGATGGGGACGACGAAGGTCACCATCGCCACGACGCCGAGAATGGCGATGACGAACACGATGATCGGGTAGGTCGTGGCGGACTTGATCTTCCCCTGCAGCTCGGCCTCGCCCTGATACGTCTCTGCGATCGTCGTCAGGGACTGCCCGAGGAAACCGCCGGTCTCCCCGACCCGCACCATGCTGATCATGAGCGGCGGGAACACGTCGGGATACACCGCGAGCGCCTGCGAGAACGACAGGCCCGACTCGACGGAGGCGTACACGCCCGTCAGGGCGTGCTGCAGCTTCTTGTCCTCGGCCTGCTCGATGAGGATCGACAGGGTGCGCATCAAGGGCAGACCGGCGTTGATGAGTCCCGCCATCTGCTTCGCGAAGACCGCCAGGGTGCCGACCTTGACCCGCTTCTCGAACCCCGGGATCGAGATGTCCTGATTGAGCCCCGTCTTCGAGGTCAAACTCACCTCGAGGGGCGTGAGGCCCTGCGCGCGGAGCTTGGAAGTGACCGCGTTCTCGCCGGCCGCCTCGAGCGTGCCCTTGACGATCGCCCCGCCGTTCATGTCGACGGCGCGGTACGTGTACTCCTCGAGCAGTGCCATCAGAATCCCCACCCGGCCGGTTGACGGTCGGACGAATGCTGCGACCACGCCTCGGCGTCGAGATCCCTCGGCCTCACCCGGGCGTCGTCGAGCGACGACGGATCCATCGCGTAGGCCTTCGCCATCGACATGGCGATGCTGCCCGCCTCGACGTGGCGGCGCAGATCCTGGTCGAGCGTGTGCATACCGAGGCTGCCGCCGGCCTGGAGCATCGAGTAGATCTGGCTGACCTGTCCCTCACGGATGAGGTTCGCGATGGCGGGCGTGTTGATCAGGACCTCGGTGGCGATCACTCGACCGTCGCTCTGCGCCATCGGCAGCAGGGTCTGGCTGATGATGCCCTGGAGCGTGTCACCGAGCTGTGTCCGCACCTGGGTCTGCTGGTCGGGCGGGAAGGCATCGACGATGCGGTTGATCGACTTCGCCGCGCTCTGGGTGTGCAGGGTCGACAGCACGAGGTGACCGGTCTCGGCTGCGGACAGCGCGGTCGAGATGGATGCCGGGTCCCGGAGCTCGCCGATGAGGATGACGTCAGGGTCCTGTCGCAGGACCCGACGCAGGGCTTCCGCGAAGGACACCGTGTCGCTCCCGATCTCGCGCTGGTGGATCAACGACCTGCGGCTCGTGTGCTGGAACTCGACGGGGTCCTCGACCGTGACGATGTGCGCCGGCAGAGTGCGGTTGACGATGTCGATCATCGCGCTCAGAGTCGTGGACTTGCCCGAGCCGGTCGGACCGGTGACGAGCACGAGACCGCGGGGCTTGAGCACCAGGTCCTTCGCCACCGCGGGCACCCCGAGCTGCTCGAGGGAGAAGGCCTTGTCGGGGATGAATCGCATCGCGACAGCGACATCCCCGAGCTGACGGAAGACGTTGACACGGAACCGCGCGACGTCGGGTACCGAATAGGACAGGTCCACCTCGCCGTGCTGACTGAACTCCGCGATCTGTTCGGAGGTCATCAGCGAGCCGACGGCCTGTTCGAGCCAGTGCGTGCCGGTGGGCTCGATGAAGCCGGGGATCTCGACCAGGTCGCCGTCCACGCGCATCAGCGGCGGGTGGTTGGCGGTGAGGTGAACGTCGGATGCGCCGGCCCTGCCCGCGGTTCCGAGCATCTCGGCAAGTGATTCGGCGTGGTACATGTCATTCTCCCGTTCGGAGGAAGGCGAGCGCCGTGACCGTGAGGACACCGTCCTCGAGCGTGCCGTCGATGGGTGCGATGAGACGCGGCCCGCGGGCGAGCCCATCCATGAAGGCCGCGGCGGCGGCGGCACTCGGGACGACCACCTTGATCGTGACCGGAATCTGCTTCTGAGGAGAGTCCTCGGCGGTCGCCGGGGCTTCTGCGGGAGCCTCGGCGCCGTCAGCAGCATCCGTCGTCCCGTCGGACTCCGCATTCGCCGACGTGTCCTCGGCTTCACCCTCATCCGTGGGGGCCGCCTCGTCTTCCACGTCCGAATCCAGTCCGGTGCGCGGTGTCCAAGGCTCGATCTCCGCGACCGTGAAGCTCTCGATCGTGCCGCCGACGGTGTCGGCGGCCGCGACGGCGAGTTCGATCACATCGTCCATGCGGGTGGTCGCCGTGATCTGGCTCTGAAGTGCGGTCACATCGGTGACGATCTCGTCGATGGTCTCGTTCGCCGCGGCCAACTCGGTCACCTGGATCTGGTAGATCTGGTTGGTCTGCGCGACCGTCTTCGTGCTCGCGTCCGTCGTCTGGGCCGAGCTGAACAGCGGCACCCCGGCGAGGGTCACGCCGGCCACGAGCACGGCGACCACGAGGACGATGCCGAGCAGATTGATCATCTGACGGGGGATGCTCATTCGGAATCCTCCTTGTAGGCGCCCGTGTACACGGTCTGATCGAACGCGATGCGGATCTGATAGACGTATCCGGCATCTTCGGCCGTGACCTCCCAGCCGTCGGCATCGATCACCCCGGGCAGCGGTCGCACCGCGCGCACGAGGTCCACGATGTCGCGCGGGGCCTGGCTGACCAGCTCGACGGTGCCCGCGGCGCCGATCTCCTCCTCGGGGACGTCCCCCTGTGGCATGCCCGCAGGCGCAAGGCTGTAGCCGGTGATCACGACGCCCTCCGGAAGCCCACCCGCCACCGTCGCGATGAGACCGCTCCACCGGAGGTCGGTCGCCATCGCATCGCGCCGGAAATCGGTCAGCTCGGACTGCAGGTCGACCATCGCGCGGACGTCCGACAGGCCATCCAATTGTGCGAGCAGGGTATTCGTCCGCGTCGTCTCGAGGCCGAGCCGCTGCATCGCGCCGATGTTGACCCAGAGTCCGGCTGCGGCCACACCGACCACCACGAGCACCGCGAGCACGAGGGCACCCACCCAACGCCGCATCAGCCGCGACTTCTCGCGGCGATCGGTCTCGGCTCGCGGCATGAGGTTGACGCGGGGAGCCGCACCGAACGCGTACGCGGGCGGGTTCGCAATCGCCATCATCGCGCGTCTCCCAGCGCCAGGCCCACCGTCGTCAGGAGGTTGAGGCCGACGTCTCCCGTGGGCACGCCCTTCTTTCCGTCGATGATCTCGGCCGCACCCGCGTACGAGACCGGAAGGGGGAGGCTCGCTGCCAGAGCGTCGGCGATGCCGGGCGCGGCGGCGCCGGCACCTGAGAGGAGGACCCGCGTGACCGGCTCATCCCCCGAGCGCCCGGCGTAGAACGCGAGCGTGCTGTGCAGTCGCCCGACGAGATCGCTCAGAGCGGAGTCCGACATTCCAGCCGGGCGCACCGCACGCCCTCCCGTCCGCAGTCGCCGCACCGGGGACTCGGTCGACGGCGGAACGGTCTCGAGGATCTCCTCGGGCACGGCGACCGGTTCTGCGCTCTCCGTCGCGGCGATCTGCTCCCGCTCGCGGACGGCTTCGGTGACGATCTCGATGGGCAGGATGCGGACGAACTTCGGGATCCCGTCGCGCACCACCACGACGTAGCTGGTGTGGTCGCCGAGGTGCAGAGCGGCGACGGACTCACCCGGCGCAGCCAGGCGGCTCGCCGCCCGTGCCAGTCCGAACGGCGCGAGATCGACCACATCGACCGTGATCTTGGCCTTCGCGATGGTGCTGATGAGCTGCTCGACCGTCTCGGACACCGCCGCGACCAGGAGTCCCGTGATCTGGTCTCCCTGCTGCGTGGCGGGGTAGAAGTCGAGGACAGCCTGATCGGCCGGGACAGGCAGCAGATCCTGCACCTGGAAAGGCAGTGCCTGGCGGAGGAGGTCGGGGCGCAGTGCCTGCGTCGTGTACTCCCGCACCAGGATCCGTCTGCTGCCGATGCCGAGGACGACTCGGCGGCTGGTGAACCCCGCGCGCGACCACAGCTGACGGAGGGCGAGCGCGACGGCATCGACGTCGAAGACCTCGGAGTCCTTCGCCGCGCCCGGAGGCAGGGGAACCGAGGCACACGTGACGAGCGCCGGAGAACGCCCGATGGTCACCTCCGCCGCTCGGACCGCCTCTTCGGTGATCTCGAGGCCGATCGTCGTCTTTCCCATGACCTCTCCCCTCTCTCGTTGATCGCCTACGCGATCGCCAGAATTCCCAGATACCAAGCCGCGAGCGCCTGCCCCGCGAAAATCCCCACCCATGCGCCGACGAGCATCCATGGGCCGAACGGGATCGCCGTCTTGCGTCCCGCGCGGCGTGCGAGCAGGAGCGCGCCGCCGAAGATCCCGCCCAGCAGGAATGCGGCGAATCCGCCGACGATCAGCGCGCCCCATCCCAGCCAGCCCAGATAGATCCCGATCACGCCCGCGAGCTTCACATCGCCGCCGCCCATGCCCCCGGGCCGCACGAGCCGGAGGACGAAGTAGAACGCGAAGAGGGCTGCGCCGCCGACCGCCGCGCTGAGCAGCGACGACCATGAGCCGCCGAGCGCGGCGGCGAGTACGAAGAGGATGCCGGCGACGACGTAGCTCGGCAGGACGATCCCGTTCGGCAGCCGGTGGGTCTCGAGGTCGATGAGGCTCAGTGCGATCGAGATCGCTGCGAAGTAGAGGTAGGCGACGAGCACCACCACATCCGCGCCGCGCATCGGCAGTGCGGCTTCGATGAATGCCCATGCGACGAGGACGAACGCCGCTCCGGTCGCGAGCTCGACGAGGGGATAGCGGGCCGAGATCGGCTCCCCGCAGTCGGCGCATCCCCCGCGCAGCATCAGCCAGGAGAGGACGGGCACGTTGTGCTGCGGCCGGACGGGCGAGTCGCATCGCGGGCAGCGGCTCTCACGCGTGAGCGGAAGGCCTGCGGGCACCCGGTAGACCACGACGTTGAGGAATGAGCCGATCACCAGCCCGAAGGCGGCCGCGAAGACCAGGATCGTCGCGATGGCGGCGGATGAGAGGATCACGGGATCTCCTGCGGTGCGATGTCGCGCTGTGAGACCAGGCTTCCGAGGGTGCCCGTTGCGGAACCGCTGCTGCTGCTGCTGGACATCCCGGGGACGCCGATCGGGTCGGCGGTGAATTCGATCCCGCCCCCGTAGTTCCAGCCACCGCCGTAGAACGCTCCGTTCCACTTGTCGCTGATGCCCGACGCGCCACCTGAGACCGAGATCGCACAAGGCGAGTAGGCCATCGCGGTGATGCTCGTCGCCATCACGGTCCCATTGATGCCGATCGGCCCATAGCCGGATCCGCAGGTGGGCTTTGCGTCCGTCGCATTGATGTCTTCCGTGATGAACCACACCTTGGGCTTGGATGCCAGGCCGGTCGCCGCCTTCATCGTGAGCGCGGTGAGATCGTACTTCTTGGCCAGGAACACGATGTTGGTCTTCACCGGGATCACCGGGATCGCGCCCATGTTCGAACTGAGGACCGAGCATGCGCGGGCATCGATCACGGTCGGGACGGTGTACGCGCCGATCGAGGTTGTCCACCCCGTTCCCGGCGAGGAGTTGAAGTAGTTGCAGGTGCCCGGTCCGCTGCCGGAGTTCACGAGGGTCAGGGTGTTGTACCCCGGGAAGTCGGTCGTCTTGTACTTGTACTCGAACCACGCGGGCAGCGTGGGAGCCGTCGGGCCGGGCACACTGGCAAGACGGACGACGCCGCCCGTGACCGTACCGCTCTGCGGGGTGTACGTGCGGGCGGTCGGCATGGTGAGCGAGCCGTCGATCCGCACATTGCCCAGCTTCACGTTGCCGCTGGTGGTCACGGCCCCGCCCACGCGCTTGCCCTCCCATCCGAACTCCAGCGTGCCGTTCGCGTGCAGATCGCCGAGCACGGTCCCGCGGACGGTGCCGCTCCCGGTACCCGAGGTCGACAGGTCTCCCTCGATCGTGTCGCTGCCGCAGCACATGTCCACGGTGCCGGTGGCGTTGACGTCGCCCTTGATCGTGCAGCCGCCGTTCGCCGCGATGTTCCCGCCCACGGTGATGTTGCCCGGGATCAGTGCCTGACAGGTGAATGTCGCCTGCGGTACGACGATCTTGAGAAGCCGGCCGGGCGCCGAAGTCCTCACTTCGTAGCTGAACTTGACCTCGCTCGTCCCGAAGAAGACCATGTCGCCGTCGCTCGACGGCGTCTCGGTGTAGCGGTAGACGGCCTGGGTCGTGGTCATCCCGTTCGCGGCCTCGCCCGTGGCAGTGACCGTCGCGAGCCCCGCGCCGCATACGACGCGATAGCTGTAGGTCGGCGATGTCGCCACGGCCGAATCGACCGGGACATCGCGCTCCACTCCGCCGCATGCCAGGGTGCCGCGCCGCAGCCCCCCGACCGCGTCCGCCAGGCCGGCATCCGCCGATGCGCGGGACTGCGTCGTACTGCGGCTGTCCACGAGGGTCATCGTGGTGTTCGTCACGATCGCCGCGAGGGCCATGCCGGCGATGCTCAGGACGAGCATGATGACCAGGACCGAGACGAGGGCGGAACCCCCTTCATCGGCGCTGCGGAGTCGGCGATTCATGTTCACCAGCATGCCGTTGTACTCGTTCCGTCCGTGGTGGCCTGTGCAGTGACGCCGTTCGATACCGGGACATCGGCGTCGCCGAGCGTGATCTGGAGGCCGATGGATAGCGTCTGCCCGGTGCGCGAGAAGGCGTCGGTGAGCCCGTCGCCGTCGGCGTCGATGGGGGTGAACTTCGGAGATCCGTCGAGGTGATTGCCGTCACGCCGGGCGAGGGAGGCCGTCGCGCCGCTCCCTGTCGCCGGGTCGCCGTCGACGAGGAGCGCCCACCCTGTCGTGGATCCGGTGGAGATGGCGGACGAAGAGGTCGTGTAGCGCACGTCGCCGCCCGTGGTGAGCACCCACGCCCGGCATTCGAATCCGCCCCCCGCCGTCGACACCTTCGCGATCAGCGCACGATTGGCGCCGACGATCGTGAAGGCGCTCGCGTTGCGGATGGACGTCAGGATGGAGTCGCTCACCGCGCTGGCGCGGCCGGTGGCGGTGTCGCGATCGGTCGTCTGCGCCTGCGCCTGGATGCCGTTGACGAACATGAGAGCGAGCAGGCCGAGGAACAGCGCGGAGACGGCGGCGTAGACGAGGAGCTCGACGAGCGAGAGGCCGGAGTCGTCGTTGTTCATGCTGCCGACACCAGGATGCGGGTGGGGAGCCTGACAAGGGTCTGACCGGGATCGGCGGCGTCCTCGACCAGGACTGTCACGAGGACGATGCCCGGATAGGTCGCGGGGCACGCGCCGACGGTGATGTCGGCGATGAGTCCGGTTCCGGCCGGGTCGGGCACGTCGGTCACGGCCTGCGACCGGAGGGCCGCGCAGCTCGTCGGGGTGGCAGGGTCGTTCGGGAAGGCCGCCTTGATCGGCGCGAGCTGCCCGTTGGCGAAAGTGTTGGCGCCGGCGAGGTCGCGATTCGCGACACTCACCCGGGTCGCGCCGACCATCAGCGGCAGCACCGCGAGGGCGAGCACCATGAGGAGGAACATCGCGATGATGACCTCGACGAGGCTGAACCCGTCATCTTCACTGCGAAACATGTCCCACCTCCTCATGCGGTTTTTGCCAGGGCGACCTCCTGGGGAGAGGTCGCCCTGGCCTTGGAGAGATGCAGTCCTTGCGCTGGGGACGCGTGGACTGCGCCTCGGTCTTCGGGCTCACAGGCCTCGGGGGTGCGCTGGGGACGCAAAGCCCTGGTCTGGATCAGTCCCTTAGACGGTCTGTCGGTCCGGAGCCGGCTGATCGGGTGTAGCCGGCTCCGGACAGGTCGGTTATCAGCAGCCGGGACCGGACGTCGAATCGGCTGCGCCGGGACCGGAGACGCTGATGCAGAAATCGTCGAGGTCTGCACCGCTGGTGGTGATCGTGTAGTCGTCGCCCTCGAGCGTCGTGAAGTCGACGTCGGCGAGCGCCGTGTCCTGTGCCAGCTCGGAGGCAGCCTGGCTCGCCGCGTTGCCGGCGACGGCGTCCTGCGCGGTCTGCTCGGCCTGAGCCTGCAGGCCGAGGAATACGGGGATCGCGACCGCGGCGAGGATGCCGAGGATCACGACGACGACGATGAGCTCGATGAGGGAGAAGCCGGCGTCGCCGTTCTCCTCGCGACGGGCCTTCTCGGCCTCGAGGTAGTTCTTGATGAAGGTGCGCATGGCGGACAGCTTTCTGATCGGATGAATTTGACAAAACATCCCTGATCGGACCGCGTTTTCGCCCAGTCTGCCAGCCGGCTCAGGTTTCTCACTTCGGATTCATGCCCTGGCATGTATCCCTTCCCCGCTACTGACATTAGGGACTTCTCATGGAAGGACAAAAGGGGTTTTCCCCCAAGATTCCGCAAGCAGCTTCCTGAGGTTTTGCTGAGGAAGAGCGGCGAGCCGCCTGAATATATGCGACTCCACTGATATATCAATCGGGTTGCGTGACGCTCCGCAAAGGTGCGAGAGACTGTTCGCGATGCTCATCTTCTACGTCGACGAGACCGGAACCGCGTCGCTCGCCACGGTCCCCGGAATCGATCCGCCCGAGCTCGTGCCCGGGACCGCGGCCTTCTTCACGCTGGCAGCGATCGGCATCCGTGACAGCGCCCGCAAGCCGCTCGCGGAGTATCTGCTGCGCGTGAAGGCCGAGCACCTCGGGGCCGCCGCGGGAGCTTCGTGGGACGACACCGAGATCAAGGGCCGTTACCTGCTGCACGTCGCCAAGTCCCTGCGCACCGGGCGGAAGCACTCCGCACCGCCCGGGTACTCGGCCATCGCCGACCAGGCTGCGATGGATGCGTTCCTCCACGCACTCGGGCTCGCGATGTCGGTGTTTCGGCCGCTGATCCTCGCCAACGTCGTCGACAAGTACAAGATGATCGCCCGCGGAATCGGCACCAATCCCATCGGCATCGCCTACAGCTACCTGCAGCGCAACATCGCACTGACGCTCGAGCATCAGCTCTCCGGCGAGTCGGCCATCATCGTCGCGGACCAGCAGACGCAGCACGAAGCGCTCTTCAAGAGCGGCGGCATCCACGAGATCCGGTCGCAGCTCGAGAAGGATCTCACCCGCGTCCCCAACTACAACCTGGTGCTCGACAAGCCCCTGTGGCTGGACACGGACCTCAGCATGTGGGACCGGGAGATCCTGCAGCTCGCCGACATCGCGTCGTTCCTCGTGACGAAGGTCATCGACGACGGCGAGCCGCCGGCTGAGCTCGCCCGGCTGTGGCAGGCGATGCTCCCCCAGTTCGCCCTGCACCACAAATCGGGCAAGGTGCTCGGCCGCGGCATCGCCATGTATCCGCCGCGATCGAGCCGGCTCAGCTTCTGACGCTCACCCGTCGAGCACGTCGAGACGCACAAGGACCGGACCGCCTTCGACGAGGGACTCGGCATCGCGCACCGCCTTCTTCAACGGCAGCACATACGCGTCATCGGACGGGAAGATCGAGGTCGACCACTCCGTGCCACCGATGCGCGCGCGAACGCGCACGGCGCCGAAGCCTCGATAGGGGCGCGGGATCTCGCGGATGTCCTCACTCAGCTCGGCGGGCACGGCCGTGAAGAACCACGCCGAGTCCTCTCGCGCGTCCCAGCGGAAGACGTCGCCCTCGAACTCGATGATCATGTGTCGAGGCTAGCGACTGGCTCCGACCGTCGCCGCGGCCCGTGCGTCTACCCGAACGACGCGACCCCGCCGTGCCGATCGACCAGACGCTGCAGGCAGTTCGACCACCCCTCGATGTGACTGTCGCGCTCCTCGGCCGAGAGGAACCCGGCATGCCGAACGGTGACGCGGGTCGCCGCATCCGCGGCGCCGTCGAGCGTCAGTTCGGCGTCGGTGGCGTGTTCCTCGCCCTCCCACCGCCATTCGAGGCGCAGGCGCGTAGGAGCGTCGATGTCGACCACCCGGCCGAGCACGGCGAGATCGGCGACCGACGAGCGCACCTCCCACCGCCCGAGCGCGGCCGGCTCCACGACCGCCGTGGTCTCGAACCGCGGCGGCCAGATCCACTCGGCCAGTCGTGGGGCGTCGGTCAGATCACTCCAGACGGTGTCGGCGGATGCCGCGACGAGCGCACTCTCGGTCATCTCGAACATGCCCGCCACGGTAGCCGGTGCCCCGGACATGCGCACCGGTCCGGCGCTTTCGGAGCTCAGCGACCGTACTCAGGCGTCCAGTCGTCGGCGTCGGAGGTCCATTGGGCGGCGGGCGCGGCATCCGCCACCCACCGGTCGTCCTCGCGACGGCGCCAGGCCGCACCCTCGGGCCAGCTCGCGGCGAACGTCGTGGCGACCTTGTACACCCGGCGCGAGAGTCCGCCGACGGTCTGCAGCGGGCGGGCCGACACGGGCATCCGCAGCTGCGGGTCGTAGCGCACGCCATCGGCTCGGCGCAGACGGATGGTGAGATCGAGATCGTCGTGGATCCGCGCGTTGTCTCGGTCCACGAGGTCGCGCACGCGCTCCCACACCCGCGCGCGCATGGCAAAGTTCGAGCCGAACACCAACGGGATGCCCAGCCACTTCTTCACCCAGTAGTGCCCGCCGCCGACGTACCATCGCTCGCCGAGGTAGTTGGTGAGCGGGCTGCCGCCGTAGAACTCCGCTCCTCCGGTGAGCACGCCCAGCTCCGGGTCCGAGACGAAGCCTCGCACGAGGCGTGCGATCCAGTCCGGGTGCGGGCGTGAGTCCGCATCGAGTCGCGCGATGATGTCGGCACCATCGAGGGCCTCGTCGTAGCCGCGCGCCGCCGCCGGCCAGATGCCGATGCGCGCCTCCTCGACGACGTCGGCACCGTAGCGGCGCGCGACGTCGGCGGAGGCATCCGTGCTCGCGTTGTCGACCACCACGATGCGGTCGGGCGGATGCTGCTGCCCCGCCAATGCCGCCAGGCAGGCGTCGAGGAATTCCGCATCATCGCGGCACGGGATCACGACCGTGACACGAGGGGCGAGGGGCACACGCACACCCTACTCCCCGATCTCCGACGCCCTGGGTGAGCCACTCGCGAACGTCGGAGATGAGCGGGCGTACCCTCGGACCATGGATGCCCCCGCCGCGCTGGAGTTGCGGATCGTCCCGGCCAACGAGGCCACGTGGGACGACCTGCAGACCATCCTCACCGGCACCGCCGGCAACTGCCAGTGCCAGCGCCAGCGTCTCGGTGACCGTGACTGGTGGCACATGCCCCCGAGCGAACGCGGGGCCATCCTGCGCGAGGAGACCCACTGCGACGATCCGCGCGCCGCCGAGACCATCGGCCTCGTCGCCTACGACGGCGATGAACCTGTCGCGTGGTGCGCCGTCGACCGTCGCAGCGTGTTCGGCCGGCTCCGCGGCTCCCCCGTTCCCTGGGCGGGACGCGACGAGGACAAGGACGACGACACCGTCTGGGCAATCGCCTGCATGATCGTCCGAAAGGGCCACCGCGGACGCGGCCACACCTATCCGCTCGTCGCCGCCGCCGTCGAACATGCCCGAGCCCGTGGCGCCGCCGCCATCGAGGGCTACCCCCTCCTCACCGCCGGCTCGCAGGTCATCTGGGACGAACTCAACGTCGGAGCACTCGGCCCGTTCACGGCTGCAGGGTTCGCGGAGATCACCCATCCCACCAAGCGCCGCCTGGTGATGCGCCTTGACCTCTGACCTTTCACCCCAACTGGGTGACGCAAGTGCACGCCAACCGCAGAACGATGGACACGCCACGGGTCGCACCCCCTCGCCGCGACCCGACTCGGGAAAGGGAAACACATGTCGGACACGCAGGAGCGCACCGGCTGGGCCGGATGGGGCGTCTTCGCCGGAATCGTCCTGATCATCGCCGGTGCCTTCGACGCACTGCTCGGCCTCACCGCGATCCTCGCCCCGGCCGAGAAGTTCATCGCCGCCGGTGACGCCTACCTCCTCCTCTTCAATGTCGCCGGATGGGGCTGGTGGCACCTGATCATCGGCCTGGCGCTGGTGCTCGTGGGCATCTTCGTCCTGCGCGGCGCAACCTGGGCCCGGGTGATCGCGATCATCCTGGTCGCCATCAACGCCATCAGCCAGCTCGCCCTCCTCGGTGTGCAGCCCTGGTGGTCCCTCGCCGTCCTCGCACTCGACGTCGTCGTCATCTACGCGCTGACGGTCCACGGCAAGGAGCTCAAGAGCTGACTCCCGCCGTCCCGTAACGTGAAGGGCGCCGTACCAAGCCAGGGGTACGGTGCCCTTCACTTTTCTTTCGCCACCCTCATCTGCGTCGCGGGCCGCGGATGAGGGTTTCGTCATGGAGCGACTCAGGTGGCCGCAAGGTCTTGCAACCGCTCCCAATTTGGTTACTGTCCTGTAAGTAGGCGGCATACCTGCCGCGCGAATCCCTCGACGAAGAGAGGACTACTCGCATGACCACCCCCATCCCCCGCAGCCGGAGGACACGGATCGCCGCCGTCGTCACCGGCGCAGCACTCATCGCCGGAGCATTGGCGGCGAGCCCCGCCAGCGCCGCCCCACCCCGGGCCGTCGATCCGTTCAACCCCGACTTCGGACCCAACGTCACCGTCTACTCCCCCGACACCCCCGTCGACGAGATCGAAGCCGAGCTCGACGCGCTCGCCGACCAGCAGCGCGACGCCGAGATGAGCGGCGTGCGCAGAGCCGTGCTCTTCCAGCCGGGCCAGTACGGAACAGCCGACAACCCCCTGCAGTTCGATGTCGGCTACTACACCGAGGTCGCGGGTCTCGGCGCATCCCCCACGGATGTCGGCATCAACGGCTCGGTCGAGGTGTACAACCGCTGCCTCACCGCGGACAACTGCATCGCGCTGGTCAACTTCTGGCGCACGATCTCGAACCTCTCGATCCAGGTCAACAGCCTCGGAGACGACGGATGCCGCGGGAGCGCCAACTTCTGGGCGGTGTCGCAGGCCGTCTCGATGCGCCGCCTCGACATCTCGGGAGCGAACCTCTCCCTCATGGACTACTGCACCGCGGGGCCGCAGTTCGCCAGCGGCGGCTTCATCGCCGACTCGCGCCTGCCCTTCGTCGTGAGCGGATCCCAGCAGCAATGGCTGACCCGCAACACCGAGGTGGCCGGCTGGTCCAACGGCGTGTGGAACCAGGTCTTCTCGGGCGTCGTCGGCGCTCCGAGCGACGCCAACTTCCCGACCGAGCCCTACACGACGATCGACGAGACGCCTCTCAGCCGCGAGAAGCCGTTCCTGTACATCGACGACGCCGGCCGCTACAACGTGCGGGTGCCGGCCGTCCAGCACGACTCTCGCGGGGTGAGCTGGGCCGACGGTCTCACGCCGGGGCGCAGCATCCCGATCACCGAATTCTTCATTGCGAAGCCCGGCGATTCGGTGAAGGACATCAACAACGCCCTCGCTCGCGGCCAGCACCTGCTCCTCACGCCCGGCGTGTACGACATCGCGCAGACGATCGACGTCAAGCGAGCGGGCACGGTCGTGCTCGGAATCGGCCACGCGACGCTCACCGCCGTGGGAGGCGCGGTGCCGATGGAGGTGAAGGATGCCGCAGGCATCGTCGTCGCCGGCGTCACGATCGACGCCGGCACCGAACTGTCGCCCGTGCTTCTGCGGGTCGGCAAGGCGAAGGGCGGCAAGCCGCTCGGCGCGGCGGACCCGATCACGCTGAGCGACGTGTACTTCCGCGTCGGAGGCCCGCACGTCGGCAAGACCACGACAGCACTCGAGGTGAACGCCGACAACGTGCTGATCGACCACACCTGGGTGTGGCGAGCCGATCACGGCGTCGAGGGCTTCACGGGCGGCGTGAACGGCGACACCCAGCGGTGGGCCACCAACACGGGCACGAACGGAGTCATCGTCAACGGCGACAACGTCACCGCCACCGGGCTGTTCGTCGAGCACTTCCAGAAGTACAACACGCTCTGGAAGGGCGAGAACGGGCGCGTCATCCTGTACCAGAACGAACTCCCCTACGATCCGCCGACCCAGGCGGATTGGACGCAGCCCGACGGCACGCTCGGCTACCCGGGCTACGTGGTCGACAAGAAGGTGAAGACGCATCGCCTGGACGGCGCGGGCGTCTACGTCTTCAACCAGAACAACCCGTCGATCATCACGGCGAACGGCTTCTCCGTGCCGCAGAAGCCCGGGGTGCAGCTTCACCACATCATGACGGTGAACCTCAGCGCGGGCACGATCCAGCACGTGGTCAACGGCGTCGGCGGCCAGGCCGACAACAGCAACACGGGCACCCCGCAGTACGTGGCGGACTACCCCGCACCGTAAGCGCCGGATTCGGATGCCGCGCCCCGGCAGACCTCGCCGGGGCGCGGCATCCGTTCACAAGAGCGGTTGACCCTCTGCAGGGCTCTAGGATCGAGCGCATGTCTCTCGCGCCCGGCCGACGCCCTCTTCCCGCTGCGTCGGAGCGCCCGCGCGATCTCTCGGCACCCCTGCCCGCTTCGCTCAGCTGGGGTGTCCTCATCGCCTTCACGGCCGCCTTCGCGCTGGCGTACCTGATCCTCGGCCTGCCGTGGTGGCTGCCTGCGCTCTACGGGGCGGTGAGCATCCTCACGTTCGCCGTCTACGGGTCCGACAAGCGTGCTGCCCGGCGCAGCACGCGACGCGTGCCGGAGGACAACCTCCTGACGCTCGGGCTGATCGGCGGATGGCCCGGCGCCGTCGTTGCCCAGCAGGTCTTCCGCCACAAGACGCGCAAGCGCTCCTTCCGCCGCGCATTCTGGGGAACGGTCGTCGCCAATGTCCTCGTGCTGGCGGCGTTTCTCGCGGCCGCGACCCTGCTCGGCTGGGACCTCGAGCCAGAGTGGCTCGCGAACCTCCCCGAACTGCTCTCACAGATCTGACCGCGCGGCGCGAGCAGTCATCGACCGATCAGCACCGGACCGGCTCGATCACCAGAGCGGGTGGATGGCCTCGCGCAGTCGGCGGTCGTAGACGTCGCGCACGACGCGATCGAACGCGGCGACGTCGAATCCGCCATCCAGCAGTGTGCCGGCGTCGGCGTTCGCGTCCGCCTGGCGAACGTTGCGCGCGCCGGGGATGACGCTCGTCACGCCCGGCTGCGCGGCGATCCATGCCAGCGTCGCCGCGGGCAGCGAGACGCCTTCCGGCAACGCTCCGGCGAGGTCGGCGGCGGCATCCAGTCCCGTCTGGAAGTCCACGCCCGAGAACGTCTCGCCGCGATCGAACGCCTCGCCGTGCCTGTTGTACGTGCGGTGGTCGTTCTCGGCGAACGTCGTCGAGGCCGTGTACCGCCCTGAGAGCAGTCCGGAGGCCAGCGGCACCCGCGCGAAGAGCGCGACGCCTGCCTCCTGGGCGGCGGGGAGCACCTCGTCGAGCGGCTTGAGCCGGAAGGGGTTGAAGATGATCTGGACGTTCGTCACGTTCGGCCGGGCGATCGCGGCGAGAGCCTGTGCGGTCGTCTCGACCGACACCCCGTACGCGGCGATGGTGCCGGCGGTCACCAGGGCGTCGAGGGCGTCGTACGTCGCGCCGTCGTCGATAACGGCGGACGGCGGGCAGTGCAGCTGCACGAGGTCGAGCGTGTCGACGCCGAGGTTGGCGCGCGAGCGATCGGTCCACCCACGGAAATTCTCGGGCGTGTAGTTCTCGGGCTCCTGCGCGAGGCGCCGGCCCATCTTGGTCGCCACGGTGATCCCGTGGTCGGCACGTCCCGCGAGGAAGCGTCCGATGATCGACTCGCTGCGCCCGTCGCCGTAGACGTCCGCGGTGTCGAACAGGGTCACGCCGTGATCAGCGGATGCCGCGAGCACCGCCGTCGCGTCGTCCTCGCTGACCGCGCCCCAGTCGGCGCCGAGCTGCCAGGTGCCGAGACCGATCGCCGAGACGGAGCGGCCGGTCCGGCCGAGGGGACGGTGCTGCATGGGAATCCTTCCATCGTGCCGCGCCCCTGGAGGGCGACACGATCCAGCATGCCACGGGGCTGCGACGCGCAATCGCCCGGGGAATGCGAAGGGGCCGGCCTTTCGTAGCGGACGGCGGCGATCGTTTCGCGCAGTCCGGGCCTGGCCCGGCTCGTGCGGTCAGTCCGTGATCGACATAGACGTTCGAATCGAGGACTCCCCGTCGCAGTCGGGTGTCTCGCTGCGAGGTGAGATCTTGATCCGCCGCGGAGACCCTGGCATAGCCAATCTGTATTCCGTTCGTGCCGCCGGCGGTCCCACCGTCCGGGCGAAAGCGCATCCGGGATGGATCGCGGTGGGCAACCTCGTGCTCGACTCGTTTGCCCTTCCCACCCACACTCCCGACAACCTGCTCAGCTTGGCGGCGTAGCGACAGCCATTGCCAAAGCCCGCTGGGCTGGCTAGATTCGCTATCCCGAGGGAAGGACACAGACTATGAGCCGCGATAGCTGAGATACCTAAACGAGCCCCCGCACGACCTTGTCGCGCGGGGGCTTCGTCGTTTCTATGGGCCATCCCTGGGGCGAAACTCATCGCGCGCTTCGCCCGCACGTGACCAGCGCCATCCGGGCAACGTGTCGACGACGCCCGCAACGGTATCCTCTGCCGCGTTCGTGTTGGTTGCGCGATTGTTTCAGCGTTGAACGAAGATGTTCGAGTGAGCGGAACCATTGCTACCGGGGGACCGGCGAGAAAGCGCGGCTTGCGGTGGTGGGCATGGACGCTGATCGTGTTCGGCTCGTTGACGGTCCTCGCCGTTCCGGTCGTCGCGGTCGTGGGCTTTCTCGCCTATGTCGGGCACAGCCTCAGCGAGACCGCTCCCGACCAGGCGTTCCTCACTGGTCCGCCGCAGCACCCGGACGCGATGACGCCACTCGCCTGCCCCGAACGCTGCTTCGGGCTGGACGCCGCGGACTCGATGGCGGTATCGGCGCAAGACGCGTCCCAGTTGTCCATCGGCGATGAGCGCTACGGCGTCGGCGAGTTCGAGCCGGGCACCGTGGCCGCCGTTGCGCCCAAGGTCGGCGAGCAGTGGCAGGAAGTTGGTGGTGACGAAGAGTGTGCGTTCCTCCCAGGCAATGCGCCGTACTTCGCCGACGGCGCTCA
The DNA here is from genome assembly GCF_001428485.1 of Microbacterium sp. Root180. Classification (GTDB taxonomy): domain Bacteria; phylum Actinomycetota; class Actinomycetes; order Actinomycetales; family Microbacteriaceae; genus Microbacterium. Next base: position 22,439 of record NZ_LMHS01000002.1, on the reverse strand, counting down.
CGCCACCTCCGAGGATCCAATCAGTTGGGTGCAGACGTGGCAGGCGGGCGACGAGATGATGGATATCGCGGCCCGCGTCTTCGCGACCACTGAAGAGGCGAGCAGGTTCATGCGTGATCTTCACGATCGGGTAGCGGCCTGCCCATGGCAAGACCTAGACGTGCCGGCAGCGGGCGGGCTTGATACGAGTTTGATCCAGATCACGGCGCAAGCGGCCATCGACGTTCCGGACGAGGTTGCTGCAGTCGGTTGGGTGCGTGAGGGGACCCCTGGCGCGCGGTGGCGGTCGTACGTCTGGGACCTGCAGCGCGGCAATCTCGTTGTTCAGGTGCGCGTCCTCACGGACGGTCGCATCCTCGAACAAGACGTCGCGGCCTTCGCGGAACTCCAGGCCGACAAGCTTAGCGAGCTGGAGCCAGCGACGCCTTGACGCCGAGGTATTCGCCGAACCATCGGTAGGGGTCGTCCCTCGAGTTCCACTTCAGCATGCCCGCATTATGGTCGGCACCGGGCATCGGCTTATCGCGTCAAGGATCATCGAGGAGTATCGTCGAACCCTTGCCTTCGGCGGGGCCAACGGAGGACAGATGGTACGGCGACGCGAATTGCGGGGCGTGGCGGACGCCCTCGCAGCGATGTTCTGCAGCCGGAACAGCGACTACCAAGGCGCATGGCTCCCCGGCGTGCTCTGCCATCGCATGCTGACAGCTGGCCGCCGCTCGATCACGATCGATCTGCTCGACGCGTCATCTGACGAGATCGAATCGGTCGTTGGTGTGCGGGCGCGCGACCACATCGCGCGTCACTGCGAACGGATTGGGTTGGCGCCGGCGACGGTGCGGTCTGCTGTGATTCGGGTAAACCTGGAAGAGCGCGAACCCAGCAGGTCGCGGTCGGACGGGCCGGTCGCGGTGACACCGCTTGACCGTGCCACGTGGTGGTTTACCGCGACGGTCACCATCGTCGACGACTCAAACCGTCCTCACACTTCAGCGCATCGCGGATGGTGCTGGCCAGATTCTCGAAAGCTGCCCATTGACGGCAGGTCGATTTGGGGACCGCTCGGGGAAATTGTCCGGGTGTAGGCGAATAGTCAGCGCGTACGCAGCGGGGTCCGCTTGCGCGCGTTGAAGTGGACGTTGCGTAGAGGTGGCGCGGGAGGCAGATTCTTGAGCGCCCCCCACAATGAGCCGATGAGTCCGGGTCCACCCGTCACGTGGCCGAACGCGTCGAGATAATGGTGCGATGCCCGCCGTCATCATCGAAGTCCGCCGTAAGTACGCAGCCGACCAAGAGCTTGCCATCATGAACGCCGTCCACGCAGCGCTCGTTCGCGCGTTCGAGATCCCGGCCGAGGACCGCAACGTGCGTCTGGTCGTCCATGAACCACGGCGATTCATGTGCGCGCCAGACCTCGCACATCCGGAGTACCGGACGATCATCTCGATCGACTGCTTCGCTGGTCGAAGCCTGACCGCCAAGCGGCGACTCTATCGAGCGATCGTCGAGGGTTTGGAGCCGCTGGGCATCCCCCGAGATCATGTGTCGACCATCCTTCACGAGATCACTCTCGAAAACTGGGGCGTCGGTGGCGGGCACGCCGCTAGCGACGTCGACCTCGGCTTCACCGTGAACGTCTGATCTCTCCGATTCCGCGCTAGAAGCTGCCGACTCCCTTGCCGATCAGCGCGACGCCGATCACAAGCAGCAGCACCGCCATGATCACCGCGTTCTCCTTCTCAAGCCAGCCGCGCAGTCCATCGAGCGGGCCACGGAGCCTGTCGGCTGCGAACAGGTAGCCGACCACAGGGACAAGAACAGTGGATGCCGCGATCACCGTGAAGACGGCGATCGCGACCACGACCGCACCGCCGGCGAGACCCGAGGCCCCGATCGTGACGCCCGCGCTGGCCGACAACAGCAAGTTCTTGGGATTGACGGCCGACAACAGGAACCCGAGCCCCAGAGCCTTCGGGAACGTGATCGAGTCGATCGCCTGCATCCACTTCGGCATTGCCGGTTCCGCCCCCGCCCGCGGCCGGCCCCGCCACTGCCGTGCCGCGAGCAGAAGGAGCAACGCGCCCAACACGAGCTGGATGACGCCCGTGATCGGCTGCGAGGCGTCCGCATCGTCCGTCGGGAGAATCGATGACAGCAACGTGAAAGCTGTCACGGCGACGACGATGCCGAGTACCCAGCCGAGCAGAAACCCCGTGCCCGTCACGCGCGCCCTGGGCGACAGGAGCATCAGGATGGCGGCGATGATCGGGATCGGGCTGATCGCGACACCGAGTGCGGGCGTGAGGATATCTCCGATGACACTGCCCATGAACTGACTCCCCACCACGCGGTCGCATCTCACCAACGAAGAAGTCCCGGGAACCCTGAGGTTCCCGGGACTTTCTCTGTCGGGATGACAGGATTTGAACCTGCGACCCCTTGACCCCCAGTCAAGTGCGCTACCAAGCTGCGCCACATCCCGATGCCCGAGCCGGAGCGCGGACAACTCCCCCATCCTACCCGGTCGCCACAGCGCTCGCGAACGCACGCGGCCCCCTCGCGCGTGTCCGACCCGCGCAGTAGCGTCTGGGCATGTCGCAGATCTCGATCGAGCCGGCCACGCCCGCCCGTTTCGCCGACGTGCAGCTCACGTGGGCGGGCGGCGGCGACGGGCGCAGCTGCCAATGCCAGTGGTGGACCATCACGAACACCGAGTGGCAGAGCACGTCGCAGCTCGAGCGCGAGCAGCTGTTCCGTGACGAGCTCGATGCCGGCCCCGTGCCCGGACTCATCGCCTATGTCGGAGGCGAACCTGCCGGGTGGGTGCGAGTCGGACCGCGCACTCGGCAGCGACGCCTGGCGCGCACGAAGAACTTCGCGCAATCGCGAGAGCCGTGGGACGACGACTCGGTGTGGGCGGTCAGCTGCTTCGTGGTGCGCAGGGAACATCGAGGTGAGGGACTCAACGATCGCCTGCTCGAGGCCGCCGTCGACTTCGCACGACAGGGCGGCGCCCGCCTGATCGAGGCCTATCCGCTCGATCCCGCCGAAGGATCGAAGAAGGGATCGAGCTCGCTGTTCCACGGCGTTGTGTCCACGTTCGTGAAGGCCGGTTTCGAAGAAGTAGCGCGTCCGCGCCCAGACCTCGCTATCGTGGCACTCGACCTGCGCTCGTGAGCGCGCCCTGGATCGTGACCGCGCACCGGGGTTCTATCTTCCCTGGACGACGACGTCTCCTGTCATGCACCGCCTGAGGAGTACCATGTCGCGCCTGTGGATCGCTTTCACCCCGTTCATCTTCGCTGCGCTCGTGCACGTCTGGGCGCTCGCCGTCGGCGCGCACGACGCAGCGAGCCCGACGAAGCTCATGCTGATGCCGTTCCTCGCCCTCGCCGTGGTGTGGGCGGGCCATCGCCACTGGACGAGCGCGCACACGATCCTCGTGATCGCGATCGGACTGTCGTGGCTGGGCGACGGTGCCGGCCCGCTCTTCCCCGGCGTCGATACCGTCCCGATGATGCTCCTCTTCTTCGCACTGGCCCACCTCTGCTACATCTGGCTGTTCTGGCGCATGCTCGCCGTCCGGCGTCTGCCCCTGTGGTCCGCCGTCTACGCGGTCTGGTACGTCGGCCTTCTCGTGGTGCTGTGGCCGCACCTCGGCGCACTCCTCATTCCGGTCGCGCTGTACGGCATCGTCCTCGGCGCAACAGCCATGGGCGCGGCTCGCTGCCATCCGCTGATCGCGTGGGGCGGAGCATTCTTCCTTGCCGCGGACTCGATCCTCGCGTTCCGGCTCTTCGTTCCGGATGCACTCCCCGCATGGTCGAGCCCGCTCATCATGGCGCTCTACTGCCTGGGCCAGGGCCTCCTCGCCGCGGGAGTGCTCGTGACGACGCGGGAGCGCCAAGAAGCCCCCGCTGTCGCCACGCCCGTGGTGAAGGCCGCGGTGTGACTGCGAAGATCGGCACATGACCCGCACGTCCGCCGGATGACACCTGAGGCCACGGAATGAAGGATGCCTCCGCACGCGTCGACGCGTGGCTCTGGGCGATCCGCGTCTACAAGACGCGCTCCGCTGCCACCACGGCGTGCCGCGCGGGCCACGTGAGAGTCAACGGGGAGCGCGCCAAGGCCGCTCAGCCGGTCCGTCCCGGCGACGAGCTGCGGGTGCGGATCGCCGGGTTCGACCGCATCCTGGTCGTGAAGCAGCCGATCACGAAGCGCGTCGGTGCGACCGTCGCCGCTGAAGCGGTCGAGGACCGCACTCCTCCCCCGCCGCCGCGCGAGCTGACCGCTTTCGTCCCGGTGCGCGACCGGGGAGCCGGACGACCGACGAAGCGCGAACGCCGCGACATCGACCGCCTGCGCGATCGCTGACCCTCGCGGGCGCACGCTCACGCGCTCGGGGTTCAGCCGGTGAGCTCCTGCAGCCAGCGCGGACCGCGGACGTCGACCGCGGCATCCGTCACCCTCTCGCGCAGCTCGCGATCGCTGGTCACGACCGTCACGCGCCTGCCTGCTGCGACGAGGCGTTCGGCTTCCGCGACGATCGCATCGTCTCCGGATGCCTCGGCCCGCACGACGTCGACGCCCGAGACATCATCGGCGCCGCGCGCCTGGCCTTCGAGCACGACGGTCCACTCGGGGAACCACGTGTGCTCCGGAAGTTCGAGCGCCGACGCGGGTACGCCTGACACGGCGGTCGCCGCCACGCGCGAGAGCAGCCCGGCCGCTGCGCCCGGCCGGTCGCGCCACCAGCCGTTCGGCACAGAGCCCACCACGTTCGCCGCGTCGACGACGATCGCCGGCCGCACGCTCAGCAGGCCCCGCAGGCGCTCCCACGAGGCAGCGAAGGCGGGATGGAGCGGATGCTGCGCCACCTCGTCGACCGGCACCCAGGCGAGTTCCCTGCTCTCCGGGTCGCTGATGGTCGGTTCGAACGGGACGGCGACGTCTCCGATGAGCGTCGTATAGCTCCAGATGCCGAGATCGAGGACCGACAGCACGCGCGCGCGGATCGCGTCATCGGGAACGCCGGCTTCCTCCGCCGCTTCACGCAGGGCCGCGTCGGACGCTGATTCGCCCTCGTGGCGGGCGCCGCCGGGGAGGGCCCAGGTGTCGCCGAAGTGGCTCCACGAGACGCGATGCTGCAGCAGCACTCCGCGGTCCGCATCGAGGGCGAGAAGTCCCGCCGCACCGAATCGCCCCCAGTATCGCTCCCCCGTCGGCGCGACGACCCACGCGTCTCCGGGGTCGCGCGGCCCGGACGGGCGGCGCGGCTCACCGGGAACGGGGGGCTCGATCGTCACTCCGCCAGCCTGTCACACCGGCCGTCGCGCGCCGACGTCGTGTCGGCGCGTGACCGGAGCCGGCGACGGCGGCCCACTCCCGTCGCTCAGCGCTGGCGGCGCTCGCGCACGCGCATGTTGATGACGATCGGCGACCCCTCGAAGCCATAGATCTCACGCAGGCGGCGCTGGATGAATCGGCGGTAGCCCGGATCGAGGAAGCCGGTCGTGAACAGCACGAATGTCGGCGGCCGGCTCGCCGCCTGCGTGCCGAACAGGATGCGCGGCTGCTTGCCGCCCCGCAGCGGGTGCGGGTGCTCGTTGACCAGTTCGGTGAGGAAGGCGTTGAACTTGCCGGTGGGGATGCGCTGGTCCCACGACTCGAGCGCGGTCTCGAGCGCCGGCACGAGCTTGTCGAGATGGCGTCCGGTACGGGCGGAGATGTTGACGCGCGGCGCCCACGCGACGTGCGCGAGGTCCTGCTCGATCTCGCGCTCGAGGTAGCGTCGGCGGTCCTGGCCGTCCATGTCGTCGTCGTTGAGGCGATCCCACTTGTTGTAGGCGATGACGAGCGCGCGGCCGGACTCGAGCACGAGGTCGATGATGTTCAGGTCCTGCACACTGACCGGCTGAGTGACGTCGATCACCACGATGGCGACCTCCGCCTTCTCGAGCGCGGTCGAGGTGCGCAGCGACGCGTAGAAGTCGGCGCCCTGCTGCAGGTGCACGCGACGACGGATGCCGGCCGTGTCGACGAAACGCCACAGCTTCCCGCCGAGCTCCACGACCTCGTCCACGGGGTCGCGCGTCGTGCCGGCGAGCTCGTTCACGACGACGCGCTCTTCGCCGGCCGCCTTGTTGAGGAGGGAGGACTTGCCGACGTTGGGGCGTCCGAGGATCGCCACGCGCCGAGGGCCGCCGATCTCGGCCTTGGCGACGGCCGAGACATCGGGGAGCACCTTCACGACCTCGTCGAGGAGGTCGGCGACGCCACGGCCGTGGATGGCCGAGACGGGGTGCGGCTCACCGAGTCCGAGATTCCACAGCGCGGCGGCCTCGGGCTCGTGTCGCGCATCGTCGATCTTGTTCGCGACGAGGAAGACCGGCTTGCCGCTCTTGCGCAGGAGGCGCACGACGTGCTCGTCGGTGGACGTTGCGCCGACCATGGCGTCGACGACGAACATCACGACATCGCAGAGGTCGATCGCGACCTCTGCCTGAGCGGCAACCGAGCGGTCGATGCCTCGCGCGTCGGGCTCCCATCCGCCGGTGTCGACGAGCGAGAACCGGCGCTCCATCCATTCGGCCTTGTAGGTGACCCGGTCGCGGGTGACGCCCGGGGTGTCCTCGACGACGGCCTCGCGGCGGCCGAGGATGCGGTTGACGAGCGCCGACTTGCCGACATTCGGGCGGCCGACGATCGCCACGACGGGCAAGGCCGGCAGGTACTCGATGCCGTCCTCGCCGCGCAGCACGCCTTCGAGGAGCACGGCGTCCTCGTCGTCGAGCTCGTAGTCGGCGAGCCCCGCCCGCAGGGAGGCGGCCCGCTGTTCGACGAGCTCCTCGTCGAGGTCGGCGAGGTTCTCGGCGAGCTGGTCCTCGCCCGCTTCGAATTCGTCGAAGTCTTCTGCGTCGCGGCTGTCAGCGGCCATCGTTCGCTCCCGTCTGTACAGGCTCTTTGGTGCGGATCACGCCGATCACGGCGTCCACGGTCTGGTCGAAGTCGAGGTGGGTGGAGTCGACGACCTCGACGCCCGGAGCGGCGCTGAGGAAGTCGACGACGGCCGAGTCGGACGCGTCGCGCTTGTGCAGCGCGGCGGCGACGGCCGCGGCATCCTGTCCTGTCAACTCGGCGCTGCGTCTGGCGGCACGCACCTCGGGGGCGGCCGTGAGCAGGATGCGGACGGGGGCATCGGGCGCGACGACGGTCGTGATGTCGCGACCCTCGATGACGACCCCCGAGCGACCGGATGCCGCCACCAGCGCCCGGAAGAGGGTGTTGACGGACTGTCTCACGGCGGGCACGCGTGCCACGCCGCTCACGGCGTCGGAGACGCGCGGCTCACGGATCGCATCGGTCACGTCGACTGCCCCGACCCGCACCCAGAACCTGTCGGGATCGAGCGAGATCGCGTAGTCGAAGTCGCCCATCACCTCGAGGACGGCGGTCGAGTCCGAGGTGTCGGTGCCGTGCTCCAGCGCGTGCCACGCGAGCGCGCGGTACGCGGCGCCGGTGTCGAGGAACCCGTAGCCGAGCCGTCGCGCGACCTGCTTCGAGACGCTCGATTTGCCGCTCCCCGCGGGGCCGTCGATGGCGACGACGAAGGGCGTCGCGGCGGATCCGGTCGAGGGATCAGTCATTGGTGGTGCTCGCAATCTTCCAGCCGCGGGCTTCGAGGCCCTCTACGGCGCGTCGTACGGCGCTGGGCACGACGCTGATCTCGGCCAGGCCGAATTGGGCGCCGGGCGAGTGCTCCAGGCGCAGGTCCTCGACGTTCACCTCGAGCTCGCCGAGCTCGCCGAACAGGCGTCCGAGCTGACCGGAGGTGTCGTCGACCATCACCACGACCTGCTCGAAGCGGCGGTTCTGGCCGTGCTTGCCGGGGAGGCGCTCGACGCCCTCGTTGCCGCGGCGGATCGTGTCGGCCACCGCCCGGCGTGCGCCGGGAGCGTCGGGGCTGCGCAGCGCGTCGGCGACCGACGAGAGGTCGGCTGCCAGCGCATCGAGGACATCGACCACCGGAGTCGCGTTGGCGCCGAGGATCTGCACCCAGAGCTCCGGGGCGGATGCCGCGATCCGCGTCGTGTCGCGCACGCCCTGGCCCGCCAGGCCGAGGGATCCGTCGGGGGCGTCCACGAAGCGTCCGGCGAGAAGGCTCGCGACGAGCTGCGGAACGTGCGACACGAGCGCGACGGCGCGGTCGTGCTCTTCCGGACCCATCTCGATGGGCATCGCGCCGAGATCCAGCGCGAGGGCCTCGACGACGGCGAGATCGCTCGCCGGCGTCTCGCCGTCGCGGCACACGACCCACGGACGGCCGACGAAGATGTCGGCGCGCGCCGAGATGGCTCCGCCGCGCTCGCGTCCGGCGAGCGGGTGCGAGCCGATGTAGTGAGTCAGGTCGACGCCGCGGTCGCGCAGCGCGCGCAGCGGCTCGAGCTTGACGCTGGCGACGTCGGTGACGACCGCCTTCGGGTGGCGTGCGAGCTCGCGTGCGATGACGTCGGCGGTGACATCCGGCGGCACCGCCACGACGACGAGGGTGGGTTCGTCCTCCGCTGCCGCCCGCCGGCCAGCGCCGTAATCGACGGCGAGGCGCAGCTGCGCGGGCGATGTGTCATCGAGCGCGACATCCACCCCGAGAGCCGTCAACGCGTGGCCGATGCTCGCTCCGAGCAGACCGGCGCCGACGATGCGCACGGTGCCCTGCACCCGCGCGGCGCGCGCGCCGGCGGACGTCGGCGTGGACTCGGTCACTCGTTCTCCTGATCGCTCCGCGGTTCGGAGTCGTCGCGGGACTCGGGCGCATCGCCCGCCGCGCGACGCGCGAGAGTCAGCAGAGCGCCCCGCTCCACCTTAGTCAACTCGCGTGCACGCCCGGCTGGCAGCGTTCCCAGGTGAAGCGGACCGAACTGGCGCCGCACGAGTTCGACGACCGGATGCCCCACCTCGGCCATCATGCGCCGCACGATGCGGTTGCGCCCCGAGTGCAGCGTGAGCTCGACGAGCGATCCCCCGCCTTCGGCGGACGACGACAGAAGGCGCGCCTTGTCGGCGGCGATCCGCCCGTCCTCGAGCTCCACGCCCTTGAGGAGCCGCTGGACGGTCTGCGGCGTCACCCTCCCCTCCACCTTCGCGATGTAGACCTTCGTCACGCCGAACGACGGGTGCGCCAGCACGTGGGCGAGCTCGCCGTCGTTGGTGAGCACGAGGAGGCCGCTCGTCTCGGCATCCAGCCGGCCCACGTTGTACAGGCGCTCCTCCCAGTCCTTCGTGAAGAGCCGCAGATCGGGGCGTCCGCGCTCGTCCTTCATCGAGCTGACCACGCCGGTCGGCTTGTTGAGCATGACGTAGCGCTTGGACTGATCGAGCTGTACAGCGCTGCCGTCCACGTCGACGAGGTCGTTCTCGGGATCGATGCGGGAGCCGAGCTCCGTCACGACCTGGCCGTTGACGCGCACCCTGCCCTCGACGATGAGCTGCTCGGCCACGCGGCGCGAGGCCACCCCGGCGTTCGCGAGCACTTTCTGGAGGCGCACGCCCTCGGGCGTGCCGAACGGATCGCGGTCGCTCATCGGCGGGCCTCCTCGTCGAATCCGCCGGTCCCGTCGTCGAGGAGCGGCGAGATGTGCGGCAGCTCGTCGAGCGAGTTGATGCCGAGGTTCACCAGCAGAGCGTCGGTGGTGCCGTAGTTGATGGCGCCGGTCTCGGCATCCGTGAACACCTCGGTGATGAGCCCGCGCGAGAGCAGCGTGCGCACGACCGAGTCGACGTTCACCGCCCGGATCGACGCCACCTGCCCTCGCGTGACGGGCTGCTTGTACGCGATCACCGCGAGAGTCTCGAGCGCGGCCTGAGACAGCCGCGACGGCGCCTGCGCGTTGACGAACTCGCTCACCAGGTCGTCGTGCTCCTCGCGGACGTACAGGCGCCACCCGCCGCCCACTTCGCGCAGCTCGAAGCCGCGCACGGGTCCGCCGGTCTCACCGTCGTAGTCGGCGACGAGTCCCTCGACCGCCTGCCGCACGGCCGGGACGGGCGAGCCGACCGCGGCCGCGAGGCTCACGAGGCTCTGGGGCTCCTCGACGATCAGCAGGATCGCCTCGAGGCGACGCGCGACGTCGGCAGTCACAACGGGGGCAGGCGGGACCTCCGCCTGCGGATCATCGGTCGTGGTCGGCTCATCGGTCATAGTCGGCTCCCAGAGTGGCGAGGTTCTCGTCGGACCAGCGCCGCGCACTCCAGCGCAGCGTGAGCTCGCCGAGCGGCTCGAGCTGTTCGAAGGACAGGGCGGCGTGGCGGTACAGCTCCAGCACCGAGAGGAAACGGGCGACCACGACACCGGGCTGCGTGACGCCGGCGACGAGCTCGCGGAAGTTGAGGGTTCCGGCGGCCCGCAGCAGCGTCACCACGACCGCGGCCTGCTCGCGGATGCTCACGAGCGGCGCGTGCAGATGGTCGAGACCGACGTGCGGGATCTCCTTGGGCGTCATCGCGAGCAGGGCGAGTGCCGCGAAGTCGTCGGCGCTGAGGGTCCAGACCAGCTCGGGCACCGCGTTTCGGTACTTCTCGTCCAGCCGCACCGAGCGGGCGTGGCGACGATCCTCCCGCTGCAGGCAGCGCTCGAACCACACCGAGACCTCCTTGAACGCCCGGTACTGGAGCAGTCGGGCGAACAGCAGATCGCGGGCCTCGAGGAGGGCGACCGACTCGGCGTCCACGAGCTCGCCCTGCGGCAGGAGCCCCGCGACCTTCATATCGAGCAGGGTCGCGGCGACGACGAGGAACTCGGATGCCTCCTCCAGCTCCTCCTCGGGCCCGAGTTCGCGCAGGTACGCGATGAACTCGTTCGTGACGGCCGAGAGCGAGACCTCGGTGATGTCGAGCTCGTGCTTCGAGATGAGCGTGAGCAGCAGGTCGAAGGGCCCGTCGAAGCCCGCGAGCGAGACGCGGAAGCCCTCGACGGGCGGCTCGCTGGCGAGGGCTTCCTCGTCAGGCGACGGCGCCACGGGCGACCAGCTCCCGCGCCAGTCGCAGGTAGGCCTGCGCGGCGGCGTGCTCGGGCGCGAACTCGGTGATGGGCATGCCGGAGACCGAGGCGTCCGGGAACTTCACGGTCCGGCCGATGACGGTCTCGAGGACATCGTCTCCGAACGCGTCGACGACCCGCTCGAGCACCTCCCGCGAATGGAGCGTGCGGGCGTCGTACATCGTCGCGAGCACGCCGTCGAGCGTGATCGTGGGGTTCAGCCGGTCGCGCACCTTGTCGATCGTCTCGATGAGCATCGCGACGCCGCGCAGGGCGAAGAACTCGCACTCGAGCGGGATGATCACGCCGTGGCTGGCCGTGAGCGCGTTCACCGTGAGCAGGCCGAGCGAGGGCTGGCAGTCGATGAGGATGACGTCGTAGTGCGGCGCGAGCCTGCGCAAGGCGCGCGAGAGGGTCTGCTCGCGCGCGACCTCGTTCACCAGGTGCACTTCGGCGGCCGACAGATCGATGTTCGCCGGGATCACGTCGAGGTTCTCGACGCCGCTCTTCACCACGACTTCGAGCGGATCGCGCTTGCCGTCGACGAGCAGGTCGTAGATCGTCGGGATGTCGTGGGTCTGGATGCCGAGACCGGCCGACAGCGCGCCCTGCGGGTCGAAGTCCACCGCCAGCACCTTGCGGCCGTAGCTGGCGAGGGCGGCCGCGAGGTTGATGGTCGTCGTCGTCTTGCCGACGCCGCCCTTCTGGTTGCACAGCGAGATGATGCGCGCGGGACCCGTGCCGTCGAGTGTCGGCGGGGTCGGGAAGCCGTGGTACGGACGCCCCGTGGGACCGATCGGCGTCTCGTCGCCTGAGGCCTTCGTCGCGCCCCGCTTGCTGCCCGCCACAGACTCTCCTGACTTTTCCATGCCGTGCACCGATTCTAGTCACGGCGAGGCCCCAGCCCCGGGAAGGGTCAGCGGGCGCGCGGGTGGGAAGTGACGTAGACGTCCCGCAGCGCGTCGACGGACACATGAGTGTAGATCTSSGTGGTCGCCACGGAGGCATGGCCGAGCAGCTCCTGGACCACCCGCACGTCGGCTCCGCCCTGCAGCAGATGGGTCGCGAACGAGTGCCGGAGCGTGTGCGGCGACACATGCGCGGTGAGCTGCGCGCGCTCGGCCGCGTCATGGATGACCAGCCACGCACTCTGGCGCGACAGCGGCGCGCCGCGTGCGCCCAGGAACAGCTTCGGCGTCGCCCTCCCCCGGCGGGAGAGCTCGGGCCGCGCCCGCGTCAGATAGGCGTCCACCGCGGCGCGCGCGTACGAGCCGACCGGAACGATCCGCTCCTTCGAGCCCTTTCCGCGCACCCGGATCACGTCACCGTGGGCAAGGTCGTCGACGTCGAGCTGCACGACCTCGGACACCCGTGCGCCCGTGGCGTAGAGCAGTTCGAGCAGGGCGCGGTCGCGCAGTCCCACGAGATCGCCGGGGGCAGCGCCGAGCGCGGCATCCGCTCCTGTGGCGGGAGCAGGACCCGACGCATCCAGCAGCGCCTCGACCTGGTCGATGGTGAGCGCCTTCGGAAGTCGCTGCGGCTGCTTCGGCGGCCGCAGGCGTGAGGACGGGTCTGCGGGCTCGATGCCCTCGCGGGCCAGGAAGCGATGCAGTCCGCGCACCGACGACTGCAGCCGCGCGAGTGAGGATGCCGCGACCGGCGGCTGCGCGGCGGCGCGCTCTGCGGCGAATTCGGCGACGATGGCCGCCGAGACATCCGAGGAGTCGTTGATGCCCCGCGCGGCGAGCCATGCGACGTATCCGGCGAGGTCTCGGCGGTACGCGGCGACGGTGTTGTCGGACAGCCCGCGTTCGATCGTGATGTGCCGCAGGTAGGCGTCCACCGCCCGGTCGAACCGCATGTCAGGCCCCGGGTGCGCCGTCCGGGCGCTCCGCCGTCGCTGAACGCAGCCGCTCGGCGGCCGCCAGCGCACCGACGGCGAGGATGCCGTTGCGCAGACGCCCCGCGAGGACGCCCGCGATGACCTCCGCCAGCGGCACCCACTCGATACGGATGTCGGCCTCTTCGTCTTCCCGGGGATGGATCTCACGGGCAGCGGACAGCGCCCGTGCGAGGAAGAGGTGAACGACCTCGTCGTTGCCGCCGGGGGTCGTGAAGATGCTGACGAGGGGCTCCCACGAGTCTGCGACGAGGTCGGCTTCCTCTGCCAACTCGCGCACCGCGGTCTGCATCGGGGTCTCCCCGGCCACATCGAGCAGCCCGGCGGGGATCTCCCAGTCGCGATGGCGGATCGGATGCCGGTACTGCTGGATCAGCAGTACGCGGTCGGCGTCGTCGATCGCGACGATGGCGGCCGCCCCCGGATGATCGACGTACTGGCGGACGATCTGCTCGCCCGCGTACGCGACGGTGTCGCTGCGGACGTCCCACACGCGCCCCTGATAGACCAGGTCGCTGTCGATCACCTCCAGCGAGACGGGCTCGTCGGCCAGCGGCGAGCCGGCCACCGCGTCAGCCATTCTCGACGTCGAAGAGCTCGCTGGAGCTGTGACGCTCGAGGGCCGCGCCGACGAGACCGCGGAACAGCGGGTTCGCGTCGGTCGGACGAGAACGGAGCTCGGGGTGCGCCTGCGTCGCGACGTAGTACGGGTGCACGTCCCGCGGAAGCTCGACGTACTCGACGAGGTCGAGGTCGGGGTTGATGCCCGAGAACACCAGGCCCGCCTGGGCGATCTGGTCGCGGTAGCGGTTGTTGACCTCGTAGCGGTGACGGTGACGCTCCGAGGCGCGGCTCGCACCGTACACCTCGGCGGCGATCGAGCCCTCGGCGAGCTCTGCCGGGTACAGGCCGAGACGCATCGTGCCGCCCATGTCGCCGCTCTCGAGGATGTCGACCTGCTCCTCCATCGTCGCGATGACGGGGTGCACGGTGTCGGGGTCGAACTCGCTCGAGGAGGCGCCCTCGATGCCGGCGACATGTCGCGCGTACTCGATGACGATGCACTGCAGTCCGAGGCAGATGCCGAGCGTCGGGATGCCCTGTTCGCGGGCGAACTTGAGAGCGCCGATCTTGCCCTCGATGCCGCGGATGCCGAAGCCGCCGGGGATGACGATGCCGTCGAGCGGGCCGAGGGCCTTGGCAGCGCCCTCGGGCGTCTCGCACTCGTCGGAAGGGATCCAGCGGATGTTGACGTGGGTCTCGTGGGCGAACCCGCCCGCCTTGAGCGCCTCGGTGACAGACAGGTAGGCGTCGGGCAGGTCGATGTACTTGCCGACGAGGCCGATCGTGACGTCGTGCTTCGGGTTGTGCACGGCTTGGAGCACGCGCTCCCAGCGCGACCAGTCCACCTCGGTCGCCTTCGCCAGGCCGAGCGTGCGAACGATGTACTCGTCGAGCCCCTGCTCGTTCAGCATCGAGGGGATGTCGTAGATGCTCGGCACATCCACCGCGTTGACGACCGCGCCTTCGTCGACGTCGCACATGAGCGCGATCTTGCGCTTGTTCGCCTCGGTGACGGGGCGGTCGCTGCGCAGCACGAGTGCGTCGGGCTGGATGCCGATCGACCGGAGCGTCGCCACGGAGTGCTGCGTCGGCTTGGTCTTCTGCTCGCCCGAGGCGCCCATGAACGGCACGAGGGAGACGTGCACGAAGAACACGTTCTGTCGCCCGAGCTCGTGGCGGATCTGACGCGCCGACTCGATGAACGGCTGCGACTCGATGTCGCCGACCGTGCCGCCGATCTCCGTGATGATGACGTCGGGGCGGGGCTCCTCGGTCGCCTGCAGACGCATGCGGCGCTTGATCTCGTCGGTGATGTGCGGGATCACCTGCACGGTGTCGCCGAGGTACTCGCCGCGGCGCTCGCGCGCGATCACCTGCGAGTAGATCTGCCCGGTCGTCACGTTCGCGGCCTGGCTCAGCTCGATGTCGAGGAAGCGCTCGTAGTGCCCGATGTCGAGGTCGGTCTCGGCGCCGTCGTCGGTCACGAAGACCTCGCCGTGCTGGAACGGATTCATCGTGCCCGGATCGACGTTCAGGTACGGATCGAGCTTCTGCATGACGACGTGGAGTCCGCGCGCCGTGAGCAGGTTTCCCAGGCTGGCGGCGGTGAGGCCCTTGCCGAGAGAGGAAACGACACCACCGGTCACGAAGATGTGCTTGGTGGTGTCGTTCGAAGAGTCGCCGCGGGAAGAACCAGAAGTCTGCATCACGGGCTTTTATCCTATCTCACGTCTGGGGGTCGAGCCTGAGCGAAAGCGGCGTGGCTCGGGCGATCGTGCTGCGCGGTGGCCGCGCGGGCGTTTCATGCGACCTCGGTCCGCAGCCCGAGGAGCTCGCGCGCGTGGGTGAGCGCGGCATCCGAATCCGGCATTCCCGACAGCAGTCGGGCCATTTCGGCCTCGCGCTCCGCGCCGTCGAGGCGGCGGACGTCGGATGCCGTCACCGAGCCGTCGACCGCCTTCACGACCGTGAGGTGATTGGTGGCGAACGCGGCGACCTGCGCCAGGTGGGTGACGGCGATCACCTGCGACGACTGGGCCAGGCGCGCGAGACGGCGTCCGACCTCGATCGCCGCCGCTCCCCCGATGCCCGCGTCGACCTCGTCGAACACGAACGTCGGCACCGGGTCGGCCGCCGCGATGACGACCTCGATCGCGAGCATCACGCGACTGAGCTCGCCGCCGGATGCGCCCCTCGACACCGGTCGTGGATCGGCGCCCGGGTGGGGAGCGAGCAGGATCGCGACATCGTCGCGGCCGGACGCGGACTCCGCGCCCGGCGACACCGCCACGGTCAGGCGCGCGTCGGGCATTGCGAGGGCCCGCAGCTCTGCGGTGACTGCGGTGCCGAGCCTCTCGGCCGCGTCGCTGCGGGCGGCAGTGAGAACCGCGGCTGCGGTGTCGACGGCGGATGCTGCGGCATCCCGTTCGGCGGTCAGCCGATCCACGCGGTCGGTGTCGTCGTCGAGTTCGGCGAGGCGGGCGGAACCCGTGTCGAGAAGCTCGATGGCGGCGTCGAGCGTGCCATGGGCGCGCACGAGCGCCGAGAGCACGGAACGTCGCTCCTCGACCGCGGCGAGCTCGTGCGGACCGGTCTCATCGAGATCGGCGAGGTACGCGGCCAGCGCTGCGGAGACGTCGGCGGTGCGATAGCCGAGATCGGCCACCTGACCGGCGAGCTCTTCGAGCACCGGGTCGACCGCGCGCTCGAGGGCACGGCGAGCCTCGGCCAGGAGGGATGCCGCATCGGGCTCCCCGTCGCCCGAGAGTGCGTCGTGGGCCGTCGCAGCGGCCGTGCGAAGCTCTTCCGCGTTCGCGAGCCGCTCGGCGCGCACGGTGAGCTCGGCGTCCTCTCCGGGCTGCGGAGCGGCCTGCTCGATCTCGGCGACCTGCGCGCGCAGCTCATCGGCCTCGCGGGCCCGGGCCTCGCGGTCGTCGGTGATCGAAGTCAGCTCGCGATCGGCGGCCCGCCAGCGCTCGTACGCGTCACGGTACGTGGCGAGAGCGCCCTGCACGGCGACGCCGCCGAAGCGGTCGAGCGCGTCGCGCTGGGCGACCGCGCTGCGCAGCCGCAGCTGGTCGGACTGGCCGTGCACGACGACCAGCTCGTCCGCGAGGTCTGCGAGCACGCCGGCCGGAGCGGTCCTGCCGCCGACCGAGGCCCTGCCGCGCCCCTCGGTGGAGATGGACCGGCCGACGAAGAGCTCGGCCCGCCCGTCGCCGAGGGGTTCGAGGTCGCCTCCGGCGTCGCGCACGCGATCGGCGACGGATCCCGCCTCGGGGACGATCCACACGCCGTCGACCGTCGCCTGGGTCGCCCCTGAGCGCACGGTACCGGAGTCCGCCCGTTGCCCGAGGAGGAGGCCGAGACCCGTCACGACCATCGTCTTGCCAGCGCCGGTCTCACCCGTGATCGCCGTGAAGCCCGGCCCGATGGCGAGGGTCGCCTCGGCGATCACCCCGAGATCACGCAGCCGCATCTCCTCGATCACGGCGTGGGTCCCGTGATCGCGGTCGGCCCGCGCCAGCCTTCGACGGGCAGCCGGAACTTGCGCACGAGTCGGTCGGTGAACCGCGCCGGGTGCAGCCGGGCGAGTCGCACCGGGTTCTCGGAGCGACGCACGACCACGCGCGCGCCGGGCGGCAGGTCATGGGAGCGACGCCCGTCGCACCAGAGGATGCCGAAGCCGTTGGTGCGCTCGAGCACCTCGATCGCCACAGCGTGCTCCGGGCCGACCACGAGCGGCTTCGCGAAGAGCGCGTGCGCCGACAGCGGCACGACCGAGATCGCCTCGACCGTCGGCCAGATCACCGGGCCGCCGGCGGAGAAGTTGTAGGCCGTCGATCCCGTGGGAGTGGAGATGACGACGCCGTCGCACCCGAACGTGGACAGCGGGCGCCCGTCGACCTCGATCACGACCTCGAGCATGCGCTCACGACTGGCCTTCTCGACCGTGGCCTCGTTGAGTGCCCACGTCTCGTAGATCACGGAGTCCGCGGAATCCTTCACCCGCACGCCCAGCGCGAGACGCTCCTCGACCTCGTAGTCGCGGGCGATGACCCGCCTCACCGCGTCGTCCATGTCGTCGCGCTCGATCTCGGCGAGGAACCCGACATGGCCCATGTTGATGCCGAGAACCGGTGCCGTCCCCTCGCGAACGAGTTCGGCGGCCCTCAGGATCGTGCCGTCGCCGCCGAGGACGATCGCCAGTTCGACGTCGGCCACCGGGACGTCGTCGCCGAGCACGGCGACCTCGCCGAACGAGGGGATCACCGCCGAGAGCTCCGCCCGGTCGTCGGCGGCGAGCACCGGGCGCGCGCCCGCGGCTCGCAGCGCCGCGACGACGCGTTCGGCCGCGAACACGGTGTCATCACGATGGGCGTGCGCGACGACGAGGATGTTGCGCGCGGCGCGTGCGTCGTTGTCGGTCATCAGGCCCCCGCCAGTCGGTTCACGGTGCCCAACCATTCTGTCGGATTGCTCCCGCGTCCCGGCGCGAGGTGGGCGATGTACTCGGAATTGCCGTGCGTCCCCACGATCGGGGAGGAGATGACGCCGCAGGTGCCGAGTCCGGCATCCCACGCCGACCAGAGCACCCCTGCGACCGCATCCGCCCGCAGCGCGGGATTCGTGACCAGGCCGCCCTTCACCGCCGTGCGGCCGACCTCGAACTGCGGCTTCACGAGCAGCACGAGGTCGCCGTCGTCGGCGACCACGGCCCGGGCCGCAGAGAGCACGTGTGCGAGCGAGATGAACGACAGGTCGCCGGTGACGATCGACGGGCGCGCCTCGACACCGCTCTCCTCGGCGAGGGACTGCCGGGTCATGTGCCGGACGTTGTACCCCTCGATCGAGATCACGCCCGGGTCGTCGGCGACGGATGCCGCGAGCTGCCCGTGTCCGACGTCGACCGCGATCACCGGCTCGGCTCCGCGCTCCCGCAGGACCTGGGTGAATCCGCCCGTCGAGGCGCCCATGTCGAGTGCGATGCGCCCGGCGACGTCGATGCCGAAGGCGTCGAGGCCGGCGACGAGCTTGTGCGCGGCGCGGCTGACGTAGTGGTCGGTGCCGGCGACCGCGATCGTTGCCTCGTCGGCGATCGGGGTCGACGCCTTCACGACCGGCCGGCCGTCGACGGTCACGAGCCCGTCGGCGATCAGGGTCGCCGCGTGGGTGCGCGAACGTGCGAGCCCGCGAGCGGCCAGCGCGGCATCGAGCCGCGCCGTCATGAGGCGGACGGTGCAGCGGGCGTGGCCTCGAGGCGCCGCGCCAGCGTGTCGTGGAGTGCGTCGTAGGCGTCGGAGCGCGTCGGCAGTGGCTGCGCCTCGATCACCTCGAGGGTGGACAGCAGGTCGCCGGGGTCGTTGTCGCGGGCGGACGCGTGCTCGTCAGGCTGCACCATGTCCCCAGGATACGGCGAACCAGCCGCGCAGCCCGGCGACTCAGGGGCGGTGGAAAGGATCCGCGTAGAGCGCCTCGGGCACGCGGAACCCGAAGATCGCCCGACCGGTCGACCAGATCGCGGCTGCACCGGCGCGGAGCAGGTCGATCGGCCGCTCCCCTTCGGAGACGATGCGGACGTCCGGACCGTCGATCCGAACCGAGGCACCGCGCACCGTCGCGACGCCGTCGACGACCTTCACCTCGGGATACGGCTCATGCAGCTCACGCAGGTCGCCGAGGATGTAGGTCGGCTGCGAACCCTGGGGGGCCGCGAGCACGTGCTTGGGCCGGTCGATGCCGGTGAGCACCAGCGCCGAGTCGATTCCTGCCCGGTTGGCGCCGAGGATGTCGGTATCGAGACGGTCGCCGAGGAAGAGCGGATGCTTCGCCCCGAACCGCGCGACGGCCTCCTCGAAGATCGGCACCTCGGGCTTGCCGGCGACGGTCGCCAGACGACCGATCGCCGTGTGCACGGCCGACACGAGCGTGCCGTTGCCGGGCGCCACACCGCGCGCCTGCGGAATCGTCCAGTCCGTGTTGGTGGCGATCCAGGGGATGCCACCTTCCTCTTCCGGCACCTTGAGCGCGAACGCGGCCTCGGCGAGCTGCGTCCAGCCGACGTCGGGTGCGAAGCCCTGCACGACGGCCGCGGGGGCGTCGTCGGCGGAGCGCGTCACGACGAACCCGGCCTTCGTGACCTCGTCCACGAGCCCGTCGCCGCCGACGACGAGGATCGTCGATCCCGGCGCGACGCGGTGTGCGAGCAGACGCATCGCGGCCTGCGGACTCGTGACGACCTCGTCCGGGTCGGTCGTGAGACCCAGGTCCGACAGGTGCGCCGCGACCGACGCATCCGTTCGTGACGCGTTGTTCGTGATGTAGCCGAGTCTGCGACCCTCCCGGGCGAGGTTGAGACTCTCGACGGCATGAGGCAGAGCCCCGGCGCCCGCGTAGACGACGCCGTCGAGGTCGGCCAGCACGACATCGACGCCGTCGAGCGGACCGGCCGGCTGCGGCCGGCGACCGAACAGCGGCATCAGCGGTCGGTGCCTTCGCCTGCGGCCTCAGGTGCGTCGTCGACGCCGGCTTCGATGAGGATCTCAGCGACCTCGTCCTCGACGGACACGACGGCGGATGCCTCGTCCTCGACGGGGGCGGAGGACTCTGCCGTTTCGGTGTCAGCCGGATCGCCATCGGTGTCGGCGTCGTCGGACTCGATGTCGGTCGCCGTCTCGTCCGTGACGTCGGCTTCGTCGGCTTCGTCGGCTTCGTCGGCTTCGTCGGCTTCGTCGGTGACGTCCGCTTCGTCCGTCACGTCGGCGACGTCGGCGACGTCGTCGTCATCGGAGGACCCGGTGACCTCGTCATCCGCCACAGCGTCGTCCGCCGACGATGCCAGGGCCTCATCGAGCTCTTCGTCCTCGAGCTCTTCGTCCTCGAGCTCTTCGTCCTCGAGCTCTTCGTCCTCGATCTCGATGATCTCGTCGACGAACACGGTCTCGAGATCACCCGAGCCGAGCGCTGCGTCGATCGCCTCCGCGGCAACCTTCGCGCGGTCCTCCCAGCGCTCCGCCTCGTCCGAACGGCCGAGTTCCTCGAGCACGGTGGCGCGTGCGGAGAAGAGCGCCGGGCTCCACTCGAACGCGCGGTCCGGATCGAGTTCGGGGATGTCGAGCTCCTGCAGCGCGCGCTCAGGCTCACCGAGATCGAGTCGCGCACCGGACATGGCGATCGCGAGCCCGACGCGAACCTCGGTCGGCAATGCGGCGCGGTCGACTCCGCGGCCGACTTCGAGAGCGCGGTCGGGGCGCCCCACGCCGCGCTCGCTGTCGACCATCAGGGCGATCTGGTCGTCCTTGCCCGAGATGCGGCGGTAGGTGCGCAGTTCGCGAAGTGCGAGGGCGTAGTCCTCCGTCGCATAGGCGGTGATCGCCAGCGTCTCGCGGACGATCGCGATGCGACCCGCGCGGCGCGAGGCGGAGAGCGCGTGCTGATGCGCCAGCGCCGGGTCGTCGTCGATCAGCTCGGATGCCATCACGAGATGGCGGGCGACCTGGTCCGCGTTCTCCTTGCTGAGCGTCTTGAGTTCGTTGCGCGCACTCGGATGCAGGTCTTGCGGGGTCACCTCATCGGGGATCAGCGGGTCGTCATGACGGGGACGAACGGACCGGATCTCCTCCGGACGCGTCGCCCTGTCCGGACGATCCGCTCCGCCGCGCGTCGGACGGTCCGGCCGGCCCGAGCGCTGCGGGCCACGATCCCCGTCACGCTTCTCGTACGGGCGTCGATCGCCGTCGCGCTGCGGGTACGACTTCCGGTCGCCATCACGAGGCGGGTACGACTTCCGCTCGCCATCACGAGGCGGGTACGACTTCCGCTCGCCATCACGAGGCGGGTACGACTTCCGCTCGCCGTCACGCGGCGGGTACGACTTCCGCTCGCCATCACGCGGCGGGTACGACTTCCGGTCGCTGTTACGCGCGGCGTAGGGCTTCCGGTCACCATCGCGCGGGGCGTAGGACTTGCGGTCGCCGTCACGGGGCGGGTACGACTTCCGGTCACCATCACGCGAGGCGTAGGGCTTGCGGTCGCCGTCACGCGGTGGATACGACTTCCGGTCGCCATCACGCGGCGGGTACGACTTCCGGTCGCCGTCACGGGGCGGGTACGACTTCCGGTCGCCATCACGCGAGGCGTAGGGCTTGCGGTCGCCGTCACGCGGCGGGTACGACTTCCGCTCACCATCGCGGGGCGGGTACGACTTCCGCTCGCCGTCACGGGGCGGGTACGACTTCCGGTCACCATCGCGCGAGGCGTAGGGCTTCCGCTCGCCGTCACGCGGCGGGTACGACTTACGCTCACCATCACGCGGCGGGTACGACTTACGCTCACCATCACGCGGCGGGTACGACTTACGCTCACCATCACGCGGCGGGTACGACTTACGCTCACCATCGCGGGGCGGGTACGACTTCCGGTCACCATCGCGCGAGGCGTAGGGCTTCCGCTCACCATCACGCGGCGGGTACGACTTCCGCTCACCATCGCGGGGCGGGTACGACTTCCGCTCGCCATCGCGCTTCTCGTAGGGCTTGCGGTCGCCGTCACGCTTCTCGTAAGGCTTGCGATCGCTTCGACCGCGGTCGTCGCGGGCTCCGGAGGCAGCACCATCGCGACCGCGCGCGTGGGAGGGCGCGCCTGAATTGGCGTCGCGGGCTCGAGGGGGCGGGCCGCCCGTGCGTCCGCGCGCCGTGCGGTCTGCTGCGTCGTCGCGCGGCTCCTGCTCGGCCATGTCTCGATTCCTTCCGATGCCCATGTTCAGTGTGTGGGGGTTAACGCGAAATGGCCACCCTGCGTTGGGTGGCCATTTCGGTAATGGAAGTCCGGCGGTGTCCTACTCTCCCACAGGGTCCCCCCTGCAGTACCATCGGCGCTGAGAGGCTTAGCTTCCGGGGTCGGTATGGGACCGGGCGTTTCCCTCTCGCTATGGCCGCC
>NZ_LMHS01000001.1 GCF_001428485.1 Microbacterium sp. Root180 | reverse complement strand
GGTTAACGCGAAATGGCCACCCTGCGTTGGGTGGCCATTTCGGTAATGGAAGTCCGGCGGTGTCCTACTCTCCCACAGGGTCCCCCCTGCAGTACCATCGGCGCTGAGAGGCTTAGCTTCCGGGTTCGGTATGGGACCGGGCGTTTCCCTCTCGCTATGGCCGCCGAAACACTATTGATGTTTCAGTCTGCACACAACAAAAGTGTTGGTGCGGTTCTCGACCGTACATCGAGAACCACTCAGTGGACGCGGGCATCAGGTCCCACCCGGTTTATGGGGTGGGGTGATTATCAAGTCATCGGCTTATTAGTACCAGTCAGCTGCATGCATTGCTGCACTTCCACATCTGGCCTATCAACCCAGTAGTCTGGCTGGGAGCCTCTCACCATAAAGGTATGGAAGTCTCATCTTGAGGCCGGCTTCCCGCTTAGATGCTTTCAGCGGTTATCCATCCCGAACGTAGCTAATCAGCGGTGCTCCTGGCGGAACAACTGACACACCAGAGGTTCGTCCAACCCGGTCCTCTCGTACTAGGGTCAGATCCTCTCAAACTTCCTACGCGCGCAGCGGATAGGGACCGAACTGTCTCACGACGTTCTAAACCCAGCTCGCGTACCGCTTTAATGGGCGAACAGCCCAACCCTTGGGACCTACTCCAGCCCCAGGATGCGACGAGCCGACATCGAGGTGCCAAACCATGCCGTCGATATGGACTCTTGGGCAAGATCAGCCTGTTATCCCCGAGGTACCTTTTATCCGTTGAGCGACAGCGCTTCCACAAGCCACTGCCGGATCACTAGTCCCGACTTTCGTCCCTGCTCGACCTGTCAGTCTCACAGTCAAGCTCCCTTGTGCACTTACACTCGCCACCTGATTGCCAACCAGGTTGAGGGAACCTTTGGGCGCCTCCGTTACTTTTTGGGAGGCAACCGCCCCAGTTAAACTACCCACCAGGCACTGTCCCTGAACCGGATTACGGTTCGAAGTTAGATATCCAGAGTGACCAGAGTGGTATTTCAACAATGACTCCACGGTAACTGGCGTCACCGCTTCAAAGTCTCCCACCTATCCTACACAAGCCACACCGAACACCAATACCAAGCTGTAGTAAAGGTCACGGGGTCTTTCCGTCCTGCTGCGCGTAACGAGCATCTTTACTCGTAATGCAATTTCGCCGAGTTCGCGGTTGAGACAGTTGGGAAGTCGTTACGCCATTCGTGCAGGTCGGAACTTACCCGACAAGGAATTTCGCTACCTTAGGATGGTTATAGTTACCACCGCCGTTTACTGGGGCTTAAATTCTCAGCTTCGCCTTGCGGCTAACCGGTCCTCTTAACCTTCCAGCACCGGGCAGGCGTCAGTCCGTATACATCGTCTTGCGACTTGGCACGGACCTGTGTTTTTAGTAAACAGTCGCTACCCACTAGTCTCTGCGGCCTCCACACCCTTTCGGAGTAAATCCTAATAAGTGGAAGGCCCCCCTTCTCCCGAAGTTACGGGGGCATTTTGCCGAGTTCCTTAACCACGATTCTCTCGATCTCCTTGGTATTCTCTACCTGACCACCTGAGTCGGTTTGGGGTACGGGCGGCTAGAACCTCGCGTCGATGCTTTTCTTGGCAGCATAGGATCACCCACTTTTCATCCGCATCGTGTCTCAGCCTGTATGAGTCACGGATTTGCCTATGACTCGGCCTACGCACTTGCCCCGGGACAACCATCGCCCGGGTTGGGCTACCTTCCTGCGTCACACCTGTTAATACGCTAACCGCACCAGAATGGGGTCGTGCGCTAGGCCCAGAGCGTCACCCCGAAGGGATCGGTCACTGGGATTCAGACACTTAGCACTACTGGATTAGTTTGGGCGGTTCTTCGCCGGTACGGGAATATCAACCCGTTGTCCATCGACTACGCCTGTCGGCCTCGCCTTAGGTCCCGACTTACCCAGGGAAGATTAGCTTGACCCTGGAACCCTTGGTCTTTCGGAGGACGTGTTTCTCACACGTCTTTCGCTACTCATGCCTGCATTCTCACTCGTGTGGCCTCCACGGCTGGTTCACACCGCCGCTTCGCTGGCCACACGACGCTCTCCTACCCATCAACACGGCTGGACCACGAAGGCCTACCAATAATGTCAATGCCACAACTTCGGTGGCGTGCTTGAGCCCCGTTACATTGTCGGCGCGGAATCACTTGACCAGTGAGCTATTACGCACTCTTTCAAGGGTGGCTGCTTCTAAGCCAACCTCCTGGTTGTCTAAGCAACTCCACATCCTTTCCCACTTAGCACGCGCTTAGGGACCTTAGTTGGTGGTCTGGGTTGTTTCCCTCTCGACTATGAAGCTTATCCCCCACAGTCTCACTGCTGCGCTCTCACTTACCGGCATTCGGAGTTTGGCTGACGTCAGTAACCTTTTGGGGCCCATCGGCCATCCAGTAGCTCTACCTCCGGCAAGAAACACGCAACGCTGCACCTAAATGCATTTCGGAGAGAACCAGCTATCACGAAGTTTGATTGGCCTTTCACCCCTATCCACAGCTCATCCCCTCAGTTTTCAACCTAAGTGGGTTCGGCCCTCCACGACGTCTTACCGTCGCTTCAGCCTGGCCATGGATAGATCACTTCGCTTCGGGTCTAGGACATGCGACTGAATCGCCCTATTCAGACTCGCTTTCGCTACGGCTACCCCACTCGGGTTAACCTCGCCACATATCGCTAACTCGCAGGCTCATTCTTCAAAAGGCACGCTGTCACACCTGCTAGGGGTGCTCCAACGGTTTGTAAGCAAACGGTTTCAGGTACTATTTCACTCCCCTCCCGGGGTACTTTTCACCTTTCCCTCACGGTACTTGTCCGCTATCGGTCATCTGGGAGTATTTAGGCTTATCAGGTGGTCCTGACGGATTCACACGGGATTTCTCGGGCCCCGTGCTACTTGGGATACTCTCCACGCTGCGTCCGACATTTCGGTTACGGGGCTGGCACCCGCTCTGGCCGGCCTTTCAAGACCGTTCACCTATATCGACGCATCACGTTCACTGTTCGGCAGAACAGAACGGAAAGTCCCACAACCCCCAACATGCAACACCTGCCGGCTATCACACATGCTGGGTTTAGCCTGTTCCGGTTTCGCTCGCCACTACTAACGGAATCGCGGTTGCTTTCTCTTCCTGTGGGTACTGAGATGTTTCACTTCCCCACGTTCCCTCTACCCGCCCTATATATTCAGGCGGGAGTCACTGGGTCGGCACGCCGCCCAGCGGGGTTTCCCCATTCGGACATCCTCGGATCACAGTGTGCTTATCCACTCCCCGAGGCTTATCGCAGATTGCTACGTCCTTCTTCGGCTCCAGATGCCAAGGCATCCACCGTTTGCTCTTAAAGACTTGAAATCACATGAGTTCATCAAAGAATCGGTTTGGACCGAAGTCCAACTCGAAATTGACTAATGATCTTTAAGATCATCTATTACGAGACGACCGAAATCGTCTCGAAGATGCTCGCGTCCACTGTGTAGTTCTCAAAGTACGGGCGGTACCCATCCCGCAGCCAGACCAGCCGGCATGAAGGAAGGGCCCAGAGGTTCGTCCACCGCTCGAAAGCGGCATCCGGTCCCTCAGGACCCAACAGCGTGCACGCCCCGCCGACATCACCCCCACCGTTCCAGACCCGAAGGCCGTACTGAACAGGAGCTCTCTCAAACGAGGCCTCGTCAAATGTTCCACCCATGAGCAACCGGCGAGAACGTATGTCTCGATCCGGCGCCTGGACACCCCGAAGAGTGCCAGATGCTCCTTAGAAAGGAGGTGATCCAGCCGCACCTTCCGGTACGGCTACCTTGTTACGACTTAGTCCTAATTACCGATCCCACCTTCGACGGCTCCCTCCACAAGGGTTGGGCCACCGGCTTCAGGTGTTACCGACTTTCATGACTTGACGGGCGGTGTGTACAAGACCCGGGAACGTATTCACCGCAGCGTTGCTGATCTGCGATTACTAGCGACTCCGACTTCATGAGGTCGAGTTGCAGACCTCAATCCGAACTGGGACCGGCTTTTTGGGATTCGCTCCACCTCACGGTATTGCAGCCCTTTGTACCGGCCATTGTAGCATGCGTGAAGCCCAAGACATAAGGGGCATGATGATTTGACGTCATCCCCACCTTCCTCCGAGTTGACCCCGGCAGTATCCCATGAGTTCCCACCATTACGTGCTGGCAACATAGAACGAGGGTTGCGCTCGTTGCGGGACTTAACCCAACATCTCACGACACGAGCTGACGACAACCATGCACCACCTGTTCACGAGTGTCCAAAGAGTTCTACATTTCTGCAGCGTTCTCGTGTATGTCAAGCCTTGGTAAGGTTCTTCGCGTTGCATCGAATTAATCCGCATGCTCCGCCGCTTGTGCGGGTCCCCGTCAATTCCTTTGAGTTTTAGCCTTGCGGCCGTACTCCCCAGGCGGGGAACTTAATGCGTTAGCTGCGTCACGGAATCCGTGGAATGGACCCCACAACTAGTTCCCAACGTTTACGGGGTGGACTACCAGGGTATCTAAGCCTGTTTGCTCCCCACCCTTTCGCTCCTCAGCGTCAGTTACGGCCCAGAGATCTGCCTTCGCCATCGGTGTTCCTCCTGATATCTGCGCATTCCACCGCTACACCAGGAATTCCAATCTCCCCTACCGCACTCTAGTCTGCCCGTACCCACTGCAGGCCCGAGGTTGAGCCTCGGGTTTTCACAGCAGACGCGACAGACCGCCTACGAGCTCTTTACGCCCAATAATTCCGGATAACGCTTGCGCCCTACGTATTACCGCGGCTGCTGGCACGTAGTTAGCCGGCGCTTTTTCTGCAAGTACCGTCACTTTCGCTTCTTCCTTGCTAAAAGAGGTTTACAACCCGAAGGCCGTCGTCCCTCACGCGGCGTTGCTGCATCAGGCTTTCGCCCATTGTGCAATATTCCCCACTGCTGCCTCCCGTAGGAGTCTGGGCCGTGTCTCAGTCCCAGTGTGGCCGGTCACCCTCTCAGGCCGGCTACCCGTCGACGCCTTGGTGAGCCATTACCTCACCAACAAGCTGATAGGCCGCGAGCCCATCCCAGACCAAAAAATCTTTCCAGCTGCTGAAGATGCCTTCGCAGCTCATATCCAGTATTAGACGCCGTTTCCAGCGCTTATCCCAGAGTCCGGGGCAGGTTGCTCACGTGTTACTCACCCGTTCGCCACTGATCCACCCAGCAAGCTGAGCTTCACCGTTCGACTTGCATGTGTTAAGCACGCCGCCAGCGTTCATCCTGAGCCAGGATCAAACTCTCCATAAAAAAATGATGCAAACCACAGCCGGAAAAACGACCAATGACTTGCGAGTTCGAAACTGACCAAAGAGATAAATCATTGCTGACTATCCATTGCCGACCCAAAGGCCGGTCTTTGATCCAAAGGAATCTCACCCAACCAAAAAGGTCAGGACGAGGTTATTTGGCATTTGACAAGTGCACGCTGTTGAGTTCTCAAGGATCGGACGCACCCACCAACCAGCCTCACAGCCAGCCCAGCAGGGCAACTTCACAATCTTATCCGCCTNTTTGACAAGTGCACGCTGTTGAGTTCTCAAGGATCGGACGCACCCACCAACCAGCCTCACAGCCAGCCCAGCAGGGCAACTTCACAATCTTATCCGCCTCGATCTCCGTGTCAAACCGACGCGCCGCGGACCTGGAAGGTCGGACGGCTACGGTCGTTGACCGGTGTTCCGAGGGGAAGACTCCCATTCTAGACCCGGAGGTCGATCGCCTCAATGAGGTGACTGAAAGGGAGGTGGTCCGCCGCTTGAGGGGGTCGAGGCTCTCGGCCTCTCCGCTTCCCTGTGGGGCGAACAACAAGAACTTTACGCGAGCTCGGCCGGTCCGGCGAATCGGCCCGACATCCCGGGCGTGTCGCGTCAGCCCGAGCCGCGGCGCCCGTCGAAGGATGCCCTGGTAGACGGGTATTCGCTGAGTGCGGCATCCGGATTCCGCCTGTCGTCACGACGTGCAACGTCGCCGACGACCGCGCGGCGTCGGCGCTACCGTGGAGGCATGAGCGACGAACGATGGGTCTGGGGCGTCGGCCTCGCGACGACGGCTGAAGACGGCACCGTGCTGGACACGTGGTACCCGTCCCCCGAGATCGGCCACATCCCCCTCGGATTCGACCCGGCCATGCCGCCGGACGAGCTCGAACGGCTCGCCGTCCCGGACGCCCGTCGTTTCGTGACCGTCGACGTCGTCACCGTCGAGATCGACGTCGCGGCGGCGCCGACCTCGACGGCGGACGCCTATCTGCGTCTGCACGCCCTCTCCCACCGGCTCTTCGCCCCGAACGAGATCAATCTCGACGGCATCTTCGGGCACCTGCCAACCGTGGCGTGGACCAACGCCGGTCCGATGCACCCGGACACCCTCACCCGTCTGCGTCCCTTCCTGGTGCGCGAGGGCATCCAGGTGCAGGGACTCGACAAGTTCCCCCGCCTGCTCGACTACGTCTCTCCCCCCGGTGTGCGCATCGCGGACGCCTCCCGCGTGAGGCTCGGGGCGTACCTCTCCCCCGGCACGACCGTGATGCACGAAGGCTTCGTGAACTTCAACGCGGGCACGCTCGGCCAGAGCATGGTCGAAGGCCGCATCTCGCAGGGCGTCGTGGTCGGCGATGGCAGCGACATCGGCGGCGGCGCGTCGATCATGGGCACGCTCTCCGGCGGTGGAATGCACAAGGTCTCGGTCGGCGCGCGCACGCTGCTCGGTGCCAATGCGGGAATCGGGATCTCCCTCGGCGACGACTGCGTCGTCGAGGCCGGACTCTACGTCACCGCCGGGTCGAAGGTCGTGCTCGCCGATGAGCCGCGGCAGTCGGACGGCACTCCCGTCACGGTCAAGGGCGCTCAGCTCTCCGGGCAGAACGGCATCCTGTTCCGTCGGAACTCCGTCACCGGCGCGATCGAAGCCGTCCGCCGCGCGGGGGTCGGTGTCACCCTCAACGAGGCCCTTCACGCCTGACCCGCACTCGCGGCGGGGCGGTCAGTCCCGCATGCGGACCGACAGACAGGTGACGCAGCCCTCGAGCTTCTCGAACTCTGTGACCGGGGTCGTGAGCACCACGAGGCCGCGCGAGCGGTAGAGCTCCGCCGTCCGGGGCGCATCCGCGGACATCAGCACGGTGCTCTCGTCGAGCACGACGACCGCGGTCCCGTGCTCCTCGGGGATCCTGAGGAAGGCCGGGAAGACGGCGACGTCGTCGACGAGGGGGGCGAAGCCGACCACGGTGCCGTCGGGAAGCGCCGTCACCCCGCTCTTGAGGTGCAGCACCTTCGTGACGGGCACCTCGACGACGGTCCAGCCCCGCGGCGCGAGCAGATCGCGCAGCTGTGCGATGCCATCCGCGTTCGTGCGCGACGAGGCGCCGACGTACACGGTGCGCCCGATCTTGAGCACGTCGCCGCCGTCGAGCGTCCCCGGTTCCTCGAT
This sequence comes from Microbacterium sp. Root180, assembly GCF_001428485.1. GTDB lineage: Bacteria > Actinomycetota > Actinomycetes > Actinomycetales > Microbacteriaceae > Microbacterium. The sequence goes on along the minus strand of NZ_LMHS01000001.1, from coordinate 896,923 downwards.
GCGTGCGGCGGAGACTCCGGATGCCGCGACCGCCGCCTCGACGGAGGCGGACTCACCGCGGCGCGAGACCGCCCCGGCGCGGCACAGCACCGCCAGGTCGCCGAACATCACGACCGCGTCCTCGACGAAGACCCCGTCGGGCTGCGCATCCGCGCGTTCGACCTCGACGATCTCCCAGCCGCGGCCTCGGAACACGTCGACGTAGTGCTCCCACTGGCGCTGCGCGAGCCCGGGATCCACCGGCACGCGATCGAGGTGGGTCAGCTCGCCCCCGGCGAGAAGCGGCGAAGGACGGCGGACGAGGAGTCGCGGCATCCGCTCACCCCGCGAGGATCGCGGCGCGGGCGGAGGCGCGCTCGTCATCCGAGATGACGCCTCGCTCGTGGAGGGCGTCGACGTCGGCCAGCCTCTGTTCGAGGGACTTCGCCGGCGCCGCGTCGTCGACGGCCGTGCCCGGGCGCAGCACGTCGCTGTTGAGCACCTTCGCGGCGAGGGCCGCGTCCACCGTGAAGGGGTCGTGGCCCGCCCGCTTGATGAGCGTGTACTTGCGGATTCCGATGTACACGGAGAATCCGATGCCCACCAGGACGATGACCAGGAACACCGCGAAGATCACCGAGAATCCGCCGAAGATCCCCGGCTCTCCGAGGCCCGGATCGACGGGCGGGACGAAGTCAACACTCACCATGTCCACACCCTAGCGCCGGCGGCGACGGGAATCGGGAAGGCCCCGGCAGTCGCTCAGATCCCCGGGTAGTTGCGCTCCCCCGCGCCGACGTAGAGCTGCTGGGGGCGGCCGATCTTGGCCTGCGGGTCGTTCGCGGCCTCGCGCCACTGGGCGAGCCAGCCGGGGAGACGACCGATCGCGAAGAGCACCGTGAACATGCGAGTGGGGAAGCCCATCGCCTTGTAGATCACGCCCGTGTAGAAGTCGACATTCGGGTACAGACGGCGCTCCCGGAAGTAGTCGTCGTTCAGTGCGATCTCTTCGAGCTGCTTGGCGAGGTCGAGCAGCGGGTCGCTCACTCCGAGTGCCTCGAGCACCTCATCGGCGGACTCCTTCACCAGCTTCGCGCGCGGGTCGTAGTTCTTGTAGACCCGGTGGCCGAAGCCCATGAGCTTGACGCCGTCCTCCTTGTTCTTCACGCGCTCGACGAAGCGCTGCACGCTCTCGCCGGAGTCGCGGATGCGCGCGAGCATGTCGAGCACGGCCTCGTTGGCACCGCCGTGCAGCGGACCGTACAGCGCGTTGATCCCCGCCGAGATGGACGAGAACTGGTTCGCGCCGGTGGAGCCGACCAGGCGGACCGTCGAGGTCGAGGCGTTCTGCTCGTGGTCCTCGTGCAGGATCAGAAGCCGTTCGAGCGCCCGCGACATCACCGGGTTCACGTCGTACACCTCGGAGAGCACACCGAAGTTGAGCTTGAGGAAGTTGTCGACGAAGCCGAGCGAGTTGTCGGGATAGAGGAACGCCTGCCCGATGCTCTTCTTGTGGGCGTACGCCGCGATCACGGGGAGCTTGGCGAGCATGCGGATCGTGTTGAGCTCGACGTGCTCCGGGTTGTTGGGGTCGGACTCGTTCTCGTAATACGTCGAGAGCGCCGACACCGCCGACGACAGCACCGACATCGGATGGGCGGTGTGCGGCAGGGCGGAGAAGAAGCGCTTGAGGTCTTCGTGCAGCAGCGTGTGGTGGCGGATGCGGTCATCGAACGCCGCGAGTTCATCGGGTGTCGGCAGCTCGCCGTAGAGGAGCAGCCACGCCACCTCGAGGTAAGTGCTGTTCGTGGCCAGCTGCTCGATCGGGTAGCCGCGGTAGCGGAGGATGCCCTGATCGCCGTCGATGTAGGTGATGGCCGACTTGGTCGAGGCGGTGTTGACGAACCCGTAGTCCAGGGCGGTGTGACCGGTCTGCCGCGTGAACGTCGACAAGTCGACGCTGGGAGCCCCGTCGGTGCCGAGCAGCACGGGGAATTCGGCGGTCCTGTCACCGATCGTGAGGGTGGCCTTGTCCTGCTGGGTGCCCGCTTCGCTCACGGCGCCTCCTCGCGATTTCTGGTCGTGCCGGGGGTGTCGTCCGCCTCGCGATGCGCGTGATGCGTTCGCTCTGGACGGCAGCGGGGACGGGGATGCCGCGCCGCCGCGTTCTTACAGCCTAGTGCGCACGCACGCCTACTGCTGACACAGCCAAAGGGCCGCGGCATCCACTGGAGGAAACCTCACGAAGCGGCTCGGAGCCGCGCGGCGGCAGCGGCCACACGCTCCTCCGGCGCGGTCAGCGACAGCCGGATGTGCTGCGGGAAGTGCGTGCCGTAGAAGTGCCCGGGACCGGCCAGGATGCCCAGCCCGGCGAGCCGGTCGACGCTGTCCCAGGCGTCGCGGCCCTCGGTGGCCCACAGATAGAGCCCGGCCTCGCTGGCGTCGACCCGGAACCCGGCGGACTCGAGCGCGGGCTTGAGGATCGCGCGACGGCGGCGATAGAGCTCCTTCTGCACGGCCACATGGGCGTCGTCGCCGAGAGCGGCCACCATCGCGGCCTGCACGGGTGCGGGCAGCATGAGCCCGAGGTGCTTGCGCGCCGTCACGAGGCCGGCGATCAACGCCGGGTCGCCGGCGAGGAATGCCGCGCGATACCCCGCGAGGTTCGACTGCTTGCTCAGCGAGTACACCGACAGCACTCCGGCGAGGTCCCCATCCGTGACCCGGGGATCCAGTGCGGACGGGATCGGCTCCGCGTCCCACGGCGCCTCCCAGCCGAGTTCGGCGTAGCACTCGTCCGAGGCGAGCACGGCGCCGAGCTCGCGGGCGCGCGACACCGCGGCGCGGAGGTCGGCGACGCCCCGCACGTGCCCGTCGGGGTTGCCGGGCGAGTTCACCCACACCAGACGGGTGCCCGCGGGCCACTCGGCGGGGTCGTCCGCGGCGACCGGAGTGGCGCCGACGAGCCGGGCGCCCACTTCGTACGTCGGGTAGGCCGCCCGGGGGTGCACGACGACGTCTCCTGGACCGAGTCCGAGCAGCAGCGGCAGGAGCGCGACCAGCTCCTTGGATCCCACCGTGGGGAGAACGTGGTGGGGCGCGAGGCCGGGGACACCGCGCCGGCGTGCGTACCAGTCGGCGATGGCGGCGCGCAGAGCGGGCGTTCCGACAGTCTGCGGGTACGCGTGCGCGTCGGTCGACGATCTCAGCGCGTCGGCGATGACCTGCGGGGTCTCGTCGACGGGCGAGCCGATCGACAGATCGACGAGGCCGTCGGGGTGCGAGCGGGCGCGGACCGCGTAGGGCGCGACCGCGTCCCAGGGATACTCGGCGAGGTCGGCGACGCCCATCAGCGCTCGCTCTCGATCGCGAGGGTCACGGAGCCTGCGGCGGGAGCTCGGCGATGACGGGGTGGTCCTTGTGGATCACGCCGATCTTGGCGGCGCCGCCGGGCGAGCCGACGTCGTCGAAGAACTCGACGTTGGCCTTGTAGTAGTCCTGCGGCTCGCAGGCGCCGCAGTCGACGCACTCGTCGGGATGGATGTACAGCGATCGTTCGCCCTCGTAGATGCAGTCGACCGGGCACTCGTCGATGCAGGCGCGGTCCTTGACGTCCACACAGGGAAGGGCGATCACATACGTCACGGTGCCAGTCTAGTTGCGTCCCTCGCCGGGGGTGCCGCGCACCGGCTCGCCGATGGGGGAAGAAGCGGATGCCGGATCGCCGGCGAGCGCCGGCCCGAAGTTCTCCGGCCAGGCCACCACGATCGCGACGATCACCGGGAGCGCGATCGTCCAGACCGTGCCGAGCGGGCCCTCGGGCACGATCACGGAACCGCCGGGGCCCTTCCCCGAGAATGCGAGCGTCGAAGCCATCATGCCCAGACCCGTGGCCAGCGCCGCCCAGCGGTCCGCCGTGAGCAGTCTCACGGAGACGAGGAGGGCCGCGCAGCCGACGAAGGCCAGGACGAGTCCGAGGGGGAACCATCCCAGCTCGTACCCGTGGGCGATGGTCCCGGCCAGGCCGTAGACGGCGCCGACGAGGAAGGCCACGACCCACGTTCCGATACGGGCGGGAAGGGAGGAGCGCACCCGATGACTCTACCGGCGCACGCCGTCAGACCGCCCAGCCCCACAGGCGCAGCAGCGCCGCCGTGAGAGCCGCCGCCGCCACGACCACCAGGAAGGGCGCCCGCAGCAGGAGGAGTCCCGCCGCGACGAGGACCGCCGGGACGCGAGCGTCGACCACGATCGCCTGGCCGGCGCCGAGCGTCTGCACGGCCACGAGCGCGGCGAGGAGGGCGACCGTGAGCAGATCGGCGATGCGCATCGGGCGCGGTGCCTCCACCCACTTCGGAGGCACGAGGTAGCCGATGGTCTTCAGTACGACGCAGATGATCGATGCGACGAGCAGCGCGGTCCACATGGTCACGGGAGCCCCTCCCGCTCGGCGACGTCGTCCGGCTCGTCCCAGTCGCTGCGTGCCGGGGCCTCATCGTCGCTGCCGAGCCAGTTCAGCCATCCCACGACGACGGCGACCGTCGCGGCGATGATCACGGGCAGGCCGGGCATGAGCACGGGCGTAAGGAGGGTCGCGATCACCGCCGCGGCGATGCCGACGACGATCGGCTGGCGACGGCGGAGCCGTGGCCACAGCAGCGCGAGGAAGGCGGCTGCGGCTGCGGCATCCAGTCCATACGCGCGCGGATCACCGAGCACATCGCCGAGGAGCGCACCGGCGAGCGTCGAGAGGTTCCAGCCGACGTAGATGCCGATGCCGGTCACCCAGAAGCCGACGGTGCGAGCGTGGCGGGTCTGCTGCGCCAGCGACACCGCGGTGGACTCGTCGATCGTGAACTGCGCCGCAGCGGCGCGTCGCCAGAAGCCGCGACCGATGACCGGCGACATCCGCATGCCGTAGGCGACGTTGCGCACGCCGAGCAGTGCGGCCGACGCGATGGCGGCCGGCGCTGCGGCGAGGCCGCCCGCACCCACCACCCCGACGAACGCGAACTGCGAACCGCCCGTGAACATGAGCAGGCTCATCACGCACGTCTGCCAGACGTCGAGACCCGACGCGACCGCCAGAGCTCCGAACGAGATCCCGTACGCACTCGTCGCCAGCGCGACGCCCAGGCCCTCGCGCGCCGCGCGACGGGCCTCCCCCGCGCTGTGCGCTGCGTCGAAGTGCGGGTCGAGGGTCACTCGCTCGATGCTACCGACGTGCCCGTCTCAGCATCCGTGCCGGTCGGTCATCCGTGGCACGATGCCTGCCACGATCAGACGCTGGCGTCCTGGCGCTTGAGGCGCGCGGTCGCGCGGGCGCGCTCCGTCGCGTCGAGGTTCACCTTGCGGATGCGCACGATCTCGGGCGTGACCTCGACGCATTCGTCGTCGCGCGCGAACTCGAGGCTCTCCTCCAGCGACAGCTGACGCGGCGGCGTCATCGACTCGAACGAGTCCGAGGTGGAGGAGCGCATGTTGGTGAGCTTCTTCTCCTTGGTGATGTTGACGTCCATGTCGTCGGCACGCGAGTTCTCGCCGATGACCATGCCCTCGTAGACCTCCTGCGTCGGCTGCACGAAGAACGACATGCGCTCCTGCAGCGCGATGATCGCGAAGGGCGTCACCACACCGGAGCGGTCGGCGACGATCGAGCCGTTCTGACGCGTCACGATGTGACCCGCCCACGCCTCGTAGCCGTGCGAGATCGCATTGGCGATGCCGGTGCCGCGGGTCGTGGTGAGGAACTCGGTGCGGAAGCCGATCAGACCGCGGGAGGGGACGATGAACTCCATCCGCACCCAGCCGGTGCCGTGGTTGGTCATGTTGTCCATGCGACCCTTGCGCGCGGCGAGCAGCTGGGTGATCGCGCCGAGGTACTCCTCGGGAGCATCGATCGTCAGGTGCTCGAAGGGCTCGAAGGTCTTGCCGTCGACCTTCTTTGTGACCACCTGCGGCTTGCCGACGGTGAGCTCGAAGCCCTCGCGACGCATGTTCTCGACGAGGATCGCGAGGGCGAGCTCGCCGCGGCCCTGCACCTCCCACGCGTCGGGGCGTCCGATGTCGACAACCTTGAGCGAGACGTTGCCGATCAGCTCACGGTCGAGGCGGTCCTTGACCATGCGCGCGGTCAGCTTGTGGCCCTTGACCTTGCCGACCAGGGGACTCGTGTTCGTGCCGATCGTCATCGAGATCGCGGGATCGTCGACGTGGATCTGCGGCAGCGGGCGGACGTCCTCGGGGTCGGCGATCGTCTCGCCGATCGTGATGTCGTCGAAGCCGGCGATGGCGACGATGTCGCCGGGGCCGGCGGACTCCGCGGGGTAGCGCTCGAGGGCGCGGGTCTTCAGGAGCTCCGTGATGCGGGCGTTGCTGGTGGAGCCGTCGGCGCGCACCCAGGCGACCGTCTGACCCTTCTTGAGCGTGCCGTTGAAGACGCGCAGCAGCGCGAGGCGGCCGAGGAAGGGGCTCGAGTCGAGGTTCGTAACCCACGCCTGCAGCGGCGCCTCGTCGTCGTACTCGGGCGCGGGGACGTGCTCGAGGATCGCGCCGAACAGCGGCTCGAGGTCGTCGTTGTCGGGCAGGTCGCCGTTGGCGGGCCGCGTGCGCGACGCCGCGCCGGCGCGGCCGGAGGCGTAGACGACGGGCACGTCGAGGAGCGCGTCGACATCGAGGTCCGGGACGTCCTCGTGGAGGTCGGACGCGAGGCCGAGCAGCAGGTCGTGCGCCTCTTCCTCGACCTCGGCAATGCGCGCGTCGGGGCGGTCGGTTTTGTTCACCAGCAGGATGACGGGGAGCTTCGCCTCGAGCGCCTTGCGCAGCACGAAGCGGGTCTGCGGAAGCGGACCCTCGCTCGCGTCGACCAGCAGGACGACGCCGTCGACCATCGAGAGGCCGCGCTCGACCTCGCCGCCGAAGTCGGCGTGGCCGGGGGTGTCGATGACGTTGATCGTCACCGGGACGTCGGTGTGGACGCCCTTGTACGTGATCGCCGTGTTCTTGGCGAGGATGGTGATGCCCTTTTCGCGCTCGAGGTCGTTCGAGTCCATCGCGCGCTCTTCCAGGTGCTCGTGCGAGCCGAACGAGCCGGTCTGGCGGAGCATGGCGTCGACGAGGGTCGTCTTGCCGTGGTCGACGTGCGCGACGATCGCGACGTTGCGGAGGTCAGGACGGAGGGCGCGCGCCATGAAAGAAATCCTTGCGAAAGTGGAGAGGGCCGGGATGCCGGCATCCACAGCCTATCGCAGGCAGCCGAAAGCGGCCTGAGGGTCGAAACCCCCAGGCCGCTTCACCGTGGCGTCAGTCCTGCGTGGCCAGAAGCGCCGCACGCGCCTCGCGGCGCACGCGCTGCTCGGCCGGGTCGGGCACCGGCACGGCGGCGAGGAGTCGCTGCGTGTACGGGTCCTGCGGGTTGCGGAGGATCTGCTCCTTCGACCCCTGCTCCACGATCTTGCCGTGCTGCATCACGACGATGCGGTCGGCCAGGAGGTCGACGACGGCGAGGTCGTGGGTCACGAACAGCGTCGCGAACTGCTGCTCCTTCTGAATGTTCTGCAGGAGCTCCAGCACGCGTGCCTGCACGGACACGTCGAGCGCGCTCGTCGGCTCGTCGGCGACGAGCACCTTCGGGTCGAGCGCCAGTGCGCGGGCGATGCCGATGCGCTGACGCTGACCGCCCGAAAGCTCGTGCGGGTAGCGGTTGCGGAAGTCGCGCGGCAGCTCCACCATGTCGAGCAGCTCGGTCACGCGGGCGGTGATGTCCTTGCGGCCACGACCATCCAGCTCGAGCGGCTCGCCGATCGACTGGCCGACCGGCCAGCGCGGATTCAGCGACGAGCCGGGATCCTGGAACACGATGCCGAGCTTGCGACGCACAGCGCGCAGCTGCTTCGCGTCGACGCCGACCATCTCCTGTCCGGCGACGCGCAGGGTCCCCTCCGCGATCGGGACGAGGCCCACGATCGCCCGGGCGATCGTGGTCTTGCCCGAGCCGGACTCTCCCACGAGGCCCACGACCTCGCCGGGCTGGATGGTGAGCGACGCCTCGGACACGGCCCGGAACGCCGGCACGCGGCCGCGCTTGGGGTAGTCGATCGACACGTTGTCGAGCACGAGAGCCGCCGTGGCATGGTCGCGTTCGGACGCGACGTCCTCGACCGCCGTGCCGAGACCGAGGTGCGGCACCGAAGCCATCAGGGCCTTCGTATACGGGTGATCGGGCGCGGTGAACAGCTGCTCGGCCGTCCCGTGCTCGACGACGTCGCCGTCCTTCATCACCATGACGTCGTCGGCCATGTCGGCGACGACACCCATGTCGTGCGTGATCAGGATGATCGCCGAGTCGAGCTTCTGGTGCAGATGGCGCAGCAGGTCGAGGATCTCGGCCTGCACCGTCACATCGAGTGCCGTCGTCGGCTCATCGGCGATGAGCACGCGGGGGTCGAGCGAGATCGACTGCGCGATCATCGCACGCTGACGCTGACCACCCGACAGCTGGTGCGGGTACGAGTTGTACGCCTTGGGCGGGTCGGGCATCTCGACGAGGCCGAGGAGCTCGATCGCGCGCGCCTTGGCCTGCTTGCGGGTCATCCCGGGACGGTGGGTCAGGATCGTCTCGGAGATCTGGAAGCCGATCGTGTAGACCGGGTTCAGCGCCGTCATCGGCTCCTGGAAGATCGCCGCGATCCCCTCGCCGCGCACCTGGCGAAGGACCTCCGGGCGAGCACCGATCACTTCGCGGCCGGCCAGGACCGCGCTGCCGGTGATGCGCGCGTTCTTAGGCAGCAGGCCCATGATCGCCATCGAGCTCGTGCTCTTGCCCGAACCGGACTCGCCGACGATGGCGAGCACCTTGCCCGGCATGAGGTCGTAGGTGACGTGCTTGGCCGCCGCGGCCCACTGGCCGCCCACCCAGAACTCCACGCCGAGATCCTTGACGGACAGCACGGGGCCGCCGTCCTGTGGGACGTGTCCGCGCATGCGGGCACCCTCTTTCATGCTCATCGGTCACTCTCCCGTGTCAGGATGGGCAGATGCCCGAACCGGTCACTTTCCGTCCGCGCGGCGGCCAGATCGTCGCCTGGACGGCGATCGCTCTCTGCGCCCTCGGCCTGGTCTTCGTCGCCCTCACGGACGGTGTGCCCAGCCTCATCGTGTGGGCCTGGCCGATCGTCCTCGTCGCGTGGCTCGCGTGGGCGGTCTACATCCGTCCGCACGTGCTCGTCAACGAGGGCTTCGTGGAGATCGTGAACGTCTTCCGCACCCACCGCGTGCCCTGGGGCGACGTCGTCGACGTCGACTCGCGCTACGCCCTCACGGTCCACACGGCCGGGGGTCGCAGCATCCGCGCATGGGCCGCGCCCGCGCCCGGCATCCGACAGGCGATGTCCACGCGCCGCGAAGAGGTGGCCACCACGCCCGGCGAGGGCGACTACCGCCGTCCCGGAGACGCCGAGGGGACCCCCAGCGGCGACGCGGCCGCGCTCGTGCGCCGCGCGCTCGAGCAGTACCGTCGCGCGGGCGGCGACACGACGCCCGGCGGCACCGCCTCGACGCTCAACGTGGTCGTGATCGCGGTGACGGCCGTGCTCATCGCGGCCGCCGTGCTGGCTCTGGCCGCGCCTCACGACTGATCGTCCTTCCGGCGCTTGTCGACCGCGGGCGGCTCGGGGAGCGATCCCCCGCTGAACGCGTCCATGTAGGGCTCGTCGTCACTGGAGGTCGGCCCCTCGACCATCATCACAGCCTGCGCCGACGGGATCGCCGCGACGGCGCGGTTCGACTTGCGGCGGCTGACCTTGCCCTGCTGTCGCGGATCGAAGGCGTCCCGGAGGCCGTCGCCGATGAAGTTGATGCACAGCGCCAGGATGACGATGAACAGACCCGGCCACCAGAACAGCCACGGCCGCGTGCGGAAGGCCTCGCGGTACTCGCTGATGATCTGGCCGAGCGACACGTCCGGCGGAGTGATGCCGAAGCCGATGAAGCTCAACGCCGCCTCGATCAGCACCGCGGCGCTCATCAGCAGCGTCGTGTTGACGATGATGACGCCGACCGCGTTGGGCAGGATGTGGCGGAAGATGATCCGGCCGTTGCTCGCGCCGGCGACCCGCGCGGCATCGACGAACTCGCGCTCCCGCAGGGCGAGGAAGTCGCCGCGCACGAGTCGCGCCAAGCCGGTCCAGCTCAGGATGCCGAGGAAGAGTCCGAAGACGATCGCACTGCTCGTGCCGAGCAGCTTTCCGATGATCGAGCCGATCACGATGATCGGGATGATGATGATCACGTCGGTGAAGCGCATGATGAGCGAGTCGACCCAGCCGCGGAAGAAGCCCGACAGTGCGCCGAAGAGCACGCCGAGCACGAGCGAGACGATGCCGACGAGGAACATGACGGTGATCGACTGCTGGGTGCCGCGCATGACCTGGGCGAAGATGTCCTTGCCCAGCGTGTCCTGACCGAACGGGTGCTCGCCCATCGAGAACGGGAAGATCGTCAGCGTCGGCTGGCCGCCGTTCACGATCGGGTAGCTCGTCCACCAGTCCAGCGGCCACCATCCGGGGATGCGGAAGCCGTTGATATCGAGCGATCCGTCGCCTGAAGCCTGCAGTTTGCCGGTGCCGCCGATGACGGTGCCGACCGAGGTGAACGCCAGGATGATCACGAGGATCAGCACGACGAGCGCGGCCATGGCGCCCGCGTGGCGGAAGAACCGCCGGCGGACCAGGGCGCCCTGGCTGAGACCGGCCACGGCCTTCTGCTCGATGGACTGCTCGCTGCCGCGATCCTGCGGCGCGTCGATGGGAGTCGTAGTCGTCATGTCAGCTCACCCGGATCCGGGGGTCGAGGGCGGAGTAGAGGAGGTCGGCGATCAGATTGAAGATCACCGCGAGGACGCCGGTCACGACGAAGAAGCCCATGACCAGGTTGACGTCGCCGTCGCGCAAGCCATCCACGAAGAGCGCACCCATGCCCTTCCACGCGAAGATCGTCTCGGTGATGACCGCACCGCCGATCAGTGCGCCGATGTCGAACGCGATGATCGTGGCGATCGGGATGAGGGCGTTGCGCATCGCGTGGCGCATGACCACCGTGCGCTCGGTGAGGCCCTTCGCCCGTGCCGTGCGGACGTAGTCCTGATTCATGACCTCGAGCAGGCTCGCGCGGGAGTACCGCGTGTACGCCGCGATCGAGACGAGCGCCAGCGCGATCGTCGGGAGCACGAGGTGCGCGAACCCGTCGAGGATCTGGAACCACATGTCGCCCTGCAGGCCGGGGGTCTTCGACCCGATCGTCGCGATGACGCCGCTCTGCGGGATGCGGTCGACGTAGGCGGGGTACACCAGCATCACGCGGTCCACGACGATCACGAAATACGTGATGAAGCTCACGATCGCGGCCGTGCGTGCGGCTTCCTTCCTGGCGTCGCCGCCCACGAGCATGCCGACGCCGATGCCGATGCCGATGGCGACCAGCCCCGTGAGGAGAAGCATCCAGCCCGTCGGGACGTAGAAGAACAGGAACTGGATCGGGAAGTACAGCGCACCCCACACACCCACCACGATGAGCGACGCGTACAGCGTGCGGCGGTTCGCGAGGCCCGTCGACAGTGCCGTCACACCCACGGCGGCGCCGATGCCGGTGATGACGACGCCGACGATGCCGATCGTGGGGGTCGTGAACCAGCCGGTGGCGCCGAGCAGCGCGAGCAGGCCGCCGGTGGCCACGAAGGCCGCGGAGAACGTGATCAGACGCTTCTTCCATGAGCCGCCGAGGATGGCCATGAGGATCACGCCCCAGATGAGCCCGGTGATGAGGATCGCCTGGATCGTCACGACGGGATCGGAGAGGAAGGCGTTGAAGCGGATCGCGCCGTACTCCTTGAGGAGGACCGCGACCCAGAAGATGGGGAGCGAGTAGACGATGAACGTCAGGAACGTCACGGAGTAGTCGAAGCCGCTGTACTGGCGGAGCGCGGTGAGGATGCCGATCGTGAGGCCGAAGATGATGGCCACGATGGTCGCCGCGGTGACCAGCTGAATGGTGGACGCCGCCGCCGCTGACAGCGACTCGACGACCGGCTGGTTGCTGCGGCTGAAGGCGATGCCGAGGTCGCACTGGCCGATGAAGCACTTCGCCGCACCCGCGAGCCAGATGAAGTAGCGGGCCACGATCGGCACGTTGAGCTGCAGCAGCTCGATGCGGTTGTCGATCAGCTCCTGGCGGTTCGGGGCATTGCTGCCCTTGAGGTCGCGCAGCGGATCCGCCGTGATCGCCGTCAGGGTGTAGACGATGAACGAGGCGACGAGGAGCACCAGCAGAATGGCGCCGAGTCGTCGAAGGATGAAGGTCAGCACTGAAGCCCTCTCGGATATGGGGCTGAGGTCATGATTCTACGTCCGTCCCGGCGCGCCGGTACGGCGCCCCAAAACTACTACGTGGGGGAACTGGGCGGCACCTGTCTGTGCGGCCCGTCCCCGATCGGACATGACTGTGGGTGCCAAGGGTTCGCCTCGGCACCCACAGTTTCGTGATGTTTGTACAGCCGGGGTGGACGGAGATCCGTCCACCCCGACTGTGACGGGGATTACTCCGCGCCGGCACCCACCGGGGTCCACTCCCAGAAGTTCCAGAAGTAGTCCGGGCTCAGGGGCATTTCCTTGACCTCGGTCACCTTGTCGCTGTTGACCAGCAGACCCGGGAACTGGAAGATCGGCAGCGTGACCGCGTCAGCCCAGATACCAGCCTCGGCCTGCTCGAGCAGGTCGGTCTGGGTGTCGTAGTCCGACGTGACGTTCAGCGTGTGAAGGGCCTCGGTGACCTCTTCGCTGCAGAACGCGTTGTAGTTGCCGCCCTTGGCCATCGGGTCGTCGTAGCAGGCGTAGATCTGGTCGGATCCGCCCACGGCGAGGCTGGTCTGCGACCAGGCGAACAGCGTGGCGTCGTGCGGGTTGATCGGCTCGACCGACGGGTCGGTGAAGACCCAGTCGGGCTCGCTCTCGTCGACCAGCTGGAAGCCGGCCAGAGCGGCCGAAGCCGAGATCAGCTCGTACTCCTGGCCACGACGGACGTTGCCCTCGGGGTACCAGAAGCCCACCTCGACCGGACCGGTCACGCCGGCCTCGGCGAGCAGCGCCTTGGCGCCGTCGATGTCGACCTCTGCGTAGTCGGCCGAACCGTTGGTCTCGGTCAGGATCGGGTAGCGCTCGACGTCGGCCTGCGACACGAGGTTCGTGTTGCGGACCTCGGCCTCGGGGTTCAGCGGCTTGATGATCTTGTCGACGATCTCCTGGCGGGGGATGGTCTTCAGGAACGCCTGGCGAACGGCGAGAGCCTTCGCCTCGTCGCCACCGTAGGTGGCCGGGTCGAACGGGCCGCCGTTGTTGACCGTGAGGTCGACGTGCTCGTGCGACGCCTGCACACCGGTCTGCACCGTGGCGGTGTCGATCTCGTTGGCCAGCTGGAGGATGTCAGCCGTGGGCTGACCCGACCAGATGTCGAGCTCGCCGGACTCCAGAGCCTGGAGCGCGGTGGTCGAGTCGGCGATCGTGCGGACCGTGATCTTCTCGAACTTCGGCGAGGTGCCCCACGTGTAGAGCGGGTTCGCGGCGATCGAGATGTACTGGTCCTCGACGATGTCGTCGACGATGTACGGGCCGCTCGTCAGCGCCGCAGCGGGGCTGTCGGGAAGCGTCGTGTAGCCGTAGGCGTTGCTCCACGCGTCGCCCAGCGCCGCGAGAACCTCTTCGTCGCCGGAGGTGATCGCGTCGGTGACCTTCTCCTTGGCCGTCTCCGCGAACTTCTTGGCGGCGTCGGTGTACTTGGTGAAGTCGGCCTCTTCGCCCGAGTCCTTCCAGGTGTCGTACGCGGCCTGGACGTCGGAGTACTCGTCCGGGAAGGCGAGCGCGTAGGTGCCGTGCGCCGAAACGCCCAGCGGTCCGACGAGCTCCCAGTCCACGTACGGCTCGTCGTAGACGAACGTGATCTCCTTGTCGCCGGTCTCCGGCGTCTCGGTGACCAGGCTGTAGCCGGTGCTGGCAGCGGGCGAGAACGCCTCGTTGACGTTGCCCGACATCGCAGCCCACTGGAGGAGCATGTCGGTCTCGTCGATCGGCACGCCGTCGGACCAGACCGCGTCAGCGGTGATGGTGTACTTCACGGTCAGCGGGTCGTCGCTGGTCTTCTCGTACGAGCCGAAGTCGGTGTTGCGCACCAGCTCAGGCGTGTTGTTGTAGTACGAGAAGCTCGTGTCGGTCATGTACTTGACATTGCCGTTGGCCGTGTTGTTGCCGGCCGAGCTGTCGTCGTTGAAGTGGAAAAAGCCCGAGTTGTACGCGGTGGTGATCTCGGTGCCCTCCACGACCTCAGACTGGTATGGGTTGCCACATCCGGAGAGCACAATGGCTCCCGCAGCGACGACACCCACGCCCGCCAAAAGACGCGCGATCTTCACATTTCCTCCTGTGCAAGGGTTGAGTGCCCAGCCTGTGGCAGCTCTGGACACGGACACGGACACACTAAGCACGCAGTGCGAGCTAGGCAAAACAGAACAGCAAACCGTTACATATCCTTAACTCAAGGCTACGCAGGTGTGACAATCTGACAACGTGCACGCTTTCGCGCCTGGGAATCTGCCCGACACGGGCCCCATAGACCATGCGACCCGGGTGCGCCTGCGGTGGGAGATCGCGCTCGTCCTCCTGCTCTCGGTCGGACGCTCGGCGATCTACGCGGTCCTGGGGCTGATCCAGGCGCTGACACGCGAGGCGTCCCTCGGCGATCAGCAGACGTCGCTGAACCCCTCCGCCGGCGCCGAGGAGTTCTGGGACGTCCTCTACCAGTTCCTCGCGCAGGGCTTCGGGCTCGTTCCCGTCGCGCTCGCGATCTTCCTGCTGTGGGAGCCCGGGAAGTCGGCGTTCCGCCGTATCGGCCTGGACTTCCGCCGGTTCGGCGGCGATCTCGGGCGCGGCGTCGCGCTGGTGGCGGTGATCGGCATCCCCGGACTCGCGCTCTACGCGCTCGGTCGTGCGCTGGGGCTGTCGGTGCTCGTCCAGGCGTCGCCCCTCGACACGTCGTGGTGGACGATCCCCCTCCTCCTGCTCGCCGCGCTGCGCGCCGGGCTCACCGAGGAGGTCATCTTCATCGGGTACCTGTTCGACCGCCTCCGCCGCCTCGGCTGGGGCATCTGGCCGATCATCCTCGCGACGGCGGGACTGCGCGCGGCGTATCACGCGTACCAGGGCTTCCCCGCGATGATCGGCAACTTCGCGATGGGCGTCGTCTTCGGCTGGTGCTACCGGCGCTGGGGCCGCGTCATGGCGCTCGTCATCGCGCACACGCTGATCGACGTCATCGCGTTCGTCGGCTATCCGCTGGCCGCGGCACTCTGGCCGGGGATCTTCGCGCCGCCGACGCCCACGCCTTCTCCGACGCCGTCTCCGAGCGCATAGTCCGGCGGCTCCGTCGGCCCGCCGCCGAGCGGGCGCCGGCGCGTGAGAGCGACGGATGCCGGGGCCCCGGCATCCGTCACCTCACGCGATCTACGCGAAGGCCTCGATCGGCGGGCACGCGCACACGAGGTTGCGATCGCCGTAGGCCTGGTCGATCCGGCGCACCGGCGGCCAGTACTTCGTGCGCACCAGCGCGTGGACGGGGTACACGGCCCGCTCGCGCGAGTACGGATGGGTCCACTCCCCCGCGACGACGGACTCGGCGGTGTGCGGCGCGTTCACGAGCGGGTTGTCGTCCGCGGCCCAATCGCCGGCCGCCACGGCGTCGGCTTCGGCCTTGATCGCGATCATCGCCTCGATGAAGCGCTCGATCTCGCCGAGGTCCTCGGACTCCGTCGGCTCGACCATGAGGGTGCCGGCGACGGGGAACGACATCGTCGGCGCATGGAATCCGTAGTCGATGAGCCGCTTTGCCACATCGTCGACCGTCACCCCGGTCGCCTCGCGCAGCGGCCGGAGATCGAGAATGCACTCGTGTGCGACGAGCCCGCCTTCGCCCGTGTAGAGCACCGGGTAATGCTCGCGCAGACGGAACGCGATGTAGTTCGCCGAGAGGACGGCGGCGGCCGTGGCATCCCGCAGGCCCTCCGCCCCCATCATGCGCACGTAGGCCCATGAGATGGGGAGGATGCCGGCCGAGCCGTTCGGCGCCGCCGAGATCGGTCCGCCGTCGAACACCCCGCCCGGGTGATCCTTGCGCTGTGAGAGCGGGTGCGACGGCAGGTACGGCGCGAGGTGGGCCTTCGCCGCGACCGGGCCGACACCCGGGCCTCCGCCGCCGTGCGGGATCGCGAAGGTCTTGTGCAGGTTGAGGTGCGAGACGTCCCCGCCCAGATCGCCGAAGCGCGCATACCCGAGAAGGGCGTTGAGGTTCGCCCCGTCGACGTACACCTGACCGCCGGCGTCGTGGACGGACTGCGTGATCTCGAGCACGTCGTGCTCGTACACGCCGTGCGTCGACGGGTACGTGATCATGAGCGCTGCGAGCTCGTCGGCGTGCGCGGCGATCTTCGCCCGCAGGTCGTCGAGGTCCACGTTGCCCTGGTCGTCGCACGCCACGACGACCACCTTCATGCCCGCCAGCACGGCGGAGGCGGCGTTCGTCCCGTGCGCGGACGACGGGATGAGGCACACCGTGCGCCCCAGGTCTCCGTTGGCGCGGTGGTAGCCGCGGATCGCCATGAGACCCGCCAGCTCGCCCTGCGATCCGGCGTTGGGCTGGAGCGACACCGCGTCGTAGCCGGTGACCTCCGCCAGCCACACCTCGAGCTGCTCGATGAGGGCGAGATAGCCGTGCACGTCGGACTCGGGCGCGAACGGATGCACGCGCGAGAACTCCGGCCACGACACCGCGGCCATCTCCGTCGCCGCGTTGAGCTTCATCGTGCAGGAGCCGAGCGGGATCATGCCGCGATCGAGCGCGTAGTCACGGTCGGACAACTGCTTGAGGTAGCGCATCATCGCCGTCTCGGAGCGATGGGAGTTGAACACCGGGTGGGTGAGGAACTCCTCGACCCGCGCGAGAGAGGTCGGCACGCCCGCCAGCGGCTGAGCATCGGCGAACGGCACCGTGCGCTCCCCCTGGTCGCCCCCGCCGAGGAACTCGCCCTCTGGCAGCCCGAATGCCCACGCGACGGCGGCGAGGTCGTCGGCGGTCGTGGTTTCGTCGACGGAGACGCCGACCGACGCATCGTCAGCCCAGAACAGCTGGAAGCCGCGCTCCCGCGCCCGCTCGACCACACGCCGCGCCGATCCCGGCACGCGAACGCGCAGCGTGTCGAAGAACGAGTCGGACGCGAGCGTGAGGCCGTAGGACCGCAGCGCGTTCGCGAGCGCCTCGGCCTTCTTCGCGACGTCGGTCGCGATCGCCTTCAGCCCCTCGGGGCCGTGGTAGACCGCGTACATCGAGGCCATGACGGCCAGCAGCACCTGCGACGTGCAGATGTTCGAGGTGGCCTTCTCGCGCCGGATGTGCTGCTCGCGGGTCTGCAGCGCGAGGCGATATGCGGGGTGGCCGGCGGCATCCTGCGACACGCCGACGAGTCGTCCCGGGAGCTGGCGCTCGAGTCCTGCGCGCACGGCCATGTAGCCCGCGTGCGGGCCGCCGAAGCCGAGCGGCACGCCGAAGCGCTGCGTGGTGCCGACCGCGACGTCGGCGCCGAACGAACCGGGCGAGCGCAGCAGGGTGAGCGCGAGGAGGTCGGCGGCCACGACGACGAGTCCGCCCTGCTCGTGCACCGCGGACACCACCTCGGACGGATCCCAGACCCGGCCCGTCGCCCCCGGGTACTGGATGAACGCACCGAACACGTCGATGTCGGCCGGCGGGGGCGACTGGTCGTAGGGCGTGTAGTGCAGCTCGATGCCGACAGCCGCCGCCCGATGCGCCAGCAGCGCCTTGGTCTGCGGAAGCGCGTCGGCGTCGACGAGGAAGACGTTCGACGCGGACTTCGAGGCGCGGCGCGCGACGAGCATGCCCTCCACGACGGCGGTCGACTCGTCGAGCATCGAGGCGTTGGCCGTCTCGAGCCCGGTGAGGTCGGTGACCATCGTCTGGAAGTTGATGAGCGCCTCGAGACGTCCCTGCGAGATCTCGGGCTGGTACGGCGTATACGCGGTGTACCAGGACGGATTCTCGAGAACGTTGCGCGCGATCACCGACGGCGTGAACGTGTCGTAGTAGCCGAGGCCGATCATCGGGCGCGCGACGCGGTTCTGCGACGCGAGCATCCGCAGCTCCGCGAGCGCCTCCGCCTCGGTGGCGGCAGGAGGGATGTCGCTGGTCTCGCGTGCGGCGACGTGGATGGATGCCGGCACGGCACGCCGGACGAGCGCGTCGACCGTGTCGTAGCCCAGGGCGTCGAGCATGATGCGCTGAGCCGAGGCATCCGTCCCGATGTGTCGCGCGGCGAAAGCGCCCGTCATGCGTCGCCGCCGGTGAGCGCGAGGTACGCGTCGCGGTCGAGGAGGTCGGCGACCGCAGCCGGGTCGACCTTGAGCTTGATGAGCCAGCCGTCGCCGAACGGGTCGGAGTTGACCAGCGACGGGTCGTCGACGACCGCGTCGTTGGCGCCGACGACGTCGCCCGTGAGCGGCGCGTAGAGCTCGCCGACCGACTTCGTCGACTCGATCTCACCGCAGACCTGACCGGCCGACACGCCGGAGTCGACCGCGGGGAGCTCGACGAACACCACGTCGCCCAGCTTGTCGGCGGCGTAGTCGGTGATGCCGACGGTCGCGACATCGCCGTCGAGGGCGATCCACTCGTGCTCGGCGGTGTACTTGAGGCTGTTGAGATCGGTCATGTGATCCTCCGGTGGGTGCGGGGTGTCTGTCACTGGGCGCGACGGTAGAAGGGAAGGGCGGTCACGGTGGCGGGGATGCGGGTGCCGCGCACGTCGATCGTCAGCTCGGTGCCGGGCTCGCTCGCGCGCGGCGCCACGAAGGCCATGGCGATCGGGTGCCCGAGAGTCGGGCTGAGCGCACCGCTCGTGATCTCGCCGATGCGGTCGTCGCCGTCGAACACGGCGTAGCCCGCTCGTCCGGCGCGCTTGCCGTCGGAGACGAGTCCGACCAGCACCGGCGCATCCGTGGCGACGACGGACTCCAGCGCCGAGCGGCCGACGAAGTCCACCGTCTTCGTCCGCAGCGGCACGACGCGGCCGAGCCCTGCCTGGGCGGGGATGACGTGGCGCGTGAGCTCGTGGCCGTAGAGCGGCATGCCCGCCTCGAGCCGGAGCGTGTCGCGTGAGGCGAGGCCGGCGGGGACGAGCCCGAGCGGCTCGCCGGCGACGAGCAGCGCGTCCCACAGGGCGCCCGCGAGACCGGGGTCGACGCTGATCTCGAAGCCGTCCTCGCCGGTGTAGCCGGTGCGGCTGACGAGCACAGCGCTGTCGCCGAAGCGCATCCCCATGGCCGCGTAGTAGGGCAGCGTCTCGAGCGTGTGGCCCATCGCCAGCGCCTCGTCGTGGACGAGACCGACGGTCTGCTGGAGGATCTCGCGGGCCCGCGGGCCCTGGACGGCGATGAGGGAGTCTTCGAGCTCGACGAGCACGGCGTCGAAGTCGACGAGGCGCTCCTGGAGGGCCGTGCGGACGGCATCCCGATTGCCGGCGTTGGCGACGATGAGGAACTGGTTCTCGGCGTTGCGGGTGACGATGAGGTCGTCGATGATGCCGCCGTCCGGCGCGAGGATCATCGTGTACTTCGCGCGCGACAGCTTCACCGCCGTCGGGTCGAACGCGAGCGCGTACGCCAGGAACGCCTCGCGCTCCGGGCCCGCGACGCCGAACAGCGCCATGTGCGAGATGTCGAAGAGGCCGGCCGTCGTGCGCACGGCGTGGTGCTCGGCCAGATCCGACGTGTAGCGCACCGGCATGGACCAGCCGCCGAAGTCGGTGAAGGATGCGCCCAGTGCGGCGTGGCGGTCGTACAGCGGGGTGGTGCGGGGGTCTGTCATGAGTTCTCCCGTTCGCGATCGGGCGGACGCCGGACGGCGCCGTGGAACTCCCCCTCTGTCATGGGCCTGAGAGCTTCGCGCGCCGCCCCGCGGGGAGAAGTGCGCTTTCACCTTCGGCGGACCGCGAGCGGATGAAAGGTGGAGACGCGTCGCGCTCACCCTCACCTGGCAGGTTTCGATACGGCGGCTGGGCCGCCTACTCAACCCGATTTCTTGCTTCGCTCGAAATCGCTTTCCAGAGTCGGCCTCACCCGAGCGGTACGCGTACCTGAGAGATTGGCGGGGAGGCTTGCTCCTTCGGTGCTCGACATGACTGCTGCCGAGGCTCTCCCGCACGGGTCGTTGGCCGGTATTTACTTGCCGTGCCAGCATAGCGGTCGCGTCAGCCGATGCAGCGACCCGACGGAACCTGGTCGGTCAGGGAGGGTGCCTGCGCGGCCACCGGTGTCAGCTCGGCCATGGTCATCGCGTACCCGCGCTCGGCGTCGTTCTCCGCACGGGCGAACACGACCCCGGCGACGGCTCCGTCCTCGGTCAGCAGCGGTCCGCCGGAGTTGCCGGGGCGCACGGCTGCGCGGAGGTCGTAGATCTCCCGCGGCGCGGCGCTCTCGTCATAGATGTCGGGGATCGGCACGGTGCCCGCCGAGAGCACACCCGCTCCGACCATCGTGAAGGGACCACCCAGCGGATACCCCTGCACGACGGCCGGCGAACCTGCGGGTAGCGTCGTCGCGAACGGGAGCGGGGCGACGCCGAGCCCGTCCACGGCGATCACGGCGAGGTCGTCGACGGGGTCGAAGTAGACGATGCGGCCCTCGCGCGCGGCGACGCCGGGGAGCTCGACGAGCGGACGCTCCACTCCCGCGACCACGTGCGCGTTGGTCACGATGCGGTCGGGCGCGACGACGAACCCGCTTCCGGTCGAGCTGCGGCCGCACGAGAACGCCGTGCCCGACACCCGGGCGACGGATGCCGCGGCCGTGGCGAGCTCCGGATCGGCGAGGTCGACGGGCGGGATGTCGACCGGCGGCGAGTCGAGCAGGTCGCCGAGCGCGGGCAGACCCTCGTCGAACACGAACCCGCGCAGCTCGGCGAGCGCGGTGGCCACCGGCGGCGGTGTGAGGCGATCGATGGTGCGCAGCACCGACGAGGACGAGAGCGCGGTCGAGACGACGGGCATGCCGGTCGCCGCCAGACTCGACGCGGCGAGTGACAGCGTGAGCGCGGCGACGACGACACCCGCGACGCCGCCGAGCACGCGGTCGACGGCGCGCAGTGGACGCACCTTGTCGACTCCGCGTCGCAGCGCCGACCCTGCTGCCGAGCCCAGTGCCGCGCCGCCGATCACGAGGGCGGCCGCGGTGGCGAGCAGGATCGCCGGCCGCCACTGCTGCGACGGGAGGGCATCGTTGACGATCGGCACGAGCCAGAACGCCGCGGCGGCGCCCAGGACGAGTCCGGCGAAGAGGCCGATGCTCCCCGACAGACCCCGGACGATACCGGCGGCGAGGCCGAGTGCGAGGAGGACGAGGAGGAGAACGTCGACGACGATCATGCTTTCCTCCTCGAGGCCTGGGCGAGCGGGCGCGGAGCGATCAGCGTACGCATCGAACCTGTGTGACGACCCCGGTTTGCCCTTCGTGTCACAGTGACACTAAGATGGAGGCGAACTAAAGGTCACCATGACAAGAACCAGCATCCTCCCCGCCGTCGATTCCGACGATTCGGCCACCGCCGCCGCGACGCGCGTCGCGGTGTCGACGGTCATCTTCGCGCTCCGTCGCGCCCCCGGGGCCGACGCCGCGCGCGTCATGCTCCCGCTCGTGCGCCGCACGCGCGATCCCCACGAGGGGCATTGGGCGCTCCCCGGTGGGTGGCTCGACGCGATCGAGGGACTGGAGGCCGCGGCGTCGCGCACCCTCGGCGAGACGACCGGGCTGGCGCCGAGCTATCTCGAGCAGCTCTACGCCTTCGGAGCAGTGGACCGCTCCCCCACGCGTGTCGTGTCGATCGTCTACTGGGCGCTCATCCGGCCCGACGAGGTGCCCGACGAGCGTGTCGAGAACGTGCAGTGGTTCGATGCCGCGACGCTCCCCCGACTGGCCTTCGACCACAACGAGATCGTCGACTACGCCCTCTGGCGCCTGCGCAACAAGGTCGGCTACAGCCGCATCGCGCACGGCCTGCTCGCCGATGAGTTCACCCTCGCCGAGCTGCGCGAGGTCTACGAGTCGATCCTCGACCGTCGCCTCGACCCGGCGAACTTCCGTCGGCAGGTCGAGAACTCGGGCACCCTCATTCCCACCGATCGCTTCCGCACCGGCAGCCACCGGCCCGCACGGCTGTACCGCTACAACCAGGACGTCGAGCTCGCCGATCGCGGCCCGCTCGGCGTCCGCCAGTGAAAGAAGCCGCCATGGCCGCCGTCAACGTCACCCTGCAGCCCCGCCCCGAGTCCGACGCGTCCGTCGACCATGCGATCCAGGCGATCGTCGCGGGTGCGTCCACGGCGGAGACGTGCAACACGGACCTCGCGTCGGGCCCGTGGGACTTCGACATCCGACCGGGTTACGGGCCGGGCTCCTCGATGGGCGACGTGATCCCGACCGGCTCGCCGCGTCAGGGCGAGCTGCCGCGCGAGTACCGGGAGGCCGGCGAGGAGGAGCTCTCCGCGCGCATCCGTGCCGCGAAGGCCGCTCTGGGCGACCGCGTCGTCGTGCTGGGGCACTTCTACCAGCGCGAAGAGGTCGTGGTGCACGCCGACTACGTGGGCGACTCCTTCCAGCTCGCGAACGCGGCGCTCGAGCATCCGGATGCCGAGGCGATCGTGTTCTGCGGAGTGCACTTCATGGCGGAGACCGCCGATCTGCTGTCGCGCCCCGAGCAGTCCGTGATCCTTCCGAACCTCGCCGCCGGGTGCTCGATGGCCGACATGGCCGACATCGACCAGGTCGAGGACTGCTGGGAGCAGCTCGCCGAGGTCTACGGCGACATGGGTGCTGTCGACGAGAACGGACTGGTCCCCGTCGTCCCGGTGACCTACATGAACTCGTCCGCGGCCATCAAGGGCTTCGTCGGGCGCCACGGCGGCATCGTCTGCACGTCCTCCAACGCCCGCACCGTGCTCGAGTGGGCCTTCGAACGCGGGCGCCGCGTGCTCTTCTTCCCCGATCAGCACCTCGGCCGCAACACCGCCAAGGCGATGGGCGTGCCGATCGAGCAGATGCCGATGTGGAACCCGCGCAAGCCGCTGGGCGGAGCATCCGCCTCCGAGCTCGACGCGGCGCGCGTGATCCTCTGGCACGGCTTCTGCTCGGTGCACCGACGCTTCAGCGTCGAGCAGATCGAGCAGGCCCGTGCCGAGCACCCCGGCGTGCGCGTGATCGTGCACCCGGAGTGCCCGATGGAGGTCGTCGACGCCGCCGACGAGTCCGGTTCGACCGACTACATCCGCCGCGCGATCGAGGGGGCGACCACCCCCACCACGTTCGCCATCGGCACCGAGGTCAACCTCGTGCAGCGCCTGGCCGCCGCCAATCCCGAGCACGAGATCTTCTGCCTCGACCCTGTCGTGTGCCCGTGCTCCACCATGTACCGCATTCACCCCGGGTATCTCGCGTGGGTCCTCGAGGGGCTCGTTGCAGGCGAGGTGCGCAACCGCATCGTCGTCCCGCAGGATGTGGCCGAACCCGCGCGCCTCGCCCTCGAGCGCATGCTCGCGGCCAAGCCGCCGGCGGCGCCCGCCGCCGCGTGGGAGAACGCCTCATGACGGTGCCGGTGCACGCCGTCGTCGTGGGCAGCGGGATCGCCGGGCTGACCGTCGCCCTCCACGCCGTGGATCACGGGTGCCGTGTGACCCTGGTCACGAAGGACGTGCTCGAGCACGCCAACACCCGCTATGCGCAGGGCGGCATCGCGGGCGTGATGTTCGACGACGACCGCGTCGAGGACCACATCCGCGACACCCTCGTGGCCGGCGCCGGTCTGAGCGACCCCGCCGCGGTGCGGGTGCTCGCGGAGGAGGGCCCCGCGCGGATCCGAGAGCTCATCGACCTGGGCGTCGCATTCGACCGCGATGCCGACGGCGGATTCGTCAAAGGCCTCGAGGCCGCTCACTCGTACCCGCGCATCCTGCACTCGGGCGGCGACGCCACGGGCACCGCGATCGAGAAGGCGCTGGTGGCCCGGCTCCGCGCCAGCGACGTGCGCGTGATCGAGCACGCGTTCCTGATCGATCTCGTCGTCCGGGAGGGGCGCGTGAGCGGCATAGAGCTCCTCGTCGGCGACCGCGCGGCCACCCGGCTCTCCCCTGCCATGCGCGGCCGTCGCGAGACCATCGACGCCGACGCCGTCGTGCTGGCCACGGGGGGCGCCGGCGAGCTGTACGCCCACTCCACGAACCCTGCCGTGGCGACGGGCGACGGGATCGCCGCCGCACTCCGCGCCGGGGCGGAGGTGCGAGACCTCGAGTTCTTCCAGTTCCACCCGACGGTCCTGCCCGGATGGGACGGGGCCCACGAGCCCGCGGCCCGAGACGCCTTCCTCGTCTCGGAGGCCGTGCGCGGCGAGGGCGCGACACTGATCGACGAGACCGGTCACCGGTTCGTCTTCGACGTCCACCCCGACGGGGAACTCGCACCCCGAGACGTCGTCGCCCGTGCGATCGCCCACCGCATGGAGCTGCAGGGCGGCCGCCCGGTCCGCCTCGATGCGACGCACCTCGCTGCGGCCGGCGACGACAGCGCGGCGTTCCTCGCGCGGCGCTTCCCGACGATCGACCGGGCGGTGCGCGACCGGGGTCTGGACTGGGCCCGCGAGCCCATCCCCGTCACGCCCGCCGCCCACTATCTGATGGGCGGCGTGACGACTGACCTCGTCGGACGCACGACCCTCCCCGGCCTGTACGCGGTCGGCGAGGTGGCTCGCACCGGCGTGCACGGCGCGAACCGGCTGGCCTCGAACTCGCTCCTGGAGGGTGCCGTGTTCGGCTCGCGGGCGGGCGACGCGATCGCCCAGGACGCGGCATCCGGCAGCTGGACGACGGCCGCCGTCCGGACGGCGGCCGACCTCCGCGCCGAGCCGCCGGCCGGGGACGCCCCCGCGTTCTCGCGCGCTGCCCTGCAGACGCTGATGTGGGACGAGGCCGGGCTCGTCCGCGACGAAGCGGGTCTCGGACACGCCGCCGCGGTGATCGCGCGCTGGCGAGCCGGCATTCGCGCGCCGCAGACCGAAGCGGA
This sequence comes from Microbacterium sp. Root180, assembly GCF_001428485.1. GTDB lineage: Bacteria > Actinomycetota > Actinomycetes > Actinomycetales > Microbacteriaceae > Microbacterium. The sequence goes on along the minus strand of NZ_LMHS01000001.1, from coordinate 871,736 downwards.
GTACGAGGACGAGAACCTGCTCGTCCTCGCCGAGTCGCTCGTCGCCGCGGCGCGCGCTCGGCGCGAGTCCGTCGGCGCACATTTCCGCCGCGACGCGGCCCCCGCTCCCGCAGCCACCGTCCCGACCGCACAGGAGACCGTCCCATGCTGACCCGCGCCACGATCGACCGGACCGTCGCGGCGGCGCTGGAGGAGGACGCCCCGTGGGGCGACCTCACGAGCGAGTACCTCATCGTCGAGATGGCGACCGCTCGCGCCGACCTGGTCGCGCGCGAACCCGGCGTCTTCAGCGGTGGTGAGGTGTTCGCCGCGGCGTTCCGGCTGATGGATCCGCGCATCGAGGTGCAGCTCGTCGTCGAGGACGGCGAGTGGTTCGAGCCCGGCGCCGTGCTCGCGGTCGTCACGGGGCCGGCACGAGGCGTGCTCACCGCCGAGCGGGTCGGGCTCAACTTCGTCCAGCGGATGTCGGGCACCGCCACCCTGACGGGCCGATACGTGGCGGAGGTCGCCCACACCCGGGTCCGCATCGCCGATACGCGCAAGACCACACCGGGTCTGCGCGCGTTCGAGCGCCAGGCCGTGCGCGACGGCGGCGGCCGCAACCACCGCTGGTCGCTGTCGGACGCCGTCATGGCCAAGGACAACCATCTCGCCGTCCTCACCCGATCCGCGCCGGGCGCCTGGGGCCCGTCCGTGACGGCGGCGCTGCTCGCGGCGAAGGACCGGCTCCCGCACACCGCGCACCTGGAGGTCGAGGTCGACCGGCTCGACCAGATCGAGCCGGTGCTGGCCGCGGGAGTGGGCACGATCATGCTCGACAACTTCTCGCTGGACGATCTGCGCACGGGCGTGGCCCTGATCGCCGGGCGCGCGACGGTCGAGGCGTCCGGCGGCGTCTCGCTCGATACCGTGCGCGCGATCGCCGAGACCGGCGTGGACGTGATCTCGGTCGGCGCCCTCACACACTCGGCGCGCGCGCTGGACCTCGGCCTCGACGTCCGCATCGACGCACCCTGAGGCCTGCGATGGGCATGCTGTATCTCGACAACGCGGCCACCACCCCGGTGCGACCCGAGGTGCTCGAGGCGATGATGCCCTACCTCACCCGCCGATTCGGCAACCCGTCGAGCCACCACTCCGTCGGCGAGGACGCCGCGGCTGCACTGACCGACGCCCGTGCCCGCGTCGCGCGGATTCTCGGGATGCGCGCCGGCGACGTGGTCTTCACCTCCGGGGGGACCGAGGCCAACAACCTCGCCGTGAAGGGCATCGCGCTCGGCCGCGCTCAGCAGGCCGGCTCGCGCCACGTCGTGACGACCCCGATCGAGCACGAATCGATCCTCGAGTCCGCCCGGTACCTCGAGCGCCTCCACGGGTTCGAGGTGACGCTCGTCGACGTCGACAGGCGGGGGAAGCTGTCGCCGGATGCCGCCGCCGCGGCACTGCGTGAGGACACGGCCCTCCTCAGCATCGGGTACGCGAACAACGAGGTCGGGACAATCCAGGACGTCCCGGCGATCGCCGCAGTCGCACGAGAGCGCGGCGTGCCGGTGCACCTCGACGCCGTCCAGGCCGCCGGGTGGCTGCCGCTGTCGGCCGCGGAACTCGGGGTCGATGCGATCTCGCTGGCGGGCCACAAGCTCGGCGCCCCCAAGGGAACCGGGGTGCTCGCCGTGCGCGGGCGCGTTCCCCTCGAGCCGCTCCTCCACGGCGGCGGGCAGGAACGCGGGCGCCGCAGCGGAACCGAGGACGTCGCCGGCGCGGTGGGCCTGGCGACCGCGCTCGAGCTCGCCGAAGCCGGGCGGGCCGCGGCATCCGCTCGCGTCACCGTGCTGCGCGACCGCTTCGTCGCCCAGGTGCTCGCCGCGGTGCCGTCGGCCGCGCTCACCGGCGATCCCGCGGATCGTCTGCCGGGAACGGCGAGCTTCACCTTCGCCGGCACATCGGGCGAGGCGGTGCTGCTCGAGCTCGAGCGCCGCGGAGTGGTCTCGTCGAGCGGGTCGGCGTGCGCGGCCGGCAGTGACGAGCCGTCGCACGTGCTCGTCGCGATGGGGATCGCACCGGAGGTCGCGCAGACCGCGGTGCGCTTCACCTTCCCGGCTGCGCTGGACCAGCCGCTGGACGCCGTTGCGGCGGCGGTCGCGGCATCCGTCGCCGCTGTACGATCGGGCGGGTGACCCTGCCGCTCGAGCCCGTCGTGACCGTCATCGTCCCGGGGTACGACGTGGCCGAGTTCGCACGAGAGGCCGTCGACTCGCTGCGCGCGCAGACGCTCACCGCGTGGACCGCGATCCTCGTCGACGACGCCTCGACCGACGGGACCGGCGCGATCTTCGACGAGGCCGCTGACGCGGACGGGCGGTTCCAGGTGGTGCACCACGCCACGCGCCGCGGCCTCAGCGCCGCGCGCAATACGGGCCTCGACCTGGTGGAGACCCCGTACGTCGCCTACCTCGACGCCGACGACCGGTACACGCCGCGGGCACTCGAGCGCCTCGTGAGCACGATCGAGCGCAGCGGCAGCGACCTGGCGCTCGGCGCGTACGTGCGTCTGCGCCCCGACGTCGCCGGAGGCTACACGGCGGGCCCGGTGCAGCCCTGGGTCGCGGCGGCGACCGCCCCCGAGCGTCTGGCCACGACCCTCGAGGCGCACCCCGAGGCATCCGGCAACATCGTCGCCTGGTCGAAGGTGAGCCGCCTCGACCTGTGGCGCCGCGAATCGCTGCGGTTCCCCGTCGGGAAGGCGTACGAGGACCAAGTCCTCGCGCAGCAGCTCTACACCCGGGCACGCTCATTCGATGTCATCCCCGACGTGGTCGTGGAGTGGCGCGAGCGGGCGGACGGGTCCTCGATCACGCAGCAGAAGTCCGCGCTTCCGGTGCTGCGCGACTACCTCGAGGCCCTCGCCGGCGGAATCGCGGTGCTGGATGCCGCCGACCGGCCGCGCGCCGCGGCGGCGCGGGTACGGCTGATCCTGTCGATGGATCTGCCGCCGCTCGTCGAGATCGCCCGCGACCATCCCGACGGGGAGTATCGCCGGACGCTCGGCGAATTCGTCCGCGATCTGCGGGGCCGCTCGACCGACGGACCTTCGCCCGCCGTCCTCGAAGCCGCCGCCTGGTAGGCCTCAGGTGCCGGGTACCCCGGGAGTCGGCACCCACGGCTCGGCGGCGACGTCCACGACCCGGGGTGCGACGTCGGCGCGCGATGCGCCCTCCGCCGGCGGGCGGTCCGCCCGGCGATCCGGATGGTCGGCGGGCTCGTCGGACGCCTCGGCCTCGAGGATCCTCGACGCGGCGAGCTGCTGCGCCGCGAGCTCGGCGTACAGGCCGTCCGCCGCGATGAGCGTGGCATGCGTGCCCGACTCGACGATGCGCCCGGCCTCGACGACATGGATGACATCCGCGGCGATCACCGTCGACAGCCGGTGGGCGATCGACAGCGTCGTACGGCCGCGCGCCGCCGCATCCAGCGCCTCCTGCACTACGCGTTCCGAAACGGTGTCGAGCGCGGAGGTGGCCTCGTCGAGCAGCAGCACCGGAGGGTCCTTGAGCAGCACGCGCGCGATCGCGATGCGCTGCTTCTCGCCGCCCGAGAGCCGGTAGCCGCGCTCGCCGACCACGGTGTCGTAGCCGAGCTCGAAACCTTCGATGATGTGGTGGATGTTCGCCGCGCGGCAGGCGGCCTCGAGCTCGGCATCCGTCGCGTCGGGCTTGGCGTACCGCAGGTTCTCGCGGATCGTCGCGTGGAACAGGTAGGTCTCCTGCGAGACGATGCCGACCTGGTCGATGATCGACTCCTGCTGCAGCCCGCGCACATCCTCGCCCGCGAAGAGGACGGAGCCGCCAGATGCCTCGTACATGCGCGGCGTGAGGTAGAGCACCGTCGTCTTCCCCGCACCGGACGGCCCGACGAACGCGACGTGCTGGCCGGGCTCGGCGGTGAAGGTCACTCCCTGCAGCGTCGCACGGGAGTCGGGCGCGGCATCCGGATACCGGAACACCACGTCGCGGAACTCGATGCGCCCGAGCGGGCCGGGAGCCTGCTCGACCGGGATGGCGTCGGGAGCGTCGCGGATGGCGGGCTCGAGGTCGAGGTACTCGAAGATGCGGGCGAACAGGGCCGCGGAGGTCTGCAGATCCAGACTGACCCGCATGAGACCCATGAGCGGCATGAGCAGGCGGGCCTGCACGGCGGTGAACGCGACCACGGTGCCGGCGGTGATCACGGCGTCGCCGCCGGTGATGAAGTAGCCCGCGACCAGGTAGATCACGGCGGGCACGCTGGCCATGAGCACCTGCACGACGGCGAAGAACCCCTGCCCGCTCATGGCACGGCGCACCTGCAGGCGCACCTGGTTGCGGTTCTCGTCCGCGTAGCGCGCGGACTCGGCGCGCTGGCGGTTGAACGACTTCGACAGGAGGATTCCGGACACGCTCAGCGTCTCCTGCGTGATGGAGGTCAGCTCGGACAGCGACTCCTGCGTCTCGCCGGCGATACGGGCGCGCACCTGGCCGACGCGGCGCTGCACGACCACGAGGATCGGCATGAGGACCACGGCGATGATCGTCAGCCGCCAGTCGATGATGATCATCGCGACGAGGGAGGCGAGGACCGTGACGACGTTGCCGAGAATGCTCGTGAAGGTGTTGGTGAGCACCCCCGACACCCCGCCGACGTCGTTCTGCAGTCGCGACTGGATCACCCCGGTCTTGGTGCGGGTGAAGAAGCCGAGCTCCATCGCCTGCAGGTGATCGAACAGCTTCACCCGAAGGTCTCCGGTGACGCGGTTGCCGATCGTGGAGGTGAACCACGTCTGCAGCACGCCCAGGCCCGCCGAGATCAGGAACAGCAGCACCATGACACCCACCAGGCGCCACAGCAGCGGCATGTCCGGGGGCGAGCCGTCGGTCGGGAACAGCGCGTCGTCGAAGATGCGCTGCACGATGAGGGGCGGGATGACGGCGATGCCGGCGCCCACCACGACGAGGACCGCCGTGAACGCGAGCGACCACGTGTAGGGGCGGAACAGCTCCACGACACGGCGTCCGAGATGCGGAATCCTCGGAGCCGCCGCGTTGAGCTTCTTCTGCGCGTCGATGTCGACTCCGCGGAAGCCCGGATGGCCTCCGCCGCCCCCACCACCGCGCATGCTCACCTTCGCCAGCCTAGTGACGGTCTCCCCCACCCCGGCGCTAGGCTGACGGCATGACCTCCACGCCCGAGACCCCCGCCCACGACGGTTCCGACCTGGCGGCGCTCCGCGAGGAGATCGACGCCCTCCAGGCCATCCCCGAGGAGGAGCTGCTCAACCCGCTCCCCCGCGCCGTGGAGGAGCGGGAGCCGACGCCGCACTCGACGGACGCGATCGGCTCCGAGAAGTGGGACCGACCGGCGTCCGAGGAGACGCTCGAGAACTGATCTCCGCTCCCCCGGAGCGCCCCGCCCGAGGGCGGACAGATCCGGCGCCTGCGGGAATGTGGTGTCCGGGCCCGCCGTTACCCTGAGGGCTTGCCGTTTTCGCACGGCCGCTTCGCCATCCACGCATGGCTCCCTCGCCATCTCCGCATGGCCACCTTTCGAACTCATTCAGGAGACGACCCATGGCCGCCACCGACATCCAACCCACCACCGGCAGTGCGAACCTGACCGCGCCGGCCACCCCCACCCTCGGCCCGCGCGAGAGCCGCGTCATCTGGCTGCTCCTCGCGGCCGCCTTCGTCGCGATCCTCAACGAGACCACGATGGGCGTGGCGATCCCCCACCTCATCACCGATCTCGGCATCACCGCGCTGTCCGCGCAGTGGCTGACGACCGCCTTCATGCTGACGATGGCCGTCGTCATCCCCATCACGGGCTTCCTCCTGCGCCGCTTCACGACCCGCGCGATGTTCATCGCCGCGATGGGCCTCTTCTCGCTGGGCACCCTCCTCGCCTTCCTGTCGCCCGGCTTCACGATGCTGCTCATCGCGCGCGTCGTGCAGGCCTCCGGAACGGCGATCATGATGCCGCTGCTCATGACGACCCTCATGACGGTCGTGCCGGCGGCCATCCGCGGCCGCATGATGGGGCGCGTCAGCATCGTCATCTCGCTCGCCCCGGCGATCGGGCCGACCCTCGCCGGCGCGATTCTCAACAACTTCGAGTGGCGATGGATCTTCGGCATCGTGCTCCCGATCGCCGTGGTGGCCCTGTTCGTCGGCGCGCGGTGGATCCACAACCTGGGCGAGACGACCCACGCCCCGATCGACGTCCTCTCGGTGATCCTCTCGGCCCTCGGATTCGGCGGGCTCGTGTTCGGCCTGAGCCAGCTCGGCGCCGGCGGGCACGGGAGCGGAGCAGATGCCGCGGCCGCCAGCGCCGCCTCGACCACGACGCTCGTCGTTTCGCTGGTCGTCAGCGTGATCGCGCTCGGCCTGTTCGGCTGGCGCCAGGTCGTCCTGCAGCGCTCGGACGACGCGCTGCTCGATCTTCGCGTCTTCCGCAGCGCCAACTTCTCGCTCTCGATCGGGCAGATGGTGATCATGTCGATGGCCTTCTTCGGCGCGATCACGGTCGTGCCGCTCTATCTGCAGGACGTCCTGGAGGTCGATCCGCTCACCGCCGGGCTCGTCGTGCTCCCGGGCGCCCTGGCCATGGGCCTGGCCGGTCCCTTCATCGGCCGCGTGTACGACCGCTGGGGCACGACGGTGCTGCTGGTGCCCGGCGCCGTGATCACGAGCGGGATGCTCTGGTTCTACACGTCGTTCGGCACGGAGACGCCCGTGTGGCTCGTGGCCGTCGCGCAGACGGTGCTCTCACTCGGCCTGGCGCTGTCGTTCACGCCGCTGTTCACGGCGTCGCTGGCATCGCTGCAGCCGAAGTTCTACTCGTACGGGTCGGCCGTGGTCGGCACGGCGCAGCAGGTCGCCGGGGCGGCCGGCATCGCACTGATGTTCGGTGTCATGGCCTCGGCCTCGGCCGCCGCTACCGCCTCGGGTGCCGACGCCGCAGATGCAGGCGCGGCAGGCACCCATGCCGCCTTCCTCACGGCCGCGATCCTGTCGCTGCCGCTGCTGGTGGGAGCGTTCCTCGTCCGCAAGCCCGCCGAACAGCCGATGGGCGCGACGCCCGCGCACTGAGTCCGGTATCACCGCGATGCCCCGCCCCCTCGACCGGGGGTGGGGCATCGGGCATTCTGGGTGTCCTCCACCCGACCACAGGAGGCCACGATGATCGTCCAGACTCCCGAGCCCGATCAGGCGACCGGGCATGCGTCAGACATGTACGCGGGCGACGTGGCCGATGTCGGCTTCGTCTTCACCCATACGCGGGCGATGGCGGTGAATCCCGACGCGCACGCGGCGTTCGAGTCCCTGCTGAAGGCCGCGGTCCCCTCGATCGGACTGCGCACCTACGAACTCGCGACGCTCGGCGCGGCCCGTGCGATCGGATCCTCGCACTGCCTGCTCGCGCACGGCCGCAAGACCCTGCGCGCCGGACTCATGGAGGAGGCGCAGCTCGAGCGACTCGCCCGCGACTACACCGACGCGGGTCTGAGCGAGGCCGATGTCGCGGTGATGGCGTTCGCGGAGCGTCTGTCCACCGAGCCGCAGAGGATGACGGATGCCGATACCCTGCGGTTGCGCGAGGTCGGCTTCACCGACCGGCAGATCGTCGACATCACGATTGCGGCATCCGCCCGCAACTTCCTCAGTCGCATGCTCCTGGCGCTCGCGGTGCCGGTGGATGAGGTGCCCGGCCTGTCCCCCGCCCTCGTCGAGGCGCTGCTGTCGCCGCTGGAGGAGTGAGAGCCGGTCGCCGCGTCAGTGGTGGATGACGGCCTTCATCAGGATCAGCACACCGCCGAACGCCGCGGTGAGCAGAGCACTGAGCAGCCGTGGCCACCAGTGGGTGCTCCAGCGGGCGACGGCGATCCAGCCGAGCGCGCCGAGGATCAGCGTGTTCACGATCAGCGCCAGCCAGAGGGCGGTGTCGTCGTCGATCACGCGCGTGCTGCCCAGAAGCAGAACGAGGAGGGGCGCGATCGCGGCCAGCACCATTCCGCTGGACTGGTGTGCGGCCGAGGACAGACTCGCACGGAGCCCCGAGTGGCCGTCGGTGGCGGCGAGGCGGCCGAGGGTGCCGGCGTAGACGTGCGCGGCGAAGAACACGAGCACGGTGACGAGGACCGTGATGAAGGCGCCCCAGGAACCGTCGCCGGCGCTGACGACGATCATGCCCGACACGAGGATGAGGCCGTAGATGGCCTCCTCGGTCATGAGCACTCGGGCGACGCGCGGAGTGATGTGCAGCTGATCGTCGGTCATCGCAGGTCAGCCTCTCGCGACGGGGCGGGACTCAGACGGTGCTGCAGCTGCCGCCGCCGCAGCACGACCCTGCGGACTCCACGACGGTGAGAAGGTTCTTCTCGTCGGCGATGGGCTGGAGGGTCGCGGGGGCCGGGGTCTGCGAAGTCGTCATGCCGCCATGCTACCTGCGCCGGAGAGGCCGGAGCCGCACATCGGCTCAGAGCACCGACCCGCCGGTCTGACAGGTCGGGCAGTACTGCGCGGTCGTGCTCGCGAAGGAGAAGTCGCGGATCGTGTCGCCGCACACCGGGCACGTCTCGCCCGCACGCCCGTGCACCCGCATCGCCGCCACCTTCGCTGCCTTGAGCTCGTGGATCGGGATGCCGCGCCGGGCGTCGATCGCACCGCGGACCGTGCCGACGGTCGCGGCGTACAGCCTCTCTCGCGCGTCGGCGTCGAGCACGGACGCGTGCACGACCGGCGACACCTTCGCCGTGTGCAGGATCTCGTCGGAGTACGCGTTGCCGATGCCGGCCAGCGACTCCTGCTCCTGGAGGATCGCCTTGATCTGCTTGCGCCGGCCGCCGAGGGCCACGTCGAAGTCATTCGGCGAGAAGGCCGAGCCGGCCGGATCGGGACCGAGTTTCGCCACCGCAGGGACGGCGATGGCGTCGTCGACCACGTGCAGGCCGAGTGACACCCACGTGCCGGCATCGGTCACCTCGATGGTCTCGCCGCCGTCCAGAACGAACAGCGCGAGCGCCGGAGGCGCATCCGCGACGGCAGGCGCCTCGTCGCCGGGCTCGCGCCAGCGCATCCAGCCGTGGCGACCCAGAGACACGACGAGCGTGGTGTCGTCGCTGAAGGCGAGCGCGACGTGCTTGCCATGGCGCTCCGCCCCGGTGATGGGCATGCCCGCCAGAGTCGACGGCGGCGTCTGCCGCGTCTTGACGGTGCGGAATTCGAGTACGTCGACCTCGCCGACGCGACGCCCCACCGCGCGTTCCTCGAGGAACTCGACGAGGGCCTGGACTTCCGGCGACTCCGGCATGCCCCCATCTTGGCACCGGCCGCCGACATCGACGGCAGGACCTCAGGCCAGGGACTTGCGCAGGAACACCTGCTCGATGCCGTCGTCGCCCTCCACCCGCGTGGTCTCGCGGTAGCCGGTGCGCGCATAGAGACGCAGGTTGGCTTCGCTGAGAGACCCGGTGAAGAGTTCGGCTTCGCGGCATCCCGCCTCGCGTCCGCGCCGCTCCACCGCCTCCAGCAGCCTGCTGCCGATGCCCCGTCCCTGCACGTCCGGCGCGATCGCGAGCCGCCCGATGAGGAGAAGATCCCCGTCGGCGCGGGCGCGGACCGCGCCCACCATCCGTCCGCCATCGCGGGCCACGCACCCGAGGTTCTCGACCAGCTCGGCCCGCAGCTCCTCGAGGGACTGGGTGAGCGGTGGCATCTGAACGCTGTCGTAGATCAGCGCCTCCTGCACGAACGCGGCCCGTTGCAGGGTGAGCGTCTCCCCCGCGTCCTCCTCGGCGATGGCGCGGATGTCGATGTCGTCGGCCGGCATCCCCCTTGTATACGGGGGTCGCGGCCGGCCGCGGTACCCCTTGACACCCGACGGGGTCGATCGGATTCCGTGTGCGCCGCCCGCATGAGGGGCAGCGCAGCTCCGACTCCGCGGCGAATCGCTAACCCGTCGCCTGCCGACAAGTCAACCCCCTGTACGCATTCAGGATTTCGACGGATGCTGTCCTGCTTCCCCTCGGACACCCCCTGCTTCCCCTCGGACACCCCGGAGTCACCCCGTGCAACACCCCGCCCTCGCGCCCTGCCCAGGCGCCCCCGTATCGTCGCGTCCGGAAGGGCGCGCATCGCGTCGACCCGATCGCGCATGTCGCCCGCCGATCGTGCTCCGCGGAGTGGCCGGGACACTGCGGTGATGGCCGACGAGATCCGCTGGCACGCTTCGCGGACGTCGAGCCTCGCCGAGGCGCAGCAGTCGATGAACGACCTGTACTCGACGTCGATGGACCTCGCCGCGACGCCCGACCGCCGTTTCGCCTACGCGATGTCGGCCGCGATCGACGGCTCCGTCTCGGTCGCCTCGCTCCGTTTCGATGGCCGATGCCGATCGGGCACCGAGGCGTTCTCCGACCTGATGGTCGCCCATGCCGTGCGCGGCACGCATCGCTGGCGCGTCGGCGACGAACGCGGGAACGGCTCGGTCCCCTTCCTGATCCCGCCCGGCGTCGAGATGCGCGTCGAGTTCACGAATGCCCACATCCGCACCGTGGGGTTCGACACGGCGTACGTGCGCGAGGTGGCGGAGTCGCTCAACGGCACACCGAACGCCTCCTTCCGGCTGGACGGGATCAACACCCACCGGCGTCATCCGGCCCTCGTGGGCGAGGCCGTCGCCAGCCTCGAGGCGATGGTGCGGTCGGACTCCGCGCTGCGCGATGCCGCGCTCGTGCGCGCCCAGGTGCGCCGCCACGCCGTCGTCTCGATCCTCAGCTCCTACCCGCTCGTCGACCTGGACCGGCACCCGGATCGCGGCATCCAATCCCGTCGCGTGCGGCTGGCCATCGCGTTCATGGAGGCGCACGCGCACGAGCCCATCACCGTCGGAGACGTCGCGGTCGCCTCGGCCACGACGACGAGGTCGCTGCAGTCGGCCTTCCGGCGGGCGTACGACATGACGCCGATGCAGTATCTGCGGCGGCTGCGGCTGCGGCTCGCGCGCGAAGAGCTGCTCGCGTCGACGGATCCGCGGCTGTCGGTGCGCGACGTCGCCTTCCGATGGGGATTCGCGCATCCCGGACGCTTCGCGCAGCAGTACGCCGCGGCCTACGGCGAGCACCCCTCGACGACGCTGCGCCGATAGCCCTCGCCCCTGTCGGCGGTGGCCCGTAGCATCACGCGCATGGGCGTGCGCAGTCTGGAACACATCGGCATCATCGTCCGCGACCTCGATACCGTCGCGGACTTCTTCGAGCTCCTCGGCTTCGAGTGCGGCGAGCGGGCGGTGGTCGGCGGTGAGTGGGCCGACCGCGTCAACGGCCTCGCCGGCACCGAGGTGGAGATGGTGTTCGTCACCGCTCCCGACGGTTCGGGCGCGATCGAGCTGTCCCGCATGATCTCCCCAGCGAGCGTCGAAGAGCCCGCCGTCCTGCCCGCAGACGCCCTCGGCCTGAGGCACCTGGCCTATCGCGTCGACGGACTCGAGCCGCTCCTGAAGCGCGTGCGGGCGGCCGGCTACGGTCTCGTGGGCGAGGTCGTGAACTACGAGGATGTGTGGCTCGTCTGCTACGTGCGCGGTCCCGAAGGGATCATCGTGGAGCTCGGCGAGCGCCTCGACGTGTAGGTTGCGTCGAGGATCGGTCGCCGGTTCGCGCCCCGCGGTTCGCCCGCGCTCCCCCGAGAAGCTGGAGAGATCGATGACGGATGCCGCATCCCCGGCGATCGCTCGAGTGAGCGACATGGTCCTGCTGCCCGGCGGGTCGTTCCCGATGGGCAGCGACGACTTCTACCCCGACGAACAGCCGGCGCACGAGGCATCCGTCGACGCCTTCTGGATCGATCGCCGCCCGGTCACGAACGAGGACTTCGAGCGATTCGTGACCGAGACCGGCTACGTGACGGTCGCCGAGCGCGCGCTCGACCCCGCTGAGTTCCCGGGCACGCCCGTCGAGGATCTCGTGCCCGGATCGCTGGTCTTCACGCCGACGTCGGGCCCGGTCGACCTGCGGGACTGGCGCCAGTGGTGGCGGTGGCAGCCAGGCGCATCCTGGCGTCACCCGGAGGGACCTGAGTCCTCGATCGAGGGCCGGTCGCAGCATCCGGTCGTGCACGTGGCGTTCGCGGATGCCGACGCCTACGCGACGTGGGCAGGGAAGCGCCTGCCGACTGAGGCCGAGTTCGAGTACGCCGCGCGCGGCGGCGGCGACCCCGGCGGTGCGTTCGCGTGGGGCGACGACCCCTTCCCCAGCGGCGAGCCGCGGGCGCACACGTGGATCGGACGCTTCCCGTACGAGATCGGCGCCGCGTACGCGGGAACGACCGCCCCGGTGGGCTCGTTCCCCGCCAACGATTTCGGGCTCGTCGACACGATCGGCAACGTGTGGGAGTGGACGGCGGACTACTACTCGCCCCGGCACCATGTCGGTGGCGCACCGGTCGCCCGCGACGGCCGGATCGACCTGCTCGCGGCGTCGAGCGCCGAGTCCGGGTCGCGCATGCCGAGGCGCGTGCTCAAGGGAGGCTCGCACCTGTGCTCGCCCGACTACTGCCTGCGCTTCCGGCCGGCTGCCCGGTCGCCGCAGGCCGAGGACTCCTCGACCACGCACATCGGGTTCCGCTGCGCGCGCGACGTGTGAAGCACTAGTCAGCGAGCTGGATCGTCTCGGGCAGGTCGTCACCGCTGTCCAGCGCGACGCGGTGCAACGAGTCGCCTTCGCGCGCATAGATGCCGGCCACCGCTCCCGTGACGTAGTACTGCGAGGCGGCAGCCCCTTCGAGCATCGTGGGCGTGAGGAACAGCGCGTACTGGCCGCCGCTCACCAGGTACGGCGCGGTCATCTGCCTCACCTCGACGACGTCTCCGGGCTCGATGGCGCTCGCACCGCCGGCGACCTCGGCCCCGAGCTGAGGGTTGGTCGGGGCGCTCTCGACGACGACCGAAGACACCGTCGAGTCGCCCTCGATGCGCTGCCGTGCGACCTCGCCGAGCACGATGGCTGAGCTGTCCGCGGCGAGCGCGTCGATGCTGTCGTAGAGCTTGTGACGGCTGCCCGACGATCCGCCCGTGCACGCCGTGAGTGCGCATGCCGCCGCGAGGACGGCTGCCGCGATCATCGTCCGTGTGCGCATCGTGCTCCCGTGCTCGTCGCGAGCGGTTTCTGTGACGGACACCCTATCGGGGCGTGCGGTCACGCTCATGCCCGATGGCGTCTCTCCGCGGGAACGCACCTAGGCTGAACGGATGCGCGAATTCCTCCGAGGGGCCGCCCTGCTCGGGCGCGGTTTCGCGTACTGGCGGAGACGACCGGGCCTCATGGCGCTCGGTCTCGTCCCCGCGGCGATCGTCGGGGCGCTGTTCCTGGCGGGGCTGATCACCCTCGGCGCTTTCCTGCCGGCGCTCACCGAGGCGATGACGCCGTTCGCCGACGGCTGGCCCGGCCTCTGGGCCACCGTCGTGCGCGTGACGGTCGGCACCGCGGTCTTCGCTGCCGCGCTCGTGCTCGTCGCGGTGTCGTTCACGGCGCTCACCCTCGTGGTGGGCGATCCGTTCTACGAGCGGATCTGGCGTGCCGTCGAAGCGGATGCCGGCACCCCGGTCACCGAGTCCCCCTACGGGTTCTGGAGGTCGGTGGCCGACGGCCTCTGGCTCATCGCGCGCGGCATCGGCATCGCCGTGGTCGCGACGCTCATCGCGCTCATCCCCGCCGTGGGAGGCATCCTCAGCACCGTCTTCGCGGTCGCGTGCACCGGATGGCTGCTCGCCGACGAACTGACCTCCCGCGCCCTGATCGCGCGCGGCCTCTCGCCGCGGGATCGTCGCGCGCTCATGCGCCGGCACCGGGGACGGATGCTGGGATTCGGCGTCGCGACGCAGCTGTGCTTCCTGGTGCCGCTCGGCGCCGTCGTCACGATGCCCGCCGCGGTGGCCGGTGCGACGCTGCTCGGCCGGGAGACCGCGGCCGCGCCGTCGGCTTAGCGATCCTCGGCGTCCAGCAGGCGAGTGAGGCCGCGGAAGTCCCGCAGGAGAATCCGCCGCCAGACGAAGGCGGGCAGGAGCGCAGTGAGGGCGAGCCATCCCCCGATGTCCCCCTCGTAGCGCGCGTGCACCCGCGTGCCTCCGCGCTCGGGCACGCAGACGTATTCGACGCGGGAGTTCCACGGCGCGCTCGAATGCCAGACGATGCGCTCGCCCGGCACGACGCTCTCGAGGACGTCGGCGAACCGGATCCGGAACGGACCGATGCGGTCCACCGCCCACCAGCGGCTGCCCACCTCCGCCGGCCCGTCACCGATCCGCTGCCGGAACTCCACCGCGGGCGCAAAGGCCGGCCAGCGACCGGGATCGGCAAGATAGGGGTACACCCGCTCCGGCGCATGGGGCAGGTGTGTGTCGAGCACCACGCGCTTCCACACGGTCGTCACACCATCGACGGAACCGGACGATCGGGGTACAGCTCGCGCATCGCACGGTCGTACTGCCGCTTCATCAGCAGCGAATAGAGCAGACGGATGGGCGCCGGGATGTTCGCGCGCATCCATTCGTGGCGCTCATCCTCGGGAACGCTCGCGATGAGCAGGCCGGCCTGCAGCGCCATGATGTCGTTGCCGAGCTCCCTGCGGTGCTTCGCCAGTGTCGCGCGCGTGTGATCCTCCATCCAGTCCCACTCCTGCTGCGACAGGAGCGCGCTGGCGAGGGGCATGATCTCGTACTCCTCGTGTCCGAGGTGCGTGAAGAGCGTGTCGCGAAGGGTCTCGATGTCACGTGCGAAAGCCTCGCCGAGCTCAGGATCCGCACTCGCGACCCACGGAGCCAGCTGCGGCTCGATACGGGCGAGCTGGGCCGCGACCTCGGCATGCTGCGCACGCATCTGATCGACGTGCAGCGCGCACCCCGGGTCGCGCGTCGTGAGCTTGTCCCACAGCGCCATGTCCTCGGTCTCGTGATGCATGTGGAGGGCGAAGAAGTCGAGGTGCGCATAGCGTCCGACGATCGCCGAGCGCTCGGTGTCGCCGGGCACGACCTCCCGGATCAGCCCGGGAAGCTCGCGATAGAGCCAGCGGAAGATGCGATGCACGAGGATCAGCCCGGACGTGTCGCAGCCCGGCTCCTGCCCGGCGGGCATTGAGCCGGAGGACGGCAGCTTGGTGACCATGTCCCACCCCCAGTGGTGGCGCCGATGGCCGCCGGGATTCCCATGCCCGCGGCGACAGCCGAACCATACACCCGCGACCGCGGTGCGCACAGCCGGTCAGTGAGCGGCATCCCACCAGTCGAGAACGCGCGTGCCCATCAGGGTGAGCCACTTCGAGGACTCACCCTCCGGGACATCGACGTCGAACCAGGTGCGTCCCGCGAGCGGGGTCGTCTGCAGCCAGCGACCGTCGGACTGCCGGGCGGCGCGCACGAGGTCGATCGCGTCGGCGAGACGGGGATCGGGCACCCCGCCGTCGTGGAGCGTCGCGGCACGGAAGAAGTCGAGGGCGAACAGCGCACTGTAGCGGTGGCGGTTGGGGTAGACGAAACGCCGCACGAAGTCGCCGACCGGCTCGCCCGTGCTCGCCCGGTAGAGCAGGCGGCGTTCGAGCAGGTACTCCTCACCGCGGTGACGGGCCTCGCTCAGGCTCGTGTCGCCGGTGAGCTGCTCGTAGGCGAGCAGGCCGCGCAGCGCGTTGAGCGTCGAGTGGAACGACGAGCGGGTCGAGTTGCCCTCTTCGGCCTCGCAGTTCCATCCCCCGTCGGCGAGCTGGTGGTCGGGGAACCAGGCGGCGAGCGCCGAGACATCCGCTCCCAGCCACGCACCGGTCGCGAGGGTGTACGAGTTGATGCACACGTCGATCTCACCGCCCCAGTACGGCAGGTCGTCGTAGTCCCAGCGGCTGTTCGCCTCGAGCCGGGCCGCGGTGTCGCCGAGGGCCGCGGCGTCCGCGCCCCATTCGCGCAGGTCGCGCAGCACCCAGGTCGTCGCGATCCACGGCTGCCCCGGCTGGTTCGGCTCGTCGCCGTCGAAGAAGCCGGCCGGGAAGAAGGAGCCGCCCGCCCACTGGCCGTCAGCGTCCTGCTCGGCCAGGAGCGCCGCCCCGAAGCCCTCTGTCGCCACTGTCGCGCGCGTCGCCCGCCAGACGTCGTCGGGGGCAGCGAGGAGATCGCGCTCGACCTGCCATCGCAGGGCCGGGTCGGAGTCGAGCAGCCAGTCGCGAAGAGTCGGAGAGATCGACATGCGAGAACGGTAGCGAGCGGCGCAGACATTGACGCGTCCCCCGCCGACTGCTCTCATGAGCGCATGGAGTCGGTCGTCGATGTCGACTACCTCGTCGTCGGAGCGGGCGCGATGGGGATGGCGTTCGTCGACGCCCTGATCGCTGCGGACGAGACGGCGACGGTCGCGATCGTGGATCGCCGGCACGGGGCGGGGGGCCACTGGCTCGACGCGTACGGCTTCGTGCGGCTGCATCAGGCGTCGGCGTTCTACGGTGTCGCCTCGACGCTGCTCGGCGGCGGACGCGTGCAGAGCGACGGTCCGGAGCGCGGCCTGCACGAGCGCGCGAGCGCGCCGGAGGTGTGCGCGTACTACGACAACGTGCTCGCCGGGATGGTCGCGACAGGCCGCGTGGCGTTCCACGGTCGGTGCGAGTACGCCGGCGGCGGCCGGTTCGCCTCCCTCGTCAGCGGCGCGCGGTCCCACGCCCCGCGCGCACGGGTGGTGGATGCCCGATACCTCGCGCCCAGCATCCCGTCGCTCTCACCCCCGCCGTTCGCGGTCGAGGCGGGCGCCCGGGTCGCCGCCGTGAACGATCTGGTGCGCGTCAACGATGCGCCGCCGCACTATGTCGTCGTGGGAGCGGGAAAGACCGCGACCGACACGTGCGTGTGGCTCCTGCAGCAGGGAGTGCCGCCGAACGCGATCACGTGGGTGAGGCCGCGCGATCCGTGGCTGCTCAATCGCGCGGTGGTGCAGCCCGACCCGGCGATCTTCCTCGGCATGGCCGCCGACACGATGGCGGCCGCAGCGCAGGCATCCAGCGCCGACGAGGTGTTCCTGCGGATGGAGGCTGACGGGATCATGCTGCGCATCGACCCCGCAGTGACTCCCACCATGGCGAAGACCCCGACCCTGGCGATGTGGGAGCTCCAGCTCCTGCGCACCATCGACGACGTCGTGCGACGCGGGCACCTGCGCAGCGTCGCCGCCGGACGGCTGCGATTCGACGACGGCGACGTGAGGGTGCCCGACGGTGCTCTCGTCGTGCACTGTGCGGCCGACGGCCTCAAGTACCCGGGTCTGCGCCCGATCTGGACCCCCGAGACCATCACCCCGCAGCCGGTGCGGGTCGGCTTCCCCTGTTACGGGGCGGCACTCGCCGGCCACGTCGAGGCGACCCGCGACGACGACGCCGAGAAGAACCGCGTATGCCGACCCTCCCCCTACTCGAACACGCCGGCGGACTGGGCCGCGATGCAGGTCATCGGCGGGGACGCGTCGCTCGCGATGGCTCACGAGAGCGACCTGCGGGAGTGGTCGAACGGCACGTCGCTCAACCCCGTCCGGGTCCCTCCGGATCGCGCCGCCGACCCGCAGGTCGCCGCGGCGCGGGCCCGACTGAAGGAGTGGATCGGTCCCGGACGGGCACGACTGCTCGAGCTGGCGGCACAGGCGTAGCGCTCGCGCTCAGTCCCAGTCGAGGTACTCCTC
This sequence comes from Microbacterium sp. Root180, assembly GCF_001428485.1. GTDB lineage: Bacteria > Actinomycetota > Actinomycetes > Actinomycetales > Microbacteriaceae > Microbacterium. Next base: position 854,011 of record NZ_LMHS01000001.1, on the reverse strand, counting down.
GATGATGACGGCCGTCTGGATCGGATCCGACGACGGGAAGAGGTGCCCGTGGCCCGCGAGAGTCTTCACGCTCGCACGCTCGGGGGCCGTCGACTGCAGGCTCTCACCGTTGGACGGGGCCGTGACCTCGTCGTCCGATCCCTGGACGATCAGCACCGGGAGCACCGGCGCGAGGGGGATGTCGACGTCCTCGACGCCGAGCAGGAGCAGGCCGTTGGCGCGGTCCCGGTGGGCGTCCACGGTAGCGCGGGCGACGGTCCCGCCGAACCCGTGGCCGCCGATCCAGGAGTGGTCCCAGCCCAGGTGATCCATGACCGCGATGACGTCCTCAGCGTGCTCGGCCGCGGCCAGCCGTCCGCCCGAGCCGGCGCGATAGCCGATCCGCACGACGTGGAAGCCGGCCTCCTCGGCCAGGTAATGGCCGACCACGCCCAGTGCGTCCTGACCGCGCTCGGGGACGAGGATGAGCCTCACGGGCCCGTCTCCCTCATCGACGAACGGGATGCGCCGACCCTCGGGCTCGAAGTACTGGATGGCGGTCATGGGAGGGGGTCCTCTCGAAGTCGTTCGGGTGGGGACTCAGACGTTGAAGCGGAACTCCACGACGTCGCCGTCCTGCATGACGTAGTCCTTGCCCTCGAGCCGCGCCTTGCCCTTGGCGCGCGCCTCGACGACGGAACCGGTCGCGATCAGGTCGTCGAAGGAGATGACCTCGGCCTTGATGAAGCCCTTCTCGAAGTCGGTGTGGATCACCCCGGCCGCCTGCGGCGCTTTCCAGCCCTTGCCGATGGTCCAGGCGCGCGCCTCCTTCGGCCCGGCCGTGAGGTAGGTCTGGAGGCCCAGCGTGTCGAAGCCGATCCGCGCCAGCTGATCGAGCCCCGACTCCTCCTGGCCGGTCGAGGCGAGCAGCTCGGCCGCGTCCTCGGGGTCCAGGTCGATCAGCTCGGACTCGATCTTCGCGTCGAGGAACACGGCCTTGGCCGGAGCGACCAGCGCCTCGAGGGCGGCCTTGCGCGCAGCATCCGTCAGCACCGACTCATCGACGTTGAAGACGAAGATGAACGGCTTCGCGGTCAGCAGTCCGAGTTCGCGGATCGGCGCGAGGTCGATCTTCGACGCGGACAGCAGCTCACCCCGCTGGAGGGCGTCGCGCGCTTCGACGGCCGTCGCGAGCACCGAGGGGTCGAGCTTGCGGCCCTTGACCTCCTTCTCGTAGCGCGTGATCGCCTTGTCGAGCGTTTCGAGGTCGGCCAGCTGCAGCTCGGCGTTGATCGTCTCCATGTCGTTCTGCGGGTTGACGGCGCCCTCGACGTGCACGACGTCGTCGTCGGTGAATCCGCGCACGACCTGGGCGATCGCGTCGGCCTCCCGGATGTTGGCGAGGAACTTGTTGCCGAGCCCCTCCCCCTCCGACGCGCCGCGCACGATCCCGGCGATGTCGACGAACGAGACGGCCGCGGGCAGGATCCGCTCGCTGTGGAAGACCTCGGCCAGCTTCTCGAGGCGGGCGTCCGGCAGATTCACGACCCCGATGTTCGGCTCGATCGTCGCGAACGGATAGTTCGCTGCGAGAACCTGATTCTTGGTGAGGGCGTTGAAGAGGGTGGACTTGCCGACGTTGGGCAGTCCGACGATTCCGATGGTGAGAGCCACGGGGGTCGAGTCTACTTGCGACGACCGGCGTGAGCGGACGGGTCAGAGCAGAGGGAGCAGCTCGCGCAGGTCCGTCACGGTGTGGTGGGGATCGGATGCCGCGGCCGCGCCGTTCCGATTGATCCAGACGGCGGTGAGCCCGGCGGCGCGCGCGCCGGCGACGTCGGCGATCTGGTTGTCGCCGACGTGGACGGCCTCCCCCGCATCGACTCGGAGCGCAGCGAGAGCGAGCGCGAAGATCTCCGGCTCCGGCTTGCGATGCCCGACTTCGCCCGACACGATGACGGCGTCGAATCCGTCGAGGCCGACCGTGGCGAGCTTTCCGCGCTGGAGCTCGCTCGGTCCGTTGGTGATCACCGCTGTGCGCAGTCCCCGCTGGCGCGCGGCGACGAGCACCTCGAGGCTCTCGTCATGAAGGCGTGCGGCTCGCGCTTCGAGCTGGATCTGACGCCGGTAGGCCGCCGTCGCGGCATCCGGTTCGGTGATCCCGTGGGCAGCGAGCACCGCCCGCCACACGTCGACCGGCAGGCCGTCGGTCGGCACGGTCGACAGGAGCGGGCTCTCTCCCACGCCGAACCAGTACGCGTGCAGGGCGTGCACGGCGTCGTCGACGAAGCGGGTGCCGAGTCCGAACCGGCTCGCCGCCTCGTCCGCGGCCTCGCGCACGACGTCGTCGACGTGGTCGTCGCGCAGCAGCGTGCCATCCAGATCGAAGCACACGGCCCGCACGCCGCTCACGCCGGATCCACCCGCCAGCGCATCAGCACGTTGCCGGACTCCTCCCACGCGTGGGTGCCGAGCAGCTTGAGGGCGACGGGCGGGCGGGCGTCGAAGAGCGGAACGCCCGAGCCGGCGATCAGGGGGAAGGTGACCAGGTGCAGCTCGTCCACGAGGCCCGCGTGCATCAGGTCGTTCCACAGCACCCGGCCGAGGAGGATCAGGATGCCTCCCCCCTCACCGCTCTTGAGGTCGGCGATCTCGCCGCGGGCCGCTGCGATGCGCACGATCCGCGCGTTCTCGTACGGGGCGAGGTCGTCCTCGGTGATGGTGTCGGAGACGACCACCTTGTCGACGCCGAGGATCAGGTCGGCGAACTCGCGGCGGATCGCCGTCGCGGCCGGATCGTCCCTCACCCCCGCCCAGTAGCCCAGGTTGCCCAGTGCGGACCGCCGGCCCGAGAGCACGAGGGTGCCGGCGTCGCGCAGAAGTCCCGTCGTGTAGTGGTCGAAGGAATCGGCACCCGAGTAGTCGGGATGCTGATGCTCGAAGAACGAGCCGATGTCGTGCTCGTCGTCCTCGTATCGTCCGTCGACGGTCACGAAGTTGCAGACGGTCAGCATGCGCATGGGGTCACCGTAGCCCCACGCGCCGGATGCCGGGGGGTGGACGTCGCGGCGCGCCTCCGGTCAACCGGGCCGCTCGCGGGTGAGTCTGGGCACGTGGCACTGGATTTCACCGCGATCGACTTCGAGACGGCGAACCCCAGCAACGCCTCGGCGTGCGCCGTCGGTCTCGTGCGGGTGCGCGACGGCGTCGTGGTCGACCAGCGGGGGTGGCTGATCCAGCCGCCGGCCGGTCACGATGTGTTCTTCGAGCTGAACACGCGCATCCACGGCATCACCGCCGCCGACGTCGTCGGTGCGGCGACATGGTCCGAGCAGCTTCCCGAGCTTGCCGCGTTCGTCGGCGCAGACGTGCTCGTCGCCCACAACGCGGGCTTCGACATGGCCGTGATCAAGCGGGCGTGCGAGGCGACCGGCGACGAGTGCCCGCCCTACCGGTACGCCTGCAGCCTGCAGGTCGCGCGGAAGGTCTATCAGCTGCCGTCGTACCGGCTGCCCTACGTGGCCGCGGAGGCCGGGTTCGCCGAGTTCGCGCACCACAACGCGACCGCCGACGCGCTGGCCTGCGCCCACGTGATGATCGACGCGGCACGTCGCGTGGCCGCCGACGACATCGGCCTGCTCGCCGAGTACTGCGGCGTCCGGGTCTCCCAGATCGCCGTCGCCGAGGCGCCGGCGGTCACGTTCGCGGTGGTCTGAGACCCGCCGTCACGGCGATGTCGGCGGCCCCCGCCACCATGAGGACATGGACGCACTCCTCGTCTCGATCATCGCGATGGCCACGCTTCTCGTGGGCGCGCTCGCCGGATGGACGGCGGGGCTCGCCCGCGGCGCCGCGCGGGCCGCGCGCGAGCAGGCCGATCTGCGCGCCCGCCTGGCGGGGGCCGAAGCCGCCCGCCAGGGCGTGCAGGCCCAGCTCGATCACCAGCAGCTCCTCTATCGCGAGCTCGCCGCCCAGTCCCGCAACGATCAGGCGGTACGCGAGGAGCGCGAGCGGCGGGAGCAGTCGGTGCTGCGCGCACTCGCCCCCGTCCACGAGACGCTCACGGCGATGCAGGCCAAGGTGGGCGAACTCGAGCGGGATCGGCACACGCAGTTCGGCACGCTGGCCGAGCAGCTGCGCCGCGCACACGAATCCGACGAGGCGCTGCGCGCGACGACCGAGTCGCTCGCGAGCGCACTCCGATCGGGCTCCACGCGCGGGGTCTGGGGTGAGACGCAGCTGCGTCGCGTCGTCGAGGCGGCGGGTCTCACGCGGTACGTCGACTTCGACCTGCAGACGTCGATCACGTCGGATGCCGGCGCCGGCCGCCCCGACATGGTGATCCGCCTTCCCGGCGACAAGGCGATCGCGGTCGACGCGAAGGTGCCGCTCGATGCGTATCTCGAGGCCAGCGCGATCCCGCTGACCGCGCAGGGAGCAGAGGCGGCGCGCCGCCGCGCACTGCTCGACAAGCACGTCAAGGCGCTGCGCGCACACATCGACGCCCTCGCCAAGAAGGCGTACTGGTCGGGTCTGCCGTCGAGCCCCGAGTTCGTGGTGTGCTTCGTCCCCAGCGAGTCGCTCCTCGCCGCGGCGCTCGAGGAAGACCCGGCGCTGCTGGACTACGCCTTCGGCAAGCGCGTCGCCCTCGCCTCGCCGGTGAACCTGTGGGCCGTGCTCAAGACCGTCGCCTACACCTGGACGCAGCAGGATGTCTCCGCGGAAGCGCGCACCCTGTTCGATCTCGGCAACCAGCTGTACGAACGGCTCGGGTCGCTCGCCGGTCACGCCGACGACCTGCGTCGCGCGATCGAGCGCACGGTCGACAGCTACAACCGCTTCGCGGGGTCGCTGGAGTCGCGCGTGCTCGTGAGCGCTCGCCGCTTTCCCGGGATCGACGCGACCAAGCTCGATGCCGTCGCCGAGCCGCGCACGATCGAGAAGAGCCCGCGGCGTCTCACCGCACCCGAGCTGCTCGACGGGACGCTCGCGCTCGACGATCCTCCCGTCCGGAGCGAGCGGGGCGTCTCGCCCGCACCGGCGATCTCGGCGACCGCCGACCTCGGCGATCTCCGGGAGCGCATCGCCCCCGCGAAGGACTGACGCGGCTCAGGCGCCGCCGGGAACGAAGCTGAGAAAGCCGATCACGAGCGCGGAGACGCCGACGAACGCGCCGATCATCCACCAGGCGCTGACCTCATGACCCTCTTCGCGGCGCACGCGCAGCAGGACGTCGGGACGACGTGCCGGATCCACCGCGTTGGCGACGACCGCGTGCGCACCGGTCTGGGGCGACGAGCCACCCACCTGTCCGGACATCGGAACTCCCTCGCATCGGAAACACGTGCGTCGTCATCGACCGCATCGATTCTGCCAGACGGCGGTCACAACCGCGTCACAACACGATCACGACAGTCACACCAGCAACATCAGACGCAGCGGTCCCGACGGGCGTCGTGGTAGCGGGACGGGAAGTCAGACGCTCAGAGCCACTTCGAGGTCAAGTGCTCCGACGTGATGCGGCGCAGCGTGCCCGACGCGCCGCGCAGCACGACGCTCTCCGTATAGAGGTGGTCGCCCTCGCGGCGCACGCCCGCGACGAGCTGACCGTCGGTGACACCGGTGGCGACGAAGATGGTGTTGCTTCCCTTGACGAGGTCGTCGGCCTCGTAGACGTGGTCGTCGAGCTTCAGTCCGGCGTCGATGCCCCGCTGCTTCTCGTCGTCGTCGCGGGGCCACAGCCGGCCCTGGATGTGCCCGCCCAGCGCCTTGATCGCGCAGGCGGTCACGATGCCCTCCGGGCTGCCGCCGATGCCGACGCACATGTCGGTGCGCGCGTTGTGGCGCGCGGCATTGATGCCGCCGGCCACGTCACCGTCGCTCATGAGACGCGTACCCGCCCCGGCGGCGCGGATCTCCTCGATGAGCTCGTCGTGACGCGGTCGATGCAGCACGGAGACGACGATCTCGTCGACCGGCTTCCCGAGCGACTTCGCGAGGCGGCGGATGTTCTCGCCGATCGGAAGGCGGATGTCGACGACGCCGACGCCGGCAGGCCCGGTGACGAGCTTGTCCATGTAGAAGATCGTCGAGGCGTCCAGCATGGTGCCCTGATCCGAGACGGCGATGACGGAGAGGGCGTTGTTGCGGCCGGCGGCGGTGAGCGAGGTCCCGTCGATCGGGTCGACGGCCACGTCGCAGCGGGGTCCGCGGCCGCTGCCGACCCGCTCGCCGTTGAAGAGCATCGGCGCCTCGTCCTTCTCGCCCTCGCCGATGACGATCGTGCCGTCGAAGTCGACGGTGGTGAAGAACGCGCGCATCGCATCGACCGCCGCGCCGTCGGCATCCTCCTTCGCGCCCCGGCCGATGAACGGCACCGCCCGGATCGCGGCCGCCTCGGTCGCGCGGACGAGTTCGAGAGCGAGATTCCGGTCGGGATGCAGGGGGCTCATGTCGGCCGTCAGACTCACCATGGCGCCAGCCTAGTCAGCCCGCGATACGAACTGGGGCAAGTTTCTGCGCGAACGGGCGAAGGAATCGCGATTCTTTCACGAGCGGCAGATCGACCTCGCACCGACCGGTGCCGGGGAGGAGGCATCCGTCATCCCCGACGGCACGGCGCTAAAGTCGATGTGAAGCCCCCTCACGACCAAGGAGCACCCATGCCCGTCGCCACCCCGGAGCAGTACGCCGACATGCTGGACCGCGCGAAGGCCGGTGGCTTCGCGTATCCCGCCATCAACGTCGCGAGCTCCCAGTCGATCAACGCCGTCCTGCAGGGACTCACCGAAGCCGGTTCGGACGGCATCATCCAGGTCACCACCGGCGGCGCCGACTACTTCGCCGGCCACACCGTGAAGGCCCGTGCCGCCGGCGCACTCGCCTTCGCGAAGTTCGCCACCGAGGTCGCCAAGAACTACCCCGTCACGGTCGCCCTCCACACCGACCACTGCCCCAAGCCCGCCCTCGCGGACTTCGTGCTGCCGCTGATCGAGGCCTCGGAGGAAGAGGTCAGGGCCGGCCGCAACCCGATCTTCCAGTCGCACATGTGGGACGGCTCGGCGGTGCCCCTCGACGAGAACATCGAGATCGCCAAGGACCTGCTCCCCCGCCTGAAGAACATCAACGCCATCCTCGAGGTCGAGATCGGCGTCGTCGGCGGCGAGGAGGACGGCGTCCAGCACGAAGGCTCGAACGACGCGCTGTACACCACGGTCGCCGACGTGACCAAGGCGGTCGAAGCCCTCGGACTCGGTGAGAACGGTCGCTACATCTCCGCGCTGACGTTCGGCAACGTGCACGGCGTCTACAAGCCCGGCAACGTCAAGCTGCGCCCCGAGCTTCTCGGCGAGATCCAGGAGGGCATCGCCGCGAAGTTCGGCACCGGCCCGAAGCCGCTGGACCTCGTGTTCCACGGCGGCAGCGGCTCGACCGACGAGGAGATCGCGCTGGCGGTCGCCAACGGCGTCGTCAAGATGAACATCGACACCGACACCCAGTACGCCTTCACCCGCTCCGTCGCGGGCTTCATGTTCGCGAACTACGACGGCGTGCTGAAGGTCGACGGCGAGGTGGGCAACAAGAAGGCCTACGACCCGCGCGCGTGGGGCAAGATCGCGGAGTCGGCGATGGCCGCTCGCGTCGTCGAGGCCACCCGGCAGCTCGGCTCGCACGGCAAGTCCCTCGCCGCGTAGCGCCACCCGCGCAGCGGATCACCGGATGCCCCGGCCCGGCCCTCTCGGGGGGCTCGGGTCGGGGCATCCGTCGTCCGGATCAGTCGGCGCCGGCCACATCGGCCCGCATGAGGACCTTGCCCGAGTTCACCGAACGGATCTCCACCGCCGCGATCTCGTCGGGGCTGAGGGCGGTCCCCGCGCTCAGCCGCGCGGTGGCGCCCGGCAGTGCCTGCCAGCTCGACACCTCGCTCGTCGTGCCGTCGACGGCGGTCACGATCAGCGCATAGGGCCAGCCCTCGCTCCCCTCGCCGTCGGTCTCGCCGTAGCTGCACACCATCTCGATGCGCGTGCCCCACGCGACGCCGGTGAGTTCGACCGTCGCCGTCACCGGCACGTCGACCACAGGCTCGAGCGCGATCACCCGGGCGGGCGCGGGCGACACGATCGACGTCGTCACCGCCAGCACCACGGCGACGATCACCGCGGCGGCGGCGGTCAGTCCGCCGATCCACCAGCCGCGGCGGCGGCGTGCCTGTCGCGTCCCGATGTCGATGACGCGGGCCCGGGAGGCGGCATCCGGCTCCTCCTCGACGACCACGGCCACCGGTGCGGAGGCGAGCATCGAGTCGGCGCGCTCGGCCGCGACCCGCGACAGCAGGCCGATCGTCGGCGCCACGTCCGCGATCGCACCGCGGCAGAGATCGCACTGCTCGAGATGCGTCTCGAATGCTCGTCGATCGGCCGGGCTCAGCGCCCCGAGGACGTAGGCGGCGTCCCAGTCGGCGAAGCGTGCGTGCTCGGCGTTCATCGCGTCACCCCCTTCTCCTGCAGTGCGAGCCGCAGGGCCCGCAGGCCGTAGTGGAGGCGCGACTTGACGGTGCCCTCCGGGATCTCCAGCTCGGCGGCCATCTCGGCGACCGTGAGTGCACGGAAGTAGGCGCGGATGACGACCGCGCGGTGGTCCACCGAGAGCGCGGCGAGCGCCTCTTCGATGAGGATCGTCTCGAACAGGGCATCGGTCGCGTCGGCCTGGACCCTCTCGGGCACGTCGTCGACGACGATCTCGCGGCGTCGGCGCGCGCTGCGCACGTCGTCGATCACGAGGTGCCGCGCGACCGTGAACATCCACGAGCGGGTCGTGGCCGGTTCCTGCGCGAGGATGCGCGGGGTGCGCCACGCCCGCAGGAGCGTCTCCTGCACGACGTCGTCTGCGCCCGCACGATCGCCGGTGAGGTGCACGACGTAGCGCCACACCGGACCCGCATGCGCGTCGTACAGCGCGGCGAGTCGCTCCGCATCGTCAGCCGTCATGTCCACCTCCCGCAGGAGACACGAGGACCGGCATCGGAGAGTTCACCCGCGGGCGTTCGCCCTCGCTTCCCCGAGTATGGGGCTAGCGGATGCTGCTCACCAGCGCATCCCACACCGCAGGGTCGTTCATGAGGGGCACGAGCATGAGCGTCGCCGACACGAAGGTGAAGACGACGCCACCGACCAGCGGGATCCACCAGCTGATTCGACCGCGCCGCAGGCTCATCCACGACAGGGCCGCCGTCACCAGCCATCCGACCGCGAGCACGAAGGCCGCCGCGATGCCCCAGGGACGCCCCGCGGCCGGGTCGGACAGCTCCGCGTCGACACCGAGGATGCCGAACATCGTCTCGGCGTAGGACGCATAGTCGATCAGCGCCGGGAACGACGAGATCACGGTGACGAGTCCGTAGGCCAGGAGGGCGAACGTGACGATGCGGTCGATCGGCCGCGACCGACGGGTGCCCGCCTCCGCCGGCGTGGCGACCGGCTGAACCGCCGGTGCCGGGGCGACCGGCTCGTCGAGCACCGGGGCGGGCTCGTACACCTGCCCGATGTCGGGCTGCGCGATCCGCGCCCGCTGCTCCTCGGGAGTCGCGTACTCGCCGTACTGCGGGCGCGGGCGCGGGTCGGGGGTGGCGGTCATGCCCGACCCCGCCCGCCGAGGGCGCGGTCGTCGCGCTTGCCCGCGGCATCCTGGCGGAGCTCCTTGGGGAGCGAGAACAGGAGGTCCTCCTCGGCGGTGCGCACCTCTTCGACATCGCGGTACCCGGCGCCGGCGAGATCGGCGAGGACCTCGTGAACGAGCACCTCGGGCACGGACGCGCCGCTGGTGACGCCGACGGTCCCGACTCCGTCGAGCCAGGCCTGGTCGATCTCGTCGGCGTAGTCGACGCGATACGCGGCCTTGGCACCGTATTCGAGGGCGACCTCGACCAGTCGCACGCTGTTGGACGAGTTCGCGGAACCCACCACGATCACGAGATCGGCGTCCTTGGCGACCTTCTTGATCGCGACCTGGCGATTCTGGGTGGCGTAGCAGATGTCGTCCGACGGCGGGTCCTGGAGCTGCGGGAAGCGCACGCGCAGGCGACGGACCGTCTCCATCGTCTCGTCGACGGAGAGGGTCGTCTGCGACAGCCAGACGACCTTCGACGGGTCGCGCACCTCGATGGTGTCCGCCTCGTCGGGAGAATTCACGACCGTCACATGATCGGGCGCCTCCCCCGCGGTGCCCTCGACCTCCTCATGACCTTCGTGGCCGATGAGCAGGATCTCGAAATCGTCGCGCGCGAACCGCACGGCCTCGCGATGCACCTTGGTCACGAGCGGGCAGGTCGCGTCGATGGCGAGCAGGCCGCGATCGGATGCCGCGCTCACCACCGCGGGCGACACCCCGTGCGCACTGAACACGACGTGCGCGCCTTCGGGGACTTCGTCCACCTCCTCGACGAAGATGGCGCCCTTGCTCTCCAGCTCGGTGACGACGTGGATGTTGTGGACGATCTGCTTGCGCACGTAGACGGGAGCGCCGTAGCGCTCGAGGGCCTTCTCGACGGCGATGACCGCCCGGTCGACACCGGCGCAATAGCCGCGCGGCGCGGCCAGGAGCACCCGCTTCTGTCCCTGGACAGGGATATCCTGGAGACGTTCACGCCGCCGCGGCACGCGCGGTACGGGCATGCTCACAGGTCGGTTCCCCACAGTGCTGCTGCTCACCCCACGAGTCTACGGGCGGCCGCTGTGCGCGGGCCGAGCGACGACATCCGGTCACGAGAGGACTTGATGACGACCTTCCAGCCCGAGCAGGTGCCCGGCGAGGCTCCGCCCGCCGATTCGGTGCGTCCGAAGGACTCCACACCGCAGATGCCGACGTCGGTGGCGCGGCTCAACGAGACCATCCGGGGATTCATCCAGACGTGGGGCTCCGTGTGGGTCGAAGGCGAGATCACGTCGTGGAATCAGCGCGGCGGGAATGTCTTCGGGCGGCTCAAGGACAACGTCACCGACTCCACGATCGCGTTTCGCATCTGGTCCTCCACCCGCGACCGCCTCCCCACCGATCTCAAGGTGGGCGACCACGTCGTCGCGTGTGTGAAGGCCGACTTCTTCGTCAAGACCGGCGACTTCAGCTTCGGCGTGTCGGCCATGCGCCACGTGGGCCTGGGCGATCAGCTCGAGAAGCTCGAGCGCCTCCGTGCGCAGCTGCGGGCGGAGGGACTGTTCGATCCCGCACGCAAGCGGCCGCTGCCCTTCCTGCCGCACACGATCGGGCTCATCACCGGCGAGAACTCGGATGCCGAGAAGGACGTCCACCGCAATGCCGAGCTGCGCTGGCCGCAGGTGCGCTTCCGCACCAAGTACGCGGCCGTGCAGGGCGAGCGCTGCGTGCCGGAGACCATCGCCGCACTCAAGGCCCTCGACGCGGCGCCCGATGTCGAGGTCATCATCATCGCGCGCGGCGGCGGCGATCCGCAGACCCTCCTCGGCTTCAGCGACGAGCGGCTCGTGAGAGCCGTCGCCGCGGCATCCACTCCCGTCGTCAGCGCCATCGGCCACGAGAACGACCATCCTCTGCTCGACGACGTCGCCGATCTGCGCGCCTCGACCCCGACCGACGCCGCGAAGCGCGTGGTTCCCGATGTCGCGGAGCAGCGCGCCCTGATCGCCCAGCTGCGCTCGCGACTGACCGGACGCCTGACCCAGCGCGTCGGCCACGACATCGCCCAGCTCGAGCAGCTGCGCTCCCGGCCGGCGCTGCGCGCGCCGGAGTCGATGCTGACCGCACGATCGCACGAGATCGAGCTGCTGGTCGGCCGCGGTCGCTCCCGGGTGGACCGCGGCCTCGATGCCCAGGTCCGGCGCACCGCCGAGCTGCGCGCGACGCTGCGCGCCCTGTCGCCCGCCTCGACGCTGGCCCGCGGGTACGCCATCGCGCATCTCGCGGACGGCGTCATCGTGCGCGACGCGGCGCAGGCTCCGGCATCCGTTCCCGTCGTCGTCACCGTCGGACGCGGCTCGTTCGCCGCCCGATCCGAGGGTGAGATCGCCGAGACGGCGCCGTCCCCCGCGCACAGCGGCCCCGACGGCGGCACCGCGACGCCGATCTAGGATGGAAGCATGACCGAGTCGAGCGGAGCCGCGAGCGACATCGCCACCCTGTCGTTCGAGCAGGCCCGCGACGAGCTCGTGCGCGTCGTGGCCGAGCTCGAGCAGGGTGCGCCGACGCTCGAGCACTCCCTCGCGCTGTGGGAGCGCGGCGAAGCCCTCGCCGCCCGCTGCGACGAATGGCTCCTCGGCGCCAAGCGCCGGCTCGACGCCGCCCGGCCGGCCGCCGCGAACGCACCGGCGGAGGGGGTCTGATGGCCCAGTCGCCCCGCATCGTCGCCGAACTCGGCCGCCCCGAGACCCCCGACGAGACCGCCGCGCGCAAGGCGGAGTCGTCCCGCGTCCACCGGGCCAGCCAGAACACGCGCAACCTGGTCGCCGCGCTCATCGTCACGATCGCGGTCGTGATCGTCATCATCCTGGCCGTCCCTCGCGGCACGCCGCCCGAGGCGGCGCCGATCGACGTCGCCGCCGTCGCGCAGCAGATCTCCGCGGCCGAGGAGCGCCCGATCATCGCCCCCGACGCACCGGATTCGTGGCGCGTCAACGTCGCCGCCGTCGAGGGCGACGGCCCGCGCGCCTGGACCCTCGTCTACGCGGATGAGACCTGGTTCCTGCGCGTCGCCCAGGGCTTCGACGCCGACCCGGCATGGCCGACCCGCATGCTGTCGGGCGCGAGCACCGACGGCACCGTCTCGATCGACGGCATCGTGTGGGATCGCTACGACATCGCCGACCCCTCGCGTGCGGGCAACATCTCGGTGGCCTTGGCCACCCAGGCAGGCCCCGACACGGTCCTGATCTACGGAAGAGCCGACGAGGAGACGCTCCACCGGGCGGCCGCTGCGGCAGCGCCCGAGGTCGAGCGCCTGCGCGAGGAGGCAGAGTGAGCGAGCATCCGACGCCGCGGAGAGTGTGGCACGAGATGGCGCGGGGCAATGCCCGCTTCGTCGCCGGCGAGCCCCGCCATCCGCGACAGGACGTCGAGCGCCGCCACGACCTCGCCGCCGGCCAGCGTCCGCGCGCCGCACTGTTCGGGTGCTCGGACTCCCGACTCGCGGCAGAGATCATCTTCGACAAGGGCCTCGGCGACCTCTTCGTGGTGCGCAATGCCGGTCAGGTCATCTCCGACTCGGTCATCGGCAGCCTCGAATACGCCGTCGCGGTTCTCGACGTTCCGCTGATCGTGGTGCTCGGCCACGACGAATGCGGCGCGGTCAACGCCGCGATCGACAGCACGCGAGCGGATGCTCCTGCCCTGCCCCCTCACATCTGGCGCCAGATCGCACCCATCGTGCCCGCGGTGCGCCGCGTCGTGCGCGCGGGCTCCGTCGACGGCGTGCCGCCGATGACGATCGACCACGAGCAGGTCGGCCGCGAGCACCTGCGCGACACCGTCGGCGAGCTGCTGCATTCGTCCGAGCTCATCAGCGACGCCGTGGCCGAGGGCCGGCTCGCGATCGTGGGCGCCAACTACCGACTCGCCGAAGGAACCGCGGTCCCCGACATCATCGTCGGCGACGCCGGGGACGACGACGCCTGATCACACTCGCCACCAACGGAGGAACGACGAAGTGACCGACATCGAGTACCGCATCGAGCACGACACGATGGGTGAGGTGCGCGTCCCCAAGGACGCCCTGTACGCCGCGCAGACGCAGCGCGCCGTCGAGAACTTCCCCATCTCGGGGGATCCGCTCGAGCCCGCCCAGATCGTCGCGCTCGCGCGCATCAAGAAGGCCGCCGCACTCGCCAACAAGGAGCTCGGCACTCTCGACGGCGCGATCGCCGACGCGATCGCGCGCTCCGCCGATCGGATCATCGCGGGTGAGTTCGCCGACCAGTTCCCGATCGACGTCTACCAGACGGGCAGCGGCACCTCCTCGAACATGAACATGAACGAGGTGCTCGCGACTCTCGCGACACAGGACCTCGGTCAGCCCGTCCACCCGAACGACCACGTGAACGCGTCCCAGTCGTCCAACGACGTCTTCCCCACCTCGGTGCACATCGCGGTCACCCAGGAGCTCATCGACGATCTCATCCCCGCGCTCGACCACCTCGCCGTCGCCCTCGAGGCCAAGGCCGAGGCGTGGAAGACCGTGGTGAAGTCGGGCCGCACCCACCTCATGGACGCGACGCCGGTGACGCTCGGTCAGGAGTTCGGCGGCTACGCCCGCCAGATGCGCCTGGGCATCGAGCGCGTGCAGGCGGTGCTCCCCCGCGTCGCCGAGGTGCCGCTGGGCGGCACGGCCGTCGGCACCGGCATCAACACGCCTCTCGGATTTCCGCAGAAGGTGATCGAGCTCATCGTGAGCGACACCGAACTGCCCATCACCGAGGCCAAGGACCACTTCGAGGCCCAGGCCAACCGCGACGGGCTGGTCGAGGCATCCGGGGCCCTGCGCACCGTCGCGGTCTCGCTGACGAAGATCAACAACGACATCCGGTGGATGGGTTCGGGCCCGAACACGGGGCTCGGCGAACTGCACATCCCCGACCTGCAGCCCGGCTCCTCGATCATGCCCGGCAAGGTCAATCCCGTCGTGCCCGAGGCCACGCTCATGGTGTGCGCACGCGTGATCGGCAACGACGCGACCGTCGCCTGGGCAGGGGCATCGGGCTCGTTCGAGCTCAACGTCGCGATCCCGGTGATGGGCACCGCAGTGCTCGAGTCCATCAGCCTGCTCGCCAACGCGTCGCGCCTGCTCGCCGACAAGACGATCGACGGGCTCGAGGCGAATGTGGAGCGCACCGCCGCCTACGCGGGGATGTCGCCGTCGATCGTCACGCCGCTCAACAAGCTCATCGGCTACGAGGCGGCGGCCAAGATCGCCAAGCACTCCGTGGCCAAGGGCATCACCGTCCGCGAGGCCGTGATCGACCTCGGCTACGTCGCGCGAGGCGAACTCACACTCGAGCAGCTCGACGAGAAGCTCGACCTGCTGTCGATGACTCACCCAGGCTGAGCCCCCGCCCGTGTCGCCGAAGGCCGCGTCGCGGGATAATCGCAGGGTGGCTCGTTCGTCACCCCGCCTCATACCCGCGCGCGTCAGGATCCTGGCAGCGATCCTCGCTGTGGCGTGCGTCGGGCTGGCGATCGTGGGCAGCGTCACCTTCCTCGTGCAGCGCGAGCGCGTCATCCAGGAAGTCGACCATCGCCTCCGGGCTCAGATCGACGGTCTCCGCACGTTCGCCGACCCCACCGCGGCGGAGAGCGCGGACGGCGCGACCGACCCTGCCGACGGCGCGGCCACGGCGAGCGAGATCGTCGACGTCCGCGATTTCGACACGCTCGACGACTTTCTCCGTGCCGCCATCGCGACCTTCGTTCCGGCTCGCAATGAAGGCACCGTGGCCGTCATCGACGGCGTGCCGCGCTACCGACCGGGCACGCTGTCGGGGTTCGACGTCTCGGAGAACGCCGTCCTCATCGACCGCGCCGTCGAGGAGACCGCCGACGGCGAGACGACGCGCGGTACGGTCACGACCGAGGAAGGATCGCTCCGCTACATCGCGGTGCCGGTCTCGAAGCCGGACGACGACCGCGAGGGTCTCTACATCCGTGCGGTGGACATGGGTGCCGAGCTCGAACCGGTCACCGCGGCCATGGCCACGTACATGATCGCCGCCGTGGCCGTGCTCGCGGCGATCGGCGTGGTCGGCTGGTTCGTCACCGGACGGCTGCTCTCCCCCATCCGGCACATGCGCGAGACAGCGGACGCCATCACGATCACCGACCTGTCGCCGCGGCTGACGACCTCCGGGAACGACGACATCTCCGACCTGTCCCGCACGGTCAACTCGATGCTCGACCGCATCGAGGGGTCGGTCGACGTGCAGCGCCAGCTGCTCGACGACGTGCGGCATGAGCTGAAGACGCCCATCACCATCGTGCGCGGGCATCTCGAGCTGATGGATCCGGGTGACGCGGGCGACGTGGAGACGGCTCGGGAGATCGGCATCGCCGAGCTCGACCGGCTCGCGCGGCTCGTCGAGGACATCGACCTGCTCGCGGCGGCCGAAGGCGACTCGTATCTGATGGGCGATGTCGACGTGGCCGCGCTCACGGCGCGGGTCGGCGAGCTCGTCGCGGTCATCCCCGGGCACACCTGGACGGTGGTCGCGACGGCCAGCGGCCTCACGCGCGGCGATCCCGATCGACTCCTCCAGGCGTGGCTGCAGCTGGCCGACAATGCGGCGAAGTACACGCCCGAGGGGTCCGCCATCGAGATCGGCAGCGAGATGGAAGCCGACGGGGCTCACCTGTGGGTGCGGGACCACGGACCCGGCATCCCGCCGGCGGCCCGCCACCGCATCTTCCGGCGCTTCGACCGCGCCTCGGGCAAGCGGTCGGTCGGCGGGTCGGGCCTCGGCCTGGCGATCGTCGATGCCATCATGAAAGGCCACTCGGGCACCTGCGTCGTCACCGACACGCCCGGCGGCGGCGCGACCTTCACGATCCATCTGCCAGCCAGGGCAGCCGAGCTCCCCGCTCCGGTGCGAGCGGGCGACGTCCTTCAGCGGGAGACATCGTCATGACAAGGATCCTGATCGTCGAAGACGAGCCGCGCATCGCGTCGTTCGTGAGTCGCGGACTCGAGTCGGCCGGCTACGAGACAGTGCTCATCGAAGACGGCGCCGAGGCCCTCGCCGCGGCACTGCGCGGTGACGCCGATCTGATGCTGCTCGACGTCGGGCTGCCCACCATGGACGGATTCGAGGTGCTCCGCG
This sequence comes from Microbacterium sp. Root180, assembly GCF_001428485.1. Taxonomy (GTDB): domain Bacteria; phylum Actinomycetota; class Actinomycetes; order Actinomycetales; family Microbacteriaceae; genus Microbacterium. The sequence goes on along the minus strand of NZ_LMHS01000001.1, from coordinate 837,203 downwards.
AGCTCCGGGCTCGAGGCTCGGTCCTTCCGGTCATCATGCTCACCGCCCGCTCCAGCACGCGCGACACGGTCGAGGGACTCGATGCGGGCGCGAACGACTACGTGCCGAAGCCGTTCACGTTCGAAGAGCTCCTGGCCCGCGTGCGGTCGCGTCTGCGCGAGACCACCCCGCAGCTGGGCGTGGCCGTGTCGCACGGCGATGTCGTGCTCGACATCCTTGCGCGGCGTGCCACGGTCGATGGCCGCGAGATCGACCTCTCTGCGCGCGAGTTCGCCCTCGCCGAACAGTTTCTCCGCAACCCCGGCCGAGTGCTCAGCCGCGAACTGCTCCTGAGCCGGGTGTGGGGGCTGGACTTCGACCCCGGCTCGAACGTCGTCGACGTCTACGTCCGGTATCTGCGAGGCAAGCTCGGGTCGGACCACATCATCACCGTGCGGGGCGCCGGCTACCGCTGGGAGTGACGCCGCGGCCCACGAAGAAGCCCCCGGCGCTGGGGGACGCCGGGGGCTGGGAAGAGCCGGATTGGGGGATCCGGCTTCTATCGATCGCGCCACTGCTGAGAGTCGCGCGAGCGATCCTTCTTCGCGCCGTGACCGTACCCTTGGGTTCGGTCACGTGCGGTCGCACCCGCGGTCGCGGGGCGCTCCTTCGAGGAACCGGTGACGGCTCCCCAGGTCTTCTCGTCGGATGCGGTCGAGGGCGACTCCGCGCGTCCGGCGTCGGATCCGCCCGACGCACTCTGCTCTCTCCGGTCGTCGGAGTCACGGGAGCCCTCGGTCTGGACGCGGTCGGCCAGTGCGCGTTCGAGCCGCGTGATCAGAGTCTTGATCCGCTCTTCGCTCCACCCACGGCTTGCCGCCCACGCGCGCACGGGATCCCATGAGCTGGATGCCGCGGCCTGGGCGAGCGCCTCGTCGAGCGTCGGCGGGACCGACGGGCTCGCAGGCTTCGTGGGCGTCTCGGCGACCGGCGACGGGGTACTCGGCACGACCTGGGCATCGGGGGCCGGTACCACTTCCGCCTGGGAAGGCGACGGCGCGGGCTCCGCCGGAGCCTCGGACTCGACGGGCTCGGGCGACGGGGTGGGCGCCGCGGTGGCGACCGGCGTCGGTGCCTCGGCAGCGGGCTCTGTGGGAGGCGGGGCGGACACCGGCACGACGACCGGCGCGACGTCGACCGGGGATCCGTTCGAGTTCGAGAGTGCGACGGAGTTCGTGAGGGCGACGACGCAGATGACCGTGACGCTTGCGGCGACGGTGGCCATGCCACCGACAGCCAGCATCGTCCGACTCTCCACTTCGGCCTCCCCATGCCGCAGCGCCCACAATGGCACCACATCCATGGTGTCAGACCGATGATGCCGCCACGCCGGGTGGGCGTGAGACTTTCCTCATGGGGGAAAGCGATCTCCGACCCTCGCCGGAGGAAGAGGGGCCGGGATGCGGCATCCCGGCCCCTCCCCTGGACCGACGTCAGGCGAGCTCGCCGGCCTCCAGCAGATCGGTCACGAGGGCGGCGATGGCGGACCGCTCGGAGCGCGTCAGCGTGACGTGCCCGAACAGGCCGTGACCCTTGAGCGTCTCGATGACCGACGCGACGCCGTCGTGGCGACCGACGCGCAGATTGTCACGCTGTCCGACGTCGTGGGTGAGCACGACCCGGGAGTTCTGTCCCATGCGGCTCAGCACCGTCAGGAGGACGTTGCGCTCGAGCGACTGGGCCTCGTCGACGATCACGAAGGCGTCGTGGAGCGAGCGTCCGCGGATGTGCGTGAGCGGCATGACCTCCAGGAGCCCGCGCTCCACCACCTCTTCGAGCACGTTCGAGGAGACCACCGAGCCGAGCGTGTCGAAGACCGCCTGTCCCCACGGGTTCATCTTCTCGGCCTGATCGCCGGGGAGGTATCCCAGCTCCTGGCCGCCCACCGCGAAGAGCGGACGGAACACGATGATCTTGCGCTGCTGCTGTCGTTCGAGAACCGCCTCGAGTCCGGCGCACAGAGCGAGTGCGGACTTGCCGGTGCCGGCACGACCGCCGAGCGAGACGATGCCGACCTCGGGATCGGTGAGCAGGTCGATCGCGATGCGCTGCTCCGCCGAGCGGCCGTGGAGTCCGAAGACCTCGCGGTCGCCCCGCACGAGCTTGTACGCGCCGTTGCCCGTCACTCTGCCCAGGGCGGACCCGCGCTCGGAGTGGATGATGAGCCCGGTGTTCACGGGCAGCCCGCGCACATCGTCGCTCGAGGCGACCTCGCTCTCGTAGAGGTCGGAGATGTCGTCGCCCGAGACGTCGATGGTCGCGATCCCGGTCCATCCGGAGTCCACCGCCTGCTCGGCGAGATACTCCTCGGCGATGATGCCGAGAGAGGCGGCCTTCACGCGCATCGGCAGGTCCTTCGAGACGACCGTGACCTCCTGGCCGTCCGAGGCCAGGTGCATCGCGACAGCCAGGATTCGGCTGTCGTTGTCGCCCAGGCGCATGCCCGAGGGCAGCACGCCGGCGTCGGTGTTGTTGAGCTCCACGCGAAGGGTGCCGCCCTCGCCGACGGGGACCGGGAAGTCGAGTCGGCCGTGCTCCACGCGCAGCTCGTCGAGATGCCGGAGCGCCTGTCGGGCGAAGTAGCCGATCTCGGGATCGTGCCGCTTTCCCTCGAGCTCGGTGATCACCACGACGGGGATCACGACGTTGTGCTCGGCGAAGCGGAAGAACGCCCGCGGATCGCTCAGCAGCACCGAGGTGTCGAGCACGTACGTGCGGAGATCCGTATCCAGATCGTCCGGCTGCTCGACCCGCTGACTGTGCTGCTCGTGTGGTGCTCGTGTGGTCACAACCCACTCCCGCCCCGGGTGGAGAACCCGGCAGTCACGAGTCGACCTGGGTCACGAGTCGTGGTCCGAACGGCCGACTCGAACGGGCACCGTGCCCGATGTGATGAACGTACGTCCGCGTCGTGGCATCCCCGGTGCACGACACGCGCAGGAACGTGTCGGGCAGGTTAATTCCCGGATGCCGCGCCCGCGGCATCCGCCCTCACCAGACGCGCGCCGCCGAGAACGCGGCGAGCGCGTCGCCGAACAGGCGGAGCGTGTTCGCACCCGTGCCCACGTGCGGCGCGACGCGCACGAGACCCGCGCGCACGGTCACCGTGAGTCCGTGGTTGGCGAGCGAGGCGGCCAGCGGCGCGGCATCCTGCGGGGCGGGGGCGAGCGTCACGATGCCACCGCGGCGCTCCGGCTCGCGGGGCGTCAGCACGGGCACCTCATAGCGGTCCGCGAAGTACATCACGTCGCCCGTGCGGGCGGCGAGCTCGTTCTCGATCGCCGCCACTCCGACGTCGGCGATCTCGTGGAGCGACGTCGACAGCCTCGCAGCGGCCAGGCTGTCGATGCCGCTGACCGTGAAGGCACGGGCCGAGGCGGCGGGCGGCGGGACACCGTCCATCGGGAGACTGTCATCGATGCCGCGGTACCCGGACAGCACCGGCGCGATGCGCTCGAGGGCCCGCTCGCCGTACCACGCGAACCCTGTCCCGCGTCCGGCGCGAAGCCACTTGTATCCGTTTCCGCACACCACGTCGGCGGCGGTGTACTCGACATCGACCGTGCCGAAGGCCTGGACGGCGTCGACGATCAGCAGGCGGTCGCCGATGACCTCGCGGATGCCGCCGAGATCCGCCCGGAAGCCGGTCCGGAAGTCCACCAGGCTCACCGCCACCGCCTTGGTGTCGTCGGTGAGCCCCTCGCGAACGATCTCGGGGGTGATGAACCCGTCGGCCGGCTCGAGCCACTGCAGGTCGATCGTGCCCAGAGCATCGGCGGCCCGGGTCGCCGCGACGGTCAGGCTGGGGAACTCGGCGCGACCGAGGAGAAGCCCACCGGCCAGACCGTAGATCGCCTGCATGAGCCCGTACGACGTCGAGGGCTGCAGGACGACCTGCGCGGCATCCGTGCCGATCAGCGTCGCGATCAGCTCACGCGCCTCGCGCACGTGGTCCTCGACCAGATCGATGCTGCTGCGCCGACCCGAGCCGAGGAGCTCGGTGTCGGCCTGCGCCTCCGCGCGCACGGCGGGCGAGAGCGGTCCGAACGCAGCCCAGTCGAGATATCCCGGTTCCCCATCGAACGACGCCAGGAATGAATCCAGATCCGTCACGGACACAGTCTGGCACGGTCGCCGTCGCACCGGGCCGCGGTGTCAGCTGCCGTAGCGGCGGTCGCGCGAGGTGAAGTCTCGGATCGCGCGCAGGAAGTCCACTTCGCGGAGGTCGGGTCCGAGCGCCTCGACGAAGTAGAACTCCGAGTGCGCGGACTGCCACAGGAGGAAGTCGCTCAGGCGCTGCTCGCCCGACGTCCGGATGACGAGGTCCGGATCGGGCTGTCCTCCGGTGTAGAGGTGCTCGCCGATCTGCTCCGGAGTGAGGCTCGCGGCGAGCTCCTCCAGCGACCCGCCCTCACCGTCGTGCTGAGCGATGATGCTGCGCACGGCGTCGACGATCTCGCTGCGCCCCCCGTACCCCACGGCGAGGTTCACGTGGAGGCCGGAGTTGTCCTTGGTGCGCTCCTCGGCATCAGCCAGCACGCGTGCGAGCTCGGGCGGAAGCAGATCGGCCCGTCCCACGTGCTGCACCCGCCAGTCGCGCTCGAGCGACAGCTCATGCGCGAGCTCGGCGATGATCTCGATGAGATCGGAGAGCTCCTGCGAGTCCCGCTTGCGCAGGTTGTCGGTCGACAGCAGGTACAGCGAGACCACTCCGACGCCGACGTCGTCGCACCACTCGAGGAACTGGCGCATCTTCGCGGCGCCTGCCCGATGACCGTGAGCTGCCGACTCGTACCCGAGCTGCCGGGCCCAGCGCCGGTTGCCGTCGATCATCATCGCGACGTGGTGCGGCACGGCGCGGCGCTCGAGGCGACGGCGGAGCCGATTGATGTAGAGCCGGTAGAGGGGGCCTCTGCCCTCGTTCGACCGTGCGCGCGCCACACGCCTACGCTACCGCCCTGCCGATCAGCGCCCTAGCGTGGTACGCAGTCTCAGCCTCCTGGGCACTCAGTATGTTCCGGTCGCGGCATGCTCCGAGGCCTAGTCTTGGTGCATGAGTCGCCGCAGCAGAACTCCGCAGGGCCCCGAGGTTCCCGTCCTGCCCCTGATGGACGCAGCCGCCGTCGACGCCGCCAACCCCGAGCTCAAACCCACCTGGCGCGGGTGGATCCACGCGGCCACGTTCCCCGTTGCGATCGTCGCGGGCATCGTGCTCATCTCCTTCGCACAGGGGGCACCCGCCAAGACGGCGTCGGCCGTCTTCATGGCGACGTCGCTTCTCCTGTTCGGCAACTCGGCCCTCTACCACCGTTTCAACTGGGGGCCGACGACCAGGGCGGTGCTCAAGCGCATCGACCACGCGAACATCCTGCTCCTCATCGCCGGCACCTACACGCCGATCGCGGTGCTGGCGCTTCCACCGGAACAGGGCGCGATCCTGCTCGTCGTCGTGTGGTCGGGGGCCTTGGTCGGCATCCTGTTCCGCGTCTTCTGGATCAACGCGCCCCGCTGGCTCTACGTCGCGCTGTATCTCGCGCTGGGCTGGGCCGCGGTCATGTACCTGCCCGATCTGCTGCGTGCGAGCGCGATGATGATGATCCTCGTCGCGGTCGGCGGCCTGCTCTACACGGGCGGTGCGATCGTGTACGGCATGAAGCGGCCCAATCCGTGGCCCGGCCACTTCGGGTTCCACGAGATCTTCCACGTGTGCACCGTCCTGGCCTTCCTGTGCCACTGGACGGCGTGCCTCATCATCGCGCTCGAGCCGTACTCGCCGTCGCTCGGACTCCCCGGCTGATCGGGGCGGAATGACCGGTGGCGCGCGTCAGCGCTGCGGACCGTCGCCCGTGTCGATGCCCGGCTCTCCGGGATCGACGCTCTGGTCGTCGGTGTCCGTCGCCGAGGCCGCGCGGGCGGCCTGCTCCTCGGCCTCGAGCTCTTCGTTGATGTCGGCCCGGACACGACCGCGGCGGATACGACGGTTCATGTCCCACACCAGGAGGATGACGGCGATCGCGACGAAGACGATCGCCACGAACCCCCATACGCCGGGCGTCACCGTCTCGGGATCGGGGAGCGTCGGCGTCGGGCTGGGCGTCACCGTCGCCGCGGCGCGCGCCAGTGCGGCGATCGCATCGTGCATGGGAGATCCTCGTTCTGCCCGGATCGGGTCATCGGGGTGGCGACAGCCGCGCTCCGGAGCGCATAGCCTGGAATCCCAGCCTAATCTTCCGACGGACCCACGATGACGACACAGGACATGCTCGACGAGCGCTACGGCCGCACGCGGTCGCCCCGGCGCCGCTGGGTGATCGGAGCTGCTGTCGCGCTGGGAGCGATCGTGGTCGGTCTGTTCGTGTGGACGACGGTGTCGAACTCGCTGGACGCCGTCGACGTGGACACCACCGGATTCGAGGTCGTCGACGAGCACTCCGTCATCCTCAGCTTCCAGTTCACGGCGCCGATGGGCCGCTCGGTCGCGTGCGCCATCGAGGCGCAGGACGAGGAGCACGGCGTGGTGGGCTGGCGGGTCGTCGAGCTGCCTCCCTCGCAGGAGCATGCGCAGGCGTTCCGCGAGACGATTTCCACCACCGCCCCGGCCACCACCGGTTTTGTCAACGCCTGCTGGGTGACGTAGTCTGGCCCGACTGAAATCGATAGACGCCCTGGCCGGAGCCGGGGCGTTCGGTTTATCGCCAGTCCCCCGCCGACCGAAGGAGTCAGCCGTGTCGAACGACGCCCCCGTGACCTTCCTCACGCAGGATGCCTACGACCGCCTCGTCAGCGAGCTCGAGCGGCTCTCGACCACGGGTCGCGAAGAGATCGCCAAGCGCATCGAATCCGCGCGCGAAGAGGGCGACCTCAAGGAGAACGGCGGCTACCACGCCGCCAAGGACGAGCAGGGCAAGCAGGAGGCCCGCATCCGCACGCTGCAGCACCTCCTCAAGACGGCGACGGTGTCCGAAGCCCCCGAGTCCACCGGCGTCGTCGAGCCCGGCACCGTGATCACCGCCATCGTCGCCGGGGGCGAAGAGGTCTTCCTCCTCGGCAACCGTGAGATCGCCGTCGGCTCCGAGCTCGACGTCTACAGCGAGGCCTCTCCCCTGGGCGCCGCCATCCTGGGCCGCAGCGAAGGCGAGAAGACCTCGTACACCGCACCGAACGGCCGCGAGATCTCGGTCGAGATCGTCAAGGTCGAGACCTACAACGGGCAGTGACCCGTCGGGCCGCCGCCGCGCCTAGTCCTGCGTGACCGTCGGCGCGTAGCCGGCCTGCTCCAGCACGGAGATCACGTGCGCGCGGTGCTCCACGCCGCGCGTCTCGACGCTGAGCTGAAGGATCACCTCGCTGATCTGCAGTCCCTGTCCGTGGCGGGTGTGGAGCACCTCGATCACGTTGGCCCCCGCCTGCGCAAGGAGCTCGGACACGCGGGCCAGCTGACCGGGGCGGTCGGGAAGCGGGATCTGCAGCGTCATGTAGCGCCCGGATGCTGCGAGGCCGTGCGCGACGACGCGCTGCAGGAGGAGCGGATCGATGTTGCCGCCCGAGAGGACGGTGACCGTCGGGCCGGTCGCGTGCACCTTCCCGGCGAGGATGGCCGCGACACCCACGGCACCGGCCGGCTCGACGACCTGCTTGGCGCGCTCGAGCAGCACCAGGAGCGCACGGGCGATGTCGTCCTCGGTCACGGTCACGACCTCGTCCACCAGCTCGTCGATGATCGCGAAGGGAAGGTCGCCGGGTCGCGCGACGGCGATGCCGTCCGCGATGGTGGGTCGCGTGGCGACCTCGAGCGGACGCCCCGCCGCGAGCGACGCCGGGTAGGCGGCGGAATTCTCGGCCTGTACGCCGATGATGCGCACCGTGCGTCCGACGGCGGCCGCACGTGCCTTCACCGCTGCCGCCACGCCCGCCACCAGCCCGCCGCCGCCGATGCCGAGCACGACGGTGTCGAGGTCGGGCACCTCGTCCATGAGCTCGAGGCCGAGGGTGCCCTGTCCGGCGATCACGTCGGGGTGGTCGAAGGGGTGGATGAACACCGCGCCGGTCCGCTCGGCGAACTCCGCGGCCAGTCGGAGCGGCGTCTCGACCGTCGCACCCTCGAGGATGACCTCGGCGCCGTACCCTCGCGTGGCGAGGAGCTTGGGCACCGGGACGCCGAGCGGCATGAAGATCGTGGCCGCGATGCCGAGCGACTGCGCGGCGAGGGCGACGCCCTGAGCATGGTTGCCTGCGGATGCCGCGACGACGCCACGCGCGCGCTCCTCGGCGGTCAGGCGCGAGAGACGGTAGGTGGCACCGCGGATCTTGAACGACCCGGTGCGCTGGAGGTTCTCGAGCTTGAGGTGCACCGGAACGCCCAGCAGCTCGCTGAGGTGCTGTGACTCGTCCAGCGGCGTGCGCGTGATGACGCCGTCGAGGGTCGCGGCCGCGTCCTCGATATCGGCGAGGGTCGGCGGTGCCAGCGGATGAGTGGCGGGCGAGGTCGTGCTCACGGGTGGGTTCTCCTCGGGCGCGGAACAGTGCTCCAGATCAGGTCGCCCGTCGGTTTTCGACCGGTCTCCCAGGCCCGTTGACCGAGGTATACGGCGACGACGTTGACGAAGGCCGCCAAGGGCACGGCGAACAGCGCACCGGGGATGCCCGCGATCATCGCGCCGCCGGCGACGACGAGGACCACGGCGAGCGGATGCACCTTCACGGCCGAGCCCATCAGCAGCGGCTGAAGCACGTGACCCTCGAGCTGCTGGACGCCGAGGACGACGACGAGCATCCACAGCGCGATCCAGGGGCCGTTGTACACGAGCGCGAGGAAGACGGCGACGGCGCCGGTCACGACCGCGCCGACGATGGGCACGAAGGCGCCGAGGAAGACCAGCACCGCGACCGGAATGGCCAGCGGGACGCCGAGGAGGAACGCGCCGAGGCCGATGCCGACGGCGTCGATCGTCGCGACGAGCAGCTGCGTGCGCGCGTAGTTGACGACGGTCACCCAGCCGGCGCGGCCTGCGCCGTCCGCGGCCGGCCTCGCCTTGCCGGGGAAGAGCTTGAGCGCCCACCGCCAGATGCCGGCACCGTCGGCGAGGAGGCAGAGCAGGATGAAGAACGCGAGGACGCCGCCGGCCAGCACATGCCCGACGGTCGAGCCGATGGCGAGGGCGCCGGACCACAGCAGCTCGGCCTGCTGCTGCACGAAGGCCCAGCCTTGCATGAGCAGATCGTCGATCTGCCCCTCGGTGAGGTGGAGCGGACCGTCGATGAGGTACTGGCGGAAACGTTCGACCGCCTCGACCGTGCTCGCCTGGACGGATGACCACTGGCGGGCGATCTGCCAGGCCACGAGCCAGAGCAGTCCCCCCACGATCGCGATGGTTCCGACGACCACGATGACGATGGCGAGCCAGCGGGGCACGCGGTGGCGCAGCATCCAGGTGAATGCGGGCCACAGCAAGGCGGCGATGAGGATCGCCACCAGGAGCGGGATCACCAGCAGCTTGAGCTGGATGACCAGCCACACCCCCACGCCGATCGCCGCGGCGATGACCAGGAGACGCCACGAGTACGCCGTGGCGATGCGCAGCCCGCGCGGCATGCTGTCGGCGAGCTCCGTGGATACCACGCGCGTGCGGTCGCGGAGGGCGTCGAACAGCGAGCCGCGGGGCTTGTCGTCGGGGCCGCTCATTCGGCCAGTCTAGGCGCGTCGCATTCCGCGCCGGTCATGGGTCCTGCGCCCGATGGCGGCCCCGCAGAGGTGTGTCGGAGCCGCTGGCTATGCTGACCCGCGTGAAGTCGTCCCTGAGCGCGGCCGAGGCGCGCCGCATCGCCCTCGCCGCGCAGGGGTTCGCGCGGCCCCGCCCCGCCGCGGCGGGCACCCGTCAGCTCAACGTCGCGCTCGCGCGCATGGCGACACTGCAGATCGACTCCGTCAACGTCTTCGCGCGGTCGCACTACATGCCGCTGTTCTCGCGTCTCGGCCCGTACGACCCTGCCGCGCTCGACCGACTGCTCTTCGCCCATCGATCGCCGTACGTGGAGTACTGGGCGCACGTCGCCGCGTTCATCCCGGCCGCCGACTGGGGCCTGTTCCGGTTCCGCATGGACGATCTGCGCGCCAAGTACGGCACGAAGGCCGACGGCTTCTTCCAGAGCAACCGTGAGATCGTCGACTGGGTGCGGGCAGAGCTCGCCGACCGAGGACCGCTGCGGCCGGCGCAGATCGAGCACGACGCCAAGCGCGGAGCACGCGGGCCGTGGTGGGACTGGGACGTCGTGAAGAATGCGCTCGAGTATCTGTGGATGTTCGGCGAGGTCGCGATCGCCGGCCGCCGCGGCTTCGAGCGGCGCTACGGCCTGGCCGCCGACGTCATCCCGGCCGACGTGCTGGCCGCACCGGTGCCGCGGGAAGAGGCGATCCGCGAGCTCGTCCGGCGCGCGGCCGTCGCGTACGGCGTGGCGACGGCCGCCGATATCGCCGACTACTGGCGCATCGCCAACCGGCCCGCGGTGCTCGCCGCCCTCGCCGATCTGACCGATTCCGGTGAACTGCTGCCCGTCACCGTCGACGGGTGGACGGTGGCCGGACGCCCGGCGAAGGCGTGGCTGCATCGCGACGCACACGTTCCCCGCCGCGTCGATGCGACCGCGCTGCTCACCCCGTTCGACCCGGTCGTGTGGTTCCGCGATCGCGCCGAGCGCCTGTTCGACTTCGAGTACCGCATCGAGATCTACACGCCGGCCCCTCAGCGCCGATACGGCTACTACTCGCTGCCGGTGCTCGTCGGTGACGACGTGGTCGGGCGCGTCGACCTCAAGGCCGACCGTGCCGCGTCGACGCTGCGTGTGCAGTCGGCCTGGTGGGAGCACGGCCGGCCGGCCGACGCCGCGGCCCGCGTCGCGGACGAGCTCCGCGCCGCGGCGCGCTGGCAGTCGCTCGAGAGCATCTCGGTGTCGCGGTGGGGCGATGCCGTGGACGACATCGCCGACGTGCTGCCCGAGGCCTCCCGCCACGACACCGGTCCCTCCGAGCCGGTCGCGCTCGCCCCTGAGGAGCCCGCTAACGTGGAGCCGTGAAGCGCGGAGCGGTCATCGGCATCGTCGGCGTGGTCGCGGTCGCAGCCACCGCCGTCGGCATCTGGTGGTTCCTCTCACGGCCTCCCTCGGCGGAGGCGGCGGCGGACGATTACCTCCGCGCCCTCGAAGCCGGCGACTACGCGGTGATCGAGAGCATGTCGGCCTCCCCTCTCGACGACACGGTCGCGGCCGCCTTCAAGGGCGCCGAGTCTCATATCGCCGACGCGCGGGTCGTTCAGCTCGAGGCAGGGGCGGACGGCCAGGCGACGGTCCTGGCCGAGGCTCTCCTCGGCGGCGAACAGTACGACCTGGCCTTCGCCCTGAGGTCGCACGACGGACGTTGGCTTCTGACTCCGCAGTCCCTCGCCACAGTGCGCGTCGACACCACCTTCGGCGGCGCGCCGGGCGGCGGCGATTCCGTCTGGATCGGCGAGGCTCTGGTCCCGACAGGCACCGACGTCGCGATGCTGCCGGCCGCCTATGTCGTCGAGGCAGCCCCCCGCGGCATCCTCTCCGGCAGCACGACCGTCGCGGTCTCCGGTGAGGGAGATGCCGAGACTGTCACGATCGACACGGCGCTCACCGCCGAGGCCACCGCGATCGCCCAGAAGCAGCTCGACGCCTACCTCGACGCCTGCGCGGCACCGGCGGCCGACGTACCCGACCACTGCGGGCTCCGTGTGCCGTGGGCCGCCGATCTCACCTCGCTCAGCGGCATCGCGTTCCGCATCGACGAACGACCCATCCTCGAGCTGTCGGCCGACGGCAGCGGGTTCGACGCGACCGGCGGAACGATCGTGGCGACGGCCACGGGCGCGTCGCGCGCCGGGGGGACCCGGTCGTTCACGTATCGTGCAGACGACTGGGCCGTGCGGGGAACGGTCGCTTTCGTCGGCGATGAGATGGTGCTGTCGGTGCGCTGATCACGCCTCGGGCAGACCGCGGACCTCGAGCCCCAGCCAGCGCGCCAGGTCACGGATCTCGTGGTGCACGGCCTCGCTGGTCGAGAGGTCGAAGGGTGTGTCCTCGTGGATCGCATTCACCACGAGCACGCCGCTCTTGCGGTCGGCCTTCGCGTCGAGCTTGCCGACGAATCGGTCGCCGTGCAGGATCGGCAGTGCGAAATAGCCCCATCGTCGCTTCGAGGCGGGCTTGTACATCTCGAGCAGATACTCGTACTCGAACAGGTCCTCCAGGCGGCGTCGGTCGAACACGAGGCGGTCGAAGGGCGACAGGAGCGCGGTCCGGGGTGCGAAGCGATCGAGGTCGGCCAGTGCCGCCCGGTCGACCCGCCACGTACCGGAGACGCCCTGCACGGCCGCCTCCTCCCCCACGCTGGCGACGTCGACGGGCTCGACCGGCTGGGCGATGCTCTTGGCGCGGGCGATGCCCAGCGACGTCAGGCGGCGCTCCGCGCGTTCCCTCGCGGCATCCTCAGGAGCGAGGGCGGGTGCGTCGCTCGGATACACGCGTTCGGCGAGATCGAACAGACGCCCGCCGGCGTCGCGCGCGGCGATCGCCACGTCGCCGTGCAGCACCAGCATCTCGAGCATCTGCAGCGTGTTGCGGTTATTCGTCCAGCCGGACGATCGCCAGGAGACCTGCGCGGTGTCGGGGATGTCGGGCGGCCGCAGCGGACCGTCCGCGCGAAGCCGGTCGAGCACCTCCTGACGGAACACGGCGTTCGCCGTCAGCCATTCGCGCGCTTCGCGGGACTGCGGACGCACGGCCATCTCGGGACGCAGGAGCGGCAGATCGGCCATCGTGCGATAGAAGCCGCCCCACTCGAAGATCGCGCGGTCCTCCTCGACGAGCCGGGCGAGATCGGCAGGCTGGTACGGCCATCCGAGCCGCGACCAGAGGATGAGGTCGGCGCTGGGCGCGATCGCCGCAGTCGGCTCGATGTTGACGACCGTCAGGGCGTCGACGGTCTCGACGATGCCCGCGGGCCGGTCGGCGCTGAGAAGCTGAGCGCGCACCGCGATGCGACGCGCCTGCTCCCTCGTCAGCTCGAGCGTCAGAACTGCACCCTCGGCGGCTCGGAGATCGCGGCTCCGTCGATGACCTCGAAGAACTCGCGCTCATGGAACCCGAGGTTGCGGGCGAAGAGGTTGTTCGGGAAGACCTTGATCTTCGTGTTGAGCTCGCGTACGCCGCCGTTGTAGAACCGGCGGGAAGCCTGGATCTTGTCCTCGGTGTCGACGATGGACTGCTGGAGCTGCAGGAAGTTCTGACTCGCCTGCAGCTGCGGGTAGGCCTCGGCGACCGCGAACAGGGAGCGCAGCGCCTGCTGCATGTGGCCCTCGGCGACTCCCGCGGCGGCGGGACCTGCGGAGTTGAGCGTCTCCGCTCGCGCCCTCGTCACGTTCTCGAAGACCGCTTTCTCGTGCGCGGCGTACCCCTTCACCGCCTCGATGAGGTTCGGCAGCAGGTCGGCGCGGCGTTTGAGCTGGACCGTGATGTCGCTCCAGGCCTCGTCGACGCGGACGTTGAGCTGAACGAGCGAGTTGTAAGTCGCCCACAGGTAGATGCCCGCGATGACGATCAACGCCACCACGATCACCACCGGGATCAGCACTTCCCACATAACCGTGACTCCGTTCGAGGTTTCCCTCATCCTAGCCACGGCCGTGGTCGGCGCATGCGCCGGTGTCTCCGACTCTCAGCCGTTACCCACCGAGCACGCGATCGAGATAGGGATTGGCGAACAGGCGGCCGGGATCGAGCCTCTCGCGGAGGGCCGTGAAGTCGTCGAACCGGGGGTAGCGCTCTCGCAGGATCGCGGCATCCAGCGTGTGCATCTTTCCCCAGTGCGGACGGCCGTCGAACCCGAGCATGATCTGCTCGACGGCTTCGAAGTACTCGGTCGGGTCCTCGCGCCAGTACCGGTGCACGGCGATGTAGGCCGATTCGCGACCGTGGGCCGTCGAGAGCCAGCGATCGTCGCCCGCGGCGAAGCGCACCTCGACGGGGAACGAGATCCGCCAGCCGCGCTCGTCCACGAGCGCGCGCATCGCCTCGAAGGCAGGACGCACGTTCTCGACCGGAAGCGCGTACTCCATCTCTCGGAAGCGCACCGACCGTTCCGTCGCGAAGACACGGTGCGAGGCATCCGTGAACTCCCGATTGCCCCACATCTTCACCGAGAGCCGGTTGATGCCGGGGATCGTCGCGGGGATGGTCTTGGCGACGGTGCACGCCACCTGGTGCAGCCCGTTGCCGACGAGGGTGTCGTCGACCCACTTGCCCAGTGTCGGGAGCGGATGCCGCGGCGCGCTCTCCGGAAGGCGGGTATTCGTCTTGGTCATCGCCCGGTCGGTGTGCGGGAACCAGTAGAACTCGAAGTGGTCGGCCGCGGCGACGCGGTCGTCGAGGCCGTCGAGCACCGCGATCAGGTCTTCGGACTGCTCCACAGCGTGGAGGACGAACGCGGGCACGCACTGGATTGTCACCTCGACGAGGATCCCCAGCGCGCCGAGGCCGAGGGCGACAGCGGGGATGAGCTCGGCGTTCTCGTCCTCGTTCACGACGAGGAGGTCGCCGGATGCCGTCACCAGCGTCGCGCCGAGGACCTGGGTCGCGATGCCGCCGAAGCGGGCGCCCGTGCCGTGCGTTCCCGTCGAGATGGCGCCGGAGATCGACTGGCGGTCGATGTCGCCGAGGTTCTCCATCGCGAGCCCGTACGGTGCCAGAAGCGCCGGGATCTCGTGCAGACGCGTTCCCGCGCGCAGCGTGACACGCGATCGTTCGACGTCGACGTCGACGAGGCCGCTGAGGTCCGTGAGGTCGAGCAGTGCGCCGGGCGCAACGGCGATGCCGGTGAAGCTGTGCCCCGCGCCGACCGCCTTGACCGGGATTCCCTGGGCGGATGCCGCCGACACCGCACGTCGGACTGCCTCCGTCGAGCGCGGGAACTCCACCCGCCGCGGTCGCACGGACTCGGAGCGTCCCCAGTTCTGCCACGTGCCGCCCGGTCGTGTCACAGGAATGCCTTTCCCTCGCCGCGGTACGTGGGGACCTCGTCGACGATGTCCGCGCCGTCCACGACGTGGTAGCGGTCGACGCGCTCCGCGAGCTCGCCGCTCTTGGAATGCCGGAACCACACGCGGTCGCCGACCGCGAGGTCGCGCGCCGCGGCTCCCTTGAGCGGTGTCTGGACCTCTCCGGCACCCTCGCGCGGCATGGTCTGGAGTCCTGCCGGCCACACCGGCAGCGGCTGGCGCGACGCAACCGGGGGCCCCGAGGCGATCCATCCTCCTCCGAGGACCGTGGCGATGTCGTCCTGCGGCTTGCGCACCACCTCCAGCGCGAAAGCGGCGGCCGGTGCGAGATCGAAGGATCGGTAGCCGTCGAACAGGTGCCCGGCGAGCAGTCCGCTGCCCGCGGTCAGCTCGGTGACCGATTGATCGGATGCCGTGTACTCGAGCGAGCCGGTTCCCCCGCCGTTGACGAACTCGAGCGGGGCGATGTCGCGCAGCGCCGCGACGATCTCGCCGCGTCGCTCGAGCAGCTCGGCGGACGAGCGCCGCTGCATCCAACGGATCATCGCGTCGCCGGAGCCGGTCGCATCACCCTGCCCGGCGATCTGGGCCTCGTACATCATGAGTCCGACGAGCCGGAAGCCCGGACGGGCCGCGATGGCCCGGCCCAGGGCCGACACCTCGCCCGGCTCGTGCACGGGCGAGCGGAAGACGCCGATGTGGCCCAGGGCCGGTGCGCGCCAGGAGGCGTCGGCGTCGATGGCGAGCCGGATCTCGGGGCGGGTGCCCGGCGCCGCGACCGCGTCGATGAGGTCGAGCTGCGCGAGATCGTCGACCATGAGGGTCACCCGCGTGGCGGCGCGCTCGTCGGCGACGAGCGCGGCGATCGCACCGCGGTCGGCCGTCGGATAGCCCAGGACGACGTCGTCGTGGGTCTCTGCGAGCCACAGCGCCTCGGGAAGCGTGAACGCCAGGATGCCGTGATAGCCCGCCATCGCGAGCGTCGCGTCGATCGCCGCGCGCACGCGGACGGACTTGCTCGCCACCCGGATGGGCACGCCTCCGGCGCGCACCACCATGTCGAGCGCGTTGTAGCGCAGAGCGGGAAGGCTGAGGGTGGCGACGGGTCCGGAGATGCCGGACACCGCCTGGGTCAGGGCACCCCAGAAGGACGCTGGATCCTTCCAGGGCTCCGTCGCCGTGTTCGAGGACAGCAGGTCGAGGCTCATACGGCCCGCTTCGGGTGCGCGCGCATGGGCCCCAGCCTAAGCCCCGCGGCGGTCGGCATCCGACCGGCTGTGGAAGGACGGCCGGGCGAGCCGGGCGCGAGAAACGTGAGCACGTACCCCCGCTGGGGCTCGAACCCAGACTGAAGCGATTTTAAGTCGCCTGCCTCTGCCGATTGGGCTACGGGGGCGCCGCGCGAGCGGACGCCTCCACGCTACCGGTCAGCTCGCAGCGCCGGCCTTCGCGGTCTTCTTCTCTGCCTTCGCCTTGTCGGCCTCGATCGCCTCGGGCTTGTCGGCCGCCTTGCCGGCGCCGCGGGGCTCGGCGGGCGGGGTGACCGCGGGCTGGGCCGGACGCGGACGGGCCGCGAACTCCTCGAAGACGTAGCGCGGGTTCTGCACGGCCTCGAGGTTGACCATGTCGCGGCCGAGCCAGAAGTTGTTCCACCAGCCCCACAGCACGCGCCACTTGCGCTCCCACGACGGCATGGCGAGGCCGTGGTAGCCGCGGTGCGCGAGCCAGGCGATCGGTCCCGTGAGAGCGAGCTTGCCCGACTGGAAGACGCCGACCCACAGGCCCAGACCCGCGACCGCGCCCATGTTCTTGTGGAAGTACTCGCGGGGAACCTCGCCGCGGAGCACCGCGACCAGGTTCTTGGCAAGAAGCTTGGCCTGACGAACGGCGTGCTGCGCGTTGGGGACGCAGTAGCCGCCCACACCACCGCCGGACAGATCCGGCACGGCCGAGACGTCACCGGCGGCCCAGGCACCCTCGACGACCTCTTCGGCCGAGCCCACCCGCAGGTCGGTGCGCGTCCGGATGCGGCCGCGCTCCTCGACGGGCAGGTCCCCGCCGCGCACGACGGTCGGGTTGGCCATCACGCCGGCGGTCCAGATGATGAGGTCGCTCGGGATGGTCTCGCCCGTCGAGAGCTCGATGTTCCCGTCGATGGCGCCGGTCACCTGCGTGTCGAGGTGCACCGCAGCACCGCGGTGGGCGAGGTTCTTCAGCACCCATTCGCTCGTCTTCAGCGACACCTCGGGCATGATGCGGCCCATCGCCTCGACGAGGTGGAAGTGCGTGTCGTCGAAGGTGAGCTCCGGGTAGCTCTTGACCAGCGAGGACGCCAGTGAGCGGAGCTCGGCGAACACCTCGATGCCGGCGAAACCGCCACCGACCACCACCACGGTGAGGAGGCGGTCCCGCTGCGGACCGGGGGGAAGCGTCGACGCCTTGTCGAAGTTCGACATCAGACGGTCGCGGATCGCGACGGCCTCTTCGATCGTCTTGAGCCCGATCGCGTTGTCGGCGATGCCGGGGATCGGGAAGGTGCGCGAAACCGCACCGGCGGTGACCACGATCTGGTCGTACTCGAACTCGTAGGGCTCGCCCGCGATCGGGGTGATGGTGGCGACCTTGTTCGCGTGGTTGATGCCGGTGACCTTGGCCGCGACCACGCGGGTCCGCTTCAGGTGGCGGCGCAGCGCCACCACCGAGTGGCGGGCCTCGATGGAGCCCGCGGCGACCTCAGGCAGGAACGGCTGATACGTCATATAAGGCAGCGGGTCGACGACGGTGACGTCCGCCTCGCCCTTGCGCAGGTGCTTCTCGAGCTTCCAGGCCGTGTAGAAGCCTGCGTATCCGCCACCGACGATGAGGATCTTGGGCACGGTGTTGGTCACGGTTCGGAGGCTCCCCCTGTGTCAGCGGCTCGGCGCGCGGGACGCCAATCGGATGCGTCGGACAGCTGCGGTGACGCCGAGCGCCACCAGTATAGCCGCCACCGTGGCGACCGAGAGCGGCAGCGTGCCGTAGAGGACGGTGTCCCGGGAGGGGAGCAGAGGCGATGCCGCGCGCTCGAGGGCATCGGCCGGAGGCAGTGGCGCAACCTCCACGGTCTCGGCGGGTCGGGTGGGCGCCGGATCGCTCTGCGCACGACGGTAGACGCGGATCCACTCGGCCAGGCTCCCCATGGGATTCTCCGTGACCGTCGGCACCGACGCGGCCACGGCGGCCGCGGCATCCACCAGTCCGTAGCCGTACAGCGGATCGGGCACCGCGGTCGCTCCGGCGGCCGGGCGGGCCGTCTGGATGATGCGGTTGATGACGTTCTCGGCGTCGAGGCCGGGATGCGCCGCGCGGACCAGCGCGGCGACGCCGGCGACGATCGGAGCGGCGCCGCTCGTGCCGTTCCACAGCACGAGCCGCCCGTCCGCCGAGACCCCGACCAGGTTCTCGCTCGGCGCCGAGACGCCGAGAGTGATCCCCTGCGTCGATGCCTCGACGCTCGCCTTCCCGTCGGGGTCCACGCCCGCGACGGTGAGCACGCCGGGGATGGTCGCCGGAGCGCCCACGCGGGTGGTGCCGCTCCCCCGGTTGCCGGCGGCGACGATGACGACGACGTCGTGGTCCATGGCGTACAGGAACGCCTCGTCCCACGACTCGTCCCAGTCGGGGACGTTCGTGGTGAGCGACATGTTGATGACGTCTGCGCCGTTGTCGACCGACCAGTGGATGGCCTCGGCGATCTGCTCGGTGAAGCTCTTGGTGGCGGACGATCCGAAGCCCACTGACACGGACAGGAGATCGGCCTCGGGCGCCACGCCGATCATCCCGGCATCCGGACCGGTTCCGCGTCCTGCTGCGAGCGAGGCCACCCAGCTGCCGTGGTTGGAGTCGACGGCGCCGACGGGTGTGCGGCCGTCCGGGGTTCCGACGCCCGAGACATCCGTCCCGCCGACGACCGCGCCCTCGAACTCCGCCGGACCCTTGCCGATGCCGGTGTCGATCACGGCGATCCTGACGCCCTTGCCACGGGTGGTCTGCCAGGCCTTCTCGATGCCGTACTGCTCGAGCCAGTACTCCGCCGCTCGGACCGCGTCGTCCTCCGCCGCCGCCGGGACCGCACCCAGGACGGCCGCAGAGGCGGGCGCGGCACCGAGCAGGGTCAGCGCGACGGCGGACGCGGCGATCGCCGCGAGAAGGCGGCGGGTCATCCCGCCGTCCCGGGCTCGGCGCACACGCACCGCTGCGGGGACCACGAGGATCGTTCGAGCGCGCGGTCGCCGATCGGGTTCACTCCCGGGCCCGCGGCCAGGGCGTGACCGGCGAGGGCGTGCAGGCATTTGACGCGCGTCGGCATCCCACCGGCCGAGATCCCGTCGATCTCGTCGACCTCGCCGTACGCCGCACGGTCGGCGAGGTAGGACTCGTGGGCCCGCGCATAAGCGGCCTGGAGTTCTTCGTCGGCCCCGAGCTCGTCGCTCAGCTCGCGCATGATGTGCTCGGCCTCGAGCACCGACATGGCCGCCGTCGCGGCCGGGTGGGTGAGGTAGTAGAAGGTCGGGAACGGCGTGCCGTCGGGCAGGCGCGGAGAGGTCGCCACGACGGTGGGGTTGCCGCAGACGCACCGCGCGGCGATGCCCACGGCGCCCCGCGCGGGTCGGCCGAGCTGCGCGCGCAGCACGGCGAGGTCGGCGTCGCTGACAGGGGGGAACGGCACGGTCGTCACGTCGGCAAGGCTACCGGCGGCGGCTGGGACACCGCTGGACCGCGGAGCGATCGGCACGTCCCGCTTCAGGGCGTGGTCGACGGCGTGGGCTCCTGGTCGGGAACCCCGATCGTCGGCGCCTTCACGGTCTGCGAGAGCCCGGCCACGGTCACCGAGCGCACGAGCTGCGACATCCAATCGGTGCGCGTCTGCTCGACGTCCTCGCTGACCGGGGATTGCTCCTGGGGTGCGAGCTCGGGGGGCAGATCGTTGTCGACGAGGTAGACGACCTCGCCCGGGCGGACGTAGTAGAGCCGCTCGCGCGCCTGCGTCGTGATGTACGCCGGATCGCTCCAGCGCTCGCGCTGGGACTCGAGCTCGGCGACCTGTTCGCCGCTCAGCTCGACGGCGGCTTCGAGCGCCGCGATCTGCTGCCGCTGGTCGACGTAGGTGCCGATCGTGGGCACGAGCACGAATGCCGCGAGCACCACGAGACCCAGCATGATCACCATGAAGCCGGACAGTCGGATGCCGCCGAGCCACCCGCGGACATCGACCGGGCGACGCTGTGCGCGAGGCCGGGAAGGACGGGAAGGGGGAGCCGTCGTCTTCGCCACGGCTCCCCCTCTCGTCAGTGCCTAGCTCGTGAAGCGCGGGAAGGCCGCACGGCCGATGAACGTCGCCGCGTCGCCCAGCTCCTCCTCGATGCGCAGAAGCTGATTGTATTTCGCGACCCGCTCGCTGCGCGCGGGCGCGCCGCTCTTGATCTGACCCGCGCCGGTGGCCACGACCAGGTCGGCGATCGTGGTGTCCTCGGTCTCGCCCGAGCGGTGCGACAGCATCGCCGTGTAGCCCGCGCGGTGCGCCATGTCGACGGCGTCGAGCGTCTCGGACAGCGTGCCGATCTGGTTCACCTTGACCAGCAGCGAGTTCGCGACGCCGCGCTTGATGCCGTCGGCCAGGCGCGTGGGGTTGGTCACGAACAGGTCGTCGCCGACGAGCTGGGTCCGGGTGCCGAGCGCGTCGGTGAGGGCCTTCCAGTTGTCCCAGTCGTCCTCCGCGAGCGCGTCCTCGATCGTGACGATCGGGTAGTCGTTCACCAGCCCGACGTAGTACTCGGTGAGCTCGGCGGCGGTCCAGTCCTTGTTGTCGAGGCGGTAGACGCCGTCGTTGAAGAACTCGGTCGCCGCGACGTCCAGGCCGAGGGCGATGTCGCTGCCGGGCGTGAACCCGGCCTTCTCGATCGCCTTCACGAGGAAGTCGAGACCCTCGCGGTTGCTGGGGAGGTCGGGGGCGAACCCGCCCTCGTCGCCGAGGCCCGTTGCGAATCCCGCAGCCTTCAGCTCGCCCTTGAGGACGTGGTAGACCTCGGTGCCCCACCGCAGCGCCTCGGAGAACGTCTCGGCGCCGATCGGTGCGAGGAAGAACTCCTGCATGTCGATGCCGTTGTCGGCGTGCTCGCCGCCGTTGATGACGTTGAACAGCGGCACGGGAAGGATGTGCGCGTTGGGTCCGCCGAGGTAGCGGAACAGGGGCAGGTCGGCCGAGTCGGCCGCCGCCTTCGCGACCGCGAGGGACACGCCGAGGATGGCGTTCGCGCCCACGCGGCCCTTGTTGTCGGTGCCGTCGACCTCGATGAGGATCTCGTCGACGATGCGCTGCTCGCTGGCGTCGACGCCCTCGATCGCGGGGCCGAGCTCGTCGATGACGGCCGCGACCGCCTTGAGCACGCCCTTGCCGCCGTAGCGGCTCTTGTCGCCGTCACGCAGCTCGTATGCCTCGAAGGCTCCGGTCGATGCGCCGGAGGGGACGGCCGCGCGCTGGACGATCCCGTCGTCGAGAAGCACCTCCACCTCGACGGTCGGATTTCCGCGCGAGTCGAGAATCTCGCGTGCGCCTACAGCCTCGATCAATGCCACGGGAAAGCTCCTAGTTCGTGGGCGGGTGGTGATGGGGAGCGTCGTCGGTCCGCGATCGAGTCTAGTGATGGGGATGCTCGGGTCACAGGCATCCCGACATCGACCGTCGTCTCACACCACGATCGCGATCGCGACGCCGTCCCAGCCCTTGAGATCGAGCGTCTGAAGGGCCGTGGCGTCGAACCGGGGATCGCGCCCGAGCATCTCCAGCCCACGCTGCACGCCGATGATCAGCGGGTCCTCGGTCGCCGGGTTGGCCACCTCTCCCCCGCGCACGGTGTTGTCGACCACGACGACCGTCCCCGGACGCCCGAGGCGTGCGGCCCAGTCGAGGTAGATCGTGTTGGACTCCTTGTCGGCGTCGATGAAGACGAGGTCGAACGGCGCGCCGCCTTCCAGCGTGGGGAGCACGTCCGCGCCGCGGCCGAGCACGATGTCGACCTTTCCCCCCACGCCGGCGCGGTCGAGGTTCGCGCGGGCGATCTCGGCGATGCGCGGCTCCGCCTCGATCGTCACGACCCGGCCGTCCTCGGGGAGGCCACGGGCCATCCAGATCGTCGAGTACGCGCCGAGAGTGCCGATCTCGAGCACGCGCCGTGCGCCGCTGATGCGCGCGAGGAGGTGGAGGAACTTGCCGTTGACGGGCGCCACCTCGATCGCCGGAAGGCCGGCCGCGTTCTGATCGGCGACAGCGCGCTCGAGCCCCGGATCGTGCCCGATGAGGGTTTCGGTGAGGTAGGCGTCGACGCGCCGCCACTGGTCGGGGGTCGGATCGCTCATGGGCTCAGCCAACAAGCGATCCGCCCGGCTCGTCAAGAGCCGCGGTTGTGGGGTCGCCACAATCGATGTCATCCCGCGGCGGTCCGTCGGCAGGATGGGCGCATGCGAATCACACCACGCCGACTCGCCGTCGGGATGAGCCTGTGGGCGCCGAACCTGTGGAGCGGCATCCGGGTCAAGGGCTTCTCCCCGGACTGGACGCACGCGACCGTCGAACTGCACGTCAACCCGATCACGCGCAACTACGTCAAGACGGCGTTCGGCGGCTCGATGTCGGCGATGACGGACCCGTACTTCTTCATGCTGGTGATGCACCAGCTCGGTCGCGACTTCGTGGTGTGGGACACCCGCGGCGAGATCGAGTTCGTCAAGCCCGGCCGCGGCGTGCTCACCGCGCACTTCGAGGTCACACGCGAGCGCGCCCAGGAGCTGCGCGAGCGCGCCCGTGGCGGCGCGAAGGTGCTCGAGTGGTTCGAGACCGAGATCACGGATGCCGCGGGCGACGTCGTCGCACGCGTGCGGCGAGAGGTCTACGTGCGCGAGAAGAAGCGCGTGACCGAGGCTGCGCCCGCCTGACCATCCGACCTCGGCCCGACCTCAGCCCTGCGCCGTGGGCGACTCCAGCGCAGCGAGCACGGTGGGCAGCAGCGCCTCCGCGGTGCGCCGGTACCCGAGCGCGCTCGGGTGGAAGCGGTCGAGACTGAACATCTCGTCGGGCTGCGTCACGAAGAACGGGCCGACGGCGCGCCGCAGCGACACGACGTGTGCGCCCGCGCGGGCGGCCGCCTGCGCCTGCGCCTCGGCGAGCTGCCGGGACATGCGCGAACCGAGCGTGCGCAGCGGCTGCGGAACGGGCCGCAGGGCGCCGAGATCTGGACACGTGCCGACGACCACCTCGGCTCCGCGGGCGCGGAGCCGAGCGACCGTCGCCACGAGGTGCCCGGTCGCCGTGGGAATCGGCACACGATGCGTCACGTCGTTTCCGCCCACGATGACCACCGCCACATGCGGTCGGTAATCGTCGGGAAGGCCGTCGACCTGCGCGGCGAGCATCGAGGACTCCGCACCGACGACGGCCGCCGTGTGCAGGCGCACCGCGCGGTGCGTCTGGCGAGCCACGCCCTTCGCGAGCCGTGCGCCCAGCGTGTCCTTGCGACGCTCCGCGCCGAGGCCGGCTGCGATCGAGTCGCCGAAGATGGCCAGCTCGACGGGCTCACCCTCGTGCCGACGACCCCAGACGCGATCGGCGTCCATCGCGTCTTCGCCGAGCGGCTTGCCGATGCGCTTGCGCGCGATGCGTGCCTGGCGATGCAGCAGGGAACGGAATCCCGCGACGGCTGCGCCGACGACCACGACGGTCCCCGCACTCACCACGACGGCACGACGGCGGCCCATGGCCCCATCCGAGCGCGCGCAGATGAACGACCGGCGTCGCGCGGGTGACGATGCGGCGGCGCGTTCGTCAGCCGGCGAGCTCCTCGACGGCCGCCGCGATGCGACGCTCGCGCGTCTCGGGCCTCTTGGCCTCCGCGACCCCGCGCGCGAGCTCCTTGCGCCGCGAGTAGGTGAGGGCGTCGAAGGCGGCCTTCGCCCCGGCAGCCTCGAGGGCCGCCGCGAGATCCTCTGGCACGTCGACGACGCGGTCCTGCTGATCGAGGTCGATCGTCGCGTCGATCTCGTCGCCGAAGTCGACACCGAGCTGCGCACGGTTCGCCTTCGAGATGCCGATGAGGTTGCGCCCGTCCATGACGCCCAGCCGCAGCCGGGCGGAGCGATCGCCCACTCCGACGACGACGGCCGCGCGCTTGCCGCCGCCGAGTTCGGCGACCTGTTCGTCGGTGAGCTCGATCGCCGTCGCGGGCCCGAACGGCACGAGCACGGCGTGGATGCGCAGAGTCATCCCTCGATCATGGCGCAGTGCCGCGGCATCCGTCTGCGTCTCGTTCCCGCGTGCGGCCTGTGCGCGAGCGGACGCGGCCTCTCACGCGAGGGGCTTGAGCTCGAGCGAGCCGACGGCGGCCCCCGCGGTCACGGTCGCGAACGACGTGTAGCCGTCGGCGGCGGCGCGCTCGAGCAGCGCCTTGAGGTTCTTCGTGCGGTGCTCCAGCCGCACACGCGACCCCGCGGCGACGAGCCCGGACTTGTGGGCCAGCAGCTCGCTGTCGGGCACATCGCGGTCGTGCACCAGCACGATCGCCGTCGCGCCGTCGGCGTCGACCGCGTCGACGAGGTCGACGAGGCGCTCGAAGCCGATCGAGAACCCGACGGCCGGCACATCCTGGCCGAGGAACCGGCCGATCATTCCGTCGTAGCGGCCGCCGCCGCCCAGCGAGTAGTCGACCGACGGGTGGGCCAGCTCGAAGATCGTGCCGGTGTAGTAGCCCATGCCCCGCACCAGGAAGGGGTCGAACACGAGCGGGATGTCGGCAAGCCCGTCGACTCCGGCGCGCGCGGCGGCGACCGCCTCGCCGATCCCGACGAGGTGCGCGACGACCTCGGTCGGGGCGTCGGCGGGGAGGAACTTCCGGATCTGGCGCTCGCCGTACGGGTGGTACTCCATGGTCATCGGGCGCGTCAGGAACTGCTCGAACGCATCGACCGCGGATGCCGTCGCCCCGCGATCGCGCAGTTCTGCGGCGACTCCGGCGGGTCCGATCTTGTCGAGCTTGTCGATCGTGATCAGCACGCCCGGGCGCTCATCGGGCGAGAAGCCGAACGCGTCGAGCATCCAGTCGAGCACGCGCCGGTCGTTGATGCGCACGCTGCCACCCGCGAGATCCAGCGCGTCCAGCGTGTCGAGCGTGGCGACGATCAGCTCGGACTCGGCGCGGGCCGAGGCGTCCCCGATGATGTCGATGTCGCACTGCACGAACTGGCGGTAACGGCCCTTCTGCGGTCGCTCGGCGCGCCACACGGGCGCGATCTGGATCGAGCGGAACACGGCCGGCAGCTGTCCGCGATTGGTCGCGTAGAAGCGGGCCAGCGGAACGGTGAGGTCGTACCGCAGGCCGAGATCGGTGAGGAGGGCCGGATCATCGGCCGCTGCCGAGATCGCCGCGGCGTCGAGGCCGCGTCTGAGCACGTTGTACGCGAGCTTCTCGTTGTCGCCGCCGATGCCGGCGTGCAGTCGCGCGTGCTCCTCCATGACCGGCGTCTCGATCTCGTCGAAGCCGTGCGCACGGTAGCGGTCACGGATGACGGCGAGCACGCGCTCGCGCCGGGCCTTGTCGGCGGGGAGGAAGTCGCGCATGCCGCGCGGCGGGTTCACGGTTGCCACGGGTCTAGTTTCCCAGATCCGCGGGCGTGCCCTCGGCGGAGCGGATCTCGGCGGAGAGCCCCCGCAGGCGCTCGCGCAGAGCGCGCTCGGCATCCCAGCCGTGCGCACGAGCGGTCGCCGCGAGCGCGAGGAGCGCATCACCCAGCTCCGCTTCGGAGGCCGGTGCGGTCGCGGTCTCGACGTGCACGCCCACCGCTGCGCCCTTGCCCAGCAGCTTCTGCGCGAGGGCCAAGGGCGGCATCCGCTCGCTCACGCCGTCGAGGACGCTGGTGCGCGAGCTCTTCTCGACGGCTTTGGCGGCGTTCCAGTGCACGAGCACCTCTTCGGGGGTGCGCGCCACGGCATCGCCGAAGACGTGGGGATGCCGCCGCACCATCTTGTCGGTGAGGCCTCGCGCGACGTCGTCGATGTCGAACGGGTCGTCGGGATCCCGCGAGGCGATCTCGGCGTGGAAGAGGACCTGCCACAGCAGGTCGCCGAGCTCTTCGCGCAGCTCGGCCCGATCATCCTCCTCGACGGCGTCGATGAGTTCGGCACTCTCCTCCACGAGGTACGGGACCAGCGCACGATGGTCGATCTGCTGCGTCCACACGCATCGGTCCCGCACCGCGCGCATGGTGTCGGCAGCGGCGCGCAGCGGATCCGTCGGGCTCACGGCGTCGCCGGGTCCGTCGCCGGGTCCATCGCCGGCTGTGTCGCCGCCTGAGCCTGCCGCCTGTAATGCCATGCCCGCCACGATACGAGCACCCCGGCCACGATGAGGGAGATGACCGACCCGGCGAGCACGCCGAGGACCGCCTGATCTCGGATCTCGGGCATCCCGCCGAAGGCGAGCTCGGACAGCAGCAGCGACACTGTGAACCCGATGCCCCCGAGCGCGCCGGCCGCGAGCAGATCCCCGAGCCGCAGCGTCGGCGCGGCGTCGCGCGCGCCGATCCGCAGCGACACCCACCCGAACAGCGTGATGCCGATCACCTTGCCCACCGGGAGGGCGACCAGGATGCCCCAGAACGCCGGCGACAGCTCGCCCGCCGATACAGAGGGGATCGCGACGAGCGCCGCGTTGAACGCGAACAGCGGCAGCACGACCCCGTTCACCCACGGCTCCATCTCGTGGCGCACCCGCAGCGCGGGACGCTGCGCCATCGCGAGGCCGAGAGCCACTCCCGCGATGGTCGCGTGCACGCCGGACTTGTAGACGAACACCCACGCGAGGATCGCGAGAACCACGAGCGCGAGCGCGATCGGCACCCGCGCGCGTGTGTCGAGCAGGCGGCTCAGGATGCCGAAGGCCACGATCGCCACGACGGCGAGCCCGAGCATCCCGAAGTCGACGTCGCTTGTGAACAGCACGGCGATGAAGACGATGCCGACGATGTCGTCGAGGATCGCCAGGGCGAGGAGGAACACGCGGAGGGCGGGTGGCAGGCCTTTGCCGAACACCGCGAGCACGCCGAGCGCGAAGGCGATGTCGGTCGCCGTCGGGACGGGCCAGCCCGCCTGCGAAGACGAGCCCCACGCGAAGGCCAGGTAGATCGCCACCGGGACGAGCACGCCGCCGGTCGCGGCGATCGCCGGCTGGATCGCCTTGCGCGCCGAGTTGAGCTGACCCGCCGTGAGCTCGTACTGCAGTTCGACGGCGACGACGAAGAAGAACACCGCCAGCAGCCCATCGGCGATCCAGTGGCTCAGCGAGAGCTCCAGGACCCCCGGAATGCCGACGTAGAGGTGGAGGAAGTCGTCCACGGGGCCGCCGGCCGGGCTGTTCGCCACGACGAGACCTGCGGCCGCTGCGATCAGGAGCACGATCGCGGGGAAGCGCGCCGAGCGTAACAATGCCATCCGGGATCCCTTCTCCCAGGCGCCGACGGGCATCGCCGATCACCGCCGACCAGACTTCCCGGCACTCCTGCGGGCAGTCTATCGACGACACCCGTCACACGAGGCCCCACGTGACGTCGCCGAAACACCGGCGGGCTAGCGTGGATCCCATGCGTGAACTCACCCAGACCGAAGCGATCGACCTCGTCGGGCGCTTCGAGGCCGAGCAGGAGATCCCGGAGAGGATGCGCGCAGACGTGCGCATGCTCGGCTCGCTTCTCGGTCAGGTGCTCCGCGAGAGCGGATCCACCGGTCTGTACGACGACGTCGAGCGACTGCGCATCGCGACGATCCAGGCCTACACGGACGAGACACCCGAGGCGTTCGCGCGTGCGGCGTCGATCGCCGACTCGTTCACGGTGTCGCGCGCCGACGAGGTCGCCCGTGCGTTCACCGCCTATTTCCACCTCGTGAACCTCGCCGAGGAGCACCAGCGCGTGCGGATCCTGCGCGAGCGCGACGGCCGCCCCGACCGCGAGCACGCCACAGACTCCGTCGCGGCGGCGTTCATGAGTCTCGCCGCCGAGGTGGGCGACGACACCGCGCTCGAGCGCCTGCAGGCGCTGCGATTCCATCCGGTCTTCACGGCGCACCCGACCGAAGCCCGTCGCCGGGCCGTGTCGTCCAGCATCCGCCGCCTCGCCACGCTTCTCGAGGAGCACGACGCGTCGCTGCGCAACGGCGCCGACCAGCGCCGCGCAGAACGCCGCATGCTCGAAGAGGTCGACACGCTGTGGCGCACCGCCCCGCTGCGGCCGGAGAAGCCATCGCCCACCGACGAGGTGCGCGCGGTCATGGCGGTGTTCGACGAGACGCTGTACACCGCCGTCCCCCACGTGTACCGCCGTGTCGACGACGCGCTCCAGGGCCCCGCCGCGGGCGGACGCGCCCCCATCGTGCGCCCCTTCGTGCGCGTCGGGTCGTGGGTCGGCGGCGACCGCGACGGAAACCCGTTCGTGACGGCCTCCGTCACCCGCAAGGCCGCGAAGATCGCGAGCGAGCACGTGCTCCTCGGCCTCGAGCGCACCACGAGCCGCATCGGCCGCACCCTCACCCTCGACGGCACCACCACTCCGCCCAGCGACGCGCTGCTCACCCTGTGGCAGCGGCTGTCCGCCGCTGACGAAGACGCCGCGGCCGACGTCGCCAAGCGCTCCCCCGACGAGCCGCATCGCCGCATCCTGCTGCTGGTGGCCCGCAAGCTCCGGGCGACCCGCGAGGGTGACGCCGACCTCGCCTACCGCGACCCCGAGTATTTCATCGCCGACCTGCGCGTCGTGCAGGACTCCCTCGTGCAGGCGGGCGCTCCCCGGCAGGCGTACGGCCACCTGCAGCAGCTGCTGTGGCAGGTCGAGACCTACGGATTCCACCTCACCGAGCTCGAGGTGCGCCAGCACTCCGCCGTGCACGCGAAGGTGCTCGCCGAGCTCGACGCGGGCGGAGCACGCAGCGCGCAGACCGAGGAAGTGCTCGATGTCTTCCGGTCGGTCGGCTTCCTGCAGGAGCGCTACGGCCCCCGGGCCGCCGGACGCTACATCGTCTCGTTCACGCAGTCCGCCGACGATCTCGCGAACGTGCACCGGCTCGCCCGCTTCGCCGCGGGAGCCGACGGGGTCGTTCCCGTGCTCGACGTGATCCCGCTGTTCGAGACGTTCGCCGACCTCCAGGCCGCGCCGCGCATCCTCGCCGAGATCGTCGAGCATCCGGAGTTCGCCGCGCGCCTCGAGGCGACGGGCCGCCGGCTCGAGGTCATGCTCGGCTATTCGGACTCGTCCAAGGACGTCGGACCGGTCGCCGCCAACCTCGCCCTCTACGAGGCGCAGGCCGCCATCGCCGCATGGGCGCGCGAGAGCGGCATCGAGCTCACGCTCTTCCACGGCCGCGGCGGCGCCCTCGGGCGCGGCGGCGGCCCGGCGAACTCCGCGATCCTCGCGCAGCCGCCGCACTCGGTCGACGGGCGCTTCAAGCTCACCGAGCAGGGCGAGGTGATCTTCGCCCGCTACGGCGACCCCGCGATCGCGATGCGCCACATCGACCAGGTCGCCGCCGCCATCCTCCTCGCCTCCGCACCGTCCAACGAGGAGCGCAACCGCGCGGCCGCCGAACGCTACGCCCCGGTCGCCGCGACGATGGACGAGGCATCCCGCGCCCGCTTCTTCTCGCTCGTGAAGGCGCCCGGCTTCGCGCCGTGGTTCGCCCGCGTGACCCCGATGGAGGAGATCGGCCTCCTCGCGCTGGGGTCGCGCCCCGCCCGCCGCGGACTGTCGGTGGAGTCGCTCGAGGACCTGCGCGCGATCCCGTGGGTGTTCGCATGGACGCAGGCGCGCATCAACCTGGCCGGCTGGTTCGGCCTGGGCAGCGCCCTCGAGGCCGTCGGTGACGAGCCGGTGCTGCGGCGCGCGTACGACGACTGGCCGCTGTTCCGGACGCTGATCGACAACGTCGCGATGAGCCTCGCCAAGGCCGACGACCGCATCGCCCGGCACTACCTCGAGCTCGGCGACCGCGACGACCTCGCCGCGCTCGTGCGGGACGAGATGGCGCTGACGCGCTCCTGGGTGATCCGCGTCACCGGCGGCGACGAGCTGCTCGCCAACAAGCCCGTGCTGCAGCGCGCCGTCAAGATGCGCAGCCCGTACGTGGACGCGCTGTCGCTGCTGCAGCTGCGGGCGCTGCGCGCACTGCGCGATACCCCCGAGGGCGCACCCGTCGATCCGGAGCAGCAGCGCCTGCTCCTGCTGTCGGTGAGCGGCGTCGCCGCGGGCCTGCAGAACACGGGCTGACACGCGCGTCGCTGCCGTCGACGGGGGTTGCCGGGGCTACCGTGTGGGCATGGCACGTATCGTCGTCGCCGAAGTGTGTCCCCAGTGCCGGTCGCTCGATGTGCGCGCGACCGAGCCGAGGTGGTTCGCCGTGGAGTTCGCCCGGCGGGGCGAGCTCGATGACGGCTGGGTCGATCGCCTCGAGTTCGAGTGCCGCGACTGCGGCGACTTCTGGGACTGACTTCGCGAAGTCCGCTCAGTCGACGCGTCGGTCCCCGGCGTGGCGCGACAGGCCGCGCCCGTACCTCTCTGTCAGCTGCACCATGAGGTCGGGCGTCTCGCGGTCCAGTCCGAACACGTAGCCCGGGAAGTCGAGCTCCCGCTGGGCGGCCCAGATCTCCTCGTGCCGGTCCGGCGGGAGGATCTGCAGCGGGTCGCCCACCGCCACCCACGCGATCGGCACGACCGTGTCGGGCGGGAGCGTGGTGCGCAGATGCACGACGGCATTGATGCGCACTTCGCAGCGATCGCCGATGCGGGCGCCGTTGAACACGCGCGTGCCCGTGGCCAGGAACACCTCGTCGCCGACCGTCGCGCCCGAGACGCTGGCCATCGGGCCCACCAGCACGTGGTCGCCGATGTGGACCGGGTTGGTCGCGGTCGCCCGGATGAGCGCGTTCTCCATGACGATCACGTTCTGGCCCAGGGTGATGGCGCCGCCCTCCGCGGTGATGACCGCGCCGTGCAGCACCTGGCAGTCCGCGCCGATCTGGACGTCACCGCTGATCACGGCCGTCGGCGCGATCACCGCGTCGGGATGGATCCGGGGCTCGGCCCCGAGGTGCTCGAACCGCATGGCTCCTCCTGCCCGTCAGCGTAGTCCGCGTCAGCCCGTCAGCCGATAGACCGACACGTGGCCGGTGGACTCGCCGGTGAACTCCTCCCGCCGCCAGCCCGCCCAGCGGCTCTCGAGCGCGAAGCCTGCGAGACGTGCCATGAGATCCAGCTCGCTGGGCCAGATGTAGCGGTGGGGCGAGCGGCCGATGCGCGCCTCGCGACCGTCGGCGATCTCGGGGCCGAACCGCACGTGATGGGACGTGAGCCGCTGCGTCAGGGTGTCGACAGTGTCGACCAGCAGGTAGCCCGGCCGGCTGACCTCGACCGTGCCGGCGTGACCGGGGGCGAGCGCGCGCAGCTGCGGCACCCACAGCTCCACGACGAAGCGCCCGCCGGGGACGAGATGCCGAGCCGCGTTGTGGAAGCACTCGATCTGCTCGTCCTGCGTCAGCAGGTTCGAGATGGTGTTGAAGACGAGGTAGGCGAGCGTGAATCCCTCGCCGACCGACGAGGTGGCCATGTCGCCCTGCACGACGGGGATCTCGTCCTCACCGACCTTCTCGCGCAGTCGCGCGATCATCGCGTGGGAGAGCTCGATCCCGGTCACCGGCACGCCGGCCTCGTGCAGCGGGATCGCGACGCGACCGGTTCCGACGGCGAACTCCACCGCGGCGCCGCCACCGGCCAGCTCGGCCAGGGTCGCGACGGTCGGCCCGAGCACGTCGTCGGCGAACATGCCCTCGCCGGGGGTGTCGTACGCCTGGGCGACCTCGTCGTCCCACAGCCGCTGCTGATCGATCATCCCCTCATCGTGGGCGATCGCACGATGCCGGGTCAACGGCGCTCCCGACGGGCGTCGGCCGTCAGGGCGTCGGTGCGCCGTCGGCCGCCGGTGCCTCGGCCTTCTTCTCCGGCCAGAGCTGGTCGAGCAGCTGGCGCACCCACGCGATGAGATCGGCATCGGCCAGAGCCTCCCCGCCGGCTGTCGGCAGCGGCACCACGAGCGCGTCGCCGCCCGAGAGCAGCTTCGCCTTCGGGTACAGCCGCTGCAGCCGCACCCGCATCGAGTCGGGGAGGTGGGCGGGCGCTATGCGGAGGTTCGGTCCCATCGCGACCACGTCGGTGAGTCCGGTCTGGGCGGCGCGGCGTCGCAGGCGCGCCACGGCGAGCAGCCCCTCGACGTCGGCGGGGGGTTCGCCGTAGCGGTCGCTGAGCTCCTCGACGACGAGGTCGAGCGCATCGTCCTTTGCGGTGACGGATGCCGCGGCCGACAGCTTCTGGTAAGCCTCGAGGCGCAGCCGCTCGCTGTCGATGTACGAATCGGGGATGCGCGCCTGCACGGGCAGCTCGAGCCGGAGCTCCGCCGGTCCTTCGACGTCGTCGCCGCGGAACGCCGAGACCGCCTCGCCGATCATCCGCAGGTACAGGTCGAAGCCGACGCCCGCGATGTGCCCCGCCTGCTCGGCGCCGAGCAGGTTGCCGGCGCCGCGGATCTCGAGGTCCTTCAGGGCGACCTGTATGCCGCTGCCGAGGTCGTTGTTGACCGCGATCGTCTCGAGGCGATCGGCCGCGGTCTCGCTCAGCGGCTTGAGCTCGTCGTAGAGGAAGTACGCGTACGCCCGCTCGCGCGCACGGCCGACGCGACCGCGCAGCTGATGCAGCTGCGAGAGGCCGTACTTGTCGGCACGGTCGATGATGATCGTGTTGGCGTTGGCGATGTCGAGGCCGGTCTCGATGATCGTGGTCGAGACCAGCACGTCGGCTCTGCGCTCCCAGAAGTCGTCGACGACCTGCTCCAGCTGATGCTCCCCCATCTGGCCGTGCGCCACGGCGATGCGCGCCTCGGGCACGAGCTCGGCCAGGTCCGTGGCGATGCGCTGGATGGACTGCACCCGGTTGTGCACGTAGAAGATCTGTCCCTCGCGCAGCAGTTCACGCCGGATCGCCGCGGCGATCTGCTTGTCGTTGCGAGGCCCGACGAACGTGAGGATCGGATGCCGGTCCTCCGGCGGCGTCTGCAGCGTCGACATCTCGCGGATGCCGGTGACGGCCATCTCGAGGGTGCGCGGGATCGGAGTCGCGCTCATCGCGAGGATGTCGACGTTGGTCTTGAGCTTCTTGAGGGTGTCCTTGTGCTCGACGCCGAATCGCTGCTCCTCGTCGATGATCATGAGTCCGAGGTCTTTGAACAGCACCTTCTCGGTGAGGATGCGGTGGGTGCCGATCACCATGTCGACCGTGCCGTCGGCAAGGCCCGCGACGACCTCGCGCGCCTGCTTGTCGGTCTGGAAGCGGGAGAGCGCCTTCACCTTGACGGGGAAGCCTGCGAACCGCTCGGTGAACGTCTCGATGTGCTGCTTGACCAGCAGGGTGGTCGGCACCAGCATCGCGACCTGCTTGCCCTCCTGGATCGCCTTGAACGACGCGCGCACGGCGACCTCGGTCTTGCCGAACCCGACGTCGCCCGACAGGAGCCGGTCCATCGGCACCGGCTTCTCCATGTCGGCCTTGACCTCGTCGATCGTCTGCAGCTGGTCGGGGGTCTCGGCGAAAGGGAACGCCTCCTCGAGCTCGCGCTGCCAGGGCGTGTCGGGTCCGAAGGCGTAGCCCTTTGCGGCCATGCGCGCGGAGTAGAGCTTCACCAGCTCGACGGCGATGTCGCGCACGGCCTTGCGCGCACGGCCCTTCGCCGCCGCCCAGTCGCTGCCGCCCATCTTGGACAGCGCGGGCGCCTCTCCGCCGACGTAGCGGGAGAGGAGATCGAGCTGGTCGGTGGGGACCAGCAGCTTGTCGCCCGGGAAGCCGCGCTTGGACGGGGCGTATTCGATCACGAGGTATTCGCGCACGCTCTTGACCGGGTTGCGCCCACCGCTGGACACCTCGCGCTGCTGGAGTTCGACGAACCGGCCGATGCCATGGGTCACGTGCACGACGTGGTCGCCGGCCTTGAGCTGGATCGGGTCGACGACGTTCTTGCGCCGCGAGGCGAGCTTCTTCACGACGCGCTGGTCGCCGCCGATCGTGCGGCCGTAGAACTCGGTCTCGGTGAGGACGGCGAGCTTCGCGTCCGCCGCTTCGAAGCCGCGCTCCAGCACCGAGGTCACGAGGTGGGCCACACCGGGTTCAGGCGCCGAGTGGATGTCGCCGACCTTGCGCGCGGCGATCCCTCGTTCGGCGAGCACGTCGCGTGCGCGCTCGACGAGACCCGTTCCGGATGCCGCGACCACGACACGCCAGCCGTCGGCGAGGAGGGCGCCCACGTGCTCGGTCGCGCCGTCGACGTTGCCGTGGAACGAGGGCACTGCTGTCCCGGGCACACGGATCGCGGCGGCGGCCTCGAGGGCGCTGTCGATGTCGAGGAGTCCCTCGGCGGCGGCATCCGCCTCTCCCGAGTCGAAGGCGCTCAGCGACCACCACACCTGTCGTCGCGCACGAGCCGCCTCGCGGAGCGCGGGGAGCGTGAGGAAGTCGCCCGCGCCCAGATCGATGGGAGTGCTGGCACCCGCGGTGGCGGCGCTCCACGCAGCCTCGAGGAACTCGCGGTTCGTCTCGCCGAGCGTGATGGCACGCGCCACAGCGCGCTCGGGATCGACCAGCGCGACCGCGGAGCCCTCGGGCAGATAGTCCACGAGGGTCACAAGGCGGTCGGAGACAGCGGGCAGCAGCGACTCCATGCCCTCGACCGGGATGCCCTCCGACATCCGCTCGAGCATGCCGGCGAGGCTGGGGAACTCGTCCTTGAGCTGCCGGGCGCGCCCGCGCACCGCCTCGGTGAGCAGCAGTTCACGGCTCGCGATGAGCGAGACCTCGCGCACCTCACCGGGCAGGGAGCGCTGATCGGCGACGGAGAACGCCCGGATCTGGTCGACCTCGTCGCCGAAGAACTCGATGCGGTAGGGGTGGGCCGCCGTCGGCGGGAAGATGTCGAGGATGCCGCCACGCACCGCGAACTCGCCCCGGCGCGACACCATGTCGACGCGGTGGTAGGCCAGCTCGACCAGCCGGAGGACGACGTCGCCCAGTTCGTGGCCACGCTCGCCCACCGCGAGATCGATGGGCGCAACGTCGGTCAATCCCGCCGCGAGCGGCTGGATCGCGCCCCGCACCGATGCGGTGACGACGAGCGGTGTCTCGCCCGACCAGCGGCCGACACGGCCGAGGACCTCCAGTCGGTTCCCGACGATCTCGGGGCTCGGACTGAGACGCTCGTGCGGCAGCGTCTCCCACGCCGGGAAGTGCAGCACCTCGGCTCCGGGGAGCAGTGCGCCCAAGGCCGGCCCGATCGACTCGGCTCGACGCCCGGTCGGCGTGATCAGGAGGATCGCCGGGGGCCTTCCTGCGGCGCGGCGCCTCTCGAGCAGGGCGGCCAGCAGTGGGGCGTCGAGGCCCTCCACGAGGGAGAAGTCGCCGTCGACGGATGCGGCGGCCGCGGCATCCTGGAACGACGAGGCCTGTTCGAGGGCGCGCACGATCCCGGGAACTGTCACCGGACGAGTCTATGCGGTACCGCCGACACGCGAGGCTCGTCGCGGGCGCCGAGCCGACACCGAGACGACCTCGAAAGGTCGGAGTGACGGAGCCGAACGGCACGTGGGGCGGGCGTCGGACGCCTCGTAGGATGAGCGCGTGAGCGACCCCGCCGAGCAGACGAACCCGCAGCCCCCGCACGCACAGCCTCCGGCAGCCGAGGCGCCGCCGGCCCCCAGTGGGTGGGCCGCACCGAGCGCACCGCCCTTCGGAACCCCGACCGCTCCCCCGGCGCAGGCCTACGCGATGCCCGCGGGCTACGCGCCGCCTGCCGGCTATGCGCCGGGTGCGCAGCGGCCGCCGGGATCAGCTCCCGGCTACGGATCGGCCCGCGCCGCCGCTCGACCCATGGGTCGCGGCCTCGGCGTGGTGGCGCTGGTCGTCGCCGTCATCGCGACCGTCGGGGCGGCGCTCGTAGCCGCCGTCGCCGCCTTCGCCATCGGAGTGGGGACGGGGCGCGAGATCGCCCTCATGCCCCGCGGGGGCGACTTCGAGTGGGCGGCGCTCGCGCCGGTCCGCGACTCGGTCCTCCTGGCCGAGGTGGCCTTCTGGGTCGGCACGGCGCTCGGCCTGTGGGCCCTCGTGCAGGGCGTGATCGCGATGGTGAAGGATCGCGGCCGCGGCTTCGCCATCGCGGCGGTGGTGATCGCCGCGCTCGGGCCGGTGCTCTTCTTCGTCGTGCTCCAGGGCTTCCTCAGCGCGGGCTACGCCGCCGGATCCAGCATCGGAGGCTGACCCGCCCGACCTGACCGTGCCCGCCCGCGCCGGTCAGGCCCGCGGCGCGTGGTGCTTCTGCTGCGCGGCGACGAGTCCGTCGCTAACGAGCTGCTCGACAGCGTCCGCAGCATCCGCCAGCAGGATCGGGAGGTTCTTGCGCTCGCTCGCGCCGAACGGATCGAGCACCCAGTCCGCCGGGTCCTGCCGGCCGGGCGGACGACCGATCCCCACGCGGACGCGGGCGAACTCCGCCGAATCCAGAGCCTTCGCGACGTCGCGGACGCCGTTGTGACCGCCGTGCCCGCCGCCCGTCTTCAGCTTGATGGTGTCGAAGGGAATGTCGAGCTCGTCGTGCACGACCACGACGCGCGCGGGATCGACGCCGTAGAAGCTGGCGAGTCCGGCCACCGGACCCCCCGACACGTTCATGAACGTGTTCGGCTTGGCCAGGATCAGCTTCGCCGCCCCGGGACGCAGCCACGTCTCGACGACGCGCGCGTTCGCCTTGTGCGCGCGGAACGACTCGCCGCGACGCGCCGCGAGCTCGTCGACCACGAGCTGGCCCACGTTGTGCCGGGTGAGCTCGTAACGGGGTCCGGGGTTGCCCAGACCGACGATCAGCCACGCCTCTGCCATGTGCTGCCTGTCCCTTCCGACGACGAAGCCCGTCCCTTCAGTATCGGGGACGGGCTTCGACGGATGCTGCGGTGAGCCCTTACTCGGACTCGGCCTCCTTGGCCTCCTCGGCCTCCTCGGCCTGCTCGGCGGCGACCTCGGCGTCGGCAGCGGCGATCTCGTCCTCGGCGGCGAGCGTGGCCGACGGGACGGAGATCGCGATGATCAGGGTCTCGGGGTCGACCGCGAGCGAGGCGCCCTTGGGGAGCGTGAGGTCGGCGGCGGTGATGTGCGTGCCCTCCTCGAGTCCCTCGACGTCGAGCTCGATGCGCTCGGGGATGTGCGTGGCCTCGACCTCGAGCAGGACGGTGTTGGCGTCCTGGGCGGCGATCGTGCCGGGGGCGGGCTCGCCGGTGACCGTGATCGGGACGTCGACCTGGATCTTCTCGCCCTTCTTCACGACGAGGAGGTCGATGTGCTCGATGACCTGGTGCACGGGGTCCTTCTGGACGTCCTTGACCAGCGTGAGCTGGTGGGTGCCGTTGACGTCGAGCTCGAGCACGACGTTCGCGCGGCGGATGAGCAGCGCGATCTGGTGGCCCGGGAGGGCGACGTGGACGGGCTCGGTGCCGTGACCGTAGATGACGGCGGGGATCTTGCCGGCGGCGCGGAGGCGGCGGGCGTATCCCTTTCCGAAGTTCTCGCGGATCTCGGCGTGGACCTTGGTGTCGGTCTCGGTCGACATGGTTTCTCCTCGCGGGCGTGAGCCCGTTCTGATCGCGGGTCCGCGCGTGTGGCGGGCCCAGGTATGTGGGGTGTTTCAACTCGAACGCGAACGCGTGAGGAAAGCCGTGGGCCTGCTCCACTGCGTCGATCACGGATGCCGCACCCCGCCGAAACCGGCCGGTGCGAGGCATCCCTCGCCGAAGTTCGGGTACGAGTCTACCAGGGGGCCGAATAGGATGAGGAACGCACCCGATCGACCCCTGGAGGACCCGATGGAATACGGCTTTCTGTCTCACGCGCTGCTCTGGCTGATCGGGGCGATGGCCGCGGTCGGCGGTCTGCTGACGATCGGCGCGTTCTGGTCGATGGGCCGCGCGAGCTACCGCAAGGACTGAGGCCTCTCCGCCTCACATCCGACCGCGCACGGCGGTGAGAAGCGCGCTACGGGCGTGTAACACGGACGGGCCAGACTCTAGGCTGGAACCCTCCCCTTCTCGAACTCCAGGAGTGCGTGTGTCTCAGAGCGACCCCTCGGCGCAGACGAACATCTCGTCCGATCGCGACGACCAGCCCGGTTCGACGCGCGAGCACGAAGGGGCGCCGCGCCCCGAGGAAGTCTCGCGCCCGATCCCCGAGCCCACCGGCCCCGACGGGGCCTCCGCTGCCCGCGCGAACATCGGCGTCGTCGGCCTGGCGGTGATGGGGTCCAACCTCGCCCGCAACCTCGCGAGCCGCGAGGGCAACACGGTCGCGATCTACAACCGCAGTCACGAGAAGACCGACACGCTGCTCGCGGAGCACCCCGAGGCCGAATTCGTGCCCGCGTTCTCGTACGAGGAGTTCGCCGCGTCGCTGCACAAGCCGCGCACCGCGATCATCATGGTCAAGGCGGGCCGCGGCACGGATGCCGTCATCGACGCGCTCGTGGACGTGTTCGAGCCGGGCGACATCATCGTCGACGGCGGCAATGCGCTGTTCACCGACACGATCCGCCGCGAGAAGGCCGTCCGCGAGACGGGCATCAACTTCGTCGGCGCCGGCATCTCCGGCGGGGAGGAAGGGGCGCTCAACGGCCCGTCGATCATGCCCGGCGGCTCGGACGAGTCCTGGGTCACGCTCGGACCGATTCTGCGCTCGATCGCCGCCGTCGCCGAGGGCGAGCCGTGCGTCACGCACATCGGCCACGACGGCGCCGGCCATTTCGTGAAGATGGTGCACAACGGCATCGAGTACGCCGACATGCAGCTCATCGCCGAGGCCTACGATCTGATCCGCCGCGGCACCGGCAAGAGCCCCGCCGAGATCGCCGACGTGTTCGCCCAGTGGAACGGCGGCGAGCTCGAGTCCTACCTCATCGAGATCACCGCCGAGGTGCTGCGCCAGGTCGACGCCGAGACCGGCGCTCCGCTGGTCGACGTGATCCTCGACCAGGCCGGCGCAAAGGGCACCGGCGCGTGGACGGTGCAGACCGCCCTCGACCTGGGCGTTCCCGTCTCCGGCATCGCCGAAGCCGTGTTCGCGCGGTCGCTGTCCAGCCACCCCGAGCAGCGGGCCGTCTCCGGCGACCTGCCCGGCCCGGCCGAAGGCCTGTCGGTCGACGACGCCGAGGCGTTCATCGAGGACGTCCGGCTCGCGCTCTACGCCTCGAAGATCGTCGCGTACTCGCAGGGCTTCGACGAGATCCGCGCCGGAGCCGCCCAGTACGACTGGCAGATCGACCTCGGCGCCGTCTCGAAGATCTGGCGCGGCGGCTGCATCATCCGCGCGCAGTTCCTGAACCGCATCGCCGACGCCTACGCCGCGACCCCCGAACTGCCCGTCCTGCTCACCGCGCCGTACTTCGTCGAGGCCCTCGGACGCGCGCAGGCCGCCTGGCGCCGCGTCGTCCAGATCGCCGCAGGCTCCGGCATCCCGGCCCCCGCGTTCTCGTCGTCACTGGCCTACTACGACGGCCTCCGTGCGAAGCGCCTCCCCGCCGCTCTGGTGCAGGGCCAGCGCGACTTCTTCGGCGCCCACACCTACCAGCGCGTCGACAAGCCCGGCACGTTCCACACGCTGTGGTCGGGCGACCGCACCGAGATCGAGGCCGAAGACACCCACTGAGCGCAGCCGCGCCGTGCACGAAGCCCCCGCCTGCCGGCGGGGGCTTCGTCGTCTGGCCGGTCAGGCCGGGGCGATGTTGTGGTTGCGGCAGAACAGGTTCTGCGGATCGTACTGGCGCTTCACCTGGGCGAGCCGCGCCATCGCCTCGGGCGAGAACATGCGCGTGACGAGCCCCGGATCGGTGGACGGGGTGAAGTTGCCGTAGAGGGCGGCGCCGAGCGCCTCGATCGCATCCCACTCCGCCTGGATGAGGGGGCGGTTGCCGTCGTGCACGAGTCCGGGCACGTCGAACGCTCCCGCCATGGCGAACCAGGTGGCCTCGCGGGCGGGGAAGGCGGTGGCGTCCTGTGCGACGTCACCGAACGCCCCTCCGAGCGAACGCAGGAACAGCA
The DNA here is from genome assembly GCF_001428485.1 of Microbacterium sp. Root180. GTDB lineage: Bacteria > Actinomycetota > Actinomycetes > Actinomycetales > Microbacteriaceae > Microbacterium. The sequence goes on along the minus strand of NZ_LMHS01000001.1, from coordinate 796,861 downwards.
CCGACGCCGCGTTGGCCTCGCGGAAAGCCACCAGCCGCTCGATGGCCTCGTCGGTCAGGTCGCCGAGAAGGGTGTTGCCGCCGACGAACCCCGGCATGGGCTGATCGGGATCGGCGGCGGGCATCTCCATGAGGATGTCGGGATAGGAGCGCACCCCGAGCTCGGTCTCGGTGACGCCGTCGAGGGCGTACAGCGGCGCCAGCGCCGCCCGGGCGGCCGCTTCGTCGTCGCCGATCCAGCAGGCGCTGATCGTGGCGCCCGGAGGCGCGCTCGGATCCATCGGCGGGACGTGCATGTACGTGACCGTGAGCTCGCGGGGTGCGACCTTCATCGTGTCGCGAAGGGCGCGCAGCACCGGTCGGGCGTCGCCGCCGACGCCCAGGGTCGCGAACACCACGTGCGAGAGCGGGTGCGCACGGAAGTCGAACCGGGTGACGACGCCGAAATTGCCGCCCCCGCCGCGTAGCGCCCACCACAGGTCGGGGTGGGAGTCCGCGTTCACCTCGAGCACGTCGCCGCGCGCCGTCACCAGCTGCGCGCCCACCAGCTGGTCGGCGGCGAGGCCCCACGCCCGCACCATCCAGCCGATCCCGCCGCCGAGGGTGAGGCCGCCGACCCCGACCGAGGCCGTGTCGCCCGAGCTGATGCCGAGCCCGTGCTCGGCGAGCGCGTGCGCGACCGCACCCCACGTCGCGCCGCCCCCGACGTGCACGAGTGTGCCGTCGACGCGGATCTCGTCGATCGCGTCGAGGTCGAGTGTCACGCCGCCGGGCACGGCGCCCCACGCGCTGTGCCCCCCGCCGCGCACCATGACATCGAGGCGCTCGGATGCCGCGTACCGGAGCGCTGCGCGGACGTCGTCGACACTGGACGCGCGCACGATGACGGTCGGCTCGCCGATGCCGGAGTGGAAGGCGCGGGCGGCGTCCCATTCGTCGTCGCCCGGGTGCACGACCGTGCCGGTCGTGAGGTCGCTGAGGGAGATATCGGTCACCCGCGCCACGGTAACGGCCGCTGCCGACATCGCGCTACCCGTTCTAGGGTCGGAGCATGACGACCACGCGTGTGCTCTACATCGGCGGAACCGGGACCATCAGCGCGGCGTGCGTGAGGCGCAGCGTCGGGGCGGGCCACGACGTCACGGTCCTCAACCGCGGCTCCTCGCGCCGGCCGCTCCCGGACGGCGTGCGCGAGATCGTCGCCGACGTCCGCGATGCCGCCGCCGTGCGCGAGGCCGTCGGCACGACCGAGTACGACGTCGTCGCCGACTTCCTGTCGTTCACGCCGTCGCACGTGAGCACCGCCCTGAACCTGTTCGAGGCCCGCACCGGGCAGTACGTCTTCGTCAGCTCGGCATCCGCATACGAGAAGCCGCCGCGCCGTCTCCCGGTGACGGAATCGACACCGCTGCGCAACCCGTACTGGCAGTACTCGCGCGACAAGATCGCGTGCGAGGACCTGCTCGTCGCCGCCCACCGGGACCGCGGCCTGCCGGTCACGATCGTGCGGCCCTCCCACACCTACGACGCGAGCTCGATCCCGACGCTCGGCGGCTGGACGGACATCGCCCGCATGCGCGCCGGCCGGCCGGTCGTCATCCACGGCGACGGCACGAGCCTGTGGACCATCACGCACGCCGACGACTTCGCCGTCGCGTTCGCCGGGCTGCTCGGCCACCCCCAGGCCATCGGCGACGCCTTCACGATCACGGGCTCGCACGCGCCGGCGTGGAACACGATCTACGGCTGGCTGGCCGACGCGGCCGGGGTCGCGTCGCCGGACTTCGTGCACGTGGCGTCCGACACCATCGCCGCCTTCGCGCCCGAGCTCGGCCCCACGCTCATCGGCGACAAGGCGCACTCGATGATCTTCGACAACAGCAAGGTCACCGCTCTCGTGCCGGAGTCTCGCACCACGATCCTCTTCGACGAAGGTGCGCGACGGATCGTCGCGCACCACGACGCCCACCCCGAGCTGCAGCGGACCGACGAGGGCCGCGACGCGCTGTTCGATCGCATCGCGGCCCACGCCCGCACCGCCGGGTGATGCTCAGCGCGTGATGTCGCGCACCGTCCCCCGCTCGAGGCGCAGGCGTCGGCGCGCCCGCTGCGCGACGGCCGAATCGTGGGTGACCACGATGAGCGTCAGCCCCTCGGCGCACAGCCCTTCGAGCACGCCGAGGATCTCGTCGCGCATGGACTCGTCGAGGTTGCCCGTCGGCTCGTCGGCGAGAAGCACCCGCGGGCGCTTGACGATCGCACGGGCGATCGCGACGCGCTGCTGCTGACCGCCTGAGAGCTCCGCCGGCCGATGATCGGACCGGTCGTCCAGGCCGACGTGCGCGAGCGCCTCCGCCACCCGTTCGGCGCGCTCCGCGGCGGGCAGTCGCAGTGGCTCGAGCGCCATGTCGACGTTCTCGGCGGCCGTGAGCGTCGGGATGAGGTTGAACCCCTGGAACACGAACCCGATGTCGCGGGCGCGGACGTGTCCGAGCTCGGCGTCGGACGCTTTCGCGAGGTCCACGTCGCCCAGCACGACCGCCCCGTCCGTCGGTCGGTCCAGGGCGCCCAGCAGCTGCAGCAGCGTGGACTTACCGCCGCCCGTCGGACCCTGGATGGTGACGAAGTCCCCCGGGGCGATGTCGAGGTCGACGCCCGCGAGCGCCTTCACGATGCGGTCCTTCTGACGGTAGGTGCGGGTCACGCCCGCGAGCCGGTAGAGCACGGGGGACGCAGCATCCGCCCCCGCATCGAGCCCGGTGTCGATCATGGTCATGGTGCGTTCTCCTGTCATGTGCGCGGTGGCCGTCGCGTCTGCGGTGGTCGATTCGTTCATCGGATGCCTCACCCCACCGATCGCAGTGCTTCGGCCGGGCTGAGGCGAGCGGCGCGCCAGCCGCCGAACGCTCCGGCCACGAGCCCGCCGAGGACGGCGAGTCCGAGCGCGGCCGCGACGACCCAGAGGGTGACGGGCGCCTGGAGCACGATCTCGGTCGTCTGCGACGAGAGCAGGTTCCCCATGCCGCCGCCGGGGCCGACCATCGTGTCGGCACCTGGTCCGCCCGGTGTGACGGGGCCGGCCGCCGGCGACGTCGAGATCGTCGGCGAAACGAGGTTGATGATCGCGATGCCGGCGAAGCCGAGCACGAGCCCGGCGGCGCCGCCCAGAAGTCCCTGGACGAGCGATTCCCCCGCGACCTGACCGACCACGCGTCCGTTGGACCAGCCGATGGCCTTGAGCGTGCCGAACTCGCGCGTGCGGCGCGAGACTCCCGAGATCGTGAAGAGCACGGCGAGCGCGAGCGCGACGGCCAGCACGATGACGGAGAGCCAGGTGCCCAGGCTCGTGATGAGCGACGAGGCGCTGGACAGCGACCCCGACACCGTGGCGGCGAGGTCAGACTGCGAGCTCACGGTGGTCTCGGGCAGCGCCTCCTCGAGGTCCGCCTGCACGGTCGCGATCGCGTCGGACGACGCCGCCTGGACGTACACGGTGGACACGACGTCGCCGGCGCCCGAGAGCGCCTGGGCGACGTCGAGCGGGATGTAGACGTTCGCCGCCGTGTCGGCGTCGCTCGAGGTCGACGCGACGATCCCCACGACCTCGAAGTCCTCTCCGCCGACGTCGATGGCGTCGCCGACGGCGACCTCGGCGGTCGCGGCGTACGCGGCGTCGAGCACGGCGACGTTCTCTCCCGCGTCATCGGTCGCGAGGGCGCGGCCCTCGCTCACCGACACCGCCGAGAGCGGACCGACGGACGTCGTCGCCGGATCGATGCCGAGCACACTGAACGAGTCGACGCCGAACGATCCGCCGCCGAAGCCACCGCCATCGCCGCCGCCGTCCGGCGGCGCCTGGCCGGTCGTGCCGGACTCGGATCCCTCGGCCGGCCGCTGCGGCAGCTCGCCGGAGAAGGTCATGTTCGTGAGGCTGAGTGCACCGGATGCCGCCTCCACGCCGTCGACGGATGCGACGGTGTCGAGCGTGTCGGCCGCGAGCGTGGCGCGCATGGGCTCGCTGACCAGGCGCGACTGGCTCAGCTCGGTCGTGCCGTCATCCCCGGTCTCACCGCCGTCCTCGCCGAACTCGAACATCTGCCCGCGCCCTTCGCCGGGCTCCGCCATGGCTCCGGTCACGGTGAGGTCGGTGCCCACCCCGTAGACCGACTCCAGCGCCTCGGCCTGCGCGTCGCGCACCCCCGCCGCGAGCGAGTTCACGATCATCACCAGCGCGATCGCGATCGCGAGGCCGGCGGCCACGATGATCGTCTGCTTCTTGCGGCCGGCCAGCTCCCGCCGCAGATACGTTGCGTACATGGGTCTCCTCCCGGCCGGCGGGGTGCCGGCCGTCGAGGCGACGCTAGGGACGCTGTCGATGTGGGCCGCCAGCGGGAGCTATGAGGAACATATGGGCGCAGCATCCGCTCGCGCACGCGTACTCACAGCGCGCGCATAGCGCCCTCCATAGGAACCCCATAGGAACGAGAGCACAATGGGCCCATGACCAACGCCAGCCCTGCCCTTCTGCGTCCCGACGGCTCCGCACTGCGCGTGCTCGTCGTGGACGACGAGCAGATGCTCACCGACCTGCTGTCGATGGCGCTGCGGATGGAGGGCTGGGAGGTGCGCACCGCCGGGTCCGGGTTCGAGGCGCTCCAGTCCGCGCGCGAGTTCGCGCCCGACGCCATGGTGCTCGACATCATGATGCCCGACCTCGACGGGATGGCCGTGCTGCAGCGGCTGCGCCAATCCGGCGACGACGTGCCCGTGCTGTTCCTGACGGCGAAGGATGCCGTGAGCGACCGGGTCGCCGGCCTCACCGCCGGCGGCGACGACTACGTCACCAAGCCGTTCAGCCTCGAAGAGGTCGTCGCGCGCCTGCGCGGCCTCATGCGCCGCGCCGGCACCGCGCACGCCTCCGGTGCGGAGCCCATCCTGCGCGTCGCCGACCTCACTCTCAACGAGGACAGCCACGAGGTCGAGCGCAGCGGCGAGGAGATCGAGCTCACCGCCACCGAGTTCGAGCTCCTCCGTTACCTCATGCGCAACCAGCGGCGCGTGGTCTCCAAGGCGCAGATCCTCGACCGCGTCTGGAACTACGACTTCGGCGGACGCTCCAGCGTCGTCGAGCTCTACATCTCGTACCTGCGCAAGAAGATCGACCAGGGTCGGGAGCCGCTCATCCACACCGTCCGCGGTGTCGGGTACATGATCAAGGCCCCGCAGTGACCGACCTGCGCGCCGACGAGACCGCCGCGCCCAGCGCGGTTGGCGACGACGACCGCGCCGACAAGGCGGCGGATGCGCCGCGCGAGGCATCCGCTCGCCGTCCCTGGACGCTGCAGCGCAAGCTGATCGTCACAGTCGTGTCGATCACGTCGCTCATCATGGTGCTCGTCGGCGTCGCGACGAGCGCGATCCTCGGCGGTGTGCTCGAGGACGGGCTGAACACCCAGGTCAAGAACTCGCTGGAGCGCACCTCCGCGATGGTGCAGCGCCAGCTCGCGGCGGGGATGACCGCCGAGCAGATGCTCACAGAGCAGCCGCAGCAGCCCGGTTTCCTTCTCGCTGTGCAGTCGCCGGTGGGCGAGCCGACCGGTGCGGTCATGGGCGCGGACTCGTCGGTCACGCCGCTCACGGACTCCCAGATCGCCCAGCTCGCCGACGGTCTGGGCGGTGAGACGCCGCTCGTGGTCACCATCGACGATGTGGGCACCTTCCGTGTCGAGGGCCAGGCCTCACCGCAGGGAGCGGTCGTCGTGGGCATCTCGCGCGACCAGGTCGCGGCGAACATCGGGCGGATGCTCACCACGATCGGTCTTCTCACCGCGGGCGGGCTGATCCTGCTCGCCCTGGCCACCGCGTGGACGATCCGCGCGGGGCTCGCACCGCTGCGCGCTGTCGCGGACACGGCCGAGCGCGTCTCGAAGCTGCCGCTGGACCGCGGTGAGGTGACCATCGCCGAGCGCGTGCCGGCGGCGCAGGCCGACCCTCGCACCGAGATGGGACGCGTCGGCGAGGCCCTGAACACGCTGCTCGACCACGTCGACGAGTCACTCACCTCACGCCAGCGCAACGAGGAGCGCATGCGCAGCTTCGTCGCCGATGCCAGCCACGAGCTGCGGACGCCGCTGTCGTCCATCCGCGGCTACTCCGAGCTGTCGCTGCGCGCGCTGGCGAAGAACCACGCCCCGGCGACGATCGAGACGACCGAGGCGTCCCTCGAGCGCATCCAGGCGCAGTCGCTGCGCATGACGACCCTCGTCGAGGATCTGCTGCTGCTGGCCCGGCTCGATGAGGGGCAGGAGCTGGTCTACGGCACCGTGGACCTCACGCGCATCGCGGTCGAGGCGGTCGGCGACGCCCGGCCCGCCGGTCCCGACCACACGTGGGTGCTGGATGTGACCGACGAACCCGTGCAGATCGCGGGCGACACCGGCCGCCTGCATCAGGTCGTCGCGAACCTGCTCGCGAACGCGCGCACGCACACCCCCGCCGGCACGACGGTGACCGTCGCGGTCGCGCGTGTCGGCGACGGCGCCGTGCTCACCGTGCACGACGACGGACCCGGGATCGATCCGACGCTGCGCGAGGAGCTGTTCGAGCGCTTCTCACGCGGCGACCGCTCGCGGGCCCGTCAGACCGGCGGCACCGGCCTCGGGCTGTCGATCGCCCGCGCGATCGTCGACGCCCACGACGGCACGATCTCCGTGGCGAGCGAGCCGGGCGACACGACCTTCGAGGTGCGCCTGCCCGCGCGGCCCGTCGACTCGGTCTGACTTCGGCTGCGGTGCGGCCGGTGCGTAGCCCTGGCGGCTCGCAGACCCGGTCACGCTTGACTCGAGGATTCACACCCTCTCGAAATCGCATGTGACTTCGTGCTCACAGGCCATCCAGTGAGTTGCAACGCACCCGAGATCAACGGGACCTGGCGCCCGCATGCTCCCACGAGGGCCTGCGGCCATCCGTTTCCAGGGGCTACGGCTCGCATCCCCCATGTGAGTCCTGGCTCACAACTCGAGTGAGGGCCGCACGCTGCTCCGGAACCGACTGCTCTCGAGGGGTCAGTGTGACGATGAACTCACATCACCGATRTGTGAACGAGAACTCACATCACCGATATGTGAACGAGAACTCACATCACCGATATGTGAACGAGAACTCACATCACCGATATGTGAACGAGAACTCATGAACGAGAACTCACATCACCGATATGTGAACGAGAACTCACATCACCGATATGTGAACGAGAACTCACATCACCGATATGTGAACGAGAACTCACATGCCCGATATGTGAACGAGAACTCACATGCTCGAACGGGATGGTGTCGACCCTTCAGATCGGGACTGTTCCCCCGCCGCCAGGGCATCACGCCCGAAGGATGTCGACGCGGGTCAGTAGCCGCTGAAGGCGTCGGTGGTGATCGACCGCGCGTGCTCCAGGGCGGGTGCGAGGTCGGCGATCAGCCCGGCGGGCCCCGAGATGTAGGCATGGCGTGCGGCGATGTCCGGGACGACCCGCAGCAGTCCGTCGGCGTCCAGGCGCACGCCCCGGGCCCAGAGCCAGGTCGACGGGAGGTCGGCGGGCTCGTCGCGCGTGAACACAACTACGGGGACTCCGGATGCCTCGAGATCGGAGCGATACGCCAGCTCGGCGGCATCCGATGCGACGTAGACGAGCACGATGTCGCGCCCCTCGCCCGCGGCGCGGAGGTGTCGCAGCTGTGAGATGAACGGCGTCACGCCGATGCCGGCGGCCACCATGAGGATCGGTGCGCCATCGCGCTTGGGGAGCACGAAGTCGCCCCACACACCGGTGATCGCCAGCCGCTCCCCTTCGCCGACCTGCGCGAGCGCCTTCTTGTACGAGCTCTGGGGCTTCGCGGCACCGCCTTCCTTGAAGGCGACGCGCAGCAGCGGGAGGTCCTCGGGGGCCGACGCGATGCTGAACTCGCGACGCGTGCCGCGGGCGTCGGGGTGTGCGTGCGGCACCTCGAGCTCGAGGTACTGGCCGGGCACGAAGGACAGACGGTCCTGCACGTGGAAGGTCAGCTCCTGCACGGTCGGCGTCTTCACCGCCCGTGCGGAGAGGGTGAGGCGCACAGCGGTGCGCACGGCGAACGCGAACGCCACCAGGTTGCCGATGAGGAGGGCGCGTTCCTGTCCGAGGCTGATGTCCCCGATCGGGATCGGCCAGCCGGCGAGCACGCCGACGATCCCGGCGACGAGGAACTGCTGCCAGCGGCGCGGCGGCAGCGTCAGCGGCTCGGACAGCATGAACGCCCCGAGGAACAGGAACGGCGAGGACCACAGGACCTGCCAGAACACCGTCATCGCGTCGATCTCCAGGCCCGCGAGGTTGTACTGCGCGGAGGTGCGCAGCACCGCCACCGCGACCGCGACGACCAGGAACACCGCGACCACGCGGATCTTCTCGGTGCGCCACAGCACGGCGAGCCCGAGCAGGATCACCGGGGCTGCGAGCGCTGGCGTGCCCACCCACCACGCTGACGACCCGAGCGCGGGCCACACCAGGGCGAGCAGAGTCAGCACGGTCGCGCCGACGGCGGCCGGATTGAAGATGTGACGCCCGCGCCACGCCAGGACGTACTTGGAGAGGGAGGCGGCGGCGCCCGCGAGGGCGATTCCGGCGAGGGCGGTGAGATCGAGGGTCGGGCGGAGCACGAAGAGCAGGATGTGCGCCGTGATCAGCGACGACTCGATGCGCCACGGCAGCCGGAGGATCCGCTGAGCCGCGGCATCCACCCCCACGCACACCGCAGCGAGGACGGCGAGCGTGACCACCAGTTCGAGCGGATCCGGTCCGACCAGGTCGAAGAACGACAGGACGAGGGAGATGACCGCCAGTGCGGCGAGCGCGAGGTAGACCACGCGATACATCGACACGCGGCCGAGGACGGCGAAGACGCGGTTCCACACCGCCGTGAGGGTGCCGAGCACGTCAGACCGCCTCGAGGGGTCGGGCGCCGCCGGCGGGGAGGATGACGCGGATGCCGTCACCGGGCCGCACCTCTCCCCCGGCGAGGACGACGGACATGACACCGGCCAGGCGCACCGTGGCCCCCTGATCATCGACGTGCACGAGCTCCTTCATGAGTCCCTTCGAGAGGCCGTTGATCTGGGAGCAGGGGTTGCGCAGTCCGGTGAGCTCGACCACGGCGTCGTCGCCGATCGCGAGCCGCGTGCCCCGCGGAAGGCCGAGCAGGTCGATGCCGGCGGTCGTGATGTTCTCACCGAGCGCCCCGGGCTCGACGCCGTGCCCGCGCTCGGCCATGTCGGCGAACAGCTCCTCGTGCATGAGGTGCACCTGACGCAGATTCGGTGCGCCGGGATCGCGCGCCACGCGCGAGCGGTGCTGGACGGTCGCGCCGGCGTGGGCGTCGCCCTCGACCCCGTGATCGGCGACGAGCGTGATGCTCTCGCGCGTGTGTTTGCTGAAGCGGTGGGCGTCGTCGCGGGCGACGGCCACGACACGACCCGAAGAGGTCTCGGTCACCGTTCCACGCTAGCCGCTCGCGTGAAGAGGTCGGCGCGGCAGCCGGGCGACCACTCGACCCTGCCGTCGGTGGTCATGCGCACCCACTCGACGCCCCACTCGTGTGCGAGGCGGGCGCCGCCGTCGAAGAACAGCGCGGTCGCGATCGCGTCGGCGCGCATCGCCTCGGGTGCCACGGCCCACGTCGCGGCCACGGTGCGCACCGGCAGCCCGGTCCGCGCGTCGAGCACGTGGTGCAGGCCCTCGCCCCATGCGCGCCGATTCACCGCGGATGCGCACAGTGCGGCATCCGCCACCTCCCACACGCCGATCGCGCGGCGAGGATCGAACGGATGCTCCAGCCCGATCCGCTGCGTCGTGCCACGGACCGCGAGGTCACCGCCGGCGTCGACGACGACGTCTCCGGGCACGAGAGCGCACACCAGGGCGTGCACGAGGTCGACGAGACGCCCTTTGCCGAGCGCGCCGACATCGATCACTCCCGGGCCGTCGAGCGCGAGCGCGCCGCCCCGCCAGGAGAGTCGCCGCGTCCAGTCAGCGGGCGCCGCGACGGGCTCGCCGGCCGTCAGCGAATAGGCCCGGTCGTAGCCGAGGCGCTCCAACGACGCCCCGACGAGGGGGTTCACGGCGCCGTCCGTGGCGGCGGCGAGCTCGACATAGGCGTCGAGCATCGGGACCGCGTCGGCGGGGGCGTTCTCGCTGCCGCCTGCCGGCGCGAGGCGCGAGACGACCGAGTCCGGGCGGAATCGCGACCACTCGGCGTCGAAGCGCTCGACGACGCGTGAGACCGCGACGCGGCCCGGCGCATCGAGCGGCTCCGTCGTGACGATCTCCCACGCGGTGCCGATCGCCTCGAACCGCCACGTGGCGGAAGGCGGCGCGGCGAGGGCGGACATCGGCCTACGCGATCGCCTCGGACTTGATGGTCTCGATCGCCTCGTTGAAGCCGCCGCTGGTGAGCGACGACCCGGCGACGCGGCTCACCGCTATCTCGTCGATGTCCTGTCCGACGACGGCGTCCGAGATGCCGCCGATGAACTGGCCCTGGTACTGCTCGGACTCCGGTCGCGACGGGTCGCCCGAGACCTCGACCGAGGTGATGACGTCGTCCTCGAGGGTGACGGTCACGCTGATCGTCTCGACGGACTCGGGAGTGGCGTACGACCCGTCCGCGGAGTAGGTGCCGTCCGCGTACGACGAGGTGCCGGAGGAACCGCTGTCACCCGAGTCGGAGCCGGAGTTCGAACCGGTGCCGGTCGACGTGTCGGTCGCGGCGGGCGTGCAGCCGGCGAGCAGGGCGATCCCCGCGACGGCGGTGAACGTGAGACCCGCGCGGGCGGGACGGGTGGCGACGGCGGTGCGGATCATGAGCGGTCCTCCTGGGTCGTGGGTGTCGTGGTGCGCTCCGGAAGCACAGTGGCATCCTGACAGCGCGCTCTATGAGCGGCCTATGAAGGAGGTCACGATCCGTCACGACGGATCGTTCAGAATCGGGTCAGGCGGCGCCGTCGAACATGCTCGTGACGGAGCCGTCCTCGAAGACCTCGTGGATCGCCCGCGCGAGGAGCGGGGCGATCGGCAGGATCGTGAGGCTCGGGAACCGCTTCTCCTCGGGGATCGGGATCGTGTCGGTGACGACGACCTCGTCGATCGCCTCGCTCTGCAGGCGCTGCGAGGCGGGGTCGCTGAAGATCGGATGCGTCGCCGCGACGATCACGCGGACCGCGCCGCTCGCCTTGAGCGCCTCTGCGGCCTTCACGATCGTGCCGCCGGTGTCGATCATGTCGTCGACCAGAAGGCACACCCGCCCGCTCACGTCACCGACGATCTCGTTGACGGTGATCTGATTGGCGACGTTCGGATCGCGGCGCTTGTGGATGATCGCCAGCGGAGCGCCGAGGCTGTCGGACCAGGTGTCGGCCACGCGCACACGGCCGGTGTCGGGCGAGACCACCGTGAGCTTCGCGCGGTCGTCGGCGGAGAGGGTCTTCTCGAAGTACTCCAGCAGCACCGGCTTGGCGAAGAGGTGGTCGACGGGACCGTCGAAGAAGCCCTGGATCTGCGCGGCGTGCAGGTCGACGCTCATGACGCGGTCCGCGCCCGCGGTCTTGAGGAGATCGGCGACGAGGCGGGCGCTGATCGGCTCACGGCCGCGGCCCTTCTTGTCCTGACGCGAGTACGGATAGTACGGGGCGACCACGGTGATGCGCTTGGCGGATGCGCGCTTGGCCGCGTCGAGCATGATGAGCGTCTCCATGAGCCACTCGTTCACCGGCGGGCCGAAAGTCTGGATCAGGAAGAAGTCGCAGCCGCGGATGGACACCTCGAACCGCGTGAGGATCTCGCCCGACGCGAAGGTGCGGTACTCGGTGGGGACCAGCTCGGTGCCGAGATGCTCGGTCACCTCGACGGCGAGCGCGGGGTGCGAGCTGCCCCGGGCGATGACGAGCCGCTTCTTGGTCTTGGCGACCAGTCCGGGTGCGATGTCGTTATCGCGGTCGAGCTCAACGGTCTTCTTCTTGCGCCCCATCGTCCGCCTTCTGTGCGGACCGAGCCTTGGCTGCGACGTCCGCGGCCCCGGTTCCCGGTCTGTTCTTCTCGACCCACCCCTCGACATTGCGCTGAGGGGCGACGCTGAGAGCGAGGGCACCGGCCGGCACATCCTTGCGAATGACCGCTCCGGCGCCGGTCTTCGCGCCGTCTCCGATCCTAACGGGCGCGACGAAGACGTTGTGCGAGCCGGTGTGCACCTCGTCGCCGATCTCGGTGCGGTGCTTGGCCAGGTCGTCGTAGTTGGCCGTGATGGCGCCGGCGCCGAGGTTCACGCCGGTGCCGATCGTGGTGTCGCCGATGTAGGACAGGTGAGGAACCTTGCTCCGCTCGCCGATGGTCGAGTTCTTCGTCTCGACGAACGTGCCGATCTTGCCCTTGTCGCCGAGGTACGTGCCGGGGCGCAGGTAGGCGAACGGTCCGACGTTCGCGCCGGCGCCGATGACGGCGAGCGTCGCGTCGGTGCGCGTCACCACCGCGTTCTCCCCGACCTCGCAGTCGACCAGGCTCGTGTCAGGACCGACGGTCGCTCCGGCGCCGATCGAGGTCGAGCGGAGGATGTGGGTGTTCGGGAGCACCGTGACGTCGGGCGCGAGCGTCGCGGTCACGTCGATCCACGTCGTGGCGGGATCGAGGATGCTGGCTCCTTCGAGCTGCCAGCGACGCACCGTGCGCGCGTTGAGCAGGCGCGCGGCCTCGGACAGCTGCACGCGGTCGTTCACGCCCAGGGCGGCCGCAGCATCCGGCGCGCTCGACGCCGCCACGACGAGTCGAGAATCGCGCAGCAGCGCGACCACGTCCGTGAGGTACTTCTCCCCCTGCGCGTTCGCCGTTCCGACGAGCGCGAGGTGCGCGCGGAGCGCCTGTGCCTGGAAGACGTACACGCCAGCGTTGATCTCGGAGACGGATGCCTCGTCCGCCGTCGCATCCTTCTGCTCGACGATGCGCGCCACGGCGCCGTCGGCGTCGCGGATGACGCGGCCGTAGCCGGTGGCATCCTCGACGACGGCGCTCAGCACCGTCGCAGCCGCGGCACCGTCACGATGGGCACGCACGAGCGCGCCGAGCGTGTCCGCGTCGAGCAGGGGCACGTCACCGCTGAGCACCAGCACATCCCCGCCGAAGTCGTCGAGCGCGGCGAGCGCGAGCTCGACCGCACGGCCGGTCCCGGGGACCTCGTCCTGGTCGACGACGATGACGCCCGGCGCCGCCTCGACGACCGCAGCGGCCACGAGGTCGCGCTCGTGCCGCACCACGACGGCGACGGTGTCGGGCGAGAGGGCGAGGGCGGTGTCGATCACGTGGCCCACGAGGGGCCGCCCGCCGATGCGGTGCAGCACCTTCGGCAGCGAGGACTTCATGCGCGTGCCCTGGCCCGCGGCCAGCACGATCACGGCGAGACGGGTGTCGTCGGTGTTGTGGGTCATGCTCCGCCGCCAGGATTCGAACCTGGGCCTCACAGCTCCAAAGGCTGTCGTGCTGCCGTTACACCACGGCGGATCGCCGCGTCCGCGGCCGTCGTCAAGTCTGCCACGCCGCCCCACGCGGTCCCCGCTCCTCCCGCCGCGACCTCGATAATGGAGCCATGGCCAAGGAGACCGACGAGGTCGATCGCATCGTCGAGGCGTGGACCGCGCAGCGGCCCGATCTCGACTTCTCTCCCCTCGAGGTGCTGTCGCGGGTGGATCGACTCTCCCGGCATCTGGACCGGGCCCGGCGCGACGCCTTCCGGCGCAGCGAGCTGGAACCGTGGGAGTGGGACGTGCTCTCGGCGCTCCGCCGCGCGGGCGAGCCCTTCCAGTTGAGTCCGAAGCAGCTGCTGCAGCAGACCCTCGTCTCCAGCGGCACCATGACCAATCGGATCGACCGCCTCGTCGGCCGCAGGCTCGTGCGCCGCGAAGCCGATCCCGACGACGGGCGCAGCATCCTGGTCATCCTCACCGACGAGGGGAAGACGCGGGTGGATGCCGCCATCACGCGCCTCGTCGACGCCGAGGCCGTGCTGCTGGCGACGCTCTCGCGCAGCGACCGCGATCGGCTGGCGGCGCTGCTGCGCAAACTCAGCCTCGGCTTCGACGTCTGACCGTCCCCCGCCCTGCTCGCCGAGAACGCGCCCGTGTCTCGGGAAGTGCCTCCGGCGAGGACAGAAGTGCGTTCTCAGCGAGCGACTCGCCTCAGCCCATCTGCTCGGTGAGTTCGAACCAGCGCTCCTCGACGCCGTCGCGCTCGCTCTCGAGCGTCCCGATGCGCGCCATCTCGGCACCGAGGCCGACGTAGTCGGACTGGTCGTGATCGGCGAGCGCCGTGCGCGCCGACGCGATCTGCGCCTCGAGCTTCTCGAGCCGTCGCTCGAGCGCCGAGACCTCCTTCTGCACCGCGCGCAGATCCGCCCCGGTCAGCCCGGGGGCGGTGGGAGACGCGGATGCCGCGGCATCCGCTCCTCCGAGGGGAGCCGCCGAGCGCTCGCGTTCGCGCAGGCGCAGGTACTCGTCGACGCCGCCGGGGAGATGCCGGAGGTGCCCGCCGAGGATCGCGTACTGCTGGTCGGTCACGCGCTCGATGAAGTACCGGTCGTGCGAGACGACGAGGAGGGTGCCCGGCCAGGTGTCGAGGAGGTCCTCCATGGCCGCGAGCATGTCGGTGTCGAGGTCGTTCGTGGGCTCGTCGAGGATCAGCACGTTGGGCTGCTCGAGCAGGATGAGCAGCAGCTGGAGTCGGCGTTTCTGTCCGCCGGAGAGGTCTTTCACCGGAGTCGAGAGCTGGGCGCTCGAGAACCCCATGCGCTCGAGGAGCTGGCCGGGGGTCAGTTCCTGCGCCTTGGACCCGGAGCCGAACGAGTAGGTCGTGCGCAGCCCCTCGATCACGATGCGCACGGGGTCGTCCAGGTGATCCTCGAGCTCGTCCAGGCGCTGAGTGAGCGTGGCGACCTTGACCGTCTTGCCCCGCTTCACGCGACCCGACGTCGGCTCGAGATCGCCCGACACCAGGCTGAGCAGCGTCGACTTGCCCGCGCCGTTGACCCCCAGGATGCCGGTGCGCTCGCCGGGCGCGATGCGCCATTCGACGGGGTGCAGGACCTCGCGGGCCGGTCCGCCGTCGGGCGACGGATAGGTCACCGACGCATCGAGCAGGTCCACGACGTCCTTGCCCAGACGCGACACCGCGAGCGACTGCAGCTCGGTCTTGTCGCGGATCTCGGGCACATCGGAGATCAGGGCGTTCGCCGCGTCGATGCGGAACTTCGGCTTCGACGTGCGGGCCGGCGGTCCTCGGCGCAGCCACGCGAGCTCCTTGCGGGCGAGGTTCTGCCGCCGCGCCTCGATCGAGGCCGCCTGGCGGTCTCGTTCCACGCGCTGCAGGATGTACGCCGCATATCCGCCGTCGAAGGGCTCGACGATCCGGTCGTGCACCTCCCAGGTGCGGGTGCAGACCTCGTCGAGGAACCAGCGGTCGTGGGTGACGACGAGCAGGCCGCCGGCGTTCGCCGCCCAGCGGCGCTTCAGGTGCTCGGCGAGCCACGCGATCGCCTCCACGTCGAGATGGTTCGTCGGCTCATCGAGGAAGATCACGTCGTGGTCGCCGGCGAGCAGCGCCGCGAGCGCGACGCGGCGTCGCTGGCCGCCGGACAGGCCGGCGACGGGACCGTCCCACGGGATGCCGTCGAGAAGGCCCGCGATCACCTCTCGCGTGCGCGCCTCGCCGGCCCACTCGTGCTCGGGCCGGTCGCCGACGACGGTCTGCGCCACCGTGAGCGCGTCGTCGAGGGTGTCCGCCTGGTCGAGCACGCCGACGCGCACTCCGCTGCGCACCGTGACGCGGCCCGCGTCGGGTACGAGTCGGCCCGCGAGCATCGCGAGCAGGCTCGACTTGCCGTCGCCGTTGCGACCGACGATGCCGATGCGGTCGCCCTCGTCGATGCCGAGTGAAACGCCGTCGAAGACGACCTTGGTCGGGAACTCCAGATGCAGGGCCTCGGCCCCGAGAAGATGTGCCATGTCCCCTCCAGGCTAGGCGAGCGGAGCCCGCTCCCCCGCCGGCCGGCTCACGTTCCGGTCTCGAGCGTCAGTACCAGATGCTCAGACGTGGGGCCGTGTGCCACGAGAACACGCGCGCGGCAGCCGCCGCGTCGGCCGACCGCACGCGCCCCGCGGCGGCGAGGGTCGCCAGCGACACCCCGCCCAGATAGACGGCCGAGAGCTCCTCGATGCCCAGTGAGACCTCGACCGCGCCGGCGGGCGCGTCGCCCTCCCACGCGCGCACGCGGCCCGCGCCCGCCGCGTCGACCTCGAGCAGGTACCGGCCCTCGGCGTGGCCGAGGGCGTCGCTCACGTCGAGCGCGATCACTCCGGGCGCCCCGTACCGGCGCACCTCGAGCGCCGCGGCGACATCGAGGATGCGCACGTACTGGTGGTCGCGCAACGTGATGGTCGCGGCGCGCTGATCGGCGATCATCCACAGCAGCGGCTCGTCGACCGAGAGCTCGTCCGCGTTCACCTCGGCGACGAGGTCGAGCTCGAGGAGGAACCGCCACAGCGCCGCGTACGCGTCATCACCGTCGGCGAGCAGGTAGACCACCCGCACGGACGCCTTCGTGAAGTCGTCGTGGTTCTCGCGCACCGAGTACAGCGCGAGGCCCCGGACCTCGCCCGCCGCGTCGGTGTACTGGATCGCGCGCTTCTCGCCGGCCTTCTCGGCCGTGGGGGTCGTTCCTGCGATGCCGTCCCAGTGAGCCCCCGGGACGTCGATCTCGCCCGCCGTGGTCAGCCGCACGCGCTCGTGCAGGTCGGGGGCGAGCCCGCGCAGCGTCTCACGCGAGATGAAGTCCACGCGCCCGTCGGGTCGCGGTCCGATCCACGTGGCACGCCGTGTCTCGATGCGCCAGGACGCACTCGCCGCCGCGGGCGCGAAGCCGTACCGGCCGTACAGCGTCGATTCGCTCACGGTGAGCATCGCCATGGGGATGCCGGCATCCGCCGCCGCGCGCAGCTCACCCTCGAGCATCGCCCGCGCGATGCCGCGGCGCCGGTGCGTGGGAGCGACCGTCACCGCGGAGATGGCGCACGCGGGGAGGGCGGCGCCGCCCGGCACCGAGAGTTCGCCGACCCACGACGCGATGGTCGCGACCGGAGCCTCGGACACCGGAGCAGCCGGGTCGTACACGCCCGTCAGGCGCCGGTATCCCGAGCGCTCGCGCGCCGATGCGATCTGCTCCGCACTGCGCTCGCCGTCGAGGAAACCGCGGGCGACGGACTGGAGCCAGGGCGCGAAGTCGTCGCCGTCGATCGAGGTGCGTCGGTAGTCGAGGCCGCTGTCGGCCAGTCGCGCTCGCGACTGCTCGTCGACGGGCCCGGCGCGGTACGCGGAGCGGTCGGCCTCCGAGGCGGCCGTGACGCGGTCTGCGGTGGTCATCGGTGATCCTCCCGTGGGGTGGTGTTCGTCAGGTGCCGATCACGCGCGCGCCCGCCACCGGGCCGTGCACGTGGAGAGCCGGCAGGCCGGCCGCCGACAGCATGACCTGCAGCTCGAGCGCGGACTCGGGGTCGGCGGTCAGGAACGCCAGCGTAGGGCCGGACCCCGACACCATGCCGGCGAGGGCCCCCGATCGCTCGCCGAGCTCGAGCGTGTCGCGCAGCGCCGGGCGCAGCGACAGGGTGGCCGCCTGCAGGTCGTTGCGCGTGTGCTCGGCGAGCGCGACGGGATCTGCGGCGCGCAGCGCCTGGAGCACCGTGGGATCGACCGCCGGCACCTGGCCGACCGACGCGATGTCGTGCTGCGCCCGCAGGGTGTCGAGGTGTGCGTAGACCTCGGGCGTCGACAGGCCCTCGTCGGAAGGCACGACGATCCAGTCGA
The DNA here is from genome assembly GCF_001428485.1 of Microbacterium sp. Root180. GTDB lineage: Bacteria > Actinomycetota > Actinomycetes > Actinomycetales > Microbacteriaceae > Microbacterium. The sequence goes on along the minus strand of NZ_LMHS01000001.1, from coordinate 778,939 downwards.
AGCGGCCCTTCGCCAGCGCCGGGCTCAGCTGGTCGCCGCGGCCGGTGCCGACGGCGGTGCCGCCCATGAGGGCGAACGGGACGTCGGCACCGAGCCGCGCGGCGAGCTTGTGCAGCTCGGCGGTCCCGAGGTCGGCGCCCCAGAGCGCGTCGCAGGCGACCAGGGCGGCGGCGGCATCCGCCGATCCGCCTCCCATTCCTCCGGCGACCGGCACGGCCTTCACGACGTCGAGGTGCACCCCGCCGCGATGGCCGATCCGCTGCGCGACGAGGCGCGCGGCGCGCACGGCGAGGTTGCGGTCGTCGGCCGGAACGCCGTCGACGTCGACCGAGCCGGAGATGGCGACCGTGAACTCGTCGGAGTGGCTCGCCCACACGTTCTCGTACAGGGAGACGGCCTGATAGGCCGAAGCGACGTCGTGATAGCCGTCGTCCTGAACGCCGCCGACCTCGAAGAAGAGGTTCAGCTTGCCCGGCGCCCGCACATGGACGCGGCCGTCGACGAAAGCGTGGCTCACGAGGTGGCCGAGTCCGCCCACAGGTCGACGTCGATGCCGTCCGAGAGGGCGTCGATCTGCTCGACCTCCTCGGTCGAGAACGCCGGCCCCTCGAGAGCGGCGAGGTTCTCGTCGAGCTGCGAGGGGCGCGATGCGCCGATGAGGGCCGAGGCGACCACCGGGTCGCGCAGCACCCACTGGATCGCCATCTGCGCGAGCGATTGACCGCGCTCCTTGGCGATCAGATCGAGGCCGCGCAGTGTCGCGACTCCCTTGTCGCTCAGCGGACCCTTCGGAAGCGACCCGCGCTGCTGCGCGCGGTCCGCGCTCCCGCCGCCGAGGTACTTGTCGGTGAGCAGCCCCTGCGCGAGCGGGGTGAACGCGATCGCGCCCATGCCCTCCTGCCGGAGCACGCCCGTCAGGCCGTCCTCGACCCAGCGGTTCAGGATCGAGTAGGCGGGCTGGTGGATCACGAGGGGCGTGCCCAGCGACCTGGCGACGGATGCCGCGACCGCCGTGCGCTCCGCGCTGTACGACGAGATGCCGACGTAGAGCGCCTTGCCCTGGCGGACGAGGGTGTCCAGCGCCCCGATGGTCTCCTCGATCGGGACGTCCGGGTCGACGCGGTGGGAGTAGAAGATGTCGACGTAGTCGACGCTCATGCGGCGCAGGGACTGCTCGGCGCTCGCGAGGATGTACTTGCGCGATCCGCCGTTGCCGTACGGACCGTGCCACATGTCGTAGCCGGCCTTGGACGAGAGGATGAGCTCGTCCCGGTACGGCGCGAGGTCCTCGCGCATCATGCGGCCGAAGTTCGTCTCGGCCGTGCCGTAGGGCGGGCCGTAGTTGTTGGCCAGGTCGAAATGGGTGATGCCCTTGTCGAACGCGTGACGCAGCAGCGCGCGCTGGTTGTCGAAGGGGATGTTGTCGCCGAAGTTCCACCACAGGCCCAGGGATACGGGCGGAAGCGTCAACCCAGAGGTGCCGACGCGGCGGTACTCGCGCAGGTCGTAGCGGTCGTCGGCGGCGGCGTACGGGCGGTGGAGATCTCCTCCGCCGGAGCGATAATTCGGCTGGTCGGTCACCGGTCCAGGCTAGCGGCGCCGCGGCGGCCTCGCAGGTGGCCGGCCGACACGCCGGGACAGCATGTTCGGAGCCGGCATGTCAAGGGCCTCCCGCGGAAACGTCCCCGTAACGGAGGGTGCCTAGTGTGGGGTGAGGAGGCCGCGGGTTCGCGGCATCCGCTCGTCGTCGAAGGAGGATCCGATGCCCGCACTTTCCGTCGTGCCGGCCGCGCCGGATGCCTGGTCGACCCTTCTCGACCGCCCCGACGTGATCCTCGACGGCGGCACCCTGCACCTCCTGCACGACACGGTCACGCCGGAGCAGGCCCGCACCGCCGATCTGCTCTTCACGGCGGACGTGCTCGAGCGGGCCGGGATCCGCGTCACGCTCATCCGCCACGACCGATCGGTCCCCGCCCTCGTCGTCGACGTCGACCGGCGCCACGAGGTGATGGCGGCGCTCGCCGTCGCCGGACGCGATGAGCCGCTGTACGTCAAGGGACGGCGGCGGCCGGCCCAGCGTGCGGTCGACGCCTCCGTGCCCGACGACGCCCCGGCATCGCTGCGCGTGTTCCGACCACGGCTCACCCCGGGCGGCCTGCGCTACGGCGCCCCCCTCGCGGCGCGCCTGGAGTTCTGGCGGTTCGGCGAAGAGCTCGTCGAAGCACCGCACGACAATGCCCTGACACGGCGTCTGACCCCGACCGTGGACCTCTCGCCGACCACGGTGGATCGCTACGGCCGCACGTGGCGCACGATCGACGGCATGTTCGATCCGCAGCCCGGCGAATTCACGGAGGACATCGACCTCGTCTTCTCGTGGGTGGACGGATCGGCGACCGACTTCCAGCGCCAGCGCGCCGCCCGCCTCGCCGAGTACGTCGTCGGCGAAGGGGACGAGGGCCCCGCACGCTACCGCCACGTCGACGAGCTGCGGTACGCGCTGCGCAGCGTCCACATGCACGCACCCTGGGTCCGGCGCATCTTCATCGCGACCGACTCCCCCACCCCGGCGTGGCTGCTCGACCACCCGAAGGTCACGGTGGTGCGCAGCGCGGACTTCTTCGCCGATCCGTCGGTGCTCCCGACGCACAACTCGCACGCCGTCGAGGCGCAGCTGCACCGGATCCCCGGCATCGCCGAGCACTTCCTCTACTCGAACGACGACATGTTCTTCGGCCGGATGGTCGAGCCGGAGATGTTCTTCACCCCCGCCGGCATCTCGAAGTTCGTCGAGTGCGAGGTCCGCATCGGCGCGGGCGAACCCGCGACGTACCGCAGCGGGCACGACAACGGGCTCCGCGTGAACCGGGCGCTCCTCCGCGAGAGATTCGGCCGGTCCATCGTGCGGGATCTGGAGCACTGCGCCACCCCGCTGCGCCGGAGTGTGATGGCCGAGCTCGAGGAGACCTTCGCCGCGGACTTCGCGCGGACCGCGGCATCCCGCTTCCGCTCCGCCACCGACATCTCGGTGACCAACAGCCTCTACCACTACTACGCGCTCATGACCGGACGAGCGGTGCCGACCACGCAGCCGCGCACCCGGTACGTGCAGACGACGCTCGCCGCGTCGCTGCGGCGCATGGAGCGGCTCGCCGTCCGCGGCGACGTCGACATGTTCTGCCTCAACGACGGCGGCGAGACGGAAGTGCCCGAGCAGCTGCGCACGCGCGTCGTGCGCGAGACCCTCGAGCGGATGTTCCCGGTGCGCGCACCGTGGGAGCGCGCAGAGCTCAGCGCGGCAGAGCGATCGGCTCGGTCGGCGCATCCCTCCGCGCGGCGCTGAACGGGCCCACCCCCGCCAGAGCGAGGCGGCGCTGCGCCTCGGCGGCGTCGATGTGCTCGAGCGTGCGCGGAGCGTCCACCGGCACGACCGAGTGGACGATCGTGTCGTCGAAGAGGTGCACGAGGTTGAACGCCTGCGCGCCGTCCTGAGGTCGGGTCCCTCCCGTCGGCACGGTGAGATCCTGCGCGTAGCAGGTGGAGGACGCGACCGACACCGGGATGCCCGCGAACGTGGCGAAGGTCGAGTAGTGCAGATGCCCGGCGATGATCGCCCGCACATCGGTGCCCCGGAGCACCGCGGCCAGACGCCGCTGGTCGCGCAACTCGACGCTCGCCGCGAGTGGGAGCACACTGGGCACCGGCGGATGGTGCATCGCGAGAATCGTGCCCAGCGGCGCCGGCGTCGCGAGCACGTCCGAGAGCCACGCCAGCTGCGCGTCGCGGATCTCGCCGTGATGATGGCCCGGCACGGTCGAGTCGAGGGTCACCACGCGCAGCCCGTCGAGTTCGGCGACGGCGTCGACGGGAGCCGTGCTGCCGGGTTCGTCGAGGAGCGCGCGGCGGAATCCGCTGCGGTCGTCGTGGTTGCCCATGACCCAGAGCACGCGTGCGCCGATGCGACCCGCGAAGGGTTCGACGAGCGCGCGCAGCTCGGTGTAGGCGCCGGGTTCGCCCAGGTCCGCGAGATCGCCCGTGAAGACGACGGCGTCGGGGCGGATGCCGCTAGCCTCGATCGCGGTCAGCGCCCGTGCCAGTCGCTCGGACGCGTCCACGAGGTCGAACAGGCGCGAACCCTGCGCACGCAGGTGCGTGTCGCTGAGGTGCAGCAGGACCCGCTCGGCGTGCGGGTACTCGGCGGTCGGCATGTCCCACTCCCCGCCCCGTGGTCGAGACGGGGACTTGCGGGAATGTTACCGGCGTGTTTCGTCACCCTCGGGTGAAACGCGGTGAACGCTGAGGGAACTCTGGGGGTTCAGAGGCTGCCGGCGATGCGCGCGAAGTCGTCGATCGTCAGTTCCTCGCCTCGAGCGGTGGGCGCGACCTGCGCCCGCTCCAGGACAGCGGATGCCTCGGCGGAGGTCCCTCCGAGCACCCCCGCGAGCGCCTGACGGAGCATCTTGCGGCGCTGCTGGAACGCCGCGTCGACGATCGCGAACACCCGTCGGCGCTCCTCCTCGCTCCCACGCGGCTCGGCGTCGCGGTGGAAGCCGACGAGCACGCTGTCGACGTTCGGCACGGGCCAGAAGACCTGGCGCGAGACCGTGCCGGCAAGGCGCCACCGCCCGTACCAGGCGGCCTTGACGCTCGGCGCGCCGTACACCTTCGAACCCGGCGGCGCCGCGAGGCGCTCCCCCACCTCCGCCTGCACCATGACCACGCCGCGCTCGAGGCCGGGGAAGGTCTCGAGGAAATGCAGCAGAACAGGCACCGACACGTTGTACGGCAGATTCGCGACCAGAACGGTCGGCTCGCCCGGCAGCTCGGTGACGCGGAGCGCGTCGGCGTCGACGACGGTGAGCGCGCCGTCCGGTACACCGTGGGCTGCCGCGGTCGCGGGGAGTCGCTCGGCGAGGCGGTGGTCGATCTCGACCGCGGTGACGGATGCTCCGGTCTCGAGGATCGCGAGGGTGAGCGAGCCGAGGCCCGGCCCCACCTCGACGACGCGGTCCTCGGGTCGCACCTCTGCGACATGGACGATCTTTCGCACCGTGTTCGCGTCGACCACGAAGTTCTGGCCGAGCTTCTTGGTCGGAGTGACGTCGAGGTCGGCGGCGAGCGCGCGGATCTCGGCGGCGCCGAGCAGGGTCACGGGCATGCGTTCACTGTACCCAGTGACGTCGCCGCCGCTGCTGCTGTGCGCGCGGCTCAGGCGGAGATGCGTAGAGGTGCTGGATTCAAGGGACGATCATCGGGCAAGCTTTCGGGCCGACTATTCGGGCGAGGTCGTATGCGTCATCAGCGCCCTTGCTTCATCTCCTCGCCTGTCCTGATGGAGGACCCGGCTTGCGCTCGTAGGGTCGTTGGCGATCCTCCGCACATGACTCGGCCCGGGTGCGCCCGAGCGATAGGTTGTGTGCGTGACCGTGCTACTCGACCAGGTGATCCACACGGATTACGGGCAGTTCGATCTGGGGGAGGGCGAGTTCGGGTTCGATGGCGAGGCGGATCGCTTCTTCGCCGGCCAGCTGAACGGGCTCGTCGGCGCGGCCAGCACCGGCACCGTCTACGTCCATTTCGCTCGCCGCTCCGGTGGCTCAGCAGTGCGCCTCGAGCTGCACGCCGAGGAGCCCGCCTTGAACGATTGGGAGGACGTCGTTGAGGTCTCCTCCACGCTTAGGCGCGGATCACTGCGGTGGGCTGGTTGGGCCGGCGAACCGTGTGGCGAGTGCGACGTGCCAGCCGGCGATTACCGCGTTCGAGTGAGCGCGCGTGGACGCGATGCCGGACGGGCTGATGAGTTCGCGGACGGGGTGGTCGACTTCTACCTGATCGAGCTCTGGCCGAGCGCCCTGCGGGACGACGAGATCGTTCGGGTGTCTAGCCAGGATGCCGCCTACTGGCACGACGCCTGGGGTAACCGACGCGAACGCTGACCCACCGGTGCGTGCGAGCGATGCGGTGGTCGGACGATACGACCAGCGCCGGCGCGCAACGCCAGCTACTGCGTAGGAGGTGGTTGAGTTGCGGCCGCTCGGATGAGCTCGGCGAGCGGCGCGGGGATCCGATCGAGCGGGACGGTGCAGGCGAGGAGGTGCGCGTAACGAGACTTGTTTCCACTCCTGCCGCCGAAGAAGCGTGCCAGCTGCGCTTCGACGGGCCGGTCACGTTGCGCCGGTTGATTCTGCAGACGCCGGAACGACTCAAGCTCTCCCTGCTCGGCGATGACAGCCTCGACGGCGTCATAACCGAGTGCGCGGACGAGCTCGCCCTCAAGATCCGGGTCGCACACGAAGACATGCTCGATCACGCGTTCGAAATACGCCCGCTCGTTGGCATCCACCAAACCAACGATGCTCTCGTCTCGCAGCTCGGCCGCGGCGCGGCGCACCCCGCTCGCACCTCCGATCGCCACGATCCTCGGGAGCGCGATTCCCATTCGGGTGCTGAGGACTTCCAGGACGATACGGTCGCTCTCACCCTCGACGATGATGATCGTCATCCACCAGCCCTCTCCGAAAGGTGGACACACCTGTGCGAGTCAGGTGCGGCGGCCATCGTTGCGTTCGTTGCCACGCTTGTAGTTGCCCGTCACTCGAGCCATCAGATGCTGGGGGTCACCACGTTCAACTTCGGCCAGGAACTTGGAGGCCGCCGACCCTCGCAACGTCGCCGCCAACCGACCATTGTGGCGTATCTCAACGCGTTCGCCCCGCACCGTGAACACGAATCCACTCGGTGTGCCAGCCATGGCTTCCAGCATGGCCCACACCAGCATGAACGAGGTGAGCTAGCGCCCACTGACGGACCGGCATTGGGGCCGCGATCCCCCTCACTGAGTGGGGCGCCGGTTCGTCCTCAACAGCGAATCCAAGGCTAGGAAGCGCTTCAGGGCCATACCGCCGCGAAGCGTACTCATTGGTGCAGCCGTCCGCGGCGCATTCGGTTCCGTGTGGACGGAGCGCGTGCGTGTCGCCACGCTGATGCCGAGGTGGTGGCTGGACGTTTCCTAGGCGCTGACAGCCCAGTCGTTGAATGTCGCCCATGGATGCTGCGCCTGCCGTCACCCAGTACCTTGGACTCGTGCGTGCTGTCGTGTGCCCGCGTTATGGTCACGATCTCGAGATCCGCGACCTCGATTCGCCACGTCCCGGCGACGACGAGGTGCTCGTGCGTGTCGAGGCCACGACGGTCAATCGAACGGATCACGCGACCGCCGCCGGAATTCCGCGTTTCGCGCGGGTGTTCATCGGATTGATGCGACCCCGCCAGAAGATCATGGGCACGGAGTTCGCAGGTTACGTCGTGTCCGTGGGGGCGAAGGTCACCGAGTTCGCCGTCGGCGACGCCGTCTTCGGCTTCGACAGTGGGACCCAGGCCCAGTTCCTCGCGATTCCCGAATCTGGGGCATTGGCAAAGATCCCGCGCGGCATGAGCCCCGCCGACGCCGCCCCCACGACCGAAGGCGCCCACTACGCGTTGAGCATCCTCGAGAAACTCGACGTCGGCGCCACCAGCCGCATCCTCGTCTACGGAGCGAGCGGGGCGATCGGTTCCGCAGCGGTGCAGCTTCTTCGGCAGCGGGGCGCTGCCGTCACCGCGGTGTGTGACTCTCGCGGTGTGGACCTCGTTTCGTCGCTCGGTGCGAACTCGGTCATCGACTACACCGCTACCGACTTCACTCAGACCGACGAGCGTTTCGATGCCGTCATCGACGCCGTCGGTAAGTGTCGATTCTCATCGTGCAAGCCACTCCTCAAACCAGGAGCGCCGTTCCTAACGACGGACTTTGGCTACCGAAGCGAGAACCTCCCGTTGATCCTCTCCACTCGCTGGTTCGGCAACAACCGCGTCATGTTGCCGATCCCCACGGACGCGCGCGCCCACGTTCGAATCGTGCGCGACTTGCTCGCTTCAGGCGACCTGCGCCCGGTCGTCGACAAGACGTTTGCGATGGATGACATCAACGAGGCTTACCGCTACGTCGGTTCGGCCCAGAAGCTGGGGAACGTGGTTGTCACCGTGCCCGCCTGATGGCCCGACCTCATACGTGCAGATTCTCCGGAGCGGCGTTTCCCCATCGTGACTATCGGGTCATGCAACCACGTCCTGGTCTCGTCACCGCCAGCGCAGCCTTCGCCGCCGAAAGCTGGGTTGCGGATCGGCTCACGAACACCCGTCCGGAGAGTTCTGATCGCCGACCACCAGCGCTGGCGTCGGTTCCAACCCGGCTGGGTCGGCGACAGCCAGACTCAGCACGCTGAGGGACCGTCGATTGAGCGAGTGGCCCGCAGCCGTTCAGGGCGAGGATTCGACTCCCCTCGGCGACGCCATTCGCAGGATCAGGAACGTTGCCAGCGTGGAGAAGGCCAGAGCAAGTATGTGAACGAGCGGCGCTCGCTGCCAGGCGGAGTCCACCCAGTAGAGCATCCACAGGACAAACTGCGTTACCGCTCCGGCGCCCGCGGCGATGAGCGGAGCGTGTCGTGTCTTCCCGCGCGCGGCACGATCGACGATGCGCCACGCCAGCCAGGCCATGGCGCCAATTGCGAATCCGAACGGGAGCTGCACTACAGCCCAGACCACCCACCCGCTTGAAGCGCCGAGCACCGCCGCGCCGATGCCCGCGACCGTCACCGTGACGCCAGCGCCGACCGCGCCACACATCACGAACCGACGGCCTGAGCCGCTCCGTGGGCTAACGATATCTTCTTGCGATTGCACTGATTTCCGATGGACGGTTGAGATGAGCCTCGCCTGCGCTATAGGGCACTCGCGAACCTAACGGAGGCGACGGATCGCTCAGCCTCGAATGTGGATAAGCCGGTGCGGAAGAGAGCAGACCCATGGGGAAGAGGGTCGAAGTCTCAGCGTTGCGCGTGCACGCTCGCTAGGCGACCGACTTTCGATCGGGCCGAGCAGCCCCTTCTTGTCGGCCACGAGTCGAAAGGCTCAGATGCCGCCGTAGCTGAGGAACCATCCGCTGGCGAGGAGTGAGGCGATTGCGGCGTCGGCCTCATCGAGGTTCAGGACCACGATTCGAGTCGGGTTTGACTCAGAGTCGATGAGCGCGGGGTCCTCCGGCTCGGCTGCCCAGCCGTTGGGTGTCTGCTGGGCGCCCAACGCTTGCGCTTCCGCCAGGGAGTCGCCGACGCTGATTCCGGACGCCGTGCGGATCGGGATGCCCGCGACATGGCTTCCGTCGACGCTCAGGTAGACGGACTGGCACTGGGGAAGGCACTCGTCGCTGTAGGACCGCGATATGAGTAGCCCGTCCCACTCGTACTCGGTCGTGAACTCCGCGCCCTCGAATCCGCCTGGGGTGGTCGTCTCGACGGCGTCTACACCGGCGGCGGCGCTGAGCGCCTCGGCGAAGGCCGCGGGGTCTGCGCTGTGGAAGTCGAGCAGCGCGGCGGTGTCACCCTGCTCATCGACGAGGATCAGTTCGGTTGCGCTGAGGACTACCGCGGTGAGGTCGGGTTCCGTCGTCGGTGTGGGGGTTGGCGTCGCAACGGGCGCCTCCGCTGAACGACTCGTCGTCGGGCTCGGGGCGGCGACTTCTGTAGCAGTGCAGCCCGTCAGCCCTAGGACGAGGACGGCGGCCGTCACGGCAACTGCACGGAACTTCTTCACACCGGAAGTCTCGCAGTTCTCTGGGGCGATAACGTCGTCCCGAAAGTTCCAGCCCTCCTACGTCTGCGCGATCGCTGGCACGACCTCAGGCGCGATCGGTCTGGGCGAGACCGTCACCTGGCGCGCACGCCATTTCGGCATCTGGTTCACGATGACCTCGAAGATCACAGAACTCGAGAAGCCCACGCGATTCGTTGACCAGCAGGCAAGCGGGCCTTTCAAGATCTTCGTGCACGAGCATCGTTTCGAGTCCGTGGGCGACGGATGCCGGATGACCGACACCATCACCGTCGGTTCCCCCGTCTTCGGGCGACTAGCCGAACGCGTAATCCTGGTCCCCTACTTGCGACACCTCATCACCAAGCGCAACAACCACCTGCTCGCAGAGCTCACCTAGAGCCGCCCGCTGACCGACCGGCTTGCGGACGGTCCGGTCGCCAGTCTGCGCAACTGAATCGCTTGATTGTCCAATGAGACCCGACGTCGGCCGCGGCGCGGTTGGCGCGGATGGCCGCTTGGGTGCGGGATGAGACGACGAGCTTCATGAGCAGGTTGCTGACGCGGGTGCCAGCGGTTCGTGCGTTGATGCCGAGCAGGCGTGCGAGATCACCACCACATACGCGCCCGACTGAACCGGGCCGCGGCGGACGAGGCCGTTGCGCCGGTTCGTGCAGGTTCGGGTTCAGCTCGCTGCATCGGCGCGCATCCTCCTCGCCGTCTCCATCATCTCGGGTGTCGGCTGGCCGATCGCGAAGATGTTGCCTTCGCTGTCACTGAACCACGCACTGCGCTCGCCGCCGAGCTCGGCGATCCCGTCGACGGTCTTCAGACCAGGCATGTCGTAGTCGTGGAAGACGACCCCGCGCGTGCGAAGCGCCGTCGTGTCACGATCGATGTCGTCGGTCACCAGATTGAACGCGGTGTTCTGAGCCGTACCCGCGAAGTCGGTCCGGTAGACCATGACCATGGTGCCGCCGACGTCGTAGAAGAGCGCGCCGCCTTCGTCGTCGGCGTAGACCGGGTCGCGCCCGAGGACGTCGTGCCACCACGCCTTCGCCCGGTCGATGTCCGCTGCCGGAAGGACAGCCGTCGCCATCAGATTCTCGAACATGATGATTTCCAGTCCGGAGGCGTTGTCATCCCCGTGCCGGCCCAGCTCAGCGCATCGGCGATTCGGGCGCGCGAACGTGGCCCCCGCCCGGATTGTAAACCCGCATCCGGGGCCGCGGTAGAGGTGTGCAACGTCGCCGCGCGCGCATTGTCGGCGTGACCGTCCCGGTCGCTACGCCCCGATCTGTTCGCGCGGTGCCCGTTTGACGATCGATGAGTTCTCCGGCTTCAGTTCATTTCCAAGTCACCAGGCCCAACTCATGAGCAAGGTCGACAGCACGAAGACGACCACTACTAGCGCCAGTGCGAGCAACGCGACCCAGAAGACGGGCACATGCGTCTTCCACAGGATGACCATGGTGACGAGAGCCGCCAGGAAGATGAGGGGTGGGAGCCAAGCGAGCATCCCGGCACCGACATTCATCATCAACTGATTGCACGCCGGATCTTGCGGACAGGCAGGGGCGCGGACGTTGAGGTTCGATATGACGAGCAGGATCAGGAGGATGGGGACCATGATCGCAAGGCAAGTCACCGCGGCGGGACGATCCCACGGGGGCGCGAGCCAAACTCGGCGCACAGCCGGCGAGCCGCTGCCGTGGTCGCGGCTCCTGACAGAGTTGCCCACGTCACTCCCTCGCGCACGGTGATCCCTGGCCGTCGCTGCTGAACTGGACGTTACGCGGTGACGCGGAGACCAGCAATGCCGCCGATCGGCGACCGCTCTGATCCGATGGTGCTCGAACGGTTAGGGATGGATGAGTGCAGGATCAGGTGCGCCTCAAACGCGTGGCGCTGGTCTAGTAAGTCGGCAAAGAGGGTGGCTAGGGTGACCAGAGTGAACACCACTGGCGCCATTCCGTCCGATGCGTTCTCCCTCAGAAGCCCCTACGGGCGCCGAGCGGTCGGCCTGTCGGTCGCCGCTGCCGTCGGCGGATTCCTGTTCGGCTTCGACTCGTCCGTCATCAACGGCGCCGTCGACTCCATCTCGACCGACTTCGCGCTCAACGACGTCATCACGGGGTTCGTCGTCGCGATCGCTCTCCTCGGCTGTGCCGTCGGAGCGATCATCGCGGGCAACCTGTCCGACCGCTGGGGTCGCCTGCGGGTGATGTTCCTCGGCGCGATCATGTTCTTCGTCAGCTCGATCGGCGCGGGACTCGCGTTCTCGGCATGGGATCTCGCCCTGTGGCGCGTGATCGGCGGACTCGGCATCGGCATCGCCTCGGTGATCGCGCCGGCCTACATCGCCGAGATCGCGCCCCGCCAGATCCGCGGCGGGCTGGCGTCGCTGCAGCAGCTCGCGATCACTCTCGGCATCTTCGCCGCGCTCCTGTCGGATGCGCTGCTGGCCAACACGGCCGGCGGCGCGGACGAAGTGCTGTGGCTGGGGCTCGAGGCGTGGCGCTGGATGTTCATCGTCGGCGTGATCCCGTCGGCCGTGTACGGCATCCTGTCCTTCACCCTCCCCGAATCACCGCGCTACCTGATCGCGAAGGGACGCTACGACGAGGCGCGCGAGGTCTTCGCGCGGCTCGTGCCCGAAGCGGATCTCGACCACACGATGCGCGACCTGCAGACCACCATCGAGACGGACCGGAAGAACGCCGGAGTCTCGCTGCGCGGACCCGTGCTGGGCCTTCAGCGGATCGTCTGGGTGGGCATCATCCTGTCGGTGTTCCAGCAGTTCGTGGGCATCAACGTGATCTTCTACTACTCGACGAGTCTGTGGCAGTCCGTCGGCTTCGACGAGAGCGATTCATTCACGATCAGCGTCGTCACCTCGATCACCAACGTGCTGGTCACGCTGATCGCGATCTTCCTGGTCGACCGCGTCGGAAGAAAGCCGATCCTCCTGACGGGGTCCGTGCTGATGACGCTGTCGCTCGGGCTGATGGCGGTCTCGTTCCTCTTCTCGACGACGAACGCCCAGGGTGAGGTCGAGCTCGGCGCGCCGTGGGGACCAATCGCCCTCGTCGCGGCCAACGTCTTCGTCGTCGGATTCGGAGCGTCGTGGGGACCGCTGGTGTGGGTGCTGCTCGGCGAGATCTTCCCCAGTCGCATCCGCGGCAAGGCGCTGGGAGTCGCGGCGGGCGCGCAGTGGATCGCCAACTTCCTCATCACCATCTCCTTCCCGGCGATGTCGTCGTGGTCGCTCCCCCTCACGTACGGCATGTACGCCCTCTTCGCGGCGCTGTCGTTCGTGTATGTCGCGCTGCGCATCCCCGAGACCAAGGGCATGGACATCGAGCAGACCGAGACCCTGTTCGTGCGCAAGGGATCCGCGGCCGCGCCCTGAGCCCGGGGCCGCCGGCAGCCGCGCCTAGGATGGGCGGATGCCTTCGCTCGGCGACCTGATCGCACCACGCCGACTCGGCACCGATTTCCGGTGGCTCCTCGCCTCGTCGTGGACGAGCAACCTCGGCGACGGCATCGCCCTGGCCGCGGCGCCCCTGCTGATCGCCTCGCTGACCTCCTCCCCGGTGCTCGTCGCCGCCGGCGCCATGATGCAGTTCCTGCCCTGGCTGCTCTTCGGACTGTTCGCGGGCGCCGTCGCCGACCACCACGACCGTCGGCGCCTCGTGATGCTGGCCAACGGCCTGCGCGCCCTCATCGTCTCCGTGCTGGTCGTGTTCCTCGTCACCGGTCAGGCGACCGTGTGGATGGTGCTGGCGACGGCGTTCCTCTACGGCACGGCCGAGGTGTTCGCCGACTCGGCAGGCAGCACGCTCCTCCCGATGCTCGTGAAGCCGGCCGACCTCGGCATCGGCAACGCCCGGATGCAGGCCGGCTTCCTCGTCGCCAATCAGCTCGCGGGTCCGCCGCTGGGCGCGTTCCTGTTCGCCCTCGGATCGTTCTGGCCCTTCGTGCTGCAGGTGCTGTGCGTCGCCCTCGCGGTGCTGCTCATCTCCCGCATCGCCCGCACCCCGGTGCCCGAGCATCCCGAGGCGGCCCGGGGCACCAAGGTGCACGCCATCCGCGAGGGGCTGCAGTGGCTCCGCCACAACGCCCCCGTGCGCACGCTCGTCCTCATCATCCTGGTGTTCAACATCACGTGGGCGGCACCGTGGGGCGTGCTCGTGCTCTACGCCACCGACTACCTCGGCATGGGACCGGTGGGGTACGGCGCCCTCACGACCGCCTCGGCGCTGGGCGGCATCATCGCGATCTTCAGCTTCGGCTGGCTCGAGAAGCGCGTGTCGTTCGCGACGCTCATGCGCGTGTGCCTCTCGTGCGAGGTGCTCATGCACCTCGGCTTCGCTCTGACGACCTCGCCGGTGGTCGCCTTCATCATCATGTTCGGCTTCGGGCTGTACGCGTTCATCTGGGCGACGATCTCGACGACCGTCCGGCAGCGGCTCGTGCCCCTGGACCTCCAGGGTCGCATCGCCTCGGTCAACATGGTCGGCGTCTTCGGCGGGCTCGTGATCGGTCAGTTCATCGGCGGCATCCTCGCCCAGCTGTTCGGCCCGACCGCCCCGTGGTGGTTCGCGTTCGCCGGCTCCGCCATCACCCTCGCCCTGGTGTGGCGCTCGATCGCGCACATCACCGCCGCCAAGCCCGTGCTCGACGCGGACGAGACGGACCTGATTCCGCCGGCGGACGAGCCCGGCGCCGGCGGGATGCCCCTGCCCGACTGAGACGTGCGCGGGCCGGGTGCCCCCGCACGGGAGCGCCCGGCCAGGCTCACGCCCCGGGTTCCCACGGGAGCTCGACGGTGGGCAGGATGAGGACGCGCCCGGCGAGGGCAGTCGGATGCTTCGCCATGTAGGCGGCCGCCTCCTCGATCGACTCGGCCTCGAGCAGGTCGTACCCGGCGAACCATTCCTTGAACTCCGGGAACGGACCGTCGGTGATGATGGTCCGCCCGTCCCGCACGACGACCGATTTCGCCCGGTCCGGCCCGGCGACCGCCGAACCGACGCCGACCGTGCCGGCCTCGACCCCTTCGTCGACCCAGGACTCGAGCATCCGCCGGTCCTCGTCCTGCGCGAGGGTCGCCCCGCTCGAGTCGGTCATGTGGATCACGAGGTACTGCTGAGTGGTCATTTGGATTCTCCCTGTGTGGATGCCGCGAGTTCGCCGCGGCGGCGGATGAGGTGGACAACTTCGGCGGAGTTCCCGGCGAGCTCGATCGCCCGGTCGTAGGCGGCTCTCGCGTCCGCGCGGCGACCGAGGCGGCGGAGGAGTTCGGCGCGAGTGGTGTGGAACGCGTGGTGACCGCCGAGCGGCTCCGCGAGGCGATCGATCATCGCCAGACCGGCCTCAGGCGAGTCGAGCTCCGAGACGGCGATCGCCTTGTTGAGCGTGACGATGGGGTTCGGGTCGACGCGCTCCAGCTCGCTGTAGAGGGACACGATCCGCGACCAGTCGGTGTCTCGCGCGTGCGATGCCGACGCGTGCACGGCGTTGACGGCCGACAGGAGCTGATAGCGGTCCACCCGTCCCGCCCCCCGAGCGGCGGCGTCGGTCCGCTCGCGCACGAGGGCGAGGCCCTCGGCGATGAGCGCACGGTCCCATGCCCCGCGATCCTGCTCGTCGAGGCGCACGAGCTCGCCGTCGGGCGAGACACGCGCCCCGGCACGGGCCTCGGTGAGGAGCATGAGCGCCAGCAGGCCCGTTGCGGCGGCTCTCTCGCCCGACCTCGCCGGCAGGAGGTCGCGCACCAGCCGGGCGAGCCGTATCGCCTCTCCCGTGAGATCGGGGCGGAGCGGGTCCGAGTCCGGGCCGGACGCGAGATACCCCTCGTTGAAGATGAGGTACAGCACCGCGAGCACGCCGTCGGTGCGGTCGGGCAGATCCTCCTGCTCCGGCATCCGGAACGGGAGCCGCTCCGCCTTGATCTTCGCCTTGGCACGGCTGAGCCGCTGCCCCATGGTGGTCTCCTGCACCAGGAACGCATGCGCGATCTCCGCGACGGTGAGACCCCCCACGATGCGCAGCGTGAGCGCGACGCGCGCCTCCATGGACAGAGCAGGATGGCAGCACACGAACACGAGGCGGAGCCGGTCGTCCTCGACCGCCCCGATGTCCGGGCCCTCCGAGTCGTCCGCGAGCATGAAAGCCTCCTGCTGCAGCTCGCTCCGGCGCGCCTCGCGCCGGAGCCGGTCGATCGCCTTGCGGTACGCGGTCGTGGTGATCCACGCACCGGGGTTCGGGGGGATGCCGTCAGCCGGCCAGCGCTCGACGGCCACGGCGAAGGCCTCGGCAGCCGTCTCCTCGGCGAGGTCGAGATCGCGGAAACGCCTCGCCAGACCCGCGACGACGCGCGCCCATTCATCGCGGTGCACGCCCGCGATGGCGGCGGCGACGTCGCCCGTCACGGCAGCCCGCCGTCCGCGGGCGCAGGGATCCACGCCATGGGTCGCTCCTCGTCTGTCCCGGCCGCGCGATGGCGGCCCTCATCAGATCGACGAACGGGACTCCTCCGATTCGACACCGGACGGGAAGAGAACTTCAAGAGGCCGGTATCGACGGGCTCTGTCGAATTCCGCTCGCACCGTTCGTGGCTTGTGGGAGAGGCGGATCACACGATCCGTCGACGACGAGAGGTGAGGACCGACCGTGTACAGCCAGATGAGCGCCGATGACGAACGCGAGTACGCCGACCGGATCCGAGAGGCGAGGATGTCGCATCGCCGGGAGCGCGCAGCCCGGCGGCACGCCGCGTGGAGCGGCGTGAGCGACTTCCTGCTGTCGATCCCGGCTGCGGTCGGCGTGCGCCTCGGCGGCTGACTGCGACCCGCGCGGCCGGCCGTCCCCGCGTCAGTCCTCGAACGGGCCGTAGGCCTCGAGCGTGTTGGCCGCGATCCGCGCGCACAGCTCGTCGAGGTCCGCGCCGAGCTCCTCGGCGATGAACCGCACCGTCACCGGGATCAGGTACGGCGCGTTCGGCCGGCCGCGGTGCGGAACCGGAGTGAGGAACGGAGCATCCGTCTCCACCAGGATGCGCTCGCGCGGCGTCACCGCGAGAGCATCCCGCAGATTCTGCGCGTTCTTGAAGGTGATGTTCCCCGCGAACGACAGGTAGTAGCCGTGATCGGCGGCGATGCGCGCCATGCCCTCGTCGCCCGAGAAGCAGTGGAAGACGGTGCGCTCGGGCGCGCCGACCCGTTCCAGAGTCTCGAGGACGGCGTCGTGCGCGTCCCGGTCGTGGATCTGCATCGCGACGCCGTGCTTCTTGGCGAGCCCGATGTGCGCCTCGAAGCTCTCGAACTGCGCCGGGAAGCCCTCCTCGTCGGTGCGGAAGAAGTCGAGGCCGGTCTCGCCGATCGCCCGCACCCGGGGCTGCGCCGCGAGCTCGTCGATGACGCCGATCGCCTCGGCGAGTCGTCCCGCCCGCGCGTACGCCGGGGCTTCGTTCGGGTGGATGGCGACCGCCGCGAGAATACGGGGGTGGGATGCCGCCGCCCACGCCGACCACCGGCTCGACTCGATGTCCCCGCCCGCCTGCACGACCCCGATCACGCCGACCTCGCCCGCACGGGAGAGCTGCTCGTCGAGCGAGAGGCCGACGCCGTCCTCGATCTCGAGATGCGCGTGGTTGTCGTAGACCGCCACCGCGAGCGGCGCCGGCGCGTCGGGGTAGCTCACGTCGCGCGACCCCTTCTCGCGCGTACGGACGTAATTGCTCGGGTCGGTCATCAGACCGATTGCTCGACCCGCGGGAACAGCGGCGCGAGGCCGTTCACCGAAGTGCCGGGCCGCAGCACCCCCCACGCACCCGCCTCACGGATCGGCTGGTCCACGAGACGCCCAAGCGATTCGGCCGCGCCGAGAGCGATCCACAGCTTTTCGGTCGATACGGGCATCACCGGCGACAGCAGCACCGCGAGGGCGCGGAGCCCCTCGGCGGCTGTGTAGAGCACGGTGCCCAGGCGCTCGCGCTGCGCCTCGTCCTTGGCCAGCGCCCACGGCTCGTTCTCGGTGATGTAGAGGTTCAGGGCGTCCACGATCGTCCAGATCGACGAGATCGCCTCGTCGATGCGGAAGCGCTCGATCGCGGCGTCGGCGGCGGTCGCGGCATCCGCCACCGTCTTCTGGATGCGCAGGTCGCCCTCGGTGTACGAGCCCGCCGGAGGCACGATGCCCTCGAAGTAGCGCTCGATCATCGCGGTCGTGCGCGAGGCGAGGTTGCCGAAACCGTTGGCGAGCTCCGCCTGGTAGCGCGCGGAGAGGTCCTCCCACGAGAACGAGCCGTCCTGGCCGAACGCGATCGCCGAGAGGAAGTAGAAGCGGTACGCGTCGGAGCCGAAGACGTCGGTGATCTCGGTCGGCGCGATGCCGGTGAGCTTCGACTTCGACATCTTCTCGCCGCCGACGAGCAGCCAGCCGTGCGCGAACACGCCCCGCGGCACGTCGACGCCCGCCGCCATGAGCATCGCAGGCCAGATGACGGCGTGGAAGCGCAGGATGTCCTTGCCGACGACGTGGTACGCCGGCCAGCGGCGGGCGAACTCCTCGGGGTCGCTGCCGTAGCCGACCGCCGTCGCGTAGTTCAGGAGCGCGTCGACCCACACGTAGATGACGTGCGATTCGTCCCACGGCACCGTGATGCCCCAGTCGAACGCCGACCGCGAGATCGAGAGGTCCTTCAGGCCCTGCTTCACGAACGAGACGACCTCGTTGCGCGCCGACTCGGGCCGGATGAAGTCGCTCGACGAGTAGAGCTCGAGGAGGCGGTCCTGGAACTCGCTGAGCTTGAAGAAGTAGTTCTTCTCCTGGAGCAGCTCGAGCGGCTTGGAGTGGATCGCGCACACCTTGAGGCCCTCGAAGGGGCCGGTGCCGTCGACGATCTCGGACTCGGGCTTGAACTCCTCGCAGCCGACGCAGTACAGCGCCTCGTACTCGCCCGCGTAGATGTAGCCGCGGTCGTAGATCGCCTGCACGAACTGCTTCACGCGCTCCTCGTGGCGCTCCTGCGTCGTGCGGATGAAGTCGTCGTTGGCGACGTCGAGGGTCTTCAGCAGCGGGAACCACGCCTCGCCCACGAGCTTGTCGACCCACTCCTGGGGCGTGACGCCGTTCGCCGACGCCGCACGCATCATCTTCTGACCGTGCTCGTCGGTGCCCGTCAGCATCCAGGTGTCGTCACCGGCCTGCCGGTGCCAGCGCGCGAGCGTGTCGACCGCCACGGTCGTATAGCCGTGGCCGATGTGGGGCACGTCGCTCGGGTAGTAGATCGGCGTCGTGATGTAGAAGGATCGGCCGGAAGTCACCCGAGGATTCTAGTCGGGCCGGATGCTGCGCCCGGCCGGTGTGACAGGCGGGGCCGATGCGAGGCGAGGAGCGGGCTCCTTCGTCACAATTCCGGCTGGGTCACCCTCGGACCGCGAGCGCCGCCTGATAGAGCTCACGGGACGAGTGGCCGGTGTGCGCCGACACCTCGCCCGCGGCATCCTTCAGCCGTGTGCCCGACCGCACGAGTTCGAGCACCTGCGTGACGGCGTCGGGGAAGGCGACCTCTCGCGCGGCGGCCCCGTCCACGACGATGACGAGCTCCCCACGCAGGCCGGCCTCCGCCCACGTCACGAGTTCGGCCAGCGTTCCGCGGGCGACCTCCTCGTGCAGCTTGGTCAGCTCGCGGCACACGGCGGCCCGCCGGTCGTCGCCGAACGCGACAGCCATCGCCGCCAGGGTCGCCGCCGCTCGCGTCGGCGCGTCGAAGAACACCATGGTGCGCGGCTCGGCGGCGAGCGCGCGCAGCGCGGAGGCGCGCTCCCCCGGCTTGCGCGGCACGAAGCCCTCGAAGGTGAAGCGGTCGGTCGGAAGGCCCGACACCGCGAGCGCGGTGAGCACCGCGCTCGGCCCCGGGATCACCGTCACGGCGACCCCCGCCGCCGCTGCGGCCGCCACGAGCCCGTATCCGGGGTCGCTCACGGTGGGCATGCCGGCGTCGCTGAGCACGAGCACGTCCTGGGCGCGGGCGAGCTCGACGAGTTCCGGCGCGCGGTCCTTCTCGTTGTGGTCGTGGAGCGCGATCAGTCGCGGCCGGTGCGCGACGCCGAGCCCCGCGAGGAGGCGCTGCGTCGTGCGGGTGTCCTCCGCGGCGATCACGGGCACGCTTTCGAGCGCCTCGACGAGGCGCCGCGAGGCGTCCCCGAGATTGCCGATCGGGGTCGCCGCGAGGATGATCACGGCACTCAGCCTACGGGTGGGCGGATGCCGCGACCCCGGCGCCGCCCTCGGGCTCGGGCGGGTCCTCGTGCGCGGGCTCGACCAGGTCGACGGCGGATTGCAGGCGAGCGAGGCACTCGATCACGACGCGCGCCTGCTCGGGCGTCATGTCGACGACCGCCTCGAGCAGCCGGGTGTGCATCGCGCCGAGCGTGCGGCGCACCTCGTGGTCGGTCTCGACCGTGGGGATCACGACGATGGCGCGGCGATCGGTGGGGTGCGGGGCGCGGCGCACGTGGTTCGAGCGCACGAGCCGGTCGATGATCGCCGTCGTCGACGCGGTCGATACGCCGAGATACCGCGACAGCTCTGCGGGCTGGACGATGCGTCCCTCGCGCTCGGCCTTGAGGAGGTAGCGCAGGGTCAGCAGGTCGTTCTCCCCCATCGCCATCGCGTCGCGCGTGCGCCGGCGCATCGCCGCATCCGCGGCGCGATAGAGGCGGAAGGACTCGAGGACTTCGACCGCACGACGACGTGCGGCGTCATCGTGCTCGCCGTACCAGTAGCCGCTTCCCGCTGTCACGACACGAATCATACGGATGCCGCGCCCCGCAGGCTCGCACCGGCGCAGGATCATCTCGGCAGGCCCACCTATAGTGTCACCGTGACGCACGCCGCCCCTCGCCCGGACGACAGCATGCCGGCCGTGCCGCTGCTGCCTGCGGAGCGTCCCAGCCTGTACGAGCGGTTCACCGTCAGAGTCTCGCGCGACGACGCCGCGCGGCGCCTGTACGCGTGGCTCGGGCCTGCGCTCGTCGTCGTGCTGGCCGCAGTCCTGCGCCTGTGGAACCTCGCCGCCGCGCACGACCTGATGAACCAGTTCGACGAGACCTACTACGTCAAGGACGCCTGGACGCTCCTGCAGCTGGGGTACGAGGGATCCTGGCCCTCCAACGGCAACGAGAGCTTCCTGTCGGGCGACCCGAGCGTGTTCACCGACAACGCGGCCTTCGTCATCCACCCCCCGCTCGGAAAGTGGATCATCGCGGTCGGGATGATGGTGCTCGGACCCGAGAACGGCTGGGGCTGGCGCATCACGACCGCGCTCCTGGGCACGGCCGCGGTGCTGGTGCTGATGCTGATCGCGAAGCGGCTGACCGGGTCGACGACGTTCGCCGTCGTCGCGGGGCTGCTGATGGCCGTCGACGGCATGGCGATCGCGATGAGCCGCGTCGCCCTGCTCGACACCCCGCTGCTCTTCTTCGTGCTGCTCGGGTTCCTCTTCGTGCTGCGGGACCGGGACCGCACGATGGCGCGGATCGCCGAGACGGTCGGCGCGAAATACGACGGCGACGAGCCGCCGGCGTGGGGCCCGATCCTGTGGAACCGGCCCTGGATCATCGCGGCGGGCCTCGCGCTGGGCGCGGCATCGGCCGTCAAGTGGTCGGGAGTCTGGGTGCTCGCCGGACTCGGCGTCTACCTCGTGGTGACCGACGCGCTCGCACGGCGGCGCGCGGGCGTGCTGTTCTGGCCGACCGACGCGATCCGTCAGGGCGTCGCGACCTTCGTGCTGCTCGTGCCCGCGGCATTCGCGGTGTATCTCGCCTCCTGGACGGGCTGGCTCGTCACCGATGGCGGATACGACCGGCACGCCGCCGACGCCGCCCCCGCGACCGGGCTCTGGTCGTGGGTGCCGCTGCCCCTGCAGAGCCTGTGGATCGATCACACCACGATGTTCAACGCGGCATCGCAGATCACCTCGGGCCACACGTATTCGAGCGCTGCCTGGCAGTGGCCGCTGCTGATCCGGCCGACGGGCATGTACTACCACCACGACGCGCTGGGCGTCGATGGCTGCGCCGCCGCGAACGGCTGCTCGTCGGTCATCTCGAGCATCCCGAATCCGCTCGTCTGGTACGCGGGCGTCGCTGCCGTGCTGTACCTCGCCTACCGATTCGTCATCGTGCGCGACTGGCGCCACGCCTTCGTCCTGACCGGGATCGGGCTGACCTACGTGCCGTGGCTCTTCTACCCCGAGCGCACGATCTTCCAGTTCTACACGGTGCTCGTGCTGCCGTTCATGCTGCTCGCGCTGACCTTCGCGCTGCGCGACATCGCCGGGCCACGGCATGCCGACGCCTACCGGAGGCGCACGGGACAGCGGCTGGTCTGGGTGTTCCTCGGTGTCGCCCTGCTGCTCGCCGTGTTCTGGTATCCGGTGATCTCGGCGATGCCGGTGCCGTACGACTTCTGGCGGCTGCACAACTGGCTGCCGACCTGGGTCTAGGCGTTCGCGAGCGCCGCCGGGTCGGTGACGGGCAGGCGGCAGGCGAAGTCGCGGCAGTCGAAGGCCGTCGGGCCGGCGGGTGCGGTCTTGCCCTCGAACAGGTCGAATCCGGCGGTTGCGAACGCCTGAGCCTGGCCCGGGCTGACGACGGCGAGGACATCGGCGTCGAGTGCGCGGGCGGCGAGCGCGAGCGGATGCTGCGGCTCGGCCGTCACCACCACGACCTGGCGGGGGGCGGTGGCGAGCCCCGCGGCCACGCGCAGCAGCGCGCCGTGCGCGAGGGGCTGCGCGAGTGCCGCCGCGGCGGCGCGCGCGACGATCCGCTCGGCGAGGTCGCGGTAGGCGGGGCCGGCGCCGAGGACCCAGAGGGCGAGGGCCGCCTCCGCGAGCGCGGCGGGCCCCGAGGGCTCGTCGCCGTCGGACGCGGCATCCGGAGCGCCCACGCCCTGGGCGGCGAGCACCGGATCGCCTCCGCCCGGCACCGCGAGCACCCCGTCGGGGGTCGTGCACGCGTCGACGAGCTCACGCGCGCGCACCGCGTAGGCGGGCTGTCCGGTCGCCGCGGCGAGCGCGGCGAGGCCCGTCGCGAACTGGCCGTAGTCGGCGAGGGTGGCGGGCGCCCGTGAGGGGATCTCGTCCAGCGATGCGCGGACGAGGCGGCCGTCGGCGGTGACGTTGACGGTGAGCACGGCCTCGGCCGCCCACCGCGCGGCCTCGATCCAGGACGCTTCACCCATCCGCGCTCCGGCGCGGGCGAGTGCGCCGATCGCGAGCCCGTTCCACCCCGAGATGATCTTGCCGTCGACGGCGGGACGTTCGATTCCGGCGCGGCCCGCGGCATCCCGCCCGTAGTATCCGCCCTCGCTGCGCGCACCGTCGATCCACGACTCGGAGTCCTGCGCGGCGCCGAATCCTCCCGTCGGCTGCTGCAGCACGTCCCGGAGGAAGGCGGCGATGCCCGACGCGGTCACCGTGTCGCCCTCGGCGACGGCGACGTCGAGCAGCTGCGCGTTGTCGGTCAGCATGCGCTCGAAGTGGGGCACCGACCAGTCGCGGCGTGTGGCGTAGCGGAAGAAGCCGCCCTCGACCGGGTCGCGCAGCGACGACGCGCTCATCGCCGCGAGCGCGCGCCCCGCCACGGCAGAGGCCTCGGCCGCCCGTTCCCGCACGAGCCTCGTCTGCAGGAAGCGCAGGGCCGTCGCCACCGGGAACTTCGGGGCCTCGCCCTCACCGAACCCGCCGTATTCGGGGTCTTCGCGCTCCGCGAGGGAGCGCGCTGCCGCCGCGAGCTCCTCGACGGTCGGAGGAGCGGATGCCTCGTCCCCCGCCTGCGCGCGGACCTCGGCCAGGGCTTCGACGATCGCGTCGGCTGTGCCGTCGATCTGCTCGCGGCGCTCCTCCCACGCCTCGCGCACGGCGGCGAGCACCTGACGGAACGCCGGAAGGCCGCCGCGGGGCTGGGGCGGGAAGTAGCTGCCGGCGAAGAACGGGCGCCCTTCGGGCGTCACGAAGACGGTGAGGGGCCAGCCGAGGTTCGCGGTGAACGCGGATGCGGCGGCCATGTACGCGCCGTCGACCTCGGGGTGCTCCTCTCGGTCGACCTTGATCGAGACGAATCCGGCGGAGAGCTCGGCCGCTGTCGCAGGGTCCTCGAACGACTCGCGCGCCATGACGTGGCACCAGTGGCATGTGGAATAGCCGATGGACACCAGGACGGGGACGTCGCGTGCGCGTGCCTCGGCGAACGCCTCGTCGCCCCACGGGAACCACGGGACCGGGTTTGCCGCGTGCGAGCGGAGGTACGGACTCGCGGCCTCCGTGAGGCGACGGTTCATGGCGGTGTCAGTTCACCTCGTCGGGGTGGGCGCTGACGCGTCCGGACCCGTCCGGCCGATCCATCGCGTCGATCGCGGCGATCTCGGCGTCGGTGAGTTCGAAGTCGAAGACGTCGAGGTTCTCTTCGAGCCGCTCGCGGCGCACCGACTTGGGGAAGACGATGAATCCCTTCTGCAGGTGCCAGCGCAGCACCGCCTGCGCGGGCGTCTTGTCGTGCGCCTTGGCGGCGGCGGCGACGGGCTCGGCCCCGAACAGGTCGTACTTGCCCTGCCCGAGCGGACCCCACGACTCGATGCGGACGTCGTGCTGAGCCGCCCACTCGGTGATCGCACGCTGCTGGTGGGCCGGGTGGAGCTCGATCTGGTTGACGGCGGGCACCACGCCGGTGGCGGCGACGATGCGGTCGAGGTGCGGCACCAGGTGGTTGGAGACGCCGATGCTGCGGGTGAGGCCCGCGTCGCGCAGTTCGACGAGCTTGGACCAGGCGTGGACGTAGTTGTCGTGCGCCGGGGTCGGCCAGTGCACGAGGTAAAGGTCGACCTTGTCGAGACCCAGCTTCTCGAGGCTCTCGGCGATCGCCGCCCGGGGCTCGTCGCCGTCGTGGCGGTCGTTCCACAGCTTGGTGGTGACGAAGAGCTCGTCGCGTGGGAGGTCGCTCGCGGCGATGGCGGCGCCGACGCCCTCCTCGTTGCCGTAGATCGCGGCGGTGTCGATGTGACGGTAGCCGACCTCGAGCGCCTCGCTGACAGCGCGCTCGGTGTCGGCCGGCGGCACCTTGAACACGCCGTAGCCGAGCTGGGGGATGTCGTTGCCGTCGTTGAGCTTCACGGTGGGGGTCGTTGCCATTCCTCCAGCCTAGAAGGGTCCGGCACGGGGTAGACCGGGTAGAGGCCGAGATCCGGCTCGCTCGCGCGCGGCGGAGGCTCGGTCTGCTTGCCGCGTCTGCCCCGCCTGTAGCCGCGGCCCGCACCCTTGAAGGGAACTGAGGCGTACGTGGGCGGTTCGGCGAGGGAATCATGGTCGCGGTGGTGCTCCGAATCCCAGCCGACTCGGCGTACCCACTTCTCTCGCAGCTCGTGAACCTCGTATTCGAGGGTTTCGAACCCGTCAGAGGTGAGTCGGTACCACCGCCACTGCAGCTCCGCACGGACGTCGACGAGCTGCGCGTCACGCAGCACGCGCAGGTGCTTCGAGACCGCCGTCCGTGTGATCCGAAACTCCGCACCGACGACGTGCGCCAGCTCGCCGGCGGTGTGTTCACCGCTGGCGAGGATCTCGATGATCCGCCGCCGAGCGGGTTCGGAGAGCGCTGCGAACGGGTGCACGGATCGACGGTAGAGCCGCGAGCGCCGCAGGCGTGCCAGCGTGACTGCCGGCGTGAATCACGGTGCCTGGTGGGCCGCTGTGGAGGAAAGGTGACGGCGGGCGGGCGGGCAGGCGCACGCCGCACGCACGCACTGCACCGTCCACCCTTTCGTTTTCGCATGTGAGTTCTCGTTCACACGGCCGAGTTCACCCGCCGCTGCGAGTGTGACCCGCGACTCACATGCTCGATGCGCCAGGTACTCCCCGCCCCGTCATGTGAGCACGAACTCACATGACGGATGCACGGCCCACTCTCTCGCGTGTGACCCAGAACTCACATGACGGATGCACAGCCCACACTCTCGCGTGTGACCCAGAACTCACATGCAAGAACGGGCGGCCCACCCTCTCGCGTGTGGCCCAGACTTCACATGACCGATGCACAGCCCACACTCTCGCCTGTGACCCAGAACTCACATGACGAATCCACAGCCCACACTCTCGCCTGTGACCCAGAACTCACATGACGGATGCACGGCCCACCCTCTCGCGTGTGACCCAGAACTCACATGCAAGAACGGGCAGGACGAGCGTTCGATGACGACCGGCTGCGGCGACGCGACCCGCGACGGCGGGCCGTCATACGATGGAGGGCTATGTCCGCGCCCGAACCCGTGATCTCCTATCCCCCGGAGCTGCCCGTCAGTGCCGCGCGGGACGAGATCGCGCGCGCGATCCGCGACAACCAGGTCGTGATCGTCGCCGGGGCGACCGGATCGGGCAAGACCACGCAGCTGCCGAAGATCTGCCTCGAGCTGGGCCGCACACGCATCGCGCACACGCAGCCGCGCCGGATCGCCGCGCGCACCATAGCGGAGCGCGTCGCCGAGGAGCTGCAGGTGCCGCTCGGCACGACCGTCGGCTACAAGGTGCGCTTCACCGACAAGGTGACCGAAGACACCCGCATCGCGCTCATGACCGACGGCATCCTGCTCAACGAGATCCACCGCGATCGACAGCTGCGCCGCTACGACACGATCATCGTCGACGAGGCTCACGAGCGTTCGCTCAACGTCGACTTCCTCATCGGCTACCTCACCCGCATCCTGCCGCAGCGCCCCGACCTGAAGGTCATCGTCACCAGTGCCACGATCGACCCCGAGAGCTTCGCGCGGCATTTCGCCGATCGCGACGGCAACCCCGCCCCGATCATCGAGG
Organism: Microbacterium sp. Root180; assembly: GCF_001428485.1. Taxonomy (GTDB): domain Bacteria; phylum Actinomycetota; class Actinomycetes; order Actinomycetales; family Microbacteriaceae; genus Microbacterium. The sequence continues at coordinate 752,430 of NZ_LMHS01000001.1, read as the reverse complement.
TCTCGGGTCGCACCTACCCGGTCGAGGTGCGATACCGGCCCGGCACCCGCCCGGCGAAGGGCGGCGACGTCGTCGAGAGCGACGACGTCGACGGCATCACGACGGCGCTGCGCGAGCTCGATCGCGAGCCGGCAGGCGACGTGCTCGTCTTCCTCCCCGGCGAGGCGGAGATCCGCGACGCGATGGATGCCGTTCGCGGAATGTACGGGAAGGATGCCGCGCCGACGGAGGTCCTGCCCCTCTACGGACGCTTGAGCTCCGCCGAGCAGCACCGCGTCTTCGAGCGCTCGGCGATCGCGGGCGTGCGCCGCCGCGTCATCCTGGCGACGAACGTCGCCGAGACCAGCCTCACCGTGCCCGGCATCCGGTACGTCGTCGACACCGGCACGGCGCGGATCTCGCGCTACAGCAATCGCAGCAAGATCCAGCGGCTCCCCATCGAGGCGATCTCGCAGGCCTCCGCGCAGCAGCGGTCCGGGCGTGCCGGACGAACGAGCCCCGGCATCGCGATCCGCCTGTACGCCGAAGACGACTTCACGAGCCGCGACGAGTTCACCGAGCCCGAGATCCTGCGCACCAGTCTGGCGTCGGTGATCCTGCAGATGCTGTCGCTGGGCTTCGGCGACATCTCGTCGTTCCCGTTCCTCACCCCGCCGGACTCGCGCGGCGTGCGGGCCGCGCTCGACCTCCTCATCGAGCTCGGCGCCGTGCGGGCGCGCGGCCGCGACGACGCACCGACCCTTACCGACCTCGGCCGCGAGATCGCCCGGCTGCCGATCGATCCGCGCTTCGCGCGCATGCTGATCGCGGCGCGCCAGACCGGCGTGCTCGGCGACGTGCTCGCGATCGTCGCCGGGCTCTCCATCCAGGACGTTCGAGAGCGACCCGAGGAGCGCCGCGAGGAGGCCGACCGCCTCCACGCCCGGTTCACCGACCCGACGAGCGACTTCCTGAGCCTGCTCAATCTGTGGAACCACCTCCAGGAGAAGCAGGCCGAACTCGGCTCCAGCGCGTTCCGCCGGCTGTGCCGCCAGGAGCATCTCAACTACGTCCGCGTGCGCGAATGGGCCGACGTCCACCGCCAGCTCAGCGCACTGCTCGGCGCCTCGCGCAAGCCCGCCGCGACGACCGCGGATCCCGACGACATCCACCGGGCGATCCTGTCCGGACTGCTGTCGCAGCTCGGCATCCTCGACGACCGTTCGACCGCCAGGGCGTCCGCGCGCGGCGGCAAGCCCGACCGCTCCGCCGAGCGCCGCTCGGCGGAGTACCTCGGCGCCCGAGGCACGCGCTTCGCGATCTTCCCCGGCTCCGGGCTCCGCAAGCAGCGACCGACGGCCGTCATGGCCGCCGAGGTGGTCGAGACGTCGCGCCTCTTCGCCCGCACGGTGGCCGCGATCGACCCGGAATGGGCGGAGCCCCTCGCCGGCGACCTCGCCAAGCGCCGGCTGAGCGAGCCGCACTGGTCGAAGGCGGCGGGCGCGGCATCCGCCTACGAGAAGGTGACCCTCTTCGGCGTCGAGATCATCCCGCGGCGCCGCGTGCAGCTGGCCCGCTTCGACCGGCCGTTCGCGCGCGAGCTGTTCCTGCGGCACGCGCTGGTGGAGGGGGAATGGGATGCCTCGGCCCTCGACAAGCGGCTGACGGCGTTCGAACGACGCAACCTCGAACTGCGCCGGCGACTCGAGAAGATCGAGGAGCGCGAGCGCCGCCGCGACATCCTCGTGGGCGACGAGGCGGTGTACCGGTTCTACGACGCGCGCATCCCCGGCGACGTGTACGACGTGCGCTCGTTCGAGGCCTGGTGGCAGGGCGCGGCCGAGCGCACGCCGCGCCTGCTCGACATGACCGAGTCCGATCTCGTCGACGAGGCCTCGCGCGGCGACGAGCGCGACTTCCCGGCCCGCTGGCAGCAGGGCGACCAGGTGCTCTCGCTCGCCTACCGCTTCGAGCCCGGCGCACCCGACGACGGCGTCACGGCCGTCGTGCCGCTCGCGCTGCTCGCCCAGCTGCGACCCGACGGGTTCGACTGGCAGGTCCCCGGAATGCGCGACGAGCTCATCACGGCTCTGCTGCGATCGCTGCCCAAGTCGATCCGGCGACACGTCGTGCCGGCGGCCGACTGGGCGTCGACGTTCGCGGGCGAGATCGCCGGGCAAGGCCCTGAGGCGAACGCGGGCCTTCCGTCCTCGGGGCTGCGCGAGGCGCTCGCCGCGCGCATCCAGCGGGTCGCGAACCAGCCCGTCACCGCTGACGACTTCGAGATGGAGCGCGTGCCCGGGCACCTGCTCGTGTCGTTCCGCGCCGTCGACGAGCGTGGTCGGGCCGTCGGCGCGGATCGCGACCTCGCCGCACTGCAGGATCGGCTCGCCGGCCGCGCCCGGGACTCGGTCGCGCGGTCGCTCGCACGAACCCCCGCACGAGAGGCCCCGGCTCCCGGCCCCGGAGCCGCCGCGGCGGGCGCCACCGCCGCGGCGGGCAGCGCCTTCGCCGAGCGCACGGGTCTCACCGAGTGGACGGTCGGCGACCTCCCCGACGTCGTCGACACGAAGGTGGCCGGCGGCGTCGTCCGGGGCTACCCGGCGATCGTCGACGAGGGATCGAGCGTCGCCCTGCGGATCGAGTCCACGCCCGAGGCGGCGGCGCAGGCCACGCGCGCCGGCGTGCGTCGCCTGCTGCTCCTCGCCGTGCCGTCGCCGACCGCCTATGTGCTCGATCACCTCACCTCCCCCGAGAAGCTCGCACTCGCGGCATCCCCCTACTCCTCCGCCAAGGCCCTCGTCGAGGACGCGCGCGTCGCCGTCGCCGACGCCGTGGTCGAGCGCACGACCACCGAAGGCACCGTCCGCACGCGCGCGGAGTTCGACGCCGTCCGCGATGCCCTGTCGGCGGTCGTGGTCGACGAGCTCTTCCAGACGGTGTCGCTGAGCGCCCGCATCCTCACGGCCTCGCGCGACGTCGAGCGCGCCGTGCGCGAGCAGAACTCGCTGACGCTGCTGGGCACGCTCAACGACGTCAAGGGACAGCTGTCGGGTCTCGTGTTCCCCGGCTTCGTGTCGCGCACGGGCACGGCACGGCTGGTCCACCTGCCGCGCTACCTGCGCGGGGCGCTCGAGCGGGTGCGCGCGCTGCCGGACAACCCGGGACGCGACCGGCAGCGCATGACCGAGTTCGAGCGGGCGGCGATCGCCTTCGCCGACGCCGGCGGCACGGCGCCCCCCGCACCGGACGCGCCCCCCGCGCTGGTGCACGCGCGCTGGCTGCTCGAGGAGTACCGCGTGAGCCTGTTCGCGCAGCAGCTGGGAACCGCAGAGCCGGTCTCGCTGCAGCGGATCCAGAAGTCGCTGCGGGAATAGCGCCCGACGGCGAGGAGGTTGCCCCTGCCATGGCCACTGCGATCGGATACACCGAGTTCGGCGGACCCGAGGTCCTGCACCCCATCGAGATCACAGCCCCCGCGCCCGGCGCCGGTCAGCTCGCGATCCGGGTCGAAGCAGCGGGGGTGAACCCCATCGACGCGAAGCTGCGGTCGGGTGCGCGTCCCTCCGGACCGATCGACGACGTGCGGCGGGTCGGATCCGACGGCGCCGGCATCGTGACCTCGGTCGGCGAGGGCGTGGACGGGTTCCGGGCCGGGGACGCGGTCGTGTTCTCGGGTGCGCGGGGCGCCTACGCGACCGATGTCGTGGTCGACGTCGCACGGGTCCACAGTCGTCCCGCACACGTCTCCGCCGCGCAGGGCGCCGCGCTCGGCATCCCGGTCGGCACCGCGTACCAGACCCTGCGCTCGCTTGCGGTCGGACCGCACGACACGCTCCTGCTCCACGCCGGATCCGGAGCCGTCGGCCAGGCCGCGATCCAATTCGCCGTGCTGTGGGGCGCGACCGTGATCGCCACGACGTCCGGGCGTCGCGCCGAGACGGTGCGGGCGCTGGGCGCGATCCCCGTGCACTATGGCGATGGCCTCGCCGATCGCGTGCGGGAGCTCGCACCGAACGGCGTGACGGTCGCGCTCGACGCGGCCGGCACCGACGAGGCGCTGGACGTCTCGGTCGAGCTCGTCGCCGACCGGAGCCGCATCGCGACCCTGGTGAGGGGACGGGATGCCGCGAGCCTCGGCATCCGCGCCTTCTCGGGCGGTTCCCCCGCCCCTCTGACGCCTCAGCAGCTCGCCTGGCGCGACGAGGCCGCGCCCGTTTCGCTGGCGCTCATCGCCGCCGGGCGGTTCGCGGTCGAGATCGGGCCGCAGGTTCCGCTCGCCGACGCCGCCGAGGCCCACCGCCTGGTCGAACGCGGAACCGACGGCAAGATCACCCTCGTCCCGTAGCGACTCCCGGGGCGCAGGTGCGCCGCGTGCCCGCCGAGCGCGCGCAACAGTACGACACACGGCGCGCGGGCCGAGGCCTCCGCCGCCGACAATGGGGGGCATGTCTGAAGCTCCGCGCTCCTTCGCGACCGCACAGGTGCAGGCGGGGTTCGAGTCGGGCATCGCCGAGAACACCGCGGTCCCGTCGATCCACCAGTCGAACGCCTTCGAGTTCCGCTCGCTCAGCGACGCGCGCGACCTGTTCGCGCTGCGCCGCGACGGCAACATCTACAGTCGTGCCGCCAATCCCACCGTGCTGGTGTTCGAGAAGCGGGTGACCGAGCTCGAAGGCGGCATCGCGGCGGCGGGCGTCGCCTCGGGACAGGCGGCCGTCGCGCTCGCCCTCCTCGCGCTCGCGAAGCAGGGCGAGCACATCGTCGCCGCCCGCCAGCTCTACGGCGGCACCGTCGACCTGCTCCAGGACACGTTCGCGGACTGGGGCATCGAGGTCAGCTTCGTCGACCAGGACGACCCGGATGCCTGGGCCGCCGCCGTGCGCCCCACCACCCGCGCGTTCTTCGCGGAGTCCATCACCAACCCCATCGCGCAGGTGCTCGACGTGCGCGCCGTCGCCGACCTCGCCCACCGCGCCGGCGTTCCGCTCGTCATCGACGCCACCGTGGCCACCCCCTACCTGCAGCGCGTGAAGGACCTCGGAGCCGACATCACCGTGCACTCGGCGACGAAGTTCCTCGGCGGCCACGGCACGTCGCTCGGCGGCGTGATCGTCGACCTCGGCACGTTCGACTTCACGGCAGAGCCGCAGCGCTGGCCGCAGCTGAACGAGACCTACCCGCGCGTCCCGGACGGGAGCCTCGTCGAGCGCTACGGCGAGACCGGCTCCCCGTACATCGCGCTCGTCAAGACCAAGTACGTCCACGACCTCGGTCCCTCGCTGTCGGCGTTCAACGCCTTCCAGCTGCTCCAGGGGCTCGAGACGCTCGACCTGCGCATCGCCCGTCACTCGGCGAGCGCGCTCGAGGTCGCGCGGTTCCTCGAGGAGCATCCTGCCGTCGCGCGCGTGCACCACCCGGGACTCGCGTCGAGCCCGTGGCATGCCAACGCCGCGGTCTACCTGCCGCGCGGCGCCAGCTCGGTGTTCGCGTTCGACCTTCACGGCACCGGGGACGTCGAAGCGGACTTCCGCGTCGTCGAGGACCTCATCGCACGGATGCGGGTCGTGAAGCTCGTGGCCAACATCGGCGACGCCCGCAGCCTCGTGGCGCATCCCGCGTCGATGACCCACAGCCACCTCTCGCCCGCACAGCTGGCCGACGCCGGCATCTCGTGGACGACCGTGCGCCTGTCGATCGGACTCGAGGACGCGCGCGACATCGTCGCCGACCTCGACCGCGCGCTGGCGGGCGTGCCCGCCGGGGAGCCTCAGCTCGCGGCGACGAGCGCACGGTAGAACCCGATCCCGCGCAGCCAGACGTCGACGCGGATGCGCTCGTTGTGCGAGTGCAGCGCGTCGCGTTCGGCGCGGGTCAGATGGAATGGCGTGAAGCGGTACACGTGGTCCGAGATCGCCGTGAACCAGCGGCTGTCGCTCGCGCCGAGCTGAAGATAGGGCGTCACCAGGACGTCGTCGCCGAGGGTCTCGCGGGCGGTCGTGGCGATGCGACGCCAAGCCTCGCCGTGCCACGGTGACACCGGCGACGGGTTGGAGCCGTGCCGCACCTCGATGTCGACCTCGGGATCGGCGATCACCCGGCGCACGCGCGCGGTCGCGCCGGCGACCGTGTCGCCCGTGAGCAGGCGGATGTTGATCGATGCCCGGGCCGTCGTGGCGAGCACGTTCTCCCCCGGGGCGCCGCTCAGCTCGGTGGCGACGGCGGTCGTGCGCACGGTCGCGTTCATCTCGGGACCGAGGCGCGAGAGCACCGCGGCCACGAGCGGTCCGGTGACGGCGAGGCTGCGCAGCAGCGAGCGCAGCGGCTGCGGCGCGTGCGGGGCGACGGTCGACAGCATCGCGCGCACCGGCGGGGCGAGGCGGGTGGGGAACGGATGCCGGTGCAGCCGGTCGACCGCGCGCGCGAGGCGCGCGGTCGCCGGCGTCGAGGGCGGCGTGGAGGCGTGCCCGCCGCCGTCGCGGGCCGTCAGCAGCAGCGTCATGACGCCGCGTTCGGCGACCCCGACCATCGCGGTCGGCACGGTCACGCCGGGGATCACGCCGTCCACGACGGCGCCACCTTCGTCGAGCACGAGGGCGGGACGGATGCCGCGGGTGCGCAGCAGCTCGACGATCGCACCGGCACCGCCGCCCGCCGTCTCCTCGTTGTGCCCGAAGGCGAGGTACACGTCTCGGGCCGGGGCGAACCCTTCGACGGCGAGCTGCTCGACGGCCTCGGCGATCGCGACGAGCGCGCCCTTGTCGTCGATCGCGCCGCGGGCGTGGATGGCGGCATCCGCTCCCTCGCCGACGATCTCGGCGGCGAACGGGTCGCCGTCCCACTCGGACTCGACGACCGGGACGACGTCGATGTGCGCCATGAGGACGAGAGGATCGGATGCCGCGGCCCCCCGCCAGCGGAACAGCAGCGAGTGGCCGTCCACGACCTCCCGCTCCAGCGAACGGTGCAGCGCGGGGTACAGCCGCTCGAGGGTCTCCTGGAATCGGCCGAACGCCGCCCAGTCGATCTCGGTCTCGTCGGCGTGCGACACGGTCGGGATGCGCAGAAGCTCGCGGAAGCGCTCGACGGGGGAAGTCACGTGCAGAGCCTAGGCGCACGGGGTCGGCGACGGTCGCTACGCTCGGGACATGACCGCTTCATCGTCCGCCCTGCGCTGGGGCATCCTCGGCCCGGGCGGCATCGCCCGAGCCTTCGCCTCCGATCTGCGCACCGCAGGCCTGGACCTCGTCGCCGTCGGGTCGCGCAGCGCCGAGTCCGCGGGCGCCTTCGCCGCAGACTTCGACGTGGCCCGCGCGCACGGCTCATACGAGGCTCTCGTGTCCGACCCCGACGTCGACATCGTCTACATCGCGACCCCGCATCCCTTCCATGCCGAGCAGGCGATCCTCGCCCTCGAGCACGGCAAGCACGTGCTGGTGGAGAAGCCCTTCACGCTCACCGGCGACGAAGCGGCCGCCGTGCGCGACGTCGCCGTCGAGCGCGGCCTGCTCGCCATGGAGGCGATGTGGACCCGCTACCTGCCGCACATGGCACGCATCCGCGAGGTCGTGGCCTCGGGAGCGCTCGGCGAGATCCGCGCGCTCCTGGCCGATCACACGCAGCGCATCTCGTCGGACCCCGCCCATCGCCTCAACGCCCTCGAGCTGGGCGGCGGCGCGCTGCTCGACCTCGGCGTGTACCCGATCTCGTTCGCGTGGGACATCCTGGGCGAGCCGCTCGCGATCACCGCCTCCGCCCGCCTGGGCGACACCGGCGCCGACACCGAGGTCGCGACCGTGATGTCGCATGTCTCCGGCGCACTGTCCACGTCGCTCTCGGCATCCCGAGCCGCCGGTCCCAACACCGCGCACATCATCGGCACCGACGCCCGCATCGACATCGACCGCGTCTGGTACAGCGCGACGTCCTTCCGCGTCGTGGACGCCGACGGCACGGTGCTCGAGGAGTACGCGTCCGACATCCAGGGGCGCGGCATGCAGTATCAGGCGATCGCGGCGGAGCAGTATCTGGCGGATGGTCTCACCGACAGCGTGGTGCTGCCGATCGACGAGACGGTCGCGATCATGTCCACCCTCGACGAGATCCGCCAGCTCGTCGGCGTCAGCTACCCCGGGGAGGAGTGAGATGCCCGACCTGCAGAACGCCCGCGTGGCCGTCTACCTCGACTTCGACAACATCGTCATGTCCTGGTACGACCGCGTCCACGGCAAGAACTCGTACGCGCGCGACCGGCAGAAGATCACCTCGGCTGCCTCGGATCCCGAGATCGCCGAGCGCCTGACCGCTGCCACGATCGACGTCGGCGCGATCATCGACTACGCCACGTCGTTCGGCACGCTCGTGCTCACGCGTGCGTACGCCGACTGGTCGTCGCCGGTCAACGCGGTGTACCGCTCGCAGCTGGTCGCGCGCGCCGTCGACCTCGTGCAGCTGTTCCCTGCGGCCGCCTACGCCAAGAACGGCGCCGACATCCGCCTCGCCGTCGACGCCGTGGAGGACATGTTCCGCCTGCCCGATCTGACCCACGTGGTGATCGTGGCCGGCGACTCCGACTACGTCCCCCTCGCCCAGCGCTGCAAGCGCCTGGGTCGCTTCGTCGTGGGCGTGGGCGTCGCGGGCTCCACGGCGAAGTCGCTCGCCGCCGCGTGCGACCAGTTCGACTCGTACGACGCTCTCCCGGGAGTCGCGGCCCCGGCCGAGGCTCGGAAGGATGCCGCTCCTCCGCGCCGTCGCGCTCGCACGTCGGGCGCAGACCCGGCCGAGGCGCTCCTCGATCGCGCCCTGCGCCTCGAGAGCGACAAGGAGGACGTGGAGTGGCAGCATGCGTCGGCCGTGAAGAGCCTCGTCAAGCGGCTCGACCCGTCGTTCTCGGAGAAGGCGCTCGGCCACAAGAGCTTCTCCGAGTTCGTGAAAGCCCATCCGTCGGTGGCCGAGGTCGACGAGTCCGGGAACATCGTCCTCGTCCGTCTCGCCGCCGACCGCCGCTGAGCCGTCTACTAGAGTGTGGGCTGTGGCACGCCGAAACCCGCCGCCAGGCTCGCAGACCTCGCTCCGCGAGGCCAATCGCGCGCGCCTGGTGGAGTCGCTGAAGCGACACGGCCGCCTCACCCAGGTCGAGCTCGCCGGCAGCACCGGCCTCTCGCCCGCGACGGTGTCGAACATCGTCAAGGAGCTCACCGCCTCGGGCATCCTCCACACGTCGTTCACCTCGCGCAGCGGACGCCGCGCGACGCTCGTCTCGCTCGCCCGCCAGCTCGGCCTCGTCGCCGGCGTGCACTTCAGCTCGCGACAGCTCCACATCGCCATCGCCGACACGGCGCGCGCGATCGTCACGCAGTCCTCGCTGCCGCTCCCGCTCGATCACCGCCACGATGCCGAGCTCGACCGGCTGAGTCTGCTGCTCGGAGACATGATGGAGTCGCTCGGCGGCTCGCTCTCGGATCTCCTCGCCGTCGGTCTCGCGCTTCCCGCACCCATCGACCCGCGCACCGGCATGGTGTCCACGCCCGGGCTCCTGCGCGGCTGGGAGGGCGTCGATGTGGCCGAGAGCCTGTCGGCGCGCATCGGGCGCCCCGTGTTCGTGGACAGCGAGGCGAACCTCGGCGGCCTCGCAGAGGCTCGCGAGGGGAACGGGCGTGAGGCGTCCTCGTCGGTGTTCATCCGCGCCGGCCACACCATCAGCGCCGGGCTGATCGTCGGCGGCGACCTGTTCCACGGCGTCAACGGCAAGGCCGGGCAGATCGGGCACGTCACCATCGACGAGAACGGGCCGATCTGCCGCTGCAGCAACCGCGGCTGCCTCGAGACCTACGCCGGAGGCCCGGCACTGATGTCGCTGTTCCCGCCGAGCGAGGGCATGCAGCGCCTCGGCGACCTGCTGCAGGCGGCGGAGGCCGGCGACGGCAGCTCCCGGCGCGTGATCGCCGACGCCGGCCGCCACATCGGCATCGCCGCGGCGAGCCTGTGCAACCTCTTCGACCCCGAGCTCATCATCATGGGCGGCGAGCTCGCACAGGCGGGCGAGATCCTGATGGCTCCCATGCGCCACTCGCTCGAGCGCACGGCGCTGACGTCGGCAGGCGGGCTCCCCGAGATCGTGGGTGCTTCGTTCGGCGAATGGGCCGAGACGCGCGGGGCGATCGCGATCGCCCTCGATCATGTGACGGTGGATGCGCAAGCACTCCCGTATTCGGCGTAGCCCATGGCGAAGTCGAGATCAGGACGCGAGGTTCTGAGGAAGGCCCTCGGGCGCGCGGCAGCCGCCACGGTCCTCGGGGCGCTGCTCGCCGCGACCGCCGTCGCGTGCAGCGGGGCCGATCCCGGCCCGTCGACCAGCGGCGGGACGGAATCGATCGCGCTGCTGCTGCCCGATGCGAAGACGGCCCGCTACGAGACGTTCGACCGCCCATTCTTCGAAGCCCGCGTCGCGGAGCTCGGCGACTACGACGTGCTGTACTCCAACGCCGACCAGGACGCCGCGAAGCAGCAGCAGCAGGCCGAGTCGGCGCTCGCGGCGGGCGCCGGGGTGCTGGTGCTCGATGCCGTGGACGCCAACGCCGCCGTGAGCATCGTCCGCTCCGCGAATGCGAAGGGCGTCCCGGTGATCTCGTACGACCGCCTCATCGCGGGCGGAGACCTCGCGTACTACATCTCGTTCGACAACGAGAAGGTCGGAGTTCTGCAGGCGACCGAGTTCGTCGACGCGATCCAGGATGCCGGGGGCGGCGGCATCCTGATGGTCAACGGCTCCCCCACCGACAGCAACGCCGCCCTGTTCCGCAAGGGAGCCCACAGTCTCATCGACGAGAGCGGGCTCGAGGTTCTCGCCGAGTACTCCACGCCCGATTGGAGCCCCGACAAGGCGCAGGAGTGGGTCGCCGGACAGATCGCCCAGTACGGCGACCGGATCGTCGGGGTGTACGCCGCCAACGACGGTACGGCGGGCGGTGCCGTGGCAGCACTCAAGGCCGCGAACGTCGAGCCGTTCCCGATCGTCACCGGACAGGATGCCGAGCTCGCGGCGCTCCAGCGCATCGTGACGGGCGACCAGCACATGACCGTCTACAAGGCGATCAAGCCGCAGGCCGAGCTCGCGGCGGAGGTGGCGGTGGCGCTCCTGCACGGCGAGGAGGTCACCGCGCCCATGGAGATCGACGGCGTGCCGACGACGCTCCTCGATCCGGTGGCCGTGACCGTCGACAACATCCTCGAGACGGTCGTCGCCGACGGCTTCTGGACCGTCGAGGACATCTGCACGCCCGCGTACGTCGATGCGTGCGAAGCCGCGGGCATCAGGTAGGGTCCTGACCTTGGCGAGGAGGGCATGACCGGATGTCGATGACACAGCCGCGCGCGGGGCGACCGCGCGAGCGCGTGCTCACCATGCGCGGGATCGGCAAGCACTTCGGTGCGGTCAAAGCCCTGACCGACGTGGACTTCTGGGTCAACGAGGGGGAGGTAGTGGCCCTCGTCGGGGACAACGGCGCCGGCAAGTCGACCCTGGTGAAGGTGCTCGCCGGGGTGCACGCGCCCGACGCCGGCACGATCGAGTTCGACGGCGCGGTCGTGGACATCCCGAGCCCCGCCGACGCTCAGGAGCTCGGCATCGCCACCGTCTTCCAGGATCTCGCGCTGTGCGACAACCTCGATGTGGTCGCCAACCTCTGGCTCGGCCGCGAGCTCGTGGAGGGCGGCGCGCTCGACGAAGTCGACATGGAGCAGCGCACGTGGACACTCCTGCGCGAGCTGTCGGCGAAGATCCCGTCCGTGCGCATCCCGGTCGCCTCGCTCTCGGGGGGTCAGCGCCAGACGGTCGCGATCGCCCGCTCGCTCATCGGCGACCCGCGGGTCGTGATCCTGGACGAGCCGACGGCGGCCCTCGGCGTCGCTCAGACCGCCGAGGTGCTCAACCTCATCGAGCGCCTGCGCGAGCGCGGACACGGGGTGATCCTCATCAGCCACAACATGGCCGATGTGATGGCGGTCGCAGACCGCGCCGTCGTGCTGCGGCTCGGGCGCAACAACGGCGTGTACAACGTGGCCGAGGTGACGAGCGGGACGCTCATCGCGGCGATCACCGGCGCCGCCGACAACGTGGCAGCCCGGCGGGCGGCCGAACGTCCCGCCCCCCGCACCACGCCCGTGCCCGACCCGGTGGACGAGACCGATCCCGCCCACGAGCACGGCGCCGAGATCATCCGCATCCCGCGTGACCGCCCTCGCCGCACCGCCGACCCGAAGGGCGACCGATCGTGAGCCGCGAGGTCATTCCCGGAACCGAGGACGCGGACGTCCGTCTGCTCAGCGTCGCCGGGCTCCGTGGCGCGGTCGAGTCGGTCATCACCCGGATCCGCGGCGGAGACCTCGGCGCCGCACCGGTCGTGGGCGGGCTCATCGTGATCTGGCTCGTGTTCCAGGCCCTGAACCCTGTGTTCCTCTCGAGCGAGAACCTCGGGAATCTCACGATGCAATGCGCGGCGATCGGCACGATCGCGCTCGGTGTCGTGCTCGTGCTGCTGCTGGGCGAGATCGACCTGTCCGTCGGGTCGGTGTCGGGGCTCGCGGCTGCCGTCCTGGCCGTGACCTTCGTGCAGCTGAGCTGGCCGCTGGCGCTGGCCCTCGTCGCGGGCATCGCGATCGGATGCCTCGTCGGCCTCCTGTACGGATTCCTCTACACCCGCTTCGGCCTGCCGAGCTTCGTGATCACGCTCGCCGGCCTCCTGGGATTCCTGGGGCTGCAGCTCTGGGTGCTCGGCGACACCGGCACGATCGGACTCGGGTTCGACTCGTGGATCGTCGAGTTCGCGCAGGACTGGTTCCTGCCGCACTGGGCGGCGTATCTCCTGGTGGTCCTGTCCGTGGGCGCGTACGCGTGGGTGCTGCTGCGCCGCGCGCGGCGGCGCACGGCGGCGAACCTCGCGAGCCAGAGCAATCTCGAGATCGGGCTGCGCAGCGGTGCTCTGCTGCTCTTCCTGCTCCTCACGACCTGGTACCTGAACCTGCACCGGGGCGTCGGCGTGATGTTCGTGTTCTTCATCGCGCTCGTCGTGGCCATGAACCTGGTGCTGACCCGCACGCGCTGGGGGCGGGCGGTGTACGCGGTCGGCGGCTCCGTCGAGGCGGCGCGCCGCGCCGGCATCCGCGTCGATCGCATCTACCTCTCGGTGTTCATGATGTGCTCGACCCTGGCCGCGGTCGGCGGCATCCTCGCCGCGGCGCGCCTGGGGTCGGCGGGTCAGAGCTCCGGCACCGGCGACGTCAATCTCAACGCCATCGCCGCGGCCGTGATCGGCGGCGCGAGCCTCTTCGGCGGGCGCGGCACCGCCTTCTCCGCCCTGCTCGGGATCATCGTGATCCAGTCGATCTCGTCGGGCCTGACGCTGCTCACCCTCGACTCCTCCGTGCAGTTCATGATCACCGGCATCGTGCTCGTGCTGGCCGTGATCGTCGACTCGATCTCGCGACGCACGCGCGCCGCGACAGGGCGCGCCTGACCCGTCGTGCATTCATAGGGCAAACCCGCCTGCGTTCGCTGGGAGCGGTCCCGCATAGGCGTCTGCGCATTGTGCCCCATCCCGAGGCGTGATGCTCGCATTGTGCACCGCGAGGCAACGTATCGTGGAACGCCGACGGGTGAACGGATGCATCTTCGACGGGCGTTGCGAAAGCGTTACGTTCAAGACTTGACGCCAAGAACAGAGGCGGAAAGGATCTGATCAAGCGCGAAGTGCAGCAGGAACGAACCTGGGGCTCGCGCACTTCAATGACGAAAGGCGAATGATGAAGAAGTCTTCACTCCTCGCCGTGGCCGCCCTCACGGGTGCGGCTGCGGTGATGCTTGCGGGTTGTGCCGGCGGTTCCGGCGGCACCCCGAGCGAGAGCGGCGGCGGAGATGCCGAGGCCGGCCGCGCCTGCGTGATTCTCCCTGACGCGGCCTCGTCGCCGCGCTGGGAGAACTTCGACGCGAAGTACCTGCAGGAGGGCCTCGAGGCTGCCGGCTTCGAGACCGACATCCAGAACGCTCTGGGTGACGTCAACAAGTACGCGACCATCGCCGACCAGCAGCTCTCTCAGGGCTGTGGCGTAATGCTGCTCGTCGACTACCAGGGCGCCGCCGAGGCCGTGGCCACCAAGGCCAAGGCTGAGGGCATCCCGGTCATCGCGTACGACCGTCCGTTCGCGGGCGCCGACTACTACGTGTCCTTCGACAACGTCGAGGTCGGCCGCATGGAGGGCCAGACGGTCCTCGACGGGCTCGAGGCCGCAGGCGTCGACCCGGCCGAGGCCACCGTCGTCTACATGGGCGGAGACCCGACCGACGGCAACGCCGCGATGTTCAAGGAAGGCGCTGTCGAGGTCATGGAGGCCGCGGGCATCACTCCGGCCGCCGAGCCCCCGGGCGTGTGGGACCAGGCCAAGTCGCAGACCAACTTCGAGCAGGCCCTCACCGGTCTGGGCGGTCAGGTCGACGGCGTCTGGGTCGCGAACGACACCAACGCCGCCGGTGTGATCAAGGTCCTCCAGGACAACAACCTGAAGGGCGTGGCCGTCTCCGGTCAGGACGCGAACGTCGCGGGCCTGCAGAACATCCTCCTCGGCTGGCAGACCGCCACGGTCTACAAGCCCGTGAAGGACGAGGCCGAGGCCGCTGTCGCCACCGCGATCGCACTGCTCAACGGCGAGACGCCCGACGCCGGCGCCGAGCTGGAGGACGGCACGCCGTACGTCCAGGTCACGCCGATCCTGGTCGGACCGGACAACGTCAAGGACGTCATCGCCGCCGGCGACGCATCGTTCGACGACGTCTGCACGCCGGATGTCGCGGCAGCCTGCGAAGAGTACGGGGTCACCGAGTAAGTTATCGGTCAAGCCGCGGGGGCGTCGCGTCATCGGGCGCGGCGCCCCTGCGCCTGTACCGGCACTTCGCAAGGAAGCGAGTATGTCAGAGACGATCACAGCCACAGAGCCGATCATCGAGTTGGTCGGCGTCAAGAAGTCTTTCGGTCCGGTCAGCGTCCTCAAGGGCGTCGACCTCAAAGTGTTCCCCGGCAAGGTGACCGCCCTGGTGGGCGACAACGGTGCCGGCAAGTCCACGCTCATCAAGGGTCTCGCGGGCGTGCAGCCGTATGACGAGGGCGAAGTCCTCATCGACGGCGCGCATCGCGACCTGCACGCGCCGAGGGATGCCGCGGGCCTGGGCATCGAGGTCGTGTACCAGGACCTCGCCCTGTGCGACAACCTCGACATCGTCCAGAACATGTTCCTCGGTCGCGAGGAGACCTCCGCCGGGACGTTCGACGAGGGGCGCATGGAGAAGGACGCGTCCGACACGCTGCGCTCGCTCTCGGTGCGCACCGTGAAGTCGGTGCGGCAGAAGGTGTCCAGCCTGTCCGGCGGTCAGCGTCAGACGGTCGCAATTGCGCGTGCCGTGCTGAAGAAGGCGCGCGTGGTGATCCTCGACGAGCCCACCGCAGCTCTCGGCGTCGCGCAGACCGAGCAGGTGCTGAACCTGGTCAAGCGACTGTCCGACCAAGGCGTGGCGGTGATCCTCATCAGCCACAACCTCGCGGACGTGTTCGAGGTCGCCGACGACATCGCCGTGCTGTATCTGGGTCAGATGGTGGCGCAGATCCCCGTGTCCGAGACCACCCGCGACGACGTCGTCGGGTACATCACCGGAACCAAGACCCTGGGCGACGTCAACATCGTCGACACGTCCACGCTTCGCACCGAGGAGGGGGCGGTATGAGCAGCAACGCGACCCGTACGGAGGCCGCACCCGACCCGATCGCCAGCGACCTCATCGGCAGCGGAGTCGAGGGGGGCGTGGCCGATCAGGCGCGCGCCTGGTGGCAGCGCGTCCGCAGCGGTGACATGGGCGCCCTGCCCGCCATCGGCGGCCTCGTGGTCCTCAGC
Source organism: Microbacterium sp. Root180 (assembly GCF_001428485.1). GTDB lineage: Bacteria > Actinomycetota > Actinomycetes > Actinomycetales > Microbacteriaceae > Microbacterium. Next base: position 736,515 of record NZ_LMHS01000001.1, on the reverse strand, counting down.
ATCCTGTTCACGGCACTCAGTCCGTTCTTCCTCACCGAGCGCAACTTCGCGAACCTCCTCAACCAGGCCGCCACCCTCGTGGTGCTCGGCATGGCGCTGGTGTTCGTGCTGCTCCTGGGCGAGATCGACCTGTCGGCCGGTGTCACCGGCGGCGTGGGCATGGCTTTGTTCGTCGTGCTGAACTCCCAGTTCAACGTCCCGTGGCCGCTCGCCCTGCTGATCGGATTCGGCTTCGGGTTCCTGATCGGCGCGCTCATAGGCTTCTTCGTCGCGAGGGTGGGAATTCCATCGTTCGTCGTGACACTGGGCCTGTTCCTCGGACTGCAGGGACTCGCGCTGGTCATCATCGGACCGGGCGGACTGTTCCGCGTCGAGGTTCCCGAGCTCATCGCCCTGCAGAACGGCAACCTCCCCGTGTGGGGCGGCTGGGTGATGCTCGCGATCATGATCCTGGTCTCGGCTGCGACCTCGTTCTGGGACCGCGCGCGGCGCACACGGGCAGGAGTGCCGAACCGCGCGCTCTCGCTGGTGTGGATCAAGCTCGGCGTGATCGCCGTCATCGGCGGCGCGGTGGTCTTCATCCTCAACCAGGACCGCGGCCAGTCGGTCAACGCGGTACAGGGCGTGCCCAACGTCGTGCCGATCGTGCTCGTCATCCTCTGGATCGGCACGTTCGTCCTCGACCGCACGAAGTTCGGACGGTACATCTACGCCATCGGCGGCAACGCCGAGGCGGCGCGGCGCTCCGGCGTGAAGGTGCGCTGGATCAAGTGGTGGGCGTTCGTCATCTGTTCGTCCCTCGCGGTGTTCTCGGCGCTGCTGAGCGTGTCGCGCGTCGGCACGGTGGACGCGACCGTCGGACGCGACATCGTCCTCTCCGGGGTGGCCGCGGCCGTCGTCGGCGGCGTGAGCCTCTTCGGCGGCAAGGGCCGGCTCATGCACGCGGCGATCGGCGCCCTCGTGATCGCGACGATCACGAACGGCCTCGGCCTGCTGAACCTCCCGGCGGGCGTGAACCTGCTCGTCACCGGCGCCGTGCTGATCCTGGCCGCAACCGTCGACGCGCTCTCGCGCCTCCGCGGCAACGGCGTGCGCACGTAGCCGAAGATCGCATGAGAGGGCGCCGGGCGGGAGATCCGCCCGGCGCCCTTTCGCGTCGCACCCTTTTCGTGCGGTGCCGCGTTTCGCGCGGTGCCGCGCTCCTCGCCACCGTGTCGAGAAATGAGGAGACACGCCGCGCCCAGTCGTTCTCGGTCAGCGCGGCGGTCGATTCTCCCTCATTCCTCGTCGCCAGGAGCTGCTCGCCACCGTGTCGAGAAATCAGGAGAAACGCGGCCCAGTCCCTCTCCGTCGCTCCTCGCCACCGTGTCGAGAAATCAGGAGACGCGCCGCGCCTAGTCCCGCTCCGTCGGCGCGCCGGTCGATTCTTCCTCATTCCTCGTCGCCAGGAGCTCCTCGACCCAGGCGGGAACGAGCTCCCCCGCCCGGCCCGACCGGGCATCGTCGAAGGGGACGAGCGCGTCGCTCGGCTCGAGGTTGAGTTCGACGGTCCACGCTCCCCACGCGGCGGCGAGGGCGGCGTAGCCGGCAGCGGGATAGACGGCGCCGGACGTGCCGATCGAGGCGAACACATCGCACGCAGCGAGGGCCTGTTCGATGCGGTCGAGCTCGTACGGCATCTCACCGAACCAGACCACGTCGGGGCGCAGCATCCGCTCACCGCACGCCGGACACGGCGGACGCGGTTCGAGATCCGCGTCCCACACCGGACGGGCGCCGCAGCCCGCGCACAGCGCCCGGCGCAGCTCGCCGTGCATGTGCACGAGATTGCTCGTTCCCGCGCGCTCGTGCAGGTCGTCCACGTTCTGCGTCACGACCAGCAGGTCCTCGCCGAACGCTCCCTCGAGGCGCGCGAGTGCGCGGTGGGCGGCGTTGGGGACGACGGATGCCACAGCCCGCCGACGCGCGTCGTAGAAGCGCTGCACCAGGTCGGGGTCGCGCGCGAAGCCCTCCGGCGTCGCGACGTCGTCGACGTCATGCCCCTCCCACAGCCCGTCGGCGTCGCGGAACGTCGGGACGCCGCTCTCGGCAGAGATTCCGGCCCCGGTGAGCACGACGATGCGCATGACACCAGTGTGCCGCCGCGCTGCGACGCGAGGCTCAGCCGCGCAGGAGCGCGCGCAGTGCGGCGATCGTGTCAGCCTCTTCCGGCCGCTTGTCGGGCCGGTACCCCTTGGCGCGTGCGAAACGCAGGGCGACGCCGCCCGGGTATCGCGTCGAGCGCTGCACGCCGTCGATCGCGACCTCGACGACGGTCTCGGGGCGCACGTGCACGGCGTACGCGGAGCGGTGGGTCTCGATCGTCGGGAAGTGTGCGGTCTGCCAGCGCAGCAGCTCGTCGGTCAGTCCCTTGAACGTCTTCCCCACCATCACGAACCCGCCGGGCTCGCCGAACGCGCCATCGGGATCACGCGCGCCGAGGTGCAGGTTCGACAGCATGCCCTGCCGCCGGCCCGAGCCCCACTCGACCGCGAGCACCACGAGGTCGAACGTGAGCACGGGTTTGACCTTGAGCCAGCTCTTCCCTCGGCGACCGGCGGCGTAGGGAGAGTCGACGCCCTTCACCATGACGCCTTCGTGACCGGCGGCGAGCGCCTCGCGCGAGAACTCCTCGGCGCGCTGCGGATCGGTCGTGATGATTCCCGGCATGCGGGCGGCGCCCGCGACCTGCTCGAGCAGCTCGAGCCGCGTCGCGAGGGGCTCGTCGATGAGATCGCGGCCGTCGAGGTGGAGGATGTCGAAGAACCACGGCCGCAGCACCACCGACGCGGCCCCCTCGGAGCCGAAGCGCGCCATGGTGTCCTGGAACGGGCGCGGCCCGCCGTCCTCGTCGAGCGACAGCGTCTCGCCGTCGAGGATCACGCGCTGGGCGGGCAGGGCGCGCACCGCCTCGACGATCTCGGGCACGCGATGCGTGATGTCGGCCAGGCTTCGTGTGTAGACGCTGACCTCGGAGCCGTCACGGTGCACCTGGATGCGCGCGCCGTCGAGCTTGTACTCCACGGATGCCGGTCCCCCGACGGCGGCGATCGCCTCGGCCGTCGATCCCGCCGTCGAGGCGAGCATCGGCATGACGGGTCGGCCGACTTCGAGCCCGATGTCGCTCAGCTCACCCGGCGCGCCGAACAGCGCGACCCGCGCCGTCTCGCCGAGGTCGCCCGACAGCATCGCTGCGCGGCGGACGACCGCGGCATCCCTGTCCCCCGCCCTCGCGATCGCATCGAGGAGCACCCCCTCGAGGGCGCCGGTGCGCAGCTCGCCGAGGATGACGCGGGAGAGGAAGTCCCACTCCGCCGCGGTCGCCCGGCCGGCCAGCTCGGTGAGGGTGTCGCGCCGCACGGCGACGGACCCGGCTCCGTCAGCCCGGGCGAGACGCTCGAGCGCCGCGTCGACCTCGCCCACCGTCAACGTCGCGGAAGCCGCGTGCGCGACCTCGAACGAGCGGAGACCGCGCCAACCGACCCCGAGCCGCCCCTGGCGCGGGCTCGCGACGAGGAAGCCGATGGCAGGGGCCACCTCGTCGGAGTCGAGCCCGGTGAGCACCTCGGCGATCGCCGCGACCTTCGCGAGCCGGGAGGACGTCGCGCCCGCGGCGTCAGCGGCATCGACGACGGCGGACAGGAGCATCCCTGAATTCTTCCACCCGGGTACGACAGTGGGGCGAGGTCGAAGGGTAGGGCTTCCGTTTGTGCGGGAGATTGCGCGCATGTCACCGTCTGCGAACCGACATTCGCCCGCACAAACGGAAGCCAGAGGTCGTCCTACACGTGCACGGAGCTTTCCGCGGCGGGGCGCAGCACGCCGTCGTGGAGTTCGAGCACCCGGTCGGCCCGCAGCACGATCGACGGGTCGTGCGTCGACAGCAGCACGGCGACCCCGTCCTCGTGGGCGATCGAGGCGATGAGATCGATCATCGCCGCCGCCGTGTGCGAGTCCAGCTGACCTGTCGGCTCATCGGCGAGCACGATGCGCGGCGAGCCGGCGAGCGCACGGGCGATGCCGACGCGCTGCTGCTGGCCACCGGAGAGCTCCCCCGGCCGCTGCTTCGCGTGGTCGGCGAGCCCGACGCGCTCGAGCAGCCGCGACACGCGCGCCGACCGCTCGGCCGGGTCGGTGCCGCGGATGCGCATCGGAAGCTCCACGTTCTCCTCCGCCGACAGCGCGCCGATGAGGCCGAAGGACTGGAAGATGTAGCCGATATCGTCGCGGCGAACGGCGTCGACGTCGCGCTCCGGCGCCTCCGTCACGACGACGTCCCCCACCCGCACACGTCCGGTCGTCGGGGGCTGGATGCCGCCGAGCACGTGGAGCAGGGTGGTCTTGCCGGCGCCCGACGGGCCGCTCAGCACGACCAGCTCTCCCGGATGCAGCTCGAGCGAGGCATCCGACAGCGCGTGAACGTCACCCGCAGGCGTGCGGTGCACCACGGACAGACCGGATGCCTCGAGCACGGGTTCACTCATGGTCGGGCTCCCCTTCCTCGGCGCCGAGACGACGACTGCGGCGCGTCTCGCCGGGCGCCGCGGCGGGTTCTGCCCCCGCCGGCGCGCCCGGGTCCCGCTCTGGAGCGTCGGCGGACGCGGGCGGCGCCTGACGGCCGTCACCGGGCCACACGCCCACATGGTCGGCGTTCAGCTTCAACCTCACGCGCTCACGCAGCGAGAGCTGGTGCATGTACTCCGTGGGCAGCTGCAGGCGGCCGACCTTGTCGAGGACGACGAACTCCTCGGCCATGTCGTGCTCGCGGCCCTCGTCGTCGGTGTGCGTCCACCGCAGCACCTCGGTGGAGGTGCGCCCGTCGCGGATCTGCACCGTGCGCTGCACGTGCTCCGAGACCGCGGGGTCGTGCGTCACGATAAGCGCGGTCGTGCCCAGCTCGCGATTGACGGTCTCGAAGGTCGCCAGCACCTCGGCGGACGCGTGCTCGTCGAGATCTCCGGTCGGCTCGTCGGCGAGCAGCACGCGCGGATCGTTCGCGAGGGCGACGGCGATGGCCACGCGCTGCTGCTGACCGCCCGACAGCTCGGCAGGACGCCGGTCCGCGACGTCCGCGACACCCGCGAGGTCCAGAAGCTCCCCGGCGCGCGCCGTGTTGCGGCGATCACCGCCGATCGCGCGCGCGAGCTGGACGTTCTCGCGGGCCGAGAGGTACGGGAGCAGGTTGCGCGCGGTCTGCTGCCACACGAAGCCGACCACCTCGCGGCGGTAGGTCACCCGGTCGCGTGCGGACAGCGACGGAAGGTCGCGGCCGGCGACACGGGCGGAGCCTGCGGTGGGGGCGTCGAGGGCCGACAGGATCGACAGCAGGGTCGACTTCCCGGAGCCGGACGCGCCGACGAGTGCGACGAGCTCGCCCTGGTCGATCACCAGGTCCAGGCCCTGCAGGGCCTGCACCTCGATATCGGCCACAGCGAAGATCCGCACGAGCCCTTCGCAGACGATGTCGGGTTCGGTCATCAGTCCTCCTCTGTCCGGAGTACGGTCGCCATGGACGTCGTGCGCGCGCTGACCACTCCGCCGACGACGGCGAGGGCCAGCGCCACGACCACCACGGCGATGAGCGTCCCGCTGAGCACGGGGTCGACGGCGACGCTCGGCTGACCGCCGCCGCCGGTGAACGGGCGGAGATCGATCGAGGTCACCACGAGAAGAGGGAGCACGGCGCCGAGCACCACTCCGCCGACGATAGCGGTGATGCCCAGCGGCACGAACTCCCAGGCGACGACGCCGCGTGCCCTGCCGCGGTCGAGGCCCATGCTCCGCAGGAGTGCGAGCACACGGGAGCGCGCGTCGCGGGACACCCCGGCCACGAGGAGCAGCGCGACGACCGAGAGCCCGACGGCGATGCCGAGGGCGGCGAGGAGGACGAAGCGCAGCGCCGAGACCGCCGGCGACGCCTGGATCTCGGCGGTGGACTCCGACAGGATGCGCACCGAGTGGGCGCTGCCGACGATGTCGCCGAGCTGATCGGCGACGGCCGCGGCATCCGCTCCGTCCGCCACGTCGACGAAGACGGTGCGCGGGAAGAAGCCGAAGCCGGTGATCGCGGCATAGTCGGCCGCGTCCATGAGCAGGAACTTCTCGGATCCCTGCACGCCGAGGACGCGTTCAAGGGTGCCGACGACCTCGACCGGATCGTTCACGACGGTCGTCTGCCCCTCGCCGAGGCTCTCGGCGAGGACGGTCGACTCGACGACCTGCACGGGATTCGACTCCGGCGCGATGAGCCCCGGAGGCAGAGCGCCGACCATGCCGCGCTGCACCTCGGCGAGACGCTCCACCTCGCTCACGATGACCTGCACGCTGTCGCGCCCGCCGGGTCCGGCGACGGTGACGTAGTCGCCGCGGAGCAGCCCGACCGCGTCGTCCACGCCGCCGACGTCGCGCATCCGGTCGATCATCTCCGCGTCGAAATACGGGCCGGACAGGCGGATGTCGCCGCCGACGTCGCGCTGCGCGGCAACGACCGCGCCGCGATCGACGGTCGCCAGGACGAGCGAGGAGAAGACCGCGATCGCGACGGCGACGAGCATCGCGAGAACGGCCGTCGTGCCCGCGGCCGAGTCGCGGAGGTTGCGTGCGGCGCCGACGAGGCCGACCACGCCTCGCCCGCGCCGCGCGACGCGCAGCGCGGCGGCGATCGGGATCGGATGAAGGCGCACGACGATGAGGGCGACGGCGACCGTCGCGAGAAGGGGTGCCGCGACCACGAGCGGGTCGATGCCGTCGGTCGCGGGTCCGATGCCGCGCACGAAGAGCTGCACCACCGCGACCACGGCGAGCAGGATCACGACGGCTTCGACGATCCGCACGGTCTTGCTGCGCACCGGCGCGTCGAGATCGGCGCGCGCTCGCTCCAGCAGGGACGGCCGCAGCGTGAAGGCGAGCGCGAGGCCGGGCACGACACCCACGGCGACGGCGAGGATCGTCGGGACCAGACCGGCGTCGTGGGGCGTGACCGCGACGGCGACGGCCGCGGCCACGGCTGCGGCGGGGATGCCGAGGATCAGCCCCTCCCCGAGCAGCAGGCGTCGCAGGCGCGCGAGCGGCGCACCGCGTGCCGACATGAGCGACAGGTCGGCGCGCCGGCGTCGGATCATCAGCGCCGCGGCGAGCACCACGAGGGCCACGCTCACCGCGAGCGGGCCGACGGCCGCGACGGCGAGGATCGCGCTCGCCGAATTCGCCCGCGCGAGGGCGGTCGAGAGCACCGTGACGATCTCGCTCTCGAAGCGCACGCGCAGCTGCCCTGTCTCGTCGACGGGCACGCTCGTCGAGGTCGCCGCGCGGAGGGCCGCGAGGAGGGCGACGGGCTCCTCGCCGAGCGCCCCGCCGCCATCGACCGGGTACCACAGGGTCATCTCGGGATCGTCGAACTCCCCGAGGGCGACGCGCGTGAGGGGATCCACCCAGGCGACCGACGTCGCCTGGGGGCGCCGGTTGCCGTCGTCGAACACCGTCGCCGTGAGCGAGGTGGGAAGGTGCGTCCACCGGTCGTCCTCGGGGTCGACCGCTTCGACCGTGCCGACGAGCTCGAGCACGGGCGACCCCTCCGCCCACCCGCCCGTGGTGGGCGCACCGGGATCGGCCGGCATGCCGCGCAGCTGGCCGACGGGCCACTGCATGGTCTCGGCGGCGGCCGCGCTGAGCACGACGGGCAGCGGCCCTTCGCCATCCCACGGCTGGACCCACTCCCCTTCGACGAGCTGCACATGCTGCTGCGCCGTCGGGTCCGCGAGCAGCTGCACGAGGCTGTACGGGGCGTCGGCGGGAAGACTCTCGGGGACGACCAGCGTCGGCTGCCCGTAGGCGGCGAACTGGGCGTCGCCCACCAGCGGCTCGAGCGCGGGCTCGAGATCGTCGCGATTGTCGGCGAGGAGCTGGCCCAGCGCGCCGAACACCTCTCCGGCACCTTCGTCCCAGTCCTCGGCGACAGACGGATCCGAGGCCGCGCCGAATCCGGGCAGGCCGATCAGGCTCGCCGAGAGGTCGCGCGAGATCGCCGGCATGTCGGCGATCTGGTGCGACACCTCGGCACGCACGACGCCGACGAGCGCACGCGGCGCGGCGGCGATCACGAACGCCGCGAAGGCGACGAGGGCGACGATGACGATGGCCGCGCTGCGCGGGGTCGCGAAACGGCGGCGCGTGAGCGCGAAGAGGCCGGGAGTCCTGGTCACTCGTCCTCCCTGAGGAGCGGGGCGAGCTGCGGTGGAGTTCGAACGCTCGCGACGATCAGGCAGAAGACGGCGACGGCCACGGCGATCGCGAGAGCGAGGGCACCGGGCTGAATCCGCAGGTCGATCGGGTAAGCCTCGGGAACGCTGCCGTACGCGGCGCGCACGAGCGGCGCCACGACGAGCCACGCCGTCACCGCGCCGGCGGCGATACCTCCGACGACGCCCATCGCGACGGCGAACAGGTCCTCCTGAGCGCGCAGCCGCGAGGCACGGCGCCGGCCCAGACCCATCACCGCGAGCAGCGCGAGCTCTCGAGAGTCGGCGCGCGAGCGGGTCCGACGCAGAACGAGAACGACGAGGGCGAGCACGACCGCTCCGACGGCGGCGAGGACGAAGGCGGATGCCGTGCCCGCCGCGTTCTCGGCGGACCGCGGATCCGCGACGATCGTCACCGTCTGCGGGTACTCTGCCGCGACGGCGGCCGCGACCGCCCCCGGGTCGTCGGTCGACATCCACACCTGCGTCGGGACGATCTCGAACGGACTCGCCATCGACAGCGTTCCGAGGTCGACGAGCATCCCCTGTCCTGTCGAGGTGCCCGGAAGCACCGGCACGACGTCGACGATCTCGAACTCGGCCTCGATGTCGGGCTTGATCAGCTCGAGGGCGATCGTGTCGCCGACCTCGAGACTCATCGACGCCGCGAGCTCGGTCGTGATGACGGCGGGCACGGCGGCCGGCACGAGAGGGGCGACAGCACGCGTGAACGGCTCCCCCGTCGCCGCCTCGGGGGTGAAGGCGAGTCCGGACTCCGTCGCCTCGACCGCACCCGGGGTGCCGGCGGCGGGCCGGAAGCCGGACAGGTCGACGGGCGTGCCGCCGCTCACGACGTCGGTGATCTCGCCTCCGCCGGGCACATACCCCAGCGGGTGGTAGCCGACCGCGAGGGCGGCGAGCGACCAGTCATCGTCTGCGGGCAGGTCGAAGGTCACCGTCTCGACCGGGTCGACCTCCACAGCCGGGAACGAGTTCCCGTTGTCGTCCTCGCTCTCGCGGACGTCGGCGTTCGTGAACTCGAAAGTCTCCACGGCACCGGATGCCGCGATGACGGTCACCCGCACCTGCAGACCCGGCGATCCCTGCTCGAACAGCTCGCCGTCGATCTCCATCGGCGGCGCGGCCGGGGCCAGCAGGGTGAGCGTGAGCTCGTCGCCCGCGAGCACGGCGTCGGATGGGGGAAGCGCGAGAGCCTCGCGCATCGCCGAAGGGTCGATCGTGCCGTCGGCATCGAGCATGACCTCGGGCAGCTGCGCGGCCTCCACTGCGAGGATCGGGATGCGCACGTCCGCTCCCTGCGCGCTCAGCGGTCGCGCGAGCATCGCCGCGTCGGGCGAGGCGGATGCCGCGACATCCGCCGCCGCGATGTCCTCGGGGATCGTGCCGACCTTGACATCGGCGCCGACGCGGAGCGCCTCGGGGGCGTCGCCCAGCGCCGTGAGGCTCGACTGGTAGGCGCCGGCGACGGTGATCGTGCCGATCGCGAAGGCGACCACGGTGATCGGCAGGGCGTGGCGGCCGGGGCGGCGCGAGGCGAGTCGCAGCGGGGTCACGGGGGTCACGCGGCGCGAGCGCGAGAAGGCGGCGGCGATCGCGCGCGCGATGGGGGTGGCGAGTGCGACGGCGACGATCGCGGCGAGCGCCAGGGCGAGCGCCGGAGCCAGCGCGACGAGCGGGTCGAGGGCGGCGGCGCCGTCGCCGCGTTCGACGATCGGCGTGCCCGCCTGGACGAACTGCCAGACAGCCAGCCCGGTGATGACCGCGAGCAGCACGATGGCACCGACGTCGGCGACCGCGCGGGCGCGCGCCGATCCGCGGTCGGACCCGCGGGCGGTCGCGACCACCACGACGACTCCGGCCACCGCGGCGATGCCGAGGGCGGCGACGCCGGCGATGAGGATGCCGGACGCCGCTGTCGTCCCGACGGCGAGCGCGATCGCGCCGGCCGTGGCGCCGACCGCGGCGCCGACGAGCGCGACGGCGACGGCCTCGACGGCGGCGAGCCCCACCACGTCCCGGCGACGCGCGCCGCGGGCGCGCAGCAGTCTGCTCTCGGCTTCGCGCGCACGGACGGGTTCGAGCGCGACCGCTCCGACGACCACGGCGGTGAGCAGTCCGAGAAGACCGAGAGCGACCGTCGTCGGTCCGCGTCGCGTCTCGATGCCGTCCCGCACTCCTGCGAGCGTGTCGCTCAGTCCGCCCGACTCCTGGGGGCGGTCGCCCGTCGCCTCCTCGACGGCGTCGCGCAGCCCGGCGAGTCCGTCGGTGAGCGTCAGCGCCTGTTCTGCGGTGATCGCATCGAGATTCGGCTCCAGGACGACCGCGCCGTCCTCGATGTCGATGGTCAGCGCACCGCCGGCGCCCATTCCCGCCAGCGCGGACGCGGCGGCGTCGGCCACGGCATCCGGTGACGACGACCCGTCGATCGTCAGCACGATCTGCGCGCGGTCACCCGTGACAGCGGCCAGGGCTCCGCGCGCCTCGCGCGTCTCGACGGCGGTCACGAGGCCCGCGACCCCGACCACGAGCAGTGCTGCCAGCGCCGAGACGATCGCCAGCGTCACGAGCGGCGCGGTCGCGGCGCGCGCCCGGGCCAGGGCGAAGCGGAGTCCTCCGATCACGCGGCCACCCTTTGCACTCTGGCACTCTAACTCAGGCGTTCCGGTACTCCGTCGCAGGTGTGGACTTCCCGTCTCATGAGCACTCCCTCATCCGGCGTTCTTCCTCTCGTCACCTCTCCCGCCTAGCGTGGAGAGCGTCGAACCGCGCGGATCGATCGCAGCTCGACACCATCCCCCTGGCGCCGTCCACGAGACGGCTTCCCGTTCGAAGGAGAACCGTGTCCCCCAGGTTCCGCGGCGCGATCGTCGCCGTCACCACCGCCGGCCTCGTGTGCGCCGGCGCTCTCACCGTCATCCCGGCCGCTGCAGCGCCGGCCGCTCCCCCGGACGCCGCGACGCAGACCGAGCCACTGCGCGTCGCCACGTACAACCTCTCCCTCAACCGCAACGCGGCCGGTCAGCTCGTGACCGACCTGTCGACGGGCGCGAATGCGCAGGCGCGCACGGTCGCCGAGGTCATTCAGCGCGCGAACCCGGATGTCGTGCTCCTCAACGAGTTCGACTACGTCGAAGGGGGCCTCGCCGTCGACCTCTTCCGCGACAACTACCTCGAGGTCTCGCAGAACGGCGCGGCGCCGGTGGAGTACCCCTACGCATTCGTCGCCCCCTCGAACACCGGCGTTCCGAGCGGCTTCGACCTCAACAACAACGGTGTGGTGTCCGGCGGCGACGACGCGTTCGGGTTCGGCCTGTTCGAGGGCCAGTACGGAATGGTCGTGCTGTCGAAGCATCCGATCGTCACCGAGGACGTGCGCACTTTTCAGCGCTTCCTGTGGAAGGACATGCCCGGCGCCCTCCTCCCCGACGACCCCGCAACCGCGGCACCGGCCGACTGGTACTCGCCCGACGAGCTCGACGTGTTCCGGCTGTCGAGCAAGTCGCACTGGGACGTGCCGGTCGAGGTCGGCGGCCACACCGTGCACGTGCTCGCCTCGCACCCGACGCCGCCCACGTTCGACGGCGTGGAGGATCGCAACGGTCTCCGAAATCACGACGAGATCCGGTTCTGGGCCGATTACGTCACCCCGGGCAAGTCGCGCTACATCTACGACGATGAAGGCGGTCGCGGAGGGCTGAGCCCGTCATCGTCGTTCGTGATCCTGGGCGACCAGAACGCCGACCCGCTCGACGGCGACTCGGTCGACGCGGCGATCGGCCAGCTCCTCGATCACCGGTGGATCGTCGACCCGAAGCCCATCTCGGCGGGAGCCGTCGAGGCGGCGGCGCTGCAGGGCGGAGCGAACGAGACGCACCGCGGGGACCCGGCGTACGACACGGCCGATTTCGCGGACGGCGCTCCCGGCAACCTGCGAGCGGACTACGTGCTGCCCTCCCGCGATCTGCGCCCCGTCGACGCCGGCGTGTTCTGGCCGGTCCAGGCCGACCCGCTGTCGGTGCTCACCGGCGTCTTCCCGTTCCCGAGCAGCGACCACCGGCTGGTATGGGTCGACGTGAAGGTGCCGCGCGGCGGTCGTTGAGCCCGTCGCGGGGCGGCCAGCGCCACCTGCGGCGCGGCGAAGTCAGAGTGCGGCGACGTCGCCGAGGAACAGTTCGTACTCCTCCGGTTCGTCACGCGCCGTGATGACGCGCAGCACGACCTCGTCGACCCCGCGCCGGTAGGCCGCGACTCGTTCTGCCGCGCCGTCGGGACCGACGGTGGTGTCGTCCGCCGAGATGCCTAACCGCGCGAAGTTCGCCGCGTACGCCGGGTAGCCCGCATACCGACGCGTCTCGTCGGCGAGCTTCGCGACGGCCGCCGGGTCGGTCGCGGCCCGCACGTAGAGCGCGACGTGCGTCTCGGGCCTGATCGCCCGCGCCTCGTCCGCCTGCGTGGCGGCGGCGTCGGGTGTGAGCCAGCTGAGCAGCAGTCCGTCGGATGCTTCGGCCCCGACCGTGCGCATCTTCGGGCCGAGCGCGCCCACCACGACGCGGGCGGAGGTCCCCTCCCGGAGGGCAGCGGCGGCATCCGTCACGCGTGCCAGCGCTCCGGCGGATCCCGCGCCGGATCCGATGCCGAGCACGAGGCGGTCCGGCGCAAGCCCGAGGGCGTCCACGCGCGCGAGGATCTCGTCGGGGGCACGGCGATCGACCGGCAGCACTCCGGTCGCGAGGACGAGCCGCTCCGTGACCCGCCCAGCGGCGGCGAGGACGTCGAGGGCATCGTGGCCCGGCACGTCGTTGACCCAGAGAGCATGGAAGCCCGCGGCCTCGATGGCGGGCGCGATTCGCTCGGCGAGTTCGGCGCCGATCGCCGCCGCGACGCCGATCGACAGTGCGGCGGTCACGCCCGCGCGACCAGACGCGACACTTCGGCGGCGGAGGCGTAGAACTCCGCGAGGTCGACACGCGACGCCGGAAGAAGCACGGCATCGTCGACGCCGGCCTCGAAGTACGCGCCGAGGGCGGCCGCGACCGCCGCCGGGTCGCCCCACACGGCGCGCTCGTGCGGATCGGGCTTGTCGCCCACGTCCGCGATCGCGCGCTCCTCGGCATCGGGTCCGAACGCCGCCACGACGTACGACACGACGTCGTGCGCACCCGCACGGCCTGCCTCGGCGCGCGCGCCGCGAACCGCCTCGACCGCCGCCCGCACCTCGGCGGGAGTGTGACCGCTGTCGAGGACGGTGCCATCGGCCACCTCGCCGCTCAGGCGCAGCGTCTTGGGCCCCTCGGCGGCGGCGTAGACGAGCGGCGCCGTGGCCGGCGGTGCGTCCAGACGCACCGCGTCGAGGGAGACGTAGCGCCCTGCGGCGTCGACCTGGTCGCCGGCCAGAAGCGCGCGCAGCGCGGGCACGTACTCGCGCATCAGGGTGAGAGGCGACGCGACCCGCGCGCCGACCTGCCCCATCCATGGCAGCACGCCATGGCCGACGCCCGGAAGCAGGCGGCCGGGGAACAGCCGCTCCACCGTCGCGATCTCCATCGCCGTCGCCGCGACGTTGCGCAGCGGCATCGGCGAGATCCCGATGCCGATGCGCAGCCGCTCGGTCCACGCGAGAGCGGCGGCCGCGGCGGCGAACGCCGAGGTGCGGAAGCAGTCCTCCCAGATCCACAGCTCGGGGAGCCCCTCGCGCTCGGCGACGAGCACCGCGTCGCGGAACTCGTCCGGCGTATGGGTGTACGGATTGAAGATCGCGCCGCTGCGTGCCATGCCCCCACTCTGGCAGGGGTCCCCGACGTCCGCCCACCACGGCTGCGGCGGTGCCCCGGCATCCGCCCGCCCGTCCGTGTTATCGCTTCGCGCTTCGGGCTCGGCGGCACCCGGCATCCGACCGCCCGACCGCCCGGCCCCGGATTCCAAAAGGTCAACCGGGGTTCCACAGGAGAGTTCGGACCGGATCGGTCCTGCGCAACCGCAATTGTCCTGTTCAAGCCGGGGGTGAGCCACTGCCCCGGAACCCGCGCGGCGCTCCTGAGGTGCCTGGGTCACAGCATCCGCCGCCCGAGTGCTTCCACAGGTCAACCTGGGTTCCACAGGAGAATTCGCACCGGATCGGTCCTGCAGAAGCCCGGTTGTCCTGCAGGAGCCCGGTTGTCCTGTTGAAGCGGGCGCGGGCGGATGCCGAGGCGAGCGGATGCCGGAGGCGAGCGGATGTCGGGCGCGAGCGGACGCCGGGCGCGGCTCCCTGGCGGGCGCCCCCGACTCCGCCCAGAGATCGGGCGGGGTCGGGGCCGGGCCTCAGGCGGCGACGGTCAAGGCAACGCCGGCGCGCACGGTCAGGCCGTCGGGCGCGGCATCCACCGTCACCGTCCCGCCGTCGACGAGAGCGCCCGTCACGAACAGGTCTGCCACGCGGTCGTCCACCTCGCGCTGGATCAGCCGGCGCAGCGGCCGGGCGCCGTACTCCGGCTCGTAGCCGTTGTCGGCGAGCCAGTCGATCGCTGCGTCCGTCACGACGAGGGCGACCTCGCGCTTGGCCAGGCGCGCCTCGGACGCGCCGAGCAGCAGGCCGACGATCTGCCGCAGCTGGGGCTTGTCGAGCTTGCGGAACAGCACGATCTCGTCGATGCGGTTGAGGAACTCGGGGCGCATCGCCTCACGGAGCTTGGCGAACACGCGGTCGCGCAGGTCCTTCTCGGAGCCGTAGCCGGTCGGGCCACCGCCATCGGCGAGGAAGCCGATCGCTCCGCCCCGCGAGGCGAGGAACTCCGAGCCGAGGTTCGACGTCATGACGACCACGGTGTTGCGGAAGTCCACGGTGCGTCCCTGCCCGTCGGTGAGCCGGCCGTCGTCGAGCACCTGCAGCAGCAGGTTGAACACGTCGGGGTGCGCTTTCTCGATCTCGTCGAACAGCACGATCGAGTAGGGGTTGCGACGCACGCGCTCGGTGAGCTGACCCGCCTCCTCGTAGCCGACGTATCCGGGAGGCGCTCCCACGAGGCGCGACACGGTGTGACGCTCTCCGAATTCGCTCATGTCGAACCGGATCACGCTTCCTTCGCCACCGCCCTGTCCTGAGCCCGAAGGGAACAGCGAGGCGGCGAGCGCCTTGGCGAGCTCGGTCTTGCCGACACCGGTGGGCCCGAGGAACAGGAACGAGCCCACGGGACGACGCGCGTCGCCCATGCCGGTGCGGTTGCGTCGCACGGCCTTCGCAACCGCGGCCACGGCGTCGTCCTGACCGATCACCCGGTCGTGCAGCTCATCGTCCAGCTGTGCGAGGCGCTCGCGCTCGGGCTCGGTGAGGCGGTTCACCGGGATGCCCGTCGCCCGGCTGATCACGGCGGCGATCTCGGGCTCGCCGACGACCGCTTCTCCGCGCGCCGCGGCGCCCGACGCCGTCACGTCGTCGAGGCGCGCCTGCACGGCGGAGAGCTGGTCGCGCAGGCGCGACGCCTCCTCGTAGTGCTCGGCCGTCACGGCGGCGTTCTTGTCGGCCTCGAGCGTCGCGAGCTGCTCGACGAGCCCGGTCACGTCGACCTTGGCACCCAGCCGCAGGCGCAGCCGCGCCCCGGCCTGGTCGATGAGGTCGATCGCCTTGTCCGGCAGCACGCGCTCGGACAGGTAGCGGTCGCTGAGCTCCACCGCGGCGCGGATCGCCTCGTCGGTGTAGACGATGCCGTGGTGCTCCTCGTACGCGGGCTTGAGCCCGTGCAGGATCAGCACGGCGTCCTCGATGCCCGGTTCGCCCACGCGCACCGGCTGGAACCGGCGCTCCAGTGCGGGGTCCTTCTCGATCGCTCGGTACTCCTTGAGCGTCGTGGCGCCGACGAGGTGCAGGTCGCCGCGCGCGAGGCGCGGCTTGAGGATGTTGCCGGCGTCCATTCCGCCGTCTCCGGCGCCGCCGGCACCCACCACGGTGTGCACCTCGTCGAGGAAGATGACGAGCTCGTCCTTGCGGGCGGAGATCTCGTCCATCGTCTTGGTGAGGCGCTCCTCGAAGTCGCCGCGGTACCGGGTGCCTGCGAGCATCGCGGGCAGGTCGAGCGAGATGACGCGCTTGCCGAGCAGCTGTTCGGGGACCGCTCCGTCGACGATCGCCTGAGCCAGCCCCTCCACGATCGCGGTCTTGCCGACGCCCGCCTCGCCGACCAGCACCGGGTTGTTCTTGGTGCGGCGGCTGAGGATCTCGATCGTCTGCTCGATCTCGTCCGCGCGGCCGATGACGGGGTCGAGGTCGCCGTCTGCGGCGCGTGCCGTCAGGTCGGTGCCGTACGTGTCGAGCATGGGGGTGTCGGATGCCGCGGCATCCGTCCCCTCCTCCGTGTCGGTCGCCCTGCTCGGCGTGACCGTCTCGCGAAGGCCTTGGGTGAGGGCTTCGGCCGTCACACCGGCGCGGGCCAGCACCTGGCCGGCGGGGGTGTCCTGTGCGAGCACGAGCGCGAAGAACAGGTGCTCGGGGTCGACGTAGGTCGAGCCCGACGAACGTGCGACCTGGAACGCGTGGAACAGGGCGCGCTGCACCGACGACGTGATGACCGCGCCATCCACGTCGGCGGGGGCGGATGCTGCGGGCAGGCGCTCCTCAGCGGCGCGCAGGATCGCGCGGGGGTCGGCGCCGATGTGCTCGACCGCGTCGCGCGCGGGCGGCTCCTCGACGAGCACGCGCAGCACGTGCAGGGCGTCGAGCTCGCGCTGGCCGCGCTCGAGGGCGAACCGGCCGGCGCGCTGCAGCAGCTCCTGGGTGCGTGCGCCGAGGAAGCGGCTGAGGTCGATCGACCGCTGCGCGCGCGTGCGCTCGCCCGCCAGGTACCTCGCGAGGAACTCGTCGAACGAGCGCTCGCTGTCGTCGGCACCGGTGGAGGGGGTGAAGTCTTCGGGCATTCCGTCTGTCTCCTGGGATCGGGAAACGACTGCACGGATTCGTAACTTGAGCGCAGTCGTATCAAGTTCAACGAGCAGGATCGCGGTGTATTCCCGCGCACGCCACCCCCGTCTGACGCCGTCACGGCCACCCCGTGTCCGGGACGGGGCGTACCGTGGCTGCGAACCGGGCGACCGCCCGAGGAACTGGAGACAGCAGCATGGACTGGAAGATCGAGCTCATCTTCGTGCCGGTGACGGATGTCGACCGCGCCAAGGACTTCTACGTGAAGATCGGGTTCCACGCCGATCACGATCAGGTCCCGTTCGAGGGGCTGAGGTTCGTGCAGCTCACCCCTCCCGGCTCGGCCTGCTCGATCGCGATCGGCGAGGGACTGGGCATCGACCTCGAGCCCGGGCGGCAGAACACCATCCAGGTCGTCGTGCCCGACGCCGACGAGGCCCTCGCCCACCTGCGCGGGCTGGGCGTCGAGGCCGACGGAGTCGATGAGCAGGGATGGGGCCGGTTCGTCTCGTTCGCCGACCCCGACGGCAACCGGTGGACTCTGCAGGAGCTGCCCGCCCGCTCCTGACACGCCGACGTGAAGCGCGCGGATTCCGGACGAATCCGCGCGCCCGGGGCGGGTAGCCTCAGGGGATTCGACCAAGGAGCACCCATGAGCGCCGACCCGACGCCCGGCGCCGTGACGCAGCCGGCGCCACCGGAGATCTCGCCGGACGCAGCCGCGGCGATCGCGCGCGAGCACTGGGGAATCGTCGCCACGGCGCGCACCCTCGGCAGCCACCAGGACCGCAACTTCCTGCTCGAATCCGATGACGGGCCTCGACTTCTTCTGAAGGTCGCCAATCCCAGCGTGTCCGCGGCCGAGCTCGAGGCGCAGTCGGCGGCGGCGGCGCTGCTGTCGGAGCGCGCGGGATGCCGCGCACCGCGTGCGCGCGCGTTCCCCGACGGCACGACAGCGCTGCGCCTCGAGATCGACGGGGTCGTGATGCACGCGCGCGTGCTGGAGTTCCTCGAGGGCGCCACGCTCTCCGGTCACCTCTCGCGCCCGGTGGTCGAGGAGATGGGGAGCCTCGCCGCCCGCACCGCGCTCGCGCTGTCCGATCTCGATGCCCCCGAGGCCGAGCGCGTGCACCAGTGGGACCTGCGCCACGCCCGCGCGGTCCTCGACGAACTGCTGCCCTTCGTGGCCGACCCTGCTCTCCGCGAACGGCTGGCGGATGTCGCGGCATCCGCGTGGTCCGCCGTCGAGGAGGTCGCCGCGGAGCTGCCGGTGCAGTTCATCCACGGCGACCTGACCGACGACAACGTCGTGACGGGCGACCCCGTCACCCGCATCCCCGACGGCGTCATCGACCTCGGAGATCTCAACCGCACCTGGACCGTGGGCGAGCTCGCGATCACCGTGTCGTCGCTGCTGCACCACGACGGCGTCGATCTGGCGCACGCGCTGCGCGCCGTCACGGCCTACGACCGCGTACGCCCGCTCACCGACGCCGAAGCCGCAGTGCTGTGGCCGCTCCTCGTCGTGCGCGCGGCCACGCTCGTCGCGAGCGCCCACCACGTCCTCGAGACCGACCCCGGCAACGACTACGCGGCCGGCAACCTCGACCACGAGCTCGCGATCCTCGACGCGGCCACGGCCGTGCCGCTCGAAGTGGCCAGGGCGCTGGTCGCTGTTGCGACCGGGCGCGCAGCCGACCCGCTTCCCCTCCCGCCCGGTCAGCCGCTGCTCCCCTGGCTTGCCGGCGAGGACGTCGCCGTCGCCGACTTCTCACCCACCAGCCCGGTCCTGCACGAGGGGCGGTGGCTCGAGGATTCCGTCGAAGCGGACGTGATGAGCGGATGCCTCGGCTCAGCCCGCGTCGCCGTCGCCCGCTTCGGCGAGGCGAGGCTCACCCGCTCGCGGCTCCACGACCCCGAGGAGCCGTGCAACGTCGCTCTCGGGGTCGAGCTGCGCGTCGATGGCCCTCAGCCGGTCGCTGCGCCCTGGGCGGGCACCGTCGCCACCACCCCGCACGGCGTCCTCCTGCGCAGCGGCGAGATCGACCTGGTCCTGGGCGGCGTCCGCAGCGCTCTTCGAGACGGGAGCGTCGTCGACGCGGGCGAGCTCGTCG
The DNA here is from genome assembly GCF_001428485.1 of Microbacterium sp. Root180. Lineage (GTDB taxonomy): Bacteria > Actinomycetota > Actinomycetes > Actinomycetales > Microbacteriaceae > Microbacterium. Next base: position 717,214 of record NZ_LMHS01000001.1, on the reverse strand, counting down.
GCGAGGTCGAGGGCACGCTCTGGGTGCAGGTCCTGAAGGCCGGGGTTCAGGCGCCGCGCTTCGTGCCGCGGAGCCTCGCCGCGGCCTGGCGCGCGGTCGTCGCGGATGCGGGCGAGCTCGTGCCGGGGCATCCGGACTCCCCCCAGGAGCCCCGCGCCGAACAGCTGCTCGCGCGGCGCGAGGCGGTGTACGCCGACGTGCAGGAGCACTACTTCCCGGAGCCGCCGGTGATGGTGCGCGGGTGGCGCGAGCACCTCGTCGACGCGGACGGCCGCGTGTACCTCGACACCCTCAACAATGTGACCTCGATCGGGCACGCCCACCCTCGGCTGGTGGCCGCCGTCGCCGAGCAGTGGAGCCTGCTCAACACCAACTCGCGGTTCCACTACGCCTCGGTCGTGGAGTTCTCGGAGCGCCTGGCGGAGCTCGTGCCCGACCCGCTCGACACGGTGTTCCTCGTGAACAGCGGCTCGGAGGCCGTCGACCTCGCGCTGCGCCTCGGACAGGCGTGGTCGGGGCGCACGGATGTGCTCTCGGTGGAGGAGGCGTATCACGGGTGGACCTACCTGAGCGACGCCGTCTCGACGTCGGTCGCCGACAATCCCGCCGCCCTCGAGACCCGGCCGGCATGGGTGCACACAGTGCCCGCGCCCCATCCGCTGCGTGGCAGGCACCGAGACGAGCCCGGCCGCTACGCCGCGGATGCCGTGGCCGAGATCGAGCGTCTGGCCGCTGCCGGGTCCGCGCCCGGCGCCTTCATCGCCGAGACCCTGTTCGGCAACGGCGGCGGAGTCGCCCTGCCCGAGGGATACCTCGCCGCCGTGTACGGGGCGGTGCGGGCCCACGGCGGGCTTGCGATCGCCGACGAGGTCCAGGTCGGCTACGGCCGCCTCGGGGAGTGGTTCTGGGGCTTCGAGCAGCAGGGGGTCGTGCCGGATGTCGTCGCGGTCGCCAAGGCCATGGACAACGGGCATCCGCTCGGCGCGGTCATCACGACCCGCGAGATCGCCGAGCGCTACCGGGCGGGCGGCTACTTCTTCTCGTCGGCGGGCGGGAGCCCGGTCTCCAGCGTCGTCGGACTCACGGTGCTCGACGTGATCCGCGACGAACGCCTGCAGGAGAACGCCCGCGACGTCGGCGGCTACCTCAAGGGACGGCTCGAGGAGCTCGGGGAGCGGCATCCGCTCATCGGCGTCGTGCACGGCTCGGGGTTCTACCTCGGCCCGGAGCTCGTGCGCGACCGCGTCACAGGGGAGCCCGCGACGACCGAGACCGCCCTGATCTGCGCACGGCTGCGCGACCTCGGCGTGATCGCCCAGCCGACGGGCGACCACCAGAACATCCTGAAGATCAAGCCGCCGATGTGCTTCACCCGCGCCAGCGCGGACGCTCTCGCGGACGCGCTGGACCGGGTGCTGACGACCGGCTGGTGAGAGAGGACTCGCCGGGGCTCAGTCGCGGCCGCCCGGCGGACCGACGATCAGCAGCACAGCCCGTCCAGGCTCAGTCGCGGCCGCCAGGCGGACCGACGATCAGCAGCACGACATACAGCGCGACCACGGCGACCGCGATGAGCACGGCGAGCAGCCACGCACGACCCAGGAACCATCGCATCAGGCGGTCGTGCCACGCGGCATCCCGCGGGTCGTCCGTCGCCTGCAGGCGCCACGGACCGGCGAGCCGGCCGGAGCGGTGCAGCCAGAGCTCGGTCGGGATCGTCGCGTACGGGATCACCGCGCTCCCGATCGCGACGATCGTCGGCCACGCTCCCCAGCGCTGGTTCTTCGCGACGAGCACCGCCGTCGCGCCGTACGACAGGAACACGAACCCGTGGATGCCGCCGCCGACCGTGACCGCGACGGCGAGGTCGGTGGTCGCCCGCACCACGAGTCCCGCGAGGAGCAGGGTCCACGAGATCGCCTCCGCAACAGCCAGAACTCGGAACAGGTTCAAGGGCGTGCGGAACACGGGTCTCCTTCGGGTGGGGTGCCTCCAGCCTACGTTTGCGGCCGGTGCGGTCCTGACCGCCCGACCCGGTGAAACGGCGGGGAGATTCCGGGTCAGGGCCGCGAGCCCGGCCCGGAAGCGGCCATTTCTCCCCGCGGTTTCACGCGGCGTCGCCGGTACCGTGGGGACGGTGGACTACTCCCCCGCCGCGCTGCGCCGCTGGCCCGATCTCGAAGGCCCCGGACTTCCGGCGTCGGATGCCGCAGACCGGCTGATCCTCGACGAGTCTGCCGATGCACGATCCGGCACGGCAGGCGAAGCGATCTCGGTGATCGGCGACGCGTACGGCGCGCTCGCCCTCGGAGCTGCGGCGGACGGCGGGCGCGGCATCCGGGTGCACCAGGACGCCCTCACCGGCGAGCAGGCCCTCGCGGCGAACGCCGAGCGATTCGGGTTCGGCGACGCGCTGACGTCGCTGCCGCTGACGGCCGACCTCGTGCGCGGCGCGGCGGTCGTGCTGCTGCGGCTCCCGCGCTCGCTGGACGCCCTGCGCGATGTCGCCGGCGTGGTCGCGGCGCACGCCGATCCGGGCGTCGTGGTCTACGCCGGCGGCCGGCTCAAGCACATGACCCTCGCGATGAACGACGTCCTGCGGGAGCACTTCGCCCGGGTCGACGTCACGCACGCGCGACAGAAGTCCCGCGTACTCGTCGCGCGCGGCCCGCACGGCGGCCGTGACCCCGTGCCGCGCCGCGAGACCCACGACGGGCTCATCGTGTGTGCATTCGGCGGCGCTTTCGCCGGCGCGTCCATCGACATCGGCACCCGCTTGCTCCTCGCGCACCTTCCCGAGCCTCCGGCAGGAGCGGATGCCGCGATCGACCTCGCGTGCGGCACCGGCGTCGTCGCCACGACGTTGGCGCTGCGGCATCCGGAGCTCCGCGTGCTCGCCTGCGACCAGTCCGCCGCCGCCGTCGCATCCGCCCGCGCCACAGCGGAGGCGAACGGCGTCGCCGATCGCGTCGAGGTCGTGCGCGACGACGTGCTCGGATCGCGCCCCGACGGGTCGGCCTCCTTCATCGCGCTCAATCCCCCGTTCCACGTGGGGACCGCCGTCAGTGAGAGCGTCGCACCGCGGATGTTCGCCGACGCCGCACGCGTGCTGCGGTCCGGCGGAGAACTGTGGACGGTGTGGAACTCGGCGCTGCGATACCGACCCGCCCTCGAGCGGCTCGTCGGCCCGACGCGTCAGGTCGCGCGCAATGCGAAGTTCACCGTGACGGTGTCGACCCGGCGCTGACGGTGAATCCGGATCACTCCTCGGGCGCGGTCCCGGCGACCGGCGGCGCGAACGAGACCCATGCCTCGTCGGCGCACTGGTAGAACATCGGCGTCGACGTGTCGATGTAGATCTCGTCGCCCTGGCAGGTGGCTTGCGCGGGCTCGCCGGTACCGAGCGAGACCTGGGTGCCGGGATCGCCCTGCTCGCCCTGCGCGCCCTGGTCACCCTGGGATCCGGTGGCGCCGGACGCACCTGTCGCACCGGTGAGGTTCTCCGCAGCGGACTCGCGGATGTTGCCGACGAGCGTCCACTCGCCGTCCTCGAACAGGTACACATCGGCCGTCGCGACGTCGATGTAGACGTCACCGTCGTAGCCCTTGCCCGCTTCGGGGACGCCCGATCCGGCGCGCACGGCCGCACCCGCGGGGAGGATCTCCTCGAGGGCCGCCTCATAGTCCTCGGCGGTTGCCGTCTGCTCGGCGGTCGGCGTGGCCTCGGCCGCTGCCGGCGTCGTATCCACCGATCGCGCCAGCCACGAACCGAGGAACGCGGCGAAGAAGGCAAGGATGACGATCGCGAGACCGAACCAGATCAGGGTTCCGCGGGAGACCGTCGAAGGCGCGGCCGGCGGCTGGGGGCTGGCGGACATGGGCACGACTCCATTCGACCGCTCCCCAGAGCGCTCGGGGGTCGCGCGGAGCGGCGTGACGCTCACTGTAGAGAGCGTCACGCCGCGCGGCCTCACCCCGGGAGGATGATCCCTCGCCGCGACCGGGCCGGCGGCCGGGTGTTGGTATCAGCGCGCGCCGCGCGTGGACCAGAGAGCCCACGCGACCAGCACGGGCTGGAAGAACAGGCGCACGAGCCGCTTGCGGTCGCTGTCGAGGCCGAATCCGTCCCGGCGCTTGACGTACTGCTCGATGTTCCCCGGGAACACGGCCACGAAGAATGCGGCCAGGATCGCCCCGACGCGCCCGCGGGACTCGGGCAGGGCGACGAGCGCAGCTCCGAGCATGACCTCGACGACGCCGGATGCCACGACCACCGCGTCTTCGTCCATCACCTTCGTGGCGAGGGCGGGCACCTGTGCCCGGAACTCCTCTCGAGCCCAGAACAGGTGGCTCACACCGGCGAAGACCATGGCGGCGGCGAGCAGCCAGCGGGCGGCGGTTCTCATCATGGCCCCACGCTCGCAGAGGATGCCGGTTCACGCGAGCGCTTGACACGCCCTACGATCACGCCCATGGACTACGACCGCTGGCAGCGGGTCACCGAGTGGCCCCTCATCATCGCCTCCGCCCTGTTCCTCGTGGCCTACGCGTGGCAGGTGATCGCGGATCTGTCCGGCCCTGCCGATACAGTCGCCGAGGCGGTGATGTGGGTGACGTGGGGCGCGTTCCTCGCGGACTATGTCGCGTGTCTCATGCTCGTTGGACGCGAGCGACGGTGGCGATGGTTCTACACGCATTGGTTCGATTTGTGCGTAGTCGTGCTGCCGATGCTCCGGCCGCTGCGCATCCTGCGGCTGGTCACGCTCCTGACGGTGCTCCAGCGGACCGTGGGCACGGCCATCCGCGGCAAGATCGCGATCTACGTCGCGAGCGCGTCGGCGCTACTCATCTTCGTGGCGGCGCTGGCGGTGCTCGATGCCGAGCGCGGGCAGCCCGGCTCGAACATCGAGACGTTCGGCGAAGCGATGTGGTGGGCATTTGTCACCGGAACGACCGTCGGATACGGCGACTACACCCCCGTGACCACCCTCGGCCGACTGATCGCCGTCGGTCTCATGATCGGAGGCGTGGCGCTGCTGGGTGTGGTGACCGCGACGCTCGCATCCTGGATCGTGGAGCGGGTCGCCGAGCGGGACGCCGAGCAGGAGGCCGCCACCGTCGGCCACATCCGCGCCCTCGAGACTCAGCTGGCGGACATGCAGGGCATGCTGTCTGATGCCCTGGGCCGGGAGCGCTGAACGAGCGCGGGCACACTGTCTCTCGGTGCGAATGCTCCGATCATCGCCGGGTCGCCGGACGTGCCAGCAGATGCCGATTGCGGTGACGGATGAGGTGGCGCAGGTACGGGACGAGTACGAGTCGCTCGGCGAGCAGCCCGAAGACCGGTGAGGCGAGTGTGATCGTGTCGATCATCACGGTGGTCTCGCCGTCGCGCGTGAATGAGTGCTCGTGACGGAAGGATCGGAAGGGTCCGTGAACCTGCTCGTCGACGAATCGGCTGGGTCGGTCGAGGGCGGTGATCTGCGATGTCATGGTGAACCAGATCCCGAAGTGCCGGGCGCGCCATGTCACGGTTTCGTCGAGTCCGATCGACCCAGTGGTGACCCCCGCAATCGCTCGTTCCCGCGAACGGTCCATCGACGCCAGGTGTTCGTCAATACTCAGCGAAACATCGAACAGCTCCTCCACGGGCAGGCTCGTCCGCGTCTCGACAGTGAAGGAACTGCTCACCGTTCGCTCCACGTCAGATCGCGCGTTGGGGTATTACTGAACATGTTCAGAAGTGTAGTACTGTTCGGGCATGAGCGAGAGTCGCAGACCGGTCGCAGTGATCGCCGGGGGGAGCGGATTCATCGGCGCCAAGGTGGCGGAGGCGTTCGCGGCAGACGGGTACGAACTGCGACACATCGGCCGAAGTGCCGGCATCCGGTGGTTCGATCACGATGCGATCAGTCGAGCTGTCGATGGCGCGGATGTCGTGGTCAACTTTGCCGGCAGGTCGGTGAACTGCCGCTACACCGACCAGAACCGACAGGAGATCCTCGACTCGAGACTCTCGACCACGCGTGCCCTGCGAGACGCGATCGAGCGTGCGGAGCGGCCCCCCCGGGTCTGGCTCAACGCGTCGACGGCGACCATCTATCAGCAGTCGACGGATCACCCGAACACGGAAGCAGACGGTGAGATCGGATCAGGATTCTCGGTCGATGTCGCCACCGCCTGGGAGCGGGAGCTGTTCACGGGGTCCCTCCCCGACACGCGACGGGTCGCGCTTCGGATGGCTATCGTGATCGGCGACGGCCCGGCGACGCGGATGCTGCTCACGACGGCCCGGTTCGGACTCGGCGGGACGCAGTACGACGGCTGGTGCCCACCGCACCGTCGCTACCGTGGCGTCGGGGCACATCCGACCGGCCAGCGCACAGCCCCCTGGTACCGCACGGGCGGGCGGCAGAAGTTCAGCTGGGTGCACATCGACGACGTCGTCGCGGCGATCAGATTCATCCGCGACGACGACCGCCTCGTCGGGCCGATCAACATCGCCTCCCCCTCACCGTCGGACAACCGCACGTTGATGCGGACACTGCGCCGAGTGGTCGGTGCGCCGTTCGGGCTCCCCGCCCGACGGTGGATGCTGGAGCTGGGCATGTGGGCACTGCACACCGAATCCGAACTGATCCTCAAGAGTCGGTACGTCCTCCCCGGGATCCTCACCGAAGCCGGTTTCACCTTCGCGCGCACCGACCTGCAAGCGGCACTCACGGACGTCCACCGCAACCGTGCCGCTGAAGCTGCCGATAGTGGAATCACCACCGCGAGGAGCGCCACCCATGTCGTCTGACGAACTTCCTGGCAAGGGCGACCGCACCAGGCTCCGCATCCGGGCAGCCGCTCTCGCGTCGTTTCGAGAGAACGGCTACGACGCGACCACGATCCGAAAGATCGCGAACGAACTCGGGATATCGGTCGGCGCGACGCACTACCACTTCCCGTCGAAGAACCACCTCATCCAGGAGCTCTACCTCGACGTGCAGGAAGCGCACCGCGCCACCGCCGAGCCGCTCCTCGGTCGAGAGGGCCGACTGGTCGACCGTCTGGGCATCGTGTATTCGTCCGGGCTCGACCAGCTCACGCCCTACCACTCGCACGCCGGAGAGTTCCTCTCGGCGGCCGTCTCTCCACGGTCCCCGATCAATCCGCTGTCCACCGAATCCGCCGAGGCCCTCGCCATCGTCCAAGACCTCTTCGCACAAGCGGTAGACGGCGCCAGCGCGACCAGTCTCCCCGACGACATACGAACGCTGCTGCCCCGGGCACTCGTCCTTGCCCACCTGCTGCTCGCCCTGTTCTGGGTCTACGACACCTCCGAAGGGCAACGCCGCACCCGACAGCTCCTCGACCGCGGCCTGAAACTGCTCGGATCCGTCCTGCCCCTTGCGCGACTGCCCATCCTCCGCGGCGCCCTCCGCGACATGCTCACCCTCGTCAGTGATGTACACGCATGACCACCGGCCTGACCCGCCTGACACTTCCCCTCGAAGGAACCATCGAGCGGCGACTGCTGATCAACTACCGCCTCGATACAGCCATCGCCCGCACCCTGATCCCGCCCGGGCTCCGCCCACAACTCGTCGACGGATCCGCCGTCGCAGGAATCTGCCTGATCCGACTGACCCACCTGCGCCCAGGCTGGCTGCCACCGAGCATCGGCTGGCGGTTCGAGAACGCCGCGCACCGCATCGCGGTCGAGTGGGACGAATCGGATGGCCCGCGGACCGGTGTCTACATCCCCGAGCGACACTCCGCGTCCTGGATCCCTGTGGCCATCGGCGGCCGGTTCTTCCCCGGCGTCCACCAACACGCCCGAATCCAGGCACAAGACAGGCCTGAGCACATCTCCGTGCGACTGACAGCGCCTCGCACGGCGGTCGCCGTCGACGTGCGCATCACGGAGGACTGGTCCAGTTCTCTGTTCCCCACCCTTCAGGACGCGTCCGAGTTCTTCCAGCGTGGGAACGTGGGCTGGTCCCCCACGCGCAAGGCGCACGCACTGGAAGGGCTTCAGCTGCATACCCACCGCTGGCACGTCGCCGCCGGCGAGCCACTTCACGTCGCATCCAGCTACTTCGACGCGCTGCCCCGCGGAGCAGCAACCCTCGACAACGTGCTCGTCATGCGCGACATCCCCATCGAATGGACCACGCCCGACACATCAGCGTGTTCGAAGCAACGTCTACGCACCCACTCAGGCGCTGAGATGCCGGTCGATGTCCGCTAGCGGCGAAGACCATGCCCCGCGCTCACGTCACGTCGTCGGGGATCCGCGCTTCGGGGACTCGTTCGAGGCGCGTCCAGCCGCGCCATCCGCGTTCCTCGAGGATCGCCAGCAGTCGTCGGGCTACCGGTGCGGACTCGGTCATGGCTGCGTCCAGGAGGGCGGTGAACGGGTCGGGCCGATCGGCGCCGCCGATCTCCAGCTCACCGCTCTGAATCGCGCGGATGCGGAGGTGCTCGACCATGTCGGCGAGTTCGACGACGCGCGGATCGTCGGGCGACCACTCGGGGGCGGAGCCGAGGAGGCGGTAGAGCCGCGTCATGTCCGGGTCATCGTCCAGCTGGCGGTTCTTCGCGGCGATCACGATCTCGATGCTGGGCCGGTCCTGCGCGGCGAGCAGGATCCAAGAATCCCGCTCGAGTTGGATGTAGCTCTCGCCGACGCCGAGCCCGCGCAGCCGGTCCAGATAGTCCAGGACGCCCTGTGGAAGGGCCAGGTGGTCGCCGGCGGCGAGCTTCGCGATCCGCCGGCGATTGCTCCGCAGGCGTCGGATGTCGGCACTCAGCGCCTGGTCGATCTCCGCGATCGCCCGCGTGAACTCCGCGGGGCCCGCATCGAGGAGTTCCTGCACTCGCGCGAGGGGCACGCCGGCATCCGCGAGCACCCGGATGCGAATCAGCCGCACGACGGCGGCGGCGTCGTAGCTCCGGTAGCCGGAATGGTCGCGTGCGGGCTCGGCGAGCAGCCCGATCTGGTGATAGTGCCGGACCGTGCGCACGGTGACCCCGGCGTACGAGGCCAATTGGCTGATCGTGAGCATGGGCTCCAGGATGCCTCACCCGGCGACGCCGCGGACGGCTTCGGCGATCGTGCGGAAGTCTTTGCGGAGGATCGCGCCGTGGTTGCTCGCGACTTTGGCGTGGATCTCGATGTGCGGGTTGCGTTCGACCACCGCGGGCACGCTGGCGCGGATCCTCTCCTGCCCGTCCCCCGTACTGCCGAACGACGTTCCCGACGCGAGGACGTACCGTGTCGGCACGGTGATCCGATCCATGACCGGACCGAGTTCGCGTTCCCGGGCGAGCCTGCCGACTTCGATGTTGCACTCGGCCATCTCGCCCGCCGTCATGCGCGGCGTGAGTCCGGTCACGCGAAGCGGCACTGTCAGCCAGTGCAGTCGACGGAAGACGGTTCGGATCCCCTGCTCCATGTCGTCGGTGAGCCAGTCGTGCGGCTGCGCCCCGTCGACGAGCACCGCGCCGATCGCGCGGTGCGGATGGCGGCTCGCCCAATGCGCGGCGACGAAAGCGCCGTACGACCACCCCACGGCCAGCGCTCGATCGACACGTCGCGCGTCCAGTACCGCGTCGACATCGCGAACGGCGGCCTCGAACGAGTAGTCCGCCGAGCGTCCGGACGTGCGTCCACGGGCCCTCTCGTCGTACGTGATGTGCCGCCAGCCGGGACCGAGTTCGGCGATCACCCGCCGCCAGTAGCCCTGGGTCGCGAACTGGCCGTTGAGATAGATCACCGGAGTCCCGGAGCCCCCGGAATCGGTGACGGCCAGGGCAGTGTCGTCGACCGGAACCATCCCGGTCCACGTCGAGGCAGAGGTTCGAGTGATGATGGCGTCTCCCCTTCGTTCCTGGATGTGATCCAGCGTGCCGGGTTGACGTTGCGTCAGGGTCAAGCCCTTCGTGCGCGAGCTGCAAGAAGACGGATGCCGCGGCATCCGCCCCTGTCATTTCTTGCCGGTGACCAGCTTCGCGTACGCCTCGTTGGACACCGTGGAGTAGACCACGTTGGCGCCCGCGCCCGCGGCCTGCGCGCCGCGAAGCAGCTCGTTCTCGGACTTGCTGATCTCGCGGATCCGGCCGGTGTCGGGGTTGTAGCGGCCCTTGGCGAGGCCGGCGTCCTTGCGTTGAGCGATGAGGATCATTTCCGTCTCCCTCTCGATGATGATCGGTTTGTGCGGGCGGAGGTCACCGCCTCGGGATGCGCGTGTGCCGTTCTTCCCCAGCCAGTTCTCGAGGTCGAACCAGTCGAACCCTCTCTGGCGCACGCCGTTGAGCCACAGTTCCCCGTGGAGGTGCGGTCCGGTGGAGAGTCCGGAGTTCCCGACGAAGGCGACGATGTCGCCGCACCTGACGCGCGTGCCCACCCGCGGCCCCGCGCCGGGGTCGTCGAGGTGGCACATCATGAACTTCAAGCCGCCGAGGGAGGGCATCGTCAGGGTTCGTGTCCCCGCCGCGCGGGGGCCCCACTGATCGGCGAACGAGATGTAGCCGTCGGCGATCGCCCGGATCGGGGTGCCTCTCCCCTGCGCCCAGTCGAGACCGGTGTGCTTCTTGTACGTGTACCAGTTCCAGTACGGCATCGGGAGGCTGGCGAGCTTACCCATCGGCGGCCTGCTCGGTCATGTCCGGCGTCGCTCCGTATCCGTGGCGGCCGGCCTCGTCGGTCGGTTCACCAGGATCGGGGTCCGGCTCGATGGGCTCGAACGGCTCTTCGTCCGGCTCGATCGGTTCGAATTCGTCCTTCGGGATCGTCATGGATGAGCCTTCCCTCTGTGCGCTGAGATGAGAATGCTGTGCCGACCGATCGCCGGGCTCCCCTCCGGAACCATCGGCGGCGTAGTGGAGGAACGCCTTCGCGCCCCGTTTGATACCGCGCCGGGAACGCCGTCGTGGCGCGCCGGACAGCACGCGCCTCGAGGGGGCCCCCGCCACGATCATCCTCCTGGATCGGCGGCGAGGCCAGAGGTCTCGTCGTGAGGGCACCGCGAACGGCGAGGCCCCCGGTCGATCACCCGAGAGGCGACCGGCCGAGGGCCTTATCGTTGTGCGTGATCCCGCCGTGCCGCGGCCATGCGCGCTCGAAATCGAGCAGGTCTCCAGTCCCCATCGACGACGAGTCTGCTGGGGGTGTTCGACATCGTCGTCAGCCTCGCACGAAAGCGAATATCGAGGTCTTCTGGGAATCTTGAGGAAACATCCGCGGAATCAGCTTGTCCCCCGAATGGGGGACAGGTACCGTTGCCTGCAGCGACGCCGAGCGGGACGCTGGGGAGGTTCTGGGGATCTCGTTCCGCGAGGCTTTCGCACCTGGGTAACACCTACTTGCGGCGAGCTTTCCGCTCGCGCAAAAACAGCCCCCTCGAGCCAGCCAGGCACCAACCAAGCAGCCCGAGGGGACCGGACGGTCGCGACGCCGGGCCTGTTGGGGACAGGTCCGGCTCGCACCCTGGGGTGGTGCGTGCCCTCGAGCGGCAGTTGGGGACGGCCTCGGGCGATGCGACGTCGCGACCACCCTACGATGCCCGGGCGTGGCGGGGCATCAATCCTTGAGGTGAACGAAACAACGCCGCGGAAGGCCGTCCTCGTTCAAGTCATGGAGCGATGATCCGACAGAGCCGAGTGCGTGGCCACCGGGGCGTCAGCGGGCGCCGCGGCGTCGACGGCGGGGCGTGAGCTGGTTCGCGACGGCGAGCACGACGAGCACCACGACGATGAGGAACAGCCAGGGGTTCGCGAGCATCGCCTCCCAGAACGAGCGGAGGGCGTAGGAGGCCCCCTCAAAGAACGCGGCCAGGAACGTCTCGCCCATGTTGTCCATGAGGCGACAGTAGTGGCCATGCGTCACTGCCTCGTGCAGTGGACGGGTTGTCGGCGGTCGCGTCGTCTCGCCTATGCCTCGGCCGGAGGAGGCTCCCGGTCGATCACCCGTGAGGGTGACCGGCCGAGGGCCTTGTCGTTGTGCGTGATCCCGGACAGCGCGGCCCGGGTCACGCGATGTCACGTCACGTCAGAAGTCCCAGTCCTCGTCTTCGGTGGCCTCGGCCTTGCCGATGACGTACGACGAGCCCGAGCCCGAGAAGAAGTCGTGGTTCTCGTCGGCGTTGGGCGACAGGGCCGACAGGATCGCCGGGTTCACGTCGGTCACGGTCGCCGGGAACATCGCCTCGTACCCGAGGTTCATGAGCGCCTTGTTCGCGTTGTAGTGCAGGAACTTCTTGACGTCCTCGGTCAGCCCGACGCTGTCGTAGAGGTCCTGCGTGTACTGCACCTCGTTGTCGTAGAGCTCGTACAGCAGCGAGAACGTGTAGTCCTTGATGTCGTTGCGCGTGGCCTCGTCGACCTTCTCGAGCCCGCGCTGGAACTTGTAGCCGATGTAGTACCCGTGCACCGCCTCGTCACGGATGATGAGGCGGATGAGGTCTGCCGTGTTGGTGAGCTTGGCGCGGCTCGACCAGTGCATCGGCAGGTAGAAGCCCGAGTAGAACAGGAAGCTCTCCAGCAGGGTCGAGGCGACCTTGCGCTTGAGGGGCTCGTCGCCGCGGTAGTACTCCATGACGATCTGAGCCTTCTTCTGAAGGTTCGGGTTCTCGACCGACCAGCGGAACGCCTCGTCGATCTCCTTCGTCGAGCACAGCGTCGAGAAGATCGAGGAGTACGACTTGGCGTGCACCGACTCCATGAACGCGATATTCGTATACACCGCCTCTTCGTGCGGCGTGATCGCGTCGGGGATGAGCGACACGGCGCCGACCGTGCCCTGGATCGTGTCGAGCAGGGTCAGACCCGTGAACACCCGCATCGTCAGCGTCTGCTCCTGGGGCGTCAGCGTGTTCCACGACTGGATGTCGTTGGACAGCGGCACCTTCTCGGGCAGCCAGAAGTTGTTCACGAGGCGGTTCCACACCTCGAGGTCCTTGTCGTCCTGGATGCGGTTCCAGTTGATGGCCTGGACGTGATCCAGGAGCTGGAGCTTTTCAGCCATGGTTCCTTCTATCGGTCGTTGAGCGAGCGAAGCGAGTCGAAACGCAGCGTCACAGCGTGCACGAGACGCACTCGGACATGTCCGTGCCCTCGAGCGCCATCTGACGCAGGCGGATGTAGTAGATCGTCTTGATGCCCTTGCGCCAGGCGTAGATCTGAGCCTTGTTGATGTCGCGCGTGGTCGCGGTGTCCTTGAAGAACAGCGTGAGCGACAGGCCCTGGTCGACGTGCTGGGTCGCGGCGGCGTACGTGTCGATGACCTTCTCGTAGCCGATCTCGTAGGCGTCCTGGTAGTACTCCAAGTTCTCGTTCGTCATGAACGCCGCCGGGTAGTAGACGCGGCCGAGCTTGCCTTCCTTGCGGATCTCGATCTTCGCCGCGATCGGGTGGATCGACGACGTCGAGTTGTTGATGTACGAGATCGAGCCGGTCGGGGGCACCGCCTGCAGGTTCTGGTTGTAGATGCCGTGCTGCTGGATCGAGGCCTTCAGTGCCCGCCAGTCGTCCTGCGTCGGGATGTGGTGACCAGCGAACATCGACGCCACCTTCTCGGTCGCCGGCACCCAGGCCTCGTCGATGTACTTGTCGAAGAACGTCCCCGACGCATAGGTCGAGTCCTCGAACCCGTCGAAGGTCTCGCCGCGTTCGATGGCGATCTTGTTCGACGCCGTGAGGGCGTGGAACAGCACGGAGTAGAAGTAGATGTTCGTGAAGTCGACACCCTCCTCCGAGCCGTAGTGCACGTGCTCGCGAGCGAGGTAGCCGTGCAGGTTCATCTGCCCGAGGCCGATCGCGTGCGAACGGTCGTTGCCGTCCTCGATGGAGCGCACCGAGGCGATGTGACTCTGGTCGCTGACGGCGGAGAGGGCGCGGATGCTGGTGTCCACCGTCTTCGCGAGGTCGCCGCCGTCCATCGCGAGCGCGATGTTGAGCGAGCCCAGGTTGCAGGAGATGTCCTTGCCGATCTGGGCGTACGAGAGGTCCTCGTTGTACGTGGTCGGCGTGTTGACCTGGAGGATCTCGGAGCACAGGTTGGACATGTTGATCCGGCCCTTGATCGGGTTGGCCTTGTTCACCGTGTCCTCGAACATGATGTACGGGTAGCCCGACTCGAACTGGATCTCGGCGAGGGTCTGGAAGAACTCGCGCGCGTTGATCTTCGTCTTCTTGATGCGCGGGTCGTCGACCATCTCGCGGTACTTCTCGGTGACCGAGATGTCGCCGAACGGGACGCCGTAGACCTTCTCGACGTCGTAGGGCGAGAAGAGGTACATGTCCTCGCCGTTCTTGGCGAGTTCGAACGTGATGTCGGGCACGACGACGCCGAGGGAGAGCGTCTTGATGCGGATCTTCTCGTCGGCGTTCTCACGCTTGGTGTCGAGGAACCGCATGATGTCGGGGTGGTGCGCACTGAGGTACACCGCTCCGGCGCCCTGACGCGCGCCGAGCTGGTTGGCGTAGCTGAAGCTGTCTTCGAGCAGTTTCATGACGGGGATGATGCCCGACGACTGGTTCTCGATCTGCTTGATCGGGGCACCCGACTCGCGGATGTTCGAGAGCAGCAGGGCCACGCCGCCGCCGCGCTTGGAGAGCTGCAGCGACGAGTTGATGCCGCGGGAGATCGACTCCATGTTGTCTTCGATGCGCAGCAGGAAGCACGAGACGAGCTCACCGCGCTGCGCCTTGCCCGCGTTGAGGAACGTGGGCGTCGCCGGCTGGAACCGGCCGGAGATGATCTCGTCGACGAGGTTCGTGGCGAGCTTCTCGTCGCCGTCGGCGAGCCCGAGAGCCGTCATCACCACGCGATCCTCGAAGCGCTCGAGGTAGCGCTTGCCGTCGAAGGTCTTCAGCGTGTAGCTCGTGTAGTACTTGAACGCGCCGAGGAAGGTCTCGAAGCGGAACTTCTTGCCGTACGCGAAGTCGTTGAGCTTCTGGATGAAGTCGAACGAGTACTTCGCCAGCACCTCGGGCTCGTAGTACTCCTTCTCGACCAGGTAGTCCAGGCGCTCCTTGAGCGAGTGGAAGAACACCGTGTTCTGGTTGACGTGCTGCAGGAAATACTCCCGTGCCGCACGCTTGTCGGCGTCGAACTGGATCTTCCCGTCGGCGTCGTAGAGGTTGAGCATCGCGTTCAGGGCGTGGTAGTCCATGCCCTCGAAGCGCACCTCGGTCTTGAAGTCCTTCTCTGTCACTGCAGCGTCTGCCATCGTTCCAATCCCTCGCTCACGCGTTCCACGTCTTCAGGCGTGCCGAATACCTCGAGCCGGTACAAGTGCGGCACATGACACTTGCGGCTGATGATGTCGCCGGCGAGGCAGTAGTGCTCGCCGAAGTTGGTGTTGCCCGCGGAGATCACTCCGCGAATCAGGCGCCGGTTGCGCTCGTCGTTGAGGAACCGGATCACCTGCTTGGGTACAGCGCCCTGCTCCTCGCCTCGGCCCTGGCCTCCGCCATAGGTCGGTGTGACGAGGATGAAGGGTTCGTCGACCTGGAGCGGCGGTTCCGTCGAGTGCAGCGGAATCCGCACCGCCCGTGCTCCCACCTTCTCGATGAAGCGTGCCGTGTTGCCCGAGACGCTCGAGAAGTAGACGAGGAGTGGCACGTCTGTCGCGACGCGCTGCGCCACGACAGACATCGGTCAGGCCAGACGCGAGGCGAGCTCGTCGATCTTGTCGGGACGGAAGCCCGACCAGTGGTCTTCATCGGTGATGACGACCGGCGCCGAAAGGTAGCCCAGCGCCTTGACCTGCTCGAGGGCCGAAGGGTCCTCGGAAAGGTCGTGGATCTCGTATTCGATGCCCTTCGAGTCCAGTGCTCGGTAGGTCGCCGTGCACTGCACGCACGCTGGCTTGGTGTAGACGGTGATCGCCATTTTGATCCTGTCTCTCCCCTCACATCTGCTTGATTCTCCGGCAGGCCCCCGCCGGGAGACCAACACTACATGTGGGTACCGACATCCGGTAGCACCACAAGGGCTAGTAGTTACATCTGTGTGATTTTCCACCGCTCTCCCCATGTACAACACAGGTTCTCCACCGTTTCATCCACAGGAGGGCACCTGATTCCGAACCTGGAAAAAGCCTGAATCACGGGGATTTCGGCCGCCCCGATCGAGGCTGTCCACAGGTGGGACGCTACGCGGGGGTTCCGACATCCGATCTGCCTGTGGATGACGCTCTTCGGCGTGTCATCGGCGTGTCGCGGCGTGTCGCACCGACGCCCGGGCGCGTCGCGCGGAACCCGACTGCGGCGACTCGTCCGACGCCCGCGATAACGTTGATCCGTGGCGGGCTACCGGGATCTTCTTCGCACTCCGGGAGTCGGGCGCATCATCGCCGCCCAGCTCACCGCGCGGTTCCCGAACGGCATGACCAGCCTCGCGATCCTGCTGCACATCGAGTTCGTCACGGGTTCGTACGGGTCGGCCGGCCTCGTGCTCGCGGCCGCGTCGATCGGTCAGGCCATCGCCGGCCCCGTCACCAGTCGCTGGATGGGCCGCTGGGGCATGCGCCCGGTGATCACGACCACCATGATCCTGTGCGCGCTCTCGATCACGGCGATCGCGCTGCTCACCCTGCCCGTGCCCGGATACATGGCGCTGGGATTCGTCAGCGGGCTGACGACGCCGCCGATCCAGTCCGCGGCGCGCACGATCTACCCGAAGCTCGTCACCGCGAAGCAGCTCACGCCGCTGTTCTCCCTCGACGCGTCGCTGCAGGAGATCATCTGGATCATCGCCCCCGTCGTCATCACGATCGTCGCGACCCAGGTCGGCACCGTGCCCGCCCTGCTGCTCATCGTCGTCATCCTCCTGGCCGGCGGCGCGTGGTTCGTCCTCTCGCCCGAGGTCGGCCGGGTGCGCATTCCGCGCAGCCGCCGCAGCATCGGCAAGGTGCTGACCAAGGCGCCGGTGCTCCTGGCGACCGTCGTCGGCTTCCTGCTGATCGGCGCGTGCGCGGCGGTCGAGGCCGGCGTCGTGGCGACGTTCGACCACGGCGGACTCGAGGCCGGCATCGTGCTCGCCCTCTTCTCGGTCGGCAGCCTCGCGGGCGGCCTGGCGTTCGGCCACATCCCGATCGGCCCATGGGCGATGGCACGCCGCCTCGCGATCGTGACGGTGGGCCTGGCCCTGACGATCGTGTCGCTCAACGTGTTCTGGCTGGGCGGCACACTCGTCCTGGCCGGCATCGGGATCGCCCCAGCACTGGCGGTGCTCTTCGCGATGACGTCGGCGAGCGTCAAGTTCAGCGACACGGCCGAGGCCTTCGGCTGGGTGGGCACCGGTCAGCTCATCGGCGCGGCGGCGGGCTCGGCGATCGCGGGCTTCCTCATCGACGACATCGGCCCGACGGGCGCCTACATCGCGGCGACCGCCTTCGCCGTGGCGGGACTCCTCGTCGCGATCGCCTTCGTGCGCGGCTTCCCTGACCTGCGCGGGCGCGACGCCAGCCCCATCCCCGACACCGAGCCCGTGCACACGATCACCTGACGGGTCCCCGGCACCGCTCACGCCTCGCCCGGAACCGCCGGCGCCGGCCGCGGGCTCGTCAAACGCCATAGCCGGCCCATAGCCGCCGCATAGCCTGGTGCGGTTGCCTCGTCCCCATGAGAGACGACGACAGCCGCTGGACCGATGCGAACGGCCAGATCATCGACGAGGACCACCGCGGCCTCGTGTACGACATCCGCACCCTCATTGACCGCCGCCGGGCGCTGGGCATCTTCGGTGGCGTCGCCCTCACGAGCCTTCTCGCGGCGTGCGGCGCGAAGAGCGAAGCGGATGCCGCGGCCACGCCGTCGTCTTCCGGCTCCGCATCGGAGAGCGCGACGCCGACACCTTCGGCGAGCGCGACGGCCGAGGCATCCGTCCCCCTCGACGAAGTGCCGGACGAGACCGGAGGACCGTACCCGGGCGATGGGTCGAACGGCGTCAACGTGCTCGACGACTCGGGCATCGTGCGCAGCGACATCCGCTCGAGCTTCGGGTCGTCGACCACTCGTGCGCAGGGTGTCCCGCTGACGATCGCTCTGACGGTGCGCGATGCTGCGACCGGCGCCGCGCTCGCCGGGCGCGGCGTGTACCTGTGGCACTGCGACCGCGAGGGTCGGTACTCGCTGTACAGCCAGGGTGTGGAGAACGAGAACTACCTGCGCGGCGTGCAGGAGACCGACGCGAACGGGACCGTGCGCTTCACGTCGATCTACCCGGCGTGCTACTCCGGACGGTGGCCGCACATCCATTTCGAGGTGTACGAGGATGTCGCGACCGCCGTCGCCTCGGGCCCGATCGTGAAGACGTCGCAGCTGGCGCTGCCCGACGAGACGAACGCCGTGGTGTACGCGACGAGCGGGTACGAGCAGAGCGTGCGCAACGCGGCCCAGATCTCACTGCAGAGCGACAACGTGTTCGGCGACGACGGAGGCATCCACCAGATCGCGACGATGTCGGGCTCGGCGTCCTCCGGCTACACCGCCTCGCTCACCATCGGGGTCTGATCACGCGAAGCACCCACCCGTCGAGCACCGAGACGATGTCGGGATCGACGTCCGGCTACTCCGCCTCGCTCGCCATCGGGGTCTGATCACGCGAAGCGCCCACCCGGCGAGCACAACGTCGGCAGATCGGGCTCCTCACCCACGTCGGCGACCGGAATCGGTCCGACATGGCCGGGATCGCCGACGTTGTGCCCGGTCAGGCAAGCCGGCGCAGCTGCTCCAGGAGCGCGAGCGCGTAGGCATCGGCCGGCTCGGGGTGCTCGAAGACCCGGGCCTCGGCGGCGAGCTCGATCTCCACCTCGAACGAGTCGGGCAGGCGCCGCAGCGCGCGGAAGGAGCGCCCGAGCAATTCGCGGAGCTGGCTCTCGTGCGGCAGCCACAGCGCGTCCTCGAGTGCCACGGAATCCAGCGCCCACTCGGTCGTCCCGTTGAAGGCGAGGATGTGGCCCGTCGGGTACTCGCGCGGCTCGATCGTCATCTCGCTCACCGTGAACACGTCGGCCTCGAACTCGGGCTCGTCCAGCTGGAACCGGTCACCCGAGCGCGGCCGCCACGTGAGGCCGGCGTCTCGCAGGGCGAGGGCGAGGTCGGTCGAGATCATGGGTCCATTGTCCCCGCGGCCGGGACGGCCGGGGCCGGGAAGCCCGGAGCCGAGAGCAGCCGTCGAGAGCCACCATCGAGCGTCGCCGTCGAGAAATGAGGAGACTCGCCGCGCAGCGGTCGCCCCCGAGCCAGGCATCCCGGCGTGTCTCCTCGAATCTCGACGCGCCAGGGGGTCCTGCCGGATCCGTAGCATGGCGGTATGCCTGCTGCCGTGACGCTCCCCCGCCTCTCGTGGGGCGCCCCCGACGCCGACCGCCGCGCCCTGCTCGTCCACGGGCTCGGCTCGAACGCGCCGCTGATGTGGCGCTACGGCATCGCCCTCGCCGATGCGGGCTGGCGCGCCGACGCGGTCGACCTCCGAGGCCACGGCACGGCTCCCCGCACGCTCGACTACAGCCTCGCCGCGTACGGCGCCGACCTCGCCGCCGCCCAGCCTCGCGACGGCGGCTCGTGGGATCTCGTGATCGGACACTCCCTCGGCGGCGCGGCGGCGACGCTCGCGGCGGCATCCGATCCCTCCTGGACGCGGCACCTCATCCTCATCGACCCCGCCCTCTCGCTCACCGACCACGATCGCGACGTCGTCCGCGCCAGCCAGGAGGAGTCGTTCGCCGCCCCCTCCGCGCGGGCGGTGCGCGCGAGCCACCCCCACTGGCACGAGCAGGACGTCGAGCTCAAGGCGCTCTCGGCTCAGCAGGCGAGTCGCTGGGCCGTCGAGCAGACGAGCATCCAGAACCCGGTGTGGGATGTGACGGATGCCGCGGCCGCCCTCGCCGTGCCGACCCACGTGATCGCCTCCGACCCGGAGGTGTACAGCATCTTCGCCGGCAAGCCCGCGGAGGCGGTCGTGCACGCGAACCCGAGGATCACGATGTCGGTCGTGTCCGGCGCCGGGCACTCGCCGCACCGGGACAAGCCCGAGGCGACGATCGAGATCCTGCGGAACGCCCTCGCATGACCGCGTTCGATGCCGCCGCGTTCCTGCCGGACGACCTGCTCGAGCGCATCCGCGACCGGGCTCCGACCCACGATCGCGAGAACACCTTCCCCGACGCCGACCTCGCCGAGCTGCGCGATGCCGGCTACCTCTCGATCCTCGTGCCGAGCGAGCTCGGCGGTGCGGGACTCGGCCTGGCCCAGGCATCGGCGTTGCAGCAGCGACTCGCGGGAGCCGCACCCGCGACCGCCCTCGCCGTGAACATGCATCTGGTGTGGACGGGCGTCGCCAAGGTCCTCGCCGATCGAGGCTTCGACGACCTGCGGTTCGTTCAGGAAGGCGCGGCGGCCGGCGAGATCTTCGCCTTCGGCATAAGTGAGGCGGGCAACGACCTGGTGCTGTTCGGGAGCGGAACGGATGCCGCGCCCCTCCCCGGCGGCGGCTACGCGTTCTCCGGCACGAAGATCTTCACCTCGCTCGCCCCGGTGTGGACGCAGCTCGGGCTTCACGGCCTCGACACGACGTCGCCGGACGCGCCGAAGATGGTCTACGCCTTCGTCCCGCGGACCGAGGAGGCCGCGGGCCGCGTCGTCACGC
Source organism: Microbacterium sp. Root180 (assembly GCF_001428485.1). GTDB lineage: Bacteria > Actinomycetota > Actinomycetes > Actinomycetales > Microbacteriaceae > Microbacterium. The sequence continues at coordinate 696,567 of NZ_LMHS01000001.1, read as the reverse complement.
GCGACGACTGGGACACCCTCGGCATGCGCGGCACGCAGTCGCGCACGACCGAGCTGCGCGGCGCCGTCGCGCCCGCCGATCGCGTCGCACGGCGGATCGATCCGGGCCCGAACCCCGATCCGCTGGTGTTCGGCATCTTCAGCGTGTTCGAGATCCTCCTCGCCTCGGTGTACACCGGAATCGCGCGGCGGGCGCTCGAGGTTGCCGTCGAATCGGCGGGCGCGCGCACCTCGAAGAAGACGGGGCTGGCGTACGACCAGGACCCCGACATCCGCCGGCGCATCGCAGGAATGGCGCTCGCCTACGATGCGCTGCCGCCGCAGCTCGACTCTCTCGCACGCGACGTCGATGGGCTCACCGATCACGGCGGGCGATGGTTCTCGCTGCTCGCGGGCCTCAAGCACCGGGCCGTCGTCACGGCGAAATCCGTGGTCGACGACGCTGTCCTCGTTGCGGGCGGATCGTCGTACTTCGCCTCCCATGAGCTCGGTCGCCTATACCGCGACGTGCTCGCCGGGCTCTTCCACCCGAGCGATCCGGAGTCGGCGCACGCGACGATCGCCACCGCGTGGCTGGGACCGCTCGACGCCTGAGCCCCCGCTCTCACCCCCTGCGCCGCGCACGCGACGATCGCCACCGCGTGGCTGGGACCGCTCGACGCCTGAGCCCCCGCTCTCACCCCCTGCGCCGAGCACGCGACGATCGCCACCGCGTGGCTGGGACCGTCGGAGGCCTGAGCCCCGCCGCAAGCCCCCTGCCGGCACGGGAGGCGCGTGCGAGGATGGCGGGCATGGCGCGCACTCCGACAGCTCTGCTGAGCCCGGCCGACCAGGAGCGGCGCCGCGGCCTGCGGCTCATGAAGGGCGTCGCGCTCGGCGCCCTGGTGGGCATGGCGGTCCTGTTCGCGGTGTCGTTCGCGTTCGAGGCGCAGGTGCGCGCTCTGGCGTATGTGCGCGCGGCGGCGGAGGGCGGCATGGTCGGTGCGCTCGCGGACTGGTTCGCGGTGACGGCACTGTTCCGGCATCCGCTCGGGATCCCCATCCCGCACACGGCGATCATCCCGAACCGCAAGGACGAGATCGGCCGCACGCTGGGTGAGTTCGTCGAGACGGAGTTCCTGCGCAGCGACGTCGTGCGCACGAAGCTCGAGGCGACGGCGATCTCGGCGCGACTCGGCGAGTGGCTGAGTGAACCCGCCCATGCGGAGCGGATCGCGGCCGAGGCCTCCGTCATGGCCTCCGGCGTGCTGCAGGCGCTCAGCGACGACGATGTCCAAGGCATCATCGAGGACCTCGCGCGGGAGCACCTCATCGCGCCGGAGTGGGGACCGCCGCTCGGCGCCTGGCTCGGGCGCATCGTGGAATCGGGCGCCCACCACGGCGCGGTCGACATGGCCGTCGACACCATCGGCGCGTGGCTCGAGGCCAATCGCGTCGCGTTCACGGGCCTCGTCTCGAAGCGGCTGCCGTCGTGGCTTCCGTCGGTGGCGCATCGCCTGGTCGACGACACCGTGTACAACGAGGCCGTGAAGTTCGTCGCCGCCGTCCGCGCCGATCCGGACCACCAGGCGCGCCAGGCGATCGACGGATACCTCGACCGCCTCGCCGACAACCTGCAGCACGACCCGGCCACCATCGGTCGTCTCGAGGACGCGAAGTCGACGGTGTTCGACAGCCCGCGCATCCGCGAACTCGCCGCCGAGGCGTGGAACACCGCGAAGGCCGGGCTGCTGGCCTCGCTCGCCGACCCCGAGAGCGCGCTCCGTCGGCGCGCGGCGACGGCGCTGGCTGAGATCGGCGAGCGGTTGACGACGGATGCCGCCCTCCAGCGTCGCGTGGACTCCTGGGTGACCGACGCCGCCGTCTTCCTCGTCGACCGGTACCGTCACGACATCGCGTCGATCATCACCGACACCGTCGAGCGGTGGGACCCGAACGAGACGACCGAGAAGATCGAGCTCATGGTCGGGCGCGACCTGCAGTACATCCGGCTCAACGGCACGGTCGTCGGCGCCCTGGCTGGTCTCGCGATCTTCTCGATCGCACACGCATTCCTGGGATGAGATCCCGGCGCCCTGGCGGGTCTCGCGATCTTCTCGATCGCACACGCCTTCCTGAGATGAGATGTCGGCGCCCTGGCGGGTCTCGCGATCTTCTCGATCGCACACGCCTTCCTGGGATGAGATCCCGGCGCCCTGGCGGGTCTCGTGATCTTCTCGATCACACACGCCCTCCTGGGCGGAGATCCCGGTGCCATTACGTGACGTCTCACGTCGCGGCGGGTGCCTGGGAGCGGGTCCGGCACTAGCCTGGTGCCGTGGCCGCCGACCAGCTCCTCTTCAGCTACGGGACGCTCCAGAATCCCGATGTCCAGCTCGACACGTTCGGGCGGCTCCTCGCGGCCGAGGACGACGTCCTTCCCGGCTACACGGTCGACTACGCCGAGATCGAGGACATGCGGGTCGTGGACCTGTCAGGCGTATCCGTGCATCCGATCGTGCGCGCGACCGGCAGTGCGCTGGACAAGGTCGTGGGGAAGGCGCTGTGGGTGACAGAGGACGAGCTGGATGCCTCCGACGAGTACGAGGTCGCCCTCTACCGACGTGTCCTGGTAAGGCTCGCGAGCGGTCGAGACGCGTGGGTGTACGTGGCTGTCTGAGCGCTGTCGTTCGCCCGAGCGGCCCAGACCCTCGTGTGTACGCGGCTGCCTGAGCTCCGCGTTCGCGCGAGCGGTCCAGACGCTCGAGTGCTCGCGGCTGTCTGCGCCATCGCCGCGGCTCATCGCTCGCGCGACCGGGCAATCTGTCCGGATTGCGCACGCCGACACCACGACGCGCATGCGTGCGCAACCCCGTGCGAGCCCGGGATCGGAGTAGCTTCGGAACGTGACGCTCTCCCACGATCCCCTGTGGCCACGAGCCGGCGGCTGGCCCGCCCCCGACGCCGACTCGGGCGGCTGGGATGCCGTCCTGCTCGGCGTCCCGGCGTGGCGCACGTCGCTGTCGCCGACCGGCGCGCACGCGACGCCGGCGGCGGTGCGCGAGGCGCTCCGGCGCTTCAGCCCGACGCTGCTCGGCCCGCCGCCGATCGATCTGGCCGAAAGCCTTCGCATTGCCGATGCGGGCGACATCGCCTCGCCCGACGGGCCCGAGGGCGAGGCATCCGTCCGCGCCGCCGTGGCGGAGTTGACGGCGGATGCCGCGCTCGTCGTCGCGCTCGGCGGCGACAACTCCGTGACCTGCCCGGTCGCTCAGGGCGCCGGCGCGACCGGCCTCATCACCCTGGATGCGCACTTCGACCTGCGCGACGGCGTCTCCAACGGCTCTCCGGTGCGCCGGCTCGTTCAGGACGGTCTCGATCCGCGCCGCATCGTGCAGCTCGGCATCGCCGACTTCGCGAACTCCGTCGCGTACGCGCAGCGCGCCGCCGACCTCGGGATCACGGTGGTGAGCCTCGACGAAGTGCGGCGGCGCGGTGCTGCCGACGTCGTCGCCGAGGCCCTCGAGATCGCCGGTGCCGGCGGTGGAGCGATCCACCTCGACATCGATGTCGATGTCTGCGACCGCTCGGTGGCGCCCGGCTGCCCGGCCTCGGTCCCGGGCGGGCTCGCCGCATGGGAGCTCCGCGCGATCGTGCGGGCCGCGGCATCCGATGCGCGTGTCCGCAGCGCCGACATCGTCGAGGTCGACGCCACCGCCGATGCCCCGGACGGGCGCACGGTGCGACTGGCGGCACTGTGCGTGCTCGAGCTGCTCGCCGGGAAGGCCATCGGCTCATGATCCGGCTGGCTCTCGTGCGGCACGCGAAGTCGGACTGGGACGACCCGCTCCTGGACGACCACGATCGTCCGCTGAACGAACGCGGTCGCGCCGATGCCCCGCGCATGGCCCAGTGGTACGCCGAATCGGTGTTCCGCCCCGACGTCATCCTGTCGAGCACCGCGCTGCGCGCCCGTACGACGGCGCATGCGTTCGCCGCGGCGACGGGGGTCGCCGTGACGCTGCAGGAGCGGCTCTACGGCGCCGGGGCCGCACTGCTGCGCACCGCCGCCGTCGAGTCCGGGGTCGACTCGGTGATGATCGTCGCCCACGACCCCGGAATGAGCATGCTCGCCGCGCATCTGTCCGATGACGGGATCGCTCACATGCCGACGTGCGCCGTGGCGACCTTTACGTGGGACGCAGACGACTGGGACGTCGCCACCGCGCTCGACCCCGCCGACTGGACGTTCGACGCACCGCGCTGAGCCAGACTGACGCGCTGAGCCCGACCGCACTGAGCTCCGACGCACCGCACTGAGCTTCAACGCACCGCGCTGAGCACGGGACGACGACCCCGCATCCCACGCCTGCCCGCGCCGCACGTCGACCCGGAGCCGACGCCGCGCGAGATGCACAGCTAGAGCCGCTCGCCGTCCTTCCACACGCCCGCGATCAGGGGCACACCCGGCCGGTAGGCGAGGTGCACGCGAGTCGGCGCGTCGAGCAGGACCAGGTCGGCCCGCATCCCCGGCGCGATCGCTCCTACGTCGTCGCGGCGCAGGGCGCGCGCGCCGCCCGCGGTCGTCGCCCAGACGGCCTCGGAGGGCGTCATGCCCATCTCCCGCACGGCGAGCGCGATCATGAGCGGCATCGAGCTCGTGAAGCTCGACCCGGGGTTGCAGTCGCTCGCCAGGGCGACCGTGACGCCGGCGTCGATCAGCCGGCGCGCGTCGGGGTAGGGCTGGCGGGTCGAGAATTCCACGCCCGGCAGCAGCGTCGCCACCGTGTCCGAGCCGGCGAGCGCCGACACGTCCGCCTCGTCGAGGTACGTGCAGTGGTCGACGGATGCCGCGCCCGCCGCCACCGCGATGCGCACGCCCTCGCCGTGCCCGAGCTGGTTGCCGTGCACGCGCGGCAGCAGCCCGTGCGCGGCTCCGGCCGTCAGGATCCGGCGCGACTCCTCCGGCGTGAAGGCGCCGCGTTCGCAGAACACGTCCACCCAGCGTGCGTGCGGTCGGACTGCCTCGAGCATCGGCCCGACGACGAGGTCGATGTACGCCTCGCGACGGTCGGCGTACTCCGCCGGCACGACGTGCGCGCCGAGGAATGTGACCTCGGTCGTGACCTCGGCCGCCAGCCGTGCGAGGCGCGTCTCGTCCTCGACCGTGAGCCCGTAGCCGGTCTTGATCTCGAAGGTCGTGGTTCCCTGGCCGTAGAGCTCGGCCGTGAATCCCCGCAGGCGAGCCCGCAGCTCTTCGTCGGTCGCCGCCCGAGTCGCCGCGACCGTGCGGCGTATGCCGCCGGCGGCATAGGGCACGCCGGTCATGCGCGCCTCGAACTCGTCCGCGCGATCGCCGCCGAACACGAGGTGGGTGTGGCTGTCGATGAACCCGGGGATCACGGCGCGCCCGGCGGCGTCGACGACGTCGGCCCCGCGCCGCGCGGCGGCTGCGGCCGCGGCATCCGTCATCGCGCCCACCCACGCGATGCGCGAGCCCTCGACAAGGACCGCGGCGTCACGGAGGGTGCCGCACCTGTCCCCGTCGCGCTCGACGTTGGTGGTGAGCTCCCCGATGTTCGTGATCAGCGTGGCCGTCACTGCGTCCGTCCTTCCCTGCCCCGAATTCTCGCCCTCATGTCCCCATCTCCTCCACTCCCAGCGTCGCTTGTGCGCGAAATCGGGAGATCGACGGCGCTCAGGCGTCCAGCATCGGCACCTTGAGGCCGCGCTCGCGCGCAACCTCCTTCGCTCGGTCGTAGCCGGCGTCGACGTGGCGCATGACGCCGGTGCCCGGGTCGTTCGTGAGCACGCGCGCGAGCTTCTCGGCGGCGAGCGGCGTGCCGTCGGCGACGGTCACCTGCCCGGCGTGGATCGAGCGGCCGATGCCGACTCCCCCGCCGTGGTGGATCGACACCCACGCCGCGCCCGACGCGGTGTTGAGCAGCGCGTTGAGCAGCGGCCAGTCGGCGATCGCGTCGGAACCGTCGGCCATCGCCTCGGTCTCGCGGTAGGGCGAGGCGACCGAGCCCGCGTCGAGGTGGTCGCGGCCGATGACGATCGGACCCGACAGTTCGCCCGAGGCGACCATCTCGTTGAACTTCAGCCCGGCGAGGTGGCGCTCCTGGTAGCCCAGCCAGCAGATGCGCGCCGGAAGTCCCTCGAAGTGCACGGCGTCGCTCGCCTTGTCGAGCCAGCGCACGAGCCCCGCGTTGTCGGGGAAGAGCGCCTTGACGGCCTCGTCGGTCTTGCGGATGTCCTCGGGATCGCCCGACAGCGCCACCCAGCGGAACGGACCACGGCCCTCCGCGAACTGCGGCCGGATGTAGGCGGGCACGAAGCCGGGGAACGCGAAGGCGCGGTCGAAGCCGCCCAGCTGCGCCTCGGCGCGGATCGAGTTGCCGTAGTCGAAGACCTCGGCTCCGGCATCCTGGAATCCCACCATCGCCGCCACGTGCTTGGCCATGCTGCCGCGCGCGCGTGCGGTGAAGCCCTCGGGATCGTCGGATGCCGCATCCTTCCAGTCCTCGAACGCGATGCCCACCGGCAAGTAGGCCAGCGGATCGTGGGCGCTGGTCTGGTCGGTCACGATGTCGACCTCGAGGTCTCCGGCCCGGTGGCGCAGGAGCAGATCGCCGAAGACCTCGGCGGCGTTGCCGACGACGCCGACCGAGAGCGCCTCGCCGGCGGCCCTCGCCGCGGCGACGCGGGCGACGGCGGCTTCGAGGTCGGTCGTGTACTCGTCGAGGTAGCCGTGTTCGACCCGGCGCGCGAGCCGCGACTCGTCGACGTCGACGATCAGCACGGTGCCGCCGTTCAGCGTCACCGCGAGGGGCTGCGCGCCGCCCATGCCGCCGGCGCCGCCGGTGAGCGTGAGCGTGCCCGACAGGTCGTCCCGGCCCAGCGACTTCGCGACGGCGGCGAACGTCTCGTACGTGCCCTGCAGGATGCCCTGCGTGCCGATGTAGATCCACGAGCCGGCCGTCATCTGGCCGTACATCGTGAGGCCCAGCTCCTCCAGCTTGCGGAACTCCGGCCACGTCGCCCAGTCCCCCACGAGGTTGGAGTTGGCGATGAGGACGCGCGGAGCCCACTCGTGGGTGCGGAAGACGCCGACCGGCTTGCCCGACTGCACGAGGAGGGTCTCGTCGGGCTCGAGCTCGTCGAGGGTGCGCACGATGGCGTCGTAGGCCTCCCAGCTGCGGGCCGCCTTGCCGGTGCCGCCGTAGACGACGAGGTCTTCGGGGTGCTCGGCCACGTCGGGGTCGAGGTTGTTCATGAGCATGCGCTTGGCGGCTTCGGCGCCCCAGCTCTTGGCGGTCCGCTCGGGGCCGCGCGGGGCGCGGACCGTGCGAGCGTTCGAGGTGGTGGTCATGGTTCTCTCCTTCGAGTCAGTGCTCGCCTCGCCCGGATCAGGAGATCCGGCGGGCACAGGATGTTTCTGGGCGGATCGTCCTGCGCTGGTCAGATGTCCTGATTTCGGGATGTGGCTGCATCGGGCGTGTTCTGGAACGCGGCCCGCGCCACGGCGCCGGAGGCGACGAGCGCTGTCACGGCCTCCATGTCGGGCGAGAGGAAGCGGTCGCGACCGGGTCCGTCCACGACGGTGCGCACGAGGTCGCGCACCGCGCCGGTGGCAGCGCCGGGCTGCAGGGGTGCGCGCAGGTCGATCGCGCGTGCGCCGGTGAGGACCTCGATGGCGAGCACGCGGGCGAGGCCGTCGATTCCCCGGCGGAGCTTGCGCGCGGCGGCCCAGCCCATCGACACGTGGTCCTCCTGCATGGCGCTGGAGGGGATGGAGTCGACGGATGCCGGCACCGCGAGGCGCTTGAGCTCGGACACGATCCCCGCGGCGGCGTACTGGGCGATCATGAGCCCGGAGTCGACGCCGACCTCGTGCGCGAGGAACGGCGGCAGCCCGTGGCTGCGCGCGGGGTCGAGCGCGCGGTCGGTGCGGCGCTCCGAGATCGACGCGACGTCCGCGACGGCGATCGCGAGGAAATCGAGCACATAGGCGACCGGCGCGCCGTGGAAGTTGCCGTTGGACTCGACGCGGCCGTCGTCCGTGATCACCGGGTTGTCGACGGCGGCGGAGAGTTCGCGCGAGGCGATGAGGCGCGCGTGGTCGGCGGTGTCGCGCGCGGCGCCGTGCACCTGCGGCGAGCATCGCAGCGAGTAGGCGTCCTGCACGCGCGTGCACACCGCCGGGTCGCGGTGCGATGCCACGATCGGCGAGCCGGCGAGGACGGCCCGCAGGTTGGCGGCCGAGGCGGCCTGGCCGAGCTGGGGGCGCAGCGCCTGCAGGTCCGCCGCGAAGACGGCGTCGGTCCCCAGCTGCGACTCGACCGACATGGCCGCGGCGACGTCGGCGGTGTCGAGGAGCACCGACAGATCGTGGAGGGCGAGCAGCAGCATCCCGAGCATGCCGTCCGTGCCGTTGATGAGGGCGAGACCCTCCTTCTCGCGCAGTACCAGTGGCACGACGGATGCTGCGCTCAGCGCGTCGGCGGCGTCGACCTCGGCTCCCCCGGCATCGCGCACGCGTCCTTCGCCCATCGCCGCGAGCGCGACGTGAGAGAGCGGGGCGAGGTCGCCGGAGCAGCCGAGCGAGCCGTACTCGCGCACGATCGGCGTGATGCCGGCATTGAGCATCGCGGCATAGGTCTCCACGACGATCGGACGCACACCGGTGTGACCGGTCGCCAGGGTCTGGAGGCGCAGCAGCTGCAGTGCGCGCACGACCTCGCGCTCGACCTCGGCTCCGGTGCCGGCCGCGTGGCTGCGGATGAGGCTCTCCTGCAGCTGAAGACGACGGTCGGGGGCGATGAAGGTCGTGGCGAGCGCACCGAATCCCGTCGAGATGCCGTAGTGCGGGTCGGGGTCGTCGGCGAGCCCTTCGACGAGGGCACGGGCCGTGGCCACGCGCGCGCGGGCGTCGGGGGCGATCTCGACACGTGCGTCGTGGCGGGCGACGGCGACGACGTCCTCGGGGCGCAGGGGTGCGGCGCCGACGGTGACGACGCCGGGGCGGGAGTCGGTGACGGTGGTCATGCGTCGATTCCACACCCCGCGGATGGCGCGCGACAGCGGGACATGGCATCCTGTGTCTGGTATGCCAGACAAGCTCGCTTTTGAAAGAACCCACCCGCCCTCCCCCGAGCGACCGCAGGTGCCCGCCGCCGACCAGACGCTGCGGATCCTGTCGTTCCTCGCGCGCCAGCGCGGCCCGGTGGCGGCGAGCACGATCGCGACGACGCTCGGCATCCCCCGGTCCAGCGTGTACCACCTGCTCGACGCGCTCTCGGCGCACGGCTTCGTCATCCACTTCCCCGGCGAGCGCCGATGGGGGCTCGGGACGGCCGCGTTCGAGCTCGCCGGCGGATACTCGCGGCAGCAGCCGCTCGCGCGCCTCGGCCGACCCCTTGTCGCAGCGCTGGCCGACCGCGCAGGCGAGAGCGCGCACCTCGCCGTCATGACCGGACGCGACGTGCTCTACATCGTCGAGGAGCGTGCGCCGCGGCGCCCGGCGCTCGTCACCGACGTGGGCGTCCGGCTCCCCGCGCACCTGACGGCGACGGGCCGCGCGATGCTGGCGGCGCTCCCCCGCGAGCAGGTGCGGGCGCTGTATCCGGATGCCTCGGCCTTCGCCGATCGCACGGGTCGGGGTCCGTCCCGCCCGGGCGAGCTGCGCGACGTGCTGCGCGAGGTGCGCGCCCGCGGGTACGCGGTGGAGGACGGCGAGGTGACGCTCGGACTCCGCTCGGTGGGCATCGCCGTGCGCGACCACGCGGGATGGCCGGCTGCCGCGCTGGCCCTCACCTATCCGTCAGAGGCCGAGCGCGATGCCGGAGAGCTCGCCGCGCTCCTCGGCGACGCCGCCCGCGAACTCGAGCGCCGCATCGGCAGGGTGTGAGACCGGACACCGCCCCCCACCCCACCCCGACCCAACTCCCGCCCCCGCCCCGACTCCTGGCCCCACCCCGGCCACCGCCCACCACCCCACACCGATTCGCTTGTGCGGGCGGATGCGCGCAACACGCCCGGAGGGTGCGGGCATTCCCCCGCACAAACGGCCGGGACCGCACGCGCCCCCACCCCACCCCGATTTCGCTTGTGCGGGCGAATGCGCGCAACACGCCCGGAGGGTGCGGGCATTCCCCCGCACAAACGGCCGAGACCGGACGCGCCCCTACCCCCACCCCGATTTCGTTCGTGAGGGGTGACGGACCCTCAGCGCACGACGAGGCGCGGCTCGACGAGCACGTGGGCCTCCCCCGCCGCGGTGGCGCGCGGGGCCACGATGCGCCCCGATGACCCCATCAGCAGCTCCAGCACACCGGCGGCGACCTGCTCGGGCAGCTGCTCGACACTGCTGATGCCGATGGCCTCCACCGCAGGCGTGTTGTCGAACCCGACGACGGGCAGGTCGGCGCGTCCGGCTGCGGAGGCGGCGAGGTGGGCGCCGATCGCGAGAGAGTCGCTCACGCACACGATGCCGTCGACCTCGGAGCGGGTGAGCAGATCGGCGGTGACGGCGCGGGCGCGCCCGACGCTCTCCTCGCACGCGAGGCGCTCCCCGGTCGCGTGTGCCGCTGCCATCGCCTCGCGCCAGCCGCGCTCGCGGTCGTCGCCGGTTCCCGATCCGTCGGGCCACCCGAGGAAGGCGATGCGCAGGCCGGCGATCGAAAGCAGATGCGCGGTCGCGGCGCGCGTGCCGGCGGCTCCGTCGACATCGACCCACAGGTGCGCGGGCTGCTCCACGTCGTCGTCGCCCCAGGGCCGGCCGAAGGCGACGAACGGGACGCCGTGATCCGCGAGCCAGCGGGTGCGGGGATCTCCGTGGAACGTCCCCGTGATGACGACCGCGTCGATCTCGCCGCCCTCGGTGAGCTCGCCCATGCGCGCGATCTCCTCCTGGGGGCTGCGAGCGGCGTAGAGCTGGATGCGCATGCCCCGCGCGCCCGCGTGCTCGGTGAGCGCATGGACGAACCGGTCGAGCACGACGCCCGAGATCCCGCCGGCGTAGGGGTCGAGGTGGATGCCGATGGTCGAGCTGCGCCGCGTGCGCAGGCGCCGCGCGGCCATGTGGGGTCGGTAGCCGAGCTCGGCGATCGCGGCTTCGACGCGCTCGCGCGTCGAAGCCCGCACGATCCCCGGGGTGTTGAGCACGTTCGAGACCGTCTGGCGCGAGACGCCGGCCGCCAGGGCGACGTCCTCCACAGTGGGAAGCCTCGTCATCGCACCCCCCTCACGCGGACTGTCATCGCTCGAAACGTCATCCTATGCGCCACGGAAGCCCCTTGACAGGAGTGTCGCGACCTTCCTATCGTGTGTCTCGCACGAAACTTTGATCGTTCAAAGTTTGCGAACGAACGCGATCAACGAGGGTCGAGAGTGACCCGTCACGGCTCATCGAAGGAGAAGAGACTCATGACACGGCAACACATGCGCGCCTGGCTCGGCGCGGGAGCCCTGGTACTCACCGGCACGCTCGCCCTCACCGGCTGCGGCTCGGGGTTCGACGACGGCGGCGGGGACGGCGGCGCGAGCGGCGACGCGGATGCGCTCACCTCGAGCGACGACGCGCTCACCATCCTCATCGGATCCTCGGGCGATGCCGAGACCGCGGCGGTCGAAGAGGCCGTGGCCGCCTGGTCGGAGGAGTCGGGGATCGAGGCATCCGTGCAGGTCGCCAACGACCTTCCCCAGCAGCTGTCGCAGGGCTTCGCGGCAGGCTCGCCGCCGGACCTGTTCTACCTCGCGACCGAGGCGCTCGCCGGCTACGCCGGCAACGGCTCCCTCATCGCGTACGGCGACCTGCTCGAGAACAAGGACGACTTCTATCCCTCGCTGGTGCAGAACTTCACCGTCGACGACGAGTTCTACTGCGCACCGAAGGACTTCTCGACGCTGCAGCTGATCATCAACAAGGGGCTGTGGGATGCCGCGGGCCTGACCGACGACGACATCCCGACCACCTGGGACGAACTCGCCGACGTCGCCCAGACCCTCACCGCCGACGGTGTGACCGGTCTCGCGTTCGGCGCCGAGTACCAGCGAGTCGGCGCGTTCATGGCGCAGGCGGGCGGCCAGCTCGTCTCCGACGACGGCGCCGAGGCGGTCGCGAACAGCCCGGAGAACGTCGAGGCCCTGACGTACGTGCAGGAGCAGATGGATGCCGGATCCTTCGCCTACGCCACCACCGACCTGGGTGCGGGCTGGGGCGGCGAGGCGTTCGGCAAGGAGCTGGCCGCGATGACGATCGAGGGCAACTGGATCACCGGCGCGATGTCCAACGACTTCCCCGACGTCGAGTACGTCGTTGCGGAGCTCCCGGAGGGTCCGGCAGGAAAGGGCACGCTGCAGTTCACCAACTGCTGGGGCATGGCCGCCGACAGCCCGAACCAGCAGGCCGCGCTCGAGCTCATCGAGTACCTGACCAGCGCCGAGCAGCAGCTCGCCTTCTCGGAGGCGTTCGGCCCGATGCCGTCCGTGCAGTCGGCCGCGGACCAGTGGACGAGCGACAACCCCGCGATGGCGGCGTTCCTCGCCGGCGCCGAGTACGCCAAGGGTGTCCCGACGAACGACGGCATCGCCGCGGTCATCACCGACTTCAACGCCTCGCTCGAGGGGCTGAAGGCCGGCGACCCGCAGGAGATCCTCGACACGGTGCAGTCCAACACCGAAGCGGTCGTGGGCTGACCCCATGACCGCGACAGCGACGTCGCCTTCCCGCGTCCGGAGCCCCCGCAACGGGCTCCGGCGCGGGGAGACGCTCGCCGGATGGCTGTTCACGGGTCCCGTGCTCGTCATCCTCGGCGTCTTCCTCCTGATCCCCGTGCTGATGGCGCTGTGGGTCAGCTTCTCCGACTGGTCGGGACGCGGGAGCCCCTTCTCGAGCCAGGTCGGTTTCGTCGGGCTCGACAACTACGCCGCCGTCACGGTGGACGGCGGCCTCCCCACCCGCGACTTCGGCATCGCGCTGCGCAACAACGGCTGGTACGTGCTGCTGGTCGTGCCGCTGCAGACCGCCCTGTCTCTCTTCCTGGCGGTGCTCGTGAACCGCGCGATCCTCCGCGGGCGGGGATTCTTCCGCACCGCCTTCTACTTCCCCTCGGTGACGAGCACCGTCGCCATCACCGTGCTGTGGCTGTTCCTCTTCTCCGCCTCGGGTGTCGTGAACGAGGTCCTCTCGTGGGTCGGCATCAACGGGCCGAACTGGTTCAACGACCCCAGCGGAATCGTCCACAACGGCCTCGCGTCCGTCGGCATCGTGGACGGTCCCGCGTGGCTCACCGGAAACGACTTCCTCGGGCTGTCGTGGTGGCAGTGGCTGGCCGGGCCGTCCGTGGCGATGACGGCGCTGATCTTCATGGCGGTGTTCACCACGAGCGGCACCTTCATGCTCCTCTTCGTCGCCGCCCTGCAGAACATCGGCGGCGAGATCCAGGAGGCGGCGATGATCGACGGGGCGAACGGATGGCAGCGCTTCTGGCGCGTGACGCTGCCGCAGCTGCGCCCGACCCTCTTCACCGTGATCACCCTCGGCCTCATCGGCTGCTGGCAGGTCTACGACCAGATCTACACCGGCACGCAGGGCACTCCCGCCAAGACGACGATGACCCCCGCGTACCTCTCCTACACGTCCGCGTTCCTCGATCAGGACTGGGGTCAAGGTGCCGCCATCGCCTTCATCCTCTTCGCGATCATCGTGGCGTTCACGGCCTTCCAGCGCTGGGTGCTCCGCGAGCGCCCGGTGTCGAAGCGGCGAGCACGCCAGTACCAGGTGAAGGAGGCGAAGCGATGACCGGCACGACCCTGTCCGAGTCGCTGGTGCTCAATCAGGAGGCTCCACGCTCGGAGAAGCCCACGCGTCAGCGGATCCTCTCCCGCCGCGTCGTGTGGCAGATCCTGCTCTACGCCCTGCTCGTCGTCCTCGCCCTGATCTACATCTACCCGTTCCTGGTGCAGGTGGCGACGTCGTTCAAGACCGAGGCCGAGGCAGCCGCCGATCCGATCTCGCTCATCCCGCAGACCATCACGTTCGCCGCGTACGAGCGACTGTTCGGCAACAGCGACTACCCGGTGTGGTTTGCGAACTCCGCGATCGTGACGGTCTTCGTGACCCTCGGCCGGGTGTTCTTCGTGTCGCTCGCCGGCTACGCCCTCGCGCGGCTGCAGTTCCGCGGGCGCGGAGTCGTGTTCGCCGCGGTCATCGCGGTCATGGCCGTCCCCGGCGTGGTGCTCCTCATTCCGAAGTTCCTCGTGATCAACCAGCTCGGCATCTACGACACGTACGCCGGCATGATCATCCCGCTGCTCGTGGACGCCGCGGGCGTGTTCATCATGAAGAACTTCTTCGAATCCATCCCCGTCTCCGTCGAGGAGCAGGCGCGGATCGACGGCGCGGGTGCCTTCCGCATCTTCTGGTCGGTGGTGCTCCCCATGGCGCGTCCGGCCCTCATCACGATCGTGATCCTGTCGTTCCAGGGATCGTGGAACGAGCTGAGTCATTTCATCGTGTCGACCCAGTCCCCCGACCTGACGACGCTGACCAAGGGTGTGGCCTCGCTCGCGTCCAATCAGCTGGGCCAGGGGCAGCAGTATCCGATCAAGCTCGCGGCCGCCGCGATCATGACCATTCCCGTCGCGGTGATGTTCTTCATCTTCCAGCGGCACATCATGAACACCTCCGAAGGAGCCGTCAAGGGATGACCCCCGCCCGCGACGCGGCCGCGCCGCCCCTCCAGCCCCTCCTCGATGACGCCGTCATCGTGCTCCGCGCTCCGACGCAAGTGTGGTCTGGCCGCTACGGCGACCTCGGCGCGCAGGCGATCGACGGCGTCTACCACGGCGACGTCCGCCACATCCACGCGCTCCATGCGGCGTGCCGCGACTCAAGCGTCGAGTGGATCTCGACGGCCCCGCACGGTCCGTCCCGCGTCGTGTTCAGCGGACTCCTCCGCGGCCTCGACGACCCGACCCCCGACCCGAAGGTGCGCATCACGCGCGATCGGCGCGTGGCCGACGGCTCGATGACCGAGACGTGGACTGTGCGGTCACGCCTGCCGGAGCCGATCGACACCGTCCTCGAGCTCACCCTCGATCCCGAGTTCGCGTCCCTCCACGACGTGAAGGCGGGTATCGCGCAGCGGCAGCCCGTCGACGTGCAGACGACGGATGCCGCCGTCACGGCACGCTCGGGCGTCGTGTCGTTCACGCTCACGGCCGAGGGCGCGGCGCTGAGCGCAGACGTCGAGCGCATCACTGCGCAGTGGCCGGTGCATGTGGACGCCGGGGGCGAGGCATCCGTCTCCTTCACTGTCGCGCTGCACGACGCTTCGCTCGTCGTGCACGGCGCCGCGGAGCCGTGGGCGGGCGGCACCGCGCGTCGGGAGGCGACACGCGAGCCGCGGCTCGACCGCTGGCTCGATGTCGCGCTGGGTGATCTCGATGCGCTGCGGCTGACGACCTCCGGTGGCGGCGGCGACGAGTTCTTCGCCGCGGGTGCGCCGTGGTTCTTCACCCTGTTCGGCCGCGATTCGCTCTGGGCCGCGAGGCTGGTGCTCCCTCTCGATGCGGGGGTCGCGGCATCCACTCTGCGCGCCCTCGCGGCGATGCAGGGCACGCAGGACGACCCCACGTCGGCCCAGGAGCCGGGCAAGATCCTGCACGAGCTGCGCTCGTCGGCGCTCGAGATTCCCCACGAGGGCGTCGTGCTTCCGCCGCAGTACTACGGCAGCGTCGACTCGACGCCGCTGTGGGTGTGCCTGCTCGCGGATGCGTGGCGGGCGGGGATGCCCGATGCCGAGGTGCGAGACCTGCTCCCCGCGCTGCGCGGTGCGCTGCGCTGGATCCTCGAGTTCGGCGACAGTGACGGCGACGGCTTCCTCGACTACATCGACCGCAGCGGCCGCGGGCTCGCGAATCAGGGCTGGAAGGATTCCGGCGACTCGATCCAGTGGCGCGACGGGAGCCTGGCCGAGGGGCCGATCGCCCTGTGCGAGGTGCAGGGCTACGCCTACGAGGCCGCCCGGGCCGGTGCCGACCTGCTGGCCGAGTTCGGCGGTGCGGACGAGGGGGCACTGGCTCCTGAGGCGCTCCGTGCGTGGGCGGCGGAGCTGCGCGAGCGGTTCCGTGCGGCGTACTGGGTGCGCACGCCCGAGGGCCGGTATCCCGCGATCGCGCTCGATCGCCACAAGCGTCCGGTCGATGCGCTCACGAGCAACATCGGGCATCTGATCGGCACCGGCATCCTCGATCCGCACGAGGAGATCGACGTCGCCGACCTGCTCGCCGGACCGTCGATGACGTCGGGGTACGGCATCCGCACCATGTCCACCGGCGCCGCCGGCTACTGGCCGCTGTCGTATCACGGCGGCAGCGTGTGGACGCATGACACCGCCATCATCGCGCGCGGGCTGCATCGCGCCGGGCTCGCCTCGCACGCGAGCGCCGTCGCGGAGGGCCTCCTCGCCGCGGCGGACGGCTTCGCCTACCGCGTGCCCGAGCTGCACGCGGGCGATCCCGCGTCGCAGACGTCCGTGCCGACGCCCTACCCCGCCGCCTGCCGTCCACAGGCGTGGTCGGCCGCAGCGGCGGTGGTGTGCCTCGAGATCCTCACCTAGGCACATCCGATCGTGCGGGCGAATGCACGGAACTCACGCGAGGAACGCGCGCATTCGCCCGCACGAACGGACCTGGTCAGTCGACCTTCGCGACCGTTCCGCCGGTGAGGGCGACGAGCTCGTCGTACGTCAGCGGGAAGACCGTGTGCGGCGTGCCGCCGGCGGCCCAGATCTCGGGGTAGCCGGCGAGGTCCTCGTCGATCACCGTGGTGAGCGCAGACGGATGCCCCGTCGGGGCGACTCCCCCGATGGCCTGGCCGGTCGCCTCACGGACCTGCTCGGGGGTGGCGCGGCGGACGCTCGTCCGGCCGAGGCGGTCGGCGAGCGCCGCCGTGTCGACGCGGTGCGCGCCGCTCGTCATCACGAGGAGAGGCTCGTCGTCCGACCAGAACACGAGGCTGTTGGCGATCGCGCCGACCTCGACCCCGAGGGCGGCTGCGGCGAGGGAGGCGGTGGACGCGGCATCCGGGAGCACCACGATGTCGCCGGTGATGCCGGCTGCGCGGAGGGAGTCGTGGACGAGGCGGCTGCGTGCGGGAAGGTGGGCGGTCACAGGCTCAGCCTATGAGTTCCGCCGCGGGGCGAGCATGTCGGCGCGGGCGGGGATGTCGGCGGCGGGGATCTCGGCGTGGGCATGACGCCGGCGGACACAGGCTCAGCCTATGAGTTCCGCCGCGGGACGAGCATGTCGGCGTGGGCGAGCATGTCGGCGCGGGCACGAGACACGGGCGGACACAGGCTCAGCCCACGGGTTCAGCCGCGGGCGAGAATCTCGGCGTGCGGCATGAAGAACCAGCCGTCCTCCGAGGCCGCCCACTCCCGCCACCCGTCGGCGATGCGCTCGAGACCGGCCCGATCGGCGATGCCGAGGTCGATGGCGTGCTGCGCGAACGTGGAGTGCAGTGCGCGCTCCGCCCATGCACCGCCCCACCACTCGCGGGCCTCGGGCGACTCGAAGAGCCAGAGCGACGCCGACGAGGCGACCTCGGCGAAGCCCGCTTCGCGCGCCCAGGCCTTCAGCCGGCGGCCCGCCGCGGGTTCGCCCGAGACGGCGCGGTGGACCTGCAGATAGACCTCGTGCCATTCATCGAGGCCCGGCAGGAGGGGGAACCAGATGACGCCGGCATAGTCGACGTCGCGAGCGGCGACGATGCCGTCGGCGGCGAGCACGCGCCGGAACTCGCGCAGCGCGTCGACCGGACGAGAGAGATGCTGCAGGACCTGGTGCGCGTGCACGATGTCGTACGAACCCGCCGGCGCCTCGAGCGCGTAGGCGTCGCCGACGGCGAAGGAGACGTTGCCCACCTCGCGCTGTGCGGCAAGCGCCGTGGCCTTCGCGACGACGTCGGCGGCGGCATCCAACCCTGTCACCGTTCCCGGCGCGACTCGTTCGGCCAGATCGATCGTGATCGTGCCGGGCCCGGACCCGACATCCAGGATGCGCAGCCCCGGCTTCAGCGACGGGATGAGGTAGGCGGCCGAGTTCGCGACGGTGCGCTTCTCGTGGGATCGCAGGACACTCTCGTGGTGGCCGTGCGTGTACTGCTCGGGCATGGTCCGACAGTAACGCCGCACTCGTGCGTTCGACACTGGATGACGTTCGATGGCACGGCGACGCGCGCGGGCATCAGCGTGCGCATGACATGCGCCGATCGACAGTCCCTGGCTGCGCACATTGCGCGGTGCGACGCGACACGGTTGAACACTTCGTCACACAGTGGTGCAATAGGGAGGGATGCCGCAAAGCCGCGGCGTCCGCAGCGCACTGCCCACAAGGCCCGCCGAAGGAAGAACCGCGATGACGCACACCCTGCCCCTGCCCGATTTCACGCACGAGCGCGTGGAGGTGATCACCGGCCGGCGGAGTGGTCTCGTCATCGTCGTGGCCCTTCATTCCTCGGTGCTCGGTTCTGCTCTGGGCGGTGCGCGGCTGTGGACGTACCCGCATTGGAGCGATGCTCTCGGCGACGCCCTGCGTCTGTCGGCGGCGATGACGCTCAAGAACGCGGCGGCGGGGCTCGACGCGGGCGGGGGCAAGTCCGTGATCGCGCTGCCCGAGGGCACCGTGCTCGACGCCGAGCGTCGCCGTGCCGCCTTCCTCGACCTGGGTGATGCCGTCGAGTCGCTGCACGGCCTGTACCGCACGGCGGAGGACGTGGGCTCGACGACCGAGGACATGCTCATCGTGAGCGAGCGCACCGAGCACGTCGTGGGCCTCCCCGATGCGGTGGGCGGTTCGGGCGAGCCGGCCGGCCCCACGAGCCTCGGCGTCTACGAGTCGCTGCGCGCGACGCTCGAGCGCGTGACGGGCTCCGCCGACCTCTCGGGCCGTCGCATCACGGTGTCGGGCCTCGGTCAGGTCGGCAGTCGCCTCGCCGTGCGTCTGGCCGCCGAGGGCGCCGTGCTCACGGTGACCGACGTCAACCCGGCCAAGCGCGACCTCGCGCTCGAGCTGGGTGCCGACTGGGCGATGCCGGGCGAGGAGCACCTCGTGCCCGCCGACGTCTTCGTTCCCGCCGGAATCGGCGGACTGCTGACCGACGACGTCATCGATGCCCTCAACGCCAAGTCGGTGTGCGGACCCGCGAACAACCCGCTCGCGGCACGTTCGGGCGCGGACCGCCTCGCCGGGCGCGGCATCCTGTACGCCCCCGACTTCGTGGTCAACGCGGGCGGTGTCATCTACCTCGACCTCGAGGCGAAGAGGCTCGGCTCGCGACCCGAGATCATGGAGCGGGTCGGCCGCATCGGCGACACGCTGCGCACGATCTTCGACGAGGCCGAGACGCGGGGCGTCACGCCGCTCGAGGCGGCGGAGGGTCTCGCCGCCGAGCGCCTCGCCGCCGGCGACCGCGGGCACGCGCTGGCTCACTGACGACCGAGCGCCGAACCCCGGACTGACGGGTATCCACGGACTGACGGGTGCCCGGGGACTGACGGGTGCCCGGGGACTGACGGGTTATCCATCGACTGACGGGAACCCATGGACTGACAGGTGCCCGGCATCCGATGGCCTGACTCCCGGGCGTGACCCAGCGAGCGCGGATGCTCCGACCCGCGTGGCCGGGGCATCCGGCGTTCGTCCGGGGTTAGGTTGACGCCATGGCGAATGTGTGGCTCGCGGCGCTGAGCGGGCTGATCGGGGGCGGCGCGCTTCTTCTCGGCGCCGTCGTCGCGTGGTTCGTGGACATCCCGCAGCGGGTCGTCGCCGGGATCATGGCGCTGGGCTCG
This sequence comes from Microbacterium sp. Root180, assembly GCF_001428485.1. Taxonomy (GTDB): domain Bacteria; phylum Actinomycetota; class Actinomycetes; order Actinomycetales; family Microbacteriaceae; genus Microbacterium. The sequence goes on along the minus strand of NZ_LMHS01000001.1, from coordinate 676,730 downwards.
GGTGTGCTCATCTCGACGCTGGCATTCGAGCTCGTCGAAGAGGCGGCGGATGTCGGCGGGCTTGTTCCGACGGCCGTGGGGTTCCTGGCGGGCGCGATCATCTACATCGTCGCGGACTGGCTGGTGTCGCGTCCGAGGCGGCGACCGGCGAAACCGGCGGCTGGCGTCTCCGTCGAGCCCTCTGCGAACATCGTGGCGAGGCGCGCCAAGCTCGCCGGCGGCACCGGCGCAGCCATCGCGATCGGGGCGCTCATCGACGGCATCCCCGAGTCCATCGTGATGGGTCTGTCGGTGCTGCAGGGCGGCATCAGCATCCCGATCGTCGCGGCCATCGCGATCAGCAACATCCCCGAGGGACTCGGTTCCACCGCCGCCCTGAAGCGCAGCGGATCGAGCGGTCGCGCGATCGCCCTCCTCTGGTCGGGCATCGCTCTCGTGACCGTCCTCGCGGCCGTGCTGGGCCTTGTCGCGTTCCAGTCGGCGCCGCCCGAACTCATCGCGCTGATCACGACGATCGCCGCCGGCGGCCTCCTCGCCATGGTCTGCAACACGATGATCCCCGAGGCCTTCGCGGAGCAGCGCGCCCTCACCGGCCTCTACGCGACGATCGGCTTCCTGGCCGCATTTCTTCTGCACGAGCTCGCCTGAGGACGCGGCCCGAGCGCGACTACGCGAACCCGCGACGCGAACCCGCGACGCGAACCGCCCGCCGAGTCACAGCCGCCGATCCAGCACCGACCCAGCGGCCGATTCACCCTCATCGCTCGACGCGCGCGAACCTCTGCCGATCCGCACCAGCCGATCCGCACCAGCCGAGTCACTCCCGCCGAGTCATACCCGCCGACGATGCGCGATCCGCCCGCCGCCCCACACCCGCCGCGCCCCGATCCACCGCTCTACACCCACCGACCCGCGCCAGCCCACACAGCCGCGCTCGACACCCACCGACCCGCGCCAGCCCACACACCCGCGCTCGACACCCACCGACCCGCGCCAGCCCACACACCCGCGCTCGACACCCACCGATCCGCACGCCGATCCACACCCACCGACCGACCCACGCCGGCCCACGCAGCCGAGCTCGAGGCGGCCGCCCCGCTCCACCGCCACTCGGCCCCGGTTCAGAACGGTGGCGCGCCCACGGCATCCGCATCGGCGACCTCGTTCACCCGGAAGACCGGCACCCGCCTCGCCGGCTCGACCACATACCGCCGTCCGGTGGGTGAGATCCACTCCAGTGATCCGCCGCTGCCCTCGAGCTGACGCACGGTCCAGCCGCCGTGATGCTTCACCCGATGATGGCCCTTGCACAGCGGACAGAGGTTCCACAGCGCTGTGCGCCCACCGTGCTCCCACGCGATCGAGTGATCGATCTCGCATCTCGACGCCGGCATACCGCATCCGGGAGCCATGCACCGGTCCGCCCGCCACCGGACGAGCTTGCGCAACTCCGGCGGCGGACGATACCGGTCGCGACCGACCGAGATCACCATCCCGGTCTCGGGATGGGTGAGGACCCTCATCCATCCGTCCGATCCGCCGCACAGTTCCCGAGCACGCGCGTGCGAGATCAGCCCGACACCCTCGACACTGGCCGGTTCAGAACCGGGCACGAGCTCTTCCTTCACCAGCGCAAGGGCCGGAACAGTGACCACGACCGACGCCTTCATCCCCCGCGCAGCCACGGGGAGGGCAGTCGTGTCGCCTTCGATGAGCAGATCGCCGAGAACGTCGGCGCGCACCTGGTCGAGCGTGCGACTCTCGCCATCATCGGCCACGATCGCCTTCGCCATCGACGTCAGGCGCGAGTGGATCGCGTGGGCCTCGACGGCCGGCAGATACGCCATCAGCCAAGCCATGCCGTCATCGACCCGCTCGACATGCACCCGGCGACGAGTCACCGCTGCCGCGTGCCGCTCATCGAGCGTCTGCGCCCGCACCGTCTCGATCAGTCGCGCGAGGGAGCGCCGGAAAGTTCCCGCCGCCTCGACCTCGGCGAGCGCAACCGCCCGGGGGACCAACGTGTCGCACAGCTCGACCTCGACCTCGACCATCGCATCGACGAAGATCTCCGCATGGCGCTCGGTCGTGCGCCCACCGCCGAGAGAATCGAGCATGTCCGGGAATCGGCGCACGAGCGCTTCGGCCCGCGCGATCAGCGCGCCGGCGGCATGCTCGGTCATCCGCAGCGCGGCGGCGAGCTCGAGACGGATTCCACGCTCGACCACATCGGTCAGCGCGACGCCGTGACGGGCAGCGTCATCGAGTGCCTCCCGCCGCATCCCGTGCACGCGCTCGAACCGATCGGCCGCGAACACCGACATCATCGTCGCGACCTCGATCACGAGATCAACCGCATCGGGCACGGGTGGCACGAAGTCATCCACGTCGCGATCGAGGAAGTCCTCTTCGTCGACAGGATCCGGGTTCAGCGCCATACTTTCGAGCCTAGAACATATGTACGACACTCAATGGAGTTATCCACACCCGCCGGGACAGACATCGCACACCGTGGCGAGCCGGCGCCGGACCCTCCGCGCGCCCGCCACGGCGCAGCATCCGCTCCCCGGCGTCAGCCCTTCTCGACGGGCGCGATGAGCTCGGTCACCCACTCGGACTGCGGGCGGTCATCCGGGGCGTGGACGTAGACCTCGCGCGTCGGACCGACGATGCGGTAGCCGTCCTCCGCGATCTGTCCCATGAGCGCCATCCACGAGCCGCCGATGCTCGGCATGTCTCCGCGATGCTCCAGCACGGCAGCCGTCTCCACCGCGGGGAGCGACACGACCTCGTAGCCGTCGGCGGGCTGAGCCGGGGTGTCGGCGGTGAACGACACGTGCACGGCGAGCTCCTCCGAGTCGGGCACGGCCTCGTACCAGAACACACCGGGCTCGATCGGAGATCGACCGGCCCCTTCGATGGCGCCGATCAGCCTCCCCAGCAGCGGATCGATCATCGGCCCGACATTCTCAGGGCCCATCCCCGGCGCTCGGCCCTCCACGGCGTAGACCGTGGCGGCCTCCAGCGATCGATACTCGACTTCCGACATCGTTCCTTCTCCTTCCAGACGACGAAGACGCTCGGCGATCCGCTCGATGCGGCTTCGATCGGCCTCGATCGACGCTTCGAGCTCGACGCGGCGGCGCACGAGCACCTCGCGCAGCACAGCGTGCTCGTCCGGCGCCGAGATCACCGCCCCGATCTCGTCCAGACCGCAGCCGATCTCGCGCAACTCGACGATGCGGACCAGCGTCCCGAGCTGCGCGGCCGAATAGTGCCGGTAGCCGGTGCGATCGTCGACGCGGGCGGGCTGCAGGAGCCCGATCGCGTCGTAGTGCCGCAGCATCCGCACGCTCACGCGCCCGAGGGCCGCGAACTCTCCGATGGTGTACATGTTGGAGACCACGATCGACCCTCACACAAGGAGAGGGTCAAGCGGAAGTCCGGACGAGCGCGATCCCGACACCGTCGCGACCAGCGCGCACGCAGAGCGCGGTCGGCGGACTCAGGCGCGAGCCGGGCTCAGGCCGAAGCGGACCACGGATCGGCCCGCGTGTCGCCGGCGTCGCCGGTGTCGCCGGCATCGTCGACGGCGAGCCCATGCAGCGTCTCGAGCGCGGCGTGCACCTCGTCGAGGCGCCCGTCGACGGCCAGCTCGCGGATGCGCACGGACGGGCGGTGCAGCAGCACACCCGCCAGGTGGCGCAGTGCGGCCTCGGTCTCGTCTCCAGCGCCCCGTGCGCGCGCCCGGGCGATCTCGGCCTCGACGATCCCGAGCACATCGCTGCGCAGCGCCGTGATGGCGGGGCCGGCGGCACGATCGGCCGCGAACTCGGTCGCGGCATCGCCGACGATCGCGCGGGCATCGGAGTGCGCGCTGAACTCCTCGAGAGGAGCGTGCAGGCGGATGGTCTCGAGATCGAGCAGCTCGACCGCGTCGACGCGTCCGACCTCGGGATCGACGTTGCGCGGCAGGCCCAGGTCGATCACGAGCACGCGGTGACCCGGCGTGAACGCGTCGGCGTGCACGACCGCGTCGGCGGTGCAAGTGATCACGACGTCGGCCTCGGCGGCCGCGGCGGCGAAGTCCTCGACAGGGGTGAGCCCGTGCTGGGTGGCGAACGCGCTCGCGCGGCCGGAGGGTGAGAACACCTGCAGTTCGCTCGCACCACGGGCGCGCACGGCCTCGACGGTCCGCGCTGCGTAGCGGCCGGTGCCCACGACGACCACGCGGGCGGCGGCCCAGTCCGCGACGCGCGAGGAGGCGAGGTCGAGCGCGAAGCGCACGAGCGAACGGTGGGTGCCGCGCAGGCCGGTGCGATTGCGGATGCCGCGGCTGGTGTGGGTCGCCTTCTGGAAGAGCCGTTCGAGCTCGCCGCTGGTCATGCCGTCGGCGCGCGCGGCATCGAGCGCGCGACGCACCTGACCTGAGATCTCGTCCTCGCCGACGACGACGGACTCGAGTCCGCTGGTCACCGCGAAGAGGTGGGCGGCAGCATCCGCTCCCTGGTGCACCTCGACGGACGAGCGCAGCAGCTCGACGGGGACATCGGATGCCGCGGCCATCGCCTCGACGACGGACTCGACCGCGACCGCCTCGCCGCCGGTGAGCGGCTCGTCGATGTCGAGGTAGGCCTCGAAGCGGTTGCAGGTCGCGAGCACGACGGCTCCGGCGACGAAGAGCTCGTCGTCGACCAGCGCGCGTGTGGCGGCAGGGGCCCCTAGGGAGAGTCGCTCCAGGACGTCGAGACTCGCGTTCCGATGGTTCGCGGTGAGACAGAGGAGCACCCCTCCATGTTAAGGCACCCCGGAGTGCCGTTTCGGAAGGTGTGCCTAAGGTTGTCGGGTGCCTCTGGAAGATTCCCACCCGACCCGCGCCGACGGCTACGTCGCGCCGCCGCTCATCCGCGCCTACCGAGGCGAGCGCCCCGAGACGACGCCGGTGTGGTTCATGCGCCAGGCGGGCCGATCCCTCCCGGAATACCGCGAGCTGCGCGTGGGCACCGACATGCTCGACGCCTGCCTGAACCCCCAGCTCGCGAGCGAGATCACCCTGCAGCCGGTGCGACGCCACGGCGTGGATGCGGGCATCTTCTTCAGCGACATCGTGATCCCGGTGAAGCTCGCCGGCGTCGACGTGCGCATCGTCGCGGGCCGCGGACCGGTGCTCGCGGAGCCGGTGAGAACGGCGGCGGATGTCGCAGCCCTGCCCGCTCTCGATCCGGCCGCGCTCGCGCCCGTGCGCGAAGCGGTGCGCCTCACGGTCGCCCAGCTCGGCGCCACGCCGCTCATCGGCTTCGCGGGGGCGCCGTACACGCTCGCGTCGTATCTCGTCGAGGGCGGCCCGTCGAAGGAGCAGCTGAAGACGCGCGCGCTCATGCACTCCGATCCGGGCACCTGGTCGGCGCTGCTCACGTGGTGCGCGGACATCACCGGGGCGTTCCTCGAGGCGCAGTTGGAGGCCGGGGCGTCGGCCGGGCAGCTGTTCGACTCCTGGGCGGGCTCACTGAGCCTCGCCGACTACACCGCCCACGTCGCGCCGCACTCGTCGCGAGCGCTGGAGCGCGCGCGTGCGCTCGGCGTTCCGCTCGTGCACTTCGGCGTCGGCACCGGCGAGCTCCTCGCCGCGATGCACGGCGTCGGCGTCGACGTCATGGGCGTCGACTGGCGCCTCCCGCTCGATGAGGCCTCGCGCCGCCTGGGCGGGAACGTGCCGCTGCAGGGCAACATCGATCCGGCCCTGCTCGCGGCGCCGTGGCCGGTGCTCGAGGCGCATGTGCGCGGCGTACTGGACCGCGGCCGCGCGGCGCCCGCCCACGTCGTGAACCTCGGTCACGGGGTCCCGCCCGAGACCGACCCCGCCGTGCTCACGCGGATCGTGGAGTTCGTCCACGCGCATGGCTGACATCACCGTCGTCGGCGGCGGAGTCGCGGGGCTCGTCGTGGCCCGGCGGCTCGCGCTGTCGGGGATCGACGTGACGGTGGTCGAGGCATCCGACCGCCTGGGCGGACCGGTCGCCCGGCATGTCGTGGCAGGAATCGCGCTGGATGCCGGAGCCGAGAGCTTCGCCGTGCGCGGCGGCACGGTGGCGGCCCTGCTCGAAGAGCTCGGTCTCGCGGCCGACATCGTCGAGCCGCGGCCCGGCCCGGCGTGGCTGCAGCCCGCGGACGGACCGGCCGTGCCGCTGCCCGCGACAGCCCTGCTCGGCATCCCGGCCGATCCGGCCGCGGACGACGTCGTGCGGGTCGTCGGCGCCGCGGCGGCGGCCGACGCCGTGCGGCGGGATGCGCTGCCGCTCACGCCCGGATCGGACACCCTCACGCTCGGCGCCCTCGTGCGGGCACGGCTCGGCGACGCGGTGCTCGAGCGGCTCGTGGCGCCCGTCGTGCACGGGGTGCACTCGCAGCATCCGGACGATGTCCCCCTGTCGCGCGCGCACCCGGCACTGCCGGCCGAACTCGTCGCGACGGGGTCGCTCACGGGGGCGGTGTCGCGGCTTCGTGCCGCTGCTCCCCCGGGATCGGCCGTGGCCGGCATCCGCGGCGGCATGCACCGGCTCGTGCCCGCGCTGGCCGCCGACATCGAGGCGCACGGCGGCACGATCCGCCTCGGCACGCGCGTCGACGACGTCGCGGCGATGCCCGGCCGGGTGGTCGTGGCGGCGCCGGTGGCGGCATCCGGACCCGCTCCCGGACGGCGGATCGACCTCGTGACGCTGGTCGTGGAGCAGGACGCGCTGAATGCCGCACCCCGAGGGAGCGGCCTGCTCGTCGCCGCCGGAGCCCCCGTGGCCGCCAGGGCCCTCACCCACGCCACCGCGAAGTGGGAGTGGCTGCGTGAGGCCGCCGGCGGGCGCCATGTCGTGCGCCTGTCGTATGACGCCGTGCCCGCCGATCCGGTCGCCACCGCCCGCGCCGACGCCGAGGAGCTGCTCGGCGTGCCGCTGCCGATCGTGGTCGACGCCGCGCACGTCGTGTGGACCCGCCCCGACCCGGCGTCCGCCTTGCGCTCGATCGTCGTCGGCGAGACCGTCGCCGGGTCGGGCCTGGCCGGCATCATCGCCCACGCCGAGCGCACCGCCCGGGATCTGCTCGTCCGCTGACGCGCCTCGGCCCGAGCGGCCCGCCGCCGCCCGGCCGACCCGCCGCCGCCAGGCCGACCTGCCGTCGCCCGGGCGACCCGCCGCCGCCAGGCCGTCGAAAACGAAGGAAAAGGGCCGCCTCCGCCGGTGATGCAGCCCGACGACGCGGCGTTTCTCCTCCGTTCCGTGCACTGCGGCCTGACGACCGCGGCACTGAGGCGAGACTCGGGCCGGGTGGCGGGGTGAAACAATGGATCCATGAGCGAAACCTCGGCTGTTCCCCCGTCCGAGAACGAGGCGCTCGGCTACACGCTGTGGGCCGTGTTCCGCCGTGATCACGCGAACCCCGCCTCCGCAGGAGACCTGACCGCCGCGGTCGCCGAGGTCGAGGCGTCCGGCGTCACCGTCCGCGGCTGGTACGACGTGTCGGGCCTGCGCTCCGACGCCGATCTCATGGTGTGGCTGCACGCCACCGACGTCGCCCCCGAGAAGCTGCAGGCCGCGCTGCGCACGCTCCGCCGCGCCGAGCCTCTCGCCTCGCTCGTGCCCGTGTGGAACGCGATGGGCGTGCATCGCGATGCCGAGTTCACCGCGAACCACCTGCCGGCGTTCATGCGCGGGAAGGACCCCGAGGCGTGGCTCACCGTCTACCCGTTCGTGCGGTCCTACGAGTGGTACATCCTGCCCGACGAGGAGCGCCGTGAGATGCTCGCCGATCACGGCCGCAAGGGTTCCGAGTACCGCCAGGTCCTCGCCAACACGGTGGCGTCGTTCGCGCTCGGCGACTACGAGTGGATTCTCGCGCTCGAGGCTCCCGAACTGGTCGATCTCGTCGACCTCATGCGCCACCTGCGTCAGACCGAGGCTCGGCGCCACGTGCGCGAGGAGGTCCCGTTCTACACCGGCCGCCGCATCGGCCTCGACGAGATCGCCGAGGTGCTGTCGTGACGACGCTGCGGATCGGCACCCGCGGCAGCGCCCTCGCGCTGACCCAGACCGGGATGGTCGCCAGCGACCTGTCCGACGCGACCGGAGTCAAGACCGAGCTCGTCACGATCACGACCGACGGCGACCGCACCAATGAGCCGCTCTCGCGCGCCGGCGGCATGGGCCTGTTCACCGGGGCGCTGCGCGACGCGCTGCTGGAGGATCGCTGCGACCTCGTCGTGCATTCCCTCAAGGACCTGCCGACGGCGCCCCACGACCGCCTCGTCGTCGCCGCGATCCCGGCTCGCGAGGATCCGCGCGACGCCCTGTGCGCGCGCGACGGCCTCACCCTCGAGAAGCTCCCCCAGGGCGCCCGGGTCGGCACCGGATCGCCGCGGCGCATGGCTCAGCTGCGGTCTAAACGGCCCGACCTGGACGTCGTCGACATCCGCGGCAACGTCGACACCCGCCTCGGTCGCGTCGCGCCGGGCGACCTCGACGCAGTGGTGCTCGCCGCGGCGGGACTGCGCCGCCTCGGCCGCACCGACGTCATCACCGAGTACCTCGACGCCGACCGCTGGCCGACCGCCCCGGGGCAGGGCGCGCTCGCGGTCGAGGTGCGCGCCGGCGACGAGGAGCTCGTCCGAGCCCTCGACCACGCCGAGACCCGTGCCGCGGTCGATGCCGAGCGCGGCGTGCTCGCCCTGCTCGAGGCCGGCTGCTCGGCGCCCGTCGGCGCCCGGGCGGTCGTCGACGCGGGACTCCTCTTCCTCTCGGCGAGTGTGTACAGCCTCGATGGCCAGACCGTCCTCACCGCGTCCCACGCCGCCGCCTGGCCCGACGACGGTGACCCGTCGCGCGAGGTCGCCGCGCGCGCCGCCCGCGAACTGCTCGACGGCGGAGCCGCCGACCTCACCGGAGCCCGCCCATGACCCGTCAGGACGGCCCCGTGGTGCGCCCGCGCCGCCTGCGCGCCACACCCGCCATGCGCCGTCTGGTCGCCGAGACCCGCCTGCATCCCGCCGACCTCGTGCTCCCGATGTTCGTCCGCGAGGGCGCGAGCGAGCCGGTGCCGATCTCATCGATGCCGGGCGTCGTGCAGCACACCACCGAGAGCCTCAAGGGGGCGGTGGCGGATGCCGCAGCCGCCGGCATCGGAGGCATCATGCTGTTCGGGGTTCCCGAGCACAAGGATGCGACCGGATCGGGCGCGACAGATCCCGACGGCATCCTCAACGTCGCCACGCGCATCGCGGTGGCCGAGGCCGGCAGCGCGCTCGTGGTGCAGACCGACCTCTGCCTCGACGAGTTCACCGACCACGGCCACTGCGGCGTGCTGGACGCGAACGGCGGCGTGGACAACGACGCCTCGCTCGAGCGCTACCGCGAGATGGGGGTGGCGCAGGCCGAGGCGGGCTCACAGCTGCTCGGGCTCAGCGGCATGATGGACGGCCAGGTCGCGGCCGTGCGCGACGCTCTCGACACCGCCGGGCACTCCCGCGTGCCGCTCCTCGGCTACGCCGCGAAGTACGCGTCGGCGTTCTACGGCCCGTTCCGCGAAGCCGTGCAGTCCTCGCTCGAGGGCGATCGCCGCACCTACCAGCTCGACCCCGCGAACCGCCGCGAGGGCGCGCTCGAGATCGACCTCGACGTCGCCGAGGGCGCCGACATCGTCATGGTCAAGCCGGCGATGAGCTACCTCGACGTGCTGGCCGATGCCGCGGCATCCAGCCCCGTCCCGGTGTGGGCGTACCAGGTGTCGGGCGAGTACGCGATGATCGAGGCCGCTGCGGCCAACGGCTGGATCGACCGCCGCCGAGCGATCGAGGAGTCCGTGCTCGGCATCCGTCGTGCGGGCGCGGACGCCGTGCTGACCTACTGGGCCGTCGAGCTGGCGGGATGGATCCGATGACGACCAACGAGCAGGAGTTCGCGCGCGCCCGCGGTGCGATGCCGGGAGGGGTCAACTCCCCCGTGCGCGCCTTCGGTTCCGTCGGCACGACGCCGCGCTTCTTCGTGTCGGCGTCGGGTCCGCGAGTGACCGATGTCGAGGGGCGCGCGTACGTCGACCTCGTCGGCTCGTGGGGTCCCGCGATCCTCGGGCACGCGCATCCCGCCGTGGTGAAAGCGGTGCAGGATGCCGCATCCCACGGCCTAGGCTTCGGTGCCAGCACCCCGGGCGAGACCCAGCTAGCCGAGCTGCTCACGGCGCGCGTGACGCGTGACGGTGCGCGCCCGATCGAGCGCGTGCGCCTGGTCTCGACGGGCACCGAGGCGACGATGACCGCGATCCGCCTCGCCCGCGGCGCAACCGGCCGCGATCTCATCGTGAAGTTCGCCGGGCACTACCACGGGCACTCCGACGGCCTGCTGGCCGAGGCGGGGTCGGGCGTCGCGACGCTCGCGATGCCGGGCTCGGCGGGAGTTCCCGCCCCGATCGCCGCGCAGACGCTCGTCGTGCCCTACAACGATCTCGACGCGCTGCGCGAGGTGTTCGCCGCCCGCGGCGCCGACATCGCGGCGATCATCGTCGAGGCGGCGCCGGCCAACATGGGTATCGTGCCGCCTGCGCACGGGTTCAACGCCGCGATCGCCGACCTCGCCCACGCGCACGGTGCGCTGCTGATCCTCGACGAGGTGCTCACGGGGTTCCGCGTCGGCCCGGCCGGCTGGTACGGCATCGACCCGGTGCCCTTCTCCCCCGACCTCATCACGTTCGGCAAGGTCGTCGGCGGCGGTCTCCCGCTCGCGGCGCTCGGCGGATCCGCGGCGCTCATGGAGCTGCTCGCGCCTCTCGGCCCCGTGTACCAGGCGGGCACGCTGAGCGGCAATCCGCTCGCCGTCGCCGCCGGACGCGCCACGCTGGACCACCTCGACGCGGACGCCTACGCCCGCATCGACGCCGCCGCTGCGCGGATCGCGGATGCCGCGGCATCCGCTCTCTCGGACGCCGGTGTCGCGCACGTCGTCCAGCGCTCCGGGAACCTGTTCTCGATCCAGTTCACGGCGACGGCGCCGACCGACTACGACACGGTGAAGGCGCAGGACGCGTTCCGGTATCCGCCGTTCTTCCGGGCGATGCTCGATCAGGGCGTCTCGCTGCCGCCGTCGGTCTTCGAGGCATGGTTCGTCTCGGCCGCCCACGACGAGGAGGCCGTGGATGAGATCGTCCATGCCCTCCCCGCCGCCGCCCGCGCCGCCGCCGAGGCGTCGCCGGGCTGAGGACCGGCCGCCGAGCTCAGGACATCTGCCCGGCGCAGGACGAATCGAGCGCTCGACGTCATTCCTCGGGCGGATCTCCTGATCCGGGCGCCAGCGCGGTGCGGCGGAGTCTCAGCCCACTTCCCGGATCGCGCGGGCCAGCCACACGAGCGCACGCGTGCCGTCCCAGGCTCCCGACTTCAACGACTCCGCTGCGGCACGCGCGCGTGCGACGAGTTCGCGGGCCTCCGGCCGATCGGAGATCTCGATGGCCAGCATCGAGAGCGTCTCCACGCTCTCCCACGTGCCCGCCTTGAGGCCGGCCGCGCCTTCCAGCGCACGCTCGAGCGGGTCTCGCTGATCCTTGCCGAACATCGGGCCTCCCCGGGGTGATGTCGGACCAGTGTAGGTCCGGACCCGCTCCCTGGTGGGAACCGCAAGACTCCTGCGAGCGGTGGACCTGAGGAGACTCCGTCGGGTCGCCGCAGACGGCCCTTCCCCTCGAATCACCGCACCCCGTTAACCCACGAAGACCCCCGACAAGCGGGGGTCTTCGTGCGGTGGTGGACCTGAGGGGAATCGAACCCCTGACCTCCTCGATGCGAACGAGGCGCGCTACCAACTGCGCTACAGGCCCGTAAACCTCCGTTAGATTATCACGCTCGCGGAGACCCTCCGCACCGGTGCGGTCCCGCGCGGCGACCCCCTCGGGGGAGGATGGAGGTATGCCGTCCGCAGCCCTCCCCCGCGTCTCCGCCGTCCGCAGCATCCGCCTCGGGGTGGGTGATCCGTCGGCGGAATTGCGCGACATCCGCATTGACCCGGACGGCGCGATCATGGCCGTCGTTCCGGCCTCGGACGCCCCGATCGGCGCCGACGAGATCGACGGGCGCGGACAGCTCGCCCTCCCCGGACTGGTCAACACGCATGCCCACGTCGACAAGTCCTGGATCGGTCATCCGTGGCAGTCCTACGGCGGCGAGGGCGGCACCGATGGGCGCATCCGGCACGAGCGCGCGCGTCGCGACGAACTCGGCATCCCCGGCCTCGACATCACGCGGCGCGTGCTCGCCGAGTTCGTGCGGTTCGGCACGACGGCCATCCGCACCCATGTGGACGTCGACCTCGGCATCGGGCTGCGCGGCGTCGAGATCGTGCGCGAGGCCGTCGCGGAGTACGACGGCGCGCTCACGGCCGAGATCGTCGCGTTCCCGCAGGACGGCGTGCTGCGCCGCCCCGGCGTGCTCGACCTGTTGCGCCAGGCAGCGGAAGCCGGGGTCGAGCACATCGGCGGGCTCGATCCCGCCAGCATCGATCGCGATCCGGTGGGCCAGCTCGACGCCATCTTCGCCATCGCCGCCGACACGGGCGCGGGGATCGACATCCACCTCCACGACCCGTCCGAGCTCGGCGCATTCCAGTTCGACCTCATCATCGACCGTACGCAGGCCCTCGGCCTCGGCGGCCGGGTGAACATCGCCCATGGCTTCGCGCTGGCGCAGGTCGAGGCATCCCGTCGCCGCGACCTGCTGCGCGCGATGTCGGAACTCGACGTCACCATGACCACGGTCGGGCCGCTGCGCCTGCCGCAGCTGCCGCTGCACGAGCTCGACGCCGCCGGTGTGCGGTTCGGGTTCGGCACGGACGGCATCCGCGACCTGTGGAGCCCCTACGGCACGGGCGACCTGCTCGGCATCGCGTGGCAGTACGCGCGCTCGTCGAGCCTCGTCCGCGACGAGGACCTGCGCCGCGTCGTCGAGCTCGCCACGACCGATGGCGGCCCCTTCGCCGGCGGCGCCCGCAACACCCTCGCTCCCGGCGACCGCGCGGACCTCATACTGCTCGACGCCGAGAACCCGATGGACGCCCTGGTGCGCACGCCCCCGCGCGACCTCGTGCTCGGCGGCGGCCGCATCCTCCACCGCAGCTGAGCGAGATTACTCGCGACGGCGCGGCGGGCGAGCAGACCGCACACGTGCGGAGTCCGACCGACTCCACCGGGGGCGTCGACTCCGAGCGGGATTACTCCCCGACGGCGCGGCGGGCGAGCAGGCCGCGGACGTGCGCCTCGATCTCGGCGTCATCGACGTACCCCATCCGCGCGAAGTCCGCATCCCCGGCCCCCGCGGCGCCCTCGGCGCGCGCGACCCGCGCGGTGTCGATCGACGGCGGACGCTGCGCCTCGGCGAGCTCCCGCATCGCCTCTTCGCGCGCCGCCTGGCGCACGGAGTCCCGTGCGGCCTCGGCCTCAAGCACTGCGGCGGCACGGGATCCGGCCGAAGCGGTGAGCGGCCGGGGCAGTTCGCGCGGCGCCCACGCGCGCGACGCCTGCTCGAGCTCGACGTCCTGCACCCGCACAGCGGGGCGCGCGACGGGCTCGGCCACGCGAACGGCGGCCCGCGCAGCGACGCGCGAGAGACGGGAGAGAACGACAGCGGATGCCGCGGCCACGGCGACGCCGGCCCACAGCCACAGCTGCGCACCGGTGTTCACGACCAGGACGGCGCCCCACCCGGCGATCGCGAGTCCGGCGATGCCGATCAGCGTCGCGGCGAAGCGGAACCAGCGGCGCGCCCGTGCCCGCCGCGCGGACGGCATCGACCGCGCCGCCGCGATCTCAGCCCGCGCTGCAGCCTGGGCCGCGGCGACCTCGGCACGCGCCGACGCCTCGGCCGCCGCGCGCTCACCGCGGGCGCGCTCGAGCTCGACCTTCGCGTGCGCCTCACTCGTCACGCGGTCGGTGCGGGCGCGCTCCAAATCGACCTTCGCGTGCTCGAGGGCCGCCGACTCGCGCTCTGCCAGCGCCTGCCGCGCGAGGCGCTGCTGCGCCATGGCGGTGCGGGCGTTGAGCTCGAGGCGCACCTCTGCGGGCGTCTCGCTCGTCTCGGCGAGAACGCGCAGGGCCTGGTTCAGGCGGACGGCATTGCGCTCGGCCGCGTCGTACTGGCGCCTGCTGGACCAGGTCGGCAGCAGGTAGACCAGCCACAGGAGCACGGCGACGAGCATGATGACGCCCCCGCCCAGCACTTGCCCGTCCATGTCGACAAAGGTATGTGCAGTGGACGCCTCCTCCCGGCATCCGATCGCGTGTCGCCCTATGCGTGCAGGCGATCCGCAGGTGGAACGGTCGCGGCGTCCTGCGGCGCGCGACCATCTGCCCACCGGCGCAGCACGCCCTCGGGGACCTCTTCGCGCACGAGGGCGAAGGAGTAGTGGTCGCGCCAGTCGCCGTCGATGTGGATGTAGCGGCGGCGCAAGCCCTCGTAGCGGAAGCCGAGCTTCTCGACCACGCGCAGGCTCGCGATGTTCTCGGGCCGGATGCAGATCTCCATGCGGTGCAGCCGCAGCTCGGTGAAGCACACATCGGTGGCGAGGGCGACGGCAGCGGGGGTGATGCCGCGTCCGGCGAAGCGCTTGCTCACCCAGTACCCGATGGTGGCGGACGCGAGCGAGCCGCGAGCGATGCCCCACACGTTGAGCTGGCCGGCGAGGTTGCCGTCGTGCTCCATGACGAAGGGGACCCCGGCGCCGTCGCGGTACTGCTGCAGCAGGCGCCGCACCCCGAGGCGCATGTCGAACGAGACAGGCCCGTCGGGGCTGGTGGCCTCCCACGGCCGGAGCCAGTCGCGGTTGGACATCAACTCGCTCTGGAGCGCGCGCGCATCGCGCTGGCGCACCAGCCGAATCGACACCGGCCCGTGCCGGCGTGGCGCCGTCAGATCCACAGTGATCCCTCGTACGGGCGGCGTCAGAGCTTCGCCGCGAACTCCTTCAACCAGGGCCGCAGTTCGGGTCCGAGATCGTCGCGATCCGAGGCGAGCTGGACGATGGCCTTGATGTAGTCCACCCTATCGCCGGTGTCGTATCGACGACCGCCGAAAACGACACCGTACACGCCGGGGCCTTCGGGGTTCGCGGCGAGCTCCTGGAGCGCGTCGGTGAGCTGGATCTCGCCGCCCTTGCCGGGCTCGGTGCGCTCGAGGATGTCGAAGACTTCCGGGGTCAGCACGTACCGGCCGATCACGGCGAGGTTGGAGGGTGCGTCCTCCTTCTTCGGCTTCTCGACGAGGCCCGTGACCCGCACGATCCCGTCGGTGTCCGTCTGCTCGACGGCGGCCGCGCCGTAGAGGTGGATGTGGTCCGGATCGACCTCCATGAGGGCGATGACGGTCGCACCGGTGCGCTCGTGCTCGGAGATCATCGTCGTCAGCAGCGGGTCGCGCTCATCGATGAGGTCGTCGCCGAGCATCACGGCGAAGGAGGCGTTGCCGACGTGGGCCTTCGCCCGCAGCACGGCATGACCCAGACCCTTCGGCTCGCCCTGGCGCACGAAGTGGATGTCGGCGAGGTCGCTCGAAGCCATCACGCGGCGCAGGCGATCGTCGTCGCCCTTGTCCTTCAGCTTCTCCTCGAGCTCGGGAACCGAGTCGAAGTGGTTCGAGATCGCGTTCTTGTTGCGCCCGATGATGACGAGGATGTCGTCGATGCCGGCCTGCGCGGCCTCTTCCACGACGTACTGGATGGCCGGCTTGTCGACGACAGGCAGCATCTCCTTGGGCATCGCCTTGGTGGCCGGCAGGAACCGCGTGCCGAGTCCGGCGGCGGGGATGACGGCCTTCATGGAGGTATGGGGCATGCCTGGCATTCTAAGGCGCCGACCGCCCGGGGCCGCGCGCGTTGACAGGCCGGCCGCCGGCCGATACCGAGCCGGCATGCCCACCGCGACGCTCATCCCTGCCGCGCCGCCTAGAATCGAGGGCATGTCCGACGCGATCGCCGATGCGAAGCGCGCGCTGCGCGCCGAGCTCCGCGAGCGCCGGCAGCTGCTGACGCCGCAGCAGCGCGAGCGCGCGGCCGCCGGCATCCGCTCCCAGCTCGATGCGCTCGTGGACCGCCTGGGCGTCACGTCGATGTCGTGCTTCCTGTCCACGATGACCGAACCGGGCACACGGGAGTTCGTTGCGGCGGCCGTGGAGCGCGGCATCCGGGTGCTCCTTCCCGTCACGCGCACGGACGGCCTGCTGGACTGGGCCGTCGCCACCCCCGACCTCGACATCGCCGAGGGCATGTTCGGACTCCCCGAACCCGTCGCCGAGGTGATCGGCCCCATCGCCGTGAACGACGTGGATCTGCTCGTGATCCCGGCCGCGGCCGTCGATCATCACGGCATGCGCCTGGGCTGGGGTCGCGGCTACTACGACAAGACGATCGGCTCGATGCACCGCTGCCCGCCCGTGTACGCCGTCGTGTTCGACTCCGAGGTCCTCGACGAGGTCCCCGGCGACGTGCACGACCAGCGCGTCACCGGCATCGTCACCCCCACGCAGACCCTTGACCTCGCGCCCGTGCGGCGCTGACTCCCGAGAGATCCATGCCGACCTACGCCTACGCCTGCAAGCAGTGCGGCCACCGCTTCGACGCGGTTCAGTCCTTCGCCGACCCGACCCTCACCGAGTGCCCCGAGTGCGGCGGGCCGCTGCGAAAGGAGTACGGCTCGATCGGCGTCACTTTCAACGGCTCGGGCTTCTATCGCACGGACTCGCGAGCCGCGGGATCGAAGGGTGGCTCGGATGCCTCGGCCGGCGGCTCCACCGCGGCCGGCGGTTCGTCGTCGAGTGGCGGCACCTCGTCGACTTCGGCATCATCGAAGACCGAGGCGAAGTCCTCGCCCGCCTCGACCGGGACCTGATCGGCGGAAGCCGGCGACAGTGAGGAGCATCACATGATCAAAGGCTTCAAGGAATTCATCCTCCGCGGCAACGTCATCGACCTCGCTGTCGCGGTCGTCATCGGCGCCGCATTCACGTTGATCGTCAACCAGATCGTCGCGGGCTTGATCAACCCCCTGATCGCACTCGTCTTCAACGCGGGCAGCCTCGACCAGGTCGGCTGGACGGTGACCAACCTGGCCGGCGACGAGGTGTTCTTCGGGTTCGGCATGATCCTCGGCGCGATCATCAACTTCCTCGCCGTCGCGGTCGTCGTGTACTTCGTCTTCGTATACCCCATGAACCGCTTCAAGGAGCGGGCCGCCGCCAAGCGCGGCATCCCCGAGGAGGAGGCATCCGACCTCCCCACCGAGCAGGAGCTGCTCATTCAGATCCGCGACCTGCTCGCCGCGCAGCCGAAGGCCTGACCCGACCCGTCGTCGCTGCGCTCCGCCCGCGAGCACAACTCCTCAGGATCGGCGCCCCGTGCGGCCCGGGTTCGCAGAATCACGCGACTCCGCTCGGCCCGGATCGGCGACCGTGAGGAGTTCTGCGCGAGAACAACGTCGGCGACTCGGTCAGCTGGTCTCCCAAGTCCGGCGCACGGCGATCGCACCGCGGCCGATCGCCGACGTTGTGCTCGGCGCGCAACCGACGGCCCGACCCGGCTCGGGTCAGTAGTGGGGCGGGACGTCCTGCCGCAGGCGGTCGTCGTTCGGGCCGGAAGCGCCGCCGGATGCCGCGTCCCCGGTGACGTCCGCCGGCGCCTCATCGCCCGGCACCGGCTCGGCGCTCGTGCCGGGGGCAGGAGTGAGCTTCACCCGGCGTGAGCCGGGCACCCGCTCGATGCGCTGGCGGTCAGTCGAAGACATCGAGCGGCTGCGTGTCTGACTCGACGCGCGGCGCGTCCGGCGGCAGGCCGAGCATCGTCGCGATGCGCTGCGCGACGCCCGCAGGGTCGCTGTACAGGTCGAACGAGTGCACGCGCACGTAGTGCCAGCCGAGACGTCGCAGGATCTGAGGACGCAGACGCAGCGACTCGCGCAGCGATTCGCCGATCGTCTCGGGGTCGCTCTCCACCACGACCGCCTTGCCGTCGTACTGCGCGACGAGCGGGAGCAGTCCGCGGTAGTGCACGTCGACGGAGAGTCCGAGACGGCGCAGCTCCCGGGCGAGCCCGAGCGTCAGCGGGTCGGCGAGGTCTTCGAGGCGGGCGTCCCGCGATCGGGCGGCGATCCCGCCGAGGATCGACATGAGGGTCGCGGCGCCGTGCTCGAGGCGCCCATCGTCGAAGGACGAGGGGCGGATGGACGACACGATCACCATCGACCGCCGGGCCCGCGTCATACCCACCGTCAGGAGTCGCTCACCGTCGGGCGTCGACAGGTCGCCGAAGTCGCTGAGCACACGTCCGTGCTTCGTGAGCCCGAATCCGAGCGAGAAGATCACGCGGTCGCGGCTCTCAGCGACGGACTCCTCGAGGCTCAGCACCGCGAACGGCTCGGCCGTGTCGCGCGAGAGGAAGTCCGCGACATCCGAACGTCCGGCGAAGGCTGCCTCGACCGCCGCGCGGATGCGCTCGGCGTGACGCGTGCTCGCGGTGACGACCATGAGCGACTCCGAGCCGCGGTTGACGGCGTGCTCCACGACGAGCGTGACGACGCGGCGTACTTCGGCGTCGGGGCTCTCGACGGCGCCGGTGACGGGGTCGGGGGCTCCCGTGCCGCCTTCGACGTAGTCCACGCTGAGGCTGCCGCGTCCGAGGTACGAGCCGGCCCACGGGAGCGACACGAGCTCGCCGCCGTAGAACGCGTCGTTGACGAGCTCGGCCAGGTCCTCACCGCCGGCACGGTAGCTGCGGGTGAGCGTCTCGACGGGAAGCAGCTCGGCCAGCCGCTCGAACACGCTCGCCGCGTCGAACGGCGTGTCGAACTCGGATGCCTCGGGCGCGTCCGCAGGCACTCCGGCGGCCACGCGGAACGGCGTCGGCTTCTGCGTGACGGGGTCGCCGAACACGACGACCTGCCGCGCGCGGCGCAGCGCAGGGGCGGCCTCCGCGAGGCACAGGGCCGCGGCATCCGCGATCACGACCACGTCGAAGGCGTCCGACGGGAGGAGCGGAACGTCGTAGGGAGAGGCGAGCCACACCGGCGCGAGCGTGCGCGAGAGCGTCGGCGCGACCTCGGCGAGGCGGGCAGGGGTGACCTCGCCGTTCTTCAGCGCGAGCTTGAGCGCGGAAGCTTCGTCGGGCTCGTCGACGATGCCGATGCGCCACTGCGTCGCGAGCTGCGCGGCGAGAAGCGGTCCGGATGCCGCGGCATGCGCCTCGTCGACGAGACGGAAGTCGCGCTCCAGACGGTCGACCACGGCCGTGTTGGCGCCGAGGACGGCACGGTCGCTGCGCAGCAGCTGCTCCAGCGCGGACTGCCACCACGCGAACTCGAGTTCGTCGGCCACGAGTTCCTCGGGCACGTGCCGCACCGACAGCTCGGTGAGCAGCGGCTCGAGGCCCAGCGCAGCGAGCTCGGTGCGCAGCGTCGCGCGCTCCTTGAGGTTGTCGAACACGTCGGAGTCGGCGGCGAGCCCGGCGAGCGTGCGCACGAGCTGCTTCACGGGCAGGGTCGCGAGGCGGTCGGGGTCGGCGCGTCCGAGGATCGCGTCGAGTTCGCCGAGTTCGGCCTCGACGCGTGACCACGCGACGTGCACGTCGGACAGGCCGATCGGCACCTCGGGGGTGACCCCGGGCTCGACGAAGCGCTGCCACTCCGTGCGCTGCTGCTGGATGCGCACGAGCGCCTCGTACATGTCGGGCACGTGCACGCCCGGGCGCACGTACTCGCGGGAGAGGCGGCGCAGGCGACGGCGGTTCGGTCCGCTCATCGACGGGGCGTCGCGGCGAGGGCCGTGCGCCTGGATCAGCTCGCCCAGCGGACGCTCGAACACGGTCAGGCTGAACTTATCGAGCGAGTCGCGGATGCCCTGCAGCACCCGCAGGTACGCGCCGAGCTCGGAGATGGTCTGGAACGGCCGCATGCGCGTCTGCGCGATAAGCGCATACCCCCGCTCGAGCAGGCTCGGCAGGTCGCTGCGCTGGAGCTTGCCCGCGAGCGCGTGGGCGGCCCGGGCTTCTTCGGTCGTGGCAAACGAGACGCCGTACCAGGGCGAGTCGTCGGGGCCGAAGCGGAACTCCCCCAGGCGTGCGGCGGCGGCGAGCTTGCCCGCGGCCTCGGCGCGCGTGTGAGCGAGCCGCTCGAGTGTGCCGTGACCGAACCGCGCCGCGGTGGACGGCGGCGTCTCACGCCCGGACAGGGTGGCGAGCGCACGAAGGATCTCGAGCACCGACACATCGAGCGACGGATGCTGCGCGGTGACCGCTCCGCGATAGTCGCGCAGCACGCCGCGAAGGCGCACGAGAGCGTCATCGATGTCGGCGACCTTGGGCTTCTCGGCCTTCTCATTGCGGCCGATCGCGCGGATGAGGTCGGCGCGCAGGCGACGGGGGGACACGGCGAGGCCCGGAAGCCCGATGCCCGCGAGGCGGTGACGGATGCCGTCGATCGTCGAGCTGCGGGCGCTCACGACGAGCACGCGCTTGCCGTCGCGCACGAGCGCGCCGACGGCGTTGATCACGGTCTGGGTGCCGCCGGTGCCGGGGAGGGTGTGCACCGCGAGCGACTGGCCGGCCGCGATGCGGGCGAGCACGCGCTCCTGCTCGGAGTCCGCATCGAGGAGGAGCGTGTCGGCGGCGGGCGCTCTCTCGTCGGGGCTCGCGGGCTCGACGGTGTCGCGGTGCATCGTCAGCGTCTCGCGATCGGCCGGGTGACCGGCGAGCGCGTTGAGGATCGGGTGGTCGAGGTCGGCGGCGTCGCGGGTCATGGCCCCGGCGACGTCGGCGAAGCTCGAGACGAGAAGGCGGGGCTTCACGGTGTAGGAGTCGATCCACGACGTGAGGGCGCGCAGGTGATCGATCACGGGCTGCGGCTTGAAGACGCCGCCCTCGTAGGCGAGCGCGGCGAGGCCGGCGCCGTCGAGTTCGATCGAGAAATGGGCGAGCATGGCGCGCACCAGCTCGGGGTTGACGATGAACGATCCGTGGAGCTTGAGCTCGAAGTCGGCATGGTGGCGGCGGATGGCGAGGGGCCGCAGCAGGATCGGCGCCGAGCATTCGAGGCCGCCGATGCGCCATTCGGCGAGGCCGACGGCGAGGTGCACCGACTCGAGGCCGCGCGTGGTGCGCAGCTCGACGTTCTTGGCGGTGATGCGCTCGGCGGCGAGCCGGGCATTGCGCAGGGCCACCTCGTCGCGGAACAGGTTCGACAGCAGGGTCGAACGCCCGGTGATGAACTGCGGAAGGCTTCCGGGGTGCGCCTTGGTGATCTCGATCGACGAGTCCAGCGCATCGGTGAAGTGCAGCAGGGTGGAGCGTCCGCCGAGCTCGGCCGACTCCCGCCGCAGTCGCTCGCGCTCTGGGTCGGCGATGTGCGCCACGGTCACGTCAGGATCGGCGAGGCCCAGATCCCCGGGCGTCACCGCGTTGCCGTGCACAGCGTTCTCTGCGTCGCCGGCCACGACGCTGCCTTCTGCTCGCCACACACGAGCCACCCTAAGCGCGGTTCCTCCCGGGCCACTTGCAGCGGGGCCGAGTTTCGCGGTATTGGACACGCCGAGTGATCAGCCGTTCCTCCCCACCGCATCCGAACCTCCCGCTGCGCACAGTCCGGGGCCGCTCACGGCGTCCGTCCACGGGGCGCGCCAGGATGGTCGCATGACCTCGCCCAGCTCCCCGCGGTTCCTCGTCCACGCCTCCCCCGTCGGCGACGTGATCATCGTCGCAACCGAAGAAGGCGTCGTCACCCTCCACCCGTTCGACGGTCCCCTCGGCGCCGAGCTCGAGCGCGTCGCACTCGCGCTGCGTGAGCTTCCCCTTCCGGTCGAGTCGGATGCCGGGCCCGGCGTCCCGGCGGGCGCGGGCGGGGTCGCGGCCGGCGAGGCTGCGACCGTCGTCGCGCAGGCTGCGGCCCAGCAGCTCGACGAGTACTTCGACGGCGAGCGCCGCGACTTCGACCTTCCTCTGGACTGGCGCCTCGTGCGCGGGTTCACCCGCGCCGCCCTCGAGGCCGTGTGCGACATCCCGTACGGCGAGACCGCCGGGTACGGCGAGGTCGCGATCAGCGCCGGCAGCCCGAGGGCGGCGCGGGCGGTCGGCACGGCGTGCGCCACGACCCCGTTCTCCATCGTCGTGCCGGTGCATCGCGTGGTGAGGGCCGACGGCTCGCTCGGCGAGTACGGCGGCCGCCCCGACGTGAAGCAGTACCTCATCGACCTGGAGCGCGCTGCGGGCTAAGTCGACCGAGGGCACGGCCGCGATGGGGAGCAGCGGTCGCCGATGACGCGGCTGCGGGGAGCCGCGGCATCCGGACTGCGGGCGTGTAGGCCGCCCGCGCGCAGCACGGCCCGGGCGGCGAGCCGCCCGGGCCGTGTGTTCCCGAAAGATCGGGCGATCAGGTGGTGCGATCAGTGACTGCTGGCCTTCTCCGCACCGAAGCCGGTCAGTGAGCGCACGTCCATCTCGGCCGCCTTGCGACGGTCCTCCGCCCTGCGCGAGGTCACCGAGCCGAGCCAGCCCAGGAAGAATCCGAGCGGGATCGAGACGATGCCGGGGTTGTTGAGCGGCCAGATGGGCGTGCCCACCTTGAAAACGCTCGTCTCGCTCCCCCAGAACACCGGCGAGAGGAAGATGAGGATCACCGCGGCCGCCAGTCCGCCGTACATGCTCCACACCGCCCCGCGCGTGGTGAACTTCCGCCAGAACAGCGAGTAAAGGATCGTCGGGAGGTTGGCCGAGGCGGCCACCGCGAACGCGAGCGCCACGAGGAACGCGACGTTCTGACCCTGCACGCCGATGCCGCCCAGGATGGCGAGGATGCCGATCACGACGACCGTGCGACGGGCGACCTTGACCTCGCCGTCCGGCGCCACGTTCCCCTTCTTCACGACGTTGGCGTAGATGTCGTGCGCGAACGACGCCGCGGCGGTGATCGTGAGACCCGCGACGACCGCGAGGATCGTCGCGAACGCCACTGCCGAGATGAAGCCGAGCAGGATCGGTCCGCCGAGGTGCAGCGCGAGCAGCGGGGCGGCCGAGTTCACGCCGCCCGGGGCGGCGGCGATCGCCTCCGGTCCGACCAGCGCGCCGGCGCCGTAGCCGAGCACGAGCGTCAGCAGGTAGAAGAGGCCGATCAGCCAGATCGCCCACACCACCGAGCGACGCGCCTCCTTGGCGGTCGGGACCGTGTAGAACCGCATCAGCACGTGCGGCAGGCCCGCGGTGCCGAGTACCAGGGCGATCGCGAGCGAGATGAAGTCCCAGGGGTTCGAGCCGTACTGCAGGCCCGGTCCGAGGATGGCCTCGCCATTCGGCGATGCGGCGACGGCGCTCTCGAGGAGCGCGTTGAGGCTGAAGCCGTTGATCGCGAGCACCCAGATCGTCATGACGAGCGCGCCGCCGATGAGGAGGAACGCCTTCACGATCTGCACCCACGTCGTGCCCTTCATACCGCCGACGAGCACGTAGACGATCATGAGCACGCCCACCACGGCGACCACGAGCGACTGCCCGAGCTGATCGGTGATGCCCAGCAGCAGCGACACCAGGCCGCCGGCGCCGGCCATCTGCGCGAGCAGATAGAAGAAGCAGACGGCGAGGGTCGTGATCGCCGCCGCCATGCGCACCGGGCGCTCCTTGAGGCGGAACGACAGCACGTCGGCCATCGTGAACTTGCCGGTGTTGCGCATCAGCTCGGCGACGAGGAGCAGCGCGACCAGCCAGGCCACGAGGAAGCCGATCGAGTACAGGAAGCCGTCGTAGCCGTTGATGGCGATGGCGCCGCAGATGCCGAGGAACGACGCGGCCGACAGGTAGTCGCCCGAGATCGCGAAGCCGTTCTGCGGTCCGGTGAACGACCGTCCGGCGGCGTAGTAGTCCGCCGCCGTCTTGTTGTTGCGGCTCGCCCGGATCACGATGAACAGCGTCACCGCGACGAACGCGCCGAAGATCGAGATGTTCAGGATGGGGTTGTTCTCGACCGTGGTCACGGCCGCCTCGACGGAAGCGAAGAACTCGTTCATGCGGACACCTCCTGCTGCTGCTCGAGGCCGTCGCGGAGCTCCTCGGAGATCGGGTCGAGCTTGCGGTTGGCGTACCAGACGTAGGTCATCGTGATCGCGAAGGTGGTGACGAACTGGCCGAGCCCGAAGATCAGCCCGACGGTGATGTCACCCCACACGCGCTGGGCCATGAACTCCGGTGCGAAGGACGAGAGCAGCACGTATGCGAAGTACCAGACGAGGAATGCGATCGCCATGGGGAAGACGAACCCCCGATGGCGGCGCTTGAGTTCGACGAACCGGGGCGATTCCTCGACCGCGATGTAGTCGATTCCGCCCGGTGGGGCGGTGTCGATCCGGGGATCGGACATGTGGCCTCCTTGCCTCATGAACGGGCGCGGCGATGCGCCCAGTGGGGACCCCGGACGGCGGGGCGAGCGGCCAGGCCGGGTGGTAAGGTCGACGCTACGAAAAGCGGCGAGGATGCCGTCACCCCCGGAAGTAGGTAGTGCGTGGGCACCCTGACCGGCAACAGTCAGAGCGATGCGCGGGTTCTCGCCGTCGCCGTCTCCGAGCTCGTGCGCCGCACCCGCTTCCCCGTCGCCTTCGGCGGCCTCGAGTACGACGACGCCGTCCACGTCACGTCGGTCGTCGGAGCCCGCACGCGCAGCCTCGACGGACTCGTCGTGCAGGCCTCGCGGGGACTCGGTGGCCGGGCGCTCGTCGAGAAGCGCCCGCGTCTCGCGCTGGACTACCGCTCGTCGCGCAGCATCACGCACGACTACGACCGCGCCGTCCTCGGCGAGGGCATCGCCACGCTCTTCGCCGTGCCGGTGATCGTCGGCGCTCGCGCCCGCGGCGTCATCTACTGCGGATCGTGGGCCGAGTCGCCGGTCGGCGATGTCGTCGCCCGCCCGGCCTTCGCGGTGGCCGACGAGCTGTCGTCCGAGCTGCGCATCCGCGACGAGGTGCGCCGTCGCCTGAGCGCGGTGCCTGCGCCGGCCGAGGCATCCGCCCTCGCCCCCGCCGCGCGCGAAGAGCTGCGCGAGACCTATGCCGAGCTGCGGAGCATCGCGGCCGTCGTCGACGACCCCGGCGTGCGTGAGCGGCTCGCGGGTATCGAGCGTCGGCTGGCCGCACTGTCGCAGTCCGAGACCGAGGCTCCCCTCGACCTGGACGTGCGCCTTTCTCCCCGCGAGACGGATGTGCTCGCGTGCGCGGCGCTGGGCTCGACGAATTCCGAGATCGCCGCCGCATTGTCGCTGCGCGAGGGAACGGTCAAGTCGTATCTGCAGTCCGCGATGGCCAAATTGGATGCCTCCACCCGCCACGCCGCCGTCGCCCGCGCCCGCCGCGCCGGCCTTCTTCCCTGACGAGGGCGGACATTTCCTCATTCATCCGTACGAAATCGACGTGCACACCGCTGGGAAAGTCGATTTCGCACAGATGAATCGAAAAGTCGCACCGCCCCGCGGCGACAATTCGGCGTAATGTGCTTTTCATGGCCCGCAGAATCGTGCATCAGCTCGTCGACGACCTCGACGGCACCGTCCTCGAAGTCGGCGAAGGCGAGACCGTTCTCTTCTCGCTCGACGGCGTCGCGTATGAGATCGACCTCACCAGCGAGAACGCCGCCCGCCTGCGCGACTCGCTCGCGTCGTACATCGACGCCGCACGCAGCGTGTCCTCGCGAGGCAGCGGGAGCGGCGGTTCGTCGGCCGGTGCCCGCAAGCGTCGCCGCACCGGTCAGCAGGACTACTCGGCCGTGCGCGCGTGGGCCAAGGCGAACGGTCACAAGGTGTCGGAGCGGGGACGGG
Organism: Microbacterium sp. Root180; assembly: GCF_001428485.1. Classification (GTDB taxonomy): domain Bacteria; phylum Actinomycetota; class Actinomycetes; order Actinomycetales; family Microbacteriaceae; genus Microbacterium. The sequence continues at coordinate 650,888 of NZ_LMHS01000001.1, read as the reverse complement.
TCCCGGCATCCGTTCTCGAGGCTTACGAGGCGGCGCAGTAACCCACGCCGCCTCTCGGTACGTCAGCTCTGCGGCACCTGCGCGAGCTGCATGAGGATTTCGTCGACCTTGTCTTTCGCGTCGCCGAACAGCATCTGCGCATTCTCGCGGTAGAACAGCGGATTCTGCACGCCCGCATATCCCGACGCCATCGAGCGCTTGAACACGATGACGTTCTGGGCCTCCCACACGCGCAGCACCGGCATTCCCGCGATGGGGCTCGACGGATCCTCGGCGGCGGCCGGATTCACCGTGTCGTTCGCCCCGATCACGAGCACGACGTCGGTCGATGAGAGGTCGTCGTTGATCTCGTCCATCTCGAGCACGATGTCGTACGGCACCTTCGCCTCCGCCAGGAGCACGTTCATGTGCCCGGGCAGGCGGCCTGCGACGGGATGGATGCCGAACCGCACGTCGATTCCGCGCTCGCGGAGCTTCTGCACGAGGTCGGCCACGCCGTGCTGCGCCTGGGCGACGGCCATGCCGTAGCCGGGCGTGATGACGACGCTGGATGCCCCGGCGAGCATGTCGGCGGCACTCTCGGCGTCGATCTCGCGGTGCTCGCCGTACTCGGCCTCGGCGCCGCTGGGCGCCTCGATGCCGAAGCCGCCGGCGATCACCGACAGGAACGACCGGTTCATCGCCTTGCACATGATGTAGCTCAGGTAGGCACCCGACGACCCGACGAGGGCGCCGGTGACGATGAGCAGGTCGTTGTTCAGCAGGAATCCCGCCGCGGCGGCGGCCCAGCCGGAGTAGCTGTTCAGCATCGAGACCACCACGGGCATGTCGCCGCCGCCGATCGAGGCCACCAGGTGCCATCCCAGTGCGAGCGCCAGCAGGGTGACCGCGATGAGCAGCCACAGCTCGGGCGTGATCACGTACCAGACCGTGAGGATCACGAAGACGACGAGCGCGCCGAGGTTGAGGACGTTCTTGCCCGGCAGCATGAGCGGCTTCGACGAGATGCGCGCCGAGAGCTTGAGGAACGCGACGATCGAACCGGTGAAGGTCACGCCGCCGATGAAAACGCCGATGAAGACCTCTGCGTGGTGGATGTCGGCGAGCGCGCCCTCGAGTCCGGTGTCGTAGAGCGCGCCGTTCCAGCCGACGAGCACGGCCGCGAGGCCGACGAAGGAGTGGAGCAGGGCGATGAGCTCCGGCATCCCGGTCATCTCGACGATGCGCGCGCGCCAGAGCCCGATCGCACCGCCCACGAGCACCGCCGCCACGAGCAGGATCAGGCCGGTCATCGCCTGCGGGTCGCCCCAGGCATTCGCCGCCACCACCCACACCGTGGCGACGAGCGCGATGACCATGCCGGCGATGCCGTAGCCCACGCCTCGACGGCTGGTCTCGTGCTTGCTCAGCCCCGCGAGGCTGAGGATGAACAGCAGCGCCGCGACGATGTACGCGGCGCCGGCGACCTGGCCGGCGTCGACGGTCATCGGCTCTCACCCTTCTGGAACATGGCGAGCATTCGGCGGGTGACGGCGAAGCCGCCGAAGATGTTGATGCTCGCGAGCAGCACCGCGATCGCCGCGAGGATCTGCACCGTCAGGTCGGGAGCGGTGATCTGCACCATGGCACCGACGACGATGATGCCCGAGATGGCGTTGGTGACGCTCATGAGCGGCGTGTGGAGCGCGTGCGCGACGTGGCCGATGACGTAGAAGCCGACGACGATCGCGAGCGTCAGCACCAGGAAGTGCTGCGGCAGGGGTGGGGGCGCGAAGGCGCAGATCGCGAAGAGGGCCGCGATGCCGGCGACGACCAGTCCGGTCTTCGCGCCGCGCGACATCACTTTCTTCTCGGGCACGGGCGCGGTTGCGGGGGCCGCGGCCTTCGCCGCAGGGGCCGCCGACACCTGCACGGGCGGCGGGGGCCACGTGGCCGCGCCGTCCTGCACGACCGTGACCGTCCGCTGCACGACGTCGTCGAAGTCGAGCGTGAGCGCGCCGTCCTTGGCGGGGGTGAGGAGCTTGAGCAGGTTCACGAGGTTGGTCGCGAAGAGCTGCGACGCCTGCTGCGGCAGGCGTCCGGGCAGGTCGGTGTAGCCGAGGATGACCACGCCGTTGTCGGTGACCGTCCGCTCACCCGCGACCGATCCCTCGACGTTGCCGCCCTGGGCGGCGGCCATGTCGACGATGACGCTCCCGGGTCGCATGGTGGCGACATCCGCCGCCGTGATCAGGCGGGGAGCCGGACGCCCCGGGATGAGCGCCGTCGTGATGATGATGTCGACATCGGCAGCCTGTTCGGAGTAGATCTCGGCCGCGCGCTTGTTGTAGGCGTCGCTGGTCGCCTTGGCATAGCCGTCGGCCGAGACCTGCGCGGCCTCTTCGGGCACGACGACCGCGAGGTACTGGCCGCCGATCGACGCGACCTGGTCGGCCACCTCGGGCCGCGGGTCGGTCGCGCGCACGATCGCCCCGAGGCTCGAGGCCGCGCCGATCGCGGCGAGGCCGGCGACACCGGCTCCGGCGACGAGCACCTTGGCCGGGGGCACCTTGCCGGCCGCCGTCACCTGGCCGGTGAAGAAGCGGCCGAACTCGTGCGCAGCTTCGATCACGGCGCGATAGCCCGAGATGTTCGCCATCGAGCTGAGCACGTCCATCGACTGGGCCCGCGAGATGCGGGGCACGGCGTCGAGCGCGATCGCCGTGATGTCCCGGGTCGCGAGCGCCTCGATGAGGTCGGGCCGCAGCGACGGGCTCAGCGTCGCCACGATCGTCGCGCCGTCGGCGAGGCGATCGATCTCGCCCTGGCTCGGCGCGTTCACCTTGAGGATGATCGGCGACGCCCACGCGGTGACCGTGTCGACGACGGATGCTCCGGCCGCGGCATAGGCGGCATCGGGGAACGACGATCCCGCGCCGGCGCCGGATTCGACGACCACCTCGTAGCCGAGCGCGATGATCTTGGGGACGGTGGTGGGCGTCGCGGCCACCCGGTTCTCACCGGGCGCCTCGGCGACGATGCCGATGCGGGTCATGCGTTCCTCGGGCTCTGGTGCGGATGTCGCGGGCTTGTCGGCCGGGACGACGCCTCCACCCTGGCAGAGGGCGGGGACGTTCAGCCTCGCATTTCTCCCGGCGCGGCGGCAAGAATCCTCGATCTTGCGAATTCCGGACGTTGCGCGAGTCGACGTGGCGAAACGCTGGTCGCGCTCCGGGACGGAACGTGGGAATCCCCTCCGAATGCCGCCTCACGTTTGAGTTCGGCCCCGATTCTCGGAATCGTGGCCGGTCCGCAGTCCGCTACGGAAGGAAGAACATCATGCTCACGATGACCCAGACCGCCGCCGAGGCCGTCAAGCAGATCGTCGCACGGGTTCCGCAGGCCGAAGACGGAGGTGTGCGCATCCGCGATACGGGAGCCGACACCGGGTTCGAGCTGAGCGTCGCGCCCGATCCTCAGCCGATGGACACGGTCGTGGTGACCGACGGCGCACGCGTGTTCCTGGACGAGTCCGCCGCGCACGCGCTCGACGACCGCGTGCTCGACGCCGAACTCGCCGACGATGGCGCCGTGCGGTTCGCCCTCGGCACCCAGACCTGACCGCTCGGTGACGCGGCCCCGGCGCTTCGGCGTCGGGGCCGTCGTCGTACGGGGCGTCCGGCTCAGTCGTCGAGGCAGAGTGCGAAGACGTAAGCAGGGTCGCCGGGCGCGGCGAGGTCGCGGTCTCGCAAGACGGCGGATTCCGGCATCCGCTCCTCGTCGCACGCAGCGCGGAATGTGGCCTCGTCGTACTCGATGGCGATGACATGGTCGCCGTAGACGTCCTCGTAAGCCTCGCACTCCTCGAATTGCGCGCACTCCTCGACGACGGCGAAGTCGAATCCGGATGCTGCCCGCAGCGCCTCGGCGTCTTCGGCGGCGTTCTTCTGCCCGGCCGCGAGACCGGCGTCGTGGGCGACGTCGACCAGGAGTGCGGCGAGCGCGGCGTTCTGCTCGAACGTGAGCGCGCCGTCGCTGCGGGCATACGTGTCGAGGTTGTCGAATTCGACGCCCTGGTATCCGGCGTCGGCGCACTCGCGGATCCACGGCGCGACGATCTCGACGATGGCCGCGCGGTTGTCGTCCGTCGAGGTGTCGAGCAGGGCCTCGTCGGGCCAGTCGGCATCGAACACCGTGTCGCCGGCGGCGTCCGTGAGGAGAAGGTCGTCCGGCCACGCGTCGAGCTCCCCCGGCTGCGTCTGGAACCCATTGACGTAGCAGATCGAATAGAGGCCCTCGGCGGGCGCCGCGGTGCGGTCGCGCACGACGATGCCGACCTCGGGCTCGGGCGGATACGGCTCGCCGAGCTGGTAGTCCGGCGCAGCGTCCTCCGGCGGCAGCGTGACCGCCGGGTCGCCGTGCGCGCAGGCGGTCAGCACCAGCGCAGCCATGGCGACGACGACGACGGATGCCGCACCCCTCCCGATGCCCATGGCGCGACGCTACCTCACGGGGGTGACGTCGGCGCGAGGGTAGACTTTCGAGGCCAGCCTCTGTAGCTCAGTGGAAGAGCCACTCCGTCCTAAGGAGAGGGTCGGGGGTTCGAATCCCTCCAGGGGCACCGTGCTTTCTCATGCGACTGGGCATTCTGCCCGCATGCGGCCGGTGCGGCGCTGCGCTGGTCCATCCCGGCGGTCGCGGCGCCATCATCGCGGTCACCATACGCCTGCCCGGCGACGCCGATGCGAGGCATCCGCGCCTCGGCCTCAGCCGCGGTCGTTCGCGGTCACCGGGACCACCGGTCTGAACGGGATCGAGGTCGCGAGACCGAGCACGACGATGGAGCCGAGGGCCAGCGTTGCCGCCCAGGCGCCGCGCGGGTCGCTGAACGAGATCCGCCCCTCGCTGATCAGCGGAGTGAAGGCGACGAGGGCGACAGCCGCACCAGCCGAGATGACGCCGACAACGACGCGCAGCCATGTCCGTCGGCCGCCGAAGGCGTAGCCGAGTCCGATGGCGACGAGCGCGACGGCCATCCCAGCAGTGCCGATGCCCTGCGACAACTGGGCGATCGCACCCGGCACGGTGAGGGGAAGGAGGCCCAGGATGAGCGGCGACGCTGCGAGCCACCGCCAGTGCGGCCGGCCGCCGGTGCGGCGGACGTAGTCCGCCCAGCCCAGCAGCCCGCCGACGATCCCTGCGCCACCGAGCACGGCGACGAACGTCGGATACCAGCCGAACGTGGACTCGCGACCGGCGATCTCCGCCATGAACGCGCGGAAGCCAGCTGCCCAGGTGATTCCGAGCACCACGCCGAGGAGGATCGACGGCGTTGCGGCGATGCCTCGGCTGTCCGGTCTGCGCTCGTCGGTGACGGCAGGCTGGGCTCGAAGAGGCGGCGTCGCCCCGGGTTCGGGCATGAGATCCTCCTCCGCTGGTGGATGTGGTGGATCTGATCGGCAGGGTACATCCGCGAGCGGCGACGCACGAGAGCCGACGAATCCGGCGGTCGGATCCACGACGCCGAGAACCGGCCGCGACGTCAGCCCGCGACGTCAGCCCGAGCGGCTCGCACCGCAGGCGCTTCCCCGGCGAGCACCGGGCGCGTCACTCCTCGGCGAGCACGATCCGGTCCCCGCCCGACGACTTCGCACGGTACATCGCCAGGTCGGCGCGCCGGATCAGCTGCTCGGCGAGCAGCCTCGACCCCTCCGGCGCCACCGCGACCCCGATGCTCGCGCGCAGCGGCGGCGCAGCGGCCGGATGCTCGGGGTCGCCCCGCAGCTCGTCGAGGATCCGCCCGGCGATCTCCCTCGCGACGGCTGGATCGGTGACCCGGCAGGCGAGCACGAACTCGTCGCCGCCGTACCGGGCCACCAGGTCGTCGGCGCGGACGGCGCTGAGGATCCGCAGGCCGGCGTCGCGCAGCATCCGGTCTCCCGCCTGGTGCCCCAGGCGATCGTTGACGGATTTGAACCCGTCGAGATCGATGAAGATCGCCGCGCACGCGGAGGTGCCGATGATGTCGCCCAGCTCGGCCTCGAGCAGCCGGCGGTTCGGAAGTCCCGTCACCTCGTCGTGCGTCGCCGCGTGAGCCAGGCGCGTCTGGAGTCGCAGCGTCGCGAGCGCCTGAGCGGCCTGATTGGCGAGCGCCTCGGCGAGCGGTGCGGCCTCGTCGTCGAACGTGCGATCGTGGTGGAACCAGCTCACGAAAGCGCCGAAGTCGATCTCCTCGTGATGCAGCGGCGCCGCGACCAGCGAATGGACCCCGGCCTTGCTCATGGCCGCGCCGAGTCCGGGGATGAGGTCTTCGGCTTCGGACTCCCCCACGACCTTCCGCACCTGGCGCGGGGTGTTCACCAGGGCGATCAGAGCTTCGGGGTCGATCGTGTCGTTGAGAGGATTCTGCCCCGCCGCCACCGCGGTCGTGCCGTCGGGCTGGTGCAGGTAGACCGTGGACTCCTCGGCGCGATACGCACGCGCGGACGTGTCGGCGAGGATTTCGGCCAACCGCTCCTCGGTCGTCGCCGACGACAGCGCGATCGCCGAGTCCATGACCAGCTGCAGTCGCGTGCGGGTGCGGTCGGCGAGCGAATACCGGAGACGCAGATCGGTCAGCGCCTGCCACCGCGCCGACGCCTCCGAGATGACGAGCACCTCGTGGTCGACCTCGCGCTGACGGGTCACCATGACCGCGCGGTCGAGCGTGGCGGCATCCAGCATCATCCACGGGCCGGCGCCCGACTCTGCGGGCAGCAGGTCGTCGCGAGAATGCACGAGCAGCTCGTCGATCGGCCGGCCGATCAGCTGAGCGGGGGTCGTGCCGACCCATTCCGCGAACCAGTCGTTCGCCTCCCTGATCACGCCTCGCCGGTCGACGTGCACCACGCCGACCCGAAGCGCGGCCGCGCCGCCGTCGTCCACCGATTCCCTCTCCCACCTGCCCGCGTGAGGACCGGTGAAGGAACGATAACCCCCGCTGGTCGGGATCGGTCAGTCGCAGTCCAAAAACCGCCGGCGAGGTCCGCGGGCGTCGGACGGGCGCGCGGGCCGGATGCTCGGCTCAGCCGCGCTGATCGATCGCGCGCACGCGGTTGTTGCGGGGGTTGTGCTCGAGCTCGACGAGCCCCAGCGCCTCCATCAGCGGCGGCACGTACATGCCGAACCGGCCGCGGTACCCCTTGCGCTGCCCGTACCACCCCCCGACCGGATTCTCGGGCGATCGACCCCACGCCTCGACGGTGCCGGGAGCGGCATCCTTCTGCTCGTCGGCGGCACCGAGCGGCATCCAGTCCCCGTGCGCGAGAAGCATGTCGTGCAGGTCGTCGACGGCGCGGGCGAGGTAGGTCAGCTTCGTGCTCCCGACCTGGCACACCAGCAGCGGCGGATCGGACTCCTCATCGCGATAGATGGTGAACGCCGACGACAGCGGTGGTGTCCGAAGGTTCCACGGGTCGTCCTTCGTGCCCGCACCCGACCAGTTCTCGTCCATGCGATGATCCTCCTCGACTTTCGCCAGGACCGCCATCCTCCCGCGGGTGGCGGCTGAACCGCGGTACCCGGTCGTACCCCGTCGTCACGAGCAGGCCCAGGGCCAACCCGATCACCGCGACCCCGGCGATGCCGATCCATGCATCGCCGAGCCCGGATTCCCACCCCGAATCGAAGTAGAGGAAGGAGCGCGTGCCCTCGACGACATGGTGGAACGGCGCGATCGCGGACGCCCAGCGGAAGAACGGCGGCGTGGCTTCGAGCGGCACGATCCCGCCGGACGAGACCATGGCGAGGGCGACGAAGAAGAGCGTGTTCACGAGGGATCCGATTCCCGCGCCGAGCGCCGCGAACACTGCAAGGACGGCGGCGCCCACCCCGGCGATGACCGTCGTCGAGAACAGCCACAGCAGCACAGGGGTCCCTGTCGTCACTCCGTTCGCTGCCGCGATGAGCTGGACCGCGAGCGCGGCCACCGGCGCGGACGCAGCGAGGATCGCCGCCTTCGCGACGAACGTCCGCCGCCGCGTCACGGGCGTGTAGGGGCGGCGGGCGACGAGCGGCCCGATCTCGCTCGGGAGGAATCCGAGCGCACCGTCGACGAGGGGTCCGACGAGCGAGGCCCCGATGAACGCGACGAGGACGAGAGCGAGCGCGAGGTAGAAGGCGCTCGTTCCGAGCCCGGAGTGTTCGGGCAGCGGCTCGAACGGCGCCGATGCGACACGGAACGGCTCGGCAAGCAGCGCCCGGTTCGCCTCGGGCAGCGATCCCACCGCGCCCTCGAGCTGATCGCCGAGGTCGGCCGAGACGGCGTGCAGCACGGGAGTGAGATTGCCGATGAGCAGACCGCTGCTCACTCCCCCGTCGCCGGCGTTGGTCACGAGCCTCACGGTGGGCGCCGCGACGTCGGTGCCGCCCGGAAGCAGGCTCGCGATCGAGACATCGAAGTCGGCCGGCACGACGACAGCGCCCGCGATGCGGTCCTCGCGCATCGCGTCGACGAGCTCAGCCGGGGAAAGCCGCGTGATCGCGATCGACCCGGACGCCCCTTCCGCCACGGCCGCGCCGACCTGCTCCGCGAAAGCCGGGCCGCCGGCATCGGTCTGCTCTTCGATGACGAGCGCGACCGGCAGGTCGGCGAGACTTCCCTGCGGGTTCGCCGTCGCCGCGAAGTAGATCGCGGGCAGGGCGCTCGCGACCCCGGCGATGAGCAGGATGGAAGTGAGCCAGGTGCGACGTGATGTGAGCGGCCCGTTGGTCTTCATGGCGACGCCGCTCAGGAGACCAGGCCGAGCGCCCGCAGCACGGGAACGAGGACCGGGGTGTCGGCAATGGCGCCGAACTGGCCCGTCGATCCGATCGACAGCACCGACCCGGCCGAGCCGATCGACAGGAACGAGCCGACGGAGCCGATCGATCCGATGGAGCCGATCGAGGCGGTGCTGAAGACGGATGCCGCTGACCCGGCGCTCGCGACGGAGAGCCAGCTGAGAGCCGACGCGAACGACAGCGACGACAGCACGGAGCGCGGCGAACGGTGGTTCGTCGCGACGGGGCGCGTCGTGCGGCCGGCGGTGGCGGCGAACTCGGACCGGTGTGCGGTGAAGGTGGTCATGTCCTTTTCCTTTCGTCGTACTTGACAGTGTCAAGTGATTGATATGAGCACTGTGGCACGCGGACTTGACACTGTCAAGCCCTTTCGGGAAAATGGTCACATGGAATCCGTCGAACCCACCGCATCCGCTCGCGAGGCACTCCTGCGAGCCGCACGAGAAGAACTCTCCGAGAAAGGTCACGCCTCGGTGAGCCTGCGCGCGGTCGCCCGCCGCGCGGGTGTCTCGCATGCCGCACCGGCCCACTTCTTCGGCGACCGCGCGGGCATGCTCACCGCCGTCGCGACGGAGGGGTTCGGGATGCTGGCCCACGCGCTCGACGACGCATCGACCACGACCGCCGCGCCGGGAAGCGAGCGCCTGGTCGCGCTGGGCCGCGCATACGTCGACTTCGGGCTGCGGCATCCCGCCCTGTTCGACCTCATGTTCCGCCGCGCCGAGCTCATCGGCGACGACCCGGAGCTCGTCGCCGCACAGCGCCGATCGCTCGGCGGCCTGCGCGGGGCCGTCGCCGGCGTCACGATCATCGACCCCGAAGAGTGGTCGCTCATCAGCTGGGCCGTCGTGCACGGCCTCGTCGTGCTCGTGCACGAGGGCGTCCTCGCCCGCATCGCCGAGGTGGAGCCGGATGCCGCGCCCGCCCTCGTCGATCGACTCGTCGGCCTCTACGCCGACGGCGTCTGGCCCCGGACCACGCCACCCGAGTCTCCCGGAGGAGCATCATGAGAATCGACCTGTCGGGCCGCACCGCCCTGGTCACGGGATCCACGGCCGGCATCGGCCGGGCCATCGCCGACGGCCTTGCCGCGGCCGGCGCGAGCGTCATCGTCAACGGGCGCGACCCCGCACGAGTGGCGGCTGTCGCCGCCGAGCTCGGCGCCGAAGGCATCGCCGCCGACGTCTCGACGGCCGAGGGAGCGAACGAGATCTTCGACCACGTCCCGTTCGTCGACATCCTCGTCAACAACACCGGAACCTTCACCGCTCAGCCGGTGTTCGAGATCGACGACGACGGCTGGCGGCGGATGCTGGAGGTCAACGTCATCTCGGGCGTCCGCCTCACGCGGCACTACGCGCCCCTCATGGCCGAGCGCGGGCACGGCCGCGTCCTCTTCATCGCGAGCGAGGCGGGCGTCCAGCCGCCGACCAACATGGTGCACTACGGCGTCTCCAAGACGGCGCAGTCCGCCGCGGCGCGCGGGTTCGCACAGGCGCTCGCAGGCACGGGCGTGACCGTCAACAGCGTGCTCGCGGGTCCGACGATGAGCGACGGAGTGCTCGCGATGTGGGACGACCTCTACCCGGGCCTCACGCGTGAGGATCAGGAGGCCCGATTCATCGCCGAGGGACGCGCGGCAGGGTCGCTCCTGGGTCGCGTGATCCGCCCGCACGAGATCGCGAACCTCGTGACCTACCTCGCCTCGGACTACTCCTCGGCCACCACCGGGCGCGCCGTGGGCGTCGACGGCGGCCTCATCCCGACCGTCTTTCCCTAGGACTTGACACTGTCAAGTGGATGATGCACAATCGAAGCATCCATTCGCTTGACAGTGTCAAGCCTCTACCGGAAGGAAAGATCATGAACACCACTCCCACCGCAGTCCTCGTCCACGGCGCCTTCGCAGACGCCTCCGGCTGGGCCGGCGTCATTCGCGAGCTCACCGCCCGCGGCCACCGGGTCGTCGCGCCCGCCAACCCGCTGCGCGGAGTCGGCAGCGATGCGACGGCCATTCGCGGCGTCGCGGCCGCGATCGACGGACCCGTCGTGCTCGTCGGCCACTCATACGGCGGCGCCGTCATCACGCAGGCCGCCGAGGGCCTCGAGAACCTCTCGGGCCTCGTCTACATCGCGGCCTTCGCGCCGGCCGTCGGCGAGAGCGTCGGCAGTGTGCAGGAGCCGTTCCCGGCTCCGCTCCTTGCCAGCGCGATCCGTCCCACCCCCTACGACGCCGTCGGCGCCGTCGGCGGTCCCGACCTGGTCATCGAGCCTTCCCTGTTCCACGAGGCGTTCGCCGCCGACCTGTCGATCGAGCTCTCCGACGTGATGGCCGTCTCACAGCGTCCACTCGCGGGCGCCGCGGCCGCCGAGCCGCTGAGCCACGCCGGCTGGACGCACGTGCCCACCTGGTACCTCGTCTCGGCGCAGGACCACGCGATCGCCCCCGAGGCGCAGCGCTTCATGGCGGCCCGCATGGGCGCTCAGACCGAGGAGATCCCGGCCAGCCACGTCGGCTTCATCGCGCAGCCTCAGGCCGTCGCATCCTTCATCTCCGGGGCTCTCGACGCCGCCGCGTGACGATCGGATGCCGCGCCCGCCCACCGCGCACAACCCCCGAGACCTCCGCTCCGCGTTCCGCGGGGCGGAGGTCTCTCGTCACCCGCCGCGCGATCGCTCGACGCCGCGTGTCGGGGCGCACCGAATCCCGGACGCTGGGGACGCCCGAGATCCGGCTACCGACAGCGCGCTCGCACCTCCAAGGCTCACGAACGCACCCGGTTCATACAGAGGAGGGTGGGGACCCGTCCTCCGCCGCAGGTGCTGGGGACACCTGCAAGCTCGACGCTAGCGCTTCAGGCAGGCGGACGCCGGGAACCCCATGTCCCCGCGCGCGTCGGCTCGGGGACACCGGCACCCCTCACAATGGGCCTATGCCGATCATCGACAACGCTGTGTACGTCGCCGGGCGCCGTATCGAGAACCCCTCGAGCCTCGAGGACACCTTCGAATACATGCGCGCGCAGAACGGCATGGCGTGGATCGGGATGTTCCGCCCGACGCCCGAGGAGATCCAGCAGGTCGCGAACGAGTTCTCGCTGCACCCGCTGGCCGTCGAAGACGCCCTGACCGGTCACCAGCGGTCCAAGATCGAGCGGTACGGCGAGATCCTGTTCACCGTGCTGCGGCCGGCGCGGTACGACGACGCGTCCGAGACCGTCGAGTTCGGCGAGCTCCACGTGTTCGTCGGACCTGATTTCGTCGTCACGATCCGCCACGCCGAGTCGCCCGACCTCGCGCGCGTGCGCCACCGCCTCGAAAGCCAGCCCGAACTCCTCGCGAAGGGACCGGAGGCCGTGCTCTACGCGATCCTCGACGAAGTGGTCGACGAGTACACGCCGGTCGTCGACGGCGTCGAGAACGACATCGACGAGATCGAGGACGCCCTCTTCGGCAGCGGTGACCCCGGCCTCTCGAAGCGCATCTACGAGCTCTCCCGCGAGACGATCGCGTTCCAGCGCGCCACTCAGCCGCTCGCCGAGATGCTCGACAGCCTTCTCCGCGGCGGCGACAAGCACGGCGTCGACATCGAACTGCAGCGCGCCCTGCGCGACGTGCACGACCACGCCCTCAAGACCATCGAGCGCATCGCGGGGTTCCGCGTGATCCTCGACAACGCGCTCACCGTCAACGCGACCCTCGTCACGCAGCGCCAGACCGACACCGCGCTCGTGCAGAACGAGCAGGTGAAGAAGATCTCCGGGTGGGCCGCGATCCTCTTCGGTCCGACGCTCGTCGGCACCATCTACGGCATGAACTTCGTCTACATGCCCGAGCTCGAGTGGGTGTTCGGCTACCCGATGGCGCTCGCCCTGATGGCCGCGACGAGCGCCGCGCTCTACGTGACGTTCAAACGCCGGCACTGGCTCTGACGCCGGGCGCGGCATCCGTCGCCGGATCGCGACGCATCGCCCGGCCTCAGCCGAAGAGTCCGGCCCCGACGTACGAGCCGGGCGCGACGCCGGGCGGCACCGCCCAGACCCCCGAGCCGACGTGCCTGATGTATTCGTTCATCACGTCGGTGGACAGCGAGCGCTGGAGCCGGACGAACTGCTCGGGGTCGCGCTGGAACGACAGGAAGAACAGGCCGGCGTCGAGGCGCCCGAGGTCGTTGTTGCCGTCGACGAAGTTGTAGCCGCGGCGCAGGATGCGGGTGCCGCCGTTGAGCTCGGGGTGGGCGAGCCGCACATGACTGGTCTCGGGTATCGCCGTGGCTCCGGATGCGTCGACCGCGGCGAAGTCGGGCTCGGTGAACTCGTCGCCTCCCGACAGCGGCGCGCCCGCGCCCTTGTCCCGGCCGACGATCGTCTGCTGCTCGCTGAGCGGCACCCGGTCCCACGTCTCGATCATCATCGCGATCTTGCGGGCGACGAGGTACGAACCTCCCGCCATCCACGAAGGATCGTCGGATGCCGCGACCCACACGTGCTCGTCCAGCCCTTCCCGGTCGCTCGCGAGGATGTTCGCGGTGCCGTCCTTGAATCCGAACAGGTTGCGAGGGGTCGACTGCGCCGACGTCGTGCGCGAGGTGCGTCCGAAGCCGAGCTGCGACCACCGCAGGCGGGCACGGCCGAACGCGATGCGGCTCAGGTTGCGGATCGCGTGCACCGCCACCTGGGGGTCGTCGGCGCACGCCTGCACACACAGGTCGCCGCCGGAGGCCTCGGGATCGAGGTCGTCGCCGAGAAACGCCGGCAGCCGTTCGAGTCCGGTCGGTCGCGAAGCAGAGATCCCGTAGCGGTCCTCGCCGTCGAGCGCGAACAGCGTCGGGCCGAAGCCGAAGGTGATCGTCAGCCCGCTGGCAGCGAGCCCCAGTGCCTCGCCGGTGTCGTCGGGCGGTGCCTGCAGCGACCCGCCGACAGCCCCGCTCGCGCTGACCTCGAGCCCCTGCGTCATGCGCGCGGCGGCATACGTCCAGTCCTGCAGGAGCGACACGAGGTCGTCCCGATCGGTGCGGGGCATCATGTCGAACGACGCGAAGTGCAGGTGGTCCTGCACGGGTGTCGTCACGCCGGCCTGGTGGACGCCGTAGAAGTCGTAGCGGGATGCCGCAGCATCCGCCTCTCTCGCCCGTCCGACCGCAACGCCGGCCGACGCGCCCGCACCGGCGCCGATCGCGAGACCGGCGGCACCCGCCCCGATGGCGAGCCCGAGCAGGCCTCGGCGGGACACGCCCGCCGAGGCCTCTTCGTGGTTCGTCTGTCCGGTCACGTCACTCCAGGACGGTGACCGTGAGCTGCGAGATCGGCTCGGCGAGCGCGTTGAGCAGGTCGGTGAGCTCGCGCTTGTCGGCTTCGGTGAGGGCCGTGTAGGTCACGAACCCGGCAGCGAGCGAGCCGTGCTCGGCGAGCGCCTCCTCGAGCGCGGTGTAGCCCTCGTCGATCTCCTCGACCAGCGCGGCGCCCTCGTCGCCCTTGGATGCAGCGAAGTCCTCGACGAGCGAGAACGCCATCTGGGAGCCCTCGACGTTGGCGGCGAAGTCCCACAGGTCGGTGCCCGACCACCAGTCCTCCTCGCCGGTGATCTTGCCGGTGGCGACCTCGTCGAGGAGCGCCCGCGCGCCGTTGGAGAGGCCCGCGACGCCCTGCGCGTCGAGCGCGGCCTGGAAGTCGGCGGAGTGCACGTAGTCGTAGAGCTCCTGCACGTCGGCGATGAGCTGGTCGCCGTAGCCGGCACGCTCATCCTCGGTCGAGGGAGCCCAGTCCTGCCACGCCGGCGTCTCGCCGTCCGCATTGAGGGCGTCCTGCGCCGGGACCCACAGGTCCTTCTCGATGCGGTGGAAGCCGGTCCAGTCCAGTCCCTCGGCCACGGCGTCGACCTCACGGTAATCGATGCGCGGGTCGAGGTCGCCGAGCGCCTCGGCGACGGGCTCGATGCGCTCGTAGTATGCGCGCACCTGCGGGAACTGCTCCCGCGCCGCCTCGTCGTCACCTGTCTCGTACGCCATGGCGAAGGCCTCGACAGCGGGAAGGAGCTGACCGACCTGGTCCTTGACGAAGGCCGCGTAGAGGTCGACCGCCTGCTGCTTCTGTTCGGCATCCGGTCCGTCGACGGCGACGTCGTCGCCCGTGACGGTGAAGCCCGCGCGCCCGACGCCGTCGCCGATCATGCCCGGCTTGCACAGCGTGAAGTACTCGCCGGGCTGGGCCGTGAGGGTGAGCGTGCGCGAGGCGCCCGGCGCGATGTTCTCGACCTCGCCGACGATCCGCAGGCCGTCGTCGGCGAGGAGGTAGAACTCCGTCACCTCGTCGCCGGAGTTCGTGACCTCGAAGGCGACGGTGCCGCTCTCCGCGGTCGCGCTCGACACGGCGCACCCGTCGGCCGTGGAGGCGACCGCCAGCGCGTCGGAGGCGGCCGGGTCGGCTTTCGCGACGCAGCCGGACAGGATGAGCGCGCCCGCGCCGGCGACGGCGAGGCCCGCGAGAAGGCGGCGAGTGGTCATGGTGCTCCTTGCTGTGACGGGGTGGGGACGGATGCCGCGGTGGTCGTGGCCGGGATGTTCGGCGCGTCGGCGGCGATGGGCACGGATGCGGCCGGCGACGGCGCGACGGGCGCGGGCGCGGCGGCGGGCACGTGTGCGGTGTCGGGCTCCGGTGCTCGCTCGGTTGCGGCGGGGCTCTTCGGCGGGCGGAACTGTCCGCGCGCCCAGATCGCACCGACGACGCCGACGTACAGGACCCAGGCGACGACCTGCAGCCACGACATACGGGGCATGAAGCCGACCGTTGCCTGGAGGATCGCGGCGAGGGGCGAGGTCGGCGGGATCACCGCGCTGACGTCGAACGCCCAGCCGAAGGGGAAGGCGGCCCAGCCCACGGCGACCGCGCCGGTGAGGGGGTCGATCGGCGCAGCCGTCGTGAACGGACCGGGCAGCGCCCCGGCCTCCTGCAGATCGTGGATCGCGTAGGCGAGCACACCCGCCGCGACGATGATGAGGAAGGCACCGGTCCAGGTGAAGAAGCGACGCAGGTCGAGGCGCAGCATCCCCCGCGCCAGCAGCCAGCCGAGCACGACGGCGGCGGCCAGTCCGAGCAGTGCGCCGACGAGAGCGGTCGGGCCATCGCCGAACGTCTGCACCATCGACCACAGCAGCAGCGTCGTCTCGACGCCTTCACGCGCGACCGAGACGAAGCCGATCGCGACGACCGCCCACAGGCTGCTCGCGGCGAGCGCCCGGTCGATCCCCTCCTCGAGGCTGCGCTTGAGGGTGCGCGCGGTGCGCTGCATCCAGAAGATCATCCAGGTCACCATCGCGACGGTGAGGAGCGACAGGGTGCCGCCGAGGAGCTCCTGCGCCTCGAACGTCAGCGTGTACGTCCCGAAGGTGAGCACGGCGCCGATCGTCAGGGCGAGACCGATCGCGAGACCGACACCGATCCACAGACGGGGAAGCACGTCTCGACGCTGCAGGCGCGTGAGGTATGCGACGAGGATGCCGACGACGAGCGCCGCTTCGAGGCCTTCGCGCAGGCCGATGAGGAAGGTTGCGAGCACAGGGATTCCGGTCGATCTCGACCGCCAGGTTAGGCGAGCCTCACCTACCCTAGCCGCGCGCGTTGCACGGTGCGAATCCGGTTACGGCCGGGCGTCACGCCCCTGTGCAGACCCGTTGTCACGGCGTAGCCGTAAGGAATCGAGGAGAAACGCCGACGACGGGCGGCTGCGGCAGCGCTCCGCTCGGCGAGTTTCCTCCGTTTCCGACGTCACCGACGTGAAGGCGGGAGCCTGACCGTTGCGGGTGCCCACGTTTCCGACGTCGCCGACGTGAAGGCGGGAGCCTGACCGTTGCGGGTGCCCCCATGGTGGGGAAGTCTCCGCGCGCTCGACACCCTCGGGCGTTCACGCTGACCGCACCGCCGGAGCCGAGCGGCAGAGAAGCGTCGGACTAGGCGACGACGGTGTTGCCGCAGATGCCGCACACGCCGGTCGCGGGCACCTCGACGAAGCAGTCCGGGCACAGCACGGCGGGACGCTCGACGGTCGGGGTGCTGCGACGCGGTGCGGCGCGGCGCTCCCCCGTGCTGCGGCGCGGGTCCACCGTGGGCGTGAGCCGCGGCGGCGCAGGCCGGTGCTCGAGGCAGTAGAAGCGCACGTAGCCGCTGTGGTTCTTCGGATGCCGGTGCTTGACCGCCCACAGCTCGGTGCGGGGAACGGGGGCGGCGTCGGCGCCGCACACGAAGCAGCGCGCATCCTCGCCGGGTGAGAGCTCGGACACCAGAACCGGCGTCTCGAACGCGAGTCCGTCGCGCCAGTCCGAGCTCGCGACGATCCGCATGGTGTTTCCTTCCCTGCATCCGGTGGTTGCGCGAGAACCGCGGCGTCGAGCGACCGGTGCAGTCCTTCGAGGTTACCTCCCGCGTCTGTACGCCCGGTGCACGGCCGGTGACGGGCGAGACCGGAGGCACTCACCGGAAGTCGCGGGACTGGTGCTGCACCCCCACCCGGAGGTCCTCGAAACGGTCGGCCAGCACGTTGATCACCCCCTCCGGCGAGCGCTCGAGCACTCCGCGCACGATGAGCGCGGGGGCTTCCCTGGCCACGCGGCGATAGCGGTTCCACACCCCGACCGAGCAGATCACATTGACGAGGCCATGCTCGTCCTCGAGGTTGAGGAACGTGACCCCGGATGCCGTCGCCGGCCGCTGCCGATGGGTGACGAGTCCGCCCACCTCGATGCGCCGGTCGGTCTCGTGACCGCGGAGCTCGCGCGAGGTGAGCACTCCCCGGGCGTCGAGGCCGGAGCGGTAGTGGGTCATCGGATGGTCGTCGGTGGAGACCCCCGTCGCCCACAGATCGGCCGCGAGGCGCTCGTAGCTGGTGGGGTCGGCGAACAGCGGCGGCTGCACCGCCACGAGGGAGTCGGGCAGATACTCGGGCAGGTCCAACGCGGCCGACCCCGAGAGCCAGATCGCCTCACGGCGGCCGAGGCCGAGCCCCTCGAACGCTCCGGCGGTCGCGAGCGCCTCGACCTGTACGGCGGTGAGACTCGTGCGCCGCACGAGGTCGCGCAGGTCGCGGAAGCTCCCCTCGGCCTCGCGCGCAGCGACGATGCGCTCGGCCACCTTCGCGCCGATGCCCTTGACCCCGGCGAGCCCGAGACGCACCGAGAAGCGTCCGTCGCGACGGTGGGCGGCGGACTCGTCCGGTACGTCGATGTCGAACCCGCCGACCGGCGGCTGATGGCGCTCGGCGCACGAGTCCAGCCCGGTGTGACCGAGCGGGGCGGCGTTTCCGAGCCCGGCCGTTGAGCGAGCGAAGCGAGACGAAACGTCTTCGGGACGCTCGGGGCGTTTCGTCTCGTCGCTGCGCTCCTCGCTCAACGACCGGGGCTGATCACCCACCGGTTCCAGCACGGCCTCGACGCCCGACAGGTGCAGGTCGGGGCGGCGCACCTCGACTCCGTGGCGCCGCGCGTCGTTCACGAGGGATGCCGGTGAGTAGAAGCCCATCGGCTGGGCGCGCAGCAGCCCGGCGAGGAACGCGGCCGGGTAGTGCAGCTTGATCCACGAGCTCGCGTAGACCAGCAGCCCGAACGACAGCGAATGGGACTCGGCGAACCCGAAGTTCGCGAAGGCCTGGATCTTTGCGTAGATCGCATCGGCGTCCTCCCCCACCAGGCCGTTCGAAGCCATCCCCGCGTACAGCTTCTCCTTCAGTGAATCGATGCGTTCGACGCCGCGCTTGGAGCCCATGGCCCGGCGCAGCAGGTCGGCGTCCTCGCCGGTGAGCCCTCCGACGGCCATACCCATCTGCATGAGCTGCTCCTGGAACACCGGGATGCCGAGCGTGCGCTCGAGCACCGGCTGGAGCTTCGGGTGGGCGTAGGTGACCTTCTCGAGCCCGAGCTTGCGTTTGACGAACGGGTGAACCGCGCCGCCCTGGATGGGTCCGGGCCTGATGAGCGCGATCTCGATGACGAGGTCGTAGAACCGCCGTGGCTGCAGGCGCGGCAGCAGTCCCATCTGCGCGCGGGACTCCACCTGGAACACCCCGATGGAGTCCGCCCGGCACAGCATGTCGTAGACCGCCTTCTCCTCCTTCGGCAGGGTCGAGAGCTCCCATTCCTCGCCCGTCGAGGCGCTGATCATGTCGAAGCAGTACTGCAGGGCAGCCAGCATCCCGAGCCCCAGCAGGTCGAACTTGACCAGCCCCATCCACGCCGCATCGTCTTTGTCCCACTGGATCACCGTGCGGTTCTCCATGCGCGCGTGCTCGATCGGCACCACCTCGCCCACCGGCCGATCGGTGAGCACCATGCCGCCGGAGTGGATTCCGAGATGGCGCGGCGCCTTGAGCAGCTCGCCGGCGAATTCGAGCACCCGGTCGGGGATGTCGTGGCCCGGCCCGGTCTCGAGGTGCGCACCCCAGCCCTCGACCTGCTTCGACCAGGCATCCTGCTGCCCGGGCGAGTGCCCGAGCGCCTTGGCCATGTCGCGCACGGCGTTCTTCGGCCGGTACTGGATGACGTTGGCGACCTGCGCGGCGCGGTCCCGTCCGTACTGCCCGTAGACCCACTGGATGATCTCTTCCCGGCGATCGGAGTCGAAGTCGACGTCGATGTCGGGCTCCTCCTCGCGCAGGCTCGACAGGAACCGCTCGAACGGCAGGTCGTAGGCGATCGCGTCGACCGCGGTGATGTCGAGCAGGTAGCAGATCGCACTGTTGGCGGCGGAGCCGCGACCCTGGCACAGGATGCCGCGGCGCCGGGCCTCCTGCACGATGCCGTGCACGATCAGGAAGTAGCCAGGGAAATCCTTCAGCTCGATGACCCCGAGCTCCTTCTCGATGCGCGCCCGGTTGTCGTCCGTCAGGTCGGGGTACTTGCGGGGAACGGCGTCCCACACGAGCTGCCGGAGCCACGACATCGGTGTGTGCCCCTCGGGCACCTTCTGCTTCGGCAGGGCGGGCTTGGCGCGGCGCAGCGGGAAGGCGAGCTCGTCGGCGAGGGTGACGGTGCGGGCGACGGCATCCGGATGCCGCACGAACCGCTCCGCCATCTCGGCGCCCGATCGCAGGTGCGCGCCGGCGTGCGACGGCAGCCAGCCGTCGAGCTCGTCGAGTCCGCGGTTCGCACGCACGGCCGCCACCGCTGCGGCCAGCAGCTGCCGCCGCGGCACCGCGTAGTGCACGTTGTTCGTCGCCAGGAGCGGCAGCGCGCGCTCACGGGCGAGGCCGGCGAGCACGTCATTGTCGCGGGTGTCGAGCGGATTGCCGTGATCGATGAGCTCGACGTGCACGGCGTCGAGTCCGAACAGGTCGACGAGGCGGTCGAGCTCCCGCGCCGCCCCGTCTGCACCCTCCTCTGCCAGCGCACGGCGCACCGCCCCCTTGCGGCACCCGGTGAGCACCGCCCAGTGGTCGCGGCCCTGGTCGGCGAGCTCATCGAGACGGTAGACCGGGCGCCCCTTCTCGGCGCCCTGCAGCTGTGCGTGCGTGATCGCCCCTGCAAGGCGGTGGTAGCCCTCTTCACCGCGCGCGAGCACGAGAAGGTGCGCCCCGACCGGGTCGGCCGCGCCGTTCTGCGGACCCGGCAGCTCGAGGGAGAGCTCGGCGCCGAAGACGGTCTTGAGCTCGAGGGTCTCGGCCGCCTCGGCGAAGCGCACGATGCCGTAGAAGCCGTCGTGATCGGTCACCGCCAGCGCGTGCAGGCCGAGCCGCTCGGCCTCTTCGGCGAGTTCTTCGGGCGAGGAGGCGCCGTCGAGGAAAGAGAACGACGAATGCGCGTGCAGTTCGGCGTACGGGATGGCCTCGGCCGGCCGCGGGATGCCCGGCGGCACGTACGGCCCCCGCTTGTGCGACCACGCCGGGCTGTCGCCGCCGTCGGCTCCGGCCGGACGGCCGGTCGGGCGGCGCCGGTCGCTCAGCACCCGCTCGATCTCGGACCAGGGCACGGACGGATTGTCGAACCCCATCAGCCGCCCCTCCCCGCCGCGCACTCCTCAGTCATAGGTCGCCTCCGCCATCCAGCTGTCGCCCTCGCACACCAGCAGCCACGCGCCGCCGTCGGCGTCGACGACCTGGAACCGGTGCGCACGACGCGAGCGCGCGGCATCCCACGACCTCTCCACCACCGGCCACGGACCCGCCCACGCCTCGATCCGCCGCCTCCGCCCGCTCTCGATCAGGACCGCCGGCACGGCCGACACGCTTCCCCGCTCGTCGACGTCGATCAGCTCGCCCCCGAGCGCGCGCACGTCGACCGGGATCGGCTCGGCGAACACCGTCGTGGGCAGCGGATCGGGAAGGCTCCCCGGCCACGGCCTGGCACGCTGCGCCGCGAGCCCGTCGGGACCCTTCGCATGCCGGTCGCCCCACGGTACGAGCACCTGCCGCTCGACGAGCCAGCGCCCGCCGCCGATCGCGGGGGTGAGCACCCCGCGATGCCCGAGCATCGCCTGCACGCGCGAGAGGGCGTGGTGCACCTTCTCTTCGGGTCCGCCGCCGAAGAGGGCGGGGGCGTGGTGGGATGCCGCATCCACCGCCTCGGGAGAGATCCTCACGAGCGCGACCCCGCTGCGCAGCGGTGCTCTGTCATCTCCCCCGCCGCCGTGGTCGCCGACCTCTTCGGAGAGCTGCCAGCGCACCCGGTCGACGACCGCCGCGGCGTCGAAGGACCCTGGATGCAACCACACTCGCTCGCTGTGCTCGCCCCGATCGCCGATGAGCTCGACGCGCAGCTCGGTGCACACGAGGTCGATCGCGCCGAGCCCCGCGATGAAGTCGTCGGCCGTCACCCTCATGCCGAACGCCACCTGGTCGGCGATCTCGAGCGGCGGCTCGAATGCGATCTCACGCTGCAGCTCGGGAGGTGGCGTACGGGGCTGGACGGGCTGCGAGTCGCGCCCACCGGCGAGGCTGTGCAGACGGATGCCGCGCTCCCCAAACCGTTCTCGGACCCGATCGGGAGGCATCGCCGCGAACTCGCCGAGCGTCTGCACACCCAGCCGCGCGAGGAGCCCGACGAGGTCGTCGGATGCCGACGGCGCTGCGCCTGCGCCGAGGGAGGAGGCGTCGAGCACCGCCACCGACAGCGGTGCGAGGAAGCCCGCCGCGCCGCCTGCCGGGATGACGCAGACCGGCTCGGCGATGCTCGCTCCGGACCTGGCTGCCTGCTCGGCCGTGAAGGGACCGTCGGCGACCCCCGCGCGGACGTCGCCCAGGCCGAGCATCCGCAGCGTGTCGAGCAGCACCCGTGCCGCCTCGGTCTCGCCGCCGTAGTAGCGGGAGGGGCCCTTCGCTCGCAGCGCGCACAGGCCCGGTCGCACCAGTTGCACGCCCGGAGCGCGCTCCTCGATCGCCGACACGACGGGGGCGAAGGCCCGGTGATCGCGCGCGGCATCGGCGGGCACGACCGTGAGTCCGGGGCAGCGCGCCTGCGCGTCGCGTCGCCGCTGTCCCCGGCGAACCCCCTCGGCCCGAGCAGCCGCCGAGCACGCCGCGACGAGGTTGCGCTCGACCACGGCGATCGGCCGGGACGGATCGAGGGGCGGGGAGGCGGCCGTGCCGGGCGGGGCACCCGCACCGGCGCTCCCGGCCGTAGCGTCCGAACCGGCACCGTGCAGCAGCGCCGTCACCGGCCAGTCGGGGAACCACAGGACGAGGCTGCGCACGGGAGAGACCATGGTCATGTCAGCCCACCGCCCTGGCCTCGAGGGTGGCGTCGGTGGCCTCGGCGCCCCAGCGGGTGCCCGCCGGCACGGCGGCGAGGGTCGGCACCGGCTCGGCGACGGCGGCGATCGCTCCGGTGGCGTCGGGCAGCAGCAGGCGCGACCGGCGTGGCCGTGGCCAGCGGCGGCTCGAGGTCGTGACCGTGACCTCGCGCCCGGCGAGGTAGCCGTGACCGCGGCCGACACCCGTCCACTCCGGGGCATCGACCTCGATCACCGCCTCCGCCTGCGGCCACGACCCCTGCACGAGGAGCACCGCTCCGCGGTCGCGCAGCCGGGCCGCCAGCCGGGAGATCTCGGCGTCGGGCGCCCGGCCGGACGGACGGACCGCCACCACCGGGAGCACCTCGGCGATCGTCGCAGTGATCGCGAGCCACCGCGTGCCGGGCTCGGGGATGAGTACCAGCCGGGAGAGATCGACGCCCAGCCGCTCGGCTGCTTCGGCGCCGAGCCGCGGCATCCCCACCACCCCGCACCAGGACCCCGCCTGCGAGGGCTGCGACATGAGCGCGAGCAGCAGCGACGTGGAACGCGAGAGAGAATAGGCGGCACCGGGGCGCAGTCCGCCGCCCGGCAAGAGAGACGCCAGCGCCGGATGAACGGGAAGCACCGGAGCGTCGAGGCGGCGGCCCTGCACTCGCTCGAGCTGAGCGCGCAGGGACGCTACGTCTCCCGCCACGCCGGCACGATCACGCACTGCCGTCATTCGATCATCCTAGAATCTTTGTTCTAATGAATCAATCCCAGGACTGACGTTAGTTCGTACCTCCGACACAGTTTCCTGGCCCCAGGCCCCACTCGCGGACACACGAACCCGACCCCGCCGCGGCGGCAGGGCGCCGAGCGCGATCCCGGCCAGGACCAGCGCCACACCGACGGCCTGCGGCACGCCGAACGCCTCTCCCGCGACGAGCACGCCGAGCGCGACGCCCGTGACGGGATTCAGCAGGCCGATCACGCCGACGACGCCCGGCGCGAGGTGACGCAGTCCCGCGAACCACGCAGCATAGGCGACCGCCGTCGCGACGAGCGTGACGTAGGCGAAGCCGAGCGTCGATTCGACCGTGAGCGCCGGCGGTCCCCCCTCGACCAGCAGGGCGACGGGCAGGAGCACGAGTGATCCCGCGACGAGCTGCCACGCGGTCATCGGCAGCGCGGGGACGTCACTCCCCCACCGGGCCGTGAGCACGAACCCGATCGACGAGGCGACCATCGCGCCGAGGGATGCCGCGACCCCCCACGGATCCACGCCGCCGACGTCCACGCCGAGCATCACGACGACGCCGATGAGCCCGATCCCCGCGCCGGCGACCGCGGCCGCGCGCGGACGTCGATGCAGCAGCAGCCACGCGAACAGGAGCATGCAGGCCGCCGACGTCGACATCAGCGTCGCCGCCAGGCTCGACGGCAGCCGCTGGCCGGCGATGTAGATCAGCACGAAGAACCCGCCCACGTTCAGCGTGCCGAGCACGAGCGAGCGCCACCACCACGAACCCCGCGGCAGCACCCGCGCCGCCAGCAGCACCAGCAACCCCGCCGGCAGCGCACGCAGCACCCCTCCCCACAGCGGCGACTCTGGCGGGAGGAGGTTGCGTGTGACGACGTACGTGCTGCCCCAGGCGATCGGCGCGATCGCCGTCACGGCGATCCATCGCCAGCGATTATCTTCCATGGAAGATACTTTATCTTACCGGGAAGATAAGATGGTCCGATGGACGCCTCCTCCGATGAGCTCGACCGCGTCGCCGAGATCCAGCGGGCGTGGCAGCGGGAGCGACCTGACCTCGACCCCTCTCCGCAGGGAGTGATCGGCCGCCTTCACCGCGTCGCGCTCGAACTGACCGAGCGTCTCGTGGCCGTCTACGGGGAGTTCGGCCTCACCGAGGGAGAGTTCGACGTGCTCGCCACGCTCCGCCGCGCCGGCGAGCCGTACGAGCACGCGGCGGGCGAACTCGCCGACCACACCCTCGTCACGACCGGCGGACTGACCAAGCGCGTCGACCGACTCGAGGCCCGCGGGCTCGTCGAACGGCGGTCCGAGGCATCCGATGCCCGTCGTCGCCTCGTGCGACTCACTCCCGACGGCCGCGATCTCATCGACCGCGCATTCACCGCTCACCTCACGAACGAGCACCGGCTGCTGCAGGAGCTGGGAGAAGCGGATGCCGCGTCCCTCGAGCCGATCCTCACCCGCTGGCTGCGCGTGCTGGACGCGCGCTGACTCAGGCGGCGAGAGCCAGGTAGGGCTCCCAGCTCGGGTCGCTGCGCTCGGTGCCCCGCACCGTCCACTGCGCACCGCGGGGCGGGTTCGGGGTGAAGCGGAGCTCCCACTTCATCTCCTGCGGGGTGCGATCGCCCTTGACGTTGTTGCATCGCAGGCAGCAGGCCACGAGGTTCTCCCACGAGTCGCCACCGCCCCGGGAGCGGGGAAGCACGTGGTCGATCGTCGAGGCCGACGCTCCGCAGTACGCGCATCTGTGCGCATCGCGGCGCAGCACCCCGCGCCGGGTCACCGGCACGCGACGCCCGCCGGGCACCCTCACGTAGCGCGTGAGGACGATCACCGCGGGGCGATCGTAGGCACGTCTCGTGCCCCACACGGGTTCGCCATCGGTGTGCTCGATGACGGTGGCCTTCTCGTTCATCACGAGCACGAGGGCCCGTTTGAACGACACGACGGCGAGCGGCTCGTAGCCCGCATTCAGCACCAGAGTGCGCATTGATCATCCTCTCGAATGGCCGGGACGGCTTCTCGGTTATTCGACTTGCGCGACGATCGATCTGCGCAGGGGCATGAAAAAAGGCGCTGTCTTATAGACAGCGCCTTGGAGCCACGGCAAGGCCGCGGCATCCGCTCGTGCAATGCCGGAGGACGAGGCGTCCGAGCGCATCCATGGTTCGGATGCGATGAATGCTGTCCATCGGCTCCCTCCGCTTCTCTCGCGTCGCCATCAGGCTAACGCACCCGGGGAGCGCGAGGGCGGCAGCCGCGGGTGAATGCGGCATGGCGTGTCGAGGAACGAAGAATCCCCCCGGAGCAGGGCTCCGAGGGGATCGTCCGAGAAAAGCGTCAGCCGGCGTTGGCGTTCAGCCATGCGAGCGGATCGACATTCGCGCCGTTCATGTACACCTCGAAGTGCAGGTGGTTGGCCGTGGACCGGCCAGTGCTGCCGACGCACCCGATGACCTGACCCACCTGCACCGTCTGGCCGGCGACCACCTTGCGGCAGCCGTAGCTCTGGTGCGCGTAGAGCGTGTTGACCGTGACGCCGTTGATGACGTGGTCGATGGTGATCGCCACGCCGTAGTCGTAGTAGGCCTCGGACGAGACCTTCACGACGCCCGCCGCCGCCGCGTAGATCGGCGTTCCGGCCGGCGCGACCAGATCGATTCCGCGGTGCGCGCCGCCGCGCGTGCCGAACGTATCGGTGAGCGTGAAGTTGGTGACCGGCCAGCGCACGGCGCCGGAACCGGGGGCGACCATGTTGAGGTCGATGTTGTAGCTCGTCGCCGCCGTCGCGGACTGGGCCGACAGACGGGCCCGCTCGGCGGCGGCTTCCGCGGCCTTCTTCTTCGCGATCTCATCGGAGGTCGTCGCGGAGTAGCTCTCGCGGGTGAGCTCGGCGCCGACGGCGTCCGACGCGACGACGACAGACTGCGCGTCGTCGACGGCCATCTGCTGAAGGGTCATCGCCTCGTCCTTCTGCAGCACGCCGGCGAAGGCGGGCATGGCGGCAGCGGCCACGAGGCCGCCCACCAGAGTGAGTGCGAAGAGGCTGCGCAGCTGCTTCGCCGCACGCTTGGGCGCACGGGTGGCGGGACGAGTCGCTACCGAGCTGGCGGCGGTCGCGACGGGCGCAGCCGCCTTGGTCTGACGAGCCGGCGTGCGGCGCGCACGCGAACGACGAGACAGACTCGTCGCGTCACTCTGGGGCTCGTTCGCGAGCGAATCGTTCTGTTCAGCCAAACTGTCCTCCGGCGCCTCGGCGCCGGTGGCGCTGGCTCGTCGGCATTCGGTGTCGGGGCACGATATGCGGGCTTCACCGTGCGGACGACGAGCCAGGGAGGCAATCCGCGCGGGGTCCGGTGGGCGGGCTTCTCGCCTGGTGGACTTTTCGAGGCTACCTGAAGGTAACGAATATGTCACGCTCATCCCCTGGCAAGTCCCTGAGGATGAGTGCGAGCGGATGCCGCGGCATCCGCTCTCCGCGTCAGCGGCGGTCGTCGACGAGGAAGATGTGCGAGGCGACCTCGACGGGAAGCTCGAGCCCCTCGTCGTTGCCGTCCATCTGCACGAGGACGTAGCCCTCGTTGTAGCGGTAGTCGCCCGACGCACCGGGAACCACGCCCGCGCCCTTGAGCTGCTGAAGCAGCTCGGGATCGACCTGAGCGGGCTCGGCGAGGCGGCGCACCGTGCCCGAGATGGGCTCGCCCGCCTCGTTGAGGCGGCGCACGAGGCCGACCACACCCTGGTCGAAGCCGTTCGTCGGAACGTCGCCGAGCTGGTCGAGACCGGGGATGGGGTTGCCGTACGGCGACTCGGTCGGGTGGCCGAGCAGCTCGACGAGACGGCGCTCGACCTGCTCGCTCATCACGTGCTCCCAGCGGCAGGCCTCTTCGTGCACGTACGCCCAGTCCAGACCGATCACGTCGGAGAGCAGCCGCTCGGCGAGACGGTGCTTGCGCATCACGTCGACCGCCTTCTGACGACCCGAATCGGTGAGCTCGAGGCTGCGGTCCTCGGTCACGATCACGAGGCCGTCGCGCTCCATGCGGCCGATCGTCTGCGACACCGTCGGGCCGGAGTGGCCGAGGCGCTCCGAGATGCGGGCGCGCAGGGGAACGATGTTCTCCTCCTCGAGTTCGAGGATGGTCCGCAGGTACATCTCGGTGGTGTCGATCAGGTCGGTCATGTGCGGTGTCCTCGTTCGTCCTAGGGGCAGAGACAGCCTATCCACTCCCCCGACACCGGGCTCTTCCGCCGGCCCCGGCTTCCACAGGACAACCGCGTTTCCACAGGACCCGCGGACGCCCGTTTCTCCTGCACAACACTGGTTGTCCTGTTGAGGGCCTAGTGCGGGCGGGAGCGGACCACTCACACGGGCCGGTGCAGCCCTTGCGCCACGGCGCGCATGATCTGCTCCTGAACATCGGGCCAGCCCTCGATCACCTGGCCGTAGGTGACCCTGATCACGTGGTACCCGCGGAGCGTCAGCGCGGCGTCATGCGCCACATCCTCCGCCCGCTGCGCGCCGACGTGGTGCCCACCGTCGATCTGCACGACGAGCCGCTCGCCGATGAGGAAGTCGACCCGGTGCCCATGGATCCAGATCTGCGTGCGGATCGGATGCCGCAGCCACCGCAGCCTCGTCCGGAAGATGGTCTCCAGCCCCGAATCGGCGAAGGGGCTCGCCTCCTCGAGCACGCGCCGGGCCGACCCGGTGAGCGGCAGGCGGACGAGCTCCTCTTTGTCCACGAAACCGAGGTTCAGCGCCGACTCCCACACCGCCAGCGCCGCCTCGTGCGGCTGACACGTCGCGACGATGAGGAGCGTGTTCAGGATGCCGTCCTCGAGCACTCCCGCAGGTCGGGGCTGAACGGGGCGTGCCCAGTGCACGGTCGCGTCGTGGTTGCGCAGATCCAGCCGCGACGCGGTCGGCGGGGCCCCCACATGCGGGCCGTCCTCGGCCAGGACCCACAGGCCGAGTCGCTTCGCCCGCGTGATGCACGTCAGCACCACGCCCGCCCGCGCCGCCGCGACCAGGTACGGATCGGCATCCGCAAGCGCCACCCAGCCGCGCCGCGGCCTGACGAGGTCCCCCGCGGCAACGGCCTGATCGATCGCGTACGAGCTCACGCCGGCCTCGATGACAGCGACCCTCCGGGCGACGCCGCCCTGGGCTCGCAGCACGGGAAGCAGATCCACCATCCCTGCAGACTCGCGGCTCTCCGACCGCGCTGGGCGCACTCCGCTGCAGAACCTGAACAACTCCCCCGCTGCGGCATCCGTCACATGCCTGTGGAGGAACCCCTCCGACAGGCCGCATGGGCTTCTACAGGACCGAATCGCGCCGACCGCTCCTGTAGAAGCCCGGTTGCCCTGTTGAGAGGGCGCAGGGCGCCAGAGCGCGCGTTCCGCTCACGGCGTCACTGCCCGTCATCCGGCGGCGCCGCGAATCGGCCGAGCCTAGAATCGAGCCATGCCCCACGTCGCGCTTCCCCGTGAGATCCTGCCCGCCGACGGACGCTTCGGCTGCGGCCCGTCGAAGGTGCGCGCCGAGCATCTGGCCGCCCTCGCCGGACCCGGCTCGGTGCTGCTGGGCACGTCGCACCGTCAGGCCCCGGTGAAGGACCTCGTCGGCCAGGTGCGCGCGGAGCTCGCCGAGCTGTTCCGCCTGCCGACCGGCTACGAGGTCATCCTCGGCAACGGCGGTTCGACCGCCTTCTGGGATGCCGCGGCATTCGGCCTCATCGAGCGGCGCAGCCAGAACCTCGTCTTCGGCGAGTTCGGCGGCAAGTTCGCCGCAGCGGCCAAGGCTCCGTGGCTCGAAGCGCCCGACGTGCGCGAGGTGCCGGCCGGAACGCGCACCACCGCAGTCGCGGTCGAGGGCGTCGACGTCTACGCCTGGCCGCACAACGAGACCTCGACCGGAGTGAGCGCCCCGGTCGCGCGCGTGCACGGCGACGAGGGCGCGCTCACCGTGATCGATGCCACCAGCGCCGCCGGCGGCATCGACTTCTCGATCCACGAGGCGGACGTCTACTACTTCGCACCCCAGAAGAACCTCGGCTCCGACGGCGGCCTGTGGTTCGCCCTGGTGTCGCCCGCGGCGATCGAGCGGATCGAGCGGATCGCAGCATCCGGCCGGTACATCCCCGAGTTCCTCAGCCTCAAGAACGCCCTCGACAACTCACGCCTCAACCAGACGCTCAACACCCCGGCGCTCACGACGCTGTTCCTGCTCGACCGGCAGCTGGACTGGATCCGCGACAACGGCGGACTGCAGTGGGCCGACGCGCGCACGCGCGAGTCGTCGCAGGCGCTGTACGACTGGGCTGAGGCATCCGCATTCGCGACGCCCTTCGTGAGCGACCCGGCCGACCGGTCCCCCGTCGTCGTCACCATCGACTTCGACGAGAGCATCGACGCCGCGGCGGTCGCGAAGAGCCTGCGCCACAACGGGATCGTCGACACCGAGCCGTACCGCAAGCTCGGACGCAACCAGCTGCGCGTCGCGACGTTCGTCTCCATCGATCCCGACGACGTGCGGCAGCTCATCAGGTCCATCGACTACACGGTCGAGCGCCTCGGCTGACGCCGCGTGCCGGAAGTGCGCTCAGACGAGCGGTGAGGGCACGGGCTCGAGCACCGAGGCGACGATCGCCTCGATCGCGAACTCCGACGCGCGCGCCAGGTCCAGCGAGGTCGGATCGAGCAGCCACTGCACCTGCAGACCGTCCATGACGGCGAGGATGCTCGTCGACGCGTAGGCGACGGTCGCGGGCTCACGGATGCCGCGCTCGGCGCACACGACGGCGAACGCGTGCGCGACCTCGGCACGCAGCGTCTCGTACCGCTTCTGGAAGAACTCGCGGCCGGGGTGGTCATCGGTCACCGACTCCGCCGACAGCACGGCGTATGCCTGCACGATTCCGGGTCGGTCGGCGTTCGCGAACGCGGTGCGCACGAGGTGACGGAAGAGATCCATCCCGTCGGGGATGTGCTGCTCCTCGAGGTCGGCGACATCGGTTTCATCACGATGTCGCAGCACCTCGAGCAGGAGGGCGTCCTTGGAGCCGAAGTGATGGAGGATGCCTGCGTGGGTCATGCCGACCTGGTCGGCGATCTCCTGGAGGGTTCCGCCGGTGAAGCCCTTCGCGCCGAAGATGTCGGTGGCGGCATCGAGGATGTCGCGACGGCGCAGCAGAGTCTCCGGTCGCGAACGCGGCTGTCTGCGCTGCTCGGTCACAGGGTTGCACCCCCTCACTCGTCTGGGCCGATCGAGAGTCTACGCACGAGTCGGACACGGGCGGAGAACGGCGCGCTTGCATTAGTTACTTACTTGATTGTAAGTTGATTCCGCAATCACCCCCCTCGACGACGGCGTCGCTCCTGTGAGTACGCCGACGTCCCCTCACGAAGGAGAAGCAATGAGGCTGAGATCTTCCCTCTTCGCCGTCGGCATCGCTGCGGCGATCGTGCTGACAGGCTGCGCGTCCGGGAGCACTGACTCCGGCAATTCCGAGCCCGGCGCCGCGCTCACGATCGCCAAGCCCGACGGTGCCATCACGACCGAATCGAACAACCCGTACCTGGGCGACTCATCCGCTTCGAAGTACGGCTACGGCAAGGTCATCTTCGAGTCCCTCGCGCTCGTCAACCCGACCGGCGACCTCGGCACCACGCCGTGGCTGGCCGAAGAGGTCACGTGGAACGAGGACTACACCCAGCTCACCGCGAAGGCCCGCAGCGGTGTGAAGTGGAGCGATGGCGAGGACTTCACCGCGGACGATATCGCGTTCTCGTTCAACCAGGTGCTCGACGGCAAGCTCAACGACACCAATGCTCTCGATCTGAAGAGCGTCACCGTCGACGGCGACACCGTCACGATCGACTTCAACAGCTCGAAGTACACCCAGCAGGCCCGCGTGCTGCACTTCCAGATCGTGCCCGAGCACATCTGGGCCGACATCGCAGACCCGAACACCGACCCGCTCACCGGTGAGGGCCAGGCCGTCGGCACCGGGCCGTACGCGCTCGACTCGTGGACCACCGAGTCGGTCACCCTCGCCGCGAACCCCGAGTACTGGGGCGGGGAGCTGGCCGTGCCCGAGCTGCACTACGTCTCGTACGGCGACAACGCGGCGCTCACCACCGCCCTCGCAACCGGCGAGGCGGACTGGGCCCAGGCGTTCATCCCGCAGATCGAGGACAGCTACCTCTCGGCCGACCCCGACAACAAGTTCCTCGCCTCGCCCACCGCCGGCGCGGGAACCCTGTTCATGAACCTGCAGACCAAGCCGTTCAACGACCCGGCCCTGCGCGAGGCGCTCGCCTGGACGATCGACCGGCAGGCTTACGTCGACATCGCCCGTGAGGGTGCGAGCGAGGCGATCTGGAGCGTCACGGGCCTCGCCGCCCTGCTCGAGGACGAGGTCATCCCCGAGTACGCCGGCCAGGAGTACTCGGTCGACATCGACAAGGCCCGCGAGGTCCTCACCGATGCCGGCTACACGTGGGAGGGCGAGACCCTCATCGACCCGGACGGCGAGGCGGTCACGTTCTCGATCTCGGTCCCCGCGGGCTGGAGCGACTGGAACACCGAGCAGGCACTGATCGCCGAAGAGCTCAAGGAGGGCCTCGGCATCGAGGTCAAGATCGATCAGCCCGACTGGGGCGGCTGGGATGCCGCACGCCAGGAGGGCACCTTCCAGGCGATCATCCACTGGCTCGAGGACACCGGAAACGCGTACGGCCTGTACACGTCCACGATGGACCCGAAGTGGATCGTCGACAACAAGGCGGCGTTCAACTTCGGCCGCTTCGACGACCCCGCCGTCACCGAGGCGCTCAACACGTACGCCAACGCCTCCACGGACGCCGATCGCGAAGCCGCCCTCGCGGTGATCCAGACGGCCTTCGTCGAGAACGTGCCGGCCATCCCGCTGGGGGCGCACCCGCTCCTGGGCGAGTTCAACACGCGCAACTACGTCGGTTGGCCGTCGGAGGAGGACCAGTACGCCTCCGCCGACCCGACGCAGCCCGCGATCGTGCAGATCCTCACCCAGCAGGCGGGGCGGATGCCGCGGCATCCGCCCCGCCTGCACGTCGGTCCTCATGAAAGCCTGGCCTCACCGATGAGAGATTCCCTGCTCTCCGTCCACGACTTCTCGATCGTCTACGACGTCGATCCCCCCGTGAGGGCGGTGAAGAACGTCACCCTCGAACTCCAGCGCGGTGAGATCCTCGGACTCGCCGGCGAGAGCGGATGCGGCAAGACCACCCTCGCGTACGGCATCCAGCGGCTGCTCAAGCCCCCGGCCGTCATCACGAGCGGCTCCGTCGTGTTCCACGACGCGACCGGCGTCGACGTCGATGTGAACGCCCTCGAGCCCGAGGAGATGCGCCGCTTCCGCTGGGACAAGATCTCGATGGTCTTCCAGGGGGCGATGAACTCGCTCAACCCCGTCGCCACGATCGGCTCCCAGCTGGAGGACGTCTTCGAGGTCCACCGCCCCGACCTCTCGCGGCGCGAGCGTCGCGCGGCCGTCGTCGAGCTGCTCGAGATCGTCAAGGTCGGCGCGCAGCGCTCCCGCTCGTACCCCCATGAACTGTCGGGCGGAATGCGCCAGCGCGTGATGATCGCCATGGCGCTCGCGCTGCGCCCGCAGCTCATGGTCATGGACGAGCCCACGACCGCCCTCGACGTGCTCGTCCAGCGCGAGATCCTGCGCCAGATCTCGCACCTTCGCCACGAGTTCGGCTTCTCGGTGATCTTCATCACCCACGACCTTCCGCTGCTCCTCGAGATCAGCGACCGCATCGCCATCATGCGCGACGGCGAGATCATCGAGCTCGACACCGCCGAGCGGATCTGGACGGACCCGCACACCGACTACACACGGACGCTCCTCGCCTCGTTCCCGCGACTCACCGGAGCGAGGGGGGTGGTCCACCGATGACCGTCCTCGAGTTCGACGCCGTCACCAAGGTGTACGCCGTGCGCGGCGCCGGGCAGATGAAGGCTCTCGACGACGTGAGCTTCACGCTCCGCTCGGGACAGACCATCGGCCTGGTCGGCCAGTCCGGCAGCGGCAAGTCGACGATCGCGAAGATCCTCACCCAGCTCGAGACGCCCACGAGCGGCGAGGTGCGCCTCGACGGCGAGCCGCTTCCCCGCCGCGGAAAGGCGCTGCGCGCCTACCGCCAGCAGCTGCGCATGGTGTTCCAGGATCCGTTCGCCTCGCTGAACCCGTACCACTCGATCCGCTACGCGATCCAGCGGCCGCTCCAGCTCGACGACGTCGTCCCCAAGGACCGGCTCGACGACGAGGTGCGTCGACTGCTCGACCGCGTCCGCCTCGACGCCGACGCGGTGATCGACCGTCGGCCGCACGAGCTGTCGGGCGGACAGCGCCAGCGCGTCGCGATCGCCCGTGCGCTGGCATCCCGGCCCCGACTGCTCGTGGCCGACGAGCCCGTCTCGATGCTCGACGTGTCGATCCGTCTCGGGGTGCTCAACCTGCTCGCCGACCTGCAGCGCGAGGAGGGACTGGGCGTGCTCTACATCACGCACGACCTTGCCACGGCGCGTCATTTCAGCGACGAGATCCTCGTGCTCAACCAGGGACGAGTTGTCGAACGAGGGCCCGCCGACGATGTGATCCTGCGTCCGCAGAGCCCGTACACGCAGGAGCTGCGCGCGGCATCCCCCGATCCCGATACCTACTTCGCGCACGCCGCGGGCATTCTCGGAGGTGAGAAGTGAGCGCCGTCGCCCCCCAGCTGCCGGCTCCGGACTTCGACGCGATCGAGGTCGGCACGACTGCGACCGGCGCCGTCAAGGGCCGCGCTCGCATCCCGTGGCGTTTCCTCGGCAATCGCGTGCTGTTCTATCTGTTCACGCTGTGGGCGGCCATCACGATCAACTTCTTCCTGCCGCGACTGATGAAGGGCGATGCGGTCACCGCGTACCTCGCCCGCAATCGCAACGTCTCCCCCGAGGCGGCCGAGGCGCTGCGTTCCCTGCTCGGCCTCGACACGGACAAATCGCTGTGGCAGCAGTACCTCGACTACTGGGGCCTGCTGCTGCGCGGCGACCTCGGGATCTCGCTGCTGCACGGCATGCGCCCGGTCACCGAGGTGGTCGGCCAGTCGCTGATCTGGACCGTGTGCCTCGTCGGCTTCGCGACGCTGATCGCCTTCGCCATCGGCACCATCGGAGGCGCGATCGTCGGATGGCGCCGTGGCAGCCGCCTCGACGCGCTGATCCCGATCACGACGTTCCTGAGCACGATCCCCTACTTCTGGCTGGGGCTGCTCGCCATCTCGATCTTCTCGGTGACGCTGGGCTGGTTCCCGATCGGCAAGGCGTACGGCGTCGGGGTGGCGCCGGAGTGGTCGTGGGAGTTCATCGGAGACGTGCTCCATCACGGCTTCCTTCCCGCGGCGACCATCATCATCGCCTCACTGGGCGGCTGGATGCTGGGCATGCGCAACATGATGCTCACGGTGCTCGACGAGGACTACGTCACCGTCGCACAGGCCAAGGGCATGCCGAGCAACCGTGTGCTGTGGCGCTATGCCGCGCGCAACGCGGTACTCCCGCAGATCCAGAGCTTCGCGCTCGCGCTGGGCTTCATCGTCGGCGGGACGATCGTGATGGAGATGGTGTTCAGCTACCCCGGCGTCGGCAAGCTGCTGCTCGACGCCACCAACGCGAAGGACTACGCCCTCATGCAGGGAGTGTTCCTCGTGCTCACCATCTCGGTGCTCCTGGCGAACCTCCTGGCCGATGTCGCCTACGGATTCCTCGACCCGCGCACGCGCCAGACGGAGGCCTGAGCATGGACACCATCGTCAACGACACCACGGCACAGCGTTCCGCGAACGCACCCGCGACCGCGACCCTCCGCACTCCCGGGCCTGCCGGCACGAGCGGGCCACCCAAGAAGCCGACCTTCCTGTCGAAGCTGGGCTCGGCCTTCGCGATGTTCCGCAACGGCAAGTCGATCGCCGGACTGTCGATCCTCGCGTTCTTCGTGCTCGTCGCGATCCTCGCCGACGTGCTGGCCCCCTACTCGCCGACGAAGGTCGACAACACCGCGCGATTCCAGCCTCCCTCGGCCGCGCACTGGCTGGGCACGACCCACATCGGCGAGGACGTGCTGAGCCAGGTCATCCACGGCACGCGCGGCGTCATCGTGGTCGGCTTCCTGGCCGCGATCATCGCGACGGTGATCGCGGTCGTGGTCGGCGTCATGTCGGGATACCTGCGCGGGTGGCGCAGCGAGGGCCTGTCGGCGCTCACCAACGTGTTCCTCGTGATCCCCGGCATCCCGCTGATCATCATCGTGGCCTCGATGTTCGACGACCCGCCGCTCATCCTCATCGCGGGAGTCCTCGGCCTCATCGGCTGGGCCTGGGGTGCGCGGGTGCTGCGCGCGCAGACGATGTCGCTGCGCAGCCGTGACTTCGTGCAGGCCGCTCGTGCCAACGGCGAACCGCTGCACCGCATCATCACCGTCGAGATGCTCCCGAATCTCATGGCGCTCATCGCCGCGAGCTTCGTGGGCACGGTGACAGCCGCGATCATCGGCCTCACGACCCTCTCGTACATCGGCATCATCCCCGTCACGACCTACAACTGGGGCACGATCCTCAACTGGGCGAGCGCGCAGGGCGCCTTCCGCCAGGGGCAATGGTGGTGGTTCGTGCCTCCGGGCCTGTGCATCGCTGCGATCGGCGTCGCGCTCTCGCTCATCAACTTCGGTATCGACGAGTACGTCAACCCGCGTCTGCGGTCGGCCGGTGAGCGCGCCCGTGCCCTCAAGAAGAAGGGCATGAACGTCAACGACACCGTCACGGCCGTCCGCAGCGAGCCCGCGACCTCCCGACAGGAGAATCTGTGACCCACGACGCGCCCTACCTCGACCCCGAGCTCCCGGTCGAGGCGCGGATCGCCGATCTGCTGGCCCGCATGACCCGCGAGGAGAAGGTCGGGCAGATGCTGCAGCTCGACGCCCGCGAGGACCTCGACGACCAGATCCTGCGGATGCACGCCGGATCGATCCTGCACGCCTCGCCCGCGCGCGTCCTGCGCGCACGGGACCTGACGCTGCGGACCCGCCTGCAGATCCCGCTGCTCGTCGGCGAGGACTGCATCCACGGTCACGCGTTCTGGGAGGGGGGCACCGTCTTCCCGACCCAGCTGGGCATGGCCGCGACGTGGGATCCCGCGCTCGTCGAGCAGGTCGCCCGGGCGACCGCCGCCGAGGTCTCGGCCACCGGCATCCACTGGACCTTCTCGCCCGTGCTCTGCATCGCACGCGACCTGCGCTGGGGCCGCATCGACGAGACGTTCGGCGAGGACCCGCACCTCATCGGCGAGCTCGCCTCGGCGATGGTGCGCGGGTATCAGGGAGGCGGACTCGACGACCCCGACGCGATCCTCGCGACGGCGAAGCACTTCGCCGGATACTCCGAGACGCAGGGCGGCCGCGATGCGAGCGAGGCCGACATCTCGCGCCGCAAGCTCCGGTCGTGGTTCCTGCCGCCGTTCGAGCGGGTGGCGCGCGAGGGATGCCGCACGTTCATGCTCGGCTACCAGACCACCGACGGCGTGCCGATCACGGTCAACGACTGGCTGCTGGGCGATGTGCTCCGCGGCGAGTGGGGCTACACCGGCACGCTCATCACCGACTGGGACAACGTCGGCCGCATGGTGTGGGAGCAGAGGGTGCAGCCGGACTACGCCCACGCAGCCGCCGCCGCGGTCAAGGCGGGCAACGACATGGTGATGACCACGCCGGGCTTCTTCCCCGGCGCGCTCGAGGCGATCGAGCGGGGCCTGATGGCCGAGAGCGACCTCGATCGCGCCGTGTCGCGCATCCTGCGCCTGAAGTTCGAGTTCGGCCTGTTCGAGAACCCGCGCCTTCCCGACGCGGACCGCATCGAGACGGTGATCGGCAGCGCCGCGCACGTCTCCCTCAACCTCGAGACCGCGCGCCGCTCGCTCGTGCTGCTGCGCAACGACGGCACCCTCCCGCTCGACGGGGGCGGGACTCCTCGCCGCATCGCGGTGGTCGGACCGCTCGCCGACGACGCACAGACGCAGCTCGGCGACTGGGCCGGCTCGTCGGGCCAGGTCGACTGGCTGCCCGACGGACAGCCGCGCGCGCTCATCACCACCGTGCTCGACGGACTGCGCGCACACGCCCCGTCGACGTGGGAGGTCACCCACGCCCGCGGTGCCGACATCCTCACCCTCGAGGCCGACCCCGACGGCGCTTTCTTCCCGGACGGCCAGCCCCGGCCGCAGGTCGTCGTTCCCGCCGCGCCCGACGCCGCCCTCATCGCCGAGGCCGTCTCGGCGGCCGAAGCCGCAGATTACGTCGTCGCCGTGGTCGGCGACCGCGTCGAACTCGTGGGAGAGGGCCGTTCGACGGCCACCCTCGAGCTGCTCGGCGGTCAGCAGGCTCTCCTCGAGGCCCTCGCGGCGACCGGCAAGCCCCTCATCGTGGTCCTCCTCGCGTCGAAGCCGCTGGTGCTGCCCGCCTCGGTGACGGATTCCGCAGCCCTCGTCTGGGCCGCGAACCCCGGGATGGAGGGGGGCCGGGCGATCGCCGAACTGCTGCTCGGGCTCATCGAGCCCTCCGGCCGGCTGCCGATCTCGTTCGCACGTCACGTCGGCCAGCAGCCGACGTACTACAACCAGGTGCGCGGCCAGCACGGCACGCGCTATGCGGATCTCACGCAGAGCCCCGCGCACGTGTTCGGAGAAGGACTGTCCTACACGACCGTCGAGTACGCGGATCTGCGGATCCAGGCGACCGGTCTGGAGGAGACCGACACGGTCCGCGCGACGGTCACTGTGCGCAACACGGGATCCCGTCCTGCGCGCGAAGTGGTCCAGGTCTACGTGCGCGACACCGTCACGTCGGTCAGCTG
The DNA here is from genome assembly GCF_001428485.1 of Microbacterium sp. Root180. GTDB lineage: Bacteria > Actinomycetota > Actinomycetes > Actinomycetales > Microbacteriaceae > Microbacterium. Next base: position 612,692 of record NZ_LMHS01000001.1, on the reverse strand, counting down.
GGCCGACAAGGAACTCAAGGGGTTCACCGTCGTCGACGTCGAGCAGGGCGCCGAGGCGACGGTCGAGCTCGCGATCCCGGTCAGCGAATGCACGATCGTGGATGCCGACGGCCATCGTGTCGTGGAGTCCGGCGAGTTCGAGCTGCTGGTGGGCCCGTCCTCACGCGACGAGGTCCTCCTGAGCGCGCGCTTCTCGGTCTCGACCCGAGAGCCCGAGCGCACGGTGGAGCTGGTGGCCGGAGCCGCGCTCACCCCTTGAGGCGGAGCGGGTCGATGCGAATCGTTGACGCGCTCCGGGTCAAGGTCGAGTAGCGCGCGAAGCCCGCGTATCGAGACCTTGATCGAGGGCGGCGGCGCGGCGAGTCACTCCTCCGCGTCGTCGTCCTCGTCGGAATCGTCCTCGGAGTCGTCGTCGTCCTCGTCGGCGTCGTCCTCTTCGGAGTCGTCCTCGGAATCGGCGTCCTCGTCCTCGTCCTCGTCCTCGTCGTCGTCCTCGGAGTCATCCTCGTCGACCTCGTCGGCGTCGTCTTCGTCGTCCTCGTCGTCTTCGTCGGAGTCGTCGAGCTCGTCGATATCCACGCCGTCGACGTCGCCGGCGTGCAGGATCGAGGACCCGTCGCCGTCGAAGTCCGCGGCATCGAGGTCGTCGACGTCGTCCAGATCCTCGTCGTCCTCGTCGGACTCGCCCTCGTCGTCCGAGGCGTGAGGAGCTTCGGCGAGTGCGACCTGCGCCGCCTGGTAGTCCGCGAGGCGCACGGCCCACGGCACCCAGTCGGGTGCGAGCAGCGCGTCGTCACCCGGCAGCAGCTCGACTTCGAGCACGGTCGGCTGATCGCCCTCGACGCGCGCCAGGCTGACGGTCCAGAACCAGCCGGGGTATCCGGCGAGCCGGTTCTCGAAGCTCAGCGACACGACGCCGTCTCGCTCGAGGCGGTATCCCGCCGCGTCGCCGATCGTCGCCGCGGGAGTGATCTCGCGCAGCGCGGCGAGCGCGAGGTCGTGCGACTCGAGCAGCGTGGGATCGGGGTCCACGACGGGCGCCGGGGTCGCGGCATCCGTCTCCTCGACGACGATCTCGTCGGGCGCGGGCTCGACGGGAGCGTCGACCGACTCAGGCGTCGAGTTCATCCGCCACCTTGCGCAGCACCGCGGCGACCTTCTTGGCGTGGGCACCGGCCGGGTAGCGGCCGTGACGCAGGTCGCCGCCGATACCGTCGAGCAGCTTCACGAGGTCTTCGATGATGATCGCCATGTCGTCCGCGGGCTTGCGCGAGCGCTTGGCCAGACTCACCGGCGCCTCGAGCACGCGGACCGAGAGCGCCTGCAGCCCGCGCTTGCCGTCGGCAACACCGAACTCGAGCCGCGTGCCGGGCTTGGGGGCGGGAGCGCCCGCGGGCAGGGCTGTGGCGTGCAGGAAGACGTCCTGGCCGTCGTCGGTGGTGACGAAGCCGAACCCCTTCTCCTCGTCGTAGAACCTGACCTTGCCGGTGGGCATCGGGACCTCGCTGTGTACGGCGCCGCCGAGCGGCGGGCATGGCTGAACAGGGATCGGAGGATCCCCTCCCCTCAAGCCTACGGCAACGGAGGTCCGCGACTGCCGCGCGCACCCGCCTGGCACTAGGCTGAGTCGGATGAGCACGAACACCCCGGGCGAGGACGTTCCCGTCCGCCGGATCGACCGCCTCCTGGCCTTCATGTCGCTGGGGCTCCTCGTGCTGTCGATCCTCAGCTTCTTCGCGATCATGATCGCCTCCGCCTCGGGTGCCGATATGGCGTCGGGTGTGTGGCCACTTGTGGGAGTGCTCGTGTACATCGCGCCGATCGTCGCCTTCGCGATGATGCTCGCGGTGCTCATCATGAGCTTCGTGCGGAGGTCTCGGGCCAACCGAGGGGGCTGAGTGGTCTCCGACGAGCGCGCACTCGCGACCTGGCTCGCCGGTCGCGACGACGGCGACCTCGCGGCGACGCTCGCTGCTCGCGGCGTGTCGGCGACGGCGACCTGGAACGACTTCTTCGACGCGGCCGAAGCGCTGCTCGATCCGGCATCCGTCGACCGCGCGCTCGCGCGACTCCCCCGCGCTGCCCTCGCCGCCCTATCGGCCGGCGAGCCGGCGCCGAACCCCGTTCTCACGCGTCTCGCGCTGGCAGCCGACGACGGGCGCCCCTACGCCCCTACGGCCGAGCGGCTGGCGGCACTGACGGCCGCGCACCCGGACGCGTTCGGCACCATCGCCCTCGCGCCCTCGCGCGTACCCGCCGACGACCGCGCGGCGGCCGCGGCGGCGGAGCGCGCATTCACGACCGCCGGTTCGCTGGCCGACGTGCTGCTGGCCGGACTCCACGTTCCGCTGGCACGAACGGGCGCGGGATCGGTGACCGCCGCCGACCGGAAGCGCCTCACCGAAGCGGGCGCGATCCGCGACGACGACGACCTCGAGGACCTGCTCGCGGCCGCGAGCGCGGCGGGTCTGGCGGTGCCTGTCGAGCGCCACTGGCTGGTGACGGATGCCGGAGAGCGGTGGCTGGCCTCGCCGACGGCCGAGCGCTGGGCGGGTATCGCCGAAGGCTTCCGCTCGTCGCTCCCCGTGGGTCTGCGCACCCCGGCGGGCGGCGTCAGCGACCCCGCGACCTGGACGACGGCCTATCCTCTCGACCCGGATTGGCCCGACCGCGTGGCACGCTACCGCCGCATCGGCCGCCAGTGGGGCCTGCTCGCCGATGATCCTGCCGAGTTCGCATGGACGACGACCCTGCGGGAGGGCGCGCCTGCCGACCCGTCCGGACTGGCCGCGCACCTTCCTGCCGAGATCGATCGCGTCTACCTGCAGGCCGACCTCACCGCGATCGCGCCCGGCCCGCTGGCACCCGCGCTCGACCTCCGCCTCCGCGGCGTCGCCGTGCGCGAGTCCCGGGCGCAGGCATCCACATACCGGTTCACCGCGCAGTCGCTGGGCGCCGGCATGACCGAGGGCGAGACGGCGGACTCGATCAGCGCCTTCCTCTCGACGCTGTCGCTCACCGGCATCCCGCAGCCCCTGGCCTACCTCATCGAGAGCACCGCCGCGCGCCACGGCCTGGTGCGGGTCGGTCTGGACGCCGCCACCGGCCGGACGCGCATCGAGGCCGCCGACGCGTCACTGCGGGACACCATCGCCGTCGACCAGGCGCTGCGTCCCCTGGGCCTTCTCCCCGATGCCGGGGGCCTGGTCTCCCGCGCACCGCGCGACGCCGTCTACTGGAGCCTCGCCGACGCGCGGTACCCCGTCGTCGCGCTCGACGACGACGGTGCCCCCGAACTCGTGCGCCGGCGGACCGGCACCGCTGTCCCACCGGCCCCGCCGACGCCGTCGCAGACGTACGCGCGCCTGATGGGGACGCTGCGCGGCGGCCACGGCACCGAGGGCGAGGAGGGCTGGCTCGGTCGCGAGCTCGAGCAGGCGGTGCGCGCGCGCAGCGAGATCGTCGTGGTGGTGCGGATGCCGGACGGCTCCGAGCGCGCGTTCACCCTCGAGGCATCCGGCCTCGGCGGCGGCCGCCTGCGCGGACGCGACCGCGCCGCCGACATCGAGCGCACCCTCCCGGTGTCGAGCATCATCAGCGCCCGGCCTGCCTGACGCGCCGCCGCGACCCGCCGAAGCTCACGTAGACTGGCACGTTATGGCTGACGGCCCCCTCATCGTTCAGAGCGATCGCACCGTGCTGCTCGAAGTCGCCCACCCGGATGCGGAGAGTGCGCGCCACGAGCTCGCGATCTTCGCCGAGCTGGAGCGCGCCCCCGAGCACATCCACACCTACCGCATCACACGGCTCGGGCTCTGGAACGCCCGCGCGGCCGGACACGACGCCGCCGACATGCTGGCGACGCTCGATCGCTGGTCGCGGTTCCCCGTACCGCCGTCGGTGTCGATCGACATCGCCGAGACCGTGGGGCGCTACGGCCGCCTGGTGATCGAGCGCGCGCCAGTCGCCGAGGACGGCTCCGGTGGCGAGCTGGTGCTGCGGTCGACGGATGCCGCGGTCCTGGCGGAGGTCTCGAAGAACAAGCGCATCCAGCCCCTGCTCATCGGGCGTCCCGCTCCCGACGCGTTCATCGTCGATGCGTGGGCGCGCGGGCACATCAAGCAGGAACTGCTCAAGATCGGGTGGCCCGCCGAGGACCTCGCCGGCTACACGCCGGGGACGCCGCATCCGATCGATCTCGCGGAAGACGGATGGCACCTGCGCCCCTACCAGCGCCAGGCGGTCGACATCTTCAGCGACGGCGGTTCGGGCGTCGTGGTGCTCCCCTGCGGCGCCGGCAAGACCCTCGTCGGCGCCGGCGCCATGGCGGCGACCCGGACGACGACGCTCATCCTCGTGACGAACACGGTCAGCGCCCGGCAGTGGCGCGACGAGCTGCTCAAGCGCACCTCGCTCACCGCCGAGGAGATCGGCGAGTACTCCGGCCAGGTCAAAGAGGTCAAGCCGGTCACGATCGCGACCTATCAGATCCTCACCGCCAAGCGGAAAGGCCAGTACGCGCACCTCGCGCTGCTGGATGCTCTGGACTGGGGCCTCATCGTCTACGACGAGGTGCACCTGCTCCCGGCGCCCGTGTTCAAGCTCACCGCCGATCTGCAGGCGCGCCGCCGTCTGGGACTGACTGCCACGCTCGTGCGCGAGGACGGTCGCGAGGGCGACGTCTTCAGCCTCATCGGCCCCAAGCGATTCGATGCGCCGTGGAAGGAGATCGAGGCCCAGGGCTTCATCTCCCCCGCCGTCTGCTACGAGGTGCGCGTCGACCTTCCGGCCGGCGATCGGCTCGAGTATGCGGCCGCGGCCGACGACGAGCGATATCGACTCGCCGCCACCGCCCCCGCCAAGATCGGCGTCGTGCGCCGGCTGGTCGAGCGCCATGCCGGCGAGCGGATCCTCGTCATCGGCCAGTACCTCGACCAGATCGACGTGCTCGCCGAGGCGCTCGGTGCGCCGAAGATCACCGGGGCGACCCCCGTGGACGAGCGCGAAGAGCTCTACCAGGCGTTCCGCGTCGGCGAGATCTCGCTCCTGGTCGTGTCGAAGGTGGCGAACTTCTCGATCGACCTGCCCGAGGCATCCGTCGCCATTCAGGTGTCGGGATCGTTCGGATCGCGCCAGGAGGAGGCTCAGCGGCTCGGACGCCTGCTGCGGCCGAAGGAGTCCGGCCGAACGGCGAGCTTCTACACCCTCATCGCGCGCGACACCGTCGACCAGGACTTCGCGCAGAACCGGCAGCGCTTCCTCGCCGAGCAGGGCTACGCGTACACGATCCTCGATGCCGACGGGATCGCCGCCTGATCGACGCGAGCGCGCCTTTCCGGGCGATATCCCGCCATGGCGTCGCAACCCTGGCCATAATGAGGGCATGACCGCACCGCGCATCCTCGTCGTGGACGACGAGCCGAACATCCGCGACCTGCTCATCACGAGCCTCCGCTTCGCGGGGTTCCAGGTGAGGGCCGTATCCAACGGCGCCCAGACGATCTCGGCCGTCCTCGAGGAGGAGCCCGACCTGATCATCCTCGACGTGATGCTCCCCGACATGAACGGGTTCAGCGTCACCAAACGCCTTCGCGGCGCCGGTTACACCGCGCCGATCCTCTTCCTGACGGCGAAGGACGAGACCGAGGACAAGATCACCGGCCTCAACGCCGGCGGCGACGACTACGTCACCAAGCCGTTCAGCCTCGACGAGATCGTCGCCCGCATCCAGGCGATCCTTCGCCGCACCATGCAGGCGGACGAGGAGTCGGTCATCCGCGCCGGCGAGCTCTCGATGGACCAGGACACCCACGACGTCCAGGTCGGCGAGGCGTCCATCGATCTCAGCCCCACCGAGTTCAAGCTGCTGCGCTACCTGATGCTCAACCCCAACCGCGTGCTCTCCAAGGCGCAGATCCTCGACCACGTGTGGGAGTACGACTTCAACGGCGACGCCGGCATCGTGGAGAGCTACATCTCGTACCTGCGTCGCAAGATCGACCCGCATTCGTCCGAGCCCCTCATTCAGACCAAGCGCGGCTTCGGCTACATGCTGAAGGCGGGCAAGCCCGCGTAACCCCGCGGGACGACTCGAGGAGCTCCTCTGGCGCAGAAGACGGACGCGATCACCCGGTGGTGGCGCGGCACGAGCCTGCGCGCGAAGGTCACCGGGGTCACCGTCGCGCTCCTGGCGATCGGCCTGTTCGTCGCCGGGATCGGCACGATGGCGTTCCTGCGCAATGCACTGGTGCTCAACCTGGACGAGCAGGTGACCGCGCTGGCAGGCAGCGACGTGGCGGGACAGCTTCTCGACTTCAGCGTGCAGGACGGCCGGCTGCGAGTCGAGCCCGCAGAGGACGCCGTGCCCACCGACTACTTCGTCGCGGTGTACGAGCCGGTCGAGGGAGCGCACCTCGCGACCGTCGGCGGTGACGGCGCGGAGGACGGCTCCGAGCCAGTGTTCCCCGAGTCCTACCCCCTGGACTCGGCGCTCACCGCCGAAGGGCAGATCGTGACGCTGCCGTCGCAGGACGGCGACTCGGAGTACCGGGCGACGGTCACCGTGCAGGAGTTCCAGAACATCTTCTATGCGCAGATGGTCGCGGTGCCGGTGGCTCCCATCACGCAGATCGTCGCCAACTACGTCGGCATCTACGGCATCCTGGCCCTGCTCATCCTCGTCGCCGGCGCCGTCGCGACGCGCTGGCTCGTGACGCTGACCTTCCGCAGTCTCGGCCAGGTGGAATCCACGGCCGAGGCGATCGCGGGCGGCGACTTCAGCCTGCGCATGACCGACATCGAGCCGACCACGACCGAGGTCGGACGCCTCAAGACCGCGATCAACGCGATGCTCGACAGAGTGGATGCCGCCATCTCGCAGCGCGACTCCACGGTGCGCCAGATGCGGCGCTTCGTCGGCGACGCCAGTCACGAGCTGCGCACGCCGCTGGTGACCGTGCGCGGCTATGCCGAGCTCTATCGCATGGGGGCGATCCGGGGCGACGAGGACGTCTCGCAGTCCATGGATCGCATCGAGAAGGAGGCGATCCGCATGGGCGTGCTGGTCGAGGACCTCCTGGCCCTCGCCCGCCTCGACGAGCGTCGCGATGTCGTCATCGCTCCGGTGGACCTGCGTCCGGTGGCGAGGGATGCCGCGCTCGACCTGCGCGCGGCGGCCCCGATGCGTCCGGTGACGGTGATCGACACAACTGTCGACGAGCTTCCGCCACCTGTTCTCCCTGCGACACAGGACGAGCCGGATGAGCAGCGGCGCCCGCCCACCACCGCTCTCACGCGCGCCGGGGCGACGCTGTCGCTGCTGCGCCGACGCCCCAAGCCCGTGCCCGCGACGAGTGCGACCGGGATGCGGGCGCTGCCGCCGATCGCACCCGTGCCCGACGAGCCGGCAGCCGCGGGGGCGACGGTGCCGGTCGTGCTCGGCGATGAGAACCGCATCCGCCAGGTCGTGACGAACCTCATCGGCAACGCGCGGCGCTTCACGTCCGACGACTCCCCCATCGAGCTGAGGGTGGGCGTCGATATGACCGCGCTCCTCGGCTGGGTCGAGGTCGTCGACCACGGCGAGGGCGTCCCCGACCAGATCAAGGACAAGATCTTCCAGCGCTTCTGGCGGGCGGACACGTCGCGCACACGAGAGACCGGCGGGTCCGGGCTCGGCCTGTCGATCGTCGCCTCGATCGTCGACGCCTTGCACGGCACCGTCGGGGTCACCGACACCCCCGGCGGCGGAGCGACGTTCCGTGTGGCCTTCCCCCTGGCCGCGGAACGGGATGCGGCCGAGCATCTGCAGATCCAGACCCAGCCGCTCGAGCGCCTCCGACTCGACCAGGACTGACCGGCTCCTCCCCAGCGGCGTGCGTCGATCGCTCCTGCACCTCGGCTGTCAGCCGTCGCGCCGGGCGCCCCTGTTCGTCATAGCGTGACGACGACACCGGGGCGCGGCATCCGATCCGCCCCGAGGAAGGATCACCATGGCCGTCTACTCCGTCGACAGCGATGCCGTGCTCGCCGCCACTGCGGGCGTGCGCGGGACCATCGAGCGTCTGCAGGCCGAGTCCAACGCGATGATGGCGCAGCTGATGCAGCTGCAGAGCACCTGGACAGGCTCGGCATCGGTCGCGTTCCACACCGTGACCGATCAGTGGCGCTCGACCCAGCGGCAGGTCGAAGAGACGCTCTCGGGCATCAGCGTCGCGCTCGCGGCTGCGGGGCGCCAGTACGCCGAAGCCGAGCTGGCGACGACCAGCCTGTTCCGCTGAGATCGGGAACGACGAAGGGCCCCTCCCGGAGGAGGGGCCCTTCGTTCGTTGACTCCGGGTTTCGAATCGGGCCGCTTCGCGGTCCTCGCTCAACCTTGAGTCGATTGCGCATCAACGCGGCTGCGCCGCATTGACCCGCCCCGACTCAAAAGTCCATGCCGCCCGTGGGGTCGCCGGCCGGAGCCGAGACCTTCTCGGGCTTGTCGGCGACGACGGCCTCGGTGGTGAGGAACAGACCGGCGATCGAGGCTGCGTTCTGCAGCGCCGAGCGGGTCACCTTCACCGGGTCGTTGATGCCGGCGGCCAGCATGTCGACGTACTCGCCCGTGGCGGCGTTGAGGCCCTGGCCCGAGGGGAGCTCGGCGACCTTGTTCGCGACCACTCCGGGCTCGAGGCCCGCGTTGAGGGCGATCTGCTTCAGCGGAGCCTCGATCGCGACGCGCACGATGTTCGCGCCGGTCGCCTCGTCGCCCGAGAGCTCGAGGTTCTCGAAGGCCACCTTGCCGGCCTGGATGAGCGCGACGCCACCACCGGGGACGATGCCCTCCTCGACGGCTGCCTTCGCGTTGCGGACGGCGTCCTCGATGCGGTGCTTGCGCTCCTTCAGCTCGACCTCGGTCGCCGCGCCCGCCTTGATGACGGCGACGCCGCCGGCGAGCTTGGCGAGGCGCTCCTGGAGCTTCTCGCGGTCGTAGTCGCTGTCGGTGTTCTCGATCTCGCGACGGATCTGCGTGACGCGACCCTCGAGCTGACCGGCGTCGCCGGCACCTTCGATGATCGTGGTCTCGTCCTTCGTGATGATGACCTTGCGCGCACGGCCGAGCAGGTCGAGGGTGGCGTTCTCGAGCTTGAGACCGACCTCCTCGGTGATGACCTGGCCGCCGGTGAGGATCGCGATGTCCTGCAGCTGCGCCTTGCGACGGTCGCCGAAGCCCGGAGCCTTGACGGCCACGGACTTGAAGATGCCGCGGATCTTGTTGAGCACGAGAGTCGCGAGCGCCTCGCCCTCGACGTCCTCGGCGATGATCAGGAGCTCCTTGCCGTCCTGGATCACCTTGTCGACGATCGGCAGAAGGTCCTTGATGTTCGAGATCTTCTGGTTCGCGATGAGGATGTACGGGTCCTCGAAGACGGCCTCCTGGCGCTCCGGGTCCGTGACGAAGTACGGGTTGATGTAGCCCTTGTCGAAGCGCATGCCCTCGGTGAGCTCGAGCTCGGTGCCGAAGGTCTGCGACTCCTCGACGGTGACGACGCCTTCCTTGCCGACCTTGTCGATGGCCTCGGCGATGAGCGCGCCGATCTCGGGGTCGCCGGCGGAGATGGACGCGGTGGCGGCGATCTCCTCCTTGGTCTCGACCTCCTTGGCGTCGGCGAGCAGCTGGGTCGTGATGGCCGCGACGGCCTTCTCGATGCCCTTCTTGAGCGAGATCGGGTCGGCGCCGGCCGCGACGTTGCGCAGGCCCTCGCGCACGAGCGCCTGGGCGAGCACGACCGAGGTGGTGGTGCCGTCACCGGCGACGTCGTCGGTCTTCTTCGCGACCTCCTTGACGAGCTCCGCGCCGATCTTCTCGTACGGGTCGTCGAGCTCGATCTCCTTGGCGATCGAGACGCCGTCGTTCGTGATCGTGGGAGCGCCCCACTTCTTCTCGAGCACGACGTTGCGACCGCGGGGGCCAAGCGTCACCTTGACGGCGTCGGCCAGGATGTTGAGGCCGCGCTCGAGGCCGCGACGGGCCTCCTCATCGAAAGCGATGATCTTTGCCATGTGTGTTTCGTCCTCCCAGGACGGGGCTTTTGGATTAGCACTCAACGAACCGGAGTGCTAATCCATTCTGGCACTCACCCCTAGGGAGTGCAAGCCGCCGCGAACGGTCCCGAAACACGTGGAAACGGGATGCCGCGGCATCCCGTTTCCGTGCGAGCTGGAGCGTGGGGCGATCAGACCACGCGCACCGCCTCCGCCTGCGGGCCCTTCTGCCCGGTGCCGACGGTGAACTCGACTGTCTGGCCCTCTTCGAGCACGCGGAAGCCCGACATGTCGATGTTCGAGTAATGGACGAAGACGTCCTGCCCCTCAGCCGTGATGAAGCCGAAGCCCTTCTCGGCGTTGAACCACTTGACGGTGCCCTGAGTCATGCGAATCTCCTGATGCTGGTACGACTGGGTTCATCGTATGCACGGCTCAGGACCCGCCGAGGTCCCGAAGGCGAGTTGTTGACATGCAGGGACACAACTATTTACCGGCGTGAAACACTCGCGCCGGTAACCCGTCACGGGGTGGGCGTCGGAGTCTGTCCGGCGGCCGTGCGATCGAGCCCGATCACCACGGTCAGCTGCTTCGTGTCGGGGCTGGCGGGCTGGTAGACCTCGCTCTGCTCCACTCGCGCGCCGCCGATGACACCGGCAAGACCAGCCGCGGCAGCCTCGTCCTCGGCCCCGACGTAGTACACGGTCGTCTCCGGGAAGTCATCGGCGCTCGCGTCGCTGGGCAGCACCGATCCGTCGGGCCAGCCGGCGGCGACGACGACGTCCTTCATCTGCGTCGCGAGACCCTGCTCCGGCGTCGCATTGAGGATGACGACCTGGTAGCTCGTGTCGATGACGGGCGTCACCTCGACCGTCGGCGCGGCGGTGGGCTCGGGCGTCGGGAAGATCTCGATGCGCCCGGATGCCAGCAGCGTGCCGAAGATGCCGACCGCGATCAGGACGATCGTCGCCAGCGCAGCCCACAGCAGCACGACCCACCCGCGCATGCGAGGATTCTCGGCTCGGTGGGCACCGACGCGATCCGCATCCGGGAGGTCGTCGAAGCGATCCCGGGGGAAGGACGATCTCGACACCCGATGATCCTACCGGCAGCCCGCCGGGGAACCCGCCGGGGCCCGGCTCAGAGCGATCTCCCGCCGGCGGCGCTGTCGCTGCGGGCGCGAGCACGTTCGTCGTGCAGGCGGCGCAGCCGCTTCACGAGCATCGGATCGTGCGCCTGCGCCTCGGCGGTATCGATCAGCCGTCCGAGCAGCTGGTAGTAGCGCGCCGGCGACATGCCGAGGTCGGCACGGATCGCCTCTTCCTTCGCGCCGGCGTGACGGCGCCATTCGGCCTCGAAGGCGAGGATCGCGAGATCGCGCTCGGAGAGGGGCACGTCCTCACGCTAGCCGCGCGGCCGCCGATCGTCCTCGCGCCACTCCACGAACGCGCCGAGCGGGTCGACGGCGGCGAGGGGCACGCCGTCCCGGCCGAGCACGAAGCCCCCCCACGTCGCCGGATCGACGGGCGGATTCCACTGGTCGTGGAGTCCCGGCGGGTCGATCGAGATCCACACCGCGTCGAGGCCGCGCAGCGCCGCGAACAGGCGCTCCCGCCCCGCCCGCGGGATGTGCGGAAGCACGCCCGGCGTCGTGATGACGAGCGTCGCCCCCCGTGGCGCGCGTCCCGCCGCGCGCGCGAGCACTGCGGGATCGGTCGCATCGCCGGCGATCAGCAGCGGCGGATCCGCGGCCGCGATGTCGAGGGCCGCCTCGATGCGAGCGGCGCGGCCGGTCTCGCCCGGCCACACCAGCGAGGTGAGGAACCGCCGATCCGCGCGGTCGGCGGCGTCGAGGGGTGCCAGGTCGATGCCCGCCCGCCAGACGACGTCGGGCAGCCGGAGGGGCGGATCTCCCGCGACCGCGCATTCGAGCACCACCGGCGATGTCCCGTCCGCCGGGTCGAGGGCGATCCCGTTCGAGAAGCGGTACGAATACCGGTCCGGGAAGAGACAGAGTCCGGCGCTCGCGCCGAGCTCGAGCAGCGCGATCGGCCCCTCGACCGCGGCGAGCGCCGGCAGCAGGGCGGCACAGCGCAGCGGCTCGTTCGTCTGGAGACTGCGCGCGGATGCCGCGGCCACGACATCGTCCGCGTGCGACGACAGCCATGCTGCCCACTGCCGGAACGGTGCTTCCGGCGCTCCCAGCATCCGCGTGACCGCGAAGACGAGGGGCGGCTGACGGTGCGTCGCGGGAATCCGGGCGATCGTCGCAGCCGACACCGGATCGGCGGCGACGCCCGCGGCCCATTCGGCGTAGAGCGCGCTCCGCCCGGGTGCCTCGTCGCGCGCGAATCGGGCGTAGCGCAGGGCGACGGCGGCAGGAGCATCCGGTTCCACTCCCCCATTCTCGCGGCCGACGTCCAGCCTGCGCGGACCGCCGAGCCCGGGACTGGGGTTGAATGGATGCCATGACCTACGCCGTTGACAAGAGCGACGACCAGTGGCGGGCGGAGCTCAGCCCGCAGCAGTACGCGGTGCTGCGGGAGGCGGGCACCGAGCGCGCGTGGACCGGTGAGCTGCTCGACGAGGGCAGGGCGGGCCTCTACACGTGCGCGGCGTGCGGCACGGAGCTGTTCCAGAGCGGGACGAAGTTCGACTCGCACTGCGGGTGGCCGAGCTTCTACGAGTCGATCCGCCCCGAAGCCGTCGAGCTCATCGAGGACAACAGCCACGGGATGCTGCGCACCGAGGTGCGCTGCGCGAACTGCGGCTCGCACCTGGGCCATGTGTTCCCCGACGGGTTCGGCACGCCCACCGGCGACCGGTACTGCATGAACTCGATCTCCCTCAGCTTCTCCCCCGACGAGACGGCATGAGCCTCCCCGCGCACCCGGCGCTGGAGGCCGTGCGCGCGCGGCGCTCGTGGTCGAAGGTCACCGACGAGGCGCCGACGCACGCGGAGCTGCTCACGCTCGTCTCCGCCGCCGGCCGTGTCGCCGACCACTCCTCGCTGCGGCCGTGGCGCCTCATCGAGCTGCGCGGCAGCGACCGCGAGGCGCTGGGCCGCGCGATCAGCAAGGCCGAGGGAGCAGAAGGCGCTTCGTCGAAGCCGCTGCGCGCCCCGCTGCTGATCGCCGTCGTCGCCAGCTACCGGAAGAGCGACAAGGTTCCCCGCTGGGAGCAGGAGGCCGTCGCCTCAGGCGTCGCCCACGTGCTCAGCCTGCTGCTCGACGAAGCGGGCTGGGGCGTCATCTGGCGCACCGGCGGCTATACGCGCTCGAAGGCGGTCGCCAAGGCGCACGGCCTCGGAAAGAAGGAAGAGCTGCTCGGCTGGCTCTACGTCGGCGGCAAGCCCCCGCGCTCGCGTCTCGGCCGCCGCAAGGGCGTCGAGGCACGTAAGCACGTGTCCCGGATGCCGAAGCCCGACAAGAAGGGCTGAGAGGCCGCGCCGCTGCTCGGCTCCGGCCGTCTCGCTCGGGCCGGTTCAGCGGCGCAGCGAGCGCCACGGCACGGCTGCGACGACGACCGACGCCAGGGCGAGCACCACCATCGCGAGCTCCTGCGCGAACCCCGGACTGGCTGGAGCGGGCCACAGCGCGTCGAGCACGACCGAGGTGAGCAGCTGGCCGACCACGGCGCCGAGTCCGAGCAGCAGCACTCCGGTGTACTGGACGACCGCTGCCGACAGGAAGATGTACACGACGCCGACGGGACCGCCCAGGTAGAGCCATGGCTCGGCGGGGAGCGGCTGAGGAGGACCCACGCTCGCGACGTGTACGAGCGCCGCGACGACGAGCAGCACCGTGCCGCCGGTGAAATTGACGAGGGTCGCGGTGAGCGGCGTGCCGACGCGCTGCCGCAGCCGGCCGTTCGTGGCCTGCTGCCACGCGATCGCGATTCCCGCGAGGAAGGGAAGCACGAGCATCCACAGCGGCACGCCCGACAGGCCGTCGCCGACCAGCGCGAGACCGACCGCGCCGAGCGCCAGGGCGCCGCCGACGAGTCGCGGAACGGTGACGGCGACGACGCCGGCCGGACCGAACCCGATCCGGTCCAGGAAGAGCCCGTTGACGGTCTGCCCGGCCACGACGCCGACGGTGAACAGCGACACCCCGATGAGGCCGACGGCGAGGCCCTGCGTGGCGACGGTGAGCGCCCCGGCGGCGCCGCCTCCCAGCATCCACAACGGGATCCCTCCGGTGCGCACACCGGCGACCAGGCGCGCAACGCCGGCGCGGCCGGACGGCAGCGCCGCGGAGAGGACGACGAGGATCACCAGGCCCGAGCCGAACGACACGACCGCGGCGACGAACCCGTCGTCCAGCCGGAGGCCGAGCTGGCCGTTGATGCGGGCCTGGACGGCGGTCATCACCCCGATCGCGACCGCAAGGGCGAGCGCCAGCCACGCGGGCATGCGCCGCGGCGCAGACGAGGAGTCCATCGAGCCGACTGCGGGACTTGAACCCGCAACCCCCTAATTACAAGTTAGGTGCGCTACCAATTGCGCCAAGCCGGCAATGCGGCCAGTCTACCGGTGGCGATGGCGTGTGCCCGCTCGCTCGGAGCGGCCGCGGGGAGCGGCGCGACTACGGCGTCGGAGTCGTCGTCGGAGTGGGTGTCGGGCTCGGAGTCTCCTCGTAGTACGCATCGCTCGCGACGGTGAGCACGAACTGCGCGAACTCCTTGGGGTCGTTCATCGCGCCGACGTAGGGCTCGCCGTTGACGAGCACCATCGGCGTGCCCGTGAGGGCGATGTCGTCGGTGCCGGGAAGCCCGTCGAGGGCGCGCTCCGTGGCCGTCTTGGCCCACGAGGCGAAGTCCTGGTCCTCGATGCACGCGCGCACGACCTTCGCACCGACAGCGCCCGACGCGATCGCCATGTCGGCGAGCTCGGCGTCGGTGTAGCCGTCCGAGTCGATCTCGGGCTGCTGCGTGAGGAGCGTGTTGTTGTACGCGAAGAAGTAATCGGGCGAGTGGGTGGCCACGCAGGCCGCGGCGCTCGCAGCGCGCAGCGAGTACTTCGTGCCGTTCGACTTCGACGTGAGCATCGCGACGGGGTAGTAGCTGAGGGTCACCGCGTCCTCGGTCACCCACTTCGTGAGCTGCTGCGCGTTGGCGAGCTGGAATTCACGTGAGCCGGTCGAGAGGTAGTCGACGTAGACGCGGATGTCGACCACGGGCTGCTCCGTGGGAGTCGCCTCCGGCGTCGGGGTGGCCGTCGGAGTCGCGGTCGGCGTCTCGCCTTCGACCGTGCCGGTGCCGCCCGGGTCGTCTCCGGCGATCCCGAGACCCATGACCCCGGTCACGACGAACCCGTCGTCACTCACGTTCTGCGGGCTGAGCATCGGCTTCGACGCCGCCGAGGAGACGGCCCAGGTCACGACCACCGCGACGACGGCCACCACCGCGATGACCGCAGTGGTGACGACGGAGCCGCGGATCAGACGCGCTCGCGACTGCTGCGCCTGCACCTGCAGCGCCTTCTCGCGCACGGCGTCACGCCGCTCGCTGGCGGCAGCGGCGTTCGATGACTCGTCGCTCGACATGGAACCTCTCGGGACGGATGCGGGGCCGGGATCGGGATCTGGATCGGCGGGGCCTATCCGGGGGAATCGGCCGCACACGATGCTAGCCAGCCACCCTGGGAAATGCCCAGACGAGGGCTCCATGCGAGCCGTGCCATACTGGTCGTGCGCCCGATGACGGGCGTGCGGGTCAAGCCCCCGCTCATTCCATCACTACGGATCGTCCGGCACGTACCTGCCGGTGAAGGAGAAGAGAACATGGCGTCCGTCACCTTTGACAACGCAACCCGTCTGTACCCCGGGGGCACTCGCCCCGCTGTGGACAAGCTCGACCTGGATGTCGCCGACGGCGAATTCCTCGTCCTCGTCGGCCCCTCGGGCTGCGGAAAGTCCACGTCGCTGCGCATGCTGGCCGGCCTCGAAGAGGTCAACTCCGGCCGCATCCTGATCGGCGATCGCGACGTCACCGACGTCCCGCCGAAGGACCGCGACATCGCGATGGTGTTCCAGAACTACGCGCTGTACCCGCACATGACCGTTGCCGAGAACATGGGCTTCGCGCTCAAGATCGCGGGCATCGGCAAGGAGGAGCGCGCCGCGCGCGTCCTCGAGGCCGCCAAGCTCCTCGACCTCGAGGACTACCTGACGCGCAAGCCGAAGGCGCTCTCGGGCGGCCAGCGTCAGCGCGTCGCCATGGGCCGCGCCATCGTGCGTCAGCCGCAGGTGTTCCTCATGGACGAGCCGCTGTCGAACCTCGACGCCAAGCTCCGCGTCCAGACCCGCACCCAGATCGCGTCGCTCCAGCGCCGCCTCGGTGTCACCACGGTCTACGTCACGCACGACCAGACCGAGGCCCTCACCATGGGTGACCGCATCGCCGTGCTCAAGGACGGCCTGCTCCAGCAGGTCGGCACGCCGCGCGACCTCTACGAGACGCCCAAGAACGTCTTCGTGGCCGGCTTCATCGGCTCGCCCGCGATGAACCTCTTCCCGGCGCACCTCGCCGAAGGCGGCGTGCAGTTCGGCGACACGGTCGTCGCCATCGAGGCCGACACCCTGGGCAAGGCCCACGGGTCCGACGTCACCATCGGCGTCCGCCCCGAGGACATCGTCGTCGCTCCCGAGGACGGCAAGGGCCTCTCGGTCATCGTCGACCTCGTCGAGGAGCTCGGCGCCGACGGCTACCTCTACGGCCACGCCGACGTCAACGGCAAGCGCACCGACATCGTGGCGCGCGTCGACGGTCGCCGTCACCCGAACGCGGGCGACACCGTGACCCTGGCTCCGGTTCCCGGACACGTCCACGTGTTCGACGTCGAGTCGGGCGACCGCCTGACCGACAAGGCCATCGCCTCGGCGTAAGCACGTTTCCGTCGCAACGGCGCGGGTGGGAGAATATCCCCCCGCGCCGTTGCGCATTCCCAGGGGGTGACCGTTGCCGGACGCGTTGAGCATCACGGCGAGCAGCGTCGATCCCGGCCTGCTGACGCTGCCGTGGTCGACCACGCTCGCAGACTGGCCGTCGAGCAACATCGTCTATCTGCCCAAGGGGATCTCGCGCCACCTGGTGCGCTTCGCGAGCCTCTCCGGGCGCGTCGTCGCCATCAAGGAGACGACCGAGCAGATGGCTCGTCGCGAGTACGACATGCTCGGCAATCTCAGCCGGCTCGATGTGCCGTGCGTGCAGCGCGTCGCGGTGATCGCCGGACGCACGGATGCCGCGGGCGACCCTCTCCCCGCGGCGCTGGTCACCGCGCACCTGAAGTTCTCGCTCCCCTACCGTGCGCTGTTCACGCAGGTGCTGCGCCCCGACACCGCCACGCGCCTCGTCGATGCTCTCGCCGCCCTCCTCGTGAACCTGCACAACGTGGGGTTCTTCTGGGGCGATGTGTCGCTGTCGAACACGCTCTTCCGCCGCGACGCGGGCGCCTTCGCGGCGTATCTCGTCGACGCCGAGACCGGCGAGCTCCACGAGAGCGGCCTCACGCCGGGACAGCGTGCGCACGACCTCGACGTCGCCCGGACGAACATCGCGGGCGAGATCATGGACCTCGAAGCCGGCGGCCGCCTCGAGGGCGGGGTCGATGCGATCGCGATCGCCGACGGCATCGTGTCGTCCTACCACGCGCTGTGGGCCGCGCTCACCGACCGCGAGAGCTTCGGCGCCGACGAGGTGTGGCGCATCACCGAGCGCGTGCAGCGGCTGAACGATCTGGGCTTCGACATCGGCGAGATGTCGATCAAGACCACCGAGGACGGCACGCGCGTCTCGATCCAGCCCAAGGTCGTCGACGCGGGCCACCACACCCGCCGACTCATCCGCCTCACGGGACTCGACGTCGAGGAGAACCAGGCGCGGCGGCTGCTGAACGACCTCGACGAGTTCCGCGCGCGGGTCTCGCGGCTCGGCGACGACGAGGAGATGGTGGCCCACGAGTGGCTCACGCGCGTCTTCGAGCCGGTCGTGAAGTCCATCCCGTGGGATCTTCGCGCCAAGCTCGAGCCGGCCGAGGTCTTCCACCAGGTTCTCGAGCACCGCTGGTACATGTCACAGGCGCGCGGTCGCTCCGTGCCGCTGGCGGAGGTGCTCACCAGCTACATCGACGACGTGCTGCGCCACCGCCGCGACGAGGCGACCCTGATGGGACCTCCGACCGAAACGGTGTCGCTGGCGGTGATCACGGCGAGTACGCCCGTCGTGGACGACGACGAAGACGACATCGACTGGCGCGACCTGGTCTGAGACCCCAGAGCTCAGACGATCATGCTCAGAGGGTTCTGGATGCGTCGGACGAAGGCATCCAGCCACTGAGCCGCGAGCGCTCCGTCCAGCACGCGATGATCCGCGGACAGCGTCACCGTCATCACCGTGGCGACCGCCAGCTCGCCGTCGTCGCCGACGACCGGTCGGCGGGTGGCCGCGCCCACGGCGAGGATGCCGGAGTGGGGCGGGTTGATGATCGCCGAGAACTCCGTCGTGCCGTACATCCCGAGATTGGACACCGAGAACGATCCCCCCTCCAGCTCCGCCTGGCCGATCCTTCCGTCCCGCGCGCGTTCGGCGAGCTCGCGGACGCGGCGGCTGAGCTCGCTCAGGCGCAGGCGATCCACACCGCGCACCACCGGCGTCACGAGCCCGCCCGGCACGGATACCGCGACCGCGATGTCGACACCGGAGAACTGACGCGTCGCGTCGTCCGTCCAGATGGCATTCGCCTCCGGCACATCCTCCATCGCCGACGCGACCGCCTTCAGCACGAAGTCGTTGACCGAGATCCGCGCGGCTCCGCCTTCGTTGACCCGTGCGCGCACGGCGAGCAGTTCATCGACGCGGCAGTCCGCCACGAGGAAGAAGTGCGGAACGGTCGTGGTGCTCTCAGTGAGCCGCCGCGCGATCGCACGCCGCATGCGGGTGTGCGGCACATCGGTGTACGCGGCGACGGCGGACGTCCTGGTGTCGGCAGCCGGCGCGGATGTCGCCGCCGCGGGTGCCGGAGCGCTCGCCGGGCCCAGGTCGTCGATGTCGCGACGGACGATCCGGCCGTTCGGCCCCGAGCCGGTGATGGCGTCGAGGTCGAGCCCGCGCTCCTTTGCGAGACGGCGGACGAGCGGGCTCGCGAAGAGCCGACGGGACGAGGTGGTGTCAGCGGATGCGGGTGCTCCCGCGCTCGGGGCGGCGGGGGCAGAGTCGGGCGCGGACGGCTCGGAGGCCGACGGCGCGTCGACGGTGTCCGCGCCGACCGCGGCACCCGCCTCGGCGAGGGCATCCGCCGCGCTCTGGCCGGGGCCGGCAAGCACGGCGATGGGCGCGCCGACGGCCGCAGCCTCACCCTGCGGCACGAGGATGCCGGCGAGAGTGCCGCCCGCCTCGGCCTCGTACTCGACGACGGCCTTCTCGGTCTCGATCTCGACGATCGCCTGTCCGGCGCTGACCTCGTCGCCGACCGCGACGAGCCATGACTGGATTGCGGCCTCCGCCGCTCCTGCGGCGAGCGCCGGCATCCGCACGACGGTGGACATCAGCGCCCTCCCCATGCCGCGCGGACCCGCTCGAGGCCCTCGACGACCTCTTCCGTGCGGGCGATGGCCGCGCGTTCGAGCACCTTCGAGATGCTCGGGCTGGCGATACCGCCCGTGACGCGCTCGATCGGCTGATCGAGCCAGTCGAAGTGCCTGCGCTGCAGCTCGTCGGCGAGCCAGCCCCCGTACGACGGGCCGCGCGCGCCCTGCTCGACGATGAGCACGTTGCCCGTCCTGCGGATGCTCTCGCCGATCGTGTCCCAGTCGAGCGAGGCGCGATCGAGCCAGCGCAGGTCGATGACCTCTGCGTCGATTCCCGTCTGCTCGACCGCGTCGAGCGTGTGCCCGACCATCGAGAGGTAGGTGAGGACGGTGAGATCCTTCCCCTCTCGGCGGATCGCGGCACTGCCCGGGGGGATGACGTAGTCCAGGTCGCCCTCTGGGACGCGGTCGGCGACACCGTAGAGGTCGACGTGCTCGATGACCAGCACCGGGTCGTCGAGGGCGAGCGCCGCGTTCATGAGCCCGACGTAGTCGGCCGCCGTCGATGGGGCGACGATGCGCCACCCTGCCTGCGTCGCGAAGATGCCTGCGGGGTCCATGAGGTGCTGTGACCCGTACCCCGAGCCCATCGCGATCTTGGTGCGCAGCACGAGGGGCACGGTGTTGTTGTCGCCGAACATGTGCCGCGCCTTGCCGACCTGGTTGAAGACCTGGTCGGCGGCGACCCACATGAAGTCGGGGTACATGAACTCGACGACCGGCCGGAACCGGCCATCCAGGGCCATGCCGCCCGCAAGTCCGAAGAAGCCGTTCTCACTGATGGGGGTGCCGATGATCCGCTCGGGGCCGTACTTCTTCGCCAGGCCTTTGGTCGCGCCGTTCGTGCCGCCGTTGAGCCGGTGCACGTCCTCGCCCATGACCACGATCCGCTCGTCGGTCTCCATGCGCCGATCCATCGTCTCCGCGACGGCGTCGATGAACTTGAGGTTGCGCCATCCCGTCCCCGTGGGCTCAGGGTCGAGTCCCGCAAGCTCGGAGGCGTCCCCGCGGATGCCGGTGTCGACCATCGCAGGATCGGGCCAGAGCTCGGGGCGGATGCGCTGACGACCGGCATTCTCCGGGTCGTCCTCGGTCAGCGCGGCTACGGCTGCGGACATCGCGGAGGTCGCCTGCTCCCGCACCGCGAGTACCTCGGCGTCGGAGAGGAGACCGAGCGCGGTCATCTCCCGCGCCATCCGCTGGAGCG
The DNA here is from genome assembly GCF_001428485.1 of Microbacterium sp. Root180. Taxonomy (GTDB): domain Bacteria; phylum Actinomycetota; class Actinomycetes; order Actinomycetales; family Microbacteriaceae; genus Microbacterium. The sequence goes on along the minus strand of NZ_LMHS01000001.1, from coordinate 591,872 downwards.
GATCGCGCTCACGCCAGCGCGCCTCTTCGTCTTTCGAGCGATAGCCGAAGGCGCTGCCGGGGTAGGGGCCGTTCTGGTGGAAGAAGCGGTAGACCTCCGCCTCGACGATCGCCGCACCCTCCCCGCCGCGGAGGCGGGCGAGGGCCTCCTGCGTCGCCAGGTGCACAGCGAGCGGGTCCATTCCGTCGACCCGCCATCCCGGCACCCCGAAGCCCTGCCCGCGCACGGAGAACCTCACGTCGGCCGTCACCTCTTCGGCGTGCGTCGAGACCGCATAGAGGTTGTTCTCGACGAAGAACATCACCGGAAGCTTCCACGCAGCGGCGAGGTTGAGCGTCTCGAGCACCGAGCCGATCTGACTCGCACCGTCGCCGAAGTAGTTGATCGATACGTCCGTCGTGCCCGCGTGTTTCTGGGCCCACGCGTTGCCTGCGGCGATCGGAGCGCCCCCGCCGACGATCGCGTTCGTGCCGAGGGCGCCTGCGTCGAGCCACTGCAGGTGCATCGAGCCGCCTCGACCGCCCGAGAAGCCCTGTGCGAGCCCGAGGATCTCTGCCAGTGTCCGTTGGAGCAGGGCCTGCAGATCGGCCGTGACGAGTGCGGCGGGATCGAGGCGCCCGCTCGAGACGTGCTCGATCGCCTTGGCGAGGAACTGGTGGTGTCCGCGGTGCGATCCGTTGACGGCATCCGTCGAACGCAGTCCGTGGATGGAGCCGACCGCTCCGCCCTCCTGCCCGATGCTGGAGTGCGCGGGACCGTGCACGAGACCCTGCGCGGCGAGGTCGAGGACCGCCTCCTCGAACGCCCGGACCAGGTGCAGCTCGCCGAGCATCGTCGCCAGCATCGCCGGGTCCGCCGACTTCCAGTCGGCGGCGGTCGTCGACAGCTGCACCCACGCGGTGCCGGTCTCGAGCCTTCGGCGCTTCGGCATGTTCGTCTCCATCGATGCTCATGCTCCGCGATCGCGGATTGATTCGATGATAGGCACGATTGCATCCAATCACAACCATCACCGTCGAAAACCGGGCGGCTTGTCGCGGTTCATCCTCTGATCTGGATACAATTGCGCATCACGCTGCCGTGACCGAGAGGAGACTCCCATGGCCCTTCCCGGAATGCGAGGGATCGATCACTTCGGATTCACCGTGCCCGATCTGGACGAGGCCGAACGGTTCCTCGTCGATGTACTGGGCGCCGTCCCGATCTACGTGCTCGGGGCGAAGCGGGCGGACGACGACTGGATGACCGTGCAGCTCGGCGTGAACGCGCGAACGACGATCAGGGAGATCCGGTTCTATCGACTCGGCAGCGGGACGAACCTCGAGGTGTTCGAGTACGACAGCGCCGACGGGCAGGCGGAGCAGCCACGCAACAGCGACATCGGCGGGCATCATCTCGCCCTGTACGTCGATGACATCGACGCTGCGGCAGACTATCTGCGTGGAGAGGGCGTCGACGTGATGGGCGAGCCGGTGGCCAGTGCGGGAGCATCGGCCGGCCAGCGATGGCTCTACTTCCGCTCGCCATGGGGCATGCAGTTCGAGCTCGTCAGCTTCCCCGACGGCAAGGCATACGAGCGCGGGGCGGCGACCCTTCTCTGGCATCCCGCCCGGCCTGGGGCGTGAGATGACCGACATCGCGACGGATGCTCCGGATGCCGCGCGCCCGCGCGACGGCGATGCCGGCGCGCGCATCGCCGACGGCATCCGATCGGGGATCGTCGCGGGGCTCTACCCACCCGGCACCCGCATCCGCCAGGAGGACCTCGCCGCGCAGTACGGCGCGAGTCGCGTTCCGGTGCGCGAGGCCATCCGGCAACTCGAGTACGAAGGCCTCATCACCGTCGTGGCGAACTCCGGCGCGTGGGTCGCCCGACTCACCCTCGCCGAGTGCGAGGAGATCTACCTCATGCGCGAGCGCCTCGAACCGCTCCTGCTGCGCTACAGCGCCCCGCACCTGACGGACGTCGAACTCGAAGGGCTCGCTGCCCTCGCTCAGCGGATCAGCGTCGTCGGCGCCGACACCGATGCATTCCTCACGCTCGATGCCGAGTTCCACCTCGCCAGCTACGCCGGGGCGAAGACCTCCCAGCTCGACGACCTCGTGCGGCGTCTGTGGAACACCACCGCACCGTACCGGCGCGCGTACGTCGCCTCGTGGGCGCCGGAATCCCGGCGGATCGCCCACGAGGAGCACCACCTCATGGTCGCGGCGCTGCGCGAGGGGGACGTGGAGGAGGCCGAACGCATCCTCGCCGGGCACATCCGTCGCACTCGCCGGCAGCTCGCGAAGAGCCCTGAGATCTTCGAGGGCTGACGACGGGACGCCGCGAGCGACTCAGGTGAGGCGCCATCCCCGATCGACGTAGATGCTCGTGCCGGACACGCCCCGGTTGCGCAGCAGGAACTGCGTGGCATCCACGATGTCCGCCATCGTCGCCAGCTCACCCCCGGGAGTGCGGCTCTCGTAGCCGTCGAGCACGCCCTCGGGCTTGGAGGCCCAGAACGGGCTGTCTCCGATGATCCCGGGGTGGATCGCGTTGACCCGCATCGGAGCGAGCTCGAGCGCGAGCGTGCGGACGAGTCCCTCGACTCCGCCGTTGATCGTCGATACGGTCGTCGACCCGGGGTACGGGGCGTCCTTCGCGCGACCGCCGAACAACACGATGCCCGTCTCCCTCGAGGGATCGAGCCGGTCGAGCAGTGCGTGGACGACCTCCGTGTAGCCGATCAGCTTGAGCGTGACCAGACGCCTCGCGCGAGCGATGTCGTATTCGCGCACGGTGTTGGCGTCGCGCTCGATGGCGGCGAGCACCAGCCCGTGCACGGCGCCCAGCGGGGCCAGCTGGCCGGCGATCGCCTCGGGCTCGGAGATGTCGAGGGCGATCGCCGACGCCCGCTCCCCTATCGTCGCCGCGACCTCATCGGCCCGCGCCTGGTCGCGCCCCGTGATCACGACACGATCCCCGCGCGCCACGATGTCGCGAGCGAGATCGAGACCGATCCCCGACGTTGCGCCGACGACGACGATGGTGCGATCAGTCATGATTCCTCCGCTGGTGGGACGTACAGGTCTCGGCGCATGACCTCGGCGGCCGCGCCCCAGTCGAGGCGCGCGAGGTCCGGATCCGCCACGGCGATCTCGTAGACGCGGCGGATCGCGGGCGCGGTCGGGAGAGCGGCGCCACTCTCCGCAGCGACCTCCTCTGCCAGCCGCAGGTCCTTGAATCCGAGAGCCATGACGAACCCGGGCGGGTCATAGGTCTGCTGGACGATCTCGGCACCGTAGCCGCGATACGCGACCCCGTCGAACAGCGTGCTCGTGAGCAGTTCGTGGAAGAGCGCGGGATCCACACCCTGGCGCTCGGTCATCGCGATCGACTCCCCGAGGGCTTGGATGGCGTGGATGATGTTGTAGTTCACCGCGACCTTGACGGCATTCGCGACGCGGGGCCGCTCGCCCAGGCGCCAGATGCGCGAACCGAGGGTCTCCAGGATCGGAATCACCTCATCGACCGTCCCCTGCGGCCCCGCCACCAGGATGTTGAGTCTGCCCTCGGCCGCCACCGCCGGTCGCCCGAGGACGGGCGCGGCGACGTAGTCCGTCCCGGATGCGCGGAACAGGGCCTCGAGGCGATCGGCGGCGGCGGGACTGATGGAGGCCATGTTGATGTGGATGCCGCGCGCCCGCGCGACGGCCGAGACGTCGAGCACGCCCTCCGCCGCAACGTCGTCCGCCAGCATCGACAGGGAGAGACCGACCTCGAGTGCGTCGCCCGGCGAGTCGACGAGCGTCGCGCCCGCTTCGACGAGCGGCGTCGCGGCGGCCGGTGACCTGTTCCACACCCGCACGTCGTGGCCGGCCGCGACGAGCCGGCGCGCCATGGCGGAGCCCATCGTGCCGAGGCCGAGGAAGCCGATGGTGCTCATCAGGCCTCCCCGCGACCCCAGGGGGTGTTGAGGTGGGATTGACTGTCGCGCTGAAGGTTCAACGGCCCATCGATCGTGTAGTACCGCTTGCCCGCGACGATGAGCTCCTCTGCAGGGAACTTCGTGATGACTTCGCACCCATCGGCGGTGACGACGAGTTCCTCCTCGATGCGCGCGGCACCCCACCCGTCGGCGGACGGCCAGTACGTCTCGAGGGCGAACACCATCCCCTCCTGAAGCACCTCCGGATGGTCGAGTGAGACGAGGCGCGAGAAGATCGGCTTCTCCCAGATCGACAGGCCGACACCGTGGCCGTACTGGAGGGCGAAGGCCGCCTCCTCATCGGCGAAGCCGAACTCCTGGGCGGTCGGCCACACCTTGACGATGTCCGCCGTCGTCGCACCCGGCTTCACGAGCGCGATCGCCCGATCCATGTACTCGCGGGCACGGGTGTAGGCGTCGCGCTGCGCGATGCTCGCCGAGCCCACCGCGAACGTGCGGTAGTAGCAGGTGCGATAGCCGTTGAACGAATGCAGGATGTCGAAGAACGCCGGATCGCCGGGTCGGATGAGGCGGTCACTGAAGACATGCGGATGCGGCGAGCATCGCTCCCCCGAGATCGCGTTGACCCCTTCGACGTACTCGGAGCCCAGGTCGTACAGCGTCTTCGCGACGACGCCGACCGCCTCGTTCTCGCGCACACCCGGCCGGAGGAACCGGTAGAGCTCCTCATACGCGGCATCCACCATCGAAGCCGCCTGCGTGAGCAGTCGGATCTCGTCGCCGGTCTTGATGCGGCGCGCCTCCATGAACAGCTGCTGGCCGTCCACGACCCGGATGCCCTCCTTCTGGAGGGCGAACAGGATCGGCAGCTCGATCACGTCGACACCGAGCGGCTCGTTCGCGACGCCGAACTTCTCCAGCTCGCGCTTGATCTTCTTCGCGACGCCCTCGGCGATCTCCGCATCGGGGGTGAAGGCTCCACGGAGCGTCGAGATCCCCGCGCGGGCGCCGGACTCCAGCCGCGGCCGCGGCGCGTTCTCGTGCGGCGCGTTGGGGTCGGCATCCATCTCCGCCGTCGTGACATCCAGCCACGGGTTGTACAGGGCGTGGTGCTTGGCGGCCGAACCGAAGTCCCACGAGATCGGGTCGCTGTTGCGGGTGAGGAGACTGAAGCGGATCAGCTTGTCCATCGCCCACGTGCCGATGTGCGTGGCCGTCATGTACCGGATGTTCGAGAAGTCGAACGCCAGCACCGCGCCCATGTCGGAGCGGTCGAGTTCGGCCTTCAGTCGCGCGAGACGTTCGCTGCGGAGCCGGTCGAAGTCGACACGGGCCTCCCAATCCACGGCGTTCGTGCCGGTGGTCCCGGTGTTCTTCATGAGTGTCCTCTCTGACGTGCTGCGGCGTTCGACGTGCGGTGGGCGCGGGAGCTGGAGTCGATCATCAGCCCGTCCTGAGCGAGGTCAGTTTCGTGCGATCCTTGCGGACGATCGCGATCACGATCGGCACGATCGCCGCGAACAGGACGAAGGCGCCCTGAATCCAGTACTGCCAGGAGAGACCCACGGACAGGAACGAGAGTGCGCTTGTCACCGTCTGGAGCAGGATGCCGGCCGCAGCGACCGCCAGCGCGGAGCCGGAGCCGCCGAAGATGCTCGCGCCCGCGATCACCACGGCGGTGACCGAGGTCAGCGTGAGTGCCTGGGCGGCGTTCGCGTCCCCGATTCCGGATCGGGAGTAGACCACCAGCCCTGCGAGGGCGGCCAGCACGCCGGCGGCGACGGCAGCGTACAGCCTCGTCCTCGGCACACGCACGCCCATCCGGTTCGCCTTGACAGCGTCGGAGCCCGCCGCGCGCAGCCCTCGGCCCGCTCCCGTGCGCTGGATGACGAACCACATCGCCACGGCCACCGCCACGGCGATCGCCAGAACGAGGGGGATGCCGGCGATCGCAAGCCCGAGCGTCGTGAGGAGCTCGCCGTCCGCCGAGCCTCCCGGGTACGGCCTCAGCACCTGCGCGATACCGAGAACGGCGATCGAGGTGACGAGCGTGGCGATGACCGGAGGAAGACCCAGGCGCGTCACGAGGAGACCGTTCACCAAGCCCACGATCCCCCCGGCCGCCAGGGCGAGCAAGGCGCCCAGCGCGAAGAATCCGATGCCCTGCTGACCGAAGAACGAGACGACGACGGCGGAGAGCGCGACGACCGAGCCGATGCTGAGATCAATGCCGCCGGTGATGACGACGACGAGCTGCGCGAGTCCGACCAGAATCAGCACGGCGGACGCCGCAAGCAGCTGACTGATGCTGAGCGGGCTGAGGAAGGCCGACGAGACGAACGATGCGACGATCGACAGCGTCACCGCGAGACCCAGGAGGATGGCAGCCTGCCCTTCGCCTGCGAGGAGTCCACCTCGCCTGCGGCGTCGCGCCGTGGAGGCGACGACGACGTTCGCGGTCTCCGAAGACAGCACGGCCGCGCCGGTGATCGACCGTTCATCGACGTCGTCGCCCGACAGAATCGCCTGCACGCGTCCGCGGGAGAAGACGACGACGCGATCGCAGAGTCCTTCGAGCTCGACGGCGTCGGTGGAGAGCACAACGACTGCGACGCCCGAGTCCGCCATCGCCCGCAGGAAGGCATAGATCTCCACGCGAGCGCCGGCGTCCACACCCTGCGTCGGATCCTCGACCAGGAGCACCCTGGGGTTGCCGAGCCGGCCGCGCGCGAGGAGGACCTTCTGCTGGCTTCCGCCGGAGAGGGCGCTGACGGGCACCTCGAGGTGTGGGGACTTCACGGCGAGCCCGGCGACGCCCTCACGGGTGAGCGCATATTCGCGTCGCCGATTGACGAGGCCGAACGGCATCGCCACTTTCAGCGACGGCGCGACGGTGTTCTCACGGATCGACATCTTGCCGAACATGGCTTCGCCGATCCGGTCCCCCGGAAGGAATGCGATGCCGGCGGCCGCAGCGGAGCGCAGCGATCTGATAGACACCTGCTCGCCGGCGATCAAGACCTTGCCCTCGGTGGAGCCGCTTCCGGCGATGCCGCGGAGGACGGCACGCTGCCCGTTGCCCTCCACGCCGGCGAGTCCGACGATCTGGCCGGGGTGGACGGCGAAGGAGACGCGCTCGTAGCCGGGCCCGCCGAGCTCGAGGACCTCGAGCGCGGGAATCGCGTCCGAGGGCGGTGCGGGCGCCTTGTCGGGGAACGTGGTCTCGAGGGATCGGCCGATGATGAGTTCGACGATCTGATCGGCCGTGAACTCCGAGACGAGGCCGCTCCCGACGACCCGACCGTCGCGGAGCACGCTGAGGTCGCTCGCGATCTCGATGACTTCGGGGATGCGGTGGGTGATGTAGATCACCGCGACGTTCTTCTCGACCAGCCCGCGCACCCGGTCGAACAGCCACGCGGTCTCCTCGGGGCCGAGAGCCTCGGTCGGCTCGTCGAGGACGAGCACCGACGGGTCGGAGAAGAGGGCGGCGGCGATCTCGACGAGGTGCGCTTCGCGCAGTGACAACGACGAGACGAGGGCGTTCGGATCGATCGAGAGCGAGAGCGAGTCGAAGTGCTGGGTGAGCCAGGAGTTCGCCGAGCGTCGCGACGGTCGCTTCGACTCCGGCAGAAGCAGCAGCACGGCATCGACGACGCTCAACGACGGGGCCAGCGCGGGAGTCTGGTACACGATCGCAAGACCCGCTTCGCGTGCTTCGCGAGGCTGGATGCGATCGTAGGTCCTGCCGGCGAGGCCGATGGATCCGGAATCCGGAACCACCGACCCCGCCGCGATCCCCACGAGGGTCGACTTCCCCGCGCCGTTCTCACCGAGAACGGCATGGACGCGTCCGGCCGCGACATCCACCGTCACACCGTCGAGGGCTTTCACCCCTGGGTATGTCTTCGTGATGTCGGTCAGGGTGAGCGCCGAGGTCACCATCGCGGGGATCTGGTTCATCAGCCGAACAGCTCCTGGATCTCGTCGGCCGTCAGCAGCGTCGACGGAGTCGCGTCGGACGGTGCGTCGGGGAGGCATGCCTCATCAGGGGAGATCGCACCGGCTGCGGAGCCGGTCGAGTCCTCGAAGAGGGCGAGCTCGTACAGCGACGGCTCCTGGTTGCTTCCGCCCTGGAATGCGGCGACCGCCTTGCGGAGCGCGACGCGTCCGATCCAGGTCCGCGACGACACGGTCGACAGCTCGTAGTCCGCGTTGGCGGCCTTGAGCGCTGCGAAGCCGCAGCTGAGGGAGTTGTCGTCGGTCGTCGAGATGATCGGAAGCGGCTCACCCGCGGCCTCGTAGGCGCGGATGATGCCGGACGCGGATGCGCCGTAGTCGGCGATCACCGCGTCGATGGGCGTGCCCTGGGCGAGGACGCCCGCCATGGCCTGCTGTGCCTGGGCGGGATCCCAGTTCGTCGCGATCGGCTCCTCGTTGATGAGCGTGATCTGGGGGTTGGCGTCGAAGATCTCCTTCGCACCCTCGTACTCCTGCGACGACACCAGTGCGCCCGCGGGGCCACCGAAGAAGACCACGTTGCCGCCTTCATCTCCGAGCTGGTCCACGACCCACTGGGCCTTCGACTTGCCGACGAACTGCGGAATCTGGTCGGTGTAGTCGAGGTACTCGACACCGGCCTCACCCTGCGGGTCGGACGCGAAGTTGATCACGATCGCCCCGGCCTCGGTGGCCTGGCGGATCGCGGGGAGGTGGGCCTCGCCGGGTCCGGCGTCCGGGATCACCAGGATGATGTCGGTGCCCTTCGCCGCGAGGCTCGTGATGCCCGAGGTGGTTGCCTCGAGGTCACCGCGTCCCGCGACGAACTCGACGCTCGTGATGGCGGGGCACTTCGCGGCCTCGCTCTCGATCTCAGCGAGGACGGTCTTGGACCAGGTGTTGGTTCCGTAGCCGTCGACGACACCGACGGTCATGTCCTCGGCGTCGTCCGCGCACACCTCGGACATCTCGATGAACTGATCGACCGTCCCGACGCTGAGCGCCGCGATGTCGGCCTCGAGGTTGTTGGGTGTCGTGCCCGAGGGCTCGCCGCCACCCGTGCTGTTGGTGGACGAGCATCCCACCAGGATGAGCGCGCTCAGCGCGAGCACGGCGACGGCGCCGCGTCGCGCAGATGCTGTGGAATTCATGGATTACTCCTCTTCGAGTTGCGTGATTTTCGGGTTGCGTGATGTGTGAGAGACCGCTCGATCACTCGGGTGCGGGGGTGCCGTCCCCCGTTCGACGACGCACCAAGCCACGGATGCGCGACGTTGTTCCGCCCAGTTGCAGCTGGGCGACGATTCCGACGCCGATGATCAGCGCGGTGACGATGTTCTGGACCGCGGTCGCCTGCGTGAAGGTCTGCACCAACTGGGTCAGCTGCGCCAGGAAGAGCGCGCCCAGAGCGGTGCCGATGACACTTCCCTTGCCGCCCGTGAGCGCGGTTCCTCCAAGGACCACCGCGGCGATCGAGGGAAGCAGATAGTCATCGCCCGCTGTCAGCGTCGGCGTGCGCAGCAGCCCGGCGAGCAGCACGCCGCCCACGGCGGCGAGCGCCGTCGAGAGCACGTAGGCAGCGATCGTGTACCCGCGCGTGCCGATGCCGATGTTCGCGGCGCTGCGCGGGTTCTCGCCGACGAGCTCGAAGCGGCGCCCGACGCGCGTGCACTTGACCACGATGTGGGCGATCACGACGAGGCCGACGGCGAAGAACACCAGGACGGGGATGCCCCCGATCCTCCCGAGGGCGAATTGGCTGAGCGCCTCGGGACTCTGACCCGCGAAGCCGCCGGAGAGCGCCTGGACGGTGCCGATCATGAGCGCGTTGATCGCGATCGTCACGACGAGAGGCGGCAGTCCGAAGAGCGTGATGACGAGGCCGCTGATGAGGCCGAACACCGCGGTGCCGATGATTGCGACGCCGATGGCGACGGGCAGTCCGAGCGCGTCCTCTCCCCCGAATCGCGCGACGATCAGGGCGCCGAGCGTCACCGCTCCGGGAATCGACAGATCGAGGCCGCCCTGCTGGATCACGAGGGTCTGTCCGATCGCCACGATCGCCATCAGGGCGGCGAACGGGAGCATCGAGACGATGGCGGTCGGGCCGATGCTTCCCGGCGCGATCAGCGGGCTGACGATGAACAGCGCGGCGACGGCGATCAGCGCCCTCGTGCCCGGCCAGGAGAGGAACATCGCCGGCCACGGCGCGTGATCGCTCGGGACGCGACGCACCTCGGTGGATGCCGAGGTCATGACGACGCCAGCTCCGGGTGCCAGGTGCCGTCGAGGCGGGCTTCGGGCATCTCTCCCAGGAGGTACTCGCGCGACGCGAGTGCGTCGCCCTTGAGCTTCGCGAGATCGACGCCGACGAGCGCGCCGTCCTTCTTGACTCGGCGCCCCTGAACGAACACGTCGCGCACGAGCCCCGGGTGAGCCGAGTAGACGAGGCTGCCCAGAGGATTGTTCAGGGGGGTGAGCGCGAGCGACCGGTCGTCCAGAACGACGAGATCCGCCGCCTTGCCGACCTCGATCGACCCCGTGACCCCGCTGAGGCCCGCGGCGTGGGCACCGTCGATCGTAGCGAAGCGCACCACCTCCGCGCAGGTCAGGCTGATCCGCTCGACGACCTCGCCGGTCTCGACCGACGGCGCGTTGTCGAGCGCCCGCTGCATTCCGATCGCGGTCCGCATGGTCGCGAACATGTCGCCGCCGTTCGAACTGCACACGTCGATCGAGAAGGTGGGACGGATGCCGGCGCGCAGCAGGCGCCCGGTGGCGGGGAATCCGTGTCCCATCTGCATCTCGACGTCGGGCGCGACCGATGCCGTGCCGCCGCTGTCGGCGATGAGCGCGAGTTCGTCGTCGCCGAGGGTGCAGCAGTGGACATACGTGGTGCGATCCGACAGCAAGCCGTCCTCGGCAAGCTTGCGGATGGGCCCGGACTTGCCCCAGTACCCGTCTCCCACGTGGACGGTCACGCGCAGATCGAGGTCCTTGGCGAGTTCGAAGTCTGTTCGGTTGACCTCGGGAGTGGTGAACTGCGGGCCGCGCAGAGCGAGGGCCATGGTGACGAGCCCGTCGTCGTTCGAGAAGTACTCGTCCCGGACGCGACGGGCGTCGTCGGGGTGCGGGACGGACGAGGGAAGCGAACCCCACTGGGCGGCGCCGCCGCCGTGCGCGAAGACCGCGCGCATCCCGGTGTCCTGGAGTGCGTTCACGGCGGCGTCGGCGTGCTGCGGAGTCGCGAGGTTGTGCGACCAGTCCACGAGCGTGGTGATGCCGGAGTCCAGGGCCTCGAGAGCTCCGAGGTAGTTGCCGGTGTAGGTGTCCTCCGGGCGGAAGTGCTTGCTGAGCCCGGTGTGAAGACCCGCGAGGTACTCGGTGAGCGACCAGTCCGATGCGAGGTTGCGGACGATCGACTGCCACGTGTGCCGGTGGGTGTCGACGAAGCCGGGATGAACGATCCGTCCGGCGACGTCGATGATCTCCGCGTCGACGGCGCTGAGGTCGCGGCCGATCTGCTCGATGGTGCCGTCGGCGCCGATGAGGATGTCCGTGTTCTCCAGGACTTCACCCGGCTGTGCAGCCGTGATGACGATTCCGCCGCGGAGAAGAGTGCGAGTAACGCCCATGTTCTTCGTTGACTCCCTTGTCAGCTGAGGCGCCGCAGGTCATCGCGGGCCATCCGTTGTGCTGCCGATCCTAGAAAGCGTGACTGCACGCCGTCAAGTATTAGTTACCAAATTGCCATTTGTGTCCAGTAACGCTTTAGCAACGGTCGTCACGCGCGCTCTCGGTAGAGCGGGATGTCGATCGGCGGCTGCGGAATGAACCCCCCGTGGCGATGCATCTCCTCGTAGAGGCGGTCATGCGAGTCGTCGAGAAGGCGTACCGCGGCCGACGAGTCGACGTCGGTGAGGATTCCGTGGCGCTTCACCACCCGCCCGTCGATCAGGACGGTGTCGACGCATCCCGCATTCGCCTGCGAGATGACCGCCCCTGTCGGGTCCTGCCGGTTCCATCCCGCCTGGCTGATCCCCCGCATGTCGACGAGCACGATGTCGGCGTGCTTGCCGGGGGTGAGGGACCCGACGAGGTGATCCACGCCGGCCGCCCGGGCGCCGTTGATGGTCGCCCACCTGAGAGCATCGCGCGTGGTCCATGCCATCTCCTGCGGCGCGCGCCATTCCTGATAGCCGGGTTCGTCGGCGCGGTAGCGGGATGCCTGGAGCACGAGTCTGCTGTGCGAGATCATGTCGCCGCTGTTGCCGCTCACGCAGTCGATCCCGAGGCTCGGTCCCCCGGTGTGACGCGTCGTCTCGTGGATGGCGGGATAGCCCATCCCCATCTGCATCTCGGTCTCGGCGCAGACCGACACCGTGACGCCCGAGCCGTCGAGCAGCTCCCACTCCTGTGGCGTGTTGAACGTGCAGTGGACGAGCAGGAGGTCATCGGCGAGCAGTCCGCTGCGATGGAGGACCTCGACATCCTTGAAGAGCTGGCGCACCATGACCTGGTTGGCGTGGATGGTGATGCGGGCATCGAGCTCCCGCGCGAGTCGGAACTCGCGTGCCACCTCGTCGACCGGGGCGATCGCGAGCTCCTGCGGCGCGATGCCGAACCGCAGAAGCTGGTCGTCGCTCGAGAAGTACGCGTCCCTGATCTCGCGGGCGAGCTTCGCACGCGTGTCGAGGTCGGCGGGATCGCCGCCGCTGCGCGACCCTCCTCGCGACTCGCCCCACGTGTTGGTCAGGATGGGGGTGAGGCCATGCGCGTAGAGGGCCCGGATGCCGGCATCCCGCAGTCCTCCGACGGCGGCATGTGCGCAATCGGGGTCGAGGATGTTGTGGCAGTAGTCGACCAGGGTGGTGACTCCGCTGTTGATGGCATCAAGAGCACCGACGTAGTTGCCGGCGTACATGTCCTCCGCACGGTACCTCGGAGCCATCTGAAGACGGATCCCGCGAAGATAGTCCGGGATGTTGCCGTCGGCGAGGATGCCACGCAGGGCCGTCTGCCAGGTGTGGCGGTGCGTGTCCACCATGCCCGGAATCGCGATCATCCCGCTGCCGTCGATCACCTCGTCGGCCTCGGCCTCGATATCGGGCGCGATCCGCGCGATGAGGTGGTCGACGATGAGGATGTCGGTGCGCTCGAGATCTCCCAGGAGGTCATCGACGGTTGCGGCGGCGACGCCGCGGATGAGGGTTCGCATCGCGCTCCTTTGCGGGGAATCCGGCTCCCGGAAGCCGGACTGTTGCTGTGGACTGAACAGAACTGTACAGTCGAGACACTTGTGTACAGTGCAAACGCACACGACGCAAGCCCCGCGTCAAGGAGGACCGATGGTGGACACACAGCCGAAGATCGCCGTGCTCGGATCTGGAGCACAGGGATCGGGGATCGGTGCCGACTTCGTCCGAGCGGGCCTCGATGTGACCTTCATCGAGCAATGGCCCTCTCACGTCGAGGCCATGAAGGCGAGTGGAATCGAGGTCCGCCTCCCGGACGAGACGGTCGTCACGCCCGTCAACGCGATCCACCTCTGCGAGGTGGCGACCCTCCGAGAACCGTTCGACATGGTGTTCGTGGCCGTGAAGGCCTACGACACGCGGTGGGCGTGCGAGCTGATCAGACCCCATCTCGCCGACGACGCCCTCGTCGTCGGACTGCAGAACGGGATGTCGCACGACGACATCGCCGCTGCCGTCGGTGCGCACCGCACGATGGGCGCCGTGATCGAGATGGCGTCGAACATGTACGAGCCGGGCATCGTGAACCGGCAGACTCCCGTGAGCGGCGCATGGTTCGCGGTCGGCTCCTACGACGACGCGGCACGCGGCCGCGAGGCCGAGGTGCAGCGGGTGCTGTCGCACGCGGGAACCGTCGCCGTCTCCGACGACATCCGATCATCGAAGTGGATGAAGCTCGTCGCCAACGCGGGGGAACTCGTCCCTTCCGCGATTCTCGACGTGGCCCTGGCCGATGCCGTGCAGATCCCGGGCGTCCACGACTTCATGATCGAGTGCGGCAAGGAGGCGGCGCGCGCAGCGCTGGCCGACGGATGCTCGCTCGTTCCCATCTTCGGGCTCGAGGATGCAGCGGTCACGGAGCCTGACCGATATGCCGCCGACCTGCTCGGCAAGGTACTGGAGAGCTACTCGCTCCCCGATACGAAGACAACGGTGCTCCAGGACTGGATCAAGGGACGCCACTCCGAGTACGCCGAGGTGAACGGCCTCGTCGTCGACGTCCTCGCACGCGCCGGGGCCGCTGCCCCCTTCAACGCGCACACGGTGCGTCTGGCGAAGGAGATCGAGGCGGGTCGGCTGCAGCGCAGCGTGGCCAACCGGGATCTGCTGCTCGATGTCAGCGTCGCCGTCTAGACGATCGACGCATGGTCCCGCAGGAATACTGTGCAGGCGAGGCGTACACGTGCCGGGCGATGAGAACGGTAGCGTAATCCTCCATGGAGGCGGATCGAGTACATGAGGTCTGCCGACTTCCCCGCCAGAGGAGGCACCGTGGTCGCTGAAGACATCGGCACGCGGCTGCGCGTCGCAAGGATGCAGAAGGGCATGAGCCTGCGCAGCCTCGCCGGCTCGCTCGGTGTCTCGGCGAGCCTCATCTCCCAGGTCGAGACCGGCAAGACGCAGCCGTCCGTGTCGACCCTCTACGCGATCGTCACGCACCTCGGGATCTCGATCGACGAACTGCTCGGCGTCTCCGTGCCGACGGCCCCGAGTGCGCCGGCCGCGGATTCGCCGGCGCCGATCGCAGCGTCATCGATTCCCGGCAGAGCCTCGGTGCAGCGCGCCGAAGACAATGCGGTGCTCGAAATGGAGAACGGCGTGCGGTGGGAGCGCCTCGCCGCCGGCGAAGGCCCGGCCGACGCGCTGCTCGTGACGTACGAGCCCGGCGCCACCAGCTCCGTCGAGGGCAAGCTCATGCGCCACGCCGGCGTCGAGTACGCCTATCTTCTCGAAGGCGAACTCACCGTGCAGATCGACTTCGACACCTTCACGATCCGGCCGGGCGACAGCCTGCACTTCGACTCCGTACGGCCGCACCTCTACCTCAACCGCAGCGATCGGATCGCGCGCGGAATCTGGTTCGTCGTCGGCCGACGCGAGCAGAACCAGTCGATGCCCGCAGCGTCGGGCGTGGGCCAGGCTCCCCCGACGTCGATCGGCTCAGCGGTCGATGTCCTGCGCGCGATGGACGACCTCGACCGCTGATCAGTCGCCGGGCCCGCTGTGCACAGCGGGACGAGGCTCGCTGATCCAGGGATCGATCAGCGTCTTGACCTGTCGGCTCGCGCCATCGAGCATCGGGCCGAGGGCATTCTCGGCGACACCCGAGAGCGGAAGCACCTCCGACGCGATATCGCTCCAGTCGTCCCTCGCTGCGAGGAGTTCGACGGCACGCGGCAGGTCTGCGGCGATGGCGTGCGCGACTGTGCCCACGATCGTGTACTCCCTGAGGGTCCAGCTCCCGAGCGGCACGGCGACATCGGTCCGCTGGATGCCGATCGGCACGATCGTCGCGCCGGGCAGCGCGGCATCCAGCACCTCGGCGAGCCCGCCGGCCGATCCGCTCACCTCGAACAGCACATCGGCCTCCCAGCCGAGGTCGTCAAGGTGCTCGCGGAGGGTTCCGTCGCCCGCCATGAGCCCCTCGACCGCGCCGAGCGTGCGGGCGAGCTCGAGCCGTTCGGCGCTCCGATCCACAGCGAGGATGCGCGCACCCGTCGCGACCGCCGCGTGCACGAGGAATGCGCCGATCCCGCCGACGCCGACGATGACGGCCTCCTGTCCCGCACGCAGACCACTGCGGGCGACCGCGTGCACGGCGATCGACATGGGCTGGGCGAGACCCAGGGTGTCGGTCGGCAGGTCGTACGCCGAGACGTCGATGAGCGTCCGAGCGGGGACCGTCACGTGACCCGCGAGGCCACCGTCCACCTGGAGTCCCGCCGTCCGGTAAGACCGGCACAGGTTCGTCCTGCCCTCTCGGCACGGCTTGCACTCTCCACACGAGATTCCGGCGCCGCAGACGACGGTGGCGCCGACCGCCAGGTCGACCCCTTCGCCCACTGCCTCGACCGTGCCGGCGAACTCGTGGCCGAGCGTGACGGGAAGCACCGTGAGAACAGGACCTCGGGAGAACTCCGTGGCGTCCGACCCGCAGACTCCGCACACGGCGACGCGCACGAGTGCATCGCCGGGGCCGACGGGAGAGACCTCGCGGTCCTCGATGCGCAGGTCTCCGGGACCGTAGAGGACAGCGGCCCTTGTCGTCGTCACAGGGCGATCCCTTCGGGGACGGTGAGCTGCGACGCCTGTCGCTCGGCCACCATCGCCGTCAGGTGCTCCGCGTAGACGCGAGCATGCGCCGGATCGTCGAGGTACGCCGAGAGCCCGGCTTCATCGTCGACTGCGGCGACGACGGCGAAGTCGGCGGGGCTGGGACGCAGGCGCAGGTTCGCGCCGCACCGATAGCCGCGGATCTGGGGGATGCCGGCGGCCATGCTCTCGAGCGCCTCGACGAGCGCCTCGACATCCTGCTCGGTGACGGATGGCTTCCACTGGAACAGCGCCACATGCAGGATCATCGAAGCCCTCTCGGTCGCGGACTCCGCGACGTCATTCGGTTCCCTTTGCGACGACGTGCGCGTCGCCGTCGGTGTAGCGATACGGGTTCTCGATCTCCTCGTCGGCCGGGATCTCGGGGTGCATCCCCTCTTGCCACGCCTCCTCGCCGAGCTTCGACCGCACGTACTCCACCGAGGCCGCGACTTTGTCACGAATCGGCGCCAGCGGCAGTCCGATCCGTTCGCCCGCGTACTTCACGACTCGTCCGTTGACGACCACCGTGTGGATGTCCGCGGTGCCCGCCTGATAGACCACGTGCGCATAGGGATGCAGGATCGGGGTCATCGCGGGCGACTCGTCGTTCTTGATCAGGACCAGGTCGGCTCGCTTGCCCGGGGTGATGGATCCGATGGTGTCCTCCATGCCGAGGGACTTCGCGCCTCCCATCGTCGCCATGTGCAGCGCGTCCTCCGCCCGCAGGCGGTTCGTGACGATCGTCTCGCCCAGCGCGTGCGCCTCGAGGTGATCGCGTGACCGGTCCGCACTGAGGGTGGCGCGCATCGCCGAGAAGAAGTCCGCGCTCCACCAGACGCTCGTGTCCATGGACAGGGAAGCCGGGATGCCGTGCTTGCGGATCGCCCAAGTCGAGGGGTACCCCTGGCCGGCGCTCTGCTCGGACTCCGTCGCGACAGACACCGTCCCGCCCGTTGCGGCGATCTTCTGGTAGCTCTGCTCGTTGAGTGACGCCGAGTGGACGTAGGTGACCTTGTCGTCCATGAAGCCGGCCTCGTACATCTGCGTGATCGCCGTGTCGGTCGTCGCGCCCCAGACTCCGGCATGGGTCGTCACCCGGAGGCCGAGCTCACGCGCGGCCTCGAAGGCGCCGCGCTCGGGGAAGTCGGATGCGCCGGGCACATCGAAGGCGAGCTGCAGCCCGAGCATGTCGTCGGGAGCGTTGAAGTTCTTCGTCACGAAGTCTCTGAACTCCGGACTGTTCGACCACTCCCACGGCGCGCCGAGGTAGTTCCCGTAGGCGAGGACGAACCGGCCGGGGATCTCGCGGAACGCCTGAAGCGCCGCTTCACCGTATTCGGGGTTGCGCAGGCCATGCGACCAATCGAGCGTCGTGGTGACACCGGTGTCGACGGATTCGAGGGCGCTCAGGAGGTTGCCCGCGTAGATGTCCTCGGGCCGGAAGACCTCGCCCCAGTTCAGGTAGTAGAACACGAAGTACTGACTGAGAGCCCAGTCGCCGCCGTAGCCGCGCAGGCCGGTCTGCCACATATGGCGATGCGTGTCGACGAAACCGGGCGTGATGATTCCGCCCGACGCGTCCACCTCCAACGTTCCTTCCGGCACGTCCAGCCCGGGGCCGACCGCGGCGATATCCTTGCCGACCACGAGGACATCGGCGTTCTCGATCACTCCCGCGCTGTCCATCGTGATCACGGTGGCATCGCGAAAGACGAAGGGCCGGTCGCCGTCGAACTGGTCGGGGTGGGGGGCTTGTTCGCTCATGTGCTCTCCTCGTTGAGAATGTTCAGTTTTGGTTTACACTCTCACTCGGAATCTCCGCAAGAGCAAGTACTTTGTGAACCAATCGCGAATGAATTGGTCCAGATGCGCGAAAGTGTAAACCAATACTCCAGGGAGCGTGCATGTCAGATCTGTCGATCGCCGTCGTGGGCTCCGGTGCGAACGGCGCGTCCATCGGAGCGGATCTGATCGAGGCCGGCCATGATGTGACGCTCGTCGAGCAGTGGCCGGCGCACGTCGAGGCGATGCGCAGCGACGGACTCACGATCCTGATGCCCGATCGCGAGCTCTCGCTCCGGCCGAAGGCGATCCATCTGTGCGAGGTGGCCGAGCTGCGGCATCCGTTCGATGTCGTGCTCATCGTCATGAAGGCTTACGACACTCGCTGGGCCGCGGAGCTCATCGCGCCGGCGGTCGGGTCGCGGGGACTCGTCGCCGCAGTGCAGAACGGGATGACGACGGATGCCGTGGCGGCAGCGGTCGGCGCGGACCGCACCGTCGGCACGGTCATCGAGGTGTCCTCGACGATGGAAGAGCCCGGCGTCGTCCATCGCCACACACCGCCCGAGCGATCCTGGTTCGCCGTGGCTGCGTCGCCGCGAGCCGACCACGTCGCCGGGCTGCTGGCCGCCTCCGGCACCGTCGCCCGATTCGACGACATCGCGTCGGCGAAGTGGATGAAGCTCGTCAGCAACTGCTCGGTGCTCGTGACCACCGCAGCGCTCGGACTCCCCATGGCGGACGCCATCGCAGTGCCGGGGATGCGCGACGTGATGGTGCGTGCGGGTCAGGAGGCGCTGGATGTCGGCCGCGCACGCGGGCACACACCGCTGCCGATCTTCGGACTCACCGAGGACGACCTCGCCGACGAGAGCGCCATCGTCTCCACGATGCTCGACACGCTGTACGAGCGATTCGTCGTCCCCGCTGCGACCACCACCGTCCTGCAGGACTGGCGGAAGGGGCGGCGCAGCGAAGCGGGCGACCTCAACGGCCTCGTGGCCTCGGAAGGCGCCCGGCTCGGTGTGCCGACCCCGGTCAGCGACGCCCTCGTCGACCTCGCTCGCCGCATCGAGCGAGGCGAGATCGCACCCGAGCCCGCCAACGCGGCCCCGCTCGTCGGGTGATCAGTAGCCGACGGTGAAGCGCTCGCGCGAGTGCCGGGGATCCTCGATCTCGTCCACCACGGCGACACCGAGGTCGGCGCCGGAGATGTAGGACTCGCCGTCCCCGTCGGTCACGAGCACGTCCCCGCCGTCGCGGTAGGTGCCGGTGCGCTCGCCCGGGTTCCAGAACCCGAAGCCGCCTGCCGGGTGCACGTAGAACCAGTCGCGCGAGGCAGGGCCCCGCTGCAGGTCCTCCAGGATCCCGATGGCCTCGAGCGCCTCGGGCTTGTACTCCTCGGTGAACGAGGGCTGATCGACCAGTCGCTCGCCGCCGGGAGCAATGAGGCTTCCCCCGGCGCCGCCGATCACGCCGACACGCACATGAGCGGGCAGCTCGGCGAGCAGCTCGGCGACGTTCGAGCGGACCTGTCCCACCATGTCGCCGCGGGCCGGAACCGTCGAGACGACCACGTCCACACCCTCGAGCTCGGCCACCAGGCTGGGCACGTCGAGGAGCGTTCCCTCGACATACGTGGCGCCCTCCACGCGTTCGGCCGGAACCGAGCGGGCGACGGAGACCACCGTGTGGCCGCGGCTCACCGCCTCGGCGACGATGTGACTGCCGGCGTAGCCGGTCCCTCCGATGACGGCGATGCGAGCCATGCTCTCCCTTTCGACGGTTGTCCTGGATGCAAGACGAGAGCCCGGCGCTTCATTCCCATGAATACGCCGGGCGGCGGCATCCGGTCAGTCCTTGGCGCTGCGCATCGTCGCCACCTGGTACAGGGCGACGGATGCCGCGATCCCGGCGTTGAGCGACTCGGTCGCGCCGGAGATCGGGATGGACACGACCTGGTCGCACGTCTCGGTGACCAGGCGCGAGAGGCCCTTGCCCTCGGAGCCGACCACGATGACGACGGGCCGGTCGGCCAGGGCGAGCGAGGGCAGCGAGACGTCGCCGCCGCCGGCCAGGCCGAGGACGAACACCCCCTGCTTCTTGAACTCCTTGAGCGTCGTGGTGAGATTCGGTGCGATGGCGACGGGGATGCGCGCGGCCGCCCCGGCGCTCGTCTTCCAGGCGGCGGAGTTCACGCTCGCGGACCGTCGTTGCGGAAGGATGACGCCCTGACCGCCGAATGCCGCGGTGGAGCGGATGATCGCACCGAGGTTGCGCGGGTCGGTGATGCCGTCCAGCGCGACGAGCAGCGGGGTCGCGCCGGTCTCGATGATGTTCTCGAGCAGATCCTGCGGGTGGGCGTACTCGTAGGGCGGGACCTTCAGCGCGACGCCCTGGTGCACGCCGTCGAAGCCCGCCATGCGGTCGAGCTCGGGACGGGTGACCTCGAGCACCGGGATGTCGCGGTGCGTGGCGATCGACAGCATCTCCTTGACGCGGTCGTCCATCTCGACGCGCTGCGCGATGTAGAACGCCGTC
This sequence comes from Microbacterium sp. Root180, assembly GCF_001428485.1. Lineage (GTDB taxonomy): Bacteria > Actinomycetota > Actinomycetes > Actinomycetales > Microbacteriaceae > Microbacterium. The sequence continues at coordinate 571,267 of NZ_LMHS01000001.1, read as the reverse complement.
GCGGGGATCTTCGCGCGCAGCGCCTCGAGCACCGAGTTGCGGCCCGTGACCGTCTCGGTGTCCTCGTCCTTCTTCGCGCGCGGCGCGCGGCCCCCGCCCGACGAGCCGGGCTTGCCCTTGCCGCCCGCTGCGGCATAGCGCTCAGCGGCCGCCTTGCGCTTGCCGGCGGGGTGCCATGCGCGGTCCTCCGCCTTGGGGGTCGGCCCGCGTCCCTCGAGGGAGCGCTTGTTCTTGCCGCCCGTGCCCTTGGTGGGGCCCTTCTTGCCCTTGGCGGCGCCGGGGCGTCCTGGCTTAGTCATGAATACTCCAATGTGTTCCGTCTGCGCTGTCTTCCAGCGTGATTCCTGCCGCGGCGATCGCGTCGCGGATGCGGTCTGCTGCCGCCCAGTCCTTCGCAGCCCGCGCGTCGGCGCGCTGGGTGATCATCGTCTGCACGAGGGCGTCGAGTGCGGATGCCTCGACCGACGCACCGGCGCGCGTCCACTGCGCGTCCAGCGGGTTCAGCCCGAGGATGCCGGTCATCTTCCGCACCTGCCGCCCCCATTCCCACGCCTCGGCGTCGTCGCCCGCGTCGAGGGCCGAGTTGCCGGCCCGGACCGCGTCGTGCACGACGGCGAGCGCCTGCGGGACGCCGAGGTCGTCGTCCATCGCGGCGGCGAACGCGGCGGGGACCTCCTCGGACCACGGGCCGCCTGTTTCCGGCTCCGCGGCCGGCTGCTCGTCGTCCGGGTCGAGTCCCTCCGGGCGTTCGGCGGTCCACCCGAACGGGCTCGGTACGCGCTCCAGTCGCTCGAGGAAGGTGCGGATGCGGCCCACCGCCGCCTGGGCCTCCTCGAATCCGCGCTGCGAGACGTCGAGGCTGGACCGGTAGTGCGCGGCGGCGAGCGCGTAGCGCAGCACGAGCGGATCGAACTCGTCGAGGGCGTCGGAGGCGAGCAGGAAGTTGAACAGCGACTTGGACATCTTCTGGCCGTCGACCGTCACGAGGCCGTTGTGCACCCAGTACCGGGCGAACGCGTCACCGGCCGCCGTGGACTGCGCCAACTCGTTCTCGTGGTGCGGGAAGCGCAGGTCCAGGCCGCCGCCGTGGATGTCGAACTCGGGACCGAGGTAGCGGCGCGACATCGCCGAGCACTCGATGTGCCACCCGGGGCGGCCCGCACCCCACGGCGAGTCCCAGGTCGCCGACGCCGGCTCGCCGGGCTTGGCGCCCTTCCACAGCGCGAAGTCCCGCGGGTCGCGCTTGCCGCGCGGGTCGGCGTCGGCCGCCGGCTCCATCGCGTCGAGCGACTGATTGGTCAGCGAGCCGTAGGCGGGCCACGACCTCACGTCGAAGTAGACGTCGCCCGCGGCATCCGACCCCTCAGGCGCGGCGTATGCGTGCCCGCTTTCGATCAGGCGCTCGATGAGCTCCTGCATCTGCGGGATCGATGCGGTCGCCCGCGGCTCGTAGGTGGGAGGAAGGATGCCGATCGCGCCGTAGGCCTGCGTGAATGCGAGCTCCATGCGGTACGCCAGCGCCCACCAGGGCTCGCCGTCGGCGGCGTTCGCGAGCACCTTGTCGTCGATGTCGGTCACATTGCGCACGAACGTGACGCGCGCGAAGCGGTACGCGAGCCAGCGCCGGAGGATGTCGAAGCTCAGGGCACCGCGGAGGTGGCCGATGTGCGGACCCGACTGCACCGTCGGGCCGCAGACATAGATCGTGACGTTCTCCGGGTCGAGCGGCACGAAGTCGCGCAGAGCCTGCGCCTTGGTGTCATAGAGCTGTACCGTCACCGGACCAGCCTACCGGCGGGCACCTGTGCGAACCGGGTGCGCCGACGCGGTAGAACTGGAGGGTGCTGCACGTTCTCGCCGTCCTCGCCGCCGCCGTGCTCTTCGGCACCACCGGCACGTCGCAGGCGCTCGGCCCGGAGGGCACGACGCCCCTCTCGATCGGCGTCGTGCGCATGGTCATCGGCGGCACGGGCCTCGCGGTGATCGCCTTCCTGCTCGCGGCGCGCCATGCGCGGCGGCGTCCCGCGGATGCCGCTCCCCCGCCGCGCCTCGGCATCCGACCGCTCGCGCTCATGGTGCTCACCGGCGCGTGCATCTCGATCTACCAGCCGCTGTTCTTCCTGGGCACGTCGCTCAACGGCGTCGCCGTGGGCACAGTGGTCGCCCTCGGCTCCGCCCCGATCCTCGCCGGCCTGCTCGAATGGGGCCTCACGCGGCGGATGCCGAGCGTGACGTGGATGGGCGCGACCGCTCTCGCGACGATCGGCGTCGTGCTGCTCGGCTTCGGCGGCGAAGCCGGCAGCACCGGCGGCACCGACCCCCTGGGTCTGCTCGGCTCCGTCGGTGCGGGCGCCTCGTTCGCCGTGATCGCCAACGCGCAGCGCCGGCTGCTCGACGAGGGGTGGGACCCGTTCACCGTAGTCGGTGCGATGGGGGCCTCGTCGGCGCTGATCTGCGCATTCGCCGTGCCCTTCGTCGATCTGTCCTGGCTCGGCACGCCGAGCGGCGTCTCGATGGCGCTGTGGCTCGGGCTCGCCACGATCTCGGTCGCCTACGTGCTGTTCACCTGGGGCCTGAGCGGGCTCACGGCGGCGACGGCGGCCACGCTGACCCTCGGCGAGCCGCTGACGGCGAGCATCCTCGGCATCGTGGTGCTGGGTGAGCGGCTCTCGGCGCTGGCGATCGTCGGACTCGTGGTGCTCGGCGCCGGACTCGCACTGCTCGCGTGGGGGTCGCGAGCACCTCGCGACCCGATGCCGTACGCCGTCGAGGCGTGACCGCGGGCGCGTGACGAAACGCGCACGCAACGCGTCCGTGGCACACTGCTGACGACATGCAGACCACGATCCACATCCGTCCCGACGACCTCAGCGGCGATGCGACCCGCCGCCTCATCGCGCAGCATCTCGCCGGCATGCACGCCACGTCGCCGCCGGAGAGCGTGCACGCGCTCGACCTCGACGCGCTCACCGACGCGTCGATCTCGTTCTGGTCGGCGTGGGCGGCACGCCGGCAGGACGGTGATGTGGCGCAGAACCCCCGCGAGCCCGTCGAGGAGCTCGCCGGAATCGGCGCGCTCAAGACGATCGACGGAGCACGCGGCGAGCTGAAGTCGATGCGCGTGGACGACCGCTTCCTCGGTGCGGGCGTGGGCAGGGCGCTGCTGCGTCACATCGTCGCCGTCGCGCGCGCACGCGGCATGACGAGCCTGTGGCTCGAAACCGGTTCGACCGCGGAGTTCGTCCCCGCCCAGCGCCTGTACGCGAGCGAGGGGTTCGTCGAGTGCGGGCCGTTCGAGGGCTACGCGCCCGACCCGTTCTCGGTCTTCATGACGCGCGCGATCTGATCAGGCCCGAACCACGAGGGCCATCGCGAACGCTGCGACGCCCTCCCCGCGGCCCGTGAACCCGAGTGCGTCGGTCGTCGTGGCCGACACCGACACCGGCGCTCCGCCGAGGGCGGCGGAGAGCACCGCCTCGGCCTCGGTCCGCCGGGTCGCGAACCGCGGTCGATTCGCCTGCACCTGGACCGAGACGTTGCCGACGCGCCAGCCTGCGTCGCCGAGCAGGCCGAGGGTGCGGGCGAGGAAGACCGCGGCATGCGCTCCGGCGTACTCGGGGTGGTCGGTGCCGAAGTGGGTGCCGATGTCGCCGAGCCCCGCGGCCGCCAGGAGCGCGTCCACCATGGCGTGCGCGACCGCGTCGCCGTCGGAGTGCCCCGACAGCGCCGGCTCGCCCGGCCACTCCAGCCCCGCGAGCCACAGCGCGCCGTCGCCGCCGAAGGCGTGCACGTCGGTGCCGACCCCGACTCTCGGGACGGCGAGGTCGTGCTCGAGGCGGGCCGAGACGGGCGCGATGGGGGTGGCAGCCACGAGACCGCGCGCGCGGTCCAGGTCTGCGGGGGTGGTGATCTTGAAGGCGAGCGGATGCCCCGGCACCGCCGCGACGACGTGTCCGGCATCCGCGACCAGCGCCGCGTCATCGGTGAACTCCCGCGACGCGCCGCGGTAGGCGGCATCCAGCACATCGCGGCGGAAGCCCTGCGGGGTCTGCGCCGCCGACAGCTCGGAACGATCGACCATGCCGACGATGACGTCGCCCGCGACCCGCTTGATCGTGTCGATCACGGGGAGCACAGGAACAGCCCCGTCCCGCCCGCTGTCGACCGCGGCGATCACACGCTCGAACACCTCAGGGGGTGTCAGCGCGCGGGCCGCGTCGTGCACGAGCACGACCTCGACGTCACCCCACAGGACGCTCAGCCCGGCGGCGACGGAAGCCTGCCGGGTGTCGCCGCCCGCGACGACGGTCACCAGATCGCGGCGTTCGCCCGCCGCCTCGAGAGCCTCGCTGCGGGCATCGCCCTCGCGACCCGGCGGCGCGACGACGACCACCTGCGCCGACGGCGCCCGGAAGACGCGCTCCAGCGCGTGGCGGAGGATCGTGTGACCGTCGACGCCGACGAAGCCCTTCGGCGCCCCGGCGCCCAGCCGCGTGCCGGACCCGGCCGCGACCACGATGATGCCGATGCGGGGAACGGGAGCAATGGTCACGCGACCACGCTAGCGGGTGCGCTGCACCCGCTCAGCCGTCAACTGGCCAGGACCTCATCGAGGATGACGCCGGCCTTCTCCTCGTCGGTCTTCTCGGCGAGTGCGAGCTCGGAGATGAGGATCTGCTTCGCCTTCGCGAGCATGCGCTTCTCACCGGCCGACAGACCGCGGTCCTGATCGCGGCGCCACAGGTCGCGCACGACCTCGCTCACCTTGATGACATCACCGGACGCGAGCTTCTCGAGGTTCGCCTTGTAGCGGCGCGACCAGTTCGTGGGCTCTTCCGTGAAGGGGGCGCGCAGCACCTCGAAAACCTTGTCGAGGCCTTCCTTGCCGATGACGTCGCGGACACCGACCAGATCGACGTTCTCTGCAGGGACCTCGATGATGAGGTCGCCCTGGGTCACGTTGAGCTTGAGATACTTCTTCGTCTCGCCCTTGATGATCCGGTCTTTGACCTCGATGATCGTTGCCGCGCCGTGGTGGGGGTAAACGACCGTCTCGCCAACCTCAAAAAGCATGGAGTTATGTCCTTTCGGCAACCTCCAGGATACCACAGGCGACATACGCTAAGGTTCGCCGCCCACGGCCCGGCGACGCACCTCACGGCGGTCGCGGCGAACCCCTAGAATGCTGAGGAAGCCGTCATCCGTCCTGGGAGGACCCGTGAAACCCCGTCACTTCGCGTCGATCGCCGTCGCAACCGCTCTGGTTCTCGGCACGACGGGCTGCAGCATGATCTCGCCCCAGGCGACGACGATCGAGTACTCGGCGGCTGAGGGCGTCAACGTCTACGACGCCGGCCCCCTCGACGTGCGCAACGCCTACATCGTCGCCACCGACGACGGCGACACGGGCAACTTCGTGGCCGCGATCGTCAATGACACCGACGAGTCGCACACTCTGCGCGTCGAGCTCGGTGAGGGAGACGACACGATCACGCTCACGCAGCGCGTGCCCGCGCGCACCACGGTCAGCCTCGGCGCCGACGGCGAGGACCCCATCCTCGTCGAGGGCCTCGATACCCCTCCCGGTGCCGACATCCCCGGTTACTTCCAGTCGGGCGACGAGAACGGCACGCTCATCTCCGTGCCGGTGCTCGACGGCGCACTCCCCTACCTGGCGCCGCTCGTCCCCTGACGACCGACCGCACGCAAGAGCCCGCCCGCGCAGATCGCGAGGCGGGCTCTCTCGTTTCGGCTCAGCCTTCGAACCGGTAGCCGAGTCCGCGCACCGTCACCAGCATCTCGGGAGCGCCCGGGTTCGATTCGATGCGCGAGCGGATGCGCTTGATGTGCACGTCGAGCGTCTTGGTGTCACCGAAGTAGTCGCTCCCCCACACGCGGTCGATCAGCTGCCCGCGGGTGAGCACACGCCCGGCGTTGCGCATCAGCACCTCGAGCAGCTCGAATTCCTTGAGGGGCATGCTGATCTCCGAGCCTTCGACAGCGACGGTGTGGCGGTCGATGTCGAGCACCACGCGTCCGCCTTCGAGCACACGGTCGTCGAGGTCGGCGTCGACCTGCGCGAACCGCCGGAGCACCGCGCGCATGCGTGCGAGCAGCTCGCGGGCGGAGTACGGCTTGGTCACGTAGTCGTCGGCTCCGAGTTCGAGACCCACCACGATGTCCACTTCGGAGTCCTTGGCGGTCAGCATGATGACGGGGACCGACGACGAGGCGCGGATCTGACGGCACACCTCGGTTCCCGGCATGCCGGGCAGCATCAGATCGAGGAGCACGATGTCAGCGCCCCGCTCACGGAAGGCCACGAGCGCGGCGGGACCGTCCTCGGCGATGTCGACCTCGAATCCCTCCCGACGCAGCAGGTAGGCCAGCGGGTCGGCGAGGTCGGGCTCGTCCTCGACGATCAGAACGCGGGTCATACGGATTCTCCATTCACGGGAAGGGGTCGGGGTTCCTCGGTGGCCGCGACGCGCTTCTTCTTGCGGCCGCGCTTGGGTGCGGCCCGCTCGACCGGCGCGGCCGTCCCGGGAAGTCGGATGGTGAAGGTCGATCCGCGACCGGGGCGCGACCACAGGCGCACCTCGCCGCCATGGCGCTGCACCGCGTGCTTGACGATCGACAGACCCAGGCCGCTGCCGCCGGTACGGCGGGCTCGGGCCGGATCGGCGCGGTAGAACCGCTCGAAGACGCGGTCCTGCTCGCCTTCGGCGATGCCGATCCCGCGGTCGGTCACGGCGATCTCGACGACGCCGTCCACGAGCTTGACGCCCACTCCGACGCTGGAGCCCTGGGGCGAGTACGCGATCGCGTTGGCGATGAGGTTTCCGACGGCCTCGCTCAGCACCTGCGCGTCGCCGCGCACGTACAGCCCGCGCGTGCCTCCCCGGACCACCTCGACTCCGGCCGAGTCCGCCTGGATCGCGTGGGCGTCCAGCGATGCGGCGACCACCTCGTCGATCGACACGTCGCGCTCCTCGGTGAGGTCCTCCGAGGACTGCAGGCGGGACAGGTTCATGATGCGCGAGGTCAGCAGGGCGAGACGGTTCGCCTCGGCCGTGAGCCGCGCCGCGAAGATGCGCACCTGAGGCGGATCGTCGGCAGCCGATTCGATGGCCTCGGCGAGCAGGCTCACCGCGCCCACCGGGGTCTTGAGCTCGTGGCTCGTGTTGGCGACGAAGTCGCGGCGCATCTGCTCGACGCGCTCGCGCTCGGTGATGTCGCGCAGCACGAGAAGCGTGAGCCGCGGCGAGATGCGCGTCGCCCGCACGATGACCAGGCGCGGTTCCGCCGGCGGAGCGCCTCGCCGCAGCCGGATCGTCTCGGTGGCGGCCCCGGTGGCGCCGCGGGCGGCGCGGGCGACGCCGCGCAGTTCGTCGGCGGGTACCGAGCGCCCCTCGACGAAGTGGAAGGGGGCGGCGGGCGCCGAGGCGGCGAGCACCGTGAACGAGGCGTCGATGACCACCGCGGCGTCATCCATGCCGTGCAGCACCTCGCGCACCCCCTCGGGAATGGCCAGCGAGGTCTCCACACGGGCACGATCGCGCGCTCGCAGGGAGGTGACGATGACCGCGGAGACGGAGCCCCCGATGATGACGCCGGCGAGGAGGGCGAGCAGCGCAAGCTGCGTCGTATCCATGGTGACAGCGTAGAGGGAGCCCGGGAGCGCGGCCCGCCATACGGCCGGAGTCTCGCGGGTGCGCCGGGTACTATTCACCGCGGTGGCACCGTTCGTTAACCTTCGCTGGCGACAATCGCCACTGATCGAGGTGGCAGGTGCTGCCCGAGTCACGAAAGGTGCGTCATGCGCGAAGTCTTCCACCAGTCGCTCGAGGATGTGCAGAGCCGTCTCGTCGAGATCGCCGAGCTGGTCACGGTCGCCATCGACAAAGCGACGCGCGCATTCAGCACGAGCGACGTCTCGCTGGCCGAGGAGGTCATCGAGAACGACGCCGTCATCGACGAGAAGGCCGTCGCACTCGACGAGCTCGCCATCGAGATCCTCGCGCGCCAGCAGCCCGTGGCCCGCGATCTGCGCATCGTCGTCAGCGCGCTGCGCATGAGCGCGTCGCTCGAGCGCATGGGCGACATCGCCGAGCACATCGCCCAGCTCACACGCATGCGATTCCCCGAGCGCGCCATCCCCAAGGGCCTCAAGTCCACGTTCACGAAGATGGGCGAGCTCGACGTCGAGGTGGCGCGCCAGCTCACCGAGCTCCTCCGCACGCAGGACCTCGCCCTCACCGAGCACATCCGCAACGCCGACGACGAGATCGACGACCTGCACGTGTCGGTCTTCGAGAAGGTGCTCAGCGACAGCTGGCAGGGCGAGGCATCCGCCACCGTGGACGCGACCCTCGCGAGCCGCTACCACGAGCGCTTCGCCGACCACGCGGTCTCCGTGGCGAAGAAGGTCGCCTACCTCTCCACCGGCGATTGGACGCCGGCGACCGACGCGCTGGACATCGTTCAGACCCAGCTCTAGCTCGCGCCGCACAGCAAGAGACCGGATGCCCCGCGGAGGGGCATCCGGTCTCTTGCCGTCGACCTACTTCTTGCCCTGCGCGGCGACGGCGGCAGCGCCGGCGGCGGCCGCCTCGGGGTCGAGGTACTCGCCGGGTGCGAGCGGGCGGAGGTTCTCGTCGAGCCGATAGACCAGCGGGATGCCGGTCGGAATGTTGAGCTCGGCGATGTCGGCATCGCTGATGCCGTCGAGGTGCTTGACCAGGCCGCGGAGAGAGTTGCCGTGAGCGGTCACGAGCACTGTCTTCCCGGCCTGGAGGTCGGGCACGATGTCGCTGTGCCAGTAGGGCAGCATGCGGTCGATGACGAGCGCGAGCGACTCGGTGTCGGGCACGTCGCCGTCGATTCCGGCGTACCGCGGGTCTCCGACCTGGCTGTACTGGTCGTCCGCGGGCAGCGGCGGCGGCGGGACGTCGAACGAGCGGCGCCACAGCATGAACTGGTCGTTGCCGAACTCCTCGAGCGTCTGCGCCTTGTCCTTGCCCTGCAGCGCGCCGTAGTGACGCTCGTTGAGGCGCCACGTGCGCTTCACGGGGATCCAGAGGCGGTCGGCGCTGTCGAGGGCGATGTTCGCCGTCTGGATGGCGCGGCTGAGCACCGAGGTGTGGAGGACGTCGGGAAGGATGCCGGACTCGGCGAGCAGCTCGCCGCCGCGCGCGGCCTCGGCCTTGCCCTGTTCGGTGAGGCGGACATCGACCCAGCCCGTGAACTGGTTGGTCTTGTTCCACTCGCTCTGGCCGTGTCGGAGGAGGATCAGCGTGTAGGGCGCGGTCATGGGCCCATGATATCGGCGCCCTGCGAGCGACTGCGGTCGATGACGGCTGGCATCATGGGGACATGGGCTCCGCTCGCTCCTCCGCCGCGCGCGTTCCGAGGGTCGGGCGGATCACCCGCGGGACGACCGGCACGAATCGTCTGCGGCGGATCGACCGCTGGATCGCCCGTCATCCCTCGCTGCGACGGGCCGACGATCCCCTCGTGATCGATCTCGGCTACGGTGCGAGCGGCGTCACGGCGCTCGAGCTGCAGGCCCGCCTGGCGCGCACGCGCCCCGATGTCGAGGTGCGAGGACTCGAGATCGACCCGGCTCGCGTCGCCCGCGCCGACGAGCAGCTGGCGGCGGTGCGAGCCGGCCTGACGTCGTTCGCGCCTGACGCGAAGGTCTCGTTCGGCCTGGGCGGCTTCGAGGTGCCGGTTCCGGGCGGGCGGCGCCCGACGGTCATCCGCGCCTTCAACGTGCTGCGGCAGTACGACGAACCCGAGGTGGCCGCGGCGTGGACATCGATGGCGGCGCGGCTCGCGCCCGGCGGGCTGCTCGTCGAGGGGACGTGCGACGAACTCGGTCGCATCGCGACGTGGATCGCGCTGGATGCCGCGGGCACGCCGGTCTCGTTCACCGTCTCGCTGCGGCTGGCCGGGCTGGAGCATCCGTCCGTCGCGGCGGAGCGGCTCCCCAAGGCGCTCATCCACCGCAACGTCCCCGGCGAGCGCGTGCACGCGCTGCTCGACGCGCTCGACGCGGAGTGGGAGCGAGCGTCCGCGATGTCGCCGTTCGGCCCGGTGGAGCGCTGGCGCGTGGCGCTCGAAGCGCTCGGCCGCGCCGGCTGGCCGGTCCGAGATCGGTCGCGATGGCGACTCGGTGAGCTCACGCTGCCGTGGGAGGCCGTGGCGCCCCTTTAGACGGGCGCGGGCGAACCGCCGCGGATCAGATGCGGGGTACGGCGGCGCGGGCGTCCTCGGGGGTCATGCCCGTCGCGGTGAGCAGGTCGACCACGAGTGGACGCATCGCCGCGATCAGGTTCTGCTCGCCCAGCGACGCGCCGGGGACGAGCGCGGCGGGGTCGAGGCGCGACACGACAGCGGAGATCGCCGCGCGCGCCGCGGGCTCGAGCGAGATGTCGTCGAGCGAGTCCGAGACGAAGCCGGCGCCCCGCACGATCTCCGCCAGCACGTCGGCCGCGACCGGACGGTTGACCCCGTCGTCGCACAGATAGACGACGCGACGCGCGACCACGCGCAGGTTGCGGGTGGCGAGGTCCGTCGAGGCGCGGATGCGCTCCTGCCGCTCCAGTTCGAAACGCTGGCGGCGCAGGAACGGCGAGATGCGGGCGATGGCGCGGCCCGACTCGAGGGAGGATGCCCACTCGTCGAGCAGCGGCTGCAGCGCACGGGCCCTCTCGAGGCCGCGTTCCGCGCGCAGTCGGTCGCCGCGCCGCAGCGCCTGCGTGAGCGCCGCCGACGCCTTGTCGACCGCCGCGAAGACGGCCCGCCCCTCACGGAGGGCGTCTCGCAGCGGATTGCGGGGGATGAGCGCCGTCACGAGCAGGGCGGCGATGCCGCCGATGATCCCGTCGATCAGGCGAAGGAACGGCATCGTCGCGGGGATCACCATCACGATGAGGGACTGGATCGCGGCGGCGATGGCGAAGCCCGCCTGAGCGGACAGCAGGCGCGCAACGACGAGCGTGAGTCCGAGCGCCAGAGCGAGCTGCCACCAGCCGGTGCCGGTCAGGATCAGCAGCAGCTCGGCGATGAGGATGCCCACCAGCATGCCGAGCACGGTCTCGAGCACGCGGCGGGGCCGTGCGTCGCGCACGAGGCCCAGGCTGCCCACGGTGACGGTCGCCGCCAGCAGAGGCGCCGGGTGGCCGAGCGCGTAGTGCGCGAAGGCATACGATCCGGTCGCCGCGACGACGATCTGGATGATCGGGATGCCCGACTCGCGCAGGCGCACGAGCGCCGGGCGAGGGTCGAGCCGGGCGCGCCAGCCCGTGGGGATGGCCGTGGTCGTGGGAGGACCGCTCATCAGCCTTCGCTCCCCCGGCCCGTCGTCACTGCGCGGAGGCGCGTCGCGAAAGCCGTGTGATCCGGGGGATGTTCGCTGTCGCGCCCGCGTCGGGCGGGACCACGACCTCCTGCGTCGCGGCGATCGGTCCGTCGTCGGTGTCGACGAGCAGGGTCGCATCGATCGGAGTCGAGCGCCGCACGATCGCGAGCGCGATCGGACCTTCCTCGAAGTGCAGCGCGGCGGACGTCACCGCACCCACCGCGTCGTCGCCGACGCGCACCGTCGCCCCGTGAGCGGGAAGAACACTCGAGCTGCCGTCGAGCTGGAGCGCCACGAGCCGCCGGGGCGGGTGGCCGAGATTGTGCACCTTGGCCACCGTCTCCTGGCCGCGGTAGCACCCCTTGCTGAGGTGCACGGCCGTGCGCAGCCAATCCAGCTCGTGCGGGAGCGCACGCTCGTCGACGTCGGCCGACCACCGCGGTCGCCAGGCGGCGATGCGCAGGGCGTCGGCGGCGACGAGGCCCGCGAGAGCGAGGTCGCCGCGGGAGGCGGCATCCGCGATCCGCTGCTCCTCCTCGCGCGTGACGATCGCCTCGGCCCAGTCGCGCTCCGTGCCCGGATGCGGATCGACGGCGGCGTACCCGTGACCGCCGGGCGCGACGTCGGGCCACGGATCGATCCACACGAGAGGAAGGCCCGCGGGCACGGCGGGATCGACGGCGGCGAGGCCCGCCGCCGTGCCGCCGATGACGGCGAACTCGTCGCCGGCGTCGCGGGGGTCGACCCGCAGGCGGAACCGCATCTTGCGCAGCCACGACAGGAGCCCCTCGGCATCCGCGCGATCGACGATCAGCCACGTCGTCTGGCCGTCGTCGATGACGGATGCCGCATGCTCGACGTGACCTTGCGGGTCGAGCACGAGCAGCTCGGTGCTCACTCCCGGCGGGAGCGCGGCGAGCGCCTGCGACGTGAGCGAGTCGAGCCACGAGAGGCGGTCCTCCCCGGGAACGGCGAGGACCGTGCGGTCACCGAGCGGCACTACGGCGCGGCCGGCGGCGAGGGATCGCTGCTCGGCGAGCGGGCTGCCGAGGTGCTGCAGTCCGGTCTCGTCGACCACGGCGGCCGGAAGCCCGGCGAACGGCGAGTCCATCATTCCGCCCTCGCGAGGCGAGCCGACGCGTGTGCGCCGAGCTCCTCGTCGAGCGCGGCCATGTCCCACGCCCACAGCAGGTGTCCGTCGACGAGCCCGTACATCCGGGTCGCGGCCGAGTAGGTCTTGGCGGCCGCAGGACGCACGACTGCGTCGGTGGCGATGTCGATGCGCGGGCCGCGGATCTGTCCGAGGTAGAGCTCGCTCACGCCGTCGGCGTGGACGAGGACGACCTCGATGTCGAAGCCGCCTTCCGCATTGCGCAGCAGCTCCACGTCGTCGGCGGTGCGTGGCGGCGCGGTGGCGAGGGGCGGCAGCAGGCCCGGCCCAGCATCGGCGTCGGTCGCGGGCCGCGAGAGTCGCCAGTACCCCATCTCTGCGACGAGGGGCGTGCGGGCGTCGCCTTCGCCGTGGATCCAGGCGCTCGCGGAGTAGTTCAGGTAGTCGCCGCCGTCATGGCTGAAGCTCACGCGGTGCGTGAACTCGCCCGCGTAGGCGTGGTCGGCGTAGTCGATGACCCCAGTGCCCTCCCACACGCCGACGAGCCACGAGAGCGGGGCGAGATCGGCCGGGAGGTCGGTCGGCAGGTCGAACACGGCGCGGACGATCAGCGCTGGCCGCGGTACAGGTTCTTCAGGACGACGACCGAGACGAAGGCGATCGCAAGCGTCGCCAGTCCGAGGAGACCCACGAAGAACATCTCGAGCGCGAAGAGATCCATGGGTCCAGTCTAGCCAGCCGGATTCAGCCCGGGACGATGGAGGCCAGGCCGAAGCCGAGACTGATGACACCCATGACCAGGAGAGCGCCGAGAGCGCTCGCGGCGACCCGTTCGGTGAAGCCCTGCGAGCGACCGCCCCACAGCTGGATGGCGAACGCGAGGATGAGGCATCCGCCCAATCCGACAGCCAGCCACTGCGCGCGCCACTCATCCCCCGCCAGCAGGCCCACGAGCACGCCGATCACAGCAGCCACGACCCACACGGCGATGACGCCGCCGAGGGTGCGACGGGGAGCGAGTTCAGGCACGGCCACGCGCCCATTCTCGCCCACCGCGCCGCGAGATGCATCACTGAGACGGATGTCCCGGGTCATCCGGGCGCGGATCGGCCCCTCGACCACGCCCTACACTGGGGGCGACGGCGTGTCCGCGCACGCCGGGAAGGCAACGCTTTGGCACAGCTCCTGGTTCTGAGCTCCGCACACGGAGCCGGTCCCGTCCTGCCCTCGCTCGAGCTGCTGAGCCACCGCGTCCGCCAGATCCCCGCGGAGCCCGCGCAGCTGGTGAACGCCCCCAGCGCCGACGTGATCTTCGTGGACGCGCGGATCGACCTCGTCGGCGCCAAGTCGCTGTGCAAGATCCTCAACACCACGGGCCTCGACGCCCCCCTGCTGCTCGTCGTCACCGAGGGCGGCCTGACCGCGGTGTCCACGGACTGGGGCATCGACGACGTGATCCTGATGACGGCCGGACCCGCCGAGGTCGACGCGCGCGTCCGGCTCGCGATCGGCCGGATGAGCAAGGAGCAGGTGTCGACCCGGATCCAGACGTCGGGCATCACGATCGACGAGTCGTCGTACTCGGCGAAGGTGCACGGCAAGCCGCTCGACCTCACCTACAAGGAGTTCCAGCTCCTCCACTTCTTCGCGACGCACCCGTCGCGCGTGTTCACCCGCGAGCAGCTGCTGAGCGAGGTGTGGGGCTACGACTACTTCGGGGGCACGCGCACCGTCGATGTGCACGTGCGGCGACTGCGCGCGAAGCTCGGCGACCTGGAGCAGCTGATCGGCACCGTCCGCAACGTCGGCTATCGCTTCAACGTCTACGAGGACGACCAGATCCCCGCACCGCGCGAGCGCACGGGCGCCTGACGGGCGAGCACCTGCACCGCCCTGAGCGAGCGGAGCGAGTCGAACGGTTCACACTCTCGTCATCTGTCCCTGCAATGATGAGGGGATGATCGATCACGAGGTGCTCGACGCGGGGCTCGGCGACGCGGACGACGACGACTTCGACATGGACGAAGAGCCGGATGCGCAGCTTCCCGAGCACCGCTATCTCGACCGCGAACTGAGCTGGCTGGCGTTCAACCAGCGGGTGCTCGAGCTGGCCGAGGACCCGAACCTGCCGCTCCTCGAGCGCGCGAACTTCCTCGCGATCTTCGCGAGCAACCTCGACGAGTTCTTCATGGTCCGCGTCGCCGGCCTCAAGCGCCGCATCGTGACCGGCCTCGCCATCCCCACCAACGTCGGGCGGGCTCCCGCCGAAGTGCTCGCCGACATCTCCGCCGAAGCGCACCGGCTGCAGCTGCGCCACGCCGACGCGTGGATGCGGCTCATCAAGCCCGAGCTCGCCGGAGCCGGTGTCGACGTGCTGAGGTACGACGCCCTCGACGAGGACGATCGCGCCGCGCTGTACGAGTACTTCCAGGCGCAGGTCTTCCCGGTGCTGATGCCGCTCGCGGTCGACCCCGCCCACCCCTTCCCCTACATCTCCGGACTCTCGCTCAACCTCGCGATCCGCATCCGCAACGCCCGCACCGGACGCCAGGAGTTCGCGCGGCTCAAGGTGCCGCCGATGCTCCCCCGGTTCGTCGAGGTGCCCTCGGCCGAGGGCGTGCTGCGCTACCTGCCGCTCGAAGACCTCATCTCGAACCACCTCGACGACCTCTTCCCCGGCATGGAGGTGCTCGACCACCACGCGTTCCGCCTGACCCGCAACGAGGACGTCGCGATCGAGGAGGACGAGTCCGAGAACCTCATCCAGGCGCTCGAGGCCGAACTCCTGCGGCGCCGCTTCGGCCCGCCGATCCGGCTCGAGATCACCGACGACATGGACGACCTGACGCTGGACCTGCTCATCCGCGAGCTCGACATCACGGCGCAGGAGGTCTACCGCCTCCCCGGCCCGCTCGACCTGCGCGGACTGTTCGACCTGCGCATCGACCGGCCCGATCTCAAGTTCAAGCCGCACGTGCCCACCACCGCGATGGCGTTCCAGCCCGGCGACAACAACGAGCGGCCCGACGTCTTCGCATCGATCCGCAAGGGCGACGTGCTCGTGCACCACCCGTACGAGTCATTCGCGACGAGCGTGCAGGCGTTCCTCGACCAGGCGGCCAAAGACCCGCACGTGCTCGCGATCAAGCAGACGCTGTACCGCACCTCGGGTGACAGCCCGATCGTCGAGGCGCTGATCGACGCCGCCGAGGCCGGCAAGCAGGTGCTCGCGCTCGTCGAGATCAAGGCGCGCTTCGACGAGGCGAACAACATCCTGTGGGCACGCAAGCTCGAGAAGGCCGGCGTGCACGTCGTTTACGGCCTGGTCGGCCTGAAGACGCACTGCAAGCTCGCGCTCGTCATCCGCGAGGAGGGCGGCGTGCTGCGCAGCTACAGCCACATCGGCACCGGCAACTACAACCCCAAGACCAGCCGCATCTACGAGGACTTCGGCCTGTTCACCGCAGACGACCAGGTCGGACGGGACCTCACGCGCCTGTTCAACGAGCTCAGCGGCTACGCCATCGAGAAGAAGTTCAAGCGCCTGCTCGTCGCTCCGCTCCACCTGCGCAAGGGCCTGCTGCGCCTGATCGACAAGGAGCGTCGCAACGCCCTCGCCGGACGCACGGCCAGCGTGCGCATCAAGGTCAACTCGATGGTCGACGAGCAGATCATCGACGCCCTCTACCGCGCGAGCCAGGCCGGCGTGAAGGTCGACGTGTGGGTGCGCGGCATCTGCTCGCTCAAGCCGGGCGTTCCCGGCATGAGCGAGAACATCCGAGTGCGGAGCATCCTGGGCCGCTACCTCGAGCACTCGCGCATCTTCTCGTTCCACAACGACGGCGACCGGCAGGTCTACATCGGCAGCGCCGACATGATGCACCGCAATCTCGATCGCCGCGTCGAGGCGCTCGTGCGGGTCGTCGCACCCGGTCACCTCAAGGAGCTCCACGACTTCTTCGACCTGGCGATGAGCGACTCGTCGAGCTCGTGGCACCTCGGCCCCGACGGCGAGTGGATCCGCCACAACGTCGGCGACGACGGCCATCTCCTCGTCGATGTGCAGGACCGCACCATGACCAACGTGCAGCGCCGTCGGCGGGCACGCGCGGTGCGATGACGGAGACCGCGGTCTATGCCGCGGGCGGAGTCGTCTGGCGCATGGTGGACGGAAAACTGCGCGTGCTGCTCATCCACCGCACCCGCTATCGCGATGTGACGCTTCCCAAAGGAAAGGTCGATCCCGGCGAGATGCTCGCCGAGACGGCGGTGCGCGAGATCTTCGAGGAGACCGGCATCCGTGTCGCCCTCGGCATGCCCGTCGGCGTCTCCCGCTACCGGCTGCCCAGCAAGCGCACCAAGATCGTGCACTACTGGTCGGCGGAGGCGACGGAGGCCGCGATCCGCGCGTCCGCGTTCGTGCCGAACAAGGAGATCGCCGCGATCGAGTGGGTGACGGCGAAGAAGGCTCGCTCGCGCCTCAGCTATCCGGTCGACCTCGAGATCCTCGAGCACTTCCTGCAGCTCGTCGACGAGGGAGTCCTGCGCACCTTCCCCATCATCGTGCTGCGCCACGCCAAGGCGCTCGGGCGCGAGGAGTGGGACGGGGAGGATGCCGCGCGCCCGCTCGCCCCCCGTGGCAAGAAGCAGGCGAACTCGATCGTCGGTCCGCTGCTCGCCTTCGGCGCGCGCAAGATCGTCTCGAGCCCCGCTGTACGGTGCATGAAGACGGTCACGCCTCTCGCCGCCGCGCTGGGGCGCAAGGTCGAGAAGTCCTCCCTCATCAGCCAGGACGCCTGGGAGGAAGGCGAGTCCGACGCGCGCACGATCATCGGTCAGCGCGTGCGCGGCCGCAAGGCGGCCGTGCTGTGCAGCCACGGGCCGGTGCTGCCCGACATCCTGTCCGAGCTCGCGCTCGCCACGGGGACGCTGCGCGGGTCGTACCTCGGCAGCGCATCGGCGCTCGAGCCGGGCGCGTTCTCGGTGGCGCACCTGTCCGTCGAGAACCCCGGATCCGGCATCGTCGCGATCGAGACCCACATACCCAAGGTCTGAGCGCGAGCCGAACACCCCGCGAAGGTGAACGAGCGTGCATCCCCGTGCATGGATGTCGGTGCTCCGTTCACCTCCCGTTCACCATCCCAGCGCAGTCTCTTAAGAGTCCGAGCCTACGTTTCAGTGCGAGCCCTGCACCGGGTTCACTACCCGAAGCCCGACCCCGGGCCTCATTCCCTGACACGTGAAGGATTCACACAGTGAAGATCTCCCGCATCGCCCAGGTGGGCGCTGTCGCCGCAGTCGCGGCCCTCGCCCTCGCCGGCTGCGCGTCCAACGAGACGCCCTCCGGCGGCTCCTCGGGCGAGCCCACCGTCTCCGACCTCTCCGGCGCGATCGCCGGTGGCGGCGCCTCGTCGCAGGAGGTCGCGGTCGCCGCATGGACCGCCGGCTTCCAGATCGCCAACCCCGAGGTCGACGTGACCTACGACCCCGCCGGTTCCGGCGCGGGCCGCGAGTCGTTCCAGGCGGGCGCGTTCCCGTTCGCTGGTTCCGACCGCGCCTTCAAGATCGAGGAGATCGAGGCCGGTCCGTTCGACGGCTGCGTCGAGGGCACGGACATCATCGAGCTCCCCACCTACATCTCCCCCATCGCCGTCATCTTCAACATCGAGGGCGTCGACTCGCTCAACCTGGACGCCGACACCATCGCGGGCCTGTTCTCGGGTGAGATCGCCAACTGGAACGACCCGGCCATCGCCGCGCTGAACGAGGGCGTCGAGCTTCCCGATCTGGCCGTGACGCCGGTGCACCGCGCCGACGACTCGGGCACGACCGAGAACTTCACCGATTACCTCTTCCAGGCCGCGCCCGAGGCGTGGACGGCGGAGCCGGACGGCGTGTGGCCGCTCAGCACCGGTGAGGCCGCTCAGGGCACGTCGGGCGTCGTCTCGGCCGTCGCCGGCGGCAACGGCACGGTCGGCTACGCCGACGCCTCGCGCGCCGCCGAGGAGGGCCTCTCGACCGCCGCCGTCAAGGTGGGCGACGAGTTCGTCACCTACTCCCCCGAGGCCGCCGCGGCCGTCGTCGACGCCTCGCCGTTCGAAGAGGGCCGCACCCCGGGCGACCTCGCGATCTCGCTCGACCGCACGTCGGCCGAGGAGGGCGTGTACCCGATCGTGCTCGTGAGCTACATGATCGCGTGCGAGGAGTACATCGACGCCGCGGTCGCTCCGGTCGTCAAGGGCTACCTCCAGTACGTCGCCAGCCCCGAGGGCCAGGATGCCGCGGCCGCAGCCGCCGGAAACGCGCCGATCTCGGACTCGCTGCGCGAGCAGGTCAACGCGGCGATCGATCTGATCGTCGTCGAGTAATACCCCGAGACCCGGTCCGGCAGTCGCCGGGCCGGGTCTCACCCCTCACGACCCGAACCAGAAGGACACCATGACGACGACGACCGCCCCGGCGGCCACGGTCAAGCAGCGGCCCGGCGACCGCTGGTTCTCGGGCACGGCGCTCGCGGCCGGCTCCATGATCCTCGTGACGCTCGCAGCCGTCGCGATCTTCCTCATCGTCCAGTCGATCCCGGGGTTGACCGCGACCAGCGATACCGCGTCGCTCCTCACCTCGAACTTCTGGGACTACGTCTGGCCCCTCGCGTTCGGCACCGTCTGGGCCTCGTTCCTCGCGCTCCTCATGGCCGTGCCGCTCGCCGTCGCGGTGGCGCTCTTCATCTCGCACTACGCTCCGCGCCGCCTCGCGCAGGGTCTCGGCTACATCGTCGACCTGCTGGCGGCGGTTCCCTCGGTCGTCTTCGGCCTCTGGGGCATCATGGTGCTCGCGCCCGCGGTGCAACCCGTCTATGCGTGGCTCAACGCCAACATGGGCTGGTTCCCCCTCTTCGGCGGCACCGTCTCGGCGACCGGCCGTACGATCTTCACCGCGGCCATCGTTCTCGCCGTCATGGTCGTCCCGATCATCACCGCCATCTGCCGCGAGATCTTCCTGCAGACGCCGGTCCTCCACGAAGAGGCGGCGCTCGCGCTCGGCGCCACCCGCTGGGAGATGATCCGCATGGCCGTCTTCCCCTTCGGCCGCAGCGGCATCGTCTCGGCCTCGATGCTGGGCCTGGGCCGCGCACTCGGCGAGACCATGGCCGTCGCCATGGTGCTCTCCGCCACCGGCGTGATCACCTTCCAGCTCTTCACGTCCGAGAACCCCAGCACGATCCCCGCGAACATCGCGCTGACGTTCCCCGAGGCGTACGGAACGAACATCAACGTCCTCATCGCCACGGGCCTCATCCTCTTCATCGTCACCTTCGCCGTGAACGCGATCGCCCGCTGGATCGTCAGCCGGCGCAAGGAATTCTCGGGAGCCAACTGACATGACCATCGTGACTGCTCCCCCTTCGCAGGAGACTCCGCCGCCGGTGCTGCGCGAGCACCAGCGGCTCACCAGTGGCCACCTTCCGACGTGGTCCCCCTGGGGCATCCTCATCGCCAGCGGCGTGCTGACGGCTCTCATCTTCGGCGTGCTGGCCATGGCGGACGGCTCCGAGTTCAGCATCGCCGGCTGGGCCGTCGTCACCGCGCTCGCCTACCTTGTGTTCATCACGCTGATCTCCAGTGTCGTCGAGGGGCGCCGCAAGGGCGTCGACCGCCTCGTCACCGGCGTCGTCACGGTCGCCTTCGGCATCGCGATGGTGCCGCTCGTCTCGGTCGCCTGGACCGTGCTGGTCAACGGCATCGCGGGCCTGTCGGCGGAGTTCTTCAGCAGCTCGATGCGCAACGTGGTCGGCGAAGGCGGCGGCGCGCTGCATGCCATCGTCGGCACGCTCCTCATCACGCTCGCGGCCGCCGTCATCTCGATCCCGATCGGCATCTTCACGGCGATCTACCTCGTCGAGTACGGCGCGGGCAAGCGTCTGGCGCAGGGCATCACATTCCTCGTCGACGTGATGACCGGCATCCCCTCGATCGTGGCCGGCCTGTTCGCCTACGCCCTCTTCGCGCTGTTCCTCGGCCCCGGCATCCGCATGGGGATCATGGGATCCATCGCCCTCTCGGTTCTGATGATCCCGGTCGTGGTGCGCTCGAGCGAGGAGATGCTGCGCCTCGTGCCGAACGAGCTGCGCGAGGCCGCCTACGCGCTGGGCGTGCCGAAGTGGCTGACGATCTCGAAGGTCGTCCTCCCGACCTCGATCGCCGGCATCACGACGGGCGTCATGCTCTCCATCTCACGGGTGATCGGCGAGACGGCGCCGCTGCTGCTGACGGCGGGCGTCGCGACATCCATGAACTACAACCTGTTCGAGGGCCGCATGATGACCCTGCCCGTGTTCGCGTACACGCAGTACATGTACGCAGGCATCCCGGTGCAGGCGTACCACGACCGGGCCTGGGCCGCCGCGCTGGTGCTCATCGTCATCGTCATGGTCCTCAACCTGATCGCGCGTCTGGTCGCGAAGATCTTCTCCCCCAAGCTGGGCCGCTGAGCGGCCCCGAAAACTTCCCGAAGCGAAATCAGAGGAATCGTGTCCAAGAGCATCGAAGTCAACGACCTGAACGTCTACTACGGCGACTTCCTGGCCGTCGAGGGCGTCTCGCTCGACATCGAGCCCCGCAGCGTCACGGCCTTCATCGGCCCGTCGGGCTGCGGTAAGTCGACCTTCCTGCGCACGCTGAACCGCATGCACGAGGTCATCCCCGGCGCTCGCGTCGAGGGCTCGGTGCTGCTCGACGGCGACGACCTGTACGGTCCGAGCGTCGACCCGGTGCTCGTGCGGCGTCAGGTGGGCATGGTCTTCCAGCGCCCGAACCCGTTCCCCACGATGTCGATCCGCGAGAACGTGCTGGCCGGCGTCAAGCTGAACAACAAGCGCATCTCGAAGTCCGACAGCGATGCCCTCGTCGAGAAGTCGCTCAAGGGCGCGAACCTGTGGAACGAGGTGAAGGACCGCCTCGACAAGCCGGGGTCCGGCCTTTCGGGCGGCCAGCAGCAGCGCCTGTGCATCGCCCGAGCGATCGCCGTCTCGCCCGAGGTCATCCTCATGGACGAGCCCTGCTCGGCCCTGGACCCGATCTCGACGTACGCGATCGAGGAGCTCATCGGCGAACTGAAGAACGACTACACGGTCGTCATCGTCACCCACAACATGCAGCAGGCCTCGCGTGTGAGCGACAAGACGGCGTTCTTCAACATCGCCGGCACCGGCAAGCCCGGCAAGCTGATCGAGTACGACGACACCAGGTCGATCTTCACGACCCCCACGGTGCAGGCCACCGAAGACTACGTCTCGGGCCGCTTCGGATAAGCCCGATCCACACCTCGCGAAGACCTCTGCCTCCGGGCGGAGGTCTTCGCGGTTCAGGCGACGTGCGTGGTGCTTCCGGTGGCCAGCGCGTGGAGCGTGTCGACCAGTGAGCGGGGGTCGGATGCGGCATCCCACCCGCTCGAGACGAGCTGCTGATAGCCGATGACCGCCGACACGATGATGACGGCGCGGCGGCGTGCCTCGTCGGGTGCGACGCCGGATGCCTGCACCAGCGAGGCGAGATACGCGACGCGTCGCTCGGTCACGGCCGAGACGAAGTCCCGCACCGGGCCCGTCGCATCCGCGTAGAGCGTGCGCTCCCCCGAGCGCTGGCCCGTGCGGTGTGCGATCAGCTCGAGCAGGCCGCCCAGTCTCGCCGATGCCGGCTCGATGCGCTCGACCTCGGCGATGAGGTGCTCGGTCTCGAGCTCGCGCCAGCGCTCGAGGACGGCGTCGACGAGCGCGCGCCGGTCGGCGAAGTGCCAGTAGAACGAGCCCTTCGTCGCGCCGACGGCGCGGGCGACGGGTTCGACGGCGACGGCGGTGATGCCGTCTGCGCTGAATCGCTCGTACGCCGCGGCGATCCAGTCTTCGCGCGTGAGCCTTGCCATGTCCGTACCGTACCGTATAGTCTCACTCCTGGACTCCATACGGAGGCGTATGGCTCACTGGGGAGGCGTCATGAGACAACCGACGTTCTGGTCGCTCGCGCTGGCCGACATCAGCGACCCCGACTACACCCACGTCTGGATCGACGTGCTCCCGGCGCACGCCACGGCGGACCCGGCCGCCTGGGCGCGCAACCTCTTCTCCCGCACGGCGCTCCCGCGCTGGCTCGCCGGCGCGATCGTGGTCGGCTCGCTGCTCCGACGCGAACGCCGCCGGTGCGACGTGTTCGCGGTGCGGCGCGTCGAAGGCGAGGAGGCCCTCGTCGCGGTCGACGCCCGCCGCGTCGACATGCGCGTCGGCGTCGGAGTCGACGAGGAGCGCGCGCTCGTGCGCGTCGTGACCGCCATGCGGTTCAAAGGGCGCGGGGCACGTCT
Source organism: Microbacterium sp. Root180 (assembly GCF_001428485.1). GTDB lineage: Bacteria > Actinomycetota > Actinomycetes > Actinomycetales > Microbacteriaceae > Microbacterium. The sequence goes on along the minus strand of NZ_LMHS01000001.1, from coordinate 548,438 downwards.
GTGGTCGCTGCCGCTGCGCCTGTCGCTCGCCGTGCTCATGCGCGGCATGATCGCGCGGGCTCGACGCGAGCTCTCCGGTGTGACTCGCTGAACCCGCTCCCGCTGCCGATTCAGGTGCGCGGGCTGAGGAGGTAGTCGTTGAAGGATGCCGTCAGCTCGCGATCGATCGGCACCTCGACGCCGTCGATGGCCGAGATCGGCGCCGCCAGACGCACGCTCGACAGCAGCCACGCGGCATCCGCCTCCGCCAGCGCGGTGACGGGGATCGTCTCGTACGCGGTGGCGTGGCCGAGCGCCGCGAGGTGCTCGAACAGGCTCAGCTGGGTCGTGCCGTGGAGGATGCCGGCGTTCGGCGCAGGCGTCACGAACCGGTCGGCCACGCGCAGGACGAGCGACGCCGTCGGCGCCTCCAGGACGAAGCCGTCGGAGGTCACGAAGACGGCGTCGTCGGCGCCGCGCCGCCGCGCCTCGCGGATCGCCGCCATGTTGACCGCGTACGACAGCGTCTTCGCGCCGAGCAGCAGCCACGGCGCCCGCGCAGGCGTGTCGATCGCGTAGCCGCGGTCGAGGGTGACGACCCGCACACCGTGCTCGCGGACCGCCGAGTTGTCGGCGGCCTGCGCCGCCGTCGCCCACGCCGTGGGCGCGGGGCCGTGCTCGACGCCCCGGCTGAGGATGAGCTTGATCACACCCTCCCCCGCCGCCGGACAGTGGGCAGCGGCGGCGGCGACCGCCTGGCGCCACTGCTCGAGATGCGGAGCAGGCAGGTCGCACAGCGCCGCAGAGTGAGCCAGGCGCTCGAGATGCGCCGTCACCTCCTGCGGATGCCCGTCGACGACGCCGATCGACTCGAAGATGCCGTCGCCGCGCTGCGTGCTCAGCTCCCCCACGCTCAGCGCCGGGGCCTCCGGATCGATCTCGCGGAAGGTCGTCGCGAAATCGGTACGGGGATCATCGGATGCCGCGGGCTCGAGCACGAGCGCGTAACGCCAGGTCATGGCACGAGCCTAGGCCTTCCGGGAATGCCGGAGCCGCCCGCTCGGTTACACTGGATCGGCCGGGCCGCAGTAACCCCGGGCTCCATCTTCTGCCGCTCCGAGCGGCTCCGCGCCGAGAGGCGTTCTGCGGCCCGGCTTCATCGTTCCCGGGCTCAGGTCAAGGCTTCGCGGCGCCACAGCGCCGCGCACGCGGAGAGGTCGGCGGCGTAGTCCGAGAGCCGCAGCGCCCGGGTCGTGAACGCCGAGGCGCGCTCGGGCTCGGTCGCGTCGTAGTCGTCGGCGAGATGCGTCGCCCCCGCTGCCTGGACACGGCAGAACGCGGCCGCGCGGTCGAGCGCGACGGCGAAGTCACCCTCGAACAGTCCGCGCAGGATCTGGTCGACGAGTGCGACGAGCTCCTCCGGCCCTGCGGGGGTCGGAGCACCGGCGACCACCTCGTCGACCGACGCGAGCTCAGCGCGACCGCGTTCGTACAGCAGCGCGGCCGTGCGCGGGTCATCGTGGATCGAGAGCTGCACGAGATACAGCCGCCACAGCGCACCCGGCAGCGTCTTCGCCGGCGAGCGCGACCACAGTTCGGCGATGTCGTCGATGCCGTTGTCGTGCGTGAACGCGACGAGGCGGTCGACGACTTCACCGTCGGGGTCGGCACGCACGCGCGCGAGCAGCGCGTGCGCCGTGGAGTGCGCGACCCGCGAGACTTCGGCGGGGTCCTCGGCGGCGAACAGTCGATCGAACAGCTCCGCGGGCCGGCGCACCGGCTTGTGGAACCCTCTGGACTCGTCGCTCACCCCGTCAAGGCTACCGGGCGCTCGGCACGAGTGGCCGGTCGGTCTTCGGCGGCGCGAGAGGAGGGGATGTCACGGAAGGAGGATGGGCACGCGGCATCCGATCCTCCGCTCGCCACATCTCCTCCCTTCGCGACGGCCTCTCCCGTCGCCGCGCGCTGGGCGGCCTCCCACGGCAGGCACACGGGTCAGACCTGGTTGATGCGGATGTGGTTGCCCGACGGGTCGCGGAATGCGCAGTCGCGCGGGCCCCAAGACTGCTCGATGGGCTCCTGAAGCACCTCTGCTCCGAACGCGCGCAGTCGCTCGAACGTCGCGTCGATGTCGGTGGTCGAGAAGACGTAGGGCCCCGGGCCCGATCCCTTCACCACGAGCCGCTTCAGCGCGTCGCCGTCCTCGGGCGAGCGGCCCGCCTCCGGATCGGACACCACGAGCGAGAGGCCCTCCTGGCCGGCGAGGCCGAAGCTCACCCACCGGTGACCGTCGTAGGCGACGTCGTTGACGATCTCGAGTCCGAGACCATCCCGGTAGAACGGGATCGCGGCCTCGACGTCGTCGACCGTGATGGGGCAGTACGCGAGAGAGATGCTGGTCATGGAAGCCAGGCTAGGGGAGCACGTCCGCAGTCGCTTCTCCGATCCTGCTCCATCGTCGTCCGGTTGCTCAGCGGCGCGGACGAGTGAGGATCTTCGCGACGCACAGCGGCATCGCCTCGGCGGCATCGTGCGGCCGCGATCTGTACGAGCTCGGGGTCTCACCGACGATCTCGGTGAACGTCGAGCTGAACGAGCCCAGCGACGTCGCACCCACCGCAGTGCAGGCATCCGTCACCGACGTCCCCGCTCGCAGCAGCGCCATCGCCCGCTCGATGCGTCGGGTCATGAGGTACGCGTAGGGCGTCTCGCCGTAGGCCGCCTTGAACTCGCGCGAGAAGTGCGCGGGCGACATGAGTGCCTTCGCCGCCATGGTCGGGACGTCGAGCGGTTCGGCGTAGTCGCGGTCCATCAGGTCGCGCGCGCGTCGAAGGTGCACGAGGGTCTCTGTCGTCTGCGGGGCGGGTGCCACGCCTCCACGCTACCGGCGGGGGCGGCCCGTCTACCTCACGCGGTGGGGATCTGGACGATCGGGTCCGACGTCGGCTGGCCGTCGGGCGACCCGCCCTGCGGCTCGACGGTCACCGCGATGACGTCACCGGGCTCCACGGTGCCCTCGAGAACAGCGGTCGACTCGCCGGTCTCCGTCGGCTCGAAGGTGCCCGCCGAGACCGCCGCGCCATCGCGCACGAACCACAGTTCGAAGCTCTCGTCGTCGGCGATCTCGGGCAGCCCCGCCGACACGAGCACCGCCTTGCCGACGGACTCCGACCAGTGCGCCGTCATCGTGCCGCCGTCGTCGAGCTCGGCCGTGACCGACTGGGAATCGGGTGCTGCCTCGATCTCCTGGAGCGCGACGACCTCGGGCGATCGATTGACGACCTCGTTGATCGACGCTGCGCCGAAGCCCAGCACGACCAGGACGACGATCGACGCGGCGAGCGTGAGCAGACCGCGCGTCCAGTTGCGGCGCGAGATCGCCTGGATGGTCGCGGTCGTCGGCGCAGGGTCCACGGCCGGCGATTCAGCGGGAGAGTCGGATGCCTCGGCCTTCGCCTCGGCGGCGGTGGGCCAGGCCTCGGCCGTGGCTGCATCCGCCGCCGCGAGGTCGGGAAGCTGCGGCATGGTGGCGATGCGGGAGAGCAGCGTCGAACGCAGGGTCAGCGGCGGAGCGGCGTCAGGGATGCTGTCGGCGAGCGCGGTCGCCGTCGCGGCATCCGACTCGACCCAGTGGTCCCACTCGGGATGCGCCGCTCGCGCCTCGTCGAAGGTGCGACGGTCGGCGGGCGAAAGTGCGTCGAGCGCGAAGCCGGACGCCAGTTCGGCGAACTCCTTCTCGTCCATCACGCGGTCACCCCCATCTCAGCCCGCAGGCGGGACAAGCCGTCCCGCATCCTCGTCTTGATCGTTCCCAGCGGCGCACCCACGAGCGCCGCGATCTCGCTCTGACTGTAACCCCCGAAATACGCCAGGGTGAGGGCCTCCCGCTGCACGTCGGGCAGCGCGGTGAGCGCTGCCGTGACCTTCTCGCCTTCGATGCGGAGCTCGACCTGTTCGGCCACCCCGTCATGCGCGACGTCGAGGTCGCGGAAGCCCGCACGGACATCGCGATCGGTGCTCGCCTGTGCCGACCGCACGCGGTCGACGGCCCGGCGATGTGCGATCGTGAGCACCCAGGACCTTCCCTGGCCTCTGTTCGGAGTGAAGCGCGAGGCGGATTGCCACACTTCGAGGAACACCTCCTGCAGCACTTCCTCGCTCTGTGCCCGGTTGACCAGGACCCGCAGGATGAGTCCGAACACGCGCGGAGAGATGAGGTCGTAGAGGCGTGCGAAGGCCGTCTCGTCGCCGCCGGCGACGCGCTGCAGCAGCTCACCGACATGGTCGACCGGTTCGGCGCCGTCCTCCGGCACGTCGATCCCGTCGATCACCATGAGAACCAGCATGCCCTACTCGTCGCCGGGTCCCGGAATCGCTCGATCCCGATCCGGTTCCAATCCGTTCCTCGCCAGCCTCCGAAGAGCCCGTGTCGCCGCTCCTGCGGCGCAACCCCGCACCGCGGGGCCAGCAAATCACGGTCCGCACCGGACCTCAACAGGAGGAAGCCATGTCCCGCATCACCAAGAAGCGCGTCTCAGCCGGTCTCGCCCTCGCGCTCGCCGCCACCTTCGCGCTGTCGGCCTGCTCTATGGGCGGAAGCGCTGAGCCGGCGGATGAACCCTCGACCCCCGCGATGGAGGAGTCGGAAGCACCCATGGAGGAGATGGACCCCGCGGCGAACCTCGTCGGGCCCGGCTGCGAGGCCTACGCCGAGGCAGTGCCGGACGGCGACGGCTCCGTCGCAGGCATGGCTCAGGACCCGGTCGCCACCGCCGCCTCCAACAACCCGCTCCTCACGACGCTCGTCGCCGCGGTGAGCGGACAGCTCAACCCCGAGGTCGACCTCGTCGACACGCTCAACGGCGACGAGTTCACGGTGTTCGCACCCGTGGATGAGGCCTTCGCGGCCATCGACCCCGCCACGATCGAGGCGCTCAAGACCGACACCGCGACGCTGACGTCGATTCTGACGTACCACGTGGTCCCCGGCCAGGTCGCCCCGGCCGACATCGCCGGCATGCACACGACCGTGCAGGGCGCGGACCTCGAGGTCACGGGCTCCGGCGACGAGCTCATGGTGAACGGCGCCAACGTCATCTGCGGCGGAGTGCAGACGGCGAACGCGACGGTCTACCTCATCGACGCGGTGCTGATGCCTCCGGCACAGTAACCGACCAGCCGGCTTCGGCCGGCGAGCGGCGTGGCCGCCGGTGCCTGGCGAGGGGCACCGGCGGCCTCGTCGTGTCCCGCACATGCACGTGCCCCGGGCACGCGTCAAGACTGTCGTGCGGGAACGCGCGGGAGCGTATCGTCGGTGGTCGCTCGGCCCGACGATCCATGCCCGTCGACAGCGAGGCCGGCGGGGAGGACCATGTCGGACCTGCGTGAAGCCGGCGAACTGTCGACCGGTGAGATCCTCGGCCACCGATACGTGCTCAAGGAGCGCATCGGCGAAGGCGGGATGGCGCGCGTCTACCGAGCCGACGACGAAGCACTCGGACGCACGGTCGCGATCAAGGTGCTGCGCGGCGTCGACGCGATCGGATCGGTGGACCGCGCCAGAACCGAGACGACGCTCCTCGCCGCACTCAATCACCACGGCCTGGTCACCCTGTTCGATGCGCATATCGCCGACCAAGGCCCCAACTACCTCGTGATGGAGTACGTCGAAGGGATCACTCTGCGCGAGCGCATCGCGCAGGGGCCGCTCCCGCCGACCGAGACGGCATCGATCGCCGTCGACCTGGCGGAGGCTCTGCACGTGGCGCACTCCTCCGACATCGTCCACCGGGATATCAAGCCCTCGAACGTGCTGCTGTGGAAGTCACCGCTGCCCGGACGCGAATGGCGCGCGAAGCTCGCGGACTTCGGGATCGCCCACCTGCTCGACTCGGCGCGCGTGACGACCCCGGGCATGATCGTCGGGACGGTCGCGTACGTCGCGCCGGAGCAGGCGCGCGGCGACGCGCCCGCTCCCCCGGCCGACATCTACGCGCTCGGGCTGCTGCTGATCGAGGCTCTCACCGGCGAGCGGCCGTTCGCCGACGCAGAGGGCATCGGCGCCGTGATGGCCCGGCTGGCGGCACCGCCCCAGGTGCCGGAATCGTTGGCACCCGAGTGGCGAGGGCTGCTTCGCGGCATGACCGCGATGATGCCCGGTGATCGTCCGACCGCCCTGGAGGTGGCCATCACCGCCGAGCGTCTGGCGCTCGGAGTCGCGCCGCTGCCCGCCGCGATGGCCGAGCAGGCGACGCAGGCCGCACCCGTGGTGGAGACCGGCCCGACACGCGCACTCCCTGCCATCGCGGCCAGCGCCACGGGCCCGACCGCGCTGCTGCCACCGCCGATTCCCGGTGCCGCACCGCCGACGTCGGGCACCGCGGTCCCGCGCCCCGCAGGAACCGACGATCGGCGTCGACGGACGGTCCTGATCGCCATCGTCGTCGCCGCGGTGCTCGCCATCGGGGCGGTGACCGCGTCACTGTGGTGGTCGACGCGCGCGGGCGCCGGAGACACGCCCGAGCCCGTGCCGAGCGTCGTCGACACGCCCCAGCCGAGCGAGACGCCCGTCGACGAGCCGGCACCGCAACCCAGCGACGGCGGCACGGACAACAGCGGTTCCGGGAACGGGAACGGGAACAGCGGCCCGGGCAACAACAACGGCAACGGCGGTGGGAACGGGAACGGCAACGGGAACGGCAACGGCAACGGCCCCTGAGCGGTGCGCTCACGTATTCGACTCCATCGCGCGTGAGCGCCAGTTATCACCCCCGCGTTCCAACGTGACGATCGCATGGCAGTTGCGGCACCGCACGTCGCACTTGGCGATCTCCTCGGAGAGCTTCCGAATGCTGAACCCGTCCTTCACCATCGCCATGACCTCGTTGCGCTTGGCACTGCCCGGTCGATGGTCGAAGTCCAGGACGCGAAGATCGGCCAACCCACAGTCGATGCACGGGTGCTCGCGCAGATAGGCGACGAGGAACTCCTTCGCCTCCCTGCGCCGCCTCGCCGTCCGCTCGACGACGATGCGCACGTGCTGCTCCCGATTGCGGGCGTAGTACTCCCTCGAAGATGCACGATTGCACTCTCGGCAGACTTCCTGGAGCCCATCCGCCCGTGCCGCCTTTCGGTTGAAATCCGCGAGTGGCTTAGACTTCCGACAGGTGCCGCAGAGTCTTGTCATGTCGCTCGGGCTCCTCCCGCCCCCGTAGCTCAGAGGCAGAGCAACCGGCTTTTAACCGGTGGGTCGAGATATCGTAATTCTCCGGGGGCACACCGTTTCTACCCCCCGCTCCCGACATTGCCGGCGGTCAGATCAGGGCGGAGCGAGCCGTGCGCCGAGCGTGCGCCGTCAGATCCGCTCCCCGCCGTGCGAGGAACTGCTCGAGACGACCCGGGTCGATCCGCCCGATCTCGCGCAGCGCGACGCCGACGTTGTTCTGCACGTACGCCTCGGGGTCGGCCGCGAGCAGCTCGCACAGCGCGAGCGGATCGTCGAGATCGCCCGCGCGGATGATCCAGAACGCCGCGGTGATCGCCGCCCGCCTGTGCCATCGGTCGGTGGAGCGCGCGAGCTCGAACAGCACATCGCGCGGACGGTCCAGGAGGTACCACCCGATCACCCGCGGCGCCGACCTGTCGATGAGGTCCCACGTGTCGATGCGGTCGATCCGCCGCATCCACAGCTCGTAGAGCGCCTGCCGGTCCGCGCCCTTACGCCGCGCCCGGAAGTCGAGAATCGACACCGCGACCATCCGCAACTCGTAGGCGTCGGAGTCCAACAGCCGATCGACCTCGGCCAGCGGCATCCGCTCGAAGTCCTTCGCGATGTCGAAGACCGTGCCCATGCGCACGCCGATGACCTCGGTGCGGTCGTCCGTCAGGCGCTTGCGCGTCCTGACGGCCTCGTCGACGGATGCCGCAGCCTCGAGCCGGGCACGGACCGCGGCCGCGGTCGGCTCAGGCATCGCCGAGCGTCCGCGACATCTCGAGCTCGCGGCCGTTCTGGCCGTCGATGGTCCGTCCGGTGGCCGTGAAGCCCAGCCGGGTGTACGCGGCGCGGGCGCGGGCGTTCTCCTCGTGGACGTCGAGGAACAGGATGCCGCAGCCCTGCGCGCCCGCCCACGCGGCACCCGCGTCGATCAGCCGCGCGAGGATGCCGCGACCGCGATGCTGCGGAGCGACGTAGACGGCGACGAGCAGCGCGGTCCCCGCCTCACGGACGCGTCCGAAGTAGTCGGGCAGAGCCGGCTCGGGCACGAGGATCGTCGCCGTTCCCACCCACGCGGATCCGAGTTCCGCGACGAACTGGGCCGTCGACGAGGTCAGCGCGGCGCCGACGGCGCGTTCGTCCCAGAACGAACCCGGTCGTGCGGCCGCGGATTCGTAGGTGTCGAGGAAGGCGATCCCGGCCGCAGCATCCTGCAGCGCCTCGAGCCGCAGCGCGCGCAGCCGCTCCCCTTCGGTCGCGAGCACACGACGGACGCGGACCGGGGCGTCAGACACCGGAGGCCGCGAGCTCGGCGCCGGCGTGGGCGAGCTCGGCGAGCGCGGCGTCGCTCGATTCGGCCGCGACTCCCGCGACGAGGTCGGTCAGGATCCGCACGTGGCGGCCGTGCTCGATCGCGTCGAGCGCCGATGCCCGCACACAGTAGTCGGTCGCGATGCCGGCGATGTCGACGTCGACCACGCCGTGCACTTCGAGCAGGTGCGCCACCGTCTCGCCGTCGTCGGTCGTTCCTTCGAAGAGCGAGTAGGCCGGGCGGCCCTGGCCCTTCTTGACGTGGTGGGTCACCGCGGCGGTGTCGAGTGCGGGGTCGTACTCGGCGCCCTCGGTGCCGCTCACGCAGTGCACGGGCCACGAGTCGATGAAGTCGGGCTCCGGGTGGAAGTGCCCGCCGTTGTCGTTGTGCGCGTCGTGCCAGTCGCGGGAGGCCACGATCACGGCGTAGTCCTCGGCGTGCGTCGCGAGGAACCCGGTGATCCGCTCGGCCACGGCGTCTCCGCCTTCGACGCCGAGCGCACCGCCCTCGGTGAAGTCGTTCTGGACGTCGACGATGAACAGCGCCTTGCTCATGAGTCGAGCGTACGCCTGTACTCCTCCCGGGTGAGTGGATGCCCGTCCTCGGCGACCAGCTCGCTCGAGTCTTCGGCTGCGGGGCCGCGGGGCGCGGCATCCGCCGTCTTCTCCACGCCGTCGCGCCACAGCCTGGACGGCCACCAGATCGCCCGTCCGATGTCGTACGAGAGCGCCGGCACCAGGAGGGAGCGCACGACGAACGTGTCCAGCAGGACGCCGAAGGCGACGATGAACGCGATCTGGGCGAGGAAGAGGATCGGGATGACCCCGAGTGCGGCGAAGGTCGCGGCGAGCACGAGGCCGGCCGAAGTGATGACGCCGCCCGTGGCCACGAGTCCGCGCAGGATGCCGCGCCTGGTGCCGTGCACGAGGGACTCCTCGCGCACCCTCGACATCAGGAAGATGTTGTAGTCCACTCCCAGCGCCACGAGGAAGACGAACCCGTACAGGGGCACAGCGGGGTCTGCGCCGGGGAAGGCGAAGACGCCGTCGAAGACGAGCGCGGCGACGCCGAGCGCCGTCGCGAACGAGAGGATCACCGTCGCGATCAGCACCACGGGCGCGAGGATCGAACGCAGCAGCAGCATCAGGATCAGCAGGATCACGGCGAGGATCACCGGGATGATCACCGTGCGGTCGCGGATCGACGTGTCGTTCGAATCGATGTCGGTCGCCGTCTCGCCGCCGACGATCGCCGTCCCCGCGCCGAGCGCCTCATCGAGGTCGGTGCGCAGCTCGCGGACGGTGTCCTCCGCAGCGACGGAGTCGGCGGCGTCGGTGAGCGTCCCGATCACGAGGACATCACCTGCCGACACGGTCGGCGTGGGGGCGGGAGTTCCCGGCGCGCCGACCGCCGTGAACACCGGCTCGCCGCTCTCGAGCTCGACGCTCGCCTGACCCGTGGGCGAGTCCTCGGACGCCACGGCCACCGATTCGATCCCGTCGCTGCCGTCGAGCACCTCGACGGCTCCGGCGAGCTCCTCTTCGGGGACGATCACATACACAGGGCTGCCGGAACCGGCCGGGAAGTGCTCGGCCAGGACCGCCTGACCGTCGCGCGCCTCGGACTGCCCGAGCACCAGGTCGCTCGAGGGGACCCCATCGGCCTTCAGCTGGGTGATGCCCAAGGCGCCGACCAGCAGGACGACGGTGCAGATCACCCAGACGGCGCGCGCGTGGCGGGCGATGAACCGCGCCTGGCGCGGCCAGAGACCCTTCACGGGCTGCGTGAGGTCGTCGGGGATCGTGGCGATCGGCGCCTTCGGGATGAACGGCCAGAACGCCGCGCGCCCGAACAGCGCGAGCAGCGCGGGAAGGAAGGTCAAGGCGGACAGCACCGAGAACGCGATGCCGATCGAGGCGATCGGGCCGAGCGCGCGGTTCGTCGCGAGGTCGGAGAGCAGGAGACAGAGGAGTCCCGCGATGACGGTGCCGCCTGAGGCCAGGATGGGCTCGAACGATCCGCGCCACGCGCGGACCGTGGCATCCCACCGTCTGTCACCGTCGGCGACGGCCTCGCGGAACCGCGCCACGTAGAGCAGCGCGTAGTCGGTCGCGGCACCGATCACGAGGATGAAGAGGATTCCCTGCACCTGCCCGTTGAGCACGAAGATGCCTGCGTAGGCGAGCCACCAGACCGTGAGCAGCGCGACGCACAGGGCGAAGACCGAGGTCAGCAGCACGAGTACGGGCAGCAGCGGCGAGCGGTAGACGATCACCAGGATCACGAAGACCGCGATGAGCGCGACGGCGAGGAGCAGCCCGTCGATCCCGAGGAATCCGGCGACGAGATCGGCGGTGAAGCCCGCCGGCCCGGTGACCCAGCCCTCGAGAGGGCTGGCGAGATCGTCGTCCACGAGGGTGCGGATCTCGTCGACGATCTCGGCGACCTCGCCCGAGGCGTCGACCGGCACGAACAGCTGAGCCGCTTCACCGTCCTCCGAGACGATCGCGGGCGACACGCCCTCGAGCACGCCGGGGACCTCGGCGATGTCGTCGGCCAGCGTCTGGACGTCGGCCAGCTGGTCCTCGGTGAGCTCGCCGTCGCCCGTGACGACCACCACCGCCGGGATGCTGTCGTCCCCGAGGAAGTCCGGCAGGCGCTCGTTCACCTGCGTCGCGTCGGCGCTCTCCGGAAGGAACGACGAGCGGTCGTTGGAGGAGACCTGATCGACCTTCCCGAAATAGGGTCCGCCGATCGATCCGACAACGAGCCACACCAGCACGAGGAGAGCGGGGATTCCGATCCGGAGCCAGCGGGTGGGCGTACTCCGGGCGTGGTGGGGGGTAGCCATATCGCTAGCTTAGCTAGCGAAATGGCCGCACCGCGACGTCCATATGCTGAGAGCGATGATTTCCGCACTGCTCGCGCTCGTCGGCGCCCTCATCTACGGGGCGGCCGACTTCCTCGGTGGCCTGGCAGCCAAGCGACTGAGGTCGATCGTCGTCACTGCGGTCACGGCCGTCTCCGGACTCCTCGCGCTCGCGATCGTGCAGCCGTTCATCGGCGGGACGTGGACACTGGAAGACCTCGCCTGGGGCGTGCTCGCCGGCGGGTTCGGCGCGCTCGCGATCGTCCTGCTCTACGCGTGCCTCGCGATCGGGCCGATGAGCATCCTGTCGCCGCTGACCGCCGTGGTCTCCGCCATCGCGCCGATGCTGTGGGGCCTGCTCGTCGACGGCGAGACCCTCTCCCCCGTCGCCTACGCCGGCCTCGCCGTCGCGGTGGTGGCCGTCGTGTTGGTCGGGTTCATCCCCGGCGAGAAAGTCGTGCGGCCCCGCATCGGAGGCCTGCTGATGGCCGTGGGAGCCGGCGTCGCGATCGGCGGATTCCTCATCGTGATCGATCAGACCTCGAGCACCAGCGGCCTCGTGCCGCTGATTCTGAGCCGATCGACCACCTTCGTCGTCGCCGGCATCGCGGTCGGAGTGCTGGTGCTGGCGGCGGTCCGGCGCGGGCGGGGCGCGGCATCCGTCCTCACTCCTGGCGTCGGAATCGGCGTCACCCCCACGGGCCACGCCGACCTCGAGCACGCCGACGCGACGCACCCCACCCCGGTGCCCTCCGTCGCACAGGCGTGGCTGCTCGCAGCGACGTGCGGGATCGTGGACGCCGCCGCCAATGCGCTCACGCTGCTCGCGCTGCGTGGCGGCGACCTCTCGATCGTGTCAGCGCTGACCGCCCTGTATCCGGCGGGGACGATCCTGCTGGCGGCCGTCGTGCTGCGCGAGCGGGTTGCGGGCGTGCAGTGGGCAGGTCTCGCACTCGCGCTCGTGGCCGGCGGGATGCTGGCCCTCGGGTGACGTCGCCGAGCGGAGCGCTCAGCCGCGGGCGAAGAGCAAGACGCCCGAGACGACGATCGCGAGCACGCCGATGCCGATGAGCCCGCCTGCCAGGTAGGCGACCGCGCGCACGGCCGGGGATCCCTGCGTGAGGCGCATGCGCCCGCGCGCGCCCCGACGGTAGAAGATGTCGGCCATGTCCTTGCCGGCGAGCTCGTGCTCCTGCTCGTGCGACAGGTGGGCTTCGTTCACCCCGCCGTCCTCGTCGAACCAGCGCACCATGCGGCCGTGCTCGGAGTCCTCGATGACACCGCGTGCGGGCAGCCAGGTGCCGTCGAGGAGGTACATGATGAGCGCGATTCCGGCGACCAGTGCCCCGACGGCGAAGCCGACCCAGGAGAAGATCTCCACCAGGGCGTCGATCGCGGAATCCATCGGCTCCTCATCCTGAGCGGATACGGAAAACGGCCGCCGCGGGCGGCCGTCTCCGGTTCGAGCCACCTAAGGGAATCGAACCCTTGACCTATTCATTACGAGTGAATCGCTCTGCCGACTGAGCTAAGGTGGCGCGCTTCGCTTGCGCGATGCACGATCAACGATCTTACAGGGTCACGGGAGCGCTCGCGAACACGCCCCGACGCCTCTCGACGTGACTGCGGGGACCGCTCACCCGCAGGTGAGACCGTCCTCCGGCACGGTGCCGTCGAGCAGGTACCTCTCGACCGCGTCGTCGACGCAGTCGCTCCCCTTGTTGTAGCCGGTGTGGCCCTCGCCCTGACGGGTGATGAGCACGCCGGAGGACAGCTGCTCGGCGAGTGCCACCGACCACTCGTACGGCGTCGCCGGGTCGTTCGTGGTGCCGACGACGACGATGGGCGCGGCACCCTCGGCCGTGATCTCTCCGCGCTCACCGGTCGGGGGATACGGCCAGACCTCACAGGAATCGGGGCCGAACCAGTACGGTGCGACCGTCGGCGCCTCGGCCGCCAGGTGCTCCTTGGCCGCCGCGATGTCGGCCTCGGTGGCATCGACGGGGTAGTCCATGCAGTTGTACGCCCGGAACGCCTCGGTCTGGTTGCCGACGTAGCTGCCGTTCTCGCGGTTGTTGTAGAAGTCGGCGAGGAGGAACGCCGTCTCGGGGTCGCCCTGGAGGGCACCGTCGAGGGCCAGGGTGAGGTACTCCCAGCTCTCCTGCGAGTAGAGGGCCGCCACGATCGCCGTGAGGAGCGAATCCGCGCCCAGCTCACGCCCGTCGGCCGCCGGGAGCGGGTCGCGGTCCACCGACGCCAGCAGCGCCCCGAGGTCGGCCATCGCGTCGTCGACCGAGCCTCGGAAGGGGCACTCGCTGCTCTCGAGGCAGTCGGCCATGTACGCGCGCAGTGCCGACTCGAAGCCGATGCCCTGGGTCACGTTCATCTCGACGCCCGAGATCGCCGGGTCCACCGCGCCGTCGAGCACGAGGCGCCCGACCTTGTCGGGGTAGAGCTCGGCGTAGGTCGCACCGAGGAAGGTGCCGTACGAGTAGCCGAGGTAGTTCAGCGCGCTGTCGCCGAGCACCGCCCGCAGCAGATCGATGTCGCGCGCCGAGTTCGTCGTGGTGATGTACGGAAGGATGCCGTCGCTGTTCGCGTCGCAGGCCTCGGCGAAGGCCGCGTGCCGCTCGAGGAGCTCGTCGGACCAGGCATCCGTCCCGCGTTCGTTCTCGGGGATCTCGTACAGGTAGGCGTCCATGTCGGCGTCGTCGAAGCACGTGACGGCGGTCGACTCGCCCACGCCGCGAGGGTCGAAGCCGATGACGTCGAACTGCTCGCGCAGCGGCTCCCCCACGGCGAAGGTCAGCGAGTCGCGGATCAGCCCCACGCCGCTCACGCCCGGGCCGCCGGGGTTGGTGATGAGCGAGCCGATCGGGTCGCCGCCCGCGGCGCGGCTGCGGATCACCGACAGCTCGAGCTCGCCCTTCGAGGGATCCGCCCAGTCCAGGGGCGCCGTCACGGTCGTGCAGTCGAGGCCCTCGTCGCACGCGGTCCAGTCGAGCTCCTGCTCGTAGTACGGCAGCAGCTCCTCCGGCACGCCCGCGGTGTCGGGTGCGGGACTCGAGGTCGACACCGCCTCCTCCGGGATCATCGCGTAGAGGCACCCGCTCAGGGCGAGGGATGCCGCCGCAATCGCCGCCACGACGGCGACGACGCGATGGGCACGGCGACGGGGGGACGCTTTCACGGTGTCCTTCCGCTCGCGACAGTCACGAGCATGCTCTCGAGGGCGAGGGTGGGGGCGGCGTTGAGCTCGACGTTCTCGCGGGTGACCGCGATGCGGTCGACCACGGTGAGCGTGCGCTCCGGCGACCATGCGGCGGCGAGCGCGCGAAGATCGGGCTCGAGCTCGCGGTTGATGAGATCGGCGTCGCGGCCGAACTGGAGCATCAGCACGTCGCGGAACATCGACTCGAGGTCGGTCAGCACGCGATCGATCCCGTCGCGCAGGCTGCGCGTCGCGCGGCGCTTCTGATCGTCCTCGAGCGCCGAGAGCTGGGCTCGCACGGCCGGCGGCACGGCTCCGCCCTCGGGGATGCCGAGCGTGCGCAGCAGCGACGAGCGCTCGGCCTCGTCGCGCTCGGCGGTGAGCGCCTTGGCGTCGTCGGTGGCGGCCTGCACGATGCGCCCCGCGACGTCCACGGCGTCGCCGACACCGCGCACCCGCAGGACCGCACGGAGCATGGCGTCGCGGCGGGCGCGGGTCGCGGCATCCGTCGCCAGTCGCTGCGCCATGCCGATGTGGCGCTGGGCATGTCGGGCGGACTGCTCCGCGGTAGCCGCGTCGACGCCGGTGCGTTCGACGATGAGCCGGGCGACGTCGGCGATGCCGGGCTCGCGCAGCCGGAGGGTGCGCACGCGGGATCGGATCGTGGGCAGGAGGTCGGCGTCGCTCGGCGCGCACAGCACCCAGACGGTGCGCTCCGGGGGCTCTTCCAGGGCCTTGAGCAGAACGTTCGAGGTGCGCTCGGCCATGCGGTCCGCGTCTTCCATCACGATGACGCGGTAGCGGCCGAGTGACGGCGAGAAGTACGAGCGCTCGACGAGGGCACGGGCGTCCTTGATCGAGATGATCACGCCCTCGGTGCGCAGCGAGCTCAGGTCGGGGTGCGTCCCCGCCAGCACCTGCCGCATCGCATTCTCGTCGCCGGGCTCGGCGATGAGCGCGGCGGCGAAGGCGTAGGCGAGGGTCGAGCGACCCGACCCGGGCGGGCCCGTGATGAGCCACGCATGGGTGAGGGCGGCGGGATCGGATGCCGCGTCCTGCAGCGTCGCGACCGCCTCGTCCTGCCCCCAGACCTCGCCCCAGGGGACCTCGGCATGCACGGTCGTCGCCGCCGCGCCCGCCGTCGATTCCATGCCAGTCAGCCTAGTCGCGGCCACAGACGACCCCGGCTCAGCCGAGGAGCGCCTCGACCCGTCGTCGCACTGCCGCGGAGAGCTCCTCGGGCGGGAGCGTCGCGTCGAGCACGAGGAACCGCGCGGGCTCGGCGGCGGCGAGAGCGAGGAACTCTTCGCGCACCCGCACATGGAACGACTCGCGCTCGGCCTCGAGCCGGTCGAAGGGCTTGTCATCGGCGTCGAGCCGCCCCCGTGCGATCGAGGGGTCGAGGTCGAGGAGCACGGTGAGATCGGGCAGCAGGTCACCGGTAGCCCACAGCGACAGGCGCCGGACCTCGTCGGTTCCGAGCACGCGACCCGCACCCTGGTATGCGACCGAGGAGTCGAGGTAGCGGTCCTGGATCACGACCTCACCCCGCTCGAGCGCCGGGCGCACCACCGTCTCGACGTGGTGGGCGCGGTCCGCCGCGTACAGGAGTGCCTCGGCGCGCGCGGCGACCTCCCCGCGATGATGCAGGACGATGTCGCGGATGAGCCGCCCGACCTCGGTGCCGCCCGGCTCACGCGTGCGGACGACGCGGCGCCCGGCATCCGTCAGCCACTCCTCGAGCAGCGCGGACTGCGTCGTCTTGCCCGCGCCGTCGCCGCCCTCGAGCGTGATGAACAGCCCGGCGTCCGAGCCGGGCACGGTCGGGGCGGTCACTTCTTCGCCGGAGCCTTCTTCGCGGGGGCGCGCCGCGTGGCGCGCTTGGGCGCCGGACCCTTCGCGCGCTTGTCGGCGAGCAGCTGGACGGCACGCTCGTGGGTCACGTCGTCGACGCTCTCACCGCGTGGGATCGTCGCATTGGTCTCACCGTCGGTCACGTACGGTCCGAACCGACCGTCCTTGAGCTTGATCGGCTTGCCGCTGGTGGGGTCGTTCTCGAACTCCTTGAGCGCGCTGCTGGCCCCCCGCGCGCCGTACTTGGGCTGGGCGTACACGGCGAGGGCCTCGTCGAGGGTGATGTCGAAGAGCTGCTGCTCGCTCTGCAGCGTGCGGGAGTCCGTGCCCTTTTTGAGATACGGCCCGTATCGGCCGTTCTGCGCGGTGATCTCAGCGCCCGACTCGGGGTCGGCGCCGACGACGCGCGGCAGATCGAGCAGGCGCAGCGCCGTCTCGAGATCGATCGTGTCCACCGACATGGACTTGAACAGCGACGCGGTCCGCGGCTTGGGCGCGGTCTCCTTCTTCGCGCCGCGCTTCTTCGGCGCGGGCGTCGCCTCGACGATCTCGCCGGTCTCCTCGTCCACGTCCTCGGCGGCCGGCGGGTCGGCCTCCTGCACGTACGGCCCGAAACGGCCGTCCTTGACGACGACGAGCTTGCCGTTGGCGGGATTCTCACCGAGCACGCGGTCGCCCGCCACCGGCGCGTCGATGATCTCCTGCGCCTTCGCGGGGGTGAGCTCGTCGGGCGCGAGGTCCTCGGGGATGTTCACGCGACGCGGTTCGCCTTCGGGGTTCTCCCGATCGGGCACCTCGAGGTACGGGCCGTACTTGCCGAAGCGCAGGGTCGCGACGTCGCCGATGGGCGTGGAGTTGAGCGCTCGTGCGTCGATCTCTCCCAGGTTGTCGACGATGTTCCGCAGGCCGACCTGCCCTTCGGAGCCGAAGTAGAACTCCTTGAGCCAGTCCTCGCGCCGCTGCTCGCCACGGGCGATCGCGTCGAGGTCGTCCTCGAGCGCCGCCGTGAAGTCGTAGTCCACGAGGTCGGCGAAGTGCTCCTCGAGCAGACGCACGACACTGAACGCGAGCCAACTCGGGATCAGGGCCTGACCGCGCTTGGAGACATAGCCGCGGTTGAGGATCACATCGATGATGCTCGCGAAGGTGGACGGGCGTCCGATCCCCTTCTCCTCGAGCGCCTTGACGAGGCTCGCCTCGGTGTAGCGCGGCTTGGGGCTCGTCGCGTGCCCCTTGGGCTCGACCTCGGTGAGCCGCAGCGCGTCACCCACGGCGAGGACGGGCAGCGACTGGTCGTCGGCCCTGTCGGCGTCGCCGCGCTTCTCGTCCTTGCCCTCCTCATATGCGTCGAGGAAGCCCTTGAAGGTGTACACCGTGCCCGACGCCGTGAACTCGGCGCGCCTGCCGCCGGCCTCGGCCGTGAGCGTGACGGTCGTCGTCTCGTACTTCGCGTCCGACATCTGGCTGGCCATCGTGCGCTTCCAGATGAGGTCGTAGAGCCGCTGCTCGTCGCGGTCGAGCTCGCCGGAGACGGAGGCGGGCGTGCGGAACTCCTCACCCGAGGGCCGGATGGCCTCGTGCGCCTCCTGCGCGTTCTTGCTCTTGCTGGCGTACGTGCGCGGGTTGAGCGGAACCGCCTTCTCCCCGTACATCGCGACGGCCTGTGCGCGTGCAGCCTGGATCGCCTGCGTGCTCAGCGCCGTCGAATCGGTGCGCATATAGGTGATGAAGCCCTTCTCGTAGAGGCGCTGGGCGACGCTCATCGCGTGCTTGGCGCTCATCGAGAGCTTGCGGCCGGCCTCCTGCTGGAGGGTCGAGGTCGTGAACGGCGCGCGCGGGCTGCGGGTTCCGGGCTTCGATTCGACGGCGGAGACGGATGCCTCGCCCACGGCCTGGATCGCCTCGGCGAGCGACCGCGCCTCGGCCTCGTCGAGGACGAGCACGGCCTTCTTCAGGGAGCCGCTGTCGTCGAAGTCGGTGCCGCGGGCCAGCGGCGCACCGTCGACGCGGGCGAGGCGTGCGCCGAACGACTCGGAGGCCTTCACCGCGAGCGTCTCGATGTCCCAGTACGAGGCGGACACGAACGCCATCCGATCGCGCTCGCGCTCGACGACCATGCGGGTCGCGGCGGACTGCACGCGTCCGGCGGACGTTCCCTGCTGCACCTTGAACCACAGCACCGGGCTGACATCCCAGCCGTACAGCCGGTCGAGGATGCGGCGCGTCTCCTGCGCGTCGACCAGCGCGAGGTCGAGCTCACGCGTGTTGTCGACCGCGGCGCGGATCGCGTCCTGGGTGATCTCGTGGAACACCATCCGCTTGACGGGGACCTTGGGCTTCAGCGTCTGGAGAAGGTGCCACGCGATGGCCTCGCCCTCGCGGTCCTCATCGGTCGCGAGCAGGAGTTCGTCGGCTCCCTTCAGCGCGCGCTTGAGCTCGGCGACGGTCTTCCGACCGCGCTCGCTCTCGACGTAGTAGGGATCGAAGCCGTTCTCGATGTCGATGGAGTACTTGCCGTACGCCTGCTTCTTGTCGGCCGGAATGTCCTTCTTGTCCGCGAGATCGCGAATGTGCCCGACCGAACTCAGCACCTCGTAGCCGTCGCCGAGATACCCCTGGATCGACCTCATCTTCGTCGGGGACTCCACGATGACGAGCTTCTTGCCATCTGCCAAAGGGATGGTCCTTTCTTCGACGCAAACCATACACGCCATATTTCGGTGTGGCGTCTGTGAGACCTCCTCATGACGCCGGGCCCGCGCGTGCCTGCGCCGTCGCGGTGAGCGCGCCGAACCGGCCTGACACGGTCACCGTCGCGATCAGACCGTCCAGGTCGCAGACGGCGACGGCGACCCCGGATGCCGCGGCCACCTCGTCCGCGCGTTCGCACGGGACCCCGGTCACGGCGCCGGAGGCGGCGTCCGCCGCGGCCAGGGCCGCCGCATCCGCCGCGCCCGCGAGACGCTGCCCGAACACGGCCGCGGCGGACACCGAGGCCAGGCCGACGGTGAGTGCGGCCGCCGCTGCCATCACGCCCACGGTGACGACGGCGCCGGGCATCAGAGACCCCCGGCGAGCGCGCAGGCGCTGGCGCGAACCTCGATCCCGAGCACGGCCGGAGCCGACGCGGTGACGCAGACGAGATCCTCGCGTGCCTCGATCGCGCCGGTCGCCCCGGGCACTCCCCCCGCGATGGCCGCACGGACGCGGTCGTCCGATTCGCCCCGCGCCGCCAGTCGCGCGGCGTCGGATACCGCATCCTGCAGTCGCACGTGCCGCCCCCCGGCCGCCAGTGCACCCGCCCCCAGGAGCAGGACCAGGGCGACGGCGGGCAGCGCGACCGCGAACTCGGCGACGACCGAACCGCGATCGTCGCCGGATCGCGGCCGCATCAGGCCACCGTGAGCGCGCGGCGGACCAGGTCGGTGAGGATGCCGCGCACCTCGTCGGATCGCATGATGACGACGAGCATGCCGGCGAAGGCCACGGCCGCCATCGTCGCGATCGCGTACTCGGCGGTGGCGGCGCCGGTGTCGTCGGCGTTCGCGTCGGTGAACAGCCGCGCGGCGCGGCGGGCTGTGAGCGGGGGAAGGACGAAGCGGTGCATGTGCATCTCTTTTCTGTGTGCGGATGGGAACGGCGGGCACGGTCTGAGTCACCACGAGAACGACATCGTCCAGGCGACGCTGAGCATCATCGGCGCAACGCCGAGCAGGAGGAAGGCGGGCAAGGTGCACACGCCCAGCGGCAGGAGGAGTCGGGAGGAGAGCCGAGCGGCTCGCAGCCGCCCGTCGATGCGCGCACGATGGCGCGCGAGCGCGGCCGACGCCCGGAGCAGCTCGACCGCCGGCACCCCCGCAGAGCGTGAGAGGGACAGGATGCCGTCGGTCGAGGCATCCGGCTCGGAACCGCAGTTCCCAACGAGAGTCGTCGCGCGATCGATGGACACCCCGCCGCTGAGAGCGATCGCCAGCAGCTCGGCGCCGTGACCCGCGACACCGGATTCGGCGCGGGCGCGCCGGACGAGCGCCGCCGTCCACCATCGTGCCGCGACGATGAGCGCCGCACCCGCGCCGAGGCACACGAGGCCGAGCGGATGGCCGACGAGCGCGCCGAAGGTGTCGAATCCGAGCGCGGCGCCGAGCGCGACAGCGACCAAGGGCAGCCATCCCATGAGTCGCGCCGTCCCGGCGGGCTCTGCGAGCGCGACCCGCACGTCGTCGGCGGCTTCCTGTGCGTCGCGGAGCGCCGCGGCCAGCCCGCGCAGGCTCTCGGCCAACGGCGCACCCACCGTGGTCGCCACGCGCCACGCCGACCCGACATCGGACCACACGCGGGAGTCCGCGGCCGACTCGGCAGCGCCGCTGATCGCCGCGGCCAGCGGAGCACCGGCCTCCGTCGCCGCGACGACGCGGGCGGCCGCCGCATCGCCCGCGCTGGCGAGATACGCCCAGGCGCGCGTGGGAGCCACACCGGCCTGGAGGAGCACGGCGAGTCGCAGCACGGTCTCGGCAGCGGCCGAGGCACCGGGCCCTTTCTCGGACCGACCCAGCAGTCGGCGCATCAGAGCTCCTCGATCCCGAGGCAGCCACGCTCGTCGACGACGGGACGCCCCATCGCAGCGAGCCGCCGGGAGCCGTCAGGAGCGCGCTCGACGTGCAGCACGCAGCCGATCGCGCTGGCCACCTGCCGCGCGAGCGCACGATCATCGAGCCCCGCCAGCGCGCCGAGCGCCTCGAGACGCGCCGGCACGTCGTGCAGACCGTTCGCATGCACCGTGCCGGCCCCGCCGTCGTGACCGGTGTTGAGGGCGGAGAGGAGCTCCCGCACCTCGTCCCCGCGGCACTCCCCGACCACGAGACGATCGGGCCGCATGCGCAGGGCCTCGCGGACGAGCCGGGCGAGTCCGATGGCGCCCGCACCCTCGAGGTTCGGCTGCCGCGCCTCGAGTCGAACGTGGTGAGGATGGTCGATGCGGAGCTCGGCGACGTCTTCGATCGTGATGATGCGCTCATGCGGGGCCGCGCAGCCGAGCAGGCTCCCGAGCAGGGTCGTCTTCCCGGCGCCGGCCGCGCCCGACACGAGAATGTTCTCGCGTCGAGCGACGAGGTCCTCGAGCGTGCGTCGCATCACGTCGTCGAACGCGCCCGTCTGCTGCAGCGCGTCGAGGCTCGGCCGGTCGAGGCGCGGGACGCGGATCGAGATCGCCGTGCCCTCGGCCGACACCGGCGGCAGCACGGCATGCACGCGCATGCCGCCGTCCAGGCGCACGTCGACCGCGGGGCTCGCATCCTCAATACCAAGTTTTAGACATATTGCTGACCTGGGCTTTTCTGAAAGCTGGGCGATTTCGGCTCGCTTGCCTCCCACGCGTCACTGCTGCCCCGCTCACAGCATCGCTGGGCGTGTGGCACCTGTGAGGCACAGCCCCGGACGCGGATGCGTCTGGCGGCCGCCGGCTGAAACGTGCCACAACGCGAAGCGGGCGGAGATGTCCTAGGACACACCCCCGCCCGCGTGGGCGCTAGCCCTCGTTGGCTAGCTGAATTCTCCGTTCCCCAGTTGCTTCCACGTTCCGCAGAAGCGGCATCCGTATCCGACCACTGCCCGGTGCTCCTCGTCGTTCGGGCAGGCTATTTCCGATTCGAATGTGCAGTTCTCTGCCATCAGTCGTCCGTTCGTTGTGGACAGGTACGTGATGGGGGAACTACCCACCTCAACGGTAGGGCTGGGCTCCGACATTCGCGGGCTTCTCGCTGTCGGCGAAAACGCCGAGATGGCCGGGGGTTATGCGCTACGCCGGGCAGTTGCAAACGGCGCGATCTCCTCACTCAACGGCGAGAGATCGACGTGATCCCACGCCGTCGCGTTCGGCTGCACACCGCGCAGCACCGCCCAGCCGACCACGCCGAAGTCCGGGGCGGCGGTCTCCCACCGAGGGCCGAAGTTCGCCCCGAGGTAGTCCAGGATGCTCGCGCGCATCGCGGACTGACCCACGCCCCCGGCGGCGTCGATCGCCTTGTCGCATCGAGGGCAAACCGCGCCCTCGATGGGCTCCGGGGTGGGCCTGCCGCCGATCGCCTGTGCGTCGGCTTCCATCGCGGTCCATGCGTGCGAGGCCAGCGACGGCAGCACGTCGACCGTGCCGACGCCACACAGCATGCAGCCCGAGGGGCGGCCGTCGTAGTCCGTCAGCGCCACCGGCTTGGGCCGCTCCGTCCGCTCGCGGAACTCCTCGACGCGCACCCGGTGCAGGGCCACGTGCTCGGCCGTTCCGAGGTGGCTCCACCGGGATGACGACGCCGGGGTGTCGAACACCCGCTGCCCGCCAGCCCGGCGCGCGTGGCTCGACCACCAGGCGCCGCCACCCGCCGCAGCGTACTTGTCGATCAGGCGCATGATCGCGCGTCCCGTCTTCGTGTGCTCGTCGATCACGCGGTGATCCGTCACCCCGAGGGCGTCCAGCGCGCTCAGGGCGAGCTCGAGGCGGTACAGCGCGATCTCCGGCGAGCCGATCGCGCGCTTGACGTCGGGGTTCGCTCGCAGCATGTCGACCGCGCTCTCGCGGATCCGCCAGCACTGATCGCAGCGCGTGACCTGCGCGTCGAGGCTGTCGGACACGTGCCTGAACCCGTTCTCGAACCCGACCTTCACCGCGCGAAGTGGGACCTCCAGGACCTCGACGCGCTCGGGGTAGATCGCAGACACCGCGACGCCGCAGGCCGCACAGGGCAGCGCCCGGCCGCGCAGCCGGGTCCAGGGCTGGTACTCGTCTTCAATCACAGCGGCATCGTCTCCCAGTCGTCTCCGAACAGGTGGCGTGCCACCCGATCGATCTCCGAAGCACTCGGCCCCGTGGCCGGTGCGGTGGCGGGTGCACGATCCAGAGGACGCGCCGCGAAGAAGTCACGGCGTCGCGCAGCTTCGGCGATGGGCGCGTGACTCGCCGGGACGATCGTCGGCGGCGTGCGGCGGCCCATCACTTCTCCCGAGGGGACCAGTCGTCGCGACGGCTGTCCTCGACAGCGTCCGAGTTGTTGGACGACGAGTCGGCCAGCATCTGCCGCGGGTTGTCAAAGACCTTCGTGCGCCCCGCTCCCGGGTTGATCGTGCCGCGCTTGTCGTTGGTGCTCATGGCCTTACCTCCTGTCCTGCTGCCCGGGCGATCCGGGCGGTGACGCGGGCTCGCGCCCGGGACTCGTTCGAGGCTCGACGTTCGGCTCGCTGCGCCTCGCGCTCACGCTTCGCGATCGCCTGGCGCTTCTCGTCGCGCTCGTTGCGGCTGTCGACCTCGGCGTGGTGGCGCTCGATGCAGACGAACCCCTGAGGGTGCTCCTCCGAGGGCGGGTAGCAGGCCACGCCGGCCAGCGCGTGCTCATGCCCTCGCGCCGGGCATCGGACCTCCAGACACCGGCTCAGCATCCGGACTTCCGCTGCCCTCTCGGCCAGCCAGTTGCCGTCGCCGCTCATCGCTTCGGCTCCCGTGGTGTGAATGTCAGCTCGTCGCCGTTGATCGCGGTCAGCGACCACATTCCGGCGCGCCACTGCGCCAGCAGCTCGATCTGCTCGGGGTCGGTGGACTGAGCGAGCCACTGCATCTTCTCGCGCACGACGCTCAGAGGGATCTGACGGTTGAAGGCTCGGGACTCAGCCCGTACCCGGGCATGCTCCTCGCGGCTGAATGCCTGGGCGGTCATCCCTGTCGACCTCCTCGCGGCTGCACTCGACGCGCAGGAGGCTCGGGATAGCCCGCGCGCCGCGCGACCTCCCGCCGCTGCTCGTCGAGCGCAGCCAGTCGCTCGTTCTCCGCTTCGCGAATCTCGCTGATCATGTCGCCGAGTTCGTCTCTCATCGCGTTGCCGCCCTTCGGATGACGCGCTCGGCGCACGCCTCGATGCGGGAGCCGCAGACGCCGCGCGCGGTGCGGAAGCACGGCTCATCGATCGCGGCCTGATGGACGTCGCACTCGACAGACAGGATGGTCGGCACGACGGCGGTTCGCTTGACGCGCAGCCGAACGAGGGCCGGGGGCGGTCCCTCATCCCGAGGGTCGCGGACGTCGGTCGAGTGGGCGGGAGTGGCGGTGGGCGACATGGGCAGGGCTTTCGGCTCATGCCCGGCCCATGGTCCAGCGGCGACTCTGGGACGCGACGTCCCTGTGGCGTCAACCGTACTACGCCACCTCGCGACGTGATACCCCCAAGGGGTATTGTTGTCGTACCACACTGCCAACTCTGGCGTGCTACGACAACCGAGGAGCAGGGATGACCCAGCAGTCAATGACCGCGCGCACAACGAACTTCGACGCGCGCACCGACGCCTTCAGCGCGAACCCCGTCGTCGCTGGCGTCGCCTCGACCCGCGCCATGCAGAACGACCTCACGCCCCGCCAGCAGCAGATCCGCGACAACGGCCGTCGCCGTGTCGATGCCCTCCTCGCCACCGGCCTCTACGGGCCGGTCCACGCCTGAGCGCTCCGCGCCGCGCCCACAGTGACCGGTGCCTCTTGCATTGCCTGCCTGCCGCCCTGTTACGTAGTAACAGAGGGCGGCAAGGCAAGGCGATGCAGAGGCACTAGGGCACCGTGGGACGGCGCTTGCGGAGCTTGACCCCGGCATAGACCGCGCTCTGCGGCGGGCACCCCGGCAACTCCTTCACCCTTGCCCACGTGGCCTTCTCCCCGAGGGCGTCCGGCACCTCCCGAGAATCGAGCCACTCAGCCGTCTCCTCGGGCGTCAGCGTCGGCTTAGACGGCTTCGCCTCGACCTTCCTCGGCTGCGCGCCAAGGAGTTCGAGACTGACCGCACGCTGAAACTCACTCCAGAGCATCCGGCGCCCGCCGTAGACGATCTCCTCGCTCGCGCCGGCCCCCGCGTGGCTCGCCGCCTCGTCATAGCGCTCCGTCCACCAGCGAGCATTGGCGATCTTCCACCGGCGTCGGATCTCGCGCAGCAGCAATGCCACCGGGGAGGTGTCGTTGCGGAGCGTCCACACGCCATCGATGTACCCATCACTGATATCGAACGGCGCGTGGTCCGGGTCGTGCCGGTCACTGTCCTCACCCGCCTCGCACCGCGGGCACATCAGGAGCCATCGCGCGATGACGTCCGAGCCACACAGCGTGCACGGCGAGTCGGGATCGAGCGACCACCAGCCGACGCTCTCGATGATGATCTGGACCCTTGCGCGGTCGCGGCGGTCCTCGGTGCGATGACCGTGCGGGCACTGGAACTGCACCGCGAACGGCAGCTTCTTCGGATAGCCGCCCTTCGCGCTCGTCACCCACCGAGTTCCGTGCTCGGCGCGTACACCGGCGGCGACCAGCGCCGCGATCCACATCGAGACTGCGGTCTCCTCGGTGAGTGGTTCATCGAGGCGGCGCAGCATCGCCCCGAGGTCGTACAGCGCGTCGCTGACGGCCTCCTCGGCGCTCTCCACATTGCTCATGTCCCGACCCCCCTCCCGGCCATGTGCTCGTTCAGCTCAGCCAGAGCCGCGCGGCACTGATCCACGACGTCTTCACGCATCGCCACCTCCTCGGGGAGCGGCGGCGCAGGCTCCACGACCTTTGCGCGTCCCGCGCACTGCACGGTGCAGTACAGGCCCACCGCGCCGCTCCACGGGCGAAACTCGCGCGAGCACATCCGGCAGACCGCCACAGGCCGGTCTCGGTTGGGGTGGTTGGGGTGGCGGATCGGCGCCAGCGCGAACTCATCGGCGATCATGATGGCACCGCCTCGGGCTTGGGTGCGAGGCTGAGCAGCGCCGCGATGCGGCGGCACTGGTCGTCCGAGAGCGGCCCGAGAGCGGCGGCCGCCTCCGCGGGGCTCACAGCTCGCTCCCCTCGGGAACGACGATCGCGACGACGCGGCCCCGTGCGCCACGACGGCGGCCGTCGCGCATCTTCGGGGCGTGCACCTTGAACGCGCGGTCGACCTCATCGATGTCGAACAGGATCGGCCCGGCGCCGTCGACGCGGAACGCGCGGATGAAGCCACGCGACAACCAGTTCTCGACGGTGGCGGGGTGGACCATGAAGTGCCGAGCGGTGTCGGCGGTGGTGCGCAGGCGCTTACCGTCTGCGGTGTCGATGGACATGCGAAAAGCCCCCTGTGGGTGCTGTTCGACGTACCGACCTCGCTGTGCCGCAACCGGCCGGTCCGTCTATCTCATGCACCGCAGGAGGCTCGTTGAGTCTCTGCATCTGCGCCCACCGGAGGGGCGCTCGATCCGTCCATTTCGCTTCCGCCTGGTGCGCAGGCTTCTCGCTCTTACTTCGACCCCGGGGAGTGCTCCGACGGCTGGCTCTGGGGCTTCGCTCGGCACCCTCGGCGGGGTGCCTCGCTGGTATCTATCTTACCGTTTCCTGCGACTTCTGGCCGGTTCCGAAACCTGCCATATCCGGCGTTCTCCGCCGTTCTGACGGCCTGGGCCTGCTTGCCGTTACCGAGAGCTGCCGAACGCCGAAGAACCCCGGATATGCCAGATTTTCGGTACCGGCTTAGGCCGCGCGACTCGCTCCAATCACAACCCGCGTTGGCTACTTGCGAGCGCCGATACGATGATCCGCGTGGTACGCCCGTTCCGCACCCGAGACGAGCCCGCACTCAGCGGCAGCGACTTCGTGGTGCGCGGCGGGCCGCTGGATCGCGACGCGACCGAGCGGACCTTCAACCGGTGCGTTGAGGTCCACGGCGTGCCAGCGATCTCGGTCGCGGCGGCCGCCGGCCTCGATCCAGAGCAGATAATTGAGGAGTCGAAGATTCTGCGGAATCTCTTCTCCGAGTATCTGTGGTGCCACGTGAGTGATCTTTGGAACGGGAATTACTCGCTCCTGGCTACGAACGCTCGGCCACATTATTCATTGATTCTTCCCGGCGATCTTGATAACGATACGTGGGAGGATCTGGCGGAGAGATTTCGCCCGCTCTAGGCTTTGCCGCTAGGGAGAACATCATGAGGTTTTCAGTCGACTTTCAAGCGATGGACGAGCACGACGAGCTCACCATCACCTTCAACGACCTCCTGGACGGGCCGTCAGCGGTCCTCGTCGGCAACCGAGTCATCCTCGATGATCTCGAAGGCAACCAGGCCGAGGGGCTGGTGAAGGACATCGAGGATGACCTAATCGACGTGGTTGTCGACCTCGCGACGTGGCGCTCGAACAGGGAAGAGCGCCTCTCGGGCTGGTCACACGCCTCGTTCACCTCGCGCGTGCCTCAACTGGCGTAGTGCGGGGGTTCGTGATCCTCTGCGATTTCGCGGAGGCAATCAACGGCAAGCTTTACATCCAGGGTGGTGGATGGAGCCGCCTGACGGCTCTCCCCGGCCTGCCGGTCACGCTGACGCTCGCTGGCCAGATCCTGCTCCCATGGGACGATGCCAACCGGCGCCGCAGCCTCGTCATCCAGCTCTTCAACGAAGACGGACAAGAGGTGTACGCAGGCGATCCTGCGCAGCCAGTCGAGGTGCGCGGCGAGTTCGAGGTCGGGCGCCCGCCAGGGATCACCCCGGGTTCCGAACTGGACTTCCCCTTCGCCACGAGGTTCGAAGGGGTTCCCCTCGTGCCAGGTCGCTACAAGTTCATCGTCACGGCGGGCGTCGAGCGAATCGGCGAAGCCGTCTTCGAGGTAATCACTCAGGCGTAACCACGTCTTGCGGTTACCCGGGCCGAGGATCAATCGTCCTTCATGTCCGACAGCACCTCGAAGGGTGACTCGACCTCTCCCTGCCAGGCCTCGATCCCCTCGCGGATCGCCAGGGCGGCAACCAATAGTGCCGCCACAGAGTCAGCCCACCACCAGCCGAGCAAGGTGTTGAGGATCAGACCAAAGAAGACGGCGCCCGAGAGGTAGACGCACAGGATCAACTGCTTCGCGTCGGCGATCACGCTCTTAGAGCCAAGCTCGCGGCCGGTGCGAACCTCGAACCACGCGAGCACCGGCATCACGATCAGGCTCAGCGCCGTGATCGCGAGGCCCAGCGGACTATGCTCCGGGGCCTCCTGCGAGATGAGGCTTAGGACTGCATCAACGGTCACATACGCGGCGAGCGAGAAGAACGCCAGTCCGATCGCGCGGACCGTCGCCTTCTCCCAACGCTCCGGGTCCTTGCGCGTGAACTGCCACGCCACGGCGGCGGCCGAGAGAACCTCCACGACCGAGTCGAGTCCGAAGCCGATTAGGGCAGCTGACGAAGCGAGCGATCCGGCGGTGATCGCCACGATCGCTTCCAGGACGTTGTAGGCGATCGTAAAGGTGACGATGAAACGCACGCGGCGGTGGAGACGTTCGCGACGCTCAGCACTGAGCGTGGTCATTCCGCGACCTCGCAGCAACCGGGAACAGAGCACGAGGGGTCCAGGCACGGCGCGTTCTCGTCGACGGCGAGAGTCACGTCAACCAGGGCGGTGAGCGCTGCCGCTAGGTGCGGGTCGGCGATCTCGTAGCGCGTCTGACGACCTTCGGGCTCAGCGACCACGATTCCGCAGTCGCGCAGGCACGTTAGATGGTTGGAGACATTGGGGCGCGTCAGATCGAGGCTCCGGGAGATCACAGCGGGATAGCTCGGACCGTCGAGCAGCATCATGAGAATCCGGGACCGCGTGGGGTCGGCCATAGCTCGGCCGAGGCGGTTCATCACGTCGAGGCGTGTGGCAATGGTCAGCACACGCTGACTATACAGCAGCCGCTGAACAGTACGGGATCAGGCAGCCGGACTCAGCACCAGGCGCTCCGGGGTCCACTTCGTCCCCCTCCGCGCCTGAGGCACGACCTCGACGCGCAGCGCCGATGCCAGCACCGCCCGCTGCACGTCGATGGGAGCGGCCAGGAACGCCGCTCCGGGGTCTGCGGCGCGCAGCACCGAGGAGGACGCCGACTGCCGGAGCGCCTTCGCGAGCCGGGCGTCTACCGCCTCCAACTCGGCATTGACCGCCGCCGTCGCCCGCTGCAACTGCGCGCCCGTGATCGTCCCGAGGGCGTAGTCCCGCTCGAAGTTCTCGAGTCGGAGTGTCAGCCGCGTCCGCTCCTCGCGGTCCGCGGCGAGCGTGGCGTCCGCGTTCGGATTCATCGCGGCCACCACCCGCGGGTCGCGGACCAGATCGGCCACGACCTGCCGCACGTATTCGTCCGTCTGGTCCTGCCGAGAGGTCAGGTGCGCGCTCGCAGGGCAGCGGTACAGGTATCGCCGCGTGTACGGCTTCGCGCGGGTGCCGCCGTGCGGCGCCACCCTCAGCGGCGTGCCGCAGCGGATCGGCTCGCCGTGCTCATCGAGCTCGCCGGTCGGCACGCCGCACCGGTAGATGCCGCTGCCCAGCCACTTGGTCTCGCGCTTCTGGCCGGTCATCCGGCTCGGGTCCACGATCATCGCGACCAGGGCGCGCCACTTCTCCTCGGGGACGATGGCCGGCCATTGGGCCTTGCCGATCTCCTCGTATGCGCGCGTGCTGTTGCTCGTGCTGGCGCTGCGGTTCGGGAGCCCGGAGGCGAGGATGCCCGCGTTGCGCGGCCGGATCAGCATGTCCCGCAGGTTGTTGTAGTTCACCGGCTTCCCGGTGGTGCCCGTCACCCCTCGGGCGGCGAGCTCGCGCGCGACCGAGGTCATCGTGCGGCCCGCGAGGATCGCGTCTGTCGCCTCGCGGACGATCGCCGCCTCGCTCTCGCGCACGGTCACGCCGTCCTTCTCGTACCCGAACGGCCGAGGGCCGCCGCGGTACTGCCCGGACTGCGCGGCCTGCTCCTTCTGCCGCTTGATCCGGTCCTTCATGTTGTCGACCTCGCCGCGGGCTGCCGCGCCGAGCATGCGCGCCACCATCTTCCCCGAGGAGGTCGACAGGTTCAGATCACCGGCCTTCACAGTGTGGATCTGCACCCCGGTCTTCTCTACCAGGTCGATGAACTCCTCCAACTCGACCATGCGACGGTGCAGCCGGTCGGTGTGCCAGGCGACGATGCCCCGCACCTCCCCCGCCCGCACCGCTTCGAGCATCGCTCGGTACTGCGGCCTCGGTGCCCCGCTCGCGGCCGAGATGTCGTTGTCGATGAACACCGCCACGACATCCCAGTCCAGGCGCGCGGCGAGGAGGCGGCAGTCCGCCTCCTGGCGCTCTACGCCCAGGCTCGCGCCCTCCCGGTCGCGGCTGATCCGGGCGTAGATCGCGGCTGGGATGGGGGCCGGTGTGCTCGTCTTGCTCATATGTCTATTTTATGGTTTTGCATCGTCGATATGACGTCCGCCGAGCGCGATGAGCGCGACGGCGAGGTCGCGCACGTCGTCCTCGTCGGCGTGCCAGCCCGGCTCGGGGACCGGGCCCATTCCGCGATCCACGAAGAGTCCCGTGGACCCGTTGACGAAGACGTCGGTCACCGCGGGATCGTCGAGGTACCCCGCCAGCGCATCGAGCGATGGGTGACGGGGCCGCCGTCTCAGAGGCGGAGACGCCGGCAGCGGCATCCATCCCCCACCCGGGGATCCCGACGTCGGCGCCGACCCGACGGGTCCGGGCACCACCACGACATCGGGACCAGGCGGCGGCGCCGCATCACGGGGTTGGACGACGAACGGCTCGGGCATTCTCCGACGCTAGGAACGAGCGGCGCCGGCAATCGTCCGGATGGGAACGATGGCGCGAACCGGACAGCCGAGCGGTCCTGTGGAGGAGAGTCCGACACGAGGGACCGGGAAAAAAATAGGGCGGCATCCCATGGGGGGAATGGGATGCCGCCACGCGCGACACCACAGTTCGGGGGGTGATTCGGGTGCCGCAATGCCAGAATCGATGTTCGGCCGCTGGACAGCATATGCGAGGAAAGGGTCCGTGCAAAACAGTTGATGAGAACGTTCTCACCGATATATCTCCCGCGTCCGGCAATGACCGCCGCTCCCCACTATCGGGGGTGGTGACCTCCCGCGCCGCTGGCTACATTGCAGTCAGACTCGGCCGACATCGCGGCCGCCGGATCTTGCGCGGCGCAGCCGTGCACCGAGATCTCCACCCAGTCCGCAAAGGAGCGCGCTCAATGAGCAGCCAGATCGACCACCTGCTGAACGAGGACCGGCGGTTCGCGCCGACCGAGGAGTTCGCCGCGAACGCCATCGCCACCGCCGCTCTCTACGACGGCGCCGCGGCCGACCGGGAGGGCTTCTGGGCCGAGCAGGCGCGCGAGCTGCACTGGCACACCCCGTTCACGCAGACACTCGACTGGTCGAATCCGCCGTTCGCGAAATGGTTCGCCGACGGCGAGCTCAACGTCGCCTACAACTGCCTCGACCGCCACGTCGAGGCAGGCGACGGCGACCGCGTCGCCCTGCTGTGGGAAGGCGAGCCGGGCGACGAGCGCCGGGTGACATATGCGGAACTGACAGACGAGGTGAAGCGACTCGCGAACGTGCTGCAAGGGCTGGGCATCGGAGCCGGCGACCGCGTCGCGATCTACCTGCCGATGATCCCGGAGGCGGTCGCCGCAATGCTCGCCGTGGCGCGCATCGGGGCGATCCACTCGGTGGTCTTCGGCGGCTTCTCCGCCGACAGCCTGCGCGCCCGCATCGACGACGCCGGCGCGCGGGTCGTGATCACCGCCGACGGCGGCTACCGCAAGGGCAAGGTGTCGCCGCTGAAGCCGGCCGTCGATCTGGCGCTCGCCGACCGCAACGGCTCGGGCCCGCAGGAGACCGTCGAGCACGTGATCGTCGTCAAGCGCGGCGGGAACGAGGTCGACTGGCACGAAGGCCGCGACCTGTGGTGGCACGATGTCGTGCCGCAGGCCTCCGCGGACCACGAGGCCCAGGCGTTCCCCGCCGAGAACCCGCTGTTCATCCTCTATACGTCGGGCACCACCGGAAAGCCCAAGGGCATCCTCCACACGTCGGGCGGCTATCTCACGCAGGCCGCGTTCACGAACAAGGTCGTGCACGACATCCACCCCGAGACCGACGTGTTCTGGTGCACCGCCGACATCGGCTGGATCACCGGGCACAGCTACGTCGTCTACGGCCCGCTCGCGAACGGGGCGACACAGGTGATCTACGAGGGCACGCCGGATGCCCCGCACCCGGGCCGCTGGTGGGAGATCGTCGAGAAGTACGGCGTCACCATCCTGTACACGGCCCCCACGGCGATCCGGTCGTTCATGAAGATCGGCCGCGCCGTGCCGCAGAAGTTCGACCTGTCGTCCCTGCGGCTGCTCGGATCGGTGGGCGAGCCCATCAACCCCGAGGCGTGGATGTGGTACCGCAAGATCATCGGCGGCAAGACCGCGCCGATCGTGGATACGTGGTGGCAGACCGAGACCGGGGCGATCATGGTGTCCGCGCTGCCGGGGGTCACCGAGACCAAGCCGGGGTCGGCGCAGGTGCCGGTTCCCGGGGTGTCCGTGGACGTGGTCGACGAGGACGGATCGCACGTCGGCAACGGCAACGGCGGCCTCCTCGTGATCACCGAGCCGTGGCCGTCGATGCTGCGCGGCATCTGGGGAGACCCGGAGCGCTTCGTGGAGACGTACTGGGAGAAGTTCCAGAAGCAGGGCTACTACTTCGCCGGTGACGGCGCGCGCCTGGACGACGATGGCGACGTGTGGCTGCTGGGCCGCGTCGACGACGTCATGAACGTCTCGGGCCACCGCCTGTCGACGACCGAGATCGAGTCCGCGCTCGTCGGCAACGAGGCCGTGGCCGAAGCCGCCGTCGTCGGCGCCTCCGACGAGACGACCGGCCAGGCGGTCGTGGCGTTCGTCATCGTGAAGCAGTCCTACCTCGACGAGCACTCCGCCGAGGGACTCGCCCAGTCGCTGCGCGGCTGGGTCGGCGAGCAGATCGGCCCGATCGCCCGTCCCCGCGACGTGTACATCGTGGGCGAACTGCCCAAGACGCGCTCCGGCAAGATCATGCGGCGCCTGCTGCGGGACGTGGCCGAGGGGCGCGAGGTCGGCGACACGACGACGCTCGCCGACACGGCAGTGATGAGCGTGATCTCGGCGCAGGTGAAGTAGCGGCGAAGACGACGGATGCCCCGGCACGTGCTGTGCCGGGGCATCCGTCATGCGCTTCTAGGCGAAGGAGAAGACGACCTCGACCTCGACGGGCGAATCCAGTGGCAGCACGGGGACGCCGACGGCGGATCGCGCATGCCTGCCGGCATCGCCGAAGACCTCGCCGAGCACTTCGCTGGCGCCGTTGATGACACCGGGCTGCCCGGTGAACTCGGGAACGGATGCCACGAACCCGACGACCTTGATCACGCCGGTGAGCCGGTCGACACCGCCCACAGCGGCCGCAGCGGCGGCGATGGCGTTGAGCGCGCACTGACGGGCATAGGTCTTCGCGTCGGATGCCGGCACCAGGCCGTCGCCCTCCCCGACCTTGCCGGTGGCCGGCAGTGCGCCGGAGACCATCGGCAGCTGCCCCGCCGTGAACACGAGGTCACCGTGCGCCTTCGCGGGGACATACGCGGCGACCGGCGGGACGACCTCGGGAAGATCGATGCCGAGCTCGGCGAGCCGCTGCGTGACGGTCATGCGCCGCCCTCCTCGAACTGCTTCGCCGCCTGCGCCGCGGCACCCAGTCCCGCGTTCGCCTCGCCGCCGCCGCTGGGACGCTTGAGGTAGGCGACCAGCCCGCCCTCGGGACCCGGCACGACCTGCACGAGCTCCCAGCCCTGCTTGCCCCAGTTATTGAGGATCGCGGCGGTGTTGTGGATCAGAAGGGGCGTGGTGAGATACTCCCACGTCGTCATCGCGGCTCCTTGAGTCGGCGAACGGAATCGGGCTTGAGGATGGCTGGGAAACACCCGGTGGGCGCACGTCCGTCAGGGAATCGCCCAGGTAGGTCCCTTACGATCAAGCCTATGCCTGATACCAATCGATCGGCTAGCGGTGTGCTCGGCGGACTCGCCGGCCTCGTAGGCCTCAGCGCTGTCGCCGGCGTCCTCGTCGCGGCGACTGTCACTCCCGCGATCGCGCTCTCCGGCGCCGCGGCCACCAGCGCGATCACGATGTTCGACAACCTTCCGAGCGTCCTCGACATCGACAAGCTCATGCTGCCGACCACGCTGTGGGTGAAGACCGACCCCACGAAGGACGACTACGTCGTCATGACGCAGTTCTACGACCAGAACCGCTCGCCGGTCGACTACAACGAGGTCAACCCCCTCATGTACGACGCGATCCTCTCCAGCGAGGACCCGCGCTACTACCAGCACGGCGGCGTCGACCTGATCGGCACGACGCGTGCGGTGCTGTCGAACCTGCAGGGCGGCGGCGAGACCCAGGGTGGCTCGACCATCAGCCAGCAGTACGTCAAGAACATCCTCGTGCAGCGCTGCGAGGCGGACGCCAAGACCGAGTACGAGACCGACGAGAACGGCGCGGTCGTGCTCGACGAGAACGGCCAGCCGGTCGTCGCCGTCTCGCTCGAGCAGGCGAAGCTCGACTGCTGGACGCAGGCGACCACCGCGGTGGGCGACGAGGGCATTCAGCGCAAGCTCCAGGAGATGCGCTACGCGATCGCCCTCGAGAAGAAGTACGACAAGGAGACGATCCTTCTCGGCTACCTCAACATCGCCAACTTCGGCGGCACCACGTACGGCATCGATGCTGCGGCACGGTATTACTTCGGCGTCGCGGCGAAGGATCTCACGCTCGGCCAGGCGGCGACGCTGGCCGGCATCGTGCAGAACCCCAACACCTACAAGATCGACAAGCCCAAGGGCTCGATCGTCGACGGCGACGGCGTCGGATACAACAAGGCACCCGACGGGCTCATCGACGACGTCAACCCGAAGCAGATCGCCGCGCTGACCTCGAAGCTCGAGGCGGGCGAGATCACGCAGGAGCAGTACCTGGCAGCCGCCGACGGCTACAGCTCCACCAAGGGCCGCCAGCTCTACGTCCTCAGCCGCATGCTCGACGACGGGAAGATCACGCAGGAGCAGTACGACGCCGCGGTGATCGAGCCGATCGTTCCCAAGATCACGTCGCCGAAGGTGGGCTGCGCCGCCGCGACGGGTCTCGAGTACTTCTGCCAGTACGTGCGGTACGTCATCGAGCGCGATCCCGCGTTCGGCGCGACCCAAGAGGAGCGCACCCAGAGCCTCCGCCGCGGCGGTCTGAACGTGTACACGACCCTCGACATGCGTCTCCAGAAAGAGGCGCAGACCACGATGAACACGCTGGCTCCGTCATCGGTTCCCGGGGGCTACTTCGGCGCGACGTCGATCAGTCTCGAGGCATCGACCGGCCGCATCCTGGCCGTGGCGCAGAACACGAAGTTCAGCGAGTCGATCACCGACGACCCGAACTACTCATCGATCGTGTACGCCGGCGACCTGCAGTTCGGCGGTTCCCGCGGCTTCAGCGCAGGCTCGACGTTCAAGCTCTTCACCCTCATCGACTGGCTCGAGAAGGGACACTCGGTCAACGAGGTCGTCAACGGACGCAACCGCATCATCAAGGAGTTCCCGGACTCCTGCTACAACGGCGGCACGTACTACAACGCGAACTGGAACCCGAAGAACTTCAAGAACCAGTCGGGCTACGTCGGCACGCCGATGCAGTTCACCCGCGACTCGCTCAACACCGGATTCCTCGCCATGGCCTCTGATCTCGACCTGTGCGACATCGGCAAGGCCGCGACGCGCATGGGCGTCGAACTCGGCACCGGCGAACCCATCGTGATGACGGGTCCGAACAAGGTCATCGGCGACGATGCCATCTCGCCGCTCGCGATGGCCTCCGCCTACGCGACGGTCGCGAACAAGGGCATCCAATGCCAGCCGCAGGCGATCGACCGGGTGACCGACTCCGACGGCAACGAGATCGCCAAGCCGGACCGCAAGTGCAGCCAGGTCATCGATCCGGCCGTCGCGGCCACGGCAGCCTATGCCTTCCAGGGTGTGATGGCTCCCGGCGGAAGCGCATACCCCGGCAACCCGTTCGACGGCACCCAGGTGATGGGAAAGACCGGTACGCACGAGGAGACCCACACCTGGATCATCGAGTCCAGCACCAAGGTCACCACCGCCGTCTGGACCGGAAACGTCCAGGGCGAGATCTCGCTGTACGACAAGTACTGGACCGGCAGCTACGAGCCGCTGAGCCGCATCCGCTTCCAGATGGCCCGGCAGCTCCAGCATCTCGCCAACCAGCTCTACCCGGCGGGCGGCTTCCCCGGGCCCGACAGCAACCTCTCGCGCCAGGTGTACACCGACCTGCCCAACGTGGTCGGCAAGTCGATGGACGAAGCCAAGGCGATCCTGCGGGACGCCGGCTTCGAGGTGACGGACGGCGCCCCCGTGGACTCCGACATGCAGAAGGGACTCGTCGCCACGCAGAGCCCCGGCGCGGGAAGGGTCGCGGGCGGCACCGTGGTCACGATCAGTCCGAGCAACGGTCAGGGTCTGACCGTCCCGGACGTCTCGGGGCGCAAGCTCGACCGCGCCATCGCCGAACTGCGCCAGGCCGGATTCGGCGATGTGCTTCCCGGGGCGTGTACGCAGCGCGACGACGCCGATCCCCAGGGTGACGCAACGGGAACAAAGCCGGCCGCCGGTACGGTGACCAACCGCAACACCGCCATCACCGTGGACTACGCCGCATCCGACTGCGGCGGCGGCAACGGCGGCGGCGGCGACGACTAGTGCCGCATAGCGCATCCCGCACCGCCCTCACCACCCTCGGCGTGGTGGGGGCGGTCGGCGCGGGAGCGGCGGTGTGGGGCATCGGCATCGAGCGGTATCTCTTCACGATCCGCTGGCACGAGCTCGCTCTCCTGCCCGCGGGCTCGCGCCCGCTGCGGATCCTGCACCTGTCCGACGCCCACATGGCGCCGTGGCAGAACCGGAAGCAGCGGTGGATCGCCGCACTCGCGGACCTCGAGCCGGACCTCGTGGTCAACACCGGCGACAACATGGGGCATCCCGACGGCCTGCGAGGCCTGCGGGCCGCGTTCGACCCGCTGCGCGGCATCCCGGGCTTCTTCGTGCACGGGTCCAACGACCACGTCGCGCCCTCGCCGCGGAACCCCTTCAAGTACTTCGTCGGGCCGTCCCGCAAGTCGGCACAGCACCGCGCGGAGCCGCTCGACACTCAGGCGCTCGACGGGTATCTGACGGACGAGCTCGGCTGGATCGACCTCAACAACGCGGTCGGGTCGGTGGATGCCGCCGGCACGCGTATCGAGGCGTTCGGCGTCAGCGACGCCCATCGCGAGTGGGATCGCCTCGACGTGCTCCCCGGCCTGCTGGACGGCATGCGCTCCGACTCCGAGCGCGCGCTGACGATCGGTGTCACGCACGCGCCCTATCGCCGCGTGCTGGACGAGTTCACAGACCTGGGCGCCGAGGCGATCTTCGCAGGACACACCCACGGCGGCCAGGTGCGCATCCCGGGTTCGCCCGCCGCGCTGGTCGCGAACTGCGACATCCCGCTGCGTCAGGCCCGCGGCCTCAGCACCTGGTCCCACGAGCGACGGCGCATCCCGCTCAACGTGAGCGCCGGGCTCGGCCACTCGATCTACGCTCCGGTGCGGTTCGCATGCCGGCCCGAGGCGTCGCTGCTCACCCTCACCTCTCGTCCCTGAGGCCGAAGCCCCCACCCGGTTCGGTGCACGGCTTCAGATCGGTTAGACTCGGAGGGTTGCAAAACGGGGTGTGGCGCAGCTTGGTAGCGCGCGTCGTTCGGGACGACGAGGCCGCAGGTTCAAATCCTGTCACCCCGACCGGACAGGCCACGAGGCGAGGAGCACATGACAGCTCCTCGCCTCGTCGCCTTCGACCTGGATGACACGCTCGCGCCGTCCAAGAGCGCGATCGATCCCCGCATCGGCGATCTGCTCGTCGCTCTCGCGGAGCGCGTGGAGGTCGCCATCATCTCGGGCGGCCAGCTCGCCCAGTTCACCACGCAAGTCGTCGATCGACTGCCGGATGCCTCGGCCGCGACCCTCGCGCGCCTGCACCTGCTTCCCACCTGCGGCACGCAGTACTACCGCCTCACGCCGGACGGCATCGCGACCGTCTACGCCCACACGCTGAGCGACGACCAGAAGGCACGCGCGCTCGCCTCCGTCGAGGAGGAGGCGAGACGCCTGGGGCTGTGGGAGAGCGAGACGTGGGGCGAGATCCTCGAGGACCGCGGCTCCCAGATCACGTTCTCCGCCCTCGGCCAGCGCGCGCCGCTCGACGCCAAGATCGCGTGGGATCCCACCGGATCGAAGAAGAGCGCGCTCCGCGCCGCCGTCGCCGAGCGCATTCCCGATCTCGAGGTCCGCTCGGGCGGATCGACATCGGTCGACATCACGCACCAGGGCATCGACAAGGCCTACGGCATGACCCGGCTTTCGGAGCAGACCGGCATCGCGCTCGACGACATGCTGTTCGTGGGCGATCGCCTCGACCCCGACGGCAACGACTACCCCGTGCTGGCCATGGGCGTGGCCTGCCATGCGGTCGAGGGGTGGGAGGACACCGCCGAGTTCCTCGACGGCCTCATCCCCACTCTCCCCACGCGCGACTAGGCCTTCGCGCTGCGCGCCCGTGCGGGCGCACGCCGGGGAGCCGTCGCGATCGGCTGCAGTCGTGCGAGCTGCGTGACGTGCCGCGGCTCGAGCTCAGCCAGCGATGCCACGCCCAGCAGCTGCATCGTGCGCTCGATCTCGGTGCGCAGGATCTGGATCGTGCGATCGACTCCCTCCCGTCCCCCCGCCATCAGACCGTAGAGGTACGCGCGACCGATGAGGGTGAACTTCGCACCGAGTGCGATCGAGGCGACGATGTCGGCGCCGTTCATGATGCCGGTGTCGATCATCACCGTCGCGTCCTTGCCGACCTCGCGCACGACGTTCGGGAGCAGATGGAAGGGGATCGGCGCGCGGTCGAGCTGACGTCCGCCGTGGTTGGAGAGGATGATGCCGTCGACACCGGCATCGATGAGGCGCACCGAGTCCTCGACGGTCTGCACGCCCTTGACCACGATCTTGCCGGGCCAGATGTCCCGGATCACCGCCAGATCGTCGTAGCTGATCGTCGGGTCCATCGCCGCGTTCAGCAGTTCGCCGACGGTGCCTCCGGTCGTCAAGAGCGAGGCGAACTCGAGCTTCGGCGTCGTGAGGAAGTCGTACCACCACCATGGGCGCGGGATGGCGTTCACGATCGTGCCGAGGGTGAGCTGCGGCGGGATCGCGAACCCGTTCCTCTTGTCGCGCAGGCGGGCGCCCGCCACGGGGGTGTCCACCGTGAATTGCAGCGTGTCGAATCCGGCCTCCGCCGCCCGGCGGGCCAGTCCGTAGGAGATCTCGCGGTCGCGCATGACGTACAGCTGGAACCAGTTGCGACCGTGCGGGTTCGCCGCCTTGACGCCTTCGATCGAGGTCGTGCCGAGCGTCGAGAGGGTGAACGGGATGCCGGCGGCCCCCGCCGCCGACGCGCCGGCGACCTCGCCCTCGGTCTGCATCAGGCGCGTGAACCCGGTGGGAGCGATGCCGAAGGGCAGCGCGCTCGGACCACCCAGGATCGAGGTCGAGGTGTCGACCTCGGGTGCGGGACGGAGGATGCCGGGGTGGAACTCGATGTCCTCGAACGCCTGGCGGGCGCGCGAGAGCGACAGCTCCCCCTCGGCCGCGCCGTCGGTGTAGTCGAATGCCGCCTTCGGGGTGCGGCGCTTCGCGATCGTGCGCAGGTCGTAGATCGTGAGGGCCGCCTCCAGGCGACGCTTCCTGCCGTCGAACTCGGGCTTCTTGAATTTCATCAGCTCGAGGAGCTCTGCAGGATTGGGCAGCTGACGCTGGACCATGGGTTGTGCTTCCTTCACTCGGTGCGGCGGGCCAGGCCCGCTTCGGCGTAGTAGCCGGTGATGTGGTCGTGGATGCGCGTGCGCGCCAGCTCGGCGTCGCCCGCGTCCACGGCGTCGAGGATCGCGCGGTGCTCGCGGCGCAGTCGGCCGGCGGCAGCATCCCAGTCGTCGATGCCGGCGGCTCCCGCCTGGACGTAGGACTCGATCGCCGTGCGCAGGCCCGCCATCATCGCGGCGATGACGACGTTGCCGGATGCCTCGGCCAGCGCCAGGTGCAGCTGGGCGTCGAGCGCGAGGAACTCCGCGGGCGTGAGGTCGGCGGCCTCCATCGCGTCGACGACGGCGCGCGCCGCGAGCGTGTCGCGGTCGGGGTCGGCGGCAAGCGCGTCGACGACGGCGGATTCCAGGACCAGACGCGTGCGGACCACGTCGTCGAGAGGGAACCCCTGCGCGGCGACCTGAAGGCGCAGCAGCGCCGACATGCCGCCCTGCGGTGTGGCGATGATGATGGCGCCCGCCGACGGCCCCGAGCCGGTCGCCGTTCGGATGAGGCCCATGACCTCGAGAACGCGCAGCGCCTCGCGCACGCTCGAACGGCCCACCCCCAGGGTGGCGGCGAGTTCGCGCTCGGGAGGCAGGCGATCGCCGGGCTGCAGTGCGCCGTCGAGCAGGTCGGTCTCGACGCGTTCGAGCACGAGCTGCCACGCCCGGGCGGTCGGCGTCGGCGTCTGCGATGACAGGGCCACGGAACTCCTCGTCGATTGTGGTCGGACCACAGTATCGTGTGGTCGGACCACATGCAACCGGGTAGCCTGGCGCCATGGATCCCCTCCTCGTCGTCCTCATCGTCGCGGGCGCTGCCTCCGCGTTCTGCTGGATCGCCTCGCTCATCACGAAGGACACCTCGTGGGTCGATCGCCTCTGGTCGATCGTCCCGGTCGTGTACGTCTGGATCTTCGCGATCTCAGCCCTTCTGGCCGGCGAGGACGCCGTCCGCCTGATCGTGATGGCCGTGCTCGTCACGGCCTGGGGCGCCCGGCTCACCTTCAACTTCGCCCGAAAGGGCGGGTACACCGGCATGGAGGACTACCGCTGGGCCATCCTGCGCGGTCGTATGAAGCCGTGGCAGTTCCAGCTGTTCAACCTGTTCTTCATCGTGCTGTACCAGAACGCCCTGCTGGTGCTCATCACGCTCCCGGCATACATCGCGTGGCAGCATCCGGTGCCGTTCGGCGGGTGGGATGCCGCGTTCGCCGTCCTCTTCGCGGCCTTCCTCGTGGGAGAGTTCGTCGCCGACCAGCAGCAGTGGGACTTCCATGAGAAGAAGAAGGCCGCGGGCGGTCACCTCGAGCCTGGATTCGTGACGAGCGGCCTGTTCGCCTACAGCCGTCACCCGAACTTCTTCTTCGAGCAGGCGCAGTGGTGGGCGTTCTACGCGATCGGCGCCGTCGCGCTCGTCGCGGATGGCGGGAGCTGGCTCAACTGGACCATCGCCGGGGCCGCGCTGCTCACGCTGCTGTTCATCGGCTCGACGATCTTCACCGAGTCGATCACCGCATCGAAGTACCCCGCGTACGCCGATTACCGGCGAACGACGTCGATGCTCGTTCCGCTCCCGCGTCGGCGCGGTGCGGCGGCACCCGAGACCTCGTAGCCTCAGGCTCCGGCGTAGCCGTTCGGGTTGCGCGTCTGCCAGTTCCAGTAGTCCCGGCAGGCGTCGTCGATCGTGAGACGCGTCGACCATCCCAGCTCCCGCCCGGCCTTGGACGGGTCGCCATAGGTGGCGGCGACGTCTCCGGGGCGACGCGGCGCGAGCTTCTTCGGGATCTCGCGTCCGCTCGCCCGCTCGAACGCGGCGATGAGCTCGAGGACCGAGACCGGCTCCCCCGTCCCGAGGTTGTAGACGTCGTACCCGGGCCGGGCGTGCTCGAGGGCGGCGACATGGCCGGCCGCGAGGTCGGTGACGTGGATGTAGTCGCGCTGTCCGGTCCCGTCAGGCGTGTCGTAGTCGGTGCCGAACACCGCCACCTCAGGGAGCGTCCCGATCGCGACGCGCGACACGAACGGCATGAGATTGTTCGGGATGCCGTGCGGGTCCTCCCCGATGAGGCCGGACGGGTGCGCGCCGACAGGATTGAAGTAGCGCAGGCTGATGGCGCGCAGGTCGGGTGCTGCCGCAGCGGCGTCGGCGAGGATCTCCTCGATCATGCGCTTGGTCTTGCCGTAGGGGTTCGCGAGGTCAATACCCGTGGGCGACTCCTCGGTGAGAGGGAGGTGCTCGGGCGTGCCGTACACGGTCGCCGAGCTGGAGAACACGATCGTGGGGATGCCCTCGGCCGCCATCACCTGGAGCAGAGTGATCGACGAACCGAGATTGACGTCGTAGTAGCGCACCGGCTCGGCCACCGAGTCGCCGACGGCCTTCAGACCTGCGAGGTGGATCACGGCGTCGACCGGCGCGTGCGCGCGCACGAACGCCGTGAGCGCCTCGTCGTCGCGCACGTCTGCCACGAGCAGCGGGACGGATGCCCCCGTGATCTGCTCGACGCGCGCCACGGCCTCAGGACTGGTGCCCGACATGTCGTCGACGATGAGCACGTCATGACCCGCCTCGATGAGCGCGATCGCGGTGTGCGCACCGATGTAGCCGGCGCCGCCGGTGAGGAGAACTCGCATGCTCCCAGACTAGTTGGCGCCGATTCGCCCGCCCGACTCGCGCAGATAGCACTCCGCGCACATCGACTCGTAGGTGACGCGGGCCGTGGAGAGCTCGTCGATCGCGACCTGGTCGCCGTCGAACACGAACCGGCCGCCGACGAGTCGGGCGTTGAAGAGCGCCTTGCGTCCGCAGCGGCAGATCGTCTTGAGCTCCTCGAGGCTGTGGGCGAGTTCGAGAAGGCGACGCGAGCCCGGGAAGGCCTGCGTCTGGAAGTCCGTGCGGATGCCGTACGCGAGCACGGGGATGCGATCGAGCACGACGATCCGCAGCAGGTCGTCGACCTGCTCGCGTGTGAGGAACTGAGCCTCGTCGATCATCAGGCAGGCGACGTCGGGTGCCGCGCCGGTGGCCGAGGATTCCGGGATCAGCGCGTCCTCGGCCCGCTCCTGCACCTTCGCCCGATGCTCGGCGAAGAGCGCACGGAGGTCGGCTCCCGGCGGGATGAGGAAGTCGACGGTGCGCTCGACCCCGAGACGGCTGGAGATCTGGTCGGCGCCCTTGGTGTCGATCTCGGGCTTGGCCAGGAGCACGTGCTGACCGCGCTCCTCGTAGTTGTACGCGGCCTGCAGGAGCGACGTGGACTTGCCGGAGTTCATCGCCCCGTAGCGGAAGTACAGTTTGGCCACCCGGCGATTCTACGGAAGTCGGCGGCCGCCGAATCCGCCTCCGCCCGGGAGAGGCGGGCGCCTTCAGCCCGTGAGGGTGTCAGGCGGAGAGGGCGAGTGTGGCTGCGGTCTCGGTGAGCGACTCCTCGGCGACCGCGGGACGCGGGTTGAGGGTCTCTCCGTAGCTGGGGATCAGCTCGCGCAGGCGCGGCTCCCACCCGTCGACACGGTCGGGGAAGCACGTCTTGAGCAGGCCGAGCATGATGGACGCAGCAGTGGAGGCCCCCGGAGATGCCCCGAGCAGCCCGGCGATCGAGCCGTCGGCACCGGTCACGACCTCGGTGCCGAACTGCAGGATGCCGCCCTTCTCCGGGTCCTTCTTCATCACCTGCGCGCGCTGGCCGGCCTGGATCAGCTCCCAGTCCTCGTCCTTCGCGGTCGGCATGAACGTGCGCAGGCTGTCGACCTTGCGCGCATGGTTCTTGAGGAGCTCGCCGACGAGGTAGGTGATCAGCGACGGGTTGTCCCACGCGACCTTCATCATCGGGCCGAGGTTGTGCGGCCGCACCTGGCTGACGATGTCGAACATCGAGCCGTTCTTGAGGAACTTCGGGCTGAACGTCGCGAACGGACCGAACAGCAGCGAGGCCTCACCGTCGACCACGCGCGTGTCGAGGTGGGGCACGGACATCGGAGGGGCGCCGACCGACGCCTGCGAGTACACCTTCGCCTTGTGCTGCGCGACGACCGCGGGATT
Organism: Microbacterium sp. Root180; assembly: GCF_001428485.1. Lineage (GTDB taxonomy): Bacteria > Actinomycetota > Actinomycetes > Actinomycetales > Microbacteriaceae > Microbacterium. Next base: position 504,139 of record NZ_LMHS01000001.1, on the reverse strand, counting down.
CGTGGTCTTGAGGAACTGGCCGCCGATGGGGAAGACGCCGTAGCCCTTGATCTCGGGGATGCCCGAGCGCTGCAGCAGCTTCAGCGCCCAGCCGCCCGCGCCGACGAACACGAACTTCGCGCGGATCTCACCGGGGGTGCGGCCGATGGAGCGCCGGTACTTCACGCCCCACGTGCCGTCGGCGAGACGCTTGAGACTGCGGACCTCGGTGTTCGTGCGGACGTCCGCGCCGTTCTCGGCCAGATGCGCGAGCAGCTGACGCGTGAGCGCACCGAAGTCCACATCGGTGCCGGCGGGCACGCGGGTCGCGGCGAACGGCTCGCCCTTGCGGCGCTTCTGCATCAGCAGCGGCGCCCACGTGTTGATGACGCGCGAGTCCTCGCTGTACTCGATCCCGGCGAAGAGCGGCTCCTGCTTGAGCGACTCATAGCGCTTCTTGAGGTACGCGACGTCCTTCTCGCCCTGCACGAACGTCATGTGCGGCGCCGAGTTGATGAACGTCGAGGGGGCATCCAGCACGCCGCGCTCCACGAGCGACGACCACAGCTGGCGGCTCTGCTGGAACTGCTCGTTGATCGAGATCGCCTTGGCGGGGTCGACCGACCCGTCCTTGCCCTCGGGCATGTAGTTGAGCTCGCACAGGGCGGCGTGACCGGTGCCCGCGTTGTTCCAAGCGTTGGAACTCTCCAGAGCGACGTCGGACAGACGCTCGAACACGGCGATCTTCCACGTCGGCTGAAGTTCCTGGAGCAGCGTGCCGAGCGTGGCGCTCATGATCCCGCCGCCGATCAGCAGCACGTCGACCGTTCCCGAGGGCAGGTCGCTGTCGTCGGGGTCAGGCAGGGCGTCGGAGGGCGTTTCGGTCACCCGACAAGTCTAGTTCGGGCCGAAAGCGCTCCCGGCCGCGTGCGCGGATTCCGCGCGAAAGAACACGGCATCTTGCCGGGCGGTCAAACGAGCGGATGCCGCGCTCAGGCGTGTGCGCCGAGAGATGCCGCGACGACCTCGGCGATCTGCACCGCGTTGAGGGCCGCGCCCTTGCGCAGGTTGTCGTTCGAGATGAAGAGCACGAGGCCCTTGCCCTCGGGCGCGGACTGGTCGGCGCGGATGCGGCCGACGTACGTCGGGTCGCTCCCGGCCGCCTGCAGCGGCGTGGGCACCTCCTCCAACGCCACGCCCGGCGCCGCGGCGAGGATCTCGCGCGCACGCTCGGGGCTGATGTCCCGCGCGAACTCCACGTGGATCGAGAGCGAGTGTCCCGTGAACACGGGGACGCGCACGCACGTGCCGGCGACGCGGAGGTCCGGCAGCTCGAGGATCTTGCGACTCTCGTTGCGGAGCTTCTTCTCCTCGTCGGTCTCGTTCATTCCGTCGTCCACGAGGCTGCCCGCAAGCGGGATGACGTCGAACGCGATCGGCGCGACGTACTTCTCGGGCTCGGGGAAGTCGACCGCGGAGCCGTCGTGCACGAGGTCCAGCGTGTGGCCCTGGGCGAGGACGCCCTCCACCTGGCCGAGAAGCTCCTGCGCACCGGCGAGGCCCGAGCCGCTCACGGCCTGGTAGGTCGACACGATGAGTCGCTCGAGGCCGGCCTCGGCATCCAGGACCTTCAGCACCGGCATCGCGGCCATCGTCGTGCAGTTGGGGTTGGCGACGATGCCCTTTCGAGCCTCGGCGATCGCGTGGGGGTTGACCTCGCTGACGACCAGCGGCACGTCGGGGTCCATGCGCCATGCGCTCGAGTTGTCGATCACGAGTGCGCCGGCCTCGGCGAATCGCGGAGCGTGCGCACGGCTGCCGGTGGCGCCGGCCGAGAAGAGGGCGACGTCGATGCCCGCGGGATCGGCGGTCGCGATGTCTTCGATGATCACGGTCTCGCCTGCGAACTCCACGGCCGTGCCGGCGGAGCGCGCGGTCGCGAACAGGCGGAGCTCGCGGATCGGGAAGCTGCGCTCGAGGAGGATCTCGCGCATGACGGTGCCGACCTGGCCGGTCGCGCCGACGACGGCGACGGAGAGTCCTGAATCGGAGATACGGGTCATGAGGGATCCTTGGTGCGAAGAGGTCGCGCAGACGCCATCGGCGCGCGGGATGTGTGCGATTCTACCGGCCGGGCGTCCAGACCCACGCCGTGTGACCCTGCCTCGAGCGCCGCACTGCGCAGGATTCGCGCCATTCCGTGCCCGGCCGGCGCCGCCGGGCTCAGGCGATCTGCCGGGCTCAGGCGATGACGCCCCGGATCTGCCTGATCCGGGGAGAACTCCTGACTCCGGCCGGCGACCGCGACGTGTCAGCGGCCGGTGCCGGCGTGCACGACCGCGTCGCCGTCCCCGTCCAGTCCATAGGCGGTGTGAACGACGCGTGCGGCCTCGGCCAGCTCGGTGCCGCGCACCACGACCGAGATGCGGATCTCGGACGTCGAGATCATCTCGATGTTGACGCCCGACAGGCTCAGCGCCTCGAACAGCGTGGCCGAGACACCCGAGTGGGTACGCATCCCGGCGCCGACGACCGAGAGCTTGCCGATCTGGTCGTCGTGGACGAGGTTCACGAAGCCGATCTCGGACTGGTCGCCCGCGAGCGCCTTCAGCGCCGTGGCGGCATCCGTCTTGGGAAGCGTGAACGAGATGTCGGTGCGACCGGTCGTGGCCGCCGACACGTTCTGCACGATCATGTCGACGTTCGCGCCGGACTTGGCGACGACCTTGAAGATCTCGGCCGCCTTTCCGGGCACGTCGGGAACGCCGGTCACGGTGATCTTGGCCTGGCTGAGGTCGGTCGCGACGCCCGCGACGATCGGCTCTTCCATGTCTTCTCCTGATTCGCCGTCGGGGTGGGTCATCCCCGGACCGAGCACGTAGGTTCCGACGCCCGAGCTGAACGTCGAGCGAGCGTGGATCAGCACACCGTGGCGACGCGCGTACTCGACCGCCCGGATGTAGAGCACCTTGGCGCCGTTGGCGGCGAGCTCGAGCATCTCCTCCGAGGAGACGACCCCCAGCTTGCGCGCCTTCGGTACGACCCGCGGGTCGGCGGTGAAGATCCCGTCGACGTCGCTGTAGATCTCGCACACGTCGGCCTCGAGGGCTGCCGCCAGCGCGACGGCCGTCGTGTCGGAGCCGCCGCGGCCCAGCGTCGTGATGTCGCGGGTGTCGCGGTTGAAGCCCTGGAAGCCGGCCACGATGACGATGGCGCCCTCGTCGAGCGCGTCGCGCAGGCGGATCGGGGTGACGTCGACGATGCGCGCGGCGCCGTGGTCGGCGGTGGTGATCATGCCCGCCTGACTGCCCGTGAACGAGCGCGCCTCGAAGCCCATGGAGTGGATCGCCATCGCCAGCAGCGCCATCGAGATGCGCTCACCGCTGGACAGCAGCATGTCGAGCTCTCGCGGCGCGGGGATGGGCGCGACCTGCGACGCGAGGTCGAGCAGTTCGTCGGTGGTGTCGCCCATCGCGCTCACGGCGACGACGACGTCGTGTCCGGCACGGCGCGCATCCACGATGCGCTTCGCCACGCGCTTGATGCTCTCGGCATCCGCGACCGACGATCCGCCGTATTTCTGGACGATCAGCGCCACGTTCGAACTCCCGGGAAAGGCGAACGCGATCGGATGCCGCGCCCCCAGCGTCCATCTTACGGACGCCCCGATTCCGCTCCGGCCATGTGTCGGGCGCGCGCGGTCGCGGCCCCTCGGGCGCTAGCATCCAGCGCATGGACGGGATCGCGCAATGGACGGACTTCAACGTCGCCATGGTGGGGGCGACCGCGGCGCTCGCGGGTCTCGTGATCGTGGCGGCGAGCGTCAACATCGCCGAGATCATCACCTCGCGGACGCTCACGTCGCGCCTCGCCGCGGCGATCGCCGCCCTCGTGCTGGCGATCGTCGTGTCCGCGGTCGGGCTCGTCCCCGACGTCTCGCCGCTCTGGTACGGCGTCGCGGTGCTCCTCGCGACGGCCACCGCGGCGATCTTCCAGGTCCACGCGACCTCGGTGATCTCGAGAGATCCGACCCCCGAGGACCGTGCGCGCTTCCTCAAGGCCCTGCTCGGATTCGCGCCCATCGTCTGCTACGCGGTCGCCGGCACGATGCTCCTCGTCGGCCATTCCGCAGGCTTGGCGGTCGCCGCGGGCGGGGCCATCATCGCAATCATCTCGGCGATCGTGGTGTCGTGGATCGCCCTCGTCGAAGTGCTGCGGTAGGCGGCGGGGCGCCGGGGTCGCGCTCAGCCGGGAGCGACCGGCGGCAGTTCGGAGTCGAGGTCGCGCTGCGGCGCGGGGTCTGGTTCTCGTGGGCGGAACGTGCCGCCGGTGGCCGCCAGCCAGCATCCGAGGATCACGAGAGGGAAGCCGACCAGCAGGCCGACGGTGAGAGCCTCGCCGAGGATGATGGTGCCGAGGATGATCGCGACGACGGGATTGACGTAGGTGAACAGCGGCGCGCGAACCGGACCGACCCGCTTGATGAGCGCGAAGAAGACGATGAACGCGACCGCGGTGCACAGGACGCCGAGCAGAACGAGGGCAACGGTTGCGTCGATGGTCGGCACCTCGTGCTGCGTGAGCAGGCCGATGGGCAGGTAGAAGATGCCGACCGCGAAGAGCGAGAGGGTGATCGTGCCGAGAGCGGGGACGTCCTTGAGCTTGTGCGCCACGATGAACGGGGCGATCGCGTAGCAGACGGCCACGAGCAGGACCTCCCCGACCGCGATGAGTCCGCCGCCCCCCTCGATCGCGAGGCCCGGTCCTGCCACGATCACCGCGACGCCGGCGAAGCCGACCAGGAGACCGATCGCGCGTGCGGGCTTGAGCACGGACCGGTCGCCCCCGCTGAACGCGATCAGCGCGGCGAAGAGCGGAACGGTGGCGACGAGGAGTCCGGTGAGGCCGGACGGCAGGGTCTGCTCGGCGTGCCCGAGCAGCAGGAACGGGCCGGCCATCTCGATCGCGCCGAAGGCCAGCACCCACCCGATCTTGGAGAACGCGGGTCTCAATGCACTCTGCCGCAGCGCGAAGGGCAGCAGGAGGATGGCGCCGATCAGCGTGCGGCCGGCGACCATCGCCGCGGGCGAGTAGGAGTCGACGGCGACCTTGATGAAGAGGTAGGGGATGCCCCACACCAGCGCCATGATCGCGAACAGCACCCACGCGCGGGAATCGAACCTCTGCACGGCGGCGTTCACATCGTCACTTCCATCTGTCCAGGATCGTGGGTGTCGTCGCCTCGACTGAGGCCCGCGACTGCCAATGTACGGCGGACCCCGGACAGACCGCCGCCTCGGGTACGGCGCCGGCGATCCGCGGAGCCCGGGAACTCAGACCGAGCGGCGACCCTCGAAGGCGCGGCCGAGCGTGACCTCGTCGGCGTACTCGAGGTCGCCTCCGACGGGGAGCCCTGACGCGAGACGAGTGACCGAGATCTCGAGCGTGTGAAGGAGCCGGCTGAGGTAGGTGGCCGTCGCTTCGCCCTCGAGGTTCGGGTTGGTCGCCAGGATGACCTCCTGCACCGTCCCGTCGGCCAGTCGCTGCATGAGCTGGGTGATGCGCAGGTCGTCGGGTCCGATGCCGGCGATGGGGCTGATCGCGCCGCCGAGGACGTGGTAGAGCCCACGGAACTCGCGGGTGCGCTCGATCGCCGACACATCCTTGGCGTCCTCCACCACGCAGATGAGACTCGGATTGCGGCGCGGGTCGCGGCAGATCGAGCAGCGGTCCTGCTCCGACACGTTGCCGCAGACCTCGCAGAAGCGCACCTTCTCGCGCACCTCGGCGAGGAGCTGGGCGAGGTGCGAGACGTCGAAGTTGGGGGTCTGCAGGATGTGGAACGTGATCCGCTGAGCGGACTTCGGCCCGATGCCGGGAAGACGCCCGAACTCGTCGATCAGGTCTTGGACGATGCCGTCATACATGGACTAGTTGAACCTCGTCGGGGGCTCGTAGGGCTCTTCCCGCACGAACGTGGCGCCCAGAACCTGACGCACGACGGCTTCGCCGTAGCGCTGCACGCCGTCGTTGCGCGTCGACGCGACCGGGGGCAGCGGCGGTGCGACCACGGGCGGCACCGGGGTGTCGGTCGCGGCATCCGCTCCCTCGTCGTCCTCGTCGTCGACCTCGATCGACGGCTCGACGTCGGCGGCGCGCAGCACCTCGCCCTCCCGAGCGGGCGCCAGCGTCGCGACGCGGGCGCGCGCGGCGTCTTCGGGCTCGTCATCGACGGCGAACTGGCCGAGCGCCGACATCGCGGCGGGACCGGGATCGGGCGGCGGCGCGTCGGCATCGGTCGGGATGGGCGCGACCGCCCACTCGGTCACGGGCGCCGCAGCCGCAGGGGCGGACGCGCGCGCTGCGGCGGGCCGGACAGGTGCCGACGGGGCGGCAGGCGGGGCGGCGGGCGGGGAAGGCGGGGCGGCCGGGCCGTCGTGCTTCGCGAGGTACTTCACGCGGATGCCGAGCACCGCCAGGATCGCCTGTCGAAGGTCTTCGCTCGGACCACCGCCGGCCGCGCGCTGCTTGAACTTGGTGACGTCGGCCTGACTCGCGAACGACAGGGTCAGCACGTCGTCGTCGAGTCCGGCGACCTCGGCGTTCGAGGCGAGCAGCCACGACGCGCGGCTGAGGTCTTCGAGTCTCGCGAGCACTTCGGGCCACGCATCGCGCATGCGCTGCGCCGTCACCGGGCCCGATGGCACGGGCTCGTCGGCGGCCGATTCGGGCGCGGCTGCCGACGATTCGGGCGCAGCAGCGACCTGCTCCGGCTCGGGCTCCTCCTCGGGCTCCGGCGCGACGTCCACGGGTTCCGGGGCGGAGTCCGGCTGCTCTGCGGGCATCGCCGCCGGAGCCGGTGCAGCGGCGGCCACCGGACGCGCGGCAGGCGCCGGGCCGCGTTCGACCACGGCGGCGGCACGCTCCACGGGCACGACCGGCGCGGGCAGGGACGCGGCGCCCGCTCCCCTCGCCATCACGCGAGCGACCATGAGCTCGAGCTGAAGACGCGGTGACGTGGCGCCGGTCATGTCGTCGAGCGTCGCGATGACGAGGTCGGCGATGACGGAGAGGCGCGCCGTGCCGAACGCATCTGCCTGACGCTGCATGCGCAGGAGGTCTTCGGCCGAGACGCCGCGCAGCACAGCCGCCGCTCCCTGGCCCGTCGCCGACACGACGATGAGGTCGCGCAGTCGTTCGAGCAGGTCGTCGACGAAGCGGCGGGGGTCCTGCCCGGTCTGCACCACGCGGTCGATCGCGGTGAAAGCGGCCGAGGCGTCGCTCGCGGCGAAGGCGTCCACGACCTCGTCGAGCAGCTCGGCGTGGGTGTACCCGAGGAGCGCGACCGCGCGCTCGTAGCGCACGCGCCCCTCTTCGGACCCTGCGATGAGCTGGTCGAGCAGCGAAAGGGTGTCTCGCGGCGACCCGCCGCCGGCTCGCACGACGAGCGGCAGCACGCCGGCCTCGACCTCGACGCCCTCCTGCTCGCACAGCGACTGCACGTACTCGAGCATCGCCGCCGGAGGCACCAGCCGGAACGGGTAGTGGTGCGTGCGCGAGCGGATCGTGCCGATGACCTTCTCGGGCTCGGTCGTGGCGAAGATGAACTTCACGTGGTCGGGGGGCTCCTCGACCAGCTTGAGCAGGGCGTTGAAGCCCTGCGGCGTGACCATGTGCGCCTCGTCGAGGATGAAGATCTTGAAGCGGTCGCGCGCGGGAGCGAACACCGCTCGCTCGCGCAGATCGCGGGCGTCGTCGACGCCGTTGTGGCTGGCGGCGTCGATCTCGACGACGTCGAGCGACCCGCCGCCGCCGCGCCCGAGTTCGATGCAGCTGTCGCAGGTGCCGCACGGAGTGTCGGTCGGCCCCTTCGCGCAGTTGAGGCAGCGCGCGAGGATGCGCGCCGAGGTCGTCTTGCCGCAGCCGCGCGGGCCCGAGAACAGATACGCATGCCCGACGCGGTCGCCGCGCAGGGCCGTCATGAGCGGCTCCGTGACCTGCGACTGGCCGATCATCTCGCCGAACGACTCGGGCCGGTAGCGGCGGTAGAGGGCGGTGGTCACCCCCACAGCCTACGGCGAAGGACCGACATCCGACCCCGGCTCACAGTGCGTCCGCGCCGTGTTCGAGGTCGGCAAGGCCGACGACGATCGGGATCGACGTGGTCACGCTGGGCACCGACGCCGACAGGTACGAGCCGTCCTCTCGCTTCACATCGGTCAGCTGCCGCAGCGTCGGGCGTCCGGGGATCACGCGGCCCTGGCCCTCGAGGCGCACGACGACCTCCTCGCCGGCGCCCACGACGTAACCGGTTCCGCGGACGCTGAAGCCGACGGGGTCGCCGTCGCTGGCCGCGACGCGCAGCTCTTCGCGGGTGACGGTGATCTGCAGACGGGTGCCGTGCCAGTGCAGCACGAAGGCCAGTTCTGGCCAGTCCGCAGGCAGCCGGGGATCGAACGAGAGCTCGCCGAAGTGGTCGCGCATGCCGCCGAACCCCGACACGAGCGCGGTCCACACGCCGCCGGCGGAGGCGACGTGGACGCCGTCGGCGGCGTTGTGATGCAGGTCGGCGAGGTCGACGAAGATCGACTGGCGGAAGTACTCCAGCGCGAGCTCCTGATATCCGACCTCGGCGGCGAGGATCGACTGCACGACGGCCGACAGCGTGGAGTCACCCGTGGTCAGCGGGTCGTAGTACTCGAAGTCGGCGAGCTTGTCCTCGTCCGAGAAGTGGTTGCCCTGCAGGAACAGCGCGAGCACGACGTCGGCCTGCTTGAGCACCTGGTAGCGGTAGATCACCAGCGGGTGGAAGTGCAGCAGGAGCGGATGCTTGTCGGCGGGGGTGTTCTCGAGGTCCCAGATCTCGCGCTCGAGGAACACGTGGTCCTGCGGATGGATGCCCAGGGCCGAGCTGAAGGGGATGTGCATCGCCTCGGCGGCGCGTTCCCAGCCCTCGGGCTCGGCGGGATCCAGGCCGAGGCGGTCGACCATCTTGCGGTAGTCCTCGCCGTCGAGCTCCGCCATCTCGCGCACGGTGCGGGCGGCGAAGCGCAGGTTGAAGCGCGCCATCACATTGGTGAACAGGTTGTCGTTGACGACGGTGGTGTACTCGTCGGGACCGGTGACGCCGTGGATGTGGAAGGTCTCCTCCCCCGCCCCGTCGACCGAACGCCAGAAGCCGAGGGTCGCCCAGAGGCGGGCCGTCTCGACGGCGATGTCCACACCCTCGCGGTGCAGGAACTCGACGTCGTCGGTGGCCCGCACGTACTTGGCCATGGCGAAGCTCACGTCGGCGTTGATGTGGTACTGCGCCGTGCCGGCGGCGTAGTAGGCGGATGCCTCCTCACCGTTGATCGTCCGCCACGGGAACAGCGCGCCGTGCTCGTTGAGCTGGAAGGCGCGCTTGCGGGCCGCGGGCAGCATCAGGTACCGCATCCGCAGCGCGTTGCGCGCCCACAGCGGGGTCGTGTACGCGAGGAACGGCAGCACGTAGATCTCGGTGTCCCAGAAGTAGTGCCCGCTGTACCCCGAGCCCGTCATGCCCTTCGCGGGAACGCCCTGGCCGTCCGCGCGCGCCGAGGCCTGCGCGAGCTGGAAGAGGCACCAGCGTGTGGCCTGCTGCAGGTCGTCGTGGCCGCCGATGCGCACGTCCGAGCGCTCCCAGAAGCCGTCGAGCCACGCCCGCTGCGCGGCGAAGAGCGCCGGGACTCCGATGCCGCGCGCGCGGTCCAGTGCACGGCGGCCCCGGTCGACGATCTCGCGCGCGGGCACCCCGCGCGACGTGTGGTAGCTCACGATCTTCGTGACCCTCACCGGCACCCCGGCCTTCGCCTGCACGCGGAAGACGTTCTTGGCGATGTCCTGCTCGCTGAGGTAGCGCGAGTCGTACTCGTTCTCGGTGTCGATGATGTGGTCGGCGACCACGGCGATCGTCATGCCCGATTCCGCCACCCGGTACGACAGGGCAGACCGGTCGCCGTCCTGCCAGAACTCCTGAGGCTCGAGCACCCGCTCATTGAGCTTCTCGGTCTTGCGCGGATCGAATCCCGCCCGCTTGGGGCTGGCGGGCATCCCGCCGTACACGTCCTCGCCGTCCTGCCGGTTCAGCAGCTGGCAGCTGATCGTCACCGGAGCGTCGGCGTTGAGGACGGTCACCTCGAGGGTCATGATCGCGAGGTGCTTCTCCTCGAAGGACACCATCCGCTCGAAGTCGATCCGCACGTCCTTGCCCGACGGCGTCACCCACAGGATGTGGCGGCGCAGGACGCCGTCGCGCATGTCGAGCACCCGCTCGTACTCGCGCACGTCCGCCAGATCGAGCGAGAGCGGCTCGTCGTCGACGTAGACCCGCATCACCTTCGCGTCGGGCGCGTTGATGATCGTCTGGCCGACCTCGGCGAACCCGTACGCCTGTTCGGCGTGACGGATCGGGAACGTCTCGTGGAACCCGTTGACGAACGTGCCGTGCTCCTGCGCGTGGCGGCCCTCAGGGTGATTTCCGCGCATCCCGAGGTAGCCGTTGCCCACGGCGAACAGCGTCTCGGTCACGCCGACGTCCTCGAGATCGAACTCGGTCTCGACCAGGCGCCAGGGGTCGACGGGGAAGCGATCGCGATCGATCATGCGGTGGGCTCCTCGGAGGCTTCGGTGGGGGCGGCGATGAACTCCGCCAGATCTTTGACCACGATGTGGGCCCCGACATGACGCAGGGCCTCATCTCCGGCGCCGCGATCGACGCCGACGACGAGGGAGAACTTCCCGGCGACGGCCGAGGCCACGCCGCTCAGCGCGTCCTCGACGGCGGCGCTGCGGCCGGGATCGACGCCGAGCATGCGCGCGGCTTCGACGAACACGTCCGGTGCGGGCTTGGATGCGAGATGGTCGCGCTCGGCGATGACGCCGTCCATCACGACGGCGAAGCGATCGCGGATGCCGGCGGCCCGCAGGACCTCTTCGGCGTTCTTGGAGCTCGACACGACCGCGACGGTCGTGCCTGCTGCGGCCAGCGCATCCAGCAGCGCGAGCGAGCCGGGGTACGGCGCGATGCCGTCGGCGCGCAGCACGCGCTCGAAGACGACGTTCTTCCGATTGCCGATGCCGCACACGGTGTCGGCGCTGACGGGGTCCGACGGATCGCCCCACGGGACCTCGACGTCGCGCGAGCGCAGCAGCGCGGCGACGCCGTCGTAGCGTTTCTTCCCGTCGAGATGGTCGAAGTAGTCCCGCTCGGTGTACGGCGGGCTGATCTCCCACGCCGTGAAGAGCTCGGTGAACATCGACTCCCACGCGTGCATGTGCACCTCGGCGGTGGGAGTGAGCACACCGTCCAGATCGAACAGCACGGCGTCGTAGTCGGCGAGGTCGGGCAGGGATTCCATCGTCACGTGCCCCAGCGTAACGAGCCTGCCCTCATGCGCGAGAGACGGCGAGGGTCTGTCGGGCGATCTCCAGCTCTTCATCGGTGGGCACGACCAGAACCGCGACCTTCGAGGCATCCGTCGATATCCTCCGGATGCCGCGCGACGGCGCGAGATTTCGCGCCTCGTCGATTTCGACGCCGGCGAAGCCGAGCGTCTCGAGCGCCCGGGCGCGCACGAGCGGAGCATTCTCGCCGACCCCGGCCGTGAAGGAGATGACGTCGGCGCCGCCGAGCTGGGCGAGGTAGGCGCCGGCGTACGCACGCAGTCGGTGCACGTAGACGTCGACGGCGAGGCGGGCCTGGGCGTCTCCCTCCTCGAGGGCCGCCCGGATGTCGCGCAGGTCGGAGGACCCGGCGAGGCCGAGGAGGCCGCTGCGCTTGTTGAGCAGGTCGTCGAGCTGATCGATGGTCATGCCCTCGCGGCGGGCGAGGTGGAAGAGCACGGCAGGGTCGAGGTCTCCCGACCGCGTGCCCATCACGAGCCCTTCGAGCGGCGTGAATCCCATCGACGTGTCGACCGAGCGACCGCCGTCGATCGCCGTCACGGAGGCGCCGTTGCCGAGATGGAAGACGATCTGCCTGAGATCCTCCAGCGGTCGGCCCACGAACGCTGCGGCGGCTTCGCTGACGAACTTGTGCGAGGTTCCGTGGAAGCCGTAGCGACGGATGCGATGGGATGCCGCCAGCTTCGCGTCGATCGCGTAGGTGTAGGCCTCCGGGGCCAGGGTCTGGTGGAATGCCGTGTCGAACACGGCCACGTGCGGCACCGCCGGGAAGGCCTCCCTCGCCGCCACGATGCCGGCGAGGTTGGCGGGATTGTGCAGCGGAGCCAGGACCGAGAGCTCGTCGATGTTGATCTCGACCAGGGGCGTGATGACGGTCGGCTCGAAGAACCGGGCGCCGCCGTGCACGACGCGGTGTCCGACGGCGAAAGGGGGGTGCTCTGCGAGCGAGGGTCCGTCGGAGGCGAAGGCCTCGAGCATCACACGGAAGCCCGCCGTGTGATCGGGGATGGGCAGCTCGCGGGTGTAGCTCGCGTCCGTGAAGGTCGCCCCGCCGCCCTCGGGCGCGGGGGCCTTCACGGTGTGCGTCGCACGCCCCACGGGCTCTCCGATGCGCTCCACCAGACCCGACGCGAGGGTGGTCTCGGCATCCATGTCGATCAGCTGATACTTGAACGAAGACGACCCGGAGTTGACGACGAGCACGGGGGTCATGCGGATGCCTCGCCCTGCGCCTGGATCGCGGTGATCGCGATCGTGTTGACGATGTCGTCCACGAGCGCGCCGCGCGAGAGGTCGTTGATCGGCTTGTTGAGCCCCTGGAGGACCGGACCGATCGCCACGGCGCCCGCGGAGCGCTGCACCGCCTTGTACGTGTTGTTGCCGGTGTTGAGATCGGGGAAGACGAAGACCGTCGCGCGGCCGGCGACCTGGGACCCGGGCATCTTGGCGGCGGCGACGGCGGCGTCCGCCGCGGCGTCGTACTGGATCGGTCCTTCCACGAGGAGTTCCGGCGCCCTCTCGCGCACGAGAGCCGTCGCCTCCCGCACCTTCTCGACCTCGGCTCCCGAGCCGGACTCGCCCGTCGAATAGGACAGCATCGCGATGCGCGGGTCGATGCCGAACTGCGCCGCGGTCGCGGCGGAGGACACCGCGATGTCGGCGAGCTGCTCGCTCGTCGGATCGGGGATGACCGCGCAGTCGCCGTAGACCAGCACACGGTCGGCGAGCGCCATGAGGAACACACTCGAGACGACCGAGACGCCGGGCTTCGTCTTGATGATCTCGAAAGCGGGGCGGATCGTGTGGGCCGTGGTGTGCGCAGCGCCCGACACCATGCCGTCGGCGAGGCCGAGATGGACCATCATGGTGCCGAAGTACGAGACATCCGTCACGGTGTCGGCGGCCTGGGCGAGCGTGACGCCCTTGTGAGCCCGCAGGCGGGCGTACTCCTCGGCGAACCTGTGGACGTGCACGGCGTCCAGCGGCGACAGCACGTCGGCGGCCTGGATGTCGAGGCCGAGCTCGACCGCGCGGGCGCGCACCTCGAACGGTTCGCCGAGGATCGTGAGGTCTGCGATTCCGCGCTTGAGCACGGTCGCGGCGGCCCGCAGCACGCGGTCGTCGTCGCCCTCGGGGAGCACGATGCGCTTGCGCTCGGCGCGGGCGCGCTCGATCAGCTGGAACTCGAACATGAGCGGCGTCACGACCGTTGCGCGCGCGACGCCGAACGACGCGAGCAGCTCGTCGGTGTCGACGTTCTGCTCGAACAGCGCCAGCGCGGTGTCGTAGCGTCGCTGCGAATCGGCGGCCAGGCGTCCGCGCGTGCTCATGATGCGCACGGCGGTCTCGTAGGTGCCGAGTTCCGTGGTGATGATCGGCACGTTCGAGCCCAGGCCGTCCAGCAGCCTCATGACGGGCTCGGGCAGCTCGAAGCCGCCGTTGAGCACGATGCCCGAGATCGACGGGAACGTGCCCGACGCGTTCGCGAGGAGCGTCGCCAGCAGCACCTCCGATCGATCGGCAGGGATGATCACGACGGCGCCCTCGAGCAGCCGCGGGAGCACATTGACCATCGACATGCCCGCGACGACCACACCCAGCGCCTCACGCGTGAGTCGATCCGGGTCGCCCGCGAGCAGCTCGCCCTCGACGGCGCGCATGATGCCGCGGATCGAGGGCGCGACGAGGAAGCGGTCCTCGGGAATCGCCCACACCGGGATGCGTGCGGCCTCCGTGGAGCCCGATTCCTCGAGAGACCGGCGGATCGCGGAGATCGTCTCCTGCGCATCGTCGGGCTCGGTGCGGTTCGCGACGATCGCGAACAGCTCGGCGCGGCCGTGGGCGAGCTCGGTGAGCGCGAGGTCCGCGATCTGACCCATCTCGGCCGCGGTGCGCGGAAGCGAGGATCCGAGCTGCTCGGGCTGCGTCTGTCCCTGCGCCGAGCGGCCGCCGAGCACGAGGAGCACGGGCGCGCCGAGATTGGCCGCGATGCGGGCGTTGTAGGCGAGTTCGGCGGGGCTGCCGACGTCGGTGTAGTCGCTGCCGAGCACCACGACCGCGTCGCACTGGGCCTCGACGGCCTTGTAGCGCTCGACGATGGCCGCGAGCGCGGCATCCGGATCATGACGCACGTCGTCGTAGGTGACGCCGATGCACTCGTCGTACGGAAGATCGACGCCGTCGTGGTCGAGCAGCATCTCGAGCACGTAGTCGCGCTCGATCGTCGAGCGGGCGATCGCGCGGAACACGCCCACGCGCGGCGTCGCGTGGCTGAGGGCGTCGAGGACGCCGAGCGCGACCGTGGACTTCCCCGAGTGACCTTCCGCCGACGTGATGAAGATGCTCCGTGCCACGACTCCACCCTACGGGCGGGCACGACGGCGGGCCAGGCGCGGCCGCGTCCGGAGCACGCCGCTACGCTCGGGACATGGATGCCCCTCGCCTCGGAATCGAGGTTCCCGATCACCGTGGCCGCACCGGTCTCGATCGGATCGGGCGAGATCTCGTGCGCAACCCCGACGTGCGCGTGATCGATGTCGAGGTGCTCGCCGCGGCCTGGCACGTGCTGCGACGCACCACGCTGGAGTACCGCGATCCGAGTGGTCAGTGGGAGCTCCAGCAGCGCGAGACGTATGACCGGGGCAACGGCGCGACCGTGCTCCTGTACGACCCCGAGCGACGCCGTGTGCTGCTCACGAGGCAGTTCCGCTACCCCGTCTACGTCAACGACCACCCCGACGGGATGCTGATCGAGACGGCCGCCGGGCTTCTCGACGCCGACGATCCGGCGACCGCGATCCGACGCGAGGCGGCCGAGGAGACCGGTGTCGAGATCGGCGCACTGGAACACGTGTGGGACGTGTTCATGAGCCCGGGCTCGGTCACGGAGCGACTGCACTTCTTCGCAGCGCCCTACGACAGCGGCGCGGTCGTGGGCGACCGCGCCGGCCTCGCCGAGGAGGGTGAGCACATCGAGCTCGTCGACCTCGACATCGATGACGCGCTCGACATGGTGCGCAGCGGCCGCATCCAGGACGCGAAGACCATCATGCTGCTGCAGTGGGCGGTGCTGGACGGCCCGTTCGCCCGCGGCGGCGCCCGGGAAAAGTAAGACTCTCCGCGAACCCGGCAGAGCCTGGTTACCCTTGCTACGTTTCCGTCCTGGGGGAGTTGGCCTGGATGCCGCCTCGCGGAGAGCTGCCCCCAGTCTAACCCGCGCCGCGCCGAGGTCCGAACCCGGGCGGGCGCCGGTGAACCTCGACCACTCCCCCAGCGTTCTCCCAGTGCCGGGGCCTGCGCCCCGCGATTAGGATCGGGACAGATGCGCGATGAGGCGCCCTGGACGTCGGCGCCACCCGAGGAGGCCGCAGTGACGGATACCGCGATGACGGATGCTGCTCCCGACGCGTCGAGCGCGATGACGGCCGATGCCTTCGCCCGCACCACCGAGGCGATCCTCGCGTCGGTGGGCGGCGTGATCGACGGCAAGCCCGAAGCGGTGCGCAGCGCACTGGTCTGCCTTCTCGCCGAAGGACACCTCCTCATCGAGGACGTGCCCGGCGTCGGCAAGACGATGCTCGCCCGCGCACTGGCTGCCTCGGTCGACGCGACGGTGCGGCGCATCCAGTTCACGCCCGACCTCCTCCCGGGCGACGTCACCGGCGTGAGTGTCTTCAATCCCGTCGATCGCGAGTTCGAGTTCAAGCAGGGCGCGATCTTCGCCAACATCGTGATCGCCGATGAGATCAACCGCTCCTCCCCCAAGACGCAGTCCGCCCTCCTGGAGGCGATGGAGGAGGGACAGGTGACCGTCGACGGCCGCACACACCCGCTTCCGAGCCCGTTCCTCGTCGTCGCGACGCAGAACCCCCTCGAGATGGAGGGCACGTACGCGCTCCCGGAAGCCCAGCGGGACCGCTTCATGATGCGCATCTCCATGGGCTACCCCGACCAGCGGTCCGAGGCGCTCATGCTGCGCCAGCGCGACACCCTCAACCCCCTCGACCAGCTCTCGGCGGTCGTCTCCGCCGATCAGGTGACCGCACTGATCGCGTGGGCTCGCGCCGTGCACGTGGCTCCGACGATCGAGGACTACGCCGTCGCCCTGTCGCACGCCACCCGCACGCACGCCGATCTGCGGCTCGGCGCGAGCCCGCGCGCGACGCTCCAGCTCGTGCGTGCCGCCAAGGTGTGGGCGGCGCTCGACGGACGCGGCTTCGTCATCCCCGACGACGTCACCGCCCTCCTCGCCCCGGTCTTCGCCCACCGGCTCATTCCGACCCGCTCCGCCGGCGGGGCGCGGGCACGGGGTTCCGCCGACGCCGTCGCCACGATCCTCGAGCGCATCGCGAGCAACGTGCGCGTCCCCATCGCCGCCCGTCAGTGAGTCCGCGATGAGACGCCTGTGGCCCCTGACCGTGCGAGGCACGGGCGCGCTCATCCTGGCCCTGACGTGCTTCGTGATGGCCTCGGAGTTCGGGGTGTCCGAGCTGATGTACTTCGGGATCCTCCTCGTGGCCGTGATCGTCGCGAGCGTGGCTTCGCTGTATCTCTCTCGTCGCTCCGATGTGGTGACCCGGTCGCTGGCGCCGGATGTCGTGACGGTCGGGCGCGAGTCGCTCGTCTCGGTCACGGTGGGGGTGCGCACTGCACTCCCGACGCCACCAGGGGTCTGGAGCGACGTGCTGCCCAAGGGGCTGCGGGGCAAGCCGGAGGGCATCTTCCCGGCACTCGCCTCCGGCCTGCGGCGCAGTGAGCGCGTCGTCGAGCTCTCGTATGTCGTCACCGGCATGCGTCGCGGAGTGCACCGGATCGGACCGCTGGCGGTGCGCTCGACCGACCCGTTCGGCCTCGCTCGGCGGCACACGGTTTTCGGCGAGCGCACGCCGGTCACGGTCGCACCGGCGCTCATCGACCTGCCGCCGCTGACCGACTTCGCCGGCGAGACGGGCGGCACGCTCCACACGACGACGAACCAGCTCGGGCAGGGCGCGGACAACCTCGTCGCGCGGCCGTACAGTCCGGGCGACTCCATGCGCCGCATCCACTGGCGAGCCACCGCCCACCGCGACGAGCTGATGGTGCGGCAGGAGGAGCAGGAGTCCACTCCGGAGGCGAGCGTCGTGATCGATCGCGGAGTGCTGCGGTGGTCGACCGAGGCGATGCAGGCGCCGGGAACCGATCCCGGATTCGAGGCGGCGGTGTCGGCGTGCGTGTCCGCCGTCGCGCGTCTGGTTCATGACGGCTACGCGGTCGAGGTGATCGATTCCGACGGAACACTGCTCGCCGAGCGCATCGACGGCGGCGACATGGCCGAGGTCGAGGCCATGCTCGGCCAGTTCGCGACGCTCACGGCCCGCCGCGACGACGATCTCACGCGGCTGACTCGCCTGTTCGCCGGGGTGATGACGGGCCCGGTGATCCTCATCGTCGGGCGTTTCGACGCTTCCGACGCGCAGGCGGTCGCCCCGGTCGTCCACCACAGCTCCCTGCCGATGCTCCTCGCCGTGTCGCCGGTCGGCGACGCACTGGACCGCGCGGCGGACAGCGGCTGGCGCGTGGGTGTGATCGATCCCGACGGCGATCTGGCCGGGTCGTGGGCGAACGCGGTCGGGCGCGGGGTGAGTCATGTCATCGCCTGACGCGCTCGCGCAGCGGGCGGGCCGCCGCGGCGGCGAGCTCGTCCTGACGGTCGCCGTGCTGGCCGCCCTTCTCGCCGCGCTCATCCCGGTCGTGCGCGTCGTCAAGCCCGGAGGCTGGCTGCTCGGCTCGGTGCTCCTGGCCACGGCGGTGCTCGCGGCCGGTTTCATCGCGCGCCGCTTCCGCCTTCCCGCCGTCGCCGTGAGCCTCATCGAGGCCGGCGTCTGGGTCGCGTTCATGACGGTCGTCTTCCTGCGGCACACCGCGCTGCTCGGGGTGGTTCCGACGCCCGAGACCTTCCGAGCCGTTCCGCCGCTCATCGACGAGGCCATCGAGCGCATCACGTTCGGTGCGGCGCCCCTCGACGATCACATCTCGCTCGCCTTCCTCATCGTGGGCGCCATGGGGCTGCTCACGCTGATCGTCGACCACGTCGTGGTGACCGCACGGATGCCGCTCCTCGCGTCGATCGGGATCGTCGCCGTCTCACTCATCCCCGCGATCGCGGTGCCCCGCGAGGTCGACGTCGTGGCGTTCGTGTTCCTCGCGGTCGCGATCCTGTTCCTCATCCGCGCCGAGACGCGCTCGCGCGAGCGCCCGGTGGAGCGCGAGTCGGAGCGCACCGCGGGAGTGCCGGCGACCGCGCTCGGGATCGGCGCGATCGCCATCATCGTCGCGGTAGTCGCGACGCCGCTGCTGCCGCAGCCCGCGGTGCGGGCCGGCGGCGCACTCGGCCCCGGGCCGGGCATCGACGCGAGCCTTCAGCTCGGCGATGACCTGCGTCGCCCGGAGGCGGTCGAGGTGCTGCGCGTGCGCACCGACGCTCCGTCCGCCCCGTACCTGCGCGCCACGACGCTGTCTCGCTTCGAGGGCGGCATCTGGGAGCCCGACCAGGTGCGCACCGTGCCGCTGGACAGCGAGTTCGGGCTCGGCCGCGTCGCCGTCGGCACCGGGGTGCGCGTGTCCGAGTACACGACGTCGGTCGAGGTCGTGAACCTGTCGACAGTGTGGCTGCCGGTGTCGTTTCCCGCCGTCTCGGTCGCCGGACTCGACGGACGCTGGGCCGCCGTGCCCTACAACCGCACGGTGATCTCGCAGTCGGGCTCGACGCAGGGGCAGGCCTACGACGTCGTGGCCAATGTTCCCCGCCCGACTCTCGAGCAGATCCGCAGCTACAACGCCGGCGGGCCCGAGCTGAGAGACGAGACGACCCAGCTGCCGGAGAACACTCCGCAGATCATCATCGACCTCGCCGCCGAGGTGACTGCCGGCGCCACTAACGACTACGACCGCCTCATCGCAATGCAGCGCTGGTTCCGCGGCGGAGAGTTCCGCTACTCCCTCGACGCCCCGGTCGAGGACGGGTTCGACGGGAGCGGCGCCGAGGCGGTCGCGCAGTTCCTCGAGGTGCGCGAGGGTTACTGCATCCACTTCGCCTCGGCCTTCGCCCTCATGGCTCGCAGCCTTCACATGCCGACGCGCATCGTCGTCGGCTACCTCCCCGGTACCGCGACGACCGATGTGATCGACGACCAGACCGTCTACTCGGTGTCCAGCTCCCTGACGCACGCGTGGCCCGAGGTCTTCTTCGACGACGTCGGCTGGGTGCCGTTCGAGCCGACCGCCGGCCTCGGCGTGCCGACGACCTTCACTCCCGCGTCCACGCTGCCCGGCGATCCCGACGACCCGTCGACCGCGACGCCGGGCGCGACGCCGACGCCGACGTCGAGTTCGAGCGCCAACCCCAACGATTCGATCAACCCGCGCGACGAGGCTCTGCCGGGAACGGCGCTCACCGGCACGAATCCGCTGCCGACGCTCGGCGTGATCCTGCTCATCCTGCTCGTGCTCGCCCTCCCCTTCCTCGTGCGCGAGGTACGACGCCGGCAGCTCACGGCGTCCGGGCGCGGGGGCGACGCCGCCGCAGCGTGGACGATCGTGCAGGATGCCGCCATCGACGTGGGCATCTCGGTGCCGGCGAGCGAGAGTCCGCGCGGGTTCGCCCAGCGCCTCATCGATCAGCACGGCGTCTCGCCGGAGAACATGGAGATGCTCGTGGCCGCGATCGAGCGCGCCTCGTACGCGCCGTCCGGCGGGCGGGACTACTGGCTGGGCGACGCAGCGACGGATGCCGCCATCGCAGTGCGCGCGCAGCTGATCACTGCGGCGCCGGTCGCGCGGCGGATCCTCGCCGTGATCGCACCGCGCTCGCTCATCGTGCGCCCGGGCAGCGTCTACGCAGGAGGCGCTCCGGCGACCAGGTAAGATGTTCCGTGGCCCTCCGGGGCCATGGAGGATTCGCCTAGTGGCCTATGGCGCACGCTTGGAAAGCGTGTTGAGTGAAAGCTCTCAGGGGTTCGAATCCCCTATCCTCCGCCAGATGAAGATGAGGGTTGCCCCGTAGGGGTGGCCCTCATCTTCGTCTATTTTGGGTGAGCGATTCGAGGAGGAGCGCAGCGACGGACTCCCCTATCCTCCGCGAGGCAACGCAAGGCCACAAGCTGCTCTCCTCAATAGTGATATAGAGCCTGAAGGATCGTCACGTGCTGATCGTCAGCGACGTACACGAGGCGGTTGCTCTCATCGATTCGTCGTGACCAGGCACCGGCAAGAGCATGCTTGAGGGGTTCAGGCTTGCCGATTCCCTCGAACGGGTCATCCCTCAGAATGTCGCCGACCAGCGCATTGATCCGCCTCAGCGTCTTTCGATCCTGCGTCTGCCAGTAGAGGTAGTCCTCCCAGCCCTCGGCAGTCCACGCAAGCTTTCGGTCTGTCAAGGCTCGAGCAATTCGCGCTCTGTCACCTCACCCGATCGGGCGCTCTCCATCGCACTCAGCAACCGACGCGCGTTCTCGGGTGAACGCAGAAGGTAGCTGGTCTCGACCAGCGAGTCATACTCGTCCTTCGACATCAGCACGGCCGAACCCCGCTTCGAGGTGATCTCCACCTCGCTGTGGTCGAGGTTCACGCGCTCGATGAGTCCGAACAGGTCGCGTCGAGCTTCGCTCGTCGTGATCGCCATGATGCCTCCAGGAAGTTGTACAATATATGGTACCACTCAGCCAGTGATCCCCTCGCCGAATTGCTTCGCACAGGGCGCAATGCGGCGAAAGCGGCATACGCTGTGAGCGTCGCCGACCGAAGGATTCGCCATGGCGCCCCAGACCGAGCACTCTTCCCGGAATCACATTCCCCGGGCAGACGAACCGTCCATCCCGGAACTGGAAGCAGACGAGACCATTCCGCCTCGACCGGAGGAAGAGATCGCCGACGTCCTGCGTGCCCGACCGGACCTCGACGACCACAGCCGGCATCCCGGGTGACGAGGAACGGCGCATCGCTCAGACGCCAGAGAACGGAAGCAGCTGCATGATCGCCCGATTCGAGGAACTCGACTGGCAAGAGACGCGGATGGGCGAGCTGATCCTCCGTCGGCGTATCGACCCGACGACGGGTGACCTCATCTACGAGGTGAGCCTGAACGACGACTTCCTGATGTCGAGTCAGTTCACCGTCGCCGAGGAAGAGCTCGCTACGCTGGGCCTCGCCGCGACCGAACGCGTCGACCTCGACGTGCTCGTGGGCGGCCTCGGCCTGGGCTACACGGCCGCAACCGCACTGCGCGACCGCCGCGTCCGAAAGCTCGACGTGATCGACGCGCTCCCCGCGGTGATCGGCTGGCATGAGCGGGAACTGCTCCCGATGTCGGTGCAACTCGTCAGGGATCCCCGCACGACTCTGGTTCACGACGACTTCTTCGCCGTGATGCGCCGGACGCCCGAACGGGAGGACGCGCGCTACGACGTCATCCTGCTCGACGTCGACCACTCCCCGCGCCACATCCTCGATCCGAGTCACGCCGACCTCTACACCGTCGCAGGGCTCGAGTCCCTCGCTCGGCGCCTGAACGATCGGGGCGTCTTCGCTCTGTGGTCGGACGACCCGCCCGACGACGACTTCCTGGCCGTGCTCTCATCCGTCTTCGACGAGAGCACAGCCCATGTCGTGGCCTTCGACAACCGTCTGACGGGCGGGACCTCGTCGAACACCGTGTATGTCGCGACCCGACCGTAGACCGAAGAGCAATGCGTCTGGTCCGGCGGGACCTTCGACCCCACGGTGCTGGAGCATACGAGGTTCGCTGGATCGTGCGGTCGCGACGCGACCGGCATACGCGATGGAGGCGAGATCATGGACGAAGCGAGCGGCACAGTCGTGTCCGCGATGGGCGAAGAGGACTGCTGGAACCTCCTCGCACGGAACCAGCTCGGCCGTCTGGCCGTAGCTGTCGGCGACGAGCCCGACATCTTCCCGGTGAACTACGTCACGGACGGTCCGTCACTCCTGTTCCGCACCGCACCCGGTTCGAAGCTGGCTGAGCTGTCGGTCAACCCGCGAGTCGCCTTCGAGGTGGACGAGTACGACGAGACCTTCGGTGCCAGCGTCGTACTGAAAGGTGCCGCCACGCGGCTGGAACTGCAGCGCGAGATCGACGAGGCCGACGCGCTGCCGCTGACGCCGTGGATCCCCACGCTGAAGTACCGCTGGGTGCGCATCCAACCGACGTCCGTCACCGGCCGACGCTTCACGCGCGGCCCCGAGCCGGATCGCTACGCGGCATCCGCGAACGACGCCTGGACGTGAGCCCTCCGGCTGCCGACGCGATCAGTCCTCGCGCAGCGGAGAGAAGTGAGGGATGGGATCGGGCTTGAGATCGTGACGCTGCCCGCCCTCGATCGGCGTGGGGTCGGGCAGTGGCGCGCTCCCCCGGTCCCGATGATCGCGCTTGCGGAACCGACGCCCGGTGATGCTCTCCGGAGTGAGCCGGATGAAGTCGGCCTTCGCCGTCGGACTGGCCGAGATGAGCTCCAGCACCCCGCTGGCCTCGATGTCGGTGTCGAGGTCGAGTCTGTGGGCGGCGGCATGGAGCACGACGCTCCAGTGGTAGTTGGTCGTCTCGCCGTCGATCTCGAACGCGACCGCCGGATGCTTCGCGATGCTCCTCAGCTTCGTGCCCGGCGCCGACCGGATGAAGAGGTTGCCATCGTGGACGAGATAGTTCACGGGGAACACGTCCGGGCGTCCATCGTGCCCTTCGATAGCGAGCCGGCCGACCTTCGCCGCCTCGAGCAGTCGCCAGCAGTGTGCGGTCTCGAGCTCCTCGACCCTCCGGTCGCGTTCGGGACTCGCCTCAGGAGCCGCCGCGAGGTAGGGGTTCGGTCGCTCACCGGCGGACTCGGACGCGGAGTCGACCGCTCCGGGATCCGGAGCACCCGTGGGCGAGTCGGCCTCGATCGATGCGGAGTCAGTGCCGAGCATGGCGTGCCGTCCTTTCGTGGGTGAGTCCAGTGAACGCTCGCCGAGGGCGTCCGTGCGGGTCGAAGGTCCCGGGAGGACGCAGCGTGCTGGCGGAACGGCTCGCACGGTCATAGATTTGCCCCACCGGCTGTGGGACGGAGGACCAACCGTGGCCGAATCCGGCTCGCTCTCGTTTCCCGACGGACCGCGCACTGACCTCGAGGATGCGATCGAGTCCCTGGTCGCGCAGAGCGAGCGCGTCATGCGTGCGCAGGGGCGGCTGCGCGCTCTCCTGCGCGCCACGCAGGCAGTCGTCGAGCAGAGCGATCTGAGTCGCGTGCTCCGCAGCATCGTAGAGGCCGCCATCGAGCTGGTCGACGCACGGTACGGAGCAATGGGCGTCGTCAATCCCGAGCACGATGGGCTCGAGCAGTTCATCTATGTCGGCATTCCCGATCAGGATGCCGCAGCCATCAGCCACCTTCCCGAAGGCCGCGGCCTCCTGGGCGCCTTGATCACCGATCCCCGCCCGATCCGCCTCGCGGACATGGCGGGCGATCCGCGCGCGGCGGGCTTTCCGTCGCACCACCCGCCGATGACGTCGTTCCTCGGAGTGCCGGTGCGCGTACGCGGCGCCGTCTTCGGCAACCTCTACCTCACCGATCATCGCGACGGAGACTTCAGCGAGGAGGATGAGCAGCTGGTGGAGGCACTCGCGGCGACCGCGGGGTTCGCTGTCGAGAACGCGCGACTTCTCGGGGAGGCGCAGACGCTCACGAAGTGGATGACCGCGGCGGCGGAGTTGTCCGCCGCCATCATCTCGACGTCGACCAGCACCGGTCTCGACCTGGTGGCGACCCGCGTGGGCGACGTCGCGGAGGCCGACCTGGTCACGATCCTCGTCCCCGATGCCCACAGCGGGCAGCTCCGTGTCGCTGCCGCGAGCGGCGACGACGAGAACTCGTTGCGCGGCTCCGTTCTCGATCCGGCGGCGGTCTTCGCGGGACGGGTCATCGAGGACGCGCAGACGCACTCGCAGCCCCGGATCCACGAGGCCGAACCCGACCCGCTTCTGAGCGCGGCCGATGGCGCCACAGGCCCCGCAGTCGCGATCCCCCTACGCACCGGGCCTCAGTTCTGGGGAGTGCTGTGCATCGCGCGCGGACCCGACCAACCTCGGTTCTCGCCCGCCGAGGTCGAGGGCGCGATCGACCTGACCTCTCGCACGAGCATCGCCCTCGAGCTCGCACGCGCCGCCGAAGATGCGCGGCGAGCCCTGCTGGCGGACGACCGGCGCCGGATCGCACGCGACCTGCACGACCACGTCATTCAGCAGCTCTTCGGTGCCGGGCTCGGGCTCCAGGCCCTGGCCGACCGAACCGGACCGGGGCCCGACGGCGAGATCCTCGGCGAGACGATCGATCGACTCGACGACGCGATCACGCAGATCCGGACCGTCATCTTCGCGCTCTCCCATCGCGACGAGGCATCCGTGCGCCACCGCCTCCTCGATGTGGTCGCCGAGCTGTCGGGCTCGGTCCGCAGGCCGCCCGCGATCCGGTTCACCGGCCCGGTCGATCTCATCGTCCGCGATCAGCTCGCCGAGGATGTCGTGGCGGTCGCTCGCGAACTGCTCAGCAATGCAGCCCGGCATGCCCGCGCCGATCACTTCTCCCTCGAGGTCGGAGTGCTCGCTGACGAGGTCACCGTGACCGTCGAAGACGATGGCGTCGGCATCCCGGCGGACGCCTCCTACAGCGGACTGAGCAACCTCCGCGAGCGCGCCGTGCAACGGCGGGGAACGTTCTCGGTGGCGACGTCGGACACGGGCACGATCGTCTCGTGGAGAGCCCCGACGGGCTCCTCCCCTGCCGCGAGGGAGGAGCGGTGATCAGGGTGTTCCTCGTCGACGACCATGAGATCGTCCGCCGCGGCCTCACGGACCTGATCAGCGCACAGCCGGACATGGAGGTGATCGGCGAAGCCGCGACGGCGCGGCAGTCGGTGGGCCGGATCGAAGCGACGCAGCCGGATGTCGCAGTGCTGGACGTGCGGCTCCCCGACGGGAGCGGCATCGACGTGTGCCGCGACATCCGCTCACGAGCACCCTCCGTCGCGTGCCTGATCCTGACCGCGTACGACGACGACACCGCTGTCTCGGCCGCGGTGCTGGCAGGAGCGGCAGGCTATGTGCTCAAGGACATCGGCGGCTCCCGCCTGGTGGACGCGGTCCGCGCGGTGGCAGCCGGGCGGATGCTGCTCGACGCGAATGCTGTGCGGCAGGCGAAGGCGCAGATGCAGGTTCGCGCCGAGGAGGATCCTCGTCTGGGCTCGCTGGGTCTTCGTGAGAGGCAGATTCTGAAGCTCATCGCCGACGGTCTCACGAACAGGCAGATCGGCGACCACCTCGGTATCGCCGAGAAGACGGTGAAGAACTACGTCTCATCGATGCTGAGCAAGCTGGGGCTCGAGCGTCGAACGCAGGCCGCGATCTTCCAGCTCGAGCATCCCTCGCCCGAGTAGCCGGAACGACTACCCACGACCCGCTTCGACGGTGGACGTCGCCGGCGTCAGCCCCGGCTCTCTCCGCTGCTGGGGCGGGACGACGCACACCGGGCAATCCGCACGCCAGAGCACCTCTTGTGCAACCGAACCGAGCAGGCTCCCGGCGAGCACGCCCCTGCGGTGCGTGCCGATGAGCAGGAGGGACGATCTCGAGGCGAACCTCAGGAGTGCCGCGGCCCTGCTGTCGCGAATGAGCTCGCTCTCCACGGCCACAGCGGGCCCGCCGTGCAGGACGCGCTCCACGCCGGCGCGGAGTATCTTCCGATGGTCCTCGATCACCGCCGTCGGATCGACGGCGATCGCGGTCCCGTAGTCGAAGACGGGGCTCGGCATCAGCCACGAGTGCACGAGACGGACACTCACTCCGGTCGCGATCGCCTCCGCGACGCCGAAGTCGATCGCAGACTGCGATGACGCGTCGTCTGCGACCCCCACCGTCACGGGGTCATCACCTTCAACCCACCCGACAGGGACCATGCAGACCGGCGCAGTGGCCCGGATGCTGACACGCAACGGCGACCAGCCGGCCGCGGCGGCCCGGATCGGATGTCCGGGATGGATCCCGATCACGACCAGGTCAGCCCCTTCGGCTGCCTCCGCGAGGGACTCGGGCACCGACCCGTCGAGGCGGTGCAGCTCGACTTCGAGCCCGGGGACCCGCTCCCGCAGAAACGCCTCAGCGTCGCCGAGCCGTTCCAGGCCGGGTGCACGATCCTTCGAGAAAGGAGAGGCGACGAGAACGACATCGACGCGAGTGGATCCCCGGGCCGACCGGGCCGCAGTCCAGCTGAGCGCCGCGACCGACGCCACGCTCCCGTCGTAGCCGAGCACAATCCGTTCCATCGGAGCATCTCCCTGCCCGGCACCGATCAGGCGCCTGAGGCGAACGTACGTTTCTGCGCCGACCGCCCCAGGGACGAAGGTCCCTCCGCGCCGGACGCGGCATCCATCTCACACGGTCACCGCAGCGGCCTCCGCCAGCCGGAGCCACGTCTTGACGATCGCGTCGGCGTTGAGCGACATCGAGTCGATGCCCCGCGCCACCAGCCAGTCCCCGAGGTCGGGGTGATCAGACGGTCCCTGCCCGCAGATCCCGATGTACTTGCCACGGCGATTGCAGGCCTCGATCGCGCGTCCCAGCAGGTCGAGCACTGCGGGATCTCGTTCGTCGAACGATCCGGCGACGAGAGCGGAGTCCCGGTCCACGCCGAGCGTCAGCTGCGTCAGATCGTTCGAGCCGATGGAGAACCCGTCGAAGTGGTCGAGGAACGCATCGGCGAGAAGCGCGTTGGAGGGGATCTCGCACATCATGATGACCTCGAGACCGTTCTCCCCACGCCGCAGGCCGTTCTCGGCCAGGAGGGCGATGGTCGCAGAAGCCTCTTCGACCGTCCGCACGAACGGGATCATGATCTTGAGGTTCGTGAGGCCCATCCGATCGCGGACATGGCGTAGCGCTTCGCACTCCATGTCGAAACAGGCTCGGAAGCTCGGGGTGGTGTAGCGCGACGCGCCCCGCCATCCGAGCATGGGGTTCTCCTCGTGCGGCTCGAAGAGGTCGCCGCCGAGCAGACCGGCATACTCATTGGTCTTGAAGTCGCTCATGCGCACGATGACCGGCTTCGGCGCGAAGGCCGCCGCGATGGTCGAGACCCCTTCTGCGACCCGTTGGACGAAGAAGTCCCGCGGCGACGGGTAGGCGGCGGTTCTGCGCGCCACCTCTTCCCGCAGAGGCTCGGGCAGTGTGTCGAACTCGGCGAGGGCGCGGGGGTGGATGCCGATCGCGCGGTTGATGATGAACTCGAGCCGCGCGAGCCCGACCCCGCGGTTGGGGAGCTGAGCGAGCGTGAACGCCTGATCGGGAACCCCGACGTTGAGCATGAGGTCGACTGCGAGCTCCGGGATCCCGTCGAGCGGCGTCTCATCGACCGCATAGTCGAGGATGCCCCGGTACACCAGGCCGTCATCGCCCTCCGAGCAGGCCACGGTGACGCCCATCCCGTCCACGAGCGATCGCGTCCCCTTCCCCGTTCCGACGACGGCCGGGATGCCGAGTTCCCGAGCGACGATGGCCGCGTGGCACGTTCGGCCGCCGCTGTCGGTCACGATCGCGGAAGCCATCTTCATGATCGGCTCCCAGTCCGGATCAGTGCGGTCTGCGACGAGCACGTCACCGGCTCGGAACTGGTGCATCAAGCTGAGATCGTGCATCACCCGCACGGGTCCATGGCCGATCCGCTCGCCGACCGCCCGGCCGGCGGCGAGGACGTCACCGCGCTCTCTCAGCACGTAGCGGCGCAGGACGCTGCTGTCGCGCCGGGTGACGACTGTCTCAGGCCGGGCCTGGACGATGTAGAGAGTGCCGTCCACTCCGTCCAGAGCCCACTCGATGTCCATCGGATGCCCATAGTGCGCCTCGATGGCGAGCGCACTGCGCGCGAGCTCCTCGACCTGCTGGTCGGTGATGCTGAATCGGGCCCTGTCGTCGTCGGCGACATCGGCGAGAACGGTGCTGTCCCCGATGCGAGTTCCCGCCGCATACCGGAGGGCGACCGTCTTCGACCCCAGCTCACGTCGGAGGATCGACGGTCGATCCTCGCGCAGAGCCGGCTTGTATACGTAGAACTCGTCCGGATTGACGGATCCCTGCACGACGGTCTCGCCGAGACCGTACGCACTCGTGATGAAGACCACATCGTCGAAGCCGGACTCAGTGTCGATCGTGAACATGACCCCTGACGCGCCTACGTCCGATCGCACCATGAGCTGCACGCCGGCCGAGATGGCGATGTCGTCCTCATCGAACCCCCGCTGCGCCCGGTAGACGACCGCGCGGTCGGTGTACAGGGACGCGAACACGCCCCGGATCGCCTCCAGAACGTTCTCGACGCCGTCGATGTTGAGGAAGGTCTCCTGCTGACCGGCGAACGACGCGTCGGGCAGGTCTTCGGCGGTCGCCGACGACCGCACGGCCCAGGTCACCCGCTCAGGATGCTCCTGCTCTGCGACCAGCGTCGCGTACGCGGATCGGATGTCGTCGTCGAGCGAAGCCGGGAACGGCTGCCCTTCGATCCAGCTGCGGATCCTGAGCGCGACCACGGCGAGCGCGCGCACGTCGGTCGTGTCGAGATCTTCCAGCTCGCCCCGGATTCGACCGGCGAGCTCGCCATGAGCCAGAAATGCCCGGTAGGCGTCGGCGGTCGTCGCGAAACCCCCCGGCACGCGAACCCCGGCCCCGTGGATACGGGAGACCATCTCACCCAGTGAGGCGTTCTTCCCGCCTACGCGGGGAAGGTCGGACATCGTGATGTCACGGAACCAGAGCAGATTGGACATGTTGCGGTCTCCCGTCATCGGCGCCGTCGAGCCAGCCCGTCAGGCGCCTGAGGGCACTGCTGATCGGGACGCGGCCACGGCGAGGTCGCTCATGAGCCCATACTCGGCACCGGCGCACGGGCGACGTGGGCCGAAGGTCCCGCCGGCGTGAGCTCTCCGATGCGGCGGGACGTTCGACCCAGTGCCTCCTCCGCGCGGGCGACGAGACTCGGGTCCACCAGCCCACGAAGGAGCCATGCCATGAACGCACTCATCGTGTACGAATCGATGTTCGGCAACACCCGCACTCTCGCGGAAGCCATCGCCGACGGGCTGACGACCCAGGGAGTCGACGCGCGCGTGACCCTCGCCTACGACGCTCCCGCCGACCTCAGCGACTACGCGTTGGTCATCGTCGGCGCACCCACCCATGCCCACAGCCTCCCTCGAACGACGTCGCGCACCGAGGCCGCCGCGTGGGCGGCGGACCCGACGAAGGAGCTGACGCTCGAGCCGATGGCGGGGGCCAGTGGCGTTCGCGAGTGGCTGAAGCGGATCTGGCTCGTGGGCGATCCTCACTTCGCCGTGTTCTCGACGCGGGCGGACATCCCGTCCATCTTCTCGGGCGATGCCTGCAAGGCCATGACGAAGGGACTGAAGCGCCGCCTCGCGCGCGTCGACAGCCACGCCGACTTCCTCGTCGGTCTCGACAACCGACTCCTCGAGGGCGAGGAGACGCGGGCTCGCGAGTGGGCGAGCGGACTCGTCCCCCTTCCCATCGCGTGAGGGCGGTCGTCAAGGCCTCACCCGATATGGACGGACCCGGGATCGACACGGACGCAGCGGCCCGTCAGATGGGCCTGAAGCCCGGACACGGCCGCGCGATACCGCGATCGGCGGGCTTCCTCGATGGCGTCCAGCGGGCCGCGTCTGCGATCCGCCGCTTCCCCTGGGTGGCGGCGACCGTGGGCGTCGCGATGATCGGCGGCGCTCTCGCGCTCACGGCCGGTCCCGCCACGGGCGAACTGGTCGTGACGGCATTCGTGGTCGTGATGGCGGCCCGCTCCGCCGTGGCGATGATCCGCACCCTCCGCAGCGGCAGGCTCGGAGTGGACATCATCGCCGTGACGGCGATCGTCGCCGCGGTCCTCGTCGGAGAGGTCTGGGCGGCGCTGGTCATCGTACTGATGCTGACCACGGGGCAAGCCCTCGAGAGTTACGCGGAGCACCGCGCGAGGCGCGACCTCTCCGACCTGCTCGCACGCAATCCGCAGGCCGCGCACCGGGTCCGCCGCGACGGAACCATCGAGGACGTGACGATCGGCGATGTCCTTCCGAATGATCGCGTGCTGGTGCGCGCGAACGAGGTGGTGCCCGTCGACGGCATCCTCGTCGATCGTGAGGGAGTGTTCGACGAGTCCTCTCTGACCGGCGAGAGCCTGCCGGTGGAGAAGATCGCGGGGGACGACGTCCTCAGCGGAAGCGTCAGCGGCCCGGCATCCGTCGTCCTTCAGGCCACCCGAGCGGCTCAGGACAGCCAATACCAGCAGATCGTCGCCCTCGTGGAGAGCGCTGCGAACAGCAAGTCCCCCATGGTGCGCCTGGCCGACCGTTTCGCACTGCCCTTCGCGATCACCGCGTATGTCATCGCCGGGCTCGCCTGGTGGCTCTCCGGCGACCCCGCGCGGTTCGCGGAGGTGCTGGTGGTGGCGACACCCTGCCCGCTGATCATCGCGGCGCCGGTGGCGTTCATGGGCGGAATGAGCCGGGCGGCCCGCGACGGCGTCATCATCCGGAGCAGCTCGACCCTGGAGAAGCTCCACCGCGTGCGCGCATTCGCGTTCGACAAGACCGGAACGCTGACGCGAGGCGAACCCGTCCTCGTCGACATCCGCGCGGAACAGGGCATCTCGGCCGACACCCTGCTCCAGTTCGCCGCTTCGGTGGAGGCGAACTCGACGCACGCCTTGGCGAGGGCGATCCTCAACGGGGCGAGCGACCGCGAAGTCACCCTCCTCGAGGCGGACGACGCGGAGGAGGCGACCGGCAACGGCGTCATCGCCCGGGTCTCGGGATGCGTCGTCGCCGTCGGCAAGCGCGATTTCATCGCCGAGCATGTGGGACGCAGCATCCCGCGCACGGAACTGGCGAGCGGCGAGATGGCGACGTACGTCGCTCTCGGCGGGGAGCCGGCCGGGGTCCTCGTCTTCCGCGACGAGGTCCGCGCGAACGCCGCAGCGACCGTGGCCGCCCTGCGCGGGCAGGGCATCGAGGCGGTGACGATGCTCACCGGCGACGACCGTGCCACCGCCGACCACATCGCCGGCGAGGTCGGGATCGTCGACGTCCACGCGAACTGCCTGCCGGTCGACAAGGTCGAGTTCATCACCCGCTCGCCCCACCGTCCGATCGCGATGGCCGGGGACGGCATCAACGATGCGCCGGTGCTGGCCGCCGCGGATATCGGCATCGCGATGGGGGCGCGCGGCGCAACCGCCGCGAGCGAGGCCGCCGACATCGTCGTGCTCCCCGACGACATCGGGCGGATCGCGGATGCCGTCACCATCGGCCGTCGCACGGTCGACATCGCACTGCAGGCGATCTGGATCGGGATCGGCCTCAGCCTCGTCCTGATGCTTCTGGCGGCCTTCGGCCTGGTGCCCGCGATCGTCGGCGCGTGGCTCCAAGAGGCCGTCGATGTCATCGCCATCCTGTGGGCATTGCGCGCGACCCGGATGCGGGTGCGCTGACCCGAACTCGCGGCGAGATCTCGGCAGCGGCCGCGCACGCGCCCACCCGTGGGAGCACCCCGAGGGACTTTCGGCCCAGCGCTCACTCGCCCGCAGGCGAAACATGGCAGGTGCGTCGGGATTCCGCGTATCCCGATGTCGTGTGTTTCGTGCGCGCCAGAGCTAGGACAGGTCATGAAAGCAGCCGTCGTCTCGTCGTTCACCGCCCCTCTCGAGATCCTGGATCGCGAGATTCCGGAGCCGGGCGCCGGCCAGGTCCTCGTGCATCTGGAAGCGTGCGGGCTGTGCCACACGGACATCCACGCCGCCCACGGCGACTGGCCGGTCCAGCCGGGTCTTCCGTTCGTTCCTGGCCACGAGGGTGTGGGCATCGTGGAGAAGCTGGGCGCCGGCGTCACGGGCCGGGCGATCGGAGAACGGGTCGCGATCCCCTGGCTGGGATATGCCTGCGGCGAGTGCCGCTACTGCATCGACGGCCGTGAGACGCTGTGCGAGCAGCAGCAGAACAGCGGCTACTCCGTCGACGGCGGGTTCGCCGAGTACGCCGTCGCCAGCGCGAAGCACGTCGTCACCGTCCCCGACGGAGTCAGCTCCCTGGATGCCGCCCCCCTCACGTGCGCCGGCGTTACGACGTACAAGGCGCTCAAAGTCGCCAACATCGTCCCGACGGAGCGCGTGGCCGTGTTCGGCATCGGCGGACTGGGTCATCTCGCCGTGCAGTACGCACGGCTCATGGGCGGATCCGTCATCGCCGTGGACGTCGAGGAGCCGAAACTCGAACTGGCCCGCGAACTCGGCGCCGACCATCTGGTCAATGCCGCCCAGGTCGACCCCGTCACCGCGATCCAGGATCTGGGCGGAGCCGATGTGGCTCTGGTGCTCGCGGCATCGCCTCGCGTCTTCGAGCAGGCGTTCTCGTCGTTGAGTCGCGGCGGTCGACTCATCTGCGTCGCGTTGCCGAAGGACGAGAAGATGAGCGTCTCGATCTTCGAGACCGTGCTGAAGGGCATCTCGATCATCGGGTCGATCGTCGGCACACGTCAGGACCTCGCGGAGGTGTTCGCGCTGCACGCGGCCGGGCGTACGAGGATCATCGCCGAGCGCCGCAGCCTCGACGAGGTGAACGAGGCGATGGAAGAGGTTCTCTCCGGTCACGTGCTCGCTCGGCTCGTCTTCGAGTACTGAGGCGATCACCCGCTGCGGCGCGGATCAGCTCGCGATGAGCTCGGACAGGAGCTGCTCCACCCGCCCACGGATGTCGTCGCGGATGGGCCGCACGGACTCGATGCCCTGACCCGCCGGGTCATCGAGTTCCCAATCCTCGTATCGCTTGCCGGGAAAGATCGGGCACGCGTCGCCGCAGCCCATCGTGATGACGACATCCGATTCGCGCACGGCATCCACGGTGAGCACCTTCGGGATGTTCCCGGCGATGTCGATGCCCACCTCTGCCATCGCCTGAACGGCGACCGGGTTGATCGCGTCCTTCGGCGCCGACCCCGCCGAGAGTACCTCGACGTCATCCCCCCCGAGTTCGCGCACGAACCCGGCCGCCATCTGGGAACGGCCCGCGTTGTGGACGCAGACGAACAGAACAGTGGGCTTGTCGGTCATGGTCTCTCCCTCTTCAAGGAAAAGAATAGACCACCATCTATCTAATTGGGGAAACGCCGGGTGAACGATCGACCAGAAGTTCGTCGAGCAGGCCGCGCACCCGCGCATCGACCTCGTCCCTGATCGCGCGCACCTCGTCGACGGGCTTTCCCGCCGGATCGTCGAGTTCCCAGTCGAGGTACCGCCGACCGGGATACACGGGGCACGCGTCGCCGCACCCCATCGTCACCACGACGTCGGCGGCTCGCACGACCTCATCGGTCAGCGGCTTCGGGTACTCGTCGCCGATCGCCACTCCGATCTCGTCGAGGACTCCGACGACCGTGTGGCGGATGTCGCCGGCCGGCGCGGAGCCGGCGGTCTGCACCCTGACGGCATCGCCGGCGAGCTGCCGCAGGATGCCGGCGGCCATCTGGGACCGACCGGCGTTCTGCACGCACACGAACAGCACGGTCGGCGTCCCCGTGGGAGGGTCCGCGGAACGACGGAGCGCCTCGAGCCGGGTCGCCGCGAACGCCGCGGTACGACTGCTCAGCGAGGCCGTCGCCCCCGCTTGCGCGAGCAGCTCCCTACTCTGCTCGACAGCCGCCCGGACGGTCTGCGGGCTGAAGACGCCGCGGAAGCGCAACGACAGGTCGTCGGAGATCCGGTCGAGATCGGGTGCCGCATCGAACCGGGTGTCCGCTCCGAGGAGCGCGTCGATCCGGTCGGCCTGCGTCGGAGCGATGGAATACCACACACGCCTGCCCTCGGGCTCTCGCACGACGAGCCCGTCGGCGTGCAGCGCCTTCATGTGGTGGCTGACCGTCGGCTGTCGCAGCGCGAGCTGCTCCGCGAGCCGGCCCACCAGCATCCGACCGTCGTCCGAGTCGCGGATCAGACGGAGGATGCGCGCGCGCGTCGGGTCGGCGAGCGTGGCCAGATCCTCGAGCTCCGCGCGACCCATAGACAGCAGTCTATCGAGTGATCGCCCAGCCCGATCGACTCAGGCCCGGCCGTTGCGTGTGCTCCGGCGTTCGATGAGCACAGTGTCGCGCCACTGACCGGCGTGCGGGCCGGCGCCGGCCCTCGCGATCCGCTCTCGGCGGCCGATCACGCGGAAGCCCGCGCGCTCGTGCAGCCGCAGGCTCGCAGCGTTCTCGGGGAAGACGCTCGACTGGATCGTCCAGAATCCCGCCTGCTCCGCCGCCTCCACGAAGGCGTCGAGCAGGAGGCGCCCCACCCCCGCGCCCCGCGCGTCGCGGTCGATGTATACGGAGTGCTCGACGACGCCGGCGTACGCGGGTCGCGAGGACACCGACGATGCCGCCACCCACCCCAGGGTGCGGCCGTCGGCGGCGACAGCGACAAGCCGCGCCCGCGTCAGCCTGCCGGCGTCGAACGCCTGCCAGGTCGGGGTCGCGACCTCGAAGGTCGCCTCGCCATCCTCGATGCCCTGGGCGTAGATCCTCTCGACCTCGGGCCAGTCGTCCGGTGTCATCGGCCGGCAGTGCGTCACGAGCAGCATCCTCCGCCATCGGCGGACAGGTCTGTCGAGCACACCCCGGTCGCGGGCAGCACGAGCTCGACCTGAGACGCCGAGGCCACATCGCCGGCGAGCCAGGCGGCCACCGAGCGCACCTGCTCGTAGCCGGTCGCCAGCAAGAAGGTGGGAGCGCGACCGTACGACTTCATCCCCACGATGAAGAACCCCTGTTCCGGATGCGTGAGCTCACGGAATCCGTGGGGCTCGACGGTGCCGCACGAGTGCACGTTCGGGTCGATCAGGGGCGCGAGCCGCCTCGGCGCCTCGACGATGTCGTCGAGGTCGAGTCGGATCTCGCGCAGGATGTCGAGGTTCGGGCGGAATCCGGTCGCGTTGACGACGACATCCGTCGCGTGCTCGACGACCTCGCCTCTGCGGTGTCCGACCAGCTCCACGTGCCCGCTGGAGCGCCGCCCGCGGATGATCTCGAAACCGTCGAGAACGGCGATCTGCCCGTCCGCCACGGCCTGGTCGACGCGGCTCCCGAGTCGCGCGCGATCGGCGAGTTCGTCATCGGCCGAGGAGGAGACGCGCACGGCCTGGGCGTTGCGGATCAGCCAGGTCACCGTCGTACCGGGCTCCTGCTTCGCCAGCTCGACAAGGCCGAGGAGGGTGTTCGCCGCGGAGTGCCCGGCGCCGACGACCGTGGTG
Organism: Microbacterium sp. Root180; assembly: GCF_001428485.1. Lineage (GTDB taxonomy): Bacteria > Actinomycetota > Actinomycetes > Actinomycetales > Microbacteriaceae > Microbacterium. The sequence goes on along the minus strand of NZ_LMHS01000001.1, from coordinate 468,379 downwards.
TGGCGCCCGGCGAAGCGTCCGCGGTCGCGGCCGAGAACGTCGGGCAGGGCCGGGGTGACGGCGTCTGCGATGTCGGCCATGCCGAGCAGTTCCAGCCCGCTGGAGGACAGCGAGTTGGGCGACAGGTACGTGCCGGAGGCGTCGATCACCGCGCGCGCGGAGACATCCTCTCCCACTCCGTCCACGGTGCGGATGCGCACAGAGAACGGGGTGGTCGCGCGGGCGCGCGTGCGGGTGCGGTCCATGCCCTCACGCGTCACACCGAGCACCTCGACGCCCAAGCGAACGCGAGACGCGATCTGGGGCAACGCCGCCAGAGGTGCGACGTACTCGTCCACCAGCTCCGCGCCGGTCGGTGCGCGCTCCGGGTCGGGAACCTCCCACCCCTGCGCAGCAGCAAGAAGACGGGCGGATGCCGGGTCGACAAGGTGCTTCCACGGCGAGAAGAGACGGGTGTGGCCCCACGATCGCACGCTCGCCGCGATCCGTTCGCCGGATTCGAAGACCACGAAGTCGATGCCGCGCTCGACGAGATTCGCGGCAGCCGCAAGCCCGATAGGGCCGGCTCCGATGATCGCGACGGGCAGGGTCGAAACTCGCTCCGCGCTTGTGGCGCGGGGGGTGAGGTCGAGCAGGGTCACAACAGCCTCCACAGATATCGATGAACTTCGATACCCGATTCTGCATCGGTCCATCGACATCTGTCAATATCCACTAGTATCGATATATGGCCACGATGCTCGACCTTACCGACGTCTCCGCGAGCGCGTGCTGCGCTCCGCTGGTGCGGGAGCCGCTGACCGCTGCAGAGGCCGATCAGCTCGCGACGACGATGAAGGCTCTCGCCGATCCGACCCGGCTGCGACTGCTGTCGATCGTCGCCGCTTCGGAGAATGCCGAGGCCTGCGTGTGCGATCTGATCGAGCCGGTCGGACTGAGTCAGCCGACCGTGTCCCACCACCTCAAGATTCTCACCACCGCCGGCTTCCTGACGCGAAGCAAGCGAGGTACCTGGGCGTACTTCACGCTGGTTCCGGGCGCCCTGGACCGCGTCTCGCAGCTCCTCGTCGCGTCGTGACACACGCCGTGCGCGCTGCTGCGGGAGAGTTCCTCGGCAGTGCAGGACTCGCCGCTGTCGTCGTCGGCTCGGGGATCGCCGCGCAGCGCCTCTCCCCCACCGATGTCGGGCTGCAGCTGTTCGAGAACGCCTTCGCCACCGCCCTCGGGCTGGCGGTGCTCATTCTCGTGTTCGCCACCGTGTCGGGAGCGCATTTCAATCCCGTCGTGACGCTGGTCGACATCGCTCTTCACCGGCGGTCGTGGTCGACCGCCGCGATCTACCTGCCTGTCCAGATCGTGGGCTGCATCGCCGGCGCCATCCTCGCGAACGTGATGTTCGCGGCACCCGCCGTCGCCTGGAGCACGACCGACCGATCCGGCTGGCCCCTGCTCCTGTCCGAGGTCGTCGCCACGACCGGCCTGATCCTGGTGATCTTCGCGCTGGCTCGCACCGGCCGCTCCCACCGCGCCGCACCCGCGGTAGGTGCGTACATCGGTGCGGCCTACTTCTTCACGTCGTCCTCGAGCTTCGCCAACCCCGCGATCACGATCGGCCGCATGTTCACCGACACCTTCGCCGGGATCGCACCGGCGTCGGTGCTCCCGTTCATCGCCGCACAGCTCGTCGGGGCGGCGCTCGGACTCGCCGCCGTCCGGCTGCTCTTCCCGCGGCCGGCGCCGGAGCCTGTCGCCGCCTGACATCGGGTGGGGTGCGGGAGTGCGTCAGTGCGCGTGGCGGTGATGGGAGTCGGGGTAGTGCTCGTGGGCGTGGGTGAGCTCCTCGTGTGAGTGCTCATGCCGGTGACGGGTTCCCGCGGAGACGGGCTCACGGTGCTCGTGCGTGTGATGCCCGTCGTCGTGGCTGTGCCAGTGGTCGTGCACGACGGGCTGGTGGGTGTGCTCATGGACGTGGTGTTCGGTGAGGTGCAACCAGATGCCGAGTCCCATGAGGAGTCCGGCGACCATGAGCTGCCACGTGACCGGATCGCCGAGCAGGATCGCGAGGAGCGCGCCGAAGAACGGCGCGACCGAGAAATACGCGCCGGCGCGAGCGGTGCCCACGTGCCGCATCCCGACGATGAAGAGGGCGAGGCTGACGCCGTACGCGAAGAATCCGACGACAAGCGCCGCGGCGATACTCCCGGCCGCCGGCAGCGCGGCACCGAGCGCAAACGCGAGTATCAAGTTCACCGGACCGGCGACCAGGCCCTTGGCGGCGGCGAGCCAGGTGGCATCGTTGAGAGCGATCTTTCGGGTGAGGTTGTTGTCCAGTCCCCAGAAGAAGCACGCTCCGAGGATCGCCAGCGAGGGCCACGGACTGCCCAGTTCCGCGCCGGTGGGGATGCTGAGCAGGACAGCGCCGGCGACGATCGCGATCATGCCGGTGGCGACGCGACGGTCGACGTTCTCTCGGAAGACGAACCACGCCAGCAGAGCGGTGAAGACTCCCTCCGCGTTGAGGAGAAGAGACGCCCCCGAAGCGGGCATCTGCGAGAGTCCGACCATCAGCAGAACCGGTGCGATGATGCCGCCGCTGAGGATCGCTCCGCCGAGAGGCAGGAGTTCCCCCCGCTCGAGCCGGACGCGCGGTGCGTGACGCAGCAGACGCAGGCCGCCCAGCCCGATCCCGGAGCCGCAGTAGAGCAGGCCGGCCAGCAACCACGGGCTGATGTCGCCCCCGAGGAGGAGTTTTGCCAGCGGCGTCCCCGCGCCGAACAGCAGCGCAGCCAGGAGCGCTGCCTGCACGCCGCGGTGAGAGAGAGCTGTCCGGCGCATGCGTCCAGTTTCTCACCGTCTTGGCGTTGGGCCCGTCGTCCGTCAAGTGGGCCTCCTGTCGGGCAGACTCGAACCACCGCCACCCGAGGGAGCACCGCTTGTCCGCCATCGCCACCACCGCCGACCCGATGTCGATCCTCCGCCGGCGCAGCAGCGTGAAGTGGCGCGCCTACCCGGACGACATCCTGCCGATGTTCGTCGCCGAGATGGACTTCCCCCTCGCCCCCGCCATCAAGGCGGCGCTCCTCGAGGCCGTCGAGCTCGGCGACACGGGGTACGTCGACGGGGACGATCCGGCCGTCCGGCAGGCCTTCCGCGACTTCGCCTCGACGAAATGGGGGTGGACGCCGGATCCGGCGGACATGCGCCTGACGACCGACGTGAGCGTCGTGATCGCCGAGTCGCTCCGAGCGCTGATTCAGCCCGGCGACGGCGTGATCATCACACCGCCGGCCTACCCGCCATTCTTCGACCTCATCCCCGAAGGCGGCGGGGTGGTGGTGGAGGTGCCCCTCCTCGACGACGGCGCCGCCTACTCGCTCGACCTGGAGGGGATCGACCGCGCGATGGCCGCCGGGGCGAAGGGCGTGCTGCTGTGCAACCCGCACAACCCCGTCGGACTCGTGCACGATCGCGCCGCCTTGGCGGAGCTGTCGCGCATCGTCGATCGGCACGGCGGGTTCGTCGTCTCCGACGAGATCCACGCGCCGATCACCCACCACGGCGTCGAGTTCACGCCCTACCTCACCGTGTCCGACGAGGCGCGCAGCCACGGCATCGCGGCCGAGTCGGGAAGCAAGGCGTTCAACCTCGCCGGGCTGAAGGCGGCACTGTTCGTCACGGAGTCCGACCGCATGCGGGACGTCGTCCGCGGGCTCCCCGCGGAGGTCACCTATCGCACCGGCCAGTTCGGGCTGATCGCCACACGCGAAGGCTTCGCCCGCAGCCGGGACTGGCTGGATGCCATGATCACCGCCGTGGAGGCGAACTTCGACCACCTGCGGGCTGAGCTCGACGCGCACCTGCCCGAGGTCGTGCTGCGCCAGGCATCCGCCAGCTACCTCGCCTGGCTCGACATGTCGGCACTCGGCTGGGGCGATGACCCGGCCGCGACGGCGCGGAAGAGGGCGCGCGTCGCACTCGCGAACGGGCCGTCGTTCGGACGGGAGGGATCGGGCTTCGCGCGGATGAACGTCGCGTGCGCCCCCGAGACGATCACCGAGGCGGTGCGACGCCTGGCGGCGACCGCGCGGGGCGTCACCGGGGCGGCGTAGAAACCCCGGTCATGCCTCGAAGTCCTCGGGCTCCACGTCGTCGAGGAACTTCTTGAACTCGTCGAGGCTCTCCGAGGCGTCGGACTCCGTGAGGACGTCGGGCACCCCGGCCTCGGCCATGACGGCCTCGGCGACCCAGATGCCGGCACCGGCGCGCGTCGCGAGGGCGACGGCATCCGAGGGTCGTGCGTCGACGGTCACGGCGCGGTCCCCCGCGGTCAGAGTGATCTCGGCGTAGAACGTGCCGTCGTCGATGCGGGTCACCTCGACGCGCGTGATCTCGGCCCCGAGCGTGTCGATGATCGAGATCATGAGGTCGTGCGCGAGCGGTCGCGGCACGGGCGCCTGCTCCACGGCGACGAGGATCGAGGTCGCTTCGAGCTGCCCGACCCAGATCGGCAGCACCATGCCGTCGCCGGGAAGCTGGTCGATGGGCTTGAGCAGCAGGACGTGCTGCCCGGAGGCGTCGAGTGCGACGCCGGCCACTCGCACCTGCATCTCTGACCCCCCTCACGCGTCGACTCCTGCCATCGTAGGCACGGGTGGCCGTCGCGGGGGGGCGGATACCGGCGAGGACCGGGCGGGCGCGGCATCCGCTTCATCCACCGGAATGGAGATCGCGCGCGTACCGTTGCAGTCGACATGGAGCGATTCGGAACCCTCTCGTTCGGACACTACGGCCCGCTCGGCGGCGGACGGCAGCTCTCGGCCGGCGACTCGATGCTGCAGGCGATCGACCTCGCGCAGGGGATGGACGAGCTCGGCGTCGACGGCGCGTACTTCCGCGTGCATCACTTCGCCCGCCAGCAGTCCTCGCCGATGCCGCTGCTCGCGGCGATCGCGGCCAAGACGGAGCGCATCGAGGTGGGCACCGGCGTGATCGACATGCGGTACGAGAACCCGCTGTATCTCGCCGAGGAAGCGGCAGCGGTCGACCTGATCTCGGGAGGACGACTCGCGCTCGGCGTGAGCCGCGGCTCACCCGAGACGGTGGTGCGGGGGTTCGAGGCCTTCGGGTACACCGGATCCGGCGACCCGCGCGGGGCGGACATCGCCCGCGATCACTTCGACCTGTTCCTGCGCGCGATCGACGGCGAGGGCCTGGCGGAGCGGGATGCCTCGTCCCCGTTCGGCACCGGAGCCGCCGGAATGCAGCGCATCGAGCCCCACTCCCCCGGACTGCGCTCACGTGTGTGGTGGGGAGCCGGCAACCGCGACTCCGCCGAGTGGGCCGGCCGCGTCGGCGTGAACCTCATGTCCTCGACCCTCCTGACGTCGGCGGACGGCCGCCCGTTCGACGTCCTTCAGGCCGAGCAGATCAAGGCCTTCCGGGCGTCCTGGCGCGAAGCCGGGCACGCGGGCGAACCGCGCGTCTCGGTGAGCCGCTCGATCTTCCCCCTCATGACCGCGGAGGACCACCTCTACTTCGGCGGACGTCAGGACGGCGACCAGATCGGCGTCATCGACGGCATGCGCTCCACCTTCGGCAAGACCTACGCGGCCGAGCCGGACGTGCTCGTGGAGCAGTTGAAGGCGGATGCCGCGATCGCCGCCGCCGACACGCTCATGCTGACGATTCCGAGCCAGCTGGGCGTCGAGTTCAACCTCCGCGTCGTCGAGGCGTTCGCCACGCACGTCGCGCCGGCGCTCGGATGGGTCGGCACGCGCACCTGACCGGTCACGGATCGCGCGTCAGCCGGCGTCTTCGATCAGGTGCAGCTGGGTGCCGTCGGGGTCGATGAGGAATCCCGCGCGGTGTCCCCACTCCTGCAGGGCCACCGGGACCAGGCGCGGGATGCCGATCGTCTTCTCCGGCACGCCGCTGCCGCGCACCTGCGCGTAGAGGTCATCGAGGTCGCCGACCCGGATGCTCGCCATGAACCAGCTCTCGTACGGATCGTGCTCGGGCGCGAGGAAGAACTCGAGCACCACTGTGCCGCGCGAGAGGATGAGCCAGCCGCCGTCCCGGTAGGTCTCGGCGAAGCCGAAGCCGCCGTAGAACGAGATCGTCGCGTCGAAGTCGCGCGACGGGAGGTTCGGCACCGAACGGTCCATGACTCCGAATCTACGGCAGTCCGATCACCGGCAGTCCGAGCCATTCGCCGAGTTCCGAGATCTCGGACCGCACGATGTCGTGCTCCTCGGGCTCGAAGGGCAGGAACTCGTGCACCGCGTTGACGCGCAGCGCCTCCCGCTCCTTGTCGACCTCGGCATCCAGCATCCCCACGAAGCGGTCCCCCATGAGGATCGGGTGGGCGAAGTAGCCGTAGATGCGCTGGGGCTTGGGCTTGAACTGCTCGAGCACGTAGTCGAATTCGAAGATCTCGCTCAGCCGCGGACGGTCGAAGAGCATCGGGTCGTAGGGGTTGAGGAACGCGACCCGGCCGTCATCCTCGGCCTCGAGGGCGGCGAGCGCCTCCGGGTCGACGCGGAACCTCCATCGGCTGCCCTCGACGGTGGCGGGCTCGCCTGCCTCGGCGATCTGCGACCACGGCGACTTCAGCTTCGCGATGCCGACGGCCTGGAGCCGGCGCTCGGCGAGCGCGCGGGCGGCCTCGTCGGGGTCGAGGCTCGGAAGGCCTTTCGGGTACACGCGCTCGGCGAGGTCCCACCGGCGGTGCCGCCCCTCACGGCCGACGATCGCGACCAGTCCCTGACGGCTGAGGAAGTCGAGCATGTGGGGCACCTGGTTCTTGCCGTACCACCCGTCGGGAGCGCGGTCCACCTGCGCCGTGTCGGGGATGTCGCTCGCGAGCAGCGGCCCCTCGCCCTTCAGTCGGGCGAGCACGTCCTTCTTGAAGGGGGCGTTCGCCTCGAGCCATTGCCGGCTGCTCTCGCGCCGAGGCCACTCCCGCATCGCCGGCAGCATGAGCGGCAGCAGGCTGATGGGGCGGAACGCGCCGTCGAACTCGAACAGGAGCCGGTCGATCTCGACCGCCTTCTGCAGCTGGCCCGCCTCATACGACCATCCGATCCGTGACCACAGGATCGTGTGCTCGCAGGGCGCGATCGTCGCGGTCGGGTCGATCTTGACGTAGCCGAGCTGTTCGGCCACCTCGACGACGTCGCCGGGCCGCTCGGCGTCGAGCAGCTGCGCGCGCACCGCGATGCGGCGTGCCTCATCGCGGGTGAGGTGGTGCGTCACGGTCGCTCCGCAAGCGCCGAGACCGCCGGCGCGAGGGCGTCGGCGAGCGCAGGGTCGTGGCGGCCCACCTCGTCGTGGAAGAGCGCCAGGAGCGCGCGCTTCGACCGATCGAGCTCGTCGAGGTTCAGCGACGGGGCCCGCGACTGCTCGAGGAGGCTGAGGGATGCTGCAGCCAGCCGATCGACGTCGCGGCCGTGCCACGGGTTGAGCCCGGCGCGAAGGCACTGCAGCGCGACGATCTCGTCGCGCAGATCATCGAGCATCATGGCCGCCTGCCACACCTTGCCGCGGGCGAGGGCAGACCGCGCGTGGAGCGCGTACAGCCAGCCCATGCCGATCATCCGGCGCGGATCGCGAGCGGGTGGGCGCGTCGGCGCCGCCGCCGTGCCGAACTGCAGGGCGAAGCCCGCCTCGGTCTCGCGGAAAAGGTCGTGCGGCCAGAACGACACGTCGATCTGCAGCGACGTCGGCAGGAGGAAGACGCGATACCGCACATTCTCGGCGGCGAACACGTCGAGCGTGTCGGCGATGCCGAATCGGTCGCGGATCTCGCTCGTCCACCGCTCGACGACGGCCGCCTCGTCGGCGCCGCGCGCGAGCTGGAGCACGAGGTCGATGTCGGACCAGCGGTCCTCCGCGCCCCGGGCAGCCGAGCCGACGAGCGCGGCTCCGGCGATGTCGGGATCGGCGCGCGCGGCCCGGAGGAGCTCGTCGCGGATCCGTGCGCGGTCGGCGGCGTCGAAGATCATGAACTCATGATGCCGCGCGACCCGAGCTCGCCTCGGAATCGTCGAACCCGGCGCGTTCGAGCGGCAGCTCGCGCGAGGCGTCCCACGGCTCGGTCCAGCCCAGGCGATCGAACAGGCCGTCGAGCACCATTCCCGTGAAGCCCCACACCAGGTGATCGCCGTCGGGCGACGGAACGAGGAAGCCCGGACCGCGCCACACCTGGCCATCGCGGCGGATGACGGTCGAACCGCGGTTGGCGGGGTCGAGCAGATCTGCCACCGGCGCCCGGAACACGTCGGCCGACTCCGCTTCGTCGACCACCCGGACGGGCGACGGATGCCGCCACCACGCCAGCACCGGAGTGACCAGGTGCTGGGAGTAGACGAGCGGGATGTCCTCGAGCGTGCCGAGCACCTCGACGCCGGCGGGGTCGAGGTCGGTCTCCTCCCGCGCCTCGCGCAGCGCCGCACCGACGGCGCCGTCGTCATCGGGGTCGACGCGTCCTCCCGGGAAGGCCACCTGGCCCGCATGGGAGCGGAGCGTGGACGCTCGCGAGAGGAGGAGAACGTCGAGATCGCGCGACACCGCGCGAGCCTGTGCGTCGTGGTCGCTCGGCAGCGCGTCGAGCACGCCGAAGAGCATGAGCACCGCGGCCGGCCGCGCATCGTCGGGCACGCTCAAGCCGGCGAATCCCGGAAGGGGGCGTGGGTCGCGGGACGCGGCATCCGCCACCGCCGCCAGCTGCGCCCGCGCGGACTGCGGTGTCGGATCGGCGAGCATCAGCTCAGGCTACGCCGGATCGCCGACACCCGGCTCGTGCGGCCGGGGCGGGTGCGAACTACGCTCGTCGCATGAGCACGCAGGCAGCTCCGGGCTGGTACGACGACGGCACCGGCCGGCAGCGCTGGTGGGACGGCGCGCGGTGGACCGAGGAGTTCATCGACCTGCGTGAGGCGCGCACCGAGCTGCACACCGGCGCCGCCCCCGTGAGCACCGCCGTCGCGGCCGCGGGCTGGTACGACGACCAGCGGGGCCGGCAGCGCTGGTGGGACGGCGCGCGGTGGACGAGCGCGGTTCGCTACAGCGGCCAGGAGCAGGACTTCGCGGGAGTCGTCCTGGACGGGCGGTGGGTGCACTTCGGCGACCTGAGCCAGCACGTGGGCGGGGTCGAGGCATCCGTCGACTCCGGCGACCGGCTCCTGCGCACGCCGGCGTTCACGCGGACCGCGGTGGAGCGACGGCTGTTCGGCGCGAGCGGACCGATCAGCTCCCGCACCATGAATCGCGCGATCGACCGGGCGGGGACGTACCTCTTGGTGGCGGGGCAGACACAGGTGTGGATCGCTGCAGTGCCGGCGGGTCAGGATGCCGCAGCCCGCCAGTTCGCAGGATGGGTGCAGGCGAGCTCCACGCACTACCGATACGGGTGATTCCGGCCGATCGGCCACTCTCCGCAGCCTCTTGATCAGGACTTTTCGTCCGCCGCGCTCCCATGTAACGCTCAGGTAACGCACCGGAACCGTCCAGAACAGGTGGGCAGACTCTGGGGCTTGTGCCCGCCGCGCGGGTGCGTGCGCCGCCCGATCGGCGCCTTTCACCATACGGAACTCGGTTACTTCATGCGCTCCAGCTCACCCATCGCCCTTGATCGTCGCACCCGAATCGCCCGCCGTCGCACCCGTCGGCGCACCACCGTCCTCACGACCGGACTGGCGTTCGGGCTGATCACCGCCGTCGCCGTCAGCACGGTTCCGCCCGTCTCGCCGGCCGAGGCCTCGGCCCCGACCGGCGGCTTCGCCCTCGCATCGTTCACGATGCCCGCCGAGCCGACCGCGCTCGTCGTCGCCGGCGGCACGGACGAGATCTCGACCCAGGCGACGCAGGCTCTGGACGACGCGGACGCCGCGATCGACGCCGCCGCGCAGGTGACCGCCGATACGAAGGCCTCCGGCCTGGATCTCGGCGAGGTCGAGACCACCGTCGACACGGCCGAGCTCGGTTCGGCCGCCGAGCGGCTCTCGGGCGGACTCGACCTTCCCGCTCCCCTCGTCCCCGACCTCATCGACGACGTGACCGCACTCGTCACGACGGTCGAGGCCCGCGTGGCCGAGCTGCGTGAGAGCCTCGACGCCGCGAAGGCGGCGAAGGCGAAGCGGGAGGCCGCGGCGAAGGCCAAGCGCGAGGCCGCTGCCCGCGCAGCCGCCGAGGCCGCTGCCTCGGCATCCGGCGGTGGCTCCGCTCCTGCGCCGGTCGCCGTCGGCGGCGGCGCGAGCGCGGGCGAGGCCCAGGCGATCGCGAAGAGCATGCTCGGCAGCTACGGCTGGGGTGGCGACCAGTTCTCGTGCCTCGTCTCGCTGTGGAACAAGGAGTCGGGCTGGAACTACCGCGCCTACAACGCCTCTAGCGGCGCCTACGGCATCCCGCAGGCCCTCCCCGGCAGCAAGATGGGGAGCGCCGGAGCCGACTGGCAGAGCAACGCCGCGACGCAGATCCGCTGGGGCTTCGGCTACATCGCCGGTCGCTACGGCTCGCCGTGCGGCGCATGGTCGCACTCGCAGTCCGTCGGCTGGTACTGATCCACCGGGGACGCTCGGCGAGGCTGGTCAAGATCGGGCGGACACGATGCCCGAAGTGGCCCCCACCCGCTCTTCGCTCTCCGGGAGTCCGGCTCTGTTCAGAAGGGGGCGTCTCGTCCGTCTGAGGGAGCGGATGGCCGGAAGACGGGGACGTGTCTCTCGGGTTTGACGAGGTACTCCCGTCCGGTCGGCGAGGTCCACAGGAGCGCGCCGCCGTCGAGGTGTTGGATATTCCAGCCGCCGTGGTGCTTGACGGTGTGGTGCCCGGTGCACAGCGGAGCGTGGTTGTTCAGGGCCGTGTGCCCGCCGTGTTCCCAAGCGATGTTGTGATCGATCTGACATCTCGACGCGGGAACTCCGCAGCCGGGTGCCATGCACCGTTCGGAGCGCCAGGCGATGAGTCTGCGCAGTTGCGGGGGCGGCCGGTACTGGGTGCGGCCGACGGAGAGCACCATCCCCGTCTCGGGGTGGGTGAGAACTCGCGTCCAGGACGGGTCGCCACCGCAGAGGACCTTGGCATCGGCCAGCGGGATCGGCCCGATGCCTTCCACGGTGGCGGGGGCGAGCCCGCGCGCGTGCCGGTCGGTATCGTCGCCGGCGAGGAGGGCCAGGGCCGGAACGGTGACCGAGACGGTGGACCGGATGCCGCGGGCTTCGGGGGTCAGCGTCGTGGTGTCGCCGTCGATGAGCAGGTCGCCGAGGATGTCGACACGCACCTGATCCAGCGTCCGACTGTCCTCGGAGAATCCGGGGTCGCCAGCGCCCGCGTCGCTGCCGCCCGTGCCTGCGGTCTTGTCCCGCACGCCGGCGTTCCGTCCGGTGATCGCCTTGCCCATCGCGGTGAGCCGGCCATGTATCGCATGTGCTTCGACTGCGGGCAGCAGAGCATGCAACCACGCCATGCCGTCCGTTGCGGGCTCGATCAGCACCCGCCGCAACGTGAGCGCATGAGCGTGGCGCTCGGTCAGGGTCGCGGAATCCTCGGTCTCGACGAGCCGGCGCAACGCCCGTCGGAACGAGCCGACCGGCAACTCTTCGGCCAACGCGACCGCCCGCGCACTGAGCCGTTCCCGCACCTCGACGCGCGCGGCATCCAGCAACTCCACCAGCACCTGTGCGTGGCGCTCGGTCATACGTGCGCTCCCTAGCGATGCCAAAGCATCGGGGAATCGACGCACGAGCGCTTCCGCCTGCGCCATCAGCATGCCGGCCGCACTCTCGGTCATCCCGAGCGCCGCCGCGAGCTCCAACCGCACCGACCTCTCCACGACCTCCGCGGCACCCCTGCCATAGCGGCCTGCGTTCTCAACCGCGTTGGACCGGAGCCTCTCGATTCGATCGAACCGCTCCGCCGCGAACACCGACATCATTCTCGAGACTTCGGTCACGAGTTCGACGTCGTCTGGCACCGGCGCCGCCCACCCCGGCGCGCTGCCGGACTCGAAATCCGGCTCGTCGAGGAGGAATGTCATGCCTTGAGGTTAGAACATACCTACGACATTCCGAGTTCAGAGAGTGGCGAAAGTGGTCGATAGATGCGAATGATGCGGTCGGTGGATCTCAGCGCAGGAAGGCGGCCGGGTCGAACTCGTCGATCGGAATCACGCGCACGCGCGGCAGCGGCGCGTCGAAGGCCTCGGCGTCGTACTCGATGTCGAAGAGTTCGATGCCGGGGATGGCCGAGAGCTCCGAGCTGCGGAACTCGGCGAAACCGATCACGCCCACTCGCCGACCCTCCCCCGAGAGATTCGCGAGATCCTCGACGAAGTCGCGATCGTGGCTGACGAGAGCGACATCGTCCTCGCGATCGGCGAGTGCGCGCAGAGTGCGCTGGATCGCGATGTCGACGACCTTCTCATCGGCGGCCCCCGACAGCGGCACCGGCTGGTAGCCGAGCGCGAGCAGCGCCTGCACGAACGACATCGGAAGGTGCGAGCTCGCGTTGAGGAAGAACAGTCCCTGCGACGGCTGGTCCCACCGCTCGGCGATGAAGGTCAGCAGTCGATCCCATCGCGGCCGTTCCTCGGGCTGCGGCCGTCGTCCGAGGATCGATCCGCCGAGAGTCGCGTCGATGTTCTCGCCGTCGACCAGCACCCAGCTCCTGCGCTCCGCCACGTCTTCCCCTCGCCTCGCGACCGCAGGCGCGGTCGGCGTTCCCGAACGTATCAGGCGCGCCCGCTCGAACGGCGAGCGGATGCCGCCCCTCAGCTCCCGCGGAGGATCTTCTCCATCGCCCGACCCTTGGCCAGTTCGTCCACGAGCTTGTCGAGGTAGCGGATCTTCTGCATGAGCGGGTCCTCGATCTCCTCGACGCGCATGCCGCAGATCACCCCGGTGATCTGCGACGCGTTCGGATGGAGGTGGGCGTCGTCGAAGAAGTCTTGAAACGTCGTGCTGTCCTCGAGGTGAGCTCGCAGCTGCGCGTCGTCGAAGCCCGTCAGCCACTCGATGACCTCGTCGAGTTCGGCCGTCGTGCGCCCCTTCTTCTCCACCTTCGTGATGTAGAGCGGGTAGACGGAGGCGAACGGGATGCCGTAGATGCGGTGCACGCGGCCAGCGTAGCCCGCTGCCGGGATATGCTCCGCGTCACGGACGCAGGGATGGCCCCGGGCGGGTGCCCACCCGCCGGGGCCATCGCGCGACTGCAGGAGGATCGGACCCGAACACCGATCCTCGACCGCACCGCGCATCACTGCTCCGCCAGGCTATGTCGCAAGGGTGCGCCAGCGCCGCCCCTTGACACCGCGGCCGGACTCGGTATACGCCTTCCCGGATTCGAAGCCGGCTCCCAGGTTCACGGGACCAAAAAGGACGCGGCATCCGTTCTCTCCCTGTGACGGCGCAGCCAGCGACGTCGCCCGAGGAGGAACCCGTGAATCCGAACGACTACCGCAGTACCCCCGAGGCGCTCAGCCGCCTCACCGATACGCAGTACCGCGTCACGCAGGACGACGGCACCGAGCCGCCGTTCCGCAACCCGTACTGGGACAACCACGAGCCGGGCATCTACGTCGACGTGGTCTCGGGCCAGCCCCTGTTCTCGTCCGTCGACAAGTACGACAGCGGCACCGGGTGGCCGAGCTTCACGCGGCCCATCGACGCCGCTGCCGTCACCACGAAGACGGACCGCGCCCTCTGGATGTCGCGCACGGAGGTGCGCTCGTCGGGAGCCGACAGCCACCTCGGCCATGTCTTCCCCGACGGCCCCCGGGATGCCGGAGGCCTGAGATACTGCATGAACTCGGCCGCACTGCGCTTCGTCCCCGCCTCGTCACTCGAGACCGAGGGCTACGGCGCCTACCGAGACCTCTTCCCCACCGAGAACCAGGAGCACGCATCATGACCAGCGGTCCCTTCGACACCGGCGAGATCACCCGCACCCCCGGCACCGAGACGGCGGTCCTCGCCGGCGGATGCTTCTGGGGCATGGAGGATCTCATCCGCCGCCAGCCCGGCGTGCTCGGCACGCGGGTCGGCTACACCGGCGGCGAGAACGCCCACGCCACCTACCGCAAGCATCCCGGGCACGCCGAGGCGGTGGAGATCGTCTTCGACCCCACGCAGACGACGTACCGCGACATCCTGGCGTTCTTCTTCCAGATCCACGACCCCTCCACCAAGGACCGTCAGGGCAACGACATCGGCTCGAGCTATCGCTCGGCCATCTTCCCCCTGTCCCCCGAGCAGGAGGCGGTCGCCCGCGACACCATCGCCGATGTGGACGCCTCCGGCCTGTGGCCGGGCAAGGCCGTCACCACGATCGAGGCGGAGGGCGCGTTCTGGGAGGCCGAGCCCGAGCACCAGGACTACCTGATCCGCATCCCGAACGGGTACACCTGCCACTTCCCGCGCGCCGGCTGGGTGCTGCCCAAGCGCGCCGACGCCACGGCGTAGACGAAGGATCCGGATGCCGCGTCCCTGCCGGGGCGCGGCATCCGCCGTTCCTGCGCCGGGTCCTCAGGACTCTCGGACCGCGACGACGACCTTTCCCCGCGCCCGTCCCTCGCCATGCCAGGCGAGCGCGGCCGGGACCTCATCGAGGGGGAACACCCGGTCGATGCGCACCGAGGCTCCACCGCTCTCGCACAGGTCGGCGATGCTCGCGAACCCGCCCGGCCCCTGTCGCACCAACAGCACGCCCAGGTGCGCGCCGGTGAGCATGCCCAGCAGCGGTCCGACCGTGACCATGCGCAGCAGCGTGCGGGCGGTTCCGCCCACGATCACGCACTTGCCACCGCGTGCGAGCGCGCGACGATAGGCGAACACGGAGCGATGCGCGACGAGATCCACGATGAGGTCGTAGGGTCCGGTCCGCGTGAAGTCGGTGCGACGGTAGTCGATCACGTGCTCGGCGCCGAGCTCGCGCAGGAAGTCCAGCTTGCCCGCGTTGTCGACGGCGGTCACGTGCACTCCCTTGGCCACGGCCAACGGGATCGCGAGGGCGCCCGCACCTCCCCCGGCGCCGTTGAGCAGCATCCGCGTGCCCGGCGCGGCGAGAGCCACCGCTTGGGAGGCGATCGCGCCGGACTGGGGAATGGCGGATGCCTCGGCGAACGTGAGCGCCGCGGGCTTGTGCACGATCGCGGACTCGGGGACGGCGACATACTCGGCGAACCCCCCATAGCGGGGAAGGTTGTCGCCGTACACCTCGTCACCCACGGCGAAGTGCGTCACGCCGTCGCCCACCGCGGTCACCCGGCCCGCGACATCCGTTCCGAGAATCGGATGCGCCGGCCGCCGCAGCCCTCCGAATCGCGCGTAGGCGGGCGAGCCCCGCAGCGCCTCCCAGTCCGACAGGTTGATCGACACCGCGACCACCTCGACGAGCACCTCGCCGGGTCGCGGCGACGGCACCGGGACGTCGCGCACCTCGAGCACCTCAGGCCCGCCATACCTCTCGTACACGACCGCTCGCACACCCACACCCTAGGGACTGCGGGCCACCGGCGGCGCATAACTCCTGCAGAAATCACCCGCTTCGCGCACGACTCCCCGCCCTCCTGCGGCTCGCGCGCTCATGCCCGCAGAAGTGCAGGAGTTATGCGCCCGGCGCGACTCGCAGCGATGACCCGGCTCAGCCGCGGCGGCCTGCCCCCGCGAACACGGCGTGCAGCAGCGGGATCACCGACACCGCCATCAGCACCGTGCCGAAGACCGCCTCATCGGCGCGCAGCACGGCGCCGCCGATGAAGAGTCCGGCGAACAGCACGGCCGACACGGCGCGGCGCACGACGCGCTCGAGGGACTTCATGCGCTGCTCGACGCGCGGCGACTCGACCGCCAGCCGGCCCTCCTCGGCACGGGTCACGATGTCGTCGACACGGCGCGGCAGCCGCGCGGCGATGCCCGCGATCGAGACGGCCTCCTTCGCGAACGCCTGCACGACGTTGCCACCCTCGTCCCGGATGAGCTGCGCGGCGTACGGCTCGACCGCGTCCCACATGTTGAAGTCGGATTCGAGCGATGAGCACATGCCGGAGGTGAGGGACACCGCACGCACGATCAGCAGGAAGTTCTCGGGCAGCTGGAAGGGCAGCGACCGGATGACGTCGCCGAACTCCCGTGCGAAAGCCTCGAACTCACGAGGATCGACCTTCTGCAGCTCGGCGAATCCCATCCCGCCGAAGCGGGCGAACAGCGCGGTCATCGCCCGCTCGAGCTCGGCGGTGTCAGCCGACGGCAGCAGCACGCCGACATCGCGGATGCTGCTCACCAGCTGTGTGCCGTTGCGCGAGGCGACGGCGATCATGACCTGCTGCAGATCGCGGCGAAGCCGGTCGGGGACCTCGCCCATCATGCCGAAGTCGATGAATGTGAGGTGCCACGGCCGCTCGCCGCCCGGAGTCGGCGTGACGAAGATGTTGCCCGGATGGGGGTCGGCGTGGAAGTACCCGTCGCGGAAGAGCTGGTCGAACATCACGGTCGCGAACTCGGCCGCGACGTCGGCGGGCTCGATGCCCGCGGCGCGCAGACCGTCAACGTCGTTGATCTTGATCGCGGTGACGTCGGCGAGCGTGAGCACCCGCTTCGTGCTGCGCTCCCACGCGATCTCCGGCGCGTCGACGCGCGGGTCGCCGACGAAATTCTCAGCGAAGCGCACCGCGTTGCGCGCCTCGTGGAGGTAGTCGATCTCCTCCTCGCTGGTGTGAGCGAACTCCTCGATCAGCACGGGCAGGTCGACGTGATCGCGCACGATCCGCACGCGGCTGAGCCATTGGGCCACCCGCCGCAGGGCCGCGAGGTCCACCTCGACGATCTGCTCGATCCCTGGGCGCTGCACCTTCACCACGACATCGGCGAACCCGGTGTCGGCGGCGTCGGCCGGCACGAGCCTCGCGCGGTGCGCCTGCCCGAGGGATGCCGCGGCCACGGGAACCGGGTCGACCCACTCGTAGGCGACCTCGAGCGGCACCCCGAGCTCTGCCTCGGCGAGCCGACGGATCGCGTCGAAGGCGACGGCCGGCACTTCGTCCTGCAGCCCTTCGAGCTCCTTCGTGATCTCGGGCGGGAGCACGTCGAGACGTGACGACATGAACTGCCCGACCTTGATCATGAGGCCGCCCAGTGACACGGCCAGCGCATGGAATCGGCGCGCGAGCCTCGTCAGCCGCGCGGCGCGACCGCGTGCGGCGAAGCGGCCGAGCCCGATGCGCGGCAGGAAGAGCTCGTACCACCACGCCTGCACCATGTAGCGGGCGGCGAAGCGCAGTATCCGGCGGTAGCGGGCGCGCGAACTCCCGGCGTCGGCCATCGAGACTCCCTGATTCGGGACAGCAGCGGGCCGACGTTCCGGCGGCATCCGGGGTCAGTCCTGGGCGAGGATCGAGTAGAGCTTACGCCGCGCCTCGTCGAGCACCTCGACCGCCTGCTGCACCTGCTCGGGCGAACCGCTCGTGGCGACCTGCGCCGCGGCCTGGGCGAGCTTCGCGCCGGCCTTCGGGAGCACGGTCGCGCGCGCGGCATCCTTCCGGCCTGCCGACTCCCAGGGAGCCGACCGATCCTCACTCGCGGCGGCTTCGGCGCGACCGGCTTCGGTGAGCGAGTAGGTCTTCTTGCCCCCGGCCTCCTCGGCCGTGATGAGGCCCTCGTCGGCGAGCAGCTGGAGGGTCGGGTAGACCGAGCCGGGGCTGGGCTTCCACGTGCCGCCGCTGCGCGCCTCGATCTCGTAGATGATCTGGTAGCCGTGCATCGGCCGGTCGGCCAGCACCGCGAGGATCGACGCGCGGACGTCGCCGCGGCCCACCCGAGGGCTCATGACCTTCTGCTCGAACATGTCGCGCAGCTGGTCCATCGCCTCCCACAGACCTCCGCCTCCGGGGCGACCCTGATCCTGCCCGCGGTCACGCGGACCGAACCACTCTCCTGTGAACGAATCGCTCATGACGACCTCCCTGAGATGACCTCACCGATATGCCGGCGATACTCAACGATATATCGTTAAGGCTCGTCCGGCCAGGGCTGCCATCGGGATCAGTCCGCGTCCTCGACCGGCTGGCGCAGGATCGTCCGCAGCCGCTCGGGGGCGGTGCGCCGGGGGTCGGCGAGGTAGATCTCGTGGTGGAGGCCCCTCATCCGCAGCCCCGCGCCCGGGATGAAGCGGTGGTGCATCTCGTCGAGCACCGGAGCCTCCTCGTCGTACGAGCCGACGTGCAGCGTCTGCACGCACCGCCCTTCCGCCAGCTCCTCGAAGCGGAGAGCGTCGACGGCCGCGGTGCCCTCCTTCGACGCGACGACGGCTCGTGCGGCGTCGACGTGGGCGCCTTCCGTCCAGTCCGGAACGAGGATCATCATCGTCCAGCTCCACTGCGACTTGTCGCGAGCCGTGGTGAACGAGGCCATGTCGTCCGACCACCACAGGCCCTCGAGCGGCATCACGACGTAGTCGCGCCCGAGGTCGACCTTGCTCTGGAACTTCAGCTTGTAGGCCACCCCGTACAGCGCCGAGACGGCGTCGGCATACGCCGCCGAGGAGTTCGGATCGCCGCGTCCGTCCACCATGAGATACCGCCGGGGAGGCACGTCGATCACCTCGAACCGGCCGTGCGGCGCCGAGTACGACGCGAGCTCCTTCTTGAGATCGGCCTTGCGCCGCACGCTCCCGGAATCCACACGCGTCACGGTACCCGCCGCACCGCGAGGCGCGCATCGGGCAGATGCCCAGGCAAACAGGGTAGAGTGGACTCCTGCCCGCTCGGGCACCCCGGTCGTTCACCTCCGCCTCATCGTGGAGCGACAGCGTGCGCGACTGTCCTCCGCCATCACGGCGCTTCATCTCTCACCTGCGTGTGAGGTCGCTGGTGCGACATCCACGCCCCATCCCTAGGCTGCCCTGACTTCCGTCGTCTCACCCCCGTTCGCGTCTCGCGGTGCCGTTCATTGGCGCCCCGCCGACGACGACATCTTCGTCGCGACCATCGCCGGCGAGTACGCCGGCTTCGTCGGCGTCACATCGCGCGGCCACGAGGCTCACGGCCCGCGCGGCGAGGAGCTCGGGGTGCACCACGCCCGGCATGACGCCATGGCCGCGGTCGAGGCATCCGATCCCCGGCTTCCGTTCCCCTCGGCGGGCCCCGCCCGCCGCAAACGTCCGCTCCGCACACAGCGGCGCGGCACCCCGGTCGCTTCACGCGGCCCGAAAAGTAGAAGGAAAGACACGATGGCCACTGGCACCGTGAAATGGTTCAACTCCGAAAAGGGCTTCGGCTTCATCGCCCCTGACGACGGCGGCGCCGACCTGTTCGCCCACTTCAGCGCGATCACGGGCGACGGATACAAGGAGCTCCGCGAAGACCAGAAGGTCGAGTTCGAGGCGGAGCGCGGCCCCAAGGGCATGCAGGCCGCCAACATCCGGCCGCTCTGACCCACTCGATCGGCGGCCGCGTTCTGCGCGAGCCGCCGATCGTTACCCTCCGACCCGCGCGCGGGTCAAGGGGGTGTGCGGCGCGCGCTGCGCCGCCGAAGCTGGTCTCATGACTCAGATCATCGAGACCATCGACGTGAACGTGCCGGTCACCACGGCCTACAACCAGTGGACGCAGTTCGAGAGCTTCCCGCACTTCCTCGACGAGGTGGAGTCGATCACCCAGCTCGACGACACCCACACCCACTGGACGGTGAAGGTCGGCCCGTTCCAGCGGGAGTTCGACGCCGAGATCACCGAGCAGCACCCCGACGAGCGCGTCGCGTGGCGCAGCACCGGCGGCGATACCGCCCACGCCGGAGTCGTCACCTTCCACAAGCTCGACGACACGACCTCGCGCGTCACCGTGCAGATCGACTGGGAGCCGAGCGATGCGATCGAGAAGCTCGGCTCGCTCGTCGGCGCGGGACAGCATGCGGTGAAGAAGGACCTCGAGAACTTCAAGGAGTTCATCGAGAAGGCCCACAGCGAGACGGGCGCCTGGCGCGGCGAGGTCGCACGCTGACCCAGGACGGACGGATGCCGCGGCCCGCGCTCGCGCGGAGGTCGCGGCATCGTCGTACTCGGTGAGCGCTCGACGGAGCTTCCGGGACCGGCCACACTGGACGACATGTCCGAGGCCTCGTGGGTGCTGCACGTCGACCTCGATCAGTTCATCGCCGCCGTCGAGGTGCTGCGGCGACCCGAGCTCGCCGGCAGGCCCGTGATCGTCGGCGGCCGGGGTGATCCCACCGAGCGCGCCGTCGTGTCGACGGCATCCTATGAGGCGCGGGCGTTCGGCGTCGGATCGGGGATGCCGCTGCGCATCGCCGCGCGGAAGGTTCCGGACGCCGTGATCCTGCCGGTCGACGCGCCCGCGTACACGGAGGCCTCGGAGGAGGTCATGTCGGCGCTGCGCGCGCAGCCGGGCGCGATCGTGCAGGTGCTCGGATGGGACGAGGCATTCGTCGGGGTCCGCACCGAGGATCCCGAGGCGACCGCGCGGGAGATCCAGCGCGCGGTTCTCGAGCGCACCCTGCTGCATTGCAGCGTGGGTGTCGGCGACACCCTCATCCGCGCCAAGAACGCGACCGACTTCGGCAAGCCGCGCGGGGTGTTCCGCCTGACCGCCGAGAACTGGCTCGAGGTGATGGGCGACAAGCCGACGATCGAGCTCTGGGGCGTGGGGAGCAAGATCTCGAAGCGGCTGGCCGGGCTCGGCATCCGCACCGTCAGCGACCTCGCCCACGCCGACGAGGCTCCGCTCGCCGGGGAGTTCGGACCCAAGATGGGCCCGTGGTACCGCCAGCTCGGTCGCGGAGACGGATCGGCGGTCGTCGACGACACCCCGTGGGTGGCGCGCGGGCACGGACGCGAGACGACCTTCCAGCAGAACATCGTCGAGCCCGCCGAGATCGAGGCGGCGGCGCGCGAACTGCTGACCCAGGTGCTGGCGGATGTCGCCGCCGAGGGGCGTCCGGTCGTCGGCGTGGGCCTGAAGGTGCGCTACGCCCCATTCCTCACGAAGACGTTCGTGCACAAGATCGCGACCACGTTCGACCGCGACACGGTGATCGCGGAGACGTTGAAGCTCGTCGAGCGGATCGAGCCGGATCGCCCGCTGCGTCTGCTCGGCGTGAGGGCCGAGATGGAGATGCCCGACGACGCGCGCGAAGGTCATACCCCGACCCGCGGAGGTTGGTGAGCTCAAGGTCTGGAGGAATGCCGCCTCTATCCGCTACTCTTCGTGCAAGGCGGTTGGGGAACCGTCCGAGGCGGTCGGGGAACCGTCTTTACTCTCAACTGGGGATGAGATGAGCGAAGACACTCGTGTGGGTGCGCCCGCACCAGGTTGGCTGTACGACGCCGAGACCGGTCAGACGCGGTGGTGGGACGGCCTGCGTTGGACAGACCTCGCCAGGCCGCTCGATCCGGTCGTGCGCACCGGCCCGGCCTATCGACCGTCGTCCGGCTCGGCGAGCGGGTGGACCGCGCCGCCGACGCCGAAGAACGGACCCGCCACGGCATCGCTCGTGCTCCTGCTCGTCGCGGTGGTGGGCGCGGCAGCCGCGTTCAGCCTTCTCGCTGCGGGCGATCTCGTCGCGTGGGTGAGCAGCCTGACCTGAGGGTCGGCCGGGCCGAGGCATCCGCCCTCCCGCTAGCGTGGGACGGGTGACGTTCCCGCACGCGACAGTGCCGCTGTTCGTCTACGGCAGTCTGCGCCCGGGCATGGCGCTGTGGGGAGCGATCGCGCCGCACGTGGACGAGTCGCGACCCGCGAGCGTCGCGGGCCGTCTGCACTGGCACGAGGGCGGCGAGTGGCCCCTCCTGCTCACCGGCGGCACCGACCGGGTGCGCGGCGAGCTGCTGTCGCTGCGACCGGGTGACGAGGTCAACCGCGTGATCGTCGACGAGGAGCTCCTCTACGGATACGACGCGCGGTGGCTGCCCGTCGCGACCGACGACGGCGAGGAGCACGCGGCGCTCGTCCTGGTGTGGCCGCGCGAGACCGAGCTCGGCCCGCGCATCGCCGGCAATGACTTCTCGGGCGTCACGCGGGGCGAGGACTGACGGCGAGCGGACGGCGCGCCCTCACGTCACGCGCACGAGCGTGCGCTGCCACCCGGTCGAGCCGTCGGGGGCGATCGGCGCTCGGTCCTCGATCTGCAGGTCGCCGTCGCGGTTCACGGCGCGGACGGTGACGTTGTAGGTTCCGGGCGTCGCGTCCCACTCCAGCATCCACTGCACCCAGGTGTCGTCGTTGACCGGCGCGGAGAGCGTGGCGGCCTGCCACTCGCCGCCGTCGATGCGGACCTCGACGCGTTCGATGCCGACGGTCTGCGCCCACGCGACGCCGGCGAGCGGGACCCGCCCCGCCGCCACCGGCTGTCCGGTGCGCGGGGTGTCCAGGCGTGAGGAGAACTTGATCGGCGCCTCCGCGCTGTAGCCCCGCGGCGTCCAGTAGGCCTCGTCGGCCGCGAAGGTCGTCACCTGCAGGCGGGTGAGCCACTTCGTCGCGGAGACATACCCGTACAGACCCGGCACCACCATGCGCACGGGGAAGCCGTGCTCGAGGGGCAGCGGCTCGCCGTTCATCGCCACGGCGAGGATCGCGTCGCGATCCGGGTCGGTGAGCGCTTCGACCGGCGTGCTGGCGGTGAACCCGTCGATGCTGTGCGAGAGCACCATGTCGGCGTCGCCCTGCGGGCCGGCGAGGGCCAGGATGTCCCGCACGGGCACGCCCAGCCACTTTGCCGTGCCCAGGAGCTCTCCCCCGACCTCGTTCGACACGCACGTGAGGGTGATCGAGTACTCGTCGAGTCCCATCTCGACGAGCTCGTCGAACGTGAGCTCGATCTTCCGGTCCACGAGTCCGTCGACGGTCAGCCGCCACGTGGCGGGATCGACGGACGGCACGGTCAAGGCGGTGTCGACGCGATAGAAATCGGCGTTGGGTGTGTAGAGCGGCGAGATCCCCGGCACGTCCAACTCGGCGCCGGCGGGCACGTCGACCCGGGAGCGCGGCTCCGGCAGCCGCAGCGCCCGGCGCACCGCGGCGATCGAGGTCGTGGCGACGTTGGCGACGCGAGCGCCGACTCCGGCGATCAGAGCGGATGCTCCGGCGATCGTGAGCACCTGGAGGAAGACTCGCCGGTCCAGGCGCCCGGAATCGGAGTCGTCGTGCGTGGTCGTCGCGTGCGCCCAGCGGCGCAGCCGCGCGACTGTCACCCCGAGGACGACCGCGCCGGCGATCGTGCCGAGCACCGGCGGCACCCACGCGAGCGGCGTGGCACCGGCCCGCGTGACGATCGCCGCGACGGAGAGGGCACCGGCGATCCCGAGCGCGATGATGCCGAGCGGCGGCCGCCACAGCTGGAGAAGGCCCGCGATCGCTGAGGCGACGATCACCGCGAGGCAGAGACCGGCCAGGAGCACGGGCTTGTCGTTCTCGCCGAACGCGGTGATCGCGAACTCCTTGAGGGGCTGCGGCACGACGTCGATGACGAAAGAGCCGACCGCGAGGATCGGACTGCTCTGGCGCGCCACGAGAAGGGCCGCCACTTCGGCCACGGCGAGGAAGACTCCCGCGCTCACTACCCCCGCGAGCGCGGCCCACGCCGCGAATCGCACCCTTCGCGCCCGACCTGGCATGCCGCACCCCGTTCCCGCCGTCGCCTGGTCTTCGGCGCGGGGGGCGTGCCGGATTGCCGCCGTCTCAGTCGAGGCCGTCGAGCCACGACAGAGCGAGCTCGTGGGAGCGCAGGCCGTAGTCGAGCGTCGCGCCTTGGTACGCGAAGATCTCGGCGAACTCGTCGGGGATCTGCGCCGCATCGAGCCCGTCGGCGACGGCGCGCAGCTCGGCGAGCCCCGCGGCGGCGCTGCGGCGCAGCTCGCCGAGCGCGGCAGCCCGCTCTCCGCCCCGCGGCAGCAGTCCCAGCAGGAACACCTTCGCCAGCATCGAGGTCTCGGCGTGCGCACCCGCGAGCGGCTCGCGCATCCACGCGCGCCAGGCCTCGACGCCCTCGTCGGTGGGAGTGTGAAGATTGCGGCGACGGCCGGAGGACGAGGCATCCGTCACCGTCACCCACCCCTGCGCGATGAGCTGCCGGAGCGCACGCTGCAGGCTGCCGAAGCTCGCGCTGTAGAAGAGCGACGGGCCCGCGGCGAACTGCTTGTGGAGGTCGTAGAGCGACATCGGCGCGATCATCAACAGACCCAGGATCACGAACTGCATGTGGCACCTCTCTCACCGTTCTGCCAATATATCCCCTAGATATATCTCAGGGGGATATCACGCATGGCTCGACACACCGATCTCGCCTCGGATCTCGCGAGGATCGCCGACGGCTTCGCCCGCAGGAGGGGCGCGCTTCCTGCGCCGCAGGTGCTGGTGCGCGCCCCCGGCATCGAGTTCGCGTGCGGTGATCGCGATCGGCGCTTCCACGCCGCGAGCGTGGGGAAGATGCTCACCGCGACCCTCGCGTTCCAGCTCGCCGAGAGCGGGGCCCTCGACCTCGACGCACCCCTCCCCAGCCTGCTGCCGGCATCCGAGGTCGCCGGGCTGTTCGTGCGCGGGGGGACGGATGCCGCAGCCGCCGCCACTCCTCGGCACCTGCTCACCCACACGAGCGGCGTCGCCGACTACTTCGGGGGCCCGAACGACGCGGGAGAGTCTTTCGCCGAACGCGTCACGCGACGGCCCGACGAGCGCTTCCTCCCGTCGGACCTGCTCGCGTTCTCGCGAGAGCATCAGCGCCCCGTCGGGGTGCCCGGCGAGCGATTCTCGTACTCCGACACCGGCTACGTGCTCCTCGCCCGCGTGATCGAGGAGCTCGGCGGCGATCCGCTGGGCGCGCAGCTCCATGAACGCATTCTCGAGCCCGCCGGGATGGATGCCTCCTGCCTGCTGTTCCACACGATGCCCGGGGGCGCAGCATCCGTCGCCCAGCCCGGTGCCGCACTCGACCTGGCGCCCATCCTCATCGACGGCGTGGACCTCAGCCGCGCCGAGAGCCTCAGCTGCGACTGGGGCGGGGGCGGCATCGTGACGACCGTCGACGATCTGCATCGGTTCGCCGCCGCGTGGCACGGCGGCGCACTCATCGGCGAGGCGTCACGCGCGGCCATGGCGACGATCGCGCATCGGTTCCGCAACGGCATCCACTACGGAGCGGGGCTGATGCAGCTGCGGTACGGCGGCTTCTTCCCGCTCCTGGCCGGCCTTCCCCGCACGGTCGGACATCTCGGGGTCACCGGCGCCCACCTCTTCTCCGAGCCGGTCCGCGACATCACGATCGTGCTCAACCTGCACTCGACGGCCGAGATGACGCGGAGCTTCCAGCTGCACATCCGGCTGCTGCAGCGGGTGCTGCGCGCGACCCGCTGACAGATCGGTTCCCGCCCGATGTATTTCGGCGGGCGGAGCGCACTCCTCAGGAGCGATGCCGGTCGAGTGCGAGGGGTCGGGGGGCAGCCGAGCGCATACCGCATCCTGCCGCGGCATCCGTCCTGCTCTTGGACGGGTGCCGCGGTCTCTCTCGCCCGCAAGGATGCGTCAGCGAGCGGGAGGCGAGCGAGTGCGGCGCCACCGGGCCCGGGGTCAGGTCGCGGCGACCGGCTCGCGCGGTGCGAGGTCGGGGGTGAGCGCCTCGCGCCCGTCGAAGACGAAGCAGGCGCCGTTCCAATGGGCGCCGCCCACGTGCTCGAACCAGCCGAGGATTCCGCCGTCCAGCTGCAGCGCGTCGACGCCGGTCTCGCGCAGGTGGATCGCGGCCTTCTCGCAGCGGATTCCGCCTGTGCAGAAGCTCACCACCGTCTTGTCGCGGAGCTCGTCGCGGTGGGCGGCCGCGGCATCCGGGAACTGCGTGAAGCGCTCGATGCGCCAGTCCACCGCGCCCGTGAAGGTGCCGTACTCGACCTCGAACGCGTTGCGCGTGTCGAGGAGCACCACCTCACGACCTGCGTCGTCGTGGCCCTGGTCGAGCCACCGGCGCAGGTCGGCCGGCGCGACGGCAGGCGCCCGGCCCGCCTCGGGCTGGATCGTCGGGCGGTCCATTCGGATGATCTCGCGCTTGAGCTTCACGAGGAGCTTGCCGAAGGGCTGCTCCGGCGACCAGCTCTCCTTCGCGGTGAGGGCGGTGAACCGTGGGTCCGCACGCAGGTGATCGAGGAACGACCGCACGGATGCCGCATCCCCGGCGAGGAACAGGTTGATGCCCTCCTCGGCGAGGAGGATGGTGCCCTTGAGCCCGAGCTCCGCGGCGCGATCGCGCAGGACGGGGCGCAGCTGCTCGCGGTCGTCGATGCGCGTGAACAGATACGCGGAGACGTTGAGGACCGAAGACACGAATCCCAGCCTACGTTCCGCCGAGTCCCGCTAGCACTCGACGGCGTGCGTCGCAATCCCCGGGCGGGGAGGTCGCACCGGGGTTAGCGTCGAAGCGTTCGGACGTGAGGAGAACGACCGTGGCAACGACCACCGCCAAGAAGACCACCTCGAAGGCCAGCGCATCCCCTGCGGGCAACCGTCGTCGCGCCGCGCGCGGCGGCTCGGGAGCAGAGCTCACCAAGGAGCAGAACGCCGAACAGGGCTTCAGCGCCTCGGAGTCGCTCAGCGAAAACCTGCAGAAGGTGCTCGTCGACCTGATCGAGCTGTCTCTCCAGGGCAAGCAGGCGCACTGGAACGTGGTCGGGCGCAACTTCCGAGACACCCACCTCCAGCTCGACGAGATCATCGAGGCGGCCCGCGAGTTCGGCGACACCGTCGCAGAGCGGATGCGGTCGCTGCACGCGCTGCCCGACGGCCGCAGCGATCTGGTCGCGCAGACCACGACACTGCCCGAGTTCCCTCAGGGCGAGATCGCGACGACCGAGGTCATCGACCTCATCACCGAACGCCTGGACGCCGTCGCGACGACGTGCCGCGACGTGCACGACGACGTCGACGACGAAGACCCCACGAGCGCCGACATCCTGCACGCGATCCTCGAACGCGTCGAGCAGCTCTCGTGGATGGTGAGCGCGGAGAACCGCACCCCCAGGCGGTGATCCCAGGCGCCCCAGACGCTGCCCGCCGGTCCCTCGGGACGGTGGGCAGCGCCGATGCCGGGATCCTGCCGCTGGATGCCGAACGGGCAGGCGCGTCATGAGACGCACCCGCCCGTCACGACGTGGTGGTGGGAGGGTCAGAAGACGTACAGCTGCCCCATGATCAGGATCGCGATGAAGAAGACGCCGAGGATCGCGGCGATGATGCCGATCGTCTTGCCCGACAGCTTGGCCACGCCCCAGCCGACGAGGAACGGCAGTGCGAGCAGGAGGATCGTGACGACCCACCAGAACAGCACGTAGCCCGTCGTGGTGGCCTCTTCGAGTCGTCCGCCGAACAGCTGCTGCGTGCTCGGATGCGTGGCGAAGCGGAAGGCGGCCGAGATCGGCACCGCGACGAACGCGAAGACGATGAGGCCGATGAGCGCGCCCCACAGTCCGGGGCTGCCGTTGCCGCTGAGGACGCCGCCGTGCGGTTCCTGGTCGTGACGTGTTGCCATGCCGTTGACCCTATCCGGCGGGCACGGGCCTTTCGCGTCCCCCACTCAGGATGAGAACGGCCGGGGCCTGCGTCTCCGGGCACGGCGGGCCGCGGCATCCGCTCCGCAGGAGATCCCCGCTTCCGCAGGAGATCGCCGCTTCCGCAGGAGCATTGCGGCCTGCCGAGTCCTGCGCAAGCGGAGAGTTCCTGCGCGAGCGCGGGCTGAGTCTCACGTGGCGGGCCGCGGGCGGCGGATGGCGGGTGAGTGTCGCGGCTGGCCGGCAACTCCTCGCCATAATGGAGCCATGGCGGCCGGCTACAGCGCGATCTCGAGCTATTCGCGCGTCGAGATCATGCACCTCGTGCAGCAGCAGCCCCAGCGCCCGATCGCCGAACTCGTCGAGGCGACAGGACTGCACCCCAACACGGTGCGCGAGCATCTCCAGCGCCTGATCGACGCCGGATACGTCGTGGCCGAGACCGAGCGCCGCACCACGCGCGGCCGGCCTCGCGTTCTCTACACCGCCGCGACCGGCGAGGAACAGGCATCCAGCCCCATCGCCGCACAGCGGGTGCAGGATGCCGCGCGCCGTGGCGACCTGCTGCGTCGCGTCTATCCGTCCGGCGAGGAGGAGAATCTCGCCCCCGACGCCCTGCACCAGCTCGACGCGCTCGTCGAGGACCTCGGCGGGGCCGGCTTCGACCCGCTCATCGACGAGACCGCGCTCACGGTCGATCTCACGCCGTGTCCCCACGCGACGACGGCCGACCACCGCGGCACGCTGTGCCGCGTGCACATCGGACTCATGGACGGAGTGCTGGCCCAGGCCGGCGGCCCGCTCAGGGTCGACGGAATCGCGGCGTCGTGCGACCCGGCCCAGTGCGTGGTGCAGCTGTCGCTTCAGCCCTCGGCGTCGAGTCTCACGCGCTCGGGACGCGAGTAGACGTTCATCGACGCGCCCCGCACGAATCCGGCGAGGGTGAGGCCGGAAGTCTCGGCCAGCTCCACCGCGAGAGACGACGGAGCGGACACGGCCGACAGGATCGGGATACCCGCCATCACGGCCTTCTGCACGAGCTCGAAGCTCGCCCGGCCCGACACCTGCAGCACAGCGCCCGTCAGCGGCAGCCGATCGGCCAGTGCCGCCCAGCCGACGACCTTGTCGACGGCGTTGTGCCGCCCGACGTCCTCCCGGACGACGAGCAGCTCCCCCGTCGCCGCGTCGAAGAGCCCCGCCGCGTGCAGACCTCCGGTCTTGCCGAAGACGGCCTGCTCTTCGCGCAGCCGATCGGGCAGGCCCAGGAGCCAGCCCGCGTCGACGGGTGCGGCATCCGCCCCGACGTCGTACGAGGAGACCATCTCGACGGCGTCGATCGAGGCCTTGCCGCACAGCCCGCACGAACTGGTCGTGTAGAACCGCCGCGCGAGGTCGGGGTCGGGCGGTGCGACTCCCGGCGCGAGCGTGACATCGAGGACGTTGTAGGTGTTCTCGGCGCTGCGCGCGCCACCGATCGAGCCTGCGCCACCGATCGCCACGGCGCCGCCGACCGCTCCCGTGCCCGGCCCCCCGCAGTGGATCGCCGAGCGGAACTGTCCTCCGCGCGAGATGACGCCCTCCGACACGAGGAAGCCCGCCGCGAGCTCGACGTCGTGCCCCGGTGTGCGCATCGTGATCGCGAGCGAGACGCCCCCGACCCTGATCTCGAGGGGCTCCTCGACGACGAGCGCGTCGCTGCGGCGCCGGCTCCCCAGGCTCTCGCCGTCGTGGGTGATGCGGACGACGGGGCGATGGACGGTGAGCCGGCCCACCCCGTCAGCCGCCGATCGCGTTCATGCCGCGGGCGGGCTGCAGGAACGCCGGGTCGTTGATCGCGTGACCGGGGAGCTTGCCGTGCACGCAGGAGCGGAGCATCCGATCGACCGCCTGGTCGCGCGCGTCATCGGCGGCTCCGCGCAGGATGGGCAGCAGGTCGTACTCGGTGGCCGAGAAGAGACAGTTGCGCAACTGCCCGTCGGCCGTGAGGCGCAGCCGGTCGCAGTCGCCGCAGAACGGCGCCGTGACCGATGCGATCACGCCGACGGTGTGAGGCCCGCCGTCGAGGTACCAGCGCGCGGCAGGCGCGCCGGCGCGACCGGGAACGGGTGTGAGGCTCCAGCGTGCCGAGAGCGCCGCGAGGATCTCGTCCTGCGTCACCATGCTCGTGCGGTCCCACGTGTGACCGGCGTCGAGCGGCATCTGCTCGATGAACCGCATCTGCGCGCCGTGCGAGATCGCGAACTCCGTGAGGTCGACCAGCTCGTCGTCGTTGACGCCGCGCATGGCCACCGCGTTGAGCTTGAGCGGTCGCAGACCGGATGCCGCGGCCGCCGCGATCCCGTCGAGCACGTCGTCGAGCCGGTCGCGTCGGGTGAGGTCGCGGAACCGGTCGCGCCGCAACGTGTCGATCGAGATGTTGAGGCGGCGCAGGCCCGCAGCCGCCAGGCCGGGCAGGAGCTCGCGCAGCCGGATCCCGTTGGTCGTCATCGCGATGTCGACCGGCCGGCCCTCGGGTGTGCGAAGCGCGGCCAGCCGGCCCACGACGTCGACGATGTCAGCGCGCAGCAAGGGCTCCCCGCCGGTGAGCCGGAAGGTCGCGATGCCATCCGCCGCGGCGATGCGCGCGATGTCGACGATCTCGTCGACGGTCAGGATGCTCGACTTCGCGAGCCACTCGTTGCCCTGCTCGGGCATGCAGTAGGTGCAGCGCAGCGAGCAGCGGTCGGTGAGCGAGATGCGCAGGTCGCGGTGGACCCGGCCGTGCGTGTCGACGAGCGGGTCGCCGGGCCGCGACGCGCCGGGATCCGCCGCGGCGGTGCGAGGCATCCGCGGCGCGATCGTCACCGGGATCGCCGTCACGCCGACGCCCTCCGGACCCGATTCGTCATGCTTCGAGGTTAGCCGCGCGGCGAGGCTGTGGCCCCGCCGCGCGGTTATTCACGGCCGCGACCAGGTGCGTCCGCGGGCGTCCCCTGGGAAGCTGTGGATCGGAGGGACCGCTCGCAGGGCGGACTCCCGTGTGGTCAGACCACATGCTAGTGTGGTCAGACCACATGATCGGCTCGAGCGATCGGAGAACGCATCGTGGATCTGCTGGACCCCCTGCTGCTGGCGCGCTGGCAGTTCGGCCTCACGACGCTGTACCACTTCCTCTTCGTGCCACTCACACTCGGCATGGCGCTCACAGTGTCGATCTTCCAGACGGCCTGGTTCCGCACGGGCAACGTCAAGTGGCTGCACCTGACCCGCTTCTTCGGCAAGATCTTCCTGATCAACTTCGCCATGGGTGTGGTCACGGGCATCGTGCAGGAGTTCCAGTTCGGCATGAACTGGTCTGCGTACTCGAGATTCGTCGGCGACGTGTTCGGCGCCCCGCTGGCCTTCGAAGGGCTCATGGCCTTCTTCTTCGAGGCGACCTTCATCGGCCTGTGGATCTTCGGCTGGGATCGCCTGCCCAAGGCGCTGCACCTCGCGAGCATCTGGATCGCGACGATCGGCGCCTGGTTCTCGGCGTACTTCATCCTCGCCGCGAACGCCTTCATGCAGAACCCCGTCGGCTACAAGATGGCCGAGGACGGCTCCCGCGCCGAGATGACCGACTTCCTCGCGGTGCTCACCAACCCCGTCGCCCTGGCCGCCCTCCCCCACACCCTGTTCGCTGCCTTCATGATGACGGCCGGCGTCATCATCTCGATCTCGGCCTGGCAGCTCGCCCGCGGGCAGAACATCGCGATGATGCGCTCGTCCCTCAAGTACGGGCTGTGGGGCATGATCGTCGCCTTCGCCGGCGTCGCGCTCTCGGGCGACCAGCTCAGCCTCGTCATGGTGTCGACGCAGCCGATGAAGATGGCGGCCGCCGAGGCGATGTTCGACAGTGCCTGCGGAGCCGATGCCTCGTTCTCGATCTTCACCCTCGGAACACCTGACGGCTCGAGCGAGCTGTTCTCCATCCGGGTGCCGTACCTCCTCGCCTTCCTGTCCACGCACTCGCTGCAGGGCTGCGTCGAGGGGATCAACGACCTCAATGCGCTCTATACGACGGAGATGTTCCCCCAGTTCGCCGACCAGGTCGACGGCAACTTCGCTCC
The DNA here is from genome assembly GCF_001428485.1 of Microbacterium sp. Root180. Taxonomy (GTDB): domain Bacteria; phylum Actinomycetota; class Actinomycetes; order Actinomycetales; family Microbacteriaceae; genus Microbacterium. Next base: position 436,766 of record NZ_LMHS01000001.1, on the reverse strand, counting down.
GGTGCTGTGGATCACGTACTGGTCGTTCCGCTGGATGATCGGCCTCGGCGGCGTTGCCGCCCTCACCGCGGTCGTCGGCCTCTGGCTCACCCGCAGGAAGGCGAAGCGCGACGTGCCGCAGTGGGCGTGGAAGCTCGCGATCTGGGCGTGGCCGGCATCCCTGTTCGCGATCCTCGTCGGCTGGGTCTTCACCGAGATGGGCCGCCAGCCTTGGATCGTGTTCGGACTCATGCTCACCGAGGACGGCGTATCGCCGAGCGTCCCCGGCTGGACCGTGCTGATCTCGCTCGTCGCCTTCACCCTGATCTACGCCGCGCTGGCCGTGGTCGAGATCGGGCTGATCATCAAGACCTCGAAGAAGGGGCCGGACCCCTTGCCCGGACCCGACGATCCCGACCCGGGCGAGCTCGCGGTCGCCGACACTCCGACGACGGTCTACTAGGAGCGCGCCATGGACCTCGCATACCTCTGGTTCTGGATCGTCGGATTCCTGTTCGTCGGATACTTCGTGCTCGACGGGTTCGACTTCGGCGTCGGCATGTCACTGCCGTTCCTCGGCAAGGACGACATCGGCCGCCGGCAGATCATCAACACCATCGGCCCCGTCTGGGACCTCAACGAGACGTGGATCATCGTCGCCGGCGCCTGCCTGTTCGCGGCGTTCCCGGAGTGGTACGCCACGCTCTTCAGCGGGTTCTACCTGGCGCTGCTGCTGATCCTGCTGGCGCTGATCCTGCGCGGTGTGTCCTTCGAGTACCGGCACCAGCGCGACAGCCTGCGCTGGAAGAGGGGCTTCGACACGATGATCGTCGTCGGCTCGGCCGTGCCCGCCCTGCTCTGGGGCGTTGCGGTCGCCAACATCGTGCAGGGCGTGCCGCTGGACGCAGACCACGAGTTCACCGGCTCGCTCGTCACGCTCCTCAACCCCTACGGACTTCTCGGCGGGCTCACGACCCTGCTCCTGTTCTTCACGCACGGGGTGTACTTCGTGGCGCTGAAGACCGACGGCCAGGTCGCCGCGGACGCGCGACGGCTCGCGGGACGTGCCGGCCTCATCACGATCGTGGTCGCCGCGGCGTTCCTGGCCTGGACGGTCGGGATGGCGTTCGGCGAAGGGCGCGAGTTCGCGATGGTGACGGCGATCCTCTCGGCGGTCGCCGCCGTGCTGCTCATCGCATCGTGGATCTCCAACGCGCGAGGCCGCGAAGGCTGGGCGTTCGGCTTCGGCGCCGCCACGATCGTCACTGCGGTGCTGGCCCTGTGGTTCGCGCTCTTCCCGTTCGTCATGCCGTCGAGCACCGACCTCGCAAACAGCCTCACGATCGAGAACGCGTCGAGCACCGACTACACGCTGACGATCATGTCGTGGGCGGCCCTCATCTTCCTGCCCCTCGTGCTGCTCTATCAGGGCTGGACGTACTGGATCTTCCGCAAGCGGGTGTCGCGGACTCGGATCGAGAAGGCCGCCGCGACCGTCCATTGAGTACCGGTGCGCGACTCTGTCGGGCGCGCGGCGTGGGGTCGGTAGGGTCGAAGACGTTGTGAGCAGCGAATCGGAGAGCGCGGGGCCGCCCCGCACGTCAGGCAGGCCCGTCGATCCGCGCCTGCTGCGGTACGCCGGCGCCTCCCGCGGCTTCTTCGTGGCGATCGGGGCGATCGCCGTCGCGCAGACGGCCGTCGTCGTCGCCTTCGCGTGGCTGCTGACGCGGGCGATCACCGGCGCGATCGACGGGATGCCGCTCCCCGACCTCGCTGTCACGCTGGGCGCCCTCGCCGCGGTGGTCGCCGTGCGGTCGGTCCTGATCTGGGCCCGCGAGGCCGTCGCCGCCCGCGCGGCCGCGCGCGTGCAGATGCAGCTGAGGACCGCCCTGGTCGCGGCGGTCGGAGTCCTCGGACCGGAATGGCTCGGCATCCGCAATTCGGCACAGCTGGCTGTCACGGCGGGACGCGGGCTCGACGCGCTCGACGCGTACTTCGGCCGGTACCTGCCCCAGCTGGTGCAGACGGTCGTCGCCACGCCGATCATCGTCGCGGTCATGTGGTGGCAGGACTGGATCTCGGGCCTCACGGTCCTGCTGACGCTCCCGCTCATCCCGATCTTCATGGTGCTCATCGGCCTCGCCACCCGCACCGTGCAGCAGCGGCAGTGGCGCACGCTGCAGCGCTTGGCGGCGCGCTTCGCCGACACCGTCCAGGGCCTGTCGACGCTCAAGGTCTTCGGCCGGCAGCACCGCGCGGCGGCATCCATCGAGCACGTCACGGGCCAATACCGCCGCGAGACGATGCGGGTGCTGCGCATCTCGTTCCTGTCGGGCTTCGCGCTGGAGTTCCTGGCGAGCATCTCGGTGGCGATCATCGCGGTCTCGATCGGATTCCGCCTCATCGACGGCGCCCTCGCGCTCACGGTCGGACTGTTCGTGCTGCTGCTCGCGCCCGAGGCCTACCTTCCGCTGCGGCAGGTGGGGGTGCAGTTCCATGCCGCCGCCGAGGGCGTGGCGGCGACCGACGACGTGTTCGCCGTGCTCGACGCCGCCCGCGGTGCGCGGGCCGGCGCGACCGCTGTATCGGCGGCAGTGCCGGGTTCGGTATTGACGCTGACCGGCGTGCGCGTGCGGCGCGGCGAGCGGATGCTGCCTCCCGTCGACCTCGAGGCGGCGCCCGGATCGGTCGTGCTCATCGAGGGGCCGAGCGGCGCGGGCAAGTCGAGTCTGTTCGCGGCACTCCGCGGCGCCGCGGACTACGAGGGCGCGGCGGCGTACGGCGGCGCAGACGTGCGGACGCTCCCCCCTTCGGCGTGGCTGGCGTGGGCGGGGCAGCACCCCGGCCTCGTCACCGGCTCGATCGCGGCGAACGTGGCCCTGGGCGACGGCGCCCCCGATCCGACGGTCGTGCAGCGCGCCCTCGACCTCGCCTGCGCGAGCGAGCTCGACCCGGCGAGAGAGCTGGGCGTGCAGGGAGCGGGACTCTCGGGCGGCCAGGCGCAGCGGGTCGCGGTGGCGCGCGCGTTCTACCGGCACCTGTGCGGCCGCGCCGCGGTGCTCGCCCTCGATGAGCCGAGCTCCGCGCTCGATCCCGACACCGAGGCCGCCCTGTGGACCGGCGTGCGCGCGCTCGCCGACGGCGGCGCCGCCGTGCTGCTGATCTCGCATCGTACGAGCGCGCGCACGATCGCCGATGCGATCGTGCGCCTCGAGCCGAGCGAGGTGGCCGCATGAGCTCCCCCGGCACCGCCGCGACGACGTCGAACGTCCTCCGCGGCGCGCTCCCCCCAGTGCGCCGGTTCTGGCCGGCACTCGCGTCGGGCTTCGCTTCGGAGGCCTCGGCCGTGGCTCTGCTCGCGGTGAGTGCGTGGCTCATCGTGCGTGCCAGCGAACAGCCGCCCGTCCTCTACCTGTCCGCCGCCGTGGTCGGCGTGCGCTTCTTCGCTCTGTCCCGCGCGTCCTTCCGCTACCTCGAGCGCCTCACCGGCCACGACGCCGCCCTCCGGCAGCTCGCCACGACCCGCGCCTCTCTGGTGCGTCGGCTGGTGCCGCTCGCGCCCGACGGCCTGTCGCACACGCGCCGTGGGTCCGTCCTGGGCGCCCTGGTCGACGACGTCGACGACCTCCAGAATCTGCCGCTGCGCGTCGTTCAGCCGCTGGTGGCCTCGGCGACCGTCGCGCTCGGGGCGGTCGTGCTGGTGGCGTTCGTGTGGTGGCCCGCTGCGCTCACGCTCCTCGCGTGCCTGCTCGTCGCGGGGGTTGCGGCCACCCTGTGGGGCTGGGCTGCGGGCGGCCGCGCGGAGCACGAGATCGCGCCGTTGCGTGCGCGCCTCGCGGATGCCGTGCTCGACCACCTCGGCAGCCTCGACGTGCTCCTCGCGTACGGGGCCGAGGAGCAGAGCCGCGCGAGGATCACGGGCGCCGACTCCGCGCTCCGCCGCGCGGTGGTGCGCCGGTCGGGCGCCCAGGCCGGCACCGCCGCCGTCGTGTCGCTCCTGGCCGGCGCGGCATCGATCCTCGCCGTCCTCGCGGCGCTCCCAGGCGCAGCATCCGGAGCGCTCGAGGGCCCGTCGCTCGCCGTCGCCGTCCTCGTTCCGCTGGCCGTGTTCGAGGTGTTCGCCGCGGTACCGATGGCGGCAGCGGCGTGGCGGCAGGTCAGGGCGTCGGCCGAGCGCATCGCCGGCGCGCTTCCCGGCACCCTGCCCGACGGGCTCGTCGAGGAGACCGTGAGGGCGACCGGCGAGGCTCCGGCACTCGGCGACGGCGTGCGGCTGCGGCTGCGGGGAGCCTCCGTCCGCTGGCCGGGAGATGAAGACGCGGGCCTGCACGACGTCGATCTCGACATCCGCCCCGGCGAGCGCGTGCTCGTCATCGGTCCGAGCGGCGCCGGCAAGACCACTCTCGCCCATGCGCTCGTGCGATTCCTCGAGGTGGACGGGGTGTACGAGATCGGCGGGCGTTCCGCGCACGACCTCGCCGGCGACGACGTGCGCCTGACCGTCGGGCTGTGCGAGCAGCATCCGATGCTGTTCGACGAGGACATCCGGCAGAACCTGCTGTTCGCCCGCGAATCGGCCACCGACGCCGAGCTGGAGGCGATCCTCGGTCGCGTCGGCCTCGGCGACTGGCTGCGCGCCCGCGGCGGACTCGACGCGCGCGTCGGCGAGCGCGGATCGCTCGTGTCGGGCGGCCAGGCGCAGCGCATCGCTCTGGCACGCGGCCTGCTCCGGGGCTTCCCGGTGCTCGTGCTCGACGAGCCGACCGCGGGCGTCGACCCCGAGGCATCCGATGCCCTCCTCGCCGACCTGCTCGGCGCCGTCGAACCCGATCAAGCCGTCGTGCTGATCTCCCACGTCGCCGTGCCGGAATGCCTCGTGGACCGTGTCGTGCGCATCGCGGCGGGCCGCGTGCACTCCTGAGGGCAGCCCGAGCGCCGAGACCTCACGGAGCCGTGTCGGCCGCGAGCGCCTCGGCCGTCCCGCCGGGGACCGCTGACGGATCGACCTGCTCGACCGACGGGGCCGGCCCGGCGGCACCCGGCGTCGATGCCTGCGCCGCCGCCGCGATGCGGGTCGCCATCCCGGCGAAGATGAAGCCGTGGAAGGGCAGGACAGCGAACCAGTAGAGGCGCCCCGCAAGGCCCTTCGGGAAGAACACGGCGCGCTGGTCGTAGCGGGATCCGGCACCGTCCGCGGTGGCGCGCAGCTCCAGCCACGCGAGTCCCGGCACCTTCATCTCGGCGCGGAGCCGCAGCATCCGCCCCGGCTCGATCGCCTCGACGCGCCAGAAGTCCAGCGCATCGCCGACCCCGAGTCGGGCGCGCGAGCGACGTCCGCGGGCGAGTCCGATTCCGCCGACGAGCCGGTCCATCCAGCCGCGCACCGCCCACAGCAGCGGTGAGGAGTACCACCCGTTCTCTCCGCCGATCCCCTCGATCACGCGCCACAGCGCCTCGGGCGGCGCCGTCGTGTGCGCGGTGCGGGCGTCCGTGAAGGCGACGCGACCGGACCAGTCGGGGTCGCTCGGGAGCGGATCGCTCGGCACTCCCAGTACCTCCGCGTCGGCCCAGCTGGTCTCGACGGCGTCGCCCGCGACGCGGCCGAGCGCGAGCCGCACGGCCTGCCGGTACGGCGTCAGGCCGCCGGCGGGCGGCGGGATGAGCGCATCGACCGCCCGGTCCTTCATGACGCACTCGTTCTGCAGCGACTCGACGAGAGGACGGGCGAGGGATGCCGGGATCGGCGTGACGAGGTTGACCCACAGCGACGCGAGCCTCGGCGTCAGCACCGGCAGCGCCGCGATCGGACGCTGGTGCAGGCCTGCCTCGACCGCGTAGCCGTTCATCATCTGGCCGTAGCGCAGCACGTCGGGTCCGCCGATGTCGACCGCGCGATTCACCTCGGGTGCCACGCGCGCCGCCCCGAGCAGGTAGTGCATCACGTCGCGGACGGCGATCGGCTGGATGTGGTTGCGGACCCAGCGCGGCGCGGGCATATAGGGCAGCACCTCGGTCAGATGCCGGACCATCTCGAACGACGCGGAGCCCGAGCCGATCACGACCCCGGCCTGCAGCACGAGCGTGGGGACGCCGCTGCCGAGCAGCACCTCGCCCACCTCGACGCGCGAGCGCAGATGGCCGGACAGCTCGACGCCCGACGGGTGGAGCCCGCCGAGGTAGACGATGCGGCGGACGCCGGCGTCGGAGGCGGCCCGGGCCACCGTCTCGGCGGCACGGCGGTCGGCGTCGGCGAAGTCCCTGCCCGCCGCCATCGAATGGACCAGGTAGAACAGCACATCGACGTCGCGCACGGCACGGGCGACGGCGGCGGCATCCGTCGCATCCCCGCCGGCGACCTCGACCCGGCTCCCCCACGTGAAGGCCGAGACCCTGCCCGGATCGCGAGCCAGCACGCGCACGTCGTATCCGGCCCCGAGGAGCCGGGGCACGAGGCGCCCGCCGATGTATCCGGTCGCTCCGATCACGAGGGCGCGCGGTGCGGTGCCGTCCTCGCGCGGGACGGCAGCCAGTTCCGGCTCGTGGCCGGTGGGTGCCGAGAGGTCCTCCATGCTGGCAGGCTACGCCCGCCCGCGGCGCCGGAGAGGGGGTTGACGCGGACCCGGGAACCCGTCAGGAGAGCGTCATGCCGAAGGCCCGGGCTCCGTCGGGCGACGGCAGGGGTGCGAAGCCCACCCGCGGGTAGAACGCGATCGCGCCGGCGTTGTCTGATGACGCGACGAGGTGGAGCCCGGCGACGCCCTGCCGCGCGAGCTCCGTCACGAGCGTGTCGATCAGACGTCTTCCCAGCCCGTGTCCCTGCGCCTCCGGCAGGAGGTCGATGTGCAGGTGCGCGGGATAGGCGTCACCGAACGAGTCGGCGGCCCCACCGCGCTGGTACGCGTAGAGCACGATCCCGTCCTGCCGCGTGACCTCGGACTCCGGTCGGGGCCACCGGCCCTCGTGACGCGGCCACCACTCGGCGCGGAACCACTCCTCGAAGGCCTCGGTGTCCGGCGCGGCGACGATGTAGCCGACGACGCGCTCGTCCTCGGTCTCGGCGACGAAGGCGAGGTCCGGGTGGCGCGCGACGTAGGGCAGCACGAAGATCTCCGCCCACAGGTCGTCGTCGTCGAGGACGCCGGTGCCGTCTGCCCCGGCATCCGCCGTCTTCAGGCAGATCTCTGCGAGCGCCGGCTCGTCGCCGGGGCGGAAGGGACGGATGCGCACCCGATGAGTCTAGGAGTGCGGCTCAGGGCATCGCGACGAATCGCACGACCGACGCCGCGAGGCGCAGGTGCGCGATGACGCCGGGAGCGAGCCCGAGCTCGAGGGCGGTGTCTGCCGGCACATCCACCGCGACCTCGGGATCGGCGGTGCGCACCCGGACGCCGGCGGGAGTCTGTTCGAGCCGAGTCACCCGGGCTGTCCAGTCCCCGGCGCGGGACGGGGACTCGACCCGCAGGCTGATGGCCCCCGTACCGGGGGCGACGGACGCGATCTCCACCGACGACGGCCGGAAGACGGCCGCCACCTCGGTCCCCTCAGGTGCAGCGGATGCCACGCCCGACGTCGCGAGCGTGAGGGGCCCCTGCACCCAGCGCCCCGATCGGATCGACCCGACGACACGGTTGAGTCCGGCCACCGCCGCGGCGAACCGGGTCGCAGGCGAGGCGAGCACGTGGCGCACCGGGCCGGACTGCGTGACGCGGCCGTCCTCCAGCACGACCAGGCTGCTGGCGAGCGACACCGCGTCGACCGCATCGTGCGTGGCGACGATCGCCGTGGTGTGCGTGGCCGCGAGCTGGTGGTGCAGGAGCGCGCGGATGTCGGCGGCGGTCTCGGTGTCGAGCGAGGTCAGGGGTTCGTCCAGGAGCAGCGCGGCCGGCGCGGTCGCGAGCGCACGGGCGAGGGCGACGCGCTGCTGCTGCCCGCCTGAGAGCTCCGCGGGGCGCCGATCCCCCATGCCGTCGAGCCCGACCCGCCACAGCCACTCGTCGGCCTCCCCCAGCGCACCCGCTTTGGCGACGCCGCGCACCCGCAGGCCGAACGCGATGTTCTCATGGGCCGTGAGGTGAGGGAAGAGCCGGGGCTCCTGTCCGAGCAGCACGATCCCGCGCTGCGACGGTGTCGTGCGCACCCGCGGTCGCGGCGCCCGGTCGAGCTCGCGGTCTCCGAGCCTGATGTGCCCCTCGCCGAGATCGACGAGCCCCGCGAGGGCGCCGAGCAGGGTGGACTTCCCCGCACCGCTCGGTCCCATCACGGCCACCACCTCGCCCGGCGCGGCGGTCACCTCGGCGTCCAGCCGGAATGCCGGACGCTCGACGACGACGCGGGCGTCGAGGCCCGTCCCGGTCATCGCTGCGCCTCCGGGCGCCAGGCGCGCACGAGCAGGAGCACGCCGACCGCGGTGACCAGAAGGAGCAGCGACAGTGCGACGGCGGTGCCCTGCGAGACGCCGGCGCCGTTGAAGGCCGTGTAGATCGCGAGCGGCATGGTCTGCGTGACACCCGGGGCGTTCCCGGCGAACAGCGCGGTGGCCCCGAACTCGCCGATCGCCCGCGCGAAGCACAGCACGATGCCGGCGATGAGGCCCGGAGCGGCGAGCGGCAGCGTGACCCGGCCGAGGATCGTCCAGCGACCGGCGCCGAGCGCGGCGGCGGCCTGCTCGTACCCGACGCCCGTCGTCCGCAGCGATCCCTCCAGCGCCAGGACCAGGAACGGCAGAGCGACGAACGTCTGCGCCAGCACGACGGCGGTCGTGGTGAACGGGATGCGCAGCCCCCACTCGGCCAGGATGCCGCCGAGCCAGCTCGTGCGCCCGAACAGGAAAAGCATCGCCACGCCGCCGACCATCGGAGGCAGCACGAGCGGGACGGTGACCACAGCGCGGAGCACGGCCGCCATCCGAGAGCCGCTGCGCGCGATGAGGAGGGCGAGCGGCACGCCGAGCACGACGCACACCGCGGTGGCCGTCAGACCGGTGGCGAGGGAGAGCCCGAGGGCGGACACCGCCTCGGGCGAGGTGACGTCGCTCCACAGCGTGGACCAGTCCACGCGCAGGACGAGGGCCGTCAGGGGAAGAGCGAGCAGCGCCAGCCCGAGCAGCGCCGGGACGGCGAGGATGCGCGGGACGAATCCGACGCGGTCGGCGCCCGCGCTCACGGCGGCCCGAAGCCGAAGCCCTCGAGCACGGCGCGGCCCTTCTCCGAGAGCACGAACTCCACGAATGCTGCGGCTGCCGCGGGATTCCCGGCCTCCGCGAGCGCCGCGATCGGGTAGCGGTTGACGACCTCGCCGGCGCCCGCCGCCTCGACCGGTTCGACGTCATCGCGGCCGAGCACGTCGGTCGCGTAGACGAGTCCGGCATCCGCTTCGCCCGCGGCGACCTTGGTGAGGACGGCGGTGACGTTCTGCTCGAGGCTCGCGGGCGAGACCGTCACGCCGTTGTCGGCGAGCAGAGTCCGAGAGGCGGCGCCGCACGGGACCTCCGGCGCACACAGCACCACGGTGAGACCGTCCTCGCCGAGGTCCTCGATCGATTCGACGCCGCCCGGGTTTCCGGCGGGCACGGCGATGACGAGCGTGTTCGAGGCGAACAGCTCGGGGGCGCTCGCGAGCCCGGCGTCGACCACCCTCTGCATGTTGTCCTCGTCGGCTGACGCGAACACATCGGCCGGCGCGCCCTCGATCAGCTGCGTGGCGAGGGTGCTCGATCCGTCGTACGAGATCGGCAGCACCTCGAGCTGCGGATGCCGCGCCTCGAACTGCGTCGCGAGCTCGTCGAAGGCGGTGCCCAGCGATGCCGCGGCGAAGATCGTCAGCTCGCCGGTGAGCTCCTCGGTCACCACCGGCTCCGAGGGGCCGGGCGTGACCGGCCCCGCGGGCTCGTCGCCGACCGACGCGCACCCCGCGACGGCGAGCAGGCCGGCGATCAGGGCGGTCATGAGGATCGGGCGTCGCAGCATGTCAGCTCTTCGGCACTTCCACGATCACGGTGGTGGCCTTCACGACCGCGACGGCGAGCGAACCCACCGCGAGTCCGAGATCGTCGGCGGCCTCGGCCGACATCAGCGACACCACGCGGTGCGGACCGGCTTGGATGTCGACCTGCGCCATGAGCCCGTCGCGCTGCACGCGCGTCACCAGGCCGACGAAGCGATTTCGCGCGCTGGAGAGCCGGTCGCCTTCGCCCGCGGGCGCTGCGGCGAGCTCGACCGCGCGCGCGGCGAGGGCGTCGCCGGGTACCTCGGCGGGGGTCGACCCCGTCGTGGGGAGCGCACCGGCGTCGATCCATCGGCGCACGGTGTCGTCGCTCACGCCGAGCAGTCGTGCGGCCTCGGCGATCTTGTAGCTCGGCATGATCGCACGATATCACCGCATGCGCGGACAACAGCCTGCTGAGGCTTCCGCATCTGCGGACGCGGAGAGCGGACCGAGCCGCTCCCCACGCCCGCGCAATACCCTGGACCCATGCCGATTCCCCCGCTCGTCGAGCCCGTCGCGGCCCTCACCGACGACGAGGTCGCGCGGACGGCGCGGCACGCCCGCCTCGCCGGCTTCGGCGAGACGGCTCAGCGCAGGCTCGCCGGCGCCCACGTCGCGATCATCGGGGCCGGCGGCCTCGGCTCACCGACCGTCCTGGCCCTCGCCGCGGCCGGCGTCGGCACGCTCACCGTGATCGACGACGACGAGGTCGAGGCATCCAATCTCCAGCGCCAGGTGATGCACCGCTTCGCCGATGTCGGACGCCCCAAGGTCGACTCCGCCCGGCGCGTCGCCCAGGACCTCGCGCCGCACACCGTCGTGCACACCGTCCGCGCACGGCTGACCCGCGACAACGCGACCGAGCTGCTCGCCGCAGCGCACGTCGTCGTCGACGGGACCGACACGTTCGACACGCGCGCCGCGGTCGCCGACGCCTGCGAGCGGCTGGGCGTCCCGCTCGTGTGGGGCGTCGTCCAGGAGTTCCACGCTCAGGCGACGGTCTTCTGGTCGGCGCCGCCGGCCGGCTATCCCGCGGTGCGACTGTCGGATCTGTACCCGCCCGAATCCGTCGGCGACGTTCCCTCGTGCGAGCAGGTCGGCGTCCTCGGCCCGCTGTGCCTGCAGGTCGGCGGGGTGCTCGCGACGGAGGCAGTGAAGCTCGTGACCGGGATCGGCGAGCCGCTGCTCGGCCGCGTCATCGTGATCGACGCGCTGCGCGGGCGCACCGACGAGGTCCCACTGCTCCCGGCCCGCGCGCCCTCGCCCGTTCCCGCCGGCGACGATCCCGTTCCCCAGCTCGACCTCGACGCGGCGATCGCCGCGCAGGCCTCGGGAGCGACCCTGCTCGACGTGCGGGAGCCGTACGAGACCGCGACCGGCGTGCTGCCGGGCGTCGTCGAGGTCCCGCTCGCCCGCGTGCTCGCGGACCCGGCGATCGCCGGCGAAGGCCCGATCGTCGTGGTCTGCAAGGTCGGCGTGCGCGCGGAGCGCGCGGCCCGAGCCCTGCGGATTGCGGGGATCGAGGCATCCGTCCTCGCCGGAGGCATGGACGCGTGGGCCTCGGCACCGCGCGAACGGTCGCACGCGTGACGGCCGACGGCCTCGTCTCGATCGAGGACCATCTCGCGACGGTGCTGGCCGCGACAGTGCTCGTCGACGCCGTGACCGTGCCGGTCGCCGCGGCGCGCGGGCGCACTCTCCGCGAAGCCGTGAGGGCGGCCGTCGACATTCCCGTCTTCGACAATTCCGCGATGGACGGCTTCGCCGTGCGCTTCGCGGACGTGGCGGATGCCGCAGCAGACTCTCCCGTGACGCTGACGGTCGTCGCGGACCTTCCCGCGGGGACGAAGCTCGACCCCGCTCTCGGTCCGGGCGAGGCGGCACGCATCATGACCGGCTCCCCCGTGCCGTCCGACGCGACGGCGATCGTGCCGTTCGAGGACACCGCCGGCGGCCTGGCCGATTCGCTCGTGCGCGTCGAGGTGCTGCGCGCGCCGCGCGCCCCCGGCATCCACGTGCGCCGCCGCGGCGACGACGCCCGAGCGGGCGACGAGCTGCTGCCCGCGGGCACGCTGCTCGGCCCGCTCCAGCTCGCCGCGATCGCCGCGGCCGGCGTCGCCGACGTGGTGGTGAGCCGGATGCCGCGCGTCGCCGTCGTCTCCACCGGATCGGAGCTCGTCGCCCCCGGCACGCCGCTGGAGCGCGGCCAGATCCCCGAGTCCAACAGCGAGCTCCTCGCCGGGCTCGCTGCCGAGGCCGGAGCGGAGGTCGTCCTGCGCCTGAGCGTGAGCGACGACGGCGACGGTCCGCGCGAGGCCGTGGCGGCCGCGGAACTGCTCGGCGCCGACGTCGTCGTGTTCTCCGGCGGGGTGAGCGCCGGCGCCTACGAGGTCGTCAAGGGCACCCTCGGCGACGTGATGGCGTTCACGAAGCTGCGCATGCAGCCGGGCAAGCCGCAGGGCTTCGGCCGCACCCCCGCCGGCACGCTCCTGTTCGGGCTGCCGGGCAACCCGGTGAGCGCGGCCGTCTCGTTCGAGGTGTTCGCGCGCCCGGCGCTGCTGCGGATGCAGGACCGCTCCCCGCTCTCGCGCCCCGTGCTGCGGATGCCCGCGGCGACCGGGTGGCGCACTCCGCCCGGCCGCACCCAGTACCTGCCCGTCACGATCGACCGCGGCGACCCGTCGGCCTGGCGCGCGGTTCCCGCGACGGGTGGCGGATCGCATCTCGCGGGCGGCCTCGGGCGCGCCGAGGCGTACGCGGTCGTGCCCGCCGACGTCGCCGCGGTGGCGGCAGGAGACCCGGTCGATGTCATGCTGATCACATGAGCTTCACGCACCTCGACGATGCCGGCCGAGCGCGCATGGTCGACGTCACGCAGAAGCAGCCGACGGTGCGCTCGGCCACGGCCCGCGGATTCGTGCGCTGCTCCCCCGAGGTCGTCGCGGCCCTGCGGGACGGCACGGTGCCCAAGGGCGACGTCCTCGCGGTGGCCCGGATCGCCGGCATCCAGGCGGCCAAGCGCACGCCCGACCTCCTCCCCCTCGCTCACGTCATCGGCGTGCACGGCGCGGTCGTCGACCTCGAGGTCGAGGACGACGGGGTCGCCGTCGAGGCGACCGTGCGCACAGCCGACCGCACCGGCGTCGAGATGGAGGCGCTCACCGCCGTCTCGGTCGCCGCGCTGGCCGTGGTCGACATGGTGAAGGCGCTCGACAAGTCCACCTCGATCGAGCGTGTGCGCCTCGTGGCGAAGACCGGCGGCAAGAGCGGCGACTGGGTGCGCGCCGACGAGGACTGACCGCGTGGCCGACCTCGGGGCGATCCTGCTCGCCGGCGGGCGCGCCTCGCGCGTGGACGGTGCGGCCAAGCCCCTGTTCGAGGTGGGCGGCACGACCCTGCTCGCCGCAGCGGTGTCTGCGGCGACGGATGCCGGAGCCCGCCCGATCACCGTGGTGGCGCCGGTCCTCGACCCCGCGCTGGCCGTCGAGTGGGTGCAGGAGGACCCGCCGTACGGCGGACCGGCGGCCGCCGTGGTGACCGCGCTCGACGCCTGGCCGCAGGGCGCCGATCCGGAATGGACGCTCCTGCTCGCGTGCGACCTGCCGGCGGCGGGCCCGGCCGTCAGGCGCCTGGTCGCCGACCTGCTGCTGCTGCCGGCCGATACCGACGGCATCTGCCTCGGCGACGCGGCCAGCCGGCCGCAGTGGCTCACCGGCCTCTACCGCACGAGCTCGCTGCGGAACGCGGCATCCGCTCTCCCCGACGGCGGGCGCGATGCGCCGGTCCGCGCCCTCCTCGCCGACCTTGCGATCGCCGTCGTGGCGGCTCCCGGCGACCTCACGCGCGACGTGGACACGTGGGAGGATCTGGAAGAGGCGCGCGCCCGCGCCGCGCACGAGGAGGCGTCATGAGCGATCCGTCCCGAACCCTTCCGCCCGAGGCGCTCGACGCGTGGGCCGCGACGCTGCGCGAGCGATTCGGGCTCGCCGAAGATGACGTTCCCGTGGCCGCGGTGCTCGACCTCACGCGCGATGTCGCGAACGGGGTCGCGCGCCCTGCCGCCCCGCTCGGCGCATTCGTCGCCGGACTGGTCGCCGGGCGCGCCGGCACCGACCCCGCAGAGATCCGCGCGGCCCTGGCCGCGGTGGCGGCTCTCGCCGAGGCGTGGGACGCGTAGTGGCGGTCGTCCGCTACTTCGCCGCAGCCCAGGACGCCGCCGGGCGCGACACCGAGCAGCGCGCCGAGACCACCCTCGGCGAGCTCCGGCGATCGCTCGCGGCCGATCACCCGGGGCTCGGCGGCATCCTGCCCCGCTGCGCCGTGCTGGTCGGCGGCTCACGCGTCGGAGACGACACGGCACTGGGCGACGACGACCTCGTCGACGTCCTGCCGCCCTTCGCAGGCGGCTGACGAGCACAACGTCGGCAACGGCCCCACCGGCGACCGTGGTGCAGCTCCCACACGGCGCCGTGCCGTGGATCGCCGACGTTGTGCCCGCCCAGCGGCCGTGGTGTCAGCCGCCGAGGCCGAGCCAGGTCGACGTGCCGTCGGACTCCACCTGGCGCTTCCAGACCGGGAGCCCGGTCTTGATCGTCTCGATGACCGCCCGGCACACTTCGAACGCCTCCCCGCGGTGCGCCGCCGCCACCGCGATGACGACGGCAGCATCCCCGACCTCGAGCGTTCCCACGCGATGCGACACCGCGACCAGCGCGCCGGTCACGCCGGCGGCCTCCTCGGCGATGCGCCGCAGCGTCGCCTCGGCATCGGGGTGCGCGGAGTACTCGAGCGCGACCACCGGGGCGGCGGCATCCGGGTCGTGGTCCCGCACGCGCCCGACGAAGGTCGTGACGGCGCCGACCGAGGGGTCGTCGACGGCGGCCAGATGTGCGTCGAGGTCGAGGGGTTCCGCGCTGATCGCGGCCAGACGCACCGGCATCAGTGGTCGCCCCCGCCGAGCTGGTCGAGCACGTGCCCGGCGACCGACAGCAGCACCGGCATGCCGGACGCGACCCCTCGCGGAGAGCCTGGCAGGTTCACCACGAGCACGCCGTGCGGATCGGCCACGCCGGCGACGCCGCGGGTGAGCATACCGGCGGGCTTCTCCGCCGCGCCACGGCGCCGGAGCTCTTCGGCGATGCCCGGGACCTGCCGCGTGATCACCCGCATCGTCCCTTCGGGGGTCTCGTCGCGAGGTGCGACGCCCGTGCCCCCCGTCGTCACGATGAGCTTCACTCCGGCGACGATCTCGGCCTGGAGCGCGCGCTCCACGCTGTCGGCGCCGTCGGGCACCACGACCGCGTCGGCGCAGTCGAAGCCCGCCTCGCGCAGGGCGGCCACCGCGACGGGACCGCTCTCGTCGGGACGTTCGCCCCGCGACGACCGGTCCGAGACGGTGATGACGGCAGCGCGGGTCATGGTCCCAGCCTAGAGATGCCGCGGACGCGGGGGCACCGTCGGGCGTTCAGCGGCGACCGGTGCCGAAGATCCCGCGGATGACGCCGCCGAGGATCGTCTGAGTCGACTTCGAGTTGAGAATCTGCTCGATCGGCGACTTCTGGGTGCTGCGCGTGGTGCGTGTGGTTCCCTGCGTCTTCTTGAGCAGCCGCTCGTACTCCTGCTGAGCCTTCTTGTCGGCGGCGGCCTGCGCCTTGTCGATCGCGGCCTGCTGCTTGGCGAACTCGGCGTCCGCCCTCGCCTTGGCCAGCGCCGCCTCCTCGGCCGCCGCGGCGTCGTCGGCCGCCTTCATCTTCGCCGTGAGGATCTCGCGTGCGGACTCCCGGTCGATCGCGGTGCCGTACTTCGCCAGCAGCGGGGATGCCTTCACCGTGGCATCGATCGCGGGGTCGGGCGTCGGCGACATGAGGCCCTGCGGCGCGCGCAGCCGCGTCCACGCGACTGGAGTCGGCGCGCCCTTCTCGCTCATCACGGTGACGATCGCCTCGCCCGTGCCGAGCTCCTGCAGGGTGCGCTCGAGGTCGTAGCCGGACTTGGGGTAGGTGCCGACGGTCGCACGCAGCGCCTTCGCGTCGTCGGGCGTGAACGCGCGCAGCGCGTGCTGGACGCGGGATCCCAGCTGCGCGAGCACGTCCGATGGCACGTCCTTCGGCGTCTGCGTGACGAAGAAGACGCCCACGCCCTTGGACCGGATGAGGCGCACCGTCTGCACGATCGCCGACTCGAAGTCCTTGGAGGCATCCTTGAACAGGAGATGCGCCTCGTCGAAGAAGAACACGAGCTTCGGCTTGTCGAGATCTCCCACCTCGGGCAGGAGCTCGAACAGCTCGGCGAGCAGGTACATCAGGAACGTCGAGAACAGCGCCGGCTTGTCGACGACACCCGGCACCTCGAGCAGGCTGATGACGCCGCGGCCGTCGGGGGCGACGCGCAGGAAGTCGGTGACCTCGAACTCCGGCTCACCGAAGAACACGTCGGCTCCTTCGTCGGCGAAGGTGATCAGCTCACGCAGGATCACGCCGGCCGTCGCCGCCGAGAGGCCGCCGAGCGCCTTCAGCTCGGCCTTGCCCTCATCGCCGGTGAGGTAGGTCAGCACCGCGCGCAGGTCCGACAGGTCGACCAGCGCGAGCCCCTGCTGATCGGCGTAGTGGAAGACCAGGCCGAGACTCGACTCCTGCGTCTCGTTGAGCCCGAGCACCTTGCTCAGCAGCAACGGGCCGAACCCCGACACCGTCGCCCGCACCGGCACGCCCTTGCCGATGCCGCCCAGCGCGAAGTAGTCGGTGACGGAAGCCTCGGGCTTCCAGTCCTGTCCGATCGCCTGCGTGCGCGCGAGCAGCTTCTCGCTGGACTCGCCGGGCGTGGCGACGCCCGACAGGTCGCCCTTGATGTCGGCCGCGAACACGGGCACGCCCTTCGCGGCGAGCTGCTCTGCCAGCCCCTGCAGGGTGCGCGTCTTGCCGGTGCCGGTCGCGCCGGCGACGAGGCCGTGCCGGTTCATCATGCCGAGCGGGATGCGCACCTGCGCCGCGGGTACCGCGTCGCCGTTGACCAGAGCGCCGAGATCGAGGGTTGCGCCCTCGAAGCGGTATCCGGAGGTGATCTTCTCGATGTCGGCTTCGGTGAGGGGGCCGCCGTGCGTCGTCGAGGGGGCAGGGTGATCCTTGCCCGTCGTGTCGGCCGACGTGTCCGCGGGGACGACCTCAGAGGGGGCAACCTCTTCGGGGGCGACCTCTTCGGGCGCGGCATCCGGAGCCTTCGCCGCCTTCGCCTTCGCCGCCTCGGCCTGGGCGGTGGCCAGGGCAGCCTTCGCCTGCGCGGCCTTGAGTTGCGCCTCCGCGGCTTCGGCCTCGGCGGTCAGCCGCGCGAGCTCGGCCTCGGCAGCGGCGACGGCGGGATCGGGCGTCTCTGGCGCGGTCATGCGCTCAGCCTAGCGAGGCCGCTTTCTCGACCGCTCGAGCCTTCTCGCGCGCCATCGGCACAGCGAAGGCCGCGGCCACGAGGAGTGCCGCGCCCGCTCCGATCAGGACCCCGCCGACGGTGTCGCTCAGCCAGTGGGCGTGCAGGTACGTGCGGCTGAAGGCCATGAGAACGACCCACACCGCGCCGACCACGGCCACCCAGACACGCGGGAAGATGACGAACGCGGCCACCGCGAGCGTCGTCGCATTGGCCACATGCCCCGACGGGTATGACCCGTAGTCGGACACCACGATGATGTCCTCGGGGCGCACGCGGCCGAACAGATGCTTGAGCACCTGCACGCCCCCGGCCGACACCGCCTCCGCGGCGAGGAAGTACGCGGCGGCCCACGGCCGGCGCACGATGATCAGCGCGACCGCCCCGCCGATGGGCACGGCGAGCACCCCGAACCAGCCTCCGCCCAGCCAGTTCATGACGCGGGAGAACCCGGTGAGCACCGGCGAGTACCACTCGGCGACGAGCGCGTTCCACCACACGTCGATCGCGAACGGGGCTTCGCCGTGCGTGAAGATCCAGAAGCCGAGCCCGCAGGACAGCGCGACCAGCACGAGCCCGGTCACCAGATAGCCGATCGCGGGGCCTCGACCCGGCATGCTGTCGTCGCTCATCGCCCCATTCTGCCGGGCCGCTCACCGGATCGGGCCCGAACCGCACCTTTAGCAGCGCTTCTCTGGGCGCCGCTCCCGGGCTCGGTAGAGTGCGTGGCATGGCCACGAACGTCACGCTCTACATCGGGCTCCCCCCTTACCAGACGAAGTTCCGCTTCACCGACGCAGAGACCTGGGCGCGCGTCCGGACGCAGATCATCGCCGCCATGAACGCGGGCACGGGAACCATCGAGATCGACCGGAAAGGGGACAAGGCCGTCTACGTCTACAGTCCTGTCCTTCTGGTCAACTGGATCGAGACCTCCGACTGAGAGCGCCGACCCCGGACTATGGCGCCGTCTGATCGGCCGCCGGGGCGAGAGCAAGGAATCTCATCTTGTTCTCGCCGTAGTAGCAGGTCTGCACCATGAACTCGCCCGTCATTCCCTTGAGCAGTTCCACCTGGGACCACTTCGGCGTGTGTCGTTCCTCCACGACCTCGTAGATCACGTCGGATCCGGCGACCCGCACACGCTCGCCCAACTCCCAGCCGAGGATGATGTCGCCGCCGCAGCGGTGGTGCGCGGCATACAGCGGCAGCACCTCGTCCATGCGGTAGCTGATCATCTCGGTGAAGGTGCCATCGCACTGGTCCATCTCACGCATGCCCCCCTCCGGGCCCAGCGTGATCTCGGGGAGGGTGCCGGGAGCGACGATCTCGTGCACCGCCTTCCGCACGGCGACCTCCGTGTTGCCCACGATCTTCTCCACGGCATCCGGCGCGATCATCACCCCGCCGAGCAGTGCGACGCCTGCGCTGATCAGCAGCACGCTCACCACGAGGACGGCGAGGTGGCCCTTCCGGCGTCGCTTCTCGCGCGGGGGCCCGTGGCTCGGCCGGTCGGAGTCGGCGTCGGCCGGCGGCGTGGCGACGTCGGTCGGCGCGAGACGCTCAGTCGTCAGCACGGCGGGGATCCCCTCCGACGTCCTGACCAGCGGGCGTCGCCGCGCGGCGTGGGCGACGTCGGCGCGCGGGCGTGCCGCGCGGCCTGATGACGATGAAGGTCACCACGGGCACGGCGATCAGAGCGAGAATCCACCAGGGGAAGCCCGCGGCGGGGCTGTCGTCAGCGACGACGGCGGTCTCCTTCTCGTCGCCCGTCGGCGCGTCCACGCGCTCGGCCCGCACCAGCAGGCGGTGGCTGTTGACGCCGGTCGGTGTGCAGGTGACGAGGCTGAGGTAGTCCTTGGTGGGGTCTTGACGGAGGGCTTCGGTCTCGTCGGGGAGGACCGTGATCGTCTGATCCACCTCGTAGTAGAGGTCCTCGCCGAGCACGGTGATGACGATCGTGTCACCGACGACGAGTTCGGGGATGTCATCGAAGAGGGTGGCCTCCACGACGCCGCTGTGGCCGGTCAGAACTGCATGGGTGCCGATCCCGCCGACCGGGAGCGCTGAGCCGAAGAGGTGGCCGATGCCGCGAGCGAGAGTCGCATCACTGGTGCCGTGGAAGATCGGCAGATCCACGTCGATCGTCGGGATCCGGATGCGCGCCATCGCCTCGGTGCCGGGCACGTCGAGGGTGTCGAAGTAGGCATTGCTCCCGTCGCCGACCGCGGTCTGCTGACCGTCCGCGCCCAGCGCGTAGGGGTCGCGAAGCGGGCCGGCAGGGAGGTGCTCGTTGTACTCGCGAGCCTCCTCGAGCAGTTCTTGGCCCTGCTCGGCGGGGAGGTTCTCTATCGAGCGGACGTAGCCGTCCACGTCGGTGTCGTGCCGCCATGCCGACATCCAGGATGCCGCTGAAGGATAGGCCAGGACGCCGACGCCGAGAATCGCGACCACCATCACCACCGTCTGCGACCAGCCCCAGCGCGGACGCCGCGCAGGCGCGGGACGCGCGGTGCCGGATGACTCCGGTGCCGGTGGCGCTGCGGTGATGGTCATGGGGTTCCTTGTGGTGCGGGTGAACGGGAGGGGCCGTGCGGGGAGAGGGTCTCACTCTCCCCGCACGGCCGGTCCGTCAGGTGCTACGCGTCAACCTGGTTCTTGCGGCGCGTGTACACCGCGAGGAACACGGCTCCCGCGAGCAGCAGCAGGCCGCCGGCGATGAAGACCGTGGTGCCGGTGCCACCTGTGAGCGGCAGTTCGAATCCGGCGTTGGAGGGCACGTTCTCGACGGTGAGGTCGACGCCCACCGCGGTGGTCGCCGCGGTGATCGTGAACTCGATCGGCTCGGCCAGCAGCTCGAATCCGTCGGGCGCGACGATCTCAGCCAGCCAGTAGGTCTGGTAGTTCGGGTCGCCCGGGGCGACGGCGACACCGTCGGCCCAGTCCGAGTACCGCAGACCGGAGATCGTGACGGTTCCGTCTGCGGCCGTCGTGAACTCCGTCGCACCGCCGAGGACGATGGCGTTCGTGCCCGCCTGCGCGTCGGCCTCGGTCAGGTAGACCGAGAACACGGCACCGGTCAGCGGTGCTGCTGCGTCGTCGGTCTTCAGGATCGTGAGGTCACCCCACTTGGTGATGACCTCAGGGGTCTCCGTCGGGCCGCCGGGCTCGCCCGGCTGAGCGTTGAACGACGCGGCGTTCGGGTAGAGCAGCGCGGTGTTGGCGATCTCGCCGACCGTGTTGACCGTCGTGGTGATCTCGGCCACGACAGTGGCGTCGGTGTGCAGCTCGAGCAGGTCGAGGCCCGCAGCCGTGAAGGTGATCTCGACGAGCGGTCCACCGGTCGTCGCCGCGGCGGGCGTGACCGTGTAGTGGGTGCCCGCGACCAGTGCGGTTCCGTCGCTCAGCGTCACAGACGTGCTGACGTAGTCGAGCTTCGGGTCCAGGTCGTCGGCGATCTTGTAGCCGTCGATGATGGCGACGTTGGGGATGTCGCCGGTGATCGTGAACTCGATCTCGTCTCCGAGCTTGATGTCCTCGGAGTCCTCGACCGTCTTGGTCGCCTCGGTCAGCGCGTTCTTCGGGTAGACGTGCACGTCGTACAGCCACGCGTCGAGGTTGTTCGGGTCCGTGAGCGGCACCGTCACGAGGAACGGGGCAACGGCCGTCGAGCCGGCGAGCGGGGAGGTCTCCACCACGTAGTACAGCCCGAGGTCGAGCCCGGTCAGCGTGATCTCACCAGCGGCGTCGGTGAGCTGCTCCGCGCCGACTGCCGTGGCGGTGAAGCCCGCGCCGGTGATCGATCCCGTGGTGCCGTCGAAGACGTCGGCCAGATCGGCCGCGTCCTGCCATCCGGCGTTGGTGGTCAGGTCGATCGGGTCGACCTTATAGACCGTGAACCCGACGCCCGCCAGCGGCGGCAGCGCAACGGTCTGCTCGGTGCCGTCGTTGGGGAGCCCGGTCGGGGTCTCGGGCGCCTCGTACTTGTGGATGGTGAGCGAGCCCACCTCGTTCGGGTCGACGAGGTTGTCTGCGTGTGCGGGTGCCGCCATGGTCAGTACGGCGAGCCCGGCTGCCAGGATGGCCGCCGCCGCGCGGGTACCGCGCCACTTGCTGTGTGTGTTCACTGTTCTTCCTTTTCGGGTGTGCCGAGTTGCCCCGGCGTCGGTGATGTCTGGACTGGTGGATGGGACTGCTGCGGATGGGTCAGGTATCGATGTCATGCGGGCTCTCGGAGGGTCGGCGATTTCGGCGCCACACCATGAGCGCCAGAACTCCGGCGAACAGGACGAGGAGCACGCCGCCGACGACGAACGGGGCGCTGCCGGAGCCTCCGGTGGCCGGGAGTTCCATCGCCGGCACATCGCGGACGGTGATGAGGGTGCCCGTCGCGGTGACGAGGCCGCCGCCGTTCGCCGTGATCGACACGACCCCGGCCGAACTGATCACGAACTGCACCGGCTCGGCGAGCAGACTGAACCCATCAGGGGCGGTCAGCTCGGACAGCCAGTACGTGCCCTCCACCATGTCGTCGATCTGGAAGAGCCCGGTCGACACATCGGTGATCGTGAGCGCGATGACGGTGCCGGGCTGGCCATTGTCGTCAGTGAGAATGGCGAACGACGAGCCGTCCATGCGGACCCAGGTGCCCGCCTCCGATTCACCGATCTTCTCGATCTGGAGCGTGATCTCGGTGGGAGGAGGCGGTTCGTTCGTGATCGTGCAGAGGATGTTCGCGCCGGTCGCTCCCGTGTCGGGAACGGTGACCGTTCCGGAGGAACCGGACCCGGCGCTGAGCACGGCCCCGGTGGTCTCGTTGACGCACCGCCAACTCGACACGTAGCCGGCCAGGACCGTACCCGACGCGCCCGTCTCCGCGATCGTGTAGGTACGGCCAGGGACACCGACGACGGGCCCGGCGGTGGCCGTGTCAGCGGTCTGCTGTCCGGTCGTGGTCCCGCTCGTGACCCCGGTGTTTCCGAGTGTCACGCCGTTGCCGCTGATCGCCAACGCGAACTGGTCCGCGGGAGCGACCCGCTCCACGATGTTCTTCTGCAGCCGGATCGTGCTGTTGTAGGTGCACGACGCGAGGTCGCCGATGTCGCCGTTCGGGGTGCCGTTCGGGTTCGTGATCGGATCGGTCGCCAGCTGCGCACCCGAGTTCGGGTCGATCTGAGCGAGAGTGCGGGCTCCGCCGAGAAGGCCGCTCGCGTTGTACTCGACGTACAGCATGCCGTCCGTGCCGAACGCAATGCCGGCGAACGCGGCCGAGGAGGGCTGCGGGTTCGCGATCAGAGTCGCCGGGGCGGCTGTCCCGTTCGTCGGCAGCGTCTCGACCACGGCGAGCTGGCTGTCCGCCTGCACGCCGCCCGCGGCGCTCATCACGACGAACAGGCGCCCGGAACGATCGAACACGAGGTCACCGTTGTAGCTGGTGTCCACGCTCGGGGCGTAGGGGATGAAGAACTGCAATCCACCGACCTGCGTGTTCGTCGTCGTGTTGAACGCGTAGAAGTCGAACCGATCCAGAACCGTGTTGTACGCCGCGACGTAGTACAGGCCGTTCGCCGGGTTGATCCCTCCCATGACGATGAAGTCGTCGTCGGTGCCCACCGTGATCGTGCCGACGTTCGTGCTGGTTCCCGTCGCCGAGTCATACCGGTGCACGTTCCGTATCGGATTGTTCGCAGGAGACTCGTTCTGCTGGGTGGCGTACGCGTACGTCCCGTTCGCCGTGATCGCCAGCGCGTTCAGCGAGATCGGCGAATCGAACCGGCCCGCCGTCGCCGTCGCACCCGTGACCGTGTTGACCGCGTAGAGCGTGTGCTCGCCGGTCTGGTCCAGCCCGTAGACCGTGTCCGCCACACAGGCGATGGGAGCAGCCGGGGTGTCCGTGTCGCTCGCCGTGTTGTTCGCCGGCGTCGGATCGGTGTACCCGGTGGGGAGGTTCGCGGTGAACGTATTGGTGAGTTCGCCCGAGCGGCCGACGGGGATCGGCATGGTGATCGTGTAGGTGGCGACGCCGTTCACCGGCAGGCTCACGGTCGAGCTGATCGCCCCCGTTCCGCTCGCCGCGCCACACGAGCCGCCGGCAGTGGCCGAGCAGGTCCAGCTCGCGGTCGCGATGCCCGCCGGCAGCGGGTCGGAGACCGGGGCGTTGACGATTCCGAACGGGCCGTTGTTGGTGACCGTCACGGTGTACACGTTCGTTCCACCGGCCACGTAGAAGGTCTTGCCGTCGGTCTTGGTGACCGAGAGGTCGGTGTTGATGATGATGTTCGCCGTCGGGCAGTTGGCGCCGTCGTTCAATGTCGCCTGGGGCGAACCCGAGATGAGGGTGCGCGCTCCCGTCACCAGGTCGAACTGGTAGAACCCGGAACCCGAGTTCTCTGTCGCGAACAGGCCGTTCGGGGCGCCCCACAGCGCGCCGTAGCCGAGCACCGCGCCCGACGGCGCACCGATGGTCGCCACGGCACCTGTCGTCGGATCGATCGACAGGAGCTGGCCGGCGGAGGTGACCGTGTAGATCGTTCCGCCGATCCACGCGAGGTCGCGGATGTCGCCGGTGGAGGCCGACAGTGCAACGGTGGTCGCCACCCGGGTGGTGAGGTTGATGCGGTACATCGCAGTGGTGACCGCGTCCTGCGCGACGTAGAGGAATCCGTCGGTGCCGATCACGCCGGCGTCGAAGAACCCGGTGGGAAGCCCGGTGACAGCGCCGAGATCGACGGTCGACCCGTCCAACCCGACGCGGATGAGCCGGTCACCGCTCCCGGCGACGTTCAGGATGCCGTAGAGGAAGTTGTCGGCCGGGTTGTATCCGATGCCGTTGTAGGTGGTCGATCCCTGGCCCAGAGCCGGATACGTGAACGGGTTCGCTGTGGTGTTCAGCGCGTAGAGCGTGCTGTTGGTCACCGCATTCGGCGACTGCATCAGGTACATCCGCCCGTCGCACGCGAACAGCGGCTGCGGCTGGTCGATGTCGGTGGCCGAGTTGTTCGCGGGGGTCGGATCCACGACGCCGACGGGCGTGGTGGCCGTGAAGGTGTTGGTGAGGTCGCCGGTGCGGCCGGCCGGAATGGGCATGGTGATCGTGTAGGTGGCGACGCCGCTCACCGGCAGGTTCACGGTCGAGGAGATCGCGCCGGTTCCCGAGGTGGCGCCGCACGAGCCGCCCGCGGTGGTGCTGCACGTCCACGACGACGTGGTGATGCCACTGGGGAGCGGGTCCGAGACGGTCGCGCCCGTGACTGCGGAGGGGCCGTTGTTCGTGACGGTCACCGTGTAGACGGTGCTGGTTCCCGCGCCGTAGAGCGTGCGCCCATCGGTCTTGGTCACGGCCAGGTCGGCGGCCGGTGCGATCGCGACCCGGTAGTCCTCGACCTCGCCGGAGTCCTCGCGGCCGGTGGGGCCGACGACCGTGCCGTAGGCGGCGCGGAAACGCGCGTAGGTGTTGCCGGGAGTCGTTCCGGCAGGAACGGTCCACGAGAGATTGGCGGAGGTCGCCCCTGCGGCGAAGGTCGCGCACGCCTGCTCCGTCGTCGTGTTGAACGTTCCACCCTTGTCGAAGTCGACCCATCCGCAGACCTGGCCGGCCTTGGACGCCCCCGAGAGCGGCACCGTCAGGGCATACGTGCCCGTCGACGGCACGGTGGGGAGCGTCGTGAACGCATTCTCGTCGGCGCCATCGCCGTTGGTCCCGTTGTTGTCGGCACCCGCCGCCACCGCGAACGGAGACGCGGTCGCGTTCGCGACGGTGGGGTTGTCCGCGTCGATCGTCGAGCCGAGCTTCAGGTCCCCGACGATGTGCACCGGCGCCTGGGCCGCGTTGTAGGTCGCGGGAGCATCGGAGAAGTCCTCCGACGTCGTGACCGCGAAGTTCCAGGTCTCCCGGGAATCCGATCCGTTGGTGCCCGAGCCGACCGCATTGATGTCGACGCGGAACGTCAGCGTCGTGACCGTGCCGTTGACCGTGACCGAACCGCATCCTGCTGCAGGGCTGTCGGTGCAGCCGGTGTTGGTCGCCGCCGTGATCGTCCGGATCGCATTGCCGCCGGTGACTTGGAGGTTGGTCGCGCCCGCGGCAGGACCTGTCAGCGTCGCGCCCGCGGGCGCAGACGACGTCAGGTTGAGGATGGTGCTGAAGTTGTTGGTGTCGTTGGCGCCGAACCCCTCGAAGTGGAGGACCGGGTTGGTGACCGGCTGGCTGAACGAGACCGTCCACGTGCCGCGGTTCGCGCAGACGGTGCCGCCCGCGGATGCTGTGCAGCCGTCGCCCATCGGAGCAACGGCGATGGCCGGTCTGGTCGCCACCCCGGGCGTGAACATCGCTGCCGTACCGCCACGGCTGCCGATTGCGTCCGCACCACGGTTCTGAACACCCGCTCCGGAGACCTGGGAGGAGACGACCAGGCCGCTGGGCATCGTCTGGGTCGCGGTGGTGTTGAAGCCGATGGTGTTGCTCCACGCCGCGGTGCCGACCGAGTACGCGTCCGCCGAATCGGAGGTCCCGGCCGTCAGCCCGGCGACGACGACCGACACCACGACGGCGGCGGCGGCCAGAGCCCGGCCGATACGACGGCTGCGCCGTTCACCGGTCACGACGGTGCGGCCGCTCATGGCTTCCCCCACGTCGTTCGATGCACGAGCTCGACGACGATCGCCGCCGTGCGCTCGGACATCTCACGAAAGTCCACGCTGTCGTTCACCACATCTCCCCAAAGCCTCAAACACGAGTGCTCCGCCGGGAGTCGCAGGTGCGTGCATCTCCAGCGGTGAGAACCGTTTCGGGTCGGTTCTCGCAGTCATCTGTGCGTTCTCGATCACTTTCGAAATCGAGTACCAACTGGCAAGACGCCGAATCGACCAACTCATGACGCGAGGTCGGAAAGTTCTCGGACGAGTCCGGTCGCGCCCACGAGAGACCGCCACTCACCCGACGTGCGATCGGTTCTCGGCACTGCGTGGAATCATGGGGCGATGCCGGAGTCGCCCGAGCTGCAGGAGCTCGCGGCCGTCGCCGGGCCGACGGGAGGAGCTCGCATGACCGGACTCGTCGACGCGTTGCGCGCCGTCCTCGCGCCGATGACCCGCACGCCCTGGTTCCGGTGGTTCGCGCGGACCGGACTCCCGCCGGTCGAGCGGTTCGTCTCGCGGATCTCACGCGGCCGGGTTCAGCTGACCGCCTTCCTGGTCCCGTCGCTCGTGCTCCACACGGTCGGCGCGAAGTCCGGCGAGCCGCGCGACGCCCCGCTGATGTACACCGCCGACGGCCGCGGACGCGCCCTCGTCGCGGGCACGAACTGGGCCGGGGCGCGGCATCCGGCGTGGACGACGAACCTCTTGGCGCATCCCGACGCCGCGATCACGGTGCGCGGGCGCCGGATGCCCGTGCGGGCGATCCCGGTCCCCGACGATGAGCGCGACGCCGCGTGGGCGATCATGGAAGCGCAGTGGCCCGACTACCGGGAGTACGAACGGGACTCCGGACGCACCGCCCGGCTGTTCATCCTCCAGCCGGTACGCCCGCAGACCGACTAAGGGGCGAGACGCTCGACCGTGCGCGGGCGCACGACGAACCACAGCGACAGCACGCCGATCACGGCGCAGCCGGCCATCACGACCGCCATCGTCGTCGCGGTGATGCCCGACCCGACAGAGATCCAGCCGACGAGCGGGGTGATGATGCCGGCGACGCCGAAGTTCGACGCCCCGATGATGGACTGCGCGGTTCCCGCGGCCTTGCCGTGCCGGTCGAGGGCGAGCACCTGCACGCACGGGAACGTGAACCCGCAGGCGGTCATGAAGACGAAGAGCGGGATCACGGTTCCCCACAGGCCGAGCCCGAGCTGGTCGGTGATGATGATGGCGGATGCCGCGACCACGAGCACCGCCGTCGACCACGCCATCACCCACTGGGGTCCGTACCGTGCGGCCAGCCGCGCGGCGACCTGCACGCCGAGCACGACGCCGAGGGAATTGGCGGCGAAGAGCAGGCCGTACTGCTGCGGGTCGAATCCGTAGGTCTGCTGGAACAGGAACGACGACGCCGACAGATAGGAGAACAGCCCGCTGAAGGTCATGGCGCCGATGATGAGCACTCCGACGAACACGCGGTCCGTCAGCACGCTGCGGTAGCGCTGCCACACCGTCGTCGTGCCCTTCTCGCTGCGGCGAGCGGGCGGGAGGGTCTCGGGGATGAAGATGGCGGCGGCGACGAGCATGACGCTGCCGTACACGCCGAGGACGACGAAGATCCCGCGCCACGGCATGACCAGCAGCAGCGCCGACCCGACGAGCGGCGCGAGCACCGGCGCGACCCCCGACACGAGCGCCAAGCGGGACAGCATCACGACCAGGCGACGCCCGCCGAAGAGGTCGCGCACGACGGCGGCCGCTATCACGCCGCCGGCAGCCGCACCGGCACCCATGAACACGCGGGCGAGCGAGAGCAGCTCGAGGCTGGGGGCGAGTGCGGCAGCGACGCTGGCCACGACGTGCAGCGCGGTGACGGCGAGCAGCGGCACGCGGCGCCCGACCTTGTCGCTCAGGGGTCCGACGATGAGCTGCCCGAGCGCGAAGCCGACCATCGTGCCGGTGAGCGTGAGCTGGATCGCGGCCGCCGTCGTCTGGAACTCGGACTCGAGAACGGGGAACGCCGGGAGATACAGGTCGATGGTGAACGGCCCGAGCGCGGTGAGGGCGCCGAGCAGCACGATGTACAGGACGCGGCGCCGGTGCGGGATCGCATCACCCGGGTGCAGGACGATCGGCGCGGTGGCCGGGTCCGGGCCGAGCGCGCGGATCGCGCCGGTGGACGTCGGGTGCGCAGCGGGCTCGCCTGCGGCGGAACGCTGGGTGGGGATGGAGGCGGTGTCGAGCACGTGGGATCTCTGTTCGGCGGCGAGGCGGTGAGGCGTCGACGCCGGTCATCCGGCTCAGGCGCGCACGGTGGGGAAGGTGGATCGACGACAGGATCGAATCGATTCGACGTCCATTGTATCGGATGCTCCCGCCCCGCCCGCAAGCGCGCGTGCGACTCGGCATCGAGGAGGGTCGCAGTCCGCTGTCGGGGCCTTCTCAGTCCCCTGCGCATGCGCTCGCATAGGATTGTCGCGTCCTTGTCCCCTGCCCGCGGATCGCGTGACGCGCCACGCCGGGTGCCCGAGCCGAGATCACGCACATGACCCCGACACCCCCGAGCCCCGCCGACAAGCGTGCGAGCGGAAACCCCGCGAAGCAGGCCGAGATCAACCTCACCGTCAAGCAGCAGCGCGAGCAGAAGCGCCAGGAGAAGCTGGCCGAGTACCAGAGGCAGCTGGCCAAGCGCCGCCGCAGCAAGCTCGTGTGGTGGGTGGTCGGCATCACCGCCGCCGTCGTCATCGTCGGCCTCATCGTCGCGTCGGTCGTGTTCGCACCGGCGCCGCCGCAGGAGTACACGCCCGGCGGCGAGGGCGCCGACATCGAGGGTGTCCAGACGTACGAGAACGAGACCCAGCATGTCGAGGGCACCGTCGAGTACGAGCAGTCGCCGCCTGCCGGCGGCCCGCACAACGCGGTCTGGCTCAACTGCGGCATCTACGACCAGCAGGTGCCGAACGAGAACGCCGTCCACTCGCTGGAGCACGGCGCCGTGTGGGTCACCTACAACCCCGACGACATCTCGGGTGACGAGCTCGCGACACTCGAGAGCCAGCTGCCCTCGAGCTATGTGGTCCTCTCCCCCTACGAGGGCCTGGACGCGCCCATCGCGGTGACGAACTGGAACCACCAGCTCAAGGTCGACTCGGCCGACGACGAGCGCATCTCCCAGTTCCTCGAGGAGTACTGGCGCAGCGCCGACGTGCCCGAGCCCGGCGCCGCGTGCACCGGCGCGCTGGACGCACCCGGCAAGCGCTGAGCAGGCCATGACCGACGAGCCGATCCCGCCGTCGCCCGCCCGGCGCTGGTGGGTGGTCGCGCTCGTGCTGCTCGCGGTCGCCGCACTCGCTTTCGCGATCGGCCGCTTCTCGACCTTCGGCGCCCAGAGTCAGGGCAGCGCGCCTACGACGACGTCGCCCGAGGCCGGATTCTCCCGCGACATGCAAGTGCACCACGCGCAGGCCATCCAGATGGCGATGGAGATCTACCGCAAGACCGACGACCCCGAACTGCGCGTGCTCGCCTACGACATCGCGACCGGTCAGGCTGCCCAGCGCGGTGAGATGTACGACTGGCTCGTGAAGTGGGGCCTCTCGCAGAGCGGCGAGCCGATGATGTCGTGGATGAGCGGGTCGGACGCCGGCCATGCCCACGGCGGCGCGGCCGACGAGCCGATGACCGCCGAGGAGGCGCACGAGGCGATGGGCATGGCGACCGACGCGGAGCTCGCCGCGCTCGAGGCCGCGACCGGCCAGGAGGCCGACTGCCTCTTCCTCGAGCTCATGATCCGCCACCACGAGGGGGCGGTCCCGATGGCGGAGGCGCTCCTCGAGCTGGGCTCCGAGCCGCGCGCGCTGCAGGTCGCGCAGGCCATCAAGGACGGTCAGACCGCCGAGATCGATGCCATGGAGTCGATGCAGGCCCGCCTCAGCTGCGGCTGACCCCGACACGACACCGGCCCGCGGGCAACCTCGCGCGGACACGACGACGGCGCGGCGCCCGGGCCCCCCGGACGTGCGCCGCGCCGTGTCGCGTCTTGTCAGCCCTTCGTCGCGCCGGCCAGGAGCCCTCGCACGAAGAACCGCTGCAGGGCGAAGAAGACGATCAGCGGGAACAGGATCGTCAGGAACGTTCCCGCCGCCTGCAGGAACCACTGGTTGCCCCACGTCCCGGACAGCGAGGCCAGGGACTGCGTCATCGGCAACGATGACGACGGCGCGAAGATCGTCGCCACCAGCAGGTCGTTCCACACCCAGATGAACTGGAGCACTGCGTAGGACGCGAGCGCAGGAGCCGCCAGCGGGATGATGATCCGGAAGAAGATCTGCCCGTGTCCGGCCCCGTCCACCCGTGCCGCCTCGATCACCTCGTGCGGGATCTCCGCGATGAAGTTGTGCAGCAGGAAGACGGCGAGCGGGATCGCGAAGATCGTGTGGGCGATCCAGATCGTGGCGAAGCTGCGATCGACATCACTCATGTCGAGCCCCGGGAAGATCGTCACCCCGTTGATCGTGAGTCCGCGCGAGAACAGGCTGAGCAAGGGCACCAGCGCCATCTGGAGCGGCACGATCTGCAGAGCGAAGACCGCGACGAACAGGATGCTCTTGCCCTTGAAGTCGATCCACGCGAACGCGTAGGCGAGCATCGAGGCGACCGCCATCGCGAAGAACGCGACGGGGATCGTGATCGCGAGCGAGTTGACGAACGACTCCGCCAGGGTGAGCGTCGTGCCACCGGCCGTGAGAGCCGCCTCGTAGTTGTCGAGGGTGAACTCCGGATCGGTGAAGACCGTCCACCAGCCAGTCGACTGCACGTCGGCGGGCGGACGGAACGACGTGATCAGCAGACCGAGCGTCGGAATCGTCCAGAAGAACGCGATCACGATCGCCGCGATCGTCGCCCCCTTGGACGACAGCCGCTTCTGGGCGAGCTTCTCGTGCTTGGCCGTCTCGCGAGCGACCTGGCGAGCCGTGGGTGCATCCGGATTCGGCTCGATGACCTCCACTCCGACAGTCATCGGATCTCCCTCTGCTTCCTGATCTGCACGACGTTGAACACGATCAACGGGACGACGAAGAGGAACAGCACCACGGCCAGCGCCGCGGAGTGCCCATAGCTCTGGAACCGCTGCTGCTGATTCACCATCTCGAACGCGAGCACGCTCGTGTCGTTGCGGCCACCGGTCATCACCGCGACGATGTCGTAGATCTTCAGTGCGCCGATGGCGATGGTCGTGAAGACCACGACGATCGACGAGCGGATGCCGGGAACCGTCACGTTGCGGAACCGCTGCCAGGCGCTCGCGCCATCCAGTGCGGCCGCTTCGATCTGCTCCGTCGGCACCGCCTTGACCGCCGCCGAGAGGATGACCATCGCGAGGCCGGTCTGGCTCCAGATGAACACCGCCAGCAGCAGCAGCGTGTTGATCAGCGGCGTGATCGTGAGCCACGGGACCGGCGGTAGGCCGACGGCAGTGACGATCGCGTTGAGCAGGCCGATCTGGTCGCCCTGCCGGTAGTCGTACATGAAGCCCCAGATGATGCCGGCGCCGACGAACGAGATCGCGAACGGCATGAAGATCAGGATCTTCAGCGCCTTCTCACCCCGGGCCCGGTCGATGAAGACCGCGTACGCGAGACCGATGACCGTCGCGAAGGTCGGGGCCACGAGCACCCAGATGATCGAGTTGATCACCGACCAGAACCCCTGCGGGTTGGTGAAGACCCACACGTAGTTCTCCATGCCGACGAAGTCCTTGCCGGACTTGTCGAAGAACGACTGGATGAAGGTCGAGATCGCCGGGTAGACCAGGCCGATCAGGAGCAGGATCGCCGCGGGTGCCGTGAACAGGATCAGCTGGTAGAGGAATCCCGCGCCCTCGCGTGCGCGGTAATCGACCCAGAACAGCAGCGCCCCGAGGACCACGGCGATGGCCAGGACGTAGATCACCGCGTTCTGATAGGGGCGCAGCAGCATGAAGGCGATCACCGGGAGCAGGAAGCAGGTCGCCAGACGCAGCCAGAAGTAGAAGGTCCCCTTGCGCGGCGCGTACTCGATCAGGAGGAGGACCAGCCCGACCACCGCGAAGAACACGAGGAGGACGACGGGGATCTGCAGGATCGGGTTGAGGTCGCCCAGCCAGCGGAAGAAGCTGTTGAACGAGAAGCCGATCGTGGTGGGCCGCGTCTCTGTGGGAGGCCGCGTCACCATGAAGAGGAACAGCGCCGCCACGAGGATGAAGCCGATCGTGGCGACGATGATCGTGAGGCGGCGCCTCTTGGAGAGGCCTGCCTCCTTCTCATCTGAATAGTCGGTGCCGGTGCGAGCGGAGTCCGTCGCTTCTGACACTTTCGTCGTGTCGGTCATGGATGCCTTCCGAGTGCTTCTTCGGACTGGGATGGAATCAGGGTCGGGCACGCGTGAGTGCCGACGGGCCGCTCGCGTCGGCGAGCGGCCCGCCTCCCTCTGAGCCTGAACTCAGTCGTCGTATCCGGCCTGGATGTCACTCAGCACGGTCGCGGTGTCCTTGCCGTCGATCCAGTCGACCATGCCGCGCCAGAACGAACCGGCGCCGACGGTGGACGGCATGAGGTCGGACGCGTCGAAGCGGACCGTGGTGTTCGGGTCCTGCAGCAGCGTCATGGCCTCGGTGAGGAACTCGCTCGAGGCGAGGCTCGGGTCGGCGTTCAGGTTGGCGGAGATGTTGCCGCCGAGACCGACACGGAAGTCGGCCCACTCGGGAGTCGACATGTACTCGAGAACAGCCTGCGTGGCCGCGTCGTCCGAGAACGCCGTGACGAACTCGCCACCGACCTCGATGGTCGCCGCGCCCGCCTCGTAGCCGGGGAGGACGAAGGCGTACACGTCGCCGTCAGGTGCGACGTCCGGCGTCGCGCCGTCCGCCGTCTGCACGTCGAGGAAGTTCGCCGACAGGAACGAGGCCTGGTGCGTCATCGGGCAGCTGCCGTCGGCGACCTTGGCCGCGACATCCGCGAACGCCGTCGAGTTGATGCTCGCGACGTCGCCGTAGCCGGCGTTGACCCACTCGGTGTTCAGCAGGATCTCGCCGACCGCGTCGAATGCGTCCGCGATCTCGGGGTCGGTGAACTTGACCTCGTTGGCCACCCACTGGTCGTAGACCTCGGGGCCGGACTGACGCAGGACGAGGTCCTCGATCCAGTCGGTACCCGGCCAGCCGGACGCCGCCTCGGACTCGAAGCCGGCGCACCACGACGGGCCACCGGTGGCGTCGGCGATCGTCGCCGAAACCTCGAGCAGTTCGTCCCAGGTCGTCGGGACCTCGACGCCCCATTCCTCGAAGCTCGCCGGCGAGTACCAGACGTAGCCCTTGATGTTCGCGAGCATGGGTGCGGCGTAGAACACGTCGTCGACGGTGCCGTAGGCCTTCCAGTCGGGCGACCAGTTCGCATCGACGTTGGACTCGACCTCGGCCGGGGCCTCTTTCACCTCGCCGGTTCCGACGAGCGTCTTGAGCAGGCCGGGCTGGGGGACGATCGCGATGTCGGGGGCGTCGCCGCCCTGGACCTTGGTGACGATGTTGCCCTCGAACGCCTTGTCACCGGTGTACTCGACGATGACGCCGGTCTCCTCGGTGAACGCGTCGAACGACTTCTGCATGTTCTCGGCTTCGATGCCGGTGATGCCGCCCGAGATGCTGACGGTCTCACCTTCGATGTTGCCGTCGTCGCCTTCGTCGCCGCCGCCTTCGGCGCAGCCCGCGAGAGCGAGTGCCGCGATGGCGGTCGCTCCGACCGCGGCCAGCATGCGCCGGCGGGATCGCATTGCAGTCATTAGTGCCTCCTCATTGAGTTCCGCAGAGCGGGTCGAAAACCTGGGCTCCGCTGCAGGAACATAGGGAACCGATTCCATGCTCACGCTAGGGGATGGACGGTTTCGACACAATCACGGTTGATCACAACTCGATAAATACGCGAGCGGAGGTGGAAATCCGCGGGATAGAACGGCACAATGAGCCCGGAACCGGTTCCACATATCGCACCGATGCGAGGGATGCGCCGGACTGCCGAGGAGGGCTGCATGGCGGGCATCGCCGACGTCGCTCGCTCCGCCGGCGTGTCCAAGTCGACGGCGAGCCGCGCGCTCACCGGCGCCGGCTACGTCTCCGACGCGACGCGGGCGCGGGTGCAGGATGCCGCAGCTGCCCTGGGCTACGTCCCCACCACGAGTGCGGTCAGCCTCGTCACCGGCCGCACCCAGACCATCGGGGTCGTCATGCCCACCTTCGACCGCTGGTTCTTCGCGCACGTCCTCGAGGGCATCCAGGACGCGCTGCTCGAGCGTCGCTACGACCTCGCGCTCTACAGCGCTCCCCCCGAGTCCGACGCCCGGCGAGAGATGTTCGAGCACTTCCTCGCCCGCAAGCGGTTCGACGGACTGATCGCGGTGGGCATCGAGCCGAGCGCGCACGAGCTCGAGCGTCTCGTCGAGTTCGGCAAGCCGGTCGTGAGCGTCGGCGGGTACGACGTCGGCACCAACGCCGTCTCGATCGACGACCGCGCAGCCGGCCGCATAGCCACCGACCACCTCCTGGGACTGGGGCACCGGTCGATCACCTTCGTCGGCGGCGACCCCGACGGTCGGCGCACCAGCTACGGGGATCAGCAGCGCCTGGACGGCTACCTCACCGCCATGCGCGACGCCGGGCTCGAGGCATCCGCGGTCCACGTCTCATCGGAGGTGTCGATGCCCGGAGGGTACGGAGCGGCCGTCGAGCTGCTCGGCGATCGGCGCACGCGGCCGACCGCCATCGTGGGCGTGTGCGACGAAGTCGCCGTCGGGGCGATCATCGCAGCCCGGCGGCTCGGCATCCGAGTCCCCGATCAGCTGAGCGTCGTCGGCATCGACGATCACGCGTACGCCGAGATGTTCTCCCTCACGACGCTGCAGCAGAAGCCGCATCAGCAGGGCCGCGCGGCCGTGCAGCTGCTGCTGTGGCAGCTGGACGATCCGGATGCCCCGACCCACCGCATCTATGAGGCCTCGCCCCTCCTCGTGCGCAGTTCGACCGCGGCGATCGACGATGCGGCCTCGGCGATCGTGGGCGTCGGGCGCTGATCCGCACCACGGAACGACGAAGGCCCCGGATGCCGAAGCATCCGAGGCCCGCGTGCACCAGCAGAGCTGGCGGGAATTACTTGAGGGTGACGGTCGCGCCGGCCTCTTCGAGAGCGGCCTTGGCCTTCTCGGCGGCCTCCTTGTTGGCGCCCTCGAGGACGGCCTTGGGGGCACCGTCGACGACGGCCTTGGCCTCGCCGAGACCCAGCGAGGTGAGCTCGCGGACGGTCTTGATGACCTGGATCTTCTTGTCGCCGGCAGCCTCGAGGATGACGTCGAACGAGTCCTTCTCCTCCTCGGCAGCGGCCTCGGCACCCGCGCCACCGGCGCCGGCAACGGCGACGGGAGCAGCAGCGGTGACGTCGAACTTCTCCTCGAACGCCTTCACGAACTCGCTGAGCTCGACAAGGGTCAGGTCGGCGAACTGCTGAAGCAGTTCCTCAGTGGTGAGCTTCGCCATGATGTATCTCCTAGATAGATGGGGTTGTGAGAAGAGATCGCCGGACGCTTACGCGGCCTCGGCGGTCTCGAGCTTTTCGCGAAGCGCGTCGATGGTCGCGGCAGCCTTGCCCATCGTCGCCTTCATCATGCCCGCAGCCTTCGCCAGCAGAACCTCGCGGCTCTCGAGCGAGGCGTACTTGTTGACCTCGTCGGCGGTGAGGGAGTTGCCCTCGAAAACGCCGCCCTTGATCACGAGAAGCGGGTTGGCCTTGGCGAAGTCACGCAGAGCCTTCGCGGTGGCGACGAAGTCGCCGTGCACGAATGCGATGGCCGACGGACCCTTGAGGTCGTCGTCCAGCGACGAGATCCCCGCGTTGTTCGCGGCGATCTTGGTCAGCGTGTTCTTCACCACGGCGTATTCCGCGTCCTGACGGATGCTGTTGCGCAGCTGCTTGAGCTGGGCAACCGTCAGACCGCGGTACTCGGTCAGCAGAACGGCGTTCGAGTCCTCGAAGTTCTTCGTGAGCTCGGCAACCGATGCGTCCTTCTGCGCCATGGTCACTCCTTGTGTGTGTGAGACGCTCCACGGTGGCGGGGCGTCGACCTCGACATCCGCTCATCTGCTCTCGTCACGGCAAAGAAAAAAGCTCCGGCGCAAGCGCACGGAGCGGGATTCGGGAGAATCTTTCGTGACACCTGCGCGGGCCTCTGCAAATGCAGTGCTTCGATCCCCTGCGCTTGCGCGCATGGCGATGACCGGCGGTCTTCGGTTGCCACGAGTCTACGTGATGCCCCGACCCCGGCCAAATCGACGCCGGCCTACGCCGTGATGAAGTCGCGATACCGGTCGAGCGCGGCGGCGACCTCTTCCGCGGACGCGGCGCCCTCGGTGAAGAGCTCGGGGATCGGGTCGTCCGCGTGGCGCCCCACGGCGAGCGAGTGGGTCCAGACGCCGATGGCCTCTCCGCGGGCGACGATGATCGGTCGCACGATCCCGTTCATGCTCGGGCCGATCGCCCGCAGGAACTCAGGGGCGCACGGGACCGTCCGGTCGACGTACGACAGGTAGTACTCCTCGAACGGCGGGAGGGCGACGACGTCGGGGGCCGCCGGCGACCGGCGCGGCGCCGGGGCGACGACGTACTGCGGCTCGGGCTCGTCGCCCACGATGGTGAGGCGCTCGGATGCCTGCTCCGCGGCCGCGCGCGACACCCCCAGCGGGAGCCCGGACCACCACGCGAAGTCGCGGGCCCCGGCCGGGCCGTGGGAGGCGACGTACCGGACGAAGAACTCGGCGAGCGGATCGGCGGGGGACGCGGCATCCGTCACCCATTCGTCGGCGAGGACGATGTACTGCTCGCGCGTGGGGCCGGCATCGCGAGGCACCACCGGTCCCTGGCACACCACGACACGCAGCGAGAGCGCGACGAGCAGGTGGTAGCCG
Source organism: Microbacterium sp. Root180 (assembly GCF_001428485.1). GTDB lineage: Bacteria > Actinomycetota > Actinomycetes > Actinomycetales > Microbacteriaceae > Microbacterium. The sequence goes on along the minus strand of NZ_LMHS01000001.1, from coordinate 399,766 downwards.
CGCTGATGCGCCGTGCTGACGCCGCCGGCCTCGAGCACGGCGAACAGCTCTTTGCGGGTGAGGCGGTTGCCTCCCGCGAGGGCCGCGCGGGTGAGGGCCTCGGCGCGGGAGAGCTCGGCCTCGTCGATCGCCTCGGCCCTCCGCACCGCCGCCGCCTGACGCGCCTGCCGCTCCCCCGTGATCGAGAGGACCCAGGCGAGGTCGCGCGCCGGGATGACGTGGATCGTGCCGCGCATCGTCCACGACCGCACGATCTCGCCGCGATCGAACGAGGCGTCCACGTCGCGCACGGTGGTGCGCCCGCGCGTGCGTGCGGCGATCGCCCATCGGCCGCCCCAGAACTCCTGGCCCTGCGTCGCCAGCATGTGCGACGCCGCCTGCGCGACGGTCGCAGCCGGCGCGCTCAGCCGATGCGACCTGAGCCGCTCGCGGCGCACCGTCGCAGCATCCATGCCCCCATCATGCCCGGGGGCTCCGACCTCGGTCACTCGCCAAGACACGCCGGCACGCGGCGCGCGAAGCGGCGTGTCTTGGCGACTCGTCGGCTGAGGAACCGGACGGAGCGGGTCAAGCGAACGGGTTGGCCGTGAGGGTGTACTTGGTCTGGAGGTACTCGTGGATGCCCTCGGCGCCGCCCTCGCGGCCGAGGCCCGACATCTTCCAGCCGCCGAACGGGGCGGCGGCATTGGAGACCACGCCGACGTTGAGGCCCATCATCCCCGTCTCGAGGCGCTCGATCATGCGCTGGCCGCGGGTGAGGGACTCGGTGAAGACGTACGAGACCAGGCCGTACTCGGTGTCGTTGGCGATCGCCACCGCCTCGTCCTCGGTGTCGAACGGCACGATCGCGAGCACCGGTCCGAAGATCTCCTCGCGGAGGATGTCGCTCCCCGGCTGCACGTCGGTGACGACGGTCGGCTCGTAGAACGTGCCCGCCCCGTCGATCTCGTTGCCGCCGGTGCGCACCTGCGCGCCGCGTGAGACGGCGTCGGCCACGAGCGAGGCGGCCTTGTCGACGGCGTCCTGGTTGATGAGGGGGCCGATGGCGACGCCGTCCTCGGTGCCGCGGCCGATCTTCATGCCCTGCACCCGCTCGGTCACCCGGCGCGCGAACTCGTCCGCCACCGACCGCTGCACGATGAAGCGGTTCGCCGCCGTGCAGGCCTGGCCGATGTTGCGGAACTTCGCGAGCATCGCGCCGTCGACGGCCTTGTCGAGGTCGGCGTCCTCGAACACCACGAACGGGGCGTTGCCGCCGAGCTCCATCGACGTGCGCAGCACCCCCTGCGCGGACTGCTCGAGCAGCCGCTGGCCGACGCCGGTCGAGCCCGTGAACGACAGCTTCCGCAGCCGCGGGTCGCGGATGATCGGCTCGGACACCTTGCCCGACGTGGACGTCGTGAAGACGTTGACGACACCCTTCGGGAGTCCGGCGTCCTCGAGCAGCTTCGCGAAGGCGAGCGTGGTCAGAGGGGTCAGCTCTGCCGGCTTGATCACGACCGTGCAGCCCGCGGCGAGCGCCGGCGCGATCTTGCGGGTCGCCATCGCCAGCGGGAAGTTCCACGGCGTGATGAGGAAGCACGGGCCCACCGGATGCTGCGACACGATCATGCGACCGGTGCCCTCGGGGTTCGCGCCGTAGCGGCCCTGCACGCGGGCGGTCTCCTCGCTGAACCAGCGCAGGAACTCACCGCCGTAGCCGACCTCGCCGCGCGCCTCGGCCAGCGGCTTGCCCATCTCGATCGTCATGAGGAGCGCGAAGTCCTCCTTGCGCTCCTGCAGCAGGTCGAAGGCACGGCGCAGGATCTCCGCCCGCTCCCGTGCCGGGGTCGCCGCCCACGCCGGGAACGCGTCGACGGCCGCATCGAGGGCGGCCTTGCCGTCCTCGGGCGACGCGTCCGCGATCTCCTTCACCACGGCACCCGTCGCCGGGTCGTAGACCTTCAGCGTCCGCCCCTCCGCGGCCGCGCGCCACTGGCCGCCGATGAACAGCCCGTCGGGCACAGACGCCAGGAGCTCGGTCTCACGGTTCTCGGTCACGGGGACTCCCTCGTCGGTTCCGGATGCTGCGGCATCCCAGTTCGATGACTTCCGGGGCAATTCTGCCCCGTGCCGGCCGGTCGGCCGATATACACGACGTACACGTACAGGGCTCGGTTCACCCCGCTGGACAGGTTCAGCCCGCGGCGCTCCGGTCGGTCAGCGCCCCCGCGAAGAAGGCGCTCAGCTCGTCGGTCGCGGTCAGCGGCAGGACGGCCGCGACGTACTGGTCGGGACGCACCACGACCACGACGCCGTCGCGGGACAGCTCGCGCTCGCGGAAGATGTCGTCGGTGCTCCACGCGCTCGGCGCGGCGGCGTAGACCTTCTCCCAGTCGATGAGCCCGAGCGGGCCGGTGCGCGGGAGGAAGGCGTCGGGCACGGCCGTGAGGTCGACGTCCTCGAACCGCTGCTGGTAGATCGCCTTGACGTCGAACACGGCGTCGACGTCGGCACCCGGGGGCGTGTGGCGCGCGAACGGCGAAGCCTGCGAGGACGCCCAGTCCGCCCAGGCCGCGAGCGCGGAGTCCTCCCCCGCAGGTGCAGCGTCGGCGAAGGCGTACACACGCCAGCGCCCATCGGCCTTCGCATGGTGTCCGAGGTGCACGACATTGCCGTCGCACACCCGCACGACCTCGACGGACTTGAAGCGCTTGCCGAGGGGGAAGCCCGCCGCGAGGGCCTGGTGCGCAGCATCCGTCACGACCATCGACGGGCCGTACTGCGTCATGAACCCGGAGGGGAACTCGGCGGTGCCGAGGTAGAAGGTCGCGAGCTCCTGCGGGTCGGAGATCTCCTCGGGCTTGCGCGCCATGAGGGACGACCACTCGCGGTCGAAGTCGATGAGCTGCTGCGCGACCGGCTGGCGCTCCGCCGAGTAGGTCTCGAGCAGCGACGCGGGCGCGAGGCCGGTGAGCACGTGGCCGAGCTTCCAGCCGAGGTTGAAGCCGTCCTGCATGGAGACGTTCATGCCCTGCCCGGCCTTGGCGCTGTGCGTGTGACACGCGTCGCCGGTGAGGAAGACGTGCGGCGGCCGGCCGTCGTCGCCGTCGTCGAAGCGGTCGGTCACGCGGTGGCCGACCTCGTACACGCTGTGCCACGCGACCTGCTTCACGTCGATCGTGTAGGGATGCAGGATCTCGTTGGCGCGGCGGATGATCTCCTCGATCGGCGTCTGACGCACCCGGTGGTCGTCGTCCTCCGCGACCTCTCCGAGGTCGATGTACATGCGGCTGAGGTAGCCGCCCTCGCGGGGGATGTGGAGGATGTTGCCCGCCGTCGAGTTGATCGCGCACTTGGTGCGCCAGTCGGGGAAGTCGGTGTTCACGAGCACGTCCATGACGCCCCACGCGTGCGCAGCGAAATCGCCGACGTGCGTGCGCCCGATCGCCTCGCGCACGCCGCTGCGCGCACCGTCGCATCCGGCGACGTACTTCGCGCGCACCGTCCGCTCCTCGCCGGCGCGCTCGCCCGCGGTGTGCCGCAGCCGGACCTCGACCGGATACTCCCCCGCGTCGTGCACGGTGAGACCGACGAACTCGATGCCGTAATCGGGCACGATGCGCCCGGGACCGTGCGCGGCCGCCTCGGCGAAGTAGTCGAGCACGCGCGCCTGGTTGACGATGAGATGGGGGAACTCGCTGATCTTGAACGCGTAGTCCTCGGTGCGGGCGGTGCGCACGATGTCGCGCGGATTCTCGGGATCGGGGCCCCAGAAGTTCATGTAGGCGATGTTGTAGGCCTCGGCGACGATGCGCTCGGCGAAGCCGAAGGCCTGGAAGGTCTCGACACTGCGGGGCTGGATGCCGTCCGCCTGCCCGAGCACGAGCCGGCCGTCGCGGCGCTCGACGATGCGCGTGGTGACGTCGGGGAACTGCGCGAGCTGAGCGGCCAGGAGCATGCCGGCGGGACCCGAGCCGACGATGAGCACGTCCATCTCGTCGGGAAGCTCGGTCGGGCGGTCGATGCCGGTGCCGGCGGCGTCTTGGATGCGCGGCTCGCCCGAGACATAGCCGTAGTGGTGGAACTGCATGCGACTCCTCGTGCGACGTCATCGTTGCGGTAGATTCCATCGTGTTCTATATTCGAACGCGATGTTCTACTATTGAACAGATCGTATACGAAGCGCCCTCCCTCCGCCAGGCCTCCCCTTGCCGAGAACGCGCTTCTGTCCCCGAAAGGGTCCGATTTCATGACACAGGTGCGTTCTCGGCAAGAGCAGCCGGCGTCGCAGACGCTGAGCCGCGGCATCCGGATCCTCGAAGTCCTCGCCGACGCGCGCGAGCCCCTCTCGATCGACGACCTCGCGCGGCGCCTCGACGTGCACCGCTCCGTCGCCTACCGACTGCTGCGCACCCTCGAGGATCACGGGCTCGTCGCGCGCGACGGCACCGGACGCGTCGCCCTCGGCCCGCGGATGGCCGCCCTCGCGGCGGGCGTCGCTCACGACCTCCAGGCCGAGGCCCTGCCCGAGCTCACCGATGTCGCGAACGAGTTCGGAATGACCTGCTTCCTCAGCGTGCTCGACCATGACGAGTGCGTGACCCTCGCGAGCGTCGAGCCCCGGCACGCCGTCGCCTCGGTCGCACAGCGGCCGGGAACGCGGCATCCGGTCACCCGCGGAGCGCCCGGCAAGGCGATCCTCTCGCTCGTTCCCGGCGCGTCCTGGCCGGCGGACGCCGATGCGGGCCTGCGCGAAGAGGTGTCGGATGCCTCCTCCCGCGGCTGGTTCGAGAGCCACGACGAGGTCATCCCCAGCCTGCGGGCGATCGCGGTGCCGCTCGAGCTGCGCGGCCGCGGACCCGCCGCGATCGCGGTGGTCTATCTCGCGAGTCGCCACGAGCCGGCCGAGATCGCGGCACGACTGGCGCGCTCGGCAGCGGTCATCCGCGCGGCGCTCGGCGACTGAGCTCGGCCGTCCGGTGCCCCTCCGGTTCCGTTTGTGCGGGCAATAGCACGGAAGACGGCCCGCTCAGGCGTGCATTCGCCCGCACAAACGGAGCTCGTGATGGCGGGGTCAGGCGTACGACGTCGCGAACGTCATGAGCATCGCGGCAACCCGCTGCGGCACACCAGCGAACGCGGCGGCGCGCCCGTCGGAGGCCATGTACTCCTCCTCGAGCGCGAGGAACGCCGCCTCGTCGCCCTCGGCGCTGACCGCCCAGATGAACTCGTTCGTCTCGGGGATCCCGTACGCGAACTCGATCGCGAACCCGGCGGCCGGACGCACGTGCGGCATCCACTCCTCCCACCAGTCGACGAAGGCCTCGTACTCCCCCTCGACGAGCGTGTACCGGCGCAGCTGAATGGTCCTCATGCCTCCATCCTGCCCTCCCGGGCGGTATGGCATACTCGTGTCGTCCGGCGGGGACGAGCCCGCCGGTGCTCGAAAAATGGGCACGCAGCGCAGACGCGCGAGACACATACGGCCCCGATCCGTTCATCGTCTCGCAGGAGTCCCCTCATGCCGACCGTCTCCGCGCACGTCGCGCTCACCCTCGCCCGTCACATCGACCACGTGTTCGGGGTCATGGGCAACGGCAACGCCTACTTCCTCGACGCCCTCGAGCGCTCGACCGGCGCCGCCTTCACGGCGGTGCGCCACGAGGCGGGCGGCGTCGTCGCCGCCGACGCCTACCACCGCGCCTCGGGGCGCCTGGCGGCGGCCACAGCGACCTACGGCGCCGGCTTCACGAACACCCTGACCGCGCTCGCCGAGGCGGTGCAGGCGCACGTGCCGCTCGTCCTCGTCGTCGGCGACGAGCCCACCTCGGGCCCGCGCCCGTGGGATGTCGACCAGATCGCCCTCGCGTCGGCGGTCGGCGCGCGCACCTACACGGTCGGACGAGCGGATGCCGCCGCCACGACGGTCATCGCGATCGAGCACGCCCTCACCTACCGGGTGCCGACGGTGCTGGCGATCCCCTACGACGTCGCATCACGCGACGCCGGGCCGCTGCCCGAGGCGCCCGCCCCCCGCCTCCCCGCGCCGCTCTCCCCCGCCGGCCCCTTCGCGCGCGGCGCGATCGACGACCTTGCCGCCGCACTGTCGGCGGCGCAGCGCCCGTTCCTGCTCGCGGGTCGCGGTGCGTGGATCTCGGGCGCGGGCGAAGCACTCGGCCAGGTCGCCGACGCGGTCGGCGCGCTGACGGCCTCGACGGCGCTCGGGCGGGGGGTGTTCCCGCGAGCCGAGTACGACCTGGGCGTCACCGGCGGCTTCGGCGCGGAGGGCGCGATGGAACTGGTGCGCGCCGCCGACGTCGCCGTCGTGTTCGGGGCATCGCTGAACCAGTTCACGATGCGCTTCGGCGACCTTTTCGCGCCGGGGACGAAGGTGTTCCAGGTGGACGTCGCGCCGGCAGCCACCCACCCGCACGTGGGAGGGTACGTGCGCGGCGATGCCGCGGTGGTCGCTCGCGAGGTGCTCGCCGCCGTCCGGGCACAGGGCGCTGCGCCCAGTGGGTGGCGCGAAACCGCGGACGTCGCCGCGGCGCGCGCGTACGACCCCGGCGAGGGGCTCGCGCCCGACGGACGCCTCGACCCGCGCTCGGTCGCCGCGCGCATCGGCGAACTCCTCCCCGACGATCGCGTGGTCGTGTCGGACGGCGGGCACTTCATCGGCTGGGCGAACATGTACTGGCCCGTCGCCTCCCCCGATCGGATGATGATGATCGGCACCGCCTTCCAGTCGATCGGGCTCGGATTCCCGTCGGTCGCGGGGGCCGCCCTCGCACAGCCCGACGCGACCGTCGTGCTGACGACCGGCGACGGCGGAGGCCTGATGGCGCTCGCCGATCTCGAGACGGCCGTGCGCGTGGCCGGGGGCCGCGGGATCGCCGTCGTCTGGAACGACGCCGCCTACGGCGCCGAAGTGCACCTGTACGGACTCAAGGGTCTCGCGGAGGATCCGATGCGCATCCCCGAGGTCGACTTCGCCGCGCTCGCCGCCGGCGTCGGGGCCGAGGGCGTCGTCGTCCGGTCGATGGCCGACCTCGATCGCTTGGCCGCGTGGGCGGCGCAGGATGCGGCATCCCGCCCGTTCCTGCTGCTCGACTGCCGCATCTCGGGGGCCGTCGTGGCACCGTACCAGGAGGAGATCATTCGCGTGAACTCCTGAGGAGCCGCCGAGTCGGTGCGGGGGGCGTGGGGCGGCGGGGTCACTCGCCCGTGAAGTCGGGCTTTCGCTTCTGCTGGAACGCCTGGAAACCCTCGCGGTAGTCGGCGGTGGTGCGCAGCGACTCCTGGCCCCGCGCCTCTTCGGCGAGAGCATCCCACAGCCGCTCGCCCCGCAGGCGGGCGATGAGGCGCTTCGACGCGACGAACGCAGCGGTCGGACCGGATGCCGCCACCGCGGCGCGCTCGTCGGTGAAATCGAAGAGGTCCTCGACGGCCATCGCCCGGCTGAACAGCCCCGCAGCCACCGCCTCGGCACCCGACATCAGCTCGCCGGTGTAGATCAGGTCGAGCGCGCGGTGGGCGCCGAGCCGCTCGTAGAGGAGCGCGTGGCCACCCGAGTCGAGCATCGCTCCGAGACTCGCGAACGGCGACCCGATCTTGGCGTCGCCGGCGACGTAGACGACGTCGGTGGCGATCGCGAGACCGAGGCCGACGCCGAGGCACGCGCCGTGCACGGCCGCGAAGGTGGGAGCGGGGAACTCGGCGATGCGCCGCATCAGAGTCTCGACGCCTGCGAGGTACTGCGGGACGTCGTCGGTCAGCGGATCCACACCGGCGATGTCGCGGCCCGCACAGAACGCGCGACCCTCGCCGCGGAGCACGAGCGCCCGCACGCCGGCGTCCTCGGCGGTGCGGTACGCGGCATCCATCTCCCCCAGCGCCCGCAGGGACAGCGCGTTGAGCTTCTCAGGGGCGTCGAGCACGACCTCGGCGACGCCGTCAGCGATGTGCAGCTGGATCATGAGCGGGTCCTCACACGTCGTAGTCGACCACGACGCGGTCGGTCGTGGGGTGCGATTGGCAGGTCAGGATGTAGCCGCGCTCGAGCTCGTCCGGTTCGAGCGCGTAGTTCTCGGTCATGGTGACCGACCCCTCCACGAGCCGGGCGCGGCAGGTTCCGCACACGCCGCCGGCGCACGCGAACGGGGCGTCCGGCCGCACGCGCAGCGCCGCGTTGAGAATCGACTCGTGCGCGGCGACCGGGCTCTCCACGCTCGCCGACTGACCGTCGAGGGTGACCTCGATGCGGTGCACGGGCTCATCTGCCCTCACCTGCACCGCCCGGCCGGACGGCGCTTCGACACGACCGGCCTCACCGGTCGTGAACAGCTCGTAGCGCACGTGCGCGGGATCGACGCCGATGTCGGCCAGGGTGTCGCGGCACAGCTGCACGAGCTCGAACGGCCCGCACAGGAACCACTCGTCGACCGTGTCGGGGAGCACGAGAGCGTCGAGGATGCGTCGCAGGCGCTCCTCGTCGATGCGCCCCGACAGCAGCGGAGCGGCGCGCTGCTCGCGCGAGAGCACGTGGTGCAGCGCCAGGCGCGACGGGTAGCGGTCCTTGAGGTCGGCGAGCTCCTCGAGGAACATCACGTCCGTCGTGGAGCGATTCGTGTAGACGAGGGTGAAGCGGGAGGTCTCCGACCGCGCGAGCACGGTGGCCGCGAGCGCCATCAGCGGGGTGATGCCCGACCCGGCGGCGATGCCGGCGACGTGCATGCCGTCGAGTTCCGCGAGCGAGGACGTGAAGGTGCCCTGCGGGCTCATGACGTCGAGTTCGTCGCCGGGTCGCAGCTCGGTCTGCGCCCACGTCGAGAAGCGGCCCCCCTGATCGCGCTTGATGGCGACGCTGATCGTCCCCGTCCCCGTCGCGGGGTCGGCGCCGGGAGGACGGCACAGCGAGTACGAGCGGCGCACCTCGTGGCCGTCGAGGTGGGTGCGCAGCGCGACGTGCTGGCCGGCGAGGTAGCCGAAATCGTCGTGGAGATCCGCCGGGATCTCGAAGGTCACCTCGATCGCGGCATCCGTGAGCGGCCTGACCTCGGCCACCCGCAGGGTGTGGAACCGGGTGCGCCGACGGCCCGCGGCGGAGGGACCACCGACGGCGCTGGCCAGGAGGGCGTCGGCGACGCGCGCGGCCTCGGCGAGGTCGTGCTCGGCCGTCATCAGTGCACCTTGAAGTGGTCGAAGGGCTCGAGGCACGCGCGGCACTCGTAGAGCGCCTTGCACGACGTCGAGCCGAACCTGGCCAGCTCCTTCGTGTCGAGCGACCCGCACCGCGGGCACTTGACGGCGAGCGCGACGCGGATCGGGCCGACCGCCGCGCGTCCGGTCGGCGGAGCGATGCCGTACGCGCGCAGCTTCTCCTTGCCCGCCTCGCTCATCCAGTCGGTCGTCCACGCGGGCGCGAGCGTGACGCGCACCGCGACCTCGGCGAACCCCGCCTCGGTGAGCGCGAGCAGGAGGTCGTCGCGGATGGCGTCGACGGCCGGGCAGCCGGAGTAGGTGGGCGTGATGGTCACGGTCACCCGTCCCGCCTCGACGGACACGTCCCGCAGCACCCCGAGGTCCTCGATCGTGAGGACCGGCACTTCGGGATCGACCACTGCCGCGGCCACGCGGCGCGCGCGCTCGGTCGCGGAGGTCGTGCGCTCGGTCACCGCGGTCACCACGTCGCCCCCGGATGCTGTCGCGCCAGCACCTGCATCTCGGCGAGCAGGTAGCCGAGCGTCGAGAAGTGCGATCCGCGACGCCCGCCACCGGACGAGGTGAAGCCGGCGGGCCTCTCGATGCCGGCCTCGGCGAAGACCACGTCGATGACCGCGTCGAACGGGTCGCGCAGCGTCGACGGGCGCACGGCGACGCCGTCGAGCCGGTCGATCAACGGCTCGTCGCGGAAGAGCTCGTCGACGTAGGGCCACACGTCGGCGACGGCGCGCAGCATCCGCCCACGCGACTCCGCCGTGCCGCCCGCGAGCCGCAGCGTCCACTGCACGGCGTGATCGCGGTGATACTCGACCTCTTTCACGGACTTCGCGGCGATCGCGGCCAGCGTCTCGTCGGACGAGTGCTGCAGCGAGGTGTACAGCTCGAACTGGTAGACGGATGCCGCCAGCTGGCGGGCGATGGTCTGGGCGAAGTCGCCGTTGGGCTGCTCGAACAGCCATGCGCTGCGGAACTCGGGCTCGTCGCGCCAGTACGCCAGGTCGTCCTCGGTCCGGCCGTCCGCCGTGCCCGCGTAGTGCAGGAGCGAACGGGCGTGGCCGAGGAGGTCGAGGGCGATGTTTCCGAGGGCGACGTCCTCCTCGAGCTCGGGCGCGCGGGCGATCCAGGCGCCGAGCTGCTGCGACAGGATCAGGGCGTCGTCGCCGAGCCAGAGCGCGTATTCGGCGACGTCGGCGGAGGCAGCCGTCCCGCCCACGCCGGCGAGTTCGGCCGAGAGCTCGGTCTCGGCGACGGTGACGTTCCCGTGCGGGGTTTGGGGCGCATCCGGGCCGTCGGGGCGCGCGATGTCCGCCCCAACGGACGAATCGCGCCCCGAACGTGACAGGTCGGTCGTACTCACAGGTGCGGCACTCCCTCGGAGGCCGTGTAGTACACGGCGTGGCGGTAGTTCTTGCCCGCGGGGCTCTCGAAGAAGGCACCCTTCGAATCGGGATCGCTCGTGGTGATGGCGTCGGCGGGCACCACCCACACGCTCGTCCCCTCGCCGCGGCGCGTGTAGAGGTCTCGCGCGTTGCGCAGGGCGAACTCGGCGTCGGGCGCGTGGAGCGAGCCGGCGTGCACGTGACTGAGACCGCGGCTCGCGCGCACGAACACCTCCCACAGCGGCCACGTCTCGCGGGCCGAGGCTCCGGGGGTCGTCATCATGCCACCTGTCCTTCCGCACGCGCGGCCTGCTTGCGCGCGTACTCGGCTGCGGCCTCCCGCACCCACGCGCCGTCCTCGTGCGCGGTGCGCCGGTTGCGCAGTCGCTCGCCGTTCATCGGACCGCGTCCGCGCAGCACCTCGTGGAACTCGGTCCAGTCGATCTCGCTCGTGTGCCAGCGCTTCTCGTCCTCGATCCACCGCAGCTCGGGGTCGGGCAGCGTCACGCCCAGCACCTCGGCCTGTGGAACGAGCATCCCGATGAATCGCTGGCGCAGCTCGTCGTTGGAGAACCGCTTGATCTTCCACGCGGTCGACTGCGCGGAGTTCGGGGACTGGTCATCGGGCGGGCCGAACATCATCAGGCTCGGCCAGTACCAGCGGTTCACGGAATCCTGCGCCATCTCCCGCTGTGCGGGCGTGCCCTGCATGAGCGACAGCAGGATCTCGAAGCCCTGCCGCTGGTGGAAGGACTCCTCCTTGCAGATGCGCACCATCGCGCGGCCGTACGGACCGTAGGAGGCGCGGCACAGCGGCACCTGGTTGCAGATCGCGGCGCCGTCGACGAGCCAGCCGATCGCGCCCATGTCGGCCCACGTGGGCGTCGGATAGTTGAAGATCGACGAATACCGCGCCTTGCCGTCGATGAGCTGCTGCGTCATCTCGTCCCGCGTGATGCCGAGGGTCTGCGCGGCGGAGTAGAGGTAGAGGCCGTGGCCGGCCTCGTCCTGCACCTTGGCCATGAGGATCGCCTTGCGCTTGAGGCTCGGCGCCCGCGTGATCCAGTTCCCCTCGGGCTGCATGCCGATGATCTCGGAGTGCGCGTGCTGCGAGATCTGCCGGATGAGCGTCCGGCGGTAGGCCTCGGGCATCCAGTCGCGCGGCTCGATGCGCTGCTCGGCGGCGATGAGGTCGTCGAACCGCGCCTGCTCGGCGGCCTCGTCGGAGGCTGCCATGACCGGTTCCTGAGCCTGTCGAAGGGCGGGTGCAGTCATCGTCGACTCCTCAATTACAGACCGTTCGTTCAGTAAGTCTACTACGCGGGGCCGGCGGCCGCAGCCCGGCCCCTGTCAGTCGGCCGGATGCGAGCGGTGCGTCGTGAACGACCGGCCGCGGAACTCCGCGACCACGTCGCCGGTCTCGTCGGTCACCGTCACGTCGTACAGCCCGGTGCGTCCCGCCAGCGCGCGCCGGCGGGCATGGGCGGTCAGGGTCTGGCCCGCACCGGTCGCCTTGAGGAACGCGATGTCGGCGCCCGCGGCGACCGTGACGTCGTCGTCCTCGTTGCACGCGATCGCGAACGCCGTGTCGGCGAGCGCGAACACCATGCCGCCGTGGGTGATCGCGAAGCCGTTGGTCATGTCCTCGCGCACGCGCATGGAGACGACGGACTCCCCCGGCTCGTCGCGCTCGACGACCATCCCCAGCGCCGCCGACGCGCGGTCGCGCTGCATCATCGGACGCGGCGAGGTCGTCACGGCGCGACCTCGACGGGCTCCTTGGCCACCAGGGTCAGCACGTCGTACGTGGCCACGAGCTCGTCGTCCTGGTTGCGGATGACCGCGTCCCAGCGCACCTCGCCGTACGCGTCGGTCTCGCGCGGAGTGATCTGCTTCGCCGTGAGCACGACACGGATGTCATCGCCCGGCGACACCGGCGTGACGAAGCGGAGGTTCTCGAGGCCGGAGTTCGCGAGCACGGGGCCGGGGTCCGGGTCGACGAACAGCCCGGCCGCCCACGACACGAGCAGGTAGCCGTGGGCGACGCGGCCCGGGAAGAAGGGGTTGGCGGCCGCCGCCTCCTCGTCCATGTGCGCGTAGAACAGGTCGCCCGTGAAGTTCGCGAAGGTCTCGATGTCCTCGAGCGTCACCCGGCGCGACTCCGAGACGATCTGGTCGCCGATCGCGAGCTCGGCGAGCGACTTGCGGAACGGGTGGCGGCCGGTGCGGGATGCCGCGCCCTGGTGCCACACGCCGGTGAGGGCGGTCAGCATCTCGGGCGAGCCCTGGACGGCCGTGCGCTGCATGTGGTGGAGGACCGCGCGGATGCCGCCGAGCTCCTCGCCGCCGCCCGCCCTTCCCGGTCCGCCGTGCACCAGGTGGGGCACCGGGGCGCCGTGGCCGGTCGACGTGCGGGCGTCGTCGCGGTCGAGGAAGAGGATGCGGCCGTTGTACGCCGCGGTGCGCGAGAGCAGGGTCGCGGCTACGGCGGGATCGTTGGTCGCGACGCTCGTCACGAGCGATCCGCCGCCGAGGCTCACGAGGTCGGCCGCCTCCTCGACGGTGTCGTACGGCAGCACGCTGGCGACCGGCCCGAACGCCTCGACGCGATGCACGGCCGGGGCTGCGGCATCCGTGAACCCGATCAGGATCGGCTCGACGAACGCGCCCTGCTCGGCGACACTCGTCGTGCCGTCGGCGCGCACGACGGCCGGCGCCGCGGTCGATCCCAGCAGCAGCCTGCCGCCTTCGGCTTCGAGTTCGGCGACACTGCGCAGCACCTCGTCGCGCTGCGCGAGCGAGACGAGCGGACCCATCGTCACCGAGGCGGCGTGGGGGTCGCCGAGCACGACGCGCTCCGCGATCTTCGCGCGCAGCGCCTCGACGAGGGCGTCGACCTGCCCGGCCGGCACGATCGCGCGCCGGATCGCGGTGCACTTCTGCCCCGCCTTGGTCGTCATCTCGACGAGGAGCTGCCGCACGTAGGCGTCGAACTCCGGCGTGCCTGGCACGGCGTCGGGGCCGAGCACCGAGGCATTGATCGAGTCGGTCTCATTCGTGAAGCGCACACCGCCGGTCTGCACCGACGCGTGCGAGCGCAGGCTGTCGGCCGTCGAGGCGCTGCCGGTGAATCCGACGATGTCGCCGAGCCGGAGGTGGTCGAACAGTCCCGGCACGCTGCCGCTCACGAGCTGCAGCGATCCGTCGGGGAGCAGGCCGGTCTCGACGAGGATGCGCACCCATGCCTCGGCCACGTAGGCGGTCGGGGTGGCCGGCTTCACGAGGCTCGGCACACCGGCGAGGAAGGCCGGGGCGAACTTCTCGAGCGCGCCCCACATCGGGAAGTTGAAGGCGTTGATCTGCACGGCGACGCCCGGAAGGCGCGTGTAGACATGCCGCCCCAGGAACGACCCGTCCTTCGACAGCACCTCGACCGGCCCGTCGAGGTAGACGCGGCCGTTCGGCAGCTCGCGCCGCCCCTTCGACGAGTAGGTGAACAGCACGCCGATGCCGCCGTCCACGTCGTTGAGCGAGTCGCGCTCCGTCGAACCGGCGCTCTTGGACAGGTCGTAGAGCTCCTGCTTGCGCTCGGTCAGCGCCTGGGCGAACTGCTTGAGCAGCACGGCGCGCTGATGGAAGGTCAGCGCGCCGAGGCTCGCCTGCCCCACCGTGCGGGCGTGCTCGAGGGCGCCCTCGAGGTCGACGCCCGCCGTGCTCACGCGGCACACCGTCTCGCCGGTCGACGCATCGCGCACCACGGCGCCGGTGGACGCATCCGTGGGCGTCCACCACTGGCCGCGGAGGTAGCTGGGGAGGAGATCGGTCACTGGTCGCTCCATTCGTAGAATCCGGCGCCGCTCTTTCGCCCGAGGCGCCCCTCGGCGACCATGCGCCGCAGCAGCTCGGGCGGCGCGAAACGGTCGCCCAGCTTCGCGTGAAGCTCCTCGGCGATGCCCAGCCGCACGTCGAGACCGACGATGTCGGTCGTGCGCAGCGGACCGGTGGGATGCCGGTACCCGAGCTCCATCGCGGCGTCGATGTCGGCGGGCGAGGAGACGCCCTCCTCGACCATGCGGATCGCCTCGAGCGCGAGCGCGACGCCCAGGCGGCTGGACGCGAAGCCGGGCGCGTCGCGCACGACGACGGCCGTCTTGCCGAGCGCGGCCACCCAGTCCCGCGCATCGTCGACGAGCGACGGGTCGGTCGCCGAGCCGATCACGACCTCCACGAGGGTCGACGGCGGCACCGGATTGAAGAAGTGGAGCCCGAGGAAGCGCTCGGGCCGGGCGAGCCCCGCGGCGAGGTCGTCGATCGAGATCGAGGACGTGTTGGTCGCGAGAGCCGCGTCGATGGCGACGGACTCGACCCGCCGCAGTCCCTCGAGCTTGAGCTCGCGATCCTCGGGGACGGCCTCGATCACCAGCGCGCATCCGGCGAACGCCGCGGCATCCGTCGCGATGACGAACGCCTGCGCGAGCTCGTCGACGGTGCGGCCGGTGGATCCGCGCTCCACCGCCTTCTCGAGGCTGGCACGGAGGCGAGCGGATGCCGCGCCCGCCGCGTCGTCGTCGCGTTCGACGACGACGACCTCGGCACCGGCGAGGACGAAGGCGTGAGCGATGCCCGCGCCCATCCGGCCGCCGCCGAGCACGCCGACCCGGGACGGAACGCCGGCGCCGGTCATCGGGCGCGCCGTTCGAGGAAGGCGGTCATGCGGCGGTCCTTCTCGGGGCTCTCGAAGAGCTCGGCCTGCAGTTCGAGCTCGATGCCGGGATGCGCGGCGGCCGGCGCGGCGAGCGCGCGCTTGGTGTGCTGCGTTGCGAGCGGGTCGTTCGCGGCGATGCGATCGACGAGGACGTGCGCGGCGGCGAGGAGGCCGTCGGGCTCGTGCAGCGAGGAGAGCAGACCCCAGGCGACCGCTTCATCGGCGTCGAGGATGCGTCCCGTCAGCAGGAGCTCCGCCGCGCGGGCTTCGCCGACGATCTGCGGCAGGCGCCAGGTGGCACCGGCGGCCGCGATGATGCCGAGCCCGGTCTCGGGATTCCCGATCTTCACGCGGGGCGTGCCGATGCGCAGGTCAGCCGCGTAGGCGAGCTCGGCTCCGCCGCCGAGGGCGTAGCCGTCCACTGCGGCGATCACCGGCATCGGGAGCGCGCGCACCCGCTCGAACGCGTGTGTGTTGATGCCGCGGCGCGCATCGGCGGCGCGGCGCTCCCGCAGCTGCGCGATGTCGGCCCCCGAGGCGAAGACGCCTCCGGATCCGATGAGGATGAGCGTGCGCGGGTTCGCCTCGAGCTCGGCGCACAGCTCGTGCAGGCGGTCGACCATGTCTTGGTCGATCGCGTTGCGCACATCGGGGCGGGCGAGCGTCGCGACGACGCGATCATCACGGCTCTCCACGTGCAGCGAGTCAGTCATCGGCATCCTCTCGATCCGCTCCGTCGCGGCCGCCTCCATATTACCTAACCGATCGTTCAGTAATAGTCCTCGCATCGCGCGCACGTGCACAGCGTCGGCACACCCGGCGCGGCCCGCCCGTCAACCCGCCAGGGACGGATCGACCGGGCCGGATCGCCGACGTTGTGCACGCGCCGGAAGCCGAGTGCGACACTGGGACGCATGTCCGCCACCACCGCCGAACCCACCGACGCCGCCGCACCGCGCCGCGGGCGCCCCGGGTACGACCGCGCGCAGGTGCTCGCGATCGCGGTCGCCCTGTTCATCGAGCAGGGCTACGACGCGACATCGGTGGCGGATGTCGCGGCACGCCTCGGGCTGACCAAGTCGGCGCTGTACCACCACTTCGATTCGAAGGAGCAGCTGCTCGCACTCGCGCTCGACGAGGCGCTCAGCGGCCTCGAGGGCGTGCTCGAGCTCCCCGATGCACGCCGGGGCCCGGCATCCGAGCGTCTCGCGGCGGTGCTGCACGGCGCGGTCGGCGTGCTCGTGGAGCGCCTGCCCTACGTGACCCTGCTTCTGCGTGTGCGCGGGAACAGCGCGGTCGAGCGGGCAGCGCTCGAGCGCCGCCGATCGTTCGACCATCGCGTGACCGCGCTCGTCGAGGAGGCGCAGCACGAAGGTCTCGTGCGGGACGACCTCGACGGGGCGGTCGCCACACGCCTCGTGTTCGGCATGGTCAACTCGATCGTCGAGTGGTACCGGCCCGGCGGTCCGGTCGACGCCGAGCGCCTCGCCCACGACGTCGTGGCGGTCGCGCTCGACGGCATGCGCACGCGCTGAGCCGCAGCATCCGCTCCCTCCCCCCAACGCGGTTCGACGGCACGAAACCGACCCCCGGCAGAGCGCCGAGAGTCGGTTTCGTACAGCTGAATCCTGCGCGGGGTCAGGCCCGGGAGAGGCCCCGGATGGGGCTGACCTCCTGCTCGGCCTCGTGATCGGGACCCAGCGGGATGCCGGTGCGATCGCGCAGCAGCAGCGTCGCGAAGAGGCCGATCAGCGTCATGCCGGCGAGGTACCACGTGACCGACATCGTCGTGCCGGTCTCGGCCACCAGCCACGTCGCGATCATCGGGGCGAACGCACCGCCCAGGATCGCGCCGATGGCGTACGAGATCGAGACGCCCGAGAAGCGGATGGATGCCGGGAACAGCTCCGAGTACAGCGCCGCCTGCGGGCCGTAGGTGAAGCCGAGCCCGATCGTGAGGATCACGAGACCCAGGAACAGCAGGCCGATCTCCCCCGTGTTGACCAGCGGGAAGAGCAGGAAGACGCCGGCGAGCTGCAGGATCCATCCGATGATGTACGTGGAGCGGCGCCCGATGCGGTCGGACACGAATCCGGCCGCCAGGGTGGACAGCAGCCACATCACGGCGGAGCCGGCGACGGCCCAGAGCACCGGTCCGCGCTCGAGCCCGATCGGGCCCTCGGGGTTCGTCGAGTAGTTCTGGATGTAGCCGCCGGTGGTCATGTACCCGACCGCGTTGTTGCCGGCGAACACGAGCGCGGCGATGAGGACGAGCAGCGCGTGCTTGCGGAAGAGCTGCACGATCGGCATCTGCGTCTGCTCCTTGCGCTCAGCGAGCTCCGTGAAGACCGGGCTCTCCTCGACGCGGCGGCGGACGTACCAGCCGACCAGGATCAGCACCACGCTGAAGAGGAACGGGATGCGCCAGCCCCATTCGAGGAACGCGTCGCCGGGGGCGATCATCGCCATGACCGCCATGACGCCGGACGCGAGCAGCAGGCCCAGCGGCACGCCGATCTGCGGGGAGGCGCCGAACGCGCCGCGACGGGTCTTGGGGGCGTGCTCGACCGCCATCAGCACGGCGCCGCCCCATTCGCCGCCCGCGGACAGGCCCTGCAGGATGCGCAGCAGCACCAGCAGGATCGGGGCCCAGACGCCGATCGCCTCGTAGGTCGGCAGGACGCCGATGAGCGCGGTTGCGGCGCCCATGAGGATCAGCGTCCACATGAGCACCACCTTGCGGCCGTACTTGTCGCCGAAGTGGCCGGCGAGGAACGCGCCCAGCGGACGGAACAGGAAGCTCACGCCGACCGTGGCGAACGACACGATCAGGCTGTTGGCGCCCAGCGGGGCGAAGAACAGCTGGGTGAACACGAGCGCCGCGGCGGTCGCGTAGATGAAGAAGTCGTACCACTCGACGGTGGTTCCGACGACGGTGGCGAAGACGACGCGGCGCCGATCGACGGGGCTCGCGATGGTTCCGGTGGGCGTGAAACCCACGTCTGACTGCGGACTGCTCATGTGCGTGACTCCTGTGTCTGGGGGTTGACGACTTCGTCACCGGCGATGCGCGCGAGGGGTTGTTGCCGGATGTGCGACGATCATATACGATTTCGGATACGACGCAAGAGTGAGGACGCTCATGATGGACGACACGACGACGGATGCCGCATCCCCCGGCTCCGATCCCCGGTTCGCCGCCCTTCCCGGGCGCCCCGGCAAGGTGATCGCGATCCACCTCAGCTTCGCGTCGCGTGCCGATCAGCGCGGACGTCGGCCGCAGCATCCGTCGTACTTCTTCAAGCCCTCCAGCTCGCTCGCCCCCAGCGGCGCGACCATCGAGCGCCCCGCCGGCACCGAGCTGCTCGCCTATGAGGGCGAGATCGCCCTCGTGATCGGCTCCCCCGCTCGACGCGTCTCGCCCGCCGAGGCGTGGAGCCACGTCGGCTGGGTGACCGCGGCGAACGACTTCGGCCTCTACGACCTGCGCGCGAACGACAAGGGCTCGAACGTGCGCTCCAAAGGCGGCGACGGCTACACGCCGATCGGCCCGGCTCTTCTCGACGCACGCTCGGTCGATCCCTCGAACCTGCGCGTGCGCACCTGGCGCAACGGCGAGATCGTGCAGGACGACTCCTCGGCCGGGATGATCTTCCCCTTCGCGCAGCTCGTCGCCGACCTGTCGCAGCACTTCACCCTCGAGACCGGCGATGTCATCCTCACCGGCACTCCCGCGGGCTCGTCCGTCGCCGCCCCGGGCGATGTCGTCGAGGTCGAGGTCGATGTGCCCGGCGGGCCGACCTCCGGCCGCCTCGTGACGACCGTGGTGCAGGGCGGCATCTCTTTCGACCCGTCGCTCGGATCGCTCCCCGCCGTCGACGACCTGCAGCGCACCGAGGCCTGGGGCTCCCGCGAGGCGGCACGCCTCCCGGCCGAGCCCGTCTCGCCCGAGTCAGGCGATTCGCCGCAGTCAGGACGATCCGGCACCGACTCACCTGATCCGGGCGCATCGCCTGACTCCGGCAGCGCGTCGGGGCCGCGACTCAGCCCGGAGCTGCGGGCGAAGCTCGCGGCCGTGCCGGTCGCCGGGCTCTCGGCGCAGCTGCGCAGGCGCGGACTCGACAACGTCACGATCGACGGCGTGCACCCCCTCCACCCCGGCGCGAAGCTCGTCGGCACTGCCCGCACGCTGCGGTTCGTGCCGCTGCGGGAGGACCTCTTCCAGAGCCACGGCGGCGGCTACAACGCGCAGAAGCGCGCGTTCGACGCGGTCGGCGACGGCGAAGTCATCGTCATCGAGGCGCGCGGCGAGACCGGCTCCGGAACGCTCGGCGACATCCTCGCCCTCCGCGCGCACGCGCGCGGCGCGGCCGGCATCGTCACGGACGGAGGCGTGCGCGACGCCGACGCCGTGACGGCCGTCGGCATCCCGGTGTACACCGCCGGCGCCCACCCCGCGGTGCTCGGGCGCAAGCACGTCCCCTGGGACCACGACGTGACGATCGGATGCGGCGGCACGACCGTCCAGCCCGGGGACGTCATCGTCGGCGATGCCGACGGCGTGATCGTCATCCCTCCGGCCCTCGCCGAGGAGGTCGCCGACGCGGCCCTTGCACAGGAGGAGGAGGATGCCTGGATCGCGCAGCGGGTCGCGGAGGGGCATCCGATCGACGGGCTGTTCCCGATGAACGGCGAATGGCGCGCGCGCTTCGAGGCCGAGCACGGAGGAAGCCGATGATCCCGCTCGCGGCCGAGACCCTCAGCAAATCGCAGCAGGCGTATCGGTGGGTCAAGGAGCGCATCGCGAACCAGGAGTTCACACCCGGTTACCGGCTCGTGCTCAGCACCCTCGCCGGAGAACTCGACATGAGCGTCGTGCCGGTGCGCGAGGCGATCCGCCAGCTCGAGGCAGAGGGACTCGTCACGTTCGAGCGGAACGTCGGCGCGCGGGTCTCGATGGTCGATGACTCGCAGTACCGGTACAGCATGCAGGCGCTGTCGATCCTGGAGGGCACCGCGACGGCGCTGGCGGCGCGGCGGCTCACCGCCGACGATGTCCGCAACGCCCGGCGCATCAACGAGCTGATGATCGAGACGCTCGAGCACTTCGACCCGCGGGCGTTCACCTCCCTCAACCAGGAGTTCCACGCGGCCCTGTACGAGAAGTGCGCCAATCCCCGCATGCTCGACCTCGTGCGCTCCGAGTGGGCGCGCCTCGGCCATCTGCGCGACTCGACCTTCAGCTTCGTTCCCGGCCGCGCGCAGGAGTCCGTGCGCGAGCACGAGAACATCCTCCAGCTGATCGAGAACTCCGCCCCGCTGGGCGAGATCGAGAAGGCCGCCCGCCGCCACCGCTCGGCCACCCTCGACGCCTACATGATCCACGAACACCCCGACGAGGCCCTGGGCCTCCCCGCGTTCTGACCTTCCGCGAAGGAGCATCACCGCCATGACCGACACCTCGACGCAGACGCGCCACGTGCCTGCCGATCTGCCCGATCACATCCGCCACTACATCGACGGGGAGTTCGTCGACTCGGTCGACGGTGACACGTTCGACGTGCTCGATCCGGTGACGAACGAGACCTACCTGCAGGCCGCGGCCGGCAAGAAGGCCGACATCGACCGGGCCGTCGCCGCGGCGCGCCGAGCGTTCACGGAGGGGCCATGGCCGCGGATGCTGCCCCGCGACCGCTCCCGGATCCTCCACCGCGTCGCCGACATCGTCGAGTCGCGCGACAAGCGCCTGGCCGAGCTGGAGTCCTTCGACTCCGGCCTCCCGATCACCCAGGCGCTGGGTCAGGCCCGCCGCGCGGCCGAGAACTTCCGGTTCTTCGCCGACCTGATCGTCGCCCAGACCGATGACGCCTTCAAGGTGCCCGGCCGGCAGCTGAACTACGTCAACCGAAAGCCGATCGGCGTCGCCGGCCTCATCACACCCTGGAACACGCCGTTCATGCTCGAGTCGTGGAAGCTCGGGCCCGCGCTCGCCACCGGCAACACCGTCGTGCTCAAGCCGGCCGAGTTCACGCCGCTGTCGGCGTCGCTGTGGGCCGGGATCTTCGAGGAGGCGGGGCTCCCGCAGGGTGTCTTCAACCTGGTGAACGGACTCGGCGAGGATGCGGGCGACGCCCTGGTGAAGCATCCGGACGTCCCGCTCATCTCCTTCACCGGTGAGAGCTCGACGGGGCAGCTGATCTTCGGAAACGCCGCACCGTTCCTCAAGGGGCTGTCCATGGAGCTCGGCGGCAAGTCCCCGGCGATCGTGTTCGCCGACGCCGATCTCGAGGCCGCGATCGACGCGACCATCTTCGGGGTGTTCTCGCTCAACGGCGAGCGCTGCACCGCCGGCTCCCGCATCCTCGTGGAGCGTCCGATCTACGACGAGTTCGTGCGGCGCTACGCGGCGCAGGCGTCGCGTGTGATCGTCGGCGACCCGCAGGACCCGGCCACCGAGGTCGGCGCGCTCGTGCACCCCGAGCACTACGACAAGGTGATGTCGTACATCGAGATCGGCAAGACCGAGGCTCGCCTGGTCGCCGGCGGCGGACGGCCCGAGGGCCTCCCGACGGGCAACTACGTCGCCCCGACGGTGTTCGCCGACGTCTCCCCCGACGCCCGCATCTTCCAGGAGGAGATCTTCGGCCCGGTCGTGGCGATCACGCCCTTCGACACCGACGAAGAGGCGCTCGCCCTGGCGAACAACACCAAGTACGGCCTCGCCGCCTACCTGTGGACGAGCGACCTCAAGCGCGCGCACAACTTCTCGCAGGCGATCGAGGCCGGCATGGTGTGGCTGAACTCGAACAACGTGCGTGACCTCCGCACCCCGTTCGGCGGCGTGAAGGCCTCCGGCCTCGGCCACGAGGGCGGCTACCGCTCGATCGACTTCTACACCGACCAGCAGGCCGTGCACATCACGCTCGGCCCCGCCCACAACCCCACCTTCGGCAAGCCCGCCGCATCCCACTGACCTCCACCCATGTCGAGTCGCCAAGACACGCCGCTCACCGAACGGCCAACCGGCGTGTCTTGGCGACTCGAGGAACGACACCACGCAAGGACGCGAAATGACCCACCGCGATGACATGACCCTCACCTCTTCGGGCTTCTACGTGAGCCAGGAGGCGCCGATCCGCTCCGACAACCCGGTGCCCACGCCGACGGCGCCCGCTCCCGACGTGCTGCGCTGCGCGTACATGGAGCTCGTCGTCACCGACCTGGCCGCCTCGCGCGTGTTCTACGTCGACGTGCTCGGCCTCTACGTCACCGAAGAGGACGACCAGGCGATCTACCTGCGCTCCACCGAGGAGTTCATCCACCACAACCTCGTGCTGCGGCAGGGCGACGTCGCCGCGGTCGCCGCCTTCTCGTACCGGGTGCGCACCCCGGAGGATCTCGACAGGGCGGTCGCGTTCTACGAGGAGCTCGGCTGCGAGGTGCGGCGCAATCCGGACGGGTTCGTGAAGGGCATCGGGGACTCGGTGCGCGTGATCGACCCGCTCGGCTTCCCGTACGAGTTCTTCTTCCAGACCGAGCACGTCGAGCGGCTGTCCTGGCGGTACGACCTGCACACGCCGGGCGAGCTCGTGCGCCTCGACCACTTCAACCAGGTCACGCCCGACGTGCCGCGAGCGGTGAACTTCATGCAGTCGCTCGGCTTCCGCGTGACCGAGGACATCCAGGACGAGGAGGGCACCGTCTATGCCGCCTGGATGCGTCGCAAGCCCACCGTGCACGACACCGCGATGACCGGCGGCGACGGGCCCCGCATGCACCACGTCGCGTTCGCGACCCACGAGAAGCACAACATCCTCGCCATCTGCGACAAGCTCGGGGCGCTGCGCCGCTCCGACGCGATCGAACGCGGCCCGGGCCGCCACGGCGTCTCGAACGCGTTCTACCTGTACCTGCGCGACCCCGACGGGCACCGCGTGGAGATCTACACGCAGGACTACTACACCGGCGACCCCGACAACCCCGTCATCACGTGGGACGTGCACGACAACCAGCGCCGCGACTGGTGGGGCAACCCCGTCGTGCCGAGCTGGTACACCGAGGCATCCCTCGTGCTCGACCTCGACGGCAACCCGCAGCCCGTCGTGGCACGCACCGACTCGTCCGAGATGGCGGTGACGATCGGCGCGGACGGGTTCTCGTACACGCGCCCCGGCGAAGACTCGATGCCCGAGTACAAGCAGGGCGAGTACAAGCTCGGCCACCAGCTGTAGCCCCGGCTTGCCGAGAACGCACCTGTGTCCCCCGAGCAGCCTCAAGATGTGACACAGGTGCGTTGTCGGCAAGCGAGACGAAGGAGGAGATCGGATGCTGTCACCCGAGCAGATCGCCGCGCTCGCGGCTGAGCTGGCCGAAGCCGACCGCACGCACGGCGTGATCCCGCGCATCACCGCGCGGCACCCCGAGGCGACGATCGAGGACTCGTACGCGATCCAGGGGGTGTGGCGAGACCAGAATCTCGCCGCGGGGCGCACGCTCGTGGGCCGCAAGATCGGCCTGACCTCGAAGGCGATGCAGCAGGCGACCGGCATCACCGAGCCCGACTACGGCGTGATGTTCGACGACACCGTCTACGCGTCCGGCGCGGAGATCCCGGTCGACCTCTTCTCCAACGTGCGCGTCGAGGTCGAGCTGGCGTTCGTGCTCGCGAAGCCGCTCGAGGGTCCCGACGCGACGCTCGACGACGCCCTCGCCGCGATCGACTACGCCGTCCCCGCACTCGAGATCCTCAACTCGCACATCGAGCTGGAGGGCCGCACGATCGTGGACACCATCAGCGACAACGCCGCCTACGGGGCGATGGTGCTCGGCGACGTCCGCAAGCGCCCCGACGAGATCGACCTCCGCTGGGTGCCCGGGGTGCTCTCCCGCAACGGCGAGATCGAGGAGACCGGCGTCGCCGCCGGCGTGCTCGGCCACCCCGCCACGGGAGTGGCGTGGCTCGCGAACAAGTTCGCACAGCATGGCGCGCGACTCGAAGCGGGTGAGATCATCCTCGCGGGGTCGTTCACGCGGCCCATGTGGGTCTCGCGGGGCGACGCCGTGCGCTGCGACTACGGACCGATGGGAGTCATCGAATGCCGCTTCGTCTGAATCCGACGTTCCGCGATGCGCTCGCAGCCGCCGACCGGCCGCTCGCCGGTATGTGGGTGTGCTCGGGCTCGCCGCTCGTCGCCGAGATCTGCGCCGGGGCCGGCCTGGACTGGCTGCTCATCGACATGGAGCACTCTCCCAACGGGCTCGAGTCGGTGCTCGCCCAGCTGCAGGCGGTCGGCGCGTACCCGGTCACCCCGGTGGTGCGCGTGCCGATCGGCGACGTCGTGACCCTCAAGCAGGTGCTCGACCTCGGGGCGCAGAACATCCTCGTTCCGATGGTGTCGTCGGCCGCCGAGGCCGAGGAGCTCGTCGCCGCCGTGCGCTATCCGCCGCGTGGACGCCGCGGCGTGGGCTCGGCCCTGGCGCGTTCGGGCCGGTGGAACCGCGTCGACGACTACCTCGCCCACGCCGACGCCCACGTGTCGCTGTTCGTGCAGATCGAGACCGTCGAAGGTGTCGCGGCGGCGGCCGCGATCGCCGCAGTCGACGGCATCGACGGCGTCTTCGTCGGCCCGAGCGACCTCGCCGCCTCGATGGGGCTGCTCGGACAGCAGACGCACCCGGATGTCGCGGCCGCCGTGCTGCGCGCCTTCGAAGCCGTCCGCGCCGCCGGAAAGCCCGTGGGCGTGAACGCCTTCGACCCCGCCGCCGCGCAGGCCTACCTCGACGCGGGCGCCGCGTTCATCCTCGTCGGAGCCGACGTCGCGCTCCTGGCCCGCGGATCCGAGCGCCTCGCCGCGGACTTCGGCGCCGGCGGCACGGAGACCCGCGCGTCGTACTGACCGGCCGGGCGCGGCATCCGCGCTGCATCCTCGTGCTGTCAACCCTCACACCTTCGCGCCGCAGGCATGACACGCTGTGCACATGCGAAGGGATGTCTCGAGCCGGATCACGCTCAACGTGACCGAACCTGCCGACCTCGTGTTCGCCGTGGCGGCGAGCGCGCAATATGCCGCGGTGGAGGAGGAGTTCTCGGCCACGGTGGGGGGCGTTCCGGCCGAGGTGCGGGAGGTCGCCGACGCGCACGGCACCCGACTGCACCGTGTGAAGGCCGGCGTCGGACGCCTCGAGACGACCTATCGCGCGACGATCCACGGCGAGGCGGAAGCCGACGCGACATCCGAAGCCGACCTTCTCGTGTACGGGAGGCCGAGCCGATACGCCGAGTCGGACGCGCTCGCACCGACGGCCGGGGGCGAGTTCGCGGGCATCCGCGATCCGGCCCAGCTGCTCGCGTCGGTGTCGTCGTGGGTGGGCACGCGGCTCGCGTACGTCTCCGGCTCGTCGCTGCCCACCGACGGCGCGACGCGGACGCTCCTCGCCCGGCAGGGCGTGTGCCGCGACTACGCGCACCTCTGCGTGGCGCTGCTGCGCGGTCTCGGCATCCCGGCCCGGCAGGTCGCGGTCTACGCGCCGGGCCTGATGCCCATGGACTTCCACGCGGTGGCCGAAGCATGGATCGACGGCGCGTGGCGGGTGGTGGATGCCACGACCCTCGCCCCGCGCTCGACTCTCGTGCGCATCGCGACCGGTCGCGACGCCGCCGACACCGCGTTCCTCACCGTCGTGTCGGGCCGTATCGAGCTCCTCGAGATCGAGGTCACGGCCACGGCCGACGTCCTGCCCGACGATGACATCGACGAGCTCGTCTCGATCGGCTGACGTCGCGGCCGATCTCGCGGGCCGGCCGCGCGACGTGGCACAGTGAGTCCATGAAGAAGTGGACCGTGCGATTCCTCTCGCTGCTCGTCTTCAACATCGTCGTGCTGCTGGTGATCGGATTCCTCACTCCCGCGCACGTCGGATGGTCGGCGCTGTGGGCCGCCGTCGTGCTCACCGCGATCTCCATCTGGATCAAGCCGGCCGTGCAGAACTGGTTCCGCACGATGGCGGCGAAGTCCGCGAACCAGCGCACCAAGGCCGGTGAGAAGCTCATCGAGTTCCTCCTGGCGTTCGCGCTCGCGTTCCTGGTGTGGATCGCCACCGTGCTGCTGTCGGGCGTCACGATCGGCGGCGGCTTCTTCGGTGCGTTCTGGGGCTACGTCCTGCCGCCCGTCATCCTGCTGATCGGATGGGCGATCTACGACGCGATCGACGACAGGGTCGAGGCGCACGCGGGCGCCCTGTACGACAAGGCGTCGGGTGGGCGGTCGGCGACGGCGACGGATGCTTCCGCCCCAGCGATTCCGCAGAACCCCGAGGCCTCCGGGGCCGGGCGCCGCGAGTTGGACGACGGCCTCACCGACGAGCAGCGCCGCATGCTCGACGAGCTGGGCAAAGGCTGATCGCGGCGACCTGTCGATCCGCGCCCGGCGCGATCGTCATCGTGGTGTCGCAGCACTGACGAAAGGACGACACCATGCGGTACACGCTTCTCCTGCACTACCCCGAGATGAGCGCCGACGAGCTCGGCCCCGAGGCGATGGCCGAGGGGATGCGCGAGTTCGACGACTACGCCAAGGCGATCGACGCGGCCGGCATCCTCCGCTCGGCCGAAGTTCTCCAGCCCTCTGCGGTGACGACGACGGTCAGCGCCGCGGACGGCACCCTGCGCGTCCAGGACGGACCCTTCGCCGACACCAAGGAGCAGCTCGGCGGCAGCTTCGTGGTCGAGGTGGCCGACCTCGACGAGGCGATCGCGTGGGCGGCGAAGGCGCCCTCCGCCGGGTGGGGCGCCGTCGAGATCCGTCCGACCGCGACGCGCTTCGTCGACGGCGCCTGGACCCCGTTCGCGGGCTGATGTCCGACGGCCACGACGTCCGGGCGGCCGCAGAGCATGCCGCCCGGGCGTCGTACGGCCACCTTCTCGCGCTCCTGGCGTCCGGCATCCGCGACCTCGCGCTCGCCGAGGACGCGCTCTCCGACGCCTTCGAACGGGCGCTGCGGACGTGGCCGGATGCCGGCATCCCCGCCAATCCCGAAGGGTGGCTCCTGACCGTGGCCCGCAACCGGCTCCGCGACGCGTTCGGCTCGGCCGCGCGCCGCACCGGCGTGGCACTGGACGACGTCGTCGCGGCGGCACTCGCGACCGACGACGCGCTCGATCCCTCGGCGGTGATCGAGCGCCGCAACGAGATCCCCGACCGCCGGCTCGAGCTGCTGTTCGCGTGCGCCCACCCCGCGATCGACCCGGCCGCGCGCACACCCCTGATGCTCCAGACCGTGCTCGGGTTCGACGCCGCGCAGATCGCCGCCGCCTTCGATGTGGCGCCCGCGACGATGGCCCAGCGGCTCGTGCGGGCCAAGCGCCGCATCCGCGACGCGGGGATCCCGTTCCGCGTGCCCACCCGCGACGACATGCCGCAGCGCCTCGCCGCGGTGCTCGAGGCGATCTACGGCGCCTACGCGATCGACTGGCTCGACCAGGGCGACACCCCGCGCGAGTCGATCGCCGACGAGTCACGCTGGCTCGCCGTCCTCGTGGCCACCCTCCTCGACGACGAGCCCGAGGCCTGGGGCCTGGCGGCGCTCCTCACCTACGCGCAGTCACGGGCGCCGGCCCGCGTCCACTCCCCCTGGCCGCCGCTGGACGAACAGGATCCGGCGGAGTGGGATGCCGAACTCATCCGAGAGGGCGCGGCGCTGCTGCGGCGCGCCTCAGCGCTCGGGCATCCGCTCGGGCGCTTCCAGCTCGAAGCGGCGATCCAGGCCGTCCATTGCGACCGCGCCCGTACCGGCGAGCTCGACCTGGATGCGCTCGTGACGCTCTACGGCGGGCTCGTCGTCGTCGCTCCGACCGCCGGAGCGACGGCCGCGCTCGCCGCGGTGCGGGCCCGCCGCGAGCGGGATCGCACCTGAGACCGCGCGCCAAGCCGTGGGTCGCGACCCGACGACGTCGAGCGGCCTTGTCAAGACCCGTGCGCGGCGGCGCCCCACCCGACAGTGTGGAGGGAAGGACGAAGGGATTCCCATGTCGGACACGAACGAGCACCCGCACCACGACGCCACCGCTGACGCCGAGCAGAGCACGGCCATGCCCATGCCCCACGGCTCGGACGACGCGACGCCGCCGGTGGATGGCGCGCTGCCCATGCCGCACGAGGGCGACGAGGATCCCGCTGTCGACGGCGCGCTGCCCATGCCGCACGAGGGCGACGAGAATCCGCCCGCCGACGGCGCGCTGCCGATGCCGCACGGCACCGAGGAGTAGCGCCTCCGGCAACAGGTGCACGCGCATCCTGTGCGCGGCCGAACATCGCCTCGGTGTAACAATTCGCCGCCGAACGATCCCGGCACGGCGTCCGCCCGCGAGAATGGGGTGACCGCGCCCGCCGCACAGCATTCGGCACAGCATCCGGCGCGGCATCCCAGCATCCCGGAGGCTCCCATGGTTCGCCGTTCCGTCCGCTTCGCCGTCGTCGGCGCCGCCCTTGTCCTGGCCCTGACCGGCTGCGCATCGAACACCCCCGCATCGCCGAGCTCCGCTCCCAGCGACGACGCGGCCTTCCCGGCCGATGCCCTCATCACGCCGGGCAAACTGACGATCGCGACCGGCGAGACCGCCTACGAGCCCTACGTGATCGACGACGCCCCCGAGTCCGGCGAGGGCTTCGAAGCGGCCGTGGCCTACGCCGTCGCCGAGGAGCTCGGCTTCGACGCGGAGGACGTCGTGTGGGTGCGCACCAGCTTCGAAGCGGCCATCGCGCCGGGCCCGAAGAGCTTCGATGTCAACATCCAGCAGTACACGATCACCGACGAGCGCAAGCAGGCGGTCGACTTCTCGTCGCCGTACTACGAGGCGAGCCAGTCCGTCGTCGCACTGCAGGGCGGCGCGGCCGAGGGCGTCACCGACATCGCGGGGCTCAAGGATCTCGTGCTGGGTGCCATGTCGGGATCGACGAGCGCGACGACCATCGAAGAGGCGATCGCCCCGAACGTCGAGCCGCAGCTCTACAGCTCGAACGAGGATGCCGTCGCTGCGCTGAGCGCGAATCAGATCGACGCGATCGTGCTCGATACGCCGACGGCGTACGTCGCGGCCAACTTCTACATCGACGACTCCTTCATCGTCGGCGAGCTGCCCGCGGCGGGCGTGCCCGACCAGTGGGGGCTGCTGCTGGCGAAGGACTCCCCGCTGACGGCGGCGGTCACGGCGGCGGTCGACACGCTCCGCGACAACGGGACGCTCGAACAGCTGGAGGAGGAGTGGCTCGGCGTCTTCACGGACGGCATCACCCAGCTGCAGTGACCTCGCGCCGCTCCGCTAACGTCGTCACGTGACCCTGCACCAGCCGAGTGCGCTCGAGCTCGATCGACGCGCCTTTCGAAGGCGGCAGTCGCAGCGATCGGTGCTGGTCGCGATCGGCTCGACCATCGCGTTCGCCGCGCTCGCGTGGGTGTTCGTCTTCAACACCGCCGGCTGGACGGCAGTGCAGCAGGCGTTCTTCAACCCCGCGGTCGCCGTCCAGGCGTTCCCGCGCGTGTGGGAGGGCTTCCTGCTCAACCTGCAGGTGCTGGGCTGGTCCGTCGTCACCGTCAGCATCTTCGCGCTGATCGTCGCGCTGCTGCGGACGCTCCGCGGCCCGGTGTTCTTCCCCGTGCGCTTCGTCGCCGCCGCGTATACCGACCTGTTCCGCGGCCTGCCGTTCATCATCGTGCTCTACCTGTTCGGATTCGGTCTTCCGACGATCCTCAACACCCGCATCTCCCCCGTCGTGCTCGGGGTCATCGCGGTCACTCTGACGTACTCCGCGTACGTGGCCGAGGTGATCCGCGCGGGCATCGAGTCCGTGCATCCGTCGCAGCGGCTCGCCGCGCGGGCCCTCGGGCTCGGGCACGTGCAGACGCTGCGACGCGTGGTCCTCCCGCAGGCGCTGCGCAAGATGACGCCGCCGCTCATGAACGACTTCATCTCGATGCAGAAAGACGTGGGTCTCGTCTCGATCCTGGGGGCGATGGATGCTGTCGCCGCCGCGCGGTCGGAGGCATCGCTGGCGTACAACTTCACGCCCTACGTCGTCGCGGGCGTACTGTTCGTGCTGCTCGCGTTCCCCACGATCCGGCTCACGGACTGGTACACCGCGCGGCTGCGCGATCGAGAGCAGGCAGGTTCGGTGCTGTGACCACACTGCTGCGCGCGGAGGGGATCTGGAAGTCGTTCGGCGACCGCCCGGTGCTCGAGGGCGTCGACCTGTCGCTGGATGCGCACGAGGTCGTCGCCCTCATCGGCGCGAGCGGATCGGGCAAGTCGACGCTCCTGCGCTGCCTCAACCTGCTCGAGCCGATCGACGACGGGCGGATCCTGCTCGACGACGAAGACATCTCCGATCCGCGCATCGACGCGAACCGCCTGCGTGCCCGCTTCGGGATCGTCTTCCAGAGCTACAACCTGTTCCCGCACCTCTCGGTGCTGGACAACGTCACCCTCGCGTCCCGCGTGGTCGGGCGAGTGCGGCGGGTCGACGCGGAAGAGCGCGGCATGCGGCTGCTCGAGCGCATCGGACTCGCCGACAAGGCCCACGAGCACCCTGATCGCCTGTCGGGCGGTCAGCAGCAGCGCGCGGCGATCGTGCGCGCGATCGCGACCGACCCCGAAGTGCTGCTGCTCGATGAGATCACCTCGGCCCTCGATCCCGAGCTCGTGGCCGACGTGCTCGACCTCGTGCGCTCGCTCGCCGACGACGGCATGACGATCGTGATGGCCACCCACGAGATGGCGTTCGCCCGCGACGTCGCGGACCGCGTCATGTTCCTCGACGGGGGGCGCATCCTCGAGTCGGGGACTCCGGCGGAGGTTTTCGGAGCACCGCGCGAGGACCGCACGCGCGAGTTCCTCGCCCGATTCACCGCGTGACGGTGAGAATGGCGTCATCGAGCACCGGCATCCGCTCGCGAGAAGTCAGCGGATGACGTACTCGGGTGAGGCCAGCGCGGATCGGACGGCCGCCACGGTCTGATCGACGTCGAGGGCGGTCGTGTCGATGGCGTGCCTTTCGAGCACGCCGAGCTCTGTGAACCTGCCCCAGAGATCGGCGACGACGTCGGCGTCGGTGAGGGCGTTCGCCGCCGTGCGCGATCGTGCCCGCTCGAGGGTGGCATCGAGCGGGGGCCTGAGGACGACGTACCGCAGCGGGATGCCCGGATGCTCCCGCGCCGCATCGCGGTAGTGATCGAGCATCCACGGCCCGACCACCCCGTCGGCGACGACGTCGTAGCCGCCCTCGGCATACGCGAACGCCGCGGCGGCAGTGGCCTCGAGCACGGTGTGGTTCTGCGCGTCGGATCCGGGCAGGTACGGCAGGATCGCGCCGGCCGAGATGAAGTCCCAGAAGTCGTCGGTGTGCAGGTGGACGGAGAGCTCGAGGGACGCGGCGAGCACCCTGGCCACCGTGCTCTTGCCCGCGCCGGCCGGCCCGGTGAGGATCGTGACGCTCCCGCTCACGCCGGCTGCCCCGCCGGCGCGTCGTCGTACTCCCGCCGGAGATACTTCGGCGCTTGGGTGCGCCAGGCCTCGGTGACGAGCTCGGCGAGATGATCGGCGTCGATGCCGCCCATGCGGAATGCGACCTTCGGCTCGCTCCATGCGGTGGTCGCCGGCAGGAACACGTCGGGCTGCATCTCACGCAGGGCGAGGGCGTCGACCCGGTCGGCGATCTTCACCGCGACGACGAGTTCGCTCGCGACGATCGCCCGCACCTCTTCGGGAATGCTCGGCCACGGGTGGCACTCCCAGGCGTACAGCTTGCCGCGCACGAACCACGCCGCCCCGCCGGTGGTCGCGCGCTCCTCGCTGCCCGGCAGGCGGTCCGCGGTTCGCCGGACGTCGTCGAGAATGGCCACACCGCGAGCGTAGGAGGACCCGCCGACATCCAATTCCCCGCTTGCCGAGAACGCGCCTATGTCCCGCCGGGGGCGTCTCATCGTGACATGAAAAGCCGGCTTGCGGGCGCCCGGATGCGAGGCGCCCGAACCAGTGTCAACCAGTTGACTTACGTCGAGTCAACTGGTTGACTCGCAGACGTGTCCGATCGACTGACCTTCACGCTCCACGAGCTGCTCGCCGAACTCGACGCGTTCGCCGACGCCGCACTGCAGCGCGGGTACGGCGTGACGTACAACCACTTCCAGTTCCTCGCGGTGCTCTTCGACGCGGAGCCGGCGGACATGACGACGCTCGCACACTGTCTCGGCGTCACCAAGGCGGCCGTCAGCAAGCGCGTCCCCGGGCTCGTCGACGAGGGATGGATCACGGCCGCATCGCAGCCCGGCGCGGGGCGCAGCATCCTGCTCTCCCTCACCCCGAAGGGTTCCGCGCTCGTCCGAGACGCGGGAGGCGTGCTCGAGCACGCCTTCGCCGAGATGCTCTCGCACCCCGCGCTCGCCGACGACCCCATCGATGCACCCCGCCTCAACGCCCAGCTCGTCGCCCTCACCGCCTTCATCAAGGGACAGCCCGGTCCCGTTCCTCAGGAGAACCGCACATGAACGCTCCCCGCATCCTCGTCATCGTCGGCACCCCGCTCGCCGGCAGCCTCACCCACTCCCTCGCCGACTCGTACGCGAGCGCCGCGCGGGCCGGCGGCGCCGACGTGCGCATGGTCGACCTCGCGCACGACGCCGTGCCGGAGCATCCGTCCGTCCGCGCTCAGCTTCGCGTCCCCCGCACCGACGACGAGGTGGCACTCAGCCCCGACGTCGCCGCGTACATCGCCGATGTCGAATGGGCCGACCACGTCGCGATCTTCTTCCCGCAGTGGTGGGGGTCGTACCCCGCAGCCCTCAAGACCTGGATCGACCGCGTCTTCGTGTCGGGCTTCGCTTTCCGCTACCGTCCCACCGGCCGCCTGTGGGACAAGCTGCTCACCGGCCGCACCGCGCGGATCGTCATGACGATGGACTCGCCCGTCGTCTGGAACGCCTGGACCTACCGCGACGCGCCGATCCGGTCGCTGCGCAACGCCACGCTGGAGTACTGCGGCATCAAGGTGCGCGGCGTGACGCGCCTGTCGGAAGTTCGCCACCGCACGGATGCCGATCGCGAGCGATGGATCGGCGGCATGGCCTCGCTCGGCGCGACCGATGCCGAGTCGGTCCGCGCACGCCCCCGCGAGGCATTCGTCGAAGCCTGACCGCGCAGAACTCAGGCGCGTTCGCGCACGACCCTCGCCGTCGCGGCGGGATCGGGGCGATGCATGACCGACTCCGGGACGATCACGAGCTCGGCGTGCGGCATCGCCGCTGCGAGGCGATCGGCCGCGGTGACGAGGATCGGGAAGGTCTGCTCGCCCCGCAGGATCGTGACCGGGGCGACCGCCTGCATCTCGGCCGTCGGCGTCGAGACCTGCGCGGTCAGCGTCGCGTCGTAGACCGTGGACTGCGCCAGCGGAACGAGCGTCGCGAAGAGATCGCTCTGCCGGATCTGCTCCACCATCGCCGGCGGCAGCTCGACGCCTTCGAGCTGGAAGGTGACTACGGCGTCTTCGAGCCTGCCGTCGTCGACGAGCTCCTGCAGCCTCTCGGCAAGCCGCGCATCGGGCTCGTCGACGCCGAAGCGGAACGGCGGCTCGGAGAGGAACACCCGGCGAAACGGCACCCCCTTCGACGCGGCGTACAGCGCGAGCACCGCACCCGACGAGTGGCCCAATGCGATCGCCTCCCCGCCCACAGCCTCGACCACGGCGGCGAGGTCGTTCACCTCGTCCGCAGGCGTGGAACCTCGGCGGTCTCCGCTCGAGCCGCGGGCGCGCCGGTCGACGGTCACGGCCGTGAAACCGGCATCCGCCAGCGCCTCAGCGATCGCGCGACCGTCGGAGGCCACCGAGAAGGCGCCGCCCACGATCACGACCGCGGGGCCCTCACCGACCCGTTCGAAGGCGATCACGGTTCCATCGGCAGAGTTCGTCGTCTCCATACCGATGAGTGAACCACCCGGTTCCGACAGCAGCCAGGGCAGCTCGAGGCGTATCTCGTCCGTCGGGGCGCATATCGCACGCCCCAAACGGGCGAAACGCGCCCCGAATTCGCCTTCAGGCGCCGCGCTCGGCGGCCTCCACGACGTTCGTCATCAGCAGGGCGACGGTCATCGGGCCGACTCCCCCGGGGTTGGGCGAGAGCCAGCCGGCGACCTCGGCGACGTCGGGAGCGACATCCCCGTGCACTTTCGACTTGCCCGTCTCGGGGTCGACCTCTCGGGTGACGCCGACATCGAGCACCGCAGCGCCCGGCTTCACGTCTTCGGCGCGCACGACGTGCTTCACGCCCGCCGCCGCCACGATGACGTCTGCCTGGCGCAGGTGATGCGCGAGGTCGGCGGTGCCGGTGTGGGTGAGCGTCACCGTCGCGTTGTACTCGCGGCGGGTGAGCAGCAGGCCGATCGAGCGACCGATCGTCACGCCGCGCCCCACGACGACCACATCCTTGCCGTGGAGGTCGTAGCCGTTGCGCGTCAGCAGCTCGATCACACCGCGCGGCGTGCACGGCAGCGGTGAGGTGATCCGCGTGTTCACGTTCAGCACGAGTCGGCCGAGATTCGTCGGGTGCAGGCCGTCGGCATCCTTGGCGGGATCGATGCGCTCGAGGATCGCGTCGGTGTCGATGTGCTTCGGCAGCGGCAGCTGCACGATGTAGCCGTGGCAGGCCGGGTCGGCGTTGAGCTCGTCGATCAGCGCCTCGACGTCGGCCTGCGTGGCCTCGGCCGGAAGCTCGCGCTGGATCGAGTTCATGCCGATCGACTCGGACTCGCGGTGCTTCATCCCGACGTACAGCTGCGAGGCGGGATCGGCCCCGACGAGCACGGTCGCGATGCCCGGAATGATGCCGCGCTCCTTGAGCGCGACGACGCGCACGGCCAGCTCGGCCTTGATGTCGGCCGCTGCGGCCTTGCCGTCCAGTCGGACCGCGACCATTACTGCTGAAGGCCCGGGTAGAGCGGGAAAGCGGCGGTCAGCGTCGCGACACGGGCCCGCAGCGCCTCGACATCCGCACCCGGGAGCAGCGCCAGCGCGATGACGTCGGCGACCTCGGTGAACTCGGCGTCGCCGAAGCCGCGCGTCGCGAGTGCCGGCGTGCCGATGCGCAGGCCCGACGTCACCATCGGCGGACGCGGGTCGTTGGGCACCGCGTTGCGGTTGACCGTGATGTGGATCTCGTGGAGGAGATCCTCGGCCTGCTTGCCGTCGATCTCGGCGTTGCGGAGGTCCACGAGGACGAGGTGCACGTCGGTGCCGCCCGAACGGACCGTGATCCCGGCATCCACGACATCCTGCTGGGAGAGCCGCTCGGCGATGATGTGGGCGCCGCTCAGGACCCGCTCCTGGCGCTCCTTGAACTCGGGGGTCGCCGCGAGCTTGAACGCGGTCGCCTTGGCGGCGATCACGTGCATGAGCGGGCCGCCCTGCTGGCCGGGGAACACGGCCGAGTTGATCTTCTTGGCGATGTCGGGGTCGTTGGTCAGGATGAAGCCCGAGCGGGGACCGCCGATCGTCTTGTGCACGGTCGACGACACGACGTGGGCGTGCGGCACGGGGTTCGGGTGCAGCCCGGCGGCGACGAGGCCCGCGAAGTGCGCCATGTCGACCCAGAGCAGCGCTCCGACCTCGTCGGCGATCGCGCGGAACGCGGCGAAGTCGAGCTGACGCGGATACGCCGACCAGCCGGCGATGATGACCTTCGGCTGGTGCTCGATGGCGAGCCGGCGCACCTCGTCCATGTCGATCGTCGAGGTCTCGGGGTCGACGCCGTACGCGACGATGTCGTAGAGACGGCCCGAGAAGTTGATCTTCATGCCGTGGGTGAGGTGACCGCCCTGGTCGAGCGAGAGGCCGAGCAGCGTGTCACCGGGGCGCGCGATCGCGTGCAGGACGGCGGCGTTGGCGGTGGCGCCGGAGTGGGGCTGCACGTTGGCGAACTCGGCGCCGAACAGCTCCTTGGCGCGGGCGATCGCGAGCTCCTCGGCGACGTCGACCTCTTCGCAGCCGCCGTAGTAGCGACGA
This sequence comes from Microbacterium sp. Root180, assembly GCF_001428485.1. GTDB lineage: Bacteria > Actinomycetota > Actinomycetes > Actinomycetales > Microbacteriaceae > Microbacterium. Next base: position 363,434 of record NZ_LMHS01000001.1, on the reverse strand, counting down.
CCGGGGTAGCCCTCGGCGTACTTGTTGGTGAGAACGGAGCCCTGGGACTGCAGCACCGAGACCGGCACGAAGTTCTCGGAGGCGATCATCTCGAGGTACCCGCGCTGGCGGTCGAGCTCGCGCTCGAGAACCTGCGCGATCTCGGGGTCGACCTCGGCGAGGGGGGCGTTGAAGTACTGATCGGTCATGGCGATCTCCTTGACTGCGGCGATGAAACACTGCGGTTGTTGACGAGCCCGCGAAGCGCGCGTATCGAAACACACATCGGCCCAGGCGTGCGGTCGAATGCCGTAGTCCGTCGCTTCCCGGTGGTGACCCACCTCAACGCCAGTCGCGACACCCCGAGCATAACGGATGCCGCACCCCCCACCGAGTCGCCAAGACACGCCGTGACACGTTCCCCGCGCCGGCGTGTTTTGGCGACTCGCGATTCTGGCATCGGCGCTGTGAGGACGGTAGGCTGGCGTCACGCCTATTTGTTAGGACTCTTTACATGAATCGTCGCCGCAGACGGGCTGTCACCGCAGCCGTGCTTGCGGCCGTCGTGCTGGCGGGCTGCGCGCCCGCCGTCCAGAATGGAGCCACCGTGTCGATCGCCGTCGTCCCCGCCCCCGCCTCGCTCCAGCCGGCCGAGGGCGCACCCTTCAGACTCGAGTCCGCCTCGGTCACGGGAGAGGCGGATGCCGTCGCCACCCTCTCCGCGCTGGTCGCGGCCCGCTCGGGGATCGACCTCGCCGCCGATGGCGAAGGACCGGCGATCGACCTGCGCATCGAGCGGGGCGGCGCGGCCGAGTCCTACCGGCTCACGGCGGACGAGGCATCCGTCGTCGTCACGGGCGCCGACGCGGCGGGTCTCTTCTACGGCGTGCAGTCCCTCGGACAGCTCGTGCAGCCCTCCGGGGACGGATGGATCATCCCGGCCGTCGAGATCGACGACGCCCCCCGCTTCGCGTACCGCGGCGTGATGCTCGACGTCGCCCGCCACTTCCACTCGGTCGACACGGTCAAGGGGTACATCGACCGGGCCGCCGGACTCAAGCTGAACGCGCTGCACCTCCACCTCAGCGACGACCAGGGCTGGCGCATCCACCTCGCGTCCCGGCCGGAGCTCACCGAGCTCGCCTCGTCCACGGCGGTGGGCGGCGACGAGGGCGGCTTCTACACGAAGGACGACTACCGCGAGATCGTCGAGCACGCGGCATCCCGTCACATGATCGTCGTGCCCGAGATCGACATGCCCGGCCACACGCACGCCGTGGGGCTCGCGTATCCCGAGCTCGTCGAGGAGCCGGTGATCACCGACCACATCCGCGAGACCGCGCGGGACTACGGCGGGGAGCTGCCCGTGAAAGGCACGCCGTACGACGGCATGGCGGTGGGCTTCTCGTCGCTGAAGATCCACGACGAGGCGACCTACGACTTCGTCGCCGACGTGTTCGGCGAGCTCGCGGGCATGACGCCCGGCCCGTACCTGCACCTCGGCGGAGACGAGGCGCTCGGCACCCCCGAGGAGGACTTCGCGCTGTTCGTCTCGCGAGCGAGCACGATCATCGCCGATCTCGGCAAGACGCCGATCGCGTGGCACGAGGCCGGCTCCGCCGCCGACCTCGCCGATTCCACGATCGGTCAGTACTGGGGCTACGTGCAGCCCACCGACGGCATGGACGAGAAGGCCCGCGGCTTCGTGCGCAACGGCGCACAGCTGATCCTGTCGCCCGCCGACGCGATCTACCTCGACATGAAGTACCCGACCGGTCCCGAGCTGGGCCTCACGTGGGCGAACGGCCCGACGAGCGTGCAGCGCGCGTACGACTGGGAGCCGTCCGACGTCGTCGAGGGCATCGAGGAGTCCGACATCCTCGGCGTCGAGGCGCCGATGTGGGCGGAGACCATCCGCACCGCGGCCGACATCGACACCATGGCCTTCCCGCGCATCGCCGCGGCCGCCGAGGCGGCCTGGTCCCCGGCCACCGGCGACAGCGACCTGCGCACCTGGGAGTCGTTCCGCACACGCGTGGGCACCCTCGGCCCGCTGTGGACCAGCCTCGGCATCGGATTCCACCCGTCGGGCGAGATCCCCTGGGTCACCGAGTGAGCACACTCGTCCACTCCGTCCGCCTCGTCGACGACGACCACGTCACCGACGACGCGTGGATCCTCTTCGACCGCGGACGCGTGGCCGCCCGCGGCTCGGGACCGGCGCGTCCGGACGCCGACGAGCGCATCGACGGCGGGGGCGGATGCCTCACCCCCGGCTTCGTCGACATCCACGGCCACGGCGGGGCCGGCGTCTCCTACGACGACGGACCCGACGCGATCCGCTCGGCGCGCGCCCTCCACCTCTCCCACGGCACGACGCGGGCGGTCGTCTCCCTCGTGACCGCCTCGCTGGACGACCTCGCCGCCCGTGCGGCGATGGTGGCGGACCTCGCCGAGCACGACGACACGATCCTCGGCTCGCACCTCGAGGGGCCGTTCCTCGATCCCGGCCACAAGGGCGCCCACACCGAATCGCTCCTGCGGGCGCCGGACGCGGCATCCGTCTCCCGCCTGATCGAGGCGGGGCGCGGCACGATCCGCCAGATCACCCTGGCGCCCGAACTGCCGGGCGCCCTGGAGGCGATCACGCGCCTCACTCGCGCGGGAGTGGTCGTCGCGATCGGCCACACCGACGCCGACGCGGATGCCGCGCGGCAGGCGTTCGATGCCGGGGCGAGCGTGCTCACGCATGCGTTCAATGCGATGCGCGGCATCCATCACCGGGCCCCCGGGCCGGTCGTCGCCGCACTGCGCGATCCGCGCGTGACGCTCGAGCTGATCGCGGACGGCGTGCACGTCGACCTCGACGTCGTCGCCACGGCCTTCGCCGCAGCGGGCGGTCGCATCGCCCTGGTGACCGACGCGATGGCGGCCGCAGGATCGACCGACGGCCGCTACGAGCTGGGCGGACTCGCCGTCACCGTCGCCGACGGGATCGCCCGCCTCGCGGACGGCGGCTCGATCGCCGGTTCGACTCTCACCCAGGACGAGGCGCTGCGCCGCGTCGTCGCGGCCGGCGTCGCCCTCCCGACCGCGGTGTCGTCGCTGACGACCGTCCCGGCGCGCGCGATCGGGCGTCCCGATCTCGGACGACTCGACACCGGCGCGATCGCCGACGCCGTGCTGCTCGACGATGCGCTGAACGTGCTGCGCGTGTGGGTCGCCGGCGCCGGCGTCTGACAGGGGACGCCGCGGAAGCCGCCTAAACTGGAGGTCATGTCCGATCCCGTCAGCCCCGCGCCGCCCGCCGAGCCCGCACCCGGCACCCGCGCTCCCCTGTCGGCGATCGACATCCTGGCCTTCCTGTGCGAGCTGTTCGCGATCGCCTCGCTCGCCATCTGGGGTTTCGCCTCCTGGCCGTTCCCGTGGAACATCGTCGCCGGCATCGGCGCCCCGCTGCTCGCCATCCTCGTGTGGGCGCTGTTCGTCTCGCCGCGGGCGGTGTTCACCGTGCACCCGTTCGTGCGCGGGTTCGTCGAGCTGCTCGTGTACGCGGCGGCGACCATCGCGTGGTGGAGCATGGGCCAGGCGTGGACGGGTCTCATCTTCGGCGTGGTGGCCGTCACGATCGGCGTGATCGCCGGGAGGCGTCGCCTGTCGTGAGCGATGCGGAGGCGGTCCTCCAGCGTCTGATCGACGCTCTCGGCGAGCGCGTCGATCTCGCGCCCGAGTCGCGCCAGGCCGCCCGTGCCGACAAGTCGGGGCACGCGGCATCCGGGACTCCTGTGGCAGTCGTCCACGCCCGATCGGTCGAGGACGTGCAGGCGACGCTGCGCATCGCGAGCGAGACCCGCACGCCCGTCGTCACGCGCGGCGCCGGCACCGGGCTCGCGGGCGGCGCGAACGCGGGCGACGGCGAGATCGCGCTGTCGGTGCGGGCGATGGACCGCATCCTCGAGGTGCGTCCCGACGACCTCCTGGCCGTGGTCGAACCCGGGATCCTCAACGCCGACCTCAACGCCGCGCTCGCGGAGCACGGCCTGTGGTGGGCGCCGGATCCGGCGAGCCGCGCCATCTCGACCGTCGGCGGCAACATCGCCACCGGAGCGGGCGGACTGCTGTGTGCGAAGTACGGCGTCGCGCGCGACGCGGTGCTCGGCATCGATCTGGTGCTCGCCGACGGACGCTTGCTGCGTCTCGGACATCGCACGGTGAAGGGCGTCACCGGCCTCGACCTCACGTCCCTCGTCATCGGCTCCGAGGGCACCCTCGGCGTGATCGTGGGCGCGACCCTGAAGCTGCGACGCCTCGTCCCGGGCGAGGTGTGCACGATCGCGGCGACGTTCCCCGATGTGCGCACGGCGGCCGTGGCATCCGCCGCCGTCACCGCGTCTGGCGTGCAGCCCGCGATCATGGAGCTGATGGATGCCGCGTCCCTCGCCGCCGTCCACGCGCTGCTGTCGCTCGAGCAGCCGACGCCCGGCGCAGCGCAGCTGACGATCCAGACGGACGGGCCCGCGTCCGCCGTGGAAGCGGACGCGATCGCCGTGGTGCTGCGTGCTGCGGGCGGGGTCGTGGCGGTCTCGCACGACCGCGAGGAGGGCGAGCGGCTGCTCGCGATCCGCCGGTCGATGCATCCCGCGATGGAGACCCTCGGGACCACGCTCATCGAGGACGTCTCGGTGCCGCGCAGCGCGCTGCCCGCGATGTTCGACGAGATCGCCCGCGTCGAGCGCGAGCACGGCGTGGTGATCCCGACGGTCGCTCACGCCGGCGACGGCAACCTCCATCCCAACTTCATCTTCGACGCCGTCCCCGACGAGTTCGGCGTCGTCGATACGCCCGAGTACATCTGGGCCGCTGCCGACGATCTGTTCCGTGCGGCGCTGCGTCTCGGCGGCACGCTCACGGGCGAGCACGGGGTCGGCGTGCTGAAGCGGCGCTGGCTGGCCGACGAGCTCGGCGAGGACCAGTGGGAGCTGCAGCGTCAGATCACCCGCGTCTTCGATCCGCAGGGCATCCTCAACCCGGGCAAGGTCTTCGGCGCCTGACCGCCCTGCCCCTCAAGGGGCGGGAGCGCGGTTCCGTTTGTGCGGGAGAATGCGTGCCTGGCCCGGGCGCGTTGCGTGCATTCGCCCGCACAAACGGCCACCGGGGCGGGGCGGGCGGGGCCGGGAGCGCGGTTCCGTTTGTGCGGGAGAATGCGTGCCTGGCCCGGGCGCGTTGCGTGCATTCGCCCGCACAAACGGCCACCGGGGTGGAGCGGGGCGACGGGTCGGCCGGGAGCGACGGAAGTGGGACACGGGATGCCGCCGGGACCGAGGAGGCCCCGTCAGGCGGGCGGCGGAAAGACCTGCGCGGGCTCGGCCTCCGCGGCGACCTCCTCCTGTGCCGCGGCGCGCGCGTCCTTCCGTGCGCGACGCCCCGCGGCCGCGCTGATCCAGATCGCCGCGACGCCGAGCACCAGTGGGACGATGAACGTCGAGAAGATGAAGATCGCGTAGGGGACCATGACGATCGGTGCGTAGGCCTCGCCGTTGTTCCACCCGAGGTTCTGCGCCACCTGCACGACGACGATCGAACCCACTACCGCGAGGTAGGCGACCGCCGGGAGCCACCGCCAGCCGCCGGGCACTGCTCCGATCCGCGCGATCTCGAACACCGCGATGAGGCCCGCCACGACGGGCACGAGTGAGAACGCGATCGACAACGGCGGGGGCCATGCCGCCATCACCTCGTACGGCAGGATGGCCCAGACGACCTGGGTGACGTAGGGCCAGACCGCGAAGACGAGCAGCGTGATCACACCGAGGGGCTTGCGCGCGACGACGCTTCCGCCGCTGGGCGCGCCCACCGCGAAGAGCACCATCGCCAGCGCCGACATCGCCCCGCTGACGACTTGCGGGACGATCGTGAACAGGTCGTAGGGGATGAGCCCCTGCTGAGCCCACTCGAACAGGGGACTCGCCGGGGTCTGCGCGAACGCAGCGCAGCCCGCCAAGACGAACATGCTTCCGCCGACGACGAAGACGACTCGTCCGGCCCGCGTCCTGACAGCAGAGTCGGCTCGCATGGCGTCACGGTACACCCGCACCGCCCACTGCGGTCAGAGTCCCTGCCAGTCGGGCTTGTTCGCGAACGCGTAGCGGTAGTAATCGGCGTGGGCGAGATGGGATGCCGCGGCCTCGTCGACGATCACCGTGGCGTGCGGATGCAGCTGGATCGCCGAGCCCGGGAGCGACGCCGTCACCGGGCCCTCGACCGCGCCCGCGACGGCCTCCGCCTTTCCCTCGCCGAAGGCGAGGAGGACGAGGTGGCGTGCGCGCATGATCGTGCCGAGGCCCTGCGTGATGCAGTGTCGCGGGACGTCGTCGATCGAGTCGAAGAACCGCGCATTGTCTTCGCGGGTCTGCTCGGTCAGCGTCTTCACGCGGGTCAGTGACGCGAACGACGAGCCGGGCTCGTTGAAGCCGATGTGGCCGTCGGTGCCGATGCCGAGGATCTGCAGGTCGACGCCGCCGGCGTCGTGGATCGCCCGCTCGTAGTCGTCGCCCGCGTGCTCGATCCCGTCGAGGGAGCCGTTGGGCACACGGATCAGCGCGGGATCCAGGCGGAGCGGCTCGACGACCTCCCGCGCGATCACGGAGCGGTAGCTCTCCGGGTGCGCGGCATCCAGTCCCACGTACTCGTCGAGCGCGAAGCCGCGCACGCGGCTGACGTCGACGCCCGCCAGGCGCGGACGCAGGGCCTCGTACACCGGCAGCGGGGTCGAGCCGGTCGCGAGTCCCAGCACCGTCGCGGGGTGCGCGCGCACGAGCCGCACGATCTCGTCGGCGACGACGGCACCGCCATCGGCGGCGCCCGGGACGATGACGACCTCAGCCATGGGTCAGCGCACCCTCCGTGTCGCGCGCCGCGCCGACGAGCGCCGCCCCGAGGGCGGCCGCGGGCGAGCCGGCGGGAAGGAGCTCGACGCGCTGCTCGAGGCGCAGCGAGCGCATGAACGGGGATGCCTCGGCACTGGCGGCGAGCTCGGCCCGGACATCCGACATGAGCCGGTCGCCGAGGGCGGTGATCCCCCCGCCGAACACGACCGTGTCGACGTCGGCGGTCAGCACCAGCACGCGGACGGCGGCGGCGACGCCGCGCGCCAGACCCGCCCGGAGCCCGCGCGCCTCGGCGTCACCGGCATCGGCCGCGTCGAACACGTCCCGGATGGGGAGCGCGCCCGCACGACCCCAGCGCTCGGCGATCGCGCCGCCGCCCGCGAAGGCCTCGATGCAGCCGTGCTGGCCGCAGCGGCACAGCGGGCCGCCCGGGTCGACGGAGATGTGGCCCACCTCGCCGGCCGTACCGCGAGCGCCGCGCCAGAGGCTGCCCTCGCTCACGATTCCGGCTGCGATGCCGGTGCCGAGGTTGAGGTAGGCCATCGAGCCCGAGCCGCCGTGCAGCGCGAAGGCGCCCAGGGCTGCGGCCTTGACGTCGTTCTCGACTCCGACCGGCACTCCGAGCGCGGGCTGCGTGGCCGCCACGAGGTCGAGCACGTCCACGCCGAGGTTCACCGCATGGACGACACGACCGGTGCCCGGCTCGATCTGACCGGGGATGCCGACACCGACGGAGCGGATCGCCGAGGAGTCGACTCCGGACTGGGCGCCGAGCTCACGGACGGCTCCGATCACCGTCGCGATGACGGCATCCGGCCCCCATCCGGTCGCGAGACGCACGCGACCGACGATCGTTCCGGCCGCGTCGACGGCGACCGCATCGGTCTTGGTCCCGCCGACGTCGAGCCCGACCTTCATCGCCCCGTCTCCCCGTGGGAGAGGGTGTGCAGTGACGCGCGCATCAGCCCTTGACCGCCCCCGACACCAGGCCGCCGGTCATCTTCCCCTGAACGAACAGGAAGAAGATGACGACGGGGATCGCGATCATCGTCGAGCCGGCCATGACGGCACCCCAGTTCACGGCGCCGCCGACCGACGAGGACTGGAAGGCGTTCAGCCACGGCATGAGCGTGAGGTTGTATCCGCGCAGGAAGAGGAGGGCCATCGTGAACTCGTTCCACGCCTGGATGAAGGCGAAGATGCCGGTCGCGACGAGGCCGGGGGCGAGCAGCGGGAAGGTGACCTTCCAGAACGCCTGCGACTTGGTGCACCCGTCGATCATGGCCGCTTCCTCGAGGTCGGCGGGGACGCCGGCGACGAATCCGCGCAGCGTCCAGATCGTGAACGGAACGACCATGGCGACGTAGACGATGCCGAGACCGAGCAGCGTGTTCATGAGGCGCCAGTCGTCGATCATGCCGTAGATCGTGAACATCATCGCCTCGCCGGGGATCATCTGCACGACGAGCACGGCGACGATGAAGGTCCAGCGACCCTTGAACTTGAAGCGGGCCACCGCGATGGAGGCGAGGAAGGCGAACAGCAGCGTCACGATGAGCACGCCCGCCGTGACGGTGATCGTCGATCCCAGCGCGTGCACGAAGTCCGTCTGCCCGGGCGCGGCCTCGCGGTTCCAGGCGGAGTTGTAGTTGCTGAACGTGAAGTCGAAGGGGAACAAGCTCGGGTTGCGGCTGATGATCTTCGAGTTCGGCGTGAACGACAGATTCACCATGTAGTACACAGGGAACACCGAGGCCACGAAGACGACGAGCGCGGCGAGGTTGAGGAACGTCCGCGTCACGATCCGCCGGGGGGACGGCCGGCGGGCGTCGATCGAGCCGCGCTTGGGCTTCTTGGCGTTGCCGACCTCGCCGAGGACCTCGTCGACCCCGACGATGCCCAGCTGCGTGCCGGTGCTGATCTGGGTGCTCACAGTTCCTCCTCCTTGAGGGTGGTGCGCACGTAACCCCAGGAGAGGACGAGCAGCAGGATGACCATGACGACACCGATCGCCGCCGTGAATGCCACTTCCCCGGGGCCTTGGCGGAACAGGAAAGTGCCGATCACGTTGGTCTCGCGAGCGATGCCGCCGCGACTCTGCAGGGCGTACACCTGGGTGAAGATGCGCAGGTTCCAGATGATCTGGAGCACCAGCACCACCGTGAGGACGCTGCGGATGTAGGGGAAGACGATCGCCCAGAAGCGCTTCCACCCGGTCGAGCCGTCCAGCGACGACGCCTCGAGCACCTCGGCGGGCACCTGGCCGAGGCCGGCGTACGTGGTGAAGGCCACGAAGGGCACACCCTGCCAGACGACGATGATGGTGAGGACGAAGAAGAACGAGAGCGGGTTGAGCAGCCAGGAGTGGTTGGTCCAGTTCTCGGTGCCGGTGATGGTGTTGAGCGCCCAGTTGACCAGGCCGTACTGGGTGTCGAAGATCCAGCCCCACACGACGGTCGCCGTCAGTGGCGGCATCGCCCAGGCGAGCAGCAGGCCGACCGACACGACGATGCGCCAGGCGCGGCCGAGACGCGTCATGAGGATCGCGATCAGGACGCCGAACACCATGATGAAGACGGTCATCACGACCATGAGCGCGAGACTGCGGATCAGCACGGCCGGGAAGTCGGACTGCGTGAACAGGTCGAGGTAGTTCTCGAAGCCGACGAAGTTCGGCATCGTGCCCTGCACCTTGTTGCGCACGGTGTAGTCGGTGAACGACTGGATGACCATGAGCACCGCGGGGTAGGCGACCATGACGCCGAGGATGATCAGGGACGGTGCCAGCAGCGTCCAGGCGCTGCGCGCATCGCGGCGGGCGCGCGCCTTCTCTCGTGAGACGGGTGGGCGGTTCTCGCGCGGGGGCTTCGCCGCGGGGCGAGTGGCGGTGGCGGTGTCGCTCATGTCGTCTCCTCTCTGGTGTTGCGGCCGGGCACGACGATGCGTCCGGCGATCTGGGATGTGGACGGGGAGGACCGTTCTCCGGGTCAGGCGCAGGCGTGCATGTCCTGAGTCTGGCCGAGGGCTCGGTCCGGATGAAGGGGTCCCGGTCCCGGTCGGAACCGGGACCCCTCACCTCCGGGGGGACTTACTTGTTGAGGATGTCCTCGATCTGCTGGTCGAGCTCGTCGGCCACCGTCTGGACGTCCTCACCCTGAGCGATGCGCACGAGCGCGTCGGGGATGATCTGCGCCGCCTCGACCTCGCCCCAGTTGGGGCTGGCCGGGGTGAACTTCGAGTTCGCCAGAGCCTCGGCCTGAGCCTTGGCCGAGTCGGTGTCGGGCAGCGCCGAAGCGGCCGACTTGATGCCGGGGACCAGGCCCTGAGCGGCCAGGAGCTCCTGGTAGCCCGAGGAGAGCATGATCTCGAGCGCGGCCTGAGCCTTGCCCGGGGCGTCGCTCTTGTAGGCGACGGCGACGTTCGAGCCACCGGCGAAGATCGGGGCGGTCTCGCCCTCTTCGAGGCCGGGAAGGGCGAACGCGCCGAGGTCCTTGGCGTAGGTGTCGGGGCATCCGTTGGAAACCTCTTCACCGGCGGCCTCGTCACCCCACGGCCATGCGCCGGTCAGGTTGCCCTCGGCCCATGCCGGGGTCGACAGGAAGCCGACCTCGCCCGCGCAGAACGCGATGTTGCCGAGACGCTCGTTGCCGTCGACGGGTGCCACGGTGGCGTTCTCGTAGACGTCCTGCAGCATCTCGAGGCCCTTGACGCTCTCGGGGCTGCCGAACTGCGCGTCCCACACGTCGCCGTCCTGCACGGCGATCTCGCCGCCGTTGGCCCAGACGTACGGAAGGGCGTTGTACCAGTCACGACCCGGCGCGTAGATACCCGAGACGGTCGAGGTGGTCAGGTCCGTGCCCAGCGCGATGTAGTCCTCGAGGGTCGCCGGGAGCGTGTCGCCGACGATCTGCGGCGTGTAGAACACGACGCGGCCACCGGCGTAGTACGGCGCGGCCCACAGCGAGCCGTCGTAGGTGCCGGCCTCGACGAGACCCGGAAGCAGGTCGTCGCCGCCGAGCTGCTCCTGGATGTCGGTGATGTCGAGGAACAGGCCCTTGTCGGCGAAGCCGATGGCCTGCGTGTTCCCGACCTCGACGACGTCCGGCGCGTCGTTGGACGACAGCGCAGCCTCGTAGGTGTCGGAGACGTCGGCCCAGGTCTTCTCCTCGATGGTGAGCGTCCAGCCGTCGTTCTCCTCCTCGAAGGTCTCCTTGAGGTAGTCGCGGGCCGTCTGCGGCGTGTCAGCGCCGACCAGCCACACGGTCAGGTCGCCGGTCGCGGGCTCGCTGGGGGCTGCTTCGCCGCCGCCTGCACATCCGGCCAGAACGACAGCCGAAGCGCCGACGAGCGCGAGGGCTCCGAGCTTCTTGTTCATGGTGTCTTCCTTAGATTTCTCTTGGTGGTTTCGGTCGGGCCGGGTGACCCATCCGGGGGGGAATGGGTGTCCGTCACGACACCCCGAGTTGTCCTGACAGGACCATGACGGCGGCGCCGCGCAGGACGATGTCCTGGCCTTGCTCCGTCATCCGCACGCGCACGCTGTCGTGGAACTGCGCCAGCGTCCGAGCGCGGAGTGTCTCGACGGTCGCTTCCGCGAGAGGTCCGTCGAGAAGTTCGGGGGGGCCGGAGAGCACGATCTCCGACAGGTCGAGGGCGCCGACGACGGGGGCCAGGGCGATGCCCAGCCGCTCGCCCGCGTCACGCAGGATGCCTTCGCGGTCGGACGGAGCGGATGCCTCGCTCAGCCGCTGCGACAGCGACGGCACGGAGAGCCACGCCTCGAGGCATCCGACCTTGCCGCACACGCAGACCGGGCCGCCGTCGGTGCCGACGGTGACGTGGCCGATCTCGCCCGCGGCGAAGCGGCTGCCGCGCATGGGCTGCCCGGCGGCGAGGAGGCCCGAGCCGACGCCGCGGCCGACCTTCACGAGCAGAACGTCGTCGCCGGCGCCGCCGAAGGTGTACTCGGCGAGGACGGCGGCGTTGGCGTCGTTGGCGACGAGCACCGGGAGAGCGAGCGCGTTCTGCAGCGCGCCCTCGAGGTCGAAGCCGGCCCAGCCGAAGTTGGGCGCCGTGAGGATCACGCCGCGGTCGTCGACGACGCCGGGCGTGCCGACGCCGATCCCGAGGACGGGGGCGTGAGAGTCCGCCACGAGCACGCGTGCAAGCTCGACGACGGTGGCCACGACGTCGTCGGCAGCGGGGAGGTCGACCTCGCGGCGGGCGACGATGTCGCCGTCGAGGGTGAGCACGGCGCCGATGAAGGACTCGCTCCCCGACAGGTCGATGCCGACGATGCGGTGGCCGGCGCGGTCGAGGTCGACGAGCATCGCGGGCTTGCCGGGACCGGACGCCTCACGCACGCCGATCTCGGCGACGAATCCGTCGGCGATCAATTCGGCGACGAGGTCGCTGATCGTGACACGCGTGAGGCCGGTCTCACGCGAGAGGTCGGCGCGGCTCATCGCGCCCTGGTGGAACAGCGTCTGCAGCAGGAGCGAGCGGTTGTGGCCGCGCGCGTGCTCGGGGAGCACCTTGGCGCCCTGGCGCAGCGTGCGCCCGGGACCGAACCCACGGCCGGTGCCGGTTCCTGAAGGGTGCGGCGACTCGAGTGTGGAAGAGCCGCGCTGCACTTCCGATGCAGACATGTTTGTTAGTAGACCTTACGAACAAACATGCCGCAACTCTTTGAAGGGGTTTGAACGGCGTATTTACAAAACTGTTACATTCCGTGCCGTCATCGTGGCCAGAACCCCGCCGGGCGCCCGTTCCCGACGCCGTCGCTTACAGTGGGACGATGCGCACGACTGTTCTCTCCCGCCGTTTCGCAGCCATCGTCATCGCCGCAGGAGCCCTCGCCGGGCTGACCGCCTGCACCGGAGGGCCTGCCCCATCGGGCTCGTCGGCCCCCTCTACCTCCGCCGGCGGCGGCTCAGGCGACGGTCAGACGACTGCAGAGGCGTGCCAGCTCGTGACCGACACGATCACTTCGGCGACCGACGAGTTCGAGCAGGCGACGAGCGAGGACGCGACCGCCGCGGCGGAGGCGTTCCACGCCGCGGCCGCGAGCATCGCCGACGCGAGCAGCCAGGTGACCAATGAGGAGGTGGCGGCCCTCCTGCCGTCGCTGCAGGAGCTCTTCGAGAACGTCGCCGACCTCCTGCCCGCCATCATCGAGGGCGACGAGGCGAAGTCCGCGGAGTTCGCCGAGGTGGGCACCGATCTCCAGACGACGATGCAGCAGTTCGAAGAGCTCTGCGCGCCTGCGGAGTAGCCGCACGTACCCTGCGAGTCCGCCTTTGTGATGAGTACGTTGCCGGCCATCCCCCGCGCGTCCTTTACCATTGGTGGAGAGTTGCTCACAACCGGGGGGTGAAACAGTGACGGATCTCGTGACCGACGAGCGCGTCGACGATGCGCTGCCGAACGCGGGCGGTCCTGATTCCCCCGCCTATGCCTGGGCCCCGGCCGAGCCCCGCCCTCGCAAGAGTCGCAAGGCACTGTGGATCGGCCTCGGCGCCGGTGCGGCAGTGATCGCCCTTGCGGCATCCTCCCTCATCCTCATCGCCCCCGGCACCGCCGTGGCAGGTGTGGGCGTCGGTCTCCTCACGCCCGGCGCGGCGATCGACGCCGTTCAGCAGCGTCTCGCCAGCACCACGATCGTGCTCACCGGCGAAGGGGGCGACGCCGTCGTGACGGGCGCCGACCTCGGCGCCTCCGTCGACGCGCAGGCCATGGTCGAGGCCGCGTACGCCGAGCACCCGCTCTGGAACGTGACGGCCTGGTTCCCGGCATCCGCGGTCGCCGAGGTCTCGATCGACGACGACGCCGCGACGTCCGCGCTTCGCGCCGGAGCGCCCCAGCTCTACACCGACCCGATCGACGCGACGATCGCCTTCGATGAGGAATCGGGCGCGTACGTCGCCGATGCCGCCGAGGAGGGCGAAGGCATCGACGTCGAACTCGTGCGCGCAGCCCTGCAGGACGCGTTCCAGTCCGGACAGACCGAGGTCGAGCTCGCGCCGACCCTCGCACCCGTTCAGGCGACGACGCCGACCTACGTCGCCGAGTCCACGGCCGACCAGCTCAACACCATCCTCAAGACCGCCGGGTTCTACGTCGGCGACGAGCGAGTCGTTCCCGTGTCGGCCGCCGTCGCCCAGTCGTGGCTCACGGTGGGCCCCGGCGACGACGGCACCTTCGAGATCACGGCCGACGAAGCGGCGATCGAAGAGCTCGTGCCGACGCTCGCCGCAGCGGTCGATCGCGCTCCGGTCGATGCCCGCGTGATCACCGACTCCGCCGGCGAGGTGCTGCGCGAGCTCGCCCCCGGCGTGACAGGGCGCGTCCTCGGAGACACCGGCGACGTCGCGAGCCAGTTCGCCGCGCAGCTCGCATCGGGCGACGGCCGCTTCCTGCTGCCCGTGGCCGAGACCGAGTTCGCGACGGCGGCCGTCGAGCGCCGCGTCGAAGTCGACCTCGGCACCCAGACGCTGTACATGTTCGAGAACGACAAGGTCGCCCGTTCGTTCCCGATCTCCTCCGGCTTGGCGCACACGCCGACCACGCAGGGCCACTTCCGGGTCTTCGCCTTCGTGCCGATCCAGGACATGGGGTGCTTCCCGGGCGCGGAGTACTGCACGGCGGACATCCCCTGGGTCGCGTACTTCAACGGCGACCAGGCCTTCCACGGGGCCTACTGGCACAGCAACTTCGGCAACCCGATGAGCCACGGATGCGTGAACATGCCGATCAGCACCGCCAAGGCGCTGTACGACTGGCTGGATGTCGGCACCGAGGTGTGGATCCACGCCTGACCCGGCACCGCCGGCCCGCCGTCATTCGGCCGGCGCACGACGGAGCCCCCCGGCCCTGGACGGCCGGGGGGCTCCGTGTCGGATCGGGTGTCAGCCGATCGCGTCGATGATCCCGTTGAGCGTCGCCGACGGACGCATCACCGCCTCCACGAGCTGCGCGTCGGGACGGTAGTATCCGCCGATCTCGGCGGGCGAACCCTGCACTGCGTTGAGCTCGGCGACGATCTTCTCCTCGTCGGCGACCAGCGCCGCAGCGATAGGAGCGAACGCGGCGGCCAGCTCGGGGTCGGCCTGCTGCTGCGCGAGCTCCTGCGCCCAGTAGAGGGCGAGGTAGAAGTGGCTGCCGCGGTTGTCGATCGTTCCGAGGGCCCGGCCGGGCGACTTGTCGTTCTCGAGGAACGTGCCGGTCGCGGCATCCAGCGTGTCAGCCAGCACCTGCGCGCGCACGTTGCCCGTCGTGGTGGCGAGGTGCTCGAGCGAGGCCGCAAGGGCGAAGAACTCGCCGAGCGAGTCCCACCGCAGGTAGTTCTCCTCGAGGAGCTGCTGCACGTGCTTGGGCGCCGAGCCGCCCGCACCGGTCTCGAACAGTCCGCCGCCTGCGAGGAGGGGCACGATCGACAGCATCTTCGCGCTCGTGCCGACCTCGAGGATCGGGAACAGATCGGTGAGGTAGTCGCGCAGCACGTTGCCCGTGACCGAGATGGTGTCCTCGCCCTTGCGGAGGCGATCGAGCGAGTACTGCGTCGCTGCGGCGGGCGCGAGGATCTCGATCGTGAGCCCCTCCGTGTCGAGCTCGCCGAGGTAGGTCTTCACCTTCGCGATCAGCGCGGCGTCGTGCGATCGGCTCTCGTCGAGCCAGAACACCGCCGGGGAGCCGGTCGCGCGGGCACGCCCCACGGCGAGCTTCACCCAGTCGCGCACCGCGATGTCCTTCGTCTGCGTCGCGCGCCAGATGTCGCCCGGCTGCACCGCGTGCTCGAGGAGAACGTCGCCCGCCTGGTCGAGCACCTGCACCGTTCCGGCCGAGGCGATCTCGAAGGTCTTGTCGTGGCTGCCGTACTCCTCGGCGGCCTGCGCCATCAGGCCCACGTTCGGCACCGTGCCGATGGTCGCGGGGTCGAGCGGGCCGTGCGCGATGACGTCGTCGATCACGGTCTGGTAGACGCTCGCGTAGGACGAGTCCGGGATCACCGCGAGCGTGTCGTCCTCGCCGCCGTCGACTCCCCACAGCTTGCCGCCGTTGCGGATCAGCGCGGGCATCGATGCGTCGACGATCACGTCGGACGGCACGTGCAGGTTGGTGATTCCCTTGTCGGAGTTGACATACGAGAGGCGGGGTCCGCGCGCCAGGTCGGCCGTGATCGCCGCGGCGATCGCCTCGCCGCCCTCGACCGACGGCAGCCCGGCGAGGATCGCGCCCAGTCCGTCGTTGGGGGTGAGTCCCGCCTCGGCGATCTTGTCGCCGTAGCGGTCGAACACGTCGGCGAAGTAGGACTTCACGACGTGGCCGAAGATGATCGGGTCGCTGACCTTCATCATCGTCGCCTTGAGGTGGACGGAGTAGAGCAGGTCGCCGGCGGCGGCATCCTTCAGCGTCTCCGCCAGGAACGCGTCCAGCGCCGCCGCCGACAGGAACGTCGCGTCGACGATCTCGCCGGGCAGCACCTTGATCCCCGACTTGAGAGAGGTGACGGTGCCGTCGGCGGCGACGTGCTGAATCGCGAGCACGTCGTCGCCGGCGATGACGGTGGTCTTCTCGTTGGACTTGAAGTCGTCATGGCCGAGCGTCGCGACGCGCGTCTTCGATCCCTCAGCGAACGGCTTGTTGCGGTGCGGGTGCTTGCGCGCGTAGTTCTTCACTGAGAGCGGGGCGCGGCGGTCGCTGTTGCCCTCGCGGAGCACCGGGTTCACGGCCGAGCCCTTGATGCGGTCGTAGCGCGCCCGCACATCCTTCTCTTCGAGCGACTGCGGCTCGTCGGGGTAGTCGGGGATGTCGTACCCGGCGGCCTGGAGCTCGGCGATCGCGGCCTTGAGCTGCGGGATCGAGGCCGAGATGTTCGGCAGCTTGATGATGTTCGCCTCGGGCAGCGTGGCGAGTCCGCCGAGCTCGGCGAGCGCGTCGCCCACCTGCTGCTCGGGGGTGAGCTGCTGCGGAAAAGCGGCCAGGACGCGCCCCGCGAGCGAGATGTCGCGGGTCTCGATGTCGACACCGGCCAGGCCCGTCACGGCCTTCACGATCGGCAGGAAGGACGCGGTGGCCAGCGCCGGTGCCTCGTCGGTGTAGGTGTAGATGATGGTCGAGTCGGTCACCGGTTTCGTCCTTCTTTCGGGGATACCTCCAGCGTATCGCAAGGCGAAAACTATCTTGACATCGAGATATCTCGCTCGATGAACACCATGTAACGGCCGTCATGCGACGATGCCGGATGCCGACATCCGGGCTAGCCTGTCGTTATGGGTGAACTGCGCCTCGTCGAACTCTCCGCCTCGACCATCGTGGCGGTCAACAACCTGTCGCTGAAGCCGGGGCAGGAGCAGTTCCTGGCGCCGGTCAGCTACGGCATCGCGGCGACGGTCGTGGACCCCCAGACCACCTGGCAGCGTGTCGTGCTCGACGCGGACGAGGTCGTCGCCTTCGTCAGCGCCAACTTCGACGACGAGGCGCCGGTCGAGCATTTCCAGTCGGTGCTGTGGCGCATCAACGTCGACGCCGACGACCAGGGTCGCGGTGTCGGCCGGTTCGCGGTCGAGCAGCTGATCGAAGAGGCCAGAAAGCGCGGATTCGACCGCGTGGACGTCATCTACGAAGCCGGCGAGGGCGGTCCTGAGGCATTCTTCCAGCGGGTGGGCTTCACCCCCGTCGGAGAGACCGAGTACGGTGAGGTCATCGCAGAGATCAGACTCTGACGGCACCCTCGCGCTCGATTCGACGAACGCGAGATCGGCCCGCCCAGGCTTCTGAGACCGACGGCGGGGTCTCGAGCAACCCCTCCCCCTTCGAGGCCCCGTCGCCTTCGGTGGTCGTCGCGCCGCTAGGGTGAACCGCGTGGCCGGCATCCCCTCCTTTTCGCGTGTGCTCGCGATCGACGCCGGGCAGACCGGCATCAAGGTGCGCGTGACAGACGGGGACCGCGCGCACGACCAGGTCCTGCCGGGCATCCTCACGCATGAGCCGCTGCTCCCTCAGCTCGCGACCCTCGCCCGCGCCGTGCTCGACCGCACCGACGCTCCTGCCCTCGCAGTGACCGCGGGAGTCTCGGGGCTCACGGGGATCGAGGCGGATGCCGGGGCCCTGCTCTCCACGATCGGCGACCCCCGGGTGCGCGAGGTGCGCCTGGCGCACGACTCCACGACGTCGTTCCTCGGTGCTCTCGGACTCGGCACCGGCGCCGTCGTCGCATCCGGCACCGGAGTGGTCACGCTCGCCGTCGGCTCCGCACAGGTCGCGCGCGTGGACGGCTGGGGCCACATCATGGGCGACGCGGGGAGCGGCTACTGGATCGGCCGCGAGGCCCTCGATGCCGCGATGCGCGCCTACGACGGACGCGGACCGCACACGGCACTGCGCGAGGTCGCCGAAGCGCGGTGGCCCGACCTGAGCCGGGCGTACATCGACCTCCAGGCCTCCGGAGACCGGGTGTCGATCGTCGCGTCCTTCGCCGCGGAGGTGGCGCGTCTCGCGGATGCCGGCGACACCGTTGCGAAGGACATCGGCACTCGCGCGGGCGCCGAGCTGGCGCTCAGCGTCGAGACGGCTCTGCGCCGTGTCGGGGCCGCCGAGGCACCGGCCGATGTGTGCGCGATCGGCGGGGTGCTGCGCTCCGCGTCGGTGCGCGAGGCGTTCGCCGACCGCGTGTCGGCCCGCCTCCCGCACGCGCGGATCGTCGAGCCGCGGGGCGGCGGCATCGACGGCGCCGTCGCCCTCGCGGAGCTGCCCGCGCAGCATCCGCTGGCCGCCGACGTCTCGATCGCGCGGGCGTGATCCTCGCCCCCTCGCCCCTCGCCCCCTGAGTCGCCAAGACACGCCGACGAGGCGCGCGCGACACGGCATGTCTTGGCGACTCGACGACGATCACACGACGGATGCCCCGTCCCCTGCGCGTGCGCGGGGGCGGGGCATCCGGAGTTCAGACGAGCGACTCGCGCCAGGCCGCGTGCAGCTTGGCGAAGCGGCCGTCGCCGCCGATGAGAACTTCCGGCGCGTCGTCCTCGATGATGCGGCCGTGCTCCATGACGAGCACCCGGTCGGCGATCGCGACCGTGGACAGACGGTGCGCGATGATGATCGCCGTGCGGTCGGCCAGCAGTGTCTGCAGAGCGTCCTGGATCTGGCGCTCCGACGGGATGTCGAGCGAGGCCGTCGCCTCGTCGAGGATCAGCACCGCGGGGTCGGCGAGGAAGGCGCGCGCGAACGAGATCAGCTGGCGCTGACCCGCCGACACCCGGCCGCCGCGCTTGTTGACGTCCGTGGCGTAGCCGTCGGGGAGTCGCTCGATGAAGGCATCCGCCCCCACCGCCCGCGCCGCCGCGCGGATCTCCTCCATCGTCGCGTCGGGCTTGCCGAGCGCGATGTTGTCGGCGACCGTTCCGCTGAACAGGTAGGCCTCCTGCGTGACCATGACGATCGCACGGCGGAGGTCCTTCGGGTGCAGCGAGCGCAGGTCGACGCCGTCGAGCGTGACACGGCCCGTGGTCGGGTCGTAGAAACGCGACACGAGCTTGGCGAGGGTCGACTTGCCGGCGCCCGTGGTGCCGACGAGCGCGACGGTCTGCCCCGCCGGGATGTCGAGCGAGAAGTCCGGCAGGATGACCCGGTCCGCCGAGTACCCGAACAGCACGTCGTCGAACGTCACATGCCCCCGCGCGTTCCACAGGTCGACGGGCTTCACCGGGTCGGGAACCGTGGGCTCCTCCTCCAGCACGCCCGACACCTTCTCGAGCGCCGCCGTCGCGGACTGGTACGAGTTCAGGAAGAACGCGACCTCCTGCAGCGGTGAGAAGAAGTTGCGCACGTACAGCACCGCGGCGATGAGCGTTCCGATGAGGATCGAGCCGTCGATGACGCGGATGCCGCCCCACAGCAGCACGAGAGCCACGGTGATCGACGCCACGACCATGAGGCCCGGCTCGAACGTGCCGAACAGCTGGATCGAGCGCATGTTCACGTCGCGGTAGTCGCTGGCGAGCTTGCCGAACTCGTCCTCGTTGCGGGCCTCCTTGCGGAACGCCTTCACGGCGCGGATGCCGGTCATGGTCTCGACGAACTTCACGATCACCTTCGCGCTGACGACGCGCGACTCGCGGTAGACGACCTGCGAGCGCGTGTAGAACCAGCGCATCAGGAGGAACAGCGGGATGCCCATCACGGCCAGGATCACGCCGGACTGCCAATCGATCAGCAGCAGCGCGATCAGCGTGAATCCGCCGTACAGGATGCCGGAGACGAGCTCGTTGAGACCTCCGTCCAGCAGCTCCCGGATCGAGTCGAGGTCACTCGTCTGACGCGAGATGATGCGGCCGGACGTATAGGACTCGTGGAACTCCAGGCTCAGGCGCTGCGTGTGCAGGAAGATGCGCTTGCGCAGATCGAGCATGATCGCCTGGGTGAGGCGCGCGGCGACGACGACGTACCAGCCGATGAGGGCGGCGCCCGCGAAGCCGGTGACGAGGTACACGACGACGACGCCGATCGTCGGCAGCCAGTTCATCTCCTCGACGGCGGCCGGAAGCGCCTTGTCGATGCCGTAGGCGATCAGCGCCGGGCCGAGCACCCGGAACGCCGTCGAGACGACCAGCACGATCCCCGCGAGCCACAGCTGGGCGCGCACGGGCGTGACGAGCGAGCCGAGGAGACGGAGCGAACGCGCGCGGATCGCCTTGCTCTCGTCGCGCGTGTAGTCGGAGCGGTCTTCGCCGCTCGTGCCGGTGACGGTCGTGGTGCTCACAGGTTCACCTCCCAGTCCTGATCCTTCTGTCTGGCTCGCAGTCGTGCCTCTTCGACCTCGAGGCTCGAGATCACGTGCCGGTAGTGCTCGCTCTCGCGCAGCAGGTCGGAGTGCGTGCCGACGGCCGTGATGCGGCCGGCCTCGAGAAGCGCGACGCGGTCGGCCAGCATCACCGTCGACGGACGGTGGGCGACGACGAGAGCCGTCGTGGCGTGCAGCACCTCGCGCAGCGCGTCTTCGACGAGCGCCTCGGTGTCGACGTCGAGCGCCGACAGCGGATCGTCGAGGACCAGCACCGCCGGGCGCGCCGCGACGGCCCTGGCGAGCGCGAGTCGCTGGCGCTGGCCGCCCGAGAGCGACAGGCCCTCTTCGCCGATGATCGTGTCGACGCCGTCGGGGAGGTCGTCGACGAACCCCGCCTGCGCGACCTGCAGCGCCTCGCGCATGATCGCCTCGGCCTCGGGGCTTCCCGCGGCGAGGTCCTCACGACCGAGCAGGACGTTGTCGCGCACGGACTGCGAGAACAGGGTCGCGTCCTCGAACGCCATGCCGACGTGGCGGCGCAGCTCACCGAGCGTCAGATCGCGCACGTCGACGCCGTCGACCGTCACGCGCCCGCCGGTCACGTCGTAGAGACGTGCCGGCAGCGTCGTCAGCGTGGTCTTGCCCGAGCCGGTGAGCCCGACCAGCGCCATCGTCTCGCCGGGGCGCAGCGCCAGGTCGATGCCGTCGAGCAGATCGCGCTCGTGAGTCGCGGCATCCTGATACCGGAAGTGCACGTCCTCGAAGACGAGCTCGCCACGCGGGCGATCGATCGAGTGCGGGCTCTCCGGGTCGACGATGGTGTTCTCCTCGTCGAAGACCTCGAAGATGCGGTCGGTCGCGGTGCGGGCGTCGAGCATGAACGAGAACAGGAAGCCGATCGACTCCATCGGCCAGCGAAGGACCGTGGCCATCGCGAAGAACGCGACGAGCTCGGCCGTCTGCAGCTGCCCGATCGAGGTCAGGTAGATGCCCGCGCCGAGGCACAGGGCGAAGGCGATGTCGGGCAGCAGCACGAGCCAGAACCAGATCCAGCCGATCGCGCGTGCCTTGCTGAGCTCGGTCTCGCGCAGCGTCTCGGCCTGACGGGTGAACTTCTGCAGCGCGTGCTTGCCGCGTCCGAAGGCCTTGAGCACGCGGATGCCGTGGACGCTCTCCTCGACCGACGTCGCGAGGTCGCCGGCCTGGTCCTGGCTCTGGCGCGCCAGCGACCCGTAGGTCTTCTCGAAGCGGTACCCGGCGTACCAGAGCGGCGCCGAGGTGATCAGGAAGATGGTGCCGAG
This sequence comes from Microbacterium sp. Root180, assembly GCF_001428485.1. Taxonomy (GTDB): domain Bacteria; phylum Actinomycetota; class Actinomycetes; order Actinomycetales; family Microbacteriaceae; genus Microbacterium. The sequence goes on along the minus strand of NZ_LMHS01000001.1, from coordinate 341,481 downwards.
CAGCCAGTGCCAGCGGAACAGCAGCACCGTGCCGACGGCGATCGTGATCACATTGACGACGAGGAGCACGACGCCGAACGCCATCCAGCGGCGCAGCATGCTGATGTCCTGCATCATGCGGCTGAGCAGCTGGCCCGACTGCCACTTGTCGTGGAACGAGACGGGCAGGCGCTGCAGGCGCGAGTAGAACGACTGGCGGATGTCGTACTCGACCTTGGTGGCGGGGCCGAGGACGAACCACCGTCGCAGCCACACCATGAGGGCCTCCGCGAGACCGAGCGCGAGCACGACGGCGGCGCCCCACGCGATCTGGCTGATGTCCCCCGACGCGATCGGACCCGCGACGATCGCCTCGAGGACGAGCGGGATCGACAGCGCGAGAAGACTCGCGCCGAGCGCGCTGGCGGCGCCCAGGGTCAGGCGTGGAAGCACGGGCTTGGCGAAGGGCAGCAGGCGCGCGAGCGCCTTCGCGGTGGACACCTCAGGGCGCGGCGGAGGTGAGGACTGCGGTGGAGCGGCGGTGATGGTCATGATCCTTGTGGGGACGGTGGTCAGGGCGACCCGGATCGGGTCTGAGGAGTGCGCGAGGCGCGACGGAGGTCCCGGTGAGGGGAACGCTCCGAAAGGCGGCGGTATGCCGGATCCGGCCGAAGCCGGGACGAAACGAGGGAGCGACTACCCCTGAATAGGGAGGCGCGCCGGCCCGGCGACCCGGAGGACGAAGGCGGTCTTTGCGGCGATCGTGGCCTGGGACATGGCATCCTCCTGAGGTGAGAGCGGGCGGGACCGTCGATGTCGTAACGACGCGACAGCCCTCCAGCCTATACCTGAGCGTTCGCTGACAGCAACGCCGGATTTCCGTCTCCGGGAGGTTTCTCTCAGACGAGCGCCGGCACTCCGGCCTCGCGGTCGAGCAGCGCGCGCTTGACGTCGAGACCCCATGCGAAGCCGCCCAGCGCGCCGCCGGTGCGCAGCACTCGGTGGCACGGCACGAACAGGGCCGGCGCGTTGCGGGCGCAGATCGACGCCGCAGCGCGTACCGCCGACGGCGACCGCAGTGCGACCGCGAACTCGGCGTAGGTGAGCGGGCGCCCCGGCTCGATGCGGCGCAGAGCCTCCCAGCCGGCGAGCTGCATCTCGGTCCCGTGCTGCGAGACCGCCACCGTGTCGATGGCCGAGAGCTCTCCGTCGTAGTACGCGCGGACGGCGGACGCGGCATCCGTTCGCCCTTCGCGCACGGTCGATGGGCGATTCGCCGGACGCAGGCGCGTCACGATGCGGTCCGCGTCGGCGGTCCAGCCCGAGGCGAGGACCCGCTGCTCCTCGTCGACGAGGAGCGTGAAGGGGCCGTCGGGGGTGTCGACGGTCTGGATGGTCGCGGTGGTCATGGCGTCTCCTCCGGGCGGGTGCTGCGGGATTCTGTGGTGCGTCGAGATCGTGGCGAGCGGGATCCGCCGGGAACCGCGGATCGCTTCGGCGGCGCGGCGCGCCACAGGTGGGCGGTGAAGTAGGTGCGCCACGGCGCCGTCCGCACAGCCCAGTCGGTGAGGGCGCGGGGATCGGACGGGATGCCCGCCGCCGCGGCTCCGGAGCGCACAGCGACATCACCGGGCAGGAACACATCGGGATCGCCGAGAACGCGCATGCGCACATAGTCGGCCGTCCACGGCCCGATGCCCGGCATCGCGAGCAGCGCCTCGCGCTGCGCCCCGCCGTCGTCGCCGGGTGTCAGGGCGAGCGATCCGTCGGCGAGCGCCGCGGCGGCGCCGACGATCGCACGGACGCGGGCCGCCGGGCCGCGCAGCACCTCGGCGCCGCGGTCGGCGATCGCCGCCATCGACGGGAAGAGGCGCGTCGCACCCTCCGGCCCCTCGACGTGCTCTCCGAGCTCGGCGGTGAGCGCCGACAGAGCCGTACGGGCGGCCACGACGGTGATCTGCTGCCCCACCATCGCGCGGATGAGCATCTCGTGCGGATCCGCGGCGCCGGGAGCGCGGATGCCGGGCACGGCGGCGACCAGCGGCGCGAGTTCGGGCTGCCGCGAGAGCGCCTCGTCGATCGCGAGCGGATCGGCGTCGAGGTCGAAGAGCCGGCGTGCCCGTGTGACGAGCGTCGAGAGGTCGCGCAGGTGCGCCAGCCGCGCCCGCAGCCGCACCCGGCCGGAGCCGTCGACCCGGAGCTCGAACCATGCAGGGCCGCCGTCGAGGCGCAGCGTGCGGGCGAACGAGGTCGGTGTCGCGACCTCCGCCCCGTCGACCGCCCGCGCGGCCATCCAGGCGAAGAGCCCGGCGTCGTCGAGGGGGCCGCGGTGCGGGAGGACGAGATCGATCGCCCCGAGGTCGCCGGCAGCGAGTCCGGATGCCGCACGCCGCCGCGCGCGGAGTTCGAGCGGCGTCATGCCGAAGACCTCGCGGACGGTGTCGTTGAACTGGCGCACGCTGGCGAAGCCGGCCGAGAACGCGACGTCGGCGGCCGGCAGGTCCGTGCCAACCAGGAGCATGCGGGCCGTCTGCGCACGATGGGCCCGGCTGAGGGCGAGCGGCCCGGCGCCGAGCTCGGCGCTCAGGAGCCGCGTGAGGTGGCGGGGCGAGTAGCCCAGGCGCCGCGCCAGCCCGGGCACGCCCTCGCGCTCGACCACGCCGTCCGCGATGAGCCGCATCGCGCGGCCCGCCGTGTCGCCCCGCAGGTTCCACTGCGGCGAGCCGGGCGCCGCCTCGGGCAGGCACCGCTTGCACGCGCGGTAGCCCGCCTCGTGCGCCGCGGCGCTCGTCGGGTAGAACGTGACGTTCGACGGCTTCGGCGTTCGTGCGGGGCAGCTCGGCCGGCAGTAGATGCCCGTCGAGCTCACCGCGGTGACGAACTGGCCGTCGAAGCGGGTGTCGCGCGAATCGATCGCGCGATACCGCTCGTCGAAGGTCATCGCGGTGAGGCTCATGCCCCTAGCCTGACACGCTCCCCCGACACCCGCTCGCGGAAATCGGACACGGCGGTGGCCCGTCGGTTGTGCGGGGAAAAGCACGCATGACATCCGAGTTCAGCGGCAATTCGCCCGCACAAACGGAACCGACACGGCGCGGGTCAGTGGAAGAAGTGGCGCTCGCCCGTGAAGAACATCGTGACGTCGGCGGCCTGCGCTGCGGCGATGACCTCGTCGTCGCGCACCGATCCCCCGGGCTGGATGATCGCGCGGATGCCCGCATCGATGAGCACCTGCGCGCCGTCGGCGAACGGGAAGAACGCGTCGGATGCCGCCACCGACCCCGCGGCGCGATCCCCCGCCCGCTCCACGGCGAGGCGGCACGAGTCGACGCGGTTGACCTGGCCCATGCCGATGCCGACGGTCGCCGAGCCCTTCGCAAGCACGATCGCGTTCGACTTGACGGCGCGGCACGCCTTCCACGCGAAGATGAGGTTCGTCATCTCGTCGTCGGCCGGGCGCTCGCCCGACACGAGCTGCCAGTCCTTCGCGACGGAGTCGATGTCGTCGGGGAAGCGGTCGGCGTCCTGCAGCAGCAGACCGCCGGATACGAGGCGCACATCCATGCGCTCCTGGCGCCAGTCGGCGGGAAGCTGCAGCAGGCGCAGGTTCTTCTTCGCCTTGAAGACCTCGAGCGCCTCGGGCTCGAACGAGGGCGCGACGATGACCTCGGTGAAGATGTCCTTGAGGTTCTCGGCCATCTTGAGGGTCACGGTGCCGTTCGTGGCGATCACTCCGCCGTACGCCGAGACCGGGTCGCACTCGTGCGCCCGCAGGTGGGCGCTGGCGATCGGGTCGAGCGCGTTGGGGGCGGTCACCGCGATGCCGCACGGGTTCGCGTGCTTGATGATGGCCACGGCGGGCTTGACCATGTCGAACGCGGCGCGCAGGGCCGCGTCGGCGTCGACGTAGTTGTTGTACGACATCTCCTTGCCCTGCAGCTGCGTCGCCTGCGCGATGCCGTGGCCGCCGAGGCGGGAGTAGATCGCCGCGCGCTGGTGCGCGTTCTCGCCGTAGCGCAGCGTGGTCAGCCGCTCGGCCTTGATGGTGAGGTGCTGAGGAAGGTCGGCGCCACCGAGGGTCTCCTCGGCGAACCACGTCGCGACCGAGCGGTCGTATTCGCACGTGTGCGCGAACGCGCGGGCGGCGAGATCGCGGCGCTGCTGCAGCGTCGTGCCGCCGGCGCCGATCGCCTCGATGATGGCCGGGTAGGACTCGGGCGAGACGACGATGGCGACGTTCGCGAAGTTCTTGGCCGAGGCGCGCACCATCGCCGGACCGCCGATGTCGATCTGCTCGACGACGGCGTCGCCCTGCGCGCCGGAGCGCACGGTCTCCACGAACGGGTACAGGTTCACCACCACGAGCTCGAACGGCTCGATGCCGAGCTCGGTCAGCTGCTGCAGGTGATCCTCGAGCCGCAGATCGGCGAGCAGCCCGGCGTGCACGCCCGGGTGCAGGGTCTTCACCCGGCCGCCCAGCGACTCGGGGAAGCCCGTCACCGAGGCCACGTCCGTCACATCGTGTCCGGCATCGCGGATCGTCGCGGCCGTGGAGCCCGTCGAGACGATCTCGACGCCGGCGCCCGAGAGCGCCTCGGCGAGCTTCAGCAGATCGGTCTTGTCGCTGACCGACACCAGCGCACGGCGCACGGGGACGACGTCGCGGTGGGTGTAGAGGGCGGGGTCGTGGGTCGGGCCGGCCATGGAGGCACTCCTCGTCGGTGGGGTCAGGAAGCGTTCGCGCCCGCCGCGGCGCCAGCCAGGTCGAGGTCGCCGGTCGCGATGCGACGGACGACGTCGATGAGCAGGCGGCGCTCGACGGGCTTGATGCGGTCGTGGAGGGCGTGTTCGTCGTCACCCGGGAGCACGGGCACGCGCTCCTGGGCGAGGATCGGTCCCGAGTCGACCCCGTTGTCGACGATGATGACGCTCGCCCCGGTCTGCGCGACACCGGCCGCGAGCGCGTCGCGCACGCCGTGCGCACCGGGGAACTCCGGCAGGTAGGCGGGGTGGGTGTTGATGATGCGGGGAGACCAGGCGTCGACGAGCGGCGCGGGGAGCAACCGCATGAGGCCGCTCAGCACGACGAGGTCGGGCTGCCACACGGCGAGCTGATCGGCGAGCTCGTCGCCCCACTGCTCGCGCGATGCGAACCGGGCGAACGGGACCATGAAGGTGGGGAGTCCATACTCCTCGGCGTGCGCGAAGCCCTCGGCTTCCCGATCGGCGCCGACGACGACGATCTCGGCCGGGTAGTCGGGGTCGGCGGCCGCGTCGAGCAGAGCGCGCAGATTGGACCCCGTGCCCGAGATGAGGACGGCGACCGTGAGCACGCGGCTATTCTACCGGCGCGCCGGGGCCGGATTTCCGCGGCCCGAGGTCGAGCGTCTCGGCGGCGTCGGGCGTCGGGTGATCGAAGAGCGTCGGCACCGGGGCGACGGTGGGGAACGCGTCGTCGTGATCCTCGGATGCCGCGGTCTCGGCATCCGCCTCGTGACGGCCGCCTCGCGGCGCGAGAAGCAGGATCGAGGCGCCCACCAGCACCTCCAGGCCCACGGCCAGCGCGACCGGACCGGGCTCCGGTCCGACGGAGGCGAGCCGTCCAGGGCCGAGCGACCCGGAGGCGAGCGCCGAGAGGACGGCGGCCGCCGCGCCGGCGAGCACGGCGATGCCGACGGCGATCCCGATACGTGGGCCGAACCGGTCGTGCGAGACCGGCTCCGCGGCGGGCGGCGGCGCCGCGGTCGCGAGCAGACCCGTGAGCGCCGCCGTGCGCTCGTCGTCGACGACGACCTCCGCCCCGCGAGCGTCGGGGACTCCCGCGCCGGCGAGCCGAGAGCGGGCGATCCATCCGGCGAAGGCGCCCAGGCCCACCGGCACCAGCGCCAGCAGCAGCAGCCACGGCGAGGTGGATTCGGGCAGGATGCCGAAGATCGGGATGCCGGGCACCACCCCCACCTGTGTGCCGGATGGCGACACGACCCCGCCGTCGCCGACGACGAAGCCCGGGCCCGCGGTGAAGGCAAGGCCCCACACCACCAGCGTCGGGAGGTACGCCAGCTGGGCGAGAGTGATCACCGTCGCACCGAGTCCGTCGACATTGCCCGCCTGGAAGAGCGCGATGATCTCGCCGCCGCGCAGCACGATCGCCACCGCCGCGACCAGCGCGCCGACCCCGATGAGCCCGACGACGACGACCGCGGTCCCCCGGCCGACGAGGCCGGGCACCACGCCCCAGTGGGCGTTCGACTCGACGCGGTCCCGCAGGTCCGCGATGCGGCCGGATCCGGCCTCACGCCACTCGGTCACGGCCGCTCCCGCGAGGCACGGCAGCGCGAACAGGAGCGTAGGCACGAGGATCGCCTGCCAGAGCTCCGCGTCGGCCACGAGATTCTGGGCGGTGAAGCCGACGATCACGGCGAGCGCCCCGAAGACCAGCGTCCCGGCGGCCACGCCGGTCACCCACGCATCCGCCTGCGAGGCGCGCACGCCCGATCTCACCGCGAAGATCACCGTGAACGACGCGAAGGCGAGCGGCGCGAGGGACAGCGTGAAGGATGCCGCGGCGGGATCGATCCCCGTCGCGGCGAGGTAGTCGCCAGGGAGCGTGATGAGCAGCGGCACGAGGTTCCCGAACTGCCAGATCGTGGCCGACGCCGGCCACAACGCGCCCCAGTCGGCGGTTCCGCCGAGTCCGAACACCCAGACGAGGGTGAGGGGGGCAAGGGTCGCCGCGATGCCGACGGCCACCGCGATGGCGGCGTCGACGGCGGCGAGGAGGGCGACGGTGAGGCGATGCATCCGCTCTCGACCCTACCTAGGGCGCCCGCACCCGACCGCCCGCGACCCGGCTGGTCGCGGCATCCGGATTCCCTGGCGCGGCGCTGGTCCGACGAGCGCTACCCTCGGTCGCGGAGGTCATTCATGAGCACAGCCCCGTCGCCCGCAGCCGACACCGTCGAGACGCCCGAACCGCGGGGCGCCTTCGACAGATTCTTCGACATCACGAGGCGGGGCTCGACCGTCGGCACCGAGGTGCGCGGCGGCGTGGTCACCTTCGTGACGATGGCCTACATCGTCATCCTGAACCCGATCATCCTGTCCAGCGGCGTCGACGTCGACGGCAACACTCTCGGCTTCACCCAGGTCGCCGCCGTCACGGCGCTCACCGCGGGTGTCATGACCGTGCTGTTCGGCCTCGTGACGCGGCTGCCCTTCGCATTCGCCGCCGGCCTCGGGATCAACTCGTTCCTCGCCGTGTCCGTCGTCGGGCAGGTCACGTGGCCCGAGGCGATGGGTCTCGTGGTGATCAACGGCCTCATCATCGTGCTGCTCGCGGCGACCGGGCTGCGACGCATGATCTTCGACGCCGTGCCGATCCAGCTGAAGCTCGCGATCACGGTCGGCATCGGCCTGTTCATCGCCTTCATCGGCTTCGTCGACGCGGGATTCGTCACCGCCACCGGCGCATCGTCACCCCCCGTCGGTCTCGGCGTCGACGGCTCGGTGGCCACCGTGCCGACGCTCATCTTCGTCTTCACGCTGCTGCTGACGGGCATCCTGGTCGCGCGCAAGGTCAAGGGCGGCATCCTCATCGGCCTCGTGACGGGCACCGTCGTTGCCGTGATCGTCGAGGCGATCTGGAACATCGGCCCCAAGTTCGACGGCGACCAGGTCAACCCGGGCGGCTGGGGCCTGTCGGTCCCCGAGCTCCCGGCGTCCCTGGTGAGCGTTCCCGACCTGTCGCTCATCGGGCAGGTGTCCTTCGGCTCGTTCGAGCGCATCGGCGTGCTCGCGGCGCTCATGCTCGTCTTCACCCTCGTCTTCACGAACTTCTTCGATGCGATGGGCACCATGACGGGCCTGTCCAAGGAGGCCGGGTTGGCGAACGAGAAGGGCGACTTCCCGCGCATCAAGTCGGCGCTGATCGTCGAGGGCGTCGGCGCCGTCGCCGGTGGGTACGCGTCGGCGTCGTCGAACACGGTGTTCATCGAGTCGGGCGCCGGAATCGGCGAAGGAGCCCGCACCGGCTTCGCGAACATCGTCACGGGCGTCCTGTTCCTCGTGGCCATGTTCTTCACGCCGCTCGTGTCGATCGTGCCCAGCGAGGTGGCGGCATCCGCTCTGGTCATCGTCGGCGCGCTCATGATGGCGCAGATCCGATTCATCGACTTCAGCGACTTCTCTGTGCTGCTGCCGGTGTTCCTCGCGATCACCGTCATGCCCCTCACCTACTCGATCGCCAACGGCATCGGCGCCGGCTTCATCTCGTGGGTGGTCGTGCGGTCCCTGTCGGGGAAGGCGAAGCAGATCAGTCCGCTGCTGTGGATCGTCGCCGCCGGCTTCGTGCTGTACTTCGCCCGCGGCCCGATCGAGACGATGCTCGCCGGCTGACGGGTCGGAAGAGCAGCGGATGCCTCGGCCGAGGCATCCGCTCACTGGTTCGGGGTGTCCGCTACTGGTTCGGGGCGTCCGCTTCTGGTTCGGGGCGCAGAATCGGCGCAACCCGCCGTGCCGAGCGGCGTGCCGCGGGAAGAGAACGCCCCGAACGGGCGTCAGCCCTCGACGGGCTCGAGGAGGAAGATCGCGATCTGGCGGTCGGTCTTGGCCTGGTAGTTGTCGTAGTCCGGCCACACCTCGACGGCGCGGGCCCACCACTCGGTGCGCTCGCCGCCCTCGAGCTTGCGTGCCACGTAGTCGCGCTTGACGGAGCCGTCCTGCAGCTCGACGTGCGGGTTGGCGACGACGTTCCAGTACCAGTTCGGCGGTAAGGGATGCCCGCCCTTCGACGCCACGGCGAGGTAGCGGCCGTCGTGCTCGACCCGCATCAGCGCCGTCTTGCGCAGGCCGCCGCTCTTCGCGCCGACGGACGTCAGGACGATGATCGGCACCCCGCGCAGCGTGTTGGCCTTCTGGCCGTCCGAGGCCTCGAAAGCCTCGGCCTGCTTGCGGGCCCAGGCGGACGTGGACGGCTTGTACTCTCCGGTCAGCGGCATGCATTCACCCTAACTCGGGACGAGGAAGGCCCCGCCGAAGCGGGGCCTTCCGAAGAGGATGCGGCTTAGAGACCGGCGATGATGCCGCGCATGAGCTCGGCGGCCTCGCTGGGGGTCTTGCCGACCTTGACGCCGGCGGCCTCGAGGGCCTCCTTCTTGGCCTGCGCGGTGCCCGCGGAGCCGGACACGATCGCGCCGGCGTGACCCATGGTCTTGCCCTCGGGCGCGGTGAAGCCGGCGACGTAGCCGACGACCGGCTTGGTGACGTTCGCCTTGATGAAGTCGGCTGCGCGCTCTTCGGCGTCGCCGCCGATCTCGCCGATCATCACGATCGCCTTCGTCTCGGGGTCGGCCTCGAACGCGGCGAGCGCGTCGATGTGCGTAGTGCCGATGACCGGGTCGCCGCCGATGCCGATCGCGGTCGAGAAGCCGATCTCGCGGAGCTCGTACATCATCTGGTAGGTCAGGGTGCCCGACTTCGACACGAGGCCGATCGGGCCCTTGCCGGTGATGTTGGCGGGCGTGATGCCGACCAGCGACTCGCCCGGCGTGATGATGCCGGGGCAGTTCGGCCCGATGATGCGGGTCGTGTTGCCCTTGGACTGCGCGTAGGCCCACGCCTCGGCGGTGTCGCCGACGGGCACGCCCTCGGTGATCACGACGAGGAGCGGGATCTCGGCGTCGATGGCCTCGACCATGGCGCTCTTGGTGAACGCCGGGGGCACGAACGCGATCGACACGTCGGCTCCGGTCGCGGCGATGGCCTCTTCGACCGTCGCGAACACGGGCAGCTCGACGGGATTGCCGTCCTTGTCGGTGTGCAGCACGGTCGTGCCGGCCTTGCGCGCGTTCACGCCGCCGACGACCTGGGTGCCGGCCTTGAGCATGAGCGCGGTGTGCTTAGTGCCCTCGCCGCCGGTGATGCCCTGGACGATGACCTTGGAGTCCTTGTTGAGGAAGATCGACATGTCTGTTCTTTCCTAGTTCCGGATGTCTGAGCTCAGGCGTTGGCGAGCGCGGCAGCCTTGTCGGCGCCCTCGTCCATGGTCTCGGCGAGCGTCACCAGCGGGTGGTTGGCGTCGCGGAGGATCGCACGACCCTCGTCGACCTTGTTGCCGTCCAGGCGCACGACGAGCGGCTTCGACGCGCTCGAGCCCAGCTCGGCGAGTGCGCCGACGATGCCCTTGGCCACCGCGTCGCACGCGGTGATGCCGCCGAACACGTTGACGAACACGCTCTTGACCTGAGGGTCGCCGAGGATGACGTCGAGGCCGGCGGCCATGACCTCGGCCGAGGCGCCGCCGCCGATGTCGAGGAAGTTGGCCGGCTTCACGCCGCCGTGGTTCTCGCCCGCGTACGCGACGACGTCGAGGGTCGACATCACCAGGCCCGCACCGTTGCCGATGACACCGACCTCGCCGTCGAGCTTGACGTAGTTGAGGTCGTTCTCCTTGGCCTTCGCCTCGAGCGGGTCGGCGGCATCCTTGTCTTCGAGGAGCGCGTGACCGGCGTGGCGGAAGTCGGCGTTCTCGTCGAGCGAGACCTTGCCGTCCAGGGCGATGACCTCGCCCTCCTCGGTGAGCACCAGCGGGTTCACCTCGACGAGGGTGGCGTCCTCGCCCTTGTACACGGCGTAGAGCTTGACGAACACGTCGCTCACCTTGTCGACGAGTTCGGGGGCGAAGCCTGCGGCCTCGGCGATCTCGACGGCCTTCTGCTTGTCGATGCCCGCCAGCGGGTCGACCGCGATGCGCGCAAGGGCCTCGGGACGCTCGACGGCGAGCTCCTCGATCTCCATGCCGCCCTCGACGGAGCACAGCGAGAGGTAGGCGCGGTTCGCGCGGTCCAGCAGCACCGAGAAGTAGTACTCCTTGTCGATGCGGGCGCCCTGCGCGACCATGACGCGCTTGACGACATGGCCCTTGATGTCGAGGCCGAGGATGGCCTGGGCCGCCTCGTACGCCTCATCGGGGGTCTTCGCGACCTTCACGCCGCCGGCCTTGCCGCGCCCGCCGGTCTTGACCTGCGCCTTGACGACGACGACTCCGCCGATCTTCTCGGCCGCTGCTCGCACCTCCTCCGGCGTGTCAGCGACGATGCCGGCGAGAACCGGCACCTCGTACTTCTCGAAGAGGTCTCGTGCCTGGTACTCGTACAGATCCACAGTGCATTCCTTCGCGGTGGCGAATGGGGGTGGGATGACGCGAAAAGCGTCTCGACGTCGAGATATCGACCAGTCCCCCAGCCTACTACCGCTTGCTGAGCGCTCCGGACCGCGGCGAGGCGCCCCGGTTCGGCTCAGCATGCACGATGCGGCAGCGCGTGACGCGCCGCTCCCGTGTGCCGGGCGGCGCGGACTAGGCTCTCCCCGAGATGTCCGAGACCGCCGTCGTTCCCCGTCCCGCCCCGCAGGCCGCCGTGGTCGCCGCCGCGCTCGAGCTGTTCGCCCGACAGGGGTTCGATCAGACCTCGGTCGAGCAGATCGCCCAGGCGGCCGGCGTCTCGCGCTCCACGTTCTTCCGCCAGTTCGGCGGCAAGGACGACGTCGTCTTCGCCGATCACGAGCTGCTGCTCGACCGCATCCGCGAGTTCCTCGCCGGAGACCACGCCGACCCGTGGCGCGCGGTGTGCGAGGCATCCGTGCTCGTCTACTCGCATTTCGCCGCCGATCCCGAGCTCGCCCGCCGTCGCTACGCGGTCGTGCGCCAGGTCCCGGCGCTGCGCGAACGGGAGATCGTGACGGTGTTCCGGTACGAGCGGCTCTTCGACGAGTACCTGCGCGCGTCGCTGCCCGGACTCGACCCGATCGATGCAGTCGGGTTCTCCGCTCTCGTGACGGCGATCCACAACCACGTGCTGCGCCAGCTGCTGCGCGGCCCCAAGCGCGTACCGGTCTCGGTGCTGCGCCGCGCGCTCGACGATGCGCTGCGACGGTTCGGCGTACAGCCCTCGGACGAAGACCGCGACGCGGCAGCCGACGACGTCGTGGTGGCGGTCTTCCCGCGCTCGATGCCGACGGCGGAGGTCGCTCGGCGCCTGCGCGAGCGCCTCGACGACTAGCCTCGCCCGCGGCGAAAGATCATCCACCCCGGACCGCGAGCGCCAGGGTAATGTCGGCCCCATGACCACTGTGGACACCCCGCACAGCGCGCCCTCGAAGAGCCCCCTCTGGTACACCCAGGACGCGGACGCCGTGATCGCCGCCCTCGGCACCGATCGCGAACGCGGGCTCACGCAGGCCGAGGCCGCGAAGCGGCTCGCCGAGCACGGCCCGAATGCGATCGCCGCGGAGAAGCCGCCGTCGGTCTGGCAGGTCTCGCTCAGCCAGCTCGCCGACCCGATGAACGTCATGCTCGTCATCGTCGCGATCATCAGCCTCCTGATCGGCCAGGTCAGCGTCGGCATCGTCGTCGGCGCACTCGTCGTCCTCAACGTGTTCCTCGGCGCGAGCCAGGAGATGAAGGCCAAGGCCTCGGTCGACGCGCTGTCGAAGATGCAGATCCCGCAGGCTCGTGTCTTCCGGGACGGGACCCTCGTGCAGATCGCCTCCACCGACGTCGTTCCCGGGGACGTCGTCGCCCTGGAGGCCGGCGACATCGTGCCGGCCGACGGACGGATCCTGCGCTCGGCGACGCTCGAGACGCAGGAGGCCGCGCTCACCGGAGAGAGCGCGCCGATCGCCAAGGACCCCGCCACCATCGCCGACCCCGACACCACGCTCGGCGACCGGGCGAACATGGCCTTCCAGAACACGCAGGTCACGCGAGGCACCGCGACCGTCGTGATCACCGACACCGGCATGACCACCCAGATGGGTCAGATCGCCTCGATGCTCTCGTCGGTGAAGCAGGCGAAGTCGCCGCTGCAGAAGGAGCTCGACGCCCTCACGGGCGTGCTCGGCTGGATCGCCTGGGGTGCTGTCGCCGTCATCGTCATCTTCGGGCTGGTGCGCGAGCAGCCGATCGCCTCGGTCGTCCTGCTCGGCATCTCGATGGCGATCTCCGCGATCCCGACCGGCATGCCGTCGTTCGTTCAGGCGATGCTGTCGTTCGGCTCTCGCCAGCTCGCCGAGCACAAGGCGGTCGTGAAGAACCTCACCGACGTCGAGACGCTCGGCGCGACGAGCGCCATCAACTCCGACAAGACCGGCACGCTCACGATGAACGAGATGACCGTCGAGTCGCTCTACTTCGGCGGCGACTGGTTCACGGTCGCCGGGAGCGGCTACGAGAAGGTCGGAGACATCCGTCAGGTCGCCGGCCTCCCGGTGCCGGACTTCAGCCAGCTCGCCCTCGGCCTCACCCTGTGCAGCGATGCGACCGTGTCCGACGACGGCGTCGTGATCGGCGACCCCACAGAAGCCGCGCTGGTCGTGCTCGCCGCCAAGATGGGCGCGGATGCCGAGCTCACCCGCGCGGAGTACCCCCGAGCGGCGGAAGTGCCGTTCGACTCGGCCTACAAGTTCATGGCGACCTTCCACGAGGTGCCGCACGAAGGGACGACCCGCCTCGTCGCACTCGTCAAGGGCGGGCCGGATGTGGTGCTCGACCGATGCTCGACCGTCTTGACCGCCGACGGCCCGGCACCGATCGAGGCGCAGCTGCAGACCGTGCTCGATGCGAACCGCAAGCTCTCCGAGCAGGGCCTGCGCGTGCTCGCCTTCGCCGTCCGTCGCTTCGAGCCGGGAACGCCCGTCCCCGCGGACCCGATGGCCGAGGTGAAGGATCTCACGTTCGTCGGGCTCGTCGGCATCATCGATCCGCTCCGCCCCTCCTCCAAGGAAGCCGTCCGCATCGCCCACGAGGCCGGGATCGAAGTGCGCATGATCACGGGCGACCACGCGATCACGGCCGCCGCCATCGGCGCGAAGCTGGGACTCGGCCCGGGTGCCGCGAGCGGCGCCGAGATCCAGGCGATGACCGACGACGAGCTGAAGGCCGCTCTGCCGAATCTGCACGTGTTCGGGCGGGTGACGCCGGAGGACAAGCTCCGGCTCGCCCGACTCATGCAGGAGACCGGCGACGTCGTGGCCATGACCGGCGACGCCGTCAACGACGCCGCCGCGCTCAAGCAGGCTGACATCGGCGTCGCGATGGGATCGGGAAGCGAGGTGACGAAGCAGGCCGGCAAGATGATCCTGGTCGACGACAACTTCGGGACCCTCGTCACCGCGGTCCGGCTCGGCCGCGGGATCTACGAGAAGATCGTCAGCTACGTCCGCTACCAGATGTCCCAGCTCTTCTCACTGGTGCTGCTGTTCCTGGTGGCGAGCATCTTCGACATCAACAGCGGCGTGCCGCTCACGCCGATCATGATCCTGTTCCTCAACTTCTTCATCTCGGTGTTCCCGGTCATCGTGATCCTCCTCGACCCGGTGCCCGACGGCATCATGCTCAAGCCGCCGCGCGACCCGAAGAAGACGATCGCCAACGGCGGGGCGATCACCCTATGGTTCGTCTACGGCGGCGTGCTGTTCCTCATGACGCTGGTGCCGCTGCTGGTGTTCTCCGACCTGGCGAGCCCGTCCGAGCCGAATGTGCCGGTCACGATGACCTTCGTCGTCGCTGCCTTCGGCGCCGTTCTCGGCGGCCTCGCCATGCGTCGCGACCCCGAGTCCGGCCTGACCGCCCCGATTCTCACCGCCGTCAAGTGGCTGGCGATCCCGCTGGCGATCACCGTCGCCGCGGTGGAGATCGGCTTCCTCCAGAGGCTCGTCGGCACGGTGTCGCTGAGCGGGAGCGAATGGCTGATCTGCATCGGACTCGCCCTCGTCGTGCCACTGTTCGTCGAGGTCGAGAAGTGGATCCGCCGGCGTCGCATCGCCCGTCGCACCGCCGGCGCGAAGGCCTGACGGCCGATGACGAAGGGACGGATGCGCGGCACGACCGCCGCAGCACTCGCCCTCGCAGCACTGCTCCTCAGCGGCTGCGACGGGTCGATCACCCTGCCGACGGCGCTGCCGACCCCCACGGTCGCGCTGCCGACCGCGCTTCCCACGCCGACGCCGACCGTGACACTCCCCACGCTGCCGACGAGAACTCCGCGGCCCACCCCGACGGCCGAGCCCACCGCGGAGCCGACGCCCGAGCCCACCGTCGAACCGACGTCCGAGCCGACCGTCGAACCCACGCCCGAGCCGACCGTCGAACCGACGCCGACCACCCCGGTCACGCCGACGCCGCCGCCGACGGCCGAACCGACGCCGACGCCCACGGCGACCGAGAGCCCCACACCCACACCGAGCGAGACCCCTGAGGCCGTGCCCGACCAGGACGCGGCCGCGTCGACGGCGGCCTGGCTGATTCCGCTGGCGCTCCTTGCGGTCGGCATCGGCATCGGCGTGTACTTCCTCGTGCGCCGACGCCGGCAGGCTCCCACGCCTCCCGCGACCTGACCGAGTCCGGGACTCCCCGCCAGTTCTCCGGAGTTCGGCGCTTCTCAGGACGTCGCGCGGTGGAACCGTCCTGAGAACGGGCGATCTCCGGAGAAGCGACGAAGACCGGGTGACACTGAGTCCTATGGATCGCGGGATCGAGTACCACTAGACTGATCCTGCGCCAACAGGAGGTACACATGCCGGACTTCACCCCTCGTCCCGGTCACAGCGTCGACGGCTACGACGTCACCACGCGGCTCGGCACCGACTACTACCAGGTGTTCGCCGACATCTCCGACGAGGACCGCGCCGTGTGGGAGCGCGCGCAGGCCTACGTCGACGAGGTCGGCACCCGGATGCAGGACGCGTGGGATGCCGCGGCCTACCCCCTCGACATCGCGATGCGACTGGGCGAGCTCGACCTTTTCAACGACGGCATCGTCCACCCCGACCTCACGCGCTTCTCCCCCCTCGCGGCAGGCCTCGTCAACATGGAGGTCTCGCGCGGGGACGGATCCCTCGGCACCGTCATCGCCGTCCAGGGCGGGCTCGCCCTGCGCACCCTCGCGCTGTTCGGCAGCCACGAGCAGCAGGCGCGCTGGCTGAAGCCGGTCGCTCGCGGCGAGGTTCCGGCATCCTTCGCGCTCACAGAGCCCGACCACGGCAGCGACTCCGTCTCGCTCGAGACGACCGCGCGCCGCGACGGCGAGGAGTGGGTGCTGGACGGCGCGAAGAAGTGGATCGGCAACGGGGCCTCCGGCGGGATCACGTTCGTGTGGGCCCGGGTCGTCAGCCCGGGCGACGAGACCGACGGCGCCGTGCGCTGCTTCCTCGTCGAGCAGGAGGCGACCGGGTACACCGGGACGGTGATCTCCGGCAAGGCGTCGCTGCGCGGCATCCACCAGGCCCATGTCGCCCTCGACGCGGTGCGGATCCCCCGCGACGCCGTGCTGCCGGGCGCGAAGAGCTTCAAGGATGCCTCGACCGTCCTGTACTCGACGCGCTCGGGCGTCGCCTGGTCGGCGCTCGGTCACGCCACCGCCTGCTACGAGGCGGCCCTCGCCTACTCGCAGCAGCGCGTGCAGTTCGGCAAGCCGCTCGCGAAGTTCCAGATGGTCCAGGAACGCCTCGCGCAGATGCTCGAGGAGCTCACGGCGATGCAGCTGTACTGCCGTCACCTCGCCGATCTCGAGGCATCCGGGGGTCTGCGCCCGACGCAGGCGTCGCTCGCGAAGTACCACAACACGCGCGCGGCGCGGCGGATCGCGGCGACCGCGCGCGACCTGCTCGGTGGCAACGGCATCCTGCTCGAGAACGGCGTGATGCAGCACATGGCCGACATCGAGGCGATCCACACGTACGAGGGGACCGAGAGCGTGCAGGCCCTGCTCATCGGGCGCGACATCACCGGGATGAGCGCGTTCGCGTAGCACCCGAGCCGCAGCCCGGCAAGGCGCCGGGACACGTGCGGCGGCACGGTTAGCCTCGGGAGCATGGGCCTGTTCCGCAGCACTCCCCCGCCGATCCGCCTCGAGCCCGCCGACGTCGAGCTGAAGGCGACGAGACCGCCGTGGAGCCTGTGGGCCGACGGCTTCGGCATGCTCGCGATCCGGGCGCTGCAGATCATCGTGGTCGTCGCGGTCGCCGCCGGCGTGATCATCGCGATCCAGTCGCTCACCCTCGTCACGATCCCGCTCGTCATCGCGCTGATCCTCGCGTGCGCCTTCGCACCCGTCATGCGATGGCTGCGACGGCGGGGCCTCCCGTCGGTCGTCGCGACGATCGCCACCCTCCTCGCGATCGTCGTCATCCTCGGTCTGCTGGGATGGCTGATCGTATGGGCGGTCCGCGACCAGTGGGACGAGCTGGCCGCGCAGGCGCAGGACGGCTTCCAGCACTTCCTGGAGTGGGTCGAGACCCTCCCGTTCGAGTTCCTCTCGCCCGCGCAGCTCGAGGAATGGGCCGCCGCGCTCACCGACTTCGTGACGAGCGCGCAGTTCGGCTCGGGCGCGCTCGCGGGAGTCGGCGCCGTGGCGAACTTCGTCACTGGGCTCGTGCTCATGGTGACGATCCTGTTCTTCTTCCTCAAGGACGGCCCGCAGATGTGGGAGTTCCTGCTGCGCCCGTTCCGCGGCGGGCACTACGTGCGGGCCCGTCGCATCGGCGACAAGACGGTCGGAGTCCTGGGGTCGTACGTGCGGGGCACTGCGACGGTCGCCCTCGTCGACGCGATCGGCATCCTGATCGGCCTGCTGATCCTGCAGGTGCCGCTCGCGCTGCCGCTGTCCGTGCTGGTGTTCCTCCTCGCCTTCATCCCCATCGTCGGCGCGACGCTCGCGGGGATCCTCGCCGCCCTCGTCGCCCTGGTCGCGAACGGATGGGTCAACGCCCTGTTCGTCGTCGGCGTGGTCGTGCTCGTGAATCAGCTCGAGGGCAACTTCCTCCAGCCGGTCCTTATGGGGCGCTCGATGAAGCTGCACGCCTTCGTGATCCTCATCGCCCTGACCGTCGGCACCGTGCTCGGCGGCATCGTCGGCGCCGTGCTCGCGGTGCCGATCGCGGCGGCCGCCTGGGGCGTCATCCAGGTCTGGGACGGACCGGACCTGCCCGCCCGATGGGCCCGGCCGAAGCATCCGATCGAATCCTGACCCGCTGAGGTGGGGCGATGTCCCACTTTCCGCCGCTCATGTCCCAGTTTCGGTAGGTTGGCAGCCGCCTAGCGACCGAAGGTGGGACACGGTAGCGGGATCCCGGAGTCGGGACTGACACACGTCGGAGGGTGCGGGCAGGATGGGGGGATGCCGTACGAGATCCCTGCGCCGATGCTGGCCAAGTCCGTTCCCGCCGTGCCGGACCCCGCCAAGACGCCGGGCGGGCTCAGCTTCGAGCCGAAGTGGGACGGCTTCCGCGCCCTCATCTCGTGGGACGGCGAGACCGTTGAGATCGGCAGCCGCGGCGCGAAGCCGCTGACGCGCTACTTCCCCGAACTGGTGGAGGCGTTTGCGCGGCTCCTCCCCGAACCGTGCCTCATCGACGGCGAGATCGTCGTGCCCAAGGGCGAGCCCGGCCGGCAGCGACTCGACTGGGAGTCGCTCACGCAGCGAATCCACCCCGCGGCGTCCCGCGTCAACATGCTGGCCGAGACCACCCCCGCGATGCTCATCGCGTTCGACCTCCTCGCCCGCGGGGATCGTGACCTGCAGTCCGAGCCCTTCGAGGTGCGTCGCGCCGAGCTGGTCGACCTGCTCGGCGACGTCCCGCATCCGGTGCACGTCACCCGCACGACCGATGACCCGGCTCTCGCGGAGCGCTGGCTCGCGGAGTTCGAGGGCGCCGGTCTCGACGGCGTCATCGCGAAGCCGCTCGCTCAGCCGTATGCGCCGAACAAGCGCACGATGTTCAAGATCAAGCATGCGCGGACGGCCGATGTCGTGGCGATGGGCTACCGCATCCACAAGTCGGGCGCGGGCGTGGGGTCCTTGCTCGTCGGCCTGTACTCCGACGACGGCACGCTGTATCCCGTGGGTGGTGTCGCCGCCTGGAGCAACGCCCGCCGACTCGAGCTCATCGACGAGCTCGCGCCCCTGGTCCAGCGCGACGACTCCGGCGCTGCGGTGAAGAGCGAGGGCGAGAAGTCCCGGTTCTCGGCCCCCGACCGCGACTCCTCGTTCGTGCACCTCCGTCCGGAGCGCGTGCTCGAGGTGCGGTACGACCAGCTCGAGGGTTGGCGCTTCCGTCACACGGTGCAGTTCGAGCGGTGGCGCCCGGATCGGGATGCCGCATCCTGCACCTACGACCAGCTCGAGGCCGTCTCGGCCTACGACCTCGGCGACGTGCTCGACTGAGCCGCTGGCACCGCACGGACCCAGTGCGGCTCCGGCCGATTCGCGGGGGTGATGCGGCTCGGCTGAGCCGCCGGGATCACTCCGGCTTCGGCCAGTTCTCGGGGTTGATGCGGCTCGGCTGAACCCGCGGCGGCTCGCCCGGCATCTTGGGGAAGTCGGGCGGGAACGGCAGCTCGCCGAGCCCGGCGTCCAGATCGCGCTGCCACCACTCCAGCAGGGTGTCGATGCGGCCCGGCTTCGCCTGCAGGTCGGCCCAGGGGTCGCCGATGTCGGCCAGTCGCTGCGGCACCGAGCGCACCGTGAAGGCGGCGGGATCGGCATCGGCCACCTCGTCCCACGAGAGCGGCGTCGACACCGTCGCGCCCGGCAGAGCCCGCGGACTGTACGCGCCGGCCATCGTGCGGTCGCGGTTGGCCTGGTTGAAGTCGATGAAGATACGTTCGCCGCGCTCCTCTTTCCACCAGTTCATCGTGACCTTGTCGGGCAGCCGCCGCTCGAGCTCGCGGCCCGCGGCGATCACCGCGTGGCGGACCTCGAGGAACTCCCATTCCGGCTCGATGGGGCAGAACACGTGGATGCCGCGATTGCCGCTCGTCTTGAGGAAGGCCGTGAGCCCCGCCTCGGCGAGGACCTCGCGCAGCGCAGGAGCCACGGCCGCGGCATCGGCGAAGTCCGTGCCCGGCTGAGGATCGAGGTCGATGCGGAGCTCGATCGGGTTGTCGGTGTTCGCTGCCCGGGACGCCCATGGGTGGAAGACGATCGTGTTCATCTGCACCGCCCACACCGCCGTCGCGATCTCGGTCAGGATGAGCTGGGGATGCCGCCGCCCGCTGTTGTAGGTGACGGTCTGCGCCTCGACGAACGACGGGGCGCCCTTCGGCGGGTTCTTCGAGTAGAACCGCTCGCCGTCGACCCCCTCGGGAAACCGCTCGAGCGACACCGGCCGGTCGCCGTTGGCGGTGAGGAACGGCTCGGCCACGGCGATGACGTACTCCGCCAGCTCGTGCTTGGTGATGCCGAGCTCGGGCCACAGCACGCGGTTGGGGCTCGAGAGCCCGAGGTCGCGGTCGCCGTCGGGCCCGGGGACGGTGAGGGTGATGCGCTCGGACGCCATGCTCCGACCCTAGGCGCGGGGAGCGACATCCCGCATCCCCGCGTGTGTGGGTCGCTGTCGAGAAACAAGGAGACACGCCGCACGGAGAGGCCCGCAGGCCTCGGGCCTCGGCGTGTCTCCTGCAATCTCAACGCCGCACCGAGATCACACCCCCTGGGCGAGCATCGCGTCGAGCTTCTCGTATCCTTCGCGCATGCCGCGCTCCATGCCCTCGGCGACCATGTTCTCGAGCACCTCGATCGTCGGGAACACGCTGTGGTCGACGATCCGCGAGCGCCCGCCGGGCAGGGACTCGAAGGCGATGCGGTCCATGCTGACCTCGTCGGGCCATCCCTCGAACTCGAACGTCTGGATGATCAGCTCGTTCTCGCGCACCGTGTGGAAGCAGCCGCGGAACGCGTACTCGCCGCTGCCGTCGCGCTGCACGAAGCGGTAGCCGCCACCGGTGCGGAAGTCCCAGTGGGTGATCTCGGTGCGCTCCTCGCCCGGTCCGATCCACTGCAGGAACAGGTCGGGGTCGGCGTGAGCGCGGAAAAGTGCCTCGACCGGCGCGTCGAACTCGCGCGTGATGTCTGCGTACGACGTGCCCGGCACGGCGTCGATGATGAGCGGATTGCTCATGATTCCTTCTCCTTCGTACGGGTGGTGGGTGTTGTGCGAGGGGTCTGTGCGGCGGTTGCGGATGCTTCGGCTCTGGCGGATGCCGCGAGCACGACGTCGAGTCGGCGGTAGGCGCGCTCGGCATCGAGCCGATAGCGGTCGATCCAGGCGGTGAGGCGTTCGAGCGCGGCGGCGTCGAGGTGGACGGGCTTGCGCTGCGCCTCGCGCGTGCGCCACACCAGCCCGGCCTCTTCGAGCACCGTGATGTGCTTGGACACCGCCTGCAGGGAGATGTCGAACGGCTCGGCGAGTTCGCCGAGGGTCGCCGACCCGCGACTCAGCCGGGCCACGATCGCGCGTCGCACCGGATCGGCGAGCGCCGCGAAGGCCCGATCGAGGGCGGAGTCGGAATCCATTCATCAACCTCTTCGTTTATCAACGTGTTAGTTGATAACGTACGCGCACGGAAGAGGTTCGTCAACCCCGACCTCGGAGGTCGTCCTGGTCAGGCTGACGCGAAGACGGGCGCGAGCTCCTCGCGCAAGAGGCGGATCCACGGGCCGGCGGGATCGACGATCACGCCGGAGATCTCCGGATCCCCGTCGAGTGCGCGGGCGAGCTGCGGACCCGTGAGCGGCGCGGCCTGATCGCCGCGACCCATCACCGCGACTTCGACCGGGTGCGAGTACACCTCGAGGTAGCGCGAGCCGTCCTCGGCACGTCCTTCGGCAAGCCCCGGGCGTCCGTCGGCGACCTTGCCGACGGCGACCCACAGCGGCACGCGGGTCAGCGCTTCGGCGACCGCGGCTCCGGTCTCGGGTGTGCGCTCGGCGGCGAGGAGCGTCTTGACGGTGAGCTCCTCATCCACCCTCTCCATGATCTTCTCGAGGAGCGGCCGGGGAAGCACTGCGCGCGCCGGGGCCGACGACTGGTCGATGATGAGACCCTCGTAGGGCCCCGCGAGAACGTGCCGCAGCACCGAGAGAACCGGCTGCCCCATCGCCGACGTGTCGACGTCGCCGTCGGCGCGCACGCTCGCCTGCAGGGCGGAGCCGCTGGAATACGCCAGCGCGAACTGGCGGTCCTCGACCTTGATCACCGCGAGAGGAAGCTCCCGCCCCTCGGCCAGCAGCGAGCGGGCGTCGCCCTTCACCCGGAGGAACAGGTGCCCCTGCAGCAGCTGCCGGGCGACATCGAGGAGGGCCTGCGGGGCGGTGCCGTCGCCGAGGCGGGCCAGCGCCTCGCGGACTAGGACGTTGTCGCGCAGCCCCGCAACCGTCTCGGCGTTCGTCGGCGCCTCCTTGGTCGCCGCGCGACCTGTGCGGCGCGGCTGGAGCTTGGGGGCGGCCGACGCGGCCGGAGCCGACGAGCCGAGACCGCCGTACGACGAGACGGAGATGGAGACGGATGCTGCCGCCTCCGTGGCCGGGTCGGGCTCGGCGCCCGTCGGCTCGGCGGGGTCGGCGACAGCGTCGGGCTCGGTCGTGTCAGGCGCGGTCGCGCCGGGCTCGGTGGCGCCGGCCGATGCATCGCGCGTCGTCTCGGACAGGCTCTCGCTCGTGCCGTCGTCGGCCGCACTCGCCGCGGCGTCGGCTGCGGCATCCGTCCCCTTCGGGTCGGGAGCGTCCTTGGGCCGGCGCGAGAAGAGAGCCATGCGTCGAGCCTAACCCCGGGGCGCCCTGGCCCGAGTCCCGGGGGTTCGGGGCGCGAACCCGGCGCGACACGCCGAACCTCGCCCGCGCGTCGTGGCAGATTCGCGCCCCGAGCCCGCGAGAGATCGGCTGGAGAGGGCGCGCCGGACCGCCGTGACCGACAGCCACCCCAGGCCCCGCGCCGTCACCGACAGCCGGCCCGAACGGGCAGCGGATCGGGCCGCGGCCCCAGCCGCGCTACAGCTTCTCGATCGGCGCGATCTTGATGAGCAGCTTCTTCGGCCCCGCGGTGTCGAACCGCACGTGGGCGACACGCTTCGCGCCCTCGCCCGTGACCGCGTCGACGCGCCCCTCGCCGAAGTCGTCGTGGCGGATGCGGTCCCCGGGCGCGAGTTCCATGTCGCCGTTGTCGCGCACCTTGGCGGGGATCTTGTTCGCGAACCGCTCGAGGTTGCCGCCGGGTTCGCGCCGTGGGAGCGGGACGAGGTCGTCGCCGTACCGCTTGCCCGCACCGCCGTATCCTGAGCCACTCTGGCGCCGCGCGTTGAGGGCGCGCGACTGCGTGCCGCCGCGCGAGTTGACGTCGCCGGGCGACTGCCGCCAGGTGAGCAGCTCCGCCGGGATCTCCTGCAGGAAGCGGCTCGGCATCGCGACCGTGACCTCGCCGAACTGCGCTCGCGTCATGGCGAGCGACAGGTACAGGCGCTTGCGGGCGCGGGTGATGCCGACGTAGAACAGCCGGCGCTCCTCCTGCGGGCCGCCGGGCTCGTTCGCCGAGATGCGGTGCGGGATGAGGTCCTCTTCGACACCTGTGACGAACACCGCGTCGTACTCGAGACCTTTCGCGGTGTGCATCGTCATGAGCGACACCGAGCCCGACGCGTCCTCGAGGTCATCGGCATCCGACACCAGCGACACTTCGGTGAGGAAGTCCAGCAGCGTGCCCTCGGGGTTGTTGCGGGCGAACTCGCGCGCCACGGCGACGAGCTCGTCGAGGTTCTCGATGCGCGCCTCGTCCTGGGCGTCCTTGCTCGCGCGCAGGGCGTCGTAGTACCCGCTCTTGTTCAGCAGCAGCTGGACGCCCTCGGCGACCGCGGTCGGCGGAGCGAGCTCACCCGACGCAGGCAGCATCAGAGCGGATGCCTCGGCCAGCACCGCGTCGAGATGTGCGATCGCCGACTGGATCTTGGGACCGACTCCCAGTGCAGACGAGTTCGCGAGCGCGTCACGGAAGGTGATGCCCTCCTCCTGCGCGTAGCGGGAGATCGCCTCTACGGTTACGTCGCCGATGCCCCGGCGCGGACGGTTGATGATGCGGCGCATCGCCATCTCGTCGGCGGGGTTGGCGACGGCGACCAGGTAGGCCAGCGCGTCCTTGATCTCGGCGCGCTCGTAGAACTTCGTGCCGCCCATGATCTTGTAGGGCAGCGCCGAGCGGATGAAGATCTCCTCGAGCGCGCGCGACTGCGAGTTGGTGCGGTAGAAGACGGCCACCTCGGAGTAGTTCGCCCCGGCTCGGTGCAGCGCCTCGATCTCATCGGCGACGAACTGCGCCTCGTCGTGCTGCGAGTAGCCGGTGAAGCCGACGATCTGCTCGCCCGCACCGACGTCCGTCCACAGCTTCTTGTCTTTGCGGTCGAAGTTGTTGCTGATGACCGCGTTGGCCGCCGACAGGATGTTCTGCGTCGAACGGTAGTTCTGCTCGAGCAGCACGACTTTGGCGCCGGGGTAGTCGCGCTCGAACTCGCTGATGTTGCGGATGTCGGCGCCGCGGAAGGCGTAGATCGACTGATCGGAGTCGCCGACCACGGTGAGCGAGGCTCCGGCCTTGTCGGGATCGTCGGCAGGATCCGGATCGAAGATCATCATGCCGCCGGCGGAATGTGGCTCGGCGCCGGACCCGATCGGCCGGGTGAGCTCGTGGATCAGCGCGTACTGGGCGTGGTTGGTGTCTTGATACTCGTCGACGAGGATGTGGCGGAATCGGCGGCGGTACACGTCGGCGACCTTCGGGAACGCCCGGAACAGGAACACCGTCTGCCCGATGAGATCGTCGAAGTCGAAGGCGTTGGCGCGCTGCAGCTCGCGCTGGTACGCGGCGAAGAGCTCGACGAAGACCCGCTCCGCCGGATCTGCCATGTTCGCCGAACGGGCGTAGGACTCGGCATCCGACAGCTCGTTCTTCAGTTTGGAGATGCGGCTCTGCGTCGCCGCGGGAGTGAGCCCGTATGCGTCGGCCTCGTGCTCCTTGACGAGTCGCTTGATGAGCGCGCGCGAATCGCCGGAGTCGTAGATGGTGAACGACTTGGTGAACCCGAACTGCTCGGCCTCGCGCCGCAGGATGCGCACGCACGCCGAGTGGAACGTCGAGATCCACATGCCGCGCGCCGAGTCGCCGATGAGGTTCTCGACGCGCTCGCGCATCTCGCCCGCGGCCTTGTTCGTGAACGTGATCGCCAGGATCTGACTCGGCCATGCCTCGCGGCCCCGCAGCAGCGACGCGATGCGACGGGTGAGCACGCTGGTCTTGCCCGAACCCGCGCCCGCGACGATCAGCAGCGCCTGCCCGCGGAACGTCACGGCCTCGCGCTGCTGCGGGTTGAGCCCCGCGAGAAGATCTTCGTCGGGGCGCGCGCCGGGCTGCGAGGGACCCTGATTCGCACCGACGATGACAGGGACGGATGCCGCGCGCTGCGCGGCCGCGGAGGCGTCGGTCATAGCCCTCTGATTCTAGGCGCGCCGCCCGACACCGCGTCCCCCCACCCGAGTGGCCAAGACACGCCGTCGATGCGCGCCGAGCACGGCGTGTCTTCCCGACTCGGGTGTGAAGCCGGGCTGAGCAGCCGCGCACAGCAGGTTCGCGGCATCCGCTTGACATGATCGATGCATGCGCACGCTTCTCAACATCATCTGGCTCGTGCTGTCGGGCTTCTGGATGTTCCTCGGCTACCTGCTGGCGGGGGTGATCCTGTGCATCCTGATCCTCACGATCCCGTGGGGCATCGCCTCGTTCCGCATCGGCGTCTACGCGCTGTGGCCGTTCGGCCGCACGATCGTCGAGAAGCCCCGCTCGGGGGTCGGCTCGTTCCTCGGCAACGTGGTGTGGGTGATTCTCGCGGGCTGGTGGCTCGCGATCGGCCACATCCTCACGGGCGTCGCGATGTGCATCACGATCATCGGGATCCCGCTCGGCATCGCGAGCTTCAAGCTCGTGCCCGTCTCCCTCATGCCGCTCGGCAAGGACATCGTCCGCACCGACGAGGCGCGCGCTCTCGTCCACCACTGACCCGCGTCGCACGTTCGGCGGCGACCCCTTCCGTTTGTGCGGGCGAATGCACGCATCGGCGCCCGCACAGGCGCGCATTCGCCCGCACAAACGGACGGTAGAGGGCGGGGACGCGCGTGGAGAGGCTCAGGCGGGAGCGGATGCCGCGGCCCGGCGGCGCCACGGGAGTGCGAGCAGCAGACCTACCACGAAAAGCACCGCGCCGAACGCGGCGGCGATCCACGGCGTCTCGGGCGGGATCTCGAGGTAGGTCGTGATGCCGAGGATGCGCGCGAGGCCCCAGGGCAGGAGCCCCATCTGGTCGTTCCACAGGCTGAGGGCGGTCTCGAGGCCGATCGCGCCGATCACCGCCGCGGGGATCGCGAGCGCGGCACCGATCGCGGCGAGCACGTAGCCCGTCGCCCGCCGTGCGCCGACCTGCGGTGAGAGCGCCCAACCCCCGGCGACGAAGACCCACACGAACAGCGCGAACGCGACGGCGATGTAGAGCGTGCGGAACACCGGCTCGGTCCAGAAGGCGAACCAGTACCCGCCGGGGCCTGAGAACGAGAGGGCGAAGAGGGTCACGATGCAGCGGAGCACGACGACGCCGCCGACGGCGGCGATGACGGGCCACGGCGAGCGTCGCCGGACGAAGAGCCGCACCACCAGCGCGAAGATCCCCCAGGCCGCGAAGACGACCGCGAGGTGCGCCCACGACAGGAACGAGGTCTGCACGGCTCGCGTGGCCACCAGCAGAGCGGCCGGCACGATGAGCAGCAGCCACCGGTCGAGGTCGAGCATGCCGAGGGTCGACTCGCGCGCCCGCCACGGGCGGACCGAGGCGATCCACGATGCGCGCGCCGCCGCGGCACCCGGTCGGCGCACGAGTCGCGTGCGGGCGGCGAGCATGCCGATCACGACCCACGCGAGGGCGAGCAGGAGCAGCGCGCGCGCGATCCAGGCCATCGCCAGGTCGCGCTCCGCGCGCTCGACGCCGAGCTGCGCGGCCGTGAGGTTGTATGCGGGGTAGTCGATGTTCCCGTCGTAGGTCTCGAGGTGCGCGGCGGCGAGCGCCTCGTACTCGACTCGGTCGGTATCCCACTGGGCGTACGCGTCGGGCGAGAGGGTGTCGTGCCACTGTCCCTGGTGCAGGATCATCGCGCGGTATGCGCCGAGCAGCCGCAGCACGTCGAGCTCGTAGTCGAGCGTTTCCACGAACGCGTCGTGCATCGCGGGATCGCGCCAGGTCGCGGCATCCGTCCCTGACACCGCGTCGCGCATCGCTTCGACCGTCTCGACGGCCTCGCGTCCGCCAGCGATGACCGACTCGATGTCGCCGTCGGTCGCGTCGCGCGAGATGGCGTAGAGCACGTCGAGCACCGCGGAGTCGCCGGTGAGGATGTCCCACTCGAAGATCCACATCATGGGCGGCGGCTCGAGACCGATCGCGAACACGCGCTGGTCGGCGAACGCCTCGATGTACATGCCCTGCTCGATGGCCTCGCGCGAGAGATCCATGGCCTGGACGATCGCCGCCACGGTCGCCGGGTCGTCCGAGAACCACTGACGCGCCCACCCGGCGGTGACGTCGGCGACGTCGGTCTCGGGATCGCGGGCGAGCGCCGAGGCGACGACGGTGTCGAGCTCGTACAACTGCCAGAACCCGGCCTTCAGGTACAGGGTCATCGGACCGGCGCGCCAGGGGCCGCCGTCCTGCGTCCACACCCACACGCCCTCGATGTTCGGGTTCGCGGCGAGCAGCGTCTGCAGCGCGTACTGGTACTCGCGGCCGAGGTCGTTGGGGAAGGCGCCGAAGTTCTCGAACTCGCGCCGGCTCTGGAACTCGACGATGCGCCGCTGCTGCCCCTGCTCGAGGGTGTCGTTGAGCGGGAGCCAGCTGTAGAAGTCGCCGAGCGTGTACTTCGTCGAGACGATCAGCGCCGGCGAGTCGATGCCGCCCAGCACCTCCTCGTACGACTCCGGATTGGTGTGCATGTCGCCGACGGCGCCCACGCCCACGCTCCACGTGCGGAAGATGACTTCGCGATCGGATGCCTCGGCCTGCGCGCTCAGGGTGGTGAGCATCGCCCGCACGGCGGCGGGTGTCCGTACCGCGAGCTGCGAGTAGTAGTCCCAGCCCTCGACGTCGTAGACCTGGCCGGCCTCGCCGATGCGGATCAGGATGCCGTCGAGCGCGGGCTCGGCCGCGTAGAGCTCGTCGAGCCCGGCGGCGTACACGTCCCACAGCTCGGGGTTCTCGGTGTCGAGCGACCCGAACCGGTCGGTGAGGTAGTCCTCGAGCGGCGTCGTGAGGGTGAGCATGTCGGTGCGCAGGAACACGTCCATGCCGAGGTCGTCGGCGTGCTGCCAGAACGGCCCGAACGCGTCGCGCAGCGCGAGCGCCTGCGCGCGGTGCTCATCGCCGGGGGTGTAGACCTCGCCCTCGGCGACCTCGTCGAACGCGACGAACTCGACGAAGCCGGGGAACGCCACCGCGTTGTAGCCGTTGGCGAGCGAATGCCGCACGAACTCGTCGAAATCGGCGAAGGCCTCGGCGAGCGCCGCCTCGTCGATGTAGGGCGCCTCGGGCAGCAGCACCTGCGCGAAGGCCTCGGAGGCGTGCGAGTAGTTGGTGCCGGACTCCCACGCGGCGGGGTCGGGCTCGACGCCGACGGCGCCCATGTCGACCATCCGGAAGGGGAGGCGGGAGGTGATCTCCTCGCCGAGGTGCTCGGCCACCGGCTGCGCGGTGCGCACCTGGTTCGCGAGGTCGTAGATGCCGCGCACGGCCCCGCTCTCGCTTGCGGCCTCGATGCGCAGATCGGCGGCTGTGCCGGTGAGCAGGTAGGTGTCGTCGGCGTCGTCGCCATCGCCGGCGACCACCGTGAGCGAGGTGTCGCCCGCGCGCTCGGCGGCGTCGGCGGTGGCCTCGAGCAGGCTGTCGAGCGCGGCGTCGTAGCGCACGCCCTCCGGCGCATCGACGGTGGTCCAGCGCGGGGCCGGAGCGGGTGCGCCGAGATCGGGAGCCGTCGGAGCAGCGGGCTCCATCTGCGTCGCAGGCTCGGTGCGGATGCCCAGCGCATCCCCCACCACGACGCCGAGTCCGAGGCCGAGAGCGACCAGCACGACGGATGTGACGACGGCGAGGATGCCTCGCCGTGTCGCCGTCGTCATTGCACTAAGGTACCCCGCCGCGACCCGTGGTTCTGACAGGTCTGGAGGCCGCTGGATCAGCCTCCGCCGAGCGTGCCGCGGACGAGCCCCGCGCTCGCGAGCGCGTCGGCGGCGAGTCTGCGCTTGAGCTCGATCGACTGGCCGATCTCCTGCGCGAGCAGCGGGCGCGAGCGGACGAGTTCGTCGACCGTCGCGAGGGGCACTACGAGCACCGTGAGCACGTCGGCGGCGATCGCCGTCGTGAGGGTCTTCTCCCTCGTCAGGGCTGTCTGGCCGACGTAGTCGCCCGGCTCGGCCGATCCGAACTCGAGGCGTCCGCCGCCCGCTTCGACCGCGAGCCGCACGCGACCGTCGACGATGAACCGGATGTCGTGCGGCAGCACTCCCTCGGGCTGAACGATCTCACCGAGGCCGTACCGCTCGAGGTGAGAGGTCGCGAGCACGAGTTCGCGCTCCTCCTCCCCCAGGTGCAGCGTGGGCCCGACGACCTCGACCGCACGCTCGAGCATTCCCGGCTCGGCGATGGGATCGGACGCATCGCCGTCGAGCGCAAGACCGCGGCGCCGTGCCGCGTACCAGAGCCAGGCCAGGTACAGGCTGAGCGCCTGCGGCGCGAGCTCCGGCCCGTTGATCGGAAGGCTCACCGAGTACTTGCCCGACCCCGCGTAGTCGGCGCTCGCGCGCTCTTCTCCCGCCCGCATCGGCAGCGAGTCCGCCACCTCGATCAGCAGCGCGATCACCTCGTGCGGCGGGTCGTCCGTCGTGAACGCGACCGACGTAGACACGTGGTGCGGACCGGCCGGCTGGCTCAGGTTCGTGAAAGACGCGCCGGACAGCGTCGAGTTCGGGATGATCTGGATGCCGGAGCCGGTGTCGATGTGCACGGCACGCCAGTTCACCTCGATCACGCGCCCCTGCACGCCGGCGGCATCCAGCCAGTCGCCGATCTTGAAGGGCTGCTCGAACAGCAGCAGGAGGCCCGAGATGACGCCGCCCACGGCGTTCTGCAGGGCTAGGCCGATGACGATCGACGTCACGCCGAGCGCAGCGATCAGGCCCGCGACATCCGCCTCCCACACCCACTGGAACAGCAGTGCGAGTCCGACGACGACGAGGATGAGCCGCGCGAGCTCGACGAAGATCGACGGGATGCGCTCCTGCCAGCTGCCCGCCTTCGCGTTGGCGAAGAGCGCGACGTTGAACGCCGAGAGCACGAGCAGGATCAGGAGGAAGCCGAGCACGGTGGCGACCACCCGTGCCCACACCTGGTCGGCATCGGACTGGAAGGCGAAGACGAGGAGCGCGAACAGCGCCGCCACCGGCACGATCCAGTTGCGCAGCAGCCTGACCGGTCCCGCCGCGGGATTGCCGCGGCGAGTGAGCGCGCCGAGGATCTCGGTGAGGATCACCAGCGCGACCGGAACGGCGATCGCGATCGCGATCGCCCAGCCGAGCCAGCCGTCCTGGAACGGATCCATGACTACTCGATCCTCCACACGTCCTGCGCGGTGCCGCGCAGTTCGACGGAGCCTGCCGGCGTGAACGTCACACTGTCCTGCATGCGGTCGCGCACCGCCTGACTCACGTAGATGCCGGGCTGGCCGGTCACGCTGCGGACGCGGTAGGCGAGGCTGACGGCGTCGCCCCACAGGTCGTAGGCGAGACTCGTCCGCGCGACCAGGCCGCTCGTGACCGTGCCGGTGTCGACGCCCGCACGGATGTCGAGCTCGGTGCCGTTCTGGGAGTTGAACCGCTGCACGACCAATCGCATCTCCCGCGCGAAGTCGACCGCGCGGCGCACGTTGTCCACACGCGGCACGATCAGCCCCGAACTCGCGAGATACCCGCCGCGCAGCGTCCGCACCTTCTCGACGCCGGCCTTCTGCGCCGCCTCGTCGAAGCCTCGCATGAGCGCGTTGAGCTGGGACGTCTCGCTCGCCCCGGAGAGACCCTCGGCGTACTCCTCGAAGCCGACGAGTTCGGCGAAGACCACGGAGACGTTGTCGTGCTCCTCCGAGATCGTCTCCTCCCCGTCCTTGTAGCGCTTGGCCACCGCCTCGGGCATGAGGGTGAGCATGAGCTTGCGGTTCTCGGTCTGCTGGGCGTCGATG
Organism: Microbacterium sp. Root180; assembly: GCF_001428485.1. Classification (GTDB taxonomy): domain Bacteria; phylum Actinomycetota; class Actinomycetes; order Actinomycetales; family Microbacteriaceae; genus Microbacterium. Next base: position 310,366 of record NZ_LMHS01000001.1, on the reverse strand, counting down.
AGGTCCTGCTTGATCCGCAGGCTCGAGGCCATGTCGTTGAACGCCGATCCGAGATCGCCGATCTCGTCGCGCGAGTCGATCGGCACCTGGACGGCGAGGTCGCCTCCGGCGATGCGTCGCACGGCATCCACGAGCTTGCGGATCGGGCGCGTGAACACCTGCGCGAGCAGGAGCGAGAGCACGCTGACGGCGAGCACGATGCCGAGCAGCGACAGCACGAGCGTGCGCGTGAAGTCTGCGACCGGCGCGAAGGCCTCTGCGGTGGTGATCCGCGCGACCGCGACCCAGTTGAGGCCGTCGATCTCCACCGGCGTCCAGGCGGCGATGCTCTCGTCCCCGAGGTACGAGGTCGAGATTCCAGATCCGGTGCGACCTTTCAGCGCCTCGACCACGGGTGCCGTGTCGATGGGCTGAAGGAGCACCGTGCCGTTGACGGCCACCACGCGGTCGGCGATCGCCGGCGGCGTTCCCGCCGAGATGGCCTTCTGGGCGTACTGGTCGGGATGCTCGACGAGCTCACGCGAGATGCTGCGCATCAGGTGGTCCTGGCCGACGACGTAGACCTCGCCGGTGTCACCGAGGCCCTGTTCTTTCCACTGCTGGTCGCCGGTCATCGCATTGTTGATCGTGTCGAGTGGGATCTGTGCCGCGAGCACACCGGTGATGGTCGAGTCGTTGCCGATCGGTGACACGACCCACATGGCGGGGATGTTCAGAGACGGGATCCAGCGTTCGAAGTCGGTGGTCTTCACCGCGTTCACGCTGTTCGTCGCGACGACCTCACGGTACGCGTCGGCCAACGACGAGTCCTCGTACGGCCCGTCGAGCAGATTGCTGCCGAGGTCGACGCCCTTGTAGGCCGAATAGACCACGTCGCCGTCGAGGTTCAGCACCAGCAGGTCTTCGTAGCCGACCTGCGAGACCAGCCGAGTGAGGTAGTCCCCGTACTGCTCCGCGGCGGCGGAGTACGGCGTGCCGTCCGCCGCGGTGTTCGTCGCGAGAGCCTCGTCGAAGTCTGCGAACTGCGCCGTGTAGTGATACTGCGCCCACTTGCCGGCGTTCGACTCGGGGATGAACGCGGTCGAGCTGTATGTCTCCCCCGTCCTCGCCTCGAGCTCGGGGTTGAAGGTGTCGGCGTAGTACGCCTCGAGCTCGGCCAGCTGCTCCGGAGACAGCTCGCGCGTCTGGAGGTCGTCCCACCCGGCGTTGAGCTCTCGGGAGAGCGTCTGCGCGCTCAGGTTTCGCGAATCGAGGCGAACGCCCTTCTGCACGCCTTCGAGGGTGTGCTCCAGCTCGTTCACTCTGAGCTCGCGGATCGTGGTCAACTGGTCGATCGCCGCCGCCTGCAGCGACTCACGCCCGTTGATGTAGCCGATGACGCCCACGATGACCGAAGAGATGAGGCTCACCGAGAGCAGCATGATGAGCAGCTTCGACTGGATGCTGAGTCCCCCGCGACGCCGTCTGCGTTCGGCCTGGGGAGCGGACTTCGCGGCTTCCCGCTCGATCTCGTGCGCGCGCAGGCGCTCGGCCTCGGTGATGGGCGTGTGCTGTGCCCCTGTGTCCGTCGTCGCGCTCACGCGTGTGACCCCCCGGTCGCCTCGTGGGTCACTCTAGCCACACCCGAAACATCCGGGCAAGAAACGATTCGAACACGCGTTTCGTCTCGCTTCGCTCGCTCAACGACCGGGGGTCGAGCCCTTCCGGTCGTTGAGCGAGCGAGCGCAGCGAGCGAGACGAAACGCGTGCGGCCTAGCTGCTCTTGCGCATCGCGCGGATGCCGGCCCACAGGCCGAGCGCCGCGAGCACGAGGGCGGCGATCCAGCCCCACAGCACCTCGATCGCGCCGAGGTCCCCGGCGAACAGGGCGCGCTCGGCCTGCACGACCCAGTTGACCGGGTTCACGGCAGCGACCGCGCGCATCCAGGCGGGGCCGTCGTCCAGCGGCAGGAGCATGCCCGACAGGATCAGCAGCGGGAAGATCAGTGTCTGCTGCACCCCCCAGAACAGCCACTCGCGGTCCTTGGTCTTCAGGGCGAGCGTGTAGGAGAGCGAGCCCAGACCGACCCCGAACACGGCCAGCAGCGCGAGCCCGATCACGAGGCCCGGCACGTTGATCGTGAAGCCGAAGGGCCACGCGATCAGCACGATGAGGAGAGCCTGCACGACGATCGGCGCGACCTCCTTCAGCGCGCGGCCGACCAGCAGCGACGATCGCGCGAGCGGCGCGACCAGCGTGCGCTCGTGGGAGCCCGTCATCATCTCGTACTGCAGGTTCGAGCCGGTCGCGCCGGTGCCGAACAGCACGATCATCACGAGCACGCCGGGAACGAACCACTGCAGCGTCTCGCCGACGGGCTGACCCGACGAGCCGATCAGCAACGGCGCGAACAGCCCCAGGAAGACGAGCGGCTGCACCAGACTGAAGATCAGCGTGAACGGGTCGCGTACGACCGGCTTGAGCTCGCGTGTGAGCACGTTCCAGGTGTCGCGGGCCGGATTGGCGCGCACGACGGTGTCGGGCCGTGCGTCGGTCTGTGGGGTGGTCATCGCTGGGCTCCCGACTTCTCCGCCTCGGCGGTGGATGGATCGGATGCCTCGGTCGCGGCATCCGGGTTCTCGTTCGTCTCTTCTTCCGACCCCTCGCCCGCCTCGCGGAGCGTGCGCCCCGTGAGGGCGAGGAAGACGTCGTCGAGGGTCGGCGGAACTCCCGTCGCGCGCGCGACCTGGATCCCGGCGGCGTCGAGGGCTCGCACCGCGGCCGGCAGCAGGGCGTCGCCGTCGGGAGCCGTGAGGCTGACCTCGGCGTCGCCCTCGCGCCGCACCTCGCGGTCGGTGAGGCCCTGCACGACCGAGACGGCGGCCGCGGCATCCGCCGGTGAAGCGAAGCCGAGCGTGAGGACGTCTCCGGCGAGATCGGCCTTGAGTCGCGCAGCGGTGTCGTCGGCGATGACCCGCCCCTTGTCCATGACCATGACGCGCTCGGCGTAGCGGTCGGCCTCTTCGAGGTAGTGGGTCGTGAGGAACACGGTCGTGCCGTATCTCTCGCGCAGATCGAGGATGTGCTGCCACAGGTTCGCTCGGCTCTGCGGGTCGAGTCCGGTCGAGGGCTCGTCGAGGAAGATGAGCGGCGGAGCGTGCATCAGGCCGAGCGCGACGTCGAGGCGCCGCTTCTGACCCCCCGACAGCTGCTGCACGGAGCGGGTCGCGAAGCCGGCGAGGTCGAGCGACTCGATGAGCTCGTCGGCCCGCGCGCGTGATGCCACCTTGGACATGCCGTAGAAGGCGCCCTGGCTGAGCAGCTCGTCGCGGGCCCGCTGCGCGAAGCTGCCGCTCGTGAGCTGCCCGACGTACCCGATGCGCGCACGCACGTCGGCGGGCTGTCGCAGGATGTCGAAGCCGACCACGCGGGCTGTGCCCGAGGTCGGCGGGATGAGAGTGGTGAGCATGCGCAGGCTGGTGGATTTGCCCGCGCCGTTGGGTCCCAGGAACGCGACGAGCTCGCCGCGCTGGACCTGGAACGTGAGATCGGTGACCGCCTCGACGGTCTTCTTCTTGACGGAGAAGCGCTTGGTCAGACCCTGCGCCTCGATGATCGGTTCATTCGCCATGAGGCAAGGCTAGGAACCATTGCGGACAGATTCGGTCCGCGATGTGTGGGAATCTTTTCGCATGTCCGATACGACCACCCGAGCGCTGTCGCTGCTCAATCTGCTGCAGACCCACCGGCACTGGCCGGGGTCCGAGCTCGCCGATCGGCTCGGCGTGACCGATCGGACGGTCCGCCGGGACGTCGAGCGGCTGCGTGAACTCGGCTACCGCATCGAGTCGATCTCGGGCGCCGCGGGCGGCTACCGCCTCGAGGCCGGCAGCGCCGTGCCTCCGCTCCTCCTCACCGACGAAGAGGCTGTGGCCATGGCGATCGGGCTGCGGGTGGCGGCATCCCAGCGTCTCGTCAGCGGTCCCGAGACGACCATCACGGCACTCGCCAAGCTCGAGCAGGTGCTGCCCGCGCCGCTGCGCCGCCGCGTCAACGCCCTGGCCGAGACAGTGCAGCCGGCGGGCCTGAACGCCGGGGCTGCGGTGTCGAGCGAGGTGCTGGGGGAACTCGCCCTGGCCTGTCGCGACCACGAGCGCGTGCGATTCACCTACACCGCGGCATCCGGCGAGGTCACGGTGCGGCGGGTCGAGCCGCACTCCCTCGCGCCGGCCGATCGCCACTGGTACCTGCTGTGCTGGGACGTCGAGAAGGAGGACTGGCGCACCTTCCGCGTCGACCGGCTCACCGGCGTCGAGCACACGCGCGTGCTGTTCGAGCCGCGGCCGCTGACCGCCGAGCAGGTCGAGGAGTTCATCTTCGTCGCCCGCTCGTGGGTGCGGCAGGCGGTCGAGGCGGATGCCGTGATGGACCTCTCGCTCGATGCGATGCGCGAGCTCTTCGGGCAGTGGGGGCAGGGTGCATCGGACGAGGGCGACGGACGCACCCGGTGGCCCGTCGGCGGCGCGGACTTCCGCGAGACGATGTACGGCCTCACGTGGATCCCCGCCGGCGTCGAGTACACCACCGACCTCGCCTCGCCGGCGCGCGAGGAGCTGCGCGAAGTGCTGGAGCGGATGCTGCGAGCGCTCGACGCTCCCCCGCCCGAGGTGCCGCCCGAGCGCGCTGCGCAGAGGGCGGGCGTCGCCGGCTAGGCGTGCGGGCTCGGCGCCTCGTGGCGCCGACCGCTGCACTTTGCTGCGAGTGCTGCGCTTCGCGACGCAGCGGTCGCAGGAAACTGCAGCGCTCGGCATCGGGCCGGCGCGGTACCGTCGACGCATGAGCGAAGACGCCCGCACGACCCTCGCCCGCGTCGAGCGCGAGGAGGCCGAGCTGGTCCTCCCCCGCTTCGATGTGACGGATGCCTGGACGCTGGGCTCCCGCATGCGCGAGGCGGCGGCATCCGCTCGTCTGCCGATCGTGATCGGGATCACGCTGGGCGAGGCGCGCATCTTCCACTCCGCACTGCCGGGATCGAGCGCCGACAACGACGGCTGGCTCGAGCGCAAGACCCGTGTCGCCCGCCGGTACGGACGGTCCTCGTACGGTGTCGGGCTGTCGTTCCGCGCCGTTGGCAAGGACTTCGACACCGATGCACGGCTCGACCCGGTGCTCTACGCTGCGCACGGCGGAGTGTTCCCGATCACGATCGCCGGCGTCGGGATGGTCGGCACGGTCGGAGTCTCGGGACTGCCGCAGGCCGACGATCACGCGTTCGTCGTCGAGCACCTGCGGGCGCTTCTGACCGACATCCGCTGAGGCGGCCGGCGTCATGCCGAGACTCACAGCGAAACCTCGGTTAACGGTTATGTGCAAAGGCGCGGATCGGGACTAGTTTTGCCTCATCGCGGCGATCCGGGCGGTCCCGGGCACCGGCTCATACCCGGGAGCGCTGCGGGTTCGACTCCCGCCGTCGCGTCCACTTCACGAGGGCTCCGATCCCTTGTTCCGACGGGGATCTCGGTTCTCAGGTTTCTCCGCAAAGGGCCTTTTGCCCACACTTTTCGTGGGCATGCATGGCGATCAGCGGTCCTCACAATGCTCACACGCGCCGCGGCCGCGAGTCTGATCACTCATCGGGATCCCTGACGCGATCCCTGGCCTCCCGCAGGTGCACCCTGTAGTCGCTCGCGAACAACGCAGGATTGGCCGACTCCAGCGCAGCCTCGAGATCCCACACGACTCGCTGCTCAGCTTGATCCTCAAACTCGATCTGAGGGCTCTCGTTGACGCGGTGCAGCCATTCGAAGAGTACGAGCACCTCATCTTCGGACAGCTCGATTGAGATCTTTCGCGTGGTCACCAGAGCCTCCCGGTTGTCGGAGACGCCAAAGTCTTGGGCATGTTTGAATTTCTTCTGCAACTGCGTGGCCGCCCGCATCAGTACGGTGCTCGAGGCTAACAGTATGGGTTGCATCCTCAGCGCATCCCTTCCGAGCCACAATGCATGGCGCGTGCCCAGATCCAATCGCGGCGTCCTCAACGAGACCGTCGACAATCTCGAGAACATTTTCTCGTAAGGACGGGTGGTGCAGTATGGCTCTGTGTCTCAGGCGACGTTGCAGACAGACCGAATCCGACTGATCCCCTTGGGCGATGAGCATCTGGAACTCGAGGTCGAGTTGGACTCCGACCCGGAGGTGATGCGCTACTTGAGCCGTGACGGTCGCGGTCGCACCCGCGCCCAAGTCGAAAACGCTCACGGGCTCCGGCTCGAGACAGCAGAGCCCGTCGCGGGGCTCGGATTCTGGGTCGGGTTCGTCGACGACGAGTTCGTCGGCTGGTGGTTGCTGCAGCCTGCCGGCTGGGGAGGGGAAACCCTCCTCCCGGGGCAGGCCGAGCTGGGGTACCGACTGCTCCGGCGGCACTGGGGCAAGGGACTGGCCACCGAGGGTGCACGCGAGATGGTGCGTCACGCGTTCCGAGACCTCGACATGCAACGCGTGTTCGCTCTCACCATGACGGTGAACGAACGATCCCGGACCACCATGTCCTCAGCCGGCCTCCAGTACGTCCGCACCTTCTACGAGGAGAACGACGACCGCACCGGCAGCGAGCTCGGCGCCGTCGAATACGCCATCACCCGAGACGAATGGGAATCCACACAGGCCGACACCCATCTCGCGGCACCCTCAGCGTGAGCTAGCCCGCCTGTGGCGGGTGGATGGCGCGCTCGATCCGTCGCCGGCTCGTGGTGACCGGTTCCCGCTATTGGCGTGCGATGGCGATGCGGAGTCGTTCGTCGGGGTCGATGAGGTGGTCGTGGTCATCCTCGCCGGTGTCGATCTGCACCCAGCGGATCTTGCCGGTGAAGCGGCTGGTCTGTGCGGTGTACTCGGCGCTGACGGTGGTTCCGGATTCGTAGCCGACGTCGGTGGTCTCGTCGGCGGAGAAGATCATGGCCTGGGTGGCGCCGACGCGCCCGGTGCCGACCGGGTTGCCGTCGTAGTAGAGAGTGACGTCGCCGCCCTTGGCGAGACCGCCGCCGTCGTAGGCGAACTCCACGCGCACCTGGTGCTTGCCGGCATCCAGTCTCGAATCCGCGTTGGTGGTGAACTGTTGCAGGCCGACTAGTTGTAGGTGAACGCCATGGCGCCGGCGGTGAAGTAGAGGCTCCACCCGCCGAACGCTCCGCCCTGGGCGATGATCACGCCCTCCGCTCCGCGTGCCGGCACGTCGACCTCAGCGGTGACGGCGAAGGACTTGTTCTTGATGCTGATGACACTGTTCTCGGACAGCCTCCCCATCCCTGGATACAGCAGCTGAGAGGTGCCGTGGATCAGGGTGGGGCGGCCGGCGAGCTCGGGGTTCATTCGTTCCGCGCCGCGGTCATCGATGGGCAGCACGTTGTACTTCACGGCTTCGATGAGCCAGAGTCGCTGCAGATCGTGCAGCCTCTCGGGCTGGTCGGCGACCAGATTGCGGGCCTGACTGTAGTCGGTCGTGCCGTCGTAGAGCTCCCAGACGTCGTCGTCGAACGCGGGCACTGCGCCGCCGGTCATGATCCACGGGGTGCGGTGCTTGGTGACCGCGCTCCACCCCCTGAAGTAGATGCCCCGGTTGCCGAACATCTCGAAGTACTGCAGGTCGTGCCGCTCCGCGGTGTCCGGCTGGTCGAACGTGTAGAGCATGCTCGTGCCCTCGATCGGCGACTGCTGCACACCGTTGACGATCGTCGGTTCCGGGAGTCCCGCCGCCTCGAGCACGGTGGGCGCGAGGTCGATGACGTGCGTGAACTGGGAGCGCAACCCGCCCTTCTCCGCGATTCCCTTCGGCCAATGCACGATCGTGCCGTTGCGCGTGCCACCCCAATGCGAGGCGACCTGCTTGCTCCACTGGAACGGGGCGTTCATCGCCCACGCCCAGCCCACCGCATAGTGGTTGTACGACGTGGGGGTGCCGAGCTCGTCGATTCTCGACAAGGGGTACTCGGGGGTCTCCAACGCCGCCATGCCGTTGAAGTTCGCCATCTCGTTGAACGCACCGTTCAGCGTGCCCTCTGCCGAGGCGCCGTTGTCGCCGATGATGTAGTAGATCAGTGTGTTGTCGAGGACGCCGAGGTCTTCGATGGCGTCGATCACTCGGCCGACGTGGTGGTCGGTGTGCTCGAGGAAGCCCGCGTACATCTCCATCTGCCGCTCGAGCACCGGCTTGAGCTCGGCGGGCATGTCATCCCACGCAGGGATCTCCGGGTGGCGTGGCGTGAGCTCTGTGTCGGCGGGGATGACTCCCAGCTCTTTCTGCTGTGCGAACGTGCGCTCCCGCTGCGCATCCCACCCGTCGGCGAAGGCGCCTTTGTACTTGTCGGCCCACTCCTGCGGCACATGGTGGGGTGCGTGCGTCGCGCCGGGCGCGAAGTAGACGAAGAACGGCTTGTCGGGCATGAGCGCGTTCTGGGTGCGGATCCAGCTCACCGCCCGATCCGCGAGATCCTCGGTGAGGTGATACCCCTCCTCGGGGGTGGCCGGCGCCTCGACCGCCGTCGTCCCGTCATACAGAGCCGGCTCCCACTGGTTGGTCTCGCCGCCGATGAAGCCGTAGAACGTCTCGAAACCGCCACCACCGGACGGCCACGCATCGAACGGTCCCATCGGCGAGGTCTGCCACACCGGCACCTCGTGACACTTCCCGAACTGCGCCGTCGAATAGCCGTTCAGTTTCAGCGTCATCGCCAACGGGGCCTTGGTGTTCGGCCGCAGCGAGCTGTTCCCTGGTGCAGAGGTCGCCGTCTCGGTGACGCTGCCCATGCCGACGGAGTGGTGGTTGCGGCCGCTCAGCAGCGCTGCGCGCGTCGGTGCGCACAGCGCTGTGGTGTGGAACCGGTTGAACTTCAAACCCCCGGCCGCGAGCCGCTCCGCCGTCGGCGTGGCCACACGGTCCGCCGAACGCGCTGGATGCCCCGAACCCGGTGTCGTCGATCAGGATGACGAGCACGTTCGGTGCGCCTTCGGGTGGCAGCAGCGGTGTGATCGGCGGATACGACGTGTCAGAGTCCTTCGCGTCGTACGTCGTGAGACCGGGCGCCTGACGGTCGGGAATCGGCAGGATGCTGCGCGCGTGACGATCAGGAACCAAGACGAATCCTCCAGGGTGAGTGGCCGGCGACTGCAACGTAGCGCGAGCGACCGGGCCGCCACCTCACCCTCTGTGAGTGACACCTCCGCGGTGGGTCTATCGGGCGGCGACGGGTACCGAGGACGCCGCATGCAGCCGCAGCGCGTGTGTGACGCCGAAGACCCAGATGGCGATCCGATCGGCGGCGGCCATCGGCGTCTGGCCGATGGGAACGAGCTCGGGTGCCGTCGCTTCGATCTCGTGACCGTCGTGGAGCAAGGTCGCGCCGCCCGCGGCGCGGACGTTGCGCAGCCACTGGGTCCCCTCGCCGTAGGGCAGCGAGATGTACAGCTCGTCGCCGACGCGCTGAACCCCGACAGGCGTGTCGTAGACCCTGCCGCTGACCCCGCCGGGTGCGCGGACGACGGCCCAGGGGGATCCGGGGGTACCGGCATCCCGCAACGCTCCGGGATTGATCACGTCCCGCTGCATCTCACGCGCGAAGCGCAGCACGCGGGGAGTCCGAGTGCGTACCCCCACGACGAACACCGCCGCAGCGAGGAGAGCCACGCCCACCAGCAGTGCCAGGAAGAAGGAGAGCACGCGCACAAAGGCCATGCCCCCACTCTCACCAGGCGATGCGGCGGACACAAGAGGATCGACCCTCAGGGACGGCTCGACTGGACCAGTCCGAGGAGCGGGCCGGGTCTCAGCGATCGGTTTCGGCGGCGACATCGGCGGCCGGCGCTGCCGATGCTGCTCTCTCGGCCACCGCAAGGGTGCGCGTGAACAGCAGCAGGCACCCCACCACCAGTCCGGCGCAGATCATCTCGTGGGTCGCGAGGGTGTAGTACCCGACCCAGAACAGGACCGCGGAGAAGACGATGCCGCTCGCGACCGCGACGGCGAACGCGATCATCGCGCGCGGCAGGCACGGCAGTATCCAGCGCAGGCCGAGCAGGAACGCCCCGAAGACCACGGCCATCCCGATCGCGAAGACGTTGTGGCCCACCTGGCTGGTGGTGACCGGCACGAGAGCCGCCCCGATGAAGCACGCCGCGAGCGCGAGGAACACCGCGAACACGATGATCATCCGCGCGCGCGTCAGTCGCGGTTCGGTGTGCGCCCACTGCTCCAGGCTCGTCAGCAGGTAGAGCGCGAGCAGCGCTGTCACCCCGCCCGCCAGGATGAGCGTTGCGTTGAAGATCGCTCCCGTGACACCGCCGCGACCACCGAGCTCACTGAAGTGGTACTGGTACCAGCCGTCGTCGCGCGTCGTCGCGACACTCACGGCGAACCCTGTCGCCACGACGGCGAACAGCAGCACCACGAGCCGGCTCGGGGTGACGTGCGCGGCGACGGTGAACGCGGTGTAGCCGGAGGTACCGGCCACGAGAGCGACGATCATGGTCGCCGTCAGCGTATCGACGGCGACCCCGGGCCAGATCAGCGACGCTGCGTGGAACAGCATCCACAGGATCATTCCGAACACCGCGGCGAGTGAGACTGCGAGCGCCGAGGTCATCCATACCCGCCGGGAGCGGGCGATGTCCTTGAGCCACGCCTGCATCGGATCGCGAGCCGCGAGGCGGTAGCTCACCGACGCGGTGGCGAGGGTGATGGATGCTGCGACAGCGATGCCGCCCGCGCCGACCGACGCGCCCTCCCACACCGGCACCGCGCGACCCCAGAACCCCACAGCGCCGCCGGCAAGCCCGGCTCCGAAGGCGAGGGTCGCCACCACGATCGCGCGCGCCTCGGTGCGCACGGCGAAGCGTCGCGCATCGAGCACCCCGCGGCGGTGCAGCCGCGTCTCGATCCGCATCGCGGCGGCCTCGAGGTGGGCTCTCTGCGTCCACGCAAAGCGTGCCATGACACGATTGTCCATCCATCGTGGCCGAATCGGGTCACCTTCCGAGGATGACGAGACTTGATGGGCAGGCAGCGCGGTCTCAGGGATCGCGGGGCCTCTGCCGTCGGGGAGCCAGGCATGGGGCGGGCAAGGGCGCTACAGTTTGGCGGTGAGCATCCGGCGTCGGTCGAGGGCCGAGCGGGCACGTTCGCGACGGGCCCGGTTCCGACTTCATCCGGCCCAGGCGGTCGCAGGCGGATTCGGACTCGCGATCGTGGTGGGCACCGCCCTGCTGATGCTTCCGATCTCGAAGACGGGCCCGGGCGGCGCGACCATCGTGCAGGCACTGTTCACCTCGACGAGTGCCGTGTGTGTGACGGGCCTGACGGTGGTCGACACTCCGACATTCTGGTCGCCGTTCGGACAGGTCGTGATCCTCCTTCTGATCCAGGTCGGCGGACTGGGGATCATGATCTTCGCGGCTCTGGTGGGCTTGGTGCTGGCACGGAAGTTCACCGTGCGCTCACGGCTGAACACCGCGGCGGAAGCGAAATCAGTCGGCCTCGACGACGTCCGCGGGGTGGCACGCGGCATCGTCCTCACGTCACTCATCATCGAAGCGGTCACGTTCGGGATGCTGTTCGTCCGCTTCCTCGCGGGATACGGGTATTCGCTGGGCGAAGCGTCGTGGTTCGCCCTCTTCCACGCCGTCTCCGCATTCAACAATGCAGGCTTCGCGCTGTACAGCGACAACCTCATGGGGTTCGTCGACGATCCGTTCATCTGCCTGCCGATCGCGGCGGCGATCATCCTCGGCGGGTTGGGATTTCCCGTCCTCTTCCAGCTCCGCAAGGAGTTCCGCCGTCCCCTGCACTGGTCGATGAACACGAAGATCGTGGTGTGGGCGTCGGGCGTGCTTCTGATCGCTGGGACCGCGTACATCACGCTGATCGAGTGGAACAACCCGGCCACGTTCGGGAACCTGGATCCGTGGGCACGGGTGCTGGCGGGATTCTTCCAGTCCGTCCAAACCCGCACCGCCGGCTTCAACTCTGTCGACATCGGCGCCATGTACGACGAAACGTGGCTCGGAATGGACGTGCTGATGTTCATCGGCGGCGGACCCGCGGGCACAGCCGGCGGCATCAAGGTCACGACCTTCGCCGTGCTGTTCTTCATCATGATGACCGAGCTGCGCGGTGATGGAGCGGTGAACATCTTCGGCAAGCGACTCTCCCGCGCGGTGCACCGTCAGGCGATCACTGTGGTGCTGCTCGCGGTGGCAGCGGTCGTCTCCGGTGCAGGCCTCCTCATGCTCCTGACCGGCGAGGAACTCGACCGCGCCCTCTTCGAATCTGTCTCGGCGTTCGCGACGGTCGGTCTCTCCACAGGTATCACCGCAGACTTGTCCGAACCCGCACAGATCGTGCTCGTCGCCCTGATGTTCCTCGGCAGGCTGGGCCCATTGACCCTGGGTTCCGCGATCGCCCTGCGCGAGCGCCGGATCCTTTACGAATTCCCGAAAGAGAGGCCCGCCATTGGCTAAGTTCTCGATCTTCTCCAACGACACGTCACGTCGTATCGCCGAGGCCGACTCCGTCGCGGTGATCGGCCTCGGCCGCTTCGGCAGCGCCTTGGCGCTCGAGCTCATGTCCGGCGGGACGGAGGTACTGGGGATCGATGTGGACGAAGAACTCGTTCAGTCGCTGAACGGTGAGCTGACTCAGGTCGTCCGCGCAGATTCGACGAGGGTCGAGGCGCTGAACCAACTGGCGATCGACGAGTTCGATCGGGTGGTCGTCGCGATCGGCGGCGACATCTCGGCATCGATCCTGACCTGCTCGGTTCTGCTGAGCATGAACATCCCCGTCATCTGGGCGAAGGCCGTCGACGACCGACATGGCCAGATTCTCGAGCAACTCGGCGTCCATCACGTCATCTACCCCGAGAAGGACATGGGTCGCCGCGTCGCGCACCTCGTTCGCGGCGCCGCACTCGACTACATCGAGGTGGCACCGGGCTACGCCCTCGTCAAGGCCCCGGCTCCGGCGAGGATCCAGGGTGTCGCGCTGGGCGACACGAACATCCGACGGAGCCACGGAATCACCATCGCCGCCTACCAGCACGGCGATCAGGCCTGGACGAACGCGGACAACACCACCGTTCTCGAGGCGGGCGACACGATTCTCGTCGTCGGACCCACAAGGGACGCCGAGGCCTTCGCGCAACTGCGGTGACGGTCGCCGCCCTCCTCTCACCGGTCCAGCTGCAGGCGCGCCCAGGTGATGGCCGTGGCGATCACCGCCGCAGCGGCGAACGGAACGACCAGCACGAGCTGCAGTGGTGAGACGGCCGTCCCGCCCGAGACCGCCCACAGCGCGGGCGCAGCGAGCGGCATCCATCCACCGATACCGGCCAGCACGGACACCTGGGCGACGACCACCAGTGCGATGGCGACGCTCACCCCGCCCAGCACGGAGCGGCTCAGCGTCGCCGCCCACGCCACAGGAATCGCGATCGCCGCGGACATCACGCCCAATGCGAACTGGCGAACAAGTGACTCCGCGTCGGCGGTGGTGAGCGGGCCGAGGCCGGCGATCAGTCCGACGAACAGGAGTGAGAGTCCGAGCGCGGCACTCATCGCCACGGCCCACGCGGCGTACACGAGCAACTTGGCGAGCGAGATCGTCGACCGTCTCACCGGAAGGGCGAACAACCCCGTGATCGTGCCGTCACCGAACTCGCGACCGAACATCCACGCCAGCACGACGGCGAAGCCACCCATGCCGCCCGCCCCCGTGATCTGGGCCGCGCCGAGCAGGAAGCCCGTCCAGTCGCCGCTCGCCACCGGGCCGAGCTTGGCCAGCAGCTGCGCGTCGTCGGAGTGGGCGGCCAGCAGCATCGAGCCGCTGAGCACGGATACCCCCACCACCACGGCAACGGAGCCGACCCGGCCCACGGTCGATCCGGCCAGCTTCATCCCTTCGGCCCACAGCGCCGCCTTCATGTCGCCATCCGCTCGTCATCCGCTCTGACCGCTTCGAAGAACGCGTGCTCGATATCAGGTGTGGCGACCTCCAGATCGCCGATGAGCCTCCCTGCGTTCATCACGACGATGCGATCCGCGATGCGCGCGACCTCGTCGAGATGGTGACTGCTCACCAGGACGGCGGCGCCAGCCCCCGCCCGCCTCACCAGGCTCTCGCGCAGACGGATCACGCCGGCCGGGTCGAGCGAATTCGTCGGTTCGTCGAGGACGATCACTCGCGGATCATGCACGAGCGCCGCAGCGATCCCGATCCGTTGCTTGTTGCCGAGCGACAGCGCCCGATAGCGGCGGCCGGCGTAGGCGTCGAGAGCCAGCTCCGACATGATCCGATCAACGGCGGACTCGACATCGAGGACGCCGCGCAATCTGGCGCTGAGCTCCAGATTCCGGCGCGCGGAGAGCTCCGGATAAGCGAGCGGGTATTCAACCAGGTGCCCGACGTGCGCCCACTCTTCGAGCGGCGCCTCCGCCAACCGGAACCCGCCGAGCCGCACCTCGCCGCTGTCGGGACGCAGCATTCCCAGCAACACCCGCATCAGCGTCGTCTTGCCTGCGCCATTCAGGCCGATGAGCGCGACGATCCGCCCCGCGGCGAGCTGGAGGTCGACGTCGAAGATCCCTGCCTCGCTGGAGAAGACGCGAGTGGCGGCCGCAGCTTCCAGACGAACGTTCATCGTTCGTTTCCGAGTACACGGAGCGCAGCGTCTATGGCCGTGCCGAGATCGGCATCCTCGCCGTCCGCCCAGTCGAGAAGTGAGGCGTTCAAGGCCCCCAACGTCGCGGAGGCCGCGATCCGGGCATCACCGGGATCTGAGCCGCGCGCGACGAGCGCGTCGGCAATTGCACGCTCGGTCTGCACGCTGTTGCGCGCCAGGGCACCGCGGAGGGACGGGGTCCGCGAAACCACCCGGAGTCGATCCCGGACCTCGGAGCTGGCGGGAGCAGGAAGGGATGTCCACGCATCCCTCACGCCGGCAGCTGCAGCGGCCAGCGGAGGCATCTCTGCGGGCTGCCTCTCGATCGCATCCGCGATGACGGGATCGTACGGATCCTCGATCAAGACCGCGTCCTTCGACGGGAAGTGCCGGAAGAAGGTCATCTCGGTCACACCGGCGCGCGCGGCGATCGCCGCTGCGGTCGTCGCATCGTAGCCGCGCTCCTCGAACAGCTCCATCGCCGATCGCAACAGAGAAGCGCGTGTTCTCTGAGTCCTCGTCACGCCCTAATGTTAGTCACCAACATTGTGAGATTCAAGGCGGAAGGTCGGCGCCGTCGCGTCCACTCCGAAGGTCTGAGCGGGCTCCCGCCTCAGGGAGCCTCGGCGGTCGCGTCGCCGACGAGGTCCGCGGACTGCCGGCGAAGGAACTCCGCGTAGCCGCCCGGTGTGCGCCCGACGAATCGACCCGACGTCAGCACCTCGGCGTCGTCATCGCCGACGACGACGGCGCCCAGCGCCCGGCAGCGAGCGACGAGGTCGACGTCCTCATGCTCGCCGATCGATGCGAAGCCTCCGGCATCGAGGTAGGTCTGCGCCCGCACGCCGAGGTTCGCCCCGTGCACGTTGCGATTGACACGTCCGCGCGGGTGCGTCCGGCGCCACCGGTCCCGCTGGATCGGCGCGAGGTCGCCGAAGTCCGGTCGCACGGTCCCGAGGTAGACGTCGGCCGCGCAGGAGACCGCGCGCTGGTGGACGAGCCAGTGGGGTGGCACCTGCGAATCCGCATCGGTGCTCGCGAGCCACACGCGATCCGCGGCGACGTCCTCGAGGCCGCGGAGACCTGCCGCGACGCCGAAGCGCCGGGCGGCACCGACACGAACCGCGTCGCACTCCAGGATCGTGAAGTCGAAGCCGGCGGCGATGGCACCGGAGGCGTCGGTGCAAGCATCCAGCACGATGCGGACCTCGCACTGCAGCTGCGCGTCGCGGGCGGACTCCACCGCGACCGTGAGTGCGCGCAGGCTGCGTGGGAGCAGCTCCGCCTCATTCCGGACCGGGACGACCACGACCATCGCCTCGGCAGCGGGGCGGGTCATACGAGACCCTCGCGTTCAGCCACGGACTTCGCCGTGTGCGGCGCGAAGATGTCGAGCACGAAGTCGCGTTCGCGATGCGTGACCAGCGTCTGCCACTCGATCAGCTCGTGCAGGACGTCGTGCACGTCGTCACCGGTCTGCGGGTACTCGGCGACAGGATGCCGCCAATGGCACGCGACCACGCAGCCTCGCTCGCTGAGCGACCCCCGCACCCGGTGGAGCAGGCGGTTCAGGTCGGACGCGGACAGGTAGTAGCCGACCTCCGACAGCACGATCGTGTCGAACTCACCCTCGGGCCAATCGTCGGGGGCTGTTCCGCGCAGCACGGTCACGCGAGGATCGTCGCCGATTCGCTCGCGTGCCCGCGTCACGGCGATCTGGGCTGGGTCCATCGCCACGACCGCATCGGCGCGTTCGGCAAGCTCAGCGGTCAGGACACCGGTGGAACAGCCCACCTCGAGCACGCGGCCGAGCTGCCGCTCGGGCAGCGACGCGAGCAGGATGCTGCGCTTGCGCTCCTCGTACCACCGGGTCTCGAAGCCCCAGGGGTCGTCGCCGTTGCGGTCGTAGAAGTCGTCGAACCACGCGGCGTCCAGACCGGCCGTGCTCTCGCCCGGCTCGCCCTCGACGAGGAAGATCTCGACATCGCGCTCGAAATGGGATCGCATGCCCGCGTGCAGCAGGACCTCGTCTCCCTGCTGCGACGAGAGGGGCTCGATCTGGGTCGTGTGGCACGCGATCGCCCGGCGCTTCCGGTCCGCCTCCTCGGGATCGAGCCGGAGCGCGCGCGCCCGGGACCACGGCAGATCCTCCGTGCTCCCCCAGTGCCAGACCCATACGGGGTAGCCGACATGCCGGATGCCGCGACTGGCGCAGACGGCAGCGCAGACCTCCGCGACGACGCGGTGATCGCGGTGCCCGTCGCCCGACCACGGCGCGGCGACCAGCACCCGGCCGGCCGTCGCGGCTGCCGGTCCGTCGACGACGAGCGCGACGCCCGCGCCCAGTGCGGCCAAGTGCGTGTCGAGTTCGCCGTCGGGCAGGCCGAGGAACCGGACGTCGGCTTCCGGCGCGACCAGCGAGACCGCGCGCGCTGTCTCGATCCTCCGCAGCCGAGCCAACTCCTGCCGAGTGTGAGTGGGCGACGCGGGATGCGAACCCTCGCCGTCGCTGGCGACCACGACGGCGATCGGGATGCCGCTCCTCGCAGCGCGGGACATGAGGCCTGCCGCCCCGAGCGTCTCATCGTCGGGGTGCGCGGCGACCACGACCAGGAAGTCGAGGTCGGCATCCAGGTCGGAGACGGTGCGCCGGCCGAGGGCGTCCTGCCACTGCGTCTCCGGAGTACCCGGGTCGAGGTGGCTGAACCCGCCGCTCACGGCGAGCCTTCCGCCTCGAGCACGAGTCGACCGAGCCGCGCGGAGTCGCGCATTCCGTGATGCTGCCGGAGGTAGAGGTGAAGGTCGGCGACACGCTGGGCGTGCCGCTCGTCGGCGACCAACGGCAGCGGGCCCAGTGCGGCATCCGACTCGGACAGGACCCGGGTCGCCGCATCCGCCGTGGTCCCTCGGACGCGCTCGGCGAGAAGCCGCATGTCGGTCGTGCTGCGGCGATCGACGAGGTCAGCCGCTTCGCGCAGCACCGCGCGGGCGGCCCACAGCGCGGCATCCGCCCGTCCGAGATGAACCAGGGCGACCTGATCGGCGCGCTCCGAAGCGGCGGCGACGGCGAGCGCATCGCGCAGCCCGAGAGCCCCGCCCCACCAGCAAGCAGCGACCGACATGCCTCCCCACGCGAATCCGGGACGGCGCAGGTACCACCCGACGTCGCCGACGGGCACCGCCGCCGCACCGGCGAAGTCGACCGACGCGCTGACGACGTCGCGCAGTCCGCGTGCGATCCACGGTCCGTCGTGCGCCGCGACGCCCGGCTGCCCGAGCGAGACGGCGAAGAGGCGTCGCTCCGCTCCGACGAAGGCGGTGACCAGCGCGTGGGTGAGGTGCGCGGCGAGCGAGCACCACGGCTTGGTTCCCTCCAGGATCCACCCCGACGCCGTCTCGTGCGCCTCGAGTCTCAAACCGGCTCCCTCGGCGGCGAAGACACCCCACGACGAACCGGCGTCGACTCCGACCGACCGCAGCCCCCACGGATCGCGGTCACCATCGAGGTCCGTTCCCGCCTGCGTCAGGATGCCGAGCGCGTCGAGGTGGGGTTCGAGCATGCGCGCGAGCGCGACATCCCGGTACGCCGTGTCGGCGAGGATCTCCCAGAGATCCGCGGTGGCGCCCTCGCCGATCCGCGGCGCCGTTCGTCCGACGTCGACACACCATGCGACGGCGGACGGGATGTCGCCGACGACGACGCCCGCAGCATCCGACCATCCGGATGTCGATGGGGCGAGAGCCGCATCGCGGTCGGAGAGGAACGACCGCCCGAGCGCGGGCTCCGGGGTCGACGGCGGTCGTGCGGCGCTCACGCTAGGGCTGCTCGGGCGTCGATTCCGAGTCCTCACCCATCCCTGGGCCGGGACCCGGCCGGACCGCGGCGGTGTCCGCGATGTCGATGCGGGTTGCGTCGGGACCGTGCGACACGACGATGCGCGGCGCCGCGTCCGCCTCGGTCGAATTCTCCGCGCGCAGGAGCTGATCGCGACGCTTGTCCTCCGCGGTCATGCCGTCCTCAGTCGATTCGATCATGAGGCCCACGGTAGGCCTCGTCGCCGTCCGGACAGCGGCCCTGGACGGACACCGCGGCTCGTGCTAGCGCCGCGGGCTCCGCGGGAGTGAGGACACCGCGGCCAGGCGATGCCGGGTGCGCACCGGCGACTGCTGCGCGTCAGGAAGGACGGCTGAGCCTCAGATCCCGTACTCCGAGTAGTACTGCGCGTCCGTGTCAGGCTCGTCGACCGGGGCGCTCACCGTGGGCGAGTTCTGACGGCGCAGCTGCCTGGTCTTGGCGAGGAGCTCCTGCACGAGCGTGGCGTCCTCGATTTCCGGCAGGTCGACATCCGCGCCGGTCGCGATGAGCTGGCTGGACGGGCCGACCAGCACTTCGGCCATTCCCCGGTGCCCGTCGGGCTGCACCATCGGGATCTCGACGGTGGCGGCTTCGCCCGCCTGCGCGAGAGCCTGGGCGTACTGGAGCAGGGCGTGCGCGATCGCACTCCCTGTGAGGAAGCTGTCACCGGAATAGTTCACGCGCTCCATGACTCAGGTCTACCGCGTGATGACGTCGGACCTCTCGGGGTTCCCCCCGGCCGGACCGTGTGGTAGCGGGCGCACCGGATCGCCCTCGCCCGGCGCACCCCGAGTGGAGAGCTTCCTCAGCCCGTCACCTCCGCCAGCGCCGGGGTGAGCTCGGCTGCGAGTTCGCGCGCGAGGAATCCGATGCCCGTGCGCGCCGTCAGACGGTCTCCCGCCCGGGCGTGCACCCAGCTGCCCCACACCGCAGCTCGACCGGGTTCGATGCCGCGCGCGGCGAATCCCGCGATGGCGCCCGCCAGGACGTCGCCGCTTCCCGACGTGCCCAGACCCGCTCCCCCGCCGTGGATCGACCAGCTCGAGCCGCCGGGCGCGACCACGTCGCCGTAGCAGTTCACGACGGCGCGATAGCGCTCCGCGATCTCCCGCAGATCGCTCAGCGCGTCGTCGGCGTCGAGTTCGCGATCGAGCAGGAGGGAGGCTTCCTCACGGTTCGGGTTCAGCACGAGGAGGTCCGGCAGCGTATCGCGTTCGACCTCGGGCAAGACCCCCAGGCCGAACGCGTCCAGAACGAGACAGGCCGGTTCCCACGCCGCGACCGCGAGAAGAGTTGCGCGCGTCTCGCCGGGGTCGTCGAAGCCCGGCCCGACGAGGACCGCATCCGCCGCCCGCAGCTCCTCGCCGATCGACGGCGGGATGGGATCGTCGGAGTCGCCGGGAAGCGCCATCACCGCCGCCTCGGGAATTGCGATGCCCAGCTGCGACTCGATCGACGCGGGCACGAGCAGGCCGAGACGACCCGCGCCGACACGGAGCGCCGCTTCGCCGGCGAGCGTGACCGCACCGGGCGTGCGGCGGGATCCGCCCACGACGACGATCCGCCCGCGCGACTTCTTCGACTCGCCCGGGTCGGGCACGCCCCACGAGCGGAGGACCTCCGCGGTCACCTGCTCACTCGGGTTCGACATCAGGGCTCCCCGGATGCACGGTGACCGGCGCGCCCTCCGCAGCGAGGTGCGACACATCGGAGAACTGCTCCAGCGACCACCCGTCGCCGGCGCGGACGAGGTGGGTGACCGAGGCGTTGAGGACGGTATGGGAAGCCGCGAACTCGAGGAGCGCGGGCTCGTCCAGAGGCAGCAGGAGCGAGAGGATCAGCATGACGACGGCGTCATGCGCGACGATCATGACTCGGGCATGATCGGTCTCCGCGAGGTCTCCCAGGAAGGAGCGCAGCCGCAGCGCGACGTCGGCCCATGACTCGCCACCCGCCGGGCGATGGTAGTACTTGCCGAGGTGCCGGCGCCGCTGGGCTTCTTCGGGATGCCGCCGCGCGACACCGCTCCGCGTGAGGAGGTCGAGAATGCCGAGCTCGCGATCACGCAGTCGCTCATCGACGATCAAGGCGCGGTCCGTTCCGCCGCCCAGGGCGATGCTCAGTGTCTCCCTCGCGCGGAGGTACGGCGACGCATAGAACGCGTCGATCCCCTGACCGGCGCGCACCATCCAGTCAGCCAGCGCCGAGGCCTGCTCGCGGCCGGCCTCCGAGAGAGGCACGTCGGCGTCGCGGAGATCGATGGGGATGACCTCCAGCCCTTCCCGCTCGGCGCGCGTCGCTGCGACGTTGGCGACGCTCTCCCCGTGTCGCACGAGCCAGAGTTCCGTCGCTGTCATGCGGCCAGGCTATTCGGGCGATCCTGGTCGACCACACGGGTTGACAAGCGCCGGCTGCTGGATCGAGCGCTCCGCACCCGCCCCCGAGCCGCGGCGGAAGCACCGCCGCGACCCGAGGATCGAGTGTGTCGCCTCCTACGGCTCGACGATCTCCCGGCGCCGCGCGCGACGCACGAGGTACAGCCCGAGGAGCAGCAGGAGCACCGCCATCGCCGGAAGCAGGCCGAGCGCCGTTCCGGTTGCCGCGAGGAGCGAGCGGTCCACGTTGCCCGTCGCCGTGGCGGAGGGGCTGTCGGGGTCGGCGACCGAGGAGACCGTCGCGGTGTTCTGGAGCGATCCCGAGGCATCCGCCGCCACGTTCACGGTGAGGACGAGGACCGTGCTCTCCCCCGCTTCCAGCGGACCGACCGTGCAGGTCACTTCGCGCCCGGCGACCTCGCAGGTGGTCGCGACCCCGTCGAGGGTCGCGCTGCGGTACGTCAGCCCCGACGGCAGCACGTCGGTGACCGTGATCGGGCCGGGATCGGCCGTCGGGCCCCCGTTCGTGACGGTGATCGTGTAGGCCCCGGTGAAGCCGGCGTACAGCGTCGAGGTGAGCTCCTTCGTGATCGACAGGCTGCTGAGCGCGGGGACGGTGGAGGTGACCGTCGACGTGTTGTCGGCGAGCGTGTCCGGATCCTCCGGCGTGGCCGCCGTGACGGTCGCGGTGTTCGACACGGCCGGGTAGGCCGCGGGGAGCACCGTGACGGTGACGGTGATCACCGGCGCGGTGCCGCCCGACGCGAGCTGCGGCCGGAGGCACGTGATGTCCGTGGGCGCCCCTTCGGCGGGAACCACGGCGCACGTCCAGGTACCCGCGTCGATCGCGTCGACGGTGAGCTGCGCAGGCACGGCATCCTCGATCACGATGCCACGAGCATCCGAGGGCCCGGCGTTGGTCACCGTCAGCGTGTAGCTGAACTGCTCCCCCACCCGCGGTTCTCCGACCGCCTGCTTGACGATCGCGAGATCGGCGAGCTCGCTCACCGTGCCGGATACCGACGACGAGTTGTTCTCGAGGTCGGGATCGGGGGTGGCCGCGCTCACGACGGCAGTGTTCTCGAGGTCGCCCTCCAACTGGGACTCCGCGTCGACCGTCACATCGAGCACGATCGTCTCACCGGCCGGAATCGGCTCGGCGAGGTCGCAGACGACGGTGGTCGGCTCGATCTCGTCGGGCTCGCAGCTCCATGTGAAGCCGTCCGTCGAGACGGCGATCCCGGCGTAGCTCAGTCCGGCGGGAAGCGTGTCGGTGATGACGACGCCCCGCGCGTCGGACGGGCCGAGGTTGACGATGCTGAGCCGGTACTCGCCGGTCCCACCCGCGGTGATGGTGCGGGCGATCGTCTTCGTGAGCGCCAGATCGGCACTCTCGGTCACCTCGTCAGTCGCGGTCGCCTCGTCCGGTCCGGGGCCGTCCTGCGGCTGCTGCGTGAGCCCAGGCGTGACCACGGCGATGTTCGTGATCGAGCCCTGCACCGATGCCGAGACGACGCCCGTCACCGTGATCTCGGGCGCAGCCTCGACCAGCAGCGTCGTGTCGCGCGTGCACTCGACCTGCTCACGCCCATCGTCGGTGAGCGCGAGCGGCGTGCAGTCCCAGCCCTCGCCGGAGGCGGTCGCCCCCGTGACGCCGGCGGGCAGCGTGTCGACGACGGTGATCGGCGCTGCGGGCGACGCGTCGGAGTCGGACGGACCGAGGTTGCGGACGGTCACGGTCCAGGAGATCGCGCCACCGGCCACCACCGGATCGGTGACGGTCTCCTTCTCGATCGACAGGTCGGCGACCTCGATGACCGTGATCGTGTCCGTGTCGGTGTCGGGCCACGGGTTGCCGTCGGGCTGCGGGGTGAGTCCCGGGAAGACCGTCGCCGTGTTGGTGAGGGCACCGGACGCCGTCTCGGCGATGTCGACGGCGAGCGTCAGCTCGAGCGTCTCCCCCGTCGGCAGCGTCGTCGTGCGCTCGCACTCGACCACCTGGGGATCGGCGCCGGGATCGACCACCGTGCACACGGTGTCGACACCGCCGGACGCAGGCGTTCCCGCGAGGGTCACACCCTCGGGCAGCGTGTCGCGCACGAGGATCGGGTCATCGGCCGTCGCGACCGAGTCCGACGGACCGTGGTTCGTCACCGCGAGCGTCCATTCGAACGGAAGGCCGGCCGTGGGCACGGCGCTCGGGTCGTGCGACTTGACAAGCTCCAGATCGGCGTGCGTGACGACCGTGACGGGTGCCTCGTCCTCCGCACCGTCGGGCGAGGACGGCGACGACGCCACAGCGGTGTTGGTGAGCGTACCGGCGCTCTGGTCCGCGCCGATCGTCGCCGACACGGCGAGCAGCGGTGCGGTCGCGCCCGCCGCCAGCGTGACGACATCGCCCTCGTCGGTGAGCTCGCACGTGAGCACCTGTCCGTCGATGACGCAGTCCCACGCGCCCGGTCCGCCGGACGTCGACGCGGCGAGGTAGGTCATGCCCGCGGGCAGCGTGTCGACGATCGTGACCGGGTCTGCGGCATCCGACGGCCCGTCGTTGACGAGGCGCAACGTGAACGACGCCACATCGCCGGCGTCGACCACGTCTTCGACGGCCTGCTTCACGAGGGTCAGCGCCGTCACGGCGATCACCTCGACGGCGTCCTCGCCCTCGGCGGTCGCGGGCTCACCCGTGACCGGGTCGATCGTCGTCGACTGTGCGGAAGCGGTGTTCGGGATGCTGGTTCCGTCGGGCACCGACGAGGCCACGGTGGCGACGATCTCGATGACGACCGATTCCCCGGCGGGCAGCGTGCCGATGGTGCAGACCACCTCGGTCGTGCCGGTGCAGTCGACCCTGTCGGTCTCGGATTCGGCGCTCACGAGTGTCAGGCGATCGTCGAGGTCGTCGGTCAGCGTGACGGCCTGCGCGTCGGACGGGCCGTCGTTGGCGACCGTGACCGTCCAAGTGACCTGCTCGCCGGCGACGACCGTCGGCGCGGCCTCCTTGGTGACGGTGAGCGCGGCGCGCTGGAGGACCGGCAGTGCGGCGGTGTCGGTGTTGTTCGTCAGGTCGGGGTCGGGCGTCGGCGAGGTGACGGTCGCGCTGTTCGTGAGCGCCGAATCGGTGACGTCGGCGTCGACGAGAACGGGCAGCTCGATGGTCCACGGGTCCTCCGCGACATCCAGTCCGTCTGCTTTGTCGCACTGGACCTGCACGCGTCCCGACACCTCGGTCACCTCGCACCCTGCCGGGGGCGCGTCGACCAGGCTCATACCGGCAGGAAGCAGGTCGGTCACGGTGATCGACCCGACGGCGTCGGACGGTCCGAGGTTGACCACCGACAGCGTGTAGGTCGCCGCGGTGTCGCCGCCCGCGACGATCTCTGCCGCATCAACGGTCTTGGTGAGGGCGAGGTCGGAGGAGGCGGTGGATCCCGTCGTGACCGACGCGGTGTCCTGGTTCGCCCGCCACGTGGATGACACCACGGCCGTGTTGGTGAGGTCGCCGATGACGCCCGCGCCGACCGTCGCGACGAAGTCGAACTGCGTCGACGCGCCGGCGGCGAGGTTGCCCGAGAGCATGAACAGGATGTCGCCGCCCTGGGCCGTCGCCGTCCAGCTTGACCCGCCCGCGACGATGGACGAGAACGTCAAGCCCACCGGGAGGTCGTCGAGCACGGTCACCCCACGGGCGTCCGACGGCCCGGCGTTGGTCACCGCGATGCGGTAGGTGAGTGTCTGCCCGGGCACCACCACGGGCGGCTGCGGCGCGATGATGCTCTTGGAGACCGACAGCGCCTCCACCACGTCGACGGTGGTCGTGGCGGTCGACGAGTTGTTGCCGGCGACAGGATCGGTGGTCACCGGGGTGACCCGCGCGGTATTGCTGATCGTGGAGCCGGGTGCCGCAGACGAGGCGATCGTCCCGTCCAAGGCGACCGAGACGCCGTCGCCGACGGCGAGGTCGAAGGGCACCTCACAGGTGAGCGTTCCGCCCGTGATCTCGCAGTCCACGCCGTCCGTGACAGTGCCCACCTGCACACCGGTGACCGCGGACGGAAGAACATCGGTGAGAACGATCGGCGACCCGGCGGATCCTCGCGAGACCGATGGTCCGAGGTTGACGAGCGAGATCGTCCAGCCGAGCGCCGTTCCGGCGGTGGCGGTCGTGCGCGTCGGCGTCTTGGTGACAGCGAGGTCGGCCTGCGCCCTCACCGTCGCCGTCGCCGAGGCGCTGTTGTTGCCGGGGGTGCGATCCTCGGTGCGTGCCGAGACCGTCGCCGTGTTCGGGATCTGCGTGCCGTCGACGACGGATGCCGCGACCGCAGCCGTGACCGTGAGCGTCCAGGAAGCGCCCGACGCGAGTGTGTCGGCGGCGTTCGTGCGTGTGCACGTGATCGAACCGTCGGACGGCGCCGAGCACGACCAGCCGGTTCCCGTGGCGCCGACGACGGTGACGCCGGTCGGAGCGGTGACGGTGTCGACGACGGTGACGCCGGTGGCGGCATCCGGTCCCGCGTTCGTGACCGTGAGCGTGTAGGTGCCCGATCCGCCCGCGACGAAGTCGTCGTTCGCGGTCTTGGTGATGCGCAGGTCCGCCGCGGCGATCCGCGCCGTGGCCGTGCCGGAGGCGCCGATGTAGCTGCCGGCGCCGCCGTTGTAGGACGTGCCTCCGGTCGCATCGGTGACATCGGCGGCGACGGCGGTGTTGGTGTGCGCCACGCTCAGGCCGACCTGGGCGGACGGACCGGCGACCGCACGGTAGGTGACGACGATGCGCTCGTTGGCGAGCAGGTCGACGGAGCTCCCGCCCACGTCGTTCCAGCGGAGCGTCTGGCCGGTGATCGTCGGCTCGACGGCGACCGCGCTCCCGGTGCGCACCGTGACGGCGGCGGAGTCGGCCACATAGGTCCAGCCCGCGGGGAGGGTGTCGACGGCGTCGAGCGACGCGGCGGCTCCCCCGCCGGTGTTCGTGAGCTCGAGACGGAACGACACCTCCTGGCCGATGTACACCGGGTTGGCCGGTGAGACCTGGGCCTTGGCGGTGGCGATGAGCGGGAACTGCGGCGTGACGGTCGCCGTCGCCGCCGTGCCCGGTCCGTAGGTCTTGCCGGCCGAGTCGAGCGACGTCCACGACTGGGGCCGCACGGAGTTGGTGAGCGCGGCGCCGGTGAGGCTCGACGCGGGTGCAAGTCGCGCGGGATACGTGCGGGTGACGGTGTTCGCCGCCCCGGGCGCGAGCGTGGCGACCGTCCAGGTGAGCGTGCGGGCGGTGGAGTTCCACACCCCTCCGCTCACGGTGCTGCCGCCGTTCGCGAGCGGGTCGCCGGCCGCATCGAGCGGGACCACTCCCGCGGGCACGGTGTCGACGATCGCGACGTTGAAGGCCGGGACGTTGCGGGTGCCCGCGGTGGTGACCGCGGTCACGGTGTAGGTGAACGTCTCGCCCTGAGCCGGCTGCGCGGTGCTCACCGCCTTCGTGACCGTGACCTGGGGGTCGCGGACCTGTGTCACCGCGCTGGCGCTGACGTTGGTGCTCCACGTCGCGTTGGTCGCGGTCGGCGGCGTCTGCGCGGTGTAGTTCCAGCGGAACTGCGCCGTGTTCGTGAGGTTCGCGCCCTGCACCGACGTGGTGTTCGCGGGCAGGCGCGTCGTGAGCGTCAGGGTGACCGTGCGCGAGGCGGCCGCCGGGGCGATGTTGCCGAGGTACACGCCGAGGTTGCTCGCAGGACTCGCGGTCAGGAGGGTCGCCGGCAGGCAGTCGCCGATCCAGGCCGCGTCGCCGCCGCCGCACGAGACCGACCACGACGTCACCGCGGCCGCGTTGCCGAACGGCGTCGGGATCACGTCGACGAAGGCCGCGTTGAACAGCTGCACATTGGCGGGGACGGTCGCGGTGACCGTCCAGGTGATGCTCTGGCCGGGGACGACGGTCGCGCTGGACGTCGTCTTCACGAGCGAAGCGCGGTTGACGGTGATCGTCCGTGACGCGAGCGCCTGGTAGGTCCGCTCGCCGGTCACCGCTCCCTGCACGGAGGAACCGGAGAGGGTGGCGTTGTTGGTGTACTGCTGTCCCGACGCGGCGCCCGTCGGGACCGTCACCGGGTACTGGATCGACTGTGCGACGCCCGCCAGAAGCGGTCCCGAGAGCGTCCACGTCAGCCGCTGGGTCCCCGTGGGGCAGCCGTTGGATCCGGTGCCGGCGACCGGCCCGGCGATCGCGCCCGGCAGGGTGCCGACCGCGAGGGCGGCGGGCACGCAGTCTACGACGACACCGTCGAACAGCGGCGGCCGGCCGGCCGCGTTGGTCGCCGTGAGGGTGTAGTTGACGGTCGAGCCGCCCGCGACGGCGGTCGCCGACGACGTCTTGGCCAGTGCGGCGGAAGGCTCGACGACCGCGATGGATGCCGAGGCCGTGCCCCGCTGGGTGAGGCTGCCGTTCACGGTGAGGGCGCTGCGGAAGGTCGCCGTGTTGGGGATCGACGTGCCGTGGATGTTGCCGGCGACGTCGACGACGCGCGTGGGCAGCGTCACCGTGAACACCGCGGGAGTCGCGGTCGAATTCGTCCAGGTCGTCGGGAAGCGGAGGGTGCCGTCGTCGCAGAGTCGGAACTCTGAGGCATCCGCCGTGCATCCCGCGCCGACGGCGATGCCGGCGGGCGAGGTCGTGAGGGTCGGGTCACCGGTCTGCACGAGAAGCCCGCCGGTGGGCAGGCCGTCGTCGAGGATGCCCGAGAACACGCTGGTGCGGGCGGGGATGGTGACGGTATACGCGTAGCTCACCGACTCGCCGATCGTCGCCTGCGTCAGGGCGCTGTTGCCGGGGCCGTTCACCCCGGTGGCGGCCACCTGCTTGGCCACGTTCGCGTCGGCGAGGGTCACCGTCGCGGTGTCGCTCGCCTCGGGCGCGTTCGGGGTGATGCCGGGATTGGCGCCGAGGTCGTTCTCCGGGAAGAAGGACACGTCGCCCGCGGAATCCGGTGTGCCGTCGGTCGTCGGGGCCGTGTAGAGCGTGACCGCCGCCTCGTTGGTGTGCGACGAGGAGATCGACAGCGGGGTCGGAATGGTGAGGCTGTAGGTCACGGTGACGGTCTCGCCGGCGGTCAGCAGGCCGTCGGCGCCGAGCGCCGCTGCGCTCAGGTTCCACACGACGACGTCGCGTCCGCTCGTCGGACCCGTCGTCGACGTCGCGCAGGACGTGGATGCCGGGGTGCTCGCGGTGATGTCTGCGCACTCGAAGCCCGCGGGCAGCGCATCCCACACGGTCGCGCTGCTGAGCGGATAGGCGTTGCCGTCGGCCGCGGTGCCCTGGTGGGTGACACCGATGGTGAAGGTGGCCGACTGCCCCTCCTGCACGGCGGCGCTGGCGGCGCCGTTCACGCGCTTGTCGAGCCCGAGCGGCACGGTGGGGGCCAGCGAGAGGTCGACCTCGTCGCGCGCCGCGCGCACCGTTCCCTCGCTGCTCACGTAGCGGAGCTTGGCGAGATTTCCGGTGATGTCGATGTCGTCGCCGGCACCGGGAACCGCCGTGACCCTGGCGAGGATGTCGATGACGGAGACCCCGCCCCCGGGCACGTAGCGCGAGCCGTCCGGGTTGGGGGTGCCGAGCAGCCACCGCGCGCCCGTGGTGACGCGCTCGGCGTCGGCGGTGTTGCCGGGACCCTCCGCCCACGCGACGAACTCCGTTCCCGGCGGGAGGAAGTCGGCCAGGATCGGGTTGCGGGTGGAGGCGCCGCTGGTGAAGTCGATCCGGATGCGGAAGCAGGCGAGGTCGCCGAGCTGCAGACGCGGGCCGTCGCTCGCGACGTACTCCCCCGCGGGTGCCGTCGCGCACGTCACGCCGCCCACGCCGCCCGCGCCGGTGATCGCCTGCCGGTCGGGGTTGCTCCACACCGTCTTCGACATCGACAGGTCGGAGGTGGCCAGCGAGGCCGAGGAGCCGTTGCTCGACTCGACGTCGCCCGTGTCGACGGTGTTGCCGGCGGCGGGGCTGGTGGTCCCCTCCACCTCCACCTCGTTCGTGACGACGTCACCGGTCGAGGTGGGCGACCCGTCCTGGTAGGCCGCCCGCATGTAGGCGGTGTAGACGATCGCGGTATCGGCATCCGCCGCCAGCGTGCCGCCGGGAACGGCGAAGGTCACGACGAACGTGCCGTCGGCGTTGGCGACGACGTTCGTCATCGTCCCTCCGACGACCGTGTCGGCAGTGCTCCCGGGCGCTGGGCACTCCGCGGGCCACGCTCCCGTGGTGGGGACACCGGCCGGCACGACGGGGCACAGTCCGTCGGACAGGGCGTCGGTGACGACGACGTCGCCGGTGGTGACGTACTGGCTGGTGCGGAGGGCGAGGGTGAATCTCGTCGTGCCGCCGGCGGTGAACTCACCGGCGGCGACGGACTTCACCACACCGACGTCGAGCAGTCGCACCGTCGCGTCGGCTGTCGCCGTGACCTCGGCGGACCCGCCCTCGACGACGGAGCCGCCGTAGGTTCCGGTGACCTGCGCCGTGTTCTCGATGCTCGTGCCGGTGGGGCCGGGGCGCGTGGGCGCGCCGTCGGCGACGCCGTCAGGCGCGGTGATCTCCTGCAGTCCGACGAACGCCCGGTATTCCAGTCGGACGGTGGTTTCGGCGGGGATGGCGCCGAGATCCCATGTGAGGCGGGTGAAGGTCTCGCCGTCGATCTCGACGATCTCCGAGGTGCACGCGACGTCGCCCAGCGCACAGTCGGTCACCTGGAACTGCGCCGGCACGAGGTCGGTGACGACCGCACCCTGTGTGCCGGCTTCGTCGGCGGTGACCACGGTGAGCTCGTAGCGGGTGGCGTTGGCCGGCCCGCGGTAGACCTCGGCTTCGGCCTCGAGGTTGCGCTTCGTCAGCCGGATGGCGCTGATCGTCAGCGTCTCCGTGTCGTCGCCGCCGTGCGTCGCGCGCGTGACGACGGGCGGCGTTCCGTCGGTGGGGATCGTCACCACCGGAACGATCCGCTCGTTCGTGTTCGCATAGACGCCCACGTCGACCGTGAAGCTCGCGCCGACCGGGTAGAGGGCGTTGTCGGCGACGAGGTCGAAGGAGAGAGTCAGGTCCGCACCCACCGGCAGGTCGGCGACGTTCGCCCACTGCAGCAGCTGGGCCGTCACCGTCGGCTCGGCCGGGTCAGGAATGTAGGTGCGGATGAGCGGGTCGCCGACGGCGTTCGGAGCCCCGGGCAGCGACGAGCCGGGCACATAGGTGACGCCGACGGGCAGGATCGCGACCGCGGTGGCGTTGTACAGCTCCACGCCGGCGACGTTGGACGCGTCGATGCTGACCTGGCCGTTGCCCGAGGCGAGCACATTGGATGCTCCGGCCGACACGTCGATGCCGGTGAAGCCGCCGCCGTCCGACGCGACAGGCGGTGCCGCGACCGCCGTCAGCGGAAGGGCCACGGCCATGCCGACGGCGAGCACCGCCACGGTCGCAGCCGCGGTCAGCCGGCGGAATCGGCCGGCACGGGTATCACGGGCTGCTGCGGGGTGGTGCGTCATCTGCGTCCTGTTTCGTCGCCGAACGTGCCGAGGCTTGCCGACGAAGGCCCACGGCGCGCGCGAGCGAGCGCCGTCCGGCCTTCATCGGGCAGCCGCGGGCGAGCGCAGCCGAGTATGTCCACTGCCGCGCGGCTGGGACGCGCAGCATCCGTCACTCGGAGAGCACAGTCGGGACATCAGATTTCGGGTCCCCCGACCTGCATTCCCCCGAATGCAGAGCACTTCCAGGAAGTGCACAGTGCTCCTTACCGTACTGAATATTGGTGATCGCGCCAACAAAAACCCTCCGCGCTCCCTCAGTTTTTGCACAGCTCCGTGCCCGCACGACCGTCACAGCCCGGTGGTACGTTCACGACGTGCCCCGTGACCCCACTCCACCCGCCGACGACACCCGCCTCGGGATCGCGCTCAGCGGTGGCGGCGCGTTCGGCGCGGCGCACGTCGGGGTGCTGCAGGTGCTCGAGGAACGCGGCATCCGTCCCCACGTCGTGACGGGCACCAGCTCCGGCGCGCTCGTGGGCTGCGCCTTCGCCGCCGGCCTCGACGGTGCCGAGATCGAGCAGATCGCGCGCCGCTTCCGGTGGAGCCGCATCGCGGCCTGGACCTTCCAGCCGAGGTGGGGACTCCTCGATACGCGCGTCGTCACCGACGCCATCCACCGGCTGCTCGGCGAGGATCCCCGCATCGAAGACCTCCCCCGTCGGTTCGGCGCGGTCGCGACCGATCTGCGGACGCGCCAGGCCGTCACGATCGACCACGGTCCGCTGAGTGCGGCCCTGCGGGCGTCGATCGCCGTGCCGGGCCTGCTCCCGCCGGTGCGCCTCGGCGGCCGGCTGCTGGCCGACGGCGGGATGGTCGACAACGTGCCGCACTCGGCCGCCCGAAAGCTCGGCGCCGATCGCGTGATCGTCGTGCACCTGCACGCGAAGTGGGAGAACGTGCGGATGATGCGCACGAGCACGAAGATCTCCGAGCTCATCGCCGACCCGTCGACGGTGCTGATCCAGCCCGAGATGGAGCGCATGGCGCAATGGTCCATGCGGGACGTCCCCCGTCTCATCGCCGAAGGCCGTCGCGCGGCGACCGCGGCCCTCGGCACAATGGGCGCGCGGCTCGACGCGACGCACCCCGCTCCCCTCACGAAAGGCGACCGGTGAAACTCCTCCTCACATCCGGCGGCATCACCAACGCATCGATCCGCGAGGCACTCGTCGAGCTGCTCGGCAAGCCCATCGAGGAGTCCGACGCGCTCTTCGTCCCGACGGCGCAGTGGGGTCAGCCCGCGTGCTCGCCGCAGTCGGTCTGGAGGTCGACGGCGGCGGCCTGGCCCGGCGAGCAGAGCCTCGTCGGCCTCGGCTGGAAATCGGTCGGCGTCCTCGAGCTCACCGCGCTGGAGAGCATCGGCGAAGACCGCTGGGTTCCGTGGGTCCGCGACGCCGACGTACTGCTGGTCGACGGCGGCGAAGCCGTCTACCTCGCGCGATGGATGCGGCGATCCGGCCTGGCCGCGCTGCTCCCGTCGCTCCCCGACACGGTGTGGGTGGGCGTCAGCGCCGGCAGCATGGTGATGACTCCGCGCATCGGTCCGGAGTTCGTCGACCAGGAGCCCGGGGGCACCGACGAGACGCTCGGCGTCGTCGACTTCTCGATCTTCCCCCACCTCGACTACCCCGGGTGGACGTCGAACACGACGGAGGCCGCGCACCGCTGGGCGGCGAAGATCGGGCACCCGGCCTACGCCATCGACGAGCAGACGGCGATCGCCGTGGTGGACGGCAGCATCCGCGTCATCTCCGAGGGCACGTGGGAGCTCCTCAACGCCGAAGCATGACGCCCGGGGCATGAGTCCGGCGAGGCACCGGCAGAAAGGGTGAAGCGGTCCGGGAATCAGGGGGTGATCCGGACCGCTTCCCCTACCAGATCCGTCGCGCTGAAGAGTCGGGCGAGCGGGGGGCCGGCAGGTGTGAGGCTCTGGGGAAGCCTCGAGCAACACCGTATATGCGACAGAATGCACAACCCGTGCACGACACGACCAGCCTTTTTCGGCGTGGCGGGAACCCGCCACGCCGATTCCCGCCACCACGGACCACGGGATCGAGAGGTGCGGGAGCCCGGTGTGCGCAGCGAACGCCTCGACCAGGGTCAGCCGGGGAGGACCGCGTCGCCGACCCTCACGACGGCCGCGTCAGGCGATGCGGCGAGGTCGGGAACGAGCCACACGCCGAACCACGTCTTCCCGTCCCACCGCCGGTGCTTCGCGAGGGTCCGTATCGGCTCTTTGCCGCGGGCGAGCGTGTCGGGGTCGATCGTCGTCATGACGCACCGGTCGCACACGCCGCTCACGCGGAAGCGCACGGCGCCGAGCGTCACGAAGGGCCAGGCGTCCTCGGCGAACGGGTCATCGGGGTCGCCGTCGATGCTCACGTTCGGGCGGAAGCGCAGGATGTCGAGCTCGGCCGTCTCGTCGTCCGTCCAGCGGTTCAGCTGGGCCATCGACGACTCGCTCACCAGCAGCAGTGGGCCCACGTCCGCCAGCGACACGCGATCACCCGGCAGCCCGCCGTGCGCGGGGTTGACCGTGCGCACCCGCGGGTCGCTCTGCCACACCAGGCGCGCCGGACGGCCGATCCGCGCGCTCACCCAGTCGTCGGCGTCGGCACCGGCCGGCAGAGCCGAGCCCTGCCGGGAGTGACCGACCGAGACGGGCGCGGCATCCCTCGGCTCGCGGATGCGCAGCGCACCGCCGGCGCGGTCGCCGAGCATCAGCGCACCGTCGTCGCCGATCACCGCCGTCAGACCCAGCAGCGCGTTGGCCTCGCGGGCGGTGATGGGCTCCCCGTCGGGATCGACGACGCCCCAGCGACGGTCGCCGGCGAGCCCCCACGGCTGGACGGTCGCGGCGTCGACGTCGAACCCGGCCAACGACTTCACCGGATACGTGCGAACCCTGGTCACCTGCACGCGAGAACGCTACCGCCCGGATGTGCGCGGCATCCGCCCCTCGCCGCGAAGCGCGCGGTTCTCCGGAGATCTGCGGTTCTCCGGATCGCACAGCCCGATCTGGCCCGCGAAACCGCCGATCTCCTCAGAACTGCCGAGCGGATGCCGGGGCTCGGCCCTGCACAGACGGACTCCCAGAGGCTCAGGCGATGCGCGAGCCGCCGAGCATGCGGATGCCGCGGGTCAGAGCCCTTCGGCGATCTCCTTGATCGCCGCCAGGCGGCGGTCCCACTCGACGCCGACGGCATCGAGTCGGCGCGCGGTCGCACTCAACTGGGCACCGATGATGCGATAGCGCACCTCGCGGCCGACGCGCACGGACTCGACGAGTCCCACCTCCTGCAGCACGGCGAGGTGCTTCGCGATGGCCTGGCGCGTGACCGGGAGCCGCCCGGCGAGGGCGGACGCCGACGCGTCGCCCTCCCCGAGCGCAGCCAGGATGCTCCACCGGGTCTCGTCGCCGAGTGCGGCGAACACCGGAACCAGCGTCGCTGTCGTCACGAGCCGCTCTCGAGCAGGGCGACGAGCTTGTCGAGCTCGCCGTTCCAACCATCACGGTGGTCGACGAGGTTCGCCGCGGGGTCGGACGTGTTCTCGAAGCCCGTCTCGACGACCGTCAGCTCGGTGCCGCCTTCGACCTCGACGAGCGTGAAGGTGAAGACGGTCGAGCGGGCGTCGTCGAGTGTGTCGGGGACCACGCCGCTGGCGTCGTCGTTGCCCCATCGGTACGAGACGAGCCGCAGTTCGTCGATCGCCTCGATGCGGACCGGGATCGGGTCGCGATCGGGCCAGGTCAGGGTTCCGAGGGCACCGGCGTGCGTGCCCTCGAACGCTGCCTGCCCGAACCACCTCGAGATGTGCGCGGGTTCGGTGACCGCCTGCCACACCTTGTGCACCGGAGCGGCGATGCGGATCGTTCGCCGCACGGTGAAGGCGGAGTCGTCGACGACCGAGGACGGGTTGACTGTCATGCTCACGATGATCGTTCCTCTCTCCGCAGACATGCAACCTGTGTGTTGCACTTTATCTGCACCGCAAGGATGACACGAGTGGCGAAGAATAGCAACCCTATGGTTGCACTTCTGAGGTCGTCACGCGATGCGAGTGCCCGGAGGCAACCGGCGAGCCGGGGTGTTCGTGCGCGACCACGCCCACCACAGCAGTCCCGCCGCGAGGAGGAGCTGCAGGCTCAGGCCGACGAACCAGCTCGGGGTCGACTGCGCGATGATCTCCTCGGGCGTGGGCTGCTGATCCTCCAACGACTCGGGACTGCACTCGTCCCACGTCACCTCGGCCGCCGGCGGCTGCTGGGCAGCGCGGACGCCCAGCTTGATCTGCCCGAAGAGGTCGACCGGGTATCCGCTCGAGTCGAACGTCGTCGGGGTCGCGTCGGCGAGAATCACGAACGGATTCGCCGCGAGGACCCACCAGACGCGATCGAACCGCACCACCTCGTTCGTGTACGTGGTCCATTCGCCGCACTCCGGCGTCGGATCCTGCACGCACGGGTAGTCATCGGTCGGCGTCTCACCGGGCATGCACGGGAACTCGCCGTCCTCGTACGACTCCCAGTCGATCGACCGGTTGTTGTACGTCTGTTCGGTGCGCATGGTGGCTCCGACGAGCGCGAACGCGATCGGCGTGCCGATCACGAGCGCCGCGACCACGAGGTACGTCGTCGCGACCGAGAACAGCGGCCGCGCGATGATGCCGCTCAGCGCGACGCCGATGGCGGCGATGATGCCGACCTCGACGATCAGCACGAGCAGCGAGACCGCGATGGTCGCGGCATCCGCTCCCCCGGACAGGGTCGCGATCACGAGGAACGGGATCGAGACCGCGACGAACGCGAGGCCGGTGATCCACGCCGCGAGGAACTTGCCGACGAGGATGTCGGCGGTCGTCGCGAGCGTCACCTGCACCGGCGCGAGCGTCGCGGCGTCGCGATCGCCGTTGATCGAGTTGCCGCTGAGGGTCGGCGAGACCAGGACGACGAGCAGCAGGGTGATGTAGACGATCGTCGAGAAAATCGCCGATCCCTGCTCCCGCGACGACCAGCTGAAGGCCATGAACGACAGCGCCGTCACGATCACGAGCAGGAGCGCGAAGACACCGAGCAGGACGTACCAGGCGACGCTGCGCGTGCGCTGCGTCAATTCGAGGCGGACGATGGTGCCGAGGCGCTGAGCGTTCACGGGGCGACCTCCTCGTCGGCGTCGGGACGGTCGGCGGATGCCTCGGGAAGAGTCGTCGGCGGCAGGGCACCCGGCGGAGCGGCGTCCGGAGGAGCCGCGGGAGGCACCCCCTTGCCGAGATCGAGGAACGTGTGCTCGAGGCTGCCCTGCGCGGCCGCGAACTCCGCCACCGCGAGACCCGCGCTCACCAGCGCGTGCAGCGCACGCGCCGCCGCCTCGTCGGACTCGAAGTCGACGATGACGTCGCGACGGTCGACGCGGGCGACGGAGCCGAGGGCTTCTGCGATCTGCGGGGCGGCGGCGGATGCCTCGGCCCCGGCGATCCGCACGCGCCACGGGCGGGCCCGGCGTGCGGCCGCTTCCACACGGCGGGTGTCGACGGTCTCGCCCTCGAGCAGGAAGACCGCATCGTCGACGACCTCTTCGAGCTCGCTCAGGATGTGGCTCGACACGAGCACCGTGCGCCCTTCTGCCGCGAAGCGCCGCAGCAGCACCCGCAGATCGATGCGGGCCTGCGGGTCCAGACCGGACGCGGGCTCGTCGAGCAGCAGCACGCGCGGCTCGTGGACGAGTGCGCGGGCGAGGCCGAGACGCTGCTTCTGCCCGCGGGAGAGCACCTTCGCGGCTGAGTCGGCGAGCCCGGTCAGCCCCACCTCGGCGAGCAGGGCCTCGGCGCGTGCGGCGGCGACGGGCTTCGGCATCCCGTACAGCTGCCCCGTCACGACGAGCGTCTCGCGCGAGGTCAGCGATCCCCACGCGCCCAGCGCGTCGGGCATCCAGCCGATGAGCGCCCGCGCGGCGTGCGGGTCGGTGACGGGGTCGACGCCCTCGATCCGGATCGAGCCGGCGTCGGGCGCGAGGAGCGATGCGAGCATGAGGAGAAGAGTGGTCTTGCCCGAGCCGTTGGGTCCGACGAGCCCCGTCACACGGCCGGCGTGCGCCTGCAGCGTCACGCTGCGCACCGCCTGGATCTCACCGAACGAGCGACGGACTCCTTGCGCGACGATGCCGGGGGAAGTCATGGGACTCACCATCTCATACCGCTCTCGCGGGATCGTCAGGAACCGAAGAACGCCACGCCGAGGTCGGGATGGTCGACGAAGACGCCGTCGATTCCGGCATCCCTGATCACGGCCCACTCCGCCTGCCAGTCACCGAAGGCGGCCGGCTCGCCCCGCCGACGGAACTGCCCGATGAGGAAGCTGTTCTCGGGCCGGCACGTCCAGGTGAACACGCGAAGACCCCGTTCGTGCGCGTCCGCGACGACCGTCGAGCTGCCGAGGCGGCCCAGCTTGTCGGGTGCCAGGATCATGCGCTTGTCGACGCTGATGCCGTCGACACGACCGACGAGTCCGTCGAGCCCCTTCGGCGCGGCGGTCTGCTTGTAGGTGAGCGCCGCCCTGCCCTGCTGCGACAGGAGATCGAAAGGGCGGCCGGCGGCTTCGAGCAGATAGATGTAGGACGCTCGGATGCCGCGCTCCTGCAGCCGGAAGAGCACCGTGGACTCGAACGACTCGATGGTGAGCGGAAGGGCACCCGCGGCCCACCCGGCCGCGCGCAGCTCGGCGTCCACGAGCTCGGCGATGTCCCACCCGAGCGAGGCGAAGTAGGTGGCGTGCTTGATCTCGAGCACCACGCCGATCTCACGTCCCTGCGCGAGCGAGGCGTCGCGCACGAGGTCGAGGACGTCGCGCAGTCGCAGCACCGGCTGCAGGTCGTCGAACGTCGCGCTCGACGGGCGCAGCGCGGGCAGCCGTTCGCGGCATCCGAGCGTCGACAGCTCGTCCCACGTGAAGTCCTCGGTGAACCAGCCGGTCAGCTCGGCGCCGTCGACGGTCTTCGTGGTGCGGCGGTCCTTGTACTCCAGGCGGTCCGCGATGTCGGTCGTGCCCGAGATCTCGTTCTCGTGGCGCACCACGAGCACGCCGTCCGACGACACGACGATGTCGGGCTCCACGCCGTCGACGCCGAGCTCGAGGGCGAGGTCGTACGACGATCGCGAGTGCTCGGGGCGATACCCCGGGGCGCCGCGATGACCGATCACGAGCGGGGTCCGGCGCGGCATCGTTCCAGGGTACCCGCGGCGCTGCGACCCGGCCGGACGCGGCATCCGCTCAAAGCCGTCTCACAGCCCGCAGACTCCATCGACTTCGCGACGTCGGATAATGTTGATCAACAGCACCGTGCTGTGCAACCCGTGACTTGGAGTGTGAGAGCAGTGGCCCTCGACAACCCCGCGTTCAACAACCCGGCCTTCCAGGATTCGAAGGCCGCCAAGACCTACCCCGGTCGCCCCGGACTCCAGCCCCCCGCAGCGCAGACGCAGACCGCCTCGGCGCAGCACGCCGGAGTGGATGCCGCAGCCCAGGCTCAGCTCGAGGGAATGTACGCTGCCCCGTCGGCCGGCGCCATCGAGACCGACCGCATGACGATCGAGGACACGATCTGGAAGACGGTCGGACTCTTCGCCGTCCTCCTCGTGACCGCCGTCGCCGGCTGGGTCTGGACCATGTCCCCCGTCGCCGAGACCGGCCAGCCCACGCTGATGCCGTGGATCATCGGCCTGATGGGCGGCTTCGTGCTCTCGCTCGTCGTGATCTTCACCTCGCGCAAGAAGATCCGCCCGGCGCTCATCTTCGGCTACGCCGCCTTCGAGGGACTGTTCGTCGGCGGGATCTCGGCGTTCTTCGAGATCCAGTGGGAGGGCATCGTCCTGCAGGCGACGCTCGGCACCCTGTCGGTCGTCGGTGTGACGCTCGCCCTGTTCGCGAGCGGCAAGATCCGCGCCTCGAAGAAGGCCACCAAGGTCTTCATGATCGCGATGGTCGGCTACCTGGTCTTCTCGCTGCTGAACCTCGTCCTCGTGTGGACCGGTGTGAACTCCGACCCCTGGGGCCTGCTCGGCACCTCGATCGGCATCGGCGGCTTCAGCATCCCGCTGGGCCTCATCATCGGCGTCCTCGTCGTCATCATGGCCGCGTACTCGCTCGTGCTGGACTTCGATTCGATCCAGCAGGGTGTGCGCAACGGCGCTCCCCGTCAGTACGGCTGGCTCGGCGGCTTCGGCATCATGGTGACCGTCGTCTGGCTCTACATCGAGATCCTGCGCATCATCGCGATCGTCCGCGGCAGCAACTAGCCGCAGCGTCTTCTCGAACGGCCGTCCGGTTCTCCGGGCGGCCGTTTCGCATGCCCGGCACCACCGACACTCGAGTCGCCAAGACACGCCGGTGGCACGCGTCGGATGCCGGCCTGTCTTGGCAACTCGCCGACATCGAACGGCCGCGGCGGCCGTTCTGCTCTGAGCGGAACGGGGCGCCGGCTCGGCATCCGCGTTCTATCGTGACCGCATGGCCGAGATCATCCCGCTGCCGACGAAGCCCGCGCCGCGCTCGCCCCGCTCGCCGCGTGAGCCCGAACCGCTGTGGCGCGATGCGCTCGGCGACCAGCTGCGCCGCCTGCGGCACGAGCGCGGCGAGCGCCTGGCCGACACCGCCGAGCGGGCAGGCGTGTCGCCGCAGTATCTGTCCGAGATCGAGCGCGGACTCAAGGAGCCCTCGAGCGAGATGATCGCCGCCGTCGCCGGGGCGCTCGACGTCACCCTCGTCGAGCTGACCGCCGCCGTCGCCGACGAGCTGCGCGACCACGCCGCCGCCCGCGCCGCCGCGCACGCCGTCGTCGGCACTCGCGCGGCATACTCCCTCGCCGCCTGACCCGGGTTCGGGGCGGCATTCGTCCGTCGGGGCGGACGATATGCGCCCCAACGGACGAGATCCGCCCCACGCTCGACCTCTGGCCCGGCGCCCGGCCTCTGGCGCGGCCCGGGCCTGGCCCGCGTCGGCGGGCGGCGCTAGCGTGGGGCGGGTGAGCCCAGCCCGCAAGGAAGTCTTCCTCGACGTCGAGGGGCACGAGGTGCGGGTGTCGAGCCCCGACAAGATCGTCTTCCCGCAGCCGGGCATCACCAAGCTCGAGATCGTGCAGTACTACCTCGCCGTCGCCGAGGGCGCGCTGCGCGGGGCGGGCGGTCGGCCGATGGTGCTGAAGCGCTTCGTGAAGGGCATCGATCAGGAGGCGTTCTTCCAGAAGCGCGTGCCCGAGAACCATCCCGAGTTCGTCGACACCGCGACGCTCCAGTACGCACGCGGCACGTCCGCCGAAGAGGCGGTGATCCGGGATGCCGCAGGCCTGGCGTGGGTCGTGAACCTGGGGTGCCTCGACCTCAACCCGCACCCGGTGCGGGCCGAGGACCTCGACCACCCCGACGAGCTGCGCATCGACCTCGACCCCATGCCCGGCGTGGACTGGTCGCAGATCGTCGACGTCGCGATGGTGGCCCGGGAGGTGCTCGACGACGTCGGACTCGTGGGCTGGCCCAAGACGAGCGGTTCGCGCGGCCTGCACATCCTCGTGCGCATCGCACCGGAGTGGGACTACAAGCAGGTGCGCCTCGCGGCCGAGACCCTCGCCCGCGAAGTCGAGAACCGCGCACCGGGGCTCGCCACGGCCCGGTGGTGGAAGGAGGAGCGCGGCGAGAGCGTGTTCGTCGACTTCAACCAGAACGCGAAGGATCGCACGGTGGCATCTGCCTACTCGATCCGCCCACTGCCCGACGCGCGCGTCTCGACGCCGATGGAGTGGGACGAGGTCGGCGTCCGCCGGCCCGAGGAGTTCACGATCGCGTCGGTGAGGGAGCGCTTCGCCGCGATCGGCGACCCCCACCGCGGCATCGACGAGGCGGTCGGCAGCCTCGAGGGGCTGCTCGCCCTGGCCGAGCAGCTCGGCCCCGCCGAGAAGCCGCCGCGCGCCGGCGACGGCGAGGGCCGCCGGCAGTCCACGATGCCGCTCATCGAGATCGCGCGCACCAAGACCAAGCCGGAAGCGCTCGACGCACTCGAGGAGTGGCAGGCGAAGCATCCGTCCACCTCGGGCCTGCTCCACCCCGCCGACGTCCTCGTCGACGGCATGCGCGGATCGAGCTCGCTCTGGTATCGCGTGCGCGTCAACCTGCAGCACGTGCCCGAGTCCGAGCGCCCCGAGCAGGAGGCGCTGATCGCCGACTACGACCCCTGGGCCGGCAGGGTGTGGCCGGGTCGACCAGACGCGGGTTAGCGCGTCGCCGCGAGCCGAGCGAGCCCGTACTCGAAGGCTTCGTCCACGTCGCCGCCGAGGCGGAACGCGCCGGAGAGCTCCATGTTGACGAACCCGGTCGCCCAGGCGGTGAGCAGCCGCGCCTCCTCGAGCGCCCGCGCCTCGCCCACCGCTGCGCGGGCGCCGCGCAGCACGGGTTCACTGGCGCGCCGGAGGGCCTCGTCGCTCCCCGAGATCGAATACATGAGCCGGAAGGCCTCGGGGTTCGCGTGGGCGAAGGCGCGGTAGGCGCGCGCCAGCGCCGGGAGAGAGCCATCGGATGCTGCGAGCCGGCCACCCAGGTCGTCCACACCGGACTCTGCGACGAGGCGAAGGAGCGCATCGCGGTCGCGCACGCGCTTGTAGAGCGAAGGAGCACGCACGCCCACCCGCTCGGCGACGGCCTGCATGGTGACCCTGGAGGGGCCGCCGAGTTCGAGCAGCTGCCTGCCCGCCTCGACGATCGCGGCCAGGGATGTGCGGTCGGGTGTCGGCATCCGATCCTCCTTCATGGCTATTGACGTAAGCTATGATAGCTATGTACCATAGCCTACACGCAAGCTCGGAGGAATCTCATGCGACTCGGCCCACATCTTCACCGCATCGGCAATGACGTCGTCGCCGCCTACCTCGTGGTCACGCCGGAGGGGGTCACCCTGATCGACGCCGGGCTGCCCGGACACTGGGACGACCTGCAGACGGAGCTCGCCGCGATCGATCGCACCCCGGCCGACGTGAAGGGGCTGGTGCTGACCCACGGCGACAGCGACCACATCGGGTTCGCCGAGCGACTGCGTCGCGAGCACGGGGTTCCCGTCTACGTCCACACCGCCGATGCCGACCGCGCCCGCGGCGGCGACAAGCCGAAGACGTCGATGGGACCGATGCGCCTCGGACCGACGTTCGGCTTCTTCACCTATGCCCTGCGCAAGCGCGGCTGGCGCACCGAGTACCTCACCGAGGTGATCGAGGTCGGCGACGGCGACGTGCTCGACCTACCCGGCGCCCCACGCGTGATCGCGCTTCCCGGCCACTCCCCGGGAAGCATCGCGGTGCACGTCCCGGCCGCCGAGGCCGTGTTCGTCGGCGATGCCCTGACGACGCGGCACGTCCTCACCGGGGCGACCGGCCTGCAGCCGGCGCCGTTCACCGACGAGCCCGACCGCGCACTCGACTCGCTCGACCGCCTCGCCGGACTCGGTGCGACCTGGGTGCTGCCCGGTCACGGCGCGCCGTGGCAGGGCTCACCGGACGACGTCGCCGCCGCCGTCCGCGCCGCGCGGCCCTGACCGGCGGGGCTCCCCGCCTCACCCCCCCTGCCTCACCCGCGCGCGGCGTGCGCAACGTCGGCATTCCGCCCATGACGCGCCCAGACACGTGTCATCCCGCGCCCGGATCGGCCTCATCGCCGACGTTGTGCACGGCCGCCGCCGTCCGCGCCGCGCGGCCCTGACCGCCTCGGGCGGCCCGGCCGGTCCGCTCACCGCTCCTCGAGCACGCGGTCCGCGAGGCCGTACGCGACCGCGTCGACGGCGGTGAAGACGCGGTCGCGGTCGGTGTCGGACCGCAGCCGCGCGGCATCCTTCCCCGTGTGCCGCGCGAGGATCGCCTCGACGTCCCCGCGCACGCGGACCAGCTCGTCGGCCTGCAGGATGAGATCCGGAATCGCTCCCCTGCCCTGCCCGGCCGGCTGATGAAGCACCACACGAGCGTGCGGCAGCACCGCGCGCTTGCCGGCCGCGCCCGCCGCGAGCATCACCGCACCGACGCCGATCGCCTGACCGACGACGGTGGTCGCGACATCCGGCCGCACGTGCTGCATGGTGTCGTACACCGCGAGCATCGCGGCCGGGTCGCCGCCCTCGCAGTTGATGTACAGCTGGATGTCGCGCTCGGGACTGTCGGCATCGAGGTGGAGCAGCTGGGCGATCAGCGCGTTCGCGACACCCGCGTCGATGCCGGTGCCGAGGTACACCACGCGCTCTGACAGCAGGTGCGAGTAGACGTCCATGACGCGGTCGCCGCGGGGATGCTGCGCCACGACGTTCGGGATCGTGTACGAGCTCATGCCGCCACCTCCGCCGGGCCGAGACCGAGACCTGCGGGCCGGCGGCGCCGCGACACGACCTGCGCGAAGTCGTCGACGATGCCGTCGATGAATCCGTAGTCCAGCGCCTCAGCGGCCGTGTACCAGCGGTCGTGCAGCGAGTCCTCGAAGATGCGATCGAGGTCCTGCCCGGTGTCTTCAGAGATGAGCCCGAGCACCGTGTCGCGCATGTGGCGCAGGTCGTCGGCCTGCACCTCGACGTCGACGGTCGACCCCCCGATGCCCGACGATCCCTGGTGCATGAGGATCCTCGCGTGCGGGAGCGCCCGGCGCTTCCCGCGCGTGCCGGCGGAGAGCAGGAACTGCCCGGCGCTGCAGGCGAGCCCCAGCGCGAGGGTCGCGACATCGTTCGGGATCAGCCGCATGATGTCGCGGATCGCGAGCATCGACGGCACCGAACCACCGGGCGAGTGGATCCACAGTGCGATATCGGATGCCTCGTCCTCGGCGGCCAGCGCGAGCAGCTGCGT
Organism: Microbacterium sp. Root180; assembly: GCF_001428485.1. Classification (GTDB taxonomy): domain Bacteria; phylum Actinomycetota; class Actinomycetes; order Actinomycetales; family Microbacteriaceae; genus Microbacterium. Next base: position 267,027 of record NZ_LMHS01000001.1, on the reverse strand, counting down.
CGCGATGAGGGTGCCGTTGTCGTCGTCGAGCGGACCGTCCAGCACGAGCACGCGCTGATGGAACAGCTCGCGTCGCGCCTCGGCCCCGAACTGGGGGATCCTGCCTTCTTCAGCCATGGCCCCAGCCTGCGCGCGGCGGCGGGGCGCGGCATCCGATTCCGCCGTGGGCGGCTCCGCCCTCGGCGGATCGAGGGGGTCAGACCCGGCGCGACGGGGCGGCGAGCACGTCGGCCACGGCCTGGGCGAGGGCCTCCGTGACTCGGTCGGGATCGACCCGCCGTGCCATCTGCGCGGCCTCGCGCGACAGGCGAGCGTGCTCCTCGGGGTCGGCGATCACCCGCACGATCGCGGCGGCGAGGGCGGTCTCGTCGCCGTCGGGCACGAGCACCCCGCCGCCGTTCGCGAGATGGTCGCGTGGACCGTAGGGCACGTCGTACGCGACGACGGGGGTCCCGCGCACCATCGCCTCGACGATCGCGAGCGCCTGACCCTCGAACGCCGAGGTCGTGAGGAAGGCGGATGCCGCATCCAGCACGCGCTCGGGCTCTCCGGTGATCCCGCGCAGCACGACGTGAGCGGTCAGCCCGAGCTCCTCGATGAGCGCCTGCAGCGCGTCGTGCTCGGCGCCGCCGCCGTAGATGTCGAGCGTCGCGTGCGGGACGGCCTCGAGCACGCCGCGGAACGCGCGGATCGCGTGGTCCACGCGCTTGCCCGGTGCGAGCCGGTTGAGCATGACGACGCGGCCCGGCACGCGCTCGGACCCGGGGACGACGGTGGAGGCCGCGGGCACGCCGGCCGGGATCACGAGGTGCACGCCCTCCTCGCCGAAGCGCTGGATGACGTCGGATCGCTGCGCCTCGCTCAGCCAGAGCACGGCATCGAATCGCTCGGCGAGCGTGAACCAGCGGGTCCAGAGCGGGTTGAGCGGCGCGTCGGGCGTGTGCGGCGGCTCGAGGTGGATCGTGTGGATGGAGTGGATCAGCCGCACCCCGGGATCGCTCCACCCGGCGATGAGCTCGCCGAGCTGCCGGGATTCGCAGATCACGACGACGGGCGTGTCGCCGGATGCTGCGCGCAGCTGCGCCACGACGTCGGCGAGCCACGCACGGTACAGGGCGCCGAACCCGGCGACGACTCCCGCGACGGCGCCGTCCCGCCCGTACACGGCGACGGGTGCGGAGGTGATGTGCCAGTCGGGGTCGCCGTGGATCACCGGCAGCCCCACGATCGGACGCCCTTCGGCGTCGTCGACGCGCCGGTACTCGAGCGCCGGGTCGGGCCCGCCGGTCTCCGCGGCCTCGAGCAGCCACGCGGCCGCGCCGCCGGAGGGAGCGGATGCCTCGTCGAAGAGATTCCGCATGCGGTCGGGGCCGACGATCAGCTCTCGCTCGTCGAAGGCGCGGCGGTGGCGCGCATGGTCGGCCGGCGTCCCGGGGTCGAACGTGAGGATGAGCGGGCCGCGTCCGCCGTCGACACCCGCCGCCGCCATCTGGCGCGCCCGCGACAGGATGGCCATCGCGTACCCGCCGTCGTGGTCGGGGATCAGCCTGCTCGACAGGATCAGGTACGAGGCATCCGGAAACGTCGTCACACCCGGCTCACTCCCACTCGATGGTGCCCGGCGGCTTCGAGGTCACATCGAGCACGACGCGGTTCACCTCGCGCACCTCGTTCGTGATGCGATTCGAGATGCGGGCGAGCACGTCGTAGGGCAGGCGGGTCCAGTCGGCGGTCATCGCGTCTTCGGACGACACCGGGCGCAGCACGATCGGGTGGCCGTAGGTGCGGCCGTCGCCCTGCACGCCGACGGAGCGCACGTCAGCCAGCAGCACCACCGGGCACTGCCAGATCTCGCCGTCGAGCCCGGCGCGCGTCAGCTCCTCGCGGGCGATCGCGTCGGCGTCACGCAGAATCTCGAGGCGGTCAGCGGTGACTTCGCCCACGATCCGGATGCCGAGACCGGGGCCCGGAAACGGCTGGCGGCCCACGATCACCTCCGGAAGGCCGAGCTCGCGGCCGATCGCGCGGACCTCGTCCTTGAAGAGGGTGCGCAGCGGCTCGACGAGCTCGAACTGCAGGTCTTCGGGGAGACCGCCGACGTTGTGGTGCGACTTGATGTTCGCCGTGCCCGTGCCGCCGCCGGACTCGACGACGTCCGGATAGAGCGTGCCCTGCACGAGGAAGCGGATCGGCTCTCCGTCGGCGGCTGCCTCTGCCACGAGCGCCTTCTCGGCGGCCTCGAACGAGCGGATGAATTCGCGGCCGATGATCTTGCGCTTCTGCTCGGGATCACTCACTCCCGCCAGCGCGTTCAGGAACTGCTCGCGCGCGTCGATGGTGACCAGGCGCACACCGGTCGAGGCGACGTAGTCCTGTTCGACCTGCTCCCGTTCGTCCTTTCGCAGCAGACCGTGGTCGACGAAGATGCAGACGAGCTGGTCGCCGACCGCCTCGTGCACGATCGCCGCGGCGACGGCCGAATCGACGCCGCCCGACAGCCCGCAGATCACGCGGCCGGTGCCCACCTGCTCGCGGATGCGCTCCACCTGCTCGGCGATGACGTTGCCGCTGTTCCAGTCGGCCGGGAGCCCCGCCGCCTTGTGCAGGAAGTTCTCGATGACCTGCTGGCCGTGGTCGGAGTGCTTCACCTCGGGATGCCACTGCACCCCGTAGAACCGCTTCTCGTCGCTGCCGAACGCCGCGACCTTCGTCGCCGACGTCGACGCGAGCACATCGAAGCCCTCGGGGGCGCGCGAGACCTGGTCGCCGTGGCTCATCCACACGTTCTGATCGGCCGGCTGGCCGCCGAGCAGAACCCCGCCGTCGCCTGTGACCGCGGCATCCGTCGCTCCGTATTCGCGCAAGCCGGTGTTGGCCACCTCGCCACCGAGCGCCTGGGCCATGACCTGGAAGCCGTAGCAGATGCCGAGCGTCGGGATCCCGAGGTCGAAGACGCCGGTGTCGAGTGCCGGCGCGCCCTCCTCGTACACCGACGACGGCCCGCCGGACAGGATGATGCCCACCGGATTCTTGGCCGCGATGTCGGCCGCCGAAGCGGTGTGGGGCACGATCTCGCTGTACACGCCCGCCTCGCGCACGCGACGCGCGATCAGCTGCGCGTACTGCGCGCCGAAATCGACGACGAGGACGGGACGCTGGGAGGTTTCGGTCTGCTCGGTCAACGCTTGTTCTCCGTGGGGATCGCGTGGGTGAGGGTCGAGTGGCCGGCCTGCGAGTGCAGCTCGGCATCCTCGCGCGTCTTCAGGTACGAGGTGACCTCGCGACCGACCTTGGCCTCCATGAAGAACGACAGCAGCGGCACGATGCCGCCGAGCGCCAGGACGATGAACCGGCCGAACGGCCAGCGCATCAGGCTCCACACGCGGAAGCACGAGAAGAGGTAGACGACGTAGAACCAGCCGTGCGCCACGAGGATGAACAGCGACAGGTTGAACCCGTCACCCGTCGAGATCATCTCGCAGTCGTTGGTCATCGGCGCGAACAGCGACCACCACTCGCAGCCGGGCCCGGCGATGACGGGCGCGAACCACAGGAAGCCCCCGGATCCGCCGAGGAACAGCTCGACGTGGATCGGCGTGTACTTCAGGATCATCTCTGCCACGAGCAGCAGCAGCCCGATGCCGGTGATGATCGCGCAGACCTGGTAGAACTTCAGGGCTCCGCGGATGGCCGGGAAGGAGGCGAGCTTCGGGGCGCGGGGCATGGATCCAGTCTAGCCGCGGGATTCCGGCGTGTTTTCCGGAGCGGATGCCTCGTCCGCGGCCTCGTCGAGGAGATCCTCGACCTCCTTCTCCCAGGCGTCACGGGCCAGCCGGTACCAGAGGTAGAAGGCGAAGCCGGCGAAGATCGCCCACTCGGCCGCGTAGAAGATGTTCAGCCAGTTGATCGCCGATCCCTCGTCGGGCGCGGGCGAGGAGATGTCGACGAGCGGAGAGGGGGCCTCCGCAGACGCGACGTAGGGCCGGTAGACGTTGAGCCCCTCGACGTCGTCCCACTGGCCGAGCAGTGCCGCCGGCGACATCCGCGTCAGCGTCTGCGGATCTGCGCGGCGCGGAGGCGGCACGGGCCCTTCGTCGGAGATGAGCCTGCCGGTCACGGTGACCGGCGTCCGGACCGCGGCCGCTGCCCCGCCATCGAACTCTTCCGCGGCAGCCTGCGCCTCGTCGAGAGTCGGCGCCCATCCGAGCGCGACGGCCACCGACGTGGGCTCGTCGGTTCCGGCGATCCGCAGCTGCCCGGTGACCCAGTACCCCTCGACGTCGTCGTTGAATCGCGACGAGACGACGAGGAAGTCGCCGGGCATCCAGAAGCCCTCCACGGTGACCCGCTGCCCCACGACCGGTTCCGGGATGAGCTCCCCCGGCGCCGCGACATCCGCGAGAGGGCGCAGCTCCTCGGTCGCTCCCGGCGGCAGCGGGTCGGTGTCGACGGCGCGGCTCAGCTGCCACTGCCCGAGCCACGCGAAGACCCCGGCGACCAGCAGGCAGAGCAGCAGCATCCCGATCCACTGCGGGCGAAGCATCACCTCGCGCAGCGTCGGCGGGAAGACCGCGGGCACGTCGGCGGCCGCGGGGGACTCGGCGTCCGCAGGCGAAGGCGCCTCCGGTGCCGGCTGAGGATCGGACTCGGTCATCCCGCGCTGTAGGGCGCGACCACGACCTCGACCCGCTGGAACTCCTTGAGGTCGGAGTACCCGGTCGTGGCCATCGACTTGCGCAGGGCGCCGATGAGGTTCGCCGTGCCGTCCGCGACGGGCGCGGGGCCGTACAGGATCTCCTCGAGCGAGGCGACCTGGTCGACCCTCACGCGGCGGCCGCGCGGCAGCTTGGGGTGGTGGGCTTCGGGACCCCAGTGGAAGCCCCGACCCGGAGCATCCGTCGCCCGCGCCAGTGCGACACCGAGCATGACGGCGTCGGCGCCCATCGCGAGCGCCTTGACGATGTCACCCGAGGTGCCCACGCCGCCGTCGGCGATGACGTGCACGTAGCGGCCGCCCGATTCGTCGAGGTAGTCGCGACGCGCACCGGCGACGTCGGCCACGGCGGTGGCCATGGGCGCGTGGAGTCCGAGGGTGGCGCGAGTGGTGGATGCCGCTCCCCCGCCGAAGCCGACGAGAACGCCGGCCGCACCGGTGCGCATGAGGTGGAGGGCGGCGGTGTAGGTCGCGGCACCGCCGACGATGACAGGCACGTCGAGGTCGTAGATGAACTTCTTGAGGTTCAGCGGCTGGTCGACGGACGAGACATGCTCGGCCGACACGGTGGTGCCACGGATCACGAACAGGTCGACCCCCGCCGCGACGACGGTCTCGTAGAGCTCCTGCGTGCGCTGCGGAGTGAGCGCGCCGGCGACCGTGACGCCCGCGGCGCGGATCTCGGCCAGGCGGTCGCGGACGAGCTCGGGCTTGATCGGCTCGGTGTAGAGCTCCTGCATGCGGCGGGTCGCGGCGGCCTTCTCGAGGCCGGCGATCTCGGCGAGCAACGGCGCCGGGTCGTCATAGCGCGTCCACAGGCCCTCGAGGTCGAGCACGCCGAGGCCGCCGAGCTGTCCGAGCATGATCGCCGTCTGCGGACTGACGACGGAGTCCATGGGGGCGCCGAGCACCGGGATGTCGAAGCTGAACGCGTCGATCGTCCACGTGGTCGAGACGTCCTCCGGGTTGCGGGTGCGCCGCGAGGGCACGACCGCGATGTCGTCGAACGTGTACGCGCGGCGTGCGCGCTTGGCGCGGCCGAGTTCGATCTCCATGCTCACGCCCCCCAGCCTACCCGCCGGGCCGATGGGCGCCCGAGACACGAGCTGACGGATACCTCGGGCCGAGGCATCCGTCAGCGCTCGCGCGCGACGCGCGCCTCATCCCAGACCGGCGCGTCGGCCTCGTACACCCGCCCGTCGCCGCCGAAGACCACGAATCGGTCGAAGCTCTTGGCGAGCCAGCGATCGTGGGTCACGGCGAGGACGGTGCCCTCGAACCTCGCCAGGGCGTCCTGCAGCGCCTCGGCCGAGACGAGGTCCAGGTTGTCGGTCGGCTCGTCCAGCAGCAGCAGCGTCGCGCCGGAGAGCTCGAGGAGCAGGATCTGGAACCGCGCCTGCTGGCCGCCCGACAGACTGTCGAACGCCTGCTCCGCCTGGGAGACGAGGCCGTAGCGGTCGAGGGCCGAGCTCGCGGCATCCCTAGGCAGCCCGGCGCGGGCATCCTCGCCGCGGTGCAGGATGTCCAGCAGCGTCCGCCCGGCGAACTCGGGATGCCGATGGGTCTGCGCGAACCACCCCGGCACGACGCGGGCGCCCAGGATCGCGCGGCCCGCGTGGGCCACCGGGTCGAGCCCGGCACCCGTCGTCGTGACGTGGCCGAGCCGGGCGTCGGGGTCGGTGCCGCCGCGCGCGAGGAGCCTCAGGAAGTGCGACTTGCCCGATCCGTTGGATCCGAGCACCGCGACGCGGTCGCCGAACCACACCTCCAGGTCGAACGGCTGCATGAGCCCCGTGAGCTCGAGCCGCTCGGCGACGACCGCGCGCTTGCCCGTGCGGGCGCCCCTCAGCCTCAGCGCGAGGTCCTGCTCGGGCGGACGCTCCTGCGGCGGCCCGGCCTCCTCGAACTTGCGCAGCCGGGTCTGGGCGGCCCGGTACCTCGACGTGAAGGAGTCATTCGCGGTGGCCTTGACCTTGAGCGTCGCGACGAGCGCCTTCAACTTCGCGTGCTGCTCGTCCCACCGCCGGCGCAGCTCGTCGAGGCGCAGCATCCGCTCATCGCGTGCCCGATGGTAGGAGCGGAACCCGCCGCCGTGCACCCAGGCCGTGCTGCCCGCGCCGCCCGCCTCGAGCGTCACGATGCGATCCGCCGCGCGGGCGAGCAGCTCACGATCGTGCGACACGAGCAGCACGGTCTTCGGGGTCTCGCGCAGCCGCTCCTCGAGCCAGCGCTTGCCGGGCACGTCGAGGTAGTTGTCGGGTTCGTCGAGCAGCAGGACCTGGTCGGGCCCGCGCAGCAGCGCCTCGAGCGCGAGCCGCTTCTGCTCTCCCCCCCGACAGCGTCGTCAGCTCGCGGAACCGGGCACGCGGGAACGGGATGCCGAGCGCGGCGGTCGTGCAGGTGTCCCACACGGTCTCGTACTCGTACCCGCCGGCCTCGGCGTAGTCGGCGAGCGCTCCGGCGTACCTCATCTGCGTCTCGAGGTCGTCGCGTTCGATGATCGCGGCCTCGGAGTCCTCGAGCTCCCGCGCGGCGCGGCGGACGCGGTCGGGGGCGACCGCGATGAGAAGGTCGTGCACGGTCTGCCCGGCGACGCCGTGGCCGACGAACTGGTCCATGACTCCGAGCCCGCCGTCGATCGACACGACTCCCGAGTGCGGCGCGATCTCGCCGCGCACGATCCGCAGCAGCGTCGTCTTGCCGGCGCCGTTCTGGCCGATGAGGGCGGTGGTCGACCCCTCACCGACGCGGAACGACACCTCGTCCAGCAGTGGCCGGCCGTCCGGCAGCGCGTACGAGACGGCGGCGATGTCGATGTAGCCCACGGTCTTTCCCTGTCTGCTCCGCGCGGCACCGGCGCCGGAGGGGAGCCGACCAGACTACCTCAGCGGCTCAGGCGGCCGGCGCGGCGTAGCGGCCGGACTTGATCGCGCGCTCGCGCGCCTTGGCCGCCTCGGTCTCGCGGTTCTTCGGCGGCGCCACGGCGACGAGATCGTCGAGCAGGTGCTGCGTGATGTGGGAGATCTCGTGCACCGCGCGGTCGAAGGCTTCCTGGTTGGCCTTGGACGGCTTCGTCGTGCCCGCGATCTTGCGCACGTACTGGAGCGCCGCGGCGTGGACCTCGTCGGAGGATGCGGCGGGCTCGAAGTTGTGGAGTGTGTGGATGTTCCGGCACATGCCCCCGACCCTACGCCGGGGACGGTCTGCACGGAACGTCCGCGGACTCACCAGCGGTCGGCGCCGCGCGGGAGAACCTCGAGGATGTGGGGCAGCTCGGTGGGGAAGCATGACCGGAAGAGTTCGGTGATCTGCGGGTCCGATCCGTAGTCGTCGACGATGCGCAGCCCGATCATCGTGCTGATCAGCATCCCCTCGGCCATGAATGCGCGAGCCTCATCCGCATCGAGGCCCATCTCGTCGCGGAAGAAGCGCCACACGTTCGCGAAGCCCTTGCGCGCGGCCGCCCCGATCACGGGATGGCTGCCGAGCAGGTAGGCGTGCGCGAGCGTCTGGTGCAGACCGCGCACCGCCAGAAGGTCGACATATGCCTGGCCGATCCGCTGGGCGGCGGCCTTCTCCTCCGTGATGCCGGGCTCGCGTGCGGCGCCGGTGTCGGCGAGGGCCGCGCGGAAGCCCGCGAGCATACGGGCGAGGGCGTCCTCGATCGCCGCGAGGAACAGGTTCTCCTTCGAGCCGAAGAGCCGCACCACATAGGGCTGGCTGACGCCCGCGGCGCGCGCGACCTCGTCGGTCGTGGCTCCTTCGTACCCCCGCGCGCCGAAGACGGCGAGCGCGGCGACGAGGATCTGGCGGCGTCGCTCGACGGAGGACAGCCGCTTTCCCGCGTGTGTCTGGGCGACCGCCGCCTTGTCGTCCACGCTCGCTGAAGTCATCTCCACAGGTTATCAGCGAATGACTTGACTTTGTAATCATTCGATTACTACGTTAACTCTCGCAAGTAATCATCCAATTACTACCGGAGACTCCGATGACCACCGACACCTCTTCCTCGCCGGCGAAGACCGGCCGCAGGTCCCGGCCCTTCGCCCTCATCGTGGCCGCGGCATCGCTCCCGATGTTCATGGCCACGCTCGACAACCTCGTCATGACCAACGCTCTGCCGGTGCTGCACGCGCAGATGGGCGCCTCGGTCGAAGAGCTGCAGTGGTTCGTGAACGCCTACACGCTCGCGTTCGCCGGTGCGATCCTCATCGCGTCGGCTCTCGGCGACCGCTTCGGCCGTCGTACCGTCTTCGTGATCGGCATCGCCGTGTTCGGCATCGGATCGGTGCTCGCCGCGCTCAGCTCCGACCCCGAGCAGCTCATCGCCGCGCGCGCCTTCCAGGGCCTCGGCGCCGCCGGCGTGATGCCGCTGTCGCTGGCGCTCCTCAGCGGCGCGGTATCGCCCGCCCGGCGTCCGCTGGCGATCGGCATCTGGGGCGGCATCTCCGGGCTCGGCGTCGCGGTCGGTCCGCTCGTCGGCGGCGCGATCATGGAGGGCTGGGACTGGCAGGCCATCTTCTGGATCAACGTCCCCGTCGCGATCATCGCCATCCCCCTCGCGCTGATCGTGCTGCGCAACGACTTCGGCGCGCGCGCCCGCATCGACGTCCCCGGGGCGATCCTGGCGGCCGCCGGCGTGCTGGCGCTCGTGCACGCGATCGTGCGCGGCAACGACGACGGCTGGGGCTCGGCCGGCGTGATCGCCGAGCTGATCGTCGGCGCGCTGTTCGTGGTCGCGTTCGTGCTCTGGCAGGCCCGCACGGCCGCGCCGCTCGTGCCGCTGCGGCTGTTCCGCGACCGCTCGTTCTCTGTCACGAACGTGATCGGCTTCGCGTTCAGCTTCGGCACGTTCGGCTCGGTGTTCATCCTCATCCAGTACCTGCAGGTCGTTCAGGGCTCGACGCCCTTCGAGGCCGCGCTGCAGACGACCCCCTGGACCCTCGCGCCGATGTTCGTGGCGCCGATCGCCGGCATGATCGCGCCGCGGGTCGGCACGCGCGCGCTCATGGTCACAGGACTCGCACTGCAGGCCGTCGCGCTCGGCTGGATCGCCGCGATCATGACACCCGACACGCCGTACCCGAGCCTGATCGCACCCTTCCTGATGGCGGGGATCGGCATGGCCCTCGTGTTCGCCCCATCGGCGACGGCGCTGCTGGCGACCCTCGGACTCATCGACCACGCGAAGGCGTCCGGCGTGAACTCGACCGTTCGCGAACTGGGCGTCGCCCTGGGCACGGCCGTCATGACGGCGATCTTCGTCGGAGCCGGCGGAGCGCTCACCGCCGACCTCTACGTGGACGCGGCACGACCGGCGGTCTTCACCGGCGCAGCCGTGCTGCTGGCGGCGACGTTCGTGGCGCTGCTGCTTCCGGCGGGGCGGTCGGAGACGCAGACGGATGCCGCGGTCGCCGCCGCCGCCGAACCCGAGGCCGAGCTGCAGCCGATCGGCTGAACCGACGTGAGGGGCGGCGGCGCGGCATCCGCGACCGCCGCCTTCGCGCGTGCCCCCCGGTCAGTCGCCCCGGCCGTGGAGCACGCGGGTGAGCACGCCGTCCAGCAGGAACAGCAGGAACGCGGCGGAGCCGATCCACGGCGCGAGCACCACCACGGTCGCGGCGATGATCAGCGCGCTGAGCGATGAGCGACCGTAGGCCGCGGCATCGGCGGCTGTCAGATCGGGCAGCATGACGTCGCGCTTGCGCACCGCCCATTGCCACTGCAGCCAGCTGAACAGGATGGCGAGGAAGAAGGTGACCGGCATCGCCAGCCGCGCGGCCACGAACTCCGAATACTCGGTCGTGAGGTTGGTGGCGAACGGCACGAGGACGACGAACAGCAGACGGCCGTTGTTGAGCCAGACCATCGTCGAGTCGACACGGGCGACGTGCTCGAACTGCTGCACGTGCACCATCCACAGCAGGCACAGCAAGACGAAGCTCAGCGCGAAGTTGACGAAGAGATACCCCATGTCGCCGAGTGCGGACCACATCTGGACGTCGGTCGACACAGAACCCAAGTCGTGGGTGGTCAGGTCGAGGACGAGCAGGGTCGCCGCGATCGCGAAGACGCCGTCGGTGAACGCCTCGAGGCGCGTCGTGCGCAGGGTCGCGGCCGGGTGCGTGCGCTGCCGGATCATGAGCACAGAGTAACGACCGGCATCCGCTCCCGGATCAGCGCTTGTAGTTCGGCGCCTCGACCACGATCTGCACGTCGTGGGGGTGGGACTCCTTCAGCCCTGCCGCCGTGATGCGCACGAACTTGCCCTTGGCCTTGAGCTCCTCGATCGTGCGGGCGCCGACGTAGAACATCGACTGCCGCAGGCCGCCGACGAGCTGGTAGGCCACCGCTGACACGGGACCGCGGTAGGCGACCTGCCCCTCGATGCCCTCGGGGATGAGCTTGTCGTCGCTGGGCACGTCCGCCTGGAAGTAGCGGTCCTTCGAGTAGGACGTCTTCTTCCCGCGGGTCTGGAGCGCGCCGAGCGAGCCCATCCCGCGGTACTGCTTGAACTGCTTGCCGCCCTGGAAGACGATCTCGCCCGGAGACTCGTCGGTGCCGGCGAGGAGCGAGCCGAGCATGACGGTGTCGGCACCGGCGACGAGCGCCTTCGCGATGTCGCCCGAGTACTGCAGGCCGCCGTCGGCGATCACCGGGACTCCGGCCTCGCGTGCCGCGAGGTACGCCTCGTAGACGGCGGTGACCTGGGGAACGCCCACCCCCGCGACGACGCGTGTGGTGCAGATGGAGCCCGGGCCGACGCCCACCTTGACGGCGTCGACGCCGGCATCGATGAGAGCCTGGGCGCCCTCGCGCGTGGCGACGTTGCCGCCGATCACGTCGATGTGGTCGAACGTCGCGTCGGCCTTGATGCGGCGCACGATGTCGATCACCCCGGCCGACTGCCCGTTGGCGGTGTCGACCACGAGCACGTCCACACCGGCGTCGCGAAGCGCCTCGGCGCGCTGCCACGCGTCTCCGAAGAAGCCGATCGCGGCGCCGACGCGCAGACGGCCCTGCTCGTCCTTCGTGGCGAGCGGGTACTTCTCGCTCTTGTCGAAGTCCTTGATCGTGATGAGTCCGGCGAGCTTGCCCTCGGCATCGATGAGGGGAAGCTTCTCGACCCGGTGGTGCGCGAACAGCGAGATGACCTCGCCGGCGCTGACGCCCACACGGCCGGTGACGAGTCCTTCGCTGGTCATCACGTCGCGCACCTTCGTGCTCTGGCGCTCGAAGCCCGACACGAATCGCATGTCGCGGTTCGTGACGATGCCGACGAGGCGACCGTCGTCGTCGATGACGGGCAGTCCCGAGATGCGGTACGTCGCGCAGAGGTCGTCGACCTCTTCGATGGTCGCATCGGGCGTCGTCGTGATCGGGTCGGTGATCATGCCCGACTCGCTGCGCTTGACGCGGTCGACCATGGACGCCTGGTCCTCGATGGACAGATTGCGGTGGATGATGCCCAGCCCGCCCTCGCGTGCGACCGCGATCGCCATGCGCGACTCGGTGACGGTGTCCATGGCGCTGGAGATGAGCGGAGTCGCGACCGTGATGCGGCGCGTCACGCGCGAGGAGGTGTCCGCCTCACTCGGGATCACATCCGTGTGCCCCGGCAGCAGCAGCACGTCGTCGTACGTCAGTCCGACGAAACCGAAAGGGTCGTTGTGCTCCATGGGTTCTCCTGCGCTCGCGGCGCGTTTCTCGGGGTGGACGACGACGGCCGGTGCGTGGGGACGCTCCGTACTCGATTCTAAGCGCCGCGCGGCCCGGTTTGTTCCCGCCTGCAGCCCGCCGTGGAGCGGACACGTCGGCCTGCATCGGAACGTCTCCTCACATTGCGATTCGATAGAGGCGCATGTGGATAAGTAGTCGAAACACCGCGGACACATTACAGTCGTACCGTCGTTCATCACGGCCGATGCGACCCGACTGCTATCGGTGCGCGTGGTGCCGCCGACTGGAGGTTCTGTGGGTCCTACGACTGTGATCGCGAGGAGATACGCCCGATGGGCGGTCGTCCTCGTCGGAGTGCTGATGGCTGCAGCGATGGTGCTGATGGCTTCGCCGACCGGTGCACACGCGGCTGCGACCGCACCGGACACCCCCGGGGGTGATCAAGAACAGACCGACTTCTACTTCGGTGGCGTCATCCAGAACGAGGGCGAGCCTGTTCCGGACGTCGTCATCATGGTCGAGGGCAACGGCTTCGACGCCGAGACGGTGACGGGTGCCGACGGCAAGTGGCGTCTGTACGTGCCCGAGAAGGAGGAGTACGTCCTCATCGTGGACGAGTCCACGCTGCCCGACGGAGTCATCGTCGACCCCGCGCAGCTGCCCGAGGGCATCCAGCCCAAGCAGGGGACGACCGCTTCCTTCGATGTCGCCTTCGGCGCGACCGGCACCAAGATCGTCAATCTCTTCCTCGGCGAGGGCGAGCGCGTGACGACGTCGTTCTGGGACCAGTTCGCCGAACGCCTCATCAACGGCATCAACTTCGGTCTGCTGCTGGCGCTCGCCGCGGTCGGCGTCTCGCTGATCTTCGGCACGACGGGCCTCACCAACTTCGCGCATGCGGAGATGCTGACCTTCGGCGCCATCGTCGCGCTGATCTTCAGCGTGAACTTCGCACTGCCGATGTGGATCGTGATCCCGATCGTCATCCTGTTCGGCGCGGCGTTCGGGTGGTCGCTCGACGCCGGACTGTGGAAACCCCTGCGCCGAAGAGGGCTCGGTCTGGTCCAGCTCATGATCGTGAGCATCGGCCTGTCGCTGGCGATCCGGTACACGTACCAGTTCTTCATCGGCGGGGCCACGTACCAGCTGCCCGGCGCCGGAGCATCTCGCGACATCGTCATCGGACCGATCGCGGTCTCGTGGATCGACCTCGTGTCGATGGGGATCTCGATCGTGCTGCTGCTCGCCGTCGCCTACTGGCTCCTGCGCACTCGCATCGGCAAGGCGACCCGAGCCATCTCCGACAACCCCGGCCTGGCCGCGGCATCCGGCATCAACGTCGACCGCGTGATCCGCATCGTGTGGATCCTCTCGGCGTCGCTCGCCGCCGTGGCCGGCGTGCTGTGGGCCTACTTCCGCCCCGGCGTGAAATGGGACATGGGCGTGCAGGTGCTGCTGCTGATCTTCGCCGCGGTCACCCTCGGTGGCCTCGGCACGGCGTTCGGCGCGCTCATCGGCTCGCTGATCGTCGGAATCCTGGTCGAGCTCTCGACCCTGCTGGGCATCCCGCCGGACATGAAGTACGTCGGCGCGCTCGCGGTGCTCATCATCATCCTCCTGGTGAGGCCACAAGGCCTGCTGGGTCGCAAAGAGAGGCTGGGCTAGGCCATGGATTGGGGACAGATTCTCAACAACACGGCTTACTGGCTGTTCAGTCCCGAGACGATCGCGTACGCCCTTGCGGCGACCGGTCTCGCGGTGCACTTCGGCTACGCGGGCCTGCTCAACTTCGGTATGGCGGGCTTCATGGCGCTCGGCGCCTACGGCTACGCGATCTCGATCCTCACCTTCGGGTGGCCGTGGTGGGTGGGCATCATCGTCGGATGCCTCGCCTCTGTGGTCTTCGCGATCATCCTCGGTATCCCGACACTGCGTCTGCGCGCCGACTATCTCGCCATCGTCACCATCGCGGCGGCCGAGATCATCCGCCTGGCGCTGACGACGCAGCTGTTCGACGAGTGGACGAACTCGGCGGACGGTCTGGGCGGATACCACGCGGGATTCCGGGCAGCCAATCCATTCCCGGAGGGGACGTACGGCTTCGGCCCGTGGACGTGGACGGCCGACCAGCTGTGGGTGCGCGTGTTCGGCATCATCCTGCTGGCGATCGCGGTCTACCTCGTGTGGGCGCTCATGCGCAGCCCGTGGGGTCGCGTGCTCAAGGGCATCCGCGAGGACGAGGACGCCGTGCGCTCGCTCGGCAAGAACGTCTTCGCCTACAAGATGCAGGCGCTGATCATCGGTGGCGTCTTCGGTGCGCTGGGCGGCGTGGTCTTCGCGCTCCCGTCGGCCGTGGTGCCCGCCACCTATACGACCTCGCTCACGTTCTTCATCTGGACGATCCTGCTGCTCGGCGGTGCGGCGACCGTGTTCGGTCCCGTCGTCGGCTCGGTGATCTTCTGGGTGATCATGGGCTTCCTCGGAAACGTCCTCCCGGCGCTGGCGAACTCGGGCGTCCTGCCCATCTCGTCCGTGCAGGCGGGCACGCTCCGCTTCATCCTCGTGGGTGTCGCGCTCATGCTGATCGTGATCTTCCGCCCGCAGGGCATCTTCGGCAACAAGAGGGAGCTGACCTTTGTCAAGTAACAGCACTCCCGAGCCCGGGGCCGGCGGCGCAACGCCGCCGGCAGCCGGCTCGACGCCCACCGGCGCGGTCACGACCGCGACCGGCAGCATCCGACGCCCCAAGACGACCGGGCTCGCGAAGGGTGATTCCGTACCCGGCGTCGCCAAGAACGACCCGATCATGGTGATCGACAACATCACGCGGCGTTTCGGCGGCCTCACGGCCGTCGATGTGGAGCACCTCGAGATTCCCCGCGGCGCGATCACGGCCCTCATCGGCCCGAACGGCGCGGGGAAGACGACGCTGTTCAACCTGCTGTGCGGCTTCGACAAGCCCAACTCGGGCACGTGGTCGTTCGACGGGAAGAACCTGTCGGGGATCCCGTCGTTCAAGGTCGCCCGCATGGGCCAGGTCCGCACGTTCCAGCTCACCAAGGCGCTCTCGCTCCTCACGGTTCTCGAGAACATGAAGCTGGGCGCGACGCAGCAGAAGGGCGAGCGCCTCTGGTCGAGCATCATCCCGGCCGTGTGGCGCAAGCAGGACGACGCGAACGAAGACAAGGCCATGGACCTGCTCGCGCGGTTCAAGCTCGACGCGAAGGCCGACGACTACGCCGCCTCGCTCTCGGGTGGGCAGCGCAAGCTGCTCGAGATGGCCCGTGCCCTCATGAGCGACCCGACCCTCGTCATGCTCGACGAGCCCATGGCCGGTGTGAACCCGGCTCTCACCGAGTCGCTCCTCGACCACATCCTCGATCTGAAGGACCTCGGGATGACCGTGCTCTTCGTCGAGCACGACATGCACATGGTCCGCCACATCGCTGACTGGGTGGTCGTGATGGCCGAGGGTCGCGTCGTCGCAGAGGGTCCGCCCGAGACGGTGATGCAGGACAAGGCCGTGATCGACGCCTATCTCGGCAGTCACCAGGACGTCGACCTCGGCGTGGTGACCGGCCGCGTGGCGGGCGAGCTCGACACCGCCGCCGTCGAACTGCTGGAGGAGATCAAAGAGGCCGAAGAGGCTGCGATCGCCGAGGCCGAGGAGGAGAACAAGTGACCGACGCTTCGAACGCCGCGGCCGTTCCGGCGGACGCGGGTGCGCCGTCGGGCAGCGCCCGCACGCCCGGTTCCGCCGTTCCCGCCGCCGACGCCGCTCGCGTGGAGGGGATGAGGACCGACGAGGTCGTCGTCGAGGTCAATGACCTCTACGCCGGTTACCTTCCGGGCATCAACATCATCAACGGCGCCAACCTGGTCGCACACAAGGGCGAGCTGATCGGCATCATCGGGCCCAACGGCGCCGGGAAGTCCACGCTGCTGAAGTCGATCTTCGGCATGGTGAAGGTGCGCTCCGGCGAGATCAACGTCAACGGCGACAGCGTCATCGGACTCAAGTCCGACAAGCTCGTCAGCAAAGGCGTCGGGTTCGTCCCGCAGACGAACAACGTGTTCCCCTCGCTCACCATCGAGGAGAACCTGCAGATGGGCCTCTACCAGGCTCCCAAGCAGTACGCCGAGCGCCTCGACTTCGTGACGAGCATCTTCGCCGAGCTGGGCAAGCGCCTCAAGCAGCGCGCGGGCTCGCTCTCGGGCGGTGAGCGCCAGATGGTGGCGATGTCGCGGGCGCTCATGATGGACCCGGCCGTGCTGCTCCTCGACGAGCCGTCGGCCGGCCTGTCGCCCGTCCGTCAGGACGACGCGTTCATCCGCGTCTCCGACATCAACAAGGCCGGCGTCACGACGATCATGGTCGAGCAGAACGCCCGTCGCTGCCTGCAGATCTGCGATCGCGGCTACGTGCTCGACCAGGGGCGCGACGCGTACCACGGCAGCGGCCGCGACCTGCTCAACGATCCGAAGGTCATCGGCCTCTACCTGGGCTCGCTCGGCTCCGAGACCAACTGATCACGCGACAGGAAAGAGGAGAGCGGATGCTGCGGCATCCGCTCTCCTCTTTCGTTCACCGGCTTTCGCTCAGCGCGAACCCGCGGCTGATCTGGGCCGCGATGGCGCACACTGAAGCCATGTGGAGCTTCGTGAGGGCGGTCAAGGACCGCGAGCATCGGCTGGCGCCGACGACCTGGGTCGCGGGGGCCGCGGCGATCGTCTACGCCGTGGCACCGATCGACCTGATCCCGGAGCTGTTCTTCGGCCCGCTCGGACTCGCCGACGACGTCGGCGTCTGGGGGATCCTCGCCGTGCTCTTCGCGCGC
Organism: Microbacterium sp. Root180; assembly: GCF_001428485.1. Taxonomy (GTDB): domain Bacteria; phylum Actinomycetota; class Actinomycetes; order Actinomycetales; family Microbacteriaceae; genus Microbacterium. Next base: position 249,795 of record NZ_LMHS01000001.1, on the reverse strand, counting down.
GAGCACGCGCGCTGGCGCGCCGGGCTCACCGCGACATAGGCGACCGCGGACACATGGAAAGGGCCCCGGATCGCTCCGGGGCCCTTCCTTGCGAATCAGATCAGCTGACGCGCGTGTTCATGTTGTCGGGTCCGTAGACGAAGACACCGATGGTGGCCTCCGTCGGGTCGCCGTTCTCGTCGAACGTGACCGGGCCCGAGTGACCGTCGTAGTCAGCGACGCCGCCACCGAGGATGATGTCGGCGCAGTCCGCGTACGTGTCGCACTTCTCACCCTCGCCCGAGCCGCCGGAGACTTCCTGCAGCTTGCCGGCCACGTCGGCCGCGTCGGTCGAGTTGGCCGCGAGCGAAGCGAGCGCGAGCAGGATGACCGCGTCGTAGGACTCGTTGGCGTACGAGAAGTCGGTCAGCTCGGAGTTGCCCTCGCCGGTCCACCACTCGTTGAGCTCGTCCTGGAAGCCGGAGTCGGCCTCGAGCGGGCCGGCGGGCGTGGTGCCCTTGGCGCCTTCCATGCTCGAACCAGCGGGCCACTTCTCGTCGGCGCCGAAGTTCTTCAGGTTGCCGTCGACGAGGTACAGCTGGTCGGCGGGGTAGCCCGCGGCCAGCAGCGCCGGTCCGATCGTGTAGATCTCATCGAACGTGATGAGCACGATGGCGTCGGGGTTCGAGGCCATCAGCGCGCTGATCTGCGCGTCGAACGAGGTGTCGCCCGTGTTGTAGGACTGCTCCTCGACGATCGTGCCGCCGGCGCCCGTGAAGGTCTCCTGGAAGACCTCGTTGAGGCCGGTGCCGTACGAGTCGTTGAGGTACAGGACCGCGACATTCTCGTGTCCGTCTTCGGCGACCAGGTTGCCGAGGACCTCGCCCTGGAGGGTGTCGGACGGGGCGGTGCGCCAGTACAGGCCGTCGTCGTCCCACGACGTGAAGTCGAGCGACGTGTTGGCCGGCGAGAACACGATGATGCCCGCGGCGACGGCGTCATCGAGGAACAGCTTCGTCACACCGGAGGACGCGGCGCCGATGGCAGCCGTGACACCCTCGGAGATCAGGGTCTGGATGGTCGTCGCGTACGCCTTGTTGTCGGTGTCACCCGAGTCGCCCCAGACGATGTCGTCGATCGTGAGGCCCGTGTCGGCCGCCGAGTCGTTGACGTGCTGTGCGGCGAGGCCGACACCGGCCTCCTCGGGCGGTCCGAGGAACGACAGGTTGCCGGTCTGCGGCAGGATCGTGCCGATCTTGAGGGTGAGGTCGCGCTCCTCGGTGGGAGGTGCGCTGGTCTCGCCGCCCGATCCTCCGCCGGCGCAGCCGGCGAGGACGAGGGCACTGGCGCCGGCGAGCGCAACGACGCCTGCGAGGGCGGACTTGCGCGAGCGGGTGAAGACGCTCATGTTGCTCCTTGCTGTGATGAAAAATCGGGTACGGCGTCGGGAGCCGACCCAGTGTCCCTAACCTAACCATGCGGAGCGCCGCGCAATGTTGCCTTTCGTTAACGATGTGTAACGCATTGAGCTCGGTTTTCACGGGCCCCGAACGCGCTTTGTCGCGCACCTCGGATCGGGAATACCCCTGCAGGGTATAAAGTTGATCATTCGTACCCCTTGGGGGTATCCCCTCGATCCCACGTGAAAGGCACGACGATGACGCAGACGACCGAGTACAAGGTGACGGGCATGAGCTGCGGGCACTGCGAAGCGTCTGTGCGCGGCGAAGTCTCGAAGATCTCGGGCGTCGAGGCGATCAGCGTCGACGCGAAGACCGGCTCCCTCGTCGTCGGGTCGGTGCACCCGATCGCCGATGCCGACGTGCTCGCAGCCGTCGACGAGGCGGGCTACGAGGCGGTCCGCGTCTGATGGACGGCGCGGCACTGCCGGGCGACCGCATCGAGCTCGAGATCGGCGGAATGACGTGCGCGTCCTGCGCCGTGCGGATCGAGAAGCGCCTCAACCGGATCGACGGGGTCGAGGCATCCGTCAACTACGCCACCGAGAAGGCGACCATCACCGCCACTGCGGGCGTCGACGCGAGCGACCTGATCGCCGAGGTCGAGAAGACGGGGTACACGGCGGCACTCCCCCAGCCTCCCGCACCGGCACAGGACGCACACGATCACGGGTCCGGCGACAGCGAGCTCGACGGACTTCGCCGGCGCCTGATCGGCTCGATCGTGCTGTCTGTTCCCGTGATCCTCCTCGCCATGATCCCGGCGCTGCAGTTCACGTACTGGCAGTGGGCGTCATTGGCCCTGGCCGCACCTGTGGTCGTCTGGGGTGCGTGGCCCTTCCATCGCGCGGCGTGGATCAACCTGCGCCACGGTGCCGCGACGATGGACACCCTCATCTCGCTCGGTGTCTCGGCGGCGTTCCTCTGGTCGCTCTACGCCCTGTTCTTCGGTCACGCCGGCATGCCGGGCATGACCCACACGTTCGAGTGGACGACGCAGCCGAGCGACGGCGCCGGCGACATCTACCTCGAGGTCGCCGCCGGAGTCACGATGTTCGTGCTCGCGGGTCGGTACTTCGAGGTGCGCTCCAAGCGGCGCGCCGGGGCCGCCCTGCGCGCCCTGCTCGAGATCGGGGCGAAGGATGCCGCGGTCCTGCGTCGGGGCACGGGCGGCGAGGATGTCGAGGTCCGCGTCTCGATCGCCGAGCTGCGCGCGGGCGACCGATTCGTCGTACGCCCGGGCGAGAAGATCGCGACCGACGGCGTCGTCGTCTCGGGCACGTCGGCGGTGGACGCGTCGATGGTCACGGGCGAGTCCGTGCCGGTCGAGGTAGGCCCCGAAGACGCCGTGATCGGCGCCACCGTCAACGCGGGCGGCCGCCTCGTCGTGCGCGCCACCCGCGTGGGCGAGGACACGCAGCTTGCCCAGATGGCTCGGCTCGTCGAGCGCGCGCAGTCCGGCAAGGCAGACGTGCAGCGCCTCGCGGACCGCATCTCTGGCATCTTCGTGCCCATCGTGCTGTTGATCTCGCTAGGCACCCTCGTCACCTGGCTCGCGCTGGGGTACGACCCCGCGATGGCGTTCACGGCCGCTGTCGCCGTGCTGATCATCGCGTGCCCGTGCGCGCTGGGTCTCGCGACCCCGACGGCTCTGCTGGTCGGCACCGGCCGGGGCGCGCAGCTCGGCATCCTCATCAAGGGGCCCGAGGTGCTGGAGTCCACGCGCGCGGTCGACACCGTCGTGCTGGACAAGACCGGCACGGTCACGACCGGACGCATGGCCCTCGCCGACGTGGTGGCCGCTGCGGGCACCGACCGCGGCGAGCTGCTGCGGCTCGCGGGCGCGCTGGAGCATGCGTCCGAGCATCCGATCGCGCAGGCGGTCGCCCGCGCGGCCGCGGCCGAGGTGGGCGCTCTCCCCGTCCCCGAGTCCTTCGAGAGCCTCCCCGGGCGCGGCGTCTCGGGCGTCGTGGACGGTCACGCCGTGATCGTCGGGCGCGCGTCGCTCCTCGCCGACTGGGCTCTGCGCCTGCCTGCCGAGCTGGTGGCGGTCACGCGCGACGCCGAACGGGCCGGCAGCACGGCGGTGCTCGCCGCGTGGGACGGCGAGGTGCGCGGCGTGCTCGTGGTGGCCGATCAGGTCAAGCCGACCAGTGCCGCGGCGGTCGCTCAGCTGCGCAGCCTCGGTCTGCGCACCATCCTGCTCACCGGCGACGCCGAAGCAGTCGCGCACACGGTCGCCGCCGCCGTCGGGATCGAGGAGGTCGTCGCCGAGGTGCTCCCGCAGGACAAGGTGGCAGTGGTCACCCGTCTGCAGAGCGAGGGTCGCGTCGTGGCGATGGTCGGCGACGGCGTCAACGACGCCGCCGCTCTCGCGCAAGCGGATCTCGGCATCGCGATGGGAACGGGGACGGATGCCGCGATCGAGGCATCCGACATCACCCTGGTGCGCGGCGACCTCCGCAGCGCGGCCGACGCGATCCGGCTGTCGCGGGCCACGCTCGGCACGATCAAGGTCAACCTCTTCTGGGCCTTCGCCTACAACGTGGCGGCGATCCCGCTCGCCGCCCTGGGCCTGCTCAACCCGATGATCGCGGGAGCGGCGATGGCGCTCTCGAGCGTCTTCGTGGTGGGCAACAGCCTCCGGCTGCGGTCGTTCCGCAGCCGCGCAGGCGCCGAGGCCCCCGCGCCCGCGCGGCCGGAACGCCGGACCCGTGCCCTCCCGGTACATAATGAACACACTTCACAATGAGGACACCACGATGAGCGACACGATGAGCGACACGATGGTCGAGACCGGTCACAGCCACCACGGGTACATCACCGACAAGGACAAGTACCTCAACCGCCTCAAGCGGATCGAGGGCCAGGCTCGCGGCATCCACAAGATGGTCGAGGACGAGAAGTACTGCATCGACATCCTCACGCAGATCAGCGCGCTGACCAGCGCACTCGAGGCCGTGGCGGTGGGTCTGCTCGACGACCACCTTCGTCACTGCGTGGTGGACGCGGCGCGTCTGGGCGGTCCCGAGGCCGACGCGAAGATCAGCGAGGCGACCCGGGCGATCGCGCGCCTGGTGCGCTGACCCGGGCCGGCCGCCGGGCAGATCCTGAATTTCAGGAGATCTGCCGAGAACAGGACGGGTCACCGAGAAATCGTCCTGTGTTCGGCAGATCTCCTGTCCTGGGGAGGTGACCCGGGCCGCCAGCCCCGGCGCACAGCTGCGGGCGCCCGGCGCCCGGGCACCGGGGCCGGCGCCCGGCGCTCAGGCTGCGGCGCGTACGCGGCGGGCGTGGACGACGGAGTCCACGGTCAGGATGATCAGCGCGACCCACACCAGGCCGAATCCGATCCACCTCTCCAGGGGCATCGGCTCCTGGAGCAGCCACACGCCGATGATGAACTGCAGGACCGGCGCGACGAATTGCAGCAGACCGATCACGGTCAGTGACGTGCGGCGGGCGCCGGCGGCGAAGAAGAGGAGCGGGATCGCCGTCACCACGCCGACGAGGCTCAGCAGCACGGTGTGCAGGGTCCCCTCCGAGCCGAAGACGATTCCCGTCGTCGCGTTCACCACGATGAGGATCACCGTGGCGACCGGTACCAGCCACATCGACTCGAGCGTCAGGCCGCTCACGGCATCGACCGAGGGGCCGACGCGTTTCTTGACCAGGCCGTACACGCTGAATGACGCCGCGAGCGTGAGAGCGATCCACGGGACCGAGCCGTAGCCGACGATGATCACGATCACGGCCAGCGCGGCGATGCCGATCGCCACCCATTGCGTGACGCGAAGGCGCTCGTGCAGGACGAGGACCGCGAGGAGCACGGTTGCGATCGGGTTGATGAAGTACCCCAGGCTCGTCTCGATCACGTGGCCGGTGAGGGCGCCCAGGATGAAGACCTGCCAGTTGATGTAGATGAGCCCGCCGGCGAGGGCGGTGAGGCCGAGGAGTCGCGGCTGGCGGAAGATCGCACCGATGCGGGACCACGAGCGGGTGACCGCGATCAGCAGAACGCAGAAGACCAGCGAGAGCAGGATCCGCCACGCGACGAGCTCGAAGGGCCCGATCGGCATCAGCAGCAGGAAGTACAGCGGGAGGAAGCCCCACAGGAGGTATGCCGTGAAGGCGTAGACGCCGCCGAGCGTGCGCTCGCGAGCCGAGTCCTGGCCGGCCGCGGCCCCCGGAATGACGCCGATTCCGGCGGTGGCCGTGGCGCATGCTCCGAGCTCCGTCAGATCCTCGCTCTGCTGGGGGACCGATGACGCTTCAGGACTCACCGTCCCAGCCTAGGACCGGTCGTTCGGTGCCGGGCGCGGAGCAACGATCGGCCGGCTGCCGTCGTGCGCGCGATCCCTGCCAACTCGAACGCGGAGAGGGCCGGATGCCGAGGCATCCGACCCTCTCGGTACGCAGTGTGCGCGGGACTCAGCGGACGACGACCGCCAGGACGTCGCGAGCCGACAGCACGAGGAACTCGTCTGCGCCGAACTTCACCTCGGTGCCGCCGTACTTGCTGTACAGCACGCGGTCGCCGACGGCGACGTCGAGCGGCACGCGGTTGCCGTTGTCGTCGATGCGGCCGGGGCCGACGGCGACGACTTCGCCCTCCTGGGGCTTCTCCTTGGCGGTGTCGGGGATGACGAGGCCACTCGCGGTGGTCTGCTCGGCCTCGACCTGCTTGATGACGATGCGGTCCTCGAGCGGCTTGATGGAAACCGACACGGTCTACCTCTTCTTTCCTTGAGACTGAAGACTCGTTAGCACTCTGGTGTCGAGAGTGCTGATCCAAGTCTAGAGATGCGCTGGCACTCACGCAACGTGAGTGCCAGCCGCGTGACGTCGTGTGGCGGTCGTAGGCTGGGCCGGTGGAGATGGCCGAGCTGACCGCGCTGCTGACGCCCGAGGGCCTGCGGCTGCTCGATGCGCTCCCGCCGATCGAATCGGCCGACGATGTCGCCCGCACGGTCTCGCGGCTGCGCAAGGACGGCCACTCCCCCGATCTCGTGTCGGCGGTGGTGACCCAGTCGCGGCTGCGCGCGCGCGCCGGGACGAAGTTCGGCCCCTTCGCCCAGCGGATGCTGTTCACGCGGGCGGGTCTGGAACAGGCGACGCGCCTCGCGATCGCCGCCCGCCACGCGGCGCGCTTCCGTGACGCCGGGCTCCGTCGGGTCGCCGACCTCGGATGCGGAATCGGCGGCGACGCGCTCGGCTTCGCCGGGCTGGGCCTCGCCGTGACCGCGGTCGATGCCGACGAGGTGACCGCGGCGATCGCGGCGTACAACCTCGCACCGTTCGGCGACGCGGCCCGCGTGCGGCACGGCACGGCCGAGACGACCGACCTGGCAGACGTCGACGGCGTGTGGCTCGATCCCGCCCGGCGCACCGCCGGGCACACCGAGACGACGCGCACACGGCCCGAGGACTGGTCGCCCTCGCTCGAGTGGACGTTCGAGCTCGCGCGGCGTGTGCCCGCGGGCACCAAGCTCGGGCCGGGCCTGGACCGCGAGCTCATCCCGGACGGGTTCGAGGCGCAGTGGGTGAGCGCCGACGGCTCGACCGTCGAACTGGTGCTGTGGTCGGGGTCGCTCGCGCGCGACGGCGTGCGGCGTGCGGCGCTCGTGATCCGCGGCGACGCGGCCCACGAGATCACCGCGCCGACCGACACCGCAGACGAGCCGGTCCGCGAGCTCGGCGAGTACCTCCACGAGCCCGACGGGGCGGTGATCCGCGCCCGGCTCATCGGCGATGTCGCCCGCTCGCTCGACGCCGGCATGCTCGACGAGCACATCGCCTACCTCACCTCCGACGCCGCGGTGACGAGCCCGTTCGTGTCGTCCTTCCGCGTGCGCGAGTCGATGCCGGCGAAGGTGCCGTCGATCAATGCGGCGCTGCGCAGTCACGGGATCGGGCGCCTCGAGATCAAGAAGCGCGGGGTGGATGTCGATCCGGCGCAGTTCCGCCGCAAGCTCCAGCTGCGCGGAGACGCCGAGGCGACGCTGGTGCTCACGCGTATCGGCTCACGCAGGATCGCGGTGCTCGCCGACCGGGTCAGCCGCCGACCGTGATGCGCCCGGCGGCGTAGAGGAGCCACCCCGCGCTGTAGAGGATCGAGACGACCCCGATCACGAGCGCCCACACGGCGACCGCCCGGCTCTCGAGGGGCCGTCGCAGCGCGAGGATGGCCGAGACGACCCCCACGAGGCCGATCGGGAAACCCCATCCGACGAACAGCGACACGAGCAGGCCACCGATCGAGAACGCCAGCGCCCAGCCCGCGAGTCCGCGGGGCTGTGGCTCGGGATCAGGAAGCGACCACTGCGCCACGACCGGTGGGACATCCTCTCCGGTGCCGGGCTCGACGGGCGCGAACTGCTTCGTCACGGCCACGGGCGCGGTCGGCAGGCGCAGGTATCCTCCGCGGTGCACGCCGGGGAGCGCGGATGCCGCGTCCGCGGCCTCGACGTCAGGTGAACGCGGCTCCACGACCGGGCGCGGGGCCACCGGTACGGTCGGCTCGGGCGCGGGCGGCCTGGTCACCTCGGGCGCGGACGATGCCTCGGTCCCGTCGTCCGCAGAGGCCGGCATCCGCTCCTCCTCGCTCATGCGACGTCCTCCGCGACCTGGATCTCCGTCACCGGAAGCGTGGAGTCCGCCCCGAATCCGAGGGTCGACGGCGGGCGCCCCGACATCACGAGCTCGGCCGCGAGCGCCGCGATCATCGCGCCGTTGTCGGTGCACAGCGACAGCGGCGGGATGCGCACGGTCACGCCCTCCGCGGCGGCCCGCTCGAGCGCGGCCTCGCGCAGCCGCCGGTTGGCGATGACGCCCCCGCCGAGGAGCAGCCGCGGCACCTCGTGGTCGCGGCACGCGGCGAGCGCTTTGGTGACGAGCACGTCGACGACCGCTTCGCGGAACCCCGCGGCGACGTCCGCGACGGGGACCGGCTCGCCCGCGGCTTCGCGCTGCTCGACCCACCGCGCGACAGCCGTCTTCAGTCCCGAGAAGGAGAAGTCGTACCGGTGCGCGGCCATGTCACTCGCACGCGAGAGGCCGCGCGGGAACCGGATCGCGTCGGGGTCGCCGGATGCCGCGGCCCGGTCGATCTCGGGACCGCCGGGGTACGGCAGCCCGAGCAGGCGCGCGACCTTGTCGAAGGCCTCGCCGGCGGCGTCGTCCATCGTCTCGCCCAGCAGCTCGACGTCGCTCGTGAGATCGCGGACGAGGAGCAGGGACGTGTGCCCGCCCGACACCAGGAGCGCGACCGTCGGGTACTCCAGCGGCGGCGCGTCGCCGTCCAGGATGTCGGCCGCGATGTGCCCCACGAGATGGTTCACGGCGTAGAGCGGCTTCTCCAGCGACACGGCCAGCGCCTTCGCCGCGCCCACGCCCACCATCAGGGCGCCCGCGAGCCCGGGCCCGGACGTCACCGCGACCGCGTCGAGGTCGGCGAGCGCGACGTGCGCTTCGGCGAGCGCGGCGCGGATCGCGGGCTCCAGCGCCTCGAGGTGGGCACGGGCGGCGACCTCGGGCACCACGCCGCCGTAGCGGGCGTGCTCGTCCATCGAGCTCGCGATCGTGTTCGATAGCAGCGTCCGCCCGCGCACGATGCCGATACCGGTCTCGTCGCAGCTCGTCTCGATCCCGAGGATCAGCGGCTCGGCGCGATTCACGTGCACACTCCCGCGTCGTCGGCGGTGGAGGTGCGGGCGGCCGACCAGGCGCGCGCGTCGAGCTTCATCACCACGGCGTCCACATCGTCGGGCTGGTAGTACCTCGGACGTCGCCCGACTTCGAGGAATCCCTCCGAGGCGTACAGCGCCTGCGCGGCGGGGTTGTCGGCACGCACGTCGAGGAAGACGTCGTGCACTCCGCGGCGCGCGGCCTCCGTGAGCAGCGACTGCAGGAGCGCGCGACCGCGACCGCGCCCGCGGGAGGCCTCGGCGATCGCGATGGTCTGCACGTCGGCGTCCTTCGCACCGCGCACCGCCCGCAGACCGGCGTACCCGGCCACGAGGCCCGCGACCTCGTCCACGACGTACCAGCCGTGCGGGGACGACAGCTCCTCGCGCATCATCGCGTCCGACCAGGCGTCGGTGGGGAACGACGCGCGCTCGAGGGTCATGATGGCCGCGAGGTCCCCGGGCACGGCCGGCCGGAGCGTCATGTGCCGACCTTCTTCGGTCCCGCGGGGAGCGTCACATCGGGCGAGCGGAGGTAAAGGGCGTCGGCGGGGCCGATCTCGCGCCCGGCGGCGAGCGCGCGTGCGGCGCACACCGCGAGCAGGCCGGACGGGATGCGGTCGGCGTCGCGCCGGAGCGCACCGAGCTCGGCGAGACGTGCGTCGAGCCCGTCCCGCGGGATGAGGGCCGGCTCGGCCACGCGCCAGGGCAGACCGTCGTCGTCGATCCCCCGGTAGACGGTGTACGCGAACTCGCGACGCCGGGCATCGGTCACGATCGCGAGCGTGTCGGCGGCGGATTCCTCGAAGCCGCCGGTGAGCGCGTCGTGCAGCAGGAGTTCGAGCGCGACGGCGTCGTGGCTCGTGACCGGCACGACGGGGATGCCGCAGCCGAGCGCGAACGTCCGGGCCGCCGCGATGCCCACGCGCAGCCCCGTGAAGGGTCCGGGGCCCATTCCGGCCGCGACATATGCGATGTCCGAGGGCCGGACGGATGCTTCGTCCAGCGCCTGCGCGATGAGGGTGCCGATCACCTCGGCATGCCCGCGCGGGTCGGCGCTCTCGACCTGGGAGCGCACGACGCCGTCGGACTCGACGACCGCGACCGTCGATCCGAGCGACGTGTCGATGCCGAGGATCACCCCTCCAGGGTAGTCGGCGCAGACGCGACGACTCCCTTACGGTCGTCGCGAGAGGGTGACGACCCGCGGCGTATCCGCGTCGAGCTCCTCGGTCGCGCGGGAGTACGTGCCGCACGCGGTGTCGACGCCCCGGCCGTGCCACCCGCGGTCGAGCTCGATCTCCCACCAGTGCTCGCGCAGGCCCTCCACCATGCCGCGGCCCCATTCGACGATGACCGCCGAGGCGTCGTAGTCGATGTCGAGGTCATCGAGTTCCGCAGGCGATCCGAGCCGATAGGCATCGACATGCACGAGCGGCGCGGCGCCGACCAGCGAGGGATGGGTGCGCGCGATCACGAACGTCGGGCTCTGCACCGGGCCTCGCACCCCCAGACCGGCGGCGACACCGCGGGTGAGGGTCGTCTTCCCGGCGCCGAGCGGGCCGGTCAGCACGATGAGGTCGCCGGGGCGCAGCATCCGTCCGATCTGCTCGCCGAGCGCCTCCATCTCGGCCGGAGATGCGACCTCGCGGGGGCCGACGAGGGCGTCGAGCGGGTGATCCGCGTCGAGGTCGACGCCCTCAGCCTCAGCAGGCTGCCCGCTCACGCGGTCACCTGCCGACGGGGAACGCGCGGGCCGATCCGCGTGACGATCTCGTAGTTGATGGTCCCCGCAGCACTCGCCCAGTCGTCGGCGGCCGGCGCGCCGAGCGTGGGGTCGCCGAACAGCACGACCTCGTCACCGATGGACACCGGCGCATCGCCGACGTCCACGACGAACTGGTCCATCGCGATGCGCCCCGCGACAGCCAGGCGGCGGCCGCCGATCGTGACCGGGCCTGCGCCGGAGGCCTGCCGCGGCACCCCATCGGCGTACCCGACCGGCACGAGCGCGAGCGTGGTGTCGTGCGGGGTGCGGTAGTCGTAGCCGTACGACACGCCCTGACCGGCAGGCACGCGGCGGACCGCCGCCACCGCCGCACGCAGCGTCATGGCCGGGCGCAGGCCGAGCTCTGCCGACGAGCGACCCTCGAACGGCGAGAGTCCGTACAGGCCGATCCCGAGGCGGACGCAGCCGAGGCGGGTCTGCGGGAGCGCGATCGCCGCGTGCGTGGCCGCCAGGTGGCGCAGCCGGGGCGCGACCCCGAGCGAGCCGGCGAGCGCGACCCCCTCTTCGAACGTGCGCAGCGCCGCGAGGTCGTCGTCGGCGGAGGCGTTGGAGAGGTGGCTGAACAGCGCCACGATGCGCAGCTTGCCGATGCGCTCGAGACGCGCGGCCTCGGCGAAGACGACGGGCTGGTCGGCCGGAGCGATGCCGTTGCGCGAGAGCCCGGTCTCGAGCTTGAGGTGCACACCCACGGGACGGTCGGCGGATGCTGCGGCCGCCGCCTGCAGGAGCTGCGCGAAGCTCGAGATGCCCAGCTCGATGCCCAGCGATGCGGCCTCGACGAACGAGGTTCCCGGTGCGTGGAGCCACGCGACGATCGGAGCATCGATCCCCGCGCGACGCAGCGCGATCGCCTCGGCGATGTCGGACACCCCGAGCCGCGTCGCGCCGCCCTTCAGCGCCGCGACGGCCGAGCGGACGGCGCCGTGCCCGTACCCGTCGGCCTTCACCACCGCGATGACCTCGGACTCGGTGAGTCGGCGCAGGTGCCGCACGTTGTCCTCGATCGCGCCGACGTCGATGATCGCCTCGCGCAGCACCCCGTCGGGGAGCCGGCTCATCGCTCGCCCCCGGCCTCTGCGATCACGTACGCGGTCGCGAAGCCCGCGTCGTGCGACATGGACAGGTGCAGCGTGGTGATCCCGCGCTCGGCGACGACGTCGGCCGTGCTCCCGGTGAGGGTGAACCACGGGCGACCGGATGCCTCGGGGGTGATCTCGATCTCGGTCCAGTGGACGCCGTCCGAGCCGCCGAGCGCTTTGATGAGCGCTTCCTTGGCGGCGTAGCGCGCCGCGAGGGAGCGGGGCTTGAGCTCGCGCTCCGCCGGCGAGAACAGCCGTTCGGCGAGCCGCGGAGTCCGCTCCAGCGTGCGCTCGAAGCGGGAGATGTCGACCAGGTCGACGCCGATCCCGACGATCACGAAAAGTCTCCCGTCATGCCGCGGTCGCGGCATCCGTCAGCCTATCCGCGGTCTACTCGACCGTGACCGACTTGGCCAGGTTGCGCGGCTGGTCGACGTCGAGCCCCTTGGCAGTGGCCAGGCCCATCGCGAAGATGTGGAGCGGCACGACGGCCAGCAGGGGCTCGAACAGCGGTCCGGCCAACGGGATGCGCAGCACCTCATCGGCCTTGGGGAGCACGGCGACGTCCCCCTCCTCGGCGATCGCGATGACGCGGGCGCCGCGGGCCCGGATCTCCTCGATGCTGGAGACGACCTTCTTGTGCATCTCGGCCGACTTGCGCGGCGACGGCACGATGACGAACACGGGCTGGCCCGGCTCGATCAGTGCGATCGGGCCGTGCTTGAGCTCGCCGGCGGCGAAGCCCTCGGCGTGGATGTACGCGAGCTCCTTGAGCTTGAGCGCACCCTCGAGCGCGATCGGGTAGCCGACGTGGCGACCGAGGAACAGCACCGAGCGGGTGTCGGCCATCCAGTGCGCGAACTGCTCGATGCGCGGCTGCTCGCGCTCGAGGATCTGCGCGATCTTGCCGGGGATCGCCTCGAGTTCGGCGACGTGCGCTGCCGCATCGGAGGCGGACACGGTGCCGCGGATGCGAGCGATGTGCAGCCCCATGAGGTACAGCGCGGTGACCTGGGCGACGAACGCCTTGGTCGATGCGACCGCGACCTCCGGGCCGGCGTGCGTGTAGACGATCGCGTCGGACTCGCGCGGGATGGTCGCGCCCTGCGTGTTGCAGATCGACAGCGTGCGGGCACCGCGCTCGCGCGCGTACTTGACCGCCATGAGAGTGTCCATGGTCTCGCCCGACTGGCTGATCGACACGACGAGAGTGTCGGAGCCGATGACGGGGTCGCGGTAGCGGAACTCGTGGGCGAGTTCGACGTCGACGGGCACGCGCGTCCACTGCTCGATCGCGTACTTGCCGACCTGCCCGGCGTAGGCGGCCGTGCCGCACGCGATCACGATGATGCGCGAGATGTCGGCGAAGAGCTCGTCGAGTCCGTCGAGCTCGGGGATCACGACCTCACCGCCGTGGAGGCGGCCCCGCAGCGTGTTGGCGACGGCCTCGGGCTCCTCGGAGACCTCCTTGGCCATGAACGACGACCAGCCGCCCTTGTCGGCGGCCGAGGCATCCCACGTCACCTCGAAGGGCTCGACCTCGACGGGATTGCCGGAGAAGTCGGTGACCTCGACGCCCTCGGGCGTGATCGCGACGATCTGGTCCTGCCCGATCGCGAGCGCGTTGCGCGTGTGCTCGACGAAAGCGGCGACGTCGGAGCCGAGGAAGTTCTCGCCCTCGCCGAGGCCGATCACCAGCGGCGAGTTCCGGCGGGCGCCGACGACGAGTCCGGGCTGCTCCTCGTGCATCGCGAGGAGCGTGAAGGCGCCCTCGAGTCGCGACACGACATTGCGGAACGCCACGGAGAGGTCGCCGCTCGCGCGGTACTCGCGGCCGAGGAGCACTGCGGCGACCTCGGTGTCGGTCTCGCTGCGGAAGGTGTAGCCCTCCGCGAGCAGCTCTTCCTTCAGCTCGGAGAAGTTCTCGATGATGCCGTTGTGGATGACGGCGAGCTTGTCGTCGTCAGCCAGGTGCGGGTGGGCGTTGTCGTCGGTCGGGCCGCCATGCGTCGCCCAGCGGGTGTGGCCGATGCCGGTCGTGCCGTCGGCGAGCGGCGTGGACGTCAGGTCGTCGCGGAGGACGACGAGCTTGCCGGCGCGCTTGCGCATGCCGAGGTCGCCGTCGGCGTCGATCACTGCGATGCCCGCCGAGTCGTAGCCGCGGTACTCGAGGCGCGCGAGCCCGGCGAGGAGGATGGCCTGGCTCTGCCGCGGGCCCACGTATCCGACGATTCCACACATGCCATCAATCGTAGGCGGGCACTTATGCGAGGAGCCTGAACGAAAGGAGAATGGCTGGTCAGTCAGCGAAGCGGATGCCGCGGCACCGTCGCGTCAGAGCTTGCGCAGGAGCACCCGCTCGACGGTGTGGTCGGCGGCTTTGCGCAGCACGAGGCTCGCACGATGGCGCGTGGGCAGCACGTTCTCGACCAGGTTCGGGAGGTTGATCTCGTTCCAGTAGCGCATCGCCCGCTCGACCGCCTCGTCGTCGCTCAGCTGTGCGAACACGTTGAAGAACGAGTTCGGGTTGCTGAAGGCGGCTCGGCGGAGGGCGAGGAATCGCTCGACGTACCACTGCGCGATGTGGTCGGAGTCGGCATCCACGAAGATCGAGAAGTCGAACAGCTCGCTCACGGCGACATCATTGGGCGACGGCGGCGGCTGGAGGACGTTGAGACCCTCGACGATGACGACGTCGGGCCGGCGCACCGTGACGACGGCGTCCGGAACGATGTCGTAGCGCATGTGCGAGTAGAACGGCGCGCGCACCTCGGGCGCCCCGCTCTTGACCTCGGACAGGAACGACAGGAGCGCTCGACGGTCGTAGGACTCGGGGAAGCCCTTGCGTTCCATGAGACCGCGCCGTTCGAGCTCGGCGTTCGGATAGAGGAATCCGTCGGTCGTGACCAGCTCGACGCGGGGCGTGCCCGGCCACCGGCTCGTGAGCTCGCGCAGCAGGCGCGCGATCGTGGACTTGCCGACGGCGACGGATCCCGCGACACCGATGATGAACGGCGTCGTCGAGTCGTCCTCCCCCAGGAAGTCGGCGGTCTCGGCGCCGAGTCGCTTGGTGGACTGGGCGTACAGCGAGAGCAGGCGCGACAGCGGTACGTGCACTTGCGCCACTTCGGCCATGTCGAGACGGTCGCCGAGGCCGCGGATCTGCACGATCTCGGTCTCGGACAGCGGCTGCGTCAGCCCGGAGGCGAGGCGAGCCCAATCATCGCGGGAGATCTCGCGGTAGAGCGAGTGCACGGGCGCGACGGCCGTCGCTTCGTCAGCGGACATCGGGGCAATAGTACTGGGTGCCCGGTCACGACCAGCATCCGCTGATCACGTCTTTGTCACGACGGATTGACACAAACTGTGTTCTGTATACAGAATACTGACGAACAGAGCAGTTCCAGATCGAGAGAGGTACGTCCATGCCCCGCCCGAATTCAGTGTCGAAGATCGTCGTGGTCACCGCAGCCGCAGCCGCCCTCGCGGTGTCGCTCGGCGCCTGCAGCGGAGGAGGTGGCGGATCGGACGAGAACACCGTGGTCTGGTCCACGTGGGGTACCGCGGAAGAGCTCGAGCGATTCGACGACTTCAACCAGGCATTCATGGATCGCCACCCCGACATCACCGTCAAGATGCAGCCCGTCGCCGGCTACGGCGAGTACCACCCCAAGCTTCTCGCCCAGCTCGCCAGCAACACCGCGCCCGACGTGTTCTTCGTCGGCGACGACAAGATCGGCGAGTTCGTCGACTCGGGGCGCCTGATGGGTCTCACAGAGCTCATGGAGTCGCCCGAGAGCCAGACGAAGCCGGACGACTTCTTCCCCGGCCTGTTCGGCGCCGCCGAGAAGGACGGAGAGTTCTACGGAGCCCCCAACGACTCGAACCCCGACCTGCTGTGGTACGACCGCTCCACCCTCGAAGCGGCCGGTATCACCGAGGACCCCGCGACGCTCGCCGCAGACGGGGAGTGGACGACCGAGAAGTTCCTCGAGATGAACGACAAGCTCGCCGACGCAGGCATCGGCGGCACGATGTTCTGGAACTACTGGGCGACGCACTGGAGCTGGCTCGCCTCGCAGGGCGCGGCCGCGCCGTACGACGCCTCCGGCGCCTTCGTCGCGAACGAGGACCCGGAGTCGGTCGAGCTCACCGAGACCCTGGGCGAATACTTCCAGGACGGCAAGTTCATCGTCGCCGACACCCTGCCCGAAGGCTCCGGCGCCGACAGCCTCTTCGTGACCGGCAAGGCCGGATTCTTCTCGCAGGGGCGCTACACCATCGGACTGGTGAAGGATGCCGGGACCGCGGACAACGTCGACGTGGTGCGCTGGCCCACGCCCGACGGCGAAGCGGCGCCGACCGGTGTGGCCGTGTCCTACCTCGCCATCAACAAGGACACTGACGCGAGCGAGGCCGCGTTCACGTTCTGGACGGAGTTCCTCAGCGCCGAGGGCCAGATCGAGCGCCTGTCGGGAGACGGAAACGCCGTCCCGTCGATCGCCGGCGCCGACGAGGTCGTCCTCGAGGACGGCTACCCGCTCAACGCTCAGGCGATGCTCGACGCACGCGACATCGGGTTCGTGAACTACGCCGCCGAGTCTGCGGTGCCCGGTCTTCCCACCGATATCGCCGACATCTTCCTGAAGCTCTACGAAGGCAAGCAGGACGCGCAGGCGACGCTCGATGAGATCGCCGCCGTCGTCGCGGAGAAGTCGGGCCAGTAAGCGTGAGCGGCATCGCCGCGGGCGAGCGGGCGCTGCAGGAACTTCCTGCAGCGCCCCCTCCCGCCCGCAAGGAGTCAGCCTGGCGCCGACGCGACCGGTGGTGGGGATACCTCTTCGTCGGCCCGCAGCTGCTGGGCATGGGGATCTTCGTCATCCTCCCGTTCGCCGCGAGCATGGTGCTCGCCTTCACACGGTGGAACGGCCTGTCCGAGCTCGAGTGGGTCGGGTTCGAGAACTTCACCGCGCAGTTCCAGGACGAGCTGCTGTGGCGTTCGATCGCCAACACCCTCATCATCGCGCTGGTCACCGTCCCGATCGGGCTGAGCCTCGCGGTCGTCATCGCGGTCGCGCTCGAGAAGCTCAAGACGCGCACGCTCTACCTGATGCTCTTCTTCGCACCGGTGGTGACGAGCACCGTCGCGGTCGCCATGATCTGGCAGCAGATGTTCCGCTCCGACGGCGTGCTGTCCACGACGATCGCGAACGTCTTCGGAGTCGATCCGCCGGATTGGCTCGGCGATCCGCGGCTCGCCCTGCTCGCCGTGTGCATCGTCACGATCTGGGCATCGCTCGGCCTGAACGTCGTGATCTTCCTGGCCGGTCTGCAGAACATCTCGCCGTCGGTCATCGAGGCGGCGCGCATCGACGGCGCCGGTGCCGTGCGCATCTTCTGGAACGTGCGCCTGCCGCTGCTGTCGCCGATCATCTTCTTCTCGTCGGTCGTCGCGTTCATCTCCTCGCTGCAGACGTTCGACACCGTGTACGTGCTGGTCTCCAACGCCGGCCCCGACAACGCCACCCGCACGATCGTCTACCACATCTACGACCTCGGCTTCGGGCGCTTCGAGTTCGGTCCGTCCAGCGCGGCATCCGTCATTCTCCTGGTCCTCACCCTGATCATCACCGCGGTCCAGTTCGGCGCTCAGAAGAAGTTCGTCCACTACGAGGAGGACGCGGCATGAGCCCGGTCACTTCCCGCCTCACCGACGACACGCGCGAGCCGGTCACCGACTCCACGATCACACTCGCCGCCCCGGGGCGCCGCGCGCGGCCGGCGCCGGTCCAGGCCCGATCGAAGCGGCGGTTCGGCTCGATCGCACTGCACGTCGCGCTCGTCGTGGCGGGCATCGCGATGGTGTTCCCGTTCGTGTGGATGCTGCTCACGTCGTTCAAGACGCTGCCGCAGCTGCTGCAGGACCCGCTGAAGTTCCTTCCCGACCCGTGGACCCTCGACAACTACACCGAGGCGTGGACGGCCGTGCCGTTCGGGCAGGCCTACCTCAACAGCATCTACATCGCCGTGCTCGTGGTGATCGGCACACTCATCACCGCCGCCATGGCGGGATACGCGTTCGCCCGCATCCCGTTCCGCGGCAGTCGCGTGCTGTTCATCGTGTTCCTGGCGACGCAGATGATCCCGGCGCAGGTGACGCTCATCCCCTTCTACCTGCTCATGTCGCAGTTCGGGTGGGTGGACTCCCACCTGGCCCTCATCGTGCCGGGCATGCTGGCGAACCCTTTCGCGGTGTTCCTCATGCGTCAGTTCGTCCTGTCGCTGCCGAAGGAACTCGAGGAGGCCGCGATCATCGACGGGGCGGGGCGTTGGCGGATCTTCTGGAGCGTCGTGCTGCCCAATCTCAAACCGGGGCTGGCGGCGCTGAGCATCATCGTCTCGCTGAGCGTGTGGAACGCCTTCCTCTTCCCCCTCGTGCTGCTCAACACGCCCGATCTGTTCACCGTGCCCCTGCTGCTCACCTCTTTCCAAGGGCAGTTCGGCTCGGTCAACTACGGACTCGTCATGGCCGCATCGGCCATCGCGACGATCCCGATGCTCATCGTCTTCGTCATCGGGCAGCGTCGGATCCTCAACAGCATGGCCGCGTCGGGCCTCGGGGGCCGCTGATGGCGGACCGCATCACTCCAGAAGCCCTCGCAGCGTTCGCGGGCCGGCACCTCGACCTCGTGCGCGCACCGTTCACCCTGCCCTCGTCGAGAATCCTCGTGCTCCGCGGCGAGGCAGGCGTGCGCGTGCACACGTCCGAGTACGAGCGGCCGCTGGAGGACTGCCGCGTGCTGGACTCGCTGACGGTGACGGTCGCCGGGCCCACCCCCGGTGCGTTCCGCCCCGCCACGATCACGGCGGTCCTCCCCGATCGCGTCGAGTTCGAGGGCGGATCCGTCACTCTCGTGTTCGCCGGTCCGGATGCGCTGTCGCTGGGCGCGTCGTCGCCCGGATTCTCGGCGAGCTGGACGACACCGGACGGCCTCACGCGAGCGGCGCCGCTCTCCCCCGCGCTGCGCTTCGACGTCGCCGCAGACCGTCGCGTGCAGGTCGCGGCATCCGTCAGCCACCGCGCCGACGCCGATGCGGCACGGAGCCAGTGGCTGGAGTGGTTCGCACGGTGCCCGGTGGTGCGCGGCGACCTCCAGGAGATGACCGCACTGTGCTGGTGGGTTCTCGGCGCGAACATCGTCTCGCTGCCTCGCCTGCGGCCCCAGCTGGGCGATGTGCGCGCCGTGGTGCCCTCCAAGATCGGCTACGTGGGCCTGTGGCAGTGGGACGCCTATTTCATCGCGATGGGGCTGCGTCACGGGGCGCCCGACCTCGCGCGCGAGCAGCTGGATCTCGCGTTCGCCTTCCCCTCGGCCAACGGGCAGCTGCCCGATGTGGTGCACGAGGAGGGCGTCCTCGCGACGAGCGACGACCTGCCGGCCGCCGACCGCGATCGCCTGAGGCGCGCCGGTTCGCAGATCGCCGATCCGAATGCCCCTGTCCCGCTCACCAAGCCGCCGCTTGCGGCGTGGGCGCTGCGGGCCGTGCTCGACGCTCTTCCTCCCACACCCGACACCGAGGCGTGGGCTCGACGGCATCTCGCGACGATTCGCCGCTCGCAGGACTGGTGGTTCGCGGACTCCGACCTCGACGGCGATGGGATGCCGGAATACGGGCACCCCTACTCGTCGGGTCTGGACGACAGTCCGATCTTCGACGGTCCTCTCCCGACCACGGCGCCGGACCTCGGGGCGTATCTCGTGGTGCAGGACCTCGAGCTCGCGCGATTCGCCGAACAGTTCGGCGATTCCGACCCCGCCGCGCATCGCGCGCGGGCGCAGCGCACGATGGCGCGGCTGCTCGAGCTGTGGGATGCCTCGACCGGGGTCTTCCGCGCTCGCGCGGCAGGTCAGCCGGTGACCTCCGACACCATCGTCGGCCTCATGCCGCTGCTGACCGGCTGCCTCCCGGATCCCATCGCACGCACGCTCGTGGCTGCGCTGAGCGATCCGTCGCGCTACGGCACGCCGTGGGGCCTGCCGACGGTGGCTGCAGGCGACCCCGACTTCTCACCGGAGCGGATGTGGCGCGGACCGGTCTGGGTGAACACCAACGTCCTCGTCGCACGCGGGCTCGCGGCCTCGGGCCACGCGGATGCGGCCCGGCTGCTCGAGGAGCGCACGGCGGCGCTGGTGATCCACGGCGGAGGTCCGCACGAGTACTTCCATCCGTTCACCGGCGAGAAGGCTCGGACGGCGACCACGTCGTTCGGGTGGTCCGCCGCACTCTTCGTGGACCTCGCCGTGCGACTGTCCGCCGCCCGTTGACCGGCGCGGACGCGAGCCCTCGGGTCTCAGGCCACGAAGTAGGAGCTCGACGAGTTGTCGAGGATGCGGCGCATGCCGTGGATCCAGTTGTCGCGCAGCGCAGCGGTGGCGCCCGGGATGTCGCCGTCGGCGAGGTGCCGGGCGATCAGTGCATGCTCGGCCGCGACCCGCTCGACCATCACGTCGTCGGGTACCAGCAGCGACTCGTAGCGGTGGAACGCGCCGCGCACGCTCTCGATCTGGGCGAGCAGCCGCTCGTTGCGGCACGCCGACAGCATGAGCGCGTGCCACTCATCGTCCTTGGAGATGACGAGCGCGTGCTCGACCACCTCCTGGTCGAACTCGGCGGCGATCTCGCCCAGGCGCACCCCCAGCGCGCGCAGCTCGTCGCGGGGGCTGAGCTCCAGGGCGAGCCCCTCCAGTGCGGCCATGATGGGCGCGAGCTCCTCGAACTCGCGAGCGCTCAGCGGCACGAAGCGGAACCCCTTGCCGTTCTCGCTCTCGATCTGCCCCTCGCTCTCGAGTGCGATGAGGGCCTCGCGGAGCGGGGTGCGACTCACGCCGAGCTCGGCGGCGAGCTGCACCTCGTTGATGCCTTCTCCGGGGAAGACCTCGCCCGAACGCATACGCGCGAGCAGCTCGTCGCGGACCTGGGAGCGCAAGTTCTTGCGTTCGATCGCCATGATGTGTCCTTCGATGCCTGCGGAAAGCCTAGAGCTTGACCGACCCGGTGATCGGTTCTACGCTTGTGTATACAGAATACAGTGCGCAGGCCGTATGGGCCAGATCCCGTTCGCGACACACCGTATCCGTGCAGAGAGGAACCCGATGACGCCCGACCTCGCCCGCCCGCTCCGGCTGGAGTCCCTCGCCTACGGCGGCGACTACAACCCGGATCAGTGGTCCGAGGACGTGTGGGACGACGACATCCGCCTCATGCAGGAGGCGGGCGTCAACCTCGTGAGTCTGCCGATCTTCAGCTGGCCGCAGCTCGAGCCGGAACCGGGCGTGTTCGACTGGGGCTGGCTCGACCGCATCCTCGCGAAGCTGTGGGATGCCGGCATCCGCATCGACCTCGCCACGGCGACGGCGACTCCCCCGTCGTGGCTGCTGCGCGGGCATCCCGAGATGATGCCGATGGATGCCGATGGCTGCCGACTGGAGTTCGGGTCGCGACAGACCTACTGCCCGAGCTCGCCGGTGTGGCGCGAGAACGTCGCGCGCATGACCCGCGCGATGGCCGAGCGCTACGGCGATCACCCGGGCGTCGTGCTCTGGCACATCTCCAACGAGTACGGCGACCACACGTCTCGGTGCTGGTGCCCGGAGTCGGCACGGCACTTCCGGCGCTGGCTGCAGGGCCGCTACGGCGATCTCGACGGGCTCAACGAGGCGTGGGGCGTCAACGTGTGGGGCCAGCGCTACACCTCGTGGGATCACATCGAGACGCCGCGCCGAGCGCCGGGACCGATCAACCCGACGAAACTCCTCGACTTCGAGCGCTTCTCGTCCGACGCACTGCTGGAGCTGTTCCGCATCGAGGTCGACATCCTCCACGAGGTCACTCCCGGCATCCCGGTGACGACGAACTTCATGAGCATGTTCCGCGACCTCGACTACTGGGACTTCGCGGCGGCGGAGGACATCGTCACCGACGACGCCTACCCGGACCCCGCCGATCCGATCGCCCACGTGGGCGCGGCGCTCAACTACGGCCTCATGCGCGGCCTCAAGGAGGGCCGGCCCTGGCTCCTGCTCGAGTCGTCGGCCAGCGCGACCAGCTGGCGCGACGTGAACGTGCCCAAGCCCCCGGGGAAGATGCGCGTCGACAGCCTCCAGGCGGTGGCCCACGGCTCGGACGCGGTCATGTTCTTCCAGTGGCGCCAGGCCAAGTACGGCCAGGAGAAGTTCCACTCCTCGATGCTCGGTCATCGGGGCGAGGCGTCCCGGACCTATCAGGAGACCAAGGCCCTCGGCCTCGAGCTGCGACGCCTGGAGGAGGTGCGCGGAACTCGCGTGCGATCCCGGGTCGCACTCGTCGTGGACTGGGACTCCTGGTGGGGCTCGAGCGCGACCGAGTCGCTCCCGTCGCAGCGCCTCAACTGGGCGGGGCAGGCGCGGGCCTGGCATCGTGCGATGCATCTCATCGGCCACCCCGTGGACGCCGTTCGGGCGACCGGTCCGTTCGACGCGTACGACGTCGTGCTCGTGCCCAACCTGTACATCGCCGACGCCGCGCAGGCGGCGGCGCTCACGGCCTTCGCCGAGGCCGGCGGCCACGTCGTCGTCGGGCCGTTCTCCGGCGTCGTGGACGACACCGAGAAGGTGCACGACGGCGGCGCGCCCGGCCCGCTGCGGGCACTGCTCGGCATCGAGGTCGACGAGCAGTGGCCCCACGTAGACGACGCCCGCGAGCGCATCACGTTCGCCGGCGTCGAGTATGCCAATCCGACGTGGGCGGAGTGGATCGAGACGGATGCCGCCACCGAGGTCCGCGGCCGCTACACGACCGGCGAGCTGGCAGGACGACCCGCGGTGACGCGCCGCGGCGCCGGCGCGGGCACGGCCTGGTACGTGTCGGCGATCCTCGAAGACGACGGACTGGTCGCGGTGTTCCGTGACGTCCTCGCGGGCGCCGGACTGCCCGTGCGCGAGGTCCTCCATGTCGACTTCGAGAGCGTGACCCGATCGAGCAGCGACACCGACTACACCTTCGTCCTCAATCACGGACGCGATCCGCTCGCGGTCGTCGTGCCCGAGGGGGCGCGGGACCTCGTGACCGGTGCGACGACGCGGACGACGATGACGCTCGACCGTTACGGCGTGGCGGTGCTCGCCACACCGCGCGCTGCGGAGCCCCCCTTCCTCACCCTCTCCCCGCAACCCACCGATCGCCCGATCCAGAAAGCAGGATGACGTGACCGACGCGTTCGTGCACCCCTACATCCCGAACACCGCACCCGCCACGAAGGCCGAGATGCTCGCGACGGTGGGCGCCGCATCCGTGGACGAGTTCTACGCCGACGTGCCCGAGGGTCTCCGGGTCCCGGGACTCCTCGACCTGCCTGCGCCGCTCGCCGCGGAGCAGGACCTCGTTCGCCATGTCCGCAGCCTCCTTGCGAAGAACCGGTCGACCGACGACGTGCTCAGCTTCCTGGGCGGCGGCACGTACCAGCACCACGTGCCCGCCGTCGTGGACGAGGTGATCCGCCGCAGCGAGTTCCTCACCGGCTACGCCGGGGAGCCCTACGAGGATCATGGCCGCTTCCAGGCGCTGTTCGAGTACCAGTCGCTGATGGCCGAGCTTCTCGCGATGGATGTCGTCAACGTCCCGACGTACGACGGATTCCAGGCGACGGCGACCGGCCTCGCCATGGCCGGCCGGATGACCGGCCGAAAGAGGGTGCTGGTGTGCAGCGACGTGCTGCCCGCGAAGCTCTCGAAGGTCGTCGACTACGTGCGCGCCGACCTCGCCCTGCAGCACGTGCCGACACTGCGGGGCACCGCGGACGTCGACGCCGTGCGGTCCGCGCTGGGCGAGGACGTCGCCGCGGTCTGGATCGAGACGCCGAGCGCGACCGGGGCCGTGGAGGCGCGGATCGCAGAGATGGCGGATGCCGCACACGCGCTCGGAGCCGTCGTCGTGGTCGGCACCGATCCGATCGGCTACGGCGTGCTCACCCCTCCGGCTCTCCAGGGCGCCGACATCGTCACCGGGGACATCCAGTCGATCGGGCTGCACCAGTGGTTCGGGGGCGCGCACGCCGGGTTCATCGCGGTCCACGACGATCCCCGCTTCGTCATGGAGATGCCCTCGCGCCTGTTCGGCCTGGAGAGCACCACCGTGCCGGGCGAGTACGGCTTCGGCGACGTGGCCTACGACCGCACCTCGTTTGCGCACCGCGAGGAGGGCAAGGAGTGGGTCGGCACAGCTGCCGCACTGTGGGGCATCGCCGCCGGTGTGCACCTCGCCCTCCTCGGCCCGCAGGGCATGGCCGATCTCGGCGAGCTCCTCCTCGCCCGCACCCGCTACGCGCAGCTGCGCCTCGCGGCGGTGCCGGGCGTGACGCTCGACGACGACGCGCTGCATCTGCGCGAGTTCACCGTGTCGTTCGAGGGATGGGCGGCCGCCGACGTCGTCCAGGCGCTTCGGGCCGAGGGCATCGAGCCGGGCATCGCCGTCGGCGAGAACACCCTGCTGGTGTGCGTGACGGACGCCACGACCCAGGCCGACATCGACCGCCTCGTCGACGCCGTCGCGAGACTGACCCCGGCTGCGCAGGACGCAGCATCCGTCATCGCCCCCCAGGAGCAGATCGCATGAGCCTTCCCGTCGCCCCCAAGCCGCGTCCGCGCCGGTTCCACCAGGCGAGCTGGGACGAGCCGATCATCTTCGAGCTCAGCACGCCCGGCGAGCGCGGCGTGATCGTGTCTGCGGTCGAGACCGGCGTGCGCGACGCTGTCGGCGACGTCGTGGCGGCGCTTCCCGACGGGATGCGCCGCGCGAGTGCGCCGGCGCTGCCGGAGATCGGACAGATGCGCGTCCTGAAGCACTACCTGCGGCTGTCGCAGGAGACCCTCGGCTCCGACTTCAACGTCGACATCGGCCAGGGCACGTGCACGATCAAGTACTCGCCGAAGGTCAACGATCAGCTCATCGAGGTGCCGCAGCTGCGCGACCTCCATCCGGCTCAGGATCCGGGCGACGTGCAGGGCGCCCTCGAGATCACGTGGCGGCTCGAGCGCATGATCGCCGAGCTCTCGGGCATGGATGCGGTGTCCCTGCAGTCGCCCGGCGGGTCGGCCGGCATCTGGACCAACATCGCCATGATCCGCGCGTACCACGCCTCGCGCGGCGAGTCCGATCAGCGGGACGAGGTGATCACGACCATCTTCAGCCACCCGTCCAACGCCGCGGCGGCGAAGGTCGCCGGCTACAAGGTCATCACGATCTACCCCGACGCCGACGGCTATCCCGACCTCGACGCGCTGAAGGCCGCGCTCTCGACGCGGACCGCGGCGATCATGGTCACCAATCCCGAAGACACCGGCATCTACAACCCCGCGATCAAGGAGTGGGTCGATGCGGCGCACGCCGTCGGAGCGCTCGCGTCGTACGACCAGGCGAATGCGAGCGGCATCCTCGGCATCACCCGCGCGCGCGATGCCGGATTCGACGTGTGCCAGTTCAACCTGCACAAGACCTTCTCGGCGCCCCACGGCTGCGGCGGACCGGGCGCGGCCGCCAACGCCGTGAGCGCCGCGATGGAGCCCTTCCTTCCCGGCCCCCGCATCGAGCGGACCGGCGAGGGCTTCGTCGTGCACGAGCCCGGCGAATCGTCGATCGGCCACGTGGCTCCCGGGTTCGGTGTCGTGCTGCACGTCGTGCGCGCGTACGCATGGATCATGGCGCTCGGAGCCGAGGGCATCCGCGCCGCATCCGAGATCGCGGTGCTCAACAACAACTACCTCCTGCACCATGTCACCCGGATCCCCGGGGCGTCCGCTCCGTATGCGACCGGGCGGCGGCGCATCGAGCAGGTGCGGTACTCGTGGGAGTCGCTGTACGAGCAGACCGGCATCACCAGCGAGGAGATCGGCATCCGCATGGCCGATTTCGGCTTCCACTACTGGACCAGCCACCACCCGTACGTGGTGCCGCAGCCGTTCACTCTGGAACCCACCGAGTGCTACTCCAAGACGGAGATCGACGAGTACGTCGCAGCGCTCGCCGAGGTCGCACGCGAGGCGCGCGAAGAGCCCGAGGTTGTGCGCACCGCCCCCCATAACCAGACCGTGCACCACACCCACCACGACGATCTCGACGATCCCGAGCGGTGGGCGATCACGTGGCGCGCCTACCGCCGGAAGCATTTCGGCGAGGTCCCGATCGACGCTGTCGCGTAGGCGCATGCTCGGTCTCGTCGTCAACCCCATCGCCGGAATCGGCGGCCCGGCCGGCCTGGCCGGATCGGACGGTGCCGATGTGCAGGCCCTCGCGCAGGAGCGCGGGGGTGCGGCTCGCGCCTCCGCACGGGCGGCGCTCGCGCTCGAGGCCGTGCCGCCCGGCACGGCGGTGCTCACGGCGGCCGGTGCGATGGGGGCGGATGCCGCGGGCGCGGCAGGACTGGACCCCACGGTCGTCTACAGCCCGGCATCGTCTGCCGCCGCAGGCCCCGACGCCCCGCCCTCGACCCCTGCCGACACGACGGCGGCCGTACGGGCTCTCGTCGAGGCCGGAGCCACGCTCGTCCTGTTCGCGGGCGGCGACGGGACGGCACGGGATGTCGCCGCCGGGCTCGACGGAGCCTCCGAGCTCGCGGCGCTCGGCATCCCCGCGGGCGTCAAGATGTACTCGCCGGTCTTCGCGGTGAGCCCGCGCGCGGCGGGAGCTGTGGCGGCGGCCTGGGTCGACGGCGGGCTGCCCCTGCAGGAGCGCGAGGTGCTCGATGTCGACGAGGCCGCGCTGCGGCGCGCGCGCGTCGAACCTGTCCTCTACGCCACGATGAGAGTCCCCTACCGAGCCGGGCGCACGCAGGCGCGCAAGTCCGCCACGCCGGCCACCGAGCACGCGGCGGTGGTCGCGGCGGCGCGGGCCGCAGCATCCGCTCTCCGCCCCGGTGTGCGCTACCTGCTCGGCCCCGGGGGGACCATGTCCGAGGTCGCCCGAGCGATCGGGATCGACAAGACGCCGCTCGGCGTGGACGTCGTGCTCGACGGGCGCATCGTGCGCCGCGGCGCCTCGGAGCGCGAACTCCTCGACGAGATCGGCCGCGGACCCGCGAAGGCCGTCGTCTCGGTCATCGGCGGCCAGGGCTTCCTGCTCGGCCGCGGCAACCAGCAGCTTTCGCCCCGCGTCCTGCGCGGGCTCGGGCCCGATCCGCTGGTCGTCGTCGCCCCCGAGTCCAAGCTGATCGAACTGCAGGGGCGCCCCCTGCTGGTGGACACCGGAGATGCCGTCGCGGATGCCGCGATCGACGGCTTCGTCCGCGTGATCACCGGGCCCGCAGCATCCAGTTTCTATCCTGTCCACGCACCCGAACTCACGGAGGAACCCCATGCGTCTTGAAGGAAAGAAGGCCATCGTCACCGGCGGCGCGGGAGGCATCGGCCGCGCCGCGTCGCTCGCCCTCGCCGCCGAGGGCGCCGCCGTCGCCGTCGTCGACCTGAACGCCGAGGCGGCCGAAGCGGTCGCCTCCGAGATCCGAGCGGCCGGAGGCACCGCGATCGCGCTGGCCGCCGACGTGTCGAGCGAGGTCGACATCGAGCACGTCGTCGCCTCGACGGCGGCGGAGTTCGGCGGGATCGACGTCGTCTTCAACAATGCGGGCATCATCCGCCGCACGACTGCCGTCGAGACGACCGTCGAGGAATGGGACCGCGTCTTCGGGGTCAACGTGCGCGCGGTCTTCCTGATGTGCAAGCACGTCGTGCCCCTCATGGCGGCCGCCGGGGGCGGCTCGATCGTGAACACAGGCTCGGGCTGGGGCCTGAAGGGCGGCGGTCAGGCGATCTCGTACTGCGCGTCCAAGGGCGCGGTCGTCAACATGACCCGCGCCCTCGCGATCGATCACGGACCGCAGGGCATCCGCGTGAACTCGGTGAATCCCGGTGACGTGGACACCGGGATGCTGCGCGACGAAGCGCGTCAGCTCGGGCAGGGCGAGTCGGGGTTCCTGGCCGAGGCGGCCGATCGTCCGCTGGGCCGCATGGGACAGCCGCACGAGATCGCGGCTGCGGTGGTGTGGCTCGCGAGCGACGAGGCGTCGTATGTCACCGGCGCCGCGCTCGTGGTCGATGGGGGCGGCATCGCCTGACCCTCCGGGAGTGAACGCGGGCCCGCCTCCGAGGAGGCGGGCCCGCGTTTCGGGACGGGACGCCGCCTCAGTCGGCCCAGGTGCCTTCCGCGCCCGCCGGGTCAGGCAGACGCAGTCCGCCGGGGATCGACTTGCCGCGCACGCCGTTGACGAGCTCGGTCGAGTACGAGTACACGAGGACCGAGAGCGCGATCGCGTCGGTGTTCACACCGAGTGCCTCCAGGCTGACGTTCTCGATGTCGTCGCACTCCTGGTGGTAGCACGGGTCGAGCCACTCATCGGCCGTCCCGCCCCAGATCTCGGCCTGCTCGGCCGTCTTCACGTCCTCAGCACCCGTGAACAGACCACCCGCGGGAATGCCGTTGAGGATGAAGGCCTCGTAGTCGCTGCGCCCGCTGAACTCGGCGTCGTCGTAGGGCGTGTCGATGCTCGTGAAGTAGCGCTCGAAGAGGTCCTCGATCTGGATCGAGCCTTCGGGCACCACCACCGGCGCCTCGAACGTGGACTCGTCGCCGTCGTACACCATGTAGATGTAGTTCGGCGAGGCGACCATGTCGAAGTTCAGGTAGAGCGCGATGCGGTCCTTCTCGGCCTGGCTGAGCCCGGCGACGTACTCGGTGGAGCCGATGAGGCCTTCCTCCTCCGCACCCCACCACGCGAAGCGCACGGTGTTCTGCGGCTTGAGCTTGCTGATGCTCTCGGCGACCTCGAGCAGCGCCGCCGACCCCGAGCCGTTGTCATTGATGCCGGGGCCTTCGGGCACCGAGTCGAGGTGCGCGCCGGCCATGACGACGTTGTCGTCGTTGACACCGGGCAGTTCGGCGATCACGTTCTTCTGCGGGTGGTTCTCGGACTCCGGCTTCACCACGCGTGCGGTGGAACCCGGAACGGCGAGCGCAGCGCCGGAGGCGAAGTCGGTGGCGATCACGGGGATGTCGAGCGGATCGGGGTTGGCCCCGATGAGCGTGACGTTCGTGATCATGCCGGAGCGTTCGGGGGTGTTCCCCTGGTTCATGATGATGACCGCCTCGGCGCCGGCGTTCTGCGCGTTGCGCGCCTTCACACCGAACTCGCACGTTCCGCGCTGGATGAGCGCGATGTCGGCCGTGCCCGAGAAGTCGAGCCCGGCGAAGTCCGCGGCCTCGCACCCGCTGGTGACCGGATCACGCGGCATGGCGAGCACGAGGTCGACCGGGATGACCTGACCGGTCACCGTTCCCGACCCCGATCCCTCGGAGAAGTTGCCGGCCGCCAGGGCGACGTTCTGCGGCGTCAGCTGCTGCAGCTCTGCCGGCGGCTGATAGGCGTAGTCGAACTCGTCGATCGACACCTCCCAGCCCGCAGCCTCCATCGTCTCGACGACGTAGTCGACGCTCGCCTCGTATCCGGGGGTGTCCGCGGCCCGGTTGCCGCCGTTCGCGGTCGCGATCTCCTGGAACGCCTCGAGGTGCTCGAAGGCGCCCTCCGCCGTGACGCACTCGAGGAGCTTCGAGACGGTGTTGTTGTTGCGGTTGTCGCACTTGGCGGCGGGTGCTGCTGTGGCGGCGGCCGGGGCGATGGCCACGGCCAGGACCGTCGCCGTGGCTGCGGCGAGCGCCAGCCCGGCTCTGCGTGTCATGCGGGATCGATTCATGTTCTCTCCTTCACGAGGGCGCTCCTCTTCGAGCGCCGTGCGCACGAACTCGCCACCGGGGCGTCCGCGCGCGGGACGGATGCCGGATCGGCATCCTGGCGCCGAGGCTAGACGCGCCCCGGAACGGGCGGAAGTGCCCGCCGCGACTTCTCATCCGAGCCTCATGCGACGTCACAGTGACCGCACGCCCGTCCCGCTGCCGCTACTGTCGTGCCGTGCGCCTCGGAGTTCTCGACATCGGTTCCAACACCGTCCACCTGCTCGTGGCCGACGTCCGGCCGGGCGGTCGCCCGCTCGCCGCGACCAGTCAGCGCACGGTGCTCAGGCTGATGCGCTACCTCGGTCCCGACGGCGAGATCACCGCCGAAGGAGTGACGGCGCTCGTGGACGCCGTGACCGAGGCGCGCCGCGTGGCGGCATCCGAGAACGTCGACGAAC
This sequence comes from Microbacterium sp. Root180, assembly GCF_001428485.1. GTDB lineage: Bacteria > Actinomycetota > Actinomycetes > Actinomycetales > Microbacteriaceae > Microbacterium. Next base: position 219,588 of record NZ_LMHS01000001.1, on the reverse strand, counting down.
TGCTCGCCACCGCGACGTCCGCCGTGCGCGAGGCGGCGAACGGCCCGGAGGTCATCGCGCTCATCGAGAACGCGCTCGGCCAGCCGCTCCAGGTGCTCGGCGGCGAGACCGAGGCGCGGTACACCTTTCTCGCCGTCCGCCGCTGGTTCGGCTGGGCTGCGGGGCAGGTGCTGCTGTTCGACATCGGCGGCGGCTCGCTCGAGATCGCGGCCGGAGCGGACGAACTGCCCGAGGCTGCGGCATCCGTCCCCCTCGGGGCGGGACGCATGACCGTGCAGTTCCTGCCCGACGACCCGCCCGGCGAGGACGCGGTCGAGCGGCTGCGTGCCCACGCCCGTGCGACGCTGGCTCCCGTCGCGGCCGAGTTCCGCGCGCTGGCACGCCCCGACCACGTGGTCGGCTCGTCGAAGGCGATCCGCTCGCTGGCCAAGCTGGTCGGATACCCGGTGCCGGGATGGTCGGGAATCGAGCGGATGCTGCTCCCCCGCGCCTCGCTCGGCTCATGGATCCCGCGCCTCGCGAAGATCCCGGCGAGCGCGCGCCAGGAGCTGCCCGGGATCACGCCGGACCGCACGTTCCAGATCGTCGCGGGCGCTGTCGTGCTGCACGAGGCTATGCGGGCGCTCGACGTCGACGAGCTCGAGGTGTCGCCATGGGCTCTCCGCGAGGGCGTGCTCCTGCGCTACATCGAGTCGCTGTCGTGGAGCGCGCCGCCGGCCTGACCCTGCCCCGCACCCCGTGCCCCAGCGAGTCGCCAAGACACGCCGGTGGCACGCGCGAGGTCGGCGCGACTCAGCGACTCAGCGACTCAGCGACTCACAGCGCCAGGCGCTCGCGCACGACCTCGGCGAGAGCGTCGGCGTGACGACGGGCGTCCTCGGCGGACGCGGCCTCGACCATGACCCGCACGAGCGACTCGGTGCCGGACGGGCGCAGCAGCACGCGGCCGGAGTCGCCGAGCTCGGCGACCGCGGCGGCGACGGCATCCGACACGCCCTCGTCGGAGTTCGCGCGCGAGCGGTCGACGCCCTTCACGTTGACGAGGACCTGGGGGTACACGGTCATGATCGATGCGAGCTCCGCGAGGGACTTGCCCTGTCGAGCCATCTCACCGACGATGTGCAGCCCCGTGAGGAGTCCGTCGCCGGTGGTGGCGAACTCGCTCATGATGACGTGGCCGGACTGCTCGCCGCCCAGCGAGAACCCGCCCTCGTTCATGCGCTCGAGCACGTAGCGGTCGCCGACAGAGGTCTGCTCGACGCGGATGCCGTGTTCGGCCATCGCCCGGTGGAGCCCGAGGTTGCTCATGACAGTGGCGACGAGGGTGTCGCCCGCGAGGTGCCCGCGGTCCTTCATCGCCACCGCGAGGATGGCCATGATCTGGTCGCCGTCGACGATCGCGCCGTCGGCGTCGACGGCGAGGCAGCGGTCGGCGTCCCCGTCGTGCGCGATCCCCACGTCGGCTCCGTGGGCGAGGACTGCTTCTGCGAGCTTGTCGAGATGCGTCGAGCCGACGCCGTCGTTGATGTTGATGCCGTCGGGGTCTGCCCCGATGACGGTGACGCGGGCGCCGGCATCGCGGAACGTCTCGGGGGAGACTCCGGACGCCGCGCCGTTCGCGCAGTCGAGGACGACGTGGATGCCGTCGAGACGGTGCGGCAGCGAGCCCAGCAGGTGGACGACGTAGCGGTCCTCCGCGTCGGCGAACCGGCGGATGCGTCCGACAGCCGCACCGGTGGGCTGCAGCTTGGGGCCGGCCATCGCGTGCTCGATGCGCTGCTCGACGACATCGGGGAGCTTCACCCCGCCGCGCGCGAAGATCTTGATGCCGTTGTCGGGCGCCGGATTGTGCGAGGCCGAGACCATGACACCGAAGTCGGCGTCCATGTCCGCGATGAGGAACGCGGTCGCGGGAGTCGGCAGCACGCCGGCGTCGAGCACATCGACGCCCGACGAGGCGAGGCCGGCTTCGACCGCGGCGGAGAGGAACTCACCCGAGATGCGCGGGTCGCGCGCGACGACAGCGGTCAGCCGCTTGCCGGCGGCGCGCCGCGCCTCGGCAGAACGACCCTGGCCCAGGACGACGGCCGTCGCCTGAGCCAGGGACAATGCGAGATCGGCGGTGAGGGGGCCGTTGGCCAGCCCCCTCACCCCGTCCGTGCCAAAGAGCGGCATACGGAACGAGAGCCGATCAGCGCTTCGAGTACTGCGGCGCCTTGCGGGCCTTCTTGAGACCGGCCTTCTTGCGCTCGATGACGCGGGCGTCGCGCGAGAGGAAGCCGGCCTTCTTGAGGGCCGGGCGGTTGTTCTCGGCGTCGATCTCGTTGAGCGCACGGGCGATGCCGAGGCGCAGCGCGCCGGCCTGGCCCGAGGGGCCGCCGCCCTGGATGCGCACGATGACGTCGTACGCGCCGGTCAGGCCGAGAACCGTGAACGGGTCGGTGATGAGCTGCTGGTGGAGCTTGTTCGGGAAGTAGTCCTCGAACGCGCGGCCGTTGACGGTGATGGTGCCCGAGCCGGGGATCACACGCACGCGGGCGATTGCCTGCTTGCGGCGGCCGACCGCGCCGCCCGAGACCGAGAGCACGGGGCGCTCGGCCACGACGACGGTCTCGTCGGCCGGGGTCTCGGTCGAGTAGTTGGTGGATTCTTCGATGTTCGCCACGAGTATGTCCTTAGTCTGTACGGCGCTTACTGGGCGACCTGGTCGAGGGTGTACGTCTTGGGAAGCTGGGCACCGTGGGGGTGCTCTGCACCGCGGTAGACCTTCAGCTTGCGCAGCTGCGCCGCACCGAGGCTGTTCTTGGGGAGCATTCCGCGGATGGCCTTCTCGACGGCGCGCTCAGGGTTCTTGGTGAGGAGCTCGTCGTACGTGATCGACGTCAGGCCGCCGGGGTAGCCCGAGTGGCGGTACGCCTTCTTCTTCTGGAGCTTCTGACCCGTGAGGGCCACCTTCTCGGCGTTGACGATGATGACGAAGTCACCGGTGTCGATGTGGTTCGCGAAGGTCGGCTTGTGCTTGCCGCGAAGCAGGGCGGCGGCGTGCGAGGCGAGGCGGCCGAGGACGACGTCGGTTGCGTCGATGACCAGCCAGTCGCGCTGGGTCTCGCCAGCCTTGGGGGTGTAAGTGCGCGTCACAATAGTGCTGCTTTCTTGATTCGAACGGAGAGGTTCGTGAATCCCGCTCCGGGGTGGTTCTGTCTCTCGAGGAGGACCGAACACGCCAGTGGAGGGCTCACGTTCGTGGTGCCGGGTCAGCTGAGCCGCACACCAAACGTCAAGTCTACGGCATCCGAAAGCACTGACCAAACCGGTGAGAGACGCGCTCCCGTCCGGGCTCCTCGCTATCCTCGTCGACATGCCGCCCGCCGTGCCGTCGACCTCGGTCCAGCGCACCTACCGCTATCTGCGTCTGGCCGTCGCCGGTACGGTCGTGGTCATCTACGTCTCCGTCGGGCTGGCCGCGGCATCCGTCGGCTGGCTCGCCTCGGTGAGCGACTACTTCTACACGCCCGCGCGCAACGCGTTCGTCGGGGCCCTCATCGCCGCCGCGCTCGCCCTGGTCGCGCTGTCGGGCCGCGGCGCCGAGCGGGCCCTGCTCGATGCGGCCGCGCTCTTCGCCCCTCTCATCGCTCTCGTGCCCACCACGCTCGCCCCGGGCAGCGTTCCCGGCGTCGTCGTGCCGTGCGTGCATCGGTGCTTCCCGCCGGAGTTCGCAGCGGATGCCGCGAACGGCGTCGCGACGTACCTCGTGGTCGGCTTGCTCACGATCCTGGTCGGCGTCCTGCTCGCCGCGCTCCGGCAGGTGTCGCTCGAGACCGTCGGATTCAGCCTCGTGAGCAGTACAGCCGTGCTCGTCGTCGTCGGTGCGCTGTGGCTGTTCGCGCGCGACGCGTTCCTCGCCCAGGGACACTTCGTCGCCACGATCGCCTTCTTCGGCTTGTTCGCGTCGGTAGCGGTCATCAACGCGTTCCCTCGTCGCGGGGATCCTCCTCCGATGGTCTTCCGCGCGCTCTATGTCGCGATCGCCCTCGGGCTGGTCGCGGTGCTCGTCGTCTACGTGGCGCTGCTGCCCGACTCCGACGCGACCGGTGTTCCGGTCGTGCTCCTGGCCGAGGCCGCGGCGCTGACGCTGTTCTTCGCCTTCTGGGTGGTGCAGGGGATCGAGAAGTGGAACGACGGCGATCCGAGCATCCGCCCCGCCGGAGTCGATCTCGGCACCTGAGCGCCGCCGGTAGGATGTGGCCGTGCGGCAGGGTGCCGCGGTCTGGAGCGCTCGTGCGCCTGTCGGTTATCGGCTGCGGATACCTCGGAGCGGTCCATGCGGCCGCCATGGCCTCGATCGGGCACGACGTCGTCGGCATCGACGTCGACGCCACTCGCATCGAGAGCCTCTCCCGAGGCGAGGCGCCGTTCTTCGAGCCGCATCTCGACGACCTCCTGACGGCGGGGCTCGCGTCGGGAAGACTGCGCTTCACAACCGACATGGCGGAGGCATCCGGAGCCGCGGTGCACTTCCTCGCCGTCGGCACACCTCAGCAGAGCGGCGGCCATGCGGCCGATCTGACCTTCGTCGACGCCGCCGTCGATGCCCTCGTCCCCCACCTGAGCCCCGGTGACATCGTCGCCGGCAAGTCGACGGTTCCCGTCGGCACGGCGGCACGGCTCGCGGCGGTCGTCGCGCGAGCCGGCGCAAGCCTGGTGTGGAACCCCGAGTTCCTGCGCGAGGGCTGGGCGGTGAAGGACACCCTTGAGCCCGATCGCCTCGTCGTGGGCGTGGGACCGGACGGCGCGGGCGTCGACGCGCTGCGCGAGGTGTACAGCCTCGCGGTAGAGGCGGGAACACCGTTCATCGTCATGGAGTGGCCCACCGCCGAACTCGTCAAGGTCGCCGCGAACGCGTTCCTCGCCACGAAGATCTCCTTCATCAATGCGATGGCGGAGATCGCGGAGGTCACCGGCGCGGACGTCACCCAGCTCGCCGATGCGATCGGCTACGACGAGCGCATCGGTCGTCGCTTCCTCGGCGCGGGGATCGGCTTCGGCGGCGGCTGCCTGCCGAAGGACATCCGCGCGTTCGCCGCGCGCGCCGAGGAACTCGGGCGAGGCGAGTCGATCGGATTCCTGCGAGAGATCGACGCGATCAACCTCCGCCGACGCGAGCGCGCGGTCGAACTCGTGGTCCAGGGTCTGGGCGGCTCGGCGTTCGACAAGCGGGTGACGCTGCTCGGAGCCGCGTTCAAGCCCTTCAGCGACGACATCCGCGACTCCCCCGCGCTCGACGTCGCCGTGCGCCTGCGCGGACTCGGCGCCCACGTCACCGTCACCGACCCGGCAGCGCTCGCCAACGCCCGGCGGCAGTATCCGCAGCTGACGTACGTCGACGATCGGGACGAGGCGCTGCGCGACGCGGACTGCGTCGTGCTGGTGACCGAGTGGGACCTGTATCGCCGCGAGCTCACCCCGGAACACACCTCGTCGCTGACTGCGGGCCGAGTGGTCGTCGACGGACGCAACGGATGGGATGCCGCGGCCTGGCGCGCCGCCGGCTGGACCTACCTGGGCATGGGCAGGCCCTGAGGCCACCCTCCGGATCGGATCAGGATGCCTCGGCGCGAGGCTCCTCGACCGTGCGGCTCCCCGCGACCGGTCGGGCGGTGACGAGGATCGGCAGGTGATCGCTGAGGCCCTGGGGCAGCGTGCGCACCCGGTCGATCTCGAAGCCGATGGAGGTCGCGAAGTCGTAGTGCCCCCGGAAGAAGCGGTAGCGGGTGTAGGTGCGCGAGTCGCTGAGGTTCAGCTCGTAGCCCTGCTCGCGCACCTTCTGCCCGAGATGCTCCTTGAACACCGGATAGTTGTAGTCGCCGACCATCAGCGCCGGGATCCCCTCCCCCAGGCTCTGGAGCTCGTCGAGGGCGGTGCGGATCTGGTGACGGCGCAGCGAGTTGAGCGCGGTGAGCGGAGCAGCGTGGAAGGACGCCACGATCAGCTCACGTCCCTCGTCGATATCGTGCAGGCGCACGCCGAGCAGGCGCTCCTCCGCGGGCTTGAGCACGCGGTCGTGCAGTGACTTCTTCAGCGCGAGCGCGCGGACGTCCACGGCACGATAGGTGTTCTCGCGGTAGTACACGGCGAGCCCGAGGCGGTTGCGCTGCGTGGCGTCCGCGAGCCGCAGTCCCTCGATCTCCTCGGGCAGGTCACTCGTGTCGGCTTCCTGAAGACACAGCACGTCGGCGGCGTGGCCCGCGACCAGGTGGGCGAGCTCGCCCGCCGCGCGGTGTTTGCGCAGGTTGTACGAGATGACCTTCATGACGAGCACAGCCTAGGCCTGCAACGTGACCAGCGGTTGGCCATCACGTGGATCCTCCGCGCACTCACAGAGTCACGGTCGCGGCTGAGCCAGTACTGAGCGAATCCTCGCGGGGCACCCGACATCCGGACAGGGGTGCGCGGTACCATCGGAACACCTCGCCGTCGCGCGCGGAGCGTCGCACTGGGGTCGACGCCCGTCGCAGGTGAACACGCTGAACGAGAGACGCCGGACCATGAGTACCCCAGTAGACGAGCTGAAGACCGCAGTCATCATCGAGGACGACGCGGAGATCCGCCACATCCTCACCGAAGTGCTCGAGTCCGCCGGGTTCTCCACCATCTCCGTGGGAAACGGCATCGATGGGGTCCGTGCCGTCCTGACGTACCAGCCGCTCCTCGCGACGGTCGACGTCAACATGCCCGGCATCGACGGGTTCGAGGCGGCTCGCCGCATCCGCGCGGCACAGTCGGACACGTACATCATCATGCTCACCGGACTCAACGACGAGGCCGACGTGGTGGCGGGCCTGGGGGCCGGCGCCGACGACTACCTGCTCAAGCCGTTCCGCCCGCGCGAGCTCAGGGCGCGCGTCGAAGCGCTGCTGCGTCGCACGCGCGGCGACACCACGGTCCCCGTGAGCGTGACCTCCGCACCGCCCCAGGCACTCACGGAATCGTCGTTCCCCGCTGCTCGGCCCACGACCTCGGCGCCCGCTGCCTCGACCGACGCCACCGCGGCTGCGCTGCCGGCGGCATCCGCGGCGGTCCACGCCGACGACGCGTCCGCAGCGGACGGCTGGATGGCTCATCGCGACCTGCTCCTGCACGCCGAGAATCGGTTGGTGACGATCGACGGAGAGGACCTCGATCTCACGCGCACCGAGTTCGACCTCCTCGCGACGCTCCTCGAGTCCAAGCGGCGCGTGCGCAGCAAGGCCGACCTCACGCTGGTGCTCCGCGGCGAGTCCTACGTGACGAGCTACTTCGTGGGCGACGCGGACAAGCGCGCGGTCGAGGCGCACATGACCAACCTCCGGCGAAAGCTCGGAGACAACCCGACGAGCCCGCGCTACATCGAGACCGTGCGCGGCGTCGGGTACCGCCTCACATCGGAGCTGGCCTGAACGCCAGCGTTGTGACGAGATGCCCCGCCGTGACGGCGAGGCACCCGCATGGCGAACGCGTCGGGTTCGCCTCAGGACCGGGAGTGCCGGCGGCCGAGGCGCGTGAAGAGCCACCGCCGCGACAAGACGAACGCGCCGATCGTGAGCGAACCGGCGAGCACGGTGAGAAAGGTGAACCGCACGGACCGGGCGCCCGGGCCCATCGTGGTGAGAGAGCCGGTGCCGATCTGCAGCGACAGCAGCGAGTCGTCGACCTGGGCGTCCTTGGCCCACGGAGTGGACCGGTGGTTGCGCTCCATGACCTCACGCAGGGCCTGCGTCGAGAAGATCGAGAACCGACCGCCCATGATCGAGCGGTCATCGATCGAATAGATGGCCGAGATGCCGCCGATACGTGTGTCCGAGACGGCCTCGAACTCGAGACGCTCGACCGCCTTCGCGCCGGCGACGGCGTCGCCGTCGACGCCCAGGAGGTAATCGCACGCTTCTACCATCGTGTAGCCGTAGTTGAGGGCGTCGACCTTCCTGCCGGAGTTCTTGCCGATGTCGTGGACGAACACCTCGGTGAACTGCGCCCCCAGCTCGGTGACGAACTCGTGCGGGCCGGCGTACTTCGAGGCGATCTCGACGGTGGCGTCAGACGTGTTGCGCACCACGACATGGATCACGTCGGGCACGCGCGTCTGCGACAGCAGCGACTCGATGACCTCGGCGATCGAGGCCTGCTCGTTGAAGGCCGGGATGACACAGCCGATGGTCGAACGATGCGTCGGGGCGGCAGCCAGGTCGGTCACTGTCGTCCCTTTCGATCGATGCGGTCAGTGAGCGGCGCCAGTGCGGCGCCCTCGTCCAGCTTGAGCGACGCACCGCAACGGGATCGGCGCGCTCCCCTCTGCTTGCCTCAACGTTTCCACAAGAGTTCCGCAACGACGGCGCGCGCCAAGGTCCCGGATTCCAGCCGTCATGACCTCTAAAATCCCTGGTATGGCTCCCGATGAGCGGTCGGCCTCGGCGTTCGCCGCGCCGGGGACGCGCACGCGCTCGATCTGGCTGACGCAGCTCGTGCTCGCCGCGAGTCTGGTCATGATGGGCGTGCTCGTGCTCGCCCTGCAGCCCGAGCTGTTCGCACGATGGACATTCGCGGTCGGGATGCTGACCCTCATCGTGCTCACCCTCGCGACGCTCGCGATCCCGTGGGCCCGCCTGCCGCGGAACGCCGTGCTGGTCGTGCCCTTCCTCGACGCTCTTGCGATCGGCCTGCTGGCCGCCAGCAACACGCAGCTGCGGTTCGGGTTCCTCTGGGTGTTCCCGGTCATGTGGGTCGCGCTGCACTTCCGCGTCGTCTACCTCGGCGCCATGCTCGCGCTCATCGGGGCGATCCTGCTGCTCCACTCGGCGACGGAGCCCTCGAGCGAGTCGGCGCTGCGCGTCTTCACCGTCCTGCTCTCCCTGACCTTCCTGGGTATCACGGCGCACCTCGCGATGCGGCAGACCCATGCACTGCGTCGGCTTCTCGGCCGCCAGGCCGGACGCCTGACGGTGGCGCTCGGCCGCACGTCGGCTCAGGAGCGGCGCACGAGCGAGATCCTCAACGGCGTCGATACGGGCGTCGCGCGCCTGTCGCCGTCGGGCGACGTGCTGGCCGTGAACGACGCCTACGCCCGTCTCTACGGGCTCGACCCGCTCGACCCGAGCCTCCCCGCCCGCTCGGTCGAATACACCGAGCTGCGCGGCATGCCGGTCCCCCCGTCCGGGCGGCCTTTCGCGCGCGCCGCACGGGGCGAGCTGTTCGCCGACGCGCGCGTGTGGCTGTTCACTCCCGCCGGGGAATGGCGAGTGCTGTCGGTCACCGCGAAGCCTCTCGCGGCATCCGATCGCGAGGACGCCAGCATCCTGCTGGTCGTCCACGACGTCACCGCCATCACGCACGCCCAGCGGGAGCGCGAACGTCTGTCCGCGATGGCCTCGCACGAGCTGAAGCATCCGCTCACCGTCATGATCGGCAACGCAGAGCTCGCACTCGAGACCGAGAATCTCACGCCGAAGATGCGGCAGCGCCTCGAGGCGATCGTAGGGGCGAGCGAGCGGATGCTGGAGATGACCAACACGATGCTCCAGACATCGCGCACGGCATTCTCGGCACGCGAGGCGTACGACGACCTCGACCTGCGCCAGATCGTGGCGGACTCGGTCGAATCGTTCCGCGCGACGGCGAACGCGCACGAGGTCGACATCGCGCTGGACCTGGACGAGCGACTCCCCGTCACCGCCGACGGATTCCGTGTGCGCCAGGTCGTCGACAACCTCGTGAGCAACGCGATCAAGTACACCGCGCGCGAGGGTCGCGTGCGCATCGTCGGCGAACTCGACGGCGCGACCGTCTCGCTCGTGGTCTCCGACACCGGGATCGGCATCGCCGCGAGCGATCTGCCCAACATCCTCACGCCCTACTTCCGTACCGCGAAGGCCAAGGAGACGGCCAGCGGCACCGGACTCGGGCTCGGCATCACCCGCGAGATCATCACCGCGCACGGCGGCACGCTGTCCATCGACAGCGAACCCGGCGTGGGCACGACCGTGTCGGTGCGACTGCCCCGCAGCCAGCACGCCGTCGCCACCACCGGGATGGAGACCCGCGCATGAACGACCTCGCCGGCCTCGCCGGAGTGAACCTCGGCATCGCACAGGCCGCGATCACGACGCTCGCGACGATGCTCACGATCGGCGTCGGGTTTCTGAGCAAGCCGAGCGCGGCGACGCTGTACTGGTCGTTCGCGTTCGCGCTGGCGATGGTGGCGACGTTCGGCGTCGTGGCGGGCGGCCTCAACGACGCCGAGGTGCTGCGCCGGGCGTCGCTCGGGCTGCTGCTGGGTACTCCCGCGCTGCTGTGGTCGGGTTTCCGCGCCCTCTGGGGACTGCGCGCACACCTCTGGGCAGGACCCGTGCTCGCCGTCACGTCCGCAGCAGTGCTCATGGCGGTCGGCGACCTCGCCGCGTTCACTGTCGCCTATCGGACGGCATTCTTCGCGTCATCCGTCTTCGCGGGGCTGTTCTTCCTCGACTGGGTGCGGGTGCCCGCGCGGCGGCAGGACAAGGTCGTGCTGCCGCTGGCGATCGTGTCGGCGGCGTTCTTCGTCTTGGCACTCGGCACCCTCATCGCAGGGTTCGTCTTTCCGCCCTCCGGCGGCGACGACTTCGTGCTGCTGCGCACCGTCTCGTCCATCGGAATGGTCGTCTACGTCGGGTGCGCTCTGGTGGCCATCATGGGCGTCGCGACGCGCGACACCCCCTTCACGCGCGCTCCCGCTGCGACCTCCGACTGGCAGCGCTTCGAGAACACGGCGATCGATCGCCTCCTGCGCGCGCAGCGCACGTCCGAGGCGTGGTCGGTGGTCTATCTGCAGCTGGACGACGCGGCCGACATCCGCCAGACGGCGGGATCGGCGACCTTCGGGGCGCTCTCGGCGAGCCTCGAGGAGGCTGCCCGCCTCGCCTTCCCCGCTGAGACCGACGTCGGAAGCCCTGCCCCCGGCGCGACGGTCCTCCTCGTGCCCCGCACGGACGCGATCGTGCGCGACTGCCTCCGCGACGTGCTCGAGCGCGTCCCGCAGCTCGATGTCGACGGGCGGCTCCCCATCCGGCCCACGGCGAGCGCAGGATGGGCTCCGGCATCCATCCTGGGCTATGACCTCGATGCTCTCGTCTACACGGCGCGCGAGGCGGCGGGCGTCGCGGCGCAGAAGGGCGGCGACCGGTGGGAGCGGGTGAGCGCCGCCCTCGTCGAGGGCCTGCTCAACCGCACAGAGCGACTCTGAGCTCGGCGGCCGGGATCTACCGGCTCCGAGCGGATGCCGCATCCCGGCCGGTCACGGCAGGGCGCGACGGGCCCGCGTCTGCTCCGCGCGCTGATCCAGCAGTTCGTCGACCGGGTAGCCGACCTCGGTCAGTGTCAGCCCGCGGGCGGCGAGGACCTTGACCTCGGGCACTCGCTCACGCGCATCCCGGATCTCGACGATGTCCTCGATGTCCAGGCGGCCCTCCCCGACCGCGACGCACGCGCCGACGAGGGCGCGCACCATGCTGTGGCAGAACGCGTCCGCCTTGATGTTCGCCATCAGGACGCCACCTGGGTCGCGGTGCCAGTCGAATTCCAGGAGGGTGCGGATCGTCGTCGCCTCCTCGCGCGGCTTGCAGTAGGCGGCGAAGTCGTGGAGTCCGATGAGCGAGCGGGCCGCGGCATCCATGGTCCCGGCATCCAGTCGTGCGCGCACGGACGTCGTGCGGTGGCGCTCGAGCGGGTCGTAGCCCGCGACCCTGTCGGCGATGCGGTAGGCGTAGCGACGCCACACGGCCGAGAAGCGCGCGTCGAACCCGGGCGGTGCCGCGACGGATCGGGTGACGACGACGTCGGAGTAGGCGCCCACCACGCCGGTCAGCCGAGCGGCGAGGGCCGCGACGGGGTCCGACGACTCGCCCGCCGTCGCCCGCGAGCGGCCCGCCAGGACGCGATCGCGCTGCGCGTCGTCGAGATCGACGTGAGCGACCTGCCCGGTCGCATGGACTCCGGCATCGGTGCGGCCGGCCACGACGAGGCGCGGCTCACCGCCGAGCACGCGCGCGACGGCGCCCTCCAGCGTCTCCTGCACGGTGCGCAGTCCCGGCTGACGCGCCCAGCCGCGGAAGTGCGTCCCGTCGTAGGCGATGTCGAGGCGGATGCGCACCGCTCCAGCCTAGTTCCGCCGTGCCCCGCGACCCCGTCGGCCCAGGACGCTGGGCACGTGCAAGACCTGCCGGTGTGACCTCGGGCGTATCGGCGGGCGCATCGTAGAATGGCTGCTCCCCCACATACGGAACTCATGACGTCGACTGCGCGCTCCCTCCCCTCCCGGTACGCCGGGCTGGATGGGCTGCGTGCGATCGCGGTGGCGCTGGTGCTCGTGTACCACCTCTTCCCGCCCGCGCTCCTGCCGGGAGGCTTCGTCGGCGTGGACGTCTTCTTCGTCATCAGCGGCTTCCTCATCACCTCCCTGCTGCTGCGCGAGCACGACACCACGGGACGCATCCGGCTCGGCGCGTTCTGGATCCGACGCCTCCGCAGGCTGGTGCCCGCCCTCGTCCTCGTGGTGGCGGTCTGCTCGACGCTGGCCTGGCTGATCGGCGGGGACGTGCTGGTGCGGCTCGGCTCCCAGATCGTCGGAGCGGGGACCTTCAGCTACAACTGGCTCTCCATCGCCGCGGACACCGGCTACTTCGGCGGTGCGACCCCGGAGCTCTTCCGCAACTTCTGGTCTCTGTCGGTCGAGGAGCAGTTCTACGTCGTCTGGCCGCTCGTCCTTCCCCTCTTCCTCCTCCTGCCGCGAGGCGCGGCGCGCACGGCCGCCGCACTCGCTCTCGCCGCCGCGTCCGCGGTCTGGATGGGCTCGGTGGTGTCGGGGGGCGGCGACCTCACGCGCGCATACTTCGGCACCGACACGCACTCGTTCGGCATCCTGCTCGGGGTGGCGCTGGCGTTCCTGCTCGTGCCGGTCCTCTCGCGGCCGACGCAGGCCGAGAGCCCTCCCGCACTGCCGGGCGTCACCCTTCCGCCCGGCTGGACGCTCGCGCTGCCGACCTCCGCGCTTCCGGCGGCGCGGGCCTCGTGGATCGATCGCCCCGCCACGCGCACGGTCACCGGATGCCTCGGCATCGCCGCTCTCGCGGGCGTCGCCGTCGTCGCGGCCATCGCGCCGACGGACGGTGCGGTGACCTTCCCGGGCACGCTCCTGACGGCGAGCATCTGCACGGCGATCGCGATCGCCGCAGGCGTGTGGCCGCGCTCCTGGTTCGGCCCGGCGCTCGACGTGCAGCCGCTGCGCTGGATCGGCGACCGCTCGTACGGCATCTATCTGTGGCACTGGCCGCTGCTCGTGCTGGCGATGGCGGCAGTCCCCGGCGCCGACGTGCCGGTGTGGATGGGATTCGGCGTGCTCGCGCTCACCCTCATCGCCTCCGAGCTGTCCTACCGCTTCGTCGAGACGCCCATCCGCCGCCGAGGATTCCGCGCCTGCCTGCGCGGCCTGGTGGGACAGGCACGTGGCGGACCCCGCGGACACCTGCGCCTCGGCGCCGTCGTCATCGTGGCCGCGGTCGTGTTCGGAGGCACGTCTGCGGCGATCGCCGCGGCACCGGTCGCATCGACCGGCGAGACGGTCGTCGAGGCGGGCCAGGCGGCGCTCGAGCGAGCGACCGCGAGTCCCGCGCCGTCAGCGACGCCGACCGCTCTCGCGACCGCCTCGCCCGAACCCACGCCGGTGGTGGCGCAGCCGAACGGACCCCTGACCATGAAGCCGTCGCCCACGCCGAGCGCCACGCCGGTGACGGGGGATCAGATCACAGCGGTGGGCGACTCGGTGATGCTCGCTTCCGCACCGGCCCTGCTCGAGCAGCTTCCGGGGATCCAGGTCGATGCGGCGGTGTCGCGCTCCGCGTGGGCGGGCCCGGGGATCCTCGAGCAGCTGGCGGGCTCGGGCGCCCTGCGCCCCTACGTCGTGGTCGCGCTCGGCACCAACGGGCCGGTTGACCCCGGGTCGCTGGAGCGCATGGCCCAGATCGCGGGGCCGGATCGGCACCTGGTCCTCGTGAACGCCTTCGCTCCCCGCGATTGGATCCCCGGGGTCAATCACGACCTCGCGGAGTTCGCGAAGAGTCATCCGCGCGTCGTGGTCGCCGACTGGTCGACGGCGATAGGCACGCGCACCGACCTGCTCGCAGGCGACTCGATCCACCCGGGCGCCGCCGGCGGGAGGGTGTTCGCGGAGACGATCGCCCGAACGATCGACGAAGTGGAACGCGAACGGGCTCGCCGCCAGTACCAGAACGAGCTCCGCCTCTACGACCGGCTCTCCGACCGTCCGCTGCCGGTCGCCGAGTAGCCTCGCCGGCACCCCTGCCGCTCGCGGCGTCGCGGTGTCGCGGCGGCAGCCGCCCCTCCTCCCGCCCGCCCGGTCGGTCGGCGCATAACTCCTGCACTTCGCATGCGACTCGGGCAGCGCGACGCGTCGTTCGGCGGTCCGGCGCCGGCGGGCCCGCAAGGTGCAGGAGTTATGCGCCGACGTAGACGGGTCCCGGCCCCCCTGCCGCCCGCCTACCTCAGCAGGTCGGAGCGCGCGACATCCGCCAGCAGGGCCTCAACGTCCTCGGGGTGGAAGATGATGTCCTCGGCGAGCAGTCGAATCGTCGCGAAGCCGCGCCGCGCGGCTTCCTGATCGCGCCGGATGTCCCTGCGGCGCTGACTCCAATCACCGTGGTGGCTCTGCTGTCGCACTCGATGATGAGCTTTCCGGCGATGACGAAGTCGACCCGGCCCACTCCGCCCAGCTCGACCTGGACCTCGAAAGGGATGCCGAGCCGGCGCAGCATGAGGCGAACGAAGCTCTCGGTCCCCGACTCCGCGCGACCGTCAACAAGCCGGAGCAGCACGCCGTATTTGGCGGGTAGCGCGCGGAACAGCGTGCGCATCTCCGATTCGGACATCAGTCCGACGTACAGCACGCTGTCCAGAGCCGCGATCACCTCGCGTGGGGGCCGGCATGTCACGAGCGTGCGGATTGCGTCCTCGAGGCCAACCGCCTCACGGGTCGCAGGTTCGGTGAGATCTCCCCAGTGCACGCGAGCGATCGCACCATGCACGTCTCTGCGCCAGCGATCGCGCCGATGTCGAGGGCCGCGCACGCGAGACATCTCTCGCCCCACATGAACATGAACCCGCGCATCGTCGATCGTGAAGACGCCGGCAGCGGCCAGCGCTGAGACGCACGTCAGCCGGCCGCCGATGCGGACCGCGATATCGGCCGCCAGACTCGCGGTGCGGACGTAGTGGTCCCTTCTCAACCGGGTGAGGGTCCCGGAGCGCACGGCGCGCGTGATGCCCTTCGGCGTGAATCCGGCCTCGAGCAGCTCAGCGCGAGAGACCACTCGCTCGCCGTCAGTGGTGAAGTTCGACACCGCCGAACGTTCGCATCGCGGCAGAGGACGAAGCGATCGCGAGCCCTCGACGGTGGGTAAACCGCTCACGCGCGGCGCTTGTGGAGAAGGCGACGCCGCCATCGCGCACCGTCGGGCCGGCGCATAACTCCTGTACCTTGCGTCGTGCGCCGCACGCGTGGGCCGGAATCACGCGGGCCGGATGCCGCGCGCATACGAACGTGCAGGAGTTATGCGCCGCGGTGCCCCGCGTGGCGGGCGCCCCGGAACCGGCCGACCGCTTCCCCGCCAGCACACGCAGCGAGTCCCCGCAGACGCAGCGAGACCCGCGGGCCCGAAGGCCCGCGGGTCTCGCGGTGCAATGGTGGACGCCGGAGCGACCTGCCGGGCGCCGGGCCCGGACGCCGATTACTCGGACTTCTCCTCGGCGGGGGCCTCGACGGCCTCCTCGGCGGCGGCCTCGGCGGCAGCGCCCTCCTCCGGCGACTCGGCGCCGGCTTCGGCGGCCTCGTCGACGGCGGGGGTCTCCTCGGCGGCATCCTCGACAGGAGTCTCCTCGGCGACCGGAGCAGCCTTCGCGGCAGCCTTCTTGGCCGACTTCGCCTTCGGGGTCACGGGCTCGAGGACGAGCTCGATGACAGCCATGGGGGCGTTGTCGCCCTTGCGGTTGCCGACCTTGGTGATGCGCGTGTAGCCGCCCTCGCGGTCGGCCACCAGCGGCGCGATCTCGGTGAACAGGACGTGCACGACTTCCTTGTCACCGATGACCGACAGCACCCGGCGACGGGCATGCAGGTCGCCGCGCTTGGCGAAGGTGATCAGGCGCTCGGCGAGCGGACGGAGGCGCTTGGCCTTCGTCTCGGTCGTCTTGATCGACTTGTGCGTGAAGAGGGCCGCGGCGAGGTTCGCAAGCAGCAGGCGCTCGTGTGCGGGGCCGCCTCCGAGGCGGGGACCCTTGGTGGGCTTAGGCATTCTTGATTACTCCAGTGTGAAAGTCGATCGGGGGATCAGACGGTCTCGTCGTCGTAGCCGCCGTAGAAGTGCGCACCGTCGAACCCGGGGACCGAGTCCTTCAGCGACAGGCCGAGCGAGACGAGCTTGTCGCGCACCTCGTCGACCGACTTCTGACCGAAGTTGCGGATGTTCATGAGCTGCGTCTCGGACAGGGCGACGAGCTCCGACACGGTGTTGATGCCCTCGCGCTTGAGGCAGTTGTACGAGCGGACCGAGAGATCGAGATCCTCGATCGGCATCGACAGCTCGTTCGACAGGACGGTCTCGACCGGCGCGGGGCCGATCTCGATGCCCTCGGCCTCGACGTTGAGCTCGCGTGCCAGGCCGAACAGCTCGGTCAGCGTGCGACCGGCCGAAGCGACCGCGTCGCGCGGAGCGATCGAGGACTTGGACTCGACGTCCAGCACGAGCTTGTCGAAGTCGGTGCGCTCGCCCGCACGCGTCGCGTCGACGCGGTACGAGACCTTGAGCACCGGCGAGTAGATCGAGTCGATCGGGATCTGACCGGCCTCGGCGTACTCGTTGCGGTTCTGGGTCGCCGAGACGTAGCCGCGGCCACGCTCGATGGTGAGCTCGAGCTCGAACTTGGCGGTGTCGTTGAGCGTGGCGATGACGAGTTCGGGGTTGTGCACCTCGACACCGGCCGGAGCCGAGATGTCGGCGGCGGTGACCTCACCGGAGCCGGTCTTGCGCAGGTATGCCGTGATGGGCTCGTCCCGCTCGCTGGAGACGACCAGCTGCTTGATGTTGAGGATGATCTCGGTGACATCCTCCTTGACACCCGGGATGGTGCTGAACTCGTGGAGGACGCCGTCGATGCGGATCGACGTCACGGCTGCGCCGGGGATCGAAGACAGGAGGCTGCGACGCAGCGCGTTGCCGATCGTGTAGCCGAAGCCAGGCTCCAGCGGCTCGATGACGAAGCGGCTGCGGAACTCCCCGATCTTCTCCTCGGTCAGAGTGGGACGCTGTGCGATGAGCACTATGTGTTCCTTTCGATCACGTGCCCGCTATATGACACGTGCGGTGGGTGAGGTGTTGAATTTTTCTCAGGGCAGCCGCCGTTCGAGATGCGGATGCCGGAAGCGTGCGGTAGCCGGGGCACCGTGAGGGTGCCCCGGCTCCGGGAAATCAGACGCGGCGGCGCTTGGGCGGACGGCAGCCGTTGTGGGCCTGCGGCGTCACGTCCTGGATCGAGCCGACCTCGAGGCCGGCGGCCTGCAGCGAGCGGATCGCGGTCTCGCGGCCCGAGCCCGGGCCCTTCACGAAGACGTCGACCTTCTTGACGCCGTGCTCCTGCGCCTGGCGAGCGGCCGACTCGGCGGCCATGCCTGCGGCGTAGGGGGTCGACTTGCGCGAGCCCTTGAAGCCCACGCCACCCGACGACGCCCAGCTGATGACGGCGCCCGACGGGTCCGTGATCGAGACGATCGTGTTGTTGAACGTCGACTTGATGTGGGCCTGGCCCAACGCGATGTTCTTCTTCTCCTTGCGGCGCGGCTTGCGCGCGGCGGTCTTGGCCTGTGCCATGTTGCGTTCTCCCTAAATCCTGGGGGCCGCGCCTTAGCGCGCCTTCTTCTTGCCGGCGACGGTGCGCTTGGGGCCCTTGCGGGTACGCGCGTTCGTCTTGGTGCGCTGACCGCGCACGGGGAGGCCGCGGCGGTGACGCAGGCCCTCGTAGGAACCGATCTCGACCTTGCGGCGGATGTCGGCGGCGACCTCGCGGCGCAGGTCACCCTCCACCTTGAAGTTGCCTTCGATGTAGTCGCGGAGGGCGATGAGCTGGTCGTCGCTGAGGTCCTTGACGCGGATGTTCTCGTCGATCTCCGTAGCCTTGAGGATCTCGTTCGAGCGGGTACGGCCGACACCGTAGATGTAGGTGAGGGCGATCACCACGCGCTTGTCACGCGGGATGTCAACGCCGGCAAGACGTGCCATGCGGGTTTCTCCTAGGAGTGAGTGGAGGTGTGGAGCAGGATCGGTGCCCGGGCCTCCGCCCGAGGTGTCCCCCGCGAACGGGTTCTGATTCTGCCTGTGTCGTGTTCAGTTGTGGGATCGGATGTCTCGAGCCGAGGCATCCGGAAGCATGATCAGCCCTGGCGCTGCTTGTGGCGCGGGTTGGACTTGCAGATCACCATGACGCGGCCGTGGCGGCGGATGACCTTGCAGTGGTCGCAGATGGGCTTGACGGAGGGGTTGACCTTCATGATTCTTCTCTTCGCTGTCTTCGCCGGGCAGGCCGGAGCCTGGGGCGTTACTTCTCGACCGGTCAGCGGTAGCGGTAGACGATGCGTCCGCGGGTGAGGTCGTACGGGCTGAGCTCGACGACCACGCGGTCCTCGGGGATGATGCGGATGTAGTTCTGCCGCATCTTTCCCGAGATCGTGGCGAGCACCTTGTGTCCGTTGGTCAGCTCAACGCGGAACATCGCGTTGGGCAGGGCCTCGGACACGACGCCCTCGATCTCGATGACACCGTCTTTCTTCGCCATACGCTCGCTATCACTGCTTCTGCAGACCGGTCGGTCTGCGTTGGATGGGGATTGTGGTGCTCGGACACGCCGATGAAGGCGCAACGCACCAAAGATCAAGCATAGGTGATATCGGATGCCTCGGCAAACCGACTCAGGTGCTCCCCAGGCTCAGGGACGTCGCCGGCGCAACAGCGTCAGAGCGACCACGATCGTCCCGCCGACCAGAAGTGCGGCGCCGACGCCGATCGCCCACCACGAGACGGCTCCCCCCGTCGCCGGAAGGTCGGGAGAGACCTCGCCGCCACCGCCGGGGTCGACGGGGTCCACGGGGCTGACGGTGAAGACGTTCACGATGCTGAAGGACAGCGGCGCGAGTGCGGACTCCGCGGTGACGACGGTCGACGCCGGTGAGATCACGGGGTCAGCCCACGTACCGCCGTCGGCGATCGGTGCGATCTCGTGGACCGTGCAGGTCGCACCCACCGGGGCGGCGATGGGCTCGCTCACTCCCCCTGCCGTCAGCTCCCAATCGCCTTCGCCGACGACCTCGCCGGCGAGCGTGCACGACCACGTTCCGTCGAACGACACGTCCGGGGCGCCCGCGCCGGTGACGGACTTGGCGATGGTGAACGCCCCGAACAGCCGGGACAGGGTGTTGGTCACCGTCACGGCGATCGGCGTCTGCGCCGAATCCGCCGAGATCTGCACCAGCCCCGGAGTGATGACCGGGGTGGACCAGGCTCCGCCGAGCGGTGACGTCGGCGCGGTCTCGGCGATCGTGCACCAGGCTCCGACCGGCGCCTCGATCGGAGCGGAGGTCTCCCCCGCCGTGAGCTGCCAGCTGCCCGAGTCGAGGACGTCGGCGCCACCCTGGGTCGCGGCGCACTGCCAGGTGCCGGCGAACCCGTCCGCGAACGCGACCTCATCGGGATTGTCGACGATCTTTCGAATCGTGAAGGACCCGATGGCGAGGGCGTTGGTGACGGCGAACGCGAGCTGGGGCTCCTCGGAGGCCGCGGGCACGACGAAGTCCACGGGGGCCTCGACGTCCTCGCCGTTGAGCGTCCACGTCGGTGCCTGCCACGCCGCGAGGCTCGTCGGGTCGAAACTCAGCGTGCTCGCGAGAAGTCGGGCGCGATAGGTGAGGCCGACCGTCTCGGTGACCACGCAGGGTGCGCCGACCGGCAGGCCGTCGACCGTCGTCGTCTCGCCAGGGGCGACCTCCCACTCGACGATGAGCTGGCCGCCGTCCTCGAGCGAGCACGTCACCAGGCCGTGGAACGTCGTGTCCGAGGGAAGGGTAGCCGCGTCCTCCGGCGAGAGCACCTTCGAGATGGTGATCGAGCCCGGCTCGTCAGGGGCGATGACCGGAATGCACTCGAAGGGCGCGCTCACCCACGGATAGTTGTGGTGCTCATTGCCGACTCCGTCCATGAGGATCGTACCGTTGGTGTACAGCCGGCCGTTCGTGCTCGCCGTGACCCGCAGAGTCGGCTGCGCGGCATCCGGATTCGCATTCGGCACCAGGATCGAGCCGAGCACCTGGGACGACCCGGCGATGTGCACCGACGTCGCGTCAGCGAAATTCCACATGGTGCGGGCTGCGAGCACACCGAACAGCGGCGACGCCGGATCGTCGGCGCGCACGCCGTCCTCGGCGAAGTAGTTGGGAGCCCAGGTCACCGGGCCGCCCGCGACGTTGATGATCACGGCGGCGCCGTCGGGGATGTTCTCGAAGCCGATCGCGGGGCTGCCGGCCAGCGTCGCGGCGCCGACGTCGAAGACCTGCGTCGCGGACGTGCCGTCGCCGGTGAACGTCAGGAGGGCACCGATCGTGATGGTGCCGGTGGGTGGCAGCGCGTCGAAGCCCGCGGATTCGGCGGCGATCTCCGACCCCCACGTCGACCAGGGCGCGATCGCTGCGGCGCCCATCCCCTGCGTGAGGGTGCCGTTGTTGAGCTCGTAGTTGAGGCCGGACAGCTCGTAGTCGGGGATCGACTGCCCACCGATGGCGACGTCGCCGCCCAGGAGCTGTCCGCCGTCGAACGCGTTGGCGCCGACGTCGAGCACGGTGGTCGCACCGACGCTCACGTCGCCGCCCACCGCGAGCATCGTCGTCCCGGGCAGCGGCACGACCCCTGACCCGACGCCGACCCACCCGACGTTGAACCGGCCGCCCGCGCTCTTGTCGAACGAGGCATCGCCCCCGACGACGACCACGCCCTCCGCTTCTGCTGCCGCCTGGCGGACCTGGAAGCCGTCGCCGGCGTAGATCGCGACGTTCTGATCGGTCCAGACGGGATTCGTGTTGCCGGGACCTGGAATCGTGCCGTCCGGACACTCGCCGATCGCCGCCGTAGCCGGTGCGGCCACCCACGGCGCCACGACGAGCGCGCCCGCGGCGATCAACCCCCACGCCGCGACGGATGCCGTCGCGGCCGCTGCGAAGCGATTCGACGCCATGACGCTCCCTTGTCCCAGGCCGAAGCCTAGCGCGGGAGCTCCCTCCTACTGCAGAGCTGCCCGCAGATCCGCCTCGGGGTCGCCGGTCAGCGTGACGAACTCGCCGTTCAGGAGGACCGTCGGCGTGCCGATGCCGCCCGCGCCGGGGCGAACGGGGGTCTCCTCGGTCATCGCGGTGACGTAGTCGGAATAGACTCCGTCGTTCACGCACGACTCGATGCCGGTCACGCCGACGGACTCTGCGATCTGCAGGATCTGGTCATCGGTCAGTCCCGGCGTCCCCTCCTGGGGCTGGTTCGCGAACATCGCATTCATGAAGGGGAGGGATGCCTCGGCATCCGCCACCGCGACGCAGTACATCGCGTTCGCCGCGCGCGTCGAGTACTCGGTCCCCTGCGACTGGGCGTCGAGGATCGAGATCGGGTGGATGCCGAGTGTGATCGAGCCATCGTCGACCATCGCGGCGATGGTCTCACCGTAGATCTGCTCGAACTGGTTGCAGACCGGGCACATGAAGTCGATGTAGGTCTCGAGGTTGCTCGCCCCGTCGCCCACGAGGATCGCGCCGGTGTCGGGGTCGATGTTCGCGGCCGACGGCGCCTGGCCGGGCTCGGGTTTCGCGTCCTGGTTGTTGAGGGTCACGATGAAGATCGCGACGGCGGCGAGCGCGACCACGACGCCGACGCTCACCCAGATGGCGAACCAGTTGACCTTGCGAGGACCCTCAGCCATGACCCACTCCTATGCGATCTCGGTCGGCGTCACGCCGAAGGGTGCGAGCCCCGCCGCACCGCCGTCGGGTGCCGTGAGCACCCAGATACCACCATCGTGCACCGCGACGCTATGTTCCCAGTGGGAGCCGGCGGTGCCGTCGAGCGTCGAGACGGTCCAGCCGTCGTCCTCCACGAATGTCGTCTGGTCGCCGATCACGACCATCGGCTCGATGGCGAGGACGAGTCCCGGACGCACCTCGGGTCCGGGATCCGACACACGGTAGTTGAAGACCGAGGGCGACTCGTGCATCTTGCGGCCGATGCCGTGACCCACGTACTCGCGCAGGATGCCGTAGCCCGGCGCCGGCGCGTTCGCCTCGATGTGCTCCTGGATGGCGGCACCGATCTCGCCGAGGTGACGGGCGGTGGCGAGCTTCGCGATGCCGGCCCACAGCGACCCCTCGGTCACGTCGGACAGCCGCTGCCGCTCGGTGACGACATCGGGGCGATCGGGGTCGTCGAGCACGACGGTGAACGCGGAGTCGCCGTTCCAGCCCTGGAACTCGGCACCCGCGTCGATCGACAGGATGTCGCCCGGAGCGAGAGACCGCGCGCCCGGGATGCCGTGCACCACCTGCTCGTTCACCGATGCGCAGATGGTGTGACGGTAGCCGCGGACCATCTGGAAGTTCGACTTCGCGCCGCGTGCGGTGAGCACCGCGGATGCCGCGGCATCCAGCTCCTCCGTCGTCACGCCCGGGGCGATCAGATCCCGGACCGCGTCGAGCGCCGCCGCGGTGATGAGACCGGGCTCCACCATCGCCCGCAGGTGGGCGGGCGACTTGTAGATCGAACGGCGCAGCGACACGGCTCAGGCTGCGGCGGAGCGGATGAGCCCGCGCGCTTCGAGCGCCGCGATGATGCGATCGGTGATCTCGTCGAGCGTGCCGACGCCGTCGATCTCCTCGACGAGGCCGCGCACGCGGTAGAAGCCGAGGATCGGCGCCGTCTCGCGCTCGTAGATGGCGAGGCGGTTGGCGATGACCTCTTCGGTGTCGTCCGTGCGTCCCTGCTCCTGCGCGCGCAGCGACAGCCGCGCAATGCTCTCGTCCCGCGGCACGCTCAGCTCGATGACCGCGTCGAGGGTCTCGTCGCGTCCTTCGAGGAACTCGTCGAGGTGAGCGACCTGACTCACGTTTCGCGGGTAGCCGTCCAGCAGGAAGCCGCCCTCGGCGTCGGCGTGCGAGAGGCGTTCGCGCACGACCGCGCTGGTCAGCTCGTCCGACACCAGGTCGCCGGCCTCGATGACCGACTTCACCTGGAGACCGAGGTCGCTTCCGTCCGCTACGGCTGCCCGGAAGACGTCACCGGTGGAGACGGCCGGGATGCCGAACGCCTGTGCGATGCGGACGCCCTGCGTGCCCTTGCCCGAACCCTGCGGCCCGACGATCAGCAGTCGGGTCGCCGCGCCGTCCTGAGCCTGTCGAAGGGTCATCGCAGGAGCCCCTCGTAGTGGCGCTGCTGCAGCTGCGCATCGATCTGCTTGACGGTCTCGAGACCGACACCGACGATGATCAGGATCGAGGCGCCGCCGAACGGGAAGTTCTGGTTCGCGCCGACCGCCGCGAGGGCGATGAGCGGGAGCAGTGCGATGCAGCCGAGGTACAGCGAGCCGGGAAGCGTGATGCGCGTGAGCACGTAGTCGAGGTACTCCGCGGTCGGACGGCCCGCACGGATGCCGGGGATGAAGCCGCCGTACTTCTTCATGTTGTCGGCGACCTCGACCGGGTTGAACGTGATCGCGACGTAGAAGTACGTGAAGCCGACGATGAGCAGGAAGTACACCAGCATGTAGATCGGGTGGTCGCCGTTGGTGAAGTACTGCTGGATCCACGCCACCCACGGTGCGATCTGGTTGTCGGCGTCGGGCTGCGCGTTGAACTGCGCGATGAGGGCGGGGATGTACAGCAGCGACGAGGCGAAGATGACGGGCACGACGCCGGCCATGTTGACCTTGATGGGAATGTAGGTGTTGGTGCCGCCGTAGGTGCGGCGTCCGACCATGCGCTTGGCGTACTGCACCGGGATCCGGCGTTGCGACTGTTCGACGTACACCACCAGCGCGACCACGACTATTCCGACCGCGAGCACGAGGAGGAACACCTCGAAGCCGCGCGACTGCCAGATCGCCCACATCGACGCGGGGAAGGCGGCCGCGATCGAGGTGAAGATGAGGAGCGACATGCCGTTGCCGATGCCGCGCTCCGTGACCAGCTCGGCGAACCACATGATGAGGCCGGTGCCGGCGGTCATCGTGATGATCATGAGCAGCTGCGCCCACCACGCGTCGTTGGTGAGCAGCTGCTCGCACTCCGGGACGCCGGTCGACGGGAAGAGCTGACCGCTGCGGGCCACCGTCACGAGGGTGGTCGACTGCAGCAGCGCCAGCGCGATCGTGAGGTAACGGGTGTACTGCGTGAGCCGCGCCTGGCCCGCCTGGCCCTCCTTGTAGAGGGTCTCGAAGTGCGGGATGACGACACGCAGGAGCTGGACGATGATCGTCGCGGTGATGTACGGCATGACGCCCAGCGCGAAGATCGACAGCTGCAGCAGCGCGCCGCCCGAGAACAGGTTGACCAGCGAGAGCAGGCCCTGGGTTCCTGCCGACTGTCGCAGGCACTCCTGCACATTCGGGAAGTCGACGAACGGTGCGGGGATGTGCGCACCGAAGCGGTACAGGGCGATGATCGCCAGGGTGAATGCGATCTTCCGCCGCAGATCGGGAGTGCGGAAGACCCGCGCGATGGCGCTGAACAAGAGGATGCCTCCAGAAGGGATGCCGGCGCGCACAGCGACGTGCCGACGTCCAGGGTAACCCAGTGGGGGCCGGAGCAAGCTCCGGCCCCCACTGTGCGTACTACTTGACGGTGCCGCCCGCGGCGACGATCTTCTGCTCGGCGGAGCCCGAGACCTTGTCGACCGACACGTTGAGCTTCACCGAGATGTCTCCGGTGCCGAGCACCTTGACCTTCTCGTTCTTGCGGACCGCGCCCTTGGCGACGAGGTCGCCGATGGTGACATCGCCACCGGACGGGTACAGCTCCGCCAGCTTCTCCAGGTTCACGACCTGGTACTCGACGCGGAACGGGTTCTTGAACCCGCGCAGCTTCGGGGTGCGCATGTGCAGCGGCATCTGGCCGCCCTCGAAGCCGACCTTGACCTGGTAGCGGGCCTTGGTGCCCTTGGTGCCACGGCCGGCGGTCTTGCCCTTCGAGCCCTCACCGCGACCCACGCGGGTCTTGGCGGTGCGGGCTCCGGGGACCGGACGCAGGTGGTGCACCTTGAGGACACCCGGACGCGATGCCGGGGCATCCGCCTTCGGGGCCGCCTTCTTGGCCGGAGCCTTCTTGGCGGCAGGAGCCTTCTTGGCAGCAGGAGCCTTCTCGGCCTTGTCCGCAGCCTCGGCCTTGTCGGCCTTGGCGGCGGCGGCCTTGGCGGGCGCCTTCTTCTCGGCGGCCGGCTTCGCAGCGGCAGCCTTGGGAGCAGCCTTCTTGGCCGGGGCTGCCTTGGCGGATGCCTTCTTGGGGGCGTCCGTCTTCTTGGCAGTCTCGGCCGCGACGGCGGCCTCGTTCTTCTCGGCCTTCTCAGCCATCAGTCGATCTCCTCAACCTTCACGAGGTGGGCGACGGTCTTGACGTAGCCGCGCGTCTGCGCGTCGTCGGGACGGACGACCGAGTCGCCGATCCGCTTGAGACCGAGCGAACGCAGCGTGTCACGCTGGTTCTGCTTCTCACTCACCTTGGACTTGACCTGGGTAACCTTCAGGCGCGCGGCCATCAGACACCTGCCTTCGCAGCAGCCGCGGCCTCGGCCTCGGCACGGACGAGACGGGCGGGGGCGACCTGGTCGAAGTCGAGGCCACGACGTGCGGCGACCGCACGAGGCTCCTCGAGCTGCTTCAGCGCCGCGACCGTCGCGTGGACGATGTTGATCGTGTTCGACGAACCGAGCGACTTCGACAGGACGTCGTGGATGCCGGCGCACTCGAGCACGGCGCGCACCGGGCCACCGGCGATGACACCGGTACCGGCGGCGGCCGGACGAAGGAGCACGACACCAGCGGCGGCCTCACCCTGCACGGGGTGCGGGATGGTCGAGCCGACGCGGGGGACACGGAAGAAGTTGCGCTTGGCCTCTTCGACACCCTTCGAGATCGCCAGGGGGACCTCGCGGGCCTTGCCGTATCCGACGCCCACGACGCCGTTGCCGTCACCGACGACCACGAGCGCCGTGAAGCTGAACCGACGACCGCCCTTGACGACCTTCGACACACGGTTGATCGTGACGACGCGCTCCAGGAACTGGCTCTTGTCGGCATCGCGCGAACCGCGGTCGCGCTGATTGGCGTTGCGCTCGCGTCCGCCGCGACGCGGCTCGCGCTCACGCTCGGCGGGCGCCTCAGTGGTGGCGGCAGCAGCAGCCTGCTCGGTCACTTCGGTCTCCACGTTGTTGTTGGTTGTTTCGCTCACAGGTTCAAACCCCCTTCGCGAGCGCCGTCGGCGATCGCCGCGACACGGCCCGCGTAGCGGTTGCCACCGCGGTCGAACACGACGTCGGAGACGCCGGCAGCCTTCGCACGCTCGGCGACGAGCTCGCCGACCTTGCGGGCCTTGGCGGTCTTGTCACCGTCGAACGCGCGCAGATCGGTCTCGAGCGTCGAGGCCGAGGCCACGGTGCGGCCCTTGCTGTCGTCCACGACCTGCACGAAGACGTGGCGGGCCGAACGGGTGACGACGAGGCGCGGACGCTGCTCGGTGCCGACGACCTTCTTGCGAAGGCGGGCGTGACGACGCGCACGCGCGTCGGTCTTCGACTTCACAGCCATGGTTACTTACCAGCCTTTCCGGCCTTGCGCCGCACGACCTCGCCGGCGTAGCGCACGCCCTTGCCCTTGTACGGCTCGGGCTTGCGGATCTTGCGGATGTTGGCAGCCGCCTCGCCGACGGCCTGCTTGTCGATGCCGCTCACGGTGAGCTTGTTGTTGCCCTCGACCGTGAAGGTGATTCCCGCGGGCGGGTCGACGAGAACGGGGTGCGAGAAGCCGAGCGCGAACTCGACCGAGCTGCCCTTCTGCGCCACGCGGTAACCCGTACCGACGACCTCGAGGCCCTTGGTGTAGCCCTGGGTGACACCGATGATGTTGTTGTTGATGAGCGTGCGGGTCAGGCCGTGCAGCGAGCGCGAGGAGCGCTCGTCGTCGGGACGGGTCACGACGACCTGGCCCTCTTCGACCTTGACCTCGATGGGGCGCGCCACGGTGAGCGAGAGCTCGCCCTTGGGGCCCTTGACCGCGACATCCTGTCCGTCGACCGCAATGGTCACGCCGGCGGGGATGTCGATCGGGAGACGTCCGATACGCGACATGTCAGATCACCACACGTAGGCGAGGACTTCCCCACCCACGCCCTTCTGCTCGGCCTGACGGTCGGTGAGAAGACCGGAGGAGGTGGACAGGATGGCGACGCCGAGCCCGCCGAGGACACGGGGGATCTCGGTCGACTTCGCGTAGACGCGGAGGCCGGGCTTCGAGACGCGCTTGATGCCGGCGATCGACCGCTCGCGGTTCGGGCCGTACTTCAGCGTGAGGGTGAGCGTCTGGCCGACGCGGGCGTCCGAGACCTCCCAGGAGGAGATGTAGCCCTCCTGCTTGAGGATGTCGGCGATGTGGGTCTTGAGCTTGGAGCTCGGCAGCGACACAGAGTCGTGGTGCGCCGAGTTCGCGTTGCGCAGACGGGTCAGCATGTCTGCGACCGGGTCTGTCATTGTCATGTCAGTTTTCCTTTGTTCATGAGGTTTCGACTGCCGTTACACGACAGGCGACCTTCTATGAGTTCCCCGGGAGCCGGGTGGCTCCCAGGGAGATCTCGGCTCAGGCCTGAGCGTCCTCGGTGCGGAAGGGGAAGCCCAGGTGGCGCAGCAGCGCACGGCCTTCGGCATCCGTCTTCGCCGACGTCACGACCGTGATGTCGAAGCCGCGGACACGGTCGATCTTGTCCTGGTTGATCTCGTGGAACACGGACTGCTCCTGGAGACCGAACGTGTAGTTCCCGTTGCCGTCGAACTGCGTGGCCGACAGGCCGCGGAAGTCGCGGATGCGGGGCAGAGCGAGGTTGACCAGGCGGTCCACGAACTCCCACGCGCGGTCACCGCGGAGGGTGACGTGCGCGCCGATGGCCTGACCCTCGCGCAGCTTGAACTGCGCGATGGACTTGCGGGCCTTGGTGACGACCGGCTTCTGACCGGTGATCTTGGTGAGGTCGTCGACCGCACCATCGATCACCTTGCTGTCGCGAGCTGCCTCGCCGACGCCGGTGTTCACGACGACCTTGACGAGACCGGGGATCTGCATGACGTTCGGGTAGCCGAACTCGTCCTGCAGAAGCTTCTTGATCTCGGTGTTGTACTTCTGCTTCAGGCGGGGCTGGATCTTGCCAGCCTCCACGGCAGTGGCGGTGCTCATGTTCAGAGGTCCTTGCCTGACTTCTTCGCGTAGCGCACGCGAACGGTGCGCTTCACGCCGTCCTTCGTCTGCTCCTCGACGCGGTGACCGACGCGGGTCGGCTTCTTGGTCGAGGGGTCGACGACGGCGACGTTGGAGATGTGGATCGGGGCTTCCATCGTCTCGATGCCGCCCGTCTTGGTGCCGCGCTGGCTCTGGCCGACGCGGTTGTGCTTCGTGACGAAGTTCACGCCCTCGACGATGACGCGGTTCTGCTCGACAAGGACCTCGAGGACCTTGCCCTGCTTGCCGCGGTCGCCGCCGTTGGCCTGCTTCTTGCCTGTGAGGACCTGAACCAGGTCCCCCTTCTTGATCTTGGCCATGGGGTCAGATCACCTCCGGTGCGAGCGAGACGATCTTCATGAACTTCTTGTCACGGAGCTCACGACCGACCGGTCCGAAGATGCGGGTGCCACGGGGCTCCCCGTCGCTCTTCAGGATGACGGCGGCGTTCTCGTCGAACTTGATGTACGAGCCGTCGGGACGACGGGTCTGCTTCTTGGTGCGGACGACGACGGCCTTGACCACGTCGCCCTTCTTGACGTTGCCGCCCGGGATCGCATCCTTCACCGTTGCCACGATGATGTCGCCCAGACCGGCGTACCGGCGGTGCGAGCCACCGAGCACGCGGATCGTGAGCAGCTCCTTGGCGCCGGTGTTGTCGGCGACCTTCAGGCGGGATTCCTGCTGAATCACTTGTTACTCCTTGGGTTCCAAGCAAGCCGAGGGCTTACTTGGCCTTCTCGAGGATCTCGACCAGGCGCCAGCGCTTGGTGGCGCTCAGCGGACGGGTCTCGTTGATGAGGACGAGGTCGCCGATACCGGCCGTGTTGCCCTCGTCGTGGGCCTTGACCTTCGACGTGCGACGGATGACCTTGCCGTAGAGGGGGTGCTTCACGCGGTCCTCGACCTCGACGACGATCGTCTTGTCCATCTTGTCGCTCACGACGTAGCCGCGGCGGGACTTGCGGTAGCCACGGGCGTTCTCGTCGCGCACGTCGTGCGCGGCGGACTCGTGACCGGTCACCTGGTCCTTGACCTCGGCCTTGGCAGCCTTGGGAGCCGCAGCCTTGGGAGCGGCGGCCTTCTTGGCGGGAGCCTTCTTCTCAGTGGTCTCAGCCATTACTCGGCCTCTTCCTTCACGGCCTCGTCAGCGGCATCCGCCTTCTTGGCCTTCGTCTTCTTCGCCTTCGTCGCGGTCTCCAGCGGCGCGGGCGTGGCACGGATGCCGAGCTCGCGCTCACGGATCACGGTGTAGAGCCGCGCGATGTCGCGCTTGACCGCACGGATGCGGCCGTGGCTCTCGAGCTGGCCGGTGGCCGACTGGAAGCGCAGGTTGAACAGCTCTTCCTTGGCCTTGCGCAGCTCCTCGACGAGGCGCTGGTCTTCGAACGTGTCGAGCTCGCTCGGGGCGAGCGTCTTGGTGCCGATCGCCATTACGCGTCGCCCTCCTCGCGCTTGATGATGCGTGCCTTGAGAGGCAGCTTGTGAATGGCACGGGTCAGGGCCTCGCGAGCGAGTTCCTCGTTGACGCCGGCGACCTCGAAGAGGACGCGACCCGGCTTGACGTTTGCGACCCACCACTCGGGGGAACCCTTACCGGAACCCATGCGGGTCTCGGCCGGCTTCTTCGTGAGCGGACGGTCGGGGTAGATGTTGATCCACACCTTTCCGCCGCGCTTGATGTGACGGGTCATCGCGATACGAGCGGACTCGATCTGACGGTTCGTCACGTAAGCGGGCGTGAGGGCCTGGATGCCGAACTCACCGAACGACACCTTCGTGCCACCGGTGGCCTGACCCGAGCGGCCCGGGTGGTGCTGCTTGCGGTACTTGACCTTGCGGGGGATAAGCATTACGCCGATGCTCCTTCTGCGACGGGGGCCTCGGTGCGAGGGCCACGACGACCACGGTCGCCGCCACGGTCGTCACGACCGCGCGACTGCTTCGGCGCGTTCGCCTGCTCGCGCGCCAGTTCCTTGTTGGTGAGATCGCCCTTGTAGATCCAGACCTTCACGCCGATGCGGCCGAAGGTGGTCTTCGCCTCGTAGAAGCCGTAGTCGATGTTCGCGCGCAGCGTGTGCAGCGGCACACGACCCTCGCGGTAGAACTCCGAGCGGCTCATCTCGGCGCCGCCGAGGCGACCGGAGACCTGGATGCGGACGCCCTTGGCGCCGGCGCGCTGCGCACCCTGCAGGCCCTTGCGCATCGCGCGGCGGAATGCCACACGAGCGCTGAGCTGCTCGGCGATGCCCTGCGCGACGAGCTGAGCGTCGGCCTCGGGGTTCTTGACCTCGAGGATGTTCAGCTGGATCTGCTTGCCGGTGAGCTTCTCGAGGTCGGCGCGGATGCGCTCGGCCTCGGCGCCACGGCGACCGATCACGATGCCCGGGCGGGCAGTGTGGATGTCGACGCGGACGCGGTCACGGGTGCGCTCGATCTCGATGTTGCTGACACCCGCGCGGTCGAGCGAGGTCGTCAGCAGACGACGGATCTTGATGTCCTCGGCCACGTAGTCGGCGTAACGCTGTCCGGGCTTCGTCGAGTCCGAGAACCAACGCGACACATGGTCCGTGGTGATGCCGAGGCGGAAGCCGTACGGGTTGACCTTCTGGCCCATTACTTGCTCGCCTTCTTCGTCTTGGCAGCCGGTGCCGCCTCAGCGACCTCGGGCGTAGAGAGCACGACCGTGATGTGGCTCGTGCGCTTCTTGATCTGGAACGCGCGACCCTGGGCGCGGGGCTGGAAACGCTTGAGCGTCGTGCCCTCGTCGACGTACGCGTTGGCCACGTACAGGTCCTGCTCGTCCAGGTACTCGCCATCCTTGTCGGCCTTCACGCGAGCGTTCGCGATCGCCGAGGCGACGAGCTTGTAGATCGGCTCGCTCGCACCCTGCGGCGCGAACTTGAGGATGGCCAGGGCCTCCTCAGCCTGCTTGCCCTTGATGAGGGCGACGACACGACGAGCCTTCTGAGGGGTCACGCGGATGTGTCGCACACGTGCGATGGACTCCACCATTTCTCTCTCCTCTACGTCGCCGCTCAGCGGCGACGGCCCTTCTTGTCGTCCTTCACGTGGCCGCGGAAGGTGCGGGTGGGCGCGAATTCGCCCAGCTTGTGGCCGACCATGGTCTCGGACACGAACACAGGGATGTGCTTGCGTCCGTCGTGCACGGCGATCGTGTGCCCGAGCATTGCGGGGACGATCATCGAGCGGCGCGACCAGGTCTTGATGACGTTCTTAGTGCCGGCTTCGTTCTGTACGACGACCTTGCGAAGCAGGTGCTCGTCGACGAAGGGGCCCTTCTTGAGACTGCGTGGCATCTTCCTCTACTCCTACTTGCGCTTCTTGCCGGCGTTGCGACGGCGAACGATGTACTTGTCGCTTTCCTTGTTCGCGTGGCGGGTGCGGCCTTCGGCCTTGCCCCACGGCGAAACAGGGTGACGACCACCGGAGGTCTTGCCCTCACCACCACCGTGCGGGTGGTCGACGGGGTTCATCGCGACACCACGGACGGTCGGGCGGACACCCAGCCAGCGCTTGCGGCCGGCCTTGCCCCAGTTGATGTTCGACTGCTCGGCATTGCCGACCTCGCCGATCGTCGCGCGGCAGCGCGCGTCCACGTTGCGGATCTCGCCCGAGGGCAGACGCAGCTGGGCGTAAGGGCCGTCCTTCGCCACGAGGCGAACCGACACTCCGGCCGAGCGGGCGATCTTCGCGCCGCCGCCGGGGCGGAGCTCGATCGCGTGGATCACGGTACCGGTGGGGATGTTCTTCAGCGGCAGGTTGTTGCCCGGCTTGATGTCGGCCGAGGCACCCGACTCGACGATGTCGCCCTGCTGCAGCTTGTTCGGGGCGAGGATGTAGCGCTTCTCACCGTCGAAGTAGTGCAGGAGCGCGATGCGCGCCGTGCGGTTGGGGTCGTACTCGATGTGAGCGACCTTGGCGTTGACGCCGTCCTTGTCATTGCGACGGAAGTCGATGACGCGGTACTGGCGCTTGTGGCCACCGCCGATGTGGCGAGTGGTGATGCGGCCCTGGTTGTTGCGTCCACCGGTCTTGGCGAGCGGGCGGAGGAGCGACTTCTCCGGCGTCGATCGGGTGATCTCGGCGAAGTCGGCCACCGACGAGCCGCGGCGACCCGGGGTCGTGGGCTTGTACTTGCGAATAGCCATATCTCTAGTCCTCTATCCCGACCGTCAGCCGACTGCCGTGAAGATGTCGATGGTGCCCGACTTCAGGGTCACGATGGCGCGCTTGGTGTCCTTGCGCTTTCCCGTGCCGAAGCGGGTGCGGCGGGCCTTGCCGACGCGGTTGATCGTGTTGACCGCGGCCACCTTGACGCCGAAGATCTTCTCGATCGCGAGCTTGATCTCGGTCTTCGTGGCACGCGGGTCCACCAGGAACGTGTACTTGCCCTCGTCGATGAGCCCGTAGCTCTTCTCGGAGACGACCGGCTTCAGGATGATGTCGCGCGGGTCCTTGTTCACGGCGGTCATGCCGAGACCTCCTCGGTGGAGCCGGCCTTCGACGCGACGAACGCGTCGTAGGCGGCCTTGGTGAAGACGATGTCGTCCGAGACGAGCACGTCGTATGCGTTGAGCTGGTCGGAGTACAGCACGTGGACGTACGCGAGGTTGCGGACGCTCAGGATGCTGAGCTCGTCGTCACGCGTGATGACGACCAGCACGTTCTTGGTCGGAGCGAGCGTCGCGAGGACCGCAGCGGCGGCCTTCGTCGACGGAGCGCCCTCGATGCCGAACGAGTCGACGATGTGCAGGCGGTCGCCGCGAGCACGATCGCTGAGCGCGCCCAGCAGGGCGGCGGCGATCATCTTCTTGGGCGTGCGCTGCTCGTAGTTGCGCGGCTTCGGGCCGTGGACGATGCCACCACCGGTCATGTGCGGCGCGCGGATCGAGCCCTGGCGGGCGTTACCGGTGCCCTTCTGCTTGAAGGGCTTGCGGCCGGCGCCCGAGACCTCACCGCGACGCTTGGTCGAGTGGGTGCCCTGGCGAGCCGCGGCGCGCTGCGCCACGACGACCTGGTGGATGAGCGGGATGTTCGTCTTGACGTCGAACAGAGCGGCGGGCAGCTCAACCGAGCCGGCCTTCTTGCCGTCTGCCTTCACGACGTCGAGCGCGAGAGTCGAGTCAGCCATGTGTTCAGGCACCCTTCACTGCGTTGCGGACGTAGACGATGCGGCCGCGCGCACCGGGGACGGCGCCCTTGACGAGCAGCAGACCCTTCTCGGCGTCGACGGCGTGCACCTTGAGGTTGAGGACGGTCACGCGCTCGCCACCCATACGGCCGGCCATGCGCATGCCCTTGAAAACGCGGCTCGGGGTCGACGAGGCGCCGATCGAACCGGGCTTGCGGTGGTTGCGGTGGGAACCGTGCGAAGCGGAGACGCCCTTGAAGTTGTGGCGCTTCATGACGCCCGCGAAGCCCTTGCCCTTGCTCGTGCCGACGACGTCGACGAGCTGGCCGGCTTCGAAGGTGCCGTCCACCGTGAGCTCCTGACCGAGTGCGTAGTCAGCAGCATCCGCGGTGCGGACCTCGGTGAGGTGACGACGCGGCGTCACGCCGGCGGCCTCGAAGTGGGCCGTCTGCGGCTTGTTCACCTTGCGGGGGTCGATCTGGCCGTAGGCGATCTGAACGGCCTTGTAGCCGTCCTTCTCGGGGGTGCGAACCTGGGTGACCACGTTCGGCGCGACCTCGATGACGGTGACGGGAACGAGCTTGCCGTTCTCGTCCCACACCTGGGTCATGCCGAGCTTGGTGCCGAGCAGTCCCTTGGAAATCTTGTTGTTGATGTCAGCCACGTCGAACCTCAGAGCTTGATCTCGATGTTGACGTCAGCCGGCAGGTCGAGACGCATCAGCGAGTCGACGGCCTTGGGCGTCGGGTCGATGATGTCGATCAGACGCTTGTGGGTGCGCATCTCGAAGTGCTCGCGGCTGTCCTTGTACTTGTGGGGCGACCGGATGACGCACACGACGTTCTTCTCGGTCGGAAGGGGCACAGGGCCCACCACGGTGGCGCCGGCACGGGTCACGGTGTCGACGATCTTGCGCGCGGAGCTGTCGAGCCCGGCGTGATCGTACGACTTCAGGCGAATGCGGATCTTCTGTCCCGCCATTGTCTGCTCACTCTCTTTCTCGCGTCTTACCGTTCCGGGCTTCCCGGAGGCATTGGACGCACGGTGGCGCTCATGCGCCATGGCACTTCTGCACTGCTCTTGCAGTGCGTTGCTGCACCGCTGTTCTGATGTCAATCCGGATGCCGCGCCGAAGCGCCGCTCCCCGGCATCCCGCTCCCTGCTCGCACGCGAGAGGAACACTCTCGTGATGGAGGGGGTTTGAGATGTGGTGGTTCTTTGCTGCCCGCGGCCTAGGACCCTGCGCTTTCGCGCCGCCTATGCACTGCCCTGGCAGTGATCCTGAGCGCGCCGAAGGACGCGCCGGAATGTGGAACCTCACTAGTCTACGTGTCGCCCGGGCGTGTCGCAAACTCGGGCGTGTCGCGCGGTGGGTATCCTCGGCTCCTTCTCAGGAGACCGACGACAAAGCGGCCCGGGTGGAGACCCGGGCCGCTCAGACGTCGTGAACCAGCGGACTACTCGTGGCCGATCGACTTGTCGATCGTGTCGCGCACGCCGTCGACGTGCTGGTCGATGCCGTCGGGCGCCACCTTCTTGACGAAGTCGGCCGCGGCGTCGAGAACGTCATCGCTGACGCCCTCCGCCTGTTCGGACTTGATCGCGTCGTCGATCTTGTCCTTGTTCTGCTCGAGGAAGTCCTTGCCCTGATTGACCAGGTCGTCGATACCCATCGCTTCTCCTTCGCGCCCCCCGTGGGCGTACCCCGCCATTCAACGGGGATCGGCGACCGCCGTCAACACTCCGACCGCCGAGCCGACGACGAAGGGGCCGGGCCCGAAGGCCCGACCCCTTGTCGGTGACGCTGAGATCTCGATACGGCGCTTCGCGCCTACTCGATCTGAGCTGCTGCCGCGTCAACTTCGCTGCGCGAAATCGACCCGGCCCGGCTCACTTGATGATCTTCGTGACCGTGCCGGCGCCGACGGTGCGGCCACCCTCACGGATGGCGTAGCCGAGGCCCTCCTCCATGGCGATCGGCTGGATCAGCTCGACCGTCATGTCGGTGGTGTCGCCGGGCATGACCATCTCGGTGCCCTCGGGCAGCGAGATGACGCCGGTGACGTCGGTGGTGCGGAAGTAGAACTGCGGGCGGTAGTTCGTGAAGAACGGGTTGTGGCGTCCGCCCTCCTCCTTGGACAGGATGTACGCCGTGCCCTCGAAGTTGGTGTGCGGGGTGACCGAACCGGGCTTCACGACGACCTGGCCGCGCTCGACATCGTCACGCTTGGTGCCGCGCAGGAGCAGACCACAGTTCTCGCCGGCCCATGCCTCGTCGAGCTGCTTGTGGAACATCTCGATACCGGTGACGATCGTCTTCTGCGTCGGGCGCAGACCCACGATCTCGACCTCGGAGTTGATCGCGAGGGTGCCGCGCTCGGCGCGACCCGTCACGACCGTGCCACGGCCGGTGATGGTGAAGACGTCCTCGATGGGCATGAGGAACGGCTTGTCCTTGTCACGCACCGGGTCGGGGATCGACTCGTCGACGGCGTCCATGAGCTCGACGATCTTCTCGACCCACTCGGCGTCGCCCTCGAGAGCCTTGAGGCCCGAGACGCGGACGACCGGAGCGTTGTCACCGTCGAAGTCCTGCGACGACAGCAGCTCGCGGACCTCGAGCTCGACGAGCTCCAGGATCTCCTCGTCGTCGACCATGTCGCTCTTGTTCAGCGCGACGAGCAGGTAGGGCACGCCGACCTGCTTGGCGAGCAGGACGTGCTCGCGGGTCTGAGCCATCGGGCCGTCGGTGGCGGCGACCACGAGGATCGCGCCGTCCATCTGAGCCGCGCCGGTGATCATGTTCTTGATGTAGTCGGCGTGACCGGGGGCGTCGACGTGAGCGTAGTGACGCTTGGGCGTCTCGTACTCGACGTGCGAGATGTTGATCGTGATGCCGCGCTGGCGCTCCTCGGGAGCGGAGTCGATCGACGCGAAGTCGCGCTGCACGTTGGTGGCCGACGGGTACTTGTCGGCGAGCACCTTCGAGATCGCGGCGGTGAGCGTGGTCTTGCCGTGGTCGACGTGACCGATCGTTCCGATGTTCACGTGCGGCTTGGTGCGCTCGAACTTGGCCTTAGCCACTTGGTCCTCCTCAGGACGTTCGTGTAGAAGCGCCGGGCGCTGGTTTGCGACCGAGTCTCTACGGGGATATCTCCAGCTTACTGGAGACGGTTCTGGTGATTCTGTGTGAAGTTGTGCCGGGGCCCCGCGTCACCGAGGGGCCCCGGAAAGGGCTACTCGCCCTTGGTCTTCTGGACGATCTCGTCCATGACGTTGCGCGGGACCTCGGCGTAGCTGTCGAACTCCATGGAGTAGACGGCACGGCCCGAAGTCTTCGAACGCAGGTCGCCGATGTAGCCGAACATCTCGGACAGCGGAACCAGCGCGCGCACGACCTTGACGCCCTGAGCATCCTCCATGGACTGGATCTGCCCGCGACGCGAGTTCAGGTCGCCGATGACGTCGCCCATGTACTCCTCGGGCGTACGCACCTCGACGGACATGAGCGGCTCGAGGATGACCGGGTTCGCGCGGCGGACGGCCTCCTTGAAGCCCATCGAACCGGCGATCTTGAACGCCATCTCGGACGAGTCGACGTCATGCGACGCGCCGTCGAGAAGGATCGCCTTGACGCCCACCATGGGGTAGCCGGCGAGCACGCCGACGTTCATGGCGTCCTGGAACCCCTGATCGGTCGGGCTGATGTACTCGCGCGGGATACGGCCACCGGTGACCTTGTTCTCGAACTCGTACGTCTTGTCGGCCGTGACCTCGAGGGGCTCGATCGTGAACTGGATCTTCGCGAACTGACCCGAGCCACCGGTCTGCTTCTTGTGGGTGTAGTCGTGCTTCTCGACCGACTTCTTGATCGTCTCGCGGTACGCGACCTGGGGCTTGCCGACGTTCGCCTCGACCTTGAACTCCCGCTTCATGCGGTCGACCAGGATGTCGAGGTGCAGCTCGCCCATTCCCTTGATGACGGTCTGGCCGGTGTCGGAGTTCTGCTCGACGCGGAACGTCGGGTCCTCCTCCGCGAGCTTCTGGATCGCGAGACCCAGCTTCTCCTGGTCGGCCTTGGTCTTGGGCTCGATCGCGACCTCGATGACCGGCTCGGGGAACGTCATCGACTCGAGGACGACCTGGTGCTGCGCATCGCAGAGCGTGTCGCCCGTGGTCGTGTCCTTGAGGCCGATGACCGCGTAGATGTGACCCGCGGTGACCGAGGGGACCGGGTTCTCCTTGTTGGCGTACATCTGGAAGATCTTCCCGATGCGCTCCTTCTTGGACTTCGTCGAGTTGACGATCTGCGCGCCGGAGTCCAGGTGACCCGAGTACACGCGGATGTAGGTCAGGCGACCGAAGAACGGGTGCGTCACGATCTTGAACGCCAGCGCCGTGAAAGGCTCCTCGCGGTCGGCGTGACGCTCGATGATCGTCTCTTCGTTCTTCGGGTCGTGGGCCTCGATGGCCGGCACGTCGAGCGGCGACGGGAGGTAGTCGACGACCGCGTCGAGCATCGGCTGCACGCCGCGGTTCTTGAACGCCGAGCCGCAGAGCACCGGGTAGAGCTCCGAGTTGACGGTCATCTTGCGGATGGCGCCCTTGATCTCGGCGACCGTGAGCGGCTCACCGCCGAAGTGCTTCTCGAGAAGCTCCTCGTCGGACTCGGCGACCGTCTCGAGGAGGATCTCGCGGTACTCCGCGACCTTGTCGGCCATGTCGGCCGGGATCTCCTGGATCTCGTACTTGGCGCCCATGGTGACATCACCCTTGGCGTCGCCGGCCCACACCAGTGCGCGCATCTCCACGAGGTCGACGACGCCGATGAAGTCGTTCTCGACACCGATCGGCAGCTGGATGACGAGCGGCTTGGCCTTCAGCTTGTTGACGATCGTGTCGACCGTGAAGTAGAAGTCGGCGCCGAGCTTGTCCATCTTGTTGACGAAGCAGATGCGCGGGACGTCGTACTTGTCGGCCTGACGCCAGACGGTCTCGGACTGGGGCTCGACGCCCTCCTTGCCGTCGAAGACGGCGACGGCGCCGTCGAGGACGCGGAGCGAGCGCTCCACCTCGACCGTGAAGTCGACGTGACCGGGGGTGTCGATGATGTTGATCTGGTTCTTGTCCCAGAAGCACGTGACGGCAGCGGACGTGATCGTGATGCCGCGCTCCTGCTCCTGCTCCATCCAGTCGGTGGTCGACGCGCCATCGTGCGTCTCACCGATCTTGTGATTGGTGCCCGTGTAATACAGGATGCGCTCGGTCGTCGTCGTCTTGCCGGCATCGATGTGCGCCATGATGCCGATGTTGCGGACCTTGGTCAGGTCGGTGAGCACTTCTTGTGCCACGGGGTCTTCCTTACTTTTCGGAATCCAGTCGATCGTTCGTCGGCTCCGCAGGGCGGAGCCGCCGCCGAGCTGGTTACCAGCGGTAGTGAGCGAAGGCGCGGTTCGACTCGGCCATCTTGTGGGTGTCTTCGCGGCGCTTGACCGCGGCACCCAGGCCGTTCGAGGCATCCAGGATCTCGTTCTGGAGGCGCTCGGTCATCGTCTTCTCACGACGGCCCTTGGCGTAGCTGACGAGCCAGCGGAGGGCGAGCGTGTTGGCGCGGTGAGGCTTGACCTCGACCGGCACCTGGTAGGTCGAGCCACCGACGCGGCGCGACTTGACCTCGAGGGTCGGGCGCACGTTGTCGAGGGCCTTCTTGAGCGTGGCGACAGCGTCCTGGCCGTTCTTGGCCTCGACGCCCTTGAGCGCCGTGTAGACGATCGACTCGGCGAGCGACTTCTTGCCGTCGACGAGGATCTTGTTCACCAGCTGGCTGACGATCGGAGCGCCGTAGACCGGGTCGTTGACGACGGGGCGCTTCGGGGCGGGTCCCTTGCGAGGCATCTAACTCAACCCTTCTTCGCGCCGTAGCGGCTGCGAGCCTGCTTACGGTTCTTGACGGCCTGCGTGTCGAGCGCGCCGCGGACGATCTTGTAGCGGACACCGGGGAGGTCCTTCACACGACCACCGCGGACGAGCACGAGCGAGTGCTCCTGCAGGTTGTGGCCCTCGCCGGGGATGTAGGCGGTGACCTCGGTGCCGTTGCGGAGCTTGACACGGGCGACCTTGCGCATCGCCGAGTTCGGCTTCTTCGGGGTGGTGGTGTACACACGGGTGCAGACACCCGCCTGCTGCGGGTTCGCCTTGAGCGCCGGCGCCTTGGTCTTCGAGACCTTGGGCGAGCGACCCTTGCGAACCAACTGCTGAATGGTTGGCACGTTCTCTCCTATGTTGCGCTGCACGGTGACAGCGTTCGTGTCTCCCCCGCAGCATCCGGATCTTGCGATTCGTGACGCGGCGGGCTCACATTCATCCACCGGCACGGCATGATGATGCCGAGCATTTGTTGGTGGATATGCCGTGGGGGTGGCCTGTTCGCAGGCCCTTCCCTGAGATGCGGCGCCTCGCGATCCGTCCGCCGCGCCGGGGCACAGCGGATGGCGCGCGTGGGCGCACACCCGATCAATGATACGCGGGATGCCGGGGGTCGGTCAAACGCGCACAGCTCATGCACAGCGCGTCTCGACGTCGCCATGCGCCGGCGCGTCTCAGCTCCCCCTCGAACGCCGCCCCTTCGTGAGCGACGAGCCCGCCACCACCGCCGCCGCGCCCGCGAGCAGCGCGAAGATCGTGAACACGATGGCGCCGACGATCGCGGGGCTCTCACCGCTGCCGCTGCCGGGGCCGGACGTCGAGACGGACGTGCCGGCGCCTTCGGTGAACACGGTGATCCAGGTGGTCACCGCGCCCCACCCGAGGAACACGAACAGGAGGATGCCGAGCACGAGGAGGCCGATGCGCAGGATCACGACCACGCCC
Organism: Microbacterium sp. Root180; assembly: GCF_001428485.1. Lineage (GTDB taxonomy): Bacteria > Actinomycetota > Actinomycetes > Actinomycetales > Microbacteriaceae > Microbacterium. The sequence continues at coordinate 178,940 of NZ_LMHS01000001.1, read as the reverse complement.
CTTCCGGCTCCGAGCGGGGACGCTCGTCTCCTCCGACGCGCACGCGGAGGGAGCGGAACAGCGCCTCGACGACGGGTTCAAGCTCCTCGAGCACCGCAGTCTGCTCCTCGATGAGCTCGACGACGAACACGTAGCCGCCGACGACGCCGACGACGCGCAGCACCGACAGGCGGCGGTCCGGGAGCTCGGTCAGGACGACGGCGCGGATCGCGACATCGAACGACGTGCCCTCGAGGACCGTGATGGTCTGGACGTAGCCGCCGACCCCCGCGCGGGCGAGCTCTGCGAGCTCCTCCGCTGCGCGCGCGTCCGTCTCGGTGACGTAGAGGTGGACGAGACGCTCGGGCCCGCCTTCGACGGGAAGATGCCAGAAACGCTCGAGCGCTCCGGGAAGGGGCGGCTCCACTGCCGCCATGGCGAGCGCGCTCGACTCGAGGGCGTCGCGCACCTCGGCGGGCGCGTCGATCCCCGTCATGAGGCTCGTCGCGAGATCGGACGCCCACGCCGCCGGGTCGGGATATCCGTTCCACGGGAACTCGAGGGGAACCGGGATCCAGACCCGGTGGTCGAGCTCGATCGTGTACTCGAGGGTCATCGCCACCGGAACGTCTCCATGATCGTGTCGCACATCTCGGTCATCGCCTCGATCATCGCGGGATCCGCCCCGTCGGGGAACGGGATGGCCGCCACGAAGACCAGACCGCGGCGCGCATGGCCGGGCATCGCGAACGCGTAGCCGACCTGACGCGTGCGGATGGACGACAGGTCGCCGGCGCCCTGCGCCTCGGAACGCCACCGCAGGATCCGTCCGACGCGGGTGTCGAAGGCCTCGACGGCGGCCCCGGCGGTCGCGCGCACGGATCCGTCGAAGTCCACACCGGGCTTGGCGACGTGCTGACGCACGGCGATGCTGGCCGGCGGGAGGACCTCGTCCGACGACGTCGGCAGGTAGATCGCGGTCACGCCGGTCTGCACCAGCCGGCGCCACTGCGCCTCGACGAGCGTGCGCGCCTGCGCGTCCAGATCAGGGCGCGAGAGCTCCCGCATGCGCGCGGACGTCTGCGTGATGAGCGCGCGCTTGCCCTCCTCGTCCACGAGGTAGCGCACCCACCCGGGCGGCATCATGATGTGGAAGCCGGTGGGCGCCGGCACGGTGGCGGATTCGGTCATGACCGGGCCTGCGGCATCCGCTCGGCGCGGCCGGCTCGCGCCCCCTGCACGACCGAGCCCACGAAGACGACCAGGACCGCCGCAGCCGAGATCCCCAGCGGGAGCAGGTACTCGGTCGCCAGTGCTCCGCCCTCCCCGAACGCGAAGAGGAAGAACCCGGAGGCGAACGCGCCGGCGACCGCCGGTCCGATGGCCCCGGTGAGCACCGATGCGTCAGCCGGGCGCGATGTCAGCGCCCACACGGCGCCCGCCAGCAGCGCGACGGACGCGAGCGCCGTGAGCAGCCACGCCGGGACGGGGAAGACGGGGAACGGGACGACCTGCTCCCAGTTCGCGTTCCCCTCGGCGGTCACCTGCGCGCCGGAGAGAAGGAGTGCCCCCACGAGGAACGCGACGAGGATCCCGGTCTGCACCAGGACGGCGCTCAGGAAGACGATCCCGAGCGGGCCGATGCGGTGTGCGCTGGGTGAGGTCACTTTCCCCAGGGTAGTTCCACATCCTCGAGGAGCGGGATGTCGGGCTGCGCGTCCGCGACTCCCAGCCCGTCCACTCCGGTGAACGTGGTCCACAGGCCCGTGTTGAGAAGCTGCTGGCCTCGGCCGGGAAGCGCGCCGGCGGTGCTCGTGATGAACTCGGCGACGCCGGGGTTGTTCGCCCACTGCGACGAACGCATCGTGGTGAGGAAGTTCTGGATCTGAACCCCTTCCGAGCCGCCCATCGCGATCGAGCGGAACGGGTTCACGAACAGGCTCGGCCGGGGAAGCGCGAGCCAGGATCGCACGGGTGCGACCAGCGATCGCAGGGGCGACGTCCACGACGTGGGCCGCAGCAGGCTCAGCCTCGGCAGCCCCGAGCGGATGGCGGTCGTCACGACGCTCCGCCCGCCGCGCACGACGGTGCTGAGCACGGGCGCGCCGCGCGAGAGGACCTTGCCGATCCCGAACGGCAGGAGTCCCACGAGGCTCCACGCGACGTCGCTGAGCGTCGCCTTGCCGAATGCGAACTTCAGCAGGGTGAGGCCCACAACGAGGAGGGTGAGCCCGAGGATCACGAGGCCGAGAAGGCCGGTGAGCGGTGCACCGATGATGAGGGCGATGACGCTGAGCACGATCAGCACGATCCCGATCACATCGAGCGCGCTGTCGACGAACTCCCAGAACCCGTCGTTGTTGCCGGCGGTGTCCATCGCCTGCTGGATGTCGTCGACGGCGTCGTCGTACGCATCCGACCAGGCCACGAAGACCTGGTCGAACTCGGTCCACAGCTCGTTGCGCGTGGTCGTCGCGGTCGTGAGCGCGGTCGTGGCGGAGCCCACTTCGTCATCGGCGGCGGACCGCTGCGCGTCGGTGGGGTCGTCCTCCCACGGCCACGTGGTGTCGAGCGAGTCGCGGCTGCTGATCGCCTCCGCCTTGGCATCGCGCGCCGACTGGTAGTCGAGCTCCGCGCGCTCGACCGAATCGAGGTTGCGCCGGAGCCAGGATTGCGCGGTCTCGAGCGCGTCGGCGTACGTGCGCAGCGCCTTGCCGGTCTCGCGGTAGCGCACGCCCGCGGAGTCCAGGTCGTCGGCACTCTCGGAGGCCATGTCGGCCAGCTTGTCGGTGCCCTTGCTCTTGTGGATGGACGAGTCGCCGATCGCGGTCAGCTCTTCGGCGGTCTTCTCCATCACCAGTCCGAGCTTGACCCACGCGTCGCCGCGGGTCCAGATGTCCTCGGGGTTGCCTTCGAGCTGGCGCAGCTCATGCCCACCCTGCGGCGACCGCATCAGACGGCCCTCACGTTCGTGGTGCTGGTGTCACGGGATGCGTCGATGTCGGCCGCCGTCTGGGTGTCCCACTCCTCCCAGCCGTCGACGATCGACGACAGCTGGTCGTAGATGTTCTGGAGGTTCTCCTCGAGCGTCCCGCGCTTGCCGTTCCACGCCGACTCGAAGTCCGAGGCCTTGTCGCGCAGCGCAGAGCGGTCGTCCGGGCGGGCGATCGCCCGCTCCAGACCGTCGTTGATCTTCGCTGCCTCCTTGAACTCGGCCAGCGCGGCCGACAGACCCTGGCGGGTCGCCTGCAGCCGTTCGAGATCGAGCATGACGTCGGCCATGGCGCGTTCCTCCTGTCGCCGGCGCGCGGCGAGGGATCCTCGCCGCGCGCTGGACGTGGGTCAGTTGCCGGCGAGTGCCTGGTCGGTGTCCTTGATCGCCTGCTGCATCTTGCGCAGCGACTCGCCCATGTCGGTTGAGGCGGCGCAGGATGTCGCCGATCTCCTCGCGACCCGAGTCGAGCTTGCCCGACATCGCTTCCATCTCACCGTACGAAGCCTTGAAATCCGCCATCGTCCATCTCCTTCTCGGAACACCGGACCACCCCGGCTGCCTCCACGGTAAGCGCAACCCCGTCCGCATGCACATGGGGAGGATTCCCCATCGGGCGGATCAGGCCCCGTCCTCGACCAGCGGCAGCTGCACCGTGACGAGCTGCCCGTTCTCGACGAAGATGCCGCGACCGGCGGGATACTCGTGGCGCTGCACCTTGGGGAACGGGACCTTGAAGAGCGAGTCGCCGTCGTAGGTCTCGGGCCGGAGCGCGATGCCGTGGCGACCGGCCTTGAGCTCGCCGACGAGACCGTACCCGCTGCTCAGCTGAGACACATCGCCGTCGGCGACCAGGAAGTGGTCGCTGCGGTTGATCGCCTGGAAGAGCTCCTTCAGCGGGCGCTCCGCATCGGTGTCCCCGAACTCGGCGAGGTTCTCGACCACGATCGCGATGCGGCGCGTGACGGACTCGTCCGTCACGATCTCCTTCAGCTCCTTCGCCAGGGCGCGAACGTCCTCGATCGTCGACTCCGCGCGTCGCCACGCGCGGAAGCCGCGCAGCGCGGCCCGCCGGCCGCCGATGTGGAACAGCTCCACCTCGGGGTCGAAGCGCTCGAGCGAGGACACGATGCCACGCAGCGCGGTCGTCTTCCCCGACTGCGGAGGACCGGCCACGACGAAGGTGCCGACCGGCTCGAAGCCGGTGGGCCCGAGCGTGTCGTCGCCGATGCCGAGCGTCGGGAAGTCGCCGACGCGGGCGGGGAGCTCGGAGACATCCAGCTCCGTCGGAAGTGAGCCGATGTTCTTCGCCTCGACGGCACCGGACGCGCGCAGCGCCGCGGCGAACGCCTCGGCCGCGGCGTTCTGCTCGGCCACATTCGTCGTGCCGCCGATCACCGCGACCTGGGTCTCCAGTCCGTCGACGATCGCCCGCCCCGGCACGCTCCGCTCATTCAGCACATCCTTCGCGACGCCGAGGATCGAGTACGCGCCTTCGTCGGACATCCGCAGCACGATGCGCTTGGTGACGTTGGCGCTCACGGCCGTCGGCACGGCGCCGTAGCGATCGGCGGTGGCCACGACGTGGACGCCGAGCGGGCGGCCCTCGCCGAGGAGGCGCATGAAGATGCCGTAGAACGCGGCGCGCGTCGACGATGTCTCCCAGTCCTGCTTGAAGACGCCGAAGCCGTCGAGAAGCACGACGATGCGCGGCTCGGCGGTGTCCCCCGAGATCTCGCGGTACTCGGTGAGCGTCGACGCGTTCACCTCGGAATAGCGCTTGGCGCGGTCGTCGAGCACGCCGCGCAGCGTGCGGAGCAGGCGCTGCACCCGCTCGACGTCGTCGCCCGAGACGACCGATCCGACGTGGGGCATGATCTCGAGCGAGCGCAGCGCGCCCGTGCCGAAGTCGATGCCGTACACAGCGACGCGGCCGAGGTCGGGCCGGGCGCCCGCCGCGATCCCGATCGTGCGCAGCGCGGCGCTCTTGCCCGCGCCGCTCGTGCCGTAGACGAGCATGTGCCCGTCGGTGTCGGGATGGAAGGAGACCGCCTCCTGCAGCTGGCGCTGCGGGATGTCGGCGAGGCCGATCGGAATGCGCTGGTCGCCCTCCAGCGGCAGGTCGCGCAGGTCGATCGTGGATGTCAGGTCGTCGAGCCACGGACGGCGCGGGACCGGGATGCCGGCATCCGTCGCCGCCCGCCCGAGGTTGGCGACGAGCCGCTTCTGGTCATTGGGACCGAGGTCCTCGTCGTGCGCGTCGGAGTCGTTCTCGCCCTCCGCCTCCCACAGCGTGACCGACCCGAACCGGAGTTCGGCGACGCGCACCTGGGCGCGATCGGGCTCCTCGGCCGTCCACCCGCCGGCATAGCCGGACTGGAACGGGACGAGCCGGCCCGGCCCGGTCTTCGCGATGCCGCGGCCCGGGAGCGACGGGTCGAAGGTCGAGGCCACGGCGTCGCCGACGACGTCGTTGGAGTCCGCGGCATCCGCCATGCGCAGTGCCACGCGCAGGTTCGTGTTGGCCCGCAGGTTGTCCTTGATGACGCCGGCAGGGCGCTGGGTCGCCATGATGAGGTGGATGCCGAGCGAGCGACCGCGCTGAGCGATGTCGACCACGCCGTCCACGAACTCGGGCACCTCGGTGGCGAGCGCGGCGAACTCGTCGATCACCAGCACGAGCGCGGGCGGAGTCTCGGGATCCTGGCGCTTCTCGAGCTCGAGGAGATCCTTGGCCTTCTTGCGGTTGAGGAGGTGCTCCCGGTGGTGCAGCTCGGCGCGCAGGCTCGTCAGCGCCCGGCGCACGAGGTGCGGGCTCAGGTCGGTCACGAGTCCGACCGTGTGCGGCAGCTCGACGCAGTCCGCGAACGCCGACCCGCCCTTGTAGTCCACGAACAGGAACGTGACGCGGTCGGGGCTGTACTCGGCGGCCATCCCCAGCACCCAGGCCTGGAGGAACTCCGACTTGCCCGCGCCGGTGGTGCCGCCCACGAGAGCGTGCGGTCCCTGGGTGCGCAGGTCGAGCGACATCGCGTCGGGGCTGCCCTGTCCGACGTAGGCCTTGAGGGTGCCCGCGCGCTTCAGGCGCGGACGGGGGCCTCGGGACCTGTCGATGATCGAGTTGTTCTGCCGCCAGCGCTCGATCGCGGCCTGGGGCTCGGCGGCCATGTCGGTGCCGATGAGGCGCAGGAGCGACACGCTCGCGGGAAGATCGGACGAGTCGGCGGCGACCGAGCTCGAGTCGACCACCGGCGCCAGGCGCTTGGCGAAGATCTCGGCGTACTCGCGCGAGACGCCCTCGATCGCGACGCTCTGGGCGCGATCGCCCGCGCGAACCCACCCGACCATGGCGTCGTCGAGGCCCCCGGTGACGTCGATGAACGTGCGGCAGGACGCCGGGAGCGACTCGACCGTCGGAGCGACGAAGACGGTGTAGACACCGGCATCCGGGCCCCGCTCGATCACCTGCGTGAGGCGCGGGCGATCGACGGGGGCATCATGGGTGACGAACAGCACCAGCGAGACGTCGCCGGGCACCTCCGAGTCGCCGCCGCTCTGCTGCCCGACGTGCTTGCCGAGCGACATCGAGACCTGCTGCTCCGACAGCGGTCCGCGTCGGGTCGCCGATCCCGACAGACGTTCGAGGATCGCCTCCTCGAGGCCGTTGAGGAGGGCGGTGCCCGCCGATTGGCTGTCGGCGAGGGCCATCTCGGCGAACGGCGAGCGAGGGCTGGTGGTGTGGGGCAGCCACTTCATCCACTCCATGTCGCCGGTCCAGCCCGGATCGACGATGGCCGCGGTGACGACCTCGTTGGGCGCGTGGAGGCCGAACAGCTGCACGCCGAGTCCTCGGATCACGTCGGCGGCGAACTCGCGCGGGCCCGCGATGCCGATGGCGCCGGCCGACGGCAGCAGCTCGATGACCGGCACGTCGTCGATCCGCGAGAAGCGGTCGCGCAGCTGCCGGACCTGCTGGGAGTACTGCGCGATCCCGCGCTGATCGTTGGCCTCCTGGACGGTGTTGCGGCTCGTTCCGCCGCCCACGCCCAGACGGAGCCCGAGGAAGTTCCAGTGCTCGGGCCGCCGGGTCCACAGCAGCGGCCCCAGTGCCATGGCGTTCTCGTACACCGTCGCCGTCGCGGGCGCCTCCGCGCGACGCCGTTCCCGCTCGACGACCACCTCCTCCTCGAGCTGCTCCTCCAGCTCCTCGAGCTGCGTCTCGAAGGTCTCGATCTCCAGCTGGAGCTTCTTGCCCTGCTGCGTGCGCTGGCCGATGAAATTGCCGAGCATCATCAGCGGTGCCATCGCGACGATCAGCAGCGCCGTCGGGCGCTGGGTGACCGCGAACATCGCGAAGCCGAGCAGCACCGGCGCCATGATCATCGGCCAGGGGAAGATGCGCGGGTCGGCTTCGTTGGGGATGATCGGATGCCGGAACTCGCGGCCCGCGTAGCGGTCCTCGACCCGCGGCGACCGGTTGAACATGAGGGCGCCGCCGCGCTCGAGGACGAGCGAGTCGGCGGTCACGACGCGGGGAACGAGCGAGAAGGACACCTCGGTCGCGCCGATCGTGATCTTCTGGCCGGGGATGACGCGGACCCGCTGGACCAGCCCGCCGTCGACGACGAGGCCGTTGGCCGAGTTGAGGTCGACGAGCTCGATGCCCTGGTCGACCTCGACGCGCGCGTGACGCTTCGAGACGAGCGGGTCGTCGAGCAGCAGCTGGGCGGGGGCGACGCGTCCGATCACGGTCGTGCCCGCGGGCAGGGAGACGGTGCGCCCCGCCTCGGGTCCGCTGTGGATGCGCATCACGGCAGCCGTGACGGCGCCGTCGCCACTCGTCGCCGCGGGCACGATCGAGGCGTCGAAGCCCGAGCCGATCGGCGCGTCGGCGATCGACGCCGACGGGTCCAGCTGCACCGGACGTCCGGCCGGCGAGGCCACCAGGAGCGTCGGGACAGCGCTCGCGTTGACACCTCCGGCGGCCGCGAGCGCGTCGCCCTCGGCGAGCGCGCGGGCGACATCCTGCACGGTGGCGGTGGAGTCGGCGGTGACGAGCACGTCGACCGTCGAGCCGACGCCTCGCCGCAGACCCAGCTTCAGCTTCACGAATCAGCACCTCTCGCAACGAGCTCGAACGTCCTGCCGCCGACCTGCACCGTCCACCCGACGGGAACGCGCATGCGCTCCCCCGCCGGCACATCGACCACGTCGCCGCCCGGCGACAGCAGCTGCGTGCCGTTGCGCGACCCGCGGTCGCCGACCCACACCCCTTCGGCGTCCTGGCCGAACGACGCGTGGGTCTTCGACATCAGCCGCTCAGGATCCTCGAGCCGCACGAGCGCGTCCGGCGCCTCGCCGGCCGCGCCTTCCGGATCGCGCCCGATGAGTCCGAGCACCGGTACGCGCACGACCGAGCCGTCGTCGAAGCGGACCATCGCCTGGGCACGGCGAAGGCCGCTCGCGGGCGCACCCGCCGGGGACTGCACGATCTCGGCCGGCGGCGGCGAGGCAGGGGCAGCAGCGGCCGGGACACCGGATTCCGCAGCGGGCGCGCCCGGAGAGCCCGTCGCGACAGGGGCGAAGGCGGCCGACGCGGCATCGAAGGGGGTGGCGCCCGGCGCGAACGGGGAGCCGCCGCCGGGAGAGGCCGGCCCGCTCGCGACGGGGGCGGGCGCGGCATCCGCTCCCGGCACGCCGTCGATCACGCTGAGGTCCTCGGCTGCCCGGGCGAGCGCCCACTGCGCCCCGGTCCCTCCGGGACCCACGACGCCCGCACGGGAGCGCGCGTCGGGAATGCGCAGCGCGACGGACTCGGGGGCGCCGCTGGCCATGGACGGAAGATCCTCGCCATCGTCGGCGCGGTCGCGCAGCGCGCGGCGCGCATGACGCAGCGCCTTCGCGTCGAAGGGGTCGAGACCCGCGCGCGCATCGATCAGCCAGCATCCGCCGATGCGGTCCAGGATGCTGCGCCCCCGCCGCTGCGCATCCCACAGCCCTGAGGCGAACAGCAGCGCGGGCCCGACCACGATGAGCACGATCGTGCTCGCCCACAGCACCAGCGCCCGCAGGACGATCCGCCAGAAGCCCGGCCGGCCGAGGTCGGAGACCGACACCGACCGCAGTCGCATCGCCGCCTTGCCCGCGGTCACGCCGCGACGACCGTGCATGATCAGCTGCACCAGGCCGAAGAGGCCGGACAGCACGACGCCGGCGAGAACGAGGATCGCCGGCAGAACGGAGCGGTCCCCCATCGCGAGCATGATGGCGCCCATCGCCGCGGGCGCGGCGAGGAGCAGCCAGATCGAGACATCGATCGCGAAGGCGAGCGAGCGGTAGCCCGTGCCCGCGGACACGAGTCCGAGCCGGGCCGCGGACACCGGATCGGCCTCCAGCGGGTGGTAGTCGGTCATGTCATCCTCAGGTCACCGGAGCCGTCAGGTCAGCAGGAACACGAGCGCCGTCGTGGCCGCGATCGCACCGGCTGCCGCGCAGAGCACCACGATCAGCACCCGGCGACGCGCCCGCGCGCGAGCAGCACGCTCCACACTCTCACGATCGGGCGCCTCGGCCCGCACATCGGCGGCCGGCGTGCGCGGCGGGGCCGGCGCGCGCGCGGCCGTCACGGAGGGAACGGCACGGGGTCGCATCGGCGTGCGCAGGGAATCGGCATCCGGAACGCGAGCATCGCGCGCGCCCGTCGCCTCCTCCGGGGCGGGAGCGGCCTCGCGTGGTCGCGCGCGCGACGGCGGGCGGATGATCGTGTCCTCATCCTCGGCAACCGTGTCGGACGCAGCCGAGGACGTGCGGCGGGAGACGACGGTGTCGTCGACCGGAGTGGAGGCCACGGATTCCGCGCCCCGGAGGGAGGGCGCGGTGTCATCGGGCACATCCGGGTCGAACACCCGCCGGCGGGACGACACCGCGGTGGCATCGTCGGTCTCGGCAGCGGGACGGCGGCGGACCGAGATCTCCGTGGCGTCATCCACCGGATCCTCGGCCGGACGCCGGCGCGCCGAGATCTCCGTCGCCTCATCCACCGGATCCTCCGCCGGACGCCGGCGCGCCGAGATCTCCGTCGCCTCATCCACCGGATCCTCCGCCGGACGCCGGCGCGTCGAGATCTCCGTCGCCTCATCCACCGGATCCTCGGCCGGACGCCGGCGCGTCGAGATCTCCGTTGCCTCATCCACCGGATCCTCGGCCGGACGCCGGCGGGTCGAGATCTCCGTCTCGTCGCTCACGAGGTCGTCGGACGCATCCGGTCCGGACCGGTCGGCGCTAGGGGCGGGGCCCCGGTCAGGGACGTCGGCAGCCGTCATCGGCCCGCATCGTCGGGCACGAGCCGGAGCTCGGCATCGCCGAGCAGCAGGCGCGAGGCCGCCCGGTGGGGCGCTCCCGGGGTGATCTCACGTTCGGAGCCGTCGGCCGAGACCAGCACGGTGCCGTTGGTCGAATGCAGATCGGTCACCGACCACTCCTCGCCGTCGCGCTCCAGCCGCAGGTGCGTCTTGGATACGGTGCCGTCGTGGACCTCGACGATCTGCGCGTTCGGGTACGCCGTGCTCGGCGAGGGACGCCGGCCGACGAGGACGATCTCGGCGACGAGAGCGACCGTCGATCCGGTCGGGAGCACGACCGACCAGTGGGACTCGCGCCGGTTCGCGGCGACCGTGGGGTCGACGGCGTCGCCGGGGATCTCGGGACGGACGTGCTGAGCGGACACCGAGGCCCGGGCCGACTGCGGACCGCCGGCGGACGGCGCTCCCATGACCGCCGACACCTCGCCCGAGGCCTCGGGGAAGACATCCGTCTCCGGGAACGGCGAGCGCGCCGGGGACCAGGGCTCGCGTCGGCTCGTCGAGCGTGAGGCGGGCACGCGGGTCACGGCGGGCATCCCCGCACCTTCGGCCACGTCATCGTCGTGCGCGACGGCGGAGATCGGCGACGGCGCACCCGCGACGGCCGCCGTGACCTCGCTGGTCAATTCGCCGACGGCGCCGAGGTCGAAGCCGCCCCAGCCCTGGTTGGCGCGCGCACCGGATGCCGGAGCCGGCGACGCCGGCTCGGCGAGCACGTCGTCGCTCGACGGGAGCGGAGGCACGGGGGGCACAGCGGGCGCGGAGGAGGGCAGTAGCGGAACGAACGAGATCGGCTCATCGGGAGACTCGACCGACGAGGAGTCCGGCGCCGGGGTCGGCAGCAGCGGCGGCACGTGGTCGTCCGCGGGCACTGCGCTCGAGGGTGCCCATCCGTCGACCGTCACAGGAGGAGGTGCAGGGGCAGGGGCGGGCAGCGGCGGCGGGCCGGCCGCAGCCGGCGAGAACGCAGACACGCCGTCACCGGCGTCTGTCGTCGAGCGGCGGACTCCTGCCACCTGCTCCGCACCCAGCCAGCGCGCCGAGCCGAATCCGAGCACCGTGGCCCACACCGGGAAGAGCAGCGCCGCCAGCACGGTCATCCCGGCCCCCAGGCCGAACGAGACATTAACGCGGTAGCAGGCGATGACCATGACCACCCACAGCGCCAGCGCGCCCGCCACCGGCACGAGGGCGAGGAGCACGAACCACCCGGAGAACCCGCCGAGCTGGAGCAGCACCACGACGTTGAGCACCGGGACCCAGGCCTTCCAGCCCTCTTCTCCCGACTTGCGGAACACGGCCGAGAGTGCGAGCGCCGTCCAGACGTAGAGCGCAGCGAACGCGGCCACACTCAGGAGGATCGGAGCGACCGCTGCCGACGGATCGACGGTCATGGCGGCATCGACGGCATTCATGGCATCGGACGCGCGGGCTGCGGGGCCCGGCGCCTCCCCCTTTCGGCGAAGCGAGGTCCGGAGCCCGGGGCGGGCGCCAGATGTCGGACGAACGATCTCAACGATACGGCGGCGACGAGTCTGCGCCAGAATCCTCGCTCACGTGCGAGGAAGCGACGCTGCTCCTCCACCGCTCGCCAGTACTCCTCGGCATCGACGATCGTCTCGTCTCCGCTTGAGAATACGGCGCGATCGGCGGTGACGGCGAGATTGCGCCCAGCCTGCGTGCCGAACTCGTCGGCGAGCTCGCTGCGGGTGTGGGTGCGCGGTGCCTCCCGACCTGCGTCGACTGCGGCGTCGACGTACTCCTCCCAGCCACCCGAGATCTGCGCGACCGGCGATCCGGCGCGGCGCCGGGCGCGGCGGCGGGACGCCTTCGCCCCGATCACGATGAGGAACGGTCCGAGCGCGAGACCGAGGATCAGCAGCACGATCCCGGTGGTGCGCAGCACGGGCCACAGCCACGCGAGGTCCAGCCCCGCGTCGTCGGCCGCAGGATCATTGGATCCCGAGTCCTCCTGCACGGGATCCGGCGGGACCACCTCCTCGACCCTGTCCGGGCGGACCTCGGTGACGACCTCGGGGTCGCGCTGCTCGGTGACATCGAGGCTCGGCGCGTCCGCGTACTGCGGCGTGACATCGATCGGGACCCAGTCGCCTCCTGCGGTGTGGATCTCGGTCCATGCCGTCAGATCCTGCGCGCGGCACACGCCCTCGTCGCACACCGCGAGCCCCGGACCCGCGTCGGCGAGCCGGGCGCCCAGCACGACGCGCGCCGGGAACCCGAGCTCCCGCGCCATGAGTGCCACGGCGACCGCGAACTGCTCGTCGTCTCCGACCGCGGCGACGTAGTTGCCGGATGCCTCGGCCCGCGGATCGGTCTCGCGCTCCAGCAGTCGCGAGAACATCGCATCGATGCGGGCGAGGGAGTGGCCGGAGGCGCTCGGCTGGAACTGGTAGTCCGTCAGCGACTCGGTCCATGCCGGCGCCTCGTCGCCGAGGGCGAGTCCGTGACTCAGGTAGCCGCGCTCACGCAGCAGCGAGACGAGGCCCGCGAGCGCCGCGCCGCCCGTGCCCGAGACGTGCTCGTCCATCCACGCGCGCAGGCTCTCCGGGGCCGCGACCGCGCCGTCCACGCCGCCCGGCGGGACGGCGGCGGCCAGATCGGGCGAGACGGGCTCGACGCCGCGGAGCGTGTAGGCGTCACCGGCCTGCAGACCGCCGCCGGCGGTCTCCACCCCCGCGGCGGCGGCCGCGTTGTAGTAGAACCTGTTGGCGAGGCTCGCCGCGCGCGCACCGGAGAACTCGACCGATGAGAGCCGACCGGCTGTCGGCATCCAGATCCCGTCGAGGCCGTCGATGGTGACGCGAGCCTTGACGGGTGTTCCTTCACCCGCGTCGAGACTCGACGGCACGCGCACGAACCGGCCCGCCTCGACAGACCCCTCCCCACCGGAGCGGAAGACCTCGCCGTCGTATGCGTCGAGCGTCGCGAGTCGCACGCGGGCGGGAAGGTCCGCGGCCGAGTCCACCGTGAAGAGGACGTCGTCCGCGCGCTCGCCTTCGAACAGCGCGCGGTACTCGGCCAGCGGGCTCACTGCCGCGGAGCGGTCGATCTCGGGGCCGATCGCGCTGCGGAGCACCTCGCGCTCGGCGCCGCGCGCCGCGAACGGAACCACGCCGACCGCGACGACGAGGGCGGCCGCGACCATCGCTGCGCCCAGGGCGGTGCGCCGACGATCCGCGCGGGAGGGTCGCCGCGAGACGCGCACGCCGCTGGAGACGGCGGCGCGCTGGAGTGCGTGGACGCGCGCGTCATGTGTGCGCCACGCGAGCCACAGCAGGCACGCGAGCAGCGTCGCCGCACCCAGCGCCGTCTCGAGGGGGGCGTACAGGGTGAGCGGACCGATCACGAGCGGGGCGCTCGTGACGGTGCGCCCGAAGAAGAGACCGAACGACGTCATCGCGAGGGCGACCGGGACGGCGGCATAGGCCCAGCGGTCGGAGCGCCACGACAGCAGCAGGAGGACGCACGTCCCGACGAGGAACACCACCAGCGCCGGGACGAGCAGGTTGCGGTAGGCGGCCACGGGGAGCTCGACGGTGATGAGGTCCTTCCAGGCCAGGACGACACCCGCGGTCACCTCGCCGACACCCCGCACGAGCTCGGCCGGCCCGCCGAGCCGCGACGGCACCGCAAGCGGTACGCCGAGCACGAGGAACGCCGCCCCGAGCGCGCCCGCCACGATCCAGCCGCTCCAGCGGAAGCGATAGGCCGCGCTCGCGATCGCGGCCGCCACGAGCGCGCTCACGCCGACGAGAAGTCCCAGGTGCCACGAGCGGTAGATCGGCCACGCCGCGACGGCGGCGATCACGACCACCGCCGCCGTGAACGCGGCGCCGACGGCCACGTTCGGCACCAGGCGGGCGGCGCGCTCGACCGGGGGCGCGGCATCCGTGGACGCCGTCATGCCGTCGCCCCTCTCAGGAGGAGCCCCGAGAGGTCGTCGAGCGTGCCGACGGTGAGCACAGTCATGCCCGACAGCGGCTGCATTCGCGGGTGCGCGCGCTCGTCGCACAGCACCGCGACCACGGCGGTGTCGGCGGGGAATGCCAGTGCCGCCTGCTGCAGCCGCGTGAGCGTCACGCGCGATCCGACCACGACGAACGCGATCGACAGCCGGTCGCCGGACTCGGCCGTGAGACGGCACACCTCCGAGACCGGCATGGTGTTCTCGAGCAGCTCGACGCCGCTGAATCCGTCGAGCATCGGGCGGGGCGCGTCCGCCGGGATGCGGCGGATCGAGCGCAGCCGGCCGCGTACGACGCGGGGGATCTCCGACCCCACCACGATCTCGACGTCGCGCGCGTCGCGGACCGCGCGCAGCCCGAGCGACGCGGCGCAGCCGACGGCCAGTTCGAACTCGTCGGCGTCGGCGTACTCCTGCTCGGCGGCCGCGAGCACGACGGCCATGCGGGAACGCCGCGACTCCTCGTACTGCCGGACCATGAGCCGACCCGTCTTCGCCGTCGACTTCCAGTGGATCTGACGGCGCGAGTCGCCGGGCGCGTACTCGCGGATCGCGTGGAACGACATGTCGGAATCGACCAGTCGCCGCGTAGGGCTGCCCTCCAGGTCGCGGATGAAGCCCGCGCTCGTGGAGGGCAGGGACGTCGTGCGGGGGTGCACGAAGACCTCGTGCACGTCGTCGAACGCGTGCTCGCGGCGCAGCAGACCGATCGGGTCGCTGCGCACGGTCGTCGCCGGACCGACGGTGATGATGCCGCGCCGCAGCCCGGGGATGTCCAGGGGCTGCGACACGGCGTGCCCCGGGCGCAGCAGCGGCACGCCGAACTCCACGAGCCCCGACCCCACCGGGATGTCCAGGCGCCCGGGCAGTGCGATCCGGTGACCGTCGTTGCGCACCACGATCTCGCCCTCGACGCCGTCGCCGGCCACGACCCGCTCATGAACGAGCGAGAGGCTCACGTCGTACGACCGGGCGCCGAAGAGGAAGGGGACGGATGCCGCAGCCAGCACGAGCGCGGCGGCGCCGGCCACCATCCACTCGACCCAGCCGAAGACGATGCCCACACCGAGTCCGATGGTCGCTGCCAGGACGACGAGCACGCCGGCCGGCCGCACCGTGCGCGCCGACCACGTGGCAGCCGCGGACGCCCCCTTCGTGATCGCGGTCCACACGCCGGTCCACCACACGACCGCGCGCACCAGCGAGCGCCCACGGCCGGACGACGCCACCGCAGTCTCGGTGACATGCGT
This sequence comes from Microbacterium sp. Root180, assembly GCF_001428485.1. Lineage (GTDB taxonomy): Bacteria > Actinomycetota > Actinomycetes > Actinomycetales > Microbacteriaceae > Microbacterium. Next base: position 163,373 of record NZ_LMHS01000001.1, on the reverse strand, counting down.
GCGGCCGTCGGCGCCGGTCGAGGCGGACGTGCGGGTGAGGCGGGACTCGGTCAGGCTCATACGGCCTCGCGGCGGCTGGGCGGAGCGATGTCGAGGAGCACCTGGCCGATGACCGCCTCCTGGGTGACCCCGTCGAACTCCGCTTCGGGGTGCAGGATGAGGCGGTGCGACAGAACGGGGACGGCGAGCGCCTTCACGTCGTCGGGCGTGACGTAGGTGCGGCCCTGTGACACCGCGCGCGTGCGCGCGGCGTGCGTGAGGGCGAGGGCGCCGCGGATGCTGACGCCCAGCCGCACCTCGTCCGCGGACCGGGTGCTGTCCACGAGGCGCGCGACGTAGTCGAGAACGAGCGCGTCGACGTACACCAGTCGAGCGAGATCGGCCATGCCGACGAGCGACTGCGGGGTGAGGACCGGTGCCAGCTCGGCGGTCGCGACCGCGGCGCCGTCGAGGATGCGCACAGTCGCCGCATGGTCGGGGTAGCCCAGCGAGGCGCGCATCATGAAGCGGTCGAGCTGGGCCTCGGGCAGGCGGTAAGTGCCGGCCTGCTCGACGGGATTCTGCGTGGCGAGCACGAGGAACGGCACACCGACCTGCCGTGAGACGCCGTCGATGGTGACGCGCCCCTCCTCCATGACCTCCAGCAGGGCCGACTGCGTCTTCGGGCTGGCGCGGTTGATCTCGTCGGCGAGCACGATGTTCGCGAAGATCGGGCCCGCGTGGAACTCGAACACGCCCTCTTTCTGGTCGTACACGCTGATGCCGGTGATGTCACCGGGAAGCAGATCGGGGGTGAACTGGATTCGCGTGTTCGTCCCCTGGACGGACTGGGCGACCGCGCGGGCGAGCGAGGTCTTGCCGGTGCCGGGCACGTCCTCGAGCAGCACGTGTCCGTCGCTGAGCATCGCCGTGAGCACGAGTTCGACGACGTGGCGCTTGCCCAGCACCGCGCGCTCGACGTTGTCGGCGATCTGGCTGAACGTCTGCGCGAACCAGGTCGCCTGCTCCTGCGTGATCGTCATGATGTCCTCTGCTGTTGGGCCGTGACGGCTCACGGATCGGGAGTTACCGGGGAGTTGGGATCGCACGCGGCGGAGAAGGTGGAGGATGCCGCAGCCAGCCCCCAGCCTCGCGAGTCCCAGTTCACGGACACGGCGATGCCGTCGACGCGCACGGCGCCGACCGGAACGGTCCAGGTGCCGGGCGTGCGCGTGAGCACAGCGTCGTCCTCGTCGTAGAACACCAGGCCGGCATTGTCGAAGGAGAAGACCGCGGCACCGTCGGTGGAGCTTCCCCCGACCGGCAGGTCCGCGCCGCCGACGCAGCTCGCGACGCCCCAGGTGGCCTGCACCGGATAGGGCGCGCTGCCGGCTCGGGGGGCGACCGGGGCCCACGGCGTGGCCGTGCCCCACAGCTCGTGCACGTAGCGCACCTCGATGTTGGGATCCTGCCCCACGACGGATGTCGGCCAGCCGCGGAACTCCGCGCGGTTCCTGTTGGGGAGGCGTTCGCTCGACTGCGGCGCATCGCGGATCACCCAGTCCGCGCGCTGCCCGTCCACGGCCGGGTCGGGTGCGACCACGAACGTCCATCCGGTCGGCGCAGTGCCCGACTGGACGGCGCGCACCTTCTCGGTCACCGACGACGAGCCGAAGGCCTCATCCTGCCACCAGGACTCCACGCAGAGACGGAAGGTGTACTCGTTCCCGTCCTGCAGGCCCGTGAAGGTCGCCATCGCGCCGCCAGCGATCGGAGTGCAGCTGCTGCCTTCTGGCACGATGCCGTATCGCACCGTCGATCCGTCGCCGTTGCGCAGCGCGGTCGCGCGCGCGGTGACCGTGGCGGTGCCGTCGCCATTGGATACGGAGCTCAGCGACAGGCGCGGGTCGAGGGGGGCTCCGACGCCGTTGCCGGTGACCGTCACTGCCGCGCCGGACTCGCTCCCGCCGAGACCCGGAGGCAGTGCGAAACGCGAGAACGGGGTGACGGTGATCGGCGTCGCCGAGTTCGTGCCCACCTGATACGACGGCACCTCGAGGCGCGTCTGATTGCGGCCGAGGGGGATGCGCACGCGCTCCCCCGTCGCGCTGTTGATCTCGACACTGCCGGTCTCCGCGGGCACCAAGCCCTCGATGGTGAGAGCCACCAGTCCCCCCTCCCCGGCAGTGACGACGGGGCGTACGGTCACCGCGGACGGAGCGGGCGGCGTGTCGTACGCCCAGCCGGATGTGCGCACGCCGGCGCGGGACTCGCCCACACCGTTCACCGCGAACGCCTCGTAGGTGCGCTCCTCGCCGTTGGGCGCCTCGATCGCGGGGCAGATCCCGTCGGCCGAGCACTGTGCCACGGTCTGACCGTTCCAGCGCAGGACGAAGCCCGACAGGGCGGGGTACGCCTGTCGCGCCTCTCCGGGGTCGACGCGCAGCGTCAGGCTCTCATCGGCGTAGGCCGTCTGCGACACGCTGGCGGGCGCCTTCGGATAGCCGAGCAGATCGAGGAGCACACGCCCATCGCGTTCGGCGTTCGTCACGCGCGACTGCGCGTCTCTCACCGAGAAGCTCGCGGTGCAGGTCGCCCCTGGCGCATCCGCCGCCCACGACGCGAGCACCGACGTCGGTGAGGCGACACGGAACTCCACCCCGGCGCAGGCGCCCGTCGGCCGCACGTCGACCACCTCGAGGGGGGTGCGCGGCAGCGGGTTGACCTCGCCGCCGGCGCCGATCACGTGGATCGTGCACGACGAGCCGGTGGCCTGCGAGCACTGCTGCACGGCAGAGCCGCCCTGGGGCAGCGTCGACGGCGCCGCACCGACCCGCAGGATGAGGCGTACGGGCGCCAGCGGGTGGCTGGTGACGGTGACGATCGCCGCCTCCTCGAATCCGGGCACGGCGCGGTCCGCACCGGTGACGGTCACGGTCGACCCGTCGAGGGACACATCGAAGGCGGAGCCCGAGTAGTCGAGCGAGTACACGATGCCGTCCCAGTCCTCCCGAAGCTGCCACGTCGTCATGTCCCGAAGATCGAACCTCGCCGTCTCACCGGGTCCGACCGTCATCGACCCGGGACGCAGGACCGGCTGCGGGTCGAGCGGTATCACGGTGATCGGCACGGAGAGGTAGGTCCAGTCGTCCTGGCCCTCGAGCCGCACCGGCACCCGGCACGAGTCCACCCACGGCGCACCTGCCCCGGCGTCGTACCGCACGGTGGTTCCCGACCCGACGCTGCACTCCGCCTCCCCGCGGGCGCCCGACGCGCGCACGTCGCCGCCCACCTCGATGCGGCTCCCCCGTGGCTTGGCGACGAGATCGGCCATGTCGAACGACACCGACTCGAGCTCGGTCACCTCGGGCGACGAGAAGCCCGTGCGCAGCGCGAGCGCGAGGTCGTCGTCGCCGGGGACGCGCAGGAACGCGTACGTCGTGACCTCACCGGAGGACCCCTCGCCGGTCACCGCGAATGGGATAACCCGGGACTTCGCCGGGAGGGGCCCGCTCAGCTCCCAGCCGTCGGCCGTGACCTCGTCGGCCGCTCCCCAGAGCGAGAGCTCGAGATCGGACACGTCGCCGCCGGACCAGGTCGCCTTCCCATCCAGCACGTCCACGCCGTCGGGGAAATCCTCGCGGGTCTCCGCGGAGAGACTCGTGTCGGCGACGATCGGATAGTCGGGGACGCTCTCACGCACCACCTCGACGACGATGAGACCGCGCCCCGTGTTGCCCGAGCTCGACTCGATGTCGTACAGGAACGACATCGTGGTCGGCTCGGTGCCCGCCGCGATCACGACCGTGGTGTCGTCGCGGTCTTCGATCTGCGCCTCGAGGCGCGTGAACTCGGGGTTGGCGCCGCCGTCCATGAGCGTCTCGGGAAGATCCGGCCAGACGTCGGTGATCTCCAGGGTGCCCAGTGTCGGATCGACGTCGTTCGCGAGGGGGCTCACGCGGATCCTGCTCTCGGCGCCCGCCTGGACCTGCACGTAGTCGGTGAAGGTGATCGGGCTCGGGTTCGCCTCGCTGTCGAGAACGCCGATGCGCACGGTCGCCTCGCCGGTCTTGCCGAAGGCGTCGACGACGCGATAGCCGAACGACACCTGGCCGCTGTCCCCGGGCACGCTCGAGTACACGATCGACGACCCGTCGGCGGAGATCGCGGCCGCACCACGCTCGGGCTGAGACACGATGCGATCGAGCGTCACGACATCCCCGTCGGGGTCCATGCCGAAGCCGTCGAACTCGATGACGGCCGCCTGGCCGCTCAGCGCGCGCCCCTCGAGCGTGTCGGGGACCGGTGCGCGGTTGGTGTCGTCCGGCAGCACCCGGATGCGAACGGTCGCCGTGTCCGCGAGCGCGGGCGCGCCCGTCGTGAACACGGAGTAGTCCACTCCGTACTCCCCCGGCTCGCTCGGAGCCAGGTAGCGCAGCACGTCGCCAGAGGCGAACGCCAGCGCGTCGTCGGTCGACGACGCGACCGTCGCCGGATTCAGGGTCGGACGGCCGCCTGCCGGGGAGATGTCGTTCTCGAGCACCGGGATGTCGATCTGGGCGCCGCTGCGGACGACGACCGAATCGTCGACCGCGATCGGCGCGAGCTCGGGCGCGGGCGGGAGCAGGTACACCGTCGCCTCGCCCTCCACGCTCGCGCCGCGATCCTCGGTGCCGTCGCTCACGATGTAGCGAACCGTGCCGAGGCGTCCCGCCGCGCCGGTGGCTGTGCTGCCGGACACCCGCAGGTTGTTCTGGCCGACGCCGTCCACCGAGAGCGTCGCACCGTCATCTGCCGTGGCGACCACGTCGCTCAGCAGCAGCACCCGGCGGGTGGGATTGGACACCGGAGCGAAGACGTCGAGAGTCGCGTCCTCCTGGGGATGAACGAAGGCCACGACCGGCGACGTCGCGAGATCCGCGGGCGCATCCGCAGGAAGAAGGGTGATTCGGGCCGTGCCGGTCGCGTCCGTCGTGCCGTCGGTCACGGTGAAGTCCACGCGGAACGTCCCGGCGGACTCCGCCGAGAAGTCGAACGATGTCGAGCCGTCGACCACGGTGGCCGTGGCCGCGGCGTCGTCGAGCACGCGCACCGAATCGAGGGCGAGCGTTCCAGCCGTGCCGGTGACGTGGGGGGCGACGTCGATCGTGAGCGAGGCATCCGCTCTGTCGACGACGGCGAACGACTGCACGTGCAGCTGCGGCTCGGGCGACACGCGCACCAGCAGCGACTTCTCCGCGGTCATGCCCGCGGTGTCGGAGACCGTCACGACGAGTTCGATGAGCTCCTCACCACCGGAGCCGTCGTCGTCGTGCTGGTACACCACGTCGCCGGACGGGGTCGACGCCACACTGCCGCCCCCCGTCGTGTCGAGGACGGACAGCAGCACCAGGGGGTCGCCCTCCGGGTCGACCCAGCCGGGGAGCACCGGCACCGTGATCGTGCCGCCGCGCTGGACCTCCGGCTGCGGCCACTCGACGAGGCAGCGCTCGACGCCGCACCACGCCGGGGCGGTATCGACGGACTCCGCGACCGCCGTCAGGGTCACGGTCGTCGGCGTCGACAGCAGGCCCGCCTCGGATGTGCCGTCGGTCACCGCATACGAGAACGTCGCCGAACCGGTCGCGCCCGGCGTCGTCCTGATCGCAAGGCGCTGCCCGTCGTCGGTGATCGAGACCGTGCCGAATCCGGGATCGAGGCCGGTCACCGACTCGGGGTCGATGCTCAGCACGTCCTCGTTCGGGTCGTGGTCGTTCAAGAGCACCGAGAGCGAGGTCAGGCTGCCCGCGCGAACCCCGAAGGCATCGGGCTCGGCGATGGGCGGCTTCGGATCCAGGACGACCGGCAGCTCCTCTTCGCTGGGGACGGCGTTCGGGTCGATGCGATCGTCGAGCGACCAGTCCTGACTCGAGGGGATGAGGTCGCCGTCGGGCACGCTCCACGCCCACCCCGACCGCGTCTCGTTGAGGATGACCGATTCGCCCCCTGTGACGAACGTGGGGCGTCGCTGGTCGGGCAGCGTCTGGGCGCCGTAGTCGAGCACGACGGGCTCGGCATCCGATCTCCACAGCACGCCGCCCGAATCGCCCTGCGCGAGCCAGGCCGCGAACACCGTGCCGTCGTGCACGATCGGCCGCGCCGGCGTGCCGAAGACCGTCCCGGTGCCCCCGGTCTCGATGTCGAAGCCCGAGCCGTCCGCCGGCACGCGGATGAGCGCCGTCTCGTCGGCGAGGTACACGTCGGTGCCGTCGGCATCGGGCTCTCCCACCACCACGGCGCCCGTCGTCGGCGCCTGCGCGGGGTCCTCGCCTCCGCGCAGCCACACGTCGCCGTCCTCGGCGTCCACCACGGCCCACACATCGCCGGCGGAGGTGACTTCGGGTGCGACCAGTCCTTCCGCGACCAGCGGGTCGCGCCCCTTCACCTCGCCCGAGCCGATGTCGAACCGCACCACCGATCCGTCTTGACGCGAGTACGCGAAGAGGATGCCGCGCTCATCGACCGCGATCGCATCGGCGGTGTACTGCGGGGCGTCCTCGTCGTCGGACGGGAAGGGGTCGAGCTGCGTCGGCTCCCCCGTCGACAGGAGTCCGGCGAACACGGCACCCACCTCGGTGCGGTACGCGACGAAGTCACCTGCGGTCGCGACGTCGGTCGTGCCCGCAGGCGTGGATGCGGAGGCGCGGAGGGTCTCTTCATCGAGATCGGCGGGCAGCGCCTCGTCGATCCGCGTGACCTTCGAGTAACTGTCGCTGAAGACGTAGGCGGCGTCGCCGGTCTGCACGACCTGGTCGGGGTTGCTGATGGCGCGCACGGTGTCGAGCTCTCCGACCGCGGTGTTGACCCGCGCGTAGCGCCGGCCCTCGCCCGTCTGCAGAGCCCACACCGCCGTATCGACCTCCGGCGTCTCCTGCGCATCGAGCCCCGGCCAGATCACGCTCACCCCGACGACCACCGCGATCGCAGCGGCGGACGCGACGAGACCGGAGACCGTGCGACGCCGCATCACAGCATCCCCGTCGCGAAGAGGGTCGCGAACACGGCGCCGACCGCCACCAGGGCACCCGCGGCCGCGCCGATGATCCAGGGCACAGCACTCCTGCGCCCCGGCGTCGGAGCCGAGAAGTCGGTGTCCTCGTCGCGCGCGAGCTCGGAGACGCCGGTCGAGGCGCGGCGCTTGCGCGTGAGGTCGCGCTCGAGCTGCGAGCGCGTCGGACCCCTCAGCGCCGAATCGCTGAAGTCCACCGGAGCGGATGCCGGTGACCACTCCTCGTCGGGGATCTCCAGCGGCGTCGGGGACAGTCCCAGCTCGGCCTGCACGGCGCGCAGCGCGTCGGCGAACGCCCGGGCGGACTCGTAGCGACGCCCGGGATCGCGGTTCATCGCGGTCGCGAGCACCGCCTGCAGAGACGCAGGCACGTCGGTCCGCGTGATCTCGGTGTAGCTCGCGCGAGCGATGCGCCGCCGGAGCATGTCCTTCGTGTTCTGGCCGCGCTCGCGGCGCTCGAACGGGCTGTGACCGGCGAGCAGGGAATAGACCGTCGCACCGAGGCTCCACACCTCGCTCGCGATCGATCCGGCGGTCTGCTCCGCGACGACCTCGGGGGCGCTCCACGGGATCGACATCGCCAGGACCTCGTCGGCGCTCTTCTGGATGAGGGAGGACGAGATGCCGAAGTCGGCGAGGACTGGGGTTCCGAAGGTCGTGATCAGGATGTTGCTCGGCTTGACGTCGCGGTGCACGAGGCCGGCCCGGTGCGCGGACTCCAGCGCACCGGCCATGCGCACGCCGATCGCGAGGACTTCATCGACCGGAATGCGCTCGATGCGGTAGCGCTGCGCGAGCGAACCGGGGCAGAACTCCATCACGATGTACGGGCGGCCATCGGCCGAGATGCCGGCCTGATACACCGTGACGATCGACGGATGCGCCGACAGATGGGCGAGCACGTCGGCCTCGGCGTTGAACATGCGCCGCAGCTCGGGATCGCGCACGTCGCTCGGCATGACTTTCACCGCGACATTTCGGCGCGGCATGTCCTGTTCGTAGAGGAACACATCGGCGAATCCGCCTGATCCGAGGGGCCGGATGTAGGCCAGGCCCGGGAGGATGGGCGGCGCGGACGGAAGCCTGGTCGCCACGACACCTCCCCCGAGTCCGTTCCGCCGGGACTCCGGCGTGCCGACAGCACAGCAAACCCGGCCATGCTAACAAAACCACACATCATGAGCCTGGGCGTGGACCCCGAGGTGACGCAGGAACAGCCTTTGTTTTCCTCAGCCGCCCGTGGACGGATCGTGCGGGTCGAATGGCGCGTCGAGGGAGCGGGTGAGCTCCTCGAGCATCGCTTCGATCTGCGGTTCGACGAACTCGGTGATGGCGGCCTGGATGCGCAGTCGATGGTGCAGCAGGATCGTGCACACCTCGCGGCCGACCATGTTCGCGTAGTCGTCGGCGAGTCCCACCTCCTGCCGGAGCGCCGCCTTGGCCTCATCGCTCAGCGGCGGAAGGGCGGGGATGTCGGCGTCGAACTCGTCGGCGAGCCCCGAGATCGTGAACAGGAACGGCGAGCCCGGGACCGGGTCGGGATCGAGCGGGAGGCCCTCGTACTCCGGCTCGAGATTCTCGGCCGGTCGATACGTGCGCGTGCGGTTGCGTGCGGCCTGCTGGTCGAGCTCGGCCTGCAGCATCGGCAGGTTCATCGAGGTGTATTCCGCGACGGCGCGGTCCACGATCGTCTTCATCCGCGTCGAGAGCCCGTGCTGCACTCCGTGCGGGACGTCGGCCCCGAGACCGGCGGCCGAGAGCACCGGGGAGCCCAAGCAGCGCCGGCACGGCGCCACGCGACCTCGGTGAGTCGCGGGCTCCCACCGGGGCAGCCACGCGAGCCAGGCGTCCACCGCCTGGCTGACCTGCGTCTCGAGCGAGCGCTCCACAGCGTCAACGGTAGTACCGCGAGCGGCCGATCGACGGGATTCCGCAGATCACACCCGGAGAACGGTGGATGCCGCGGCATCCGATCACTCGTCGAACTCGTCCTCCCACGGCCACCGTGGCCGGCCCGCGCGGGTGCGCACGAGGGCGATCCCACCCCACGCGCAGACGAAGGCGGCGCAGGCGACGACGAGGCCGAACCACGTCGTCGCGATGCGGCCGGCGACGGCAGTGGCCACCGCGACGCCCGCTCCGGTGATGACCGCCCCGGCCCACAGGCCCCCGACATATGCGAGGAAAGTCGCAGCGGCGATCCACGCGGACGCCCAATACGACGCCGGCGTTCGTCTCAGCGCTGTCGCCAGAGCTCCCGCGAATCCGAGCGTGGCCAGCGCCGTCGCCATGATGCCGGGGAACTGTCCGAGCCCCGGAGTGGCGATGACATCCTCGCCGATGGCCAAGCTCGTCATGCCCAGCCCGAAGATCAGCAGCGCGACGAACGCCGCCGTCGCGAACACGAGCGCGGTGACCGGGCGGACGGGTCCGCCCTCGGGATCCGCTGCCCCGGACATCTACTGACGGACGAGCTGCGGCCCCGCCTCGAGCGTGCGCTCGTACTCGCGCTGCGCCTCGACGTTGAGCTCGGTCACCCGCTTGCCGCGGGCGGCAGCCCACGCGCCGAACCAGACCGTGAGCTCGCGGCCGATGATGAAGGCGGCGATCGCCCCGGGGGCGAGCACGTGATCGGCCATCAGCTCCGCGCCCTGCGAGGCGGTGATGTTCCAGAACTGTTCCTGGAAGAGCACGCCGAGCAGATACCCGCCCCAAGAGGCGAACCCGACGAGGAGACCGAAGATCACCCACGAGCCCCAGCGTCCGCGGTTGATGATGGCACCGAGAAGCCAGAACGCGATGAAGAAGACGATGACGGGCACCCACAGCACCCACGAGGCGAGGGTGGCGAGCGCGACCTCGGCGACGTTGGCGCCGGTGAGCTCACCCGAGAGCGCCGCCAGACCCAGCCACACGGCGATGTACAGCACCGCGAACGAGAGTGCGGCCACGAGGCCGATCGCGCCGGCGGCGGCGCGGTTTCCCCGTGGCCTGGGCGCTTCCGGCGCCTGCACGAAGATCGGCTGGGGCGCGACGGCCGCCGCGGCGACCACGGCGGGCTCCGAGACGGGCTCGCTCGGGGTCACGGCAGGAGCGACCGCCACGGTCTCGGCGGCCGGCTCGTAGGCGGCGACCGCAGGCGTGTCGTAGACAGCGGTGTCGGATGCCGCAGCCGGCGCCGCCTGGTCGCTCAGCGACGCGGCCTCAGGCGAGTCCCACGGGTCGGGCTCGGCCGCAGCCGGAGTCTCGGCGGGAGTGTCGGCGACCGGAGCATCGGTAGCCGGAGCATCCGCGCTGTCGTTGCGCACGGCCTCGGCCTCGGCGAGTCCCTCGTGTGCATGACCGACGACGTCATCGACCGGCTTCGGGTCGTCGACCGGCTCGCCATAGGACGACTTGGGGTCACTCATCGCAGGCACTCCTCACGCGAGGGTTACGACCTCGCAGTGCGAGGGTAGCCCGCGTCCCCCCGTGCAGCGCGCAGGCGTGCCGGTCTTTCGGCGTCATCGGCCGAAGACGGATCTCTCCAGGCGGGCGCCGTAGTCCTCCGGATGCCATGCGCGCTCGATCGTCGCCAGCCACAGGCCCTCGCGCAGCACATGCGCCTCGGCGGTCTCGCCCGAGGTCCGCGTGCAGCGGACGATGCCGTCGCCCGCGGCGCAGGCGAACCCCTGGCCGCGGAGTGCCGCCTCCCCGAGCCCGGAAGCCTCCGGCGCGATCGCCGAGAGCGTCGAGACAACGCCGCGCCCGTCGCGATCGGTCCATGCGCACGACACGCGCACCTGAGGCGCCAGCACTTCGCCGAGGGCCGGCACTTCGGTGGGCGGGGCGTCGAACGACTGGTCGAGGATCGTGCGACCCTGCCAGGTCATCTCGTTCCAGAGGCTGTTGGAGTACAGGGCGCGGCAGTCGAGCGCGTCGCCGGCGAGAGCCGCGCGGGCGGCGGTGTCGCCGGCGGACGGCGCCGGCTGCGGATTCGTCGCGTTGCGCAGCATCTCGCCGGTCCACGCGACGGTGACGGGAACCATCGGCAGCGACATCCAGACCAGCGCGGCGACGATCGCCGCGCAGATGATGCCGACGGGCGCCGCGATCCACGAGTTGCGCCCACTCACGCGTGCCATGGCCCCCACCACCTTCCTGCTCCACGGTACGTCGGGATGGACGGATGCCTCCGCAGGGCGCGCACGAACCACGAAGGGCCCCGGGATGTCCCGGGGCCCTTCGTGTGTCAGTCGGTCAGCGTCTAATTGTAGTTGCCGCTGAAGTCGCCGTCGGAGGAGAAGCTGTCGAAGTCGACGTAGCTCAGGTCGGCGTCCGAGTAGGCGCCGTCCGAGGCGAAGATGCGGTTGGGGTACCGCTCGCTCTTGGCCTCCTCCGTCGCCTCGACCGAGACGTTGCGGTACTTCGCAAGTCCGGTTCCGGCGGGGATGAGCTTTCCGATGATGACGTTCTCCTTGAGGCCGACGAGCGGGTCGCTCTTGCCCTCCATCGCCGCCTGGGTGAGGACGCGCGTCGTCTCCTGGAACGACGCGGCCGACAGCCACGACTCCGTCGCGAGCGACGCCTTCGTGATACCCATCAGCTCCGGACGGCCCGACGCGGGACGCTTGCCCTCGCCCACGGCCTCGCGGTTCATGTTCTGGTAGCGCTTGAAGTCCACCAGCTCACCCGGCAGCAGCGTGGTCTCACCGTGGTCGACCACGGTCACCTTGCGCAGCATCTGACGGACGATGACCTCGATGTGCTTGTCGTGGATCGGCACACCCTGCGAGCGGTAGACGCCCTGGACGCCGTTGACGAGGTACTTCTGCACCTCGCGGGCACCCATGACGCGCATGACCTCCTTGGGGTCGAGCGTGCCGACCTGCAGGGGCTGACCGACGGTGACGTGCTGTCCGTCCTCGACCAGAAGCGTCGCGCGCTTCAGGACCGGGTAGACGTGCGGCTCGTCGCCGTTGTCGGGCGTGAGGATGACCTTCTTCGACTTGTCGGTCTCGTCGATCGTGATGCGTCCATCGGACTCGGCGATCGGCGAGGCGCCCTTCGGGGTGCGAGCCTCGAACAGCTCCTGCACGCGGGGAAGACCCTGCGTGATGTCGTCTGCCGACGCCGACCCACCGGTGTGGAAGGTGCGCATCGTCAGCTGCGTGCCGGGCTCACCGATCGACTGGGCCGCGATGATGCCGACGGCCTCGCCGATGTCGACGATCTTGCCGGTCGCGAGCGAACGGCCGTAGCACTTCGCGCACACGCCGACGGCCGAATCGCAGGTGAGGACCGAGCGAACCTTGATGCTCTCGACGCCCGCCTCGACCAGCTTGTTGATGAGCACGTCGCCCACGTCGTCGCCTGCCGCCGCGAGGACCTCGCCCTTGGCGTTGACGGCATCAGCCGCCAGCGTGCGGGCGAACACCGAGTTCTCGACGTTCGGGTCCTTCACGAGGACGCCGTCCGCACCGATCGTCGCGATCGGAAGCTCGAGGCCCTTGGTCGTTGCGCAGTCCTCCTCGCGGATGATGACATCCTGCGAGACGTCGACGAGGCGTCGCGTGAGGTAGCCCGAGTCGGCCGTACGGAGGGCCGTGTCGGCCAGACCCTTGCGGGCACCGTGCGTCGCGATGAAGTACTCCGCCACCGACAGACCCTCGCGGTACGAGGAGATGATCGGACGGGGGATGATCTCACCCTTGGGGTTGTTCACCAGGCCTCGCATACCCGCGATGTTGCGGATCTGCAGCCAGTTACCACGAGCACCCGACGACACCATGCGGTTGATGGTGTTGTCCTCCGGGAAGTTGTCGCGCATCGCCTTCTGGACGGCGTCGGTCGCCTCGGTCCAGATCTTGATGAGCTCCTGGCGACGCTCGGAGTCGGTCGTGAGACCCTTCTCGAACTGCGCCTGGACCTTCGCGGCCTGCTTCTCGAAGCCGCCCACGATCTCGGCCTTGTTCGGCGGGGTGAGGATGTCGCTCAGCGCCACCGTGACACCCGAGCGGGTAGCCCAGTAGAAGCCGGCGTCCTTGATGCGGTCGAGCGAAGCCGCGACCTCCACCTTCGGGTACTCCTCGGCGAGCTTGTTGACGATCTGCGACAGCTTGCCCTTGTCGGCCTGCTCGCGAACGAACGGGTAGCCCTTGGGGAGCGTGTCGTTGAAGATCGCCTGGCCGAGCGAAGCATCCACCAGTCCGTGGCGCTCGTAGCCCTCGGGGGCTTCGCCCTCGAGGAACGTGAGACCGGGCACGCGGATGCGGACCTTGGCCTGCAGGTCGAGGGTGCCCTCGTCCTTGGCCAGGATCGCCTCGCCGACCGAACCGAACACGCGACCCTCACCGGCGGCGCCGGCCTTGACCGTCGTCAGGTGGTGCAGGCCGATGATCATGTCCTGCGAGGGCAGGGTCACCGGACGGCCGTCCGACGGCTTGAGGATGTTGTTCGAGGCGAGCATCAGGATGCGGGCCTCGGCCTGGGCCTCGACCGACAGCGGCAGGTGCACGGCCATCTGGTCGCCGTCGAAGTCCGCGTTGAAGGCGGCGCAGACGAGCGGGTGCAGCTGGATGGCCTTGCCCTCGACGAGCTGCGGCTCGAACGCCTGGATGCCCAGACGGTGGAGCGTGGGCGCACGGTTGAGCAGCACGGGGCGCTCGCGGATGATCTCCTCGAGCACGTCCCACACCTCGGGACGCGTGCGCTCGACGGCACGCTTGGCGGCCTTGATGTTCTGCGAGTGACCGAGGTCGATCAGGCGCTTGATCACGAACGGCTTGAACAGCTCCAGCGCCATCTGCTTGGGCAGACCGCACTGGTGCAGCTTGAGCTGGGGTCCGACGATGATGACCGAACGGCCCGAGTAGTCCACGCGCTTGCCGAGCAGGTTCTGACGGAACCGGCCCTGCTTGCCCTTGAGCATGTCGGACAGCGACTTGAGCGCACGGTTGCCCGTGCCCGTCACGGGTCGACCGCGGCGGCCGTTGTCGAACAGCGCGTCGACAGCCTCCTGCAGCATCCGCTTCTCGTTGTTGACGATGATCTCGGGGGCACCGAGGTCGATCAGACGGCGGAGGCGGTTGTTGCGGTTGATCACGCGGCGGTACAGGTCGTTGAGGTCGGAGGTCGCGAAGCGGCCACCGTCCAGCTGCACCATCGGGCGCAGCTCCGGCGGGATCACCGGGACGACGTCGAGCACCATCGAGGCCGGGCTCATGCCGGTCTGCAGGAACGAGTTGACGACCTTCAGGCGCTTGATCGCACGGATCTTGCGCTGGCCCTTGCCCTCGGAGATCTGCAGGTGCAGGCTCTCGGACTCGGCCGCGAGGTCGAACGCCTCGAGGCGGCGCTTGATCGACTCGGCGCCCATGTGGGCCTCGAAGTACTGACCGAAGCGGTCCTGGAGCTCGTGGAAGATCTCGTCTTCGCCCTTGAGCTGGCCGACCTCGAGCGTGCGGAAGTCCTCCCACACCTTCTCGAGACGGATGACCTGGTCGTCCGCGGACTTGCGGATCTGGGCCATCTCCTTCTCGGCGGCGTCCTTGACCTTCTTCTTCTGGTCGGCCTTCGCGCCTTCCTCCTCGAGCACGGCGAGCTCCTCCTCCAGCTTCTGGAGGCGGGCCGCGACGCGCGAGTCGCGACGGTCGGCCAGCGTCTTCAGCTCGAGGCGGATGTTGTTCTCCTGCGTCGCGAGGTCGCGGTGACGCGCGTCCTGGTCGACGGAGATCACCATGTACGCGGCGAAGTAGATGACCTTCTCGAGGTCCTTCGGCGCCATGTCGAGCAGGTACCCGAGGCGCGAGGGCACGCCCTTGAAGTACCAGATGTGGGTCACGGGAGCGGCGAGCTCGATGTGGCCCATGCGCTCACGACGCACCGAGGACTTGGTGACCTCGACGCCGCAGCGCTCGCAGACGATGCCCTTGAAGCGGACGCGCTTGTACTTGCCGCAGGCGCACTCCCAGTCGCGGGAGGGTCCGAAGATCTGCTCGCCGAAGAGGCCGTCCTTCTCCGGCTTCAGCGTGCGGTAGTTGATCGTCTCGGGCTTCTTGACCTCGCCGAAGGACCAACGACGGATGTCGTCAGCGGTGGCCAGGCCGATGCGAAGCTGTTCGAAAGTGGTTGATTCGAGCACTAGTTCTCAGTTCTCCTGTATCGGAATTCTGTATCGGACCCGGCGGCTTAGATCTCGTCGATCGACGAGGACTCGAAGCGGCTGGAGATGTTGATGCCGAGCTCCTCCGCAGCGCGGAAGGCGTCGTCGTCGGTGTCGCGGAGGTTGACAGGCGTGCCGTCGGCCGAGAGGACCTCGACGTTCAGGCAGAGCGACTGCATCTCCTTCATGAGCACCTTGAAGGACTCGGGGATGCCGGGCTCCTGGATGTTCTCGCCCTTGACGATCGCCTCGTAGACCTTGACGCGGCCGAGGATGTCGTCGGACTTGATCGTGAGGAGCTCCTGGAGCGCGTATGCGGCGCCGTAGGCCTCGAGGGCCCACACCTCCATCTCACCGAAGCGCTGACCGCCGAACTGCGCCTTACCACCGAGCGGCTGCTGGGTGATCATCGAGTACGGGCCCGTCGAGCGCGCGTGGATCTTGTCGTCCACGAGGTGGTGCAGCTTCAGGATGTACATGTAGCCGACGGAGATCGGAGCCGGGAACGGCTCGCCGGAGCGGCCGTCGTACAGCAACGTCTTACCGGTCGAGTCGATCAGGCGCTCGCCGTCGCGGTTGGGCGTCGTCGAGTCGAGCAGACCCGCGATCTCGGCCTCGAACGCACCGTCGAACACCGGGGTGGCGACCTTGGTGCCCGCGGGGGCCTCGAACGCCTGCTTCGGCAGCTGGGCGGCCCACTCGGGCGTGCCCTCGACCTTCCAGCCCTGCTTCGCGATCCACCCGAGGTGGAGCTCGAGCACCTGGCCGAAGTTCATTCGACCGGGGATTCCGAGCGGGTTCAGCACGACCTGGACCGGCGTGCCGTCCGCGAGGAACGGCATGTCCTCGACGGGGAGGATCTTCGCGATGACGCCCTTGTTGCCGTGACGGCCGGCGAGCTTGTCGCCCTCGGTGATCTTGCGCTTCTGGGCGATGTAGACCACGACGCGACGGTTGACGCCCGAGCCGAGCTCGTCGTCGCCGTCCTCGGCGTTGAACTCCTTGACGGCGATGATCGTGCCCTGCTCACCGTGGGGAACCTTCAGCGACGTGTCGCGCACCTCGCGGCTCTTCTCGTTGAAGATCGCGCGGAGCAGGCGCTCCTCGGCCGACAGCTCGGTCTCGCCCTTGGGCGTGACCTTGCCGACGAGGATGTCGCCGGGGCGAACCTCGGCGCCGATGCGGATGATGCCGCGCTCGTCCAGATCCTTCAGCAGGTCGGGGCTCACGTTGGGCAGATCGCGCGTGATCTCCTCCTTGCCGAGCTTCGTGTCACGGGCATCCACCTCGTACTCCTCGATGTGGATCGAGGAGAGGGTGTCGTCCTTCACGAGGTCCTGGCTGAGGATGATGGCGTCCTCGAAGTTGTGACCCTCCCACGTCATGAACGCGACGAGGAGGTTCTTGCCGAGCGCCAGCTCGCCGTTCTCGGTCGCAGGACCGTCGGCGATGACCTCGCCGGCCTCGATGCGCTCGCCCGCCGAGACCACGACGCGCTGGTTGTACGACGTGCCCTGGTTGGAGCGGTCGAACTTGCGCAGGAAGTAGTCCTGGGTGCCGCCCTCGTCGAGCTGCACGGTGACCACGTCGGCCGAGACCTCGAGCACCACACCGGCCTTGTCGGCCGTGATGACGTCACCGGCGTCGATGGCTGCGAAGCCCTCCATACCGGTGCCGACGACCGGCGACTCGGAGCGGAGGAGCGGCACGGCCTGGCGCTGCATGTTCGCACCCATGAGGGCGCGGTTGGCGTCGTCGTGCTCGAGGAACGGGATGAGCGAGGTCGCCACCGACACCATCTGGCGCGGCGAGACGTCCATGTAGCCGATCTCGTCGGCGTGGAAGAGGTCGACCTCGCCGCCCTTCTTGCGCGCGAGGACGCGGTCCTCGGTGAAGTGACCGTCGGCCTTGAGCGGCGCGTTGGCCTGGGCGACGATGAAGTCGTCCTCCTCCGACGCGGTCAGGTAGTCGATCTGCTCGGTGACCTTGCCCTTGACGACCTTGCGGTACGGCGTCTCGATGAAGCCGAACGCGTTGATGCGCGCGAACGACGCGAGCGAGCCGATGAGGCCGATGTTCGGGCCTTCCGGGGTCTCGATCGGGCACATGCGGCCGTAGTGCGACGGGTGGACGTCGCGGACCTCGACGCCTGCGCGCTCACGCGACAGACCGCCGGGGCCGAGGGCCGACAGGCGGCGCTTGTGGGTCAGACCCGCGAGCGGGTTGTTCTGGTCCATGAACTGCGACAGCTGCGACGTGCCGAAGAACTCCTTGATCGCGGCGACGACGGGGCGCACGTTGATCAGGGTCTGCGGCGTGATCGCCTCGATGTCCTGCGTGGTCATGCGCTCGCGGACGACGCGCTCCATGCGCGACAGACCGGTGCGGACCTGGTTCTGGATGAGCTCGCCGACCGCACGGATGCGACGGTTGCCGAAGTTGTCGATGTCGTCGATGTCGAGGCGGATCTCGGCCGGCTTGCCGCCGCGGATGCCGTCGAAGGTGACGTCGCCGCGGTGCAGGCGGACGAGGTACTTGATGGTCGCGACGATGTCGTCGACCGTCAGCACCGAGTCGCTCAGCGGCTTGTCGAGGCCCAGCTTCTGGTTGATCTTGTAGCGACCGACCTTCGCGAGGTCATAGCGCTTCGAGTTGAAGTAGAAGTTGTCCAGCAGCGCGCGGGCGGCCTCGGCGGCGACCTGCTCGCCCGGACGGAGCTTGCGGTAGATGTCGCGGAGCGCATCTTCCTTCGAGATGATCGTGTCCTTCGACAGGGTCTCTTCGATCGACTCGTAGCCGGCGAACTCCGCGAGGATGTCCTCGCTGGTCAGGCCGAGGGCCTTGAGGAAGACGGTGACCGACTGCTTGCGCTTGCGGTCGATGCGCACGCCGACCTGGTCGCGCTTGTCGATCTCGAACTCGAGCCACGCACCGCGGCTGGGGATGACGCGCGCCGAGACGATGTCCTTGTCGGATGTCTTGTCGGCGGTCCGGTCGAAGTAGACGCCGGGCGAACGGACGAGCTGCGACACGACGACGCGCTCCGTGCCGTTGATGATGAACGTGCCCTTGTCGGTCTGGAGCGGGAAGTCGCCCATGAAGACCGTCTGCGTCTTGATCTCACCGGTCTGGTGGTTCATGAACTCGGCCTCGACGTAGAGCGGGGCGGCGTACGTCTTGCCGCGCTCCTTGCACTCCTCGATGGAGTACTTCTCGGGCTCGAGGTACGGGTTCGTGAACGAGAGCTGCATGGTCTCGCTCAGGTCCTCGATCGGCGAGATCTCCTCGAAGATCTCCTCGAGGCCGCTGATCTCGGGGACATCCGAGCGACCGGCGCTCTTGGCCTCGGCGACGCGTGCCTTCCACGCGTCATTGCCGACCAGCCAGTCGAACGACTCGGTCTGAAGCGCCAGCAGGTCGGGGACCGTCAGCGTGTCGGAGATCTTGGCGAACGAGAGGCGGGAAGCTCCGCGGCCGTTCTTGTGGGTGGTGGTGGCGTTGCGCGCAGCAGCCAAGGGGATTACCTCCGTGGGCCCGGGTGAGGGGCACGTTTCCTTGTCGTCAGGGTGGAGTGCTCAGTCGTCGTCCCCGATTGCCCGCGCGCCACGCCTCGCCGATGAAGGGAGGGGGCGCAGGCACAGCCGACCACCATATGAGGGCAGGGGGAATCCAAGAGCGCAAGGACCTACTATACGCCGGATGGCGCGCCGTGTCCAGCGGCGTCCTTGACGACCTTCGGATGCTGCGGTATAACCGCGCCCGGCCGCGGACGGGCGCTGAGAAATCGGTGATGGCGAGAGCGACTGGGGTGCAGCACCCCGCGATCCGCACCCCCGACCAGCGGATCCGGGTGTTCGTCAGCTCGACCCTGCGCGAGCTCGCCGACGAGCGTCGCGCCGCGCGCGGGGCGATCGAGGCGCTGCGACTGGCGCCGGTGATGTTCGAGCTCGGGGCGCGCCCGCACCCGCCGCGCGCGCTGTACCGGTCCTACCTGGATCAGAGCGACGTGTTCGTCGGCGTCTACGGCGAGAGCTACGGGTGGGTCGCGCCGGGCGAGGAGATCTCGGGGCTCGAGGACGAGTACCGCCTCGCGCCGCCGGAGATGCCGAAGCTGATCTATCTGCGCGAGAGCGCCACCCGCGACGAGCGCCTGCAGGCTCTCGTGCACCTGATCCAGGACGACGACACCGCGTCGTACAAGTCGTTCGCGAGCCCGGCGGAGCTGGCCGAGCTCGTCGAGGCGGATCTCGCGGTGCTCCTCGCCGAACGATTCGACGCCTCGCGCGCCGTCGAGACCGCGCCCCGCGCGGAGACGCCCATGCCCGCGGCGTACAGCCGCATCATCGGGCGCGAGCGCGAGGTCGCCGAGGTGGTCGGGCTCCTCACCTCGGGCGAGCATCGCGTGGTGACGCTGCTCGGTCCCGGCGGGATCGGCAAGAGCCGGCTCTCGCTCGAGGTGGCAGCGGCCGCCGGCCCCCACTATCCCGGCGGCACGGTCTTCGTCGGACTCGAGAACGTGTTCGAGCCTCGGCTGCTGCTGCCCACGATCGCGTACGCGCTCGGCATCCGCGACGGGGGCGACCTTGCCGTCGAAGACCGGCTCGCCCTCGCCCTCGCGTCGCGACGCGTGCTCCTCGTGCTGGACAACTTCGAGCAGCTGGTGGATGCCGCCGCTCAGCTCGTCCGCCTGTACACCCTCGCGCCCGAGGCGTCGTTCCTGGTCACGAGCCGGGCCGTGCTGCGCGTGCGCGGCGAGCGGGTCTACGACGTGCCGCCCCTGCCGACCGCCGACGCAGATGCGCCCGATTCGGTGTCGCGCGCAGCGTCGTCGCCGGCGGTGGAGCTGTTCGTCGAGCGTGCGCGGGCGGTGAAGCCGGACTTCGCGCTGACCTCCGCGAACACGCCGTCGGTCATCGCGCTGTGCCGGCAGCTGGACGGGTTGCCCCTGGCCATCGAGCTGGCTGCGGCGCGCATGCGTCTGCTCACCCCCGACGCGGTGCTTTCGCGACTGCACGGATCGACCTCCGTGCTCGGGGATGCTGCGCGCGATCTTCCGCAGCGGCAGCGCACGCTGCGCTCGACGATCGAATGGTCGGCGGGGCTCCTCGCGGAGCACGAACGCGCGATGCTGCGCGATCTCGGCGTGTTCTCCGCCGGGTTCACGCTGGACGCTGTCGAAGCGGTGGCACCCGGGCGCCCGTGGGCCGAGCGCCCTGTCGACGCCCTCGAGGCGCTCGTGGACAACTCGCTCCTGTCACAGTCCGAGACCGACGGCGAGGCCGTCTTCACCATGCTCGTGATCGTGCGCGAGTACGCCGTGGAACGGCTGCGCGAGGCGGGCGACGAGCAGCTGCTGCGCGACGCCCACGCGGCCTATTTCCTCGACCTGTCGGGCCGCGCGGCTCCGCTGCTGGGGGGTGTCGACCAGCGGGGGGCAACGCGTCGGCTCGACCTCGAGCGCGGCAATCTCCGCACCGCGGTGCGCCACCTCACGGCCTCGGCGAACGCGGACGATGCGACTGAGATCGCGTGGCGCCTGTACATCTACTGGTGGCTGCGCGGGTACTTCTATGAGGTCCGGGTGTGGATGGAAGAACTCCTCGCCGCCGTGCCGCACATGTCCGCGCGCGCCCGGGCGGTGGCCCGCTTCTTCTTCCTGTGGTCGGAGATGTGGCGCACCGATCAGCGCGAGGGCATCGTCGCCGGACTCCGGGAGTCCGCCGAGCTGTTCCGCGAGAGCGGTGACGAGTTCGGCCAGACGTTGGCCGAGGCGACGGCCGGGCTCGCACGCATCACGATGGGCGACCCCGACGTCGCGTCGACGTATGCCGATCTGCAGCGCTGCGCACGGCTCTTCCATGAGCGCCGCGATCGCTGGGCGGAGACCCTGACGCTGATTGCACTCGGGCGCCTGGCGTGGGCGCTCGACGACGCCGACGGTGCGGCTGAGCGATTCGCCGAAGCGGCCGCTGCCGCCCGGGACGGTGGCGGGATCTTCGGCCTGTCGGTCGCCACCCACCACCTCGCGCGCGTGCGCCTGCTGGCGGGCGAGACGGATGCCGCGGCCTTCGGGTTCACCGAGGCCATGCGCATGTCGATGGAGCTCGACCACGACGAGGGCATCGCGTACGCCATCGAGGGGCTGTCGGCGGTCGCCTCGCTGCGCGGCGACGTCGAGCAGGCGGCGGTGCTCGCGGGCGCCGCCGCGAACACCCGCGAGCGACTGACCATGTTCGACGCTCCGCAGTTCGTGTTCCACCTCCGCTATCTCGCGGCGGCGGGCGGAGAAGACGAGGTCGTCGCCGCGGCGCTCGCGCGCGGACGCTCGCTGTCGGCCTCCGAGGCGGCCGCGTACGCGCTCGCGCACGTGCCGGCGCTTCCGCGAGCGGACGACTCCCGTGCGAACAGTGATGGCGAGAGCGGTCCCATGACTGGGGTGCAGCACCCCGCGATCCGCACCCCCGACCAGCGGATCCGGGTGTTCGTCAGCTCGACCCTGCGCGAGCTCGCCGACGAGCGTCGCGCCGTCAAGAGCGCCATCGAACGGATGCGGCTCGCCCCGGTCATGTTCGAACTCGGCGCCCGCCCCCACCCGCCCCGCGAGCTCTACCGCTCCTACCTCGCCCAAAGCGACGTGTTCATCGGCATCTACGGCTCCTCCTACGGCTGGGTCGCCCCCGACGAAGAGATCTCCGGCCTCGAAGACGAATACGACCTCGCCCCCCGCTCGATGCCCAAACTCATCTACATCAAGAACACCGACCACCGCGACGACCGCCTCAACGACCTCATCACCCGCATCCAGACCGACGACACCGCCGCCTACCTCCACTTCCACTCCCCCGACGACCTCGAAGACCAGGTCGCCGACGACCTCGCCATGATCCTCGCCGAACGCTTCGACGAATCGCGCATGGTCGAGGACCCCGACCCCGAGGCATCCGCGTCCGCACTGGTCGCTCGCGTCCCGGTGCCCTACACGACGACGATCGGACGCGAGGGCGACATCGCCCGGGTGCGGGATCTGCTCGCCCGGGCCACGGACCGGGTCGTCAGCCTCATCGGCCCAGGAGGCATCGGGAAGAGCCGGCTCGCGATCGAGACGGCGCTCGCGACCGAGGACCTCTTCCCAGACGGCACATACTTCGTGCTCCTCGAGGGCGTGCTCGAGACCGGCCTGCTGCTCCCGACGATCGCGTACACCCTCGGCATCCGCGACAACGGGGAAGCCGAGCTCGAGGAGCGGATCTCTCACGCCCTGGCCGATCGCAAGGTGCTCGTGGTGCTCGACAACTTCGAGCAGATCGTGGATGCCGCGCCCGTCCTGGTGCGCCTGTACACGGTCGCCCCGACGGCGACGTTCCTCGTCACGAGCCGCATCGTGCTGCGCATCCGCGGAGAGCGCGTGTTCGAGGTGCCGACGCTCTCGACCCCACCGCGGGACGCTCCTGCGAGCCTGGATCGCTCGACGCGGTCCGCGGCCGTCGCCCTGTTCGTCGACCGTGCGCAGGCCATCAAGCCCGGATTCGACGTGACCGAGGAGAACGCCGCCGACCTCGCCGCGATCTGCCGGCGCCTGGAGGGCCTGCCGCTGGCGATCGAGCTGGCCGCGGCCAAGGTGCGCATCCTCACGCCTGCGGGGATCGCGGACCGTCTCGAGCAGAGCCTGCCGCTGCTCACGGCGGCGGTGCGCGACCTGCCCGAACGCCACCGGACGATGCGCGCCACCATCGACTGGAGCGTGAGCCTGCTGCCCGAATGGGAACGCGAGCTCCTCGAGGACCTCGGCGTCTTCGCCACCCGCTTCACGCTCGATGCCGTGGAGGCGATCGGCGTGGGACGGTCGTGGGAGGGGCGCGAGATCGACGGACTCGCCGCGCTCGTGGACGGGTCGCTGGTGAAGCAGACCGAGATCGGCGGACGCGCGGTCTTCTCCCTCCTGGCCATCGTGCGGGAGTACGCACTCGGGCGGCTCAAGGCCCGGGGCGAAGCGGATCGCGTGAGGGCGGCGCACGCCGACTACTACTTCGAGCTCGTCCGGAAGATCGCCCCGGGCCTCGGCGGGAAGGACCAGGCCGACGCGGTCGTGCAGCTGGGACTCGAGCTGCCCAACCTGCGCGCGGCCGTGCGGCATCTCGTGTACACCGACCGTCTCGACGACGCCGGCGACTTCGCATGGAGCCTGCTCATCTACTGGTGGATCTCGGGCTTCTTCGCCGAAGTGCGCGTGTGGATGCTGGAGCTCCTGGAGAAGCAGCACGACCGCCCGATCACGCAGCACACCCGGGCCGTCGCCTGGTTCCTCGCACTGTGGGGCGAGATGTGGCAGCGCCCCAGCGCACAGGTCGTCGCGGGCCTGGGTGAGTGCGTGCGCCTGTTCACGGAGAGCGGCGACGAGGATGCCGCGGCCATGGCGCTCGCCGCGCGCGCGACCGCGCGCGTCCAGCTGCGCGACCCGAACGCGGGGAAGGCCGCGAAGGAGCTGCGCAAAGCCGTCGCGAAGCTGCGCGAACTCGGCAACGGCTGGGCCGAGGCGATCACGGAGGTGTCGCTCGGGCGCCTCGCCTGGGTCCGCGGCGACACCGACGAGGCGCTCGCCCACTTCGACCGCGCGAAGGAGATCGCCTCGGCGCGCGGCGACCTCTTCACGACCTCGGTCGCCGGCAACCTCTGGTCGAGGCTGAGCTTCCAGCTCGGGCGCCTCGACGAGGCCGAGGACGAATTCGTCCGCACTCTGCTGCTGTCGGTGCGCCTGCACTACGAGGAGGGCGTCGCCTACGGACTCGAGGGCGTGTGCGGGGTCGCCGCTGCGCGCGGGGAGGCCTGGCGGGCGGCGGCGCTCGCCGTCGCGGCGGGCGTCATCCGGCGCCGCATCGGCATCTTCGACGCCGAGGCGTTCACGGTCCACACGCCGTATCTCGACATCCTGCGCGGAAAGGAGGCCGAGAGCGTCGCCGCCGGCGAGGCCGCCGGCGGCGAGATGCGCGTGGCCGAGGCTGTGCTCCTCGCTCTGCCGCCGTCCCACCACGCCGAGGTCGAGGAGGCCTTGCGCCACTGGTGAGGGGTGACGCGCACACCTATGCGGATCGGCGGGCGTGACGGAAGCGGATGCGGGTGCCCGGCCTCGCCTGTGCGACGAGGTCGAGCGAGGCATCCGTCACCACGGCGATCACGGGGTAGCCGCCGGTCACCGGCCCGTCGGCGAGGAGGATCGTCGGGCGCCCGCTCGGCGGGACCTGAATCGCCCCGGGGACCATGCCCTCGCTGGGCAGCTCGTCCGTGCGCGAGCGCGCGAGCGGCGGCCCGTCGAGGCGCGCGCCGATGCGGTCGGCCTGGTTCGACACGGTCCACACGGCGTCGAAGAGAGCCGCCTGCGCGGCGGCGGTGAACCAGTCGGCGCGCGGGCCGGGCGCGAGCTCGAGCGTCACCTCGTCGTCGTGAGGCGCGCCCCACGGGGCGGGCGGCGCGACCGGGATCGGGGTGGATGCGTCGCTGCGCACAGCCACGCCCTCGCCGGGCCGCAGCGCCGCCGGGCCGAGACCGGCGAGCAGGTCGGCCGAGCGGGATCCGAGGACGGCGCGTCCGTCGAGGCCCCCACGCACGGCGAGATACGCACGCGCGCCGTGCGCGAACCAGTCGAGGTGCAGCTCCGCGCCGGCGGGCCAGGCGTGCGCCTCGTAGGGATCGACCTCGCGGCCGGCGAGCCGGATCGGCCCCCACGCGCCGGTCACCGCGAACCACAGATCGCGCACGGCCACGGCGCGCAGGCCGCCCATCGTCACCTCGACGCACGTCGCCGGCTCGGCGTTGCCGACCAGCCGGTTGGCGGTGCGCAGCGCGGCGCGGTCGAGCGCTCCCGATCCGGCGACGCCGAGGGATGCCGCCCCGGCGCGGCCGAGATCCTGCAGCGTCGAGAGCAGCCCCGGCTCGACCACCTCGAATCCTGTCGAGAATTGAGGAGATTCGGCGCTGCCGCCGTCCGGAGACGGCGCACCCTCGGCGTGTCTCCTCGTTTCTCGACGCCCGGCGTCCTCCCGGCGCCGGAACCGCACGCGCGCTCCCGGCGCGAGAAGAGCCGGGGAGGCGGCATCCGGATCGAACAGCGTCGCGTCCGTCGTCCCGATCAGTCGCCACCCGCCGGGCGTCTCGCGGGGGTAGGCGCCCGAGAACCGGCCGGCGAGGCCTACGGCACCGGCCGGCACGCGGGTGCGCGGTGACGCCAGTCGCGGCACGTCGAAGGGCCAGTCCTCGCTCACGAGGTATCCGAAGCCGGGCGCGAAGCCCGTGAAGGCGACGGTCCAGTCGGCGGCGGCGTGGCGGCCGGCGAGCTCGTCCGTGCTGATTCCGAGAAGCTCCGCGGTGTCGGCGAGGTCGGCGCCGTCGTAGGCGATGTCGAGCTCGATCAGCGGGCCGTCGCCGATCGTCCCGCCGTCGGCACCGACGGCTGCCGCGACCGCCCACGATCGCGCCGCGGACGGCAGCAGCAGGCTCGGGTCGATGCGGACCAGCACGGTGCGCGCGGCGGGGACCACATCGATCACGCCGTGCGGGCGGGACGAAACGAGCGCCGCGTGCACGGCGACGACCTCGGCGAGCGAGTCCGTCTCCAGAAGGAACGCACGCTCGCCCATGGGCAGGACGCGGGCGTTCACCACGGCGCCCGCACCTCGATTCCGTCGGCGTCGAGCGCTGAGCGCACCGCCCGGGCCATCGCCACCGCCGCCGGGCTGTCGCCGTGAAGGCACAGCGAGGCGCCGTCGACGGCGACGAGCGTGCCGTCGACGGCGACGACGACCCCTTCCCGCACGAGGCGCACGGCACGGGCGGCCACCTCCTCAGGATCATGGAGCAGTGCACCGGGTGCCGTCCGCGGCACGAGGCCGCCGGCCGACGTGTACCCCCTGTCGAGGAACGCCTCGCGCACGAAGGGGAGTCCGACCGACGCCGCGGCCGCCGAGATGGCGCCGTCGAGGCCGAGCACCGGCAGCGGTCGGCCGAGCAGCTCGGACTGGTCCACGATCGCGCGGGCGACGGCATCGGCCTGCGCCCGGTCGCTCGTGACTGCGTGATAGAGCGCGCCGTGCGGCTTGACGTACCGCACGTCGGCGCCGGCCGCGACGAGGGCGCCGAGCTGCACGGCAACCGACGCAGCGAGCTCATCGGGCGCCATCGTCATGGGGAGGCGGCCGAAGCCCGCAGGGTCGGGATAGGAGGGATGCGCACCGACGGCGACCCCGTGCCGAGCGGCCCGCTTGACGCAGTCACGCATCGATGCGGCATCCCCCGCATGTCCGCCGCACGCCACGCTCGCGCTCGAGATCACCGCGAACATCGCCTCGTCATCCGCGGTGGGTGCGCCGTCCACGGTCTCGCCGAGGTCGGCGTTGAGGTCGATGGCCGCCATGGCTCCACGCTAGCGGCGACGCGCCGAGGACCGGCAGGGCTAACGTGGAGCGCATGGCGCGAGGCAGGGACGAGGCATCCGCTCCCGCCGTCAGGCTCTCGGACGGCACCCTCGCGCGCGTCGTGACCTCGGCGTACGGCGGTGGGTGGGAGCTCGACGTCGACGGCACCCCGCAGTCCCACGTCGACCTCGACGACCCCACGCACCTGCACTTCGAGTACATCGCGCGGATGGGCGCGGTCATCGACCGGCTCCGGATGCCGCGACAGCCGCTGACCGCCATCCACCTGGGCGCCGGCGCGCTCACGATCCCGCGCTACATCGAGTCCACGCGGCCGGGGTCGCGCCAGCAGGTCATTGAGCTCGAGCCCGCGCTGTGGGACCTCGTGCGCGAGCACCTTCCGCTCCCCCGCGGCGCATCGATCCGCGTGCGCATCGGCGACGCCCGCGAGGGCCTCGGCCGGCTCCCGGCCGGGCTCGTCGGCGCCGCCGACCTCGTGGTCTCGGACGTGTACTCGGGTGCGCAGACCCCCGCCCACCTCACGACGGTCGAGTTCTACGCCGAGGCGGCGAGGTTCCTCGCTCCCGACGGCGTGCTGCTGGTGAACGTCGCCGACGGCGCAGGACTCGCGTTCGCACGGCGACAGGTGGCGACGATCGCGACCGTGCTCGACCACCTGATCGTGCTCGCGGAGGTGCAGACCCTCAAGGGGCGGCGCTTCGGCAACCTCGTGATCGCGGCGTCCCGCGCACCCCTGCCCACGCAGTGGCTGCCACGTCTCATGGCGGCAGGACCCCACCCCGCCAAGGTCACGCAGGGCGACGAGGTCGTCGAGTTCGCGCGCGGGGCGCGCATCGCCACCGACGCCGACGCCACCGCATCGCCCAAGCCCTCGGCATCCGTCTTCGACCGGTGACGCGACCGGCTTCCGGTCGGTGTCCCGATTTCGCTCGGCCGTGTCCCGATTTCGCTCGGTCGGTGTCCCGATTTCGCTCGGTCGTGTCCCGATTTCGCTCGTTCCCGGTCGCCCTTGTGGACGAAATCGGGACATGCACCGCGGCTCGGCGTGCCACAGCCGGAGAACCGCGTCGCGCGAGGCACACTGGAACGAACGAACGACCGCATGCGAAGGGAGTCGCTGTGAGCTACATCCGCGGGTACGACCCCGACACCCTGCGCGAGAAAGTCGACGCTCGTCACTGCCGCGAACGTCTCGACGAGATCGGCGAGCAGCGCAGCCTTCCCGCTCTCCTCGAGCGGGTCTGGCTGCTGAAGGTGCTCGAGCGGACCGAGGACGCCCTCGTCGTGTCGGAGCAGTCTGTGCGCGTCGCCCGTATGGCCGGCACGCGCAAGGACCTGCTGCGCGCGCGCATCCTCCACGCCACGGTGCTGCAGGCGCGCGGCGCGTACGCCGCCGCCGACCAGGAGCTCACGACCTGCGCCGAAGAGGCCGAGGGCCAGGGGTGGGCCGGCATCGCCGCCTTCGCAGTCCAGCACCGCGGCAAGGTCGCCTACGAGGCCGGTGACTTCGACGCCGCACGCCGCGACTTCAAGCGGGCGCTGTTCCTGCGCCAGGAGTCCGGCGCGCCCGACGATCAGCTCGAGTCGACGCTGCTCGCCATCGATGCCGCCGACCGCCGCCGAGCCGCGGCATCCGTCGCCAGCTGACTGTCGGCGGCTCGGCCTAGTCTCCCTCCATGTCGGATCTTCACCGCGTGCGCCATTGGGCCGAAGCCCTCATCGCAGCGCACCTCGACGACACCTGGTCGTTCGGGTTCGACAACGCCAAGCGGCGCGCGGGCCTGTGCGACTACACGCGCCGGCGCATCAGCGTGTCGCGCTACCTCGCCGCCCGGCACGACGACGACGACAACCACCAGACGCTGCTGCACGAGGTGGCACACGCGCTCGCCGGTCCCTCGGCGGGCCACGGTCCGCGGTGGAAGGCCATCGCCCGCGAGCTCGGATATGTCGGCGGCACCACCCACCGCGGCGAGACGGCGACCGAGCTCGCGCCGTGGATCGGGGTCTGCCCTTCCGGGCACGTCGCCTACCGCCACCGCCGGGCGACGAGGCCGACGTCGTGCGCGAAGTGCGCGCCGCGATTCGACGAGCGCTTCGCCTTCTCCTGGACGCGACGCGAGATCACCCCCGCCACGCGCCTCGCCGCGAAGACGCCGCGCTGATCACAGGGCGGTGAACACCCCGTCGCGCAGGACGGGGACGACGGATGCCGCGTCCACGGCCGCCGCCGCGAGCACCTCGTCCCGCGCACCTGCCGCGTCGAGTTCGCGGCCCGACCCGCTCGCGGTGAGCAGGTGCTTCGCCGCGCCGCGCAGGGCACGGAAGCCCTCGCCGGCGACCGCGGCCTCCGGCGAGGAGTGATCGACGCCGAGATCCGCGAGCGCGGCGATCACGGCTCCGGCCCCGAGGAGATCCTCGACCGCGAACCGCACGGGCGCGTCGGGATCACGCGACGTGCGCTCACCGCACGCGATGACGGCGATGCTGGTGCGCACGCCCCGGCGCTCCTGCTCGGCGAGGACCGCGCGGGCGATGGCTGCCGCGTTTCGGAGGCCGCCGAGCACGACCAGCCCGGTCGCCGCCGCCGCGACGGACGCGCCGTTGATCGAGACGGCGTGGGCGGCGCCGTCGAGCGCAACGTCCTCCCCGCGCTCGACCGCCTGGATCACCGTCGAGGAGAAGCGGAGCACGTCGACGACGACGACGATGTCCGACGGGGCCAGGCGGGCGAGGCCGCTGGCGCCCCATTCGAAGCGCACCTGATACGAGGACTGATCGAACGAGGACGCGGCGGCGGGCATCCCTCCAGGGTAGGCGTGGTGCGCCCCCTGGCACGTCTGCTGGACGGGCGACGTCGGCTGGACGGGCGACGCCGGCGTGACGGGAGCGACCGAGATCGTGGGATGAACCGACAGGGAGCAGAGCCGCAACGACGCCCGAGCAGTCACCCGGTGCAAGACTGGAGCATGCGCATCCTGCTCAAGCTCGTGATCGACTGCGACCCGGATGCCGCGTGGCGGGCGGTGCACTCGCCGCGCGCCGTGGCCGAGCTCTACGGACCGCTCCTCGATCTCGAGCCGATGATCCCCGACGGCCTGCCGACATCCTGGTCGCCCGGCGACGACGTCCCCGTCCAGCTCTCTGCTCTCGGCAAGGTGCCCGCGGGGCAGCAGCTCATCCACGTCAGCGAGCGCGAGGTCGACGAGCCGGCCGGACGCGTGCGGATCTTCCGCGACAGCGGCATCCCCCTGACCGGTCCGCTGTCGAGTCTCGGCGTGTGGGACCACCAGATGGCCGTCTCCCCCGCGCCCGGAGAGCCGGGCCGCACCCTGTGGCGCGACCGCCTCGTGATCGGCGGCCGGACGGCCCCCATCCTGTGGCCGGTCCTGTGGAGCGCGTGGCAGTGGCGCGGCGCGCGCATCCGGGCGCTCGCACCGACCTGGGCCCACGACCTCGCCGACGACGCCGATCCCGCGATCTGACCCGGCCCTCACCCTTCCCGACAGATCCGTTTGTGCGGGCGAATGCGCGCTCAAGTCCCCTGACGGGCGCGCATTCGCCCGCACAATCGACCGATGAGTGTGGCCGACCGGCGTTGACGGGTCTCAGTCCGCCAGCGCCTCGACGGGTGCCACGCGGGTCGCCAGGCGCGTGGGCACGACTGCGGCCACGAGCGTGAGCACCGCGGTCGCGACGACGATGAGGAGGACGGGGATCCACGGGACGGCCGGAGCCACGAAGGTCGGCGACTGCCACAGCGGCGGCACCTGCACCGAGCCGAGGAGCGACTGCGCGCCCGCCCAGCCGTAGGCGGTGCCCAAGACGAGACCGGTCGCCACCGCGGCGATCGTGATGTGCGCCGCCTCGAGGAGCACCATGTGACGCACCTGACCGGTGGACAGTCCGAGCGAGCGCAGGAGTCCCAGCTCGCGCCTGCGCTGCACGACGCCGATGGTCAGGAGGTTGACGAGCCCGACGGCCGCGATCACCGCCGAGACCGCGACGAGGCCCATCATGATGCCCGCGAACGTGTCGATGATCGTGTTGAACTCGGTGTCCACCTGACCGCCCGCCGACGCGGTCACGACGGACTTCACCGTCTCGAGCGCGACGGCGAACATCGTCACGAGCGTGACTCCGATGACGACGCCGATCGCCATGCGGCTCGAGCGCTCCGGGTAGCGCAGCGCGTTCTCGGCCGCGAGGCGCGAGGTCGCCGAGCGCCCGAAGAGTCGCCCGACCAGGCGGAGCACCGGGGGCATGATCAGCGTCGAGCCGAGCACGAGGCCCGTGAACGAGAGCAGCCCGCCGACGAACGCCACGACCACCCCGAGCGGGGTCAGCAGTCCGAGCGCGATGCCCGCCGCGAGCAGCGCCGCGCCGGCCGCGAACAGCCCGATCGCGCCGGCGTTGCGCGCCCGGTGCCCCGCGAGCGACTCGTGCGTCGCCTCGACCGAGCCGCCGAGCGCCTGCAGCGGGGTCACGGAGAGCACGCGACGGGAACCGACCCACGCCGCCGCCCAGGTCGTGAGCGCCACGATGATCGCGGGGATCACGAGGACTCCCTGCACGACGCCGTAGCCGACGTCGTCGATGCCCAGCAGCAACTCCGCGAGAGCGATGCCGGCGGCCGAGATCGCCGTGCCGACGACGAGGCCCAGCACGGCGCCGATGACGCCCACCACGAGGCCCTGACGAGCGACCTCGGCGCGCTGAGACCGCGCGGACGCCCCGATGAGCCGCATCAGCGCGATCCGGCGCGTGCGGCCGGCGACCACGGTCGAGAAGGTGTTGGCCGTCACGATCGCGGCCACGTAGACGGCGACGCCAGTGAGGATGATGCTCAGGATGATCAGCACGGCGGCGAGCACCTCGCTCTGGCCGATGTACGGGTCGGCACGCAGGATGGCGGCGAGGTATCCCGTCGCCGTGAGCAGCACCGCACCGAAGGCGCTCGAGATGGTCGCGACGAGCACGCTCGCCCCCATTCCGCGCTCGCGCAGCCACAACAGGCGCGACGAGGCGGCGCGCGGGATCCGCTCGGCAGAGACGGGCCCGGCGACGGCGGTCACGACGCCACCGCCGGCTCGCCCGCGCCCAGCTCGGTCGCGAGCATGTAGGCCGAGATCTCCTCGGCGCTCTGGCGCGGCTTGTCGGCCACGATGCGGCCGTCGCCGAGGAACAGCACGCGGTCTGCGTGACTGGCGGCCACCGGGTCGTGCGTGACCATCGCGATCGACTGGCCGTGATCGCGGCTCGCGGTGGCGAGGAGCCCCAGCACCTCGCGCCCGCTGCGGGAGTCGAGGTTGCCCGTGGGCTCGTCGGCGAACACGAGGTCGGGCGCCGTGGCGAGCGCCCGGGCGATCGCCACCCGCTGCTGCTGCCCGCCGGAGAGCTCGTGCGGACGGTGCGCGAGGCGCGGTGTCAGGCCGAGCGTCTCGATCAGCCCGTCGATGCGGGCACGTTCGAGGGCGGTGGGGCGGCGGCCGTCGAGGTCGAACGGCAGCAGGATGTTGCCGAGCGCGTCGAGTGTGGGCACGAGGTTGAACGCCTGGAACACGAACCCGACGCGCCGGCGGCGCAGGATCGTGAGCTCGAGGTCGGAGAGGCCGGTGATATCGGTGTCGCCGATCCACGCTCGGCCCGACGAGGGAGCGTCCAGGCCCGCCATGATGTGCATCAGGGTGGACTTGCCCGAGCCGGAGGGCCCCATGATCGCGGTGAACTCGCCACGACGGATGCCGACCGAAACGCCGTCCAGCGCCCGCACCGTGCTCTCGCCGGCGCCGTAGGTCTTCGTGAGCTGCTGCACCCGGGCGGCCAGGCCCAGGTCGGTGGTTGAAATCTCCATGCTTCGACGCTACGAACCGCCACCGGGCGCGCGCATCGGCCAGGCGAGGCATCCGCGTACATCTCGAGGATGATCTCTTCCGGCGCGAGGCCGCCCGGCGCTATCGTCGCGGCAGGACTCGACGACGAGGAGACCCGCATGCCCGCGACGCCCCTGCCCCCGAGCGGAGCCCTGCCCGACGGCCCGAAGACCTGCGATGCGAGCGGCATGGCCGAGATCCATCGCATGTTCCGCCGCGGCTTCGGCGAAGGCCCCGATCTGGTGCGCCGGGTGTCCGAGGGCGACTCGGCGCACGCCGAGATCGTGGCCACGCAGCTCGAGACGCTGTCCATCGGCCTGCACGCCCACCACGACGGAGAGGACGAGCGACTGTGGCCGGCTCTCGACGAGCGCGCCCCCTCGTGCGCGGCGCACGTCGAGCGCATGAAGGCGCAGCACGCCGAGATGCTCACGCACCTGATCTCCCTCGACGGCACCCTTCCCGCGTGGCGGCGATCGGCGAGCGGGTCGGATGCCGCGGCCGTGCTCGCCGCACTGGACGGCATCAACGCGGCCCTCGCCGTGCACCTCCCGGACGAGGAGACGAACATCGTGCCCGTCATGGAGCACACGATCACCCAGCCCGAGGTCGAGTGGTTCGCCGAGCACGGCCGCAAGGCCGTCCCCAAGGGCCAGACCTGGCAGCAGCTCGGCGAGATCCTCGCCTCGCAGCCCGACGGCGGCGACGAGTGGCTGCACAAGCACATGCCCGCTCCCGGACGCCTCGCGTGGCGGCTGATCGGCCGGCGGAAGTACGCCGCGCACCGGGCTTCCCTCGAAGGCCGCTAGGACGTTTCGTCTCGCTCCGCTCGCTCAACGACCGGACGTCGGTCGTTGAGCGAGGAGCGAAGCGACGAGACGAAAGGCCCCCCGCTCAGGCGAGGCCGTGCTCGAAGGCGAACACGACGAGCTGCACGCGGTCGCGCAGGCCGAGCTTCGCGAGGATCCGGCTGATGTGGGTCTTCACCGTGGCCTCGCTCAAGTACTCCCGCGCCGCGATCTCGGCGTTGGAGAGGCCGCGGGCGGCGAGGGCGAAGATCTCGCGCTCGCGCTCGGTGAGCTCGCCGTAGCTGTCGGGGACCCGCCGGGGAGCGGCATCCGAGAAGTGCGCGAACAGGTCGCGGGTGGCGGATGCTGCGATCACGGCCGAGCCGGCGTGCACCGTGCGGATCGCGGCGAGGAGGAACTCCGGGTCGGCGTCTTTGAGCAGGAACCCGCTCGCGCCCTGACGGATCGCGCGCGCGGCGGCCTCGTCGAGGTCGAAGGTCGTCAGCATCACGATGCGCGGCGGATCGGCGTCGGCGAGGAGCTCGGCGGTGGCGGCGAGACCGTCCATCACCGGCATCCGGATGTCCATCAGCACCACATCGGGACGCGTCGCCCGGACCACGTCGAGCGCCTCCCGACCGTCGGACGCCTCGGCGACGACCTCGAGGTCGGGCTGCGAGTCGACGAGCATGCGGATGCCCGCGCGGAACAGCGCCTGGTCGTCCACGAGGGCCACGCGGATCATGCCGGGGCCCCGATCGGGAGTTGCGCCCGCACGACGAACCGGTCCTCCTCGAGGCCCGCGTCGAGTCGGCCACCGGCCAGCTGCGCCCGCTCGCGCATGCCGATGAGCCCGTGCCCGGGCGATTCGGTCGGCGGCGCCGCGTGGGCGACGGCATTGCGCACCTCGAGCTCCACGAGCGACGGATGCCACGCCAGACGCACGTCGACGGCTCCGCCGTCTCCGTGTCGGAGGGCATTGGTGAGCGCCTCCTGCAGGATCCGGTAGACCGCCAGCTGCGCGGCCGCGGGCGGCTCGCCGTTCGGCGCCGGATCGACGTCGACACGCAGTTCGACCCCGGCGTCGCGCACGTGCGCGTAGAGCTCCTCGAGGTCCGCGAGCATCGGCTGCGGCCCGTCCCCCTGGCTGTGGCGCAGCTGCGTCAGGAGCAGCCGCACGTCGGCGAGCGCGGCGCGCGCCGTCGTCGAGATGGTGCCGAGGGCGGTGGTGGCGGCGGCGGGGTCGGCAGCGGAGGCGTACCGTGCGCCGTCGGCCTGCGCGATCACGACGGCCAGCGAGTGCGCGACGACGTCGTGCATGTCGCGCGCGATGCGCACCCGCTCCTGCTCGGTGACGGCCTCGGCCTCCGCGCGCTGCTGCGCGTCACGGTTCTCGCGGGCGCGGACCCCGGTGCGCACGAGTGCGCCGACCGTCCACGACAGCAGCAGAGCGAACCCGGCGGCGACGAGCACGGCGAGCGCGATCGGGATCGAGCTCCACGTGACGCCGCCCGATCCGAAGTACGGCCCGATCACGAGGTAGACGGTGATCACCAGGGCGCCGACGAACGACGAGGCGAAGCCGAGCCAGAACACCAGCTGCGAGCCGTACGCCGCCGTGGCGTAGAGCACCGCGAAGATCGCCAAGTCGACGGGGCTCGGCGGGCGACCGAACGACATCTGGACGATCGCAGCGAGCCACGCCAGTGCGAGCGCGAGCGCGGGGGACAGCCGGCGCAGCGCAAGCGCCGCCGACAAGAGCATCGTGACCAGGACGGCGGCCAGCACGGCGGCGGCATAATCGCCGTCCCATCCGCGCGCGAGCTGGAGCTCGACCACCAGAGCGGTGAGCGCGAAGAAGCCGGCGACCACCACGTCGGTGACGAGCTGGTACGTCTTCAGCGGGCGGAACACCGTTTCACGGTACGCGAGAGCGGATGCCGCGGCATCCGTCCTGCGATGTATCCGGCGCGGATTCCTATGGTTTGCCCAGCCAACCATTGCCAGCGTCCGCGTGAGGCTTTACTGTCGCGTCACAGGCCGAAACCGACGGGAAACGTCGACTCGACAAGATCGGGAGCGGGACTGCTCCATCGATCCATCCCCGCCGGTCCGAGCCCGAAGGACCTCGATCGAGCACGGACGGAGACACCATGACGACGGTACGCGCAGCCATCTCGCAGACGACCTGGACGGGCGACAAGGAGTCGATGCTGGACAAGCACGAAGGCTTCCTTCGTGACGCCGCATCGCAGGGAGCACAGGTCGTGTGCTTCCAGGAGCTGTTCTACGGCCCCTACTTCGGCATCACCCAGGACAAGAAGTACTACCGGTTCGCCGAGGCTGTCGACGGTCCGATCGTGCAGCGCTTCGCCGACGTCGCCAAGGAGCTCGGGGTCGTCACCGTGCTCCCGATCTACGAAGAGGCCGAGACCGGCGTGTACTACAACACCTCCGTGCTCGTCGACGCCGACGGCACGACCCTCGGCATCTACCGCAAGCACCACCTGCCGCACCTGGACCGGTTCTGGGAGAAGTTCTACTTCCGCCCGGGCAACCTCGGGTACCCCGTCTTCGACAGTGCGGTGGGCCGCATCGGCATGTACATCTGCTACGACCGACACTTCCCCGAGGGGTGGCGCGAGCTCGGCCTGAACGACGCGCACATGGTCTTCAACCCCAACGCCACCAAGCCCGGCCTCTCCAACCGGCTGTGGGAGGTCGAGGGACCGGCCGCCGCCGTCGCGAACGGCTACTTCGTGCTCCAGCCCAACCGGGTCGGCCGCGAGGACAACGAGTACGGCGACCTCGCCGTCGACTTCTACGGCACCAGCCAGGTGATCGACCCGCGCGGCAACTTCGTCGGCGAGCGCGGCTCGGGTGAGCACGAAGAGCTGCTCGTGCGCGACCTCGACCTGGACATGGTGCGGGAGATGCGCGACGACTGGCAGTTCTACCGCGACCGCCGCCCCGACTCCTACACCCGGATCGCGAAGCCGTAAGGGGACGGATCATGACCACCACACTCATCACGGGCGGCACCGTCGTCTCGGCCACGGGCCGCGGCGAGGCGGACGTCCTCATCGACGGCGAGACCATCGTCGCCGTGCTCGCCCCGGGCTCGCAGCTGCTCGGGACGGATGTCGCGGCATCCGTCGACACCGTCATCGACGCCGCCGGCAAGTACGTGATCCCCGGCGGCATCGACGCCCACACCCACATGGAGCTGCCCTTCGGCGGCACCGCCGCGTCCGACACCTTCGAGACGGGCACGCGGGCCGCGGCCTGGGGCGGAACCACCAGCATCATCGACTTCGCCGTGCAGAAGTACGGCGAGCGCGTGCAGGACGGGCTCGCCGCCTGGCACGAGAAGGCGCGCGGCAACTGCGCGATCGACTACGGCTTCCACCAGATCATCGGCGGCGTCGACGACGACTCGCTGCTCGCGATGCGCGGACTCCTCGACGAGGGCGTCTCGAGCTTCAAGCTCTTCATGGCCTACCCCGGCGTCTTCTACTCCGACGACGCCCAGGTGCTCAAGGCGATGCAGGTCTCGGCGGATACGGGCCTGCTCACGATGATGCACGCCGAGAACGGGCCCGCGATCGACGTGCTCGCCGCGCAGCTCGCGGAGGCGGGCAAGAAGGCGCCGTACTACCACGGCATCGCGCGCGCCTGGCAGATGGAGGAGGAGGCGACGCACCGCGCGATCATGCTCGCCAACCTCACCGGCGCACCCCTCTACACGGTCCACGTGAGCGCGAAGCAGGCCGTCGAGCAGATCGCCTGGGCGCGGGATCAGGGCTGGAACGTGTTCGGCGAGACCTGCCCGCAGTACCTGTACCTGTCACTCGAGGAGCAGCTCGGCGCGTTCAGCGAGGAGTGGGGCCAATTCGAGGGCGCCAAGTGGGTGTGCTCCACCCCGCTGCGCAGCCGCGGCGAGGGCCACCAGCACCACATGTGGCAGGCCCTGCGCACGAACGACATCCAAATGGTCTCGACAGACCACTGCCCGTTCTGCATGAAGGGTCAGAAGGAGCTCGGTCTCGACGACTTCCGCGCGATCCCCAACGGCATCGGATCCGTCGAGCACCGCATGGACCTCATGTACCAGGGCGTCGTGACCGGCAAGATCACGCTGGAGCGGTGGGTCGAGCTCACCTCGACCACGCCGGCGCGCATGTTCGGCCTGTACGGCCGCAAGGGTGTGATCCAGCCGGGCGCCGACGGTGACGTGGTGGTCTACGACCCGAACGGGCACACGTCGATCTCCGCGGCATCCCACCACATGAACATGGACCATTCCGCCTGGGAGGGGTTCGAGATCGACGGGCACGTCGACACGGTGATCTCGCGCGGAAAGGTCATCGTCGACGACGGTCGGTACCTCGGCGCCAAGGGCGACGGACGTTTCCTCAAGCGCGGCCTGTCGCAGTACCTCATCTGACGGACCTAGGAGAATCATGGACTTCGGCGTCGTCCTCCAGACCAACCCGCCCGCCGCCAGAACGGTGCAGCTCGCGCAGCTGGCCGAGGCCCACGGCTTCAGCCACGTGTGGACCTTCGACTCGCACCTCCTCTGGGAGGAGCCCTACGTCATCCACTCGGCGATCCTGGGCGCCACGAAGCGGGTGACCGTCGGGCCGTTCGTGACGAATCCCGCCACCCGGGACTGGACGGTCACGGCATCCGTCTTCGCGACGCTCAACGAGATGTACGGCAACCGCACCGTCTGCGGCATCGGACGCGGCGACTCGGCGGTGCGCGTCACCAACGGCAAGCCGGTGACGATGGCCGAGCTGCGCGAGTCGATCCACGTGATCCGCGAGCTCGCGAACTCGCGGGCGGTCGAGTACAAAGGCGCGACACTGCAGTTCCCGTGGAGCCGCGGATCGGAGCTCGAGGTGTGGGTCGCCGCCTACGGGCCGATGGCGCTCAAGCTGACGGGCGAGGTGGGCGACGGCTTCATCCTGCAGCTCGCGGACGTCGACATCGCCGCGTGGATGATCAAGACGGTGAAGGATGCCGCAGCCGCCGCGGGTCGCGACCCCGACGCCATCTCGTTCTGCGTCGCCGCCCCGATGTACATCGGCGCGGATCGGCAGCACATGCTCGACCAGTGCCGCTGGTTCGGGGGCATGGTGGGAAACCACGTCGCCGACATCGTCGCGAAGTACGGCGAGCACGGCGCGGTCCCGGAGGCGCTCACGGCGTACATCGAGGGCCGCCACGGCTACGACTACAACACGCACGGCAAGGCCGACAACGATCACGTCGACTTCGTGCCGGACGAGATCGTCGAGCGGTTCTGCATCCTCGGCACGGCCGAGGAGCACATCGCGAAGCTCGAGCAGCTGCGGGCGCTCGGCGTCACCCAGTTCGCCGGATACCTGCAGCATGACAGCAAGGAGGAGACCCTCCGCGTCTACGGCGAGACGGTCATCCCCGCGCTCTCGGCGCACGTGACGGCCAAGACATGAGGCCGATCGGGTGGACTGCCCGGCGACAGGGCGAGCTGCGCGGGTGGATCGTCGTCGGCTGGGGCGCTCTCGGCGTGTTCGCGGTGCTCGTGCTGTGGGAGCTGTACAAGTTCATCGGTCCCGAAGAGGGCGTCGTGATCGGCGCCGTGGAGGGGGAAGCCGGATCGGGCGTCATGATCCTCCCCCGCACCCACGACCGCGCGATGCCCCATGTGTGGGACATGGTCACGCGGCTGTTCCTGCCGACGAGCGGCGGTGAGACCCCGCCGCTGTGGGTGTCCGTCGCGAGCGCCGCCCTCGTGACCCTCGGCATCGCGGCCGTCGGCTGGATCATCGGGGTCGCCGTCGGCGCGATCCTCGGTCTCGTGATGCAGCGGTGGCGCCTCGTCGAATGGGGGCTGCTGCCGTGGATCGTCGTCAGCCAGATCGTGCCGCTCATCGCCTTCGCGCCGGTGGTGAACGCGATCGGCAACCAGATCGACCGCGGCGGCGGAACGTGGCCGCAGTGGCTGTCGGTGGCGGTGATCGCCTCCTACCTCGCGTTCTTCCCCGTCGCGATCGGCGTGCTCCGAGGCCTCGCCTCCCCCGATCGCATCCACCTCGATCTCATGCAGAGCTATGCCGCCGGGTATTGGCCGACCCTGCTGCGCCTGCGCCTGCCGGCAGCGGTCCCGCACCTGCTCCCGGCCCTGCGCCTCGCGGCCGCCAATGCGGTGCTCGGCGCCGTCGTCGCCGAGGTGTCCATCGGCATGCGCGGCGGCATCGGACGCATGCTCATCCAGCTCGCCGGTCAGGCCTCCAGCGACCCCGCTGCGCCGTGGGGGCCGACGTTCGGCTCGATCGCGCTCGGCCTCATCGCCGCAGCATCCGTCGCCGTCATCGGGCTCGGGCTCGCCAACTACCGCAGAGGAGAAGCTCCGGCATGACCCTTCCCCACACTCTCGACGAGAGCGCCGCCGCCCGGTCCGCCGTGCGGGCCGCCGGCGTCGGCAAGGTCTTCCCGACCAAG
The DNA here is from genome assembly GCF_001428485.1 of Microbacterium sp. Root180. Lineage (GTDB taxonomy): Bacteria > Actinomycetota > Actinomycetes > Actinomycetales > Microbacteriaceae > Microbacterium. The sequence goes on along the minus strand of NZ_LMHS01000001.1, from coordinate 123,627 downwards.
ACCGGCGATGTCGTCGCCCTCACCGAGGTCGACCTCGAGGTCGGCGAGGGCGAGTTCGTCTCCCTGATCGGGCCCTCCGGATGCGGCAAGTCCACGCTCCTGCGCCTCATCGCCGATCTCGACGGGGCGACCAGCGGCACGCTCGAGATCTTCGGCAAGCCCGCGTCTCGCGCTCGCGCCGATCAGGACTACGGCATCGCGTTCCAGCAGGCGGGCCTGCTGCCCTGGCGCACGGTCGCCGCCAACATCGGCCTTCCACTGGAGCTGCACGGCAGCGGCAAGGCGCAGCGCGCCGCGCGCGTCACGGAGCTCGCCGAGCTCGTGGGGCTCACCGAGTTCATCGACCGCTACCCCGACCAGCTCTCGGGGGGCATGCAGCAGCGCGTCGCGATCGCCCGCGCCCTGGCGGCTCGGCCACGGCTGCTCCTCATGGACGAGCCGTTCGGCGCCCTCGACGAGATGACGCGGGAGTACCTGCAGTCCGAGCTGACCCGCATCGCCGGCGAGACGGGGGCGGCCGTCGTCTTCGTGACGCACTCCATCCCGGAGGCGGTCTTCCTGTCGGATCGGGTCGTCGTCATGAGCCCGCGACCGGGCCGCATCACCGACGTCATCACGACGGGGCTGGGCTCGGTGCGCGACGAGGGGCTGCGCGAATCGCCCACCTACTTCGACCGCGTCACCGCCGTCCGCGAGGCGCTGCACGGCACCCGCATCGAGAGGGCGAACGAGCGATGACTGACGCGGCGACCACGATCCTCCCGCCGCCGACGGGCCGGAAGCCGCGGGCGGGCGCCTCCGACGAGAAGCCGCTGCCCGGATGGCTGCGGATCGTCGCTCCGATCATCGTCGGCTTCCTCATCCTCGCGGTCTGGACGATCTGGGTGGCTTCGGGCACCGCGCCCCGCATGCTGCCGAGTCCGGTCGCCATCGCCGCCGAGTTCGTGCTGCGCTGGCCGATCATCGCCGAGGACATGGCGGTGACCGCGACGAACGCCCTCGTCGGCCTCGTCGCGGGCTCGATCCTCGCGATCCTCTTCGCGGCGCTGGCGGCGGCCGCGCGGCCGATCGACGGCATGCTCGCCCCCCTGATCTCGGCGCTGGCCGTGATCCCGATCGTCGCGATCACGCCGATCCTCAACACGATGTTCGGCGCGTCGAGCCAGTTCGGCCGGCAGGCGGTCGCGACGATCGCGGCGTTCATCCCCGTATTCGTCAACGTGCTGCGAGGCCTCCGGCAGACCCGGCCCGTGCATCGTGACCTGATGCGCGCATCCGGCGCCTCCGGCTCGCAGACCTTCCGCATCCTCACCCTCCCCACCGCCCTCCCCTACCTGATGACGGGCCTGCGCATCGCGAGCTCGCTGGCCGTCATCGCGGCGCTCGTCGCCGAGTACTTCGGCGGCCCCGCCGACGGCATCGGCACGGCGATCGCGACCTACGCGAAATCGGGGCGCGCCGCCCTCGCATGGGCGTACGTCGTCGGCGGCATCATCATCGGCCTCGTGTTCTTCCTCGTCACCTCGCTCCTGGAGCGGCTGGCGACGAGGCGTTCGCGCCACTGACCCCCTCCACCGTCAGCTCCACACCGAGAGAAACGCACCACACGAAAGGATCAGCATGAGACACAGCACCAGACGCGGCATCGCCGTGGCATCCGTCTTCACGATCGCAGCGCTCGCACTCGCCGCGTGCTCCGGGTCCGGGGACTCCGGCGACGGCGGCGACGGAGGGGGCGGCGAGGACTTCGAACCGCTGACCTCGGTGAAGCTGCAGCTGCAGTGGCTGCCGCAGGCTCAGTTCGCCGGCTACTACGTCGCGCAGGAGCAGGGCTACTTCGAGGAGGAGGGATTCGACGACGTCGAGATCGTTCCGTCCGGCGGCGACATCGTCCCGCAGGACGCGCTCGTCGCGGGCGACGTCGACTTCGCGATCGCGTGGGTCCCGAAGGTCCTCGGCACGCTCGAGGCCACCGGCGTCGAGTTGACCGACATCGCCCAGGTCTTCCAGGAGTCGGGCACGATGCAGGTCGCCTGGAAGGGCGACGGCATCGAGTCGGTCGCCGACTTCGAGGGCAAGCGCATCGGCTCGTGGGGCTTCGGCAACGAGTGGGAGATCTTCGCGGCCATGGCCGCGGACGACCTCGACGCGAGCACGGTGTCGATCACGACGCAGGACTTCTCGATGAACGCCCTGCTCGACCGCGATGTCGACGCCGCCCAGGCGATGACGTACAACGAGTGGGCTCAGATCCTCGAGGTCGTGAACCCCGACACGGGCGAGCTGTACCAGCCCGAGGACTTCGACGTCGTGTCGTACCAGGACACCGAGGGGGCCATGCTGCAGGACGCCATCTGGGCCGACACGCAGCGCCTCGCGGATGACCCGGCCTACGCCGACGCCGCGGTGCGGTTCCTCAAGGCCGTGACGAAGGGCTGGATCTTCGCGCGCGACAATCCCGAGGAGGCGGCCGAGATCGTCTACGACATCGCCTCGAACGCCGAAGCCGCCTTCCCGGTCGGCCCCGTGCATCAGCTGTGGCAGATGAACGAGGTCAACAAGCTGATCTGGACCGGAGCCGACTTCGGCCTGGTCGACCAGACGGCGTGGGACAGGACGGTCGCGGGCGCGCTCTCGGCCGTCAACCAGGACGGCCTCGAGCTCATCACGACCGAGCCCGCGGCATCCGCCTTCTCGAACGAGTACATCGAGCAGGCTCTCGCCGAACTCGCGGAGGATGGGGTCGAGGTCGGCGGCGAGTACACGCCGATCGACGTCGTCCTGACCGAGGGCGGCCAGTAGCCAGCCATCCCGTCCGGTCGCACCCCTTCCAGAGGGGTGCGACCGGACATTCCGTCTGACAAGGCGGTGTGCCCGACTGCGATCGTCGGTTGACCGTCGAGCGTCGACCGACGAGCGTAGCTAGGGGGATCACGCCACAGGAAGGACCGCCATGCCCGAAGACCTCGACGCCACGGCAAAGTCGCTCGATCGTGCCCACGTCTTCCACTCCTGGTCGGCGCAGGCAGGACTCGATCTGCCCGTGATCGCCGGTGGATCGGGCACCGTCGTGTGGGACCACGCCGGGAATCGGATGCTGGACTTCGCCAGTCAGCTCGTCAACGTGAACATCGGGCACCAGCATCCGGCCGTCGTCGCCGCGATCCAGGCGCAGGCCGCCGAGCTCGCCACCATCGGACCCGCGACGGCGAACCTCGTCCGAGGACGCGCGGCGCAGCGCATCCTCGACAAGGCGCCCGATGGGTTCGCCAAGGTCTTCTTCACCAACGGCGGCGCCGACGCGAACGAGAACGCCATCCGCATGGCCCGCCTCCACACCGGCCGCGATACCGTCCTGTCGACCTACCGCTCCTACCACGGCAACACCGGCGCGGCCATCGTCGCGACCGGCGACTGGCGACGGATGCCGAACCAGTACTCCCGCGGACACGCGCACTTCTTCGGCCCCTACCTGTACCGCAGCGAGTTCTGGGCGACCACTCCCGAGGAGGAGTCGGCCCGCGCGCTGCACCACCTCGAGCGCGTGATCCAGTCCGAGGGCCCCGCGACGATCGCCGCGATCCTGCTGGAGTCGGTGCCCGGCACCGCCGGCATCCTCGTGCCGCCGCCCGGCTACCTCGCCGGCGTGCGCGCGCTGTGCGACCGCTACGGCATCGTGCTCATCCTCGACGAGGTCATGGCCGGTTTCGGCCGCACCGGCCGCTGGTTCGCCTTCGAGGGCTACGACGTCGTCCCCGACCTCATCACCTTCGCCAAGGGCGTCAACTCCGGCTACGTGCCCGTGGGCGGCGTGATCATCTCGGACGCCATCTCGGCCACCTTCGACGACCGCGTCTTCCCGGGCGGGCTCACCTACTCCGGACACCCGCTGGCGGCGGCATCCATCATCGCCTCGATCGATGCGATGGAGGACGAGGGCATCGTCGAGAACGCCCGCCGCATCGGCGACGACGTCATCGGCCCCGCACTGGCCGGCCTCGCCGAAAAGCACCGTCTCATCGGCGAGGTGCGCGGCGAGGGCGTCTTCTGGGCGATCGAGCTCGTCAGCGACCGCGCGACCCGCGAGCCGGTCGGCACCGACGTCATCGGCCGGCTCAAGAAGGAGATGTCGTCGCGCGGCCTCATGCCGTTCGCCGCCGACAACCGCATACACGTGGTGCCGCCGTGCGTGGTCACCGACGACGAAGTGGCGCAGGCCATGTCGATTTACGATGAAGCTCTGACGAGCGTCGAAGAGGACCTCTCTTGACGCGTGCGCGTCCTCTCACGAGGAGGGCTTCCCATTGGAGGGCAGGAACACCATGACCGACACGACGACCCTGGAGCGGACCGACCAGTCCGCGACGACGATCCTCGAGCACTGGGTAGGCGGCGGCGCCTGGGCCGGCACCTCCGAACGCACCGGCTCCGTCTTCAACCCGGCGCTGGGAACCGTGCAGAAGAGCGTGCGGTTCGCCTCGACGGCCGACGTCGGCACCGCGGTGGACGTCGCGTCCGAAGCGTGGGCGGGATGGCGTGATGCGTCCATCGCCAAGCGCCAGACGGTGATGTTCGCGTTCCGTGAGCTGCTCAACGCCCGCAAGGGCGAGCTCGCCGAGATCCTCACCCGCGAGCACGGCAAGGTGCTCTCCGACGCGCTCGGCGAGATCGCGCGCGGCATGGAGGTCGTCGAGTTCGCGTGCGGCCTCGGCCACCTCACCAAGGGCGCCTACTCCGAGAACGTGTCGACGGGCATCGACGTGTACTCGCTGCGCCAGCCGCTCGGCGTCGTCGGCATCATCAGCCCGTTCAACTTCCCGGCCATGGTGCCCCTGTGGTTCTTCTCCATCGCGCTCGCGGCCGGCAACGCCGTGATCCTCAAGCCCAGCGAGAAGGACCCGACCGCCGCGAACTGGATGGCCGCGCTCCTCAAGGAGGCCGGACTCCCCGACGGCGTGCTCAACGTCGTCCACGGCGACAAGGAGGCCGTCGACGCGCTGCTCGAGCACCCCGACGTGCGGGCGATCTCGTTCGTCGGCTCGACGCCGATCGCGAAGTACGTCTACGAGACCGCCACCTCGCACGGCAAGCGCGTGCAGGCCCTCGGCGGCGCGAAGAACCACATGCTGATCCTCCCCGACGCCGACCTCGACCTCGCCGCCGACGCGGCCGTCAATGCCGGCTTCGGCTCGGCCGGCGAGCGCTGCATGGCGATCTCGGTCGTGCTCGCGGTCGACACCATCGCCGACGAGTTCGTTCAGAAGGTGTCCGAGCGCATGGCGACGCTGCGCACGGGCGACGGCATGCGCGGCTGCGACATGGGCCCGCTCATCACGGGACAGCACCGCGACAAGGTCACCTCCTACCTCGACATCGCCGACGCCGACGGCGCCTCGGTCGTGGTCGACGGGCGCGACGTCGAGATCGACGGCGACCCCAACGGCTTCTGGCTCGGACCCACGCTGATCGACAACGTGCCCACGACCTCGGCCGTGTACCAGGACGAGATCTTCGGCCCTGTCCTCTCGGTCGTCCGCGTCCAGGGTTACGAGGACGGCCTCGGCATCATCAACTCGAGCCTTTACGGCAACGGCACGGCCATCTTCACCAACGACGGCGGCGCCGCCCGGCGCTTCCAGCGCGAGGTGCAGGTCGGCATGATCGGCATCAACGTGCCGATCCCTGTGCCGGTCGCGTACCACTCGTTCGGCGGATGGAAGGCCTCGCTGTTCGGCGACGCGAAGGCGTACGGCCCGCATGGGTTCGACTTCTTCACCGCCGAGAAGGCCGTCACCTCGCGGTGGCTGGACCCCTCGCACGGCGGTCTGAACCTGGGCTTCCCCCAGCACGACTGAGCGCGCACACCGGATGCCGCGGCCCCGCGTGGGTCGCGGCATCCGCGTCTCCGCTCTTAACGCCACCACGCCCTCTCCGAGCCGAGTCGCCAAGACACGCCGTCCACGCGACGCGAGAACGGCGTGTCTTGGCAACTCAGGATGGGGAGCGCGGGCGGTCACCCGGCGCGAACACCCGGAGCGCGTCCGGCACGGCGCGGCAGCGGAGCCGGAAGCCGTCAGGCGCGCGCTCCTCGAGCTCGCCGTCGTGGACGAAGAGCGACGGGCGCCCCGGCGCCGGCGTCACGCGCAGGTCCAGCTCGCGTACGACGAGCCGCTCGATGTCGGCGTCGCGCGGGAACAGGCGCACGGCCCGCAGCACTGCGGCTGTGCGCTTGCCGAAGGCGAGGGAGGCCAGCGCCCGCACGCGCGAGCCCCGCGCGTGATGGACGCGGACGTCCAGGACAGAGGCATCCGCTTCCTGCCGCTGCATCGTCGCGACGCGCTCGGGGTCGTTTCGCCCGGCGCTCACGAACACCGACCACACGCGCGCCCGGCGTCCGTCGAGCACGATCGTGAGCGGCTCGGTGCTGCGCAGCGCCGCCCACGTCGCCGCGACGCCGCCCAGCCACTTGCCGAGGTCGCTGCGACGCTCGCGCTCCTCGATGAGCGCGGGATACGCGCCGACGGAGACCACGTTGAGCACCGTCCGGGGCTCGTCGTCGTCGGCGATCGCCTCGACCACGCCTACCGACACGGTCGACCCGGCCTCGAGTGCGTCCAGCGCGATGCCGACGCTCTCGATCCCCAGTGCGCGCACGAAGTGATTGAACGTCCCGCCGGGCATCGCGAGCATCGGCCGGTCGTACCGTCGAGCGAGGTCTGCCATACGCGAGACCGAGCCGTCGCCGCCGTAGATCCCGAGCACGGCGGGTGCGGCATCCGACTCCATCGCCGCGGCGACGGCGTCTGCGAGGTCCTCGCCCTCGGCGAGCTCGTGGACCTGCGCCTCCGGCACCCGCGCGGCGAACGTCGCGGCCGGATCGGACCGGATCACCGCCGTCCCCGACGCCGCGTTGCGCACGATCAGCACGCCGCCGTCGGCCCGGAGCGGCGCACCGGTTTCGCTGGACCCCTCCATCTTCACGAGCGTAGTGGCGGCTTCGGGGCCTGCCGTCGATCTGCGGGGAGAAGGTGCGGTTGCGCGCGCCGGGACAGCTCGGGTCCCGGTTTTCTCCCCGTGCCTTCACGCGCGCGACGCGCTCCCCGCCGAGAAGTGTTGAAAACCGAGGAGACACGCCGACGTGCACCCCGGAACAACGCGGCCAGGGGCGAGTTCTTCCTCGTTTTTCGACGCCGACGGGCCGAGACTACGCCGGCAGGATCGGGCGGCTCTCGTAGAACGTCTGCAGCACCACGGTGGTGCGGGTGTTGACCGAGGCTGCCAGACGGATGTCGCGGATCAGCGTCTCGAGATGCCTCGGCGAGGTCACCCGCACGAACAGGATGTAGCTCGCGTCACCGGCGATCGAGTGGCAGGCCTCGATCTCGTCGAGGTGCTCCAGCAGCTCCGGCGCATTGTCGGGCTGAGCGGGGTCGAGAGGCGTGATCTCGATGAACGCCGAGAGCGGCTTGCCGACGGCTTCCGCATCGACCGTGGCGCGGTAGCCGGTGATCACTCCGCGCGCCTCGAGCCGGCGAAGGCGCGTCTGCACGGCGGAGACGGACAGCCCGGTCGCCGTCGACAGCTCGGCGAGGGTGGCGCGCGCGTGCTGCGACACCTCGCGGACGATCACGACGTCGATCGGGTCGTCGACGCGGCCGGGAGCCGGCGCCTCGTCGGAGTTCACCATGCGCCGACCTTATCAAGGCGCCCCGGTCGCGAAACAGGAAGCGTTCCTGCCGGACGCATGAATCACAGGAAACCTTCCCGTAGAATGAGGGGCGTCAGAGAAAGACGATCGGAGGTTCACTATGCCCATCAGCCAGACTCCCGCGCAGGCCATCGTCGGCGAACCCGAGGTCGTCGAGGACGCCCGCGCCCTCACCGCCGGCGTCGAGAACTCCCCCGCCTGGCGGAGCCTGAAGGCCGCCGCATCCGCTCTGCAGCCCCTCCAGATCAAGGACGGCTCGGTCCCGGATGCCGCCGCTCACGCCGATGCACGTGCCCACGTCGAGGCGATCATCGCCGCGATCGACGAGCTGCGCCCCCTGTTCCCGCACGACGCCGAGTACCTCGAAGCGTCGATGAGCGACTTCCGCCGCTGGATGGACCAGGGCTTCGGCGTGCCGGACTTCCTCGACTCGCTCGTGGCCTTCCAGCCGCAGCGTCACCGGGTCGACGGCATCCGCCATCTCGTCGTCTTCCCGATGTACACGCAGAACGGTTCGTCCGACCGTCACGTCGAGGCCGTCCTCGTCGAGGTGATCTGGCCGGACTTCATCGCGGAGCTCGAGACCGAGTACACGAACAAGCTGTTCGTGTCGCTGCGCTTCCTCGACTTCACGCCGGGCTACGACACCAACTCGGCGGTGCTCTTCCCCGAGACGGTCGCGATGCGCGAGATCCCCTCCTTCACGTGGGGTGCGATCTTCCAGGACCGCGAGGCCGCGCGCTATCGTCGCGTCGTGCGTGCGGCATCCGAGATCACGAAGCTCGACCTCCCCGACGATGCTGCGCGCATGCTCGATGACCAGCAGCTCACCGAGAAGACGTTCGTGATGTGGGACATCATCCACGACCGCACCCACATGCGCGGCGACCTGCCGTTCGACCCGTTCATGATCAAGCAGCGGATGCCGTTCTTCCTGTACTCGCTGGAGGAGCTGCGGTGCGATCTGACGGCGTTCCGCGAGTGCGTCGCGATCCAGGGCCGCCTGTCGCCGCGCGACGGCCTGTCGGCGTCCGAGGCGGAGATGCTCGAGCACGCCAAGCTCGTGCAGTACGCGGTGATCTTCGACCGGATCTTCCGCTTCTCGATCACCGGCTCGCGCGTGCGCAACTACGACGGGCTCGGCGGGCAGCTGCTGTTCGCGTGGCTGCACCAGCGAGGCGTGCTGCACTGGACCGACACCGCACTCGCCTTCGACTGGGAAGAGGTTCCCGCAGCGGTCGTGGCTCTCGCCGATGCGATCGACGAGCTCTACTGGCGCTCGATCGACCGGCCCAAGACCGCGCACTGGCTCGCGGCCTACGACCTCGTGCGGGGCACGCTCACGCCGAACCCGGCCTCGCAGTGGGCCCGCGGCCTGCCCGACGAGGTCCTCGCCGGTGCCCCGAAGGGCTACACCGACGCGGTGCTGGACGACGAGTTCCCGCTCTCGATGTTCTTCGAGGCGCTCGACAAGAAGATGAAGCCGGTCATCGAGTCGACGGCCGGTGTCACGGGCCGGGATGCCTGACGACGTTTCGTCTCGCTTCACTCGCGAACGAGACCACACGCAGTCCCTCGCCGGCCGGCTCGTCGTGATCGCGGGCGCCACGAGCGCGTCCGGCCTCGCGGCGACGCGCACGCTGGTCTCGGCCGGAGCGCGCGTCGTCGCGGTCGGGCGCGACGCGGCCAGGCTCGGGCCGCTGGAGGCCGCAGGAGCCCGTACCGACGTCTGCGACCTGACCGATGAGGACGCGGTCGCCGGGCTTGCGGAGCGCCTGCACGCGACCGGAAGCGCCGTCGACGGCGTGCTCCACCTGGTCGGCGGCTGGCGTGGGGGCGGCGGGCTCGCCGGCCAGAGCGACGCCGACTTCCGTTTCCTCGAGGGCTCGCTCACTGCGCTGCGCCACGTCAGCCGTGCGTTCGATGCCGATCTGCGGGCATCGTCCGCGGGGCGCCTGGCCGTCGTCTCCTCCACCGCGGTCGCGCGGCCGCTCGCCGGGGGCGCCAACTATGCGGCGGTGAAGGCGGCGACCGAGGCGTGGGCGCGCGCGGTCGCGCAGGGCTTCGCGAAGTCCGCCCGGGATGCCGGACAACCCCTGGCCGCGGCATCCGTCGTCTTCCGGGTCAAGAGCCTCGATGGGCTGGAGGATGCTCTCGCGCAGCGCTTCGCCGATCTGTGGGCCGTCGACGCCGCCGAGGTGAACGACACCGTCGTCGAGCTCACCGCCCCCTCGCTCTGAGTCCGCGCGACCCCTGTCGCACGAACTAGATTGGACACCCGTGACCACGATCCACGACCCGAACCTGCGCGGCTTCGCCTCCGACAACTACTCCGGCATCCACCCCGAGGTGCTCGCGGCCATCGCCGCCGCCAACGACGGGCACCAGGTCGCCTACGGCGAGGACGTCTACACCGAGCGGCTCCAGCACGTCATGGCCCGGCACTTCGGCGAGGGTGTTGAGGCCTACCCGGTCTTCAACGGCACCGGCGCGAACGTCGTGGGCCTGCAGTCGATGCTCCCGCGCTGGGGCGCCGTGATCTCCGCCTCGTCCGCGCACATCAACGTCGACGAGGGCGGTGCGCCCGAGCGCGTCGGCGGGATCAAGATCCTCCACGTCCCCACCGACGACGGAAAGCTCACACCCGAGCTGATCGATCGCGAGGCCTGGGGCTGGGGCGACGAGCACCGCGCCCAGCCGCTGGTGGTCTCTATCACGCAGTCCACCGAGCTCGGCACGCTGTACACGGCCGACGAGATCCGCGCGATCGCCGACCACGCGCACGGCCACGGCATGCGGCTCCACATGGACGGCTCGCGCATCTCGAACGCGGCGGCCTCGCTCGGCCTGCCGCTGCGCGAGTTCACTCGGGACGTCGGCGTCGATGTGCTGAGCTTCGGCGGCACCAAGAACGGGGCGATGCTCGGCGAGGCGATCGTGGTGCTCGAGCCGGCGGCATCCACCGGTCTCATCTACCTGCGCAAGCTCGACATGCAGCTCTCATCCAAGATGCGGTTCGTGTCGGCCCAGCTGGTGGCGCTGCTCGAGGGCGACCTGTGGCTGCGCAATGCGTCGCACTCCAACGCGATGGCGCAGCGACTGCGCACCGGCGTCGAAGCGGGACTGGCCGGCGGATCTATCCGCGGGGTGTCCTTCACGCAGCCCACGCAGGCCAACGGCGTCTTCGCGACTCTTCCCGACGGGGTCGCCGATCGGCTGCGCTCGTCGTTCCGTTTCTACGACTGGGATGCCGCGCGCAACGAGGTGCGGTGGATGTGCTCGTTCGACACGAGCGAGAACGACATCGACGCCTTCCTCGCGGCGATCGCCCGGGAGACCACTCGCGACTGACGCCGGGTCGAGCCGGCCCGGGGTGAGCGCCGGAGGGCCCGGGGCCGGTGCCCTCCTGCGGGTCGCCGCGGGAGGGATCCCGCCGGGTCAGCGCGAGGCGGACTCCAGCTCGTGGAACTCGTCGTCGGTGGAGGAGTCGGATGCCTCGTCCTCGTCGGCGTCGGCGTCGTCGGCGTCGTCGTCCTGATCGGTCTCGGACACGTCATCCGTCTCGACATCGACCTCGATCCCGTCCTCGACCTGCGCGGCGAGCTCTTCAGCCTCAGTCTCGTCGGCATCCGCCGCCGGCTGATCGTCGGCGGAGGGCGACGCGGCGGAGGGCGACGCGGCGGAGCGCGGTTCGCCGAGCAGACCCTCCGGTCGGATCATCTCCTTGACCTCGGCCATGAAGCTCGTGAGCTGGTGCTGCTGCCAGCGCAGCTGGCGGGTGCGGTCCTCGGCGTCGCGCAGCACGCTCTGCGAGTGGGTCGTGACGAGGTCGATGATGCGCTGCGCCTTGAGGTGGGCCTGGTCCAGGTGCTCGCGGGCTCGGACGTTCGCATCGGCCTCGATCTGCTGGGCCTGCGCGCGCTGGAGGCGCTCGAAGTCCTCCGCCTTGGCAGACACGCGCTGCGCGTGATCGAGCGAGGCAGCGACCTGGTCGTTCGCGTCCTGGGTGATGCGCTCGGCGTGCGCGACGGCCTGGTTGTGCAGCACGAGGAACTCCTGCTGCGCGTCGTCTTGGCGCCGGGTCAGCGAGGCCTCGAAATCGAGCGCGCGGACCCGCAGCTCGCGCACGGCCTCCTCGGCCTCGGTGCGCGCGTCGGTCGTCTCGCGGGCGACCATCGATCGCAGTGCCGCGGCGCCCTTCTCGGCCTCGGAGCGAATGGCCGCGGCCTCGCGCTCGGCCTGCGACACCTTCTCGGCGGCGTGGGCGGCCTCGCGCTCGATCATCGAGCGGTGGGCCGTCAGTTCGGTGTCGATGCGCAGCCGCACCTGCTGCGCCTCGTGCTGGGCCTGTGAGATGACGGCGTCCGCCTCGGCCTGCGAGTCCTTGCGGCGGTTCTCGATCTCGGCTCGGGCAGCCTCCAGCAGGCGCTCCCCCTGCACGGTGGCGTTGCGCAACAGGACGCTGGCCTGCTCCTCGGCGACGTGCAGCACCTCTTCGAACTGCTTGCGGTTCGGAGTCTCGCCGGCCGCTCCGCTGAGCTCGTCGCTGAGCGCCTGCACACGAGCCTCCGCGTTCGCGGCCCGAGCGCTGGTCGCGGCGAGTTCCGCCTCGAGGGCGGCCAGGGAATCGCGATCCTCGGCGACGGCATCGGCGATCGCGGCCTCGACCCGTTCGGTCGCGTCGTCGCGTTCGCGCTGGGCGGCCTCGATCTCGGACTCCAGGGTCGCCACCTTCTCGCGGCTCTGCGCCACCGCGGCGCTCGCGCGACGCTGGTTCTGCTTCAGCGCAGCGACCTGGTCGGCTGCCGCCTGCACGCGCGCTCCGAGCTCGGCCACGGCCGCATCGACCTGGTCCTTGTCGTAACCACGGAACGACATCGCGAACGCGGCGCCGGGTGCCGGATTCTGGTCGCCGCCGAGAAGGCGCTCGAAAGCAGCCTCGTCGTCGGAATTGCTCCGGGCCGGATCGACCTTCTCGGACATGGGGGGCTCCGCTTCTTCGGGGGATCTGTCGCCGACCGCTCCGGGTGACGGGGCGACGCGAACCCGGAACCGCACGCCGACCGACAACGAGGAGGGAAGGCGAGGGAGAACCGGAGCACGTCACGCCTCGACGACATCGGGGGGCGGTGTCGCTGCGGGTGCGCATTCGGCAGGGGAAGGATACCTGCCTGACCTGTGCGTCGGCGACCCTGTTCCCAGGATCGGTGCAGGGCGGTGGCGCTGCAGTTTCCGACGACCGCTGCACCGTGCGACGGCGCGCGCGTCGGGAACTGCAGCGCCCGGCGGGCGCTATGCCCCCGCGAGCCACTCCCGGTACGCGTCGAACGCGTACGGACGGCCGAGGAAGGCCTCGACGAGGTCGCCGGCATCGCGCGAGCCACCGCGCTCGAGCACCTCCGTGCGGTAGCGGAGCGCGGCATCCGGGTCCATCAGTCCGCCGGCGAATCCGGTGAGCAGATCCCGCGCGATCACGAGGCTCCACTGGTACGTGTAGTAGCAGGCGCCGTACCCGGTGAGGTGACCGAAGCCCGCGTAGGGGTGCAGGCCCGGCAGGGGCTGGACCGGTGTGGTCGTCGCATACAGTCGCTCGGTCTCGGCCTGCAGGTCCGCGGGGCGATCGACGTGCAGGTGGTACGACACCGACGCGTGCCCGAGCTGGCGGCGCACCTCGAGAGCACGGCCGAACGCGTCCGCCGTGCGCATCTTCGCCACGAGGTCGGCCGGGATGGGCTCGCCGTCCGCGTTCGCGGTGAAGGACGCGAGCACGTCCGCGTCCCACGCCCACTCCTCGAGGAGCTGGCTCGGCGCCTCGACGAAATCCCACTCGGTCTCGAACCCGGTGAACCGCGCGAAGGGCTGACGGCCGCCGAGGATCTCGTGCACCAGGTGGCCGAACTCGTGGAAGAAGGTGACGACCTCGTCGTGCTCGAGCAGTCCGCGCGAGAAGTTGCACAGCAGCGCCGCCTCGGGAAGGACGCGCCCCGGGATGCCGGGAGCCAGGGGGAAGCACGCGGCATGGCTGTACTTGCCGTCGCGCGGGTGAAGGTCGAGGTGGATGCGTCCGATCCGCTCGGCGCCCCGCACGACGTCGTACGAGCGCACGTCCGCGTGCCAGGCGGACGCGTCCACGGGCACGTACTCGACGTCGAGCAGGCGGCCCGTCACATCCAGCACGCCGCCGAGCACCCGTTCGAAGGGGAAGTACGAGCGCACGAGCTGCGCGTCCACGTCGTACTGCTCGCTCTTGACCGCGCCGAGAAGGTGCCAGAAGTCCGCGACCGTCACGGCCGCGGCATCCGGCACATCGCGGCGCAGCCGCTCCAGCAGCACGGGGTACTCGGCCTCGGCCGCCGCGCGCGAGGCTTCGTCGAGGCGGCCGAGGAACGCGGGGATCTCGGCGCCGCCGCCGATCATGCGTGTCTCGGTCTCGAAGTCCGCCCAGTCCGGGTAGCCGAGGAGGCGTGCGCGCTCGGCGCGCACGTCGAGGAGCTCGGCGAGCACGTCTTCGTTCTCGGGCCAGGCGAGGTCGTTGTAGGCGCTGACCAGCGCCGTGCGCGTGGCGCGGTCGGTCGCGTACTCGCGCACCGGCATGAGGTCGGTGTACTCGGTCGTCAGCGTGACGAAGCCGTTCTCGTCTGCGGGATGGGCGTCGAGGAAGTCCTGGGGCAGTCCGGCCAGTCCCGCCACCGGCACCTGGATCTCGCGGCGGCCCTCGCGGATGTTGCGCGAGAAGGTCAGCGACAGCTCGGTGTCGCGGTCGGTGAGCGTGCGCACGCGCTCGCGTCCGTCGTCGTCGAGGCCGACGCCCCCGCGGCGGAAGTCGCGCTGCACGTGCGCGAGCAGCCGAGCCTGATCGTCGTCGAGGCCGTCGGTCGCGGCATCCGCGAACGCCGTCCACAGACCGCGATCGAGCAGCCGCGCGGCCGACAGGGACTCGATCGTCTGGACCTGCGCCTCGGCCAGCTCGCGCACAGAGGCGTCGGGGTGGGCCTCGCTCACCACGTACGCCTCGCTCAGCGCCTCCCGAAGGGCGATGTCGGCGTCGTTCCACAGCTCGAGACGGTCGAAGACGGACAGGTCGGTCTCGGCCCGCAGCCGCGCGTCGGCCGCTTCCACGAGTGCGATGCGGGCGGCGGCCCGGTCGCTGGCGAAAGCAGTCCAGCCGTCGAGGTCGGACGGGAAGCTGATCGGCGCGATGGTCACCGTCCGAGCCTACGTCCGCGCCCGGCGCCGGCGCGGGATCCCGTCCCCGGGGCGCATAACTCCTGCACCACGGCGCGGCCGCACGACTCCACGGGCCGGGGAGCGGCGAGATTCCGGGGTGTGCCGGGTGAGACCCCGACCCCGCCGCACCGAAGTGCAGGAGTTATGCGCCGGAGGGCGAACACGACCGCGCGCCGGGCGCGGACCGCGGTCCGCGCCGGAGGACGAACCCGACCGCGCGCCGGGCGCGGACCGCGGTCGAGTCAGCGCAGGGCGCCGACGCTCGCGAGCGCCAGGCGCACCAGGGTGCCGCGGCCGCCCTCCATCTCGGCGGAGAGGGCATCGGATGCCGCTTCCTGCGGCGCCATCCACGTCACCTCGAGGGCGTCCTGACGCGGCTCGCACGTTCCGGTGACCGGCACGACGAACGCGAGCGAGACGGCGTGCTGACGCTCGTCGTGGAACGCGCTCAGTCCGGGCATCGGGAAGTACTCGGCCACCGTGAACGGGGTCGGCGCGGGCGGGATGAGGGGGAACGCCATCGGTCCGAGATCGTTCTCGACGTGGCGGAAGAGGGCATCGCGGACGGTCTCGCCGTAGCGCACGCGCCCCGACACGAGGGTGCGCGTGATCTCGCCCAGCGGCGTGGCGCGCAGGAGGATGCCGACCTCGGTCACCGCTCCCACGCCGTCGGTGCGCACCGGCAGCGCCTCGACGTACAGCATCGGCAGGCGACGTCGCGCCTCGGCGAGCTCCACGTCGGTGAGCCAGCCGGGGTTGGCGGAGCTTCCCGGTGCGGGGGATCCGAACGAGCCGTCGCCGACCGGACGACCGCCCTGACCGAACGATGCCCCGACGCCGCCGAGCGGATCGCGGGGCGTACCCGAGTCGTCGCGCTCGTTGGGGTCGGGGTCAGGGGTTCGGACCGGCATGCCTCCTGTATACCTCAGCTCCCTCGTCTGCACGTCCTTTCCGTTCGTGCGGGCGAAGACGCGCAACACGCGCGGCGCGAGCGTGCATTCCCCCGCACAACCGAAAGGGCGGGGGTGGGATCAGAGGGCGGCGGGAACCGAGGCGAGCAGACGACGGGTATACGGATGCTGCGGGTCGGCCAGCAGCCGCTGGGTCTGCCCCCGCTCCACGATCTCGCCCCGCGACATGACAACGGTCTCCTCGCACACCCGACGCACGACGGCCAGGTCGTGGCTGATGAACAGCAGCGTGAGGCCGCTCTCGCGCCGGACCGTGGAGACGACCTCGAGCACCTGCGCCTGGATCGAGACGTCCAGCGCGCTCGTGGCCTCGTCCATGACGAGCATCCGGGGCTTCACGGCGAGTGCTCGCGCGATCGCGACGCGCTGGCGCTGGCCGCCGGAGAGCGTCTTCGGCCGGGCGGATGCGTGCTTCTCCCCGAGGCCGACCGACTCGAGCAGCGCCAGCACACGCCGCCGCGCCTCGGCGGTCGTCAGTTTGGTGTGCAGCCGCAGCGCGTCCTCGATGGCCCGGCCGGCGGTGATGCGGGGGTCGAGCGAGAGGTACGGGTCCTGGAACACCATCTGCACGCTGCGCGCGTGCGCGAGGCGCTCGGCGCGCGTGCGCGGCACGGCGGTGCGCTCACGTCCGGCGATGGTGATGACGCCGGCATCCGCCTGCTCCAGCCCGACCACCATGCGCGCGAGCGTCGACTTGCCGGAGCCCGACTCGCCGACGACGGCGAGCGCTCCGCCCTCGGGGATGTCGATCGACACGTCCCGCACTGCCAGGACGGGCGCCTTCCCCCGCCGCTGGTACGCCTTCGACAGCTCGCGCGCATCGAGGAGCGGCGCCGCGTCGGCGTTCGCCGGCGGACGCGGCGGGTCCGCGAGCGGGCCGTCGAGCGTCGGCGTCGTCGCGACGAGGCGGCGGGCATAGTCCGTCGTGGGCGCGGTGAGCACCCGACGGGCCTCGCCCTCCTCCTCGATCGCGCCGGCCCGCATGACCACGATGCGGTCGCACAGCGACCCGGCCAGGGTGAGGTCGTGCGTGATGAAGAGCAGTCCCATGCCGCGGTCGTCGCGGAGCTCTTTGAGGAGGGTGATGATCTCGGCCTGGGTCGTGACGTCGAGCGCGGTCGTCGGCTCGTCGCACACCAGCAGGCGGGGGTTGCTCGTGAGCGCGCCCGCGATCATGACCCGCTGCAGCATCCCGCCGGAGAACTCGTGCGGGAACTGCCGCAGGTGCTCCTGGGGATCGGGCAGCCGCACGGCCGCGAGCAGCTCGATCGCGCGTTCCCGGGCGCGCGCGGTGCTCCACCCCTCGTTGAGTCGCAGCGACTCCGTCATGTGATCGCCGATCGTGCGCATCGGGTTCACACCGGCGCGCGGGTCCTGGAAGATCATCGCGGCTCCGTGCCGGCGGATGTCGAGCAGGTCGCGCTTCGATGCGCCGAGCACCTCGCGCCCGTCGAGCCGCACCGACCCGTCGGTGCGCGCGCGTTCGGGGAGGAGGCCGAGCACGGTCCGTGCGGTGAGCGACTTGCCCGATCCGGACTCGCCGACCAGGCCGACGGTCTCACCCGGCGAGACGTCGAGGGAGATGCCGCGGAGCAGCTCCGTCTCATCGGGCAGACGGATGCCGAGTCCTTCGATCTGCAGAAGCGTCATCGTGATCCTCCCCCGACGCGGCGGGAGAATTCCTCGCCGATGATGTTCACGGCGACCACGACGATCACGACAGCGACGGCGGGGGCGATCGCCGGCATGAAGTGGCCACCGGCCAGGCCCGCCTGGGCCTCGTTGATCATGGAGCCCCAGTCCGGGGTCGGCGGCTGGACGCCGAGACCGAGGAACGACAGTGCGGCGAGCTCGGCCAGGACGTACCCGAAGTTGAGCGTCGACTGCGCGCCGACGACGGGCGTCACGTTCGGGAGCACGCGGCGCAGCGCGATCCAGGACGCACCGAAGCCCTGCACCCGGTATGCCGCCACGTAGGGGCGATGCCGTTCGGCCGTGACCAGCGTGCGGGTCAGCCGTGCGACGAACGGGATGTAGGCGATCGTCATCGCGAGCACCGGCGCGACGAGGCCCTTCCCGAACAGCGCGACCGCCATGATCGCGATGAGCAGCGACGGGAACGCGAAGATCACGTCGAAGATCCGGCCGAGCGCGGCGTCGAGCCACCCGCCGCGCCATCCTGCGAGCAGTCCCAGGAGCGCGCCGAGGACGGTCGAGAGCACCACCACCAGGAACGGGGCGACCAGGGCGGTGCGCGCACCGAAGATGATCCGGCTCAGGATGTCGCGCCCCAGCGCGTCGGTGCCGAGCCAGTGCGACGGGCTCGGCGGCGCGTACACGGCCAGGAAGTCGACCGCGTCGGGCGGATAGGGGGCGAGGAACGGCGCGAAGACGGCGGCGAGCACGAAGCCGGCGAGCACGACCATGGCCGTGAGGAACACGGCATCCGCTCGGCGCGCACGCGGGGCACGCAGGACGCGGACGGCGATCGTCGGAGAGGTCATCGGGCACCCGCTCCCGCCGCCGTGCGCGGATCGATCCACGGCTCGAGCACGTCGATCACGGCGTTGACCAGCACGAAGGCCGTCACGATGAGCAGCACGATCGCCTGCACCACCGGGAAGTCGAGGCGGTCCACGGACTGGACGAGCAGCGAGCCGATCCCGGCGATGCCGAACGCGGACTCGACGATCGAGCTCGCGACGAGCAGGCCCGCCACGAGGATGCCGCTCACGGTGAGGATCGGCCACAGCGCGTTGCGGAAGACGTGGCGCCGCACGACGGCGCCGCGGCGCAGGCCCCGGCTCGTCGCGACCTCCACGTGCTCGCGGTCGAGCTGCTCGACCATCGCCGAACGGGTGACCTTCGCGACGAGCACGGTGAAGACGATCGCGAGCGCGGTCGCGGGCAGGACGAGGTGGTACACGGTGTCGAGGACCCCTTCTCCCGACCCGAACGACGGGAACCAGCCCAGCTGCACCGAGAACACCGCGATGAGCACGATCGACCCGACGAAGGAGGGGATCGCGCCGAGGATCGTCAGCGCGATCAGCACCAGCCGATCGCCGGCACGACCCCGGTAGAGAGCGGCGATCGCCCCGAACCCGAGCCCGGCCACCGCGATCGCGAGGCCGGCCATCACCACGAGCATCAGGGTGACGGGAAGCCGCTCGCCGATGACCGTCGACACGTCCTGCCGGTACTGCAGCGACCGGCCGAAGTCGCCGTGCAGCACCCCGGACAGCCAGGTGAGGTACTGCTGCCACGGCGGCAGGTCGAGCCCGTACATCTCCTTCACCTCGGCGATGGCCTCGGGGCTCGGCTTGCGACCGCGCAGCAGGAAGTTCACGGGGTCGCCGGGTACCAGGAAGCGGGAGAAGAAAACCAGGAGCGAGGCGAGGAAGAGGGTGAGCAGGAGCCCACCCAGCTTCCCCGCGACGCGGCGGACGGCGATCATCGGATGACGGTGTGCGAAGGCGATTCGGCGCTACTTGGCGCCGATGGTCGCCGCCCACGGGTAGTACATGAAGGCGATGGACGGCGCGACACCGGTGATCCGATCGCTCATGAACATCGACATCGGCGTGGTGTACAGCGGCAGCCAGGGCAGCTGGGCGTTCGCGATCTGCTGCGCCTTCGCCGTCTCGGCACTGCGCGCGGCAGCGTCGTCGATCGCGATGGCCTCGTTCACGACCGCGTCGAACTCCGGGTCGCTCCAGTTGCCGTAGTTGCTGAACTCGCCCGTGCGCAGCACCGAGTACATCTCCAGCGGGTCGGGGCTCGAGAGGTACCAGCTCGTGAAGAACAGGTCCACGCCCTCGCGCGCGCTCGGGTCCGAGAAGAGCGACGTGTAGGCGCCGGGCGTGACCGACTCGATGCGTGCCGTGAGCCCGATCGACTCGGCGGCCGCAGCGGTGGCCTGCGAGATGACGGCGAAGTCGCCCGAGATCGGCGCGGTCACGATCACGATCTCCTCGCCCGCGACACCCGCCTCCTCGATCAGGGCCTTGGCGGCCTCGACGTCGTACTCGTAGTGGTCGACGTCCTCGAACGCCGTGTCGACGGCGGCGGGATCGGCGCCGACCCAGACGGACTCGGTCGTCATGACGTCGGTGACCTCGCCCACGCCGCCCGCGCCGGCCTTGAGGATGCCCTCGCGGTCCAGTGCCATCAGCAGCGCCTGGCGCACGCGGAGATCGCCCAGCGGCCCCTCGAGGTTGCTCACGATGAGCTGGCCGACCGCGGTGGTGAGGCCGTAGTACACGTCACCGGCGTCGGATCCGCTCAACTGTCCGTAGGCCGTGGACGGCACCATCCAGGTGCCGTCGACCTCGCCCGACGCGAGGGCGTTGACGCGCGCCGTCGGGTCGGTCTGGAACACGAACTGCACCTCGCCGGACCGCGCGGTCAGGTCGGCATCCCAGTAGTCGTCGTAGCGCGCGAGGGTGATCGACTCGCCGGACTTCCACGCGTCGAGGCTGAAGGGGCCGGTGCAGTTGACGCCGCCCGACGAGTTGCCGTAGTCGGCGCCGGCTGCAGAGAGAGTGGCCGCGGACTCGACGACGCCCGCGGCGCCGCCCATCGCGAGGTTGAACTGCGACCCGGGCACCGACAGGGTGACCGTGACCTCCATGTCGCCGGTCTGCTCGATCGCGGTCACGTTCTGGTAGACGGAATACCAGAACGACCCGACGGCGGGGTCGAGGTGACGGTTCATCGAGGCCACGACGTCGGCCGCAGTCAGCGGGGTGCCGTCGTGGAAGGTCACGCCTTCGCGGATCGTGTAGACCCACGTGTTGGCGTCGGGCTGGGTGGCCGACTCGGCGAGCCCGGGGCTCAGCGTGAAGTCCGGATTGAGGCGCAGCAGCGACTCGCACACGTTGGCGAGCACCTGGTTGTCGGCATAGTCGAACGCGTAGGCGTAGTCGAGCGAGAACGGCTCGGCGTAGATCGACCACGTGAACGAGTCGATGTCGCCGGAGGGTGCCGGCGTCGTCTCGGTGAGCTCCCAGCCGGTGGACGTGGCGTCGGGCGTCGAGGCCGCAGGCGCGCACGCGCTGAAGGCGAGAGCGGATGCCGCGACCGCGGCCACGACGGCGAGGGAACGGGGGGCGCTGGTGAAGCGGGTCATGCGAGGTCCCTTTCAGTGGCGGTGGTGCGTTCGTAGACGGCGGCGCCTTCGATCCAGGTGGAGTCGACGGTCGCCAGGTGGATGTCCTCCGAAGGAAGCGAGAACGGGTCGGGAGAGAGGACGACGAGATTGGCGAGGTATCCCTCGCGCACCCAGCCGGTGTCGTGGTCGCGGTGGTTCACGTACGCGGAGCCCGACGTGTACGCCGCCAGGGCGGTCTCCAGGTCGAGGCGCTGGTGCGCGCCGCCGAGCGGGGCGGACTCGCTGCCCGGGTAGGCGCGGGTGACGGCGATGTGGATGGCGTCCATCGGGTCGGCGCTCGAGACCGGCCAATCGCTGCCGGCCGCGAGGCGCACTCCCGCGCGGGCGAAGTCGCCGAACGGGTAGTGGCGCTCCTCGGCGCCGTCGCGGAGGAACGGGAGCGTCAGCTCGTCGAGCTGGGTCTCGTGCGTCGCCCACAGCGCCTGCAGGTTGGCGACGGCATCGGTATGGACGAAACGCGGCACCTCGGCCGCGTCGACGACCTGCAGGTGGGCGAGGTGATGACGGCCGTCGCTCGGGCCGTTCGCGTCGCGGGCCGCCTGGACGGCGTCGAGCGCTTCGCGCACGGCGCGGTCGCCCAGCGCGTGGAAGTGCACCTGCATGCCCGCCGCGTCGAGCGCGGTGACGGCCGCGCGGACGACGGCCGGGTCGACGAAGGACAGGCCGCTGTTGCCCGTGACGTGGCCGTGCGGGTCCTTGTACGGAGTGAGCATCGCGGCGGTCTGGTTCTCGGCGACGCCGTCGACCATGATCTTGGTGGTCGAGATCGTGAGCCGGTCGGCGGGCACGCGCGAAGCGAGCTCGTCGCGCCTGGCCGTCATGCGCTCGACCTGCTCGACACCCGCATCGCGCTCCCACCATTGGGCGCCGACGACGTGCACGCGCAGGACGCCGTCGCGGATCGCGCGCTCGTACGCGTCGAGCGGATCGGCGATGATGCTGGATGCGCCGACCGCGGCATCCTGCCAGCCGGTGATGCCCAGCGCGATCAGCTCATCCTGTGCGGCGAGGAGGCCGCGATAGGCGAGTTCGGGATCGTGGTCGGGCCGGACCGCGGCGAACATCTCGCCCGCGCCCTCGTGGAAGGTGCCGGCAGGGGTGCCATCCGCTTCGCGCTCGATGCGCCCGTCCTCGGGATCGGGCGTGGAGGCATCGATCCCGGCCAGCCGGATGGCCGCACTGTTGACCCACGTGCTGTGGTGGTCGCGGCTGAGGAGCAGGACGGGACGGTCGGGGACGACCTCGTCGAGCAGTCCGCGCACCGGTGCACCACCGGGGAAGTGGTCCATCGACCAGCCGCCGCCGAGGATCCACGGCTCGTCGGGATTCGCGTCGGCGTAGGCCTTGATGCGCGCCACCGCATCCGCCGCGTCCGCGGCGCCGGTGAGGTTGCACTGCAGCAACTCCATGCCGCCCGAGACCGGATGCACGTGCGCGTCCTGGAAGCCGGGCGCGAGCAGCGCGCCGTCGAGGTCGACGACACGCGTGCCGTCTCCGACGAGCGTGGATGCCTCGCCCTCGGGCACGATCGCGGCGATGCGACCTCCGGTGACGGCCACGGCGACTCCGGTGAGGGGTCGGCCCTCGCCGACGAACACCGGACCGCCGACGAACAGCACTTCTGCGACTCCCATGTCGCCTCGCTTCCTCTGAAGGATCTCGATGGGGCCCGAGATTACGCGTGGACAACACTGGTGTCAACGGTGTTGACCGATTTGTGATCTGGCACGTTAGGGTGGTGTCGAAGGACGGTGTCCGACGGATGCCGCGCCAGAGCGCTCAGGGAGGAGACGAGGTGGCGAACGCGCAGACCGGCCGCACCACGCCGAACCGCAAGCCGCGCCTCGATCGCGACACGATCGTGGCCGCGGCGCTCGAGCTCGCCTCCGTACCCGGGGTGGGGAGCGTCTCGTTCCGCGACCTCGGAACCCACCTCGGCGTCGACCCCACGGCCGTCTATCGTCACTTCCGCAACAAGGACGAGCTGATGGGGGCACTGTTCGATCACCTCACCGAGCTCGGGCTGCAGGAGATCGACGTTCCGCCCGAGCAGTGGCAGGAGCGGCTGCGCCAGCTCGCGCTGAAGACGCGCGAGGCGCTCAGCCACTACCCCGCGGTGGGCGCGGAGGCGATGCTGCTGACCACCAACGGCAGGGCCGAGCACCGCGCGATGGAGATCATCCTCGACGCGTTCTCGCGCGCCGGACTCGAGGGCGACGATCTGGTGCGCCACTACGCGCTCTTCGCGATGCAGACGCTGTCGGGCAGCGCGAACGCGGCACGCGCCCGCGCTCAGCACCCCGGCGAGTCCGACACGCTGTGGCTCGACGCGCCGCTCCTCGTCGATCCGCGCGAGTTCCCGCTCGTCGCCGAGAACGGTGCCCGACTGGCCGAGATCCGCGACCAGGCGCTCTACCTCGCCGCCATCGACATGGTCATCGCCTCGGCCGAGCGCACCGCCGCCCGGGGCTGACGCCGACCTCGTCCCCCCTTCCCGCTCCCTGCGGTTGTGCGGGCGTTTGCACGCCTGCATGCCGAGCCGACCGTGCATGTGCCCGCACAGCCGTGCGGCCGGGTGGGGCCCGGGCCGGGTGGGGGCCGGTAGGGCGGGGCCACCCGGGGCTGACGCCGTCCTCGTCCCGCCCCCCGCGGTTGTGCGGGCGGTTGCGCGCCCGCATGCCGAGCCGGGCGTGCAATTGCCCGCACAACCGAACGGCCGGGCCGGGCGGGGCAGGAAGGGCGGGAACGGCCGGGCCGGGCGGGGCCGGAAGGGCGGGAACGGCCGGGCCGGGCGGGGCAGGGAAGGGCGGGGAAGGGCAGGATGGAGGCGTGAGCATCCCCCTCGACGCCGACGCCGTGCTGTGGTCCGCCGCCCCCGACGTCCGCGCCGGGCGGCCGCTGCTGGTGCTCCTCCACGGCTACGGCGCGGACGAGCGCGACCTGTTCGGGCTCACGCCGTACCTCCCGCCCCAGTTCGCCGTCGCCGCCGTCCGCGCACCGCTCGCACCTCCTTTCCCCGCGCCCGGCTACTCCTGGTACCCGATCGAAGGGCTCGAGAACCGCGATCCCGCGCACGTCACGGCCGCCGCGACGAGGCTGATCGAATGGGTCGATGCCGCGGCATCCGATCACCCGTCCATCGGGCTGCTCGGCTTCTCGCAAGGCGCGGCCGTCGCACTGCAGGCGCTGCGCCTCGACCCGGCGCGGTTCGGCTTCGCCGTGAACCTGTCGGGCTACGTCACGCCCGGAGACCTGCCCGGCGATGCCGCTCTCGCCGAGCGGCGGCCCCCCATGTTCTGGGGCCGCGGGACGAACGACGACGTGATCCCCGGATTCCTCGTCGACCACACGACCGCGTGGCTGCCAGGGCACGTCGACCTCAGCGGACGCGTCTACCCCGGCCTCACCCACAGCGTGTCGGAGCAGGAGCTCGCCGACGTGCGGGTGTTCCTCGACAAGCGTCTCGCCGACCTCGACGACTGACGAGTTCCCAGGCGGTCAGGAGCGGCATCCGCTATCGTGGGTCCTGCCTCTGTCCCGAGTGTGAGGAAATCCGTTGAAGCTTCTCGACGCGACCGCGCTGTAATCGCGCCGCTTCGTCGACCCTTCGACGTGCTGGCGCTTCTGATTCCGCGCTGACCGTCGATCCTGCCGCTTCATCCTCGGCTCCGGCATGCCTGCCGGCCGTTGCGCGGCTTCCGCGTGTCAGTGCATGACCGCTCCAGGAGGCCTCATGCCCGCCCACACGTCCACCCCGTCCGTCGTGCTCGACCGCGTCTCGTTCGCGTGGCCCGACGGCACCATCGCTCTCGACCGCGTGACCGGCTCGTTCGGCGCCGGCCGCACCGGGCTCGTCGGCCGCAACGGCTCCGGCAAGTCGACGCTGCTGCGCCTCATCGCCGGCGAGCTCACCCCCGACGGCGGCCAGCTCGGAAGGACCGCGGATGCCGCGTACCTCCCGCAGCGGCTGACGCTCGACATCCATCGACCCGTCGCCGACCTGCTCGGCGTCGGCACCGTGCTGCGCGCGCTGCGCGCGATCGAGTCCGGCGACCCCGACCCGAACCACTTCGACGTGGTCGGCAGCGACTGGGACGTCGAGGCGCGCGCGCACGCGGCGCTGGCCGAGGCCGGACTCTCCCCGAGCATGCTCGGACGCACCGTCGGGGGGCTTTCCGGCGGCGAGGCCGTGCTCACGGCGATCGCCGGCATCCGCCTGCGCGGTGCGCCGATCGCGCTGCTCGACGAGCCGACGAACAACCTCGACCGGGAGGCCCGCGCACGCCTGCACGACATGGTCCGATCGTGGCGGGGAGCGCTCGTCGTGGTGAGTCACGACATCGCGCTGCTTGAGCTCATGGACGACACCGCCGAGCTGTACGACCACGAGCTCGCGACCTTCGGAGGCTCTTACTCCGAGTGGCGCGCGTGGCTGGATGCCGAGCAGGACGCGGCCCGGCAGTCCGAACGCGCGGCCGCGCAGGCGGTGCGCCGAGAGAAGCGCGAGCGGATCGCTGCAGAGACGACGCTCTCGCACCGGGCCGCCATGGGACGCAAGGCGCAGATGGAGAAGCGGGTGCCGGGGATCGTCGCGGGCGGACGGAAGATGGCCGCCCAGGTCTCGGCCGGCAAGCTCCGCGGCGAGAAGGCGGACCGCGAGGCCGCTGCGCGCGCGGCGCTCGACGCCGCCGAGCGCCGGGTCCGCGACGACGACACGGTGAAGATCGACCTGCCCGACCCCGGCGTGCCCGCCGGCCGCCGCATCGCGACGATCGGCGACGGTGAGCGGTCGTGGATCATCCAGGGGCCTGAGCGGGTCGCGCTGATCGGGCCGAACGGCGCCGGCAAGACGACGCTGCTCGAGGTGCTGCTCGGGCGGGGCACCGGGGGCGGCCGCGGCCGGGCGGACGATGTCGAGAAATCAGGAGACTCGCCGTCGGACTGGCCCGCCACGGCGCTCGAACGCCCGATTCTCCTCGATTCTCGACGCACCGAGCTGCACACCGACCGGGTCGGATCCGGTCTCGCAGCGGCCGCAGTCGGTATCGGAGCCTATGCTGTCGAGAAATCAGGAGACTCGCCGTCGGACGGGCCCGCCACGGCGCTCGAACGCCCGATTCTCCTCGATTCTCGACGCCTCGAGCTGCACACCGACCGGGTCGGGTACCTGCCCCAGCGGGTGGACGGCCTCGATGAGACGGCATCGGTGCTCGAGAACGTGCGGGCGGCGGCTCCGGCCGTGCCGGTGCCCGAGCTGCGCAATCGGCTCGCCCGGTTCCTCATCCGAGGAGCGGCGGTGGACCGGCCAGTCTCGACGCTGTCGGGCGGCGAGCGGTTCCGGGTCGCGCTGGCCCGGCTGCTGCTGGCCGACCCGCCGCCACAGCTGCTGGTGTTCGACGAGCCGACGAACAATCTCGACCTCGACACGGTCGGGCAGTTCGTCGACGCTCTGGCGGCCTACCGCGGGGCGGTGCTCGTCGTGAGCCACGACGACGCGTTCCTCGAGCGCATCGGCGTGAGCCTCACCCTCGAGCTCGGTCGCGACGGCACGCTGACCGAGCGGTGACCCCGGCGCGGCACCGGCTCGTCCGCGGGCCGGTGCCGCGCTTCGTCATTCGAATCCGGATGCCGCGGCCGCAGCCACGGCGACGGCGAACCGTCGCTGCGCGTCGGTGTCGTCGATGCGCACCCAGAGGTCGATCCGGTTCACGCCGTCGGTGAGGATGTAGTCGCGCCCGCGATAGTCGTCCTGTCCGCCCTCATAGGCAGTGACTCCGGGGACGCCGAAGTCAACGTTCGTGGCACCTTCCGCGGCGAGCGTCTCGCCCAGGCCGGGCCAGATGGTGACCGACATACCCTGACCGCCGTCGGATGTGAGGTAGCAGTGGGCCTGACGCGAACCCCCCAGTGCCATCACATACCCGGTCGGCGGGCGGTCGGCGTCCCAGCCGGAGGCCCGACCGACGATCGGCACGCCCAGTTGCGCGCCGATCGCGTCTCCCACTTCTTCGCACGCCAGCGTCGGGAACCACGCTGTGCGATCGCGCGTCCAGGGGTCGTCGACTGCGGCTGAGTAGTTCTCGATGGCGAGCTGACCCAGCGCCTCTCCCCACCCGTCGACGTCTCCACGAGTCGTTCCCTCCGGGACGACGAGAGTGAGCGCGACCCACGCGATGTCGTCGCCACCCTGCCAGGCGCAGTACGAGCCACCCGTGCACTCGTCGAAGAAATTCGCGGCGAGTTCCTCTGGGAAGACCGCGCCGTCGAGCCCGACACGGGGGATGAAGGCGAGGATCACCGCGTTGCCGTTCGCATCACGCCACTCGCACTCCAGTCCGCCGACGTTCGCGATCGACTCGTCAAGCGTCCGCGGTCTTGGCACGACGGTCGTACCGAGCGCCTCCGCGATGTCCTCCGGAGTGAGCGCGTTCGCGCAGTCGCCGCCGAAGGCGACGGGCGGCATCTCGGCCGGTCCGATCACGACCGGCTCGATGGTCGGCGTGGGCTCGGCCGGCGAGGACGCGGCGGGGGTCTCCACCGGCGCGGGAGTCGCACAGCCGGTCATCGTCAGGATGACGGCGACGAGCACGGGCAGAGCTGCCGCGAGGGACGAGCGTCGCATCGGGTCTCCTTCGGATGGGTGGCGGTTCATTCGAATCCGGATGCTGCGGCCGCCGCGACCGCGAGGGCGAGCTCCTCCGGAGAGTTCAGCGCCGACGCGGAGGCCGAGAGGCGGACCGTGTTCACACCGTCACTGAGCACGTACCACTCGGTTCCGCCGCCTTCGTCTCCACCGAGGCTCATCGAGATGCCCGGAACGCCCGAATCGACCGGCGTCATCGTGGTCGACGAGTCGGAGACGTCGCCTACCCCGGCCCGCGTGGTCATCCGCACGATCTCCGCACCCTCGGGCGATGTGAGCGTGCATTGCGTTTCTCGGCTCGCCTCCCGCGCCATCTCGGGCCCGGGCCCACCCCGAAAGCCGTCGACCTCCCCGACGAGGAGAGCGTCACCTGCCTGAGCATTGACGGCCGCGGCGATCTGGGCGCAGTCGAACACGGGCCACCAGCCGCTGCGATCGCGAGTCCACGGTTCCGCCGCTGTCGCCGTGTGATTCTCGGCGACCCGTCGCCCGAGCTCCTCGCCCCAGACGTCGGCTTGTTCGCGAGTGACACCCGGCGTAGCGAAGTAGACGCTGGTCCAGAGGGCGTCTCCGCTCTGGTACCACCCACAGCCCGGGGCAACGCGATCGCACTCCTCGAAGTAGTCCTCTACGTGCGGAAACCTCGTGCCATCAAGCCCAGCTTGCGGGATCGTGTCCAGGTATACCTCGCTGTCGCCTCCCGCCCAGCTGCACTCCAGACCGCCGACGTTCGCGACGACATTGTCGGTGACAGGATTATCTTCGACCCCGTCCTGCAGCGCGAACTCGATACCGGTCACCTCGAAGAGATCGTCGGTCGTCAGCACTTTCGCGCAGTCGCCGCCGAAGGCGACCGGCGGCATCTCGGCCGGTCCGATCACGACCGGCTCGATGGTCGGTGTGGGCTCGGCCGGCGAGGACGCGGCGGGGGTCTCCACCGGCGCGGGAGTCGCGCAGCCGGTGAGCACGAGGCCCAGGGCGGCAAGGCCGATCCCGAGTGCGGCGAATGGCGAGCGTCGCATGATCCTCCTCGAATGGATGCGTTGAGAAAATGTATCCGTGCGCCGGGCGCGGCACGGCATCCGCTTTCCAACGATTCGGCAACGGACCCCTCCCGCGCCCGCCGCGAGAGGAGGAGGATGTCGCCATGAGCCGACTCGTACGACCCAGGGAGGGTCGCCTCCTCGCGGGGGTCTGCGCCGGGATCGCGGCGCGCTTCTCGACGAGCGTCACGGCGGTGCGCATCCTGACGCTGATCGGCCTGGTGTTCTTCGGACTCTCGTTCTGGATCTACCTCGTGCTGTGGATCCTCCTGCCGGACGAGGTCTGAGCGCCGCCGCGTTCCGTGTGAAGCCCGCCCGGATGTCGCCGGCAGCGACCAAGATGGTGGGATGAGCGACGTGCTCGAGCGGTTCGGTCCTGCCACGCAGGACTGGTTCCGCGGTGCCTTCGCAGCGCCGACCAACGCCCAGATCGGGGCGTGGGACGCGATCTCGCACGGCAAGCACGCGCTTGTGGTCGCCCCGACGGGTTCGGGCAAGACGCTCTCCGCCTTCCTGTGGGCCATCGACCGGGTGTTCCGCGAGAAGCAGGTCGAGTCGCAGCCGGCGAAGAAAAGGCGGGCGGATGCCGGGTCCTCCCCTACTCGCATCCTCTACATCTCTCCGCTCAAGGCGCTGGGCGTCGACGTCGAGCGCAACCTGCGCTCACCGCTGGTCGGCATCGGCCAGTCGGCACGGCGCCTCGGCGTCTCAGTGCCGGAGGTGTCGGTGGGCGTGCGATCGGGCGACACGACCTCGAGCGACCGGCGCAAGCTCGTGACGGCGCCGCCCGACATCCTCATCACGACGCCCGAGTCGCTGTACCTCATGCTCACGAGCGCCGCGGGCGAGACCCTCGCGAACGTGCACACGGTGATCATCGACGAGGTGCACGCGGTCGCCGCCACCAAGCGCGGGGCCCACCTCGCGGTCAGCCTCGAGCGGCTCGACGCCCTGCTCGAGCGCCCTGCGCAGCGCATCGGACTGTCGGCCACGGTGCGTCCGATCGACGAGGTCGCCCGGTTCTTGGGCGGCGCGGCGCCGGTGGAGATCGTGGCGCCCAAGGCGACGAAGGCGTTCGACATGCGCGTGGTCGTGCCGATCGACGACATGCTCAACCCACCCCCTCCGCCGGGCACCGAACCCTCGACTCCGGCCGAGGCCGGCCGGGCCACCGATCCCGAGACCGGCGAGGTCATCGACGAGGACTGGTTCGCCGACGGCCAGTCGAGGCGAGCATCAGGATCCGGTGAGACGGAGGTCACCGGCTCGGTCTGGCCGCACGTCGAGGAGGCGATCGTCGATCGCATCCTGCAGCAGCGGTCCACGATCGTGTTCTGCAACTCCCGGCGCCTCGCCGAGCGGCTCACCGGCAGGTTGAACGAGATCTACTCCGAGCGCCTCGGGCTCGACCTGCCTGAGCCGAAGGTCCCTGCCGCCATGCTGGCCCAGGCGGGCGCGACCGCCGGCGCCGACCCGGTGCTCGCGAAGGCGCATCACGGGTCGGTGTCGAAGGAGCAGCGGGCGCAGGTCGAGGAGGAGCTGAAGTCCGGCGTGCTCCGCTGCGTCGTGGCGACGTCGAGCCTCGAGCTCGGCATCGACATGGGTGCGGTCGACCTCGTGATCCAGGTCGAGGCGCCGCCGAGCGCGGCATCCGGCCTGCAGCGCATCGGGCGCGCCGGCCACCAGGTCGGCGAGGTCAGCCGCGCGGCCCTCTTCCCCAAGCACCGCGGCGACGTCCTGCACACCGCCATCGTCACCGAGCGGATGCTGGCGGGCCAGATCGAGGCCATCTCGATCCCGCAGAACCCGCTCGACATCCTGGCGCAGCAGACCGTCGCGGCGTGCGCGCTCGTGCCGCTCGACGTCGAGGGCTGGTACGAGACGCTCAAGCGCAGTGCACCGTTCCGGGCGCTCCCCCGCTCGGCGTACGAGGCGACACTCGACCTGCTGGCCGGGCGCTACCCGTCCGACGAGTTCGCCGAGCTGCGACCGCGGCTGGTGTGGGATCGCGACCACGGCACCCTCACCGGACGTCCGGGCTCGCAGCGCATCGCGGTCACGAGCGGCGGCACGATCCCCGACCGCGGACTGTTCGGGGTGTTCGTGGCCGGCGAGTCGCAGAACGCCCGCGTGGGCGAACTCGACGAGGAGATGGTCTACGAGTCGCGCGTCAACGATGTCTTCACCCTCGGCACGACGAGCTGGCGCATCGTCGAGATCACGCACGACCGCGTCAACGTGGTGCCCGCGTTCGGCCAGCCGGGCAAGGTGCCGTTCTGGCACGGCGACGGCATCGGACGACCCGCCGAGCTCGGCGAGGCCCTCGGCAAGTTCTCGCGCGAGGTGTCGACCGCCCCGCCCGACAAGGCGGAGGCGCGCCTGCGCGAGGCCGGACTCGACGACTACGCCCAGGTCAACCTGCTGGCCTACCTGGCCGAGCAGCGCGAGGCGACGGGCACGCTCCCGACCGACCGCCAGCTCACGGTCGAGCGCGGCCGAGACGAAGTGGGCGACTGGCGCGTCATCCTTCATTCCCCCTACGGCATGCAGGTCCACGCGCCGTGGGCGCTGGCCGTGAACGCCCGCATCCGGGAACGCCTCGGAGTCGAGGGCGCCGCTGTGGCGAGCGACGACGGGATCATCGCGCGGATTCCGGATGCCGCGGCCGACCCTCCCGGCGCGGACCTGTTCGTGTTCGATCCCGACGAGCTCGAGCAGATCGTGACCGAGGAGGTGGGCGGCTCGGCCCTGTTCGCCTCGCGTTTCCGGGAGTGCGCGGCGCGCGCCCTCCTGATGCCGCGACGCAATCCCGGTCGGCGCAGTCCGCTCTGGCAGCAGCGCCAGCGATCTGCCCAGCTGCTCGAAGTGGCACGGCGTCACCCGGCGTTCCCGATCATCCTCGAGACGCTCCGAGAGGTGCTGCAGGACGTCTACGACGTGCCGTCCCTGCTGCGCATCGCCCGCAGCATCGGGGATCGCCGCATCCGTCTCATCGAGACCGAGCCCGCTCAGCCCTCGCCCTTCGCGCGCGACCTGCTGTTCGGATATGTCGGCGCGTTCATGTACGAAGGCGACTCCCCGCTCGCCGAGCGTCGCGCCGCGGCGCTGTCGGTCGACCCCGCCCTGCTGTCCGAGCTTCTCGGCAAGATCGAGATGCGCGAGCTGCTCGATCCCGACGTCATCGCGCAGTTCGAGCGCGAGGCGCAGCGCCTCGATCCCGAACGACGCGCACGCGGAATCGAGGGCGTCGCCGACCTGCTGCGCATCCTGGGCCCACTGGACGCCGCCGAGGTGGCGGTGCGACTCCAGGCCGCCGACTCGGCCGGCGCCGCGGACGCGACGGCGGCCGAGGACGAGGCGGCCACTCTCCTGGACGCCCTCGTCACCGCCCGACGGGCGATCGCGGTCACCATCGCCGGCACGCGGCGGTTCGCCGTCGTCGAAGACGCCGGCCGCCTGCGCGATGCGATCGGCGTGGCGCTTCCTGTCGGCATCCCGACGGCGTTCCTCGAGCCGCTGGCCGATCCGCTGGGCGACCTCGTGGCGCGATACGCCCGCACGCATGGCCCCTTCACGGCGGATGCCGCAGCCCAGCGACTCGGCATCGGCGTCGCCGTCGCCCGGCTGACCTTGCAGCGGCTCGAGTCGCAGGGTCGCATCGCGAGCGGCTTCTTCCTTCCGGCGAGCGCCGCGACGGCCGGCGACGACACGGAGTGGTGCGACGCCGAAGTGCTCCGGCGCCTGCGGATGCGCTCGCTCGCCGCGATCCGCGGCAGCGTCGAGCCCGTGCCGCAGGACGCATTCGCCCGATTCCTGCCCACGTGGCAGCACATCACGCGGCCGCTCGAAGGAGTCGACGGGGTCGCTGCCGTGGTGGAGCAGCTCGCGGGCGTCCCGATTCCGGCGAGCGCGTGGGAGTCGCTGATCCTGCCGGCGCGGATCGCCGACTACACGCCCGCGATGCTCGACGAACTCACCTCGAGCGGAGAGGTCGCGTGGTCCGGACACGGCAGCCTCGCCGGCCGCGACGGGTGGATCGCGTTCCATCCCGCCGATACCCTCCCGCTCACCCTCACCACGGCCGACGACGAGATCGCACCCGATTCGCTCGACGCCCGGCTCCTCGAAGCCCTCGCCGCCGGCGGCGGATTCTTCGCCTCCCAGCTGCGGGCACTGACGGATGCCGAGAACGAGCAGTCCGTGATCGAGGCGCTGTGGCGACTCACGTGGTCCGGCCGGGTGACCAACGACACGTTCGCCCCGGTGCGCACGCTCGTCGGCGGCGGGTCCCAGTCGCACCGCGTCGCGCGCAAGGCACCGCGCACACGGCTCTACCGCGGGGCCGCGGTGCGGACGGTCGCGGCATCCGTTCCTCCCCGTCCCCCGGCTCTCGGTGGCCGGTGGTCGCTGCTCCCGGCGCCCGAGCCCGACGCCTCTCTGCGCGCGACTGCCGCGGCGAGCCTGCTTCTCGACCGCTACGGCGTCGTCACGCGCGGTTCGGTGCAGGCCGAAGGGCTTCCGGGCGGCTTCGCGCAGGCCTACCGGGTGCTCGCCGGCTTCGAGGAGGCAGGGCACTGCCGCCGCGGGTACGTCGTCGAGAAGCTCGGAGCGGCGCAGTTCGCGGCATCCGCCACCGTCGACCGCATCCGCGAGTTCGCCGGGCTCCCCGACCCGCCGCCGCTCCGTGCGGTCACCCTCGCGGCGACCGACCCCGCCAACCCCTATGGCGCTGCGCTCGCGTGGCCGGCGCTCGACGGCGTCGGGCATCGGCCGGGTCGCAAGGCCGGCGCACTCGTGGTCATCGTCGACGGTGCACTCGTGCTCTACCTCGAGCGCGGGGGCAAGACGGCGCTCGCGTTCACCGGCGACGAGTCCGCGATCGCCGCGGCGACACGAGACCTCGCGACGACCGCACGCGCACGGCGCCTCGACACGCTCACGATCGAGCAGGTCAATGGTGCGTTCGTGCACGGCACCGGCTGGGGCCGTGCACTCCGCGACGCCGGCTTCGTCGAGTCGCCGCGCGGTCTGACGCTGCGCCGACTGACGGCGGGCGACGCCGAGCGCGCGGCCCGTCAGGCCGCGGGACCGACGCGTGCCTGAGGGCGACACCGTCTTCCGCACCGCGCGGCGCCTGAACGAGGCGCTCGCCGGGGCCACGGTCACGCGGTTCGAGCTGCGGGTCCCCCAGCTCGCCACGACAGATCTGCGCGGGCAGACCGTGCACGATGTCGTCGCGCGCGGCAAGCATCTGCTGCACCGCATCGGCGACATGACGCTCCACACCCACCTCAAGATGGAGGGCGAGTGGCACGTCTACCGTCGCGGCGACCGCTGGCGCAACGCGGCGTTCAAGGCGCGCGCAGTGATCGGCGCGACTGCTCCGGACGGCACCGAGTGGGAGACGGTGGGCTTCGACCTCGCCGAGATCAAGCTCGTTCCGACCAGCGACGAGGATGAGCTCGTCGGCTACCTCGGGCCCGACCCGCTGTCTGATGTGTGGGATCCCGCCGAGGCCGCGCGACGACTCGGCGCCGACCCGCGCGCCGTGCATGTCGCGATCCAGGACCAGCGCAACATCGCGGGCTTCGGCAACGAGTACGCGAACGAGATCCTCTTCGTGCGCGGTGTGCTCCCGACCACGCCCGCAGAGCAGACGGATGCCGCGGCCCTCGTCGACCTCGGGGCCCGCATGATCCGCGCCAACCGCGACCGGTCGGGCCGCACCTTCACCGGCGACGCCCGCCCCGGACAGTCCACCTGGGTGTACCGGCGGGAGGGGCGGCCGTGCCGTCGCTGCGGGACCCTCATCCGTGGCGGATCCCTCGGCGCCGACCCGACGAAGGAGCGCATCGTGTTCTGGTGCCCGCGCTGTCAGGCCGACGCTGCCTGACTCGAGGAGGAAAAACATGCTGGCGTTTTTCCGCTTCTGTCTCTATGCTCGAACGATCGAGGACCACGAGGGGGCAGAGATGACGGGAACGGACAGCGGACGCCAGGACTCCGACACGAGGGTGCGACGTCGAGCGCGACGTTTGAGGGGCCTGCGGATCGCGGCGGGCGCACTCGCCGTGACGATGGGCCTGGCGCTCGGCACGGCAGGTCCGGCGAGCGCTCGCAACTTGAACGGCTGGGTGTGGTCGCACAGCGCGGGGCAGACCCAGCTCTACACGGTTCTCGGTGACACCAGCACCTACATGTCGAGGGCGAGAGTGCAGCACCTGCACGGGATCGGCCCCACCACCACGTACTGCGGCGCGCAGGCGAAGGTCTCCGGCACTCTGACCTCAGGGGCGAGGTGGAGCCGCATATTCGGCTACCAGTCCGGCTGCTGGTTCGTGATGGTCGACGAGGTCACCTATCCCGGTGCGTACTTCCGAGCCGGCTCAGCGTTCTCCGGCCAGGCCTATCACGACGGCGCCTGGTCACCCGGCACCGTGACCGTCCGCCCCTAGGCATCGATCCAGACGATGACGAAGACCTTCCCCGGCCTGGCCGGCCTCGCGATACTCGCCGTGCTCCTCGCCGGATGCGCGGCGCAGGGTACGGACAGCGCGCATGACACGCTCGACCTCGACGCCCTCCTGGAGGAGACGACCGACTTCCAGCGCGAGATCGTCGAGGACGGCGTCGTGACGGCGGCAGAGTTCGAGCGTGCGCTCCTGGCGCGTCGTGAGTGCGTCGCCGATGTCGGCGCCACACCCGGCGACATCTACACGGGGAGCAACGGCGAACTCACCTTCGACTACGACATCACCGCCGAGAGCGACGACGAGGCGCTCGCCATCCAGCGCGACGCCGATGCATGCCTGCAGGACTACTTCGCCGACGTGGGCACGGTCTGGGCCTATCAGCGACTGCTTTCGCCGGCCGAGCGCGAAGAGATGCGCCCGAAAGCGCTCGCGTGCCTGGATGCCGCGGGCCTGACGGAGTTGCCGGAGGAGGCGACGCTCGCCGAGATGGCGGCCGCGATTCGGGACGATGGTGAGATCTCGCCGGCGGAGCGGGACTGCCTGGTCCAGTACGGCTCCCTGTTCGCCACCTACGTCGAAGATCCGGAACCCGCCCACACCGACGAATGAGCAAGCGGACCAGCGGTGGCCGCGCGCGCGGCGATCTGCTCGCGTGGTCACTCATCGCCGTCTTCTTCGCCGTCCCCCTCGGCACGACGATCGCGGGAGCCGCGATGCTCGCGGCCGACCAGGCACAGGGCCCTCCTGCCCCCGAGCCGGTCTTCGCGCACATCGCGCGCAGGGACTTCGTCGACGCCCAGACAGTGTCCATCACACTCGCGTGGTCCGACGGCATCGCGCTCAAGGCGCCGGCCTGGGGTGGCCTCATCACCGAATCGGGCGTGAAGCCGGGGGACGTCGTCCGCTCAGGAACGCGAATCGTGCGCGTCGACGGAGTGTGGCGCGTCGCAGCCTCGACGCCGGCCCCCTACTACGCGCCCGTGAGCCAGGGGAGCTCGCCCGGGGACGTGAAGAGCGTGAACGCACTCCTTCGCGACATGGGATTCGACGCGCCGGGCGACTCGTGGTCATGGAGTACGTCCGTCGCCCTCCGGGAGTTCGCGCGCGGTATCGGTGTTCCGGATGCCGATGCCGTGTCCGCCATGGATCCCGCCTGGCTGGTGTGGTCCCCTACGGCCGAGATCGTGGTCGCCGCACTGCCGCTGACGGTGGGGACGGGTGCGCCGGGACAGGGAGAGGACGTTCTGCTCGGTCCGCCGCGGTTGGCGAGCGTGAGCGTCGCGGCGGAGGACGGCGCCACCCTCCCTGACGTGGACGCGGAGGGAGAGTGGATCCTTCGCGTCGCGGGAGAGTCGATGCCCTATCGCTCGCCGGAGATGACCGACGATCTCGCGGGGTCCGGCATCGAGCGCGCGCTGGCCGCGTCCCGTCCTTCGGAAGCGGAGGGCCTCGTGGAGCGCGCCGAGACGATCGAAGGCTGGCAGGTGCCGGTGAGCGCCGTGCACACCGACGCCGCGGGTGCGCACTGCGTCTTCCGCCGAGACGAATCGGACGCCGGATACCGCGCGGTCCGTGTGGACGTTCAGCGCGGCACGATCGGCACCGCTCGCGTGGACGGCCCGCTGCGGCCTCACGACGAGATCCTCGTCAATCCGTCCGCTGTGGCAGGAGATGCCGAGTGCGGCTGACGGCGGGCAACGTCGGATTCTCCTACCCGGGAAGTCGCGAACGGCTGTTCATCGGCGTCGAGGGCACCTGGCCTTCCGGAACGATGAGCGCGCTGATGGGCCCGTCCGGCTCGGGGAAGTCGACCCTGCTCGACCTCCTCGGCGGTCTCCGGCAACCCGATGAGGGCGCGGTGACGTGCTACGACGGCGATGAGAGAGTGGTGGCGCCGGCGCTCCACCGGCAGGCGTGCACCTGGGTCCTGCAGAGCAACATCGTGCTCGCGCAGCGGACGGTGATCGACAACGTCATGATCAGCGCATTGGTCGCAGGCGAGACCCCGGCGAAGGCTCGTCACGAGGCGCACGAGACGCTCGCGCGCTTCGGGCTCGGGGGCAGGGAAGAGAGAGTGGTCAACTCGCTCTCCGGCGGTGAGCAGCAGCGAGTCACGATCGCGCGATGCCTCCTCTCGCCGGCCGAGATCGTCCTCGCGGATGAACCGACGGGCAACCTCGATGCGCGCAACACCTCCCTGGTGATCGATTGCCTGCGCATCGCGGCGACGGCCGGCAAGACCGTGATCGTCGCCACACACGATCACGCGGTCATGGCGGCCTGCGATAGGGCACTGGATCTCTCGGAGGCCCGGTGATCGCCGCCGGTCGGCTCCGTGTCGCGCTGCGGGAGTCGCTCCGGACGACCGCCGCGCGCCCCTGGCGCTTCGCGCTCGGTGTCGCGATCGGCGGCCTGATCATGGCGGCGCCGGCCACCTTCGAGGTGACGGCGCTGGACAGCGTGACCGACGTGCTCGCAGACGAAGAGACCCGCGGGGCCTACGTGCTCATCGTCGAGAGCGAGGAGGGAGCCCTCGACGGTCGCGACTGCTCCGCAGTCGCCGGGCAGCAGGGCGTGGTCGCCGCGGGCGGGATGACGGCGCCGAAGGTCGTCTCGGTCGGCGAACCGGCGCTGACGACAGCACGCAGCGCGGAAGCCACTGCGGGCTACTTCGAGATCGTGTGGGGTCGAGAGCCTCGATCCAGCGAGCCGGCCGTCATCGTGGGCAGTGAGCTCGGTCGAGAGCTGAGTGTCGCAGATGGCGCGCAGATCACCCTCGGCGGCGATCAGCGCTTCGCCGCGTCCTCCGCCTCGGCGAGCGCGCGCGAGGACCCGCGTGGGCGCTGGCTCACGATTCCGGCGGCCCATCTGCAGAGTGTGCAGCAGTGCTGGGTCGAAGCGTCGCCGGAGAGCCTGGCCCCCGTGCGCGCATCGCTTCCCGCGCTGTTCCCTGACGCACAGGCTCTGTCGGTGACAGTGATGAGAGACGGTGCCCTCAGCGAGGCGGCGATCACGGGCTGGGTGAATCGGCCGGGTCGATGGCTGCATCTCGTGTGCGGCGCGGTGGCGGGCGCGATCGTCGGAACGCTTCTCTCGCCTCGTCGGGCGGAGTACGCGCTGTACCGGCTCCTCGGCTTGTCGCGACCCACCGTCTTGGTGATCGCGATCGTCGAAGCGATGCTCCTCGTGCAGCTCGCGCTCGTGCTGGGCGGTCTGATCTGCGCAGCCGTCGTTCCCGCCCTCGCCCCGCTCGCGCCGGCCGACATCCTCTCGAGCCTTCTGGTGCAGATCGCCATGACGGGAGCGGCCGCCGCAGCGGTGGCCGGGTTGACCTGCGTCCTGCTGACCTCGGGCAACCCCGCGCAGACGATCCGCAGTCACCGGTGACCGGCGTGCACGCGGCAGAGAGCGCGCGACGGACGATCTGTCGGCCTCCACCCCCTCGGGCCACGAGCCTCTTGCGTGTCCCCACCGAAACCCCGCGGTTTCCTGACCGTTACACAACTCCGGACGATCTGTCGCGCGGGCGCCTTCCGCGCCGCTAATCGTCCGGTTCGCCGAGTGGCACGTTGCGGGGCTGGACCGCCCGATATTGAATACCCACACCAGCCCACCCGGCCGCGCAACGTCGCGAGGCCCGCTTGCAGAGGACCTCACCAGGTGACCACGGCGACTGACGCAGAGACGGCCCCGGCGAACACACCCGCCCACACCGAAGGCCGCGGCGCGGTCGTCCTGGATGCCGTCACCAAGCGGTACGGCGATCAGGTCGCCGTCGACGCCCTCTCGCTGACCATCCAGCCGGGCGAATTCATCTCCCTCCTCGGTCCCTCCGGCTGCGGCAAGACCACGACCCTGCGCATGATCGCCGGGTTCGAGCAGCCGGACGAGGGCGACATCAGGGTGTCGGGAACCTCTGTCCGGGGCGTTCCGCCCTACCGCCGCGACGTGAACACCGTGTTCCAGGCCTACGCCCTCTTCCCGCACCTCTCGGTCGCCGAGAACGTGGCCTATGGCCTGCAGCAGCGGCGGACGCCGAAGTCCGAGATCCGCGAGAAGGTCACGCAGGCGCTCGATCTGGTGCAGATGCGCCGTTTCGGCGACCGCAAGTCGACGCAGCTCTCGGGCGGGCAGCAGCAGCGCATCGCGCTCGCGCGCGCCCTCGTCAACCGTCCCGCGGTGCTCCTGCTCGACGAGCCGCTCGGCGCACTCGACCGGCAGCTGCGCGAGGAGATGCAGCTGGAGCTCAAGCTCCTGCAGTCGCGGCTCAGCATCACCTTCGTCTTCGTCACCCACGATCAGGGCGAGGCCCTCTCGATGAGCGATCGCATCGCGATCATGCGCGCGGGCCGCATCGAGCAGCTCGCCGACGCCGACACCGTCTACGCGCGCCCCGCGTCGGCGTACGTCGCCGCGTTCGTCGGTCAGCAGAACTTCTTCCGCGGCGCGGTCACCGAATCCGGCGCGGCCGTCGACTCTGCGCACGCGCTCGTCCGCGGCGCCGAGGCGAAACTGCAGGCGGCGACGCAGGGCGAGGCCGCCGTGCGTCCCGAGTACATCCGGATCGACGCCGACACCGGCGCGGCCCTCCCCGACGTCAACGCGACCCGCGGCCACCTCATCGGCGTCTCGCACCTCGGCGACACGATGCAGTACCTCGTGCAGCTCGGCGAAGACCAGAGCCTCATCGTGCGGCGCCCGACACCCGACGCCCCAGCCCTGCAGGTCGGCGACGCCGTCGTATGCACGTGGGCCGCGCACCATGTGCTGCTCTTCCCCGCAGACGAGGCCGCCCAGGAGGGCGGCTACGTCGCGCCGCCGACCGCCGCCTAGACCACGCACCACGCACCACCGCAGCATCCGCCTTCACCGGCTCCCCGACCCGAAACCAGGAGACCCCCGATGACCGAATCCCGAAACCCGATCCGGATCCTCGCGCCCGAGGCATCGACTCCGGCCATCGTCCGCGAACTCACCCGACGCCGCTTCCTCAGCATCGCCGCGATCGCCGGCTCGGCCGCGGCCCTCGCGGCGTGCGCGCCGGGCGGCGGTGGGTCGCCGGCGCCCCAGGCGACCGGTGGCGAGCTCGAGGACAGCCTGTCGGTCTACACGTGGGCCGAGTACGACGCGCCCGAGGTCGTCGAGGCGTTCACCGCCGAGCTCGGTCCCAAGGTCACGCTCGACTCCTACGGATCGAACGAGGAGCTCATCGCCAAGCTCGTCGCCGCGAAGGGCACCTCCGGCTACGACATCGTCGTGCCGACGGGTGTGTTCATCCCGCAGATGATCGAGCAGGGACTGCTGGAGAAGCTCAACAAAGATCTGCTCCCGAACATCTCGAACATGGACCCGGCCTTCCTCGGGCGCGCGTGGGACCCGAACAACGACTACTCGATCTGCAAGGCCTGGGGAACGACGGGCTACGTCTACGACAAGAACGTGATCACCCGCGAGCTGACGACGTGGTCCGACTACTTCGACGCGGCCCAGAACGAGGCCAGCGGCAAGACCGCGATGTCCGACGACCCGGCGGGCGTGGTCGGATGCTACTTCTGGGCCAACGACATGGACTGGAACACCGACGACCCCGACGAGCTCGAAGAAGCGCGGGCCTTCCTCGTCGAGAAGATCGCCCCTCACGTGGCGGCGTTCGACTCCGCGGCGGGCGCCAACACGATCCCCCAGGGCACTCACGCGCTGCTCATGGCCTGGAACGGCGACGCGCGCCTCGGCATCCAGGAGTCGTCCGAGCCCGACCGCTGGCAGTGGGTGCTCCCCGGCCCGCAGACCGAGCTCTGGATGGACAATTGGGCGATCGCGACCGGCTCCGCCCACCCCGAGGCCGCTCATGCCTTCATCAACTTCGCCATGGTCCCCGAGAACCAGCTGCTGAACCTCGAGTGGGTCGGCTACAACGTGGGCGGCAAGGACATGGAGAGTGCCGCCGAGGCCGCCGAGGTCGAGCGGCTCGACATGATCTTCTTCACACCCGAGCAGCTCGAGACCATGCACGAGCAGGTCATGAACGACTCACTGAGCACGCGCGTCGAGATCTACAACGAGGTGAAGGCTGCCGCCGGTGCGTAATCGCGCCACCGGCGCGGTGGGACCCGCGCTGGCCGTCCCGGCCTGGGTGTGGCTCCTCATCTTCTTCGTCGCGCCGGTAGCGATGGTCGTGTGGTTCAGCTTCGGCTACAAGCCGGGCGTGTTCGGGACCCACGCGAACGACATCCTCTCGCTCGACAGGTACTTCGAGGCGATCTCGCCCACGTTCCTCGCGACGTTCCAGAACACGCTGTGGGTCGGGCTCATCGGTACGGTGCTGTGCTTCCTCATCGGCGCGCCGGTCGCGTACTGGATGGCGTTCAAGGTGCCTGCGTCGCGCCGTGGCATCCTCATCGCCCTCGTCCTCGTGCCCTTCTGGACCAACTTCCTCGTCCGCACGATCGGTTGGCAGGTGATCCTCGCCCCTGAGGGGTGGCTGTCGAGCCTGCTACAGGGGATCGGCGTCCTCGACGGGCCCCTCGAGCTGCTGTACACCCGCACCGCCGTCATCATCGGTGTCGTCTACAACTACCTGCCGCTGATGATCCTGCCCCTGTTCGTGGCCTTCGACCGGGTCGGCCCCGCACTGCGCGAGGCCTCCAAGGACCTCGGCGCGGGCAAGCTCGTGACCTTCTTCCGCGTCACGCTGCCGCTGTCGCAGCCGGGCATCGTGGCCGGCGTGCTGCTGGTGTTCATCCCGCTCATGGGCGACTACATCACCGCGACGGTCCTCGGCGGCGCGAAGGGCAACATGATCGGCCAACTCGTCGCGGGGCAGTTCCAGACCGCGCAGAACTGGGCGCTCGGATCGGCGATGGCCGTGCTGCTGATGCTCATGATCATGATCACCGTCGCGGTGTGCGCCCTGCTCCTGTGGCTCGTCGCGATGCCGTTCCGTGCCCGCAACCGGCTGGTCCTCGGACCCGCCACGGAATCCGCTGAGACGGATGCTGCACCCGCAGCCGCACTGGAGGCGACCTCGTGACCGCGCAGACTCAGACCGAGACGATCCTGCAGGCCCAGGCTCGAGACGGCCGTCGGGGTTCCTCGCCGCGGCGTCGCGCGCGCAAGCCGTGGTCGGATGTCGCGTTCGGCGTGTGGGGTGTGCTGGTCATGCTCTTCCTGTTCCTGCCGATCATCGTGATCGTCGTGCACTCCTTCAACACCGGGCGCCTGCTCGCGGTGTGGGACGGGTTCGGCTTCGACGCCTTCGGGACGATCCTGACGAAGCCGGCGATCCAGAACGCGGTGCGCGTGTCGCTCATCACGGCGTTCATCGCCGCGATCATCGCGACGGCGCTCGGGACACTCGCCGGCATCGCGATGGCACGCCACCCCGGCAAGTGGGTGTGGTGGTTCCTGGGTCTGCTGCTCCTCGTGTCGGTGACGCCCGAGATCGTCGACGCGGTCGCGCTGCTGCCGTTCATGGTGTTCCTCGGACAAGACCTCGGCATCACCATGTTCAACGACGGCATCGTGCGCCTGTCCGTCGGCTCGTCGCTGTTCGCGACGGCGGTGGTGTCGTACATCGTCCGCGCCAGGCTGGTGGGTCAGGACGCGCGCCTGGAGGAAGCATCCGCCGACCTCTACGCGAAGCCCTTCACGACCTTCCGACGGATCACGCTCGCGCTGGCGATGCCCGCGGTGCTCGCCGGGTTCCTGCTCGCCTTCACGCTGAGCCTCGACAACACGATCGTCGCCGCGTTCGTGCAGGTGTCGGGTACGACCCCGTGGCCGGT
Organism: Microbacterium sp. Root180; assembly: GCF_001428485.1. Classification (GTDB taxonomy): domain Bacteria; phylum Actinomycetota; class Actinomycetes; order Actinomycetales; family Microbacteriaceae; genus Microbacterium. The sequence goes on along the minus strand of NZ_LMHS01000001.1, from coordinate 80,605 downwards.
GTACGTGCTCAGCGCGCTGCGCACAGGTCTTCGGCCCGAGATCGCGGCCGTGTCGACGATCATGCTCCTGCTCACGCTCGTCGCCCTCGCGCTCGTCGCGCTGGTGCTCAAGCGCGCCGGAGACTCCGCGACGCAGATCGCCCGCACGATGACCGGCGGCTGACAGGCGCATCGTTCGCACCGCGGCCGAGCCGCGGCATCCATCCCCCGATCGCGGAGGTTCCCCCGTGCCGTACGCCGACCTCGTCTTCACGGACGGACCCGTCTTCACCGCCGACACCGTGCGCTCGCGCGCGCGGACGGTGGCGGTGAAGGACGGTCGCATCGTCGCGGTCACGGGCGACGACTTCTCCCATTTCGTCGGGCCGAAGACCGAGCTCGTCGACCTGCGGGGACGGATGCTGCTCCCCGGCTTCCAGGATGCGCATGTGCACCCGGTGTGGGGCGGACTCGACATGCTGCGGTGCGATCTGGCCGACTACGCCACCGCGGACGAGTACCTCGAGGCGATCGGTCGCTACGTCGCCGCGCATCCCGACGACGAATGGATCCTGGGCGGCGGATGGCAGATGTCGGCCTTCCCCGGCGGCACGCCCACAGCGGCGGCGCTCGACGCCGTGATCCCCGACCGGCCGGCCTTCTTCCCCAATCGCGACGGGCACGGCGCGTGGGTCAACTCGGCCGCGCTGCGCCTGGCCGGGATCGACCGGAACACGCCCGACCCGGCCGACGGGCGCATCGAGCGCGATGCCGACGGCTCTCCCTCCGGCACGCTGCACGAGGGGGCGATGGGCCTGGTCAACCGGCTGCTCCCCGAGGAGCCGCTGGAGCGGCTCACCGAGGCGCTCCTCGTCGGCCAGCGCTACCTGCACTCGTTCGGCATCACGGCGTGGCAGGACGCCATCGTGGGGTCGTACGGCGATGCCGGCGATCCCGGCCCCGCCTATCTGAAGGCCGCAGCCGACGGGACGCTGACGGCGCGCGTCGTCGGCGCGATCTGGTGGGACCGCACGAAGGGCCTCGAGCAGATCGCCTCGCTTCTGGAGCGTCGCGAGCGCTACCGGGGCGGGCGATTCGCCGCGACCTCGATCAAGATCATGCAGGACGGCGTCGCCGAGAACTTCACGGCGTCGATGCTCGAGCCCTACTGCGACGGGCACGGTCACTTCACCGACAACTCGGGCATCTCCTTCGTCGCACCCGAGGTGCTCAACGAAGCGGTGCCGATGCTGGATGCGGCGGGCTTCCAGGTGCATTTCCATGCCATCGGCGACCGTGCCGTGCGCGAGTGCCTCGACGCGGTCGAGCACGCGATCGACCGCAACGGCCGCGGCGACAACCGCCACCACATCGCGCACATCCAGGTGGTGCACCCGGACGACATCGGTCGGTTCCGCGAGCTCGGCGTCGCCGCGAACATGCAGTCGCTGTGGGCGGCGCTCGAACCGCAGATGGTCGACCTGACGCTCCCGTTCCTCGGCGAGCCCCGCAGCGCGTGGCAGTACCCGTTCGGCGACCTGCTGCGCTCCGGCGCCGTGCTCGCCGCCGGCAGCGACTGGTCGGTGTCGACTCCCGACCCGCTGGCGGCGATCCACGTCGCCGTCAACCGCACCTCCGCCCCCGGCCACGAGGAGGGCGAGTACGACGCGTTCCTACCCGAGCAGGCCATCGACCTGGCGACCTCGCTGACCGCCTATACGGCTGGTTCCGCGTGGGTGAACCACCTCGAGCGCACGACCGGCACCATCGAGGTCGGGAAGCTCGCCGATCTCGTCGTGCTCGACCGCGACCCGTTCGCCGCCCCCGCCGACGAGATCGGCGCGACGCGTGTGCTGCAGACCTTCATCGAGGGCGACCGCGTCTACGCCGCGCCCGACGCGTAGCCGCGGCATCCGCCACCGCTCCTCCCCCTCTGTTTGTGCGGGCGAAAGCGCGCTCCGCGGGTGGGCGACGCACTCTTCCGCCCGCACGAACGCAACACAGGGCGTCCGGCCGCGGCGAAGATTCCCGACACGGGCGGGGTCGTGCGCGGGGCGCGTCGCAGTCAGGATGGAAGCACCTCACCTGACAGGGAAGTGATATCCGTGGGCACGACCGTCTTCGAACGACAGCGGCCGGCAGCATCCGTCATCCGTCACGCGCTGGCGGACACCGCGCATTCGGTGTTCTGGCGCGACGACCTCCCGCCCGACCTTCTGCCCGACCGGCCCCCGCTCACGGGGACGCACCGCGCCGATCTCGTGATCGTCGGCGCCGGCTACACCGGGCTGTGGACGGCGCTGCTCGCCAGCGAGCGCGACCCCGGCGCGAAGATCGTCGTGGTCGAGGCCCAGCGCGTCGGCTGGGCGGCATCGGGCCGCAACGGCGGATTCTGCGAGGCGAGCCTGACCCACGGCCACGAGAACGGCATGGCGCGCTGGCCGAAGGAGATGCCCACGCTCGATCGCCTCGGGCTCGCCAACCTCGACGCGATCGAGGCGTCCGAGGCGCAGTACGGCATGGACTTCCACTTCGAGCGCACCGGACAGTTCGCACCGGCCATCGAGCCCCACCAGGTCGAATGGCTGCGGGAGTGGGCCGCCGAGGGCGAGGAAGGCGTCGTCTTCCTCGACCGGGCCGAGGCGCAGGCATCCGTCCACTCGCCCACCTATCTCGCCGCCGTGTGGGAAAAGAATGCCTGCGGGATGCTGCATCCCGCCCGTCTCGCCGCGGAACTCGCCCGCGTCTGCGAGGAGCGCGGCGTCGAGATCTTCGAGCGGACGCGGGTGACCGATCTCGAGACCCCGGGGCCGACCGGCGTCTCGGTCGTCACGGAGGCAGGACGCGTGGACGCGGCCCGTGCGGTGCTGGCCACGAACGTCTTCCCGTCTCTCATCAAGCGCAACCGCCTGATGACGGTGCCGGTGTACGACTACGTGCTCATGACCGAGCCGCTCACCGACGCGCAGCTCGCATCGATCGGGTGGGGCGACCGGCAGGGCATCGGTGACATGGCCAACCAGTTCCACTACTACCGGATCTCGAAGGACAACCGCATCCTGTTCGGCGGCTACGACGCGATCTACCACTACGGCCGGAAGGTGCGGCCCGAGTACGAGAACCGGCCGCAGACGTGGGAGACGCTGGCGAACCACTTCTTCACGACCTTCCCGCAGCTCGAGGGTCTGCGCTTCACCCACCAGTGGGCCGGCGCGATCGACACCTCGACGCAGTTCACAGCGTTCTTCGGCACGGCTCGGGACCGCCGCGTCGCCTACGCGGCCGGATTCACCGGGCTGGGCGTCGGCTCGACCCGCTTCGCCGGCGATGTCATGCTCGACCTGCTCGACGGCGTATCCACCGAGCGGACCGAGCTCGAGATGGTGCGCAAGCGCCCGCTCCCGTTCCCTCCCGAGCCCGCCGCCGCCATGGGCATCAATGCGACGCGCTGGTCGCTCGACCGGGCCGACCACAACCTCGGCAAGCGCAATCTGCTGCTCAAGACCCTCGACGCGCTCGGCCTGGGGTTCGACTCGTGAGCGGCCTGGCGGCCGGCGCGGGGACGGACGCCGCGTCCCTCGACCTCGCGCTCGCCCCGGTGCCCGCCGAGCAGGTCGTCGACGGCTCCCCACGGGCGGGATCCGTCGAGCTCGGCGAGATCGGCGGCATCGAGATCGGCGTGTGGGAGCACACCCCCGGCGTCTCGACCGACGTCGAGGCGGACGAGGTCTTCGTCGTGCTGTCAGGAGCGGCGACCGTGTCGTTCGACGACCCGGCTCTGCCCGACCTCGAGCTGCGCCCCGGGTCGGTCGCGCGCCTCACCGCCGGCATGCGCACGACCTGGACGATCCGCGAGACCCTCCGCAAGATCTACCTCGCGCCGTAGTCCTGCCGCCGCCTGGCCAGGGCTGGGGCGAGGCGGCGCGGTGAACGGTCGAGAAACGAGGAAACACGCCGGACGGCGTCGATCTCGCGCCCGCGCTCGCGGCGTTTCTCCTCGTTTCTCGACACGCGACGACCGGGACGAGACGCCCGCCAGGGTCAGCGGCCGGCGCTGCGGCGCACGAGCAGCGCGAGGTGCAGCGCCGTCTGCGTCTCGCCGTCGTCGAGGTCCGCCCCCAGCAGCTCCTCGATGAGCGCGATGCGCTGGTAGAACACCGAGCGCGACAGGTGCGAGGCGGATGCCGCCGCCGTGCGATTGCCCGGATGCGAGAGCATCGCCTCCAGCACATCGAGCAGGTCGCCCGCGCGTGTCAGGTCGTGCACGATCAGGGGCGCCAGCATCCGCTCGCCGTGCTCCAGCACCCGGTGGTCGTCGCGCAGCGCCGTCACCAGCTGCACCAGCGGGCGGTTCTCGGCCCGACGCAGGTGCGGTCCCTTGGCGCTTCGCCGGCGACGCCCGCGGGCGAGGTCGACCGCGTCGTGGAGCGAGGCGAGGGCCGCGTCGAGTCCCTCGGCCGCGCGGCCGACCGACACGGTGATGCGGTCCGCGTCGGTGCCGGGCTCGACGAGCGAACCGGCGAACGCGATCGCCGCCTCGTCGTCGAACACGGTGTCGGCGGGGAGCGACAGGAGCATCGCCGTGGCGGGAGCGCCGGCGCCGTCCGGGGCCGATCCGGCGAGGGCCCGGCCGCGAAGGGCGCGGGCTGCGGCATCCGCTCGCTCCGCGGGTACGGCCACGCCCGACGCGACGATCCCGTACAGGCGCGCGCCGCGCAGCGGCAGCCCGGCCGCCTCCAGGCGGGCCGCCGCACCGCCCGCGCCGGCGAACCGGCCGGCGAGGAGGCCGTCGACCAGGCGGCGTCGCCCGACCCTGCCCCATTCGTCGGACTCGCCGTCGGCGAGGCGTCCGACCGCGAGCGCGATGGCGCCCTGTTCGAGCACGGCGGTGCGTCCTGCCGGGTGGTCGGGCCCGGGAAGCGCGATCAGATTGCCCCACCGGACTCCGCGTGCTTCGACCGGCACGATGAGCCAGTCCTCCGGGCCGGCCGCGGCACCGCGTTCGCGCCGCTGCTCGGACCGGCGATGGGCGGACCGAGAGCGCAGCTCCCACTCGGTGAAGAGCTCCTCTTCGAGCGCGAGCGGCACCTCGGCCGCCACGACTTCGTGCCCCAGATTCTCGAGGATCACGGGGGCGCCGAGCGTCTGCGCCAGCTGGTGAACGATGAAGTCGGCGGGCGAGCCGCGCAGCACGAGGGCAGTGAAGCGCTCGCGCACCTCGTCGCGGGAGCGGAGGGCGTCGCTCTGGCCGGTGATGATACGCCCGTGCACGGCCTCGGTGATCGTGATGAACTTCAGCTCGCGATGCAGGACGATCAGCGCCAGGTTGCGCTCCCTCGCGGCCTCGACGACCACCGCGGGGACGTAGCGGTAGTGGGTGCCGAGCTCGAGGATCAGCCCCGACAGGCCCGCGTCGTCGAGCTCGCCGATGAAGCGGCGCAGGTCGGCGGGATCGGCCGGCCATGACGATCCGGTCGAGAGCAGGAGCTCGCCGCCATCGAGGAGGCGAGCCACTCCGGCGTTGTCGGACACGTGCAGCCAGCGCACCCGGGCGTCGAGCGCGTCGTCGCCGACGAGCACCTCGGGCACGCCCTGGACGACCGCGTCGAGCGAGATCACCTCGCGCACGGTCGGGAGGGTCTCGAGGGCGGATCCGGCGACCAGACGATCCGTCTGGATCGCTCGATCTTCGCGACGGTCGGGCACCGTTGCACCAACTTCTGCTCTGACAAACTGGGCGCACTCAGCCTAAACCATTCCCGGTCGATCTGTCCGGAACTCTCCCGCGAGGATGCCATGAGCTCGACGAATCGTCCGGCCGCAGGGACGACCCGATGACCGATCTCGCGTCTCGGCAGGCGGTCCACGTGGGCATCGGCGGCTCCGGCCGACCACTCCCCGACCCCGAGGCCGACGCCCGCGTCCGAGCGGACGATCGCGGCCACGTGTTCCACTCGTGGAGTGCGCAGGCCATCATCGACCCCCTGCCCGTGGCGGCAGGAGAGGGCGCGACGTTCTGGGACTACGCCGGCAACGCGTACCTCGATTTCAGCTCGCAGCTGGTCAACCTGAATCTCGGGCACCAGCATCCGGATCTCGTCGCCGCGATCCAGCGGCAAGCCGGCCGCCTCGCGACCATCCAGCCCTCGATGGCCAGCGACGTGCGCGGAGACCTCGCGCGAAGGATCGCCGCCGTCGCGGGCGACGGGTTCGAGAAGGTGTTCTTCACCAACGGCGGCGCCGACGCGAACGAGAACGCCGTGCGCATGGCGCGCCTGGTGACCGGCCGGCGCAAGGTGCTGTCGATGTACCGCAGCTACCACGGCAACACGTCCACCGCGATCGCTCTCACCGGCGATCCGCGGCGCTGGCCGAACGAGCCCGCCGACGGCTCGACCGCGAAGTTCTTCGGGCCCTACCCCTACCGCTCGGCATTCCACTCGGCATCGCCCGAAGAGGAGACGGCGCGTGCGCTGGAGCACCTCGAGCAGACGATCGTCCTCGAGGGCGCGAGCACCATCGCCGCGATCGTGATCGAGACGATCGTCGGCACGAACGGCGTGCTCGTGCCCCCTCCGGGCTACCTCGCCGGCGTGCGCGAGCTCTGCGACCGCTTCGGCATCGTCTACATCGCCGACGAGGTGATGGTCGGCTTCGGGCGCGTGGGCGAATGGTTCGCGTTCCAGGCGTTCGGCGCCGTACCCGACCTCATCACCTTCGCGAAGGGCGTGAACTCGGGCTACGTCCCGCTCGGCGGCGTCGTCATCTCCGAGCGCATCGCGGCGCACTTCGACACCCTGCCCTTCCCCGGCGGGCTCACCTACTCCGGACATCCGCTGGCCTGCGCGGCCGGAGTCGCGACCTTCGAGGTCTTCGAGCGCGACGGCATCCTCGCACGCGTGCGCGACCTCGGCACGCGTGTCGTCGAGCCCCGCCTGCACGAGATCGCGTCGCGGCATCCGTCCGTCGGAGACGTCCGCGGCAGGGGCCTGTTCTGGGCGATCGAGCTGGTCGCGGACCGCGAGACGCGCGAGCCGCTCGTGCCGTTCAACGCGAGCGGAGCGGATGCCGCGCCCGTCGCCGCCGTCGCCGCAGCGTGCAAGCGGGACGGCGTGTGGCCGTTCACCCACTTCAACCGGGTGCACATCGCTCCACCGCTCATCATCGGCGAGGACGAGCTCGTGCGGGGCCTGGACGTGATCGACCGCGCACTCGCGCACGCGGACGAACACGTCCGCTGAACCCGCCTGCTGCGCCTCCGGGTGCGGGACCAATCCGCCAGGTAGCCCCGCTCCGAAGAAAGTGCAACCCCCTGCATCCGAGACGTCCGATGCGCGGGAATGAATAGGCAGGAGTTGAGGTTATTCCTGTACTCGGCACCATCAGGTGCTCAGGAGGGGACTGTGGGCAAGAACTACGTCGACATCGAGAACGACCGCGGAGAGACGCTGCGCTACCGCAAGCACACCAACGGTCGTGGCCTGATCGCGCACGGCGCGAAGGTGCACCCGAGCGCCATCGTCGAAGCCGGGGCATATGTCGAGCCCGGGGTGCAGATCGCGGCGGGCGCACACGTCGGCCGCGGAGCATGGGTCGAGTCGGATGCCGTGATCGGCCCCGACGCCGACATCGCGCCGCACGCGCACATCGGACCGCGCGCCGCCATCGGCGCCGGAGCGAAGATCGGCGTGCGCACGCACGTCGGCAGCGAGGCGCGGGTGGCCGTGGGTTCCCTCATCGGCGACGACGAGACGATCGGCGACGGCGAGCGCGTCGCGACCGATCCTCGCGGCCTTCGTCTGGCCGCGTGATCCCGGGCGTCCGCGCGGCGTCAGCCCCGCGGGAGATTCCGGTCTGATTACGTGCGCCGCGCCGCGGTGGCGCCAAGATCTCCCCATCGTTTCACCCGAGGCCGAGCCGACCGCGACCCCGCTAGGGTGGCGCGGGTGAGGCGCGCGGTGTGGGCGGTGGTGGTGGTGCTCTGCGCGGCGGCGCTGATCGCCGTCGTCGTCTGGGTGTCGAGCACGGCTGAGGTGGGCGACGCCGGGCCGGTGACGGGTGCGACCGCCCCCGACCGCGTTGCACCCGAGCGCCCGTCCGACGCGTTCGCGCTGACCGTGCTCTACGTGTACGACGGCGACACCATCCAGGCGCGGATGCAGCAGCCCAACGACGTCGTCACCACGGCGAATCCGATCCGCGTCCGGCTGATCGGCATCGACACGCCCGAGGGCACACCGACGCCCGAGTGCTGGGCCGATGAAGCGCGCACACATCTGGCCCAGCTCCTGCCGGAGGGATCCACGGTCTGGGCGGCCCCCGACCGCGACACGTGGGACGACTACGACCGACGGCTCTTCAACCTCTGGACCGACGACGGCTCGTTCGTGAACCTCGAGCTGGTCACGGCCGGCGACGCCGAGGCGATCCGCGTGTGGCCGAACGTCGCGTTCTTCGACCTTCTCGCGGGCGCGCAGGCCGCGGCCGAGGCATCCGGCGCCGGCCGCTGGGGCGCGTGCGGCTGAGCCCCTATGCGAACAGGAAGAGCACGAAGCCGATCAGCGGCAGCGTGCCCTGGATCGCGGCGGCACGGACGTACTTCGCACCGGTCGTGAGCAGCACCAGCGCGGCGGCGACCATCGATCCCAGCGAGAACAGCACGAGCGCGAGGCCGGCTGCCCGCAGCGCCGAGTCCTCGCCGCCGGCGAGGAACAGCACGAGGCCGATCGCCGTGCCGATCGCGAGGAACAGGTTGTAGAAGCCCTGGTTGTACGCCATCGGCTTCGTGATGTCGGCCGCCGTCTGATCGCGAAGGCCGAACCGCTTCCAGATCCTGGGCTGCGACCACTGCACGCTCTCCATCACGAAGATGTAGACGTGGAGCAGCGCGGCGAGCGCGGCGAAGACCGTGGCGAGGATCGCGACCATGAGCGAACGATAGCGCCCGGCTACGCTGAGACGCATGACGAAGGGCGGCGGTTCGCACCCGCGCAAGGGCGCGAAGGGGCGGGATGCCGCATCCGGCCGTCCCGCGGGCAAGCGACCGTCGCAGGGGAAGACGCCGCCGAAGTCCGCCGCGAAGCGCACCCCGCGACCGTCTCCCGGCCCGTCGCCCGAGCCGCCCGCCCCGCCTGCCGAGCGCTTCGTGCTGGGGGCGATCCCGGGCGCGACGCCGGGCAAGTGGATCGATCTGTGGAACGAGCGGATGCCGCGAACGGCCCTCGAGCTGATCCCGCTCGCCGTCCCGGACCAGCGGCGCGCCCTCGTCGAGGGCGCGGTCGACGCGGCGCTCGTGCGGCTGCCGCTGGACCGCACCGACCTCCACGTCATCGCGCTCTACGACGAGATCCCCGTCGTGGTGACGGCCGCGGACTCCGCTCTGACCGCCGCCGATGAGCTCGACCTCGCCGACCTCGCGGGCGAGGTCGTGATCGTGCCGCACGACGACGTGCTGGGGCTCGAGGTTCCCGGCGCGGTGACTCCCGCGTTCGCTCCGCCGGCCGACACGGCCGAAGCGATTGCGACCGTGGCCGCGGGTGTGGGCATCGTGATCGTGCCGATGTCGCTCGCACGCCTGCACCGACGCAAGGACGCCGACTACCGGCCGCTCCGCGACGCGCCGACCTCGGCTGTCGCGCTCGCGTGGGTGGCCGACCGCACGACGCCCGAGGTCGAGGCATTCGTCGGCATCGTCCGCGGCCGCACCTCGAACTCTTCGCGCTGACCCGGCGCAGTCCGTTTGTGCGGGCGAAAGCACGCGACTCGCCCCCAGGATGCGTGCGTTCGCCCGCACAAACGGAACTGTGACGCGCGCACGAAGGCGGGGGATGTCGCCGACCTGGGTCTCTGCGACATCCCCCGTGTTCCTGCCCTGAGAGCCGTGCGTCCCCCGACGCATCCCCAAATCTGCGGCTCTCCGCTCCCAGTCGCCGTAGCCCCCAGAACTCCGGCGTGCGTGAGCAGTCCCGATGATCAAGAGCCACTCCCCTGAGGGTTGATACATCGATACTGAGGAAATCTTGAGGGAGGCCTCCGACATCGCGGGGGACGCCCCCAGGCCGGGTCAGAATCCGGCGCCGTGCACCTGGAACGGCGCGACGATACCGGTGCGAGCGGATGCCTCGGCCAGCGCCTCCGACGGTGCACGCCCACCGGCGAGTCCCTCGTGCATCGCCCCCAGCAGCTCGCAGGCGACATCGTCGGCGACGATGACGGGGGCGGCCACCACGCAGCGGGTGCCGGCGTGCAGCCAGATGCGCGTCATCCCGATCGCCTCCTCGCCCCAGCGCACCGACGAGCGCCCGACCTCGCACGCGGACAGCACGACGGTGTCGGGCAGCTCGGGCATGAGGTCGATGTCGTAGCCGAACAGCGTGCCGTCCGCGAGCTCGAGGCCGGAGAACAGCGGATTGTCGACGGCGTGACGGCCATGGGCGGCGACGTGCAGGACGTCGACGCGTGACGCCAGCTCGGTGACCCGGTCGACGGATGCCTCGGCGCCGCGGAGCACGACGGCGCCGCCCCATGAGCCCGCAGCCGTCTCCACCTCCTCTTCCCCGCGTGTGACGCGCGGGCCGACCGCGAACCCGGCCGTCTCGCTCGGGAAAGGGCCGTGCGGTCGCTGGTGCGCCCACCGGGTCGCCGAGACGGCGAGGGTGAACACCCGCCCGCGCAGCGCCGGGAGCATGGCCCACGGGATCGAACTGAGCAGGCCGGGAGTGGTGAGGACGAGGCGGCGCGTGCCGGCGATAGCGGCCGGACCGTCGAGGAGGGCGGCCGAGAGAGCGCGCAGGCGGTCGTCGAGTCCGCGCCGCACGACGTCGGCCATCGGCGGGGTGCGGATCGACGCCGACATGTCGAGATCGGCGCGCAGACCCGCGAGGAGCCTGCGCACCTCCGCGCCCGAGGCGACCGGCATGACCACGGTGCGCTCGCGCGTGCAGACGAGGGCCACGAGCGCTGCGCCCGAGTACACGTACGCGATCAATGCGGTGTCGTCTGCCAGTTCCCCGCGCAGCCGTTCCAGATCGATGCGATCCTCGCCGTCGACGGCGCCCGTCGACGACCACTGACGCTCGCGGGCGCGCTCCCGCAGCGCGGCGGCCCTCGGCACCGACAGCCAGTCGCCGCCGGGGTTCTCGGCACGGAGCATCCGCAGTTCGGCCAGTTCTTCGGCGAGGGCCGGATCGGGCGGCGGTCGCAGCGGCAGGACCTGCTGACTCAGATGGCGCGCGCGCTCCGACCATTCGAAGACGACGTCGGGCCGGCCGGAGCGCACCGCGGAGTCGAGGCCCGCGTAGACCAGGTTCTCGCCGTGCATCGCCACGGAGGTCTGGAGGTCGAGGCTGCCGAAGGTGCGCTGCCATCCCGCGAGCACATCGAGCCCCGTGGCGGCATGACTGCGGGCGGCCCCCCCGCGGTTCGCGGCGGCGGCCCGCGCGGAGCGCAGCTCGGCCGCGAGGAGCTGAACCTCCATGGGGGCGGACGACGGCACGCGGATGCCGCGGCCGGCGACTTCACGGCGGCGGGCGCGCGCCAGCGCGTCGGACATCCGCAGCGCCGCGGCCTCACCCCGGAAGCCGCGCGCGATGAGCTCGACGGCCACCGCCTCGACCTCCTCGTGCGAGGGGATCCGACGTCGGCGGCCTGCTCGACCCGCCTCCTCCACGCGGACTCCGCCCAGGAGCGCACGCAGACGGACGCCCTCCGACCGGGACGCCCACGTGGCATTGCCGACCATACGGAAGCGCGCGGCCGCGGCACGGGCCATCTTCGCCGCGCGCTCGTTGTCGTGCGAGAGCAGTGAGCGCGCGAGGTGGAACTCCGCCTCGGCGCGGGACTGCGGCATCCGGTGAGCACCGAACGTCGTCGCCGCGCGGGCGAGGATCTCCTCTGCCTCCGTGACGAGTCCGGCATCGCGCAGCACCTCGGCGCGGTCGACGTCGCCGATCGCCTCGGCGACCGGCGTCGAGGCGGCGGCGGGGCGGGCCGCGAGCATCTCCTGAAGCGCCGCCACGAGATCGCCCGACAGGAGGGCGGCGTAGCCGAGGTTGTGCCGCGCCTGCGCCTCATCCGTGGTGTGACCGCTGCCGGCGAATGTCGCTGCCGCCGTCTGGAGATCGTGCGAGGCATCCGCCAGCCGCCTCAGCTGCATGCGGACGAGGCTGCGGTTCACGCGCACACGCGCAGCCGCCACCGGATCGTCCGCGAGGCTCTGGATCGCCCGCGTCAGCCAGCGCTCGGCCTCGTCGAGCCGCCCGCCGTAGTTGGCGATCGCCCCCAGCTGCCCCAGCAGGATCGCCTGGGTGTGGGGCGTCAGGTGGCCGCTGCCGATGACGCTCCGCAGCAGCTCCTCCGCCTCGAGGGGGAACCCGGTGCGCTGCAGCGCGAGCGCGCGCGTCCCGGCGATCCTCGCCTTCAGGTCGGGATCGTCGGTGCGCGCGTCCGCCTGCGCGAGTACCCGCTGCGCCAGCGCGTACTTGCCGTTGATGCACAGGTCGACGGCGCGCTGATGCAGCTCGGTCGCACTGCGGGTCATTCCCTCATCTTGGCCCAGACCAGCGCCGCCCAGGGTCAGGCGGGAGCGCGCGTGAGACCGTTCCATTCCTTGAGCACGATCGCCCCGGCCTTCTCGAGCGCCTCGACGCGGGACGCGACGTCTTCCTTCGAGTGGCCGTCCATCATTCCGATGCCGATCATCTCGGCCACCGTGCCGGCGATGTACGGCGCCGCGAAGGACGTGCCGCTCCACACGACGAATCCGCCGGTGAAGTCGTCGGGGTCGATCGTCTCGCGACGAAGACCGAAGCGGTCGTTGCGGGTTCCGGCCTGGATGCCGCCATTCAGCGGCGGCGCGGAGCTGACGACCGCCACGCCCGGTGCATAGACGCGCACCCACTCGCCGACGTTGCTGAAGAGGGCGACACTCTTGCCGTTCGGGTTGAGCGCGCCGACCGACAGGTGCGGTGCGGCGTCCGCGGGGTCGTCGACCACGAAGTCGGAGCCGGGCCATGCCCACAGTGCCGCGGGGAATGACGGACGGTCGGTCGCGTCGTTGCCGGCGGAGCACACGATCGCGCAGCCGTGACGGCGGGCGGCGACCAGGTACTTCACGAGAGTCAGGTCGAACTGTCCGTCGGCCGGGGTCTCGTGGTAGTAGCCGAGAGACAGGTTGAGGACGTCGATCGGACGGCCGCCGATGCCCTTTGCCCAGCGGATGACGAGCTCGGCGACAGCGCGGACCGCTTCGAGGAACTCGCCCTCGAGCAGCGCGCCCTGGCTGTCGGCGACGCGGATGGAGATGAGGTCGGCGTCGGGGCACACCTGGCGGACGACACCCGCCACGAAGGTGCCGTGCCCGGCTGCAGCGTCGAGGAATCCGTCGTAGGGGCCGGCGATGTCGCCGCCCTCCTCGGGATTCGTGGCCGCGTCGGAGATTCCGATCGGCTCACCGTTGAGGTCGGGATGCCGGTCCACGATCGAGTCGGGAAGCCACGGGTGCCGACCGCAGCCCGTGTCCATGAACGCCACGACGGGCCTGCGGCCCTTGATCGCGTCGTCGTCGCGTCGAGGCGGATCGCCCACGTAGGTGACGACTTCGCGTCCGCCGGAGCCCGGGTAGGCGTACGACCCGGGGCCGGGGGCGTTCGTCGAGCCGTACGGGTTGGTCGAACCGTACGGGTTGGTCGAACCGTACGGGTTCGTCGAGCCATACGGGTTGGTGGAGCCGTACGGGTTGGTGGAGCCATACGGGTTCGTCGAACCGTACGGGTCGACCGTGATGACGTGGTCGAGGCCGACGCCCGACAGGTCGGCGCTGCCGCGCGCGCGGGCGCGCTGGAGGAGCCGCCACGCGTCGATCGGCGGCACGGGCTGGTCGTCGCGATCATCGCGAGGCTGGGGGAAGATGCGCGCGAGCAGCACGATCGGCAGGCCGAGCTCCCGCTCCGCCTCCTGTGCCCGCTGGTACGCCTCCTCGTCGGTCAGCGATGCCCCCTTGACCGACGTGAGCCGGACGCCCCAGCCGAAGTCCATCCCGGCCTCGCGCAGCTTCTCGAGCGTCGCCGGCAGCTTCGCGCTGTCGGTGATGAGCAGATGGTCGAGCGCGTACGCGGTGGGATAGGCGTCGACGCCCTCCACCGGAGCGCTGGCAGAGTCGAGGGGAACTCCCCGCGGCCTCGCCGCGTCGACCCGACTCCGCCACCCTGAGTTCGCACCGGGCTCAACCATGTCTCATTGCCTCCTCGAGCGCGCGGGCGACACCCGCACGTGCTGTCCTACTGGTTCACACCTCGAACTGCGGCGTCTGGAAGTCGCGCAGCTCCCCGGTGGCATCCTTCACGACCAGGCGCAGTCGCGCGACCCCCGGCGTGACCTCTTCGAAAGCGAAGCGCCCGTGCTCGCCGGGCTCGGCCGTCCACTCGCGGTCGTCGTGCACCAGGCGGATCGCGAGGGCCGCGGCATCCACCCACCCGTCGATGCGCCGTGCGCCGCTCTCGGTCGCGCTCACGTGAAGGAGCACGCTGGTGGTGCCGTCGCTGAACTGCAGCGTGGCGGTGTCGGCGTCGCCGCGCACGGCGGCCATCGCGCCCTCGACGAGCGTCAGCAGCGCGTACTCGCGCGACAGATCCTCGACGGCGACCGCGGCGACCATCCGGTCGATCAGATCGGCGGGCACCGGATCGATGTCCTCCCACATCCGGCGCATGCGCGCGAAGAGCGCCGCGTCCGCGGAAAAGTCCTCAGTCTCCATCATGGTCACCACTTCCCCATCCGTCGCCCTCGAGTACGGCGCGGAGCTTGGCGAGACAGCGCTGGCGCGTCGGTCCGATGGACCCGATGGGCATCGCCAGATCCTGGGCGATGCGCGCATAGTCGGGCCGGTCCTCGAACGCGACGATCCGCAGCAGGCGCTGGCATCGTTCGTTGAGCGTCTCCACCGACGTCCACAGGCGACGGGACTCGTCATCTGTCGCGGCGGTCTGCTCGGCGGATTCGTGGACGGGCAGATGGGGTTCGAGCGACTCGGCCTCGGTCGCATCGGCTCGACGGTGCTGCTTGCCGACGCGCCACGCCTCGCGGCGTGCGCACATCGTCAGCCAGCCCGATACGGCCTGCGGGTCGAGGATCGTCTCGTGACGGCGCACCAGCGTCAGCCACGTCGTCTGCACGACGTCCTGAGCGAGGGCGTGGTCGAGGCCGTACGCCCGCACGACGTGCCACAGCAGCGGCGTCATGAGGCGCACGAGTTCGTCCATGGCGCGGCTCTCGCCTTCCCGCCATCGCACGAAGAGCGCGGCGGCACGCTCCCACCGCGCCGGCTCGACCGAGTCGGCGCGGGCGTCGGGGCGCGCACGCGTCATAGGGCCCATTGTGTCCACACCTGACTGGAGTGCGATAGTGCGCCGGTGATACACGCCGTCACGAGGTTCTCGCAAGATCGCGCGAGCGGATGCCGCCGCCTAGACTTCACGCCATGACGACCGCGCCGCTGCTCTACGTGTGCGTGCGGCCGCAGCTCGGTGCGGCGGCCGCCGAGTACGAGTCCTTCCGTACCGCCATGCACCTCGACGAGGACAGCCTCGGGCACCACGACCTCGTGCGAGAGCCGCTCCCCGACGACGTCTTCGACCGCTACAGCGGCTTCCTCGTCGGCGGCAGCCCGTTCAACATCGCCGACCCCGAGTCGACCAAGACCGACGTGCAGCGCCGCCTTGAGGCCGACCTCGAGCGCATCGCGTCACGGGCGGCCCGCGCCGAGGGCCCGGCCGCCCTGTTCACCTGCTACGGGATCGGGGTCGTCACGCGCATGCTCGGCGGAGAGGTCAGCCGGGCGTATCCGGAGGACACCGGCCCGGTCACCGTCCAGCTCGCGCCGGCTGCCGCCTCGGATCCTCTGTTCGGCGGGCTCGCCGATCGCTTCACCGCGCTCACGGCGCACAAGGAGGGCACCGCCGCGCCGCCGCCGGGGTCGACGCTCCTCGCCGTCAACGACGCCTGCCCGGTGCAGGCCTATGTCGTGGGCGACCGTCTCTACGCGACGCAGTTCCATCCCGAGCCGACGACGAAGGCGTTCACCGAGCGCATGGCCGTGTACCGCGACGACGGCTACTTCGAGGCAGACGCCTACGACGCCATCGCGGGACGCGTGCTCGCGGCATCCGTCACCGAGCCGGTCCGGCTCCTGCGCGCGTTCTCCCGGCAGTTCGCTCCCGCCGCCTGATCACACCTCGGCGTTTCGGACGTCGGCCGCCCGGTGCAGCACCGTGCCCACCAGCGGCACCGCGATCACGATGACCGCGACGATGATCGCCGTCACGCCGATCGGCGTGCTCTCGGGCTCGAAGACGAGCCGGCCCACCCCGATCCACACCAGTCCCCACGCCATGGCGAGCCCGGGTGCGATGCGCCAGTGGCTCGCCCACGCGATCGCGACGCCGATCACCGCGACGACGACCAGCACCAGCACCCCCCACAGCGTCGCGGACTCCGCAGCCTCCTCGGGAACGATCGTGGTCAGCCAGGCAGCGGTGTTCGCGACCGTGGCGAGCGTGACCCAGCCGAGGTGCAGTCCCGTCACGCCGTCGATGAGCAGCGCGTCCGCCGACCCGCGACCCGGCTGGAGCACCGCCCGGCGGAAGGTCACGGCCAGCAGCGCGAGCAGCGCCACGATCGCCGCCACCGTGAGGGGCAGCGTCGCGAACTGCGCGGTGACGAGCCACAGCCCGTTGAGCACCATCGTGCCCGCGATCAGCCACCCGAGCGCCCGCTGGCGCGTGCGCGAACGCTGCCGCGGAAGGGCCTGCCACACCGTGTAGGCGAACAGCCCGACGTAGATCACCGACCAGATCGAGAACGCCGAGGTCGCCGGAGCGAGGTACGACCCGTCGGCGTCGAGGGCGCCGTCCTGCAGGTCCTGCACCGGCGTGCCGCCGAGGAGCCCCGTCCCCACCATCGCGGCGACGATCATGAAGCAGAACGCACTGATGACGACGATCTGGCGGGCGAGATCTCTGGCGGCCATTCCTCCACCGTAGGAAGGCGTCGCCCACGGCGCACCCCGTTGACAGCCCGGCGCGGCCCGACTACGACCGGCGGGCGGGCGTTTCGACTCGCTCCGCTCGCTCAACGACCGGGGGGTGAGCTCACGCGCCGGCGGGCGGGTGGGCGAGCAGCTCGATCCGCTCGTCGAGGTAGCGCTCGAGCGGGACGAATCCGCCCGACGCACTCCACCGCACGCTCGGCACCCCGTCGACAAGCGCGAGGGGACCGGATGCCTCTCCCCGGTCGACGGCGTCGGGCTGCAGCATCCGCCACCCGATGTGCACGATGGCGGCCTCGTCGAATCCGCCGCGTCGGGCGGCCGCCGCGAGCTCCGCCCGCAGCCGCTGGGACTCGGCCGTGTACCCGCGGCGGGCCTCGGTGCGCGCCCGGAGGATCTCGCCGGTCGCGAGCACGGCGTCGTCGGTGAGCAGCAGCACGCCGAGGTGCCACCCGGACCCGCGGGGCACGATGCGCGGCGCTCGGCCGAGGCCGAGGATCCGCCGCGACTCGACCAGCTCACCCAGCCCCTCGCGCGGGGCGTCCGCCAGCCGGGCGCGCGCGGAGTCGAGCAAGGCGGAGGTCGTCACGCCGCGTCGTCTTCGACCGGTGACGGGGCCGAGGTCAGGGCACGGCGCTCGCCGCGCAGGCTCATCGCGACGAGCGGGAAGAGGAGCACCGACAGCATGCCCGCTCCCACGAGCAGGGCCGACGTCGCCGAGGACAGAATGCCCTCCTCCACACCGATCGCCGCGACCGCGACGATGATCGGGAGCGCGGTCGCACCGAGGAGGGCCACGGATACGCGGTCACGGACGGACGATCCCTCAGGCGCCGCGAGCATGGACGGCAGCCCGCGCACGAGCAGCAGCGCGACCAGGACGACCGGCAGGAACAGGAACAGCACGGGCTGCGCGAGGAGCGCGGACAGGTCGAAGGTCACTCCGGTGTAGATGAAGAAGATCGGCACCAGGAAACCGAACGCCACGGCCTCGATCTTGCTCTCGACGGCCGCACGGTCGGGTTCGGCGGCATCGCGCATGAGCAGGCGCCACACGATGCCGGCCGCGAACGCGCCGAGGAGGATGTCGAGGTCGAGGACCAAGCTCAGCGCGATGAGCGCCGACAGGATGAGCAGCACCACCCTGATCGCGAACTGCCCGGACGTGTGGAGCGTCGAGTTGACGAACCGGTGCATCGCGCCACGCGGCACCCGCAGTGCGAGCCAGATCGCCAGCCCCGCCACCAGGGCGAAGAGGACGAGAACGATGGTCTCGATGCCCGGCGACTTCCCGCCGAGGAACAGCGAGATCGCGATCAGGGGTCCGAACTCGCCGACGGCGCCGATCGCGCCGATGGCCCTGCCGAACGGCGTCCGGAGCTCACCCGCGTCGCGCAGGACGGGCAGGATCGTGCCCAGGGCCGTCGAGCACAGTGCGATGCCGATGATCACGGCCTCCTCGCCGGGGACGAACACCCATGCGAGGCCCACGCCGATCGCAAGGCTGAGGAGCCACCCCAGCGACGCCCGTCTGCCGGTGCGCCCGCGCAAGGCGCTGAACTCGATCTCGGACCCGGCGACGAAGAACAGCATCGCCAGCCCGAACTCCGCCAGAACGTCGAGGAAGGCATCCGGCTGCGCCCAGCCCAGCACGCTCGGCCCGACGAGGATCCCGAGCACCAGCTCGAACACGACGATCGGAACCCGCACCCATCGGCTCAGCCCCCGCGCCATCAGAGGCGCGAGCACGCCGAGGATGGGGATGATGAGCATCGTCGGCTCGAGGTCGTCCACGCACACACCCTAGCGAGGGGCCGGGGAGGACGGCCCACCCGCGGCGGGTGATGCCGACGGGGGCTCGGCCGCGGCGCGAGCGCTGGCCAGCGGTCACCTGCGGCTCGCGGTCAGGCGGAGGGGACGGCGGCGTCAGGCCTCGATCGCCCGGCGCGGGCCGGCCGCGCGTAGTCGAGGCGGACGCACGTGGGAAGCCCCGCGGATCTCGCGGTGCAGCCGCTCCATGCGCTCGTCGAGCTCGGCGGCGGTGTGGGCGGCGTCCTTGAGGCTGTCGAGGAGCTCGCCGGGGACGTTGGTGTCGTACTTGTAGTAGATCTTGTGCTCGAGGCTGGCCCAGAAGTCCATTGCGATCGTGCGGAACTGCACCTCGACGGGAACCTCCACGCGGCCGCTCGAGAGGAACACCGGCACCGACACGATCGCGTGCAGACTCTTGTACCCGTTCGGCTTCGGGTGGGCGATGTAGTCCTTGACCTGCAGGACCTCGATGTCGTCCTGCGCGGTGAGCAGGTCGAACAGCCGATAGGCGTCGGCGACGAAGCTGCAGGTGACCCGCACCCCGGCGATGTCGGTGATGCTGTCGCGGATCGACGCGAAGTCGGGCTCGACACCCTTGCGCTGCACCTTCTCGACGAGGCTGTCCGGCGACTTCACACGGCTCGAGACGTGCTCGATGGGGTTGTAGTCGTGCACGAGCTGGAACTCGTCGCGAAGGATGCCGAGCTTCGTCTCGACCTCCTGCATGCCGAACCGGTACTCCATCAGGAAGCGCTCGAACTCGTCGCGCAGCTCCCGCAGCTCCGCCGCCGACACCGTGATCGCCGTCTCATCCGGACTCGCTGCGTGCGCCGAGGGCGCCGTGTTCGCCATGCCGACCACGCTAGGCACGCCGGCTACGAGACTCCTGTGAGACCGGCCTCAGTCCTCCAGGGCGTCGCGCGCCCGCTGCGCATCGACGGCGGTGGTGCGGGCACGGGATGCCGCCTCCCGCCGCTCCTCCTCGATACCGCCGAGTGCGGACTCGGCGGTCGCCCTGTCGGCCTCGAGACGCTCGAGATCGCGGCGCAGATCGTCGATGCGCTCGGTCACATGGTCGACGCGCTCCTGGAGCTTCTGGCGCTTCGCGTCGATGCGTGCGAGCTCGCGCTCCGCCTCGTTCGCGGCGCGGTCGGCCTCGCGAGCCGCCTTCTCGGCCGCCTTGCGCGCACGGCGCTCCGCGAGGTCGTCCTGCGCGGGTGCGGCCGCGACGCCCGGAAGCGAGCCACCGACGGCGTCGGCCAGATCGGACGGCTCGAACGTGCCGGCCTCGAGCGCCGTGACGAGGCGTGCCGTCATCACGGCGGCGGCGGCCGCGGCATCCATCACCGCGGCGTTCACCGTCTTCTCGACGTCGTCGCGAGCGGCGCCGCTGACCTCGACGCCCGCGTCCTTCGCCAGGTCGACGGCCTGTGTCGCGAGGGCCGCGACGAGCTGGCGGCGCTGCCGACCCAGGCGCGAGAGCTCGGCGGCGTCGAGGTCGTCCTGCGCCTCGCGCAGCGCCGCCGAGAGCTCGATCGCGTCGGCGAGCTGCCCCTGCCGAGCGAGCAGATTCACCGCCCATGCGGCCACGGTCGGCTTGCGCAGCGCCTTCACCTGCGCCGCGATCGAGCGGTCGGCCATGCCCGCCTCGTGATTGCGCGCCGCGGTGAACTCGGCGGGCGGGAGCGCGTAGAGCTCCGCCGCGATCGCGTCGAGGTCGGAGCGGTCAGCCACACGCCCATCCTGTCCCAGGGTGGGACAGGCGCGCGAGTGCGGGGCGCGGCGCGGCGGGCCGGGGCGGGGCGGGGCGCGGCGGGGGCCGGGCGGCGCGGGGTCGCGGCCGAGCGGGGGGGCGTGCCCGGCGCCCGGACGTGTGGACGGTCCAAGAACGAGGAAGAACCCGCCGAGGAGTCGCCGGCGGAGTTCGCCGCGCGGCGTGTCTCCTCGTTTCTGGACCGCGGAAGGCTGTCCCCGACATCCCGCCTACCGAGATCGGGCGCCTGGCGAGGTCACGCCGCCCACCGAGATCAGGCGACGGCCGAGATCAGGCGATCCGCCCGAGATCAGGCTGATCTGGGCGGAATCGTCCTGATTCCGGCGAATCACCGTCGCCGGGAAGCGAATGCCCCGGGCAGCGAATGGCCCCCCGGAAAGACCAAGCCAGGCCGAGCGGCCTCAGTCCGGGAGGACCGACGCGGCCTGACGTGCGGCGCCGACGGCGACGTACTCGCCCGGTTCGGGTACCTCGACCTCGAGCCCCAGCACGAGCGGCGCGATCGCCCGCACGGCCTCGGACTGCGCTCCGCCGCCGATGAGCAGGGCGCGCCCGAGGGGCACCCCCAGGCCGCGCAGCGCCTCGAGCCCCGCCGCGAGGCCCGACAGCATGCCCTCGACCGCGGCCCGCGCGAGGTTCTCGCGCGTCGTCGAGGCGAGCGTCATGCCGGTGAGCGAGGCGGTCGCATCGGGAAGGTTCGGCGTGCGCTCGCCCTCGAAGTAGGGCACCAGAGCGAGACCCCCCGCGCCGGGCTCGGCGTGCAGAGCGAGACGGGAGAGCTCGGCGTGGTCGACGCCGAGGAGGCCCGCGACCGCGTCGAGCACGCGTGCGGCGTTGAGCGTCGCGACGAGCGGCAGGAACCGTCCCGTGCAGTCGGCGAACCCGGCGACGGTGCCGGACGGGTCGATCGTGCGCTCCTCGCTCACCGCGAACACCGTCCCGCTCGTGCCGATCGACACGACGACGTCGCCCGGCCCTGCACCGAGGCCGAGGGCGGCACCGGCGTTGTCACCGGCTCCGCCGCCGACGCGGCGCCCGTCGTCGTCGAGCACCCACTCGTCGGGTCCGAGCACACGGGGGAGCACGGCGTCGCGCCCGAGCGAGGCGACGAGGAGCTCCCGGTCGTACCCGCCGGTCGCCGGGTTCCAGTAGCCGGTGCCCGATGCATCCGACCGGTCCGTCACGAGCTCGTCGAGCACGGGACCGCGCGGCGACTCGCCCGCCGGCCCGAAGCCGCGCAGGCGCCATGTGAGCCAGTCGTGCGGAAGCGCCACGGCCGCCACGCGTGCGGCGTTGTCGGGCTCGGCATCCCGCAGCCAGCGCAGCTTCGTGAGCGTGAAGGACGCGACCGGCACCAGACCGGTGCGCTGCGCGAGCACGTCGGCTCCGAACTCGTCGATCAGGTCGGCCGCGGCGGCCGCCGAGCGGGTGTCGTTCCACAGCAGCGCGTCGCGGATCACGCGTCCCTCGTCGTCGAGCACGACCATGCCGTGCTGCTGTCCGCCGACGGCCCATGCCTCGACGTCGGCGAGCCCGCCGGCGTCCGTGATCGCTGCACGCAGGGCCGCCCACCAGGCGCCCGGGTGCACCTCGGTGCCCGGCGGGTGCGACGCGCGCCCCTCGCGCACGACGGCGCCGGTGGCAGCATCCGTCACCACGACCTTGCACGACTGCGTCGACGAATCGACTCCCATCACGAGCGACATCGCTCCCGACCTTCCTTCGTGTCCCGATTTCGGCTCTTCATGTCCCGATCTCCACCGCTAGGCACCCCCTGTTCGAGCGAAAGTGGGACATGCACAGCCGCAGGGCGGGCCGCAGCGGCCGGATGCTGCGACCCGGCCGCTGCGGATGCGTCAGCGGGCGCCGAGCAGGTGCTCGGTGGCGAGCTGCTGCAGGCGCACGAACCCGCCGCCCTTGCCGCCGAGGTACACGCCGGCGTCGAAGTCCTCGTAGGCCGAGCGGTCGGCGAGGAAGTCGTCGTAGGACTCCCCCGGGTTCAGCGTCGGGGTCGAGAGCTCGTCGACCTTCGCGGCGGCGAGCGCCTCCTGCACCTCGGGATCGGCGCGGAAGGCCGCGGCACGCTCCTTGAGCAGCAGGTAGGTCTGCATGTTGGCCGCGGCCGACTCCCACACGCCCTTCTCGTCCTCGGTGCGCGAGGGCTTGTAGTCGAAGTGGCGCGGACCCTCGTAGGCGGGAACGCCGCCGGGGCCGCCGTTCTCGAGCAGGTCGACGAGGGCGAACGCGTTGTGGAGGTCGCCGTGGCCGAACACGAGGTCCTGGTCGTACTTGATGCCGCGCTGGCCGTTGAGGTCGATGTGGAAGAGCTTCCCGTGGAACAGCGCCTGCGCGATGCCGGCGGCGAAGTTGAGTCCGGCCATCTGCTCGTGGCCGACCTCGGGGTTGAGGCCAACGAGCTCGGGGCGCTCGAGCGAGTCGATGAACGCGATCGCGTGGCCGAGCGTCGGAAGCAGGATGTCGCCGCGGGGCTCGTTGGGCTTGGGCTCGATGGCGAAGCGGATGTCGTAGCCCTTGTCGGTGACGTAGTCCCCAAGCAGGTTCACGGCCTCGCGGTAGCGCTCGAGCGCCTGGCGGATGTCCTTGGCCGAGTCGTACTCGGCGCCCTCGCGACCGCCCCACATGACGAAGGTCTTCGCGCCGAGCTCGGCACCGAGGTCGAGCTGACGGAACACCTTGCGCAGCGCGAAGCGGCGCACGTCGCGATCGTTGGCGGTGAAGCCGCCGTCCTTGAAGACGGGCGCGGAGAAGAGGTTGGTGGTGACCATCGGCACAATCAGGCCGGTGTCGGCGAGCGCGCCCTTGAGACGGTCGATCTGGCTCTGACGCTCGGCATCGGTCGAGCCGAAGGCGAAGAGGTCGTCGTCGTGGAACGTGAGGCCGTAGGCGCCGAGCTCGGCGAGCTTCTCGACGACGTGGACGACATCGAGGGCGTGGCGGGTCGGGCCGCCGAACGGGTCGGTGCCGTTGTAGCCGACGGTCCAGAGACCGAACGAGAACTTGTCGTCGCGAGTGGGGGTGGGCATGACGCTCCTGGGTTCGACAGTGAACAAATGTTGTTGCAGACAACCTATACCAGATCGGATGCCGCGTCCACCGCCGCCCTCGCCCCTCGATGCGCTCCGAGAGATGCCGTCGCGCGTCCGATACTTTCGAGGGTTAGCATCGACGCATGTCCGACACTCCTCGCGTCACGCTGGCCGAGATCGCCGCCGAGGCCGGCGTCTCCCTCGCGACGATGTCGAAGGTGCTCAACGGGCGCACGGATGTCGCCCCCGCCACCCGCGCCCGGCTCGAGGAGCATCTCAACCGTCACGGCTACCGACGCCGCACCGCGGCCCAGCGCAGCGAGGTCGTCGAGCTGGTCTTCCATGAACTCGAGCCGAGCTGGTCCATGGAGGTCATCGAGGGAGTCGAGGAGGTCGCCCACGCGGCGGGTCTCTCCGTCGTGCTGACGGTGAGCGGTGACCGCCATGCGCCGTCGTCCGACTGGATCGACGGTGTCCTCCGCCGCCGCCCCGTCGGGGTCGTGCTCGTGTTCTCGGACCTCGAAGCCGGCTATCGCGAGAAGCTGCGCTCCCGGGGGATCCCGTTCGTCATCGTCGACCCGGCCGGCGACCCGTCACCTGACGTGCCGTCGGTGGGGTCGGCGAACTGGTCGGGCGGTCTCATGGCCACCCGCCACCTCATCGAACTCGGGCATCGGCGCATCGCCGCGATCACCGGCCCCGAGGACATGATGTGCTCGCTCGCCCGCGTCGACGGCTACCGTTCCGCGATGAACGCGGCGGGGCTCCCCATCGACCCCGAGCTGATCCGCTTCGGGGACTTCCACCCGGGCGGCGGCGAGCGCCACGCACGGGAGCTGCTGGACCTGGCCGATCCGCCGACGGCGTTCTTCGCGGGCAGCGACCTGCAGGCGCTCGGTGTGATCGCCGCGGGATCAGCGGCGGGCCTCAGCGTGCCGGAGGACCTCTCGGTCGTCGGCTACGACGACATCGCGCTCGCACGCTGGATGAGCCCGCAGCTGACCACCGTGCATCAGCCGCTGCGCCGGATGGGCGAGGAGGCGACCCGGCTCGCACTGCGGCTCGCCGACGGTGCGACGGTCGACACCCTTCGGATGGATCTCGCGACGCATCTCGTTGTCCGAGGCAGCACCGCTCCCCTCACCTGACCAGCTCGCCGAGAACGCGACTGTGTCTCTATCCGCCCCCCGGGCGGTGACACAGTCGCGTTCTCGGCAAGCGGGGGGTCAGGGGGTCAGGGTTACCGTGGGGTGGAGGCGGCGGGTGTGGTCGACGTAGAGGGGACGGCCGGTGATCCGCACCGTGCGGGTCGCGACGATCTCACCGCTGGAGCGGCCGAAGCCGAGCACGATCTCGCCGGGCTCGACGACGCGGCGGCCGTCGATGCCCGTGAAGGCCGCGAGATCCGCCGGGACCTCGAAGGTCACCCGCACGCGCTCCCCCGCCTCCAATGCGACGCGCGCGTACCCGATGAGCCGCTGCACGGGCCGCACGGTCGAGGCGACCGGATCGTGCAGGTAGAGCTGCACCACTTCGACCCCGGCCCGGTCGCCCGCGTTGCCGACCTGGATCGACACGGTGACGGCGCCCGTCGCCGGCATCTCGTCCACGTCGGCGGCGGCATCCGACCACACTGCCGGCGCGTAGCCGAGACCGTGGCCGAACGGATACGCCGGAGAGGGATCGATGCTCGACACATCGGTGCGACGTGCGAGCGTGGCCGCCAGATACGTCGAGGGCTGTGCCCCGGGATCGCGCGGGATGCTGACGGGAAGACGTCCGCTCGGATTCACCCGGCCGCTCAGCACACCGGTGATCGCCCCCGTCCCCTCCTCGCCGGCGAAGAAGGTCTGCACGATCGCCGCGGCGTGCTCGGGCGCGTCGCCGAGCGCGTAGGGACGGCCGGCGAGGAGGGTCACCACGGTCGGCACGCCGGTGGCGAGGATCTCGTCCAGCAGCTGCTGCTGCGCGCCCGGAAGGGTGAGGTCGGCCACGTCGCAGCCTTCACCGCTCGTGCCGCGCCCGAAGAGCCCGGCGCGATCGCCGAGCGCGAGGACGACGAGGTCGGCTCCGGATGCCGCGTCCCGCGCCGCCGCGAACCCCTCGGTCTCGCCGCCGTCGATCGAGGTGCCCGCCGCCCAGACGACCTCCGCCTTCGGGAACTCCGCGGCGACGGCCTCGCGCAGCGTCGGCAGATCGATCCCGATGGGAAGCTCCGGATGCCGCACCCCGACGTGGGCGGGGAACGAGTAGCACCCCAGCACGGCGAACGGATCGACGGCCGTCGGACCGATCACCGCGATCCGCGCGGCGGGCGCGATCGGAAGCAGCCCGTCGTTCTTCACCAGGACGACGGCCTCCTCCGCGATGCGCCGCGCCAGCGCCCGGTTGGCCGGAGGATCGAGATCGACGAGCCCCCGGACGTCCTCGGCGGCGGCATCCGGCACCTGGGCGAGCACGTCCGGGACCGGCGACCATTGCGGGTCGAGCATCCCGAGCTGCGCCTTCTGGAGCAGGACCCGGCGCAGGGCCCGGTCGACCAGGGCGGGGTCCACGCGGCCGTCCTCGACCGCCGCGACGAGATCGGGGCCGAAGGTCTTCACCGTCGGGAGCTCGACGTCGATGCCCGCCCCGAGGGCGGCGGCCGCGGCATCCGTCCATCCTTCGCTGTGGCCGTGCAGCTCCTTGAGGAACGCGACCGAGAAGTAGTCGGCGACCACCGTGCCGTCGAACCCCCACGTGTCGCGCAGGAGGCCGGTGAGGAGCGACGCGTCGGCCGCCGTGGGAACACCGTCGAGATCGGTGTACGAGTTCATCACCGACCGCACGCCGCTCTCGCGCAGCGCCATCTCGAAGGGCGGGAGCAGCACGTCGGCCAGCTCGCGTGGTCCGACCGACACCGGCGCCAGGTTGCGACCCGCTCGCGAGGCCGAGTAGCCGACGAAGTGCTTGAGCGTCGCGATCACGCCCGCCCGCTCGACGCCCTGGATGTACGCGGTCGCGACCGTCCCGACGAGGTAGGGGTCCTCGCCGATCGTCTCCTCGACGCGGCCCCAGCGGGCGTCGCGCACGACATCGAGCACCGGCGCGAGGCCCTGATGCACGCCGACCGAGCGCATGTCGGCGCCGATCCGCGCGCCGAGCTCGCGCACGAGGTCGGGATCGAACGTCGCGCCCCAGCTCAGCGGGACGGGGTACGCCGTCGCTCCCCACGTCGCGAAGCCCGCGAGGCACTCTTCGTGCGCGATCGCGGGGACCCCGAACCGGTTCGCCGCCATGATGCGCTGCTGGGCCCGCATGAGCGAGAGGGCACCGACGGCGGGATCCACCGGCGCCGTGCCGAATGGTCGTGTGAGCTGCCCCAGTCCCGCGGGCAGGAGCTGATCGAGGTCGACCGGGTCGCTCAGGTCGTGCTGATGCGGCGCGACGTCTTCGCCGTCATCGGATGCTCCGACCCACACGCCGTACAGCTGTGCGACCTTCTCGGCCGTGGTCATCGCCGCGATGAGCGCATCGACGCGCTCATCGAGGGGGCGATCGGTGTCGCGCCATGCGGCGTCGACATGAACATCGTGCAGCGTCATCCCTTCACCGCCCCGGTCAGTCCGCCCACGATCTGCTTCTGCATCGACAGGAAGAAGATGAGCGCGGGGATCATCGCGAGCGAGGTGTACGCGAGGACGGCCCCCGTGTCCTGCGAATACTGCGACGAGAACTGCGTCACTCCCAGCGGAAGCGGCCACAGCTCCTGGGGGAGCGTGCCGGTGCTGATCACCAGGAGCGGGAGGAGATAGCCGTTCCAGCTGCCGACGAACGCGAGGATGCCGACCGTCACCAGAGCCGGCTTCGAGAGGGGCAGAAGGATGCGCCAGAAGAAGCCGAGGCGCGACGCGCCGTCGATCACCGCCGCCTCCTCCAGCTCGGCCGGGATCGCCCGGAGGAAGGGCACCAGGATGATGATCGTCGTGGGCAGGGCGAACGCGATGCCGGGGATGATCACGCCGAGGTAGGTGCCGTGCAGGCCCATCGTCCGCAGCAGCAGCGTCAGTGGCAGCGCGGCCACCGTCAGCGGGAACATCAGGCCGGCGGCGAAGAGCGTGTAGAGGCCCTCGCGTCCCCGGAACGTGTAGCGCGCCAGGACGAACGCGGCCATGACCCCGGCGATCACGACGCCGACGGTGGTGGCGACGGCGAGGACAGAGCTCGCGAAGACGTTCCCCCAGAAGCGCGGCGCCGAGAGCACGGCGATCCAGTTCTGCACCGTCCACGGATCGGGCATCCCGGCCGGATGGGCGTTCAGGTCGGCCGTCGTGCGGAACCCGCCGATGAAGACGTACAGCACCGGCCCGACGGCGACGGCGACGGTCACGAGCGCGATCAGATAGACGAACGGCTGTCCCCAGTCGAAGCGACGGCCCGCGGGCTCGGCCGCGCGCGGCATCCCGGTGACGATCGTCGAGGTGGCGGTCATGTCAGCGGACTCCGCTCGTGAGGGCTCCGCGCAGGTCCCGGTGCAGCGCGAGACGCTGGTACACCAGGGCGACGACGAGCGAGATGACGAAGAGGATGACGGCGATGGCGCTGCCGTAGCCGGGCTGGCCGGCGAACTGACCCTGCTGGACCATGTACGTCGCCATCGTCTCGGTGGCCATGCCGCGCACCGTGGGCGCGACGGTGACCCAGACCATGTCGAAGACCTGCAGGGAGCCGATGATCGACAGGAACGCCCAGATGCGGATGGTCGGCGCGAGCAGCGGAATCGTGATGTAGCGCTGGATCTGCCACCACGAGGCGCCGTCGAGCTGAGCGGCCTCGGAGAGCTCGTCGGGCACGCCCTGGAGTCCCGCGAGGAAGAGCAGGATCGCGAAGCCGATGTACTTCCAGGTCAGGATGAAGAAGATCGTCCACAGCGCGATGCCGGGGTCGGCGAGCCAGTTGCGGGTCAGCGCGCCGAGACCGACGGCCTCGAGGATCGCGTTGACGGCGCCGTTGGGCTGGAGGAGCAGCTTCCAGGACAGACCGGCGATCACCTCGGCCAGGACGTACGGGACGAAGATGAGCAGCCGCAGCGCCCCCCGGCCGCGCAGCGGCCGGTTGAGCAGCAGGGCGATCCCGATCGCGATCGGTCCCTGCACGAGCAGCGACATCACCAGGATGAAGAAGTTGTTGCCGATCGCCTTGAGGAACTCCGGCGTGGTGAGCGCGCGGACGTAGTTGTCGAAGCCGACGAAGCGCTCCGGGTCGGCGAGGTCGTCCCACTGGAACGCCGGCGGCAGGTTGTAGAAGCTGTAGACCGCCGCGAGGATCACGGGCAGGATCACGAATCCGATGAACAGGACGAGTGCGGGCGCCACGAGGATGAGGATCTCGAGGCGCTTGCGCCCCTCGCGCCGTCGGACCGGGCGCGAACGGTCGGGGGTCGGGCCCGGGCCCGCGGAGACCGCGGGCCCGGGGTTGAGAAGAGCCGTCATCGTCAGAGAGTCGCCGCGGCGTCTTCCATCTTGGTGACGACGTCCTCGGGAGTTCCGACACCGCCGAACAGGTTGACGATGCCCTCGTTCATGGCGTTGCCGACCGTCGTGCCGTAGGCCGTGTCGAGCCAGAGCTGCACGAACGAGGCGGCGGCGAGTCCTTCGGCGACCATCTTGAGGTTCGGGTCCTCGAGGGCGGACTGCGCCTCGGGGACGGTCGGGATGCCGGACCCGCTCGCGGCGAACTTCGCCTGCACCTCGGGGCTCAGGATGTACGCGAGCAGATCGGCGCACTCCGGCGGTGCCTCGGCGGAGCAGCCGAAGCCGTCACCGCCGCCGAGCGCCGCCGTCGGGTCGCCCGCGGAGCCCTCGATGCCGGGGAAGGGGAACCAGCCGAGGAACTCCGGGATCTCCTCGTCGGGCGTGAGCCCGCCGATGACGCCGGCGTTCCAGTGACCCATGAGCTCCATCGCCGCCTGCCCGTTGGCCACGAGTCCCGCCGAGCTGCCGGCGCCGGTCTGTGCCGGCGTGCCCAGGAACCCCTCCTGGAACGGGTTGATGCCGAGGAAGTCCTCGAGCTGCTCGCCCGCCTCGACGAAGCACTCGTCGGAGAAGTCGAACTCGGTCTCTGCTGCCTGCAGCGTCTCGGGCGAGCAGGAATGCAGCGCGAACTGGTACCACCAGTGCGCGGCCGGCCACTTGTCGCCGGCGCCGACGGCGATCGGCGTGATGCCCGCATCGCGCAGCGCGCCGACGACGTCGATCAGCTCGTCGAGGGTCGTGGGGGCCTCGACTCCGGCCTGCTCGAACAGCTCGGTGTTGTACCAGAAGCCCTCGATGCCGAACGTGAACGGGATGCCGTAGGTCTCGCCGCCGACCTGCCACGGGTTGACCGTCGCGCCGACGGACGACACGGTGTCGCCGATGGCCTCGTCGAGGGGCATGAGATAGCCGTTCTCGACCTGGTCGCGCAGCTCGCCTCCCGGCCACACCTGGAAGAGGTCGGGCGGGTCGCCCGCGGCGAGCGCGTTGGGGATGAGCGTGCGCTGCAGCTCCTCGTTCTGGTAGCCCGTCTGCTCGACGGTGACGCCGGGGTTCGCGGCCTCGAACTCTGCGGCCACCTCCTCCCACACGGCGGGCAACGGGCCCGAGGTGGCGTTGTGCCACCACGTGAGCGTGACGTCTTCGCCGTCTCCTCCGTCCTCGCCGCCATCGCCGGAGCCGGCGCAGCCGCTGAGGGCGCCGATTGCGAGACCGGTCGCGGCGAGGCCCGCCGCGAGCCGCATCCTGCTGCGTGTGTTCATCTTCGAACCTCTCGAAAGTTTCGACGTCTGCGTCGAAAGTGATGTGGACGGTGCCAGAGTACGTCCGGGACCATTTGGAGTCAAGAGCAACAAATACCGAAGGGATGCTGCGCCCCCCCGTACAGTGAGGGGAATGAGCGATCCGTCCCCCGCCGAAGGCGTGCGCCAGCGCAACCTTGCGCGTCTGCTGCGACTCGTCCACCTCGAGGGACCCCTCTCCCGCGCGACGCTCACCGAGGCGACCGGCCTCAATCGCTCCACGATCGCCGACCTGGTCGCCGAGCTGGTACGGGCCGGGCTGGTCGAGGAGCGCGCGCCCGACCCCTCGCGCCGCGTGGGCCGTCCGTCGCCCGTCGTGGCGATCGCTCCCGGCGTGCTCTCCGTCGCCGCGCACCCCGAAGTCGATGCCCTGACCATCGCCGCCGTCGGCCTCGACCGCGAGATCGTGCGGCGCGAGCGCATCGACCTCGACCATGTGCTCAGTCCCGAGGAGACCGCCGCCCTGGTGGCCTCGAAGATCGCCCAGTGGCGTGCGGGGCCGCTCGCCCACGCGCGCATCGTCTCGGTAGGACTCGCCGTGCCCGGCCTCGTCCGTGCCGCAGACGGGCTCGTGCGCAACGCCCCCCACCTGCATTGGACCGACTCCCCGGTGCGCGACCTCGTCGCCGCCGCGACGGGCCTGCCGACCTTCGTCGGCAACGACGCGAGCCTCGGCGCCCTCGCCGAGCACCTCTACGGGGCGGCACGGGGCATCGACCACGTCGTCTACCTCAACGGCGGGGCGAGCGGCATCGGCGGCGGCCTGATCGTGCACGGGATGCCGGTGGCCGGCGCGGGCGGCTATGCCGGCGAGTTCGGGCAGAACCGGCCGGGCATCGCCGCCGAGACCGACCGTCGCGCCCGCGGCGGTGTGCTCGAGGACGAGGTCAGCCGCAGTCTCCTGCTCGCGGCCGTCGGACTCACCGCCGCCGACGAGCCCACGCTCGCCGAGGCTCTCGCGGCCTCGGACGATCCGGCCGTGACGGCGGAGCTCGCGCGGCAGCGCGGCATCCTCTCGACCGCCCTCGCCAACGCGGTCAACGTGCTCAATCCCTCCGTCGTCGTGCTGGGCGGGTTCCTGGCCACCCTCGCCGCCCACGACATCGACGGGCTCACCGCCGCGGTCGGCGCCCAGGCGATGCCCGCGAACATGGAAGGGCTCGGCATCCGCGTGGCCTCCCTCGCCGAGGACCGCCTGCTCATCGGGGCCGCCGAAGCCGCGTTCGAGCCACTGTTGGCCGACCCCGCGGCCGCCGCGAGCTGACCCCGCTACACCGCTGCGCTCAGGCGGTCAACGGGGGTGAGGGAAGCCGTCGACCCGCGCATGCTGAAGGCTGGAGGTCCTTCCCATGAGCGATCCGAACACCTTCCCGTCCGAGCCGCCGGCCCCGCACCCCGACGAGCCGCTGGCCCCGAATCCCGAAGAGCCGACGTTCCCGTCGCCCGGCGAGCCGACGGTCCCGACCCCGAGCGAGCCGACGGTCCCGACCCCCTCCGAGCCGTTCCCGACCCCGAGCGCGCCGCCCGCTCCGGCGCCGTCGCCCGGCCCCGGCACGCCCGGGCCCTCCACCCCCGGGCCGTCGACACCCATGCCCGACGCCCGCGCGGACTGACGCCCGGCGTCACGCGGCGGACGGTCCGCCGCATCCGGCGCGCGAACCGGACGAACCGTCATGGCCGCGGTGCGGGCGCGCGGGTATCGTCGGGGAAAAGCCCGACGGAAGGCCCACCATGTCGACCACGACCGAACGCCAAGCCCGCACCGAGGCGGAACTGCAGCAGATGGCCAAGGACCATCTGTGGATGCACTTCGCCCGCCAGTCGGTGATGACCGACGGGCCCGGCGTCCCGATCATCGTGAAGGGCGAGGGTCACCACATCTGGGACTCGCAGGGCAAGAAGTACATCGACGGCCTCTCGGGTCTCTTCGTGGTGGCAGCCGGTCACGGCCGCAAGCGCCTCGCCGACGTCGCCGCGAAGCAGGCGGAGCAGCTCGCGTTCTTCCCGATCTGGTCCTACGCGCACCCCGCCGCGATCGAGCTGGCCGACCGCATCGCGTCGTACGCGCCGGGCGACCTCAACAAGGTGTTCTTCTCGACCGGCGGCGGCGAGGCCGTCGAGACCGCGTTCAAGCTCGCGAAGTACTACTGGAAGCTGCAGGGCCAGCCGAACAAGCACAAGGTGATCTCGCGTGCCGTGGCCTACCACGGCACCCCCTCCGGAGCCCTCGCGATCACCGGCATCCCGGCGATGAAGGCGATGTTCGAGCCGCTGACGCCCGGCGGCTTCCGTGTGCCGAACACGAACTTCTACCGCGCTGAGGACATGGGGGCCCCCACGAGCAGCCTCGAGGAATTCGGCGTGTGGGCGGCGGACCGCATCGAGGAGATGATCCAGTTCGAGGGGCCAGACACCGTCGCCGCGGTCTTCCTCGAGCCGGTGCAGAACTCGGGCGGATGCTTCCCCCCGCCCCCCGGCTACTTCCAGCGCGTGCGCGAGATCTGCGACAAGTACGACGTGCTGCTCGTGAGCGACGAGGTCATCTGCGCGTTCGGGCGCATCGGCCACATGTTCGCGTGCGACGCGTACGGCTACCAGCCCGACATGATCACGTTCGCCAAGGCGGTCACCAGCGGCTACTCGCCCCTCGGCGGCACGGTCATCAGCGACCGCATCTACGAGCCGTTCGCCCACGGCGACCGCGCGTTCTACCACGGCTACACGTTCGGCGGGCACCCGGTCTCGAGCGCCGTCGCCCTCGAGAACCTCGACATCTTCGAGGAGGAGGGCCTCCTGGAGCGCGTGCGCGAGAACTCGCCGGTGTTCCGGTCGACGCTCGAGCAGCTCACCGACCTGCCCATCGTCGGCGATGTGCGCGGCGACGGGTACTTCTTCGGCATCGAGCTCGTCAAGGACAAGGCCACCAAGGAGACCTTCGACGACGACGAGTCCGAGCGCCTGCTGCGCGGGTTCCTCTCCAAGGCGCTGTTCGACGCCGGTCTCTACTGCCGCGCCGACGACCGGGGCGACCCCGTCATCCAGCTCGCGCCGCCGCTGACCATCGGACCGAGCGAGTTCACCGAGATCGAGCAGATCCTCCGCTCGGTGCTGACGGAGGCCTGGACCCGGCTCTGAGTCGGCGCGTGACGCCCGGTGGGAATGCCCGCCGGGCGTCCCGGTGTTGTGCCCCGTCATGACCACAGTGGGAATCATCGGAGCAGGACACATCGGATCGACCCTCGCGCGCGGCCTCGTCGACCGCGGCTACACGGTCGTGATCAGCAACTCGCGGGGGCCGGAGACGCTCACGGCGCTCGTCGACGACCTGGGCGCGAACGCGTCGGCGGCGACGGTGACGGATGCCGCGGCATCCGGTGACGTCGTCATCGTGACGGTGCCGCTCAAGGCGTATCAGGACGTCCCGGTCGAGCCGCTCGCGGGCAAGATCGTGCTCGACACGAACAACTACTACTGGGAGCGCGACGGGCACATCGCGGCCCTCGACGCGAAGCAGGCCACGACCACGGGGCTCCTGCAGGACCACCTGCCCGGCGCGAAGGTCGCGAAGGCCTTCAACCACATCACCTCGGGCGACATCCTCACCACCGGGGCGCCGGCGGGGACCCCCGATCGGCGCGCACTGGCCACCGCGAGCGATCACCCCGATGCCGCGGCCTTCGTCGCCGAGCTGTACGACGCCTTCGGCTTCGATGCCGTCGACATCGGCTCCGTCGACGAGAGCTGGCGCGTCGAGCGCGACCAGCCGGCCTACGTCACCCGCCAGACGAAGTCCGAGCTCGAGCAGAACCTCGCCCGCGCGACCCGCTGAGCCGGGGCATCCGGTCGGCCTCTCGCTCCGGTGAGCCGGTCAGCCGGGCGCGCTCGGCGCCCACGGCGCCCACGGCGCCCACGGCGCATAACTCCTGCGACGCGGCGCCGATACGGCGCATAACTCCTGCACATCCGCGCGCGGTGAGCCGCGCACCCGCGGGATTCCGCGCCCGCGGCTCAACAGCCCGGGCCAAGTGCAGGAGTTATGCGCCCGCGCGCAGGCCGCGCACCCCCGGATGCCGCGTCAGAGCGTCGCGGCGAAGGGGTCGAAGTCGGCCGGGAGAGAGCCGACCTCCTCGACGGTGCTCTCGACGGGGACGAATGCGCGCCGCTCCGCCGACTCCTCGATCGACAGGAGCGTGTCGAGCACATGGAAGCCGAACCGCCCCGTCGCGACGTGCGGGCGGCCGGCACGGATCGAGCGGGCCATGTCGAGAAGGCCGAGTCCGCGACCGGCGAGCACACCCTCCTGCGCCACGTCGACGATCTCCTGCACGACGGGCGCGGGCGGGACGATCATCTCGCGCAGCGGGCGCGTGATCGTGATCGCGCCGCCGAAGGTGTTCGGGTCGGGGATCACCAGGGTTCCCTCGGTGCCGGTGATCTCGACGATCCCCTGCCGCAGCAGCGGCGAATCGGTGCTGTAGAGGCTCTGCGCCTGACCGCCGCCCTCGAACTGGATGAGCGCCGACACGGTCGAGGGCACCTCGACGGGGAACTCGTCCCCGGCGAGCGGGCCGACCTGCACCGCGCGCGACTCGGACCCCTTGAGGCCGAGGGCGCCGACGGCCGCGACGGGCCCGAACACGTGCACCAGCGCCGAGACGTAGTACGGGCCCATGTCCAGGAGGGGCCCACCGCCCACGGCGTACAGGAATGCAGGGTTCGGGTGGAAGATCTCGGGACCCTGCCACTGGAACGTCGTCTGGGCGAACAGAGGGCGCCCGATGTCGCCGCGCGCGATCGCGCGCTTGGCGGTCTGCACCCCCGGGCCGAGAACCGTGTCGGGTGCGACGCCCACGCGGAGGGATGCGGCATCCGCCATCTCCAGCAGCCCGAGCGACGACCCACGGTCCACGCCGATCGGCTTCTCGGTCCACACGTGCTTGCCCGCGGCGATGATCGCCTCGGACACCTCGACGTGCACGGCCGGGATCGTCAGGTTGACCACGATCTCGATGTCGGGGTCGGTGAGCACGACCTCCACGCCGCCCGCCTTCGGGACGCCGTACTTCGCGGCCTGCTCGCGCGCACGATCCTCGACGAGGTCGGCGATCGCGATCACGGTCACGTCGGGGAAGCTCGTGAGGCTCGTGAGGTACTGATCGCTGATGTTCCCTGCGCCGATGATGCCGACGCCGACGGGAGCGCTCATCAGCGGGCCGCCCGCTCGTCGAGGAAGACGCGGCTCTGCTCGATGCCCTCGAAGAGGTCGCCCGAGTAGGCGTCGAACTCCACGATCGCGAATTCGAGAGCGGATGCCGCGTCCAGCGCCTCCGCGAGGGGAACGACGCCTGTTCCGGCGGGCACCTGATCGGCCGGCGGGTACGCATTCACGGCCTCGGGATCGAGCGTGCCGTCCTTCACGTGCACCGCGACCACGCGGTCGCCGAGCTTCGCCAGCAGCTCGGCCGGGTCCGCGCCCGCACGGGCCGCCCAGTAGAGGTCGACCTCGAGCACGACGCGCGGGTCGAGAAGCTCGGCGAGCAGCTCGAGCCCGGTCTGCCCGTCGATCTGCGCCTCGAGCTCATGGGCGTGATTGTGGTAGCCGACGCGCAGGCCGCGCGTCGCGGCGATCTCGGCGGCGGCGTTGAGCAGGCGAGCGGTCTCCTCGATCTGCGCGCGCGTCTCCCAGCGGGCAGGTTCCGTATAGGGGTCGATCACGGTGCCCATGCCGAGAGTCTCGGCCGCGTCGAACACCTCGTCGGGGCTGGGCACCGGGATCTTCGTCCCGCTGCCGTCGGGGTTGACGAACGACTCCGAGGCGAGGAAGGCGTGGCCGGTCGGCGCGACGAGGCCGTGCGCGGCGAGCGCCGCTGCGAGGGGCTCGGCACGGCGGACGAAGTCGTACGGCTCGACGGCGGTGAAGCCGCGGCGGGCGACCTCCGCGAGGGTGCCGTCGAGATCCGCCTCGAGGGCGTCCTTGACCGTGAACAGCTGGACGGATGTGAGTGCCGGCATGGGGGAACCTCTCCTCGGCGGTCGACGATGACGCGCGCCCGCTGCCGAGCGCTCGTCAGCACGTTACCAGAAAACCTCCACGCGGAGGTTTTCAATCGCATAGGATGCCTGCATGCCCGCAGACCCCGCACCGGACGACGCCGCGCCCCGCACGCGCGGGCCGTACGCGAAGGGACTCGCCCGGCGCCAGCAGATCCTCGACCTCGCCATCGACGTCTTCGCGCGGCGCGGGTCGGAGGGAACGAGCCTGCGCGCGATCGCGCAGGAGCTCGGCGTCTCGCATGCGGCGCTGACCCACTACTTCACCTCCCGGGAGCAGCTGCTCGTCGAGGTGTACCGCGAGGCCGAGCGGCAGAACGCCGCGGCGCGACCGCACGCCGCCGACGCGTCGCCGGTGGAGATCATGACCGCGTCGGCTCAGCGGAACCACTCCGTGCCCGGACTGGTGCAGCTGTACTCGACGCTCGTGGCCGCCGCCCTGGAGAGCGGGCACCCCGACGCGACGGAGTTCGCGACCGAGCGCTTCGCGCGCGTACGGGCCGACCTCGTGCAGCGCGTCGAACGCAATCAGGCGGCGGGACGCCTCCGCACGGACGTCGATCCCGAGGCGGTCGCCTCGCTCGTCATCGCCGCCTCCGACGGGCTGCAGGCGCA
Organism: Microbacterium sp. Root180; assembly: GCF_001428485.1. Lineage (GTDB taxonomy): Bacteria > Actinomycetota > Actinomycetes > Actinomycetales > Microbacteriaceae > Microbacterium. The sequence goes on along the minus strand of NZ_LMHS01000001.1, from coordinate 43,472 downwards.
GTGGATGCTCGACGATTCGGTGCCGCAGTCCGGTGCGCTCGATCTGCTGGCGCGTCTTCTCGCCCCGGACGACTCGGATGGCGCCGCGCAGGATTAGAATTCCTGCGTGGGGACCATCTACTACGGAGGGTCGGCGACCCCGATCCATATCGAGGACCGCGCACTCGCGCACCTCAAGGTCGTCGTCGCGACGAAGCTGCGTCGCGACGAGAGCTTCACGCTGTCATGGCGCCATCCGGACGACCAGCCCCAGGGTCGCACCACGATCTGGCTGCACCCTTCGATCCCGCTGCGATTCGTCTTCGACGATCCCGAGCCGGTGAGCCTCAGCAGGGAGTGGATCGAGGATCTCGCCAACTCGGCGAACTCCTCGGGCGGGATCTCGCTCGTCGCCGAGCACTTCGATACGGGACCCGAGCCCGTCGCGGGCGCGGAGAGCGGGGCGGATGTCGCACTCGGCACCGTCGAGGTCGAGAGCCTCGACGTCGAGAGCCTCGACGTCGAGAGCCTCCGCGTCGCCGGTGAGGACGTCACCGCCAAGGACGTCCCCTCGCGCTGAGGTCGGTCACTCGGGCGCAGTGACGATCTCCTCGGCGGGCTCGGGCAGGATCGTCAGGCCGGCGGGGCCGCTCGCTGCCTGCATCAGCTCTTCGACCCACGTGCGGTTGATGCGCGGCAGCCGGCTGCCGAAGAAGTGGAATTGGAGCGGCACGGAAGGGTGGATCCAGAAGCTGCGACGCCCGCTGCCGTCGCCGACCTCGACGTCGAACATGAACGGCTCGGCGCGGCGCAGCTTGTTCATGACGACGATCCGCAGGTGCGCCAGCGTGCGATCGTCGATGTCGACCGCGTTCGCCGCGGTGTCGTAGATGAACCTGCCCATGCGAGGAGCTTACGACGCGGGGTCAGCGCGGTGTGAAAGCCGCGTGGAAGAGCGCGCGGGCACGGTCGGCGACAGCGGGCCGTGAGGGAGGATCCGCCCGCGCGATCTCGGTCGCGAGCATGCCGACGGCCATCATCACGTCCTCGGCGTCGATGTGCGCGCCGATGCGTCCCGCCGCACGCTCGCGATCGACCAGACGGGACACCACGGCCGCGAACCGCTCGCCCAGCGGAAGCACCCGCACGTCGTGGAGGTCGGCGGTGATCAGGTCGATGAGCGCGGTCGAGACGACGGCCTGGTCGACCACGCGATCCATGAGGTCGTCGATCGTGCGCTCGGGCGGCGAGGTGTAGGCCTCGAGGTCGCGGACGTTCTCCTCGAAGACGGCGACGGCGAGCGCGGTGCGATCGGGGAAGTGGCGGTAGAGGCTGCCCTGCCCCACGCCGGCGCGCTTCGCGACCGCGCTGAAGGGTGCGTTGAGGCCCCCGTCGGCGTACACCTCACGGGCGGCGGCGATGAGGGCTCGACGGTTCTCGGCGGCGGCGGCGGGACCACGGTTCGCACGGGGGGATGCGGTGCTGGGCACGGGTGTAGCCTAATACCGGACATTGCTGTCCGGTCGAAAGGAAGACAACATGGGCAACCCGAAGCCGCTCACCGGCGACTCCTCGATCGCAGACTGGCTGGCCGATCCGGCCGGAAACGCGATCCTCACCGACATGCTCGCCCAGGGCGGGCAGACTCCGGACGTGTTCAAGCCCGTCCGCCGCCTCGCCATCAAGCGTCTCGTCAAGATGAGTCGCGGCGCCTTCACGCAGGAGATGCTCGACGACCTCGTGCGCCGGGTCGCCGCGGGCGAGCTCCCCGAAGGCGGCGGGACCGCGGCCGGGACCGCGGCATCCGTCGATTCCGACGTCGACACCGGCGAGGGCGTCGCCCTGCGCGAGTGGACCGAGCGCATCGACCAGGGCCGCTTCTCGGGTCGCACCGTCATCGTCACCGGTGCGGGCTCCGGCATCGGGCGCGCGACCGCGTCGCGCATCGCACGCGAGGGTGGACGCGTGGTCGCCGTCGACGTGAGCCAGGAGCGCCTCGACGAGTTCGCGGCCGATCACGCCGGTTCCGACATCGTCGCGCTGGTCGCCGACATCACCGACGACGCGGGCGTGGCGCGCATCGTCGAGGCGGCGGGCGACACCATCGACGGCCTGGCGAACATCGCCGGGATCATGGACGACATGACCCCCGTGGCGGACGTGACGGATGCCGTGTGGCAGCGCGTCTTCCGCGTGAACGTCGACGGCACCATGAAGCTCATGCGCGCCGTCGTGCCGACGATGCTCGCCCAGGGCGGCGGATCGATCGTCAACACGGCCTCGGAGGCCGCCCTCCGCGGCTCTGCGGCGGGCGTCGCGTACACCGCGTCGAAGCATGCGGTCGTCGGGCTCACCAAGTCGAGCGCGTTCATGTACGGCCCGAGCGGCGTGCGCGTGAACGCGGTCGCGCCCGGCCCGACGATCACCAACATCGAGGCCAGCTTCGGCTCCCCGCTCGGCGCGGACCGCATCCAGACGGCGATGGCGGTCATGCCCGATCCCGTCGAGGCCGACGCGCTGGCAGCATCCATCACGTTCCTGCTCTCGGACGACGGCGTGAACGTCAACGGCGTCGTGCTCGCGAGCGACGGGGGCTGGTCGGCGGCCTGACGCCTCACTGACCCCTTGAGTCGCCAAGACACGCCGTCGCCGCGACGAGCGGTCGGCGTGTCTTGGCGACTCGGTGCTGCGTGGCCCGCGAGGCCGGCTCGGGCGCGTCAGCCGCGCAGCACGGCCAGACCGGCGACGTCGTAGGCCAGCTCGACGGCCTCGAAGATCGCGGCGTCGATCGTGCGCGGCGCGAAGGCGTCGCCGATGGTGACGATGCGGGGGGCGGCATCCGCCAGTCCGTCCAGGACCACGGACGCCCGCGGCTCGATCGCCACCACGGCGTCGAGCCCGTCGATGCGCGTGCGCTCGGCCGTGAGAACGTCGCCGAGCTCGATCGCGCCGGGGGCGACGGCGTCCACGAGCACCGACGTGCGCCGGCGGAATCCGCCGTGCGCACCGAGTCGCTCGAGCAGCAGCGGCCGGTCGTATCCGGCGCCGATGTGGGGGAACACCGTCTCGAAGGGCGTGATCAGCTCGAGCTGGTCGACGCCGCCGCCGAGGAGCGTGAGCACGATGCCGGCGGCGTAGGCGGTGCCGTCGGCGTCGACGACGGCGATCCGGCGGCCCAGGCGAGCGGGCTCGGCCGCGGCCGTGAAGGCGTCGACGGTCCCGGCGGCCGGGAACCCGCCGCGGTACGCCCCGCCGAGCGCGAGCGACGTCGTCACAGGGGCGAGCGCCCCGGTCGCCACGACGATCCCGTCGGCACCGGCCGTTCGCAGGTCCGCCGCCGACGCCGTGACGCCGAGCCGCACGTCCACGCCGGCGGCCTCCAGGTCGCGGACGAGGTCGTCGACGAGCAGGCCCACGCTCTCGCGACCGGGCACCCGGCGCGCGAGCCGCAGCTGTCCGCCGAGCTCGGCGCCGCGCTCGAGCAGCGTGACGTCGTGGCCGTCCGAGGCGAGCTCGACGGCGGCGCGCATGCCCGCCGGACCGCCGCCGACGACGACCCACCGCTGCGGTGCCGTCGTCCGGGGCCGCTCGCCACGAGACTCTTCGCGCCCCGCGAGCGGGTTCACGGTGCACGACATCGGGAGTCCGCGGCTGCCGCGGCCGAGGCATCCCTGGTTCAGGCGGATGCAATGACGGATGCCGCTCCCCACGGCCGCCGTGCCGTCGACCAGTTTGCGCCCGAGGTCGGGGTCGGCGATCTGAGCCCGGGTCAGCGCGACCATGTCGGCGATGCCCGACGCGACGACCTCGTCGGCCTCCTCGACGGATCGCGCGGCACCCACCCCGAACACGGCGACATCGGGATGGGCCGCCTTGATCGCGGCGACCTCGTCGCGCAGCCAGGCGTACGGCATCGGCGACGACGGGAACACGTAGTGCACGTTGTGGTAGCCGCCGGCCGCCACGTCGAGGAAGTCGATCCGCGCTTCGTCGCGCAGGCGCGCGATGATCTCGAGCATCGCGGCTCCGTCGAGACCGTCGGGGTGGAACTCGTTCGCCACGATCCGGATCCCGACGGGATAGTCCTCGCCCACACGGTCGCGCACCGCGCGCAGCACCTCGCGGGGGAAGCGCGTGCGACCGTCGAGGTCACCGCCGTACGCGTCGAGGCGCGCGTTGTACAGCGGCGAGAGGAACTGGTGCAGCAGGTAGCCGTGCGCCATGTGGATCTCGACGCCGTCGAAGCCGCCGTCGCGGGCGTGCTCGGCCGACACCGCCCACCCGTCGACGACCGATCGGATGTCGTCCCGGCTCATCTCGCGCGTGGCGTGCGCGGTCGAGGGCGACAGTATGCGTGACGGGGCATACACCGTGCCTGGACCGTCGGGGCGGTCGGGCTGTGCCTGTGCCCCGTGATGGTTCAGCTGCACGAAGACGCGGGCTCCGGCATCCCGGATCGCATCGGTCATGCGCCTGCTCGCCGCCACCGACTCGGGGCGGAACGCGTCCTGGAACCCGCGGATCGATCCGGACGGATGCACGAAGTGGTTGCCCGCCACGAACAGGCCGCAGCCGCCGAGCGCCCGCCGGACGAAGTAGGCGGTCTCCCGATCGGACTCCACTCGGTCGGAGTACTGCTTCGAGTGCGCCGTCTGCATGATGCGGTTCGGCACGACGACCGAGCCGATCTGCAGCGGGGCGGCGAGCGCCGACTCCCCGGACGCCGCCGTCGTGATGCCTCCGGTGCCGCTCATCCTCCGAGACTACGACCCGGCGCCGCTCCCCTCCCCTCCCCTTCCCTTCCGTTTGTGCGGGCGTAGGCACGCCTGGCGCTGCTCACCTGCGCGCATTCGCCCGCACAAACGGAAGAGGCCGGGGCGGGAGGGCGGGGGCGGGGGGCGGGGCGGGGGGGGCGGGGGCCGGGAGGGCGGGGGGTCAGAGACCTGCGAGCGCGCGGTCGAGGTCGGTGATCAGGTCGTCGACGCTCTCGATGCCGACCGACAGGCGCACGAGCTCCTCGGGCACGGCCAGCTCGGTCCCTCGCACCGACGCGTGCGTCATCTCGTCGGGGTAGTTCATCAGCGACTCCACGCCGCCCAGCGACTCCGCGAGCTGGAAGAGACGCGTCGACTCCGCGAACCGACGAGCAGATGCCGCATCCTCGAGCTCTGCCGAGACGATCCCGCCGAAGGAGCGCATCTGCTGCGCGGCGAGGGCGTGCCCGGGGTGACCGGCCAGACCCGGGTAGTGCACCCTCGCGATCTTCGGGTGACGGTCGAGGAACTCCGCCACGGCCTGCGCGTTCTCGCTATGCCGCTGCATCCGCAGGGCCAGCGTCTTGATCCCCCGGGTGGTCAGCCAGGCGTCCATCGGCCCCGACACGGCGCCGGCGGCGAACTGCAGGAACTTCGCCTGCTCGAAGAGCGCGTCGTCGTTGAGCACGAGCGCGCCGCCGACGACGTCGGAGTGGCCGCCGAGGTACTTCGTGGTCGAGTGCACGACGACGTCGGCGCCGAGCGCGAGCGGCTGCTGCAGCGCCGGGGTCGCGAAGGTGTTGTCGACGACGACCAGCGCGCCGGCCGCGTGACCGAGCCGCGCGAGACCGGCGATGTCCGTGATGTGCAGGAGCGGGTTGCTGGGCGTCTCGACCCAGACGATGCGCGCCGGGCGCGCGTGCAGGGCCGCTTCGACGGCATCCAGATCGCGCATGTCGACGACCCGCACGCCCACGCCCCACGGTCCGAGGACGCGGGCGATGAGGCGGTAGGTGCCGCCGTAGACGTCGTTGCCGAGCAGCACCTCGTCGCCGGGCTCGAGCACGGCGCGCAGGAGCGCGTCCTCGGCGGCGAGACCCGACGCATAGGACAGTCCATGGGCTCCGCCCTCGAGCGCGGCGAGCTGCGTCTCGAGCGCGGTGCGCGTCGGGTTGCCGCTTCGGCCGTACTCGTACCCCTCTCGGAGGCCCCCGATGCCGTCCTGGGCATACGTCGTCGAGAAGTGCACCGGCGGAATGACCGCGCCGGTCGTCGGGTCGAACCGCTGACCGGCGTGCACCGAGCGGGTCTCGAAGCCGGGGAACTGGGTGGGGTCGCTCATGCGGGGCTTCCTTCGGATCGGTCGGCGGTGCCGAGGGCGTCGTCGACGTCGAATCCGCGCGCGCGCATCCAGTCGTCGTCGTAGATCTTGCTGAGGTAACCGCGGCCGTGATCGGGCAGCAGCACGACCACCACGGCTTCGGCGGGAAGGTCGCGGGCGACGCGGAGCGCGCCGACGGCGGCCATGCCACTGGAACCGCCCACGAACAGTCCCTCCTCGCGGGCGAGCCTCCGGGTCATCGCGAAGGACTCGGCATCCGCGACCCGCTCGTAGGCGTTCACGACGGCGGGATCGTAGGTCTCGGGCCAGAAGTCCTCGCCCACGCCCTCGACGAGGTAGCCGTGCACGGGTCCGCCCGAGTAGATCGAGCCGTCGGGGTCCACGCCGATCACCCGCACGGCGTCCTGCGAGACCTCGCGCAGGTAGCGGCCGGTGCCGGTGATCGTGCCACCGGTGCCGATGCCCGCGACGAAGTGCGTCACGCGTCCCTCGGTGTCGCGCCAGATCTCCGGGCCGGTGGTCTCGTAGTGCCCACGCGGTCCGTTCTGGTTCGCGAACTGGTTTGGCTTGAACGCACCGGGGATCTCGCGTGCCAGGCGATCGGAGACGCCGTAGTACGAGCGGGGATCGTCCGGCGGCACGTCGGTGGGGGTCATCACCACCTCGGCACCGTAGGCCTTGAGCACCGACACCTTCTCGCCGGCGAACTTGTCGGGCACGACGAAGATCATGCGGTATCCGCGTTCGACGGCGACGAGCGCGAGGCCGACACCGGTGTTGCCGCTCGTCGGCTCGACGATGGTGCCGCCGGGGCGGAGGAGGCCGTCGCGCTCCGCGGCATCGATGATGTTGCGGGCGATGCGGTCCTTGGCGGAGCTGCCCGGGTTGAAGTACTCGACCTTGGCGAGCACCGTGGCGGCGATGCCCTCGGTGACGCGGGTGAGCTGGACGAGGGGGGTGTTGCCGACGAGATCGGCCACGCTTCTGGCGTAACGCACGGATGTGTCCTCGGTGTGGCCGCGCGGACGCGCGGGGGTGCTGTCGGGGTCGCGAAGGGGTGCGCGGGGCACTCAGCGACAACAGCGACAGGTCAACACGGGACGAGTCTAGCCCGATGGCTCCTCACCGTGGGGGTGGCATTCATCTCATCGCCGCTCCGCGACGCGCGACCGGTCACCACGTCGCGACGTACTCGGACGGCCGCAGGCGCGCGGACCGCTCGATGAGCGGAAGCGACCTTCCCACCGCCTGGGAGACGCGGCGTCGCACGTCGGCCGACGTCAGTTCGTAGGCCTCGAAGTCGCTGTCGGACCCGTAGACCCCCACTGGCAGCGTGAGCGCCTGGAAGAACCCGAACAACGGGCGCAGCTGATGCTCGAGGATCAGCGCATGACGCTCGCCGCCGCCCGTCGCCGCGAGGAGCACGGGCTTCCCCACCAGTTCGTACTGGCCGACGAAGTCGAACAGGTGCTTGAACAGCCCGGTGAACGAGGCGCGGTAGACCGGGCTCGCCACGACGAGCACGTCGGCGGATTCGATGCGCTGCAGCGCCTGCTCCACGGCCGGTGCGACATCGTCACGTCGCAGCGCTCCCGCGAACGACGGGCCGAGCGCCGCCACCTCGATCAGCTCGGTCTCCGCGTCGGCGCGCGCCGCCACCTCGTCGAGGATCGCCCGCACGAGCGCGGTCGTGCGGGACGGCTCGTGGAGCGACCCGGAGACTCCGACGACCTGCAGCGGTCGCGCCGCCGCGGTCACGGCGTCTCGGCGACGGGCGCGACGGGACGGCCGATCGACAGCATGAGCCGGTTGGCCCAGTTGAAGAACGCCGCCCCGTGGATCACATCCGAGATCTCGAGATCGTCGAGCCCGGACGCGCGCAGCCGCTCGACGTGCACCGTGTCGAATGCGATCGGGGTCGCGGTGAGCGCCGCCGCTGCCGCCACGATCGCGTCCCACCGCTCGCCGAGCTCGGCCGAGATGCCCTCGTCGAGCAGGAGGTCGACGAGGTCGGCGCGCTTCGAGTAGTGCGCGGCGAACCGCGCATGCACCGAGGCGCAGAACACGCACCCGTTGACGCGGGATGCCGCAGCCGCCGCCAGTTCCCGCTCGGCCCGCGGGAGACCCTCCCCGACGTTGTAGAAGATGTCCTTGTCGACGAGCGTGCGAGCACGCAGGATCTCGGGGTCGCGCACGAGCAGCCGGAAGTAGTCGCTGGACGCGCGCGGGCGGTCGACGAGCCCGTCGTAGTGACGCTCGGTGAGCTCGTCCTCGGGGAACGGCTCCAGCCACGGCACCCACCCCACTTCGGCGCGGGTGAACGCGTGCGGATGCGGCTCGTCGTGGACGTAGGTGCGGATGTCGGTCGTGGTGCCGGTCATGCCGGGACCTCCTCGAGGGTGGGGGTGGACTGCTCCAGCACACGCAGGCCGGCGGCCACGCGCTGCTGGAAGGCGAGGAAGGAGACGAGCTGCGAGAGCGTGACGATGCCGTCGACGCTCCAGCCGGCATTGAGAAGGCGGTCGAGGGCGGCGGATCCGGCCTCGCGCGGGCGGGCGGTGAGCAGGTGCGCGTGCGCGATGGCGGCGGTGAGCCGCTCACCGAGCGCCGCGCGGACGGCGATGCCCGGTTCGTAGCGCCGGCCATCGGTGCTCTCAGCCCGCAGCCCTTCCTCGGTGTAGGCGCCGAACGGCCCTGCCGTGGCGGAGGCGGATGCTTCGCCCGCGACGACCTCCGCACGCCCGGCATCCGCCGCCGAAGCCCGCGCTGCGTAGTGCGCGGCGGTGGCGTCGTCGGCGGTGAGGCGGGTGGCGAATGCGGCCACGAGCAGCCGCTCGGTCAGCGGGAACTCGCGATCGTCGAGGGGTGCGAACAGCGCGTCGGAGCTGGCCTGCAGCTGCTCGCGCGTCACCGGGCGTCGGCGGCGCAGGTGCGCGACCACGCCATCGGGGCGAAGGCCGGCGAGGCCGTCGACGGTGTCAAGGGTGGGGGAGGTCATGCGTTCTCCGTTTCGAGGGGGGTGGGTGAGATATCGCGGGTGGACCAGCCGAGCGCGGGGGCGACCTCGCCGGCGAAGAGCTCGATCGACCGCAGTACGAAGTCGTGGGAGGCATCGACCGAGTGCACCTGGAAGGCGACCTCGGTGGCACGGGCGAGGGTGGCGTCGGCCGCGAGCGACTCGGCGACCTGCTCGGGGGTGCCGAGGTGCGTGTCGAGCGACGCGATCAGTTCGTCGAGGGTGTCTCCGGGGATCGTCTGCCCGGCGCGGCGGAACCCTTCGGCGGCGCGGCGAAGGCCCACCTCGGCGAACCGCAGGGCGTCGGCCCGATCGTCGGCGACGAACACGGTGCGCGAGGCGGTCACGCGCGGCGCGATTCCGGCGGGGAGCGCGTCCAGGTACGCGTCCACGATCGGATCCTGCAGTCGCGCGAGCGGCGCGGTGAGGTCGTCCGCCGGGCGGGGCTGCGTGCGGGAGAGCAGCAGGCCGTGACCGTGCACGCCGGCGCGCGCGCCGCCCGGCACGGAGAAGGTCGCCTGCCACAGGCGATCGGCGAGGGACGAGGCATCCGGATACAGGGTGTTGCCGCCGCCGATCTCGCGCCCCGCGAGCGCGTCGAGCAGGACGCCGAGCTTGCGGTCGTACGCGGCCGCCTTGTCGGCCACGTCCAGGCCGAACGGGACGAAGGACGACGGGGTGCCGCCGCTGCCGAGACCGAGGTCGATCCGGCCGCCCGAGAGCAGGTCGGCGACGACCGCGTCCTCGGCGACCCTCACCGGATCCTCCAGGGGCAGCGTGACGACCCCCGTCCCCAGCCGGATCTCGCTCGTGGCCGCGGCCGCGTGGGCGAGGAAGACGAAGGGCGACGGAAGCCCTCCCTCGGCGGCGCGGAAGTGGTGCTGCGCGACCCAGGCGCGCTGGATGCCGAAGCGCTCGGCGTGACGCACCTGGTCGGTGGCGAGCCGGTACCGCTCCGCCGCGGGCGCGTCGTCGAGAAGGCGCGTGAAGAACGCGAGAGTGGGTGCGGTCATGCCGCGACCTCCGATCGTCCGGGCACGGCGGCCAGCAGCTCGCGCGTGTAGTCGTGGGCGGGGCTGGTGAAGATGTCCTCGGTGGTGCCGGCCTCGACGACGCGTCCGCGCCGGAGCACCGACACCGTGTGACTGAGGCGGCGGACCACGGCGAGGTCGTGCGAGATGAACAGGTACGTCAGTCCCAGTTCCTGCTGGAGCGACTCGAGCAGCTCGAGGATGCGCGCCTGCACAGTCACGTCGAGGGCGGACACCGCCTCGTCGAGCACCACCACGTCGGGGTCGATCGCGAGGGCGCGGGCGATCGCGACACGCTGCCGCTGACCGCCGGACAGCTCGCGCGGTGAGCGCTCGAAGACGTCGGCGGGCAGGGCGACACGGTCGAGCAGGGCCGCGGCGCGCTCCCTACGGGAGGCGCGGGTGCCCTCGCGGAAGTTGTGCAGCGGCTCGGCGACGATGCGCCCCACGCTCTGCCGCGGGTCGAGCGACGAGAACGGGTTCTGGTACACGAGCTGGATGCGTCGACGCAGGTCCCGCAGCGCGGGGCCGCGCACGCCGGCGACGTCCGAGCCGTCGAGCTCGATGCGTCCGCGGTCGGGCTGGAGGAATCGGGTGACGAGGCGGGCCGTGGTGGTCTTCCCCGATCCCGACTCCCCCACGAGCGCGTGGGTCGTTCCTCGGCGCACCTGGAACGAGACGTCGTCGACCGCCCGGAACGGCTCGGCCCCCCGCACCGCGAACTCCTTCACGAGACCATCGGCGAGGATCGCATAGGGGTTCTCGCCCGCCGCGGCAGCGGCATCCCGCAGGAACAGCGGCGGTGCGGGACGACGGAAGCCCTCCGCGGCGAGCGCCGGCGCGTCGGCGAGGAGCTGGCGGGTGTACGCATCGGACGGGGCGGACAGGATGCTGTCGCTCGGCCCCTGTTCGACGATCTCGCCGTCCTTGAGCACGACGATCCGCTGCGCGCGGTCGGCGGCGACGCCGAGGTCGTGCGTGACGAGCAGCACCGACGTGCCCTCCTCGCGCCGGAGGTCGTCGATCAGGTCGAGGATGCGTCGCTGGACGGTCGCGTCGAGCGCGCTCGTCGGCTCGTCGGCGATGATGAGCCGCGGCCGCAGCGCGATGGCGATCGCGATGAGCACGCGCTGGCGCATCCCGCCGGACAGCTCATGCGGGTACTGGCGCGCCCGCAGCGCCGGATCGTCGAGACCGACGCGCTCGAGCAGCTCGAGCACGCGTGCGCGGACCGCGGCGCGGTCGCGCTCCCCTCCGGCGGAGCGGCGGTGCAGGCGCAGGATCTCGCCCACCTGCACGCCGATCGGTCGCACCGGGTCGAGCGAAGCGGCGGGGTCCTGCGGAATCAGTCCGACCTGCACGCCGCGCACGCTCTGGAGGCGCTTCGAGGACCAGCCCGAGATGTCGACGCCGCCGAGCGTGACCGCGCCGCCGTCGACCCGCCCTCCCTCGGGGAGCAGGCCCAGCAGAGCGTGGGCCGTCGTCGACTTGCCGGATCCGGACTCGCCCACCAGCGCGACGACTTCGCCCTCGCCCACCTCGAATCCGACGCCGTGGACGACCTCTCTCCGGCCGGTGCGGGTCGCGTACGAGACGCGCAGGTCTTCGATGCCGAGCACGCTCATCGCGGGCCCCTTCCGATGGACTGGCTGATGCGGTTGGCGCTGAGCACCACGATCACCACGACGAGGCCGGGGAGAGTCGTCAGCCACCAGGCGGTGGCGACGTAGTTGCGGCCCTCGGCGATGAGCAGACCCCACTCCGGGGTGGGGGGCGGGGCGCCGTAGCCGAGGAAGCCGAGGGTGGAGATCGCGAGGATCGCGGCGCCGAACTGCAGCGCGGCGAGCCCGACGACGGCCGTGAGCGAATTGGGCAGCACGTGGCGCGAGAGCACCGAGACGAACGTCCCGCCGCTGCCGAAGGCGGCTTCGACGTAGTCGCTCCGCCGCACCCGCACGACCTCGGAGCGCGATAGGCGGGCGAAGGAGGCCACGCTCCCGACGCCGACGGCGATCGCGGCGTTCACGGTGCCGAAGCCGAGCAGGATGATGATCGAGAGCGACAGCAGCAGGCCGGGAATCGAAAGCAGCACGTCGACGACGCGCATGAGGATGTCGTCGAGCACTCCCCCGACCGAGCCGGCGACGACGCCGATCAGGGTCCCGGCGGCGAGTCCCACCGTGACGGCGATGAGCGCTCCCGACAGCGAGTGGATCGCCCCGTAGACGACGCGCGCGTACAGGTCGCGGCCGATCGCGTCGGTGCCGAACCAGTGCGCCGTGCTGGGCGGGAGCAGCTTGTCGGCCGGGACGCCCTCGATCGGGTTCTGGGTCGCGAACAGCCACGGGACGATCGCCCACAGCACGGCCACCACGACCACGACGATCGCGAGCACGAGCGTCCATGAGGGACGGCGCCCGAGCGCGAACAGTCGCGCGGCGCTGGACCGTCGCTCCGGCTGGCGGGCGGGCGCGCCGGCATCGCGGGCGAGGGGATCCAGGACGGTACCGGACGCCTCGTCCTCCGCCGCACGGCGACGGGCTGCGGCATCCGCGCTGTCCGTTGTGAGCTGCGCGCTCATGCGGGAACCTCCACGGGGGTGGGGCGAGATGCGTCTGGCCGGGCGCGGCGCGAGGTCTCCCGCAGGCGCGGATCGAGCACCGGATAGAGCAGGTCGACGACGAGGTTCACGACGACGAAGGTGAACGCCGCGAGCACGACGATCCCCTGGAGGACCGGGATGTCCTGGTTCGCGACGGCCTGCTCCGTCACCCGGCCGATTCCCGCGCGGCCGAACACCGTCTCGGTCACGACGGCGCCGCCGATGAGCTCGCCGAACAGCACGCCCGCGATCGTGAGGGTCGGGAGGATCGCGTTGCGCGCGACCGAGCGCCACAGCACCCACGACGGGGACGCCCCCTTCGCGCGGACCACCGTCACGAACGACTGCAGCTGCACGTCGTCGATGCCGCGCACGAGGATCTGGGCCAGCGGCGCCGAGATCGGCACCGCGAGCGTGATCACGGGAAGGATCAGCCCGGCCACCGGGTCGGCGCCGACGATCGGCACCCACCCCAGCCCGAACGAGAACACCTGGATGAGCAGGATGCCGAGCCAGAACACCGGCACCGAGACGAACACCCCCGGCAGCGACCGCAGGGCCGAGCGCAGCCAGGCGAACGGCGAGAGCGTCGACAGGAACGCGATCGCCGCCGCGATGACGGCTGCGAGGAGGAACCCGAGCGAGGCCAGCGCCGCCGTGGCGGGCAGCGCCTCGCCGATCAGGTCGAGCACACCCGTGCCGTACTGCGTCGAGTAGCCGAAGTCGCCCTGGGCGTACCCGCTGAGGGTCGCCCAGTACTGCTCCCACCACGACGAGTCGGCCCCGTACGAGGTGCGGATCTGCTCGACCTGCTCGGCGCTCAACCCGAGCGACGGGTCGTCGTACTTGATCAGGATCGCATCGCCCGGCAGCAGCTGCAGAAGGATGAAGGTGGCCGTGAAGGCCGCGATCAGAACGATCGCGGCCTGCCCGGCGCGTCTCAGCGCGTAGCGCATGCTCTGGCTCCCGCCGCCTACTGCTTGTCGAGCCAGACGTCGTAGAAGAGCGGCCGTGCGACCGACTCGAACTCGACGCCGTGGACGTAGGGGGCGGTGCCGTAGACCTGCGGCTCCTCGAACAGCGGGATGACGTAGGCCTGCTCGGCGAGGTAATCCTGCACCGCCTGCGAAGCCGCGATCCGCTCGTCGGGGTCCGGCGTGGACGCGACGACCTCGAGGAGGCGGTCGAGCTCAGCGTCGTCCGACAGCAGGGTGTTGCGGTTCTTCGTGTGGTACTGGCTCTTGATCACGTCGAGGTCCGCGCGGCCGACCATCGAGTGGTACAGCGGGGTCTTGAGCGGATCCTTGATGTCCTCGGCGTAGGTTCCGGCATCCGCTGCCTTCACGGTGAGCTCGACACCGACCTCCTTGAGCTGCTGCGCGACCAGTTCGAGCGTCTGCTTCGAGAGCGGCTGCGGCGCGGCCTCGTAGACCGTGAGCGACAGGCGCTCGCCGTCCTTCTCGAGGATGCCGTCGTCACCCGCCGTCCAGCCCGCCTCGTCCAGCAGCGTGGCCGCCTTCTCCGGGTCGTACGTGTAGGACTCGGACTCGTCCTTATAGCCGACGGCCGACGAGCTGAGGGCCGAAGTCGCCACGGGGTAGTTCTCGGTGAAGATCGTGTCGACGACCTCCTGCGCATCGACGGCGGCGACGAGGGCCTGGCGCACGCGGATGTCGCTGAGCAGCGGATTCGTGAAGCGCAGGCTCAGCGCGTTGTTGACGCCGCGGGTCTGCGGCGCGTGCACGTCGAACCCGGCGGAGGCCACGCGCTCCTCGTCGAAAGCCTGCACATAGCGGATGTAGTCCGCCTGACCGGCGAGCAGCGAGCCGATGCGCACGCTGTCCTCGGGGGTCACGATGAGGTGGATCTCGTCGAGGTACGCACGACCCTGGTGGTCGAAGCTCGGCGGCGCCCAGTCGTAGTCCTCGCGCGCGGCGAGGGTGAGCTCCGTGCCGAGCTTCTCGTCGGTGATGACGAACGGCCCGGCGCCGACGATGTCGGTCGCGTTCCCGGCGCCGAACTCCTCCAGGGTCAAGTCGAGCGTGTCGGGCGAGAGCAGGCCGGAGTTGATCGTCGACGTCGCCTGCAGGAAGCCGGGCGCCGGGGCCGAGAAGCGGAACGTCACCGTGTCGTCATCGACGACCTCGCTCGAGGCGTAGTTGTTGATCGCCTCCGAGACCGTCAGCCCGAGGTCGGCGTTGCCGAGACCGTAGGTGTCGAAGTTCTTCGCCACGGCCTCCGCATCCAGCGGCGTGCCGTCGGAGAATGTGACGCCGTCACGGAGTTCGAACGTGTACTCGGTCGCGTCCTCGTTCACCGTCCACTCGGTGGCCACCCACGGCTCGATCTCGAGGGTCTCGGGGTTCTGCCACGTCAATCGCGCGGCGATGTTGTTGACGAGCCCTCCGTTGGGATAGAACCCGGCCTGCGGCGGGTACAGGTTCGTGTAGGTCTGGTGCTCGAGATAGGTGAGCGTGCCGCCGGTGACGGGATCGCCGGCGGCCTGCGGGTCGCTCGAGGCCGCGCCGGAGGCGCAGGCGGTGAGCGAGGCCGCGACGGCGACCGCGACGACGCCGGCCAGGGCGCGTGCTGCGGGACGGGACATGAGTACTCCTCGGATGGGTGTCGGACGCCTGGTGCGGCGGGACGGTGTGGCCACGCTACGGACGCTCGCCGGGACCTCGCTCGGCTGTGTGTCACCGCCCGTCACCGCCCGCACCGGGGCGTCACGCCGCTTCACGGGGCGTAACACTGCGGCCGCGTCAGGGCCCGCCTCTGCACCCCTCCTGCCCGTTCCGTTTGTGCGGGTGAAAGTGCGCCCGACGGAGTGGTGGAGCGCACTTCACCCGCACAAACGGAAGGGGGCCGGGCTGGGGGCGAGGCTCAGGCGACGCCGACGGGGTCGTGGGCGAGGCGCGGCGCCCCCAGCGAGAGCCGGTCGCGAAGGGACGCCCCGCTGCGGCCGAGCAGGCCGCGGCGTCGCAGCTCCGGCGCCGCGAGCGTCGTGAAGGCCTCGAACTGCGCCGGCTGGAACGCCGACAGCACGTTGAAGCCGTCCGCGGCGGCCGCATCGCGCCACTGCTCGAAGTGATCGGCGATCGCCGCGGGGCCGCCGACGACGAAGGCGGCCGGCACGGCGTGCGCCGCGATCAGGTGCCGCCATGTCAGGTCGATGCCCGCCCTGCGACCGGCGCGGTCCTGCACGAGCCGCAGCGTGTTCGCCCCGGCGTCGGCGAAGGCCCGGGCTGTCGCCGAGGGCACCGTGTCGTCCACGGCGGCGCTGCGCGCCGGATCGTCCCCAGGGACGCCCGCGGCGTCGAGGAACGATCCGAGCGACCTGTTCGGCGGGAAGGCCACCCGGTCGCGATGCGGTCCGCCGTCGTCGATCGGGACGAGCAGCAGCAGCCGGTCGACGATCGCGCGGGCGGCAGCATCCGACTCCGCCACGACGGGCAGCACGGGCACGATGACCTTCAGCGTGTCGGGGTCGCGTCCGGATGCCTCGGCCAGGCCCCGCAGCTCGGCGCGCGCGTCGACGGCCGAGGCGAGAGTCGGCGCGGCGATGAGCGCGAGGTCCGCCTCGGCTGCGGCGAGCGCGCGCGAGCGCGGCGACGTTCCCGCGTGCACGAGCGGAAGGTGACCCTGCGGCGGCCGCGCGACGTTCAGCGGCCCCTCGACCCGCACGTGCTCGCCGTCGAACGCCGCTGCCCGCAGTCGCTCGGGGGCGATGAGCACACCGGCCGCGGCATCCGCGATCCAGGCGTCCTCGTCCCACGATTCCCAGAGGAGCCGCAGGGCGCGCACGAACTCCTCGGCGCGGTCGTAGCGCGCGGTGTTGTCGGCGTGCGCGTCGCGTCCGTGGTTGGCGGCCGCGCGCGGCTCGGCGCCGGTGACGAGGTTGATGCCGGCGCGGCCTCCGGTGAGGAGGTCGAGGGATGCCGTCGCCCGCGCGGTCGCGTACGGATCGGCGTACGTCGAGTTCACGGTGGCGATGAGGCCGATCCGTTCGGTGACGCCGGCGAGATACAGCACCGCGCTCAGCGGATCGATGCGAGCGAGGAGGTACGGGTCGCGGTACTCCAGGTCGGGCCCCGTCGCGAGCCAGTCGCCGAAGAACAGGTAGTCGAGCCCGGCGTCCTCGCCGAGCCGAGCGACCCGACGCAGCACCTCGGCATCCGTGTGCGGATCGGAATGGGCACCCGGATGCCGCCACCCCGACGGGTATGCGCCGAGGGTGCGGACCATGGCACCGACGATCAGCGGCCCGCTCACAGGCGCGAGACCTCCGCCGACGGGGTGGTGCCGACGGCGACGAGGCGGCCGCGCGAGTTCGACCACTGGCTCCACGAGCCGGGATACACCGTCACATCGATGCCCGCGATCGCGCCGGCGAGGGCGGTGTGCGACGCGGCGATGCCGGAGCCGCAGTATGCGGCGACGGCCACGCCGTCCACGACTCCTGCCGCGGCGAACTCGGCGCGGATCTCGTCGGGCGAGCGGAAGCGCCCGGCGACGAGGTGCGTGGTGGTCGGCAGGTTGACGGCGCCCGGGATATGACCGGCCACGGGGTCGAGCGGCTCGGAATCGCCGCGATAGCGCTCCGGCGCGCGCACATCGAGGAGGACGCCCTTCCACGGCCAGTCCTCGACGTCGTCGATGTCGGCGACCCCGTGCTCGATCTCCTGCAGCTCCACATCGCCGCGACGGGGAAGAACGTCGCCGGTGTCGAGCGGCAGCCGTTCGGTGAGCCAGCCGCGCAGGCCGCCGTCGAGCACGCGCACGTCGGGGAGGCCCGACCGCGTCAGCACCCACCATGCGCGGGCGGCCGCAACCGAGTGCAGATCGTCGTAGGCCACCACGACGTCGCCCGAATTCACTCCCCACCGGCGGGCGGCCTCCTGCAGCTGCTCGCGCGGAGGAAGCGGATGCCGACCCTGCCGCGGGTCGTCGCGCCGGGCGAGCTCGCGGTCGAGGTCGACGTACACCGCGCCCGGGAGGTGGCCGTCGAGGTACGCCGGGCGCCCTTCGGGCGCGTCGAGACGCCAGCGCACGTCGAGCAGCCGGACGGGGCGATGCTCGCGGATCAGGTGGGAGAGCTCGAGGGGCGAGATGAGCGGGGAGGCCATGCGCCCATGCTCACGTCCTGGGTGAGCGCACGGAACCGCGGGCCGTCATCCACCGCGACGAGACGTCACACGCCGTGATGCGGCGCAACACGGCGTCACGCGGGAATCTCTCCGAACGCCGCGCGCGGGGTCAGGAGAGCGGGGAGGGGGCGGGGGCGACCCGGCCGCGGATGAAGAACAGCATCACCAGGCCGGCGATGATCACGGCGATGTTGCCGAGGCCGGCGATCGCCGTCAGCGGGCCGTCCGCCGGGTACGCCGTCTGCAGGAAGATCGACGGGTCGGTGCTCGCGTGGATCAGGATCGGAGCGATGATCGTGCCGGTGACCCGGAGCGCGAGGTACATGCAGATGCCGAACCCGAAGGTGTAGAGCACCTGGAACGCGGTCGCGAAGAGCGACTGCCCACCGAGCAGATTGCCGATGTGGAGCCCGGCGAAGAGCGCCGCCGACACCAGCGCCACCGTGATCTCGCGATGCCCGGCCTTGCGCATCATGTTCACGACGTATCCGCGGGTGAGCACCTCCTCGGCGAAGCCGATGAACAGGCCCGTGAGCAGCCAGACCGCGACGTACTCGAATCCGGCCGCCCCGTAATCGATCGAGAGGAAGCGGAGCACGTTGAACAGCAGGACCACGGCGACCGCGATCCACATCCAGCCCTTGCCGCGGATCGGCTGCGGACCGAACACCGCCTTCAGCCATCCGACGGAGAGCCCGAAGACCACGAGGATCACGCCCCCGAGGAGGATCGGCAGGGCGAACACCACCAGCACGTACGTCGACGTCCCCGGCTCCAGCCCTCCCACCAGCGGAAGCACGAGAAGCGAGGCTGCCTGATACAGCACGAAGTACGCGGCGACGAGGATCACCGCCCGCCACCAGTCCCCCTTCTCCCAGAACCGCTCCCAGCCGGACGTGGTCGTCTCGCTCGTCATCGGTGGTCACCCTTCGGTCGGCTGCGGCAGTCCTCCCAGCCAACCTAACGGCCGCCGAGCACCGCCTTCATGCGTGCCAGGCTCGCCTCGGACTCCGCCAGGAGGCCCCGCAGCTCGTCGACGGTCGCGGTGTCCGCCGCCGGTTCGGGCGCCACGGGCGCGGCATCGGTGACGGATGCTGCGTCCGGCGCGTCCGAAACCGCCGCCGCTGCGGCATCCGTCGACTCCTCCGCCGGCGCGGGTGTCCGGTCGCCCTTGCGCGGCGCGAGGAAGAGATTGGCGAGGTAGCCCGTGAACGTGCCGAAGATACCCACGCCGACCACGATCACGATCGTGCCCACCAGTCGCCCCCGATCGGTGACGGGATACTGGTCGCCGTAGCCGACCGTCGAGATCGTCACGATGACGTACCAGAGGGCATCCGATGCCGAGGTGATGTTGGCTCCGGGGGCGTACTGCTCGATGCGCAGGATCGCCAGGCTGCCGAACTCGAGCACGAGGATGCCCATGAGCAGCAGCACCAGCAGGGCGCTGTTCGCACGGTCTCGCACGATCGTGTTCCACACCGCGCGGATGCCGAGCTGCCGCAGGAGCCGGCTGACGCGCACAAGGCGGAAGACGCGCAGGATCTTCGCCTGCGGGAACGGCAGGCTCGCGAGCAGGTCCGCCCATCCGAAATGGCGGAAGAAGTACGCGCTCGCCGACGGGGCGGTGAAGATCCGATAGAGGAAGTCGCCCAGGAAGATCCCACTGAAGAGGGCGTTCATCACGTTCAGGATCTGCTGCAGCCCGGGATCCTTCACGAAGGCGTAGACGAGGACGAGGTTGAAGATCGAGAGCACCGACAGCACGCCGATGAAGATCTCGTACGAGGTGTTCTTGAGCTCGGAGCGAGGTGCGGACATGCCAGGATTCTGGCACCGCGGGCATCGCCGCCTGGGGGTGATCTTCTCCGCGCGTGAAGTGTTAGCGTGAGGCCAGTCCGACGAGAGGCGGTGGGCATGACCGAGTCGATCGGCGTGATGCTGCGTCTCCTGCTCGAGGTCTTCGCCGGGGTCGCGATCCGCGAACCCAGCGCCCTCGCGTTCGCCGCTGCCGCCGTCGCGGCCGTCGCCGTCCTGGCGATCACGCTGACCCTGGTCGAGCTCCCGGTCTCGGCGACGGGGTCGTCGCCGCATCCCCTGCGCGCGATCGACGTCTCGGTGCGGCTCACGCAGAGCCACCCGGATGCCCCGGGTCACTCGCGTCCGCGAGCTCCCGGCGCGGCGGCTTCGGCCGCCTGACCCGGAGTCCGTCTCCGCCCGCCTGCGGGCGCTGTTCGGCGCACCCGGTGCTCTCGTGGCCCTCTGCCGCCACCAGACACCGACCGAACGGACTCCCATGGACATCTACGCCTTTCCCCCGATCGCGGCGATCCTCGACGCCGCCTACTCCGGGCTCCTCCTCCTCGCCGAGCTGCTCCAGCCCCTCGCCGGCGATGCTGCGGCCGCGGCATCCGTCATTCTCGTGACCCTGCTCGTGCGCGCGGCGCTCATTCCCGCCGGCGTCGCGCAGGCCAAGGCCGAGCAGAGCCGCAGCCGCCTCGCCCCGCTGCTGAGCGAGCTGCGGCGGCGCCACGCCCGTGACCCGGAGCGACTGCAACGCGAGACGATGAAGCTCTACGCGGACGAGGGAGTCTCACCCCTCGCCGGATGCCTGCCGATGCTCGCCCAGGCCCCCGTGCTCGCCGTGGTCTACGCGCTCTTCGCCTTCGCCGCCATCGCAGGCCACCCGAATGCTCTGCTCGCAGAGCACCTCGCGGGGGTGTCGCTGGGGACGAGCCTGTTCGGCGCGGCAGCCGGCGGCACGGCGACGGTCGCGACGTTCGGGGTGTTCGCGGTGCTGATCGCCGTGATCGTCGTCATCGCGGAAGTCACGCGGCGCACCTTCCGGCCGCCTGCGGGTATCGAAGCGGATGCCTCGCCCCTGGCGGGCAGGGCGGGCGCACTGGTCGGCGCGCTGCAGTTCACGACGGCGGTCGTCGCCCTCTTCGTCCCACTGGCCGCGGCGCTCTACCTCGCGACGACGGTCGTCTGGACGCTCCTGCAGCGCGTCGTGCTGCGGCGCCGCTATCCGCTCGCGGCCGGCTGAGCGTCGCGGCCGGCCTCAGGCGTCGGCGGGCTCCTCGGGCTTCTCGCTCCGGCCGTGCTTGACCGCCATCGTGAGCAGACGCAGACCCGCGCCGAGCAGGATGAGGTTCAGGACCATCTGGATGGTGACGATCACCCGGGCGGTCTGACTCACCGCCGCGATGTCGCCGAACCCCACCGTCGCGAACACCGTCACCGTGAAGTACAGGGCGTCCATACGGGTGAGCTCCTGCGTGAAGCTCGACGGGTCGTTGTGGCCCATCAGGAAGTAGACGGCGGCGAATGCGAGGAGGTAGAGGGGGGCGATGACGGCGAGCGCCTCGATGGCCCGAAGGCCGGGTTCCTCGGAGCGGATGATCGCGATCACCTGCCACACCGACACTCCCACGAGCACACCGGCGGCGACGATGATCGCCATCACCGGCGGGAGGTCGTCGATCCACTCGAGCGGGACCACGAAGTAGAGGAAGACCAGCACCACGGCGGCGATGAACGCGCGCAGGATGCCCCACGCGACCACGCGGCGCCGCTGCGACCTGCTCAGCCGATCGATGGGACGCTCGGTCATCCGTCTCCTTCCGTCGGGTCAACGTTGGCGGCAGAACCGCTCAACCGTCGTCACCCACGCCGAGTGACATGTCCTCGGCGCAACGAGTTTTCCCGCGTGCGCCGTCGATGGGATACTCGACGGGTGCCGCAGCCGTCCCGCGGACCACGACCATGAGCATCCCGGATCACCGCACCGTCGCCCGCATCAGCGTGGTCGGACCGGGTCGCGTCGGTCGGGTCGCCACCCTCGCCTTCGCCGCCGCCGGGTATGACGTCACCGGACCGTTCGGACGCGGCGAGACCGTCGCCGAGGCCGACGTCGTGCTGCTCTGCGTGCCCGACCGTGAGCTCGGCGCCGCCGCCGCGGCCCTGCGCGGACGTGGACGGCTGCTCGCCCACACGTCGGGTGCGACGCCGCTGGCAGGATCCGGCGTCGACTTCGGCCTGCATCCGCTGCGCTCGTTCGCCGGAGCCGAGGGAGCGGACGCGTTCGCCGGCATCGGCTGCGCGGTGGCGGGGGTCTCCCCCGACGCGCTGCGTACGGCCGAAGAGCTCGCCCGGGCCGTCGGAGGACGCCCGTTCAAGGTGACGGACGAGCAGCGGGCCGGATATCACGCCGCGGCATCCATCGCCTCGAACTTCCTCGTGACGCTCGAGGCGGCCGCCGAGCGGGTGGCCGAGGCGTCGGGGCTGCCCGCCGACTTCCGCGCGCACCTGGTGCCGCTCGTGCGCGGGACCGTCGAGAACTGGGCCGCGCACGGACCGCGGGCGGCGCTCACCGGCCCGATCGCACGCGGAGACGAGGAGACCGTCGACCGTCAGCGGGACGCCGTCGCCGCCGACGCGCCCGAGCTGCTGGCCCTCTTCGACGAGCTGTCCGACCGCACCCGCGCGCTGGCGCGCACCGAGGAGTCACCGGCATGAGGATCGTCCGCACCGTCGCCGACGTGCGCGCCGCCGTGCGCGCCGCCCGCTCGCGAGGCGGCTCGGTCGGCCTCGTGCCGACGATGGGGGCGCTCCACGACGGCCACCTCTCGCTCGTCCGCGCCGCGCGGGCGGCGAACGATCTCGTGGTGATGTCGCTCTTCGTCAATCCGACGCAGTTCGGACCGAATGAGGACCTCGCCGCGTATCCGCGTGACGAGGAGCGCGATGCGCGCCTCGCCGAAGAGGCGGGCGTGGACGTGATCTTCGCTCCGTCGGTCGCCGAGGTGTATCCGCACGGGTTCGCGACCAGCATCCACGTATCGGGGCTCACCGACGTGCTCGACGGCGCCGCGCGCGGAGCCGGTCACTTCGACGGCGTGGCCACCGTCGTCACGAAGCTCTTCCAGATGGTCGCGCCCGACGACGCCTACTTCGGGCAGAAGGACGCCCAGCAGGTGCTCGTGATCCGCCGCCTCGTGCGCGATCTCGACATGCCCGTCACCGTGGTGGCCTGCCCGACCGTGCGCGAAGCCGACGGCCTGGCCATGAGCTCGCGCAACGTCTACCTCGACCCGGAGTCCCGCGAGCGGGCGACGGCGCTGGGCCGCGCGCTCGAGGCTGCCCAGCAGGCCGTGACGGAGGGACGGACGGATGCCGCGGCCGTCCTCGCCGCGGCATCCGCTGTGCTCTCCGCAGCCGCGATCGAGCCCGAGTACCTCGAACTGCGCTCCCCCGACGACCTCAGCGAGGTCGCGCGGGTGAGCGGCCCGACGCTCCTCGCTGTCGCGGCACGCGTCGGACCTGCGAGACTGATCGACAACCGCATCCTGGAGGCTGCCCCATGAGCACAGGACCGCTGACCCCCGCCGCGCCGGGGTCGCGCCCGCGCGTGACGTTCGGCGCCCTCGCCGCACTCAAGGCGAATCGCGATCCCATCGTGATGGTCACCGCGTACGACTACCCGAGCGCTCAGATCGCCGAAGCAGCCGGCGTCGATGTGGTGCTCGTCGGCGATTCCGCCGCGATGACCGTCCTCGGGCACGAGAGCACCGTCCCGGTCACGGTCGACGAGATGATCATGCTCACTGCGGCCGTGCGCCGCGGCCTCTCGACGCCGCTCCTGGTCGCCGATCTTCCGTTCGGCTCGTACGAGGGCTCCGACGAGCAGGCCGTCGCGACGGCGCAGCGCTTCGTCAAGACCACGGGCTGCGACGCCGTGAAGATCGAGCGCGGCGGGTCGTCGGTCGACCGCGCCCGCGCGATCGTGGGAGCCGGCATCCCGGTCATGGGTCACGTCGGGCTGACGCCGCAGACCGCGGCGACCATCGGCGGCTACCGCGCACAGGGGCGCACCGCCGAGGAGGCGGTCGCGCTCTGCGAGAGCGCGGTCGCGCTGCAGGATGCCGGCTGCTTCGCCATCGTGTTCGAGGCCATCCCGTCCGCCGTGACCGAGGCCATCATGCCGCGTCTGGCGGTGCCGGTGATCGGCATCGGCGCGGGGCCCGCCGCCGACGGTCAGGTGCTCGTGTTCCACGACCTGCTCGGCATCTACGACGGCCACGCCGCCCGGTTCGTCAAGCGCTACGCCGACGTGCGGTCCGAGATGCTCGCCGGCGTCACGGCGTACGCCGACGAGGTGCGCTCACGCGCCTACCCGCAGCCCGAGCACGGGTACGGGATGCCGGCCGAGGAGGCCGCGCGCCTGAGGGCGATCCTCGACGCCAGCACGCCGCCCCGCGCCCGCCGCGCGTAGCCCGGGGCGGGCGTAGCCCGGCCGGGCGTAGCCCGGTGCGCGTAGCCCGGGTCGGGTAGCCCGGCCATCCTCCCGGGTTTGGGGCGCATCCCGTCCGTTGGGGCGCACCTCTCGCGCCCCAAGGGACGGATCGCGCCCCGAACCCGAAGCGGGCCTAGCCGGGGTCTGGCGCCATGCCTCCCGGGTTTGGGGCGCATCCCGTCCGTTGGGGCGCACCTCTCACGCCCCAAGGGACGGATCGTGCCCCGAACCCGAAGCGGGCCTAGCCGGGGTCTGGCCGCCATGCCTCCCGGGTTTGGGGCGCATCCCGTCCGTTGGGGCGCACCTGTCGCGCCCCAAGGGACGGATCGCGCCCCAAACCCGACCGAACCCGAAGGTATGCCTCGCCGGGGTCAGTCGATCCGGTGCTCGTGCACGGCGCTGTTGAGGGTGGTGCCGTTGAGGTCGAGGTAGAGCTCGCGCTCCGTGACCGACAGCGTCATCGTGTTGCGCCGGTCGATGACCGCGACCGCGGCATCGATGAACCCGGGGTCGAACGAGAACAGCCGGATCGCTTCGGCGTCGTGGATGCGCTTGCCGGCCCACGGCGCCATCACCTTGGCGGGATCGCGGTGCGTGTAGACGACCGTGCGGTCGGCGAGCTTGCTGCCGTAGTGCAGGCGCTCGGCGTCGGGTGCGCCCACCTCGATCCACGCCGTGACACGACCGGTGAGGTCGCGGACGAGGACCGCCGGCTCGTCGCTCGCCGAGACGCCTTCGGTGAACACGATGCCCTCTTCGTACTCGAGGCAGTAGGCGAGGACCCGCGTGAACATGAAGGCGGCGGTCTCGGACGGATGCCGCGCCACCCGCAGCGGCAGCTCGTCGTAGACGCCGCGATCGACATCGGCCAGCTGCACCGTGAAGGTGTGGATCGTCGCCCCGAGCGCCATTCCTCCAGCGTAGGGTGCTCGGGAGGCGCGCTCGCCATGCGCGACTCCCGTGCCCCCCGAGCAGCGAGGCGCATCCCCCCGGATTCGACCTCGCCTTCCAAAGACACCGGCATCCCGTAGCCGGTGTCCACTTCTATGAGTCCTCGGCGGCGCGAATCATGACGGCGGGACGGATGATCGCGGGCGAGAGCGCTCGGGCGTCAGGGGCGCAGCGTGTGGCGCATCCGTGGGCGCTCGCTCTGCGCCATCACGGTTTCGTCGGATTTCGGAACCGGCATCGTGATCGACGGTCTGGTCTATCGTGGAGCCGGCAGCGGGGCCGGTGACGGCGGCCGCGTGAGATCGCGGGGGGACAACGACATGGTCTGTCAGTGCGGTGCGCACGGATCCCTTCCCCCGGATGCCTCGAGGCGCGCGCTCGTCGTGGACCGCGAGTACTCGGCAGCCGCCGTCGATACCGCTCTGAGCCGCTGACATGGACGCCGTCGTCCTCGCACTGGACTCCTTCAAGAGCTCGATCGGTGCTGCCGATGCCGTCGCGGCGCTGCGCGACGGCTGGATCTCGGTCGATCCGCACCGCGAGATCACACTCCTCCCGATGGCGGACGGCGGCGAGGGCACGCTCGACGCGTTCGCCGCGGCAGTGCCGGGCGCCGAGCGCGTTCCCGTCACGGTCACCGGGCCCGAAGGGGACCGGATCGCGGCATCCTGGCTCCTCCTTCCCCCCGCCTCGGACGCACCGGACGGGACCGCCGTGGTCGAGCTCGCCTCGACGTCGGGCATCGAGCTGCTGGGCTCCCCGTCGCGCCTGCGTCCGCTCGACGCCGACACGCGCGGGTTCGGCGAGGCGATCGCCGCGGCACTCGCGCACGGCGTCTCGCGCCTCGTGCTCGGCATCGGCAGCAGCGCCTCGACGGACGGGGGAACCGGCATGCTGTCGGCCCTGGGCGCGCGGTTCACGGATGCCGCATCCCGCCCGATTCCGCCGGGCGGACGCGGTCTGGGCTCGCTCTCGTCGGCCGACCTGACCGGCCTGCCGGCTCTCCCGGCGGGCGGGGTGACCGTGCTGACCGATGTGACGAATCCGCTGCGGGGCGACCTCGGCGCCGCGGCCGTCTTCGGTCCGCAGAAGGGTGCGGGACCGGACGAGATCGCGCTCCTGGACGCGGGGCTGGGCCGGCTCGCCGCCCTCGTCGACGTCGATCCCGGCACTCCCGGCGCGGGCGCGGCGGGCGGTACCGGGTTCGGGCTTATCGCGTGGGGCGCGAGGCTCGTCCCCGGTGCCGACGCGGTAGCAGAACTCATCGGGCTGCCTGCGGCCGTCGGGGCGGCATCCGTCGTCGTCGCCGGCGAGGGCTCGTTCGACGGGCAGTCCGCGGCGGGCAAGGCCCCCGACCTCGTCCGGGCCCTGGCCCGGGCTGCCGGCGTGCCCGTCGCACTGGTCGCCGGAAGGATCGCCGCGGACGCCGACGTGTCGGACTTCGCCGATGCGGTCTCGCTCACCGAACTCGCCGGGTCCGGCGAGGCCTCCCTCTCCGACCCGGCGCGCTGGCTGTTCGCCGCAGGCGCGGAACTGGCGCGCCGCCTCGCCTGATGCCCGGCCGCCGCCACTTCTCCGGAGATCGACGCATCTGCGGAGGCATCCGCCCGGTTTCGTCCTGAGAACGGCCGATCTCCGCAGAACCGCCGCCCGGACACGCACTCACGCCCGCCACCCGGTGAGGGGCGGCGGGCGCGAGAAGAGGGTCGTCAGCTGCGCGTGACGCTGCGGCGACGCGTGACCATCACGTAGATGCCGAGCACGATGATCGCACCCAGGATGGAGCCGATGATGCCGGCCGCCTGCAGGAATCCGCCGTTCGGGTCGGCGCCGAACAGCAGGTAGCCGAGGAAGCCGCCGACGAACGAGCCGACGATGCCGAGCACGATGGTGAGCAGGATCCCCATGCTCTGCTTGCCGGGGATGACGGCACGAGCGATGAGACCGGCGATGAGGCCGATGAGAATGAGGCCCAGGATTGTCCAGAGCATGATGTCCTCCAATGTCCGCCCTTGGTGAGGGCTAGAAGGACGTTAGCGGGCGCGTTCGGAGCCGGATTGCCTATTGATTACCAGGCCCGCAGGCCCTATCATCGCGCGCCGCGGCCGTGACGCGGGCCGTCAGGAGGCGGCATCCGCCTTCATCTCGGGGCAGGTGCCGCCCGGCTCGGTCGCCAGCTCGAAGTGCCACCGTTCATTGGCGTAGGTCTGGCAGATGCCGTACCGCCAGCCGTGCTGCGATAGCCACAGCTGGGCGTCGAGGGAGCCGATGTCGATCGCGTCGCCCGTGACATGGCGCGACCCGTCGGGGGTCGCGACATACTGCCGCGCGAGCTCCTCACTCCCGTAGCGCTCGATCGCGTCGTCGAGAAGCCACTGCTGATAGCGGGCCGACCGCCAGCCGCTCGTCACGTCGAACGCGACGCCGTCGGCCGCGGCATCCGTCTCCGCCTGTCGCATCGCGTCGAGCAGCGCCGCATCCAGCTTCGCGATGGCGGGGAGCCCACCCTCGGCCAGCGTCACCGCCGCCCCTTCGACGATGTGGCCCGCCGCTTCGCTGGGGAGGAACGGACCGGATGCCGCAGCCGTCGTCGCCCGCACCCCGACGACGACGAGCACGGCCAGGAACGCGGCCACTCCCACCCCGAGGGAGAGGAACACGAGGCGGCGGAGGCGCAGACGGCGATCGAGCATGGGTCCATCCCACGCGGGCGCGTGTTGCGACGCCGTACGCGCATACGCATACGTCCGCGATATGCGCCCGCGCCTAGGCTGGGGCGCATGCGGGTGCTGATCGTCGAGGACGAGCTCTTCCTCGCCGAGGCGATCCGCGACGGGCTGCGCCTCGAGGCGATCGCCGCCGACATCGCCGGCGACGGCGACACGGCGCTCGAGCAGCTCGCCGTCAACGCGTACGACGTCGTCGTGCTCGACCGCGACATCCCCGGGCCGAACGGCGACGAGATCGCACGACGCCTGGCCGTGGAGCCCGAGAGTCCGCGCATCCTCATGCTCACCGCCGCCGACCGGCTCGACGACAAGGAGAGCGGGTTCGAGAGCGGAGCCGACGACTACCTCACCAAGCCGTTCGCGCTGCGCGAGCTCGTGCTGCGCCTGCGCGCGCTCGACCGCCGCCCGGCGAAGGGCGCGCCGCCCGTCGTCGAGATCGGGGGCGTGCGGCTCGACCGGTTCCGGCGCGAGGTGTTCCGCGACGGCCGGTACATCGCCCTCACGCGCAAGCAGTTCGCGGTGCTCGACGTGCTGATGGCCGCCGGCGGCGGTGTCGTGTCGGCCGAAGACCTCCTCGAACGGGCGTGGGATGAGAACGCCGACCCGTTCACGAACGCGGTGCGCATCACGATCTCGACGCTGCGCAAGCGTCTCGGCGAGCCGTGGGCCATCGAGACGGTGCCGGGCGTCGGCTACCGGATGAGCGCATGATCGAGCGTCCCCGCGGAATGTCGGTGCGGGTCAAGCTCGCGCTGAGCTACGCCGGCTTCCTCGTCGTCGCCGGGATCGCCCTGTTCGCGGTCGGATTCCTGCTGCTGCGATTCGTTCCCAACGGGAGCCTCACCGTCGACGGCGGCGGCTGGGCGCCCAACCGCGCCAACCTGCTCGAGGTCTTCGTCCGCTACGCGTGGTGGGCGCTGGCGCTGCTGCTGGTCATCGGCCTCGTCGGCGGCTGGCTGCTCGCCGGAGTGGTGCTGCGGCCGCTCGATCGCATCACGGACGCCGCGCGACGCGTGCGCGACGGACGGCTGGACCATCGCGTCGACCTGCCGGGGGCGGGCGATGAGCTCACCGACCTCGCCGACACGCTCGACGCGATGCTCGACCGCGTGGAGCACACGGTCGAGGAGGAGCGACGCTTCGCCGCGAACGCCTCGCACGAGCTGCGCACGCCCCACGCGATCATCCGCACCGTGGTCGAGGTGGCCCAGGCCGACCCCGAGGGGCGTGACGTCGACGAGGTGCTCCGCCGCATCGGCGCCACGAACGAGCGGGCCATCGCGACCACCGAGGCCCTCCTGGCGCTCGCCCGCGTGGCGCGGGGCGGCACTCTCGACAGCTCCCCCGTCGACGTCGCGGCGATCGCGGCCGAGGCGGTCGAGGAGGAGCGAGCGGATGCCTCGGCCCGCGGCATCCACCTCACGACCGCCCTGGAGCCGGCATCCGCCACCGGCGACCGGGCGCTGCTGGAACGGCTCGTTGCGAACCTCGTGCGCAATGCCGTGGTGCACAACGCCGACGGCGGGTGGGCGCGTGTCGGCGTGACGGCCGGAGCGCGCGCCGAGCTGGTCGTCGAGAACGGCGGACCGGTGCTGGATCCGGCGGTCGTCGCGACGCTCACGGAGCCGTTCGTCCGCGGGGCCGGCCGCACGCGGGGTCCCGGCGACGGGTCGGGACTCGGGCTCGCGATCGTCGCATCCATCGTGCGCGCCCACCGCGGCGAGCTCGCCGTGACCGCACCGCCGGACGGCGGTCTTCACGTGCGGGTGACGCTTCCGCGCTGACGCCGGGCGGCGGCAGCCAGGAGCCGCGGGATCGCCACTGCGAGCACGCCGACGGCCGCGCCGACGGTGTTCCAGAGCACGTCGTCGCCGTCGGGGACACGTCCGGGGATCGAGCGCTGCGCGAACTCGACCGCGACCGACAGTGCGAGCGCGGCGAGGATCGCGACAGGCCAGAGCCTGCGCGGGAGGAGGAGTGCGAGCGTCGCACCGAGCGGCACGAACAGCAGCAGGTTCAGCGCGTCGTCGATGTCGCCGAACGGCAGGGCGACGAGGAGCGGATGCCCCACCTCGACCAGCGATCGCACGAAGAGGCCGCGCAGCGGAGCGGCGATCGAGGGCGGCGCGAGCGTGAGCAGTGTGACGATGGCGGCGATCGCTCCGGCGAGGAGCAGGCGGATGCCGCGCCCGCGCGTCGTGCTGATGTCGGTCATGCGCCGATCTCACACGGAGCGATGTTGCGGGAGCGTATGCGAACGGTGTCCGAGCCGTGGGGTAGCGTCGCCACCACGCCGACCCACGCGAGGAGGCCGTCATGGCATCGAAGCTCGGCAACATCACGTTCTATGCGAACGACCCGCGCCGGCTCGCCGAGTTCTGGGCGGGCGTGTTCCGCTACCCCCTCTCGGACTGGGACGAGCCGACGAAGACCCAGCTCCTGAGCGCCGGGCTGAACGAGTCCGATCTCGACAAGCGCGCTCTGGCCGAACCCGCCGAGGGCGAGTCGGGCCCGCGCCTCTTCTTCCACCACGCCGACTCGGCCAAGGCCGAGCGCAACCGCCTCCACCTCGACATCCAGGCGACGCCCGGGCACGCGCCGACCCGCCAGGAGCTCGAGGACGAGAAGGATCGCCTCGTGGCCCTCGGCGCCGAGGTCGTGCGGCTCGTCGACCAGCGCTGGGGCCCGTGGCCCGAGATGTACTACCAGCTGCGCGATCCCGAAGGCAACGAGTTCTGCCTGCAGTGACGCCGCGGCAGCCGAGATTCTGAGAAGAGAGAAGTGTGTCGATGAGCGAGACGACAAGCCAGCCGGAGACGATCTCCCCGGCGGAGTTCCATCGCGCAGCCGGCGTCACCGACTGGCGGGTGACGGGCACCGGCCCGCAGGCCGTCTTCCTTGCGACCTCGCTGGCGCACGCGGCGAGCCTCGTCGCCCCGATCGTCACGGCCGCCGAACGATTCGGGGTGCTGCCCGACATCGACGTCCGCCCCGAGGCGGTGCTGGTGCGAGTGCCGTACCGAGACTCCGACGGCATCCCGGGCGCGTCGACCGGATTCGCCGCGGCGGTGTCAAGCCTCGCCGCCGACCTCGGGCTGCACGCCGACCCCGCCCGTGCACAGACGGTCGGCATCTATGTGGCCCAGCACTCGCAGGCCGACGTGAGGCCGTTCTTCACCGCGGCTCTGGGCTACGAGCCGCTGGGCGATACCGATGCCGTCGACCCGCTCCGCTGCGGGCCGCAGCTCGCCTTCAACCCGATCACGGGCGACACCCCGGCGAGAGGGCGCACCCACTTCGACGTCTTCGTGCCCGCCGACCAGGCACAGGCGCGAGTGGACGCCGCGCTCGCCGCCGGCGGACGGCTCGTCGACGATTCGCACGCCCCCGCGTGGTGGTCGCTCGCGTCCCCCGACAACCACGGCGTCGACATCGCGTCCTGGACCGACACCTTCGAGTGACGGGGCGGACGCGCCCGGTCAGCGCTCCAACGCTGAGCGCCGCTTCTTCGACTGCTCGGCACCGTCGAGGAGCTGCCGGAGTCCGCGCTCGAGGCCGGCCATGTCGTCCGAGGAGAGCGGAGCGAGCATCTCCCGCTCCCGCGCGATGAGACTGGCCATGGTGGAGTCGACGCGGGCCCTGCCGGTCGGGGTGAGCGTGATGAGCGTGCCGCGCGCGCCGTCCGATGCGCTCTCGCGGTTGACCAGCCCCCGGCCGAGGAGCCGGGCGATGCGCCGCTTGAGCGTCGTGATGTCGCACGTCACGAGTGCGAGCAGCCGGGTCGGGCCGACGCCGTGCGGGTCGATGCGACGCAGGGCGGCGAGAACCTCGAACTCGCCGTCGCCGAGACCGGCCTCCTTGAAGACGTCGTGGCGCACTTCGGCGAGGGCGAGCGCTGCGCGTCGAAGCCGCGACATCACATCGAGCGGGGTCAGGTCCACGCTCTCGAGGCGATCCGACCACGAGTCGATCAGCAGATCGACGTCGTCGTCACCGGACATGGCGCATCCCTTTCCTGCTGATCCCGCCAGGCTACCGGGCCCTCAGGCGCCCTGGGCCGAGTGCGCCCCTCGCAGCCAGCGACCATCGCGCACGTCTGCCGGCGTGATCGACCGGCCGCGCGAGGGCCGTCACGGGTTCATCGCTCGCGCCGAAGGATGCCCGCTGACGATCGCGCCGCCGTGGATGTCGGCACGCTGAAGCTGTGGCCGGTGATGACAGGCGCGGCGCCGGGCGACCGAAGGAAGTCGAGCAGCTCGCGCCCTGCCGCGGCCACGTTCGACACCGAGGCGACCGCGCCGGCGAAGACCGTCTCGATCGCGCAGTCGGCGGGCAGGGTTCCGAGGATGCGGAT
This sequence comes from Microbacterium sp. Root180, assembly GCF_001428485.1. Lineage (GTDB taxonomy): Bacteria > Actinomycetota > Actinomycetes > Actinomycetales > Microbacteriaceae > Microbacterium. Next base: position 11,272 of record NZ_LMHS01000001.1, on the reverse strand, counting down.
GCCGGGCGCCCCGATCAGTTCGCTCAGCTGCTGCAGTCCGAGATCGACCTCGTCTTCGGCCAGCAGCCGTGCCACCGGGACACCGGGCCGCGCTTGCACGAGGCGATCGCCGAGCTCGTCGGTCAGCCCCCACCGGGCGATCATGTCGATGAGCGCGGTGCCGCTCGGACCCGTCGAGTAGCCGATGCGTCGCGCGGCGCGGAGGGCCGCCCGCACCTCGCGGGCATCGCGGAACGCGGAGCCCTGTGGCGCAGCGGCCTCGTCGGGCGCGCGGGAGGGAACGGCGACCGCGACCTGCGACACGAAGAGCGGAACGAGTGTCGCGGCGTCGACATGACCCGCGTCCGCCAGGCCGCGCAGCGCCGGTTCGGCGAGGAAGACGAGGTCGAACGCCTCGCCTCCGGCGACGCGGTGCGCGGCATCCACCCCACCGACGGACTCGATCTGCAGCGTCGGGAGCCCGGCGAGCGCTGCCGCACGGGCGAGATCGGCGAGCACCGACCTCGTCGCCATCGACGAGATGGCTCTCATGCCGCCTCGACGGACTCGGCGTCCACCTCGGCGGACTGGGCCGCGTTGTAGCGGGCTCCCGAGACCGTGCCGGTGTCGATCAGCTCCCCCGCGCGCGTCAGGATCGCGGGGTCGACGACGAGGTCGACGGCGGCGAGGTTGTCGCGCACGTGAGGCACCTGCGTGGATCCGGGGATCGGGACGACGTGGTCGCCCCGCGAGAGCAGCCACGCGAGCGCGAGCTGGGCCGGCGTGCAGTCCGCCTGTGCGGCGAGCGCCCGCCAGGCGGGGAGGAGCGCCGCATTCACGGGCCAGTGCTCCGCGTGGAATCGCGGCATCGCGCGCCGGATGTCCTTCGGCGCCAGATCGTCGGGATCGTGCACGGCATCGGCGAGGAACCCTCGCGCGACGGGAGAGAAGGCCACCAGCGCGACCCCGGATCGTCGCGTGGCCTCGAGCATCCCCCACTCCGGGTTGCGACTCCACAGCGAGTACTCGTTCTGCACGGCGGCGACGGGGGCGACGGCCTGCGCCTCGAGCAGCCGTTCCACCGAGACCTCTGACAGCCCGATGTGGCCGATCTTGCCCGCATCCACCATCTCCGCCAGCGCACCCACGCTCTCGCCGATGGGCACCTGCTTGTCCCAGCGGTGCAGGTAGTAGAGGTCGATGTGCTCCACCTCGAGGCGAGCGAGCGAGGCGTCCACCTGCGCGCGCAGCGTCTCGGGGCGCCCGTCGATCGTCTTGACGCCGTCCACCAGGGCCATGCCGCCCTTGCTCGCCAGCACGACTTCGTCGCGGCGGTCGGCGATGGCACGGCCGACGAGCTCCTCGTTGCGGCCGTCGCCGTAAAGCGTCGCGGTGTCGAGGAGCGTGACGCCGTGGTCGAGCGCCGCGCGGATGAGCGCCACGCCGTCGTCCGCCGACGGGGACACCCCGTACGCATGACTCAGCGCCATGCAGCCGAGGCCGATCCGGGGAAGGATCACGCGAGCTGCTCCTCCAGTGCACCGAGGACCCGGTAGCAGTCGATGACCTGGCGGAGCGAGGAGTTCGGTTCGCGTCCTTCGCGGATCGCGGCGACGAACTCCCGGTCCTGCAGCTCGATGCCGTTCATGCTGACGGCGACCTTCGACACGTCGATCTGCTCGTCGCGGCCGTTGTAGAGGTCGTCGTAGCGCGCGAGGTACGTCTCGGTGTCGCCGATGTACCGGAAGAACGTGCCGAATGGGCCGTCGTTGTTGAACGACAGCGACAGTGTGCAGATCGCCCCGGACTCGCTCTTGAGCTGCACGGACATGTCCATCGCGATCCCGAGGTCGGGGTGGATCGGTCCCTGAATCGCATTCGCCTGGACGATCCGGCCCGCCTGGTAGGCGAAGAGATCGACGGTGTGCGCGGCGTGGTGCCAGAGCAGGTGGTCGGTCCACGACCGCGCCTCGCCCTTGGCGTTGGTGTTGGTGCGGCGGAAGAAGTACGTCTGCACGTCCATCTGCTGCACGGCGAATTCGCCGGCGAGGATCCGGTGGTGGACGAGCTGGTGCGAGGGGTTGAACCGGCGGGTGTGGCCGACCATCGCCACCCGGTCCGACGCCTCCGCCGCGGCCAGGGTGGCCTCGGCATCCGCCTGCGAGTCAGCGAGCGGGATCTCGACCTGCACATGCTTGCCGGCCGCGAGCACCGCCTGCGTCTGCGCGGCGTGCTGCTGCGTGGGGGTCGCGAGGATGACCGCGTCGACATCATCGCGCTCGAGCACCGCATCGAAGCCGACCACGGCGTGGGGCACGCCGTACCTCTCGGCCACCGCCTGCGTCGGCTCCGGGCGCGTGCCGCTGACCACGGTCACCTCGGCATCGGGGATGTTCGCCAAGCCGTCGAGGTGCTTCATCCCGAAGGCGCCGGCGGCGCCGACGACGGCGATGCGAACCTTGTCGCTGCTCATGAACGGACGTCCTCCAGATGCGTGCTCGCCGTGTCGGATCCGACCGCTCGCGGTGCGGTCGGGTTGCTCAGGACGAGGTGGCCGACGGCGGTGTTGGATGCCGGCACGTGATAGAACCGGTGCCCGACCGAGGGCGCCTCGCCGCCGAACTGGTCGTCCATGGCGCCGCGCGCGATCAGCCAGTCGACGAGCTCGATGCCCTCCGATCCTGCCTCATCGACGTACTCCATGTGGGGCCACTCGGTGAGCCCCATCGGGTCGGCGATCAGGTGGTCGAGGAACGCGTTGTCCCACTCCTTGTTGATGAGGCCGGCGCGCGGACCCTGCAGCTGGTGGCTCATGCCGCCCGTGCCCCAGATCTGCACGTTGAGCTCGGGGCCGTCCCACTTGTCGAGTGCCCGGCGGATCGCGCGGCCGAGCTCGTAGCAGCGGCGACCGGAGGGCACGGGGTACTGCACCACGTTGACCGGAAGCGGGATGACGCGGCACGGCCATTCCTCGACGTCGCCGAAGACGAGCGACAGCGGGACGGTGAGCCCGTGATCGACGACCATCTCGTTGACCAGCGTCAGATCGAAGTCGTCCTGGATGACCGACTGCGCGATGTGGGCGGCGAGTTCGGGATAGCCCTTGACGTCGGGCACCGGGCGCGGGCCGTAGCCCTCGTCGGCGACGGGATAGTGCGCGCCGGTTCCGAGCACGAAGGTCGGGATGATGTTGGAGTCGAACGCGGTCGCGTGGTCGTTGTAGACCAGGATGATGACGTCGGGCGTGTTCTCCTTGGCCCACTCCCGCGTCCAGCGATACCCGTCGAACACCTTCTTCCAGTACGGCTCCTCCGTCTTGCCGAGGTCCATGGCCGCGCCGATGGCGGGCACATGCGAGGTGAAGAGAGCCGAGGTGAACCTCGCCGGCGCGTCGGGCCGCATCACCTCCGACTTCTCCGTCGACGGCGGCGTCCAGCCGTCGAGGTCCTTCAGCCGGTTGCCCTCCGGACGACGTCCGCCGCCGACCATCATGTCCCGATAGGCGGCCTCCGACATCCCGGTCATTGATCCGGCCATCTGCTGGAAGCTCAGGCCGTGGGTGGCGCCGATTTTGCTGAGGAAGTAGATGTTCCCGCCCTCGCGGATGCAGGCATTGAGGTCGAGGTCGAGAACGCCCTGACGCTGGGCCGGGGTGAGCGGCCACTCGTCGAGGTACGCCTCGCGGTCGTCGAGATACCGCTCGCGGTTCTCGGGCTTCATGAGCGACATCGAGAACTGGTTGAGGTGGTAGCCCTTGCGGGCCTGCTCGGCATCGAAGATGGTCGTGCCGGGGACGTCCTGGTAGGGCTTGTCGAGCGCCATGTCATGCTCCTTCTGGCCAGTACAGCCGCGCCGGGTTGTCGACCAGCAGCTTGCTCTGCAGTTCGGGGGTCGGGGCGATCTGCGGGATGTAGTCGACCAGCAGCCCATCGTCGGGCATGTGGTCCTTGAGGTTGGGGTGGGGCCAGTCGGTGCCCCACAGCACGCGGTCGGGGAACTCCTCGACCACGCGGCGCGCGAACGGCACCACGTCGGCGTACGCCTGCTGCTCGCCGTCGAGCGCACGGGGGCCGGTGACGCTCAACCGCTCGGGGCACGACACCTTGGTCCAGACGTGGGGGTTCTCCCGCAGGAATCGGAGGAACAGGGCGAACTCGGGTCCGTCCGGATCCTTCGTCACGTCGGGCCGGCCCATGTGGTCGACGACGACGTCGGTCGGGATCGCCGAGAAGAAGTCGTAGAGCTCGGGAAGATCCTCGGCCTCGAAGTAGATGACGACGTGCCAGCCGAGCGGGGCGATCTTCGCGACGATCGCATCGAGCGAGTCGGCGGGCACGCGATCGACCAGGCGCTTGACGAAGTTGAAACGCACGCCGCGCACTCCCGCCTCGTGCAGTTCGGCCAGCTCGTCGTCGGTCACGTCGCGGCGCACGGTGGCCACGCCGCGGGCGCGGCCGTCGCTGCGATGCAGAGCGTCGACGAGCGCGCGGTTGTCGGCGCCGTGGCACGTGGCCTGGACGATGACGTTGCGGTCGAAGCCCAAGTGGTCGCGGAGGGCGAAGAGCTGCGCGGCGGACGCATCGCACGGCGTGTACTTGCGCTCGGGAGCGAAGGGGAACTCGGCGCCGGGGCCGAAGACGTGGCAGTGCGCGTCGACGGCGCCGGCAGGCATCCGGAACGTGGGGGCGCTGGGGCCGTCGTACCAGTCCAGCCACCCCGGGGACTTCTCGAAGCCGCCGCTCGTGACGCCGTGGACGGAGGTCGTGGTGCCGGTCATGTCAGTCCTCCACGTACTCGAGGCCCGCCGCGGCCAGCGGGTCGCGCATGCCGTAGAGGTCGAGTCCCAGCACGCCGTCGCGGAACTTCTGCCGCTTCGACTCCTCGTTCGCTTCGCGGAGAGCGGATGCCTCGGCGACCGCCCCGACGAGCTCGCGGGGGACGACCACGACGCCGTCGACGTCGGCGACGACCACGTCGCCGGGGTTGACCACCGCGTTGGCGACGACGACGGGGATGTTGACCGAGCCGAGCGTGGCCTTGACGGTGCCCTTGGCGTTGATGGCGCGCGAGAAGACGGGGAAGTCCATCTTCTCGAGGTCGGCGACGTCGCGGACGCCGCCGTCGATCACGAGTCCCTTGCAGCCGCGCGCCGTGAGGGAGGTCGCGAGGAGCTCGCCGAAGAATCCGTCCTCGCTCTCCGTCGTGCAGCCCGCGACGATGACATCGCCGTCCCGCACCTGCTCAGCCGCGACGTGGAACATCCAGTTGTCGCCCGGCTGCAGCAGCACGGTGACGGCCGGACCGCACAGCTTGGCTCCGGTGTAGGCGGGGCGGATGTAGGGGCGGAGGAGGCCCACTCGACCCATCGCCTCGTGAATGGTGGCGACCCCGAACTGCGACAGGCGCGCGACGTCGGCGGGATCGGGCCGCTCGATGCGGGTCCGGACGATGCCGAGGTTGTTCAGTCGTTGCGTCATGGGTTCTCCCGGGGCTCAGAGGCCGCGCGCCGCGAGGGCGCGATCCAGGCGGGGGTACACGCGGCGCGCGTTGCCCTCGAAGACGGCGGCGCGCTGCGCGTCGTCGAGATGGGGCGTCGCGTCGACGTACCGCTTGGTGTCGTCGAAGTGGCGACCGGTGCGCGGGTCGATGTCGCGGACGGCGCCGATCATCTCGCTGGCGAACAGGATGTTGTCGGCCGGGATGACGCTCGTGAGCAGGTCGATCCCGGGCTGGTGGTACACGCAGGTGTCGAAGAACACGTTGCTCAGCAGGTGCTCCTCGAGCTCCGGCTTCCGCAGCGCCATCGCGAGCCCGCGGAAGCGTCCCCAGTGATACGGGGCCGCCCCGCCGCCGTGCGGGATCACGAGCTTCAGGTCGGGGAAGTCCCGGAACAGGTCGCCCTTGAGGAGCTGCATGAACGCCGTCGTGTCGGCGTTCAGATAGTGGTCGCCGGTGGTGTGGAACACCGGCTTGCATGAGGTGCTGACGTGGATCATCGCCGGCAGCTCGTACTCGACGAGCTTCTCGTAGATCGGATACCACGACCTGTCCGTCAGCGCGGGTGCCGTCCAGAGCCCACCGGAGGGGTCCGGGTTGATGTTGACGGTGACGACGCCGAGCTCGTTCACGGCGCGGTCGAGTTCCGCGAGGGTCGTCTTCTGGTCGACGCCCGGCGACTGCGGCAGCATCGCCCCGGGCAGGAACCGGTCGGGGTAGAGCTGCGAGACGCGAGCGACGAGGTCGTTGCAGATGCGCGCCCACGTCTCGCTCACGGCCAGATCCCCGATGTGGTGGGCCATGAAGGACGCACGGGGGCTGAAGACCGTGAGGTCGCTGCCGCGCTCGTCCATGAGCTTCAGCTGGTTCGCCTCGATGGTCGCGCGGATGTCATCGTCGCTGATGCGCAGCGCCGCGGGATCAGGAGCATCCGCAACCCCGTCCGCGAACGCGATCTGCAGGTCACGCCACTCGCCCAGCTGTGCCGGTGCGGTCGTGTAGTGGCCGTGGATGTCGATGATCAACGCGCGGGTCCTCGTCGCTGCGGAGCGGATGCTGTCGCCACGACTCTAGATCGCGCCGAATCTGTGGTCCAATAGATTCCAGTGCCGTTGTGCATAGATGGGATCTATGGATGCCGCTTCCTGATCTGAACCAGCTGCGCACGTTCGTCGTGCTCTACGAGCTGCGCAGCCTGACGGCCACGGCCGACCGGCTGCACGTCACGCAGCCCACCGTGAGCTACACGCTCCGGCAGCTGCGCGCGCGTTTCGGCGACGACCTGTTCCACCGGCAGGGCCACGTGATGGTGCCGACTCCCCGTGCGAGCCGCCTGTTCGGGCCGCTGCACGAGGCGCTCGCGCAGATCGACGCCACGGTGAGCAGCCCGGACGAGTTCGATCCGGCGACCTTCGACGGCGAGCTCGCCCTCGCGCTCACCTCGATCGGCGAGCAGACCTTCCTCCCGCCGATCATGCCGGCGCTCGCGCGCGCGGCGCCCCACCTGCACCTGAAGGTCGAGCGGCTCGACGCCGACCTGGTGGCGGACGGCCTGCTGCGCGGAACCATCGACCTCGCCGTCACCGTGTCGCTGATGGAGTCGCCGCACCTCTGGCGCACCCCGATCCGCAGCGTCGAATACGTCGCGCTGTCGTCGGCGGCGCATCCGCTGCCACCGACGGATCCGGCGATGTTCGCCGGGCGCCGGTTCGTCCGCGTCTCGGCCCGCGGCGGGCATGTCTATCCGCTGCAGGCGATGATCGAGCAGGGGCTGATGGCGCAGGTGAAGCTGACGGTCGAGGAGTACGCCACGGTGCCCGCCGTGCTCGAGGCGACCGATCTGGTCGTCCTGCTGCCGCGGCATGTCGCGGACGTCTTCTGCGGCTGGTTCCCGGGGCTGCGCATCGCCGAGCTCCCGTGGCCTGCGCGCAGCACTCCCGTGGCGATCTACTCGCGCGGGGAGGCGAGCCTCTCGCCCGCGCAGCGATGGTTCCGCTCGGTGATGTTCGAGGCGGTCGCCGCCGGCGAGTACCGCGTGGCCTAGTCCTTCCGGCGGTTCCAGCTCGCCTTGGCGGGGGCGAACGGGCTCCGCACGTGGATCGACCACGTCGAGTGCGGGTGGACGGTGAGGATCGCCCGCTCGAACCACGCCTGAGCCTCGTCGGAGAGGCCGGGGAGCACCGCATCCTTGTCGATGTCGTCCTGAGGGCGAGGGCGCAGTGCCTTCCATGTCAGCTGGACCTCGGGGGCACCGGTCGGGATGCCCTCGATCTCGAGGACCGCGCGATCCCACGGCAGCTGCAGGCGAGGATCACGGCGGTACAGCCACGCGGCATCCGTACCGTCTTCGACATTCAGCTGGAGAACCCAGGCGTCCGCCTCGTCGTCGCGGATGCGGATCGGCTGCAGGTCGGTCTCGATGTCGGCATCGGCCCACGGGACGACGGCGTCCTCACCTGCCGGCGCCCAGGCGCTGAACCTGTCGGGGAGGGCTTCGATCAGGGCCCCCAGGTGCCCCGCCGTCGTGCTCGCATCCGTATTCGGGCGTTCGCGGATGGGCCGGCCGAGCCAGTGGTCGAGCGCGACCCCGCCGGACAGCCACCAGCGCGCAGGACCGTCTCCGAGCAGGTCCGCGGTGGCGCGTGCCGACAGCAGAGCCCAGGGCGTCGCGGGATCGGGGGCGGGAGAGGGCATGCCCCGAGGCTACTGCCGCCGACGACACCGGGGCATACGGGCCGGCGCGACCCGTGCGATCCTTGGCGCATGGCCAACTCGCCCTCCGGCGACTCGATGACCGAGCGCATCGTGCGCGTGCTCGAGACGTTCACGGCCGACCGCTCGATGCAGTCTGCGGCCGAGATCGGGCGCCGCGCGGGCCTCCCGTCGTCGACGGCGCATCGGATGGTGGAGGAGCTCGTCGACGCGGGCCTCCTCGAAAGAGACCAGGATCGCCGGGTGCACCTGGGCATGCGCCTGTGGGAACTCGCGTTGCGCGGCTCGACCGCGCTGCGGCTGCGCCAGGCCGCACTGCCGTTCATGGAGCAGGTGCAGGCCGATATCCGCGAGCACACGCAGCTCGCCGTGCTCGAACAGGATGAAGCCCTCTTCCTCGAACGCCTCTCCCACCCCGACGCGGGCGCCAACATCACCCGCATCGCCGGTCGGCTGCCCCTGCACGCCTCCTCGTCGGGGCTGGTTCTCCTCGCCCATGCGCCGGCCGCGCTGCGCGAGCGCGTGCTCGCCGGACCGCTGCGGGCGCTCGCACCCGAGACCGTCACGAACCCCGCGCTCCTCCGACGTCTGCTCACTGACGTGCGACGCACCGGGGTGGTCATCGCCCCGGGGTCCGTCGAGGCCGTCTCGACCGGCGTGGCCGTGCCGATCCGCGATGCCGGCGAGGTGATCGCGGCGCTGTCGGTGGTGCTCCCCCGTGATACGGCTCCGGATGCTGCGATCGCCGCGCTGCGCGCTGCCGCGGCCGGCACGGAGGCGACGCTCCGCGCCGACCGGCGCTGACGGGAAGTTCCCGTTCAACGGGAACTTATGCATGTGCCGCGGGCGACGGGCGACACTGGCCTCCAGCATCCGACCTGCCGTCGAAGGAGACGCTCATGCCCACCACCCGCACTCGAGTCGCCATCGTCGGCGCGGGACCCGCCGGGCTGCTGCTCTCCCACCTGCTCGCGGCATCCGGCATCGAATCGATCGTGATCGACAAGCGCAGCCGGGACGAGATCGAGTCCACGATCCGGGCGGGCATCCTCGAGCAGGAGACCGTGCGCGTGCTCACCGAATCCGGGGCGTCGGACCGCGTGACCACCGTCGGGAGCCGCCACGACGGGGTGGAGCTGCGGTTCGACGGCCAGGGTCACCGCATCGACTTCCCCAGCCTCACCGGTCGCGCGGTGTGGCTCTACCCCCAGCACGAGGTGCTGAAGGACCTCATCGCCGCGCGCCTCGCCGGCGGTCAGGACATCCGGTTCGAGACGAGCGCGCTCCGCGCCGAGGGCATCGACTCGGACCGGCCGATCGTGACGGCGACGACCGCGGACGGTGAGGAGCTTCGGATCGAGGCCGACTTCGTGGTCGGCGCGGACGGGTCGCGCAGCGTCGTGCGCGAAGCGGTCACGGGAGCCTCGCGTGTGGGCGGGTACTTCCGCGAGTACCCGTTCGCCTGGTTCGGGATCCTGTGTGAAGCGCCGCCCAGCGCGCACGAACTGATCTACAGCAATTCGCCCGACGGGTTCGCGCTGATCAGCCAGCGCAGCCCCTCGGTGCAGCGGATGTACTTCCAGTGCGACCCGGACGCCGACCCGAATGCCCTGTCGGACGCGCAGATCTGGGAGACGCTGCAGGCGCGCGTTCCCGGCACCACCCTGCTCGAAGGGCCGATCTTCCAGCGCGACGTGCTGCGGTTCCGCAGCTTCGTCGCCCACGAGCTTCGCCGCGGCCGCGCGGCCCTGGTCGGCGACGCCGCGCACACCGTGCCGCCGACCGGCGCGAAGGGCATGAACCTCGCGGTGGCCGATGTCGTGCTCCTCGAACGCGCCCTGCGGGCGCTGCTGCTCGAGAACGACGAGCGGCTCATCGACGGCTACGCCGAGAAGGCGCTGAAGCGCATCTGGAAGGCGCAGCACTTCTCGTGGTGGATGACGAGCATGCTGCACGTCACGGCCGACGCATCCGACTTCGACCGACTTCGCCAGCTGGGCGAGCTGCGCTCCGTCGTCGAGTCCGAGGCAGGACAGACATACCTCGCCGAGGCGTACACCGGGTGGCTGCACGAGGCGTGATGTGGGCGCGGGCGTCGCACCCCGGCGCGCGCGGCAACGCGTGCCCGACGCGGCCGGCAACCCGCACGGCAACGCGGCGTCTCGGCCGCGAACACGCGTGCTGGCCGGCGAGTGCTTGCCTGCCCGTGCATGTTCAGCCGTCGCCGGCTGCGAGGCGTGTGGTGAGTCGTTGTCGTAGGCGTAGGGGTGATGAGGTGACGGGTCGCCAGCGCATGGTGGCGTCCCACCAGTACGGGCCGCGGATTTCGGGGATGCCGTTTCTCATCCGGATGGTCCAGCCGCTGGTGTCGAGTGTGCGGTGGTGGTGCCAGCACAGCAGCACGCCGTTGTCGGTGTGGGTCGGTCCGCCGCGGGAGTGTTCTTGGACGTGGTGGATCTCGCACCACGCGGCGGGCACCGAACAGCCGGGGATGAGGCATCCGCCGTCTCGGAGGGTGATTGCCTTGCGCTGGGGGCCGAAGACGCGCTCGAGGGTGTGGATCGCCCGGATGCGTCCGGCCGCGTCGCTGGTGACCCGCTGGATCGTGCCGCTGCACGCGACGTGGCGTGCGACGGCGAGCGACACTGGCTCTTCGGTCCCGTCGAGGTGGGCAAACCCTGCNGTCGCTGGTGACCCGCTGGATCGTGCCGCTGCACGCGACGTGGCGTGCGACGGCGAGCGACACTGGCTCTTCGGTCCCGTCGAGGTGGGCAAACCCTGCTCCTGACCGCAGGTCTTGCTCGGTGACGGACACGACGAGGGTGGGCGCGGTACCGCCGATCGTGGGAACTTCGCCCGAGCGCGCGGCGACCGTCAGGACTGTCGCGAAGGCGTCGTGCTGCCGCTGCGTGCGGGTGCGCGGATCAGCCTGCTCATCGACCGGCGCGTGCGGATCAGCGGCCACCGTCTCGACGAAGTGCGGGCCCGCCGGCGCCACTGGGCCATCGCCCTTGGGGTTGAGGATCGCGTGGAACAGGGTGTTCAGCTGCCCGGCGACTTCGGGCAGCAGCTGACCGCGCACCGG